>NZ_CP012621.1:4067500-4174222 GCF_002407485.1 Zobellella denitrificans | reverse complement strand
GCTACCCACACCCGGATCCTGGCCCGATCACTGAAAAAAAACTGCCCGGCCCCGGAGCCCGGGAGCGGCTGCCCGGCCTCGTCATTCCCGCTTATAACCAGACGCACCTGGTTATCACCCATTGTTCGGTTGGATGGCTGTAAAAAACTGGCATGGCGGCCGTTGCTGGTATAAAAAGACCCCCATCACTTATGCTGTAGTGGTTATGACTGCCCCGCGGCGGTCTTGCCCTTTTCACCAGGAGACGTATCCATGTTCAAATCCGCCAAGCTGCTGGGCGCCGCCATCGCCCTGTCCGCCACCCTGATCGCCCCCGCCATGGCCGCCGAGCCGGTCAAGGTCGGCATGTCCGGCCGCTATTTCCCCTTCACCTTCGTGCAGCAGGACAAGCTGCAGGGCTTCGAGGTCGACGTCTGGAATGAAATCGGCAAGCGCATCGGCCGGGACGTGGAGTTTGTGACCACCAATTTCTCCGGCCTGTTCGGCATGCTGGAAACCGGCCGCATCGACACCATCTCCAACCAGATCACCGTGACCGCAGAACGCAAGGAAAAGTACGACTTCTCCGAGCCCTACGTTTACGACGGCGCCCAGATAGTGGTGCGGCAGGGCAACGACAGCATCCAGGGCCTGGAGGATCTCAAGGGCAAGAAGGTGGCGGTCAACCTGGGCTCCAACTTCGAACAGCTGATGCGCCAGTACGACACCAACAACGAAATCGACATCATCACCTACGAGACCAACCTGGAGCAGGACGTGGCCCTGGGCCGGATCGACGCCTTCGTAATGGACAGGGTCGGCTCCGCCCAGCTGATCAAGGAAGCGGGCCTGCCGCTGCAACTGGCCGGCCACCCCTTCGAGACCATGGAAAACGCCTTCCCCTTCGTGAAGAAGGCGGAGCAGCAGGCGCTGCTGGCCGAGGTGAACCAGGCCCTGGCCGAGATGCGCGCCGACGGCACCCTGGCGCAAATCTCCGAGAAATGGCTGGGCGCGGACATCACCAGTAAATAAGCATGCAATTCGATCTCGACTACACCCTGGCGCTGTTTCCCATTTTGCTCAAATACTTGGGCACTACCATGGAAATGGCGCTGCTGGGTTTTGTGTTCGCCCTGATCATCGCCGTGGTGCTGGCGGTGATCAGAACCTTCCAGTTGCCGGGGCTCAACGCCCTGGCCAAGCTGTTCATCTCCTTCTTCCGCGGCACCCCGCTCTTGGTGCAGCTGTTCCTGCTGTACTACGGGCTGCCGCAGATCATGCCGGTGTTCATCGGCATGAACGCCTTTACCGCCGCCGTCATCGGCCTGACCCTGCACTTCGCCGCCTACATGGCCGAGTCGATCCGCGCCGCCATCCTCGGCATCCACAAGAGCCAGATGGAAGCGGCCATGAGCATCGGCATGACCCGAGGCCAGGCCATGGGCCGCATCATACTGCCCCAGGCGGCGCGCATCGCCACGCCCTCGCTGATGAACTACTTCATCGACATGATCAAGAGCACCTCCCTGGCCTTCACCCTGGGGGTGGCCGAGATCATGGCCTCGGCCCAGAAGGAAGCCTCCAGCAGCTTCAAGTTTTTCGAGGCCTTTATCGCCGTGGCCCTGATCTACTGGGCAGTGGTGGTGTTCTTCACCCATCTGCAGGGGCGGCTGGAGCGGCGCCTGAACTCGGCGTACTAGGGGGCCACCATGATCAAACTGCGTAACCTGACCAAGGTGTACAACGGCCAGACGGTGCTGAACGGCATCGATCTGGACATCAACAAAGGGGAAATCGTGGTGATACTGGGGCCCTCCGGCACCGGTAAATCCACCCTGCTGCGCTGCCTCAACCTGCTGGAAACCCCCGAGGCCGGCACCCTGGAGATCGACGGCTTCCACATCGATCTGGCCCGGCATAGCGGCAAGCAGGCGATAGCGCTGCGCAAGCGCACCTCCTTCGTGTTCCAGAACTACGCCCTGTTCGCCAACAAGACCGCCCGTGACAACATCGCCGAGGGGCTGATCACCGTGTGGAAGAAACCCAGGGCCGAAGCCCGCGCCGAGGCCATGCGCATCCTCGGCGACATCGGCCTGGCCGACAAGGCCGACGCCTACCCCTCCTCCCTCTCCGGCGGCCAGCAGCAGCGGGTCGGCATCGGCCGGGCCATGGCCAGCCATGCCAAGGTGATGCTGTTCGACGAGCCCACCTCGGCACTGGATCCGGAATGGGTGGACGAGGTGCTGGGGCTGATGAAAAAATTGGCCCTGGCCCACCAGACCATGGTGGTGGTGACCCACGAGATCGGTTTCGCCCGGGACGTGGCGGATCGGGTGATCTTTATGGACGGCGGCCGCATCGTGGAGCAGGGGCCGCCCGCCACCCTGCTCACCAACCCCCAGGATCCCCGCACCCGCGCCTTTCTGCGCAAGGTGCTGCCGGCGGCTTGAGGGAGAACCCCTCGGCTTGCCAAGGCCGCGGGGCCCTGTATAATCCAGGCCCCGCGATCCTGTTGGATCCGGGATCGATCCGGTCGGGCCAGCATGCGGCAGGGCCGTGTCGAGATTAATGCTATGCCGATTGACGCCAGGCACTTAACTGTTTAGAATTCGGCCTCTTTTGTGGGACCGTTTCGCGGTGATGTCGAGCATCGGCGGCAGAGCGGTCAAACTGTACAGTCAACTGACAAACGGTAATAACGATGAAACGCACTTTTCAACCTTCAAATTTGAAGCGCAAGCGCAGCCACGGTTTCCGTGCTCGTATGGCCACCAAAAACGGCCGTAAAGTACTGGCTTCCCGCCGCGCCAAAGGTCGTGCCCGTCTGAGCGCCTAATGGCCAGGCATGCCTTTCCACGGGAGTTACGTCTGCTAACTCCCGCACAATTCAAAAACGTCTTCGACAACCCCGTCAGAGCCGCCTCCCCCCATCTCACTCTGCTTGCCAAACCCAATGAATCCGGTCACCCCCGGCTGGGACTCGCCGTGCCCAAGAAGGCGCTCAAGCGGGCCGTCTGGCGCAACCGGGTCAAGCGGGTAGTGCGCGAATCCTTCCGCCTGCGGCAACACCGGCTGCCCGCCGTGGACATAGTGGTGATCGCCAAGCAGGGCATAGGGGATGTGCCGAATGACGAACTGTTCGAGCTGCTGGATAGACTATGGCGCACCCTTTCTCGCCGTTGCAATGGCTCAGCATAGGCCTTATCCGCCTTTACCAACTGGTTATCAGCCCCCTGCTCGGCCCCAGGTGCCGTTTCACTCCCACCTGTTCCCAATACGCCATTGAAGCCATCCGGCTCCACGGTTTTTTAAAAGGCGGTTGGTTAACCGTCAAACGTCTATTAAAATGCCACCCTTTAGGTCCAAGCGGCCACGATCCGGTCCCGCAACCCAAGCGAAGAAACTGACTTATGGAATCTCAACGCAATATACTTCTTATCGCTCTGCTGCTGGTGAGCTTCCTCATCTGGCAACAGTGGCAAACGGACAAAGCGCCCCAGCCAGAAACGGCGCAAAGCACCCAGACCAGCGCCGGCGAGGAGACCTTTATCCCCGAAGCGGATCAGGCCGGTGGCGAAATCCCGACCGGTGAGGCGCCGGTGGCCGCCAGCCGCCGCCTGGTGACCATCAGCTCCGACTCGCTCCGGCTGACCGTGGACACCCAGGGCGGCGACATCGTCCGCGCCGAGCTGCTCGAGCACGACCGCGACCTCAATTCCGACGAAAAATTCGTGCTGCTGAGCAACAGCCCCAACTTCGTGCACGTGGCCCAGAGCGGCCTGATCGGCCGCGACGGCCCCGACGGCCGCGCCGAAGGCCGCCCGGTCTACCAGGTGGAGCAGGCCAGCTACCAGCTGGCCGACGGCCAGGACAGCCTGACCGTGCCCATGACCTTCACCAACGAGCAGGGCGTGGTGTTCACCAAAACCTTCACCCTCAAGCGCAATGAGCATGTGGTGGAAGTGGGCTACCGGATCGACAACCAGAGCGCCGAGCCGGTGCAGACCCAGCTCTACGGCCAGCTCAAGCAGAGCGAGAACGATCCCGACGCCAAGGGCAGCGGCATGCTGATGGCCGCCGCCTACCGCGGCCCCGCCTACTCCAGCAGCGACACCCGCTACAGCAAGTACGACTTCAAGAAGGTGCGTGAAGCCAACCTGAACCAGACCACCGAAGGCGGCTGGGTCAGCATGCTGCAGCACTACTTCGTGTCCGCCTGGATCCCGGCCCAGGACCAGCAGAACCAGCTGTACACCGTGGCCCTGAGCAACCAGGGCCAGGCCATCATCGGCTTCAAGGCACCGCTGGTCACCGTCGCACCCGGCAGCGAGCAGAGCCTCTCCGCCCGGCTGTGGCTGGGCCCCAAGCTGCAGGACGAGATGGCCGAAGTGGCCCCCAACCTGGACCTGACCGTGGACTACGGCTGGCTGTGGTTTATCGCCCAGCCGCTGTTCAAGCTGCTGCAGCTCCTGCAGAGCTTCGCCGTCAACTGGGGCCTGGCCATCATCCTCACCACCTTCGTGGTGCGCGGCCTGATGTACCCCCTGACCAAGGCCCAGTACACCTCCATGGCCAAGATGCGCATGCTGCAACCCAAGCTGGTGGCCCTGCGCGAGCGCTACGGCGACGACCGCCAGAAGATGTCCCAGGGCATGATGGAGCTGTACAAGAAGGAAAAGGTCAACCCGCTCGGCGGCTGCCTGCCCATACTGGTACAGATGCCGATCTTCATCGCCCTGTACTGGGTGCTGATGGAGTCGGTGGAGCTGCGCCACGCGCCCTTCTTCCTGTGGATCAACGACCTGTCGGTGCGCGACCCCTACTTCGTGCTGCCCATCCTGATGGGCGCCAGCATGTTCGTGATCCAGAAGATGAGCCCGACCACGGTCACCGACCCGATGCAGCAGAAGGTGATGCAGTTCATGCCGATCATCTTCACCTTCTTCTTCCTGTGGTTCCCCGCCGGCCTGACCCTGTACTGGCTGGTGAGCAACGTGGTCACCATAGTCCAGCAGTGGTTTATCTTCCGCCAGCTGGAGAAGAAAGGCCTGCACGGCAAGGCCACCTCCTGAGGCCACTGGCCCGGAAGACGCTAAACCAATACACTAGGCGGCCTGAAGGCCGCCTTTTTTGTTGTTGTGGAGTGAATCATGTCTAACGAAACCATCGTCGCCCAGGCCACCGCCCCCGGACGCGGCGGCGTAGGAATCATCCGGGTTTCCGGCCCCCGGGCCGAAGCCGTGGCCCAGGCTGTGCTCGGCAAGGTGCCCAGGGTGCGCCATGCCGACTACCTGCCGTTCCAGGACGAGCAGGGCCAGGTACTGGACCAGGGCATCGCCCTGCTGTTCAAGGGCCCCCACAGCTTCACCGGCGAAGACGTGCTCGAGCTGCAGGGCCACGGCGGCCCCGTGGTGCTGGACATGCTGGTACGCCGCATCCTGGCCCTGCCCGGCCTGCGTCCGGCCCGGGCCGGCGAGTTCAGCGAACGCGCCTTCCTCAACGACAAGCTGGACCTGGCCCAGGCCGAGGCCATCGCCGACCTGATCGAAGCCTCCAGCGAGCAGGCTGCCCGCTCGGCGCTGCAGTCGCTGCAGGGCGAGTTCTCCGCCCATGTCCACGGCCTGGTGGAAGCGCTTACCAACCTGCGCATCTATGTGGAAGCGGCCATCGACTTTCCCGACGAGGAGGTGGACTTCCTCTCCGATGGCAAGATCGCCGGCGAGCTGTACGGCATCATGGACCGGCTGGCCGAGGTGCAGCGCCAGGCCCGCCAGGGCGCCATCATGCGCGAAGGCATGAAGGTGGTGATCGCCGGCCGGCCCAACGCCGGCAAGTCCAGCCTGCTCAACGCCCTGGCCGGCAAGGAGTCGGCCATCGTCACCGACATCGCCGGCACCACCCGCGACGTGCTGCGGGAATACATCCATATCGACGGCATGCCGCTGCACGTCATCGACACCGCCGGCCTGCGCGAGGCCACCGACGCGGTGGAGCGCATCGGCATCGAGCGGGCCTGGAGCGAAATCGAACAGGCCGACCGCATCCTGTTCATGGTGGACGGAACCACCACCCGCGCCCTGCACCCACGCGAGATCTGGCCCGACTTCGTCGACCGCCTGCCCGCCCACATCGGCCTGACGGTGGTGCGCAACAAGGCGGATCTGAGCGGCGAGGCGCTTACCGTGGTGAGCGACGGCGAACACCCGGTCTACCCCATTTCCGCCAAGACCGGCCTCGGCATCGACGCCCTCAAGGAGCACCTCAAGGCCTGCATGGGCTACCAGAGCGGCACCGAAGGCGGCTTCAGCGCCCGCCGCCGCCACCTGGACGCCCTGCACCACGCCGACCAGCACCTGATCATGGCCAAGGAGCAGCTCGAGGTGTACATGGCCGGCGAACTGGTGGCGGAAGAACTGCGCCTGGCCCAGGAGCAGCTCAGCCAGATCACCGGCGAATTCAGCTCCGACGACCTGCTGGGACGGATTTTCTCGAGCTTTTGTATCGGGAAGTGAAGAGGATGCCGGGAAGGTGGCACGGCATTCCCGGGCTGGCCGAGCCGCACGCCGGACACACTGGCCGCGACCCGTCAACGAAGCGGTGTGCCGAACTCGTCTTCCCGGCGGCCTTGTTCATCTTTTTTTGTGAAACTATAATTTCATAAAATCCTGTTTTATGAATGTGTAGTGTCATGCAGACCAAACAAAAACGCCAGGCCGTCGTCTTCCCCAAAGAGCAGAAGATCCTGCAACAGCTCGGGGAGAATATCCGTCTGGCGATGAAACGCCGCAAGATCACCCAGACGATGATCGCAGAGCGCACAGGCTTGTCCAAGCCAACGTTGCGCAACATCGAGCGTGGCGAGTCCACCGTGTCGATCGGGCACTACCTGCGCGTGCTGGCGGTACTGGGACTGGCAGAGGATCTGGCCAAGGTGGCGCTGGATGATGCCATGGGGCGCAAACTGCAGGACATTGCACTGCTGAAAACCACTCAGCCGGGAGCCAGGCCCGCATCGGGCCGGCCCTCTTCCACCTCGGGTGGGATGCCACCCCCTCCCACGCCAAAGGCATCGGCACCGGCGTCGCAACCAGCCAGCTCCCAGCGTATACAATCACTGCTGGAGTTGGCCAGGTCTCGGGCAAACCAGGATGACGGGCAAGGGCAGAACGCGCACGACGGTCAGCCTGATACCTCCTCAAGCGGAGAGGACACATGAGCCGTGATATCCATGTCTTTGCCGACTGGATCGAAGACGAGCCCGTCCTGATCGGAACCCTGACGGCGGATCAGGTACGCGGCAAAGAGCACTTCAGCTTCGCCTATGCGCTCGACTGGCTTCGGCGGGGCGATGCTCCCTATTTGAAGATCGATCCTGATCTTCACCTGTTTGAAGGCAACCAGCACAAGGGGGATGATCGCAACTTCAGGACCTTTCTGGACTCCTGTCCTGATCGTTGGGGCCGTTTGCTGATGCAGCGACGCGAAGCGGCACTGGCCCGCCGGGAGGGCCGGCGAGTGAACCCCCTGCAAGAGAGCGATTACCTTCTGGGTGTGTATGATGAATACCGTATGGGCGCCCTGCGCTTCAAGACAGATCTGAAGGGCCCCTTTCTCGACGATGACAAGCGCCTCTCGGCACCCCCGATGACATCGCTGCGAGAACTCGAACATGCCGCCCGACAGGTCGAGCAGAATCTGGACCATGATGATCCCGACTACATGAAGTGGCTGTCCATGCTGATCTCGCCAGGCTCTTCCCTGGGCGGCGCCCGCCCGAAAGCCTCGGTAGCGGACGAGCAGGGCCATCTCTGGATCGCCAAGTTTCCCAGCCAGCATGACGACCATGATATCGGTGCCTGGGAATACCTGACCTACCTCCTGGCACAGAACGCCGGCATTGAGATGGCCGAATGCCGCATCGCGCGCTACAACTCGGTTCATCACACCTTTCTGACCAAACGCTTTGATCGCGATGGCGACCAACGCCTTCATTTTTCGTCGGCCATGACGCAGCTCGAATACTACGACGGCGAGGACGGCGCCAGCTATCTGGAGCTCGCCGAGTTTCTGACCAACCACGGCAGCCACACCCAGGACGACCTGGCCCAACTGTGGCGTCGTATCGTCTTTAACATTGCGGTTTCCAATGTCGATGACCACCTACGCAACCATGGCTTTCTGTTTGACGGTGAAGGCTGGCGCCTGTCCCCCGCGTACGACATCAACCCGACGGCGATGGCCAATGGCCTGCACCTCAACATCGATGAAAAGGACAACAGTTTGAGCTATGAGCTGGCCTTCGAGGTCATCGAGTTCTTCCAGCTCACCCAGGAGAAGGCCGAGGATATCTTCGTTAACGTCCTGGCATCGGTAGGCCAATGGCGTGAACTTGCCAACCGGCTCGGCATTTCGCGCGCCGAGCAAGAAGCCATGAAGTCTGCGTTCAATATCAATTAACAGTGAAGCTACAGCTTTATTTATTGCACATTAGGGAAATTATAGTTTCACTTAAATTACCTACTCATGGCTCATCCACCATTATGGCGCGTCCTGCCATAACGGACGGTCCAACAACCGATATGGGGTATCTTCTGCCAGAACAAGGCGTTACGAGGCGACCATTTGGCCTGATAACGAGGACAACCGGCGGTGGCTTATGGGCAGGCCAACTTTTCCAAATAGGGTCGGCGGGTTATATAATTCGCCTTGGTCACTGGCAGCAAGCAGGGAAACCGGTAAAAGCCCCCTGAAAATCAAAAGGATAACAAGATGAAGCGAATGTGGATGGTCCGGGGGGAAGGGGGTAGCCTGTATGATGCGTTTCGGGAGCGCAGGGTCGTTGCCGTTGGCTGGAGCCAATTGGCTGCCCACGCCAAACCAGGTATTGGGCGCAAACGGTTGATTGAGGTGTATCAGCATGCCGACCCCAAGGCCAAACAAGGTACCGTGATTTCCGGCGCTTCCCAGGTATGGCGTTTCGTCAACGAAATCCAGGCCGGTGACGGAGTGATCACTTACTCTCCAATCAATCGCACCTATATGGTTGGCACGATCACCGGTGGGGCCGAGCATCGCCCGGAATGGACAGAGCAAGGTATGCCACTGATCCGCGCCGTGGAGTGGCAGCCGCAGGAAGTATCCCGTGACAGCCTAGGCACGACAACCAAGAATACCCTGGGGTCGACATTAACCGTCTTCGAAGTTCCCCCAACCGCGATGCGGGAAGTCATGGCGGCGCTGTCCGGCACGCCGGCGCCGGCACCCGAAGAAGATAATGGGGATGAAACCGTTGCAGATCCGCTGGCAAACATCGAAGTACAGGCGCTGGAACGCATCAAGGACAAAGTAAACGAACTGAGCTGGGAAGAAATGCAGGAACTGGTCGCCGGTATCCTGCGCGCCATGGGCTACAAAACCCAGATCTCACCGGCCGGTGCAGACCGCGGCAAGGATATTGTTGCATCACCCGACGGTTTCGGCTTCGAACACCCACGCATTGTGGTGGAGGTCAAACACCGTAAGGAGCAGATGGGCAGCCAGGAGATCCGCAGTTTTCTTGGCGGCAGGCACAAAGACGATCGCGGCCTCTACGTAAGCACCGGCAGCTTCAGCAAGGATGCCCAATACGAAGCCGATCGCGCCGCCATCCCGCTGGCACTGTGGACGTTGGACCATGTGGTCCGCGCCCTGATCGAACACTACGATACCACCGATGCCGAAACCAAGCGCCTCGTGCCGTTGAAGCGGTTATACTGGCCAGCTTGAGTTAGCAATGAACAACATTTGCTCGACGACATTACTACAGGCACTTAGGCACGCGGGCGTGCCCTGTCAAGACTCCATCAAGGTGAACAAAAATGGCGCAAGCTGATACCTTGGTAGCCCTGGTGAAAGCAGCCAGCAGCGGCAACCAGCAAACATTCCGAAAATCAACCGAGGAATTGATTAAGGAAGAGCGTCGCAAAGGGCACCGGATCCTGGCTGAGCGCTTGGAAAAGGCACTGCAAGCATCCTCTTCCCAGACGTTCTTGTTTCAATCACCCTCGCAAACGGCCAGACAGACTCAAACCGGAGGAGCTGTGCCGAAGGACCTCGTTGTCGAGACCACTCCCGAGCGTTCCTTGGACAGCCTGATACTCGCGGATGCTATACGCGGGCAATTACAAGAAGTCGTCGAGGAACAGCACCGCTCAGAGTTGCTCCACGCCCATGGTCTAAGCCCAAGGCACCGCATCCTGTTGGCTGGGCCTCCAGGGAATGGAAAAACGTCCGTAGCCGAAGCTTTGGCGTTCGAGTTGATGGTACCGCTGATCGTAGTGCGCTATGAGTCGCTGATTGGTAGCTATCTGGGCGAGACTTCGAGTCGTTTGAAGGCACTGCTAGATTATGCTAGGACACGTCGCTGTGTATTGCTCTTCGACGAGTTCGAAACACTGGGTAAAGAGCGCGGCGATACCCATGAGACGGGGGAGATAAAGCGTGTCGTCAGTTCCCTGCTACTTCAGATCGATGAGCTTCCCGACTATGTAGTGGTTATCGCGGCCAGCAACCATCCTGAGCTTTTGGACAGAGCAGTCTGGCGCCGTTTTCAGGTTCGTATGGAGCTTCCCCTTCCCACTCGTGCTCAACTAACCGCTTTCATTACTGGTATCAGCAAACGCAGCAAAGTCGATTTTGGCCTTGCTGCTGAAACCGTCGCTAAGCGACTTTTAGGATTGAGTTTTTCGGAAGTAGAAGAGTTTTGTCTGGGGGTAGTGCGAAGGGCCGTACTGGATCAAAGGGTAGACGATGCCAAAGCGATTACCCTGTCTAGGTTGGAACACTGGAAAAAACGATTAACGCCGAAGAATAAAGAAGCGCTAGACGAGTAAGGCGCAAGGAGGGGGCATGCCTGAGTATTTTCCGCTACTGGTTTTTCCTGAAAAACGGGTTCTGCCTCCGGAGAAAGGAAAAGGCTTTCCATCAGGAAAGCAGAAGATTCCCGGCCACGGAACCCAGGTTGCCCGTATCGACAAGCAAATCGAGCAACTTGAACAGGACTTTGCAAAATATCAGGCAAGCCTGACGGGTGCCTTGGCTGGACTCGACCCCGAAATGGTTCTGGTCATCGAAATCGTTGGCCGCCTTGACGATTTCAAGCAGGCTGTCGAAGCGGCTGGTTTGGAGTGGCTGGGTGAAACCGAACTCGATGAAGTGGATGCCGAAGACGATGATTTCTATGAGTTGGATGCTGCCGGGCAGAGAACTGGCAAGTCACTGAGCGGCCGCGTGTTCCTAGCCATGAGCAGCATGGCTGGTTTACAGGAAATTCTTGCACTGTGGACACAATGGAAAGTTGCAGGCACGGTTCCGCATGGAAAGAAAAAATGGGAAATCGTCTTCAGTCAACTCAACGTACTACGTCGCTGGGGCATTGAGGAAACACTGGTTGAAACAGGAATGATCGACCGGTGGAATGACCTGCTTGACCCCATACAACCAGACGAAAAAATCACCTTCCAGATCGAGCTTTTCTACAGGAAAAGGCAGGAGACAAGACAACAGAATGAAGCCCTGATTGGATCACTGCTCGAAAGCCTAGGCGGCAAGATGCTGTCCCGTTTCCTTGATATACCGCAAATCGCCTTCCATGCGGTTAAAGCTGAGCTTCCTGCACAAGCCATCCAGACGCTTCTTACTCAAGTGGGTACTGAGGGAAAAGATATCGACATCGAGCTATTCAAGTTCTCTGGCATTATGTACTTCCGCCCCACGGGGCAAAGCCTGGCCGCTTCGGAAGAAGGCGAAGGAGAGCCAGGAGTTTTCCCGCAAAGCCTCAGTGACCTTGCACCTATAGCAGCCCTGCTCGATGGCGCCCCCCTTCAACAGCATGAAGCCCTGAAAGATCGCGTGCTGATTGATGATGCTTTTGGCTTGGAAGCGGCCTATCAGCCAGGAGAGCGCAAACATGGCACGGCCATGGCGTCATTGATTCTACATGGTGACCGCAGTAATCCGGAGTCCGAGGCTTTGCGGAGGAAACTGTACTGCATCCCGGTCATGCAACCCGACCACCAAACGCGAGACCATGATGAACATATGCCGGACGATGTCTTCTTCGAAGACCGTATCCATATTGCCGTCAGGCGTATGTTCGAGGGCTTTGACGATGTTCCACCCCAAGCCCCCACGATCAAGGTTATCAACCTCTCCATTGGAGATACCGCGCGGGAGTTCATCCATACACCGAGTCCGTGGGCAAGGCTGCTGGACTGGCTTTCCTATCGTTACAGAGTGTTATTTTGCGTAAGTGCGGGGAACTATAGCGAAGATATTGATCTTGGGCTCAATCAGCAACAATTCGATGCGCTTTCCGACGATGACAGGATAGATGCCTTGATCAAAGGAATATCTCAAACTTTATCCTCGCGTCGCCTGCTCTCACCTGCCGAAGCCATAAACGCCATCACGGTAGGAGCTGCCCATACGGACGACTCGGGCGAGGCATATCCCAGGCATGGGCAAAGAGTTGATATTTTGCCTTCTCAAGTGCTTTTCAGTCCTGCCTCTCGTTTAGGTTTTGGCTTCCGACGAGCCATCAAGCCAGACATCCTCATGCCGGGAGGAAGACAACTCTACAACGCTCCTATACAAAACGGCTCATCCACGTACAAAATTAACAGCTCGGTCGCCAAACCAGGCCAGAAAGTTGCGCTCGACAGCAAAGAGCAAGGCCTGTTGAGTCATGAAGCATTCTGGCGTGGAACCAGCAATGCCACCGCCTTGGCTACCCGCAGCGCGATCCGACTCTATGACATGTTGGATAGGCTTCGTGCCGAAGAGGGTGAGAATATCCCTGAAGAATTGATGTCTGTGCTGGTAAAAGCGCTGCTGGTGCATGGCGCCAAGCAAGACAACGACGGTAAGCGGCATCTTGAACAAGCGTTAAAGGATTCACGCAACTCTCGCCAGTTCAAACAGGTGATTGCACGCTATCTTGGCTATGGTGCCGTGGATATAGAGCGAGTATTGAGCTGTACTGCACAGCGAGCTACCGTTCTGGGGTGCGGAGAGATCCGCGAAAACGAGGTGCACGAATACACCTTCCCCATCCCCCTCGGCTTCTCCTCTCAGAAAAGCTGGCGACGGCTGGTCGTAACGTTGGCTTGGCTGACGCCCATTAACACGGATCACCGCAACCTCCGCGAAGCCAAGCTGTTCTTGGAACCTGGCGGCAGCAATTGGTCCAATCAAGTACTCAAGTTGGAGCGTCAGGACGGTGATCACAATCAGGTTACACGCGGAACGGTGCAGCATGAGGTGTTGGAAGGCAAGAGCCAGATCCAGGCCTTCGAAGACGGCGAAAACCTGCGTATTCGTGTAACCTGCAAAAATGATGCGACGGCTCGCCTGGATGCTATCATCCCCTACGGACTGGCGGTCACGCTGGAGGCGAAAGAAGATATCCCTATCTATCAGCAGGTTCGGGCACGTATCAAACAGCCGGTACGCATTGCCCCTGGCATAGGCCGATAACCACTAGCACAACATACACCTTACGTATCAAGGCATTTCTTAATGAGACCCATTGAACACCAATTTTTCGACGACCTGGAGAAAAAGCTTTGGACCGCCGCCGACAAGCTGCGCTCCAACCTTGACGCCGCCGTGTACAAACACGTCGTGCTCGGGTTGATCTTCCTCAAGTACGTCTCCGACGCGTTCGAGGAACGGCAGCGGGAACTGCGCGAACAGTTCACCAATCCGGAACATGACTACTACATGGATCCGGAAGAATACGGCGGTGCAGGTACGCAGGAATATGAGAACAACATCGCCGCCGAGCTGGAAGTGCGCGATTACTACACCGAAAAGAACGTGTTCTGGGTACCTGTCGAAGCCCGCTGGAAAACCCTGCGCGATTGCGCGCAACTCCCGCCCAAAGCGGCGCTGCCGTGGAACAAGCCGGGCAAGGATGAACCCGAGGAAATGCGCTCGGTCGGCTGGCTGATCGACAACGCCATGGAAGCCGTCGAGCGCGAGAACGCGCGCTTGAAGAATGTGCTGAACAAGGACTTCGCCCGAGTGCAGCTCGACTCCAGCAAGCTGGCCGGGCTGATCAGCCACTTTTCCGATACCGACTTCAGCGCCAAGGAATACAAGGGCCAGCCGCTGGATCTGAAATCCAAGGACATTCTCGGTCACGTCTACGAATACTTCCTCGGCCAGTTCGCCCTGGCCGAAGGCAAGAAGGGCGGCCAGTACTACACGCCCAAGAGCATCGTCACCCTGATCGTGGAAATGCTCCAGCCATTCAAGGGCCGCGTCTACGATCCGGCCATGGGCTCCGGTGGCTTCTTCGTGCAAAGCGAGGAGTTTATCGAGCAGCACGGCGGCAAGGCCGCCAATGGCAAGAGCGGGCAGATCAGCGTCTATGGGCAAGAGAGCAATCCCACCACCTGGCGGCTGGCCGCGATGAACATGGCCATTCGTGGCATCGACTTCAACTTCGGTGGAGGCCCGGCGGATACCCTGCTCAACGACCAGCACCCGGACCTGCGCGCCGACTTTGTGATGGCCAACCCGCCCTTCAACATGAAGGAATGGTGGAACGAAAAGCTCACCAACGATCCGCGCTGGATCGCCGGCACGCCGCCGCAAGGCAACGCCAACTTCGCCTGGCTGCAGCATATGCTCTACCACCTGGCCCCTAGCGGCAGCATGGCGCTGCTGCTGGCCAATGGTTCGATGAGCTCCAACACCAATAACGAAGGCGAAATCCGCAAGCGGCTGATCGAGGATGGCTACGTGGAGTGCATGGTCGCGCTGCCCGGCCAGTTGTTCACCAACACCCAGATCCCGGCCTGCATCTGGTTCCTGACCCGCGACAAACAAAACGGCTTTGCGCTGGACAAGAAGAAGCGTGACCGACGCGGCCAGTTTCTATTTATCGACGCCCGCCAGATGGGCTATATGAAGGATCGTGTACTGCGTGACTTCAACTCGAAGGACATTCAGAAAATCGCCGACACCTTCCATGCCTGGCAGCAGGGCGAAGGTTATGAGAATATACCCGGCTTCTGCTACTCCACCACGCTGGAAGAAATTCGCAAGCAAGAGCATGTGCTCACGCCGGGGCGTTATGTGGGCGCGGCTGAGCAAGAAGAGGATGGCGAACCCTTTGCCGAGAAGATGCAACGACTGACGGCGCAGTTGAAAGATCAGTTTGAGAAAAGCGCTGAGCTGGAGGGTGAGATAAAAAAGAATTTGGCGGGGCTGGGCTATGGCTGCTGACTTGCGGATCACAGAGGTGGTTGACTTCAACCCACCAAGGCCGATCAAGCGCGGTACTCTCGCGCCTTTCGTTGACATGGCTGCGCTACCCGAGCATCAACGCGATATCGCGTATGTGTCTGAGCGAGAATTTACCGGCGGAGGCTCGCGCTTTCAGAACGGGGACACTCTGTTCGCCCGTATCACTCCTTGTCTTGAAAATGGCAAGACAGCCAAAGTAAATGCTCTGCCCGCAGGGTCCATTGCACATGGATCCACTGAATTCATCGTCATGGCAGCTAAAGCCCCAGAATACGACGAGGACTACGTATATTACCTAGCGCGCCACCCCGATTTCAGAGCTTTTGCTAAAGCTCGGATGGAAGGCACATCTGGTAGGCAGCGTGTTTCGTGGCAGGCGCTTTCTGACTTTTCGTTTTCCTTTCCACCTCCGGATCAAAGGAAAATTATTGGTTCCATTCTCCGAAAAATCGACGACAAAGTAGACCTCAACCGCCGTATCAACCACACCCTTGAAGCCATGGCGCAAGCCATCTTCAAGTCCTGGTTTATCGATTTCGACCCGGTCAAGGCCAAGATTTCCGCCATCGAACAAGGACAGGATCCGCTACGCGCCGCCATGCGCACCATCAGCGGCAAGACCGACACCGAACTCGACCAGATGCCCCGCGAGCACCACGACCAACTCGCTGCCGCCGCCGCACTATTTCCCGATGAGATGGAAGAATCGGAGTTGGGAGAGATTCCGAAGGGATGGGCTTGCGGTGTGCTGGGTGATATTTGCAGCTTTACAGCGGGTAGCGCGTTTAAGCCAGAACACCAGGGAAGCACGAAAGGGGACTATCCGTTTATCAAGGTTAGTGACATGAACCTTGCAGGCAACGAGGTATTCATTAAATCAGCCAACAATTATGTGAGCAAAGCGCAGCAGTCTGAAATGAGAGCCAAGTTACACCCATTGGGAGCGACAGTTTTTGCCAAGATCGGTGTGGCACTGATTTCGAATCGTCGGAGATTGCTAACCACCCCGACTATCATTGACAACAATTTGATGTCGGCCAGTCCCGCGGAAGGTAAATCGGGAGCATACTTCTTGTACTCGATGCTTAGCACAATTGATTTCAATACATTGGTCTCAGGCACTGCTTTGCCGTATCTCAACGTTTCAGATCTGAAGAAGATCCCTATTGTGCGCCCGCCGCACGACATCGGTGGTGCTTTTGAGCTGAAAGCAGCTTCGATTTTTTCGATGATGAAAACACTGGCGGAACAGAGTTCTACTCTCGCGGATACTCGCGACAATTTACTGCCTAAATTGTTGTCGGGTGAAATTGAACTTTCTGAAACTCTTGAGGGATGACCATGGAGTTTTGGCGCCCCAAGTATCATGAATATCTCAATTCCGAAGGGGATGTGGCCATCATTGGCTCTACCTTCCAGCGGAGTCGAATACTCAAAGAGTTAGAGCCTGAAACTTATCAACTATCTTTTGAGGACTGGGTTGAAGAGAGAAAAGCCAGCCTGCGTGAGTTGGCTGGTCAAATGCTTACTGTACACGACAACGCAAATCGCTTCGAGGCTCTTAAGAGAGCATATGAATCTCGGAATGTTGTTCCATTCCTTGGCGCAGGGATATCAATACCTAGTGGCTATCCAGGATGGACAAAATTTTTATGGGACCTACAGGCCGAGTCGCACGTCACAGAGGATGAACTGGAGTTGTTGTTAAATTCCGGAGATTATGAGGGTGCTGCTCAGCTGATTTACAACGATCTTGGTTCTGCGTTATTTAATAAGCAGCTTCAGGAGTGCTTTGATAGAAGTTGCACGGCGACTGGTGCAATAAATTTACTCCCACTCGTGTTTTCAGATTGTAATGTCGTCACCACCAATTTCGATAAATTGCTTGAGTCTGCCTTTTCTGGACAATCTCAAGGTTTTGACCAAGTGGTGCTTGGCACTAATTTGGAAGAGGCACTGCGCATTTCGAGTACTGGTGGAAGATACCTTCTAAAACTGCATGGCTCATGCGAGTCGATTGCAAGTCGTGTGCTGCTTCATGGTGAGTACGAGCAAGCCTATAGCGACTCAGGGGTTGTTAAGCGATTCTTTTCACGCTTTTTGTTCGGGAAGTCATTGTTATTTTTCGGTTGCAGCCTTTTGACAGACCGCACGCTACGAACAATGGAAGAAGTGGTCGCAGCCGAGGGTGCCCACACCCTTCCACAGCACTACGCTTTCCTTGAGTTGAAAGATGGGATCGATCGTGTAGAGCGGAAAAAGGACTTGGCAAAAGCCAACATATTTCCCATCTGGTATCCAGAGGGAGAACATGATGAATCTATCGAAGCCCTATTGTTGGCGCTGATGGAGGATGGGGCATGATCACGGAGCAAAAGCTTGAAGACGGCAGTATCACTTGGTTTCAGGAGCTTGGCTGGCAACACGTTCAGGGTTCAAGCATCTCACCAGATGGAGAAAGCCCCGCCCGCACTGATTATCACCAGGCCGTACTGCGCGACCGCCTGTTGGCGGCGCTATCACGCATCAATCCCCATGTTCCCGCCACCGTGCTAGAACAAGCCATACATGAATTGCTGACGGTCAGCGAACCACTGCTGATCGCCCGCAACCGTCGGGTGCACCGGCTGTTGCTGTCCGGTATCCCGGTCGAGTTTTCCGTGGGTGACGAAAAGCGCAGCGACCTGGTCAACCTGATCGACTTTGCCGAGCCGCGCAACAACGACTTCCTGTTGGTCAGCCAGTTCACCGTGAGCGGCACCAAACAGCCGCGCCGCCCGGACCTGGTGGCCTTCGTCAATGGCCTGCCGCTGGCGGTGATCGAACTGAAGAACCCGGCCAACGAGCAGACCGATATCTGGGATGCGTTCAACCAGATCCAGACCTACAAGGAAGAGATCAGCGACCTGTTTAACGCCAATGTGGCGGTCGTGGCCAGCGACGGCTTCACGGCACGGCTGGGCTCACTCACTGCCAACCAAGAGCGTATGCAGCCCTGGCGGGCAATTGCCAATGAGGATGACCGCCCGCTGCTGGCGTTCGAGTTGGAAACGCTGGTACGCGGCTTCTTTGAGCCTGCGCTGTTTCTCGACTACGTGCGCCACTTCGTGCTGTTCGAACAGGACGCCGACCAGATCATCAAGAAGATCGCCGGCTACCACCAGTTCCATGCCGTGCGCGAAGCGGTGAAAGCCACGGTAATAGCCGCTGCCGATAATACGAAAGTGGCAGAACAACGCGCTACCTATGGCCGGAATGTTCAGCCCGGCAGCCGCAAGGCCGGCGTGGTGTGGCACACCCAGGGTTCGGGCAAGAGCATCACCATGGCTTGCTACGCGGGCAAGCTGTTGCAGCAGCCGCAGATGAAGAACCCCACGCTGGTGGTGGTAACCGACCGCAACGATCTGGACGGCCAGTTATATGGCACCTTCTGCGCCGCCGAAGACCTGCTCAGGCAAACGCCGGTGCAGGCGGGCAGCCGTGAAGAGCTGCGCGAGATGCTGGCATCGCGCGAGGCGGGCGGCATTATCTTCACCACGGTGCAGAAGTTCGCCCTGCTGGACGACGAGGAGCAACACCCGCCGTTGTCGGATCGCAGCAATATCGTGGTGATCTCCGACGAGGCGCACCGCAGCCAGTACGGTATGAAGGGGAGGCTGGATACCAAGACGGGCAAGTATGTGTTCGGCTATGCCAAGCACCTGCGCGATGCGCTGACCAATGCCACCTTTATCGGCTTCACCGGCACGCCCATCGCCCAGGAAGACAAGGACACGCGGGCGGTGTTCGGCGACTATGTCAGCATCTACGACATCCAGGATGCGGTGGATGACGGCGCCACGGTGCCGATCTACTATGAAAGCCGCTTGGCCAAGCTGGACGTGAACCAGGCCGAGATCGACGCACTGAATGCCCAGGTGGATGAGGTCATCGAGGACGAGGAAGACCTCACCGCCCGCGAGAAGGCCAAGAGCGACTGGGCGGCACTGACTAAGCTGGTCGGCGCCAAGCCACGGCTGGAGCAGGTGGCGGCGGACCTAGTGCAGCATTTCGAGACGCGCACCGCCACGCTGGAAGGCAAGGCGATGATCGTCTGCATGAGCCGCGACATCTGCGCCGAGCTGTACAACGCCATCATCGCCCTGCGTCCGGATTGGCACGACGCCGACCCGGAAAGGGGCGCGATCAAGGTAGTGATGACCGGCTCGGCAGCGGACAAGCCCTTGCTGCAGCCGCACCTGAACAGCCAGCAGGTGAAGAAACGCCTTGAAAAGCGCTTCAAGGATCCGGCGGACCCACTGAAACTGGTGATAGTGCGCGATATGTGGCTGACCGGCTTCGACGCGCCCTGCTGCCACACCATGTATGCAGACAAGCCCATGAAGGGCCACAACCTGATGCAGGCCATTGCCCGCGTCAACCGGGTGTTCCGCAATAAGCCCGGCGGATTGGTGGTGGATTACATCGGTATCGCCAACGAGTTGAAAGCAGCGCTCAAAACCTACACCGAGTCCAAGGGCAAGGGCAACCCGGCCCACAATGCTGCCGAAGCCCTGGCGGTACTGCTGGAGAAGCTGGATATAGTACGCGGGCTGATGCATGGCTTCGACTACAGCGGGTTCGAGACCGATGCGATGCAACTGCTGGTGCCGGTGGCCAACCATATCCTGGGGCTGAAGGACGGCAAACAGCGCTTCCTCGATGCCATGTTGGCTGTGAGCAAGGCATTTTCGCTGTGCAACACGTTGGATGAGGCCGCCGCTCTGCGCACGGAGATTGCGTTCTTCGCCGCCATCAAGGCCGCCATCGTCAAGTTCACCACGGTAGACCGCAAGCGTTCCGACGCGGACAAGAACAGCGCGCTCAAGCAGATTCTGGACAATGCCATCGTGGCTGATGGGGTGGCGGATATCTTCGCCCTGGCGGGCCTGGACAAGCCCAACATAGGCCTGCTGTCCGACGAATTCCTGGAAGACGTGCGGCAGATGAAGAGCCGCAACCTGGCGGTGGAGCTGCTGGAAAAGCTGCTGCGCGACGAGATCAAGGCCCGGGCGCGTAACAACGTGGTGCAGGAGAAGAAGTACGGCGACCGCCTGCTGGAAACCCTGCGCAAGTACCACAACCGTGCAGTGGAGACGGCACAGGTCATCGAGGAATTGATCCAGATGGCCAAGGACTTTCAGGAAGTACTGGAACGCGAGGCCGCACTGGGGCTGAACCAGGATGAGATCGCCTTCTACGATGCGCTGGCAAACAACGAAAGTGCAGCACGAGAGCTGGGTGACGATATTCTCAAGAAGATCGCCATTGAGATCACCGAAAAACTGCGCAACTCCACCACAGTGGACTGGCAGGTACGAGAAAGCGTACGGGCAAAGCTACGAATTTTGGTGCGAAGGACCTTACAAAAGTGGAAATATCCACCGGACAAACAGCCGGAAGCCGTTGAACTGGTCTTGAAGCAAGCAGAGTCTCTTTCGAATGCATGGTCGAAATAATACGCAAACTGCTGCTCCAAAGGCGCGGCTGCATTTTTGACCAGTGATAGTGCCAGTTCCTGCCCCCGAGCGCCATGGCCATCCTGGCCTTCTGGGCGGGCAGGCTACCCTGTGCCATCAGGGTATACGCCGACAGCAGATCGTACAGGAGATCATCCGATAGACGGATTTGGGCTCGATAAACAGGCTGAAGTTCTTGGCGTGGCCGTCCACGGCGGCCAGCAGCCGGATGCATATTCCGGCGAAGATGAACACCGATTCTGGATGAACGTGAACACCTGATTTATCAACGTATCGCGTCCTGGTGTCTTTGGTATCAGTTTGTCCCGTCCGGACAAACAGCGCCGCTGTAAATCTACCAGCCATAACAGGTAATGTGAATTTTACCTGCTTTAGCGTGTAAAAATTGATATGCCTGCTGTAGCGTGTAATGTGGAGATACCAATTTTGCCCAGGTAACCCACTCATGAAAGTCTCCGTCACCAATGCCTATCAGCTCAGCGCTTACATGAAAGATGTCAGGCTCACCCAGAAGCTCTCTCAGGGCAAAGTGGCCGATAAGGTGGGGATCCGGCAGGATACGGTCTCCAACTTCGAACTCAACCCCAACACCACTAAGCTGGATACCTTTTTCAAGATACTGTCGGCGTTGAACCTGGAGCTGGAGGTAAAACCAAGAGGCACCAAGAGCACCGACCCTGATGGCTCCCAGGGCTGGACAGAGGAGTGGTAACGGCGCCGCCTGGCGGCCTGTTTATACCAGGGTATGCAACCAGCGCTGAAAGCACCCCTGGGGGCTGTTCTGCTCGAATGCGCCGGGCGCCAGTAGATAATAACCGCTGCCGTCGGCGCGAAATCCGAATGGGGCGGCCAGGATGCCGCCGTCGATGTCGTCGCACACCAGCGGCCAGGACCCGATAGCGACGCCAATGCCCGCTATCGCCGCCTGCAGGCTGAAATAGAAATGCTCGAATACCTGCCCGGGTGCCTCGTCGCTATCTTCGCCCACTCCCCGCCACCAGCTCGCCCAGGCATCCAGACGGGTGCGGGAATGGAGGCGGGTGGCGTCCGGACGGAGATGCGCCACGCCATCGTCATCCTGCCGGACGAACTCCGCTATCCGATCGGCACGGCACACGGGGCCGGTGCGCTCGTCAAACAGCCGCACCGCATGGTAGTGGGCCGGCCAGTCGAAATCGTTGCGTCTTATGGCCAGGTCGATGCCACCCTCGAACCCGACGGGGCCGCCACCGGCCACCAGCTGGACCGATACCTCGGGATGCAACGTCTGGAACTGCGGCAGGCGCGGAATAAGCCAGCGCATCAGCAAGGTGGGTTCGCAGGAGATGGTCAAAGGCCTGCTCTTCCCCGACTCGCGCAGTTCCCGGGCGGTCGCGGCAATCACGCCGAATCCCTGCCGTACCGCCTCGGCCAGCTTGCGGCCGGCGTCGGTCAAGAACACCCGCCGCCCCCTCCGTTCGAACAGGGCCACACCCAATTCATCCTCCAGCAGCCGCACCGCCCGGCTGATGGCACCATGGGTCAGGCTCAACCGCTCGGCGGCGCGGCTGAAGCTCTCGGTACCGGCCGCCGCCTCGAAGCAGCGCAACGCGGCCAAAGAGGGCAGCCGGGCGCCCCTATTCTGTGAATTTTGCTCACAATACATGTCAGCATTCATCGTTTTTATTATCCCATTCCATCAAATATATTCTGGATAATAGTTGAATCCACCAGGGATAAAAATGAACGAAATGATAGCTGTGATCACAATAACCATGCTGGCGGTGATAAGCCCGGGGCCAGACTTCGCCCTGGTATCGCGCAACAGCCTGCTGCTTTCGCGCCGGGCCGGCGTGCTGACCGCCGTCGGTATCGGCGCGGGCGTGCTGGTACACCTGACCTACACCCTGCTCGGCGTGGGCCTGTTGATGACCCGGTCGATCTGGCTGTTCAACCTGCTGAAGCTGGCCGGTGCCGCCTACCTGATCTGGCTGGGCATCAGGATGCTGAACAGCACCCCGCCGGACGATGGCAAGATCGACGGGAACGGCGGCACGGCGGCGGCGCTGTCGGATCTGGGCGCGCTCAGGGCCGGATTCCTGACCAATGCGCTCAACCCCAAGACCACCGTCTTCGTTGTCAGCCTGTTCATGCAGGTGGTACAGCCGGGCACCCCGCTGGCCGTGCAGCTCGGCTACGGCGCCTTTATTTCGCTGGCTCACCTGCTCTGGTTTTCCCTGGTGGCCCTGATCTTCTCCGCCGGCCCGGTGCGTTCCCGCATGATGGCGCTGCGTCACCGGGTCGATCGGGTGTTCGGCGTGCTGCTGACCGGCTTCGGCGTCTTGCTGGCCTCCGCCGGTCTGCCGCGCTAACCCCATCATTACCGGCCCGTGCTGCCGCGCGGGCATATTGCTCTCTGCGACACCGCGCCCCCACCCTTGGCGAGATCACAACTTTCGGCAGTTTTTTGTTCAGTGCTCGAATAATGTCATCTTGCTGCGTTACAGTCGTGCTCCCAGCCACTCAATTTCAGAACCCAGAGAATTTCTCCGCCGTGAGCACACACAACCATTTCCGCCTGCTGGAGCAGTACCAGCAATACGAGTCCGTTATTCACAGCCTGATGGAGTCGATCATGACCAGCCTGAACGGGCTGGAGCTGCTGCAGAGCGAAACGCTCCAGCAGCAGACCATCAATTACCTCAGCCGGTCCTACCCCTTCATTGAGCTGCTCTACAGCCTGGACAGCAACGGCATCCAACTGACGGACTCCGCCTACAGCCCCACCATGAGCGAGCGCAAGCGACGCTCGCTGGGCAAGGGCAGCGACCGCAGCCAGCGGCCCTATGTCCAGGCCGCCAGGCAGAGCAGCAACGCCGTGGTGGTCACCAGCCCCTATCTGTCCAACGCCACCCACCAGCTGGCGATTTCGGTGGTGCAGCACCTGGTGGACGAGCAGGGCCGGGATCGCGGCTACCTGGTGATCAACTTCAACCTGCGCCGGCTGATTTCCTACCTCAACGGCGACGAGATGCGCTTTCGCTGCCACCACTACTTCCAGTGGATCTACGGCCTGATCGGCGGCCTGCTGATCGTGGTAGCGGCCCTGTTGCTCTATTCGGCGCTGGAATCCCTGTTCTCGCTGTTCGACGAAGACAACCATGTGGCCACCGGGGCCTTCGGCATCGTCATCCTGATCACCCTGGGCATGTCGATTTTCGATCTGGGCAAGACCATCCTCGAGGAGGAGGTGCTGGTGAACAAGGACATCCACCACCACGACTCGACCCGGCGCACCATCTCCCGCTTTATGGCGGCCATCATTATCGCGGTATCCATCGAAGCCTTGCTGCTGATGTTCAAGTCGCTGCTCGACGGCGGCGACGTCGGCAACCAGCTGATCAACGCGGTCTGGATGCTGATGGCGGCGGTGGCCATGCTGGCCGGCCTGGGCGTCTACCTCAAGCTGAGCCGGGACAGCCAGACCGCGGACTAGCGCACCATATAGTTTAAAAATCAGGCAGCCCGGCTCTGCGTAGCTGCCGGTTTGTGCCGCTGTAGCCGTCACTGTAGGTGCCGCTTTAGCCGGCACAAACCGGCGCCCAATGTCCACGCCCCACGCCGTTGGCCGGTTTGCGCCACGTAAACGGGCGCCTACAGGTGAGATATCGCACTGCTCACGTTCTAAACTGGTCGGTGCTCTAGAGCACCGTCTGGATTAAAACTGAGGCAGCGACGGTTTCTGGGGCGCAGGCGGGCCGCCTGCACCCCAATACAACGGGCTAGCCGTTCTCCTGCCGCGCCCGGCTCACCAGGCCGCTGGCGCCGATCACCCCCAGGGTCACCAGCCCCAGGCCCAGGCCGGTGAGCGGCGCGATGTGCTCGCCCAGCCAGCACCAGGCCAGCAGGGTGGCGCACACCGGGGTCAGGGAGCCGATGGCGGCGCTGATCTCGGCGCCCAGCCGGCCGATGGCATAGCCGAACAAAAAGCCCGCGCCCAGGCCCACCACCAGCCCCTGCACCAGCAGCTGGGCCAGCCATTCCTGCACCGGCACCTGGCTAAGGGTGAGCGGGACCTGGCCGAGCAACAGCCAGGCCGCCACCAGGGCGCCGTTGGGTACCGTCACCACCGCCGCCACCTCCAGCGGCCTGAGCCCGCTCTGGCGCACGCAGATGGTGAACAGGGCCCACAGCAGGCTGCACAGCAAAAATAGCCCCTGCCCCAGGCCCAACGCGGTGCCGGGGATCAGGGTGCTGCCCTGCACCACCGGCGCCAGCCCCATGCCGAGCACGCTGAGCAGGAAAAACGGCAGGCCGGCGCCCAGCACCATGCCCAGCAGCCACAGCGGGTTCACCGCCCGGATCCGCGCCCGCCGGGCCAGCAGCAGCGGCAGCAGCACCAGCCCGGGCACGGCGTAGCGGAACAGGGTGATGTCCAGCGGACCCAGGGGCGACAGGGCCCCCAGCCGCAGCGACAGAAAATAGACCGACCAGATCAGCACGGTACCGGCGGCGGCCAGGTAGCCGAGCCCGCGTTGGGCGGCGTTGGCGTTCAGGGGAACCACTTGGGTCAGGTTGGCGTGGGACATGGCACAGACTCCGCTGGATAAGAGCCTAGATTGTGCGCCGGTCGGCCTGGCTGATGTTGGCAAAGTGGAGCACAATAACCACAGTTATTGGCTTGCTGAGCCAATAAACCCCATACAAACAGCAACAAGAGCCAAGCCATGACCGTCGCCAAACTGGACCGCATCGATCGCCTGCTGCTGGACGCCCTGCAGCAGGACGCCCGCCTCACCACCGCCGAGCTGTCGGAGCGGGTCAGCCTGTCGCCCTCTCCCTGCGCCCGGCGGGTGCGCCGCTTCGAGCAGGACGGGCTGATCGAGGGCTATCGGGCCTGCCTGAACAAGGGCAAGCTGGGCCTGGGCATCACCATCTTCGTGCAGGTCAGGCTCAGCCAGCACCGGGATGCCCTGGTGGATCAGTTCGAGCAGGCGGTGCGGGACATGCCCGAGGTGATCAACTGCCACACCGTGTCCGGCGCCTTCGACTACCTGCTGCAGGTGGTCAGCGCCGATCTCCAGGGCTTCGAGCAATGGGTGCGCCGGCTGCAGAAACTGCCGATGATCCAAACCGTGGACAGCAGCTTCGCCATCCGCACCGTCAAGGAGAACGGTCCCCTGCCGCTGTAGCCGCCCCTGAACCACCCTGAACAAGGCAGCCGACGGGAGAGATTCCCGGGCCCAACGCGAGGGCCGGTTCGGCCAGTTGCCCGGCTGACTCGCTTGCTCCGGGGCAATGAAAAAGGCCGGTTGGCATTCGCCAACCGGCCTTGTCACCGAAACGGCGGGGCTCCTGTTCAGCGCTTGTCTTCCGCGGCCTGGCAGGCGGCGGCGGTGAACAGGACGTCGGTGGAGCTGTTCAGGGCAGTTTCAGCCGAATCCTGAAGCACGCCGATGATAAAGCCCACGGCCACGACCTGCATGGCCACCTCGCTGGAGATACCGAACAGGCTGCAGGCCAGGGGGATCAGCAGCAGCGAACCGCCGGCCACACCGGAAGCCCCGCAGGCGGACACGGCCGCCACCACGCTCAGCAGCAGGGCGGTCGCCAGGTCCACCTGGATGCCCATGGTATGCACCGCCGCCAGGGTCAGCACGGTAATGGTGATGGCGGCACCGGCCATGTTGATGGTCGCGCCCAGGGGAATGGAAACCGAATAGGTATCCTCATGCAGGTCCAGGCGCTTGCACAGATCCATGTTCACCGGAATATTGGCGGCGGAGCTGCGGGTAAAAAAGGCGGTCACGCCGCTTTCGCGCAGGCATTTGAATACCAGCGGATAAGGATTGCGCTTGGTCTTGAAGTAAACGATCAAGGGGTTCATCACCAGGGCGATAATCAGCATGGAGCCGAGCAACACGGCCAGCAGCTGGCCGTAGCCCCACAGGGCCTCGAAGCCGGTCTCGGCAATGGTGCTGGCCACCAGGCCGAAGATGCCGATGGGCGCCAGGCGGATCACGCACTTCACTATGCTGGATACCCCGGTGGCAATATCATTGAACACCGTCTTGGTGGTGTCGGAGGCATGGTGCAAGGCCACGCCCAGGCCGATGGCCCAGGCCAGCACGCCGATGAAATTGCCGGTCAGCAGGGCATTGATGGGATTATCGACCACTTTGAACAACAGGGTTTGCAGTACCTCGCCGATCCCCTCGGGAGCCGAGGCCTCGGCGCCGTTGGTCACCAGCACCAGTTCGGTCGGAAAGACAAAACTCATCACCACGGCGGTCAGCGCCGCGGCAAAGGTGCCCAGCAGATACAGCGACAGTATGGGGCGGATATTGGTCTGATTGCCTTTCTTGTGGCTGGCGATGGATGCCGCTACCAGCACAAACACCAGCACCGGTGCCACGGCCTTGAGGGCCCCGACGAACAGGCTGCCCAGCAGGCCGACGGATCCGGCGGCAGAGGGCGATAGCACCGCCAGCAAGGCACCGGCGATGATCCCGATCAGAATTTGAGACACCAGGCTGCCGTTGTTGACCGCGCGCAGCAAAAGAGGTTGTGTTTGGTTCATAGTCATCCTTTATTGGTCACAGACCATTTCATACTCTAGAGACGCCGCGACTTTATAGCAGAACTGGCTACAAAAAAACCAGGTTAATGGTTTTTTGTAACAACGTGCACATTTATCCCTGTATTCAGCTATTTTTTCGGCATATAGAAATGTATATGAGTGCACTCTTAGTAATAAAAACCGGAATAACCGCATTCCACCCTCGCCGGCCACGGCCTGGCCCGAGTTGCCAGGACCGGTACGCACTTCCGTTTGCCCTCCTTCCAGCGCGCCCCCCTGCTGCACCTGATGATTCTGGCCGTGAGATCCCGACAGATGGGCTCACAGGTATCGGCTTACCAGGGCATATGCTTGATCCAACTGGTATAATTCGGCCATTCCAGTCACTCTCGGTGAGACGAGATGAATAAGCAAAAACACAAGGAAGAACTCCAATCCCTGCAGAAACAGCTGGCGCTGATCCACCAGGCCATGGGCCGCCAGGGGCGGAGCGCGGTGATCGTGCTGGAAGGGCCCGACGCCGCCGGCAAGGGCGGCATCATCCGCCGGCTGGCCTGGTGCCTGGATCCGCGCTGGCTCAGCGTCTGGCCCATCGCCGCCCCCGATGCCCGGGAGCGGGAGCAGCACTGGCTGCAACGGTTCTGGCAGCGGCTGCCGTCCCAGGGTCGCTGGGCGGTGTTCGACCGCTCCTGGTACGGCCGGGTGCTGGTGGAGCGGGTGGAGGGCTTCGCCGAGCCGGACGCCTGGAAAAGGGCCTACCGGGAGATCAACGAGTTCGAGCGCGCCATCACCGCCGAACATGTACGGCTGGTCAAAATCTGGCTGGACATCAGCGCCGACACCCAGCTCGACCGCTTCCGGGCCCGCTATCGGGATCCGGCCAAGCAGTGGAAGCTCACCACCGAGGATCTGCGCAACAGGAGCAAGTGGCAGCAGTACCACCAGGCCAGGGACGAGATGCTGGAACGCACCCACACCGAGGTGGCGCCCTGGCACCGCATCGACGCCAACAGCAAGCACCAGGCGCGGATGAGCTGCTTCCGGCTGCTGATCGAGGAGCTGGGCAGGGAGCTGGATCTGTCCATCCCCACGCCGGCCGACGAGATCAAGGCGTTCTTCGAGTAGCCCTGCCGTCCCCGGTCCGGCAAGGCCGCCGGCAGTCCCTTATATCGATAAAAGCGATTAATCCAAAAGATTTTATACGTTTAATCTTTTGATGGCCCTTCCCTATACTCCCGCCATTACCCAACACGGAGTCAGGGATATGCTTAATCGTTTGTCCATCAAGGTGTTACTTACCGCGTCCTTCGCCGCCATGCTGCTGGCGGTGCTGGCGTTCAGCCTGTACGTCTACCTCTCGGTGCAGGGCATCAAGCGGCAGATGGAAAGCATCGTCGAGCGCAATATCAGCCTGCTGCAAACCATCTCCAACCTGCGCTACAGCACCGTCACCTACCGCCGCTTCGCCCTCGACTACGGCCTGACCCTGGACCCTCGGGAGCACGCGGAGATACTGGGCAAGATCACCCACAACGACGAACAGGTGGAGCACTACCTCTCGGCCATGCAGCAACAGGCCGACAGTGCCGACGTTCGCCACTTTATCGACGATTTTCGCCGCCGGATCACCGACTACAAGCGGATGCAGAACGACTATATCGGCTTGATCGACAACGGCAACATCGACGCCGCCCGGGTCAAGATGCTCACCGAGATGCTGGCTCCCTTCGACGCCATCGTCACCCTGCTCGGCGATACCCAGCGCCTGATCGCCGCCGAGGCGGAAGCCATCAAGGATCATGAATCGGCGGTGATCGACACCCTCAGCCTGGTGGTGGTGGCGCTGTGCCTGCTGCTGGCCGCCTTTATGCTGGCTACGGGCATCGTCATCAGCCGCAAGATACGCCGGCCCCTGGGCTACCTGCTGGCCCAGATGGACAGGGTCAGGAACGGCCGGCTCGGGCAGGAACTGGAGCTGGATCGCTTCGCCCGGGACGAGCTGGGCCAGGCCGCCGGCGACTTCGTCGCCATGCAGCACGGCATCCGCGAGCTGGTGCGGGAAATCGCCGTCAGCCTGGACGGCCTGGGCGGCGCCACCCGCCAGCTGCGCCAGCTGTCCGCCCACGCCTCGGACGCGCTGAGCGGCCAGCAGCAGGAAATCGCCCAGATCGCCACCGCCATGCACCAGATGGAAGCCACTTTCCAGGAGATCGCCCTCAATACCAGCGACGCCGCCGGTGCCGCCCGCGATGCCGCCGGCCAGACCGAGCAGAGCGGCCGGGTGGTGCAGCACTCCACCCGCCAGGTGGAAGCGGCCGCCGAGGAAATCGAACAGGCCGGGGCACTGGCCCAGGCCTTGCGCGAGGACAGCGCCCGCATCGGGGTGGTGTCGCAGGTGATCCGCGACATCGCCGAGCAGACCAACCTGCTGGCGCTCAACGCCGCCATCGAGGCCGCCCGCGCCGGGGAGTCCGGCCGGGGCTTCGCGGTGGTGGCCGACGAGGTACGCAACCTGGCCCGGCGCACACAAGACTCAATAGACGACATCAATCAGACCATCGGCAGCCTGCAGCAGCGGGCGGAGGCGGTAACCCAGGCCATGGACAACAGCCGGAACATGATCCAGGGCGGGGTGAAGGAAGCGCGCCAGGCGGTGGATTCGCTCCACCAGATCAGCGCCGCGGTGGAGCGGATGACGGCCATGAACATGCAGATCGCCGCCGCCACCGAGCAGCAGAACGCGGTGGCCATGGAGCTGAGCCGCAGCGTGAGCCAGATCAACGAGATGTCGGACCGGGTGGCCGGCGGCGCCCGCCAGACCTCGAGCGCCTCGGAAGATCTCGGCAGGCTGGCGGACGGCCTCGGTCGACTGGTGCAGAAATTCAGCCTCTGAAGCGAGGGCCGGTCCGCCGGCCCTCTCCTTTTTCCTACACCAGTTCGGCCAGCATGTCCTGGTGGTATTCCACCAGGGGCTCGGCCTGCTGCACCCGGCGCACGTAGTCCGGGTTGGCGATAAAGGGCCGGCCGATGGCGGCCAGGTCGAACCGGCCCTGGGCCAGCCCTTCGCTGGCGCTTTGCGGGGTCAGGCCGCCCACGCCGATCAGGGTGCCGCCGTAATGGCGGCGCAGGTACTCGCTGGCACGGCCGCCGAGGAAGTCGAAGCTCAGGCTGTCGTCGAAGATGCCCAGGTGCAGGTAGGCCAGCCTGCGCCCCTCCAGCTCGCCCAACAGGTGGTCGAACACCGCCCGGTCCCGGGCATCCGCCTGCATATGGACGTAGGCGCCCGGGGTCAGGCGGATGGCGGTTCTGTCGGCGCCCACCCGGGCCGCCACCGCGTCCACCACCTCGAGGGCGAAGCGGCTCATGTTCTCCGGGGTCCGGCCGTAGTCGTCGGCCCTGTGGTTGGTGTCATGGTGCAGGAACTGATCGATCAGGTAACCGTTGGCGCCGTGGATCTCCACCCCGTCGAAGCCGGCGGCGATGGCATTTTCCGCCGCCCGGGCGTAGTCGGCCACCAGCCGCGCTATCTCCTCCCGGCTCAGTTCCCGGGGCAGCTCGTAGCTCAGCTCCCGCATCCGCGGCAGGGTGCCCTCGAAGACGACGGCGCTGGGCGCCACCGGTTGCTCACCGGTGAAATGGGAGTGCGCCAGCCGTCCCACGTGCCACAACTGCATGAAGATCTTGCCGCCATTGCGGTGCACCGCCGCCGTCACCGGCTTCCAGCCGTCGATCTGCGCCTGGCTGTAGATGCCGGGGGTGTCCGGGTAGCCCTGTCCGTCGGGGCGGATGATGGTGGCCTCGCTGACGATCAGGCCGGCGTCGGCCCGGCGGCCGTAGTAGTCGGCCATGGCCCGGGTGGGCACCAGGCCGGGACCGGCCATGCTGCGGGTGAGCGGCGCCATCACGATGCGGTTGGCCAGGGTCAGGCGGTCGTTCAGGCGATAGGGTTCGAACAGGATCGGGTAGGTCATGAGGGGCATCCTCTTACTTGAATGTACATTCAAGATAGGGGCGACCCTCGTCGTTTTCAAGCCTTTTTTGAACAAACATTCAAGATACTTTGGCATCACCGGCATGCGGGGGTACACTAGGGCGGAACGGGGAGAATCAAGATGCGTACAGCAAGCTTCGATCGGGACCAGGTATTGAGGTCCGCCATGCAGGCCTTTCGCCACAAGGGCTTTGCCGCCACCACCATGCAGGATCTGGTGGCCGCCACCGGGCTGCATCCGGGCAGCATCTACTGCGCCTTCGGCAACAAGAAGGGGCTGCTATTGGCGGCGGTGGATCACTATGTGGCCGACCGCCAGGCGGCGCTGGCCGCCTGCTTCGAGGGGGTCTCCCCCCTGGCCGGGCTGCGCCGCTACCTGGATCAGGTGGTGGCCGAGATACAGAGCTGCGATTCCATGGCCTGCCTGCTGACCAAGACATTGCAGGAGCTGAGCGAGCAGGACGAGGAAGTGTCCGCCCGCCTGGGCACCCTGCTGAAGGATCTGGAGCGGCGCCTGGCCGAGGCCCTGGCGGCGGCGCAACAGGCCGGCGAGGCCCGCGCCGACGCCACCCCGGAGCAACTGGCCCGGCTGCTGCTGGTGGGCATCTACGGCCTGCGCACCTATGCCCATGTGCACCCCGCCCCGGACTGCCTGCAGGAAACCGCCAACCGGCTGCTGGCGGCACTGCAGGCCTAGCCCTCGGCCAGCGCCCGGATCTGCTGCCAGCACAGCTCCGCCTGTTCGGAGCGGGGCGGCGTCAGCCGGCACAGCTCGATATCCAGCCGCACCCGTACCGGCAACGGCAGCTCGACCAGTTGCCCCCGGGCCAGCTCTTCCCCGACCAGCCCCGCCGGCAGGAAGCTGGCGCCGTCCCCCTGCAGGGCCAGCGCCTTCAGCCCCTCGCCCAGGGCGTTTTCGCACACCGGGCGGCAGGGTTGCTCGCTCAGCGCCGGCAGGCACTCCCGCTGGATCAGCGCCCCCAGGAAGGAATCCCGGGGATAGAGCAGCAGCCGCAACGGCACGTCCGGCGACAAGGGATGCAGCGGCGCGCCGTCCGCATCCACCGCCGACACCAGCACCAGCCGATCCCGGCCCACCACCAGCCGCTCCACCTCGGGCCGATGCAGCGCCGGGCTGGGCTGGCCGCCGGCAAAGCACAGCAGAAAGTCGACCGAGCCGGCCATGAACTGCTCGATGGCATCGTGGTAATGGCCGGTATTGAGGCGGATCAGGCTGTCGCCCAGCAGGGGCCGCAGCCGGTGGATCCAGCCGGGAAAGAAGGTCACCGCCAGCGAGGGCTGGGCCATAAAGCTCAGGCTCTGGTGTTCATGCAGGGTCTGGCGCAGCTGCCCGCGCAGCCCGTAGATCTGGGCAAGCAGTTGCCGGGCCTGCTCGAGAAAAATCTCGCCGGCCTCGGTCAGCACCAGCGGATGGCGATCCCGGTGCACCAGCGGCACCCCCAGCCAGTTTTCCAGGGAGCGGATGCGCCGGCTGAAGGCCGGCTGGGTCACGAAACGCGCCTCCGCCGCCTTGGAAAAGTTGCCCTGCTCGGCCAGGGCGACGAAATCGTGCAGCCATTTGCTCTCCATGCTCCCTCCGTTGCCGCCATCGACCGGGCATTCTATGCAGAAAAGTAACCGCCCTGCTAGAAATAAGGCATTAGATCCCGCCGGGCCGGCTTCCTACCATGATGGCATCGGCGCCACAGGGCGTGCGCCGCTTGCAGAAGGACGACAATGATGGCCGTGGAAACCCGCAACCAGGTGATGGACATGATGCATCGAATCGAAGAGGTCAGAAAACGCTACTTTCCCGGCGTCTGCGTGGCGGTCACCATCGGCATCGCCGCCAGCTTCCTGTCCCAGCAGTACGGCGCCCCCGCCATGCTGATGGCGCTGCTGCTGGGGCTGGCGTTCAACTTTTTAAGCCAGGAGCAGCACTGCGTGCCGGGGCTGGAATTCTCCGCCAAGACCCTGCTGCGCCTGGGGGTGGCCATGCTGGGACTGCGCATCACCTTCGGCGACGTGCTCACCCTGGGCTGGTCGCCGCTGTTGATGGTGTGCTCGGCGGTGCTGCTGACCATCGGCTTCGGCATCCTGATGGCGCGGCTGCTGGGCTTTTCTTCCGCCTTCGGCACCCTCACCGGCGGCTCGGTGGCCATCTGCGGCGCCTCGGCGGCCATGGCCATCAGCAGCGTGCTGAAGCAGGACGAACAGGCCAAGCGCGACACCCTGTTCACGGTGATCAGCGTCACCACCCTCAGCACCCTGGCGATGATCTTCTACCCCATGATCAGCACCGGCCTGGGGCTCAGCCCCCAGGAGTCCGGGCTCTTTATCGGCGCCACCATCCACGACGTGGCCCAGGTGGTGGGCGCCGGCTACAGCATGTCGAGCGAGGTGGGCGATCTCAGCACCTTCGTCAAGCTGCTGCGGGTGGCCATGCTGGTGCCCATCGTCATGGCCATCGGCATCGTGATCCGCCGCGCGGCCCGCCACCGCGGCGACGCCGAGGGCGGCAAGGGCGTGGCCATTCCCGGCTTTTTGCTCGGCTTCGTGGCGCTGTTCGTGCTCAACAGCCTGGACTGGATCCCCAGCGCCGTCAGCCAGCCCCTGGCCGGCAGCTCCTCCTGGCTGCTGCTTACCGCCATCGCCGCCCTCGGCGTGCGCACCCAGCTCAAGGACATCCTCTCGGTGGGCTGGAAGCCGGTGCTGCTGGTGGTGCTGGAAACGCTCTTTATCGCCGCCCTGATCCTGGCCTATATCCTGCTGGGCTGAGCCTGTAAAAACGGCGACCACCGGGGTCGCCCAGACTGCTGTGTGATATCTCACCCGTAGGCGCCCGTTTGCGTGGCGCAAGGCCTGGCGCGGTATTCCCCAGCGGCTAAAGCGCCGGCTACGGGAGCGGGCAGAGTATTCGCTTTTCCGAATACCGCAGATCGTGCACAGCTTCTCAGAAGGTGGTTTCCCCCACCGGCAGGGTGCGCCCTTCCGCCGAACTCTTCATCGCCAGGTTGATGATATTGAGCCCGTCCAGGGCGTCCTGCACCGTCACCGGCAGCGGGCCTTCGCCACGGATGGCCTTGGCGGTGGCCTGGTAGAAGTAGCGGTAGCCGCCCACCACCGATTCGATCACCTCGGGTTCGGCGTCGGAGTAGAAGGTGCCGTAGTCCGACTCGGCTTCCTTGGCCAGGTAGGGCGAGTCGGCCACTATGCCGTCGTGCAACCGTTCCTCCTGGGGGTCGAAGCCGCGCTTGATGTAGCAGCCCTTCTCTCCCTGCAGCTTGAAGCGCAGGGTCGGTCCCGGATGGTAGGAGCTGGAATGCAGCAGCACTTCCTTGTCGTGGTAGTGCAGCTGCACATGGAAATAGTCGGTCACCTGGGAGCCGGGCCGCATCGCCAGGCAGCGGCCGGTTACCGCCAACGGCTTGCCGAACAGCACCAGCACCTGGTCCACCAGGTGGGCGCCCAGATCGAACCAGGTGCCCACCCCCTCCCCGGGCAGCTCGCGCCAGCGCTGGCGCGGCGTGGGCCGAAAGCGGTCGAAGTGGGACTCGAAGGCGTGGATGGGGCCCAGCTTGCCGTCGGCGATCAGCTTGCGGATGGTGAGAAAATCGCTGTCCCAGCGGCGGTTGTGAAAGGGGATCAGGCACAGGTTCCTGGAGGCCGCCAGCTTCATCAACTCGGCGCCCTGGTGGATCTGGGTCACCATGGGCTTTTCCATCACCACATGCAGGCCGGCGTTCAGCGCCTTGCGCCCCAGTTCGTAGTGCACTTCGTTGGGCGCGGTGATCACCACCAGCCGTGCCCCGGATTCCTCCAGCATCTGATCCACGTCGGTATACACCTGCACATCCGGCCAGTCACTGGCCACCCGCTCCGGCTTGGAGGTGCTGATGGCCACCAGCTCGAACTCGGGCAGGCTGTTGAGAAAGGGCAGGTGGAACACGGTAGCGGACTGGCCATAGCCAATCACGGCGGTTTTAATCATGGGACAACCTCGTCAAAAATAATGCTTGATATCCATGTAGCGGGCACGGATGTGCTCGATCAACAGCTTGATTTTGCGTGGCGGCTGGCGGCTGTAGGGGTAGACGGCATAAATGCCCAGCACCTTGCCCACCTGCCGGGGCAGCAGTTCGACCAGCCGGCCCGCCTGCAGGTCCGGGTAGACCAGGCAGCGCGGCACATAGGCCAGGCCGAAGCCGGCGATGGCCGCCTTGCGCAGGGCGGCCGCGTTGTCGGTGGAAAAATGTCCGCTCACCCGCAGGGGGTAGATTTCGCCCTGGCGGTTGAACAGCCAGTCGCGGGCACCGCTTTCCTGGTAGCTATAGATAAGGCAGTTATGTTGGAGTAAGTCTTCCGGCGCCTGAGGCTTGCCGTGACGGCTAATATAAGCGGGAGCGGCACAGATGGTCCAGCGCGAGTCCAGGATATGGCGGGCGATCAGGCTGGAGTCGTCCAGGTGGCCGGTACGGATCACCAGGTCGTAGCCCTCGCCGATCAGATCCACGAAGCGGTTCTCCAGCGACATGTCCACCGAAATAGCCGGATGCAGTTCACAAAATTCGGCCACCGCCTCCGCCAGCAACAGCTCCCCGGAAATGGTCGGCACCGACATACGGATGTGCCCCTGCAGCGCCTGGCTGTAGCCGGTAACGGCGTCGAACGCCTCCTGGGCCGACTGGGCCACCAAGCGCGCCCGCTGGTACAGCACCTGCCCCGCCTCGGTCAGCGTCAGGCGCCGCGTGGTGCGGTGGATCAGGGTACTGCCCAGCTCTTCCTCCAGCCGGGCGATGCGCTTGCTCACCACCGAATTGGCCAGGCTGTTGGCCTCCGCCGCCTTGCTGAAGGAGCCCAATTCGATCACCTGGGCGAAGAGGATGAGATCGTCGGTTCTCGGCATCATTTATCCAGTTTTGGAAACAATGAGTTTCATTAAATCTATATATCCACAAAAAGCATGGAATTAAAGTTACATCCGCTTAACACCAAGCTTGCACTAGTACCCTACAGTAGAAACAGGTCTGTGATGACCCCCGATAAAACCATGGAAGTGACCAACTATGCTGAATGATACCCTACTGGCACTGCTGGCGTTTTCGCCCATAGTGCTCGCCGCCATCCTGCTGGTGGGCCTGCAATGGCCGGCCAAGCGCGCCATGCCCCTGGCCTTTATCCTCACCGCCCTTATCGCCCTCTGGGCCTGGGACATGAGCGCCACCCGGGTGATCGCCTCCACCCTGCAGGGCGTGGTGATCTCCGTTTCGCTGCTGTGGATCATCTTCGGCGCCATACTGCTGCTCAATACCTTAAAGCATACCGGCGCCATTACCACCATCCGCAACGGTTTTACCGCCATTTCTCCCGACCGCCGCATCCAGGCCATTATCGTCGCCTGGTGCTTCGGCTGCTTTATCGAGGGCGCCTCCGGCTTTGGTACCCCCGCCGCCGTGGCCGCGCCGCTGATGGTGGCGCTGGGCTTCCCCGCCCTGGCCGCGGTACTGATGGGCATGATGATCCAGAGCACCCCGGTTTCCTTCGGCGCCGTCGGTACCCCCATCATCGTGGGCGTGACCACCGGCCTCGACAACGGCGCCATCGGCAGCACCCTGGCCGAGCACGGCTCCGGCTGGGACGCCTACCTGCAAACCGTCACCAGCAACGTGGCGGTGATCCACGCCCTGGTCGGCATTCTGATGCCGCTGTTCATGTGCATGATGCTGACCCGCTTCTTCGGCAAGAACAAAAGCTGGAAGGAAGGCCTGGACATACTGCCCTTCGCCATCTTCGCCGGCCTGGCCTTTACCGTGCCCTACGCCCTCACCGGCGTGCTGCTCGGCCCCGAGTTCCCCTCCCTGGTCGGCGGCCTGGTCGGCCTGGCCCTGGTGGTGACCGCCGCGCGCAAGGGCTTCCTGGTGCCCAAGAGCCGCTTCGACTTTCCGGAAGAACAGCACTGGCCGGCGGAATGGCTGGGCTCGCTCACCATCAACACCGACGACCTGAAGAAAAAGCCGATCAGCCTGGGCCTGGCCTGGTTCCCCTACCTGCTGCTGCCGGTGCTGCTGGTGCTGAGCCGCACCCATGAGGGCTTCAAGGGCCTGCTCACCGGCTGGAACATCGCCTTCGGCAACATCCTGGGCGAGGCGGGCATCAGCGCCGGCATCCAGCCCCTGTACCTGCCCGGCGGCATACTGGTGTTCGTCTCCCTGGTGGCGGTGCTGACCCAGACCCGTTCCCTCAAGGCCTTCGCCCCTGCCATCGGTGAATCGTCCAGGACCCTGATCGGCGCCGGCTTCGTGCTGATGTTCACCGTGCCCATGGTGCGCATCTTCATCAACTCCGGGGTCAACGGCGCCGACATCGCCAGCATGCCGGTGATGACCGCCAACGTGGCCGCCAGCCTGGTGGGCGACTTCTTCCCCGCCATCAGCGGCGTCATCGGCGCCCTGGGCGCCTTTATCGCCGGCTCCAACACCGTGTCCAACATGATGTTCTCCCAGTTCCAGTTCGAGGTGGCCCAGACCCTGGGCGTGTCCACCGCCCTGATAGTGGCGCTGCAGGCCATCGGCGCCGCCGCCGGCAACATGATCGCCATCCACAACGTGGTGGCGGCCTCGGCCACCGTCGGCCTGCTGGGCCGGGAAGGCACCACGTTGCGCAAGACCGCCCTGCCCACCCTCTACTACCTGGTGGCCATCGGCATCATCGGCATGATCGCCATCTATGGCCTGGGCATCTCGGATCCCTTGCTGAAGTTGTCTTGAAGCATTGCCGCCGCCGGCCTGGCCGGCGGCGTTGTCGTAAATATTGAAGGAATTGCCTTATGTCGTCCGCTATCCGTATCTACCCGGCCAAGCCAGAAAAGGTGTATATCTACGCCACCTGCCTGGTGGACATGTTCTCGCCCCAGAGCGGGCTGGATGCCATCCGCCTGCTGGAGCTGGCCGGGGTCGAAGTCATCTACGTGCCCAAGCAGAGCTGCTGCGGCCAGCCCGCCTACTCCTCCGGCTACGAAGACGACGCCAGGACCACGGCCCTCAGCCAGATGGCGCTGTTCCCCGAGCCCTGGCCGGTGGTGGTGCTGTCCGGCTCCTGCGGCGGCATGATGCATCACCATTACCGCCGGCTGTTCGCCGGCAGCGAACACCAGCAGCAGGCCGACCAATTCTGTGATCGGGTATTCGAACTGACCGAATTCCTGGTGCAGGTCTGTCGCATCCAGCTCAGCGACCAGGGCCCGGCCACCTCGGTGGTGCTGCACACCTCCTGCGCCGCCCGCCGCGAAATGAAGGTGCACATCACCGCCCGCCAACTGCTGGGCCAGCTGGAGCGGGTGGAGCTGCGCGAGCAGGCCTACGAGAGCGAATGCTGCGGCTTCGGCGGCACCTTCTCGGTGCGCCACCCGGCCATCAGCGAAGCCATGGTGCAGGACAAGACCCAACACCTGAACGACACCGGCGCCGCCCAGCTCATCAGCGCCGACTGGGGCTGCCTGCTCAATATCAACGGCGCCTTCGAATACCAGAAGAAAGAGATGAAAGGCATTCACCTGGCCAGCTTCCTGCTGGAACGACTGGAGGGACCTCATGCACAATAAGCCCCAGCTGTTCCATCCCCAGGCCGAGGCGGCCCTGGCCAACCCCGAGCTGCGCGCCAACTTCCGCGGCGCCATGGACTACCTGCGCGACAAGCGCAAGGCCGCCTTCGCCGACGCCGACGAGGAACAGGCCATCCGCGACCGGGCCGAGGCCATCCGCCAGCGCTGCCTGAGCAAGCTGCCCGAGCTGCTGGAGCAACTGGAAGCCAACTGCACCGCCAACGGCATCCGGGTGCACTGGGCCGAAAACGCCGAGCAGGCCAACGCCCTCTTCGCCGACATCATCCGCGCCCACGGCGGCACCCTGGCGGTGAAGGGCAAGTCCATGGTGAGCGAGGAAATCGAGCTCAACCACCAGATGGAAAAAGAAGGCATCCGCTGCCTGGAAAGCGACATGGGCGAATACATCGTCCAGCTCGGCAACGAGACCCCGTCGCACATCATCATGCCCGCCATCCACAAGAACAAGCGGCAGGTGGCGGACCTGTTCGCCGAGCACGTGCCCGGTTTCCAGCACACCCTGGACGTGGATACCCTGATCCAGACCGGCCGCAATGTGCTGCGCGAGAAATTCCGCGAGGCCCACATCGGGGTGTCCGGCGTCAACTTCGCGGTGGCCGAAACCGGCACCCTCTGCCTGGTGGAAAACGAAGGCAACGGCCGCATGTGCACCACGGTGCCGGAGGTGCATATCGCCATCACCGGCATCGAGAAGGTGGTGGAGTTCCTGGCCGACGTGCCGCCCCTGTTCAGCGCCCTCACCCGCTCCGCCACCGGCCAGGCCATCACCACCTACTTCAACATGATAAGCGGCCCGCGCAAGGACGATGAGCTGGACGGCCCCAGGGAAGTGCACCTGGTGCTGCTCGACAACGGCCGCAGCCAGGCCTTCGTGGACGAGGAAATGCGCAAGACCCTGCAGTGCATCCGCTGCGGCGCCTGCATGAACCACTGTCCGGTGTACACCCGCATCGGCGGCCACGCCTACGGCACCGTCTATCCGGGCCCCATCGGCAAGATCATCTCGCCCCACCTGATGGGGCTGGAAGCCACCAAGGATCTGCCCACCGCCTCCAGCCTGTGCGGCGCCTGCGGCGAGGTGTGCCCGGTGCGCATTCCCATCCCCGAGCTGCTGCAGCGGCTGCGCCACGAGGCCAAGCAGGACCCGCGCCCCGGCGTGCCGCCCCTGCGCGGCCAGAAGGCGGCGGCCAGCCGCACCGAAGCCTTGATCTGGCGCAGCTTCGGCCTGGTCACCAGCCGCCCGGCCCTGTACCGTATGCTGACCTGGTGCGCAACGAGACTGCGCGGCCTGATGCCGAAGAAACTGGGCCCCTGGACCCGCTGCCGCACCGCCCCCCAACCCGCCGCCAGAACCCTGCGCGAGCTTATGGCCGAGAGGAACAAGTAATGTCGAACGCCCGTCACGCCATTCTCGACCGGCTGCGCCAGGCCCAGGCCCAGCCGCTGCCGGTAAACGACCCGGACTATCCCATCTGGAACCAGAGCGGGCAGGCAGAGATGCTGGCCCGCCTGACCGAGCTGCTGGAGCAGAACCACGCCGAGGTGCGCCACCTGCCCCGGGCCGAACTGGTCTCCACCCTGAAAACCCATGTGGAACAGGCCGGTCTCCAGCGCGTCGCCACCGGCACCGGCGGCGACTTCTTCGGGGAAATAAGCCAGGCCCTGGCCGGCACCGCCGAACAGCTACTGTTCGACCGCCCTCTGGAAGCCTGGAAGGACGAGCTGTTCAACCGGGTGGACGCGGGCATCACCGGCTGCCACGGCGCCATCGCCGCCACCGGCAGCCTGGTGCTGTGGCCAGGCCCGGACGAGCCGCGCACCCTGTCGCTGGTGCCGCCGCGCCATATCGCCATCCTCAAGGCCTCCACCCTGCACCCCAACCTGCCGGCCATGATGGCCGCCCAGGGCTGGCACCAGGGCATGCCCACCAACCTGCTGCTGGTGTCCGGCCCGTCCAAGACCGCCGATATCCAGCAGACCCTGGCCTACGGCGCCCACGGGCCCAAGGAACTGCTGGTGCTGATCCTGGAGGACGCCTGATGGAGCCCCGTTACCAACAACTGGCCGAAGCGCTGGCCGGCTTTCTTCCCGCCGGGCGCATCATCCAGGACCCGTCCCTCTGTCTGGCCTACGGCACCGACGCCAGCTTCTACCGGCTGGTCCCCAAGATGGTGCTGCGCCTGGCAAGCACCGACGAAGTGGCGCGGGTGCTCGAACTGTGCCGCCAGCACCGCATTCACTGCACCTTCCGCGCCGCCGGCACCAGCCTGTCGGGCCAGGCGGTGTCCGACTCGGTGCTGATCACCCTCACCGACGACTGGCGCAGGCACAAAATTATTGATAACGGCCACCAGATCGCCCTGCAACCCGGGGTGATCGGGGCCGACGCCAACCGCTACCTGGCCCCCTTCGGGCGCAAGATAGGGCCGGATCCGGCGTCCATCAACAGCTGCAAGATCGGCGGCATCGCCGCCAACAACGCCTCCGGCATGTGCTGCGGCACCGCCCAGAATTCCTACCAGACCCTGCACGGCCTCAGCCTGGTGCTGGCGGACGGCACCCGGCTCGACACCCGGGACCCGGCAAGCCGGGCCCGCTTCGCCGGGCAGAAGCCCGAACTGCTGGCCGGTCTCCAACGACTGAGCGAGGAGGTCAGGGCCAACCGGGAGCTCTGCGAGCGCATCCGCCACAAATACCGGCTGAAGAACACCACCGGCTACAGCCTGAACGCCCTGGTAGACTTCGAGGATCCCTTCGACATCCTGGCCCACCTGATGATCGGCTCCGAAGGCACCCTCGGCTTTATGGCCGAGGTCAGTTATCACACCGTGCCGGATCACCCCTTCAAGGCCTCCTGCCTGCTGGTGTACCCGGAGATCGAAACCACCTGCCGGGCGGTGACCGCCCTGGCCGGCACCGAAGTGGCAGCGGTGGAGCTGATGGACGGCCGGGCGCTGAAATCCATCGCCGACAAGGCGGGCATGCCCGGCTTTATCCGCGAGCTGGATCTGGAGGCCGCCGCCCTGCTGGTGGAAGTGCACGGCGCCGACGAGGCCGAGCTGCTGGCCAAATGCGATCAGGCGATGGCGGCGGTGGCCGGCTTCGAACGCCGCAACGAGGTGCCCTTTACCCAGGACAAAACCCGCTGCGCCACCCTCTGGGCCATGCGCAAGGGCATGTTCCCGGCGGTGGGCGCGGTGCGTGAAACCGGCACCACGGTGATCATCGAGGACGTAGCGTTCCCCGTGGAACAACTGGCACCGGCGGTGCGCAGGCTCACCGAGCTGTTCGACCGCTTCGGCTACTCGGAAGCCATCATCTTCGGCCATGCCCTGGCTGGCAACCTGCACTTCGTGTTCACCCAGGGCTTCGACTCCCAGGCCGAGCTGGACCGTTACGGCGGCTTTATGGACGCCGTGGCCCAGTTGGTGGCGGTGGAATACCAGGGCTCACTCAAGGCCGAGCACGGCACCGGCCGCAATATGGCGCCCTATGTGGAGCTGGAGTGGGGCCAGGACGGCTATGCCCTGATGCAGCAGATCAAGACGTTGTTCGATCCGGACGGCATCCTCAATCCGGGGGTCATCCTCAACGACGACCACCAGGCCCACCTCAAGGATCTCAAGCCCCTGCCCGCCGCCGACGCCATCGTCGACAAGTGCATCGAGTGCGGCTTCTGCGAGGTGGTGTGCCCGTCCCGGGATCTCAGCCTGACCCCGCGCCAGCGCATCGTGCTGTTCCGCGAGCTGCAGCGCCGGGCCGCCAAGGGCGAAGCCACCGAAGACGGCCTGGAGCAGGTGTTCCAGTACCAGGGAGTGGACACCTGCGCCGCCACCGGACTGTGCGCCCAGCGCTGCCCGGTGGGCATCAATACCGGCGATCTGGTACGACAACTGCGCACCGCGCGCTACCGCAAGTTCGAGCCCATCGCCCGCTGGACCGCGGATCACTTCGCCGCCACCACCACCCTGGTGGGCCTGGGCCTGAACTCGGCCGCCCTCGGCCGCCGGCTGCTGGGCGAACGAAACTTAAGCAAGCTCAACCGGGGGCTGCGCAAGGCCAGCAAGAACAAGGTGCCGCTGTGGCTGCCGGAGACCCCGGCCGCCAACCGGCACCGGCCCAGCGCCAGCAGTCCGCATGAAGGACGGCCCAAAGTGGTCTACTTTCCTTCCTGCGCCAGCCGCACCCTGGGCCAGTCACCGGGCGCCAAAGACGGCCGCTCGCTGACCGAGGTTACCCAGGCGGTGCTGGAGCGGGCCGGTTTCGATGTGCTGTTGCCCGCAGATCTCACCAGCCTGTGCTGCGGCCAGCCCTGGCAGAGCAAGGGCATGCTGGCGCTGGCCGACGACAAGGCCACCGAGCTGGAAGCGAAACTGTGGCAGGCCTCGGAGCAGGGCCGCTGGCCGGTGCTGATGGATACCAGCCCCTGTGCCAAGCGCAGCCGGGAGCAGGCCGGGCTGCCGCTGGCCATCTTCGAGCCGGTGCAGTTCATCCTGGAACAGGCGCTGGACCGGCTCGAACTGAAGCCGGTGCAGGAGACGGTATTGCTGCACATCACCTGCAGCAGCCGGCACCTGGGGCTGGCCGACAAGATGCTGGAGCTGGCCAAACGCTGCGCCGCCCGGGTGGTGGTGCCGGAGCACATCGACTGCTGCGGCTTCGCCGGCGACAAGGGCTTCACCACCCCCGAACTCAACGCCTCGGCCCTGAAGCCGCTGCGCGCCCAGGTGCCCGCCGGCTGCACCCGGGGAGTGAGCAACAGCCGCACCTGCGAGCTGGGCCTCAGCCACCACAGCGGCGTCAACTACGAGTCCATCCTCTATCTGGTGGACGAGGCCAGCCGGTAAACGGGAGCTGGAAGCCAGACGTTTGACGCGATCAGCAGTCCTTGCGCGACTGCTGATCCCGTGCCCTCCCTCGGCCCCGCTGTCACTCCCGAAGGCGGGAGTCCAGTACAAGCCGGGTTGCCCGCTGAAGGGCAATTGCCTTTTCCCCGCCACAACCTCTAACATATCCCTCTTTACCCGATACCGACGCCCACATGACCCGACTCGCCACCACCAGGCCCAAGCCGAAGAAAACCGCCAAGCACACCCCTGCCGGCCAGTTTCAGCTGCTGTGGGAGAAGATAGAAAAGCAGAAAACCCGCCTGGCGGGCCAGGAAAAGCGGGTCCGCAAGATAGTGGATCGCTTCAACGCCGAGATATTGCCCCTGGAGTGGGAACATGCCCGCGGCCAATACCAGCTGGTCGAGCGGCTGCTGACCTTTCTCTCCCGCAAATCCCTGACCCGGTGGCAAAGGGACGAGCTCTGCGACTGGATACATGACGAGCTGGGAGTGCTGTCCAGCAATCCCTTCGCCGATCCCGAGCTGGACAGGACCGGGCTGCTGGTCCGCTTCGAAAGCCTGATCAAGCAACACTACCCCCAGCCCGATACCCCGCCGCTGACGGAATCCGAGCGCGAGAAAATCCGGAGCGATCTCTACCAGGAGCTGGGCCTGGAGCTGGATGACGAGGACATCGATCTCTTTATGCACAGCCCGGCCGACTTTTTGCAGCAGATGGTGGCGAAGATGCAGGAAGGCGACGAGGACTGGCAGGAGGAGGACGAAGAAGAGGAAGCAGATGATATTTTCGGCCCCGACGAGACCGACGGCCAGGCCGCGGGCAAGGCCCTGATCCACCGCCTGTACAAGCAGCTGGCGAAAAGGCTGCACCCGGATCTGGAGCAGGACAAGACCCAAAAGACGGTCAAGCACGGGCAGATGCAGCAACTGCTGGCGGCCAGGCAGGAAAACGACATCCACACCCTGCTCGAACTGCACCGGCAGCATTTCGACAGCGCTGCCCTGGAGCAGCTCGGGCAACAGGAGCTGGACGGCATCAACGAACTGCTGCGCCGGCAGTTGCGCGAACTGGAAAGGCAATACGACGACGTCTTCATCGACCAGAGCCTGGAGTCGGCCATCTGGAACCGCTTCCGGCACCTGGGCAGCACCTCCAGCGACCGCAGGTTCGCCGAGCACGCCAGGGAGCTCAAGGCCGATATCCGGCACAACAACAAGCTGCTCAAGCAGCTGACCACCCTCAAGGATGTGCAACAGCTGCTGCGGGAAGACAGGGCCCTCGGCTACTGAGTCCCTTTATCACCGCTTAACCGTCGTCGGTTCCGTATATGGGCTCCCGCCTTCGCGGGAGTAACCCCGGCTATATCACCCTAGAGCACCGATCAGTTTAAAACGTGAGCAATGCGATATCTCACCTGTAGGCGCCCGTTTACGTGGCGCAAACCTGCAAAGGGCGGGAAATGCGGAAATTGGGCACCGGTTTGTGCCGGCTAAAGCGGCACATACAGCGACGGCTACAGCGGCACAAACCGCCGACTCTTGGGGCGCGGGCGGCCCGCCCGCATGAGGGTGGCACCGAGGTGGGCGAAGGCACAGCCCAACCCGCGATGCCTGTTCCGCCTCAAGCCTCTTTAAAGCTGTGGTGTGGTCGGCCTGTCCGAAGGTTCCCGCTGCGCGGGAAAGCAGGCGGGCCGCCCGCGCTCCACCAGTCAGGTACCAATCTGCAAACGTCGTTTGCCGCCAACGGGAGTGGCTGGGATAGCACACGCCTGACAACTTGATTTTTAAACTCTTTTAGTTATTCCAGCTCCACATCCGACAGGGGCACGCAGCAGCAGGCCAGGATAACGCCCGCTTCCCGCTCCGCCGCCGACAGGGCCGGGGCCTCGGGCTGCGCCACCTCGCCGGATTTAAGGTTCTGTTTGCAGCTGCCGCAGATGCCGGCGCGGCAGGACCAGGGCAACTGCAGGCCCTGGCCCTCGGCCTGGGTCAGCAGATCCTGCTGGTTGTTACCGGTGAACTCCCGCCCGCCGATGCGCACCCGCACCGCTTTTGTTTCACGTGCAACATCGGCGGCGACCGGGCCACCGAAGCTCTCCTGGTGGATGCGTCCCGCCGGCACTCCCAGCGCCAGCAGCCAGGCCCTGGCCTGGCGCATAAAGCCCGCCGGGCCACATAGGTAGACCTCCCGCTCGGCCAGCGCCGGCACCGCTGCCAGTTGGCCCAGCTCCAGCCGGCCACCCAGGCCCCGCTCCGGCCTCGTCAGCACCAGATCGAGCCGCAGGCCGGGGTGGCGCCGGACCAGCGCCTTCAGCTCGGCGGCGGCGGGAATGTCCGCCTCGGCGCGGCACAGGTGCAGGAAGTGCACGTCCTCCAGCCGCTCCAGATCCGCCATGGCCCGCACCATGGACAGCATGGGCGTCACTCCCGAGCCCGCCGACAGCAGCAGGTAGCGGCCGGCGGGCTTGAGGTAAAACTCCCCCGCCGGGGCATGGGCCAGCAGGGCATGGCCGGGCTGCAGCGCCTCGGCCAGCCAGTTGGACACCACCCCGTCGGGCTGGCGCTTGACGCTGATGCCGTAGCGGCCGGGTCGGGTCGGGCTGGAGCTCAGGGTGTAGTGGCGCAGATGGCGGCGGCCATCGATGTCCAGCGCCACCGGCAGGTGCTGGCCGGGCCGGTAGTCGGCCAGGGGCTTGCCGTCCATGGCCTCCAGCCAGTAGGTGTCCATGTCCCGGGCCAGGGGCTCGCGCTCCACGCACACCAGCTGCCGGCGCCTGGGCGCCGCGTCCGGGTATATGGGGGCGCTGGCGTATTCCAGCACCTCCACCCGGTCGCCCAGACGGATCTCGCCCTCGTTCAGCGGCACCAGGTTCTGGCCGAAATAGACCTCGCCGTCTTCCCCCCGGCGGTAACGGCTCAGGGTGGCAAGCGGCTCCTTCATGGCGTTGAAGCGCTCGGAGCCGGGCTCTATGGTGGTCATGATGCAGCGGCTGCAGGGCTTGGCCACCAGGAATTCCACCTCTCCCACCCGGATGCGGCGCCAGCCGTCCTCCTCGAAGGGGCGCCCGCCCCGCACCACCAGGTTGGTGCGGAACTGGGACATCTCCAGCCGGGCATCGGCACGCAGGTTGAGATCGGCCAGCGACCCTTCCGAGATCAGCAGCAGGGGATAGCCGTCGGCAAAGCTGACGCCGGTACCCAGCTTTTCCCGGTAGCGGTTGGAATGCTGGCCCAGCCACAGCAGTTGCACCGGCTCTTCCAGGATGGCGCTGAGCCAGGCATCGTAATCGGCGTGGGTACTCCAGGCGGTGAAGCTGTCCCCCCAGACGCCGGTGGCGACCGGCTGCAACAGGAACTGCTGGTGGCGCACCGACAGCGACTGGTCGCCATACTTCAGCTCCAGGCCGCCGGCCACCGGCGTCACCCCGACCCCTTGCAGCCGGGGATGGGTGCGGGCGGTGACGAAGGTGCCGTCCGGTTTGGCCAGCATGTAGCGGCGATCGCCGCGCAGCCCCTCGCGGGACACCCAGGCATCCGGCACCGCCAGCCCGGCCGCCGATTTGATCGGATAAAGATTAAGCCCCGTGATCACCGCCATATTATTCCACCCTTTCTATCCCAAAAAGTTTACATCCGCGTATCAATCGGTAATGGTTGGCGTTTATCGCCATTCTTGTGGTATCAAAGGAGTACAAATGTCTATCGAACGCCAGCAAATCGGCCAGCGCATGAGCCGCATCGTCAAGCACAACGGCACCCTCTACCTGTGCGGCCAGGTCTGCAAGGATGCCACTCAGGATATCACCGAACAGACCCGCACCATGCTGGAAAAAGTGGATGAACTGCTGCTGGAAGCCGGCTCCAGCCGGGAGCATATCCTCTCCGCCACCATCTACCTGAAAACCATGGCCGACTTCGCCGCCATGAACGCGGTGTGGGACGCCTGGGTGCCCGAGGGCCATGCCCCCGCCCGCGCCTGCGTGGAAGCCGCCATGGCCCGCCCCGAGCTGCTGGTGGAGATCTCGGTGATCGCCGCCGAGCGCTAAATCACTATAACCAAAAGCCCGGTCTCCCGGGCTTTTCAGACTGCTGGCAAACTTTCAGACTTACCTAGAGCACCGATCAGTTTAAAACCTGAGCAGTGCGATATCTTACCTGTAGGCGCCCGTTTACGTGGCGCAAACCTGCCAACAGCGTGGGGTGTGGAAATTGGGTGCCGGTTTGTGCCGGCTAAAGCGGCACCTACAGCAGCACCTACAGTGGTAGCTACGGCGGTGGCTACGCAGAGATAGCGCTACCGCTTCAAGCCGATTACACCGTCAGGTGGCGCTTGACAAGTTCGTCGGACAGCTCGTCGATCCCGCCCTCGGCCACCTGCCGGCCCCGGTCCAGGATCACGAAGCGATCCGCGTACTTGCGGGCGAAGGGCAGCTTCTGCTCCACCAGCAGCACGGTGAGGCCGTCTTCCGCCATCAGCCGGCGGATCACCTGGCCGATATCGGCGACGATATTGGGCTGTATGCCCTCCCCCGGCTCGTCCAGGATCAGCAGCTCCGGCTCCAGCACCAGGGCCCGGCCGATGGCCAGCTGCTGCTGCTGGCCACCGGACAGATCCCCGCCCCGGCGCTGGCGCATCTCCCTCAGCACCGGGAACAGCTCGTAGACTCGCTCCGGAATGCGGCGCAGGCCGTCGCCCCGGGCCGCCAGGCCGGTGCGCAGGTTTTCCTCCACCGTCATCAGCGGGAAGATCTGCCGGCCCTGGGGCACATAGCCCAGCCCGAGCCGGGATCTGTCCTCCAGCCGCTTTTTGGTGAGCTCGGTGCCATCGTCCAGGCGGATGCTGCCGCTCTTCGCCGCCACCTCGCCCATGATGCACTTGAGCAGGGTGGTCTTGCCCACCCCGTTGCGGCCCATCACGCAGGTGCAGCGGCCGCGGGGGATGTCCAGGCTCAGATCCCAGAGGGTGTGGCTTTCGCCGTAGAATTGATTCAATTTGTCGACTGTCAGCATCAGGCCACCTCGGCGCCGCTTTCTTCCCCCAGGTACACCTCGACCACCCGCGGGTCGTTCGATACCTGGTCCATGGTGCCTTCGGCCAGCACCGAGCCCTGGTGCAGCACCGTCACCTTGCGCGCGATGGAGCGCACGAAGCCCATGTCGTGCTCCACCACCACCACCGACTGCTTGCCCTTGCCGGCAAGCTTGGTCAGCAGCTCGGCGGTCAACTCCATTTCCTGCTCGGTCATGCCCGCCACCGGCTCGTCCACCAGCAGCAGCCGGGGCCGCTGCATCAGCAGCATGCCGATCTCCAGCCACTGTTTCTGGCCGTGGGAGAGGATGCCCGCCAGCTCGTGGGCGGCGGCCTTGAGGCCGATAAGCGCCACCACCTCGTGGATGCGATCCCGCTGCGCCGAACTCAGCCGGGCGGCCAGGGTCGGCAGCACCCGCTTGTCGGCGGCCATGGCCAGTTCCAGGTTTTCGATCACCGTCAGCTCTTCGAACACCGTCGGCTTCTGGAACTTGCGGCCGATGCCCAGGCTGGCGATCTCCGGCTCCGACAGCCGCAGCAGGTTGTGCCTGCTGCCGAACCACACCTGGCCCCGGTCGGGCCGGGTCTTGCCGGTGATGATGTCCATCATGGTGGTCTTGCCGGCGCCGTTGGGGCCGATGATGCAGCGCAGCTCGCCGTCGTCGATGGTGAGGTTGAGGTTGTTGATGGCCCTGAAGCCGTCGAAGCTCACGCTCACGTCCTCCAGGTAAAGGATGGGGCCGTGGCGCACGTCCACCGGCGACACCTCGGGTACCATAAAATCGAACACCTGATCCCGGCGGGCCAGGGATTTGAACATGTTCATGCGCTTGCCTCCTTGGGTGCAGCGGAAGAACGGCGGCGGGCCAGCAGGCCGGCGATGCCCCTGGGCAGCAGCACGGTGGCCACCACGAAGAGGCCGCCGAGGGCGAACAGCCAGGCGTCGGGCATGACCCCGGTGAACACCGTCTTGGCGTAGTTCACCAGCAGGGCCCCGATCACCGCGCCGTAAAGGGTGGCGCGGCCACCCAGGGCCACCCACACCACGATTTCGATGGAAAACAGCGGCGAGAACTCGCTGGGGTTGATAATGCCCACCTGGGGCACGTAGAGGGCCCCGGCCACCCCGGCCAGCATGGCGGACACCACGAACACGAACAGCTGCACCCGCTCCACCCGGTAACCGATAAAGCGGGTGCGGGCCTGGGCGTCACGCGAGGCCACACACACCCGACCCAGCTTGCTCAGCACTATGGCCCGGCACAACCAGTAGCCCAGCGCCAGGGCGATGCCGGAGGCGATAAAGAGCCCCACCCGGGTGGCGTCGGCACGCAGGTCGAAGCCCAGCAGCTCGCGGAAATCGGTGAGGCCGTTGTTGCCGCCAAAGCCCATCTCGTTGCGGAAAAACGCCAGCATCAGGGCGAAGGTCAGCGCCTGGGTGATGATCGACAGGTAGACTCCGGTCACCCGGGAGCGGAACGCCAGGAAGCCGAACACCAGCGCCAGCAGTCCCGGTGCCAGCAGCACCATCAGGAAGGCGAACCAGGCCATGTCGAAGCCGGCCCAGTACCAGGGCAGGCTGTCCCAGTTGAGGAACACCATAAAGTCCGGCAGCTGGGGGTGCCCGTACACGCCCCGGTCGCCGATCTGGCGCATCAGGTACATGCCCATGGCGTAGCCGCCCAGGGCGAAGAAGGCGCCATGGCCCAGGCTGAGGATGCCGAGGTAGCCCCACACCAGGTCCACCGCCACCGCCAGCAGGGCATAGCTCAGGTACTTGCCGAGCAGGGTGACGGTATAGGTGGAGACGTGCAGCGGGTGCCCCGCCGGCAGCAGCAGGTTGGCCAGGCTCACCAGCAGCAGGGCCGCCAGCAACACCGCCAGAAAAACCCGGGTCTGGCGTTCTTTAAGGGGTTGGGTCAACCACATGCGTTATGCCTCCGCCGCCCGGCCCTTCTGCGGGAAGAGCCCGCGCGGCCGTTTTTGAATAAACAGTATGATGAACACCAGCACCATGATCTTGGCCAGCACGGCCCCGGCCCAGGGCTCCAGGATCTGGTTGACGACCCCGAGCGAGAGCCCGGCCACCAGGGTGCCCCAGAGGTTGCCCACACCGCCGAACACCACCACCATAAAGGAATCGATGATGTAGTTCTGGCCCAGGTTGGGGCCCACGTTGGTCAGTTGAGACAGGGCCACCCCGGCCAGGCCCGCCACGCCGGAGCCCAGGCCGAAGGTGAGGATGTCCACCCGGGTGGCGCGGATACCCATGGCCCTGGCCATGGCGCGGTTCTGGGTCACGGCGCGCACCTCCAGCCCCAGCCGGGTGCCCTTCATCACCCATATCAGGCCGGCGAACACCAGCAGGGCGAAGCCCAGCACATAGAGCCGGTTGAGGGTGAGCGACAGGGCGTCGTTCACCACCAGGGAGCCGCTCATCCACTCGGGGGTGACCACGGTGCGGTTGAGCGGGGAGATCAGGGTGCGCACCAGCTGCTGCAGGATCAGGCTGACGCCGAAGGTGGCCAGCAGGGTTTCCAGCGGCCGTCCCTTGAGGAACCGGATGACGCCGCGCTCGATGGCGATGCCGGCCAGCGCCGCCACCAGGAAGCCGGCGGGAATGGACAGCAGCAGCGCCAGCCCCGGCTGGCCCGGCAGCAGCTGTTGCAGCATCCAGGTGGTGTAGGCGCCGAGCATGATCAACTCCCCGTGGGCCATGTTGATCACCCCCATGACCCCGAAGGTGATGGCCAGGCCGATGGCCGCCAGCACCAGCACCGAGCCCAGGCTGAGGCCGAAGTAGAGGGTCTCGGCGGCGCGGTTGAGCCTGAGGTTCTGCTCGATGCCGGCCAGCGCCTTGCGGGCCGCCTCGGCCAGCTCGTCGTCGCCCTGTGCCGCCCGATTGAGGGCGATGCGCGCCTGGTTGTGCAGGCTGCCGGCCAGCGCCTCGATGGCGCTGATGTCGCCCTGCTCCAGCCGGTGGATGGCCAGGGCCTGGGTCAATCGCCGCCGGGTCTGGCCGTCGGCCTCCTCCGGGATCAGCGCCGCCAGGGTGGGCGCCAGTTCGGCATCCACCTCGCCCAGCAGCCGCTCGGCCGAGGCCCGCCGCAGGGCCGGGTCGTCCGCGTGCAGATCCAGCACCGCCAGGGCGCTGCGCAACTGGTTGCGCAGGCTGTTGTTGATGCTGATCCGGCTCAGTTCCCGGCGGCCCAGGCTGCCCAGAGGCTCATGACTGAGCGCATCGACCACCGGCCACTGCCGGCCGCCGGTGCTCATCACCAGCACGAAGCGCCGGTCTTCCTTGCCGCGTTGCAGGCGGCCGTCGAGCAGCGCCGCCAGCCAGTCCCGCGCCCGCGGATCCCGGCTGGCGACAATGGCGTCGATGGCCTCGCTTTTGGCCGGGAAGGCGCGCGCATCCAGCGCCTCGAGCAAGGCCTGGCCGGCATCGACCTGGGCCGCCACCGGCAGCGCCGGGGCCAGCAGCCCCGCCACCAGCCACAGCCGGACCATCAGGCTCCTGAAAATATTCATGGTGCTGTCCTTTATTTCCCAAGGTTTCCGGGTCACAGAATGGAGCGCAGGCGGGCCGCCTGCATTCGCGCACGGCGCGAACCCTCGGATCAGCCCTCCACATCGCGGAGTTACAAGGGTTCGAGGCAGAACAGGCATCACGGGTTGCGCCGTGCCTTGCCCCACCCCGTGCCACCCTTATGCGGGCGGGCCGCCCGCGCCCCAAGGGGGCATGCCACCCCCAAGTCATGGCAGGGGTCCGCCTGAAAGCTTCCGGCTTCCCGCTCTCAGCTTCCGGCTTAATTCCCCAGCGCTGCCTGGGCTTCCGCCACGGCCTGGCTGCCGCCGCACTTGCCGGTGGTCACGTTGTAGTTGCCGCAACGCATGGGCGCGGTCCAGTCGGCCACCAGATCCCGGGAGCCGGGCAAGTAATCGGACCAGGCGTCGCCCATCACGGTACCCGCGGTCTGCCAGACCACCTCGAACTGGCCATCGTCCTGGATCTCTCCGATGAGGACCGGTTTGGTGATATGGTGGTTGGGCAACATGGTGGCGTAGCCGCCGCTCAGGTTGGGCACCGTCACCCCGATGATGGCGTCCTTTACCGCGTCCACCTCGGTGCTGCCGGCCTTGCGCACCGCCTCGGCCCACATGTTGAAACCGATAAAGTGGGCCTCCATGGGGTCGTTGGTCACGGCGTCGTCGTTCTTGGTAAAGGCGGTCCAGGCATCGATAAAGTCGCCGTTGGCGTCGCTATCCACGCTCATAAAGTAGTTCCAGGCCGCCAGGTGGCCGACCAGGGGTCCGGTGTCGATGCCGGACAGCTCCTGCTCGCCCACCGAGAAGGCCACCACCGGGATGTCGGCGGCGTCGATGCCCTGGTTGCCCAGCTCGCGGTAGAAGGGCACGTTGGCGTCGCCGTTGATGGTGGACACCACGGCAGTCTTCTTGCCGGCGCTGCCGAAGCGCTTGATCTCGGCCACGATGTTCTGCCAGTCGGAATGGCCGAAGGGGGTGTAGTTGATCATGATGTCGGCCTCGGCCACGCCATGATCCCTGAGGTAGGCCTCGAGGATGCGGTTGGTGGTGCGCGGGTACACATAGTCGGTGCCGGCCAGCACCCAGCGCTCCACGCCCAGTTCCTTCATCAGGTAGTCCACCGCCGGAATGGCCTGCTGGTTGGGCGCGGCACCGGTGTAGAACACGTTCTGGGAGGATTCCTCGCCCTCGTACTGCACCGGGTAGAACAGCAGGCCGTTCAGCTCTTCCACCACCGGCAGCACCGCCTTGCGCGACACCGAGGTCCAGTTGCCGAAGATCACGTCCACCTTCTCCTGGGCCAGCAGTTCCCGCGCCCGCTCGGCGAACAGCGGCCAGTTGGAGGCCGGATCCACCACCACCGGCTGCAGTTTCTTGCCCAGCAGGCCGCCGGCGGCGTTCTGCTGCTCGATCAGCATCAGTACGGTGTCTTTCAGGGTGGATTCGCTGATGGCCATGGTGCCGGACAGGGAGTGCAGCACCCCGACCTTGATCACGTCATCCTGGGCCTGAGCGGTAAAGGTGGCCAGGCCGGCGGCCAGCAGGGCGGTATAACAGAGGGATTTTTTCACGATAAGCTCCTTGTGCTGAAACACTTTTTTCGATTGCCTGCTTCGCTTGAAGCAAAGGCTGTGCCAGCACAGAAGCATCTACCAAAACAGTGATATACCCATTATTGGGTATCCTGTTTTCTCCCCTTCCCCTCCAAAAAGGTGCAATACCGGGAGGGCGAGGCAGGGCCCGCACCAAAGTTGGGCGCACCGGAAAAAATAAAAGCCCGGAATACCGGGCCTTTAGACGGGGTGGAGCGAACCGCTCGCTTACACCACGCCCTGCTCGATCATGGCGTCGGCCACCTTGCGGAAACCGGCGATATTGGCGCCCAGCACCAGGTTGTGGGGCTCGCCGAACTCGGCGGCGGTGGTGCTGGCGCTGAGGTAGATGTTCTTCATGATCACCTTCAGCTTCTCGTCCACCTCCTCGAAGCTCCAGCGCTGCATGCTGGCGTTCTGGGCCATTTCCAGCTGGCTGGTGGCCACGCCGCCGGCGTTGGCCGCCTTGCCCGGGCCGTAGCAGATTCTGGCGTCGAGGAAGACTTCCACCGCGTCCTGGGTGGAGGGCATGTTGGCGCCTTCGGACACGGCGATCACGCCGTTGGCCACCAGCGCCTGGGCGTCGGCCTCGGTCAGCTCATTCTGGGTGGCGCAGGGGAAGGCCAGCTGGGCCGGGATGCGCCATACCGCGTGGCCGTCGGCCGGGTAGTCGGTCACCGGGATGAACCTGGCGTCCGGATGGGCCACCAGGTACTCGCTCAGCCGCGCCTTGCGCACTTCCTTCAGCTCCTTCAGGGTGGCCAGGTCGATGCCGGCCTCATGGTAAAGGGTGCCGCTGGAGTCGGAGCAGGTCACCGGACGGGCGCCCAGCTCATACAGCTTCTCGATGGTGTAGATGGCCACGTTGCCGGCGCCGGACACCAGGCACTGCTTGCCCGCCAGGCTGTCGCCCTTGTCCGCCAGCATGTACTGGGCAAAGTAGACGCAGCCGTAGCCGGTGGCCTCCTTGCGCACCAGGGAGCCGCCCCACAGCAGGCTCTTGCCGGTGAAGACGCCGTCGTAGTTGCCGGTGAGGCGCTTGTACTGGCCGAACATATAGCCGATTTCCCGGGCACCCACGCCGATGTCGCCGGCGGGCACGTCGGTGGTGGGGCCGATGTGGCGGTACAGCTCGTTGATGAAGGACTGGCAGAAGCGCATGATCTCGCCGTCGGACTTGCCCTTGGGATCGAAGTTGGCGCCGCCCTTGCCGCCGCCGATGGGCAGGCCGGTGAGGGCGTTCTTGAAGATCTGCTCGAAGCCGAGGAACTTGATGATGCCGGCGTTCACGCTGGGGTGGAAACGCAGGCCGCCTTTATAGGGCCCCAGCGCCGAGTTGAACTCGATGCGGTAGCCCTTGTTGACCTGGACCTTGCCCTGGTCGTCCACCCAGGGCACCCGGAACATGATCTGGCGCTCGGGCTCGACCATGCGTTCGATAATGGAGTGCAGCTTGTACTTCTCGTTGGTTTCGAGGATGGGCTGGAGCGAATCCAGAACTTCCTCTACCGCCTGGTAGAACTCTGCTTGTGCCGGACTGGTTTTCTGGAGCTTGACGATGGTGTCGTGGATATACGTCACGATATCTTCCTTGTTGTTATCTTGTTGATCTTTTCATCTGGGATACATATTAAGACCCGCTGGTATTGATATATGGATACAGCCATCCGGTCAATGGTTGACGAGTAAATAATTATTGCTAAAAAAGCGAATATTTATTCCTTTTTGCGCGCCGCTTCCCCGCCCGCCCCACCAGCTCGTTGGTAAATCGGTCTATGCTTGATCCAGAAAACAGGGGAGCAAGTGTATGGATGCCAACGAAGTGATTTCGTCCCCCGACGACAGCCGCCTGGGCCAGGCCCTGATCGAGCAGGGCCACATCAGCGAAAGGGAATTGCAACGCCTGGAACGCATGCGCCAGGGCCAGGCCGACGGCGGCAGCCTCGCCACCCTGCTGCTCAACCTGGGCATGATCTCCGAGCGGGAACTGGCCCGCTGCCTGGCCGAGCTGACCCGGCTGCCGCTTACCACCGCCGAGGAATATCCCCTGTCCCCGCCACTGGACACGGCCCTGTCCTACCGTTTTTTGAAGGAACACCACCTGATGCCGCTGCGCCAGGAGCCGGACGCCCTGGTGCTGGCCATGGTCGATCCCCGGGACGACTTCGCCGCCCGGGCCATGGCCATGATGTGCCGCCAGCCGGTGCGGCTGCAGGTGGGGGTGAACTCGGAGCTCGCCGCCGCCATCGAGCGGCTCTACGGCGAGGGCCAGAGCAAGATGGGCGACATCCTCTCGGCGGTGCAGCAGGAAGAGGAAACGGAAGAAAGCATCGCCCAGCTCAAGGACATGGCCAGCGAGGCGCCGGTGATCCGCCTGGTCAACCTGATCATCCAGAAGGCGGTGGATCTGCGCGCCTCCGACATCCATGTGGAGCCTTTCGAGAACCGGCTCAAGATCCGCTACCGCATCGACGGCGTGCTGCAGGAAAGCGAGGCCCCGCCGGTGAACATGACCCCGGCCATCATCTCCCGCATCAAGATCATGGCCCGGCTCAACATCGCCGAACGCCGCCTGCCCCAGGACGGCCGCATCGAGCTGAAAATCCAGGGGATGGAGCTGGATATCCGGGTGTCCACCGTGCCCACCATGCACGGCGAAAGCCTGGTGATGCGGCTGCTCAACCGGGAAAGCGTGGTGCTGGACTTCGACGCCCTGGGCTTTGCCGAAGACACCAAGGCCCGGCTGCAACAGGTGCTGAGGATCCCCCACGGCATGCTGATGGTCACGGGCCCCACCGGCAGCGGCAAGACCACCACCCTCTACACCGCCCTCAACCAGCTCAACACCACGGAGCGCAAGCTGATCACGGTGGAAGACCCGGTGGAATACCAGCTGGAGGGGGTCAACCAGATCCACGTCAAGCCGAGTATCGGGCTCAGCTTCGCCAGCGCCCTGCGCTCCATCGTGCGCCAGGACCCGGACGTCATCATGGTGGGGGAAATGCGCGACCTGGAAACCGCCCGCATCTGCGTGCAGTCGGCCCTCACCGGCCACCTGGTGCTGTCCACCCTGCACACCAACGACGCCGCCAGCAGCGTGACCCGCTTGCTGGAAATGGGGGTGGAGGACTACCTGCTCACCTCCACCCTCAATGCGGTGATCGGACAGCGTTTGGTGCGGGTGCTCTGCCCCCACTGCAAGGAAAGCTACCAGCCGCTGCCGGAGCTGGTGCGGGAGCTGAAACTGGCGCCGCCGGCGGCGGGCGAGCCCCTCCGCCTGTTCCGGCCGGTGGGCTGCGCCCGCTGTGCCGGCACCGGCTACCACGGCCGGCTGGCGATCCAGGAACTGCTCACCATGAACGACGATATCCGCAAGCTGGTGCTGAGCCACGCCGACGCCGGCAAGATCCAGGAGGCCGCCATCCGCCACGGCATGAGGACCATGTACGGCGACGGCCTGCACAAGGCCCTGCAGGGGATCACCAACGTGGAAGAGGTGATCCGGGTTACCCAGGAGGCCTGAGATGGCGCTGTTCTACTTCAAGGCGGTCAGCCAGAGCGGCGAGGTACAGGAAGGCCGGCTCGAAGGCGCCGATCAGCAGGCCATAGTGCTGCAGCTGCAACAGCGGGGCCTGATCCCGCTCAGCGTGGAGCCGGCCGACGGCCGGAGCGCCGCCTCGTCCGGGCTGGGGCTGAGGCTGGGCCGCAAGCGGGTGGGCGAGCGCCAGATCCAGGCGCTCACCCAGGATCTGGCCGCCCTGCTCAAGGCCGGCGTTCCCCTGGAGCGGGCCTTCGGCATCATGATCCAGGTGCGCGACAAGGGTGACGACATCCGTCTGCTCGGCCAGATCCGCGAGGGCATACAGCGCGGCCAGACCCTGTCGGCGGTGCTGGCGGAGCAGGACGCGGCCTTCTCCCCCTTCTACCTGAACATGGTCAGGGCCGCCGAGGTCTCGGGCAACCTGGAGCAGGGCCTGTCCGACCTGGCGCTGTACCTGGAGCGCAGCCGCCTGCTCAGGGAGAAGGCGATGTCGGCACTGATCTACCCCATCATACTGCTGCTGGTATCGGCGGTGTCGCTGCTGATCATCCTCACCTACGTCATCCCCCAGTTCCAGCAGCTGTTCGCCGACATGGGCCAGGCCATGCCCCTGGCCACCCGGGTGGTGATTGGCGCCGCCGAGTTCCTGCGCGACATGGGGCCCTGGCTGCTGCTGCTGATCCTGCTGGGCCTGATCTACGGCCGGCGCCAGCTGGCCAAACCCGACCAGCGCCTGGCCTGGGACGGCCTGTTGCTGCGCCTGCCCCTGGCCGGGGAGCTGATCCGCCGGCTGGAGGTGGCCCGTTTCAGCCGCAGCCTGGGCACCCTGATGAAGGGCGGCGTGCCCCTGCTCAGCGCCCTGAACATCGCCCGCGACACCGTCGGCAACCAGTTGCTGGCCAATACCCTGATGGAAGCCGCCGGCAGCCTGAAGGAAGGTCGCCGCCTGGCCGAACCGTTGCAGGCTTCGGGCCAGTTCCCGCCCCTGGCGATACAGATGATCCGGGTGGGCGAGGAAACCGGCCAGCTGGAGGACATGCTGCTCAAGGTGGCCGACACCTACGACCGGGAAGTGGAAAACGCCATCCATCGTCTGTTGACCATACTGGAGCCGGTGCTGATCGTCGGCCTGGGCGTGGTCATCGCCGGCATCATCATCTCCATTCTGGTGGCCATTCTCGGCATCAGTGAACTGCCCATATAGGGAGGCAACAGTGCGTTACAACAAGACGAGAAAATCACGATTCGGCTTTACCCTGCTCGAACTGCTGGTAGTGCTGGTGATCCTGGGCCTGCTGGCCAGCCTGGTCGGGCCCCAGGTGCTGCGCCAGTTGGCCGGCTCCAAGACCAAGACGGCACAGTTGCAGATCAGGGAACTCGGCACGGCGCTGGATCTGTACCGGCTGGAGGTGGGCCGCTATCCCACCACCGCCGAGGGCCTGGACGCCCTGCTCAGCGCCCCCGCCAACGCCCGGGGCTGGAACGGCCCCTACCTGACCAAGAGGACCATTCCCAAGGATCCCTGGGGTTACGACTACCAGTACCGCTCGCCCGGCCAGCACGGGGAATTCGACCTGTTCAGCCTGGGCTCGGACAACCGGGAAGGAGGCACGGGTGAGGCGCAGGACGTGGTCAGTTGGGAATAGGGGCTTTACCCTGCTGGAGCTGCTGGTGGTGCTGACCATTTCCACCCTGGCGCTGGCGGTGGCCCTGCCCCGCTTCGCCGCCCTGCTGCCCGGGGCCGAACTGAAAAGCTACAGCCGGCAAACCGCCGCCCTGCTGCGGCTGGCCCGCAGCCAGGCCATCGCCACCGGCGAAGAGGTCGCCCTGGTGCTCGACCAGGAAGGCCGCCAGAGCCGGCTGTCCGGGCGGGAGGCGCCCTATCCCTGGCCGGAACAGGTTGAACTGCGGCTGGCGGAAACCACCGAGCCCGGGCAGCCGGGCATCGTCTTCTACCCGGACGGCACCAGCAGCGGCGGCACCCTGGTGGTGGCCGGATCCGGCCAGGATTACCGCATAGAGGTGCACTGGCTGACCGGCAAGGTGGCCTTCCATGACTAGGGGCAGGGCCCGCCCCGGCCAGGGGGGATTTTCCCTGCTGGAGGTGCTGGTCGCCTTTGCGGTGCTGACCGTCACCCTGGGGGTGCTGCTCAACATCTTTTCCCTGGCCATCCGCACCACCCAGAGTGCCCTGGAGCAGCAGAAGGCCATGCTGCTGGCGGAGTCGAAACTGACCGAACTGGACGCCGGCAGCCGCCTGCGGCCGGGCCGGGAGCAGGGCTGGTTTGACGACCACTACTGGTGGGAAACCCGGGTGGAGGAGTTCGACCTGCGGGGGCTGATGGAAAACGACTCCATGCTGATGCCCTACCGGATGGAAGTGGTGGTGGGCTGGGGCCGCGACCAGCAGTATCGGCTCAGCACCCTGCGGCTGGTGCGGCTGGAGGCCCGATGAAGCGACAAGGCGGCTTTACCCTGCTGGAGCTGGTGGTGGCGCTGACCCTGCTGACCCTGCTCTCGGGGCTGATGTTCGGCGGCTTCCGCCTCGCCGGCCGGGCCTGGGAGACGGTCGAGCGCCACAACGACCGGCTCGGCGAAGCGGTGCAGTTGCAGCTGTTCCTGCGCAACCTGCTGTCCCGGGCACAGCCCAGGGACATCTGGGACATACGCCAGACCCAGATGCTGTCGTTCCAGGGCGGCGAGGATTCGCTGCTGTTCCTGGCTCCCCTGCCCCACAAAGACGGCGGTCCGGCGCAGCCGGCCTGGTTCTACCTGGCGCTGGACCAAACCGATCCCGACCATCCCCTGCTGCTGCTGAAAACCCAGCCGTTCATTGCCGACGGCAACCCGGAGCAGCAACAGGAGCTCGAGCCCTTCGACTGGTACCGGCTGCTGGACGACTTCCGCCAGCCCGAGCTGCTGCCGCCCCTGCTGGCGCTGGAGGTGGGCGAACTGACGCTTCAGTACCTGCCCCGGGAAGAAGACAACCGCCTGCCCCACTGGCAAACGGACTGGCTGGAGCAGGCACAGCTGCCGGCCTTGATCCGGCTGCAGCTGGACTCGGACTGGCCCGCCCTGATCATCTCCCCCGGAGACCGCCGCTATGAGATCAAGGATGAATACTAGGCAACGGGGCATCGCCCTGGTCAGCGTGCTCTGGGTGCTGATCCTGCTGACCCTGATGGCGACCGGGCTTTCCCTCAACAGCCGCAGCCAGGCCCAGCAGAGCCGCTACCTCACCCATGCCGCCCAGGTTCGCCACGCCGCCGACGCCGGGGTGCAGCTGGTGCTGCTGGCGCTGGCCCAGCCCCAGGAGCACCAGCCCTGGCTGGCCGACGGCAGCCCCTACCTGATACGGCTGGACGACATCGATATCCGGGTGGCCCTGTTCAACGAAAGCGGGCGCATCGATCTCAACGCCGCCGGCCCCGAGCTGCTCGACGGCCTGCTGGCCACCGCGGATCTGGACGACGGCCTGCGCGCCCAACTGGTGGACGCCATCATGGACTGGCGCGACGGCGACGATCTGCGCCGGCTGCATGGGGCCGAATACGACGACTATCTCGCCGCCGGGCTGGACTACGGCCCCGCCAACGCCCCCTTCCCGTCGGTGGAGGAAGTGCTGCGGGTGCTGGGCATGACGCCGGAGATCTACCGCCGGATCCGGCACAGCCTGACCATCCGCAATCCGCGCAACGCCATCAATCCCCTCTATGCGCCGCGCCAGGTGCTGCTGGCCCTGCCCGGCGCCGACGAAACGACCGTCGATCAGTTTATCGAGGACAGGCGCCGGAGCCATGAGGACGGCCTGCCGCCCCCGGCGACCAACGTCTTCCCCCGCCAATTCCTCTCTGGCGGCGCCCCCGGGGTCAACTACACTATTCATACTGAAGCTCGTATGAATACGGTTTACCGCTACCACCTGACGGCCAGCCTGATCGACCGTCGCGGCCAGGCCATGGTGGAACAGGTCACCCAGGAATCCATCCCGCTGTTCACCGAGCCGGACGACTAACGGAGATTCCCTATGGACGGGGAGAACATAGTACAGAAGCTGAACCATTACGGCCGCCGGCTATGGCAATCCTGCTCCCTGTTCTGGCAATGGTGGAGCCGGCAGCTGCTTAGCCTGCTGCCTCCGCACCTGAGCCGGCGCCTGCTCGGCCAGAAACAGCGGCTCGCCATTTATCCCGGACAGGACGGCTACCGGCTGGCGCTGGAGCCCCAGGGCGAACAACTGACCCTGACCGGTGCGCCGGCCCAGGCCGACGCCCTGGACAGGCTGCTGAAGCAGGCGGACAGCACCCACCTCTGCCTGCCCGCCGGCGAGTTGCTATTCACCCGCATCTCCCTGCCGGCGGCCACCGCCGGCAACCTGGCCAATGTGCTGCGTTTCGAGATGGACAGGCACACCCCATTCAGTGCCGATCAGGTCTATTTTGGCTTCAAGGCCGCGCCCCGCGAGAAAGACAACCCCCAGCTCCAGGTCAGCCTGCTGCTGGCGCCCAAGTCCCAGGTGGACCCAATGCTGGCCGAGCTGGAAGAGTTGGGCCTGGCTCCCGCCACCCTCCATGACGCCGACCACCCGGAGGCGCCGGCCATACCGCTGCCGGTGACCCGAAGCGCGGCGGCACTCAAGGCCGGCCGGATGAAGAACCTGAACGGCGCCCTGGTGCTGGTGATGCTGTTCCTGCTGATAGCGGTTCCCCTCTATCAACGTCAGAATCGCATCGACTCGCTCGACGCCCAGTTGAATATTCCCAAACAACGAGCGGAGCAGGCTGCCGCCCTCAAGCAGCAGCTGGAAGAACTGCAGCAAAGCCGCCAGTTCCTGGCCCGGGAAAGGACGAGCCGGCCCGCCGTGCTGCCGCTGCTGGACGAACTGACCCGCCAGTTGCCCGACCACACCTGGCTCAGCCGCTTCGAACTGCTCGACGGCGCGGTGCAGATCCGCGGCGAGTCGGCCAATGCCTCCGAGCTTATCGGCCTGCTGGAAGCCTCCCCCCTGTTTTTTGATGTGCGCTTCAGCTCGCCGGTAACCAACAACCCGGCCACCAACAAGGACCGCTTCATGATCGACGCCCGCTTCGGCGAGGAGGCATCCTTATGAACCTGAACGCCCGCCAGCAGCAGGCGGCGGCCCTGGGGCTGCTGGTGCTGGTGCTGGTGCTGGCCTTCAGCCTGGTCATCAACCCCCTGCTCGGGCTCTTCCTGCAACAGGGCGCCACCATCGCCCAGCTGGAGGATCAGCTTAACCGCTACCAGCGGCTGTCCGCCGAGCTGGAGCAAACCGAGCAGGCGCTGCAGCAACTGCGGGCCGATACCCCAGACACCGGCCTCTACCTGCCGGAACGGCGCCCGGCGCTGGCCTCGGCCTGGCTGCAGCAACACCTGAACCGCCTGGTAAGCAACAGCGGCGGCCAGCTGGTGAGCGTGCAGAACGCGCCCCTCGGCAGCGAGGCCCCCCTGCCGGGGGTGATGCTGAGGGTACACCTGCGCGGCGAGCTGGACCAACTGGTGCCCCTGCTCCACGCCCTGGAGTCGGGCCGGCCCGCGCTCTTTATCCAGGGCCTGGTGATCACCGCCAATCCACGCCGCCCGGCCGTCCAGATCAACAGGAACATAGTGATACGCCGGCAGGATCCCCGATTGCGGCAGATCCCCTCGCTCGACGTTCGCTTCGATCTGATCGGCTACACCCAGAGGGAGGCGCTATGAAGCCCTGGTTGCTATTGCTGGCCCTGCCGGCGCTCTGGCTGCCGGCCAGCCGGGCCCAGGACGACGGCGCCCCGGCGCCGGGCTACCCCCCCCTGGAGCAGTTCGACGAGATCATCAACCGGCCGCTGTTCGACGAGAGCCGTCGGCCCCAGGCCGGTACCGACGACGAGGATCCCGTCAGCGAAAGCGCCGCCGCCATGCGGGAAAAGTGGCGCCTGACCGGGGTGGTGTGGGAAGGCGACCAGCAACTGGCGCTGTTCAGCGAACGCCAGGGAGAAGGGCGGGCCCGGCTCAAGGTGGGCATGTACCTGGATGGCGGCTGGCAGCTGGAGGAAATAGCGACGGACGCCGTGACCCTGAGCGATGGCGTCCAGAGCTTGCGCCTGGATTTGTGGGAGCCCCGGCTGCCCTCCAGCCGCCCCCTCGCCGACGAGCCGGCCGCCGAGGTTCCTGCCGGGCAGGAAGGCACCCCGGAAGCCGCGCCGGCCGAGCCCGGCGATGGCAATGGCGATACCGTCACCGAACCGGACAACAACAACGAACAGGGAAGTAGCGGGGAATCATCATGAGCAAGTTTCACCAGAGCAAATGGCTGTGCATCGGCTTCTCCTGCACCCTGCTGATCGCCTGCACCACCCCCACCGGGGACAGGGGCGCCCTCGACAAGCCCTGGGGCCAGGCCAGGGTGACCAGCAGCTATGACCCGGTGCGCCTCCCTCCCCGGGACGAAGAATTAATGCCCACCCCGGCAGACACCGCCACGGGGCCGGCCGCAAGCCCGGGTACCCGCAGCGAAATCTACCGCGGCTCGGGCAACTTCGTCCGGCTGGGGCAAACGGAAGAGGCCCCGCCTCCCGCGCCCGGCGACATCACCCTCAACTTCCAGGGCTCGGACATCGCCGAAGTGGTGAAGACCATACTGGGCGATATCCTGCAGCTCAACTACTCCCTCGACGAACGGGTGCGCGGCCAGGTGTACCTGCAGACCAACAGCCCCATCCGCGAAGAGGCCCTGCTGCCGACCCTGGAAAGCCTGCTGCAGACCCACGGCGCCGCCCTGGTGCACAGCCAGGGCCTGTTCAGCGTGGTGCCGGCCAGCGAGGTGCCGTCGTCCGCCCTCAACCCCCGGCTGGCGCCCACCGCCGAGCGGGGCTACCAGATGCTGATATTGCCGCTGCGCTACATCGGCGCGCGGGAAATGGAGAAGATACTGGAGCCGGTGAAGCCACGCCAGGGCGCCATGATGGTGGACGACAGGCGCAACATGATCACCCTGGTGGGCACCCGGGACGAGCTGCTCAACATCCGTGAAACGGTCAACCTGTTCGACGTGGACCAGCTGCGCGGCATGTCGGTGGGGCTGTTCCGGCTGCAGGCCAGCAGCGCCGACGTCATTGCCGGCGAGCTGCAGGCGATTTTCGGCGACGAGGCCGAAGGCCCGCTGGCCGGCATGGTGCGCTACCTGCCGATAGAACGGCTCAACGCCCTGCTGGTGATCACCCCCCAGGAGCGCTACCTGACCGATGCCCGGGTGTGGATAGAGCGGTTGGACAGGGCCGAGAACCCGCGCGGGCTGAACATGTACGTGTACCATGTGCAGAACGGCAAGGCCGATCACCTGGCCGAACTGCTCAACCAGCTGTTCGACAGCCAGCGCCGCAACCGGGGCGATTCCCCCCTGCCGCCGGCCAGCGCCCCCGGGGACGACGGCGCCCCGCTGCAAATCGCCACCGGCATCAACGCCGCCAACCTGGATGTGGGCGAGGTGAGCGTGATCGCCGACACCGAACGCAACGCCCTGGTGGTGATGGCCGCCGGCGCCGACTACGCCAAGGTGGAGCAGGCCATCAAGCGGCTGGATCAACTGCCGCTGCAGGTGCTGGTGGAAGCCACCATAGTGGAAGTAAGCCTGGAGGACGAACTGCGCTACGGCCTGCAGTGGTATTTCAAGAACAACCTGGGCGGCGGCCGCACCGGCGCCGGCGGCCTGGGCCCCATTCCCATCCCCACCGCCACCAGCCTGGCGGCCTCCAGCGCCAGCTACGAGGTGTTCAGCGCCAGCGGCACCCGCGCCCTGCTCACCGCCCTGGCCAGCGACTCCAAGGTGAACGTGATCTCCTCCCCCTCGCTGATGGTGCTGGACAACCAGAAGGCCCAGATCCGGGTGGGCGACCAGGTGCCGATCCGCACCTCGGAAACCACCAACCTCAACAGCGACGTGGGTAACGTCACCAGCACCATCCAGTACCGGGACACCGGCGTGCTGCTGGAGGTGACCCCGCGGGTGAACGCCGGCGGCATGGTGGTGCTGGAGCTTATCCAGGAGGTGAACGACGTGGCCGCCACCACCACTTCCAATATCCAGTCGCCCACCATCACCCAGCGCAAGATAGACACCCGGGTGGCGATACAGAGCGGCGAGACCCTGGTGCTGGGCGGCCTTATCCGCGAAAACAAGAACCAGGACAGCCAGGGCGTGCCCGGCATCCGCCACGTGCCGGTGCTGGGCTGGCTGTTCGGCAGCAGCGGCACCAACATCAAGCGCACCGAGCTGGTGGTGCTGATCACCCCCACCGCCGTGGCCAACCCGCAGGATGCCCGCGCCGTCACCCAGGAATACCGCCGCAAGCTGCAGGGGGTGGCGATGTAGCAAGGTGTGGAAGGCAGGCGGCCCGCCTGCCTTCCCACTCAGCGGGAAACAAAGGTAGCCGGCGCATTAGCCGCCGGCCGGGCGGCGCCAGGAGCACCAGATCCGGCTCGTGTCACACCATCGATACAGTGCCATTCTTTTCCTTTCCCTTAAAACTCAACCAGTTAGCCTTACCCCTCCGGCAGGCGTAACACCAGCCTAACACTTCCTTGCATTACCCCTCCTTGATAAACAGAAAAATCCTTACTTTTCAAAAACCTGAATAGCAGGCATGGAAAATGCTGTCTTGGGGTATCTCTCTTAAGCCGGAACATCCCCGGAGAGCCTCTGCCGTATGCAGGGTCCGGGCGGCCTTGTAGGGAGGGTACTAGAGAGCACGAAATAAGTGCCGACCCTTGCGGCAATCATGCCACAGAGCCGGAATGGTTATTTCAAGTCCTAGATCACTTCAGAGGAGAAAGGACATGAGCAGCTTACTATCCCGCTGCATAACGTCATTCAGGGGGCTGCTGCATCTGCTCGCCCTGCTGATGCTGACGTTGATCAGCTACCAGGCTTTTGCCATAGCGCCACAGCACGTCAACCTTACCTTCGAGGGTTGCAAAGGCAGCACCGCCAGCTATATCCCAACCCCGGGTGGCTTTATATGTAACGACAGCGAGTACACCACGGGTAACCTGGGCAAGGGCTGGAACGAACTGGATCTGGTGCCCCACCGGCTGACTACCTCATTGGGTAGCCAGACCGCGGCCACCACCACCTATGACCTGGCGGTTGCCGGCGATCATGAAAGGTCCGTCAGTGGCGGCACCGCCACCGGCTGGGATTTTATCTCGGTGCCGGTGGTCAACACCGCCCTGTCCCACGCCAGTTGCAGCATCGTCGTCGGAGCCATGCAGAAAACCGCCAGCGATGCCAGCATCTACCGCTCCATAAAGATCACCCAGAACAAGGGCACCACCTGCGTATTCGACTGGGTACAACGGCTGGCGCTGGGTTCCCACCTCTATCCGGGATCCTCGCTGCACTCCAACACCCTCAACGAGAACCTGGGTACCGCCGGTGTGGGTAACCGGGATATCTCCATTCCGGTAAAAGAGATACTGCCGCAGACCCTGGCTAAGAACATGTCCGCCACCAAGGACACCTTCTTTGCGTGGAACATCGTCAAGGACGCGAACCCGGCCAACCTGCACTTCTTCAATACCTGTGATGAAGCAAACGAGCTGAGCCAGGATACCTTTATTACCGTCACCTGGACCAAGATGGAAACCGAGGGCGGCAACGTCACCATTGTGACCAACATCACCGCCACCAACCCCTCGCACCGGGACATCATCATTCACCTGACCGATACCATCTACGGTACCCTCGGCGGTGTTGAACAGATCCTGGACACCAAGATCTTTGCCCCCACTACCATTCTGGCGGGCGAAAGCAAGACCCTGACTCATACCTTGGTACTGCCGGAGCATCAGGCCGGCGTCACCGGTTTGCGGGACAAGGCGGTCGCCACCTATGAGGATCCCATCTTCCCCGATGTGGTTATCTCCGGCGAGTTGACCGCGGAAGCCTCCACCGGCATCACTCCCAGCGGCAGCACCGTCAACGACAGCGCCGTTATTACCGATGTGGAAGCTATCACCGGTGCCGGCCTGAGCTTCTCCGTGGTGCAACACAGCGGCGCCTCCGGCAGCTTCAGTGGCCCGACCGCCAATGTGACCAGCTCGACCTGGATCTCGGATCCGCAATTCAATAGCGGCTTTGCCGTCTTCAGGAAAACGGTGCACCTGGATGAACCCAGGATCATCACCGACGGCGAGCTGTCCGATACCGCCACCCTGGTCGGCTCCGATGGTTTCGAAAAAGAGGCCAGCTTCAGCGTAGGCATCACCGCCGAGGCCGAAGTCGAGCTGACCATCGACAAGTCCATCGCCAACATACTGCAAGGAGCGGAAAGCGCCACCTTCTGGTTCGGTGTCTACAAGGTGGAAGGATTGACAGAAACCCTGGTCGACAGCGTCTCCATCACCTTCAACGCCGGCGAGACCAACAAGTCCGTCACCGTTTCCGGGCTGGAACCCGGCGACTACAAGGTGATCGAGCAGCCCGCCGCCGGTTTTGCCGTGCAGCAAAATAACCAGGAAGTGAGCATAGACCTGCCCGCCTGTTTCGGCATGGTCGAGTTCCTCAATAACGCCGTACCGGCCAAGGCGAAAGTGGTCAAGGTCACCCTTCCCGCCGGGTTCGAGGACGGCTGGGAGTTCACCCTGAGCGGTAACGGCGTGAATGAAACCAAAACAACAGCCGGAGGCATGATACTGTTCGACGCCCTGCTGGGCGAAGGCAACTACACCATAGTGGAAACCCCGCAGGATGGCTGGGATCTGACCAAGGTAACCAACCACGACGGCAGCCTGGGCAGTTGCAGCTTCAGCGTCAACCTGCCCGCCGATGCCGACAAGGTGTTTGCATGTACCTTTGAAAACACCGCCCGCAGCACCCTGATCGTGGAAAAAGTGGTGACAGGCAATCCGAACCTGGATCCTAACGGCACCTTCCACTTCACCGCCGACAGCGAAGCCCAGGAGCTGCTGCTGGACAGCCTGACCACCACCGCCTTCAATACCCCGGTATCGAAGAGCTACGAGGTCAAGCCCGGCTCCTATGATCTGAGCGAAGACGACCCCAGCGCCAACAACTTCAGCCTGGTGGCCATCGCCTGTAAGGACGAAAACGGTGTGGCCACCGGCCAGGTCAACGTTGGTCAACTCTCGGTATTCGATGTAGCGGTTGCACCGGGCGCCGTGGTCACCTGTACCTTCACCAACGAAAAACTGGCGGCCCCCGGCTTTATCGAGATCAGGAAAATCTCGATCGGCGGCGTCGATACCTTCGAGTATGCAGACAATGTCAACTCGGCCGACAGCACCGGCAGCTTCGACCTGACCACAGTGACCGAAGGCGTTTATGTGTCACGCTTCTTCGATAATGTGGAACCCGGCGTCTATGAGGTGACCGAACTGGATCCGACCCTGATCGGTTATGACCTGACCGACCTGGTGTGTGAGGATCCCAAGTCCGGCGTCAACAATGTCGGTACCTCGACCAACCTGACCAGCCGCACCGCCACCATCAGCGTGGACGACGGCGAAACCGTGGTCTGTACCTTTACCAACACCAAGCGGATCATGGTGGCTCTGTTGAAGCTGTTCAACGGCGTGGTCAACCCCGCCATGGACGTCAACTTCCGGCTGTATAAAGGCCCCGATGGCTTCGGCGGCACCCAGCTTGCCAGCGACAACACCCTGGGCAAACTGGATGGCCTGCTCACCTTCGGCGGCATCAAGCTGAAAGCCGACGGCACCTACACCCTGTGCGAACTGGGCATCCCCGCCGGCACCACCGCCAACTGGTACCTGGATACCGACGGCGACGGTGTGGGCGATATGGCGCTCAGCCCCTACAACCCGGATAATCCGGAAGACGAGGGCAACCGCTGCATCGACTTCGGCGCAGGCACCGATCTACTGGTGGAACCGGGCGACACCCTGCATCTGGTGGTGGACAACGTCAAACCGGAAGGCGATCGCCGAACCCCCGGCTACTGGAGCAACTGGAGCACCTGCACCAACGGCAACCAGGTGAAAACCGCCGAGAAAAACGGTGGCTCGGCCAATGGCTACTGGCTGCTGGACGATGTACTGCCGCTCAGCGCCGGCAATGTGGTGCTTAGCACCTGTGCCGATGCGGTGAATGTACTGCGCCACCGCAGCATCACTACCGGCAAGGTGATGGCCAGTTTCGCCGACTTCAAGCTGGCCCGCTCCCTGGTGGCCGCCAAGGCCAATATCGCGGCCGGCGCCAGCCAGTGCGCCAATACAGCCGCGACCATCGCCGCCGCCGACGCCCTGCTGAGCGCCGTGGGCTATGACGCCAAGTCCGGCAAGATCGGTAACAAGCATCCCCAACGCCAGGCAGCCACCAACCTGCATGGCATCCTGGATGCCTATAACAACAATATCTGCTTCTAAAGCGGCATAAGCAAAAACGGCGGGCCCTTGGGCCCGCCATTTTTTTTTGATGCCGCTATTTATTGCGACCGTTGCCCTTGCCAGTCGACCCGCTGCTTTCCTGGGCCTGCAGTTCTATATAAACGCTGGCGCTGGCACTGCCGCCCCGTCCATCGGAAATGGTATAGCCGAAGCTGTCCGTCGTCTTCAGGTTGTTCCTGGGGCTGTAGCTCAGGGTACCGTCGCCATTGAGGGTGACGGTACCACGGGCCCCCTGCGTCACCGATACCACCGCCAGCTTGTCTCCATCCGGATCATAATCGTTGGCCAGCACGGCTATCTTTACCGGCTCCAGGCTGGTCAGCACCTGGCTGTCGTCCACCGCCACCGGGGGGCTGTTTTTGACCTCCGGCTCCTGCACCGCATTGACTGTTACCGTCACGCTGGCGCTGGCGCTACCGCCCCGTCCATCGGAAATGCTGTAGTTGAAGCCGGCGGTGCCGCTGAAGCCACTGGCGGGAGTGAAGGTCACGGAGCCGTCGGCATTGAGCCTGGTGCTGCCATTCTTGACTCCGCTTATCGCACTCACGCCGATGGCATCGCCATCCGGATCGGAGTCGTTGGCCAGTACCTTGATGGTCACGGCGCTATCCTGCCGGGTACTGGCGCCGTCATTGACCGCGACCGGTGAGTTATTCACCGGCTCGGTGGGCCCAGGGGCTGGCTCGGTCATATCACCGTCCACCACGTAAGTGACGCGGGCCGACTGACCATGGGCACCGCTCTGTGCCGTCACCCGGATATCATAGAAGCCGGGGGCCGCACTGGTATCCGAAGTCACTCTCAGGCTGGTCGTCTGAGTTTCACCCGGCGCCAGGGTCAGGCTGCCACTCAGGGTGAAGGCGGACCAGCCATCGGGCCCCTGGGTGTGGAAGTTAAAGGTATTGTTGCCGCAACCACTGCTGTCGTTATTGGTCAGGCTGACGCTGTAGGTCACCCGGGTACCGGCTTCTACCCACTGGCTTTCTCCCGGGCTGATGCTCAGGGTAGGCGCAGAGGGCAGGCAAACACTGCCCTGGCCGCCGCCGTTCAGCCAGACGGAAACGCCGGCCCGGCTGCCGTCGACCCAATCGGTAGTGACACTGACCCCGGCCTTGTCGTCGGCAAACAGCAAACCCGCTTCCAGTGCCGGATCGCTAAAGTCGGAATTACCGCTGCGGCTGCCGGGCGTCATGTCCAGCAGGTAATTCGAGCCCCGCTGTCCCTGCACCCCTGTGCGTACCACCAGGCCGTTCTGGATATTGGCGTTGGAGGCCAGCACGGCGTCGAACCCGACGGGCTCGCGGAACTCCGCGTAATACCAGGACTGATTACCCTTGTCGTCCACACCGCGCGGTATCTTCAATACCCGGGGTCCAGGGCGATCGGAGGCATAGCCTTCCAGCGTGTACTGGCCGCTCTTGGTCACGGTGATCACCTCGCCGGCGTCGAACCAGTTCAGCCATTCTTTCTGGAAGGGGCTGTAGTGCCCCCTGCCGGCGCCCATGACGTCCACACCATCGCCGTACTCCACATGCTGGCAACTGCCACCGATTACCCCGGCGCCGCATTCCAGGCCATGGGCATGGCCCAGACCCAGGTTATGGCCAAACTCATGCGCCACCAGGTTCCAGTACATACGGCCGTTCAGCAACATGGACGAGGTGTAGCCCCCCACGGAGGCGGAGCCGGAAAACGCGCAGGCGGTCGTGTAGGGAAAAGCGTAAACAAAGCGATGGTAGGCGGTCAGATCCACACCGGCCGCCTCGGCCTGGTTCCGCGCCTCGCGAATGATATCGCCGGACACGCAGCTGCTCTTGCTTAGAGGCAGGGTGAACCAGCCTTTGACATCGCCGCTAAGCCAGGTCCGGCCATTGGAGTTTTCCTTAATGAAATTGTTAGTTTCATTAAACACCACCGAGCCGACCTGCTCCCGGGTCCAGGGCATGGCGGTGTCATCGGCAAAATTGACCAGCAGCACCAGGGTTTTTTGCTCTCCCATGGCCGCCGAGCTGGCAAGGGCATCACCTCCGTTGCTGCCTCCATCGGTTCCGCCACCCTGGGCCAGAAACAGCAGGTTCTGCCCGGCTTCGGTCACGAAGAGCTGATCCTCCGACTGCCCTTCACCACTGAGCAACAACCCGTTGGCCTGTACCCGCTTTCCCGTTTCCAGACCCGCTTGGGCAACATCCATATGCAGGCCTACCCGCTCACCCCGCTCGGTGATCAGGTGATATCGCAGTTGATGGCTACCGTCCTCAAAGTCCAGATAGCTCTGCTCTATGACCCCTTCGATAAGATGTTTCTGCTCGAGCTTCTCCCGTACCCGGGGAGGCATGCCCTTGACCTTGTCAGCCGGCAATAACACCGGAAACACCTCGGCCGGCGCCTGCTCGGCCAGTGCCAGCAACAGCTGCCGCCGTTCTTCAACCAGGGACAGCATCAGGTTGTCGTCCTGTCTTCCCGCCGCTTTCGCCATATTATTTAGCGACAGGGTGTACGCCATGGCCAAACGCTTGGGTTCACTCGAGGCTTCATTATGATGAGACGGATGTTGATGACCATGATGATCCGGCGCGGCGAGGGCGGGCAATGAGATGCTCAGCACAGCGGCAATACCGCCGGCCGCCAGAATACGGGCAATAGCAGGCCTGGAGAGGCGCATTGGTTTCTCCCAAAAATTAAGCACAAAAGTCCCTGCCCCTTAAATGGAGCCATTCAAATCTTTAGTAACGAATTGCTTACCAAGACGGCAGCCAAACTGCATTTGATTCAGGCCGGCAATAAGAAACTCAAATGGTTCTCTCTTGACCGGACGGCGGGCACTATAGCACGGGGATTTGGCGATTTTTTATTCCCTATTGGTATAAAAAAAGCCACTTTGACTAAATAAAACGCAAAAGGAGTCCATTGGAAATGATAACAAAATGTTAAGTTCCGGATATTAATGGCATTATTAAACTGTTTATTTTTTAATCACTTAGATTTCACCCACCACGGCTAACCTGGAGTTAAAGTCAGTTTTTGTCATACGCATTCTCAATTGAAACATATCCAGCCATAGCCTTTGGTGCCAACATGGACGACATGGCTGTTTGCCTCATTACCGGTTATCGACTAAAGAGGCCTCATTTAAAGCCATCACCGAGATCCCTTCTTTTATTTATGCCTTTCGGCAGTCTCTTATGGTTAACAGTTTTCAATATCCATAAATCCTTTATAAATCAATGGATATCGCCATCCCTTGCGGACAGGGTGTATCAAAATCGTAACAGTCAGTGTTTCCCCACACATCATAAAAACAATAAATACCTTAAAAATCAAAATCATATATTTATGGCACAGGTGTTGCTGAAAGTACCTTGTCTTGTCCGGTTAACGGTTTTTATACCGCGCTTTCCTTGGGAATCCCCCATGCCATTGGGAGCCTGCCTCGTCGGCAAGGTTGACACAGGGAGGTGTATTTTCTGGCTCCCCTCCCGATTCGGGTACCAGTAAAGCCGGACAGTGGTTTAGCTGTGCATAGCAACCTGGCCGTGGGCTTTTGGTAAATTTTCCGCTCTCCCCAGGCTGAATCCGACGCCGGGCCTTCGGAAGGATCGAATGTCCGGGACTCTTGTGCGCCGGGGCATAAGCCCCGGCTTGGAGGTGTAACATGCGAACACTTAGCCTGATAAGCAGGTTCCCGACCTGGATACTGGGGGCCTTGCTGTGTATGGGGTCGCTGCCGGCCTTGTCCAGCAATCATGTCGATCCCGTCGATCAACTCGGCTTATTTGAGCTGGATGGTAATGCCGTTCAGGACAATCTTGCCTCACCTTTCAACGGGGACGATTGGGAAACCCTTTACAACAACGGCCAAAATAATGGCGGCTCCCCCGGAGTCTTTACCGGTATCAATCCCGATCCGGCATCCCCCCATGTCATCTTCTCCGGGGGGGTGAAGGACATCCAGGATATCTCCACCGAACAAAAGGGGACAAAGGCCTGGTCCTGGACCACCGGCTCGGTGCCCGACAAAAACGACATCACCAACGCCTATGCGGCCTCCTATACCGATGGTGAAACCGGGGATCGCATCATCTACTTCGGTGCCGATCGCATCAGCAACAACGGCGACGCCTTTATGGGCTTCTGGTTCTTCCAGGACGAGGTCAAGCGGATCGACGGCGGCACGTTCAGCGGCAAACACCGCGACGACGACGTGCTGGTACTGGTCAACTTTCCCCAGGCCAGCAATGCCCAACCCCTGATCCAGGTGGTGAAATGGGACAGCAGCTGCGATGGCAAGGGCGCCAACAAAATCGTACAGAACAATCCGAAAAACGGCGACTGTGTGGCCAATAACCTCCGCCTGGTCGCCGGTACCTCCGGCGCCGGTGCCATCTGCGGCAACGGCGGCATCCCCGAGGCCTGCGCCATTACCAACCCCGGCACCATAGCATCCCCCTGGCCCTACACCTCCAAGGACGGCTTCGTCAATCAATTCCCCTACGAAACCTTCTTCGAGGGAGGCATCAACATTACCGCCTTGCTGCCGGAAAGCGACGGCTGCTTCGCCAGCTTTATGGCCGAAACCCGTTCCTCCAGCTCCTTTACCGCCGACCTGAAGGACTTTGTGCTGGATGAATTCCCGGTATGCGCTACCGATATCACCACCGAGATCCACTCGGGCAACAATCATGACATTGATATTCAGAACACCGCCATCGATGCCGGCACCGGTATCCACGACCTGGCCCTGATCACCTTCAGTGGCCCCAGTGGCCTGAACGTGCTGGGTACCGTCACCTTCGACACCTTTGCCGCCACCTGTAGCGAGCTGCTGGATGGCCAGGGTGAACCGAAAGTGCCCCTGCCGGACAGCCTGGCTTCCTACATCGTCAACGTGGATTACGACCTGGCAGGCAACAATACCCTGATGGTGGAAACCAACGGCTGGACCAACGGCAATACCGGCGGAGCCCTCCCCAGGGTCGATACCGATTTCCCGGCGCCGGGTCCCTTTGCCTATCTGGTTCGGTTCGAAAGTGCAACCAGTGGTATCCCCGACTCCGACTATCACTGCGAGCAGCTTAACGTGAACCAGCTGACGCCCACCGTGGTTACCCGTATCCACGAAGGTTCTGTCTCGGTTGTCAACCATCCGGACGTGGATATCCAGGGCGGCACCGTTCTGGTGGGCACCACCATCCACGACCTGGCCGAAGTCACCGGCGCCAGCGGCCTGCTGCCTACCGGCACCGTCAGCTTTGTCTTCTACGACAACCTGACCTGTAACGGCAACGTACTGGCCACCCACGGCAACAAAGCCCTCAGCGGGGCGGGAGTGGTGGCCACCGCCGAGTCCAACGACTTCAGCACCGTGGGCTATCTCTCCAACGCCGATACCCGGGGCCTGTCGATCAAGGCCAGTTATGGTGGAGACACCAACTATGCCCCGGCCCAGGCCGCCTGCGAACCGCTTACCGTCAGCAAGCGCAGCCCCAGCATCGAAACCCATGTAATACTGCTCGACCGGGCCAAGGTGGAAGGGGACGGCAATAGCATAGCGGGGGTAGGAGACCCTGGCGGTGTCGTCGACTTTGTTATCTATAACAGTAACAACTGCACCGGCACTCCGCTGAGAACCGTCAACAATGTGCCCCTGGCAGTGGTCAATGGCGATCTGATTGCCCGCCTGGCGGCAAACGACGAGGTGATCGTCAGCGCACCGGACACCACCAGCTACGTGTCCTACAAGGCAACCTATAAGGGAGACAATAACTACAAATCCGTGGAACACGCCTGCGAGGTGGTCGCGGTTACCCTGCCCGCTAAAACCACGGCCAATTGATAATACCTGGTGGCCAACAGCAAAGCGGTGGCAATATGCCACCGCTTTTATTTGGTTTACTTACCGCCCTTTCCCTTGCCGGCACCACCGCCACCGCTGTCGGTGGTGTTCAGGTTAATCCTGACCCTGGCCTGGGCCTGATGGCGCCCGTTGGAAATCTGGTAATCGAAGCTGTCACTGTTTTTGAAGCTGCGCGCCGGGGTGTAGCTCAGGCTGCCATCGTCATTGACCTGCACGCTGCCTTTGGCACCCTGGGTCACTCCCACCACCCGCAAGGGGGCATCGGCCGGATCCCAGTCGTTGTGCAATACAAAGATGGTGATGGGCGCCACCCTGTCCATGACCGCATCGTCATCCACCGCCACCGGCGGCAGCTCCCCGGCAACAACCTCATAAACCAGCCCAGCCTGGCGCTGGCCATCCTGATGCAAGGCGCTGAGCGTCAGCCCGTAAGCACCCGGATTGCTCCCTGTGGGGGAAGTTACCGCCAGGGTCGTTTCCATCACGTCACCCGGCGCCAGGGACATCAGGCTGTCGGCCAGTTGCAGCGACCAACCGGCCGGACCTTGTGCCTCAAGCGCAATATCCATGCTGCCACAGCTGGCATCATTGGGGTTGGTTACCCGCAACTGGTAGTTCAGGGTTGTTCCTGCCCCCCCTTGCTGACTGGCCGGAATGGGTTCCAGCACGGGCTCCTGCAAGGAGCAGGGCTGATCAAACAGCCGGATATCGACCATCGCCTCGTCGGCATCCACCCGCACCGGCGTGATTTCCAGCAAGCCTTCCGGATCGACAAAGGTTCTGCCCGCTTCCAGCGCCGGATCCCGGGTATAGAGATCGGCATTGGTTTCCGGCGTCATATCCAGCAGGTAAACCCCGTTGGAACCACCACCCTCGTAGTGCACCCGAACGTTGATGCCATTGACGATATTATGGGCATCCATCATGCCGCCCTTGATAAAACCATCGAAGCCGACAGGCTGGCGGTATTCCAGGTAGTACCAGGTCTTGCGACCATTCTCATTGATATTTTTCAGTACCCTAAGCGCCTTAACCCCGGCTCTGGAATCGGCCACCGGTATCAGACTGTACTGCCCGCTTCCGGTTACCGTTACCACTTCCTGCTCGTCCAGCCAGCCCAGCCGGCGCTTTTGCACCGCGTTGAAATGGCCGGAAGGGGCCCAGCCCATCACGTCCAGACCATCGCCGTATTCCAGGTTTTGGCAGTTTGGCCAGGGGGAGCTGCCCACGGACCCGCCACCAGGCCCCACACTGGTTCCGTCGGAACACACCAGTGAATGGGCGTGCACCGTGCCCAGGTTATGGCCAAACTCGTGGGCCATGGTAGTCAGGGTCAGGCTCTGGTTAATCCAGGCGTGGGAGCTGGTGCCTCCCACCGTGGCACTGCCGGAAAAACCGCAGGCATTACGAGGAAACACATAAACAAACCGCTGGTAGTTGGCCACCGCCACGCCGGCGGCGGACGCCTCGGCCTGGGCCTGGCTGGCGAGGGTGTTGACATCACACTGCTGGCTCGACAGCGCCAGGGTAAACCAGCCGGCTACATCCCCCTTCAGCCAGGCGCGGCCATAGGTATTTTCCAGGTAGTAGTCGTTGACCTGGCCGAATACCAGATCCCGGGCAAATTCCCTGCTGTAGGGTTGCTCGACCTTGTCGGAAAAATTCACCAGCAATACCAGGGTCTTCTGCTCACCCAGGCTGGGCCCGCTGGTTGTGGTTCCCGAGCCGGTAGAGCCGCCGTCGCCTCCGGTATGCAGGATTTCCAATTCGGCATCGACCACACCGGCATCAACCGTTGAGTCTTCCATTTTCGGCAATAACCAGCCCCTGGCCTTGACCCGGCTTCCGTGAGGCAGTTCGGACTGCGGTTCAGTCCCGAACAGCGTAACTGCATTACCTTGCTCCGTTACCAGCCGGTGCAGCAGGCGATGGCGGCCGTCGGCATAATCCTCGTAACGGGCATCCAGCTCACCCTCAACCTCGAAGCGCTGCTCCAGCCTGGACCTGACTTCGTCCGGCATGCCTTGTTGCTTTTCCGCGGGGATCACCGCCCGCAGCACCGCTTGCGGATGTGTTTCGGCCAATTCGGTCAGCAGCAGCCGTCTCGCTTCGGCCAGCTCAACCAGCCTTGCCAGGGCGCGGGGTTTCTCCGCGACAGTGGCGGCCAGCCAGCGCTGTTGCTGCGCCAGCAGGGCCCGGGTATGTTCCTCGGCCTGCTGCCTGGCCTTTTGCCTGTCCGCTATGGTGATGGCTGCGGCAGGCCGGTTTTGGTGTTCCGCTTCGGCCAGGGCCGGCAACGGCATACTCAGCGCGGCGGTGATACCACCGGCCACCAGGAAATAGGCAATAGCAGGCCTGGAGAGGCGCATCGGTTTCTCCCAACAATTAAGCACAAAAGTCCCTGCCCCTTAAACAGAGCCATTCAAATCTTTATTAATGGATTGCTTGCCCAGGCGGCAGCCAAACTGCATTTGATTCAGGCCGACAATAAGAAACTCAAATGGTTCTCTCTTGACCGGACGGCGGGCACTATAGCACGGGGGTTTGGCGATTTTTTATTCCCTATTGGTATAAAAAAAACCACTTTGACTAAATAAAACGCAAAAGGAGCCTATTGGAAATGATAGTAAAATGTTAAGTACAGGATATTAATGGTATTATTAAACTGTTTACTTTTTAATCACTTAGAATGTAGCCATTAATGACTCGTCCCGATTCGGGTCAATTTTTGTCATCTATATTCTCATATGGAACATGGCAGATGTGCGCCACGTAAACGGGCGCCTACTGGGAGATCGGGAATTGCGCACGCAAAGGGACGCCTACTGGGGGATCGGGACTTGCGCACGGAAAAGGGCGCCTACGGGGGGAGCGGGATTTGCGCACGCAAAGGGGCGCCTGCAGGAGCGGTGAGCAGGCCATTGACAGGAATGTTGAATTGGAAGGATCAGTGTTCATCCCACAGCTCTATTTTCCGAAGGCAATAGCAGCGGGGATAATAACGGCAAAAGGTATGGTCTCCGCAGTAATAACAGACTCGACAGAGCCTCTTGCTGTCACCATCGGCTTCCGGTGGTTTCTTCACTCTCGCGTGTCTCATGGTGTAACACCTTTGCCCAGTTACGGCTGCTTCGCGGGTTCGCCGCTATCAGGAAACAAAGCAATTTTTACACCATTTCAAGCAACAGCAATGGAATCAAATACTTTCATCAACCAGCCAAAACGCGCCCAGACAAAAGTGTTAAGCCCAAGAGACAGTCTCACTCCTTCTTCGAATCCAGCAGCTGGTGCTTCTCCATCAGCCGGTACAGGGTCATCCGCGATACCCCCAGCAGTCGGGCGGCGGAAGACACGTTGTTGTGGGCATGGAGCAGGCCGCGCTTGATGGCCTGCACCTCGGCCTGATCCCTCGCCTGCTCCAGGGTGGGCAACGTCCGGCTGGCCTCGGGGCTTTCCAGCCCCAGATCGGCGGCGGTGATCAGCCGGTTCTCGGTCATCACTATGGCCTTGCGCACCCGGTTGATCAGCTCCCGCACGTTACCGGGCCAGTCGTGCTGGTTCATGGCGGCAATGGCCTTGCGGCTGAAGCCCCGCACCTTGTGGTGCTGCCCCTCGGTAAACTTGCGGAAAAAGAAATTGGCCAGCAGTTCTATGTCGCCTTCCCGCTCCTTGAGATCCGGCACTTCTATGCTGAGCACGTTCAGCCGGTAATAAAGATCCTCCCGAAAGCCGCCATCCTTGACCTCTTCTTTCAGATCCCGGTGGGTGGCGGCAATGACCCTGGCGTCTATATACAGGGTTTCGGTGCCCCCCACCCGCTCTATGGTTTCTTCCTGCAAAAAACGCAGCAGGTTCACCTGCAACGGCAGCGGCAGATCGCCGATTTCGTCCAGGAACAGGGTGCCGCCCATGGCGGCCTCTATCCGGCCTATCTTGCGGCAGTGGGCGCCGGTAAAGGCGCCTTTTTCGTGGCCAAACAGCTCCGCCTGCACCAGGTTTTCGGGCAGGGCGCCGCAGTTGAGCGCCACAAAGGGCCCCATCTGCCGCCGGGAACGCTGGTGAATGGCGCGGGCGATCAGCTCCTTGCCGGTGCCGCTGCTGCCGGTGATCAACACGGTGGCGTCCACCCCCGCCACCTTGCGGATCTGGCTGAACACCAGCATGATGGCCGGGCTGGCCCCCACCATCTGGCATTCTTCCCGGTAGCGGCGCTGCTCGTATTCGAGATCCCGTAATTGCTCCAGCCCGTAGGCATGGCCCAGGGTGGCGGAAAGATAACGCCCCTTGTCCCCCAGTGGCAGGGTGTAATAGTCGAAGAAATAGTCATGGATCAACTGGCTGAGAGCGCCCTTGTCGACCTTCTCCGACTCTACCAGGGCTATCCAGTTGATCGGTGGCGCTTCCTCCACCAGTTGTTCAAAGGCCAGCCGCTGCTCCTGGTCAAGCTCATCGAAGCGGACAAGAGCCACCTGGAATTTACAGTCGTATACCGCCGCCCTGGCTTCCTGAACGGAGTTGACCCGCACCACCAGCCAGTCTTCCAGCAAGGCGGCGATGTCTTCTCCCTTGCCCGGGGAAAGATGAAGGTAGAGCACCTTTCTCGGCGCGGGTTTGTTATCGCTTGCCCTGCTTTGGTGTTCTGCTTTGGTTATCATCGATCTGTGGCCCGTCCTGGAACAGATACCCACTAGTTTAGTACAAGCCGATGCCCTCACCCGGAAAAACCCCGTCCTCGGCTGGCCGGAGCGGACATCCGCCTTCTATATTAATGAATACGTGAACCCAGGGATGGTCATCATGTACGGCAACTATTTCGGCCTTAACGATCTGCCTTTTTCCATCGCACCGGATCCCCGTTACCTCTATCTCAGCCAGCAGCACCGGGAGGCGCTGGCTCACCTGCAATACGGGCTCAGTTGCCCCGGCGGTTTCGTGCTGCTCACCGGCGAGGTCGGCACCGGCAAGACCACCGTCTGCCGCTGCCTGCTGGAGCAGGTGCCGGAACAGACCGACCTGGCCTTTATCCTCAACCCCAAGTGCACCGCCCAGGAGCTGCTGGCCGCCATCTGCCAGGAGCTGAACATCGCGGTGCCGGAGCAGGCCAACCTCAAGCAGCTGACCGATGCCATCAACCATCACCTGCTCGACACTCATGCCCAGGGGCGCCATGCGGTGCTGATCATCGACGAGGCCCAGAACCTCTCCACCGAGGTGCTGGAGCAGATCCGGCTGCTGACCAACCTGGAAACCAACACCCACAAGCTGCTGCAGATCATCCTGCTGGGCCAGCCGGAACTGGCGGACAAGCTGAAACTGCCGGAGCTGCGCCAGCTGTCCCAGCGGATCACCGCCCGCTATCACCTGAGCCCGCTGACCTTCGCCGAAATGCAGGCCTATATCGCCCACCGCCTGTCGGTGGCGGGCATAGAGGCCTCCCTGTTCCATCCCAACAGCCTGCGCCGGCTCTATCGCCTGACCCGGGGCATCCCCCGGCTGATCAACGTTATCTGCGACCGGGCCCTGCTCGGCGCCTATGTGCAGCGGCTGCCCCGGGTGGATCTGGCCACCATGAACCGGGCGGCCACCGAGGTACTGGGCAAGCCGGCAGCCCGGCCGAACAGGTGGCCCTGGGCCCTGGCCGCCTGCCTGCTGGCGCTGGTGATCGGCGCCGCCCTGTCGGGCTGGCAACGCTGGCTGCCGGCCCCCGGCATCGCCCAGCTGTCTCAGGCCGCACCGGTCGAAGAGGAACCACAGGCCCCGCCTGCCGAGATAGCGGCCGAGGCCGCACCGGCCGCGCTTGCCGCTGCTCCCCCGCCGGAAGCGCCGGCGGTACCCCCTCCGGCCGCCGAGCCGCCAGCCGCGTCTCCGGGCCCCCTGGTGCAGGAATTCTGGCACTGGCCGGCGGGGCTGGGCACCGATGTCAGCCAGGTCATGGCCTACCGGCACCTGTTCACCCTCTGGGGGCTGGATTACGATCCCAACGAGCACCCCGTGGTGTGCCGGTTCGCCCGCCTGCACCAGCTGGACTGCGCCTTTCAGGACGCCAGCCTGACGACCCTGCGCCGGCAAAACCACCCGGCGGTCTTTCGCCTGGAGCATCCCGAGGGGGGAGCCGTTTACGCCACCCTGACCCGGATCGAGGGCGAGCAGGCCGAGGTGATGCTGGGCGGGCAGGTCAGGAGCCTTCCCCTGGCCGAACTGGAAGCCCACTGGCCCGGCAGCTATGTGCTGCTCTGGCAACCGCCGCCCCAATACCAGGCCCCGCTTTATCCGGGGAGCCGGGGCGAGGCCGTCACCTGGCTGGAACGCCACCTGGCATCCTGGCAAGGCCGGGCGCCGCGCCGGCAACTGCTGCGGTACGACGAGCTCCTGGCCGGCGATATCCGGGCCTTTCAGCGCAGCAAGGGGCTGGCCGAAGACGGCATCTTCGGCCCGCAGACCGGTATCTATTTCAGTGCCAGCCTGCTGGAAGGCCTGCCCCGGCTCAGCGGACCCCAGGAGGAACCCCGTGTCCTACATCCTTGATGCCCTGAAACAATCGGAGCGCCAGCGCAGCCGCCACCCGGCCGAATCGGGCCAGCCCCTGCCGCCCGAGCCCGGCGGCCCGGCGCGGATGCCCTTTTATCGCCGCTGGTGGTGGTGGCTGCTGGTGATCCTGGTGCTGGCGCTGCTGGCGGGATACGGGCTGGGCAGGATCGGTTCGGGCTGGCTGGAACTGTCCCCGGCGCCGCCCCTCCCTGCTGCCGGCGAACAGCAGGCCCCCCAGGCAGAAGCAGAACCGGAGCCCGCGACCGCCGCCCCGCCGGCGCCAGTGGCGGAAAGAGGCCCCATCATTATCGACTCGCCGCCGGTACGCATACTGGTGGACGATCCCCCAGCGCTCAGCCTCACCGCGCCCGGGCCGGTCACCCCACCGGCGCCACCTCCGGCCTCCGCACCGGTGGTGGCGCCGGCACCGCCCGAACCGCCCTTCGATCCGGGCGTGCCGGACCTGCGCGAGCTGCCGGCCAATATCCGGGCCCGCCTGCCGGCCCTGACCCTGTCGGTGCACATCTATTCGGCCACGCCGGCCAGCCGCATGGCCAATATCAACGGCCAGATGCTGCGGGAGGGGCAGCAACTGGGGGCGCTGCAGCTCAGGAGCATCACCCCCAGGGGGGTCATCCTCAGCTTCGAAGGGCAGGAATTTCATCTTAATTCGGTAGGAGGGTGAGGGGCCTCCTGCGCTCCAGGAATGGCGGATATATGGGGCGCGGGCGGCCCGCCCGCATGAACCCGGCGCCGTGGTGGGGTGGTCCACTGAAGTGGACCCTACCGCCAGGTCGTTGTAGGGTCGAATTTATTCGACCAAAACACGGCACCGGTGGTGGAACGCTCCCTGGGGCGCGGGCGGCCCGCCCGCAGGGATGACCACATCCATCTTTCCCGCTGCGCGGGAAGGCAGGCGGGCCGCCTGCGCTCCAGGAGTTGCACCGGGTCAAGCAAGGCCTACAATGGCTCGTCTTTTTCTTAACCAAGGAAGTCTATGAGTCACTTCACCCTGCTGGTGGGATCCACCCTCGGCTATGCGGAAGATCTGGCCGAGGTACTGGCCGGGATCCTGGCAGGCCGGGGTCATCAAACGGTTATTCACACTTCTCCCCAAGTTGATCACATCTTGATCGGGCCCGATCATTACCTGCTGCTGGTGTGCTCCACCCACGGCGCCGGTGATCTGCCGGACAACATCCAGCCCCTCTCCCGGCAGCTGCAGGAACAGCAACCGGACCTGGGCGGCCTGCCGTTCCTGGCCGTCGGCCTCGGCGACTCCAGCTACGATACCTTCTGCCAGGCCATACGCAGCCTGGATCAACAACTGCGGGATCGCGGAGCCGTACGGATCGGCGATCGACTGGAAATCGACGTCAGCCAGCCGGATCTTCCCGAAATCCTGGCCTCGGCGTGGCTGGATCAACAGCTGCAGGCGGCGGGGATCCATCCCTGAGATCATCCGGCCGGGGCCGAACCCTGGCCGGATCCCGTCATGCCGGCCCACACTTTCCACCAAGTTATCAACAGATCGCACCGATCCCGCCATTCATCCGCTCTTTCCTCTGCGACCAGCAGATGTTGATAACTATGATCCAAACCGGTGTTAAACCTATAGTTATCCTATTAATCAAATAATATTCCCCCTGCATCTGTGCATAAAACACAGGGTTAACCACCGTCCATACCGCGTGTCCCGGAGGGTTTTCCACATCAAACGATCATCACTAACCGCATGATCTTGTAGATCAAAAAACGGTTATACACAGATCTGGACGGCACTAATAATAGATCCAACAGAAGATCGATCTAGAGATCTAAGATCTATTTAGGATCAGCCGGATCCCCTCGATCCGGTTTCCATCCGCCCGGCAAACCAGCTAAAATATCCGCCCTTTCGGGATCCTTACACCTGCACGTTTCAAGAGTATCTGTTATGCAATATGAAGAATGGTTTGACGTCATTGTAGTGGGAGGCGGCCACGCCGGCACCGAAGCCGCCGCCGCCGCCGCTCGCATGGGGGCAAACACCCTGTTATTGACCCATAACATCGATACCTTGGGACAGATGTCCTGCAATCCTGCCATCGGTGGCATCGGCAAGGGCCATTTGGTCAAGGAGATCGATGCCCTGGGCGGGATCATGGCCCAGGCCGCCGATCAGGCCGGGATCCAGTTCCGTACCCTCAACGCTTCCAAGGGACCGGCGGTGCGCGCCACCCGGGCCCAGGCGGATCGTCAGCTGTACCGCCAGGCGGTCAGGACCCGGCTGGAAAACCAGCCCAACCTGAAGATCTTCCAGCAGGCCTGCGACGATCTGCTGCTCGACGGCGATACCGTGGTGGGCGTGGTGACCCAGACCGGACTCAGGTTCCATGCCAAAACCGTGGTGCTGACCGTGGGCACCTTCCTCAACGGCCTGATCCATATCGGCATGGACAACTACCGGGGTGGCCGCGCCGGGGATCCTCCCTCGATCGCCCTCGCCCAACGGCTGCGCGAGCTACCCCTGCGGATCGACCGGCTCAAGACCGGCACCCCGCCACGGATCGACGCCCGCAGCGTCGACTTTTCGGTGATGCAGCCCCAGCCCGGCGACGATCCCACCCCGGTGTTCTCCTTTATCGGCAGCCGGGCGGATCATCCCCGGCAGGTGCCCTGCTACATCACCCACACCAACGAGCGTACCCACGAGGTGATCCGCAACAACCTGGATCGCAGCCCCATGTACGCCGGGGTGATCGAGGGGATCGGCCCCCGTTACTGCCCCTCGATCGAAGACAAGATCATGCGCTTCGCCGACAAGGCCTCGCACCAGATCTTCGTGGAGCCGGAGGGGCTGACCAGCACCGAGCTCTACCCCAACGGCATCTCCACCAGCCTGCCCTTCGACGTGCAGCTGGCGATCGTCCGTTCGATCCGCGGCTTCGAGCAGGCCCATATCGTCCGTCCCGGCTATGCCATCGAGTACGATTACTTCGATCCCCGGGATCTGAAGACCAACATGGAAAACAAGTGCCTGCACAACCTGTTCTTCGCCGGCCAGATCAACGGCACCACCGGTTACGAGGAAGCCGGCGCCCAGGGCCTGCTGGCGGGCCTTAACGCCGCCCTGCGCGCCTTCGGCAGGGAAGCCTGGTCGCCGCGCCGGGATCAGGCCTATCTGGGCGTGATGATGGACGACCTGTCCACCCTGGGCACCCGCGAGCCCTACCGCATGTTCACCAGCCGGGCCGAATACCGGCTGCTGCTGCGGGAGGACAACGCCGATCTGCGCCTCACCGAGGAAGGCCGCCGGCTGGGTCTGGTGGATGATCACCGCTGGGCCCTGTTCAGCGACAAGCTGGAGCGGATCGAGCAGGAAACCCAGCGCCTGCGGGAAACCTGGATCACCCCCAAACACGCGGCCGCGCCGGCCCTGAATGAAAAACTGAAAACCCCACTCAGCCGGGAGCACAACCTCGAGGAGCTGCTGCGCCGGCCCGAACTGGACTACGCCGGCCTGATGGCGGTGGAGGGCATTGGCCCGGGCATCGAGCATGAGCAGGCCGCCGAGCAGGTGGAGATCCAGATCAAGTACGCCGGTTACATCGAACGGCAGAAGGACGAGATCGAAAAGCAGCTGCGCAACGAGCACACCCGGCTGCCGCTGGATCTGGACTACAAGGAGGTCCCCGGCCTGTCCAACGAGGTGGTGGTCAAGCTCAACCAGGCCAAACCCGAAACCCTGGGGATGGCATCGCGCATTTCCGGGGTGACCCCGGCGGCTATCTCCATCCTGCTGGTGCACCTGAAAAAGCGCGGCCTGCTGCGCAAGTCGGCATGAGGAACATGATGCGGGAAAAACTGCAACAACTGCTGGCCCGGGCGGATCTTCCGGTCGGTGAGGACCAACAACGGCAACTGCTCGAACTGGTGGCCCTGCTGCACAAGTGGAACAAGGCCTACAACCTCACCTCGGTGCGCGACCCCGAGGCCATGCTGGTGCGCCATATCATGGACAGCCTGGTAGTGAGCCCTTACCTCGAGGGCGAGCGCTTTATCGACGTGGGCACCGGCCCGGGCCTGCCCGGCCTGCCGCTGGCCATCGTCAATCCCGACAAGCAGTTCGTGCTGCTCGACAGCCTGGGCAAGCGCATCCGCTTTATCCGCATGGTGGTGCATCACCTCGGCCTGACCAACGTGGAGGCGGTGCAGAGCCGGGTGGAAGCCTTCAACCCGGAGCAAAAGTTCGATGGGGTACTCAGCCGGGCCTTTGCTTCCCTGGATGACATGCTAAGCTGGTGTGCGCATCTGCCGGGACCGGACGGACGCTTTCTGGCGTTGAAAGGACAATATCCCGAGCAGGAGTTACAATCATTGCCTGCTCACCTGGTGCTGGAGAGGGTCTATCCCCTGGCCGTGCCCGAGCAGGAAGGCGACCGCCATCTGGTGGTCATCCGCAAGAGCAGCCAGTAGAGGTTTCCGGTGGGAAAAGTCATCGCCATTGCCAACCAGAAAGGGGGCGTGGGCAAGACCACGACCTGTGTCAACCTGGCGGCGTCCATGGCCGCCACCAAACGCAAGGTGCTGGTGATCGACCTGGATCCCCAGGGCAACGCCACCATGGCCAGCGGCGTCGACAAATACCAGGTGGCCAGCACCGCCTATGAACTGCTGGTGGACGAGCTGCCCGTCGAGCAGGTGGTGGAGCGGGAAACCAGCGGCGGTTATCACCTGATCGCCGGCAACGGCGACGTCACCGCCGCCGAGATCAAGCTGATGGAATTCTTCGCCCGGGAGGTGCGGCTGCGCAACGCCCTGGCGCCGGTGCGCGACTACTACGACTATGTGTTCATCGACTGCCCGCCCTCGCTCAACCTGCTTACCGTCAACGCCATGTCGGCGGCGGACTCGGTGCTGGTGCCCATGCAGTGCGAGTACTTCGCGCTGGAAGGCCTGACCGCCCTGGTCGATACCATCAGCAAGCTGGCGGCGGTGGTCAACCCCGAGCTGCACATCGAGGGCATACTGCGCACCATGTTCGACCACCGCAACCGGCTGGCCAATGAGGTGTCCGATCAGCTAAAGGCCCATTTCGGCGACAAGGTCTATCGCACCGTCATTCCCCGCAACGTCCGCCTGGCCGAAGCGCCCAGCTTCGGTACCCCGGCCATGTACTACGACAAATCCTCGGTGGGAGCCAAATCCTATCTGGCCCTGGCCGGCGAGATACTGCGCCGGGCCGAACTGGAGCAGGACTCCCCGGAAAATTCGGAACAAACAGCATGACCATGAAACGACGCGGCCTGGGCAAGGGCCTGGATGCCCTGCTCAGCACCAGTTCGGCGGCCAGCCTGCGCCAGCACCAGGCCGAGATCCACTCCCGGCCCGGGGCCAACGGCGAACTGCAGAGCCTGGCCCTGAACGAGTTGCAGCCGGGCCGGTACCAGCCCCGGCGGGACATGTCCCAGGTGGCACTGGAAGAGCTGGCGACCTCCATCCGCCAGCAAGGGATCATCCAGCCGATTGTGGTACGCCCGCTCGAGGCCGGCGGTTACGAGATCCTGGCCGGCGAACGACGCTGGCGGGCCGCGCGGCTGGCCGGGCTTGGCCAGGTGCCCTGCCTGATCAAGCCGGTGGCAGACCGGGAGGCCATGGCCATCGGCCTGATTGAAAACATCCAGCGGGAAGATCTCAACGTGATCGAGGAGGCCCGCGCCCTCACCCGGCTGATCGAGGAATTCGGCTTCACCCACCAGACGGTGGCCGAGGCGGTGGGCAAGAGCCGCAGCACCGTCAGCAACCTGCTGCGCCTCAACCAGCTCAACGACGAGGTCAAGCAACTGGTGGAGCACGGCTCCCTGGAAATGGGCCATGCCCGGGCCCTGCTGGCCCTGAGCGGCGAGCCGCAGACCGAGCTGGCCCGGCTGGTGGCCCAGAAGGGCCTGACGGTGCGCGAGACCGAAAAACTGGTGAAACAGACGATTACTCCGAAAAAAGAGAAAATCGACCAGCCCAGATCCTTGCTGATGAACCAGCTTGAACAGGAAATTGGTGAAAAGTTAGGAACAAAAGTAGAAATCAAATCGACCCACAAGGATAAGGGAAAATTGGTGATTTCTTACAACTCATTGAATGAACTGGATAAAATAAGCCAATTCTTCGGCCTGAACGAGATGCTGGAAGATTAGTTTGTAGTAAACATTCAATCAGTTTAAGCCGTTGTAAATGGTCGGAAAAATCGCGCAAAGCTGCCAAAAATAAGGATTTCCCGCAATTGCATTTGCGCCGTTCACGGGTATAATTTGACCTGCTTTTTTGGGGCCTGACTGACGACACTCCGCGTGTGGCCAGCAAGCCCCTAACTGTGTCAGGAGTGGTGGTGAAACAGAAAAAGTGGCTCCTAAGCGATAGGCAAGTGGCGCTGGTGATTCTGTTCTGCCAACTGCTCCTGGTGGTGGCTGTCGCCACCCTGTTTTTTTATCTGCAGGGTGAGGCTGCCGCCCGTTCCGCCCTCCTTGGGGGCGGAATCTACTGGGTTCCCCAATGTCTGTTCAGCGTTCGGGTATTGGTGCACAGCGCCGAACGTTCGACGCCGGGCAGTGTTGTGGCGGACTTCTACAGCGGGGCAGGGATTAAGCTGGGCAGTACTATCCTGTTGTTCGTGGTAGTGCTCAAGTACATGGAGGTGCTTCATGCTCCCCTGTACACGGCTTACGCCCTAGCATTGCTGATGCAGTGGATTCTTTCATTCACTCTCAACAACCGTTACTAGGAAAACACATGGCTGCAACAGGAGATGTCTTAACTTCCCAGGGTTATATCTCTCACCACCTGCAACACCTGCAGGTCGGTTCGGGGTTCTGGGCGTTAAATATCGATTCTTTGCTTGTTTCCGTTGTCCTGGGGATGCTGTTTTTGTGGGGCTTTCAAAAGGTTGCATCCCGTGCAACCAACGGAGTTCCGGGAAAACTGCAATGTGCCGTTGAGCTGTTGGTCGAGTTCGTGGATAAATCCGTCAAGGACGTCTTCCATGGCAAGAGTGCGTTGATCGCGCCCCTGGCGCTGACCATTTTTGTCTGGGTCTTCCTGATGAACCTGATGGACCTTATCCCGGTCGACTACCTGCCCTACGGCATGGAATTGCTAGGTGTTCCCTACCTGAGGGTTGTTCCTACCGCTGATGTTAACGTCACCATGTCCATGGCGTTCGGTGTCTTCTTCCTGATCATTTTCTACAGCATCAGGATGAAGGGCGTGTCCGGCTTTGTTAAAGAGCTGACCATGCAACCGCTGAACCACTGGTCCATGATCCCCGTTAACCTCGTGCTCGAGACCGTGTCCCTGATCGCCAAGCCCATCTCCCTGGGCCTGCGTCTGTTCGGCAACATGTATGCTGGTGAACTGGTGTTTATCCTGATCGCCGGTCTGCTGCCGTGGTGGTCTCAATGGACCCTTCATGTGCCTTGGGCGATTTTCCATATCCTGGTTATCAGCCTGCAGGCCTTTATCTTCATGATCCTGACCATCGTATACCTGGCGATGGCCTATGAAGAACATTAATCAAAAGATAACAAAACTTTAACAAGCTGTCGTTCTAACCACTAACAACTGGAGAAGAAAAAATGGAAATCATCTACATCGCTGCCGCCGTTATGCTGGGTCTGGCTGCCATCGCTGCTTCTATCGGTATTTCTATGCTGGGTGGCAAGTTCATGGAAAGCGCGGCTCGTCAGCCCGACATGCTGCCTGCCCTGCGTACTAACTTCTTCATCGTGGTCGGTCTGGTTGACGCCATCCCCATGATCACCGTTGGTATGGCTCTGTACCTGATCTTCGCCGTTGCCTAATGGCCCGGTCTGTCAATCAGTTAGCTAACCATTTTTAAAGGAGAGTTGCGATGAACATGAACGCAACAATCCTCGGTCAAACGATCGCGTTTATCATCTTCGTTTGGTTCTGCATGAAGTACGTATGGCCGCCCATCATGGCCGCCATCGAAAGCCGCCAGAAAGAGATCGCCGAGGGCCTGTCCTCCGCGGAGCGGGCCAAGAAAGACCTGGCCCTGGCGCAGAACAATGCAACCGAACAATTGAAGGAAGCCAAGCTGCAGTCCGCTCAAATCGTTGAGCTGGCCAACAAGCGCAAGGCCCAGATCATCGAAGATGCAACGCGTGAGGCCCAGGCCGAGCGTGAAAAAATTCTGGCACAAGCCCAGGCGGAAATTGAAGCCGAACGCAATCGTGTCAGAGAGGAACTGCGTAAGCAGGTTGCTGCTCTTGCCCTGGTGGGTGCAGAGAAGATCCTCGAGCGTCAGATTGATGCCGCTGCCAACAGCGACATCGTTGAGAAAGTAGTAGCTGAACTGTAAGGGACATAGAGCTATGGAAATGAAAACCATTGCTCGCCCCTATGCCAAAGCAGCTTTCGATTTTGCCGTTGAGAAAAACGCGGTTGAGCACTGGTTGTCCATGCTGACTTTCGCGGCCGAAGTGGCCCGGAACGATGCCATGACCCAGGTACTCAGCAGCGATCTGAACGCGGAAAAGATGGCCGAGGTGTTTTTGGCTGTCTGTGGCGAACAGCTCGATGAGCAAGGCCAGAACCTGATAAGGGTGATGGCCGCAAACGGACGCTTGAGTGTGTTGCCGGCAGTGGTGCAGGAGTTCGTCTTGATGAAGGCGGAGCTGGACCAGGAAGTGGAAGCCGATGTCGTTTCCGCAGCCAAACTGACCAAGCAACAAGTGGCCAAGATTCAGGCTTCCCTCGAGAAGCGCCTGGGGCGCAAGGTGAAGCTGAATTGCAGCGTCGACAATAGCCTGATGGCCGGCATCATCATCAGAGCCGGTGACATGGTGATCGACGGAAGTGTGCGGGGCCGTCTGTCCCGCTTGGCCGAAACGCTGCAATCTTGATTGGGGAATAGAGCATGCAACTGAATTCAACTGAAATTGCCGAGCTGATCAAACAGCGTATCGAGCAATTCAATGTTGTCAGTGAAGCACGAAACGAAGGTACCATCGTGTCCGTAAGCGATGGCATCATTCGTATTCACGGCCTTGCTGACATCATGCAAGGTGAAATGATCGAACTGCCGGGCAACCGTTACGCCCTGGCCCTGAACCTGGAGCGCGACTCCGTGGGTGCCGTGGTCATGGGTCCCTATGCGGATCTGGCCGAAGGCATGAAGGTCCAGTCCACCGGTCGTATCCTGGAAGTACCGGTCGGCCGCAGCCTGCTGGGCCGCGTGGTCAACACCCTGGGTGAGCCGATCGACGGCAAGGGCGCCATCGAAACCGACACCTTCTCTCCGGTGGAAGTGATCGCCCCGGGCGTTATCGACCGTCAGTCGGTGGATCAGCCGGTACAGACCGGTTACAAGGCCGTTGACGCCATGATCCCCATCGGCCGTGGCCAGCGGGAGTTGATCATCGGCGACCGCCAGGTGGGTAAAACCGCCCTGGCCGTCGACGCCATCATCAACCAGAAAGACTCCGGCATTAAGTGTGTGTACGTGGCCATCGGCCAGAAAGCGTCCACCATCGCCAACGTGGTGCGCAAGCTGGAAGAGCACGACGCTCTGAAGAACACCATTGTCGTGGTGGCTTCTGCGTCCGAGTCCGCTGCCCTGCAATACCTGGCGCCTTACGCCGGTTGCGCCATGGGTGAGTTCTTCCGTGACCGCGGCGAAGATGCCCTGATCGTGTACGACGACCTGTCCAAGCAGGCCGTGGCCTACCGTCAGATCTCCCTGCTGCTGCGCCGTCCGCCGGGCCGTGAAGCCTATCCGGGTGACGTTTTCTACCTGCACTCCCGTCTGCTGGAGCGCGCGTCCCGCGTGTCCGCCGACTACGTGGAGCGCTTCACCAAGGGTGAAGTGAAAGGCCAGACCGGCTCGCTGACCGCGCTGCCGATCATCGAAACCCAGGCCGGCGACGTGTCCGCCTTCGTTCCGACCAACGTGATCTCCATCACCGACGGTCAGATCTTCCTGACCACCGAACTGTTCAACTCCGGTATCCGTCCGGCGGTTGATCCGGGTATCTCCGTATCCCGGGTAGGTGGCGCGGCCCAGACCAAGATCGTGAAGAAACTGTCCGGTGGTATCCGTACCGCCCTGGCCCAGTACCGCGAACTGGCGGCCTTTGCCCAGTTCTCTTCCGACCTGGACGAAGCCACCCGTAAACAGCTGAGCCACGGCCAGAAAGTGACCGAGCTGATGAAGCAGCAGCAATACCGTCCCATGTCCGTGGCCGAGCAAGCCCTGGTGCTGTTCGCCGCCGAAAACGGCTACCTGGACGATGTTGAGCTCAAGCTTATCACCACCTTTGAAGCCGCCCTGCTCGCTTACGCCAATTCGGAACATGCCGCCCTGATGGCGGAGATCAACGAGAAAGCCGACTACAACAAAGACGTTGTAGCCAAGCTGACTGCGTTGCTGGATAGCTTCAAGGCTACCCAGTCCTGGTAACCATGTGGCAGCAGCCGCTGCCACCTGAATTGGAGAAGCGACATGGCCGGCGCAAAAGAAATACGTAGCAAGATCGGGAGTGTGAAAAACACTCAGAAGATCACCAGCGCTATGGAAATGGTGGCCGCCTCGAAAATGCGCAGGGCGCAGGATCGGATGGCCCACAGCCGCCCATACGCTGAAACCATACGCAAGGTGATCGGCCACATCGCGCAGGGGAACTTGGAATACAAGCACCCCTACCTGGAAGACCGCGAGGTCAAGCGCGTTGGGTTTATTATCGTCTCTACCGATCGGGGCCTCTGTGGTGGCTTGAACATCAACGTGTTCAAGGCCGCCATGAATGAAATGAAGGCATGGACCGACAAGGGCGTGGGTATCGACCTGGGCCTTATCGGCAACAAGGCGGTGGGCTTTTTCAACCGCTATGGCGGCAAGGTGATCGCCCAGGCCACGGGATTGGGTGACAACCCCTCCCTCGGCGAGCTGATCGGCTCCGTCAATGTCATGCTGGAGGCGTACGATAACGGTGAGATAGACCGCCTGTATCTGGTGTACAACAAGTTTGAAAACACCATGGTGCAGAAACCCCGGGTCGATCAACTGTTGCCTTTGCCTGCATCGGAAGAAGAAGTGGCCAGCCACAGCTGGGACTACATCTACGAGCCGGATCCCAAATCGCTGCTGGACAAGCTGCTGGTGCGCTTTGTGGAATCACAGGTGTACCAGGGTGTGGTGGAAAACCTGGCCAGTGAGCAGGCTGCCCGGATGGTGGCGATGAAGGCCGCTACCGACAACGCCGGCAACCTGATAAACGATCTGCAACTGGTGTACAACAAGGCCCGTCAGGCCGCCATTACCCAGGAACTGAGCGAGATCGTGGCCGGGGCCGGTGCCGTATAAGGCGAAGGTATTCAAAGGTTTAGAGGATTTGACATGAGTAAGGGTATCATAGTCCAAATCATCGGCGCGGTCGTGGACGTGGAATTCCCGCAAGATGCGGTTCCCCACGTTTACGATGCGCTGAAGATCACGACTGAAGGCCAGGGCCAGGGTCTGGTTCTGGAAGTTCAGCAGCAAATCGGCGGCGGCGTAGTACGCTGTATCGCCATGGGTTCCTCCGACGGCCTGCGCCGTGGTCTGGAAATCGAAAACACCAATGCACCCATCCAGGTGCCGGTGGGTGTGAAAACCCTGGGCCGGATCATGGACGTGCTGGGCAACCCCATCGACGAAAAAGGTCCGGTGGAATCAGAAGAGCGCTGGTCCATCCACCGCGAAGCCCCCAGCTACGAAGAGCAGTCCAGCTCTACCGAACTGCTGGAAACCGGCATCAAGGTAATCGACCTGGTTTGTCCCTTCGCCAAGGGTGGTAAGGTTGGCCTGTTCGGCGGCGCCGGCGTGGGCAAGACCGTTAACATGATGGAGCTGATCCGTAACATCGCCATCGAGCACAGCGGTTACTCCGTGTTCGCCGGTGTAGGTGAGCGGACCCGTGAAGGTAACGACTTCTACCACGAGATGACCGAGTCCAACGTACTGGACAAGGTATCCCTGGTATATGGCCAGATGAACGAGCCGCCCGGCAACCGTCTGCGCGTGGCGCTGACCGGCCTGACCATGGCCGAGAAGTTCCGTGACGAAGGTCGTGACGTACTGCTGTTCGTCGACAACATCTACCGTTACACCCTGGCCGGTACCGAAGTATCCGCACTGCTGGGCCGTATGCCCTCGGCGGTAGGTTACCAGCCGACCCTGGCGGAAGAGATGGGCGTGCTGCAGGAGCGTATTACCTCCACCAAGACCGGCTCCATCACCTCCGTACAGGCCGTTTACGTGCCCGCGGACGACCTGACCGACCCCTCTCCGGCCACCACCTTCGCCCACCTGGACGCGACCGTGGTACTGAGCCGTCAGATCGCCGCCCTGGGTATCTACCCGGCCGTTGACCCGCTGGATTCCACCAGCCGTCAGCTGGACCCGCTGGTGATCGGTCAGGAGCACTACGAGGTGGCTCGTGGCGTGCAGTCCGTACTGCAGCGCTACAAGGAGTTGAAGGACATCATCGCCATCCTGGGGATGGACGAACTGTCCGAAGACGACAAGCTGACCGTAGCCCGTGCCCGTAAGATCGAGCGTTTCCTGTCCCAGCCCTTCTTCGTGGCCGAGGTATTCACCGGTTCTCCCGGCAAGTACGTCTCCCTGAAGGACACCATCAGTGGCTTCAAAGGCATACTGAACGGCGACTACGATGCGCTGCCCGAGCAGGCGTTCTACATGGTTGGCTCCATCGACGAAGTGGTCGAAAAAGCCAAGAAACTGTAAGCCTCGAAGGAGGACCTGATGGCTGACTATAGCTTTCACCTGGACATTGTCAGTGCCGAGGAACGTCTGTACTCCGGCTCTGTCACCGCGGTGACTGTCTCCGGCTCTGAGGGTGAATTGGGGATCCGTTACGGACATGCCCCCTTGTTGACGTCCATTCGTCCCGGCCTGGTGCAGTACCTGACCAAGGCCGGCAAACAAGAAGTCCTGTACGTTTCCGGCGGCATGCTGGAAGTACTGGGCAGCAGTGTGATGGTTCTGGCCGACACTGCGATTCGCGCCGAAGATCTGGATAAAGCCAAGGCCGAAGAAGCCAAGAGGGCGGCGGAAGCCAAGCTGCATGGTTCGTCTCACGACACCGACTATGCGGAAGCGGCCGCCGAACTGGCCCGGGCTATGGCGAAACTGCGCGTGCTGCAGTTGCTCAAACAGAATGTGCGGTAATTCATACCGCCTCGAAAAGCGACCTCAGGGTCGCTTTTTTTTTATAAAAAAATCAGAATAACAGCCGGTTGAGCGACTCAAGCAAGCAACAGCAAAGATATGGTGCCAATGCCGTCTCTGTGTAGCCGCCGCTTTAGCCGGCGGACAAGTGTGCCTGGCCTTCAGGCTCCCCATCGTTGGCAGGCTTTCGCCACCTAAAGGGGCGGCTACAGGAAAAAGCATGACGCAGCTCAAATTGACGTTTTCACTTTCCATTATTACGGGATTATCAAGCTTATGAGCATTCAGGCGGTTATTCTGGCGGCGGGCAAGGGCACCCGCATGCGTTCCTCCCTGCCCAAGGTGTTGCACCCGGTGGCGGGACAACCCATGGTCGGCCATGTGCTGGCGGCGGCCAGGGCCTGCGGCGTGGACGGCATCCACCTGGTCTACGGCCACGGCGCCGACCAGCTCAAGGCCAGGATAGCAGCGCCCGGCATCACCTGGGTACACCAGGAGGAGCAACTGGGCACCGGCCATGCGGTGGCGGTGGCGCTGCCGGATCTCAACGACGACGACAGGGTGCTGGTGCTCTATGGCGACACCCCCCTGTTGCAGGCCGACACCCTGCGCCGGCTGCTGGCCGCCCATCCCGACAACGGTATCGCCCTGCTCACAGTCCGGCTGCCCGATCCTACCGGCTATGGCCGCATCGTGCGGGAAAACGGCAAGGTCACCGGCATCGTCGAGCAGAAGGACGCCAGCCCCGCACAGCTGGCCATCGACGAGGTCAACACCGGGGTGCTGGTGGCCAGGGCCGGACAGCTCAAGGCCTGGCTGGGCCGGCTCGACAACGACAACGCCCAGGGTGAGTACTACCTGACCGATATCTTCGCCATGGCCCATGCCGAGGGCTGCGAGATCAATACCGTGCACCCGGCCAGCACCGCTGAAGTGGAAGGTGCCAACGATCGGCTGCAGCTGGCCGGCCTGGAGCGGGCCTACCAGCGGGTGCAGGCCGAGCGGCTGATGCGCGAAGGGGTGACCCTGCTGGATCCGGCCCGCTTCGATCTGCGCGGCGAACTGAGCGTGGGCGAAGAGGTGGTGATCGACGTCAACGTCATCATCGAAGGCGAGGTACGGCTGGGCAACCGGGTGCGCATCGGCGCCGGCGCCATTCTTAAAAACTGCGTGATCGGGGACGACGCCGAAGTGAAGCCTTACTCCCTTATCGAGGGTGCCGAACTGGGCCAGGCCAGCAGCGCCGGCCCCTTCGCCCGGCTACGCCCCGGCGCCGTGCTGGCGGAAGATGCCCACGTGGGCAACTTCGTGGAGATGAAGAAGGCCCGGCTGGGCAAGGGCTCCAAGGCCGGCCACCTGAGTTACCTGGGCGATGCGGAGGTAGGCGACAAGGTGAACATCGGCGCCGGCACCATCACCTGCAACTACGACGGGGTGAACAAGTTCCAGACCGTGATCGAGGACGGCGTTTTCGTCGGCTCCGACACCCAACTGGTGGCGCCGGTGCGCATCGGCAAGAACGCCACCCTGGGCGCCGGCTCCACTATCACCAAGGACGTGGCCGAGGCCGAGTTGGTGATCACGCGGGTGCCCCAGCGCCATATCAAAAACTGGCCCAGACCGGTTAAAAAGAAGCCATAAGCCTGAGGCTGGAAGCTGGAAGAAAGACGGCGCGGCTGCGATTTCACAGCCGCGTTTTTTATTTTCAGATTTGCCTGTAGCTGCCACTTTAGTTGGCTGGGCCTGTGAAACAGGCCTGGAATAGATTTTTGCCTGTTGGTTTGCGCCGGCTAAAGCGGCACCTACAGCTAAACACCGCAACCTTTCAGACCACTCGGGCAGCTGATCGCTTCCAGCTTATGGCTGACCGCTTTCTTTTAGTTGATCGTTTATCTTTTGATCTGCTAGCATTCGGTTTCGATTCGAAACTTAGTGCGACCATGTCGAAACGCAATACCCAACAGCGCCGTCATATCATCGTCTCCCTGCTCAACGAGCGGGGCGAGCTGACGGTGGACGAGCTGGCCCGCCGCTTCGAGACCTCGGAAGTGACCATCCGCAAGGATCTGGCGGCCCTGGAGAAGAACGGCCTCTTGCTGCGCCGCTACGGCGGCGCCGTGCCGGTGCCCAGCGAAATGGTGGCTGAGCACGGCGGCGAGCCGGTTTCGAAACGAAAGCAGGCCATCGCCCGGGCGGCGGCGGCGCGCATCCGCGATCACAACCGCATCATCATCGACAGCGGCAGCACCACGGCGGCGCTGCTCGGCGAACTCGGCAGCAAGCACGGCCTGGTGGTGATGACCAATTCGCTCAATATCGCCAATGCCCTGCGCGAACTGGAGCCGGAGCCGACCCTGCTGATGACCGGCGGCACCTGGGATGCATCATCCGAGTCGTTCCAGGGCCAGGTGGCGGAGCAGGTACTGCGCTCCTATGACTTCGATCAGCTGTTTATCGGCGCCGACGGCATCGACATCCAGCGCGGCACCACCACCTTCAACGAACTGACCGGCCTGTCGCGGGTGATGGCGGAAGTGGCCCGGGAGGTGGTGGTGATGGTGGAGTCGGACAAGATAGGCCGCAAGATCCCCAACCTGGAGCTGCCCTGGACGGCCATTCACACCCTGATCACCGACGGCGGCCTGTCGGCCGCCGCCCGAGAACAACTTGAACAGAAGGGCATTAACCTGGTTATTGCCCCCGAACACTGAGGATTTGACTATGTGCGGAATTGTAGGGGCAGTTGCCCAGCGGGACGTGGCGGAAATACTGGTGGAGGGCCTGCGCCGCCTGGAATACCGGGGGTATGACTCGGCCGGGGTGGCGGTGATCGACGGCGAGGGCAAACTCGGCCGGGTGCGCCGGCTGGGCAAGGTGCAGGCCCTGGCCGAGGCCCTGGAACAGCAGCCGCTGGCCGGCGGCACCGGTATCGCCCATACCCGCTGGGCCACCCACGGCGAGCCCTCGGAGCGCAACGCCCATCCCCATGTGTCCGGTGACATCACAGTGGTGCACAACGGCATCATCGAAAACCACGAGGAGCTGCGCGTCGAGCTGCAGGCCAAGGGCTACGAGTTCGTGTCCGACACCGACACCGAAGTGATTGCTCACTTGGTGCACTGGCACCGCCAGCACTGCGACTCCCTGCTGGCCGCCCTGCAGACCGCGGTCAGGCAACTGCGCGGCGCCTACGGTACCGTATTGATGGACACCAAGGATCCCTCCCGGCTGGTGGTGGCCCGCTCCGGCTCGCCCCTGGTGCTCGGCCTGGGGCTGGGCGAGAACTTTATCGCCTCGGATCAGCTGGCGCTGCTGCCGGTAACCCGCCGCTTCCTGTTCCTGGAGGAAGGGGACGTGGCCGAGGTGACCCGCCGCGATATCCGCATCTTCGATGTGAACGGCGCGCCGGTGGTGCGCGACGAGCTGGAATCCGACGTGTCCCACGATGCGGGCGACAAGGGCGAGTATCGCCACTACATGCTGAAGGAAATCTTCGAGCAGCCCAAGGCCATCACCGACACCCTGGAAGGGCGCATTGCCGACAACCATGTGGTGGTGGAGTCCTTCGGCAACGGTGCCCGCGCCATTTTTGAGCGGGTGGAGCATATCCAGCTGATTGCCTGCGGCACCTCCTACCACTCCGGCATGGTCGCCAAATACTGGTTCGAGGCCCTGGCCGGGGTGTCCTGCGATATCGAGATCGCCTCCGAGTTCCGCTACCGCAAGTCGGTGGTGCGGCCCAACAGCCTGCTGATCACCCTGTCCCAGAGCGGTGAAACCGCCGATACCCTGGCGGCGCTGCGCCTGGCCAAGGCGTCCGGCTTCATGAGCAGCCTGGCCATCTGCAACGTGCCCGGTTCTTCCCTGGTGCGGGAGTCTGATCTGGCGTTCATGACCCGGGCGGGCGCCGAAATCGGCGTGGCCTCCACCAAGGCCTTCACCACCCAGCTGGCCGGCCTGCTGATGCTGGTGGCCGCCATCGGCCGCTGCCGCGGCAACATGGATGCCGACACCGAAGCCCGGCTGGTGCAGGCGCTGCGCAGCCTGCCGGCCCACATCGGCGAGACCCTGGCGCTGGCCAGGGACATTGAAGCCCTGGCGGAAGAGTTTGCCGACAAGCACCACAGCCTGTTCCTCGGCCGCGGCGATCAGTACCCCATCGCCATGGAAGGGGCGCTCAAGCTCAAGGAAATCTCCTATATCCATGCCGAAGCCTATGCCGCCGGTGAGCTCAAGCACGGCCCACTGGCGCTGATCGACGCCGACATGCCGATCATCGTGGTGGCGCCCAACAACGATCTGCTGGAAAAGCTCAAGTCCAACGTGGAAGAAGTCCGCGCCCGGGGCGGCATCCTCTATGTGTTCGCCGACAAGGAAGCGGGCTTCAAGGGCGACGCCACCATGAGGGTGATGCCGCTCAACCACGTGGACGAGCTGATCGCGCCCATCGTCTACACGGTGCCGCTGCAGCTGCTGTCCTACCATGTGGCCCTGATCAAGGGCACCGACGTCGACCAGCCGCGCAACCTGGCAAAATCGGTCACGGTTGAATAAGAAAGACAGTAGAGTAGATAAAAACATGCCGGGGCAAGCCCGGCATGTTGCTGTCGGCAGGGGCTCTTACTTCAGATCGAAACGATCCGCGTTCATCACCTTGGTCCAGGCGCTGACAAAGTCCTTGACGAATTTCTCCTTGGCATCGTCCTGGGCATAGACCTCGGCGTAGGAACGCAGCACCGAGTTGGAGCCGAACACCAGATCGACCCGGGTGGCGGTCCATTTCACCTTGCCGGACTTGCGTTCGACGATTTCGTACAGGTTGTTGCCGGCCGGCTTCCAGCTGTAGGCCATGTCGGTCAGGTTGACGAAGAAGTCGTTGCTCAGCACGCCGACGCGATCGGTGAAGACGCCCTCCTTGCCGCCGCCGTGGTTGGTGCCCAGCACCCGCATGCCGCCCACCAGCACCGTCATTTCCGCCGCCGTCAGCCCCATCAGTTGGGTGCGGTCCAGCATCAGCTCTTCGGGGGTGACCACATAGTCCTTTTTCAGCCAGTTGCGGTAGCCGTCATGCAGGGGCTCGAGCACGGCGAAGGATTCCTGGTCGGTCATTTCCTCGCTGGCGTCGCCACGTCCCGGGGCGAAGGGCACGGTAATGGCCACGCCGGCGTCCCGCGCCGCCTTTTCCACCGCGGCAGAGCCGCCCAGCACGATCAGGTCGGCCAGGCTCACCTTTTTGCTCAGCCCGGACCGGATGTTTTCCAGCGCGGCCAGCACCTTTTGCAGCCTGGCCGGCTCGTTGCCCTCCCAGTCCTTCAGCGGTGCCAGGCGGATGCGGGCACCGTTGGCGCCGCCCCGATAGTCGGAGCCGCGGAAGGTGCGGGCGCTGTCCCAGGCGGTGGCGACCAGCTCTGAGATGCCGAGGCCGCTGGCCAGGATCTTCGCCTTGAGATCGGCGATGTCGGCGTCACTCAGGGTATAGTCCACGGTGGGGACGGGATCCTGCCAGATCAGGTCCTCTTGCGGCACATCCGGGCCCAGGTAACGGCTCTTGGGCCCCATGTCCCGGTGGGTGAGCTTGAACCAGGCGCGGGCGAACACCTCGGACAAATAGGCGGGATCCTGATGGAAGCGCTCGGCAATCTTGCGGTATTCCGGGTCCATCTTCATCGCCATGTCGGCGTCGGTCATGATGGGCTTGCGGCGGATGGACGGATCCTCCACGTCCACGGGCATGTCCTCTTCCTTGATGTCGACCGGCTCCCATTGCCAGGCCCCGGCCGGGCTCTTCTTCAGCTCCCACTCGTGCTCGAGCAGCATCTTGAAGTAACCGTTGTCCCACCGGGTCGGGTGGGTGGTCCAGGCGCCTTCCAGGCCGCTGGTCACGGCGTCGCGGCCGACGCCCCGGGTCTGGTGGTTCATCCAGCCCAGGCCCTGTTCTTCCAGGCCGGCCGCTTCGGGCTCGGGCCCCAGGTTGGCGGCATCGCCGTTGCCGTGAGCCTTGCCCACGGTGTGGCCGCCGGCGGTCAGGGCCACGGTTTCTTCATCGTTCATCGCCATGCGGGCGAAGGTTTCGCGTACGTCCTTTGCTGTGCGCAAGGGATCCGGATTGCCGTCAACCCCTTGCGGGTTGACGTAGATCAGCCCCATCATCACCGCCGCCAGCGGGTTTTCCAGGTCGCGCTCACCGGAGTAGCGGCTGTTGGGACCGCCGCTGGGCTGAAGCCATTCCTTCTCGGAGCCCCAGTAAATGTCTTTTTCCGGGTGCCAGATATCGGCACGGCCGCCGCCGAAGCCGAAGGTTTTCAGGCCCATGGACTCATAGGCCATGTTGCCGGCCAGGATGATCAGGTCGGCCCAGGAGAGCCGGTTGCCGTATTTCTTTTTGATCGGCCACAGCAGGCGGCGGGCCTTGTCGAGGTTGCCGTTGTCCGGCCAGCTGTTCAGCGGGGCGAAGCGCTGGTTGCCGGTGCCGGCGCCACCCCGGCCATCGGCAATACGGTATGAGCCGGCGGCGTGCCAGGCCATGCGGATCATCAGGCCGCCATAGTGGCCCCAGTCGGCCGGCCACCAGTCCTGGCTGTCGGTCATCAGGGCGCGCAGGTCCTGCTTGACCGCGCCCAGATCCAGCTTCTTGAATTCTTCCGCATAATCGAAGTCTTCTCCCAGCGGGTTGGTCTTGGTGTCATGCTGGTGAAGAATGTCCAGGTTCAGTGCCTTGGGCCACCAATCCATATTGGAAGCCCCGGCTGCGGTATGGGCACCGTGCATGACGGGGCACTTCCCGGAAGCACTGTTGCTGTGCTGACTCATGTTCAATCTCCCTTTCGCGTTGTGCTTGGCTTACTGTCAAAGGCATTCCCGTGGCCTGAGGTGAAGCACCGTGAATCGGCCGTGCTCATAAGAGAATAGACCATCCGGTAACTTCATCACTCGCTAAATTAGCCAGCTTTTAAAGCCCCGATTTTGCACCGGGCTTGACCTCGGGTGACGGACTTCAGCTCCCTAAGGCGGGATGGTGAAAGTCCTGGCGCAACAGCTGTTCTATCTCCGCGACAGGCATGGGCCTGGCCAGCAGATAGCCCTGGCCCTCGTCGCAGGCCTGCCGGCTCAGTTGCTGCAGCTGGTATTCGTCCTCTATGCCCTCGGCGATGACGGCAATCTTCATGCTGTGGGCCAGGGTGATGATGGAGCCGACGATGGCCCTGTCTTCCGCCTGCCGGGCCAGATCCTTGATAAAGGACTTGTCTATCTTCAGGCGGTGGATGGGAAAGCGCTTGAGGTAGGCGAGGGACGAATAGCCGGTACCAAAGTCGTCTATCGCCAGCTTGACGCCCAGGCGGTTCAGGGAGGTCATGGTGGCCACCGCCATTTCCATCTCTTCCATCAGCATGCTTTCGGTGATCTCCAGTTCTATCGACCGGGGATCCAGTTTCAGCTCGCCGAGCAGCCGGGCGATGTCCTGTGCCAGCCCGGGCTGGCGGAACTGGCGGGCCGAGAGGTTGATGGCCATGCGCAGCGGGCCCAGGCCGTCCGCAAGCCAGCGCTGCAGCTGGCGACAGGCGGTAGTCAGTATCCACTGACCCAGGGGCAGTATCATGCCGGTCTGCTCCGCCAGGGGGATGAAGTCGCCGGGGTAGATGAGGCCGGCGCCCGGCTTGTTCCAGCGCACCAGGGCCTCTACCCCGATAAGCTTGCCGTCGCTCAGGCGGAACTGGGGCTGGTAATGCAGCTCCATCTGGTTTTTCTCCAGCGCCTGGTGCAGCTCGCCGCTGATCTTCATCAGGTTCACGGCGCGGATATTCATGCCGCTTTCGAACAGCTGAACCTGGTTGCGCCCCTTTTCCTTGGCCTGGTAGAGGGCGGTATCGGCGTGCTGCATCAGGGTTTCCATGCTGGTACCGTGCTGAGGGTAAAAGGCCACTCCTATGCTGATGCTGATATAGAGGCTTTGCCCGCGGATCAGCACCGGCTTGGCGAAGGCGTCGACGATGCGCTGGGCGGTGGCCCTGGCCTGCTGCAGCGACAGGGTATTGGTGATCAGCAGGATGAACTCGTCCCCGCCGAACCGGCACAGGATGTCCTCCTTGCGGCTGTGGCGCTGCAGCCGCCTGGCGGCCATTTGCAGGAACTCGTCACCAACCTGGTGCCCCAGGCTGTCGTTGATTTGCTTGAAGCGATCCAGATCGATGAACATCATGGCCAGGCTGGCGCCGTGGCGTTCGGCCCGGGAGTGGGCCTGCCTGAACAGCTCGGCGAACAGGCTGCGGTTGGCCAGCCCGGTCAGGGGATCGTAGTGGGCCATCTTCTGCAACTGATACTGGGTCTCCTTGAGCGTGGAGATGTCGGAGAACACCGCCACATAGTGCGGTTTGTCCGCCCCCGTGTTCAGCCTGGTGACCGACAGCCAGAGCGGATAGGAAGCTCCGTTCCTGCGCAGGCCCGAGGCCTCGCCGCGCCAGTAGCCGACCGATCTCAGGGTTTGCCATATGGCCATCAGCTGCTGGTTGCTGCCTTGCAGCTGGAGGGCGGCGGCGGGCTTGCTGCCGAGCATCTCGGCTATCTGGTGACCGCTGATGGTGGTAAAGGCATGGTTGGCATAAACCAGCCGCAGGCGGTGGTCGAAGATCAGCACCGCCTCCATGATGTTCTTCAGCACCAGATCGTTCAGTTGCAGGGAGGCCTCGGCCTGTTTCAGCGGGGTGATGTCCTGGCCCTGGGCCAGCACCGCGACCAGGCTTTCCTGTTCGTAAACCGGGGCCAGGGTCCAGATCTGATGGCGTTGCTCCTTGCCGCCCTGGGTCAGGCTGGCTTCCACCCCGCCCAGGCTGTGGCCCTGCCTGACCCTGCTGATGGCGTTCTCCAGGGGGGCCAGTTGCCAGGGGCTGAAATGCTCCGCCAGCGGGGTTCCTGCCAGGTTGGCGGCCGGCTGCTTGAACAGGCGGGTGGCGGCCGGGTTGATGGCCTGGATACGGTTGTGGCTGTCCAGCATGATGGTAAGGGAATTGCCCGAGTTGAACAGGTTGGCCAGCTCCCGCTCCCGGCGGTGCAATGCCGCGACCATTTTCTCCAGGCTCTGGCCAAGAAAGTTGAATTCTTCGATGCGTCCGGTCCGGAACCGGGCCGGCAGGCCCTGGCCGACACGTTCGGCAAAATCGGTCAGCCGGCCCAGGGGCGTGGCGATCAGCCGCAGGGTGTAGAGGGCGAGCAGCACGGCGGCGGCCAGGACCAGTATCAGGGCGAGCAGCCCGTGGTACCAGTAGGAAAGGCGCAGTTGCCGGTTGGCCTGGTTGTCGGTCATCATCAGGGCCTGCAGGGTGCCGGCCTGCTCGTTCAGCCGCAGCGGCCGGGTATCGAAGTGGTAGCCCTGCAACTGGCCGGGGAGGCGCTGCCTGGACAGCATGCTGTCCAGCACCTCCGGCGCCGGTGACGGGCCGGCAGGGGCGGGGCCGAGCAAACGGTCTTGGTGGAGCAGCCGGAAACTGAACTGTTCCAGTCCCTGGCCGAGCTGGTTGAGCAGGCTCAGGTTGTCGTCCAGCACCATACCACCCAGCAGGTGGCCTTCGACCCGGCCGGTGTCGTCATCGATGAGGGGATAGGAGTGCAGCAACAGGCTGAGGGAGGGTTCCAGTTGAAGCAGGCTCCACTCTCTATCCTGGCCGGCGGCCATCAGCAGTTGGAGCCGGTGGCGAGCCAGATCGTAATAGGGGGAATTCAGGTCGAGCCAGGGCTGCCCTTGATGTACCAGCATCAGGATATCCAGGTGCTCACCATCAGGTTTTTCCAACACTGCCTGCAGCACGGCCTCGGCGCCGGCCTGATCGGACCCTTCCAGCATATCGGCCAGCCCGGCGTGTTCGGCGGTGGCCGACAGCAGGGTGTAGATCCTGTTGAGGTAGGCGTCCAGGTTGGTTTGCAGCCGGCTCTCGGCCTGCCGAAACTGGCCATGCAGACTCTGCTCCATGATCCGGGATGAACTGTAATAAGTGAGGGCCAGCAACGCCAGGGCCAGCAGCGCGAAGGCGGGCAACAGTGCCATCAGGATCAGGCGCAGCAGGCGGCGCCCCGGCGGAGGATCAGCGGGAGTAGCGGAATGCATAGGCTTTCAATCGCTCCAGTTCGGCCAGGGGAGTGTCTTGGGTCACGACCGCGAAATCGCCGGAGTATACGCCGGGAATGGCGTCGGTCTTGCCTTCCCGGTCGAGGCGGATCGCTTCCGCGATGGCGACGCCGCTGTCATCGTTCATGCGCATCACGGTCAGATCGAGCCGCCCCTGGCGCAGGGCGTCCAGCTCGTCCTGGCCGCCTCCCCAGCCGTTGACGATGACGTCGGCCTTCCTGCCCGCCAGCTCCAGGGCCTGGATGCTGGCCAGGGCGATATCGGTGGTACTGGCGTAGATGAGATTGAGTTCGGGTATGTCGGACAGGGCCTGCAGGACTGCCGCCCGGGTCTTTTCCGGCTCCAGGTCGGTATAGACCTGCTGGCGCAGGTGGAAGTCGGGGTTGCCCGACATCAGCCGGATGAACTCGTCGCCCCGGGCCAGGCTGACATGCCCCCGGGTGCCGTACAACATCAGGTAGTGCACCGGCGCCCCGGCCAGAGCTGGCAGGCTGGCCGCCAGTTGGCGGGTTCCCAAGGCGTGATCGAAGCCGACATAGAGCAGCGGCTGGCGCTGTTGCCAGGCTTTCAGGGGAGTGGTGATGTTCTGCAGGATCAGCTTGGGCCGGTCGCGGACCAGCAGTTTTTCGATCAACACCCGGTGGCGCCGGCTGTCCAGGGTGAGAACAAGGTAGTCGGGATCCTGGGCCAGTATGTCGGCCAGCAGGCGCTCCTGCTCCCGGATCGGACTGTGCTGGGCGACAAAATGGGAGTCCAGCCGATAGGGGATGGCAATTTCATCCAGGCGGGCCGCCAGGCTCCGGTGGTTGCGCCGCCAGTAGTCCGAGAGCTGGCCGCCGGGGGAGAGCATGGCGATGCGTACCGGTCTGTTGTCGATGCCCTGCCAGGGCTCGGCGGGGGCTCGTATCCGCTGGGAAAATGCCTCGCTTCTGGCTTGTTTTTCCGGAAAACGGGCCAGATAGTCCTGCAGCGACCAATGCTCCGCCTCTCCGGCAAGGGCCGGCCAGGAGAACAGCAGTGCGAGCGTCAGCCTGCGGGCCAACCTGATTGATATA
>NZ_CP012621.1:3810000-4062500 GCF_002407485.1 Zobellella denitrificans | reverse complement strand
TCCGTCGTGAAGAGGGAAACAACCCAGACCGCCGGCTAAGGTCCCCAAGTTCTGGTTAAGTGGGAAACGAGGTGGGAAGGCTCAGACAGCCAGGATGTTGGCTTAGAAGCAGCCATCATTTAAAGAAAGCGTAATAGCTCACTGGTCGAGTCGGCCTGCGCGGAAGATGTAACGGGGCTAAACCAGGCACCGAAGCCGCGGATTCAGAATTTATTCTGAGTGGTAGGGGAGCGTTCTGTAAGTCTGCGAAGGTGTGTCGTGAGGCATGCTGGAGATATCAGAAGTGCGAATGCTGACATGAGTAACGATAAAGGGGGTGAAAAACCTCCTCGCCGGAAGACCAAGGGTTCCTGTCCAACGTTAATCGGGGCAGGGTGAGTCGGCCCCTAAGGCGAGGGCGAAAGCCGTAGTCGATGGGAAACGGGTTAATATTCCCGTACTGACACACATTGCGATGGGGGGACGGAGAAGGCTAGATGGGCCAGGCGTTGGTAGTCCTGGTGAAAGGGTGTAGGTGGTGCGTTTAGGCAAATCCGGACGCACAACACTGAGACCCGAGACGAAGTCACCACGGTGACGAAGTCATTGATGCCCGGCTTCCAGGAAAAGCCTCTAAGCTTCAGATGTGTGTGAACCGTACCCCAAACCGACACAGGTGGTCGGGTAGAGAATACCAAGGCGCTTGAGAGAACTCGGGTGAAGGAACTAGGCAAAATAGTACCGTAACTTCGGGAGAAGGTACGCTGGAGCGGGTGAAGTCCCTTGCGGATGGAGCCTGAGCCAGTCGCAGTGACCAGGTGGCTGGGACTGTTTATCAAAAACACAGCACTGTGCAAACTCGTAAGAGGACGTATACGGTGTGACACCTGCCCGGTGCCGGAAGGTTAATTGATGGGGTTAGCCGCAAGGTGAAGCTCTTGATCGAAGCCCCGGTAAACGGCGGCCGTAACTATAACGGTCCTAAGGTAGCGAAATTCCTTGTCGGGTAAGTTCCGACCTGCACGAATGGTGTAACCATGGCCACGCTGTCTCCACCCGAGACTCAGTGAAATTGAAATCGCCGTGAAGATGCGGTGTACCCGCGGCTAGACGGAAAGACCCCGTGAACCTTTACTATAGCTTGGCACTGAACATTGACCCTACATGTGTAGGATAGGTGGGAGGCTGTGAAGCGGTGACGCCAGTTGCCGTGGAGCCGACCTTGAAATACCACCCTTGTATGTTTGATGTTCTAACGTTGGCCCCTGATCGGGGTTGCGGACAGTGCCTGGTGGGTAGTTTGACTGGGGCGGTCTCCTCCCAAAGCGTAACGGAGGAGCACGAAGGTTGGCTAAGTACGGTCGGACATCGTACGGTTAGTGCAATGGCATAAGCCAGCTTAACTGCGAGACGGACAGGTCGAGCAGGTGCGAAAGCAGGTCATAGTGATCCGGTGGTTCTGCATGGAAGGGCCATCGCTCAACGGATAAAAGGTACTCCGGGGATAACAGGCTGATACCGCCCAAGAGTTCATATCGACGGCGGTGTTTGGCACCTCGATGTCGGCTCATCACATCCTGGGGCTGAAGTCGGTCCCAAGGGTATGGCTGTTCGCCATTTAAAGTGGTACGCGAGCTGGGTTCAGAACGTCGTGAGACAGTTCGGTCCCTATCTGCCGTGGGCGTTGGATGATTGAGGGGGGTTGCTCCTAGTACGAGAGGACCGGAGTGAACGAACCGCTGGTGTTCGGGTTGTCATGCCAATGGCACTGCCCGGTAGCTAAGTTCGGAATCGATAACCGCTGAAAGCATCTAAGCGGGAAGCGAGCCCCGAGATGAGTCATCCCAGAGGTCTAGAACCTCCTGAAGGGCCGTCCGAGACTAGGACGTAGATAGGCAGGGTGTGGAAGCGTAGCGATACGTGCAGCTAACCTGTACTAATGACCCGTGCGGCTTAACCATACAACACCCAAGAAGTGTGAGACCTTGCGGTTTCAAGAACAAATTCATCGAAGACAGCTTTTCCGGATTAAAGTTTATTGCCTGGCGGCGATAGCGTTGTGGTCCCACCTGACCCCATGCCGAACTCAGAAGTGAAACGCACCCGCGCCGATGATAGTGTGGCAGCTGCCATGTGAAAGTAGGTCACTGCCAGGCACCCAATTCTGCTGATATAGCTCAGATGGTAGAGCGCACCCTTGGTAAGGGTGAGGTCCCCAGTTCGATTCTGGGTATCAGCACCATGATTTTGAAGTTTTGTTTGACTGCCATAGCGTTGTGGCCCCACCTGATCCCATGCCGAACTCAGAAGTGAAACGCACCCGCGCCGATGATAGTGTGGCAGCTGCCATGTGAAAGTAGGTCACAGTCAAACACCTATTCCAAGCCCCGCTGATAACAGCGGGGCTTTTTCGTTTCTGCTCCCAATCCGCATATTTTCTTCCTGACCGGGCCGCCTGACTGATCGCCATCATGGTGCCCGGTCGTCGCAATGGCCTACCATGAGTACTCCTGAGCGAGGAAAGCGGGACCGACTCGGAAAAAGGTGATAAAGATCACCCTTTTATATTAGGTTTTGCTGCAAAATGCCGCATAACTCGTATTTTATCTGCAAGTTAACAAGAGGTTACATCTTGTAGGCAGATAATGCAGCCGCAGCCAGTCAGAGTAACAATGTGAGCATATGAACGATAAAAACAAGCAGATTGACATCAAGGATGTCACCGGAGCCGTGCGCTCCCATCGGCCGACGGACGAAGGCCATATCTATGTAAGGGCACAGAAGGGACAGTGGCAGCGGCTGCGCAAGCTGATGGGCTGGTTCTTCATGCTGTTGTTTGTCGTCGGTCCCTGGCTGAGTTGGGATGGTCGACAGGCGATCTTGCTGGATATCGAGCACCAGCGTTTCCATATTTTCGGCTCCACCATCTGGCCCCAGGATCTGACCCTGCTGGCCTTGCTGTTTATGGTGGCGGCATTCGGCCTGTTTTTTATCACGACCTTCCTCGGGCGGGTATGGTGCGGGTATCTCTGCCCGCAGACGGTATGGACCTTCCTTTTTATCTGGTTTGAGGAAAAGCTGGAAGGGAGCGCCAACAAGCGCCGGCAACTGGACAAGTCTCCCTGGAGTTTCAACAAGCTGTGGCGCAAAACCGCCAAGCACCTCGCCTGGCTGACGGTCTCCCTGTTTACCGGCTTTACCTTTATCGCCTATTTCGTGCCGGCGGCGGAACTGGGGCTGGGCTTGCTGACCTTTTCGGCCAGTTTCTGGCCGGCGTTCTGGGTGCTGTTTTTCGCCTTCTGTACTTATGGCAACGCCGGCTGGATGCGCACCATAATGTGCACCCATATGTGCCCCTATTCCCGTTTCCAGTCGGCCATGTTCGACAAGGACACCTATACCGTCAGTTACGACAGCGAAAGGGGCGAGAAGCGGGGACCGCGCTCCCGCAAGGCGGATCCCGGCCAGTTGGGATTGGGCGACTGTATCGACTGCGACATGTGTGTGCAGGTGTGCCCCGCCGGCATCGATATACGCGACGGCCTGCAGTACGAGTGCATCAACTGTGGTGCCTGTGTCGATGCCTGCGATCAGACCATGGAGCGGATGGGGTATGCCAAGGGCCTGATCAGCTACACCACCGAACACAAGTTGCGGCACAAGGAGACCCATGTGGCGCGGCCCAAGTTGATCGGCTACGGTGTGGTCATGGCGCTGATGCTGGCTGCCTTTGTCTACATGGCGTCCAGCATCATGCCGATGGGCATAGAGGTGATCCGGGACCGGAACCAGCTGTACCGCGAGACCACCGAAGGGTTGGTGGAAAACACCTATACTCTGAAAATCATCAACAAGACCCTGGAGCAGGAAACCTATCAGCTCAGGGTTGAAGGCATGGATGATCTGGAGTGGATAGGTCCGAGCGAAGTAACGGTGCAGGCGGGCGAGGTGCTGAGCCTGCCGATCAGCCTGTCGGCGGATCCCTACCTGTTGTCGTCCCCGGTCGGCGATATCACCTTCGTGATGAGCCGCAAGGGGGCCAACCCCGATGATCGCAAGGCCAGCCTGCAGACCGAGAGCAAGTTCTTCAGCTCCGCCCGCTGACCCTGATGGTCGCCGTTGTCTGACGGCGGCCTTTTTTCCCCTGGAGTGATATGAACTACTACCAGCTTACCCCCGACGTGATCACCGATGCCCTCGCCAGCGTCGGCATCTATGTCGACTCGGGGCTGATGGCACTGAACAGTTATGAAAACCGCGTCTACCGCTTCAAGAACGACGAGCAGGGGCCCCTGGTGGCCAAGTTTTACCGCCCGCAGCGTTGGACCCGGGAGCAGATCCTGGAAGAGCACGGCTTCCTGCAGGCGCTGGCGGATGCCGGGGTCAGGGTGGCAATCCCGCTGCGCCAGGAGCGGGAGACCCTGTTCGAATACCAGGGGATAGTATTCGCCGTATGGCCGGCGGTGGCCGGCCGTCAGTTCGAGACGGACAGCCTGGAGCAGCTCGAGGCGCTGGGCGAGCAACTGGCCCTGCTGCACCAGGTAGGAGAGCGCTTCGTCCTGCAGTCCAGGCCGGTACTGTCGACCGACGACTACCTGCACCGGGCATACGGCGTGCTGGAGCGCGAGGCCGAGTTGCCGGGCCGCTTGCGGGCGGATTTCCTGAGCCTGCTGCGGCGGCTGGTCAAGCGCGCCACCGAACTGTACCGGCCCGGCAAGCAGCTCAGCCTGCACGGTGACTGTCATGCCGGCAACCTGCTCTGGCGCGACGGGCCCTGGCTGCTCGATTTTGATGACTGCCGCCGGGGCCCGGCGGTGCAGGATCTGTGGATGATGCTCAGCGGCAGCCGGCAGGAGCAACTGGTGCAGCTGGATACCCTGCTGGCCGGCTACGAGACGGTGCGGGAGTTCGATGCGGCCGAGCTGGCCCTGATTGAGCCGCTCAGGGCGATGCGCATGGTGAACTACATGGCCTGGCTGGCGTCGCGCTGGTCCGATCCGGCCTTTCCGGCCAACTTCCCCTGGTTCAATACCGAGGGCTACTGGCAGCAGCAGATCGGCACCCTGGAAGAGCAGTTGCAGCGGCTGGACGCGCCGCCGTTGTCCTTGACGTCCTGGAACTGATTACTTACCTTGAGACAGCCTTTACTAAATGGGATTGAGTATGAAAAAGTTAGTCTTTGCCTTGTTGACCCTGTTGCTGGCTCCCCTGGCCTCGGCCGCGCCGGAGTTCAAGGAAGGAGTCGAGTATACCGTGGTGAAGGAAACGGCGAGCAGCAAGCCGGAAGTGACCGAGTTCTTTTCCTATGTCTGCCCCCATTGCTACAGCTTCCAGCCGCTGATGGACAAGCTGTCGGAGCGGGTGCCCGAGGCCGAACTGAAGAAGGTGCCGGTCCCCTTCCTGGGACGGGAGATGGGCCCCGTGCTGCAGCGGGCTTATGGTGCCGCCGTGCTGCTGGAAGTGGAGGACAAGCTGACCCCGGCCATTTTCGATCAGATCCACCGCCAGAAGAAGATGCCCAATAGCATGGATGACATCCGGGCGATTTTTGTCGCACAGGGTGTCGAGGAAAAAGCCTTCGACGGCGTGATCAACAGCTTCGCCCTGAACGGCATGGTCGCCCAGTACGACAGGGCGACCGAAAACTTCAACGTGCGCGGCACCCCGACCATAGTGGTCAGGGGCAAATACCAGCTGAACATGGGTGAAATCGGTTCGGAAGACCGGTTTTACCGGGTGGTGGAGTATCTGCTGGCGGCCGACTGAATCAGGCTTGGGATGCGGGGCCAGCCTTTCGGGGCTGGCCCCGTTCAGTTATTGCGGGGGGGAGCTGCGCTTTGCCGGCGGCATCAGGTGGATATTGGACGCCGGCTCCTGGTAATAGTCGCCCCTGGTTTGCCAATGCTCGGTAGGCAGGTGGAACAGATAGAACTTTTCCCTGTGGGTATCGGTGACGAACCCCATTCCCTGCAGCGCCAGCTCGTAATGAATGTCGGTGATGAATTCGTGGGTGAAGCGCTGGCGCCCGGACAGGGTGGCGATGTCGTGCTTGGTGAGATAGACACCGGATTTTATTTCTCCGAAACGCTCGTGCAGCCAGCCGGCAAACTCCTTGGCACTCTTCATGTTGATGTCCCTATCAAACGGTGACCGTCCCCTTAAGGTAGAGCAGTTTTTCCTTCTTTGCAGCCCTCATTGTTGCAGCCGGTGCAGCAGCTTGTCCATGGCCCTGTAGCCCAGGGCTTCTATCAGATGGGATCGGGCTATCTGGGGTTCATCGGCCAGATCGGCGATGGTCCTGGCCACCCGGATCAGTTTGTGCCAGGCCCGGATCGACAGCTTCATCCGGTGCAGGGCCTGCTCCAGGAAGACGGCATCTTCCCGGGCCAGGGGACAAAACCGGTCCAGCTCGGCGGTACCGAGTCGGGCATTGCTCTTGCCGGCCCGCGCCAATTGCCGGGCCCGGGCCGCCAGTACCCGGTCACGCACCTGTGCCGAGCTTTCCGCGGGAGGGCGCGGGCGGCTGAGCTCGCCCGGCGGCAGCAGGGGGATCTCCACCGACAGATCGAAACGGTCGAGAAAGGGGCCGGAAACCTTGCTCAGGTAGCGCAGTATCTGCTCGGAAGAGCTGCGACTGCGACCGTCCTCGTAGTGGCCGCAGGGGCTGGGATTCATGGCGCCGATCAGCTGGAAGCGGGCGGGGAAGGTGACCCTGTGGGCGGCGCGGGAAATGGACACGCTGCCGGTTTCGAGCGGTTCGCGCAGGGCATCCAGCACCCGTCGTTCGAACTCGGTCATTTCGTCGAGGAAGAGCACCCCGTGGTGGGCCAGGGAAATTTCGCCGGGTTTGGGATAGCCGCCACCGCCGACCAGGGCCACGGCGGAGGCCGAATGGTGCGGCTGCCGGAAGGGGCGACGCAGCCAGCGCGAGGGATCCAGCCCCAGGCCGCTGATGGAGCGCACGGCGGCCGATTCCAGGGCTTCCGCCTCGGTCATCGGCGGCAGCAGGCCGGGCAGGCGGCTGGCCAGCATGCTCTTGCCGGTGCCCGGCGGGCCGAGCAGCAGCAGGTTGTGCTCGCCGGCGGCGGCGATCTCCAGTGCCCGCTTGCCCCCTTCCTGCCCTATTACCTCGCTCAGGTCGGCGGCCTCCATGTCCCCGCTCGGACCGACCGGTTCCGGGGCGGCCAGCTCGCCCTGGGATCGCAACCAGGCGGTAATGGCCAGCAAATGAGGCGCCAGCAGGGCCGGGCAGGGCGAGATAAGCCCCGCCTCGTCACCGTTGCCGCTGGGCAGCACCAGCTGCCGCTCGCTGTCCCGGGCGGCCAGCACCGCGGGCAGGGCGCCCCGGACCGGCCTCAGCTCGCCGGTGAGGGCCAGCTCCCCCAGAAACTCCAGCCGGCCGAGACCGTCGGCGGGTACCTGGCCGGAGGCCGCCAGCACGGCCAGGGCGATGGGCAGATCGAAACGGCCCCCTTCCTTGGGCAGATCGGCGGGGGCCAGGTTGACGGTGATGCGCTTGGCGGGAAACTCGAAACCCGAATTGAGCAGGGCGCTGCGCACCCTGTCCCGGGCTTCCTTGACGGTGGTTTCCGGCAGGCCGACGATGTTGAACGCCGGCAGGCCGTTGGCCAGGTGGGCTTCGACGGTGACCAGCGGCGCGGTAACGCCCAGGCTGGCGCGGGCAAAAACGACGGCGAGTGACATCCCGGTCTCCCTGGTTTTTTATTTTAAGTAATGTTTTTAATGTGGTGTTTTATTCTGGTTTTGATGGGGCGATACTGGCCCCTCATTTGATTTTGTAAACAATAAAGTCTTGTCTAGTGTAGGCCATATATGCTAGTTCTATAGGCCTGTCGGGTCGGGATGTTCCGGTCCGCCCCTTATTTTTATGGTCGGTATATGAATCTGTTCGTGCGTTTCGTCAGCATTATCGTGGTCCTAGTGGTGATTATTAAATCACCGCTCGGGGCACTGTGGTCTGACGAAAAGTAGAACAACCGGCAGACAACAACGCAAAACCCCCGAGCGACCCGCTCGGGGGTTTTTTTTTAAACCGGCTTTGGCAGCAATACAGGGACAGCAACAAGATGAACGGCGCACAGTACATTGTTCAGGCATTGAAACAACAGGGGGTAACCCAGATCTTCGGCTATCCCGGCGGCGCCATCATGCCGCTCTACGATGCCCTCTACGACGGTGGCGTCGAGCACCTGCTGTGCCGCCACGAGCAGGCGGCCGCCCTGGCGGCGGTGGGCTATGCCAGAGCCAGTGGTCAGGTGGGGGTGTGCATGGCCACCTCGGGCCCCGGAGCCACCAACCTGATCACCGGTCTGGCCGATGCCATGCTCGATTCCATTCCCGTGGTGGCCATCACCGGCCAGGTGCCCATGGCGGCGATCGGCACCGATGCCTTCCAGGAAGTGGACGTGCTGGGGATGTCCCTGTCCTGCACCAAGCATTCCTATCTGGTGGAGAACGTCGAGGATCTTGGCGATATCATCGCCGAAGCCTTCGAGGTTGCCCGCTCCGGCCGCCCCGGGCCCGTGCTGATCGACGTGCCCAAGAATATCCAGGTTTCCCTGGTGGAGCCCAAGCCGTCATCTCCCTTCGTGGCCGAGCCCAACCCCCTGGATCAGGAGGCGCTGGCCCAGGCCAGGGCCCTGCTGGCGGCAGCCGAGAAACCGGTACTCTACGTGGGCGGCGGGGTCGGCATGGCCGGCGCCGAGGCGGAATTGCGCGCTTTTGCCCGCGCTTGCCGCCTGCCGACGGTGACCACGCTGAAGGGCATCGGCACCCTGGATCCGGACGATGAGCTGTTTTTGGGCATGCTGGGGATGCACGGCACAAAAGCCGCCAACCTGGCGGTTCAGCAGAGCGATCTGCTGATCGTGGTCGGTGCCCGTTTCGACGACAGGGTCACCGGCAAGCTGGATGCCTTCGCGGTCCACGCCAAGGTGATCCACCTGGACAAGGACGCCGCCGAATTCGGCAAGGTGCGCCACGCCCATGTGGGCATGGATGCCGAATTGAAGGAGGTATTGCCCCTGCTGGGCCGGGACGAGCTGGACATCGACGACTGGCGTGACCAGTGCCGGCGGCTCAAGGCCGCCCACGGCTGGCGCTACGATCACCCGGGCGAGGCCATCTATGCCCCGCTGATGCTCAAGCAACTGAGCGAGGCGCTGGACGACAATGCCATGGTCAGCTGCGACGTGGGCCAGCACCAGATGTGGGTGGCCCAGCACATGCGCTTTACCAGCCCGCGCAACCACCTGAGCAGCGCCGGCCTGGGCACCATGGGCTTCGGCCTGCCCGCCGCCATCGGCGCCAAACTGGCCCGTCCGGAGCATACCTCGGTGCTGGTGTCGGGCGACGGCTCCTTCATGATGAACGTGCAGGAGCTGGGCACCCTCAAGCGGGCCCAGTTGCCGGTGAAGATGGTACTGCTCGACAACCAGCGCCTCGGCATGGTGCGCCAGTGGCAGGAGCTGTTCTTCGACGGCCGCTACAGCGAAACCATCCTTACCGACAACCCGGATTTCGTGGCCATGGCCGCCGCCTTCAACATTCCCGGTGAAACCATTACCCGCAAGGAAGAGGTCGAGCCGGCCATCCAGCGCATGCTGGCCGCCGAGTCCGCCTACTTGCTGCATGTCCGTATTTCAGAGGAAGAAAACGTCTGGCCCCTGGTGCCGCCGGGCGTCGCCAACGACCAGATGATGGAGAAACAAGCATGAACCAGCACAATTTGCATATTGAAGCCCAGTTCCGCCCGGAAGTGCTTGAACGGGTACTGCGCATGACCCGCCACCGGGGTTTTCGGGTCGACGACATGGAAATGTCCACCTCGGCCGATTGTCAAAACGTCAACATTAGGGTTACTGTCAGTAGCGAAAGACCTATCCAGTTGTTAAGCCGCCAGCTTGAAAAACTGATGGATGTCACCCGCGTCGAAGCCCGGCTCATGGAACAACGACTCAGAAAAACGGCTTGAGGAAAACAATAATGTCTACCGCCAACTACATCTGGTTCAATGGAGATATGGTGCCCTGGGACAAGGCCCAGGTGCATGTGATGAGCCACGCCCTGCACTACGGCTCTTCGGTATTCGAAGGCATCCGGGCCTACAACACCCCCAAGGGGCCGGCTATCTTCCGCCTGGAAGAGCACGTGCAGCGGCTGTTCGATTCCGCCAAGATCTACCGGATGAACATTCCCTACACCAAGGCCGAGCTGATGGACGCCTGCCGGGAAGCGGTAGCCAAGAACGAACTGGACAGCGCCTACCTGCGGCCGCTGGTGTTTATCGGCAACGTCGGCATGGGCCTGAACGCGCCCAGGGACGTGCCCTGCGAAGTGATCATCGCCGCCATTCCCTGGGGCGCCTACCTGGGCGAGGAAGGACTGGCGAACGGGGTGGACGTGTGCGTGACCTCCTGGAACCGGCTGGCGCCCAACACCATGCCCACCGGCGCCAAGGCGGGCGGCAACTATCTGTCTTCCCAGCTGATCTCCGGTGAGGCCAAGCGCCACGGCTATACCGAGGGCATCTCCCTGGACGTGCACGGCCACCTGAGCGAAGGCGCGGGCGAGAACCTGTTCCTGATCAAGAACAAGGTACTCTATACCCCGCCGGTTACCGCCTGTATCCTGCCCGGTATCACCCGGGATACCCTGATGACCCTGGCCCGCGAGGCCGGCTATCAGGTGCGGGAAGAAGCCATCGCCCGCGAGGCCCTGTACCTGGCCGACGAGATGTTCATGACCGGCACCGCCGCCGAGGTGACCCCGGTGCGCAGCGTGGACGGCATCAGCCTGGGCGAGGGCAAGCGCGGTCCCGTGACCGCCGAGCTGCAGCAAGCCTTCTTCGGCCTGTTCGACGGCACCACCCAGGACAAATGGGGCTGGCTCACCCCGGTCAACTAACCACCATCACGAGAAGGGGCGCCCAGGGCGCCCCTGATGTTCCCGACTCAGGAGTAATGAAGCAATGCCAAGGTATCGTTCCGCCACCACCACCCACGGCCGCAATATGGCCGGCGCCCGCGCCCTGTGGCGCGCCACCGGCATGACCGAAGAAGATTTCGGCAAGCCGATCATCGCCGTGGTCAACTCCTTCACCCAGTTCGTGCCCGGCCACGTGCACCTCAAGGATCTCGGGCAACTGGTCGCCCGGGAAATCGAGGCCGCCGGCGGGGTGGCCAAGGAATTCAACACCATAGCGGTGGACGATGGCATCGCCATGGGCCATGGCGGCATGCTCTACAGCCTGCCCAGCCGGGAGCTGATCGCCGATTCGGTGGAGTACATGGTCAACGCCCACTGCGCCGACGCCATGGTGTGCATCTCCAACTGCGACAAGATCACCCCCGGCATGCTGATGGCCGCCCTGCGCCTCAACATCCCGGTGATCTTCGTGTCCGGCGGCCCCATGGAAGCGGGCAAGACCAAGTTGTCCGATCAGATCATCAAGCTGGATCTGGTGGACGCCATGATCCAGGGCGCCGATCCCACGGTGTCCGATGAACAAAGCGAGCAGATCGAACGCAGCGCCTGCCCTACCTGCGGCTCCTGCTCCGGCATGTTCACCGCCAACTCCATGAACTGCCTGACCGAGGCCCTGGGGCTGTCCCAGCCCGGCAACGGCTCCCTGCTGGCGACCCACGCCGATCGGGAGCAGCTGTTCAAGACCGCTGGTCACCGCATCGTCGAGCTGACCAAGCGCTACTACGAGCAGGAAGACGCCACCGCCCTGCCGCGCACCATCGCCACCAAGGCGGCGTTCGAGAACGCCATGGTGCTGGACATCGCCATGGGCGGCTCCACCAACACGGTACTGCACCTGCTGGCCGCGGCCCAGGAGGCGGACGTGGACTTCACCATGGACGATATCGACCGGTTGTCGCGTCAGGTGCCCCAGCTGTGCAAGGTGGCCCCCTCCACCCAGAAATACCATATGGAAGACGTGCACCGGGCCGGTGGCGTCATGGGCATACTGGCCGAACTGGCCCGGGCCGGCCTGCTCAAGACCGAAGTACCGACCGTGCTGGGCATGACCCTGGCCGATCAGCTGGCCCGCTACGACATCATGGTAACTCCCGACGAGGCGGTGAAAACCATGTACCGCGCCGGCCCGGCCGGTATCCGCACCACCCGGGCATTCAGCCAGGACTGCCGCTGGCCCGAGCTGGATGATGACCGCGCCGAGGGCTGCATCCGCAGCATCGATCACGCCTACAGTCAGGAAGGCGGCCTGGCGGTGCTGGCCGGCAACCTGGCCCTGGACGGTTGCATCGTCAAGACCGCCGGCGTGGCCGACGACAACCTGACCTTCCGCGGCCCGGCCCGGGTCTACGAGAGCCAGGACACCGCCGTGGCCGGCATCCTCGGCGGCGAGGTCAAGGCCGGCGAGGTGGTGGTGATCCGCTACGAAGGTCCCAAGGGCGGCCCCGGCATGCAGGAAATGCTCTACCCCACCACCTACCTCAAGTCGATGGGCCTGGGCACCAAGTGCGCCCTGATCACCGACGGCCGCTTCTCCGGCGGCACCTCCGGCCTGTCCATCGGCCACGTGTCGCCCGAGGCGGCCAACGGCGGCACCATTGCCCTGGTGCAGGACGGTGACATCATCGACATCGACATCCCGGGTCGCAGCATAGTGCTGGATGTGCCCGAGGCCGAGCTGGCCGCCCGCCGCACCGCCATGGAGGCCAGGGGCGACCAGGCCTGGCGCCCTGAAAACCGCGAGCGGGAAGTGTCCTTCGCCCTGCGCGCCTACGCCTCCCTGGCCACCAGTGCCGACAAGGGCGCGGTGCGCGATCGCAGCAAGCTGGGAGGTTAGCGCATGGCACAGCCGGCATTGAAAGAGGCTGCCGCACCCCGCACGGCCACCGAATACCTGCGCAGGATATTGCTGTCGCCGGTGTACGAGGCGGCGCGGGTGACGCCGCTGTCGCCGCTCAAGAAGATTTCCGAGCGGCTGGGCCATCCTGTCTCGCTCAAGCGGGAAGACATGCAGCCGGTGCATTCTTTCAAGCTGCGGGGTGCCTACAACAAGATTGCCCAGCTCAGCACCGAGCAGCAGCAGAAGGGGGTGATCGCCGCCTCCGCCGGCAACCATGCCCAGGGCGTGGCCCTGTCCGCCGCCAAGCTGGGCATCGACGCCACCATAGTGATGCCGGTGGTCACCCCCGACATCAAGGTGGAGTCGGTGCGCCGGCTCGGCGGCCAGGTGGTGCTGCACGGCAACAACTTCGACGAAGCCTATGCCCATTGCCTGGAGCTGGCCCAGGCCCGGGGCCTGACCCTGATCCCGCCCTTCGATGACGAGGACGTGATCGCCGGTCAGGGCACCATAGGTCGCGAGCTGCTGGAGCAGGACACCCGCCTGACCCATGTGTTCGTGCCGGTGGGCGGAGGTGGCCTGGCCGCCGGGGTGGCGGTGTACATCAAGCAACTGCTGCCCCAGGTCAAGGTGATCGGGGTCGAGGCCGAGGGCTCCGCCTGCCTCAAGGCGGCGCTCAAGGCCGGTGAAATCGTCACCCTGGACAGGGTCAGCATGTTCGCCGACGGGGTGGCGGTGAAGCGCATGGGCACCGAGACCTTCCGCCTGTGCCAGGAATACCTGGACGGGGTGGTGACCGTGACCTCCGACGAGATCTGCGCCGCCCTCAAGGACATTTTCGAGGACACCCGCGCCATCGCCGAGCCGTCGGGGGCGCTGTCGCTGGCCGGGTTGAAGAAGTACAGCCAGGCCGGGGACTATGCCCACGCGCGCATGGCGGCCATCCTCAGCGGGGCCAACGTCAACTTCCACTCCCTGCGCTACGTCTCCGAGCGTTGCGAGCTGGGCGAGAAGCGGGAAGGGGTGCTGGCGGTGACCATTCCGGAGCGCAAGGGCGCCTTCCTGGAGTTCTGCGAGGTGCTGGGCAACCGCATGGTGACCGAGTTCAACTATCGCTACTCTTCGGAAGACAAGGCGGCGCTGCTGGTGTCGGTGCGCCTGTCCGACGGCGATCGGGAGCTGGCGCAGATCATGGCGGAGCTGGAGCAGGCCGGGTACCCGGTGGCCAACATGACCGACAACGATCTGGCCAAGTCCCATGTGCGCTACATGGTCGGCGGCCGCCCGCCCAAGCCGTTGCAGGAGCGGTTGTACAGCTTCAAGTTCCCGGAGCAGCCGGGCGCGCTGATGCGCTTTTTGCGCACCCTGGGCACCCGCTGGAACATCAGCCTGTTCCACTACCGCAACCACGGCGCCGAATACGGCCGGGTGTTGTGCGCCTTCGAACTGCCCGACGCGGATCTGGCTTCCTTCGAAAGCCACCTGGCGGAGCTGGGCTACACCTGGTACGACGTCACCCAGGATCCCGCCTACCGGTTTTTCCTGGCGCATTAAACCGAGGGCTCCCGATGGGGGCCCTCTGCTTGATGATTAAAGGCGCCTGTTTCACGGGTATGAGTCGGCCAAAGGGCCAGCTCCGCCGACACGCTTCAAGTACATCCCTGTATCGCTCGGCACATGCCGTCCATGGCATGTGACGGTCGGCGGAGCCGTTCCCTTTGTCCGCCTGCTCTGACATCAGTGCTGTCTGCTTGAGACAACCTAAAGCTTTCGCTTCCATCTATGGTCTTCTTATGAAAGGCGGCTTAACCCACCCGCAACATTGTTCACAATAATGTATTGATCAATGTCGGTCCTCCTGCTCTAATTCTCGCCGTTCCCTTTTCCTGTGCAGGAGTGTCCTCGATGGCGCTGTTGTCCGCGATGCTGGCCGGTATCAGCCAGATCTATTTTGTGAATCACCTCCTGGCCGGGCTGCTGATGCTGCTGGCGGTGGCCTGGGTCTCGCCCTGGATGGCGCTGCTGATGGTGCTGGCGGTGGCGGCGGCCACCCTGCTGGCCTGCTGGCGGCGCTGGGAGCCGGCGGCCTGGCGGGACGGCCTGTTCGGTTTCAACGCCGCCCTGGTGGGGCTGGCCATCGGCCTGTTCGCGCCACCCGGCCCGGCCTGGCTGGCGCTGGCGATCCTGGGTGGTGCCCTGAGCGCCGCCATTTACGCCGGACTGCGCCGGCTGGCCGGCATTCCCTGGTATACGCTGCCCTTCAACCTGCTGGTGCTGCCGGCCCTCTATCTGTACGGCAGCCGGCTGATCGAGGTGCCAGAGGGGCACCAGTTCGCGTTGTCGGCGGTGGGCCAGGTGGTGTTTCTGCCCGACAGCTTCTCTGCCCTGCTGATCTGCGCCGCCCTCTTGCTGGCGGGGGCCGGCCTGCTGGCCTGGGCGGTGATCGGCGGCGTACTGGCCAGCCTGGTCGCCTGGGGCCTGGGCGTCGGTACCGATGTCATTACCTTCGGCCTGGCCGGCTACAACGGGGTGCTGGCTGCCATCGGCCTGTACTGGCACCGGCTGCCGGTGGCCTGGATACTGGCGGGCGTCACGGCCGCCGGGCTGATGAGCGGCCTGATGCTGCGGCTGGGGCTGCCCATGCTGACCCTGCCCTTCGTGCTCAGTTGCTGGCTGTGCCTGGCGCTGCGCCGCGGTATCTGTTATCAGGGTAATAAACGCATTCAAGACAGGGAGAAAACATGAAACTGGGATTTATCGGCATCGGTCTGATGGGCCAGCCCATGACGCAACGGCTGTTGCAGGCGGGGTTCGAGGTGCGGGTGTGGAACCGCAGCCCGGACAAGCTGGCGGCGGTGAAGGCGGCCGGCGCCATCGAGGCGGCCAGCATCGCCGAACTGGTGGAGCAGGTGGATCTGGTGCTGCTGTGCCTGGCCAACACCGCGGTGGTGGAAGAGGTGGTGTTCGGCGCCGGCGGCGTGGCCGGCCACGGCCGGGCCGGCCAGCTGCTGGTGGACTTTTCCAGTTCGGATCCGGAAGCGACCCGGGCCTATGCCGCCCGGCTGCAGGCCGCCTGTGGCATGGGTTGGGTGGATTCGCCGGTATCCGGTGGTGTGGCCGGGGCCGAGGCCGGCACCCTGGCCATCATGTGCGGCGGTGAGGCGGTGGACATAGAGCGCATTCGCCCGGTGCTCGCGCCTCTGTCCCTGCGGGTCACCCACATGGGACCGGTCGGCGCCGGGCAGGTCACCAAGGTATGCAACCAGATGATAGTGGGCTGCAACCTGATGGTGCTGGCGGAGATGATGGCGCTGGCCAAGGCCTGCGGCGTGGCGGCGGACAGGATCCCCGAGGCCCTGGCCGGCGGCTTCGCCGACTCCAAACCCATGCAGCTCACCGGCCCGCTGATGGCGGCGGAGTCGGATCCGGATCCCAAGTGGCATGTGCGCACCCTGCTCAAGGATCTGGACATGGCGGTGGCCCAGAGCCAGCGCGCCGGCAGCGCCACCCCCATGTCCGGGCTGGCCGCCCAGCTGATGCGCCAGCACGGCGGCCAGGGCTACCTGGAGCGGGATCCCGCCACCCTGATCCGGCTGTACAAGCCGTAATTAAAAAGGGAGCCGCGATGGCTCCCTTTCTGGTTCAGGCCGGCGGCCGGTTCACAGCGCCAGGCTGTGGCGGTAGTAGTCGTTGGCCTTGGCCAGGTCCTTGCGCTTTTCCGCCAAGCCGGCCAGCAGCACGTAGTCGCGGGCGCTGGGCTTGAGCGCCACCGCCTGTTGCAGGTGCTCTTCGGCCTCCTTGGGCTTGTTGTCCTTCAGGTACAGCTGGCCCAGGGCGGAGTGCAGCTCGGGCAGGCTTTCCTTCTTCGCCTTTTTCTCCAGGGTGCTGAGCAGCGGATGGTAGTCGCCCAGCTGCAGCCGGGTCAGGCAGGCCAGCAACTGGGGATCCGTCTGCTTGTCGAGCCCCTCCAGCAGCAGCTGCTGGGCTTCCTTGTGGGCCTTGAGCCCGATCAGCCGGTCGCACAGGGGGGCCAGCAGGTCGGCGCGGTACTTGTCCTTGCGCGGCAGTTCCTGCCACAGGGCGATCAATCCCTCGCTGCCGTCGCGTTTGGCGGTGCTGTCGAACCAGCCGGCGTAGGCCTGCTGCTGCAGCGCCTGTTTGTCGTCGGCGTCGAGCAGGCCCTTGCCGGACAGCGCATCCAGGGTGGCCAGCAGCCGTTGCCATTCGCCGGTGACCTGGTAGACGTCCTTCTGCAGCTTGAGGATGGCCGGCTGGGCACCGTACTCCTTCTCCAGTTGCTGGACGCCGGCCAGGGCCTGCTCGTACTGGCCCTGCTGGTACTGCAGCCGGGCCTGGGTGATGCCCACCGCCAGGCCGGCGCCGGGGCTCTGCTCCTGGGCCTGCCGCAGGTAGTCGTCGCGCTTTGCTTCAAGGCCCTGGGCCTGGGCGGCGGTGGCGGCGTTCAGGTAGTTGAGCAGCGCCAGATCGTTGCCCTTGGTGCCCTTGACCAGCATCTTCTCGGCGGTGGCGTAGTCCTCCGCCACCAGCGCCTGCATGCCGCTCTGGGTGTAGCTCAGCGCCTTGCGCCGGCGACGGCCCATAAACCAGCCGCGGGTGCGGTGGCTCAGGCCGAAGACGCGGCCCAGCAGCCATTCGAGGAACAGCAGCAGCAGGTAGAACAGCACCGCCGCCACCAGGAAGACGGTGACCGTGGTTTCGATGGTGTAATTGCCGGCGGCCACCAGCACATAGCCCTGGCGGCCGGTGAGATCCGGCCCTATCACCAGGCCGGCCACCAGCATGGCGACGATAATGGCAAGACGTATCATGGTCACCCCCTTACAGGCCGGTCAGCAGGCGTTGCAGCCGGTCGTCCAGCAACTGCTGCAGGCGATCCTGGGCGGTGAACTGCTCGGGATAATCCACATCGATCTGCTGGCCGCTGAGTTGCTCTATCTGCTCCAGCATGAACTGGCGCACGCTGTCGTCGGCGAAATAGTCCTGCAGCCACTGGCGGGACTGGGCCAGGGCGCTGTCGTACACTTCCTGCTGCTCGCGATAGACCGCCAGCTGGGCCTGCAGCAGCTTGCCCTTGAGGTTTTCGCTCAGGTACCAGTGCTGCTGGGGCGACAGCAGGGCTTCGACGTTGCCGTCACGGCGGCGCACCGTCACGAAGTTGTCGCTGAAGCTGGCCCAGCTCTTCTTCAGGTTTTCCTGCCAGTCACCGATATCGCCGGACAGGGTGAAGTCCGGCTCCTCGGCCCGGGCCATGATCACCCCGGCGAGCTGGAGCCGGTCGACCTGCTCGTTGATGTTGTTGAGTTTGATCACCAGGCCTTCCCGGTCGACCTTCTGCACCGACTTGATGCCGGCGATGTCTTCCGCCAGGGCCTGGCGGATGGGGATCAGGGAGGGATCGTTGAGGGCTGCCAGACGCTCGTCGGCATTGGCCAGCATCATGGCCGCGGCCACCACGTCCTGCTCCAGCCACATCTTGCGGCCGGCCATGCGCACCAGGTATTCGGCTTCCGCCAGCATCCAGTCGTTGGGCCGCTTGCTGTCCAGATCCAGCACCTTGCGCGACAGGCCGTCGAGCTGCTCGGCGGTGGTGTTCTGGCTGTTGAGGAGATCTTTGAGCCTGGCCTCCTGCTCGGTCCGGGCGGCCTGCAGGGCGCCTTGCTGCTGGGCCAGTTCCGCCTGCAGCCGGTTCAGCTGCTCGGCCTGGGCCACCGCCTGGTTATGGCCGTGCCAGTACAGGCCGGCGGTGAGTCCCAGGGCCAGGACGATGGCGGCGATGGCCAGGCCCTTGGCGGAGGAGGTGTTTGCCTTGGCGGGTGGCTGGGTGGCTGCTGCGTCTGCCTTGGCGGATCCCGCCGCCGCTGTGGTGTCGGCCTGGACGGGGTCGGCCGCCGTGGTGCCGGTCAGGGTGTTTTCTTGGTTGTCTTTATTGTCTGTCATTCCGTTTCCTCTCATCCAGGGCGGCGATCAGCGCCTGGCTGGATGCAGCTTCTGCATTAATGACCCGAGTGAACCCCAGCTCCCTGGCGCTGTCCGCCACCCGGATACTGGGCACAATCAATAAACGGCTTAGCAGCCAGTCCTTTGCATGGGGGCTCGCCAGCTGGAAAACATGCCTGAGCAAGCCACCGCTGGTGACGATAATACTGTCGACCCCCGCGCTCTGCCAGTTTTTAACCAGGCTGCCGCCCGGGTCGGGGCGATAGTGGCGGCGGTAGACCTCGCAGTAGTCCACCCGGGCACCGCGCCCGGCCAGGGTGGGGGCAATCAGGTGGCGGCCGCCGTCGCCGCGCAGGATCAGCACCCGGTGCCCCTCGAGCCGTTGCAGCCCGGGCAGGGAGATGATGCCTTCGGAGCGGGGATCCTCGGGCACGGCGGCGTGCGCCACGCCCACGGCAGCCAGGGCCCGGCCGGTGGCTTCGCCCACGGCCACGTAGCCGCAGGCCGGCCAGGCCAGACCCAGCCGTTTCAGCGCATTATCGGCGAAAGTCACCGCCGGTACGCTGACCGCTATCACATAATCCCCTTGGCCGAGGGTGGCGAGTTGCTCCGGGAGCAGAGCCAGCTCGGCCCCTTCGTCGAAGCTCAGCAGCGGGCAGGCCAGGGGCCGGTGGCCTGCCTCGGCCAGGGCCTGGCACAGGGCCTGGTTCTGGGGCTCGGGGCGCACCACCAGCGGCGTCATGAGTGGTACACCTCGTCCAGTATCTTGTCGGCGCCGCGGGCCAGCAGCCGCTTGGCCAGCTCGGCGCCCAGGGCTTCACCCTGGCTGGCCAGGCCGGTGATCTCGTCGAAGATGATCTGGCTGCCGTCGGGGCGGCCGACCAGGCCGCGCAGCCAGAGCTTGTCTCCTTCCAGCTCGGCGTAGGACCCGATAGGCACCTGGCAGCCGCCCTGCAGGCCCTGGTTCATGGCTCGCTCCGCGACCACCCGCAGCCGGGTGGGGGCATGGTCGAGTGGCGCCAGCAGGGCGAGCAGTTCGGGGTCGTCCAGCCGGCACTCGATGCCCACGGCACCCTGGCCGTTGGCGGGCAGGCTCTCGTCCGGGCTCAGCAGGCAGGCGATGCGCGCTTCCAGCTCCAGCCGCTTGAGGCCGGCGGCGGCGAGGATGATGGCGTCGTATTCGCCCTCATCCAGCTTGCGCAGCCGGGTCTGCACGTTGCCGCGCAGGGTCTTGACCACCAGGTCCGGGCGACGGGCGCGGATCTGGCACTCGCGGCGCAGGCTGGCGGTGCCGACCACGGCGCCGGCGGGCAGCTGGTCCAGGCTCTGGTACTGGTTGGAAACAAAGGCGTCGCGCGGATCTTCCCGCTCGCAGATCACGGTCAGGCCCAGGCCCTCGGGAAATTCCACCGGCACATCCTTCATCGAGTGCACGGCGATGTCGGCCCGGCCGTCCAGCATGGCCTGCTCCAGTTCCTTGATGAACAGGCCCTTGCCGCCGATCTTGGACAGGGGAGTATCGAGCAGCACATCACCCTGGGTGGTCATGGGCACCAGCTCGACAGTGACATCGGGGTGCAACTGCTCCAGCCGGTCCTTGACGTGATTGGCCTGCCACAGGGCCAGCAGGCTCTTGCGGGTGGCGATGCGGATGATGCGGTTTGCCATTTGAATCTCTTCCTTTGTCCATCAATGGGTCGATACTATCATTCCTGCCGGCGTATTTCAGGGAAGAAAGCTGCGTAGTCAGGATGTTGCGAAAATGTGTCATGGCAGATATTGTTCATTTACTGGCTAATTGTTACCATGATCACACTTTTGACCTGTCCCGGGTCTGTGTCGGTCCAACGAAGGCCTGTACCTTGCACGCGAATTTTCACCGGCTCGTCGAGCGATGTGACCAGTTTAACCAGCAGAAGCAGGCTCGCGCCCTGGCGGTGATGAGTCGTTACGGCCAGCAGGTATTCCAGTTGCTGCCGGTGCTGTTGCACTACCATCACCCCCTGTTGCCGGGTTACCTGCCCGGGGACGTGCCCGCGGGTGTCTGCCACTTCCGCCCCAACGAACGCCAGCAGGAGTTCATCGACGAATTGTGCCAGGCGGCCAACGGTCACCAGGGGCTGCAGCACGGCAAGAACGAGATCTTCGGCCTCTATTCCATGGGCAGCACCTCGTCCATCGGCCAGTGCCGCCATTCCGACCTGGACGTCTGGGTCTGCTACTCCCACCAGATGGCCCCGGAGCGGGTCGAGCTGCTGCAGCAGAAGTGCCTGCTGATCTCCAAATGGGCGGAGCAGCGCCAGGTGGAGCTTAACCTGTTCCTGATCCCCGACAACAAGTTCCGTACCGACAACCAGCAGTGGGTGCAGGGCGAGAGTTGCGGCAGCGCCCAGCACCTGCTGCTGCTGGACGAGTTCTATCGCAGCAACCTGCGCATCGCCGGCAAACGGCTGGTGTGGATGTTCGCCCCCGGCAAGCTGGGACCCAAGTACGATCAGTTCGTGGCCGAGCAGTTTGCCAACGGCACCCTCAACACCGACGAATGGCTGGATCTGGGCGGTTTCGCCCGCATACCGGCGGAAGAGTACTTCGGCTCGGCCCTGTGGCAGCTGTACAAGGGCATCGACTCGCCCTACAAGGCGGTGCTCAAAACGGTACTGATGGAAGCCTATTCCCACGAGTACCCGGATACCCAGCTGCTGTGCCGCCACCTCAAGGGACACTTCCAGTCATCAGAGGTGCTGGACGAGTACCAGGATCACTACATGCTGATGCTGGAAAAGGTGACCGGCTATCTCAAGTCCATCGGCGATGAGAAGCGGCTCGATCTGGTGCGGCGCTGTTTCTACCTCAAGGTGTCGGAAGGGCTGCACCGCACCCACGGCAACGATGCCCAGTACGCCTGGCGGCGGAAGTTGATCAACCGGCTGGTGGCGGCCTGGGGCTGGCCGGCGGACAAGCTGGCCCGGCTCGATGACCGGGCCCACTGGAAGGTGGAAGAGGTCAAGGCCGCCTACGGCGAGCTGCTCGAAGCCCTGATGCAGAGCTACCGCAACCTGATCCAGTTCGCCCGGCGCAACAACATCAGCGAGTGCATCAACCCGGAAGACATTGGCATACTGTCGCGCAAGCTCTACGCCGCCTTCGAGAACCTGCCGGGCAAGGTGCAGCTGATCAACCTCAAGATTGCCCCGGATCTGAGCGAGCCGGACATCAGCCTGGTGCAGGTGCCGGAAGGCCGGGTCAACCCCGCCGGCTGGTACCTGTACAAGTGCGGCCTGGCCCCGGGGGACATCATCGGCCGCAGCCCGCTCGAGTACAGCGGCTATGTCGGCAAGCTGGTGGCCTGGGCCCATTTCAACGGCCTGCTGGTGCCCAGCACCCGGCTGCACCTGTTCAACCAGAACACCGATCTGACCCGGCGTCATCTGCAGGAATTCTGCGGCGATCTGGCGCGCATCTTCCCGGTGCGGACCCCGGCGCCGACCAACCTGGCCCTGAGCCGGCCCTGCGAGGTGCGCAACCTGGGCATCTTCCTCAACCTTGAAACCGACCCCACCGCCCGCTGGCGCAACAGGGCCATCGAGTTCAGCGCCAAGACCAGCGATCCCTTCAGTTTCGGCCATCAGCTGGAGAACCTGGTGGGCTCGGTGGATCTGATCTACCGCAACTCCTGGGACGAGATCCGCACCCTGCACTTCAGCGGGCCCACCGCCGTGGTGGAGGCGCTGACCACCATCCTCGGCAAGATGCATCAGGACGCCAACGCGCCCGAGAGCCTGGACGTGCACTGCTACAGCCTGAACTTCCGCAGCCTGATCCGCACCCGTTTCGAGCAACTGGTGAAGGAATGCATCGGCCTGCGCCTGGCGCGCGCCCAGGGCAGCACCATCAAGACCCTGGTGCTGGGCGGCGACAAGTACGGCATCTTTTTCGAACGGCGCGGGGTCAGCGTGCAGAAGATGGAAAACGCGGTGGACTTCTACCGCCAGCTGTCCAGCCAGAAGCAGTCCCGCCACGCCCTGCGCCTGGATCAGCAGGACGACAAGGCGGTGCCGGACATAGTGGATGCCTACGCCAGCGAAGGCCTGATGCAGTTCTTTTTCGAGGACGCCGGCGACGGCTACAACCTCTACATCCTGGACGAGGCCAACCGGGTCGAGGTGTATCGCCAGGTGTCGGGCAGCAAGGACGAACTGGTGCAGAGCATCAACCGCTTCTACACCTCCCATCACGAGCACGGGGTGGGGCAGAGCCATTTCGCCAACTTCAACCTGCCCCAGTACTATGAAATCGTGGCCGCCGACGGCCAGCCCCGGGTACTGCCCTATCGCACCGTCAAGGACGATCCCCGGGCCTGTTTGGGTTAAAGCACGAGTTCGGCGCCGCCCTGGCGTTTGGCCTGCAGGCTGACCCAGGCCAGCAGCTCGTGGCCCTGGCGGTTGTCGATCCACTGGCCGTCCCGGTAGGCGAAATGATGGCCGTTTTCCCGGGTGGCCAGCCAGATCTGGTGCAGCGGCTCCTGGCGGTTGATCACGAACTTGATCCCGTTTTCGAAGGTGAGGGTCATGACCCCGCCCACGGTCTCGCATTCGATGTCCTCGCCACTCTGGTCGATGCACTCCTCGATATGCTGGTAAATGGCGTCCGCCAAGGCGTGGAATTCACTGTCGTTCATTGCCCGCTTCCTATTGCTTTTGAGAATCTGAATGCGATTATAAGAGCCCTAAACCATATTCACAGTCATACGATGAACAAATTCAAGCTGACCGCGCTGGTCGCCCTGGCCCTGAGCCTGGCGGGTTGTGGCCTCAAGGGCCCGCTGACCCTGCCCGAGGCCGGCCAGGAACCCACTCAGGTTGAGCAGTCGTAAAGGAAACTACCTTGGATTACTTTAATTATCAGGACGATGGCCGCCTCTACGGCGAGGCCTGCGATCTCACCCGCCTGGCCGAACAGCACGGCACCCCCCTCTACGTCTATTCCCGCGCCACCCTGGAGCGCCACTGGAAGGCCTTCGACCAGGCCGCCGGCGAGGTGGACCACCTGATCTGCTACGCGGTCAAGGCCAATTCCAACCTGGCGGTGCTGAACGTGCTGGCGCGGCTGGGTTCGGGCTTCGATATCGTCTCCAAGGGTGAACTGTGCCGGGTGATCGCCGCCGGCGGCGATCCGCGCAAGGTGGTGTTTTCCGGCGTGGGCAAGCGGGTCGACGAAATCCGCTTCGCCCTGGAGCAGCAGATCTTCTGCTTCAACGTGGAATCGGTGGCCGAACTGGAGCGCATCAACAGCGTGGCGGGCGAGATGGGCGTCAAGGCACCGGTGTCCATCCGGGTCAACCCGGACATCGACGCCGGCACCCATCCCTATATCTCCACCGGCCTGAAAGAGAACAAGTTCGGCATTCCCATCGAGCAGGCCAGGGACATCTACCGCCAGGCGGCGGCCCTGCCCCACCTCGCGGTCAACGGCGTGGACTGCCATATCGGCTCCCAGCTGACCGAGCTGGCGCCCTTCCTCGAGGCGGTGGACAAGCTGCTGGTGCTGATCGACGGCCTGGCCGAGGACGGCATCCACATCCATCACCTGGACGTGGGTGGCGGCCTGGGCGTGCGCTACGACCAGGAAGCGCCGCCCGAGCCCAGCCGCTACGCCGAGCAGCTCAAGGCCCGCCTGCAGGACCGCAACCTGACCCTGGTATTCGAGCCGGGCCGCGCCATCGCCGCCAACGCTGGCGTGCTGCTGACCCGGGTGGAGCACCTCAAGCCGGGCGAGGCCAAGAATTTCGCCATCGTCGACGCCGCCATGAACGACCTGATCCGCCCGGCCCTGTACAGCGCCTGGCAGGCCATCATACCTGTGGATTCCACCCTGCAGCGGGAGCCGGCGGTCTACGACGTGGTGGGCCCGGTGTGCGAAACCGGCGACTTTATCGGCAAGGACCGTACCCTGGCCATCACCGAGGGCGACCTGCTGGCGGTGCGTTCCGCCGGCGCCTATGGTTTTGTGATGGCCTCCAACTACAACAGCCGGCCCCGGGCCGCCGAGGTGATGGTGGACGGGGACCAGGCCTATGTGGTGCGCGAGCGGGAACAACTGACCGAGCTGTGGCGGGGCGAGAGCCTGCTGCCCGGCGCATAAGAGGTAAGCGTGATCCACTTTTCCAAAATGCAGGGGCTCGGCAACGACTTTATGGTGGTCGATGGCGTCACCCAGAAGGTGTTCTTCAATCCCGAGGTGATCCGCCAGCTCGCCGATCGCCATTTCGGCATCGGCTTCGACCAGCTGCTGCTGGTGGAGCCACCCTATGATCCCGAGCTCGATTTCCACTACCGCATCTTCAATGCCGACGGCTCCGAGGTGGAGCAGTGCGGCAACGGCGCCCGCTGCTTCGCCCGTTTCGTGCGGCTCAAGGGGCTGACCAACAAGGACAGGATCAACGTCAGCACCCAGAAGGGCAACATAGTGCTGCAGCTGGAGAAGGACAACCAGGTCACCGTCAACATGGGGGTGCCCGACTTCGAGCCGGCCAATATTCCGTTCAAGGCCCAGAAGGCGGAGAAGACCTACTTGATCCGCACCCAGGACCAGACGGTGCTGTGCGGCACCGTGTCCATGGGCAACCCCCACTGCGTGCTGGAAGTGGACGACATCGGCACCGAGCTGGTGGCCAGCCTGGGCCCCGAGCTGGAAAGCCATGAGCGCTTCCCGGCCCGGGTCAACGTCGGCTTTATGCAGGTGCTCAACGCCCGGGAGATCAACCTGCGGGTGTACGAGCGCGGCGCCGGCGAGACCCTGGCCTGCGGCACCGGCGCCTGCGCGGCGGCGGTGACCGGCATGAGCTGGGGCAAACTGGCGGAGCGGGTGCAGGTGCACCTGCCCGGCGGCAGCCTCACCATCGCCTGGAAGGGACCGGGCAAGCCGGTGTACATGACGGGCCCGGCGGAACACGTCTTCGACGGACAGATCAACCTATGACCGACAGAACCCGACTGGCCGAGGCCAACCTGGATGAAAGCCGTATCGCCGATTACCTGGCCGCCCGGCCGGATTTCTTTCTGCGCCAGCGGGGCCTGCTGGAGCAGTTGCGCCTGCCCCACGAGCAACGCGGCAGCGTCTCCCTGGTGGAGGCCAAGCTGGAGCGCCAGCGCCAGCGCATCCACGCCCTGGAGGAGGAGATCACCCAGCTGATGACGGTGGCCGGGGAGAACGAGCGCATCTTCCGGGTGTACCTGGATCTCTATCCGCGCCTGTTCGAGTGCGGCGACCTGGCCGAGCTCGAACAGTGCATGGGGCGCACCCTGCGGGAGCAGCTGCGGGTGTCGGCGGTGCGGCTGGTACCGGACGCCCGCTGGCGCGACCTGCCCCGAGCCCTGCCCGGCGAGCAGCTGGAGCGGCTGTACCGGGAGCGGATGGCGGGCCAGGACGTCTATCTGGGCCGGCTCGGTAAGGACGAGAAGCAGCGGCTGTTCGGCGATGCCCTGGTCAACTCCTGTGCCCTGATCCGCCTGGGCCGGGCAGGGGAGATGGGACTGCTGGCCTTCGGCAGCGGCGACAGCGGCCACTACCGGTCGGGCATGGACACCCTGATCATCCGCCAGCTCGCCGACTTCCTCGCCCTGTTGCTGCCCCGGCTGGTGGCCGATGGCCAGCCCTGAGCCGACCCGGCCGGCCGCGCCTGAGCCGGCCGCGGCCATCGCCGACTTCCTCGAATACCTGCGGGTAGAGCGCCAGCTGAGCGCCCACACCCGCGACGGCTACGGCCGCCACCTGTACGCCATGGCCGGCCAGCTGGTCGAGCTGCACCTTGGCCAATGGCGGGTGCTGACCGTGTCCCATGTGCGTGGCCTCGCCACCCGCCTGCACAAGCAGGGGCTGTCGCCCCGCTCCATCGCCACCCAGCTCAGCGCCCTGCGCAGCTTCTGCGACTGGCTGGTGCTGCAGGGCGTATTGTCCGCCAATCCCGCCAAGGGGGTCAGCGCCCCCAAGCAGGGCCGGCCCCTGCCCAAGAACCTGGACGTGGACGAGCTGCACCAGTTGATGAACCTCGACGAGTCCGACCCCCTGGCGGTGCGGGACAGGGCCATCATGGAGTTGCTGTATTCCTCCGGCCTGCGCCTGGACGAGCTGGTCGGCCTGAACCTGGGCGACGTGCAGTTTGCCGAACGCCAGCTGCGGGTGATCGGCAAGGGCAACAAGGAGCGTATCCTGCCGGTGGGGCGGATGGCGCTGGACTGGCTGGAGAAGTGGCTGGCGGTGCGCAATGAGCTGGCCGGACCGGACGAGCCGGCGCTGTTCGTGAGCCAGCAGCGGCGGCGCATTTCCCATCGCAGCGTGCAGCTGCGCTTGGCCAAGCGCGGACAACAGCAGGCGCTGTCGAGCCATGTGCATCCTCACAAGCTGCGCCATTCCTTCGCCACCCATATGCTGGAGTCCAGCGGCGACCTGCGCGCGGTGCAGGAACTGCTGGGCCATGCGGATCTCGCCACCACCCAGATCTATACCCATCTCGACTTCCAGCACCTGGCCAAGGCCTACGACCAGGCCCATCCCAGGGCCAAACGGCGCAAGGAAGAGGAATAGCCGCCCCAATTTCCAGGACTCGTCCCCGGTTTTTTGGTTAGAATCCCCTCACTGCCCTTTACCCGGAATCCAGGATGCGCTTTTACAAACGACTCGGCCCCGTCAAGGTACTCAGCTTCGATCTGGACGACACCCTGTACGACAACGTGCCGGTGATGGCGGCGGCGGAAGCCTGGCTGCTCGACGCCCTGAAGCAGGATCACCCCGAGTCGACCCTGCTCGGCAAGGAGCAACTGGCCGCGATCAAGCGGCAACTGCTGCAGGAGCGGCCCGCACTGGCCCACGATGTGAGCGCCTGCCGGCGGGCGGTGCTGACCGAGGGCCTGCTCCGCCAGGGCGTGGCCGGGGACAGGGCAGAGATGCTGGCCGAGGAGTATTACCAGGGTTTTCTGGCCGAACGCGGCAAAATACGGGTGCCCGAGGTGACCCACAGGGTGCTCTCCACCCTGGGCCGGCGCCACCGGCTGGCGGTGATCACCAACGGCAACCTGCCGCTGGAGCGCACCGAGCTGGCGCCCTATTTCGAGGTGGTGCTCAGGGCCGGGCCCGACGGCCGGATGAAGCCGGCGCCGGACCTGTTCCTGACCCTGGCCGAACGGCTGGGGGTGGCGCCGTCCGAGATCCTGCATATCGGCGACCATATCAACACCGACGTGGCCGGCGCCGTACGCAGTGGCTGCCAGGCGGTGTGGCTCAACGACAACGGCCGCAGCGAAGCGGATCTGCACTGTCTGCCCCAGGTGGCCCTGGAGCGGTTGGAGCAGCTGCTGGAGCTGTTATAATCGCCGCCATACTGTAAATATTCCCAGGAGATGTGATGGATGTATCCAGCCTGCTTGACGGCATGAACGACAAGCAACGCGAGGCGGTGGCCGCCCCTTCCCAGAACATGCTGGTGCTGGCCGGGGCTGGCAGCGGCAAGACCCGGGTGCTGGTGCATCGCATCGCCTGGCTGATGCAGGTGGAGCAGGTGCCGGCCTCCGCCATCCTGGCGGTGACCTTCACCAACAAGGCGGCCGCCGAGATGCGCGGCCGGGTGGAGCAACTGCTGGGCGGGCGGCTGTTCGGGCTCTGGCTCGGCACCTTCCACGGCCTGGCCCACCGGCTGCTGCGCGCCCACCACCTGGACGCCAACCTGCCCCAGGACTTCCAGATCCTCGACTCGGACGATCAGCTGCGGCTGCTGCGCCGCGTCCTCAAGAGCCTGAACCTGGACGAAAAACAGTGGCCGCCGCGCCAGGCCGCCGGCTTTATCAACGCCCGCAAGGATGAAGGCCTGCGCCCGGGCGACATCCAGGTGCTCAACGATCCGCTGCAGAAGACCTACCGCCAGATCTACCAGGTCTATCAGGACACCTGCGACCGGGCCGGGTTGGTGGACTTCGCCGAGCTGCTGCTGCGCGCCCACGAACTGTGGCTGCACAAGCCGCACATATTGCAGCACTACCAGGACCGCTTCCGCCATATCCTGGTGGACGAGTTCCAGGACACCAACAGCATCCAGTACGCCTGGCTGCGGATGCTGGCCGGCGACCGCGCCCGGGTGATGATAGTGGGCGACGACGACCAGTCCATCTACGGCTGGCGCGGGGCGCGGGTGGAGAACATCGCCCGCTTCCTGGCCGACTTTCCCGGTGCCGAGACCGTTCGCCTGGAGCAGAACTACCGCTCCACCGGCACCATCCTCAAGGCCGCCAACACCCTGATCGCCAACAACGCCGAGCGCATGGGCAAGGAGCTGTGGACCGAGGGCGCCGAGGGCGAGCCCATCGCCATCTACAGCGCCTTCAACGAGGTGGACGAGGCTCGCTTCGTGGTGGAGCGCATCAAGCAGTGGCGCCAGCAGGACGGAAGCTTAAGCGAAACCGCCATCCTCTACCGTAACAACGCCCAGTCGCGGGTGCTGGAAGAGGCGCTGATCCAGGAGCGCCTGCCTTACCGCATCTACGGCGGCCTGCGCTTCTTCGAGCGCCAGGAGATCAAGGACGCCCTCGGCTACCTGCGCCTCATCAACAACAGGGGCGACGAGGCCTCCTTCGAGCGCATCGTCAACACCCCCACCCGCGGCATCGGCGAACGCACCCTGGGGTTGATCCGCGACGCCGCCCGGGACCGCCAGCAGACCCTGTGGCAGTCGGCCTGGGCGCTGGTGGAGGAAAAAATCCTTACCGGCCGGGCCGCCTCGGCGGTGAGCCGCTTCCTGGCGCTGATCAACCAGCTGGAGGACGATACCCGGGAGCTGCCGCTGCACCTGCAGACCGACCGGGTGATCGAGCTGTCCGGGCTCAAGGCCATGTACCTGGCGGAAAAGGGCGAGAAGGCCCAGTCCCGGGTGGAGAACCTGGAGGAGCTGGTCAGCGCCACCCGCCAGTTCAGTCCGGCGGAGGAGGACGAGATGTCGCCGCTGTCGGCCTTTTTGTCCCACGCGGCGCTGGAGGCGGGCGAGGGCCAGGCGGATCAGTTCGATGACGCGGTGCAGCTGATGACGCTGCACTCGGCCAAGGGCCTGGAGTTCCCGCTGGTGTTCATGGTGGGGCTGGAGGAGGGCATGTTCCCCAGCCAGCTGTCGGCGGAGGAGAGCCGCCGGCTGGAGGAGGAGCGCCGGCTGGCCTACGTGGGCATGACCCGGGCCATGCACAAGCTCTATATCAGCCATGCGGAGAGCCGCCGCCTCTACGGCCGGGAGATGTTCCACCGGCCCAGCCGCTTTATCAAGGAGCTGCCCGCCGACTGCCTGGAGGAGATCCGGCTCAAGGCGAAAGTCACCCGGGCCCTGCCCAACGGCCGCTTCAGCCAGGACCGGGTGCAGGAGACCTTCGACCAGACCGGCTTCCGCCTGGGCCAGCGGGTGCTGCACCCCAAGTTCGGCGAGGGGGTGGTGCTCAACTTCGAGGGCGCCGGTGCCCAGAGCCGGGTGCAGGTCAACTTCGACGACGGCGGCAGCAAATGGCTGGTCACCGCCTATGCCAGGCTGGAAGCGGTCTGAGTTTGATGTCGATCAGCGTCGGGAGCCGGCGGCCATGGTACAACAGCGCCGTTTGTTCAATCCGGAGACCGAGATGACCCACGCCCATGACTTGCTGCACGCCCTGCTGGCCCACGCCCGGCCGGTGCCCGCCGCCGATATCCACGCCTTCGCGGCCGAACGCTTCGGCGAAGCGGCCCGTTTCTGCACCTGCTCCCACCAGGATCTGAGCCTGGACGAATTGCTGCCCATCATGCAGGCCAAGGGCAAGCTGGTGCTGACCGAGCAGGGCTGGCAGCTCAACTTCGCCGAAGTCTGCGCACACTGACCCTTTCGGGCCGGCGTTTGGCCGGCCCGCCCTAGCTTCTCGCCAATTCACCCACCACCAGCCAGAGGATGGAGCCGGCCACGCCGCAAAACAGCAGGCCGCACAGGGCGTTGACCGGCCGGCTCCAGGCCAGCAGCCGGGCCTGCACCTTAAGCGACGACAGCCACCAGGCCAGGGCCAGGAACCACAGCAGGCTGAGCAGGAACAGCTCCAGCACCAGCAGGCCCCGGGTCAGCCAGCCCACCTCGGGCCCGACCAGGGCGGCGAGCAGGCCGATAAAGAACACCAGCGCCTTGGGGTTGAGCAGATTGGTGCTGAAGCCGGCCCAGAAGCCCCGTTCCGGCAGCCCGGACGCAGCGGTGAGCCTGTTCGCTGCCGGTGTCAGGGATGCCTTAAGCGCGCCCCAGCCCAGCCAGCCGAGGTAGGCGGCGCCGGCCAGTCGCACCAGGCTGAACAGCAGCGGCTGGCCCTGGATCAGCAGGCTGATGCCGGTGAGGCTGAGCAGGCTGTGCACCAGTATGCCGGCGGCGATCCCGCTGGCCGCGCCCAGGGCGGCCCGGCGCCGGGCCGAGAAGCGCAGCATCAGCGCCAGGTCCGGCCCCGGGCTGGCCAGCGCCACCAGGTGAATGAATCCTATGGTGAGAAGAAGGGAGGTGTCCATGTGCGGCTCCGGTGAGATGATGCTCACAGCCTAGGGTGCTGGCGGGCCGCCGGCTTGTAACTTATTGCATCTGGGCGCGGAAGCGGGCCGGGGTGATGCGGTAGGCGGCCACGAAGGCGCGGTGGAAGTGGGCCTGATCGAAAAAGCCCACCGCCAGGGCGGTGTCGGCGACGGCGCGGCCCCGGGCCAGCTGTTTCTTGGCGGCTTCCAGCCGCAGCCGCCGGAGGTAGGCGTGGGGTGTCATGCCCACGGCCGCCTTGAACCGGCGCAAAAACTGGAAGCGCGAGAGACCGGCGTCGGCGGCGAGTTGCTCCAGGGGGTGGGGCTGGTCCAGCCCGGCCAGCAGCCGGTCGCGCAGCCGGCCGAGGGCGGCGGCCTCCAGCGGTCGTTGCTCCCGATAGGGGAAGAAGTCGGACAACAGGGCCAGCAGCTGGCTTTCGGCCTCCTCCGGGGCCAGCGCCCCTTGTTCCAGTTGCCGGTGCAGCGCCAGGCTCTGCCGGTAGAGCCGGGGCTGGTGCAGCAGGGGCCGGCCGAAGAAGGGCGGGGCCTGCTCCAGCTCCTCGGCCAGGGTGGCCATCAGCTCCGGGGCGAGGGAAAATACCCGTACCCGAAAGCCCAGCTCGCCGAAGCAGCTGCCGTCGTGGGCGATGTCCGGGTTGAGCAGCGACAACTGGCCCGGCGCCAGCGGCGCCGAGCTGCCCTGGTGGATGAAGTTCTGCGCCCCCAGCTCGACCAGGCCGAGATGGTAGTCGAGGTGGACATGGCGGCCGTAGCGAAAGGCCACATGATCCGCCAGGCACAGTTCCAGGCCGTCCAGGCCCGGGTATTTCCAGTATTTGACGTCGCTCATCCCGTTATTTTAGCGGCTCGGGGCCGCCGCTGTTTTGTAAAAGATTGCGCCGCCGCTGGCGCAGGCCGTCCAGGGTGTAGATCACCAGGGCGGTCCAGATCAGGGCGAAGGTGATCACCTTGTCCCGGGTGAAGGGCTCGTTGTAGAGCAGCACCGCCAGCAGGAACATCAGGCTGGGCCCCAGGTACTGGAAGAAGCCGAGGGTGGACAGCCTAAGCCGCCGGGCGGCGCCGGCGAACAGCAGCAGCGGCGCCGTGGTGACCAGGCCGGCGGAGATCAGCCAGAGGTTGAGGCTGAGCGGGTTCTCGCCCAGGTGGCTGGTGGCGGTGTCGGCAAAGCCCCACAGGTAGAGGGCGGCGGCGGGCAGCAGCACCAGGGTTTCCAGCATCAGGCCGGTAAAGGGATCCACCGGCACCTGCTTGCGGATCAGCCCATAAAGCCCGAAGGACAGCGCCAGCACCAGCGCCACCCAGGGCAGGCTGCCGAACACCAGCACCTGGATGAGCACGCCGGTGCTCGCCAGGCCCACCGCCAGCCACTGCAGGGGACGGAAGCGCTCGCCCAGGAACAGCATGGCCAGCACTATGTTGAACAGCGGGTTGATGTAATAACCCAGGCTGGCATCCAGCATATGGTCGTTGTTGACCGCCCAGATAAACACCAGCCAGTTGAGGCCGATGGTGACCGACGACAGCAGCAGCATCAGCAACTGGCGCGGCGCGCGCAATATGGCCCTGACCCGGGGCCAGTACCCGAGGGCGCTGATCAGCGCCAGCAGCAGCAGGAAGGACCAGATCACCCTGTGGGTGAGGATCTCGAAGGCCGGCACCGCCATCAACTGCTTGAAGTAGAGGGGGGCGATGCCCCACAGGAAATAGGCGCCGAGGGCGAACAGGGCACCCTGGGCGGCTTGGTCTTTTGCCATGGTCAAAAATCGGGTGATAGGATGGAAAACCAGTTTAGCCACAGGATGGGCCGCCTGGCCAGTAGCAAATGTAACTGGTTGGTACTTTCACGCCGGTGATTCAGCCCACCAGGAAGGTGCCGGTGCCAAAGGCGACATGCTCGCCCTGTTCGTTGTGCCGTTCCATGAGGGCCACGGCCAAGCTTGCGGGCAATGGCTTTTATAATGAATCTGGATCTGTTGCACCGGCCATGTCGCTGTATTGTTAACCCGGGCAAGCGCGGTTTATTGTTGCCGCCCCCTGCTTTACAATGCCCGCTTCCTTTCAGCTAGCGGATGCCCATGACTGCCTCGCCCGACCCCTCCGATGCCATCGCCATTCCCGACAGCCCGCTGGCGGTACTGCAGCAGGTGTTCGGCTACCAGTCCTTCCGCGACGGCCAGCAGGAGATTATCGAGGCGGTGATCGCCGGGCGCGATGCCCTGGTGATCAAGCCCACCGGCGGCGGCAAGTCGATCTGCTACCAGATCCCCGCCCTGCTGCGCCCGGGCCTCACCGTGGTGGTGTCGCCGCTGATCTCGCTGATGAAGGATCAGGTGGATACTCTGGTCGCCAACGGCGTGGCCGCCGTCTATATCAACAGTGCGCTGAGCCGGGAGGAGATGCTGCGCCACTTCGCCGCCCTGCGCCGGGGCGAGATCAAGCTGCTCTACGTATCGCCGGAGCGGCTGTTGCAGCACGAGTTCATGGAGCGGCTGGGGGAACTGGATCTCGGCCTGTTTGCCATCGACGAGGCCCACTGCATCTCCCAGTGGGGCCACGACTTCAGGCCCGAGTACGCCGAGCTGGGCCGGCTCAAGCAGTGGTTTCCCCATATTCCGGTGATGGCGCTCACCGCCACCGCCGACGAGGCCACCCGCCGGGACATGCTGGGCCGGCTCGACCTGACCGACCCCCTCATTCATATCGCCAGCTTCGATCGGCCCAATATCCGCTACACCCTGGTGGAAAAATTCAAGGGCATCGACCAGTTGCTGCGCTACGTGGCCGAGCAGAGCGGCCAGTGCGGTATCGTCTACTGCTCCAGCCGCAAGCGGGTGGAGGAGGTGGCCGAGCGGCTGCTGGCCCGGGGCCACCGGGCCGCCAGCTACCACGCCGGCCTGCCGCTGGAACTGCGCCAGTCGGTGCAGGAGCGCTTTATCCGCGACGATCTGGACATTGTCGTGGCCACCGTCGCCTTCGGCATGGGCATCGACAAGCCCAACGTGCGTTACGTGGTGCACTACGACATCCCCAAGAACATCGAGTCCTACTACCAGGAAACCGGCCGGGGCGGACGCGACGGCCTGCCGGCGGAAGCCCTGCTGCTGTACGATCCGGGCGATGTGGGCCGGGTACGGCGGCTGCTGGAAAACAGCGACAACGAGCAGCAGCTGCAGGTGGAGCTGTACAAGCTCAACGTCATGGCCGCCTTCGCCGAGTCGCTCACCTGCCGGCGCCAGGTGCTGCTCAACTACTTCGGCGAGTACCAGCGCGAGCCCTGCGGCAACTGCGATATCTGCCTGGATCCGCCCAAGCGCTACGACGGCACCGAGGACGCCCAGAAGGCGCTGTCCTGTGTCTACCGGGTCGGTCAGGGCTTCGGCGTCATGTACGTGGTGGAGGTGCTGCGCGGTGCGGCCACCCAGCGCATCCGCGATCACGGCCACGACCGGCTGTCCACCTACGGCATCGGCAAGGACAAGAGCCAGGAGCACTGGGTCAGCGTGCTGCGCCAGCTGATCCACTCGGGTTTGCTCACCCAGAACATCACCCGCAACATGGTGCTGCAGCTGACCGAGGCGGCCCGGCCGGTGCTGCGCGGCGAGGTGCGACTGGAACTGGCGGAACCCCGGCTGGCGCGGGTGCGTCAAAAGGACAAGGGCGAAAGCGGACTGAGCCGGGCCGAGGACAGGGCCTTGTTCAAGGAACTGCGGCAGCTGCGCAAGCAACTGGCGGAGGAAGCGGACGTGCCGCCCTATGTGGTGTTCAGCGACGCCACCCTCACCGAGCTGGCCCGCTATCGGCCCAAGACCGAAGCGGAGCTGCTGGGCATCAACGGGGTGGGCATGCGCAAGCTGGAGCGTTTCGGGGCGGCCTTCCTGGCGCTGTTGCGCCGGCAGGCTTGAGCAGTAACGGTGTTAAGGTCCGCGTAAACGCGGACCCGGCAGGCGTTACAGGCCGGCGTAGTAGGCGGCCAGATCCTCGATGTCCTGGTCGGACAGCGGCTTGGCCATGGGGGCCATCACGGGGTCGTTGCGCTCGCCGTCACGGAAGGCTTTCAGCTGCTTGACGGTGTAGGCGGCTTTCTGGCCGGCCAGGTTGGGGTAGATGTCCATGGCGGAAATCCCTTCGGCGCCGTGGCAGGCGGCACAAACGGCGGACTTGGCCTTGCCCGCTTCCGCATCACCGGCGGCAAAGGCAGGAGCACCGATCAAGGCCATCAGGGCGGCGGCTGTCATCAATTTCTTCATCATTGAACTCCGTTATTGTTGGTAGACGAATTGCTTCCGAGCTCCTTTACTGAGCCGAAGCAGTATAAGGTAAGCCAAGGTGAAAAATAAAACACGGCCGACGGCGGCAGGGTGAAAATGTGATATTAAGCAATCAATATGCAACTTTTGACTGGGCCGGCAGCCGGGTCGAACCGACGCCGCTGCAAGCACCCCGGCTGTTGCTGGTGAATTACCCCCTGGCCGAGGCGCTGGGCATGGCCTTGTCCGATCAGCAGTGGCTGGAGGTCACCAGCGGTACCCGGCTGCTGCCGGACATGGCGCCCTTCGCCCAGGTCTATGCCGGCCACCAGTTCGGCGGCTACAGCCCCCGGCTGGGAGACGGCCGTGCCCTGTTGCTGGGCGAGGTGGTGGCGCCCGACGGCCAGCGCTGGGATCTGCACCTCAAGGGGGCGGGCAAGACCCCCTATTCCCGCTTCGGTGATGGCCGGGCGGTGCTGCGTTCCTCCCTGCGCGAATACCTGGCCTCCGAGGCCTTGCATCACCTGGGCATCCCCACCACCCGGGCGCTGTGCCTGGTGGGCAGTGAAGAGCCGGTGTACCGGGAGCAGGTGGAGCCGGGGGCCGCCGTGCTGCGCGTGGCCCAGAGCCACCTGCGCTTCGGCCACTTCGAGTATTTCTATTACAGCGGCGAGGCGGAGCGCATTCCCGCCCTGCTCGACTACCTGATCCAGACCCAGTGGCCGGATCTGAGCCAGGACCAGGCCGGCTACGCCGCCCTGTTCGAGCGGGTGGTGCAGCGTACCGCCACCCTTATTGCCCGGTGGCAGGCGGTGGGCTTCTGCCACGGGGTGATGAATACCGACAACATGTCGATGCTGGGCCTGACCCTGGACTACGGCCCCTACGGTTTCCTCGACGGCTACAATCCCGGCCATATCTGCAACCATTCGGATCATGCGGGCCGCTATGCCTACGATCAGCAGCCCACGGTGGGCTACTGGAACCTGCAGCGGCTGGCCCAGGCGTTGTCGGGGCTGGTGCCGGTGGAGTCGCTGCGCCAGGCCCTGGACGGCTATGAATATGCGCTGTTGTCCAGTTTCTCCGAAGCGATGCGACAGAAACTGGGGCTGGCGGCCTGGGAAGACGAGGATCCCGCCCTGTTCCGGGACATGTTCAATCTGATGGCGGCCCAGCAGGTGGACTACAGCTGCTGGTTCCGCCGGCTGGCGCTGCTGGCGCCGGAAGGGCCGGTTCCCGAGCCGTTGCTCGCCCTGCTGAGCGATGCCGGCGCCTGGGACGACTGGTTCGGCCGCTACCAGGCCCGGCTGGCCCGGGAAGGCCGGGACCACGGCGACAAGGTCGCGCAGATGAACGCGGTCAACCCCAAGTACGTGCTGCGCAACCACCTGGCCCAGCAGGCCATCGAGCGGGCCGAGCGGGGCGACATGAGCGAGGCGGCGCTGCTGCTGCAGGTGCTGTCCCGGCCCTTCGACGAGCAGCCCGAATTCGATTACTACGCCGCCCCGGCCCCCGAGTGGGCCGGACAGATTTGTGTTTCCTGCAGTTCCTGATCATGAAGACATTGACCACCGACATTAGCCTGACCATGGAAAACTTTCCCGACTGGGCCGAGCGCCTGGTGCGGGAGCTGGAGCTCGACCTCGTCGAGCGGGAGGAGGGCGCCGATTACCACCAGTGGCTGGTGGCCTTTGAAGGCAGCCGGCTGCTGCTGTGTTTTCAGCACTACGCGGATGCCGCCTGGCTGCAGCCGCTGGGCGAGCAGGACCAGGAGGCGGCCGACTGGCTGACGGCACAGTGGAACCGGAGCCTTTCCCGTTAGGGAGATTTATCTTTAAATAAAGACAAATTTCCCGCCAGCGATTAAAATGGCGCCGCTTCGCATTCCGGTGCTTAAAAACAAGGCGGTTGTCAATTCACGGCGCGGCCTTATACTGCGGCCTGTCCAACCCGCACCGGGATGGGTTCCCTTACCCCATTGAACAAAAAGGTGAAAAAGTGATTTCTCCCGCTCAATACCAGACGGCGCTGATCCGGCTGTCGCTGTTCCACGTCGCCATCATCGCCGCCAGCAACTACCTGGTGCAGCTGCCCTTTACCCTGTTCGGCTTCCATACCACCTGGGGCGCGCTCAGCTTTCCCTTCATCTACCTGGCCACGGATCTGACGGTACGCATCTTCGGCGCCGGCATGGCCCGGCGCATCATCTTCTACGTGATGCTGCCGGCCCTGGCCACCTCCTATGTGCTGTCGGTGCTGTTCTTCGAGGCCCGCTACCAGGGCCTGGCGGCCCTGTCCGAGTTCAACCTGTTCGTGGCCCGCATCGCCCTGGCCAGCTTTATGGCCTATGTGCTGGGCCAGATCATGGACGTGTCGGTGTTCAACCGGCTGCGCCGGATCAAGGCCTGGTGGGTGGCGCCCACCTGCTCCACCATCTTCGGCAACCTGGTGGATACCCTGGCCTTCTTCAGCCTGGCCTTCTACCGTTCGCCGGATCCCTTTATGGCGGAGCACTGGGTGGAGATCGCCCTGGTCGACTACCTGTTCAAGCTGGTGTTCAGCCTGGCCCTGTTCGTGCCGGCTTACGGCCTGCTGCTCAAATACCTGAGCCGCAAGTTCCTGGGCGAGCAGGAGCCCCGGGTGCAAACCGGCTACTGAGGGCGGCACGGCAAGAACGGGCTCCGGTGACCATCACCGGAGCCCGTTTTATTTGCGGAAAAGCGGAAAAAAGATTTGCAATCACAAATGATAACGATTATCGTTAACTCGCTTTCCGAAGATGACTTCCACTTCTGCTAGGTGTAGGTGAAGACAGCTTGCGAAGGCACGACATTGCTCACATTGCTTCCAGAGTTTTCGGGCCGGCTTTATGCCGGCCCTTTTTTTACATCTCCAGCAGCCGCTTCACCAGCTTGCCGATGCCGGTATCCGCTTCGGCGATGTTCTCGGCCAGCATGTAGGCGGGGGTGGAGATCACCTTGTAGTGGCTGTCTTCCACCACGTCGGTCACGGCACAGCCGATGTGCTCGCCGCCCATGGCGGAGAAGGCCCCGGCCGTGCCCGGATCCGTGCCTATGGTGCCCTTGACCCCGGCCGGGTAGGCGTGGGGGATCAGGACGGGGGCGATGCAGCAGTAGCCGGCGGGCTTGCGGGTGGTGGCGAAGGCCTTGCAGGCGGCCAGCACCTGCGGATCCACCCTGGCCTCGGCACCCTTGAAGGCGAAGTCGCACAGGTTCTTGGCGACACCGAAGCCGCCGGGCAGCAGCAGGGCATCGAAGTCGTCGGCCTTCAGCTCGGACAGGGGCTTGATCTGGCCCCGGGCGATGCGGGCGGCTTCCTCCAGCACGTTGCGGCTGCCGGCCTGGGTTTCGCCGGTGAGGTGGTTCACCACATGATGCTGGGGCTTGTCGGGGGCGAAGCACTGGTAGCGGGCGCCGTGCCGGGACAGGTGCAGCAGGCACAGTACCGCTTCGTGGATTTCCGCTCCGTCATAGACGCCGCAGCCGCTCAAGATAACGGCAACTTTTTTCATATGGCTCTCCTTTTCGGCTTTTGAAATTTGTGATCTGGCTCGGATCGATCCGCTGGAACTATGCTAGCATTAATTCCGGTCAACAATTGTGCAGATCCTCCCCGCTGCCAATTTTCCACATCCCAAGATCACCTTTCCGGATCGATATTTAAATTATAAACCACTGATTAATATATGGTATTTGATTTTATCATGATCCGGCCCGGATCCCGTCTTCACAGAGTTATCCACAGACCTTTCCGGCTCCGCCGTGGTGTCCCCGGCCCGGCTGTGGCATGCTAGCGCCCAACGCATCAAAGAGAAGACGCCATGGTTGCCATTCCTGCCAAACCCCTGATCCTGGTCGATGGATCCTCCTACCTGTATCGTGCCTATTTCGCCTCCCAGCAGGCCGATCTGCGCACCAGCGACGGCCGTCCCACCGGCGCCATCCGGGTGGTCACCAACATGCTGCGCAGCCTGCACAAGCAGTTTCCCGAATCCCGGGTGGCGGTGGTGTTCGACGCCAAGGGCAAGACCTTCCGCAACGACATGTACGCCGACTACAAGGCGCACCGGCCGCCCATGCCCGACGATCTGCGCAGCCAGGTGGAGCCGATCCACGCCATTATCCGCGCCATGGGCCTGCCGCTGCTGATCGAGGATGGGGTGGAGGCGGATGACGTCATCGGTACCCTGGCGCGCCAGGCCACCGAGCAGCGGCTGGACGTGGTGATCAGCACCGGCGACAAGGACATGGCCCAGCTGGTGTCGGATCACGTGCTGCTGATGGACACCATGAAGAACAGCTTTATGGATCGGGACGGGGTGATCGAAAAGTTTGGGGTGCCGCCGGAACTGATCGTGGATCTGCTGGCCCTGGTGGGCGACAAGGTGGACAACATTCCCGGCATGCCAGGGGTGGGCGAGAAGACCGCTCTGGCGCTGCTGCAGGGGCTGGGCTCCATCGAGGATATCGCTGCCAGCCCGGAGCGGATCGCGTCCTTGGGTTTCCGCGGCGCCAAGACCTTCGCCGCCAAGTTCCTCGAGCACCAGGAGATGGTGCGCTTGTCCCGGGAGCTGGCCACCATCAAGACCGACGTGACGCTGGAATTCGGCCCCGCCGAGCTGCAGCCGGGCGAGCCGGATAAGGAGGCCCTGGCGGCCCTCTACCGGGAGTACGAGTTCAAGACCCTGCTGGAAGAGCTGGAGCGGGGGGAAGGCAAGGCCGAGTCCGCCGAGCCGGCGGTGCCGGCCCCGGAAACCGACTATCAGCTGGTGCTGGAGCCAGCCGAGCTGGATGCCTGGATCGAGCGGCTGCAGGCGGCGCCCTATTTTGCCTTCGATACCGAGACCACCAGCCTCAACTACCGGGATGCCCGGGTGGTGGGCGTGTCCTTCGCGGTGGAACCGGGCCGGGCCGCCTACGTGCCCTTCGGCCACGATTACCTGGACGCGCCGGCGCAGCTGAACGAAGCCGCGGTGCTGGGGGCGCTCAAGCCGCTGCTGGAGGACGAACAAAAGGTCAAGCTGGGGCAGAATCTCAAGTACGACATCAATGTGCTGAAGAACCACGGCATTGCGCTGAAGGGGGCCCTGCTCGACACCATGCTCGAATCCTACGTGCTCAACTCGGTGCAGACCCGGCACGACATGGACAGCATGGCGTCCTTCTTCCTCAATCAGGACACCATTTCCTTCGAGTCCATCGCCGGCAAGGGCGCCAAGCAGCTCACCTTCAACCAGATCCCCCTGGAGCAGGCGGGCCCCTATGCGGCGGAAGACGCCGACGTGACCCTGCGGCTGCACCACCACCTGGCGCCGAAACTGGCGGCCGAGCCCGAACTGCAGCGGGTGTTCGAGACCATCGAAATGCCGCTGGTGCCGATACTGGCGCGGATGGAATACACCGGGGTGCGTATCGACAGCCAGCTGCTGGCCATCCAGAGCGACGAGATAGCCAAACGGCTCAAGGAGCTGGAACAGGAGGCCTTCGACCTGGCGGGCGAGCCCTTCAACCTGAGCTCCACCAAGCAGCTGGGCGAGATCCTGTTCAACAAGCTCGAGCTGCCGGTGCTGAAGAAGACCCCCAAGGGGGCGCCGTCCACCGCCGAGGAAGTACTGCAGGAGCTGGCGCTGGACTATCCGCTGCCCAAACTGTTGATGGAATACCGTGGCTTAAGCAAGCTCAAGTCCACCTATACCGACAAGCTGCCGCTGATGGTCAACGAGCACAGCGGCCGCATCCACACCTCCTACCACCAAGCCAACGCCGCCACCGGCCGGTTGTCGTCGTCCGACCCCAACCTGCAGAACATCCCCATCCGCACCCCCGAAGGGCGGCGCATCCGCCAGGCCTTCGTGGCCGAACCCGGCTACAAGCTGGTGGCGGCGGACTACTCCCAGATCGAGCTGCGCATCATGGCCCACCTGTCCCGGGACCAGGGCCTGCTCGACGCCTTCGCCAGGGGGCTGGATATCCACAAGGCCACCGCCGCCGAGGTGTTCGGAGTGGCGGTGGAGCAGGTGACCGGCGAGCAGCGACGCCGGGCCAAGGCCATCAACTTCGGCCTGATCTACGGCATGAGCGCCTTCGGCCTGTCGCGCCAGCTGGGTATTCCCCGGGCCGAGTCCCAGGCCTACATGGACATCTACTTCGAGCGTTACCCGGGCGTGCTGCGCTATATGGAGGAAACCCGCACCCAGGCCGCCGAACAGGGCTATGTGTCCACCCTGTTCGGCCGCCGGCTGTACCTGCCGGAGATCAACGCCAAGAACGGTGCCCGCCGCAAGGGCGCCGAGCGGGCCGCCATCAACGCTCCCATGCAGGGTACCGCCGCCGACATCATCAAGCAGGCGATGATCCGGGTGGACGCCTGGGTCGCCGGTCTGCCGGCGGACGAGGTGCGCATGCTGATGCAGGTGCACGACGAACTGGTGTTCGAGATCCGCGAGGACAGGGTGGACGCCTACAAGGACGAAATCCGTACCCTGATGGAGCAGGCGGCGACCCTGGACGTGCCGCTGCTGGTGGAGGCCGGGGTGGGTGAGAACTGGGATCAGGCTCACTAAAATGACAGCTGACCAACAAAAATGTAAATATATTACGAAAGGCGCTTTTTTTATCCGCTCAGCTGATGTACAGTTGTCGGCGTAGGGTACAGAGGTAAGGCGTTATGTCTTACAGACCTTTTATTTCACGTAATTGAATATGGCTGGCTAGGCCGCCCCTGGGCATTCCCGGGGGCATTTTTTTATCCGCAATCCGTCGGCTTCCCCTGTTCACCCTCAAGGTCCTGGATGAAGATCCCGCACTTTTTGCCCGGCAGCCAAAGCGCCGGCTGCCTATGCGGGGTGCCGCTCCCGCGTCGAACATTGTATACAGGCAAACGTTTTATGTTGCTTAGTTACGTTTTTCTACCCTGATCCTTTCGTGCCCCTTTGTGGCTGGCATTTGCCGGTGGCCGTCGTTATTATCGGTCGGAGTCAGCTGGAAGCCCCGGAGCCGAGACGGCCTCGCCGGCCCCGCTGCACCTGTCAATGCCGGCGCAGGAAACCGACGGGCGGATCCCGTCCGGGTCTTTCGCGCCACGGGAGGACCATAAGGACATGCACAGCACCAAGCCCGTCATTCTCACCATCGCCGGCTCCGACAGCAGCGGCGGGGCCGGCATCCAGGCCGACATCAAGGCCATTTCCGCTACCGGCGGCTACGCCTGCTCGGTGATCACCGCCCTCACCGCCCAGAACACCCGTGGCGTCAGCGCCGTGCATCCGGTGCCGCAGCAGATGATCCGCGACCAGCTGGAGGCGGTGTTCTCGGACTTGCCGGTGGCGGCGGTCAAGGTGGGCATGCTCGGCGACGCCGCCACCATCCGTACCCTGGCCGAGGCGCTGCGCCGCCACGGTCCCGCCCATCTGGTGGTGGATCCGGTGATGGTGAGCGCCAACGGCGATCCCCTGCTGGCCGAGGAGGCGGTGGCCGCGTTGTGCGAGGAGCTGCTGCCCCTGGCGGAGGTGATCACCCCCAACCTGCCCGAGGCGGCCCGCCTCGCCAACTGTGCCCTGCCGACCCGGCTGGCCGAGGTGGAGTCCCTGTTCGCCGGCCTGGCCGAGCTGCACTGCGCCGCCGTGCTGCTCAAGGGTGGTTTTCTGCAGCGGGAGCCGCGCAGCCCCGACTGGCTGCTGAGCGGGGGCGAGGTGCGTTGTTTTGATGCGCCCCGGGTGATGACCCCCAACACCCACGGCACCGGCTGTACCCTGTCGGCGGCCCTGGCCTGCTACCTGGCCCAGGGGCTGCCCCTGGAGCTGGCGGTGGCCTCCGCCAAGCACTATATCGACAGGGCCATCGCCGCCGGCGCCGGGCTCCGGGTGGGCCATGGCCGGGGCCCGGTGGAGCATTTCTTCCGCGGCCTCGCTTCTGCCGAGGGTTCAGCCTGAAGCCGGTACCGGCGGCTTGTCGACGCGGCGCGGGCTGTCTCAAATGGGCAAGGTCCAGGCTCGGCAGGAAGGGCGAAAGCCGCGGCCTTCCCGGCTCTAGTCGGCCCGCCTTTGCTTGCCTTTTGCCTTGGCGGCTTGTAGTATCGGTCGCCGTGAAAACCCAAAAATAATCAATTAACTTCTTGAAAGTTAATCCAAAAACTTCCTTACTATAGCCTGCGTACAGTGTCGTTTCTCCCCTCTTTTAGCTGATCCTGTCGCCTGGAAAAGGCATTGAAAGGAGGCTTTTTGCCTATGCTTGTTGCAGTTATAGCGGGTTTTATCCTGGCCGCCCTGGTCCCCAGCCTGACACCCATCGCCGGTCGTCGCATCGGCTGGGTACTGGCCCTGTTGCCGGCCACGCTATTCGGATATTTCATCGGCTTCTGGCCCGAGGTGACCGACGGCGAGGCGGTGCTGATCGCCTACCCCTGGATCCCCAGCCTGGATATCAGCCTCAACTTCCTGGTGGATGGCCTGAGCCTGATGTTCGCCCTGCTGATCACCGGCATCGGCACCTTTATCCTGATCTACGCCGGCAGCTACCTCGAGGGCCACAAGGACATCCACAAGCTGCTGATGTACCTGCTGGCCTTTATGGCCTCCATGCTCGGCCTGGTGCTGTCCAACAACCTGATTTCCCTGTTCGTGTTCTGGGAGCTGACCAGCATCACCTCCTACCTGCTGATCGGCTTCAACCACGAGCAGGAGAAGGCGCGCAAGGCGGCCTTGCAGGGGCTCTTCATCACCGTGGGCGGCGGCCTGGCACTGATGACCGGCCTGATCATGCTGGGCTACCTGGGCGGCAGCTTCGAGCTCCACGAACTGCTGACCCAGGGCGATGTGCTGCAGAGCCACCCCCTGTTCCTGCTGATGATGATCCTCATCCTGGCGGGCACCTTCACCAAGTCGGCCCAAACCCCCTTCCATTTCTGGCTGCCCAACGCCATGGCGGCGCCGACCCCGGTCAGCGCCTACCTGCACTCGGCCACCATGGTCAAGGCCGGGGTCTACCTGATGGCCCGGCTGCAACCGACCATGGCCGGCAGCGAGGCCTGGCTCTACGCCCTGTCCCTGTTCGGCGGCGTCACCATGACGGTGGGGGCGGTGATGGCGGTGTGCAGCACCGATCTCAAGCGCATCCTGGCCTATTCCACCGTCATGGCCCTGGGTACCCTGACCATGCTGATCGGCATCGGTACTCCCTATGCGCTCAAGGCGGCCATGGTGTTCCTGCTGGCCCACGCCCTGTACAAGGGGGCGCTGTTTATGGCGGCCGGCACCATCGATCATGAAACCGGCACCAAGGACGTGCGTGAACTGGGCGGCCTGCGTGGCCTGATGCCCTGGACTGCCGCCTTCACCTGGGTGGCGGCCCTGGCCCTGGCGGGCATTCCGCCCCTGTTCGGCTTTATCGCCAAGGAGCTGATGTTCGAGGCGGCCCTGGGGGCGCCGGTGCTGTCCGGCCTGTTGGCCGGCCTGGCGCTGATCACCGCCGTCTGCATAGTGGCGGCCACCGGTCTGGTGGCAGTGAGGCCCTTCTTCGGCGCCCTCAAGCCGACGCCGAAAAAGCCCCATGAGGCGCCCCTGGCGATGCGCCTGGGCTTCAGCGTGCTGGCCTCTCTCGGCCTGCTGCTGGGGCTGCTGCCGTTCCTCGCCGAGCCCCTGCTGCGGGCGGCGGTGTCCGCCGTGACCGGCGCGCCCGTGCCCGATCTGGAGCTGGCCCTGTGGCACGGCATCAACCTGCCGCTGCTGCTGAGCCTCACCGCCCTCATCGTCGGTGCCCTGCTGTTCCGTCAGTGGGCGACCCTGCGCGCGCGGCTGGCCGCCCTGGCGGCGCTGCCGGGCTATGGCCCGGAGCGGGGCTACGACAAGATGATGGACGGCCTGGTGCGGTTGGCCAGGTGGCAGACCCGGGTGCTGCAGAACGGCTACATGACCAACTACATCCTGACCATACTGCTCACCACCATAGCCCTGCTGGCCTACGCCTTCTGGAGCCGGGATGCCTTCGTCTACGAGCTGTCGTTCGAGGGGGTGCGTTTCTACGAGGTCATCATCAGCCTGCTGATGCTGGGGGCCGTGGTGTACGCCAGCGCCACCCGGCTGCGCCTGGGCGCGGTGGCGGCGGTGGGGGTGCTGGGCTTCGCCATGGCGATGATCTACGTGTTCTTCAGCGCGCCGGATCTGGCCATCACCCAGGTGTTGATTGAAACCCTGACCGTGATCCTGCTGGTGCTGGTGCTGTTCCGCCTGCCCGGTTTCCAGGGCCTGTCCAGCGTGCGGGTGCGTCTGCGCGACGCCTCTGTGGCGGGGGCCTTCGGCATACTGGTGGCCATGATGGTGCTCACCGTCAACCAGTCGTCCCTGGGGGGAGGGATCAGCGACTACCTGATTGCCGCCAGTTACCCCGAGGCCCACGGCCGCAATATCGTCAACGTCATCCTGGTGGACTTCCGGGCCCTGGACACCCTGGGCGAGATCTTCGTGCTGGCGCTGGCGGCCATCGGGGTGAACGCCATGATCCGCTTCCGCTGGGAGGACCAGAGATGAAAACCGAACTGAGATCGGACGCCTCGCTTATCCTGCAGACCGCCACCCGTTTCCTGGTGCCGCTGTTGCTGCTGTTTTCGGTGTTCCTGCTGTTGCGCGGCCATAACGAGCCGGGCGGCGGTTTTATCGCCGGCCTGGTGGCGTCCAGCGCCTTCGCCCTGTACCTGTTCGCCTTCGATGCCAGCAGCACCAAGCGGCTGCTGAAGGTGGAAACCCAGCTGCTGATGGGCCTGGGCCTGCTGCTGGCGCTGTTGAGCGGCATTATCGGCATGGTGCTGCACGGCCAACCCTTTCTCACCAGCCAGTGGTGGACCCTGTATGTGCCGGGCATCGGCGAGCTCAAGTTGAGCACGCCGCTGCTGTTCGATGTGGGCGTCTACCTGGTGGTGATCGGGGTGGTGTCGACCATATTGCTGTCGCTGGCCAAAGTGGAGGAATAATGGAAAACCTGTTTGCCTTTGTGATCGGTGGCCTCTACGCCACCGCCCTGTTTATGATGCTGCGGCGCAGCATCGTCAAGCTGGTGATCGGCCTGATGATCCTCTCCAACGCCGCCAACCTGCTGATTTTCACCGGTGGCGGCCTGGTGCGGGGCGCGCCGCCCCTGATCCCGGAAGGCCTCTACCATCCGGTCGGGCCCATCGCCGACCCGCTGCCCCAGGCGCTGATCCTGACGGCCATCGTCATCAGCTTCGGGGTGCTGGCCTTTGCGGTAGTACTGATCCACCGGGCCTATGAAGTCATAGGCGCCGATGACATGAACGAGATGAAGAGCACAGATTCGTGAAAGCAGAAGTCATCATTCCCATCCTCATCCCCATGCTGGCCGGGGCCCTGACCCTGATTTGCTGGCGCTGGCGGCTGGTGCAGCGCTGGATCTCGGTCTTCTCCGGCGCCGGCCTGCTGTTGGCCGGCCTGCACCTGCTGCTGCAGGTGCAGGAAAAAGGCATACTGGTCAGCACCATGGGCGCCTGGCCAGCCCCCTACGGCATCACCCTGGTGGCGGATCTGCTCAGTGCCATCATGGTGTTGGTGGCCGGCGTCATCGGCCTGGCGGTGGCGGTCTATTCGCTCGCCACCATGAGCCGCAACCACGAGGCCTTCGGCTACTACCCGCTGCTGCACCTGATGCTGTGCGGGGTGGTGGGCGCCTTCCTCACCGGCGACATCTTCAACCTCTACGTCTGGTTCGAGATCATGCTGGTGGCCTCCTTCGGCCTGTTGATCCTGGGGGGCGAACGTTCCCAGATGGAAGGGGCGCTCAAGTACGTGACCCTCAACCTGATCTCCTCGGCGCTGTTCCTTACCGCCGTGGGCCTGTTGTACGGCTACGCCGGCACCCTCAACATGGCGGATCTGGCGGTGCGCCTGGCCAACGGCAGCCAGCCCGGCCTGGTGACGGTGATCGCCATGCTGTTCCTGGTGGCCTTCGGCATCAAGGCGGCGGCCTTTCCGCTGTTCTTCTGGCTGCCGGCGTCCTACCACACGCCGCCGGTGGCGATTTCGGCGGTGTTCGCCGGCCTGCTCACCAAGGTGGGGGTCTATGCCCTGTACCGGGTGTTCAGCCTGATCTTCGTGCAGGATCTGGACTTCACCCACCATACGGTACTGATGTGGATGGGCATTTTCACCATGCTCACCGGGGTACTGGGGGCGGCGGCCCAGTTCGAGGTGCGCCGCATCCTTTCTTTCCATATCGTCAGCCAGATAGGCTACATGCTGGTGGGGCTGGCGCTGTTCACCCCCCTGGCCATCGCCGGCGGTGTCTTCTACATCTTCCACCACATCATAGTGAAGACCAACCTGTTCCTGATCAGCGGCGTCATGTACCGCTACCATGGCAGTTACGATCTGGCCAGGCTGGGCGGGCTCTACCGCTCCGCGCCCTGGCTGGCGCTGCTGTTCCTGATCCCGGCCATGTCCCTGGCGGGGCTGCCGCCCCTGTCCGGATTTTTCGCCAAATATACGGTGATCAAGGCGGGCGTGCTGGCCGAGTCCTGGTTTATGGTCGCCATCGCCCTGGTGGTGGGCTTGCTGACCCTGTACTCGATGATCAAAATTTGGGCCGAGGCGTTCTGGAAGCCATTGCCGGAGGATGCCAAACCCCTGCGCGGCGGCGGCGATCCGCACCGATACTTGTTGTATCTGCCGGTGGTGGGCCTGGCGCTGATCACCCTGGTCATCGGTTTCGGGGCCGAGTGGTTCGTGCAACTGGCGATGGACACGGCGGCGCAGCTGCTGTCGCCGGAGCTGTATATTGAAGCGGTACTGGGGGGTAGCCAATGAGAGCCTTTGGTTGGAATATGCTGCTGGCCCTGGCCTGGGTCATCCTCTCCGGCACCTATACCATCAGCAACCTGGTGGTAGGCATGCTGCTGAGCTACCTGGTGCTGGCCTATGTGGCGCGGGACAAGCCCATGTTTGCCCGCTACTTCGGCAAGCTGCCCAAGATAGTCGGCTTTATCCTGTTTTTCATCTGGGATCTGATCAAGGCCAACGCCCGGGTGGCCTACGACGTGCTCACGCCCACCCACCTGATGCGGCCGGGGGTGATCGCCATTCCCCTGGATGTAAAGGACGACGGCGCCATCACCATGTTCGCCAACCTGATCACCGCCACCCCGGGCTCATTGGCGCTGGACGTGTCCAGCGACCGGCGGGTGCTCTATGTGCACCTGATGTACCTGGACGACGAGGCCCGCCAGCTGGCGGAATTCAAGGCCCTGGAGGCCCGTGTTATCGACTTGCTGGGATAAGCCTATGTTTGACCTTGCTATCTTATTGTCTTTCCTGTTTTTGAGCCTGGGGCTGGTGCTGGCGGCGGTGCGGCTGCTGATCGGCCCAACCCTGCCGGACCGGGTGGTGGCGCTGGAAGTGATCGCCTCCATGACCGTGGGCTACATCCTGCTGTACAGCGTGGCCTACGACACGCCGCAGTTTATCGACGTGGCCATCGTACTGGCGCTGACCTCCTTTATGGCGGCGGTGGGCTTTGCCCGTTACCTGGAGCGGGGAGGCCATCGCGATGATGACTGAACTCGTTACCGGCCTGCTGATGCTGCTGGGCTCCTTTCTGATGCTGCTGGCCGGCATCGGCATCATCCGCATGCCGGATCTGCTGACCCGGATGCACGCCACCAGCAAGGCCGGCGCCCTGGGCGCCGGCCTGATGGCGGTGGGTTTTGCGGTGTTCTTTTTTGCCGATACCAGCGTGGTGGTGCGGGCCCTGGCGGTGGTGGTGTTCGTGATCATGACCGCGCCCATCGCCGCCCATGTGATGGCCCGGGCCGGTTATTTCGTGGGCATCAAGCTGTGGGAGGGCACGGTGAAGGACGTGATCAAGGAACGCTACGATCTCAAGACCCACCAGCTCGGCAGCTCTTCGCGCAAGCGGGAAGAAGACTGAACAAGGGCAGGGGAGGCGGAATGCCTCCCCTGTTGCTTTATCTCAGGGGTGGAGGGGCGGGCGCTGCCAGCGCTCCGGCTCCAGTCCTACCCGCCGCATCAGGCGCCGGACTTCATCCTGCTGCTGTTGCCCCGCTACCGTCATGGCCGCCAGGTACATCAGCAGGGGGCCCCGGTCTGTGCTGTTTTTCTTCAGCAGATGGACGGCGCCGATCAGTTCGCGCAGGGGCAGGGGCAGACGCCATTGTATCTTGACCCTGTTGCCGTAATCGGCGGCCCAGCGGCCCAGGCTGTCTTCTATCTGTTGCTCCGATAGCGTGCCCCCCTGCCGGATAAAATCCTGCAGGGTGCGGATCACACCCAGTTCGCCCACCCGGCTCAGCAACCCCGCCGTATGGAAGGCGCCGCCCTCCAGCCCCAGGCTGATCGCCATGGCCCGGGCGATGGCGGCCACCTGCTCGGCCTGCTGCAGATAAAAGCCGGCGCGTTCGGCCAGGCGGGGATCGGTGAGGGAGCGGGAAATGTCCAGGGACAGGGCGAAGGCCTGGCTGAGCGCCATCTCCACGCCCATGGCGGCGATGGCGGCCTCCAGCTTGTCGATGGGCTTGCCGGCCCGGCCCAGGGAGGCGCTGTTGGCGATATCCAGCAGCCTGGCCGAGAGCGTGGCCTGGCCTCGCCAGTGCCGGGCCAGCTCGGCCGGAGACAGCTCCTGGCGCCGTTCCATCAGGGCCAGAACGTCCTCCTGCTCCAGATCCGTGGGTAGTCGTATGGTGCCCTCTGCCGCCTCGGCCAGGTGGCGGTCGAGGGACGGCGGGACGGCGCGGCCGGAGGGGGCTTCCGTCTTCAGCAAGGGCTGTAGCCGCTGGTGCAGCAGGGCCACGTCGAAGGGCTTGGCGATAAAGCCGTTGATGCCGAGGCGGGCGGCGGCGAGCACCGTTTCCTTGTCGGAACGGGCGCTGATCATCAGTATGGGCAGGTGCTTGTCCTGGGTGCGGATGCGGCGGACCAGGGTCAGTCCCGGGCCGTCGGGCAGGCTCCATTCGCTGATCACCAGGGCCGGGGAATAACGGTGCCAGGCCTGGACGGCCTCTGCGATGGTGCCGCAGAGCTGCACCCCGAGGCCCGGTGCCAGCCCCATGACCACGGTTTCCAGCAGCTCCGCCGTGGGGGCATGGTGTTCAAGGATCAGTACGTTCATTCGGGTTCGCCGTAATATGCAGCGCCGGTCGGGCTCAGTCTATTGCCCGGTGGGAGATGGTGCCATACCTCCAAGGTCGCAAGGGCGGTTGCCCGCCCCCTCGCCTCACACCGAGGCGATTTCTTCCTCGGTCAGGTGGCGCCATTCGCCTTCCGCCAGGTTGTCGTCCAGACGGATGGTGCCGACCTGCAGCCGGTGCAGGCCCACCACCCTGTTGTTGAGTGCGGCAAACATGCGCTTTACCTGGTGGTATTTGCCTTCCTGTATGGTCAGCAGCACCCGGGTGGGGGCGAGTACTTCCAGGGTGGCGGGCAGGGTGGGTTTGGGTTCGCCGTGCAGTTGCACGCCTTCCTGGAAGCGGGCGGCGGCGTCCCCGGCCAGGGGCTCGGCCAGCTCGACCCGATAAGTCTTGCCGCAGGCCTTTTTCGGCGAGCGGATCCGGTGGGACCACTGGCCGTCGTCGGTGAGCAGCAGCAGCCCGGTGGTGTCCAGATCCAGCCGGCCGGCGTACTGCAGGCCGTCACGCAGTTCGGTCGGCAGCAGGGTCAGCACGCTGGGGTGGTCTTCATCCCGGGCGGCGCTGATATAGCCCTTGGGCTTGTGCAGCAGGATATAGCGGGGTGGGCGCAGGCGCAGCAGGCGGCCTTCCAGGCGAACCTCCTGCTCCTGGACATGCAGATCGCCTTTTTTGACGATGATGCCATCCACCGTGACTTCGCCCCGGTGCAGGGCCTTCTTGGCCAGGGAGCGGGTCAGGCCGGTGCTCTCGCACAGGAAACGATCGAGGCGCATCAGGCTTGGTCACCTTTATCGGTGACGGGTTCGGCCGCCACTTCGCCCTGCAGCAGCCATTCGCTGAGGATGGCCCTGGCCTGGTCGAGGCCGGTGCCCTTGAGGGAGCTGAAGGCTTCCACCCGGATATCGCCACCGAAGATGGCCACGGCTTCGCGCACCTTGAGTACTTCCGCCTTGCGGGCGCCGGACTTGAGCTTGTCGCACTTGGTCAGCAACGCCAGCACCGGCAGCTCGCAATCGCTGGCCCACTGCAGCAGCTGCTGGTCGATGTCCTTCAGCGGATGGCGGATGTCCATCAGCACCACCAGGCCCTTGAGGCTGTCCCTTTTCTGCAGGTATTCCGACAGCGCCGCCTGCCACTTCAGCTTCATCTCTTCCGGCACCTTGGCGTAGCCGTAGCCGGGCAGGTCGATCAGCCGCTTGCCTTCGCTCAGCTCGAACACGTTGATCAGCTGGGTGCGGCCCGGGGTTTTACTGGTCCGTGCCAGGCTTTTCTGCTGGGTGATGGTGTTGAGGGCGGACGATTTGCCGGCGTTGGAGCGACCGGCAAAGGCTATCTCTACGCCGGTGTCGGCCGGCATCTGGTTGATGTTGGGCGCGCTGGTAATAAAGCGGGCGGTATTAAAATTTATCTGCTTGTTATCCAATATGAAATCCCCGGGGTTCTGAACCCGCCTTGCTTACTTTCTCGCAAAATCGTGTAGAATGGTGCCGTTTTTTAAGTCGCATTGTAACATGCCCTCGCCGGTATGTGATCTGGAAGCTCTTACAACGAGAAGTCGGAACGTCATGAAAAAAATTGTTTTCACGCTAGCCTTAATGCTCGGAGTGGTCGGCACAGCGCAGGCCCAGGGCGATGCCGAAGCCGGCAAAGCCAAAGCCGCCACCTGTGTGGCCTGTCATGGTAACGATGGCAACAGCCCGACCGATATGTACCCTAAAATCGCCGGTCAGCACGCTTCCTACCTGGAAAAGCAGCTGGTTGAATTCAAGGCCGCCGCCACCGGTGGTGTGGGCCGTGCCAACGCCATCATGGCCGGCATGGTGATGGGCCTGTCCGAGCAGGACATGGCCGACCTGGCCGCCTACTACGCCAGCGAAGCCATTACCCCGGTCGCCACCCCCGAAGAGGTGATCGAGGCCGGTGAGGCCCTGTACCGCGGTGGCGACCTGGAGCGCGGCATTACCGCCTGCATCGCCTGCCACAGCCCGCGCGGGGAGGGCCTGGAGTCCGCCAAGTTCCCGCGCCTGTCCGGCCAGCACCCGGCCTACATCAAGGCCCAGTTGCAAGCCTTCCGCAGCGGCGAGCGCGACAACGATCCCAACGGCATGATGCGCGACATCGCCAAGAAGCTGACCGACGCAGACATCGAAGTCCTGTCCCAGTACGTGGCGGGCCTGCGCTAAGCGCTTATCATCCAGGGGGGCCCGTGCCCCCCGGTTTTTCCGGTTCCTGCATGTCCGTTCGGTCGCAAGACGTTTCCTGCCCCCTCTGTGAGCATCCCCATACCTTTCCCTTCTGGGAGGACAAACAGCGCCGTTATGCCCGCTGCGAACGCTGCCGGCTGATCTTCGTCGAGCCTGGCTACCGGCTGGACGCGGCGGCGGAAAAAGCCATCTACGATCGGCATGAGAACCGGGTGGACGATGCCGGTTACCGGCGCTTTCTGAGCCGGCTGGCCGCCCCCCTGGTGGAGCGGCTCAGGCCCGGAAGCACCGGGCTGGACTTTGGTTGCGGGCCGGGGCCGGCCCTGGCCGCCATGCTGTACGAGGCGGGCTTTGCCACCACCACCTATGATCCCTACTATGCGGATTATCCCGAGCGGTTGGCGCAATGTTACGACTTTGTCACCTGTACCGAGGCGATAGAGCACTTTTACCAACCGGGGCGGGAATGGCGGCAACTGCTGGCCATGCTCGCACCCGGCGGCTGGCTGGGGCTGATGACCAAGCTGGCCCGCGACCAGGCGGCCTTCGCCAACTGGCATTACAAACAGGATCCCACCCATGTCAGCTTTTTCAGCCGGGACACCTTTCTCTGGCTGGCGGCACGGGACGGGCTCGGCATCGAATTCATCGGTGCCGATGTGATACTTCTGCACAAACCGGAGTCTGTATGACACGTATGAAAAAGACCCGCACCCCGGGTCAACTCGGTGCCCGCAAGGAAAGTCGGGAAAATGCCGAGCAAAGCAGGGAGCGCAAGCGCAAGGCCAAGCGCAAGGGGCTGGCCCCCGGCTCCCGCCACAATCAGAGCGGTGAATCCGGTGGCGGCGGTGCCGCCAGGGTGCAGAAGGATCCGCGCCTGGGCTCCAAAAAACCGGTGGCGTTGATCAAGGACGAGGCCAAGGCGGCGGCGGTCGCCAAGGTCGCCAAGCTCAAGGCCCTGACTCCGGAGCAGGAACTGGAGCAACTGGAGAATAACGAGCGGCTCAACACCCTGCTGGATCGGGTCGATGCCGGCGAAAAATTGGGCAAGGACGACGCGGCCTGGCTGGATCAGACCCTGGCCCGCCATCAGCAGCTGCTGGAGCAGCTCGGCCTGCTCGACGACGAGGACGAGGAGCCGGAAGAAGGCGAGGACCTCTGGACCCGCTTTATGGACGCGGACCTTGATCCCGCGCAATACCAGGATAAGGAAGATAAGTCATGATCTCACCCTGGCTGATGGCCGCCCTGTTGGGCGGCGTCATCATAGTGGGTCTGGCGGTGTACGCGGGAATCCTGCTGGCCCGGCTGAAGCAGCAGACGCAAAAGCGCGAACAGGCCATCCACCGGCGCAACGAGCGCATTCTCGACAGCATCCGGACCATCGCCATGGCGGTGCGCGACGATCAGTGCAACCTGTCGGAAGGGGCCATTCGCCTGACCAACCTGCTCAACACCCTGCAATTCAGCCGGCCGAAGGATTTTGCCCAGGACTATCCCGGCCTCTACGATCTCTATGACAGGGTCAAGGAGATGCCGACCCACGAGGCGCGCAAGCAGCTCAAGCGCAACGAACGCATGCGCCAGGATCTGCAGCGCGCCGGTTTCGAACAGGAGCTTGAGGCTCAGATAAAAATTGAGGTCGAACGGCTGGCCAGCCTGGAGCTGCCCGGTCGCTGACCCGGGGAGGAGGCAATGTCAGCAAGCATCGAGTGGGATCAGTCCCTCATCGAGAAATACAACTATTCGGGGCCCAGGTACACGTCCTACCCCACGGCCCTGGAATTCAACGAATCCTTCGGCATGGCCGAGTTCGAGGCCGCCGCCGGGCGCTATCCCGAGCGACCCCTGTCGCTCTACGTGCACGTGCCCTTCTGCCACAAGCTGTGCTACTACTGCGGCTGCAACAAGGTGATCACCCGCCACCAGGGCAAGGCCGACGTCTACCTGGACTACCTGGAGCGGGAAGTCGAGCGCCTGGCGCCGCTGTTCGCCGGCCGCACCGTGACCCAGCTGCACTGGGGCGGCGGCACCCCCACCTTTCTCACCGAACCGCAAATCCGCCGGCTGAACGGCCTGCTGCGCCGCCATTTCCGCTTCGCCGAGCGGGGCGAGTTCAGCATCGAGATCGACCCGCGGGAAATCGAACTGTCGGTGCTGGAGGTACTGAAGGAAGAAGGCTTCAACCGCATCAGCCTGGGGGTACAGGACTTCGACAAGGCGGTGCAGAAGGTGGTGAACCGGGAGCAGGACAACGACTTTATCAAGGCCCTGGTCAAACGCGCGGCCGAACTCGGCTTCGAGTCCACCAACCTGGACCTGATCTACGGCCTGCCGCTGCAGACCCCGGCCAGCTTCCACCACACCCTGGAGCAGGTGGCGGCCATGAAGCCGGCCCGGTTGTCGGTGTTCAACTACGCCCACCTGCCCAGCCGCTTCGCCGCCCAGCGCAAGCTGAACGAGGCGGATATGCCCAGGCCCGCCCAGAAACTGGCCATGCTGCAGGACACCATCGGCTACCTTACCGGCCAGGGCTACCAGTTTATCGGCATGGACCACTTCGCCCTGCCGGACGACAGCCTGGCGGTGGCCCAGCGCCGGGGCGAGCTGCACCGCAACTTCCAGGGTTACACCACCCAGGGCGACTGCGACCTGCTGGGGCTGGGGGTGTCCGCCATCAGCATGATCGGCGACGCCTATTCCCAGAACCACAAGGATCTCAAGCGCTACTATGGCCAGCTCGATCAACTGGGCCATGCCCAGAGGGTGGGCTACGCCCTGAATGAAGACGACCGGCTGCGCCGGGATCTGATCAAGACCCTGATCTGCAACTTCGAGCTGGAGGCCGCGCCCCTGGAGCGGGAGTACGGCATCCGCTTCGCCGACTACTTCGCCGAGGATATCGCGCTGCTGCAGACCTTCGTGGACGACGGCCTGGTGACGGTGGAGCCGGACGCCATCCGGGTGGCGCCCAAGGGCCGGCTGCTGATCCGCAACATCTGCATGTGCTTCGACGTCCACCTGCGCCGCCAGGCCCGGATGCAGCAGTTCTCCCGGGTGATCTGAGCCCGATCGTGACCGGGTTGACGCCCGGTCACGGCGGTTCCGTCCCTGATCATCAGCATTTGCCCTTGGCGGCCTTGGCCGGCGGGCAATTGGTCTCGCCGCCGCTGTCGCCGCCTCCCTCTCCGCCTCCCTCTCCGCCTCCCTCTCCGCCTCCCTCTCCGCCGCCATCGGCGCTGCCGCCGCTGGAGCCGGGGCCCCTGGTGCTGACGCTCACCGTGGCCAGGGCGGGAACGGATGCCTGGCCGGCGGTGTCCTCGACCACCAGGGTGACGGGGTAGCTGCCCGCGCCGCCATAGTCATGGCTGGTCAGCGGCTGGTTGGTGGTGAGGGTGGTGCCATCGCCGAAAGTCCAGTGATATTGGTCGATGCCGTGGTCGTCGGTGCTGGCGCTGGCATCGAAGCTGCAGCTCAGCTTCCTGCAGCTGTAGCCGAAGGTCGCCTGGGGCGGCTGATCGGTACCTGGGCCGGGCGGTTCGGGTTCGGTGATCTCGGCGGCCAGGGCGCCGGCCAGGTTGAGCCGGCCGTGGCGGGTCCAGCCCAGCAGGTCCTGTCCCTTGGCGCCGCTCTTGTCGGCGCCTTGTTCCAGCCTGGCGCGCACCAGTTGCTGGCAGGGTATATCGCCGCACAGTGGGGCTGCGCCCTCGGCCTCGGTAACCATGCCCTGGGCATGGAGATCGGCCCAGACCAGCGCCGCCCCGGCGGCCACCAGGGGCGAGGCCATGGAGGTGCCGCTCCACCAGTCGACGCAGCTGTCCTGGCCCGAGGGCAGGCCGCAGTGGGCATCGGGCAGTATGCCGATGATGTCCTTGCCCGGCGCGCTCAGGCTGACCCAGTCACCATAGGTGGAGAAGGCAGCCCTGTCGTCATTATGGTCGGTGGCGGCCACCGCCATCACCAGGGATGCGCCGTCGTCACGGGCGCAGGCGGCGGGGTACATCTTCTCGCTGTCGCCGTTGTTGCCGGCTCCGGCCACCAGCACCACCCCCTTGTTCCAGGCATATTCAACGGCATCGCACTCGGCGTTGGAGGCGTCGGTGGGGGTGATGACGCCGGCACTGTCGATCATGTCGCTGCCGTAGCTCATGTTGATCACCCGGTAGCCCAGGTCGGCGGCCCTGGTGATGGCCTCGGCCGAGGCCGACACCGGACAGAGGCCGACAAAGAAGTAGCTCAGGCCGTCGGTGACCAGCTCCTGGTAGCAGGCCTTGAAGATGCCCAGGCCGACGTTCCAGCCGGCACCGGCGATGCCTTCGCCGTTGTCGGTGTTGGCACCGATCTCCGAGGCGACAAAGGTGCCGTGTCCCAGGCTATCGCAGGCGGTGCTGTCGGTGCAGCCCCACAGTTCGGCGGCCTGCACCACGTCTTCCTTGTGCAGGCACTTGCCCTGCAGTTCCAGGGTGTTGCAGTCGGCGCCGCTGTCCAGCACCGCCACCGCCGGCATGGCGGCGGTGGGCTGCCCGAGGAGGTCGCCCAGCCGATCCCAGGCCTCGGGGGCGTCGATGTCGGCGTCGGCGGTGCCCCAGGTCGTTCTCAGCTCGGCGCCGAAGGGGGTGCGATGCACATAGCTATGGGCCTGGCCGGTGTTGTGCAGGTACCACTGCTCCTCGAAATAGTTGCCACCGCCGGCCGGGGTGGGGCCCTCTTCCTCGTTCGGGATCACCAGCAGCCGGTGATAATCGGGCTCGGCGTACTGCACATTGGGGTTGGCGGCATAGCCGGCGACCATGGCGGGCACCGAGCCGGCGGGCACCGCGACCAGGGTCACGTCTATGCCGGGAATGGTCTTCAGTGGCCGGCCGCCCAGCCGTTGGTGCACCAGGGCGGCGTCGGCCGCCGCCGTGCCGGGCGCGAACCTGACCAGGATGCGATCGGGAGCGAGGGTGCTGAGTGGCCTGGCCTGGGCGGGCTCCGGGACCGCGGCGGCGGTGACAGTGGCAGGCAAGAGCCCGGCCAGGGTGACTAAAAGTATCCTTAACATCTGAACCTTCCTTAGTACCCGCTGGATGGGGGTACCGTTAAGGTTAGTCCTCCCGGGGCGGAAGCTTCGGCGGCTGGCTAAAAAATAACCTCAAGAACGACTGGACGAGGCCCTGACGATCAGCTCCGGGGTGGGGCCACGGACGATATCCGGGGCCGCCTTGCCGTTGATGTGCGCCAGCAGCAGGGATATGGCCCGGGCCGACACTTCTTCCAGGTGCAGGTTGACCGCGGTCAGCGGCGGCTGGCATTTCTGCGCCCGCAGGCCATCGTAGCGGGTCACCACCTTCACCTCTTCCGGCACCCGGCGGCCGGCCTGCTGCAGCGCCCGGATGGCGCCCACGGCGAAGGCATCCACCGGGGCGCAGATGGCGTCCAGCGCCGGGTGTTCGGCCAGCAGCCGGCGGCAGGCCTCGGCGCCGGCCTCTTCGCCGCCGGCTTCCTCGGCCTTGGCGATCAGGCAGGGCAGGCCGCGGGCAGCGGTGAAGTCGCGGTAGGCCTGCTCCACGTCCACGTAGGAGTGGCGCCGCTGCTGGCCGATCAGCAGGGCGATGTGGCGGGCCCCCTGGGCCGCCAGGTGTTCCAGCAACAGCCGGCCGGTGGCCCCGGCCTGCAGGTCCACGTAGGGCAGGGGGGGATCCGCCTCCGGCTGGCGGCCGATGGACACCACCGTGATGCCGCGCCGCCGCAGCTGGGTGACCTGGGGATCCTGGGCCACCGGCTCGATGATGATGGCGCCGTCCACGTCCAGCTCGTCCAGCAGCCCCCTGGCTTCCGCCAGCGGCGGTACCAGCACCAGGGCCAGGCCCTGCTTCAGTGCCGCTTCCGCCGCGGTGGCGGCGATCTCCATCATAAAGCCCAGGCGGGAAGGGCCGCCGGCCACCGCGAAGGGCATGGAGGAGAGCAGGGCGATGGAGTTGGTGCGGCCGGTGCGCAGGCGCTGGGCCCGCAGGTTGGGGCTGTAGCCCAGCAGTCGGGCCACTTCCTTGACCCGGGCCCGGGTCTGGGGATCCACCTGCCCCCGGTCGTTGAGGGCGTGGGAGACGGTGGTGCGGGACACGCCCGCCGCCTCGGCGACATCGGCGATGGTGAGGCGGCGCGGGCCGCCGTGCTTGGCTGAACTCATGGGGTCTCTGCGGGCTGATCGCGTATGCCGTCGAGTATACCCCCGGCCCCGGCCGGGACCAAATCGATTCGGGTGCCGGCCCGGTCTCGGCCGGCCTGGCGAAAAAACCGGCTTGACAGGGAGCTGGACCTGGCATAACTTTTAACCAAATCGATTTGGGTTGGTCGATTGAGCGACCAAATCGATTCATCTCTGGAAACGTTGGCGAGAGATGGGGAACCCGCGCCGGACATCATGGCGACGGGTTGTTTTTCACCCACCACCCAAATCGATTTGGGTGGTGGGCTCAAGGAGCCGCCGGTGTCCGCTGCCGGCGGCATATGGATGCAAGGAGAAGATCATGTCGGAAGTACACAAGGACGTCACCGCCCCGGTCGACGAAAAGCTGCCCCTGAAGACGCTGCTGGCGTTCGGGTTGCAGCATGTATTGGTGATGGCGGCCTCGCCCATCGCCTCGGTGTTCCTGATGGCCACGGCGCTGGGCTTTCCCCCGGAGCTGACCATCAACCTGCTGAGCGCCACTTTTATCATCTGCGGTATCGGCACCCTGCTGCAGTCCATCGGCTGGCGCGGCTTCGGCGCCCGGCTGCCGTTCATCATGCTGCCGGGCGGCGCGCCCATAGTGCTGTTCATCCTCATCGCCCAGCAGACCGACGTGGCCACCGCCTCGGGGGCGGTGATCCTGACGGCGCTGTTCTATTTCCTGGTGTTGCCCGTGTTCAAGAAGTTTTTGCGCTTCTTCCCCTCGGTGGTGGTGGGCACCATGCTGTTGCTGGTGGCCATCAACCTGGTGAAGATCTCGGGCTTCCTGATCGTCGGCAAGCCCGGCACCGAGGGCTTCGCCGCCCCGCTCAACCTGCTGCTGGCCTTCGCCACCATCGGCTTCACCGTGCTGTTCGCCCGGGTGCTGAGCGGCATGATGGGCCAGTTGGCGATACTGCTGGGCCTGCTGGGCGGCACCCTGGTGGCGGTGCTGTTCGGCGCCTTCCATGCCGAGCACCTGTCGTTGTTTCCCCTGTTCAGCCTGCCGTCGCTGCTGCCCTTCGGCATGCCCAAGTTCGATCTGCTGGCCTCGCTGCCGCTGATGATCTTCTGCATCATCTCCATGGTGGAGGCCACCGGCCAGACCATCGCCATCGGCGAGGTGGTGGACAAGAAGCTGGACCCGGAGAACGACGTGGCCAAGACCATCCGCGGCGACGCCGCCGTGTCCCTGCTCGGCGGCCTGTTCGGCACTTCGCTGATCATCACCAGCGGCGAGAACATCGGCGTGGTGCGGGCCACCGGCATCCGCTCCCGCTACGTCACCCTGGTCTCCGGCCTGATGCTGATCCTGTTCGCCCTGCTCGCGCCCCTGGCGCGGGTGATCCACGGCGTGCCCGAGGCGGTGGTCGGCGGTACCGGCCTGGTGGTGTTCGCCATCGTCGGCACCATGGGCATCGACATGCTGCGGCGGGTCGATCTGCGCCAGCACGCCAACATGTACGTGGTGTCGGTGGCGCTGGCGGTGGGCCTGTTTCCGATACTGGTGCCCGGCGTCTACAGCCAGTTCCCCTCCGGGCTGGCCTCCCTGCTGGGCAACGGCGTCGCCATGGGCGCCATCACCGCCGCCCTGATGAACGCCCTGTTCCACTACCTGGGCAAGGGGCCGGCACCGGTCGCCGCGGCCGAAGACCACTCCCGGCTGCAGAGCCGCTGATCTACCCGGGCAGGCCCCGCGGCCTGCCCCTGCCAATAAAAGGACCATCATGAAGACGCAACTCAATCCCTCCCAGTTCGAACAACGCTGCCTGCTGGCGCCCGACTGGCTGTTGCTGGCGGACGGACCGGTGCGGGAGCATGCCATCCTGCTGGACGGCGAGCGCTTCGGCGCCGTCGGCCCCCTGGCCGAGCTGCAGGCGGCCCACCCGGAGCTGGCGGTGACCGCCCTGCCCGGCAAGCTGATCATGCCCGGCTTCGTCGATACCCACCACCACCTGACCCAGGCCTTCGGCAAGGCGCTGGTGTTCGGCGAGCCGTCGGAGATCTTCCGCCGGTTGTGGGTGCCCATGGAATCCGGCCTGAGCCCGGACATCCTCTACCTGACCGCCAAGCTGGCGGCGCTGGAGGCCCTGCGCGGCGGCTTCACCACCGTCTGCGACGCCGGCACCCGGGCCAGCGAGGGGCTGGACGCCATCGCCCGCGCCACCACCGAGGCGGGACTGCGCTGCGTGCTGGGGCTGGTGTGCAACGACAAACGCGGCAGCGAGGAACTGGCGCCGGGGCCCATACTGGCGCGGGCCGAGCAACATATCGCCGGCTGGCAGGGCCAGCCGCTAGTGACCCCCTCGCTGGCGATTCCCATCCCGGAGATCGCCACCGATGCCATGCTGCACCGGGTGTCGGCGCTCTGCGCCGAGGCCGGCATCCTGTTTCAGACCCACGTCAACGAACACCTGGTGGCGGTGGAGCGCTCCCTGGAGCAGCGCGGCCTGCGCCCGGTGGAGCACCTGCACCGGGCCGGGGCCCTGGGGCCCCAGGCGCTGCTTGCCCACGCCACCCTGCTCACGCCCGATGAGCTGATGCTGCTGCGCGACTCCGACAGCGCGGTCAGCTACAACCCGGTGGCCAGCGCCTGGAAGGGCAACGCCGTGGCCCAGGCCCAGCTGATGCACAGCCTGGGGATCCGCCTCGGCCTGGGCACCGACGGCACCCGCAGCGACGGTTTCCGGCTGCTGGACTATGCCGAGGCGGCCCAGCGCTTCGCCTTCGGCCTGGCGGTGGGGGATTCCTCCTGCGGCGGCGGCTGGCCCTGGCTGGAGCAGGGCACCCGCGGCGGGGCCAGGGTGCTGGGGCTGAACACCGGCGAGATCGCGCCCGGCCGGGCGGCCGACTTCCTGCTGGTGGATCTGGAGGTGCCCGAACTGCTGCCGTCCTGGGACCTGTGCTGGGAGCTGGTGCGGCTGGCCAACCGGGATCAGATCCTGGGGGTGTTCGTGGCCGGCCGCCTGCGGCTGTGGCAGGGCTGGCCGCTGGACTGGGACGCCCGGGCCCTGATGCGGGAGGTGGACGAGCACGCCAAGGCGGTGGTGGCGCGGGCGCCGATCCAGAAAATCCATCCCGACTCGGGCCGGCACCGGCGGCAGTGGGAGGCGCAACGCCCGGGCCCCGGCGGACGCGCGTCATGAGCCCGGATGTTTTCGCCTGGGTCGCCCTGGCGGTGGCGGCGGGTGCCTTTGTCCAGGGCGCCACCGGCATGGGCTTTGCCCTGGTGGTGGCGCCGGTGCTGGGGTTGCTGGCGCCGGCGTTGCTGCCGATCAGCCTGCTGGTGCTGATGTTGCCGCTCAATGCCCTGATCGCCTGGCGGGAGCGCCACGCCATCGATCTGCGGGGCACCAAGTGGATATCCCTGGGCCGGGTGCTGGGCACCTTCGGCGGGCTCTGGGTGCTGGTGGTGCTGCCCCTGAACCAGCTCAACATCCTGATCGGGGTGTCCACCATAGCGGCGGTGCTGGTCAGCTGGCTGGCGCCGGCCTTTGCGCCGGGGCGCAAGGCCTTCGTGTCCACCGGGGTGATCACCGGCATCACCGAAACCGCCACCGGCATCGGCGGGCCGCCCCTGGCCCTGGTGTACCAGCATATGCCGGTGGCGACCCTGCGCGCCTCGGTGGCCCTGTGTTTCCTGATCGGCGAGCTGGTCTCGCTGCTGGTGCTGGCGCTCGACGGCCGGCTGCAGGCCGAACTGCTGCTGCCGGTGGGCTGGATGTTGCCGGCGCTGGCGGCGGGGCTGATCCTGAGCCAGCTGGTGCACCGCACCATCAACGCCCGTTTCCTGCGCCAGTTCGTGCTGGTGTTCGCCCTGGTGTCGGGCGTCCTGGTGCTGTGGCAGTAAGATGAAAGGCCTTGCCCGACGGGCAAGGCCTTTGCGGTCCGATGCGTCGGCTAACAGGGCCTTGACTCTGCGCTTGTCACTCCCGCTCGGCGCTGGCGGTGAGCAGGGCGGCCCTTTCCGCGGGGCTGATAAAGGCCATCTGCAGGGCGTTTTCCTGGCACTGGCGGGTCTGGGCGGCACTGAGGCCGGCGCGGGCCGCCGCGTCCGTGTATTCGTGGCGCAGCTCTATGCCTTCCACCGCCGGGTCGTCGGTGTTGAGGCAGGCGAGCACGCCTTTTGCCAGGAAGCGGTGGATGGGATGGGCGGCGATATCCGCCACCGTGCTGGTCTGCAGGTTGGAGGTGAGGCAGGATTCGATGCCGATGCGGTGTTCGGCCAGGTAGTCGAGCAGGCGTTCGTCCTCCACCGCCTTGACGCCGTGGCCGATGCGCTCGGCGCCGAGCTCGCGGATGGCCTGCCAGATGCTGTCGCTGCCGGCCGCCTCGCCGGCATGCACCGTGATGCGCAGGCCGGCGTCACGTACCCGTTTGAAATGGTCGTTGAACAGTTCGCCGGGAAAGCCCAGCTCGTCACCGGCCAGATCCATGGCCACCAGCTTGTCCTGGTGGGCCAGGCAGGCGGCCAGCTCCCGCTCGCAGGCGGCCTGGCCGAAGGTGCGGCTCATGATGCCGATCAGTTTCACCGGAATGCCGAAGTCGCGCTGGCCGGCGGCCACCCCGTCGATCACCGCTTCCACCACCCCCTGGGGATCCAGGTTATGGCTCATGGCCATGTAGCCGGGGCTGAAGCGCAGCTCGGCGTAATCGATGCCGGCGGTCTGCAGATCCTCGACGTTCTCGTAGGCGACCCGGCGGCAGGCGTCGTAGCTGCCCAGCACCTTGACGCCCCAGTCCAGCTTGGCGAGGAAGGACACCAGGTCCGGGGCGTTGTCCAGCACCTGCATATGGGGGCGCAGCCCTTCCAGGGTGGTGGCGGGCAGCACCATGTTGAAGGCCTGGCCCAGATCGAGAATGGTGGCGGGCCTGATGTTGCCGTCCAGGTGGCGGTGCAGGTCGAGCAGGGGCAGGCTGGGATCTATCATGGTGTCTTCCTTATCTGGTCAGTGCCCCTTGCCGGGACCGCCGGGGCGGCCATCGGCAAGGGTCAACGGGGATTAACTGAATGCTAATCCTCTACCAGGCTGTCGTCACCATGCAACTCTTTTAACTTCCGGGTCAAGGTATTGCGGCCCCAGCCCAGCAGTCGTGCCGCCTCCTGCTTGTGGCCCTGGGTGTGGGCGAGGGCGCAGTCGAGCAGGATGCGCTCGAACTCGGGCTGGGCGTCGGCCAGCAGATCCTGTTTGCCCTTGGCCAGGGACTGCCGGGCCCAGTCCTGCAGGGCCTGGCGCCAGTCCTGGCTGCCGGCGTCCCTTTCCTTCTCCCGCTCCTTCTGCATCAGCTCCGGCGGCAGGTCGGCGATCAGCACCTCCTGGCCCGAGGCCATCACCGTCAGCCAGCGGCAGACGTTTTCCAGTTGGCGCACGTTGCCCGGCCAGGACAGGGACTGCAGGTAGGCCTGGGTGTCCGGGTGCAGGCTCTTGGCCTCCACCGCCAGCTCCTTGGCGGCCCGGCCCAGGAAATGGCGGGCCAGCTTGGGGATGTCCTCGCGGCGATCCTTCAGCGCCGGCATATGGATGCGGATCACGTTGAGCCGGTGGAACAGGTCTTCGCGGAAGTCGCCGTCTTCCACCTTTTTCTCCAGATCCTGGTGGGTGGCGGCGATGATGCGTACGTCCACCTTGATCGGCTGGTGGCCACCCACCCGGTAGAACTGGCCGTCGGCCAGCACCCTGAGCAGCCGGGTCTGGATATCCAGCGGCATGTCGCCGATCTCGTCGAGGAAGAGGGTGCCGCCGTCGGCCTGCTCGAAGCGGCCCTGGCGCACGCTGTTGGCGCCGGTGAAGGCGCCCTTCTCGTGGCCGAACAGTTCCGATTCGATCAGATCCTTGGGGATGGCGGCCATGTTCAGCGCGATAAAGGGATTCTGGGCGCGCGGGCTGTGCTTGTGCAGGGCGTGGGCCACCAGTTCCTTGCCGGTGCCGCTCTGGCCGTTGATCAACACCGAGATGGAGGAACGGGCCAGGCGGCCGATGGCGCGGAACACCTCCTGCATGGCCTGGGCCTCGCCGATGATCTCGGGGGTGTTGAGGCTGTCCACCAGCGGGGCCTTGTCCTTGCTCCTGCTCTCCTTGATGTGGGCCACGGCCCGTTGCACCAGGGCCACGGCGTCGTCGATGTCGAACGGCTTGGGCAGGTATTCGAAGGCGCCGTGCTGGTAGGCGCTGACCGCGCTGTCCAGATCCGAGTGGGCGGTCATGATGATGATCGGCAGTTGCGGTGCCTGCTTGTGGATGGCGTTGAGCAGGGTCAGGCCGTCCATGCCGCCCATGCGGATGTCGGACACCACCACACTCGGCTTGCCCTGCGGCAGGGCCGCCAGCACGCTCTCGCCGTCGGCAAAACTCTGGCAGCGGAAGCCCGCCTGGCCCAGTGCCCGCTCCAAAACCCAGCGGATAGAGCTGTCGTCATCGACTATCCATACCAGTTCAGCCATAAAGGTCTCCTATCGTCGTAACGGCAGATAGATAATAAATTCGGTGTGCCCGGGGCGGCTCTGGCTTTCGATCCGCCCCTTGTGTTGGTGGATCAGATCCTGGGCGATGGACAGCCCCAGGCCGGTGCCGCCCTCCTTGCCCGTGACCATGGGGTAGAACAGGGTGTCGCGCAGCTGCTCGGGGATGCCGGGGCCGTCGTCGATGATGCGGATCTCGGCTGCCAGCCGGTAGCGGCGCCCCTGCAGCATCACCTGGAAGGCGGTGCGGGTCCGGATCTGGATATGGCCCTTGTCGCCCAGGGCTTCGGCGGCGTTGCGCACTATGTTGAGGAAGGCCTGCTGCAACTGCTCCGGATCCATCTCGAAGTCGGGGATGCTGGGGTCGTAGTCGCGGCTGAGCTTGATGTCCTGGGGGATTTCCATCGCCACCAGCTGGCGCACCTGCTCCAGCACCGAGTGCAGGTTGGTGATCTGGCGCAGGCCGGGCCGCTGCGGGCCCAGCAGCCGGTCCACCAGGTTGCGCAGCCGATCCGCCTGGGCGATGATCAGCTGGGTGAATTCCTTGAGTTCTTCCTGGGCCAGTTCCCGCTCCAGCAACTGGGCCGCGCCGCGCAGGCCGCCGAGCGGGTTCTTGATCTCATGGGCCAGGCCGCGCACCAGCTCCCGGGCCGCCTGCTGCTGGGCCCGCTGCTGCAGCTCCTGGCTGATCTTCTTCTGCTGGTCGATAAGGCGCAGCTCGATCAGCGCCATGGTCTTGCCTTCGAGGCTGAAGGGGCTGACGCTGACGTCGACCCAGCGCGGGGCGCCGTCGATCACCAGCTGCACCTCGCTGTCGGTAAAGCCCTGCTCGCTCTCGATGCAACGCTTGATGCGGCGGGTATCGAGGGAAATGTCCTCCACCACCTGATCGAGCTGCGCCTCCTGCAGCCGGCGCTTGCTCAGGGTGAGCAACTGCTCGGCGGCGGTATTGGCGAAATGCACCAGCAGGTTACCGTCGACCACCAGCACGGCGGTCAGCAGGTTGTCGATGATCGTCTTGGTGCTCATCTGGGATTCCAACACCTTTTGCCCTCGCTTCGGTGAATTGCACCATGGTGGTGCATTGATTCTATCCTATCCGGCTCGCCTTGCCGCCTGATGGTGCGTGCTGAGCGGCATGCCCTGCTCCGGTGCACCTGGATCAAGCTTACTGCATTAAATACTGCAAGAAGCTTGCCGACTTGAAAAAGTTCGGAAATGCCTTGAGTGATTTAGTTAGCGAGAGCATAATTAGCATGCTAATTAATTGTCGAGGTGATTATGAAAACCTTAGGGATGGCGCTGGCCTGCCTGGTGCGGCAATGGCGCTGGGTGAACGACGAACGGCTCAAGCCCCTGGGGCTGACCCAGAGCCGCTGGATTACCCTCTCTTACCTCAAACTGGAAGACGGCATACTGCAGCACCAGTTGGCGCGGCGGGTGGGGGTGGAGCAGCCCTCCCTGGTGCGCACCCTGGACGGGCTGGAGCAGATGGGGCTGGTGGAGCGCCGGCCCTGCCCCAGCGATCGGCGGGGCAAGCGGGTCTATCTCACCGCCGCGGCCGGCCCCGTGCTGGCGCAGATGGACGAGGTGCTGGACGAAACCCGCCAGCAGGTGCTGGCCGGCCTCAGCGAGCAGGAAATACGGGAGTTCAACCGGATGATTGAGCATCTCACCCAGAATCTGCAAGGGATCGGCAAGGACATTTCCGCAGCAACGACGGGGTAAGCCAGTGACGCCGGAGCAAAGTTTCAGCCGTTGGGTCCGGGTGGCCCTGGGCATTTTTATCCTCGCTTTCGGCTACTTCGTGCTGGCCGACAACTATGCGCCCATGACGCCCCAGGCCCAGGTGCAGCGCTATGTGGTGCCGGTGGCGCCGAGGGTGGCGGGCCAGGTCAGCCGGGTGTGGGTCGAAAACAACCAGCCGGTGGCGGTCGGCGATCTGCTGTTCGAGCTGGACGACAGCGACTACCGGCTGGCGCTGGAGCGGACCGAGCTGGCCCTGGGGCTGGCCGAGACCGAGCTGGCACGGCAGCGGGCCGCGGTGCGGGCGGCCGGATCCCTGCTCGAGCAGCAACGGCTGCAGGCGCAGGAGCTGGAACGGGAAGCGGCACGACTGGGCCGGTTGCGGCGAGACGGTCATCTGTCTATCCAGCAGCTGGAGCAGGCCCAGAACCTGGCGGCCCAGGCCCAGAGCGGGTTGGCGTCCGCCGAGGCCCGGCTGCAGGAGGCCCGGCAGGGCGCGCGGGCGGCCGAGGTCGGGCTGCGCCAGGCGGAAAACGCCCGGGCCCAGGCGCGGCTGGCGCTGTCCCGCACCCGGGTAAGGGCGGAACTGGCGGGGCGCGTCGGCAACCTGCAACTGAAGGAAGGCATCTATGCCCAGGCCGGCGGCCCGCTGCTGGCGCTGGTGTCGGAGCAGGCCTGGGTGACCGCGGATCTGCGCGAGAAGAGCCTGCGCCACGTGGCCACCGGCACCCCGGTGGGCATCGTCTTCGACGCATTGCCGGGTGAGGTGTTCCGGGGCCGTGTCGAGAGCATCGACAGCGGGGTGCGGGAGGGACAGCAGGCGGCCGACGGCCAGCTGGCCCAGCCGGTGAACTCGGATCGTTGGGTGCGGGATGCCCAGCGGTTGCGCATACAGATCGGCCTGGAGGAACCCCTGCCGGCCCTGGCCACCGGCGCCAAGGCCACGGTGCAGCTGTTCCCGGCCAACAACTGGCTGTTCCGTGCCATGGGCCGGATCCAGCTGTGGCTGGCGAGCCAGTTGCGCTATCTCTATTAGGGGGAGGACCATGGAGCTGAGCGGAGACAGGCTGCGCGGCTGCCTGCGCATCGCCTTCGGCAGTGCCGCCGGCATGCTGGTGGCCAAGGTGATGGGCTGGAACTTCGGGGTCTTCTTTACCGTCTACCCCATGCTGTTGCTGGGCATGGTGCCGGTGCTGAACCGCTTTGTGGTGCTGCAGTTCGTCGGTTCGGCCCTGCTGAGTTCGCTGGAGATCATGCTGTTGCCGGGCCTGCTCGGGCACTGGCCGCCGGCCTATACGGCCGTGGTGTTCTGCCTCTTTTTGGGGCGTTTCCTGCTAATGGCCAGGGGGCCGCTGATGCTGTTCGGCGCCTCGGGCTGCGTCAGCCTGAGCATCATGCTGCACTTTGCCAGCTACCGGCAGTTCGATCTGGCGGACATGGCGGCGAGCAACATCGTGGCCGCGCTGCTGTCGGTGGCGCTGGCCTATGTGGCCTACGCTCTGTTGCCCAACCGGGCGCCGCCCCAGCCCAGGGCGCTGCCCGCCAAGAGCGACAATGTCATTCGCCACCAGGCGTTGCTGGGCGCGACGGTGGCGACCCTGAGCTTTGTGGTGTTCCAGAGCCTCGATCTGGTGGACTCCCTCTCGGCCCAGGTGGCGACGGTGCTGATCCTCTTTCCCATGAGCTTCGCCGGGGCGGTGCAGTCCGGCCGCCAGCGCTGCGTCGGCACCCTGCTCGGCTGCGCCCTGGGCATGCTGTTCCAGCTGCTGCTCTACGACCATTACCACAACCTGCTGCTGCTGGGGCTGGCATTCTGGATCTGCGCCATGCTGTTCGCCCGGCTGCACGCCCGGGAGCCGATGCCGGGCGTCGGTTTTGCCGGCCTCACCACCATCGGCATCCTGTTCGGCCAGTACGTGACCCCCGAGCACGATCTTATGTTCAGCGCCCTCTACCGCTTCACTTCCATGACGGTGGCCATCTTGCTGACCCTGTGCTGCATCTATTTGGTGCACAAGCTGCTGAACCTGTTTCCTTCGACCCGGCATGAGATTCTGGGGTAGCCTGGCGTGAGGGGTGAGGGGTGAGGGGTGTTCACGCTTCTCTCCTCACGCCTCACAAAACAAAAAGGCCCGGTTTCCCGGGCCTTTTCACTTCTGGCTTCCAGCTTATCGCTTCAAGCTTAGACGGAGTAGTACAGGTCGAACTCCAGCGGGTGCACGGCCATGTTGATCATCTCGGTCTCTTTACGCTTCAGCTTGATATAAGCGTCGATGAACTCGTCGCTGAACACGCCGCCGCGGGTCAGGAACTCGCGATCCTTGTCCAGGCAGTCCAGGGCCTGATCCAGGGAGGTGGCCACGGTCGGGATCTCGGCGGCTTCTTCGGCCGGCAGATCGTACAGGTCCTTGTCCATGGCATCGCCCGGGTGGATCTTGTTCTGGATGCCGTCCAGGCCGGCCATCAGCAGGGCAGAGAAGGCCAGGTAGGGGTTGGCGGCCGGATCCGGGAAGCGGGTCTCGATACGGCGGGCCTTGGGTGAACCCACCAGCGGGATGCGGATGGACGCGGAGCGGTTGCGGGCGGAGTAGGCCAGCATGACCGGGGCTTCGTAGCCGGGCACCAGACGCTTGTAGGAGTTGGTGGACGGGTTGGTGATGGCGTTCAGGGCACGGGCGTGCTTGATGATACCGCCGATGTAGTACAGGGCCAGTTCTGACAGGCCGCCGTACAGGTCGCCGGCGAACAGGTTTTCACCGTTCTTGGCCAGGGACTGGTGTACGTGCATGCCGGAGCCGTTGTCGCCAACCAGGGGCTTGGGCATGAAGGTGGCGGTCTTGTTGAAGGCGTGGGCCACGTTGTGAACCACGTACTTGTAGATCTGGATCTCGTCGGCCTTCAGGGTCAGGGTGTTGAACTTGCAGGCGATTTCGTTCTGGCCGGCGGTGGCCACCTCGTGGTGGTGCGCTTCGACCACCAGGCCCATCTCTTCCATGATCAGACACATGGCGGAGCGGATGTCCTGGGAGGAGTCAACCGGGGCAACCGGGAAATAACCACCCTTCACGCCCGGACGGTGGGCCTTGTTGCCTTCCTCGTAGTCACGGCCAGAGTTCCACTTGGCTTCTACGTCGTCGATCTTGAAGAAGCTGCCGGACATGTCGGTATGGAAGCGGACGTCGTCGAACATGAAGAATTCGGGCTCGGGACCAACCAGCACGGTGTCGGCGATGCCGGTGGACACCAGGTATTCCTCGGCGCGACGGGCGATGGAGCGCGGGTCGCGGTCGTAGCCCTGCATGGTGGACGGCTCGAGCACGTCACAGCGGATGTTCAGGGTGGCGTCTTCGGTGAAGGGGTCCATCACGGCGGTGGAGGGATCCGGCATCAGCACCATGTCAGACTCGTTGATGGTCTTCCAGCCGCCGATGGAGGAACCATCGAACATCTTGCCGTCTTCAAAGAAATCTTCGTTGATCTGGTTGACCGGAATGCTCACGTGCTGCTCTTTACCTTTGGTATCGGTAAAACGCAGATCGATGAATTTGACATCGTGTTCCTTGATCATGGCCAGTACGTTTTCTGCTGACATGGATTTCGACCTCCAAAAATAATCATCCTAGGGTCTGATGAACAAATTCATCAGTTGCCAAAATATAAAGCGAAAACTGTGCCAGAATGCCAAATGCTTGTCACAGTTGTGTTTTATCCTGCCATGGCAGGGCCATCAGGGGGTGTGTTGCACTGTATTGGTGCACATCCGGATCTTTTTGGTGCATCCTGCCGCCAGCGCCCACCATCATGGTGCATCGGTTGCCCCTTGGGAAGCCACCCGGCAGTAATTTTCAAATCTGCTAGGCAGATCCGGGGTGGCCGAGTAAAATGACCGACCATTTTTTACCCACCCCGGTATTTTTGAGGCAGGAATGTTAGAAAATCTACGTAATATCGCCATCATCGCGCACGTTGACCATGGCAAAACCACCCTGGTGGACAAGCTGCTGCAGCAGTCCGGCACCCTGGAAACCCGTGGTGAAGCCGAAGAGCGGGTCATGGACTCCAATGATCTCGAGCGGGAGCGCGGCATTACCATTCTTGCCAAAAACACCGCCATCCGCTGGACCTCCCCCGAGGGTCAGGAATACCGCATCAACATCGTCGACACCCCCGGACACGCCGATTTCGGTGGTGAGGTAGAGCGGGTGATGTCAATGGTGGACTCGGTGCTGCTGCTGGTGGACGCCCAGGAAGGCCCCATGCCGCAGACCCGCTTCGTGACCCAGAAGGCGTTCGCCCAGGGGCTCAAGCCGATCGTGGTGATCAACAAGGTCGACAAGCCCGGTGCCCGTCCCGACTGGGTGATGGATCAGGTGTTCGACCTGTTCGACAACCTGGGTGCCACCGACGACCAGCTCGACTTCCAGGTGGTCTACGCCTCCGGCCTGAACGGCTGGGCCTCTCTCGACGCCGATACCCCGGCCGAGGACATGACCGCCCTGTTCCAGACCGTCATCGATCAGGTGCCGGCCCCCGACGCGGATCTGGAAGGCCCGCTGCAGATGCAGATCTCCCAGCTCGACTACTCCTCCTATGTGGGCGTCATCGGTATCGGCCGCATCAAGCGCGGCACCGTCAAGGTCAACCAGCAGGTCACCGTGGTGGGTGCCGACGGCAAGACCCGCAACGGCAAGGTCGGCCAGGTAATGGGTTACCTGGGCCTCAAGCGTCATGACGTGACCGAAGGCAACGCCGGCGACATCGTCGCCGTCACCGGCCTGGGCGAACTGAAGATCTCCGACACCATCTGCGCCGCGGGCGCGGTCGAGGCGCTGCCGCCGCTGTCGGTGGACGAGCCCACCGTGACCATGACTTTCCAGGTCAACACCTCGCCCTTCTCCGGCCAGGACGGCAAGTTCGTCACCTCGCGCAACATCCTGGAGCGGCTGAAGCAGGAGCTGGTGCACAACGTGGCACTGCGGGTGGAAGAAACCGGCGATCCCGACAAGTTCCGGGTATCCGGCCGGGGTGAACTGCACCTGGGCATCCTCATCGAGAACATGCGCCGGGAAGGCTTCGAACTGGCCGTATCCCGCCCCGAGGTCATCATCAAGGAAGAGAATGGCGTTAAGATGGAGCCCTTCGAAACCCTTACTGTCGACGTGGAAGAAGGCAGCCAGGGCTCGGTGATGGAGAAGCTGGGTGAGCGCAAGGCCGAGATGACCAACATGGTGCCGGACGGCAAGGGCCGGGTGCGCATCGACTTTATCGTGCCGGCGCGGGGCCTGATCGGCTTCCAGACCGAGTTCATGACCCTGACCTCGGGCACCGGCCTGATGTACCACAGCTTCGACCATTACGGTCCGCACAAGGGCGGCAACATCGGCCAGCGCATCAACGGCGTGCTGATCTCCAACGCCACCGGCAAGGCCCTGGCCTACGCCCTGTTCAACCTGCAGGAGCGTGGCCGCCTGTTTATCGAACATGCCACCGAGGTATACGAGGGCATGGTGATCGGTATTCACAACCGCTCCAACGACCTGACCGTGAACTGCCTCAAGGGCAAGCAGCTGACCAACATCCGTGCCGCCGGCACCGACGAGGCACTGACCCTGACTCCGCCGATCAAGATGACCCTGGAGCGGGCGCTGGAGTTCATCGATGACGACGAGCTGGTGGAAGTGACCCCCAACCACATCCGTATCCGCAAGAAACTGCTGACCGAGAACGACCGCAAGCGCGCCAGCCGCGCCTGATGGCCGTCATCGCAATCAATAAGAAAGGGCGCCGCGGCGCCCTTTTTGTTCGCTGTCGTGCTGTCCCGCCCCGGGATGGAGCATATCCGACTGGCACTGTCCCCGCCTGATTTGCCACAATACCCCTTTGTACTCAGCGAAACAGGATCATCCATGAGCAATGTTGTCGCGCGCATCGCCCACCGGCTGCGTTTTATCCGGGATCATGGCTTCGACTTCGGCCGCTTCGTGCTGAAACGGGCCCGCCAGGATCGGCTGACGGTCACCGCCGGTTACCTGGCCTACATTACCCTGCTGTCACTGGTGCCCCTGATCGCCGTGGTGTTCGCCATGATGTCGGCCTTCCCCATGTTCGCCGAGCTGCGGGACAGCATCCAGAATTTCGTGTTCGCCAACTTCGTGCCCGCCGCCGGCGACGTGGTGCAGCAGCATATCCAGGGCTTTGTGGAGAATGCCTCGCGCATGACGGCGGTGGGGGTGGCGGCGCTGGCGGTGACCGCCATGCTGCTGATCTCCGCCATCGATCAGAATTTCAACCATATCTGGCGGGTGACCCAGAAGCGGCGCTGGTCGGTGGCCTTTTCCACCTACTGGATGATACTGACCCTGGGCCCCATCCTGGCCGGGGCCAGCCTGGCGGTAAGCTCCTACGTCACCTCTATGCGCTTCTTTCAGGGCGACGACTTTCTCGGCCTGGGGGCCCGGCTGCTGGGCGCGCTGCCGTTCTTTTTGTCCACCCTGATGTTCGTGGTGTTCTACATGGTGGTGCCCAATACCCGGGTACGTTTCAGTCACGCCATCTGCGGCGCCCTGGTGGCGGCGCTGCTGTTCGAGCTGGCCAAACGCGGCTTCGCCTTCTATATCACCCGTTTTCCGTCTTACGAAGCCATCTACGGCGCCCTGGCCACCATCCCCATCCTGTTCGTCTGGGTCTACCTGAGCTGGCTTATCTCGCTGCTGGGGGCGGAACTGACCGCCAGCCTCGGTGACTACGAGCACCGCCTGGGGCTAAGCTTTAAGGCAGACGACAGCGATCCGGAAGAGGACAAGGCCTGATGCGAACCCTGTACCCTCCCATTGCCGCCAACCGGCAGCAGTGGCTGCAGGTGTCCGAGCGACACCGGCTCTATGTGGAAGAAAGCGGCAACCCCCTCGGCATCCCGGTGGTGCTGGTGCACGGCGGCCCCGGCGCCGGCACCAGCCCGGAGCACCGGCGTTTCTTCGATCCCGAGCGCTACCGCATCATCCTGTTCGACCAGCGCGGCGCCGGGCAATCCGAGCCCCACGCGGAGCTGGCAGACAACCACACCCAGGCCCTGGTTGCCGACATGGAGCAGATCCGCGAACATCTGGGCGTGGCATCCTGGCTGCTGTTCGGCGGCTCCTGGGGCTCGACCCTGGCCCTGTGCTACGCCATCGCCCACCCCGAGCGGGTACGGGGCCTGGTGCTGCGCGGCCTCTTCCTGGGACGGGAGCAGGATCTGCACTGGCTGTACCAGCCCGAGGGTGGCGCCGCCCAGTTGTTTCCCGACTATTACCGGGACTTTCTCGCTCCCCTGGAAGGCGATGCCCGCCACCTGCTGAGCCGCTACTACCGGCTGCTGACCAGCCCCAACGAGCTGGCCCGGCTCAACGCCGCCCGGGCCTGGGCGGTGTGGGAAGGACGGATCAGCACCCTGCTGCCCCGGCCCGATGCGGAAAGTCACTACGGCGAGGCCCACAGCGCCCTGGCGCTGGCGCGCATCGAATGCCACTACTTCGTCAATCACTGTTTTATCGAAGAAAACCACATCATCAGGGAGCTGGAGCGGATCCGTCATCTGCCGGCGGTGCTGGTGCACGGCCGTTACGATGCCATCTGCAAGCCCGCCGCCGCCCTCAGCCTGAGCGAGCACTGGCCCGGGCTGGCGCTGCAAATTGTGCCCGGGGCCGGACATTCCGCCTTCGAACCGGGTATGATAGACGCCCTGGTGAAAGCCACCGATCATATGGCGAAGGAGTTGACGCAGGCATGATAGCCCTGATCCAGAGAGTCAGTTCGGCCGCGGTGACCGTGGCCGGCGAACGGGTGGGCGCCATCGGCCCAGGCCTGCTGGTGCTGCTCGGCGTCGAGCGGGACGACGACCGGGCCAAGGCCGACAAGCTGCTGAACAAGGTGCTGAGCTACCGGGTGTTCGGCGACGAGCAGGGCAGGATGAACCTCAACCTGCGCCAGGCCGGGGGCAGCCTGCTGGTGGTGTCCCAGTTCACCCTGGCGGCGGACACCAACAGCGGCCTGCGGCCCAGTTTTTCCCGCGGCGCGGCGCCGGCGGACGCCGAGCGCTGGTACGACTATTTCGTGATGGCGGCGCGGGATCAGGGGGTGGCCACCGAGTCGGGCCGCTTCGCCGCCGACATGCAGGTGAGCCTGACCAACGACGGCCCCGTCACCTTCTGGCTGCAGGTCTGAGCCGGCCAAATTGCACTCTGCCGCGGCAAGCGGCAAGATATCCGAAGATAACCATAACAGGAGCAGACCATGTATCGTGTGGTCACCCCGCAAACGGAAGCGGAACTGGAAGCCTATTACCAACTGCGCTGGCAACTGCTGCGCAAACCCTGGCAGCAGCCCAGGGGCTCGGAGCGGGACGAGTTCGACGAATACGCCCACCACCGCATGATGGTCGACAAGGACGGCAAGCTGGTGGCCGTGGGCCGGCTCTATGTGAGCGGCGACGAAGCCCAGATCCGCTTTATGGCGGTGGTGCCCGAGTGCCGGGACAAGGGCCTGGGCACCCGCATGGTGCAGGCCCTGGAGCAGGTGGCCCGCCAGGAAGGGGTGCGCCGCCTGGTGATGAATGCCCGGGAGGAGGCGGTGGCCTTCTACGGCCGCTGCGGCTTTACCGTGGTGGGCGAGGGGCCCATCAGCTTCGGCAAGATACCGCACCGGCAGATGATCAAGGCGCTCACCCCCATCCACCAGATCCGCCACTGCCCCGAGCTGTGTGACGAGCTGCAGCGCCAGTGGCACCGGCGCATCCCCATCAGCGAGAAGATGGGCGTCAAGATCACCCAGTACACCGGCACCAAGTTCAAGACCAGGGCCAACCTGACCGCCAACCTCAACCTGCACGAGTCCATGTTCGCCGGCAGTATCTACAGCCAGTGCGTGCTCACCGGCTGGGGTCTGATCTGGCTGCAGATGCAGGAATACGGCGTGAGCGGCGACATCGTCCAGGGCAGCGGCGAGATCAAGTACCTGACCCCGGTGTGGGACGAGCCCACCGCCGAGGTGCAGGGCCGGCTGCGCGAACAGCTGCTGCCGCTGAAAAACGGCGAGCGGGTGCGGGTGGAGCTGAACGTGACCCTGTACAGCGGCGACACCAAGGCCGCCACCTTCAGCGGCCGTTATGTGATACTGCCGCACTAAAGCTGGAAGCGATAAGCCGGAAGCTGGATGTTATGCTCCAGCTTCCAGCTTATGGCTCCTGTGGCAGGTTGCGCACCGCTTCGGTCAGCCGGCCGGGCAGGCCGGCGGCGGGGTAGGGGACGGGGCCCCGGTACCAGGGCTGGCAGGGCTCGGCCAGCGCCGGCTGGTGCAGCCGGAGTTTGGGCGAGCGCCAGCTTTCTTCCAGGTGGATGGCCAGCTCCCGGCAGCCCTGGTCGTTGACTGCACCCAGCTCCAGATCCCAGCCGCCCGTCAGATCCAGCTCGCCCCGCAGGGCCAGCAGGTGGCGCACGCTCTGCACGGCGCTGCCGTCCAGTTGCCAGCGGCCCTGGCGGACCGGCCCCTTCAGCTCGGCACGGTAGATAAAGCCGTCGCCCTGTTCCAGATCCAGGGCGGCCAGCGCCGGGTCGACGCCCTTGGCCTCGCGGTAATCCTCGCCGAGGCGCCGCCGCAGCCAGTCGTCCAGCCCCAGCCGCTCCACGAAGATATCCTCGCCCTCGAGGCGCAGTTCACCGTCCCAACTGGCACGGTTGTGGAGCTCGCCCTCGAGTGCGGCGCTCAGGTTCAGCCTGCCGGAAAAGCCGCGCTCCTTGCGCAGCCAGCTGCTCAGCCGGCGCAGGGCCAGGTCCTGGGCCTCCAGCCGCAGGCTGGCCTGGTGCGGCGGATAGACCGCCAGGCTGCCCTCGAGGCGGGCCCGGCCGTCGAGGACATCCCCGGCGAGTTCGTCCATGATCAGCCGGGTATCGTCCAGCCGGGCCTTGAAGCCGCCCTGTCGGCTGATCAGGCTGTCGTAGGCCAGCTCGCTCCAGCCGCCTTCCAGCCGGGCCTGCTCGCTGAGCGGGCGCCACTGCTCGGCGGACCAGGCCAGGTCGGCCACGAACAGCTGGCCCCCGTGCAGGGACAGGGGCAGGCCGGGATCCATGGACAGCAGCTCGGCCTGGCTCAGGTTCAGCTTGTGGATGCGCAGATCGGGTACCGGCCAGTGCATGTCGGGCAGCCATTCCAGCTTGCTGCCCGTCAGTTGCAGGTTGTCGATATCCAGTCGGCCCTGCTGCGGAAACCAGCCCAGCTCGGCCTCCAGGCTGCCCTGGTAGGCCTTGCCCTGCAGGCTGAGCCCCAGCCGTTCCCGGGTGCCGAGCAGCTGGCCCTGGTGGGCGTCGAGCCGCAGCCAGTCCAGCACCGCCTCGTCGGCCTGCCAGTCGCCGCGGGCCTCGGGCAGGCCCTGGCCCGGCCATTCCACATAGCGGAAGTCGCCGTCGATGCCGTTGGCGGTGAGCCAGGGGCTGGTGATGCTCAGATCCTGGAGGCTGGCGCGGTTGAGCAGCAGGGTCCAGCCCTCGGGCAGGGGCGGCGCCTGGTCGAATTGCAGCCTGGTGTGGCTGAACCTGGGCTCATCCAGGGTCAGCTCCCGGCTGGCCGGATCCAGGCTGAGGCCGGCCTCGAACAGGCCGTCGAACAGCCGGCTGCGCAGGCCGTCGAGCTCCAGCCGGCCGCGGTGGATGCGGCCCTCCAGGCCGATGCGCGACATCTCCAGCCAGGGGTGGGACAACTGGCGGACCTGGCCGCTCAGGGCCATGTCCGACCACCAGCGCCACTGCCCGTCGCGCCTGGGCTGCCAGTCGTTCAGCTTGAGGTTGACGCCCTGGGCCTCCCAGCCGTCCCAGGCCAGGGTCAGGTTCTTGGTGTTGAGTTCGTCGACGGTGATGGTGGCCAGGTTGTCCGGCAGGGCCGCCAGCTCGGTGGCCCGATCGAGCCGGATGCGGGCGTCGTTCAGGTCGAGCACGGCGATGCGGGTCTGGCCCGCCAGGGGCGACAGCCGCGCCAGCTCCAGGTAGAGCTGTTTCGCTTCGAGCCAGTCGCCCAGGCGCACGTCTTCCGCCAGCAGCTTGTAGGGATGCAGGGGGTTGAACTCCAGCCGGCCGATGGAAATATCCAGCTCGGTGTGTTCGTTAAGCCACTCCAGTACCGGTTTTTTCAGCTGGTTGGCATCGAAAAAGCTGAGCAGCAGCCAGCCGGCGGCTCCCAGCAGCAACAGGGCGAGCAACAGCTTCCTGGCCAGCTTTCTCATGGAACATTCCTTAAAAATCCGGGACTTGTATCATACATTGCTTGAGCCTGGGCGGGAATGTTCCGGCTCACACCTTGCCGTAATGATCACGCAGGCCGAGCCAGCGGCGGATCAGCGGGTCCACCACCTCGGGGTGGCGATCGGCCAGGTAACGGGCCAGCCGCTGCACCTCGGGCAGCAGCGCCTGATCCCGCACCAGATCGGCAATCCTGAGGTCGGCCAGCCCGGTCTGGCGGGTGCCGAGCAGCTCGCCCGGGCCGCGGATTTCCAGGTCCTTCTGGGCGATGACGAAACCGTCGTTGGTGTCGCGCAGCACTCCCAGCCGCTGGCCGGCGGTCTTCGACAGGGGCGCGTGGTAGAGCAGCACGCAGTGGGAGGCGGTCGCCCCCCGGCCGACCCGGCCGCGCAGCTGGTGCAACTGGGCCAGGCCGAGGCGCTCGGGGTTTTCGATGATCATCAGCGAGGCGTTGGGCACGTCCACCCCCACCTCGATGACGGTGGTGGCCACCAGCAGGTCGAGGCGGCCGTCCTTGAAGTCGGCCATCACCGCCTGCTTCTCCGCCGCCTTCATCCGGCCGTGCACCAGCCCTACCCTCAGTTCCGGCAACTGGGCGGAGAGGGCGGCGGCGGTGTCCTCCGCCGCCTGGCATTCCAGCACCTCCGACTCCTCGATCAGGGTGCACACCCAGTAGGCCTGGCGGCCCTGCTCCCGGCACAGCTGCCGTACCCGCGCCACCACCTCGTCGCGGCGGCCGTCGGGAATGGCCACGGTGGTGACCGGGGTGCGGCCCGGCGGCAGTTCGTCGATGACGGAGGTATCCAGATCCGCGTAGGCGGTCATCGCCAGGGTGCGGGGGATGGGGGTGGCGGTCATGATCAACTGGTGCGGGTAATAATCTCCCTGGCTGCCCTTTTCGCGCAGGGCCAGGCGCTGGTGCACCCCGAAGCGGTGCTGCTCGTCGATGATCACCAGCTCCAGGGCGTTGAACTGCACCTGCTCCTGGAACAGGGCGTGGGTGCCGACCACCATGGCCAGCTCGCCGCTGGCGAGCCGTTCCAGTTGCTCGGCCCGGGCCTTGCCCTTGACCTTGCCCGCCAGCCAGCCCACCTGGATGCCGAGCGGCGCCAGCCAGGCGGCGAAGTTGTTGGCGTGCTGCTCGGCCAGCAGCTCGGTGGGCGCCATCAGCGCCACCTGGCCCTGGTTGCCGATCACCTGCAACGCCGCCAGGGCGGCCACCAGGGTCTTGCCCGAGCCCACGTCGCCCTGCACCAGCCGCATCATGGGCACGGTTTTCTGCAGGTCGGCGCCGATCTCCGCCACCACCCGGCGCTGGGCACCGGTGGGGGAAAAGGGCAACTGGCCGAGGAAGCGGTCGAGCAGCGCTTGCGGGCAGGGCAGTGGCCGGGCGCGATGGGCCTGGCTCTGCTCCCGCACCTTGAGCACCGACAGGTTGTGGGCCAGCAGCTCTTCCAGCACCAGCCGGCGCTGGGCCGGGTGCTGGCCCTGCTCGAGCTGGGGCAGGGCCACGTCGGGCGGCGGCCGGTGCAGCAGGCGCACCGCCTCGTTCAGGCCGAGCTGGTGGTGGTAGAGGCCCTCGGGCAGCAGTTCCCGCAGCGGCTGCTGCTCGAGCAGGGCCAGGGCCTGGTCGCTGAGCTGGCGCAGGGTCAGCTGGCGCAGCCCTTCGGTGGTGCCGTACACCGGGGTCAGGCTGGTCTCGGCGGCAATGGGCTGCTCGCCCTGCTGCAGGCTGTATTCCGGGTGGATGATCTCCAGGCCGTGGTGGCCGGGGCGGATCTCGCCGAAGGCGCGGATGCGGGTACCGGCGGCCAGGCTGTTCTTCTGGGCGGCGGCGAAGTTGAAGAAGCGCAGGGTCAGGGTGCCGCTGGGGTCGCGCAGCCGGCAGATCAGCATGCGCTTGCGGCCGTAGCTGATGTGGTTGTCGACGATCTCGCCCAGCACCGAAACGTGCATGCCCGGCCTGAGTTCGGCGATGGGCAGGACGCGGGTGCGATCCTCGTAGCGCAGGGGCAGGTGGAACAGCAGATCCTGCACCGTCTCCAGGCCCAGGCGGTGCAGCTTCTCCAGCATCTTGTCGCCCACTCCCTTGAGCAGGCTGAGGGACATGTGGTCCAGGTTCATGGCGGCCCCGTACTGTAAATATTTACAGAGGATAGCAACAAGGGCCGGAAGCTGGAAGCGCGAAGCCGGAAGATGAACGGGGCCGGCTTCCAGCTTCTGGCTTCCGGCTTCCAGCGTCAGAGCAGCCGCTTCAGCAGCACATTGGCGCGGGTGCGGGCCACCCGCTTCAGCAGCTTCTGCACCGGGGCCGGGTAGTCTTCCAGCTCCTCGATTTCGGAGAAGTGCTCCAGCCGACGGCAGTGTTCCAGGATACTGGCCTTCTCCGCCTCGAAGCGGGCCTGCAGCAGTCGCTCCGGATCCTGCAGCAGCAGGCCGTTTTCCAGATCCAGCCCCCAGGCGCGGGGGTTGAGGTTGTTGCCGGTGATCATGGCCAGGTCGTCGTCCACGAACAGCCCCTTGAGGTGGTAGGAGTTGCGTTCGTGGTGCCAGAGCATGATGTTGAGCCGGCCCTGGTAGATGAAGGTCTGGTTGGCGCGGGCGAAGCGGCGCAGGTTGGTCTCGTACAGGTAGGGCAGGCCGCCTATGGTACGGAAGGGCTCCTCCGGCGGAATGTAGAAGTCGTTGGCGGTCTTGTCGCCGATCACCAGGGTGACCTCCACCCCTTTCTTCAGCAGGGTCCGGATATCCTTGGCCAGGGGTTTGGGCAAATTGAAGTAGGGCGTGCAGATGAACAGCTTCTCCCGGGTGCCGCGCAGCAGGTGGCGGATGGCGCGGTTGAGCCGGTTGCCGAACTTGCCCAGGCCCGCCAGCGGGGTGACGGCCACCTGGCCGGACCGGCGGGTGACGTCGTCGAACTCGTAGCTGGCCCGGCGCATCTGGTGTTTGAACTGGCGGATGGCATGGCGCAGCTGGCGGGCGCGGGGGATCTCGGGCCGGCTCAGCAGCGGGACCGCCGGGTTGTTGCCAAACAGCCGGTCGATGTAGTCGACCATGCAGTCCGCCAGTTTGGCGTCGGTGATCTGGTGGTAGCGGTCGAAACGATACCTGTCCTGCTGGTGCAGGTAGATGTCGTTGAGGCTGGCGCCGGAGTAGAGCACCACGTCGTCGAACACGAAGCCCTTGAGGTGCAGCACCCCCAGCAGTTCCCGGCCCTTGACCGGCACGCCGTAGACGGGGATGGGGTGTTCATGGCGGGCGGCGAATTCCTGGTACATCAGGTGGTTGCCGCCCTGGCCGCGGTGACCGATAAGCCCCCGCTGGGCGCGGTGGAAGTCCACGTAGAGGCGCACGTCCAGCGCCGGATTATCCTGTTTGGCCTGGTAGAGGGCGCCGAGGATTTCCCGGCCGGCCTCGTCGTCCTGCAGGTAGAGGGCCACCAGGCAGATGCGGGTTTGGGCGGCGGCGATCAGCTCCAGCAGCCGTTGCTTGAAGGCCCGGGCGGAGTACAGCACCTCCACCCGCTCGGCATCCACCGCCAGGGTGGGCAGGTGCTCCAGCAATGTTCGGTAGTAATTGGCTAGCGGCATAGAAAAACCCGGTTGATAAGGTTGCCGTTTAAGACCGTGTCTCAACGACAAAATTCGGGGCAGTGTACCGAATTTAGGGGAAGGGCGGCAAATTACCGACGCTGTAAGCTGGCTGTAGTGCCTATTTCAATGGGCCATATCTGCAGCGGGGCCGTGGTTTGGTCGAATAAATTCGACCCTACAGCCCCGCCGTTCGTCTTACAGCGGCCGGGTGGCCTGTTCCAGCCAGGCCAGATCGTCCCCGGCGAGGTTGGGGCCGACCTTTTCCCACACCTGGGCGTGGTAGTGATTCAGCCACTGCACATGCTTGGGTTCGAGCCAGGCCAGGTCGATCAGGCGGCGGTCGAAGGGCACCCAGGTGAGGTTTTCGAACTCGAACACCGGGATGTCGCCGTTGGTGTCGGCCGGGCGCACCACCTCGAGGTTTTCGCAACGGATGCCGAAGGCGTCTTCCCGGTAGTAGCCGGGTTCGTTGGAGACGATCATGCCGGTGGTGAGGGGCACCATGCTGCCCTTGGGCGAAATGCGTTGCGGCCCCTCGTGCACGCTGAGGAAGTGGCCCACGCCGTGGCCGGTGCCGTGGTCGAAGTTGTAGCCCTGCTGCCACAGGGGCAGGCGCGCCAGGGCGTCCAGCTGCAGGCCACCGGTGCCGGCGGGGAAGCGGGCGCAGGCCAGGTCGATATGGCCGCGCAGCACCAGGGTGAACAGCTTAGCGATCTCGGCATCGGGCTCGCCCACCGCCACGGTACGGGTGATGTCGGTGGTGCCGTCCAGATACTGGCCGCCCGAGTCCACCAGGTAGATGGCGTCCTGCCCCAGTTGGCGCGGGGTGCCGTTGCTGTGCCGGTAGTGGCACATGGCGGCGTTGGGCCCCAGCGCCGAGATGGTGCTGAAGCTCGGCTCCACGAATTCGGGCAGCTCGGCGCGGAAGGCCTCCAGCCGGTCGGCCAGGGTGCCTTCGTCCTCCCGCTCCGGGTGGGGCTCGGCCAGGCGCCGGTCCAGCCAGGCCAGGAAGCGGCACACCGCCACGGCGTCGCGCAGGTGGGCGGCGCGGCTGCCGTGCACCTCCACCGGGTTCTTGCAGGCCTTGGGCAGCATGCAGGGATCCTCGGCCGGTACCAGTTCGGCGCCGGCCCGTTCCAGCACCAGGGCGCTCCAGGCGTTGGCGGTGGCGGGATCGAGCTGGACCCGGGCGCCGTTGGCGCCGAGGCTGTTCAGCGCCTGCTCCAGTTCGTCCATGGGCGCGAGGGTCACGTCCTTGCCGCTGTGGCCGGCCAGGTCGAGGCCCTCGAACTTGGCGGGGTCGGCGAACAGCTGCACGGCACCGTTCTGGTGCAGCAGGGCGAAGCTCAGTACCGCCGGCAGGCAGGGGATGTCGCGGCCGCGGATGTTGAGCAGCCAGTTGATGGGCTCGGCCTGGGTCAGCAACTGGGCGTCCACCCCCCTGGCCTTGAGGGTTTCGGCGATGCGGTGGCGCTTGGCCTCGCTGTGCTGGCCGCTGTATTCCTGGTCGAGCAGCAGGGCGGGGCGGCGTTCCGGTGCCGGCCGGTCGTGCCAGTGCCGGTCGATGGGGTTCTCGGCCAGCGGCACCAGCTGGATGCCTTTTTCCGCCAGCCGGGTCTCGGCCGTCTGGTGCCAGCCCCGGCTGTGCAGTTTGGGATCGAAGCCGACCCGGCTGCCCGCCTTCAGGTGCTCCGCTATCCAGTCGAGGAAGGGGTCGCTTATCAGGTGGCGGAACTCGAACAGTGCCGGATCGCACTGGTGGCGCACCTGCACCGTGTAGCGGCCGTCCACGAAGATGGCCGCCTTGTCGGCCAGCACCACGGCGGCGCCGGCGGAGCCGTTGAAACCGCTGATCCAGTCGAGCCGTTCGGCATGGGGCGGTATGTACTCGCCCAGGTGCTCGTCGTCGTGGGGCACGATAAAGGCATCCAGGCCCTGTTGCTTCAGGCTGTCCCGGACGGCGGCAAGGCGAGTGGCATAAGTCATGGCGATTCCTTAACGCGAAGTGAATAGTTGCTTGATGGACTGGCCCGCCGGCACCGACGGCACCCGAGGGTGCGGGCGCGGAGCGCGTCGGCCACCGACCGGGCCGGGGGTGGGCAGGGAGTCCGGTTCATCCGAAATCGTACAGGGTTTGCTGTCCGTTCACTCTACTTCGCCCGGGATGGCTTGGCAAACCGGGGCCCGAGCCGGAGCTGCTGGATCAGCAGGGCCGCCACTATCATCACCAGCCCCACTACGGTGGCCGGGTAGATGGCCTCGCCCACCAGAAAACGCAGCAGCAGCAGGGAGGCGAAGGGCGAAATAAAGATAAGGTTGGAAATGCGGGCGGTGTTTTCCGCGTGTTTCATGGCCAGCAGCCACATCACGAAGGCGAAGCCCATCTCGAACAGGCCCACGTAGACGGCGCCCACCCAGCCCTGCCAGGCGGTGAGGGCGAAATCCGACCACAGGGCGGTGGCCAGCAGGATAAAGGGCAATGCCAGCAGGAAGCTCAGGGTCAGCGCCACCAGGGGATCGCCCTGGTTGCGGGTATTGAGTATCCAGTAGCCGGCCCAGATCAGGGTGGATACCAACGCCAGGGCCACCCCCAGGGGATCCTCGAAGCTCAGGCCGAGCAGGTCGCCCCGGGTGGCGATGACCATGGCGCCCAGGTAGCCGAGCACGATGGCCACCCAATCCTGGCCGCGGATCTTCTGGCCGAGGAAGGGCACCGCCAGCAGGGTGAGGGTGATGGCCCAGGTGTAGTTGAGGGTCTGCGCCTGCTGGGCCGGCAGCCGGTCGTAGGCCTGGAACAGAATAAGATAATAGAGCGCCGGGTTGAGCAGCCCCAGCAGCAGGTAGTAGCCGGGCCGGTCGCGCAGATAGCGGCCCAGGTACCTCAGTTTGCCCTGCACCGCCAGCAGGCCGAGCAGCAGCACCAGCGAGGTGGCGGTGGCCACCAGCAGCAGCTGGGCCGGGGAAAAGTAGCCGAGGGAGAGCTTGAAGGCGGTGGCCACGGTGGACCAGCAGGCCACGGCCCCCAGTCCGAACAGGTAGGCTTTTTTCTGATCTTTCATCTTGTGGTCAGGCCCGAGGGAGACTCAAGCCCCCAGTGTAGGCAATTAATGCCGGCAGGAGAAGAGGCGGCGCTTTCAGTCCTGGTCGGGATTTTTGGCCATGTCCTCGAAGGGACGGCGCTTTTCCCGCTCCAGCACCAGCTCTTCCAGGGTGTTTATCCGCTCGCGTAACTGCCGGTTGTCCGCCTCCAGCGTCCGTATCCGCTCTTCCAGCTCCCCCTGGGCCCGGCCCTGGTTGACCAGCAGCGAAGTGACCAGCAGCCCCGCCCCCAACAGCAGTATCCACAGCAGCATGGCGCCCCCCTTGGTTTGAAAAGGCCAGCTTACTATTTAAGGGCGACGGGAAAAAGAAAAGGGCTGCGCGAGGCAGCCCTTTGGTCATAGGCCGTTATCCGGTCAGTGGTTGCCCAGCGCCTTGGGGGCCAGCTCTTCGTCGAACACCGGCAGCGGCTTGTGGCGGGAGGCCAGGAAGGTGTAGATCACCGGCAGCACGAACAGGGTGAACAGGGTGCCGATACTCAGGCCGGAGACGATGACGATGCCCATGCCGAAGCGGGAATAGGCGCCGGCGCCCACCGCGAACAGCAGGGGTATCAGGCCCGCCACCATGGCGGCGGTGGTCATCAGAATGGCGCGCAGGCGGATGCGGGCGGCGATGCGGATCGCCTCGGTCCTGTCCCGGCCCCGGTGCAGCTGCTCTTCCTTGGCCACCTCGCACATCAGTATGCCGTGCTTGGTGATGATGCCGACCAGGGTGATCAGGCCCACCTGGGTATAGATGTTCATGGTGGCCAGGCCCCAGGCCAGGGCGATCAGGGCGCCGGAAATGGCCAGGGGCACCGACACCATGATCACCAGGGGATCGCGCACGCTCTCGAACTGGGACGCCAGCACCAGGAAGATGATGAACAGCGCCAGCAGGAAGGTCATGTACAGGGCATTGCCCTCGGTCACGAACTGGCGGGCACCGCCCAGGTAGTCGTGGTTATAGCCGGTGGGCAACTGGGCGGTGACCTCCTGCTCCAGGAAGCCGATGGCGTCGCCCATGGATACCCCCGGCGTCAGCACGGCGCCGATGGTGGCCGAGTTCAGCTGGTTGTAGTGGGGCAGGGCGCGGGGCTGGGCCTCCATGGTGATGGACAGCAGGTTGGCCAGGGGCACCATGTCGCCGTTGTGGGCGCGCACATGGTAGTCCTTGATGGAGTCCGGGTTCAGCCGGTGCTCGCGGGTCACCTGGGGGATCACCTCGTAGCTGCGGCCGTCCAGATCCACCCGGTTGACGTAGGCATCGCTCATCATGGTGGACAGGGTGACGGCGATGTCCTGCATGGTCACCCCGTAGGCACCGGCCTTGTCCCGGTTCACTTCTATTTTCATGGTGCCGGAGTCGAACGCCAGATCCAGTTCGCTGTAGATGAACAGCGGGCTCTGGCTCACCTTCTGCAGCACGTCCGCCGCCACTTCATACAGGCTTTCGAAGTTATTGGGGGTGGTCAGCACATACTGCACCGGCAGGCCGCTGGAAGCGCCGGGCAGTTCGGGGAATTCGAAGGCGCTGATGGCCACCGCCGGGATCTCCTGCAGCGGCGGGGTCAGGCGCTCGATCACCGCTTTCTGGGCGTCACGCTGGCTCCAGGGCTTGAGCACCGCCACCGCCAGGCCCTGGTTGGCATTGGGCACGCCGGAAATGGTGAGCGAGGTGCTCATGGCGTCGTCCTGGTTCAGCACCTCCACCGCCTTGCGCATGTTGTTCTCGATGTAGTCGAGGTTGGCGGTATTGGGCGCCTTGGCCATCATCAGGAAGGCGCCGCGGTCTTCGTTGGGCGCCAGTTCGCTGGGGATGAAGCTGAACAGCACCGGCAGCGAGCCGAACACCAGCACCGCGAAGGCGATCACCACCGGGCGCTTGCCCAGCACCGCGTCCAGCATGGCCGAATAGCGCTCGGTCAGCTTCTCCAGGGTGTTCTCCACCCCGCGCTCGAAGCGGTTGGGGTTGAGGTGGGGCTTGAGCAGCTTGGAGCACATCATGGGCGACAGGGTCAGCGCCACTATGCCGGAGATGAACACCGCGCCGGCCAGGGTGAGGGCGAACTCCTTGAACAAGGACCCGGTAATGCCGCTCATCAGGGCGATGGGGGCGTAGACCGCCGCCAGGGTGATGGTCATGGTGATCACCGGCAGGGCGATTTCCCGGGTGCCGAGAATGGCGGCCCGGTAGGGATCTTCCCCGGCCTTGATATGGCGGTCGACGTTTTCCACCACCACGATGGCGTCGTCCACCACCAGGCCGATGGCCAGCACCATGGCCAGCAGCGTCATCAGGTTGATGCTGAAGCCGAACAGGTTCATCAGTATGGCTACCCCGATCAGCGACAGGGGAATGGTGATGATGGGGATCAGCACCGCCCTGAGCGAGCCCAGGAACAGGGTGATCACCACCACCACGATCAGCGAGGCCTCGAGGATGGTCTTGACCACCTCGAAGATGGACTCGTTGATGGCGTCGGTGGCGTCGTACAGCAGTTTCATCTTGATGGTGTCGGGCATGTTGCGCTCGAGATCCGGCAGCATCTCGCGCACGTTGGCGGCCACGTCCAGCGGGTTGGCGGAGGGCGTGGGATCCACCCCGATGATCACCGCCGACTCGCCGTCGGCCAGGGCGCGCACCACATCACGGCTCTTCTCCAGGGATACCTGGGCCAGATCGCGCAGCCGCACCACGGCGTCGTCCCGGGTGGCGATGATCAGGGATTCCAGCGCCTCCGGGCTGTCGACCTGGGAGTTGATGTCGCTGTTGTAGAGCATGTAATAGCCGGTGGACTGGCCGGCGGCGGCCTGGTAGTTGTTGGCCTGCAGCACCGAGAGGATCTCGGTGGCGGTGAGCTGGTAGGCGGCCATGCGCAGCGGGTCCAGCCAGATGCGCAGGGCGAACTTGGAGCCGCCGAACAGGTTGAGTTTGGCTACTCCGTCCACCGAGTAGAACTGGGGCCGGACCACCCGCTCCAGGTAGTCGTTGATCTCGGAGGAGTTGAGCCGTTCGCTGCTGAAGGAGATGTACATGATGGAGGTGGAGGCCCCCGTGGTCATCTCCAGGCTGGGATCTTCCGACTCCCGTGGCAGTTGCGAACGCACCGAGTTGACCCGGGCGAGAATGTCCGACAGGGCCGCGTTGGGATCGGTGTTCAGCTTCATCTGCACCGTGATCTGCGAGCTGCCCATGCTGCTGGTGGAGCTCATGAAGTCGATGTTGTCGGCCTGGGCGATGGCCTGCTCCAGCGGCTGGGTGATAAAGCCCTGCACCAGATCGGCGCTGGCGCCGTAGTAGCCGGTGGACACCGTGATGACGGTGTTGGTCATCTCCGGGTATTCCCGCACCTGCATTTTCTGCAGGGCCTGCAGCCCCAGCAGCACGATCAGCAGGCTGATCGAGACGGCCAGCACCGGCCGCCGGATAAAGATATCGGTAAAGCGCATGAGGTTCTCCGCTTACAGCATGGGAATGGACTCGGGGGTATCCAGCGCATCGCTGTCTACCGGCCGGACCCGGCTGTCGTTGGACAGCCGGACCTGTCCCGACGTCACCACCCGTTCGCCGGCGCTGAGGCCGCTGGTCACCCGGGCGAACTCGGCCTCCCGGTCGGTCACTTCCACCACCCGCTGGCGGGCCACCAGCACGGTGTCGCCGTCGTCGGTCTGCTGTTCTTCCACCACGTACACGGTCTGGCCGTAGAGAGTGAAGTTGATGGCGTGCTGGGGCAGCAGTATTTGCTCGCTCAGGGTCGGCAGCCTGACGTCCAGCTTGGCGAACATGCCGGAACGCAGCTTGCCGTCCTGGTTGGGGATGCTGGCCTGCACCTGCACCACCCCGGATTCCAGGTTGACCGCCGGTTCGATGGCGGTGATCTCGCCCACGAAGGGGGTGTCCGGGTAGGCATCCACGAAGATGTTCAGGGCCTGGCCCACTTCGATCTCGGCGAGCCGGGTCTGGGGAATGGTGAAGCGGATACGGAACTGGCTGATGTCCTCCAGCCGGGCGATGTCGGTGCCGGCGTTCAGGTACTGGCCGAGAAAGACGTTGCGAATGCCGGTGATGCCGTCGAAGGGGGCGCGGATGGTGCGCCGCTCTATGGTGGCCCTGAGCGAGTCGATCTGCCCCTGCAGTTCGCGATAGCTGGCTTCGGCCTCGTCCAGCTGGCCCTTGGACACCGAGCCCCGGGCGAAGAGCTGGCGCATCCGCTCCAGGTTGGCCTGCACCGAGGGCAGGCGGCCCTGGGCGCTGCGCAGGTTGGCTTTTTCCACGTCGGCGTCCAGCTCCACCAGCACGTCGCCGGTGCTTACCTGCTGGCCGGATTCGAAGTGGATGGCGCGGACGATGCCGGCGGACTCGTTGCTGAGGCTGATGCCCTGGATCGGCTCGATAAAGCCGATGGCGGCGATGCTGGGGGTCCAGTCCCGGGGCTGGACTTCGGTCAGGGTGACCGGAAAGCTCGGCACCGGCATATTGGCGAAGTACTGGGCCATCATCTTTTGCTTGAACAGGTTAAAGCCGATGACGCTGCCGAAGATGAGGATCACTAGCAGCAGCATGGACAGGGTCCATCTCTTCATTTGGTTACTCCCGCGATTTGTTTTAAGTGTTAGCGTTTTAGAATGGCGTTCCAGTTGGCATCGATCAGTTGCTCGTACAGCTCTTCACTGAGTTCGATGCAGCCTTTGGCGTGCTTCTGGGACAACAGCATCAGGTTTTCCAGCGCCAAAAAGCCCAGCAGCTCGGTGGGAATATCCCGGAAGATCCCCGCCTCGCGGCCCCGCTCGAAAAACTCGAAAATAGGCTTGAAGTAGCGTTCGTCCATCCGCTTGTCCTCTTCCCGATCGAACAGGGGGGAGGCTTCGTACTGCACCCGGTAGAGCAGGCAGTCCGGGTTGTCCAGCAGGTAATGGATGCAGTTCAGCCACAGGGTGCGGAATTGCTGGTAATCCGGATGGGTCAGGTCGACGTCTTTCTGGATGGCCAGCGAAACCACCTGCATGCGCTCTTCATGCAGGCAGCGCAGCAGGGCCTCCTTGTCGGCGAAGTAACGATAGATGGTGCCGGTGGCCACCTCGGCGTGCTTGGCCACCAGGTGCATCGACATGCCCTGGAATCCGTAGTGGGCAATCAGGGTCTCTGCCGCATTCAATATGCGTTCACGTTTATCCGACATAAGGTTCAGGATTGTCCGGTTCCGTTTGCTTATGAATGAACGTTCATTCACTTTTGGGGGATTTTAGGCCTTTCCCGTCATAAGTCAATTGCCCGACCCGGGGCCTTTCGCAAGTTTAGCCAAAAAAAACAGCACTCTGATGACAAAATCGGCAGGCGATACTTTATTATAAAAAAGTGCTGGACAAGGCAGGGGGGTGACCTTAGTATTCGCTCCGTCCAAATATAGAGCGCCCGTAGCTCAGCTGGATAGAGCGCTGCCCTCCGGAGGCAGAGGTCACAGGTTCGAATCCTGTCGGGCGCGCCATCTGGTAATGGACAAAATGTGGTGACCGTAGCTCAGTTGGTAGAGTCCCGGATTGTGATTCCGGTTGTCGCGGGTTCGAGCCCCGTCGGTCACCCCAGTTTCAGGCCAAGGCCTGGAAGCAGTAAACAATGCGAGGGTGGCGGAATTGGTAGACGCGCTAGCTTCAGGTGTTAGTGTCCTTCGGACGTGGGGGTTCAAGTCCCCCCCTTCGCACCACTGCTTCACAAACAACACGGCGTTTAGCGCAGCCTGGTAGCGCATCTGGTTTGGGACCAGAGGGTCGCAGGTTCGAATCCTGCAACGCCGACCATTATTGGGCCGACCTCGAGTCGGTTTTTTTGTTTCTGGCGCCGCCAAGAATAAAACGAGGCCGCAACCGACACCGTCGGTTGCGGCCTTTGTCATTTTTGGGTGACCTTGACCGGGATCAGGCTCGGAGTTCGCGCATACGCCGTTCGAAGCGGTCGACGCCGTCGGTGTCGCTCGCCAGCTCCAGGGCGGCCTGGCGGGTACGCTGTTCGAAACGATCGACGCCGTCGGTGTCGCTCGCCAGCTTCAGGGAAGTCTGGCGCATGCGCTGCTCGAAGCGGTCGACGCCGTCACTGTCGCTTTGCAGGCTCAGGCGGGCAGGATCCTGGTGGGACTGGAGTTGGGCGGCCTGGGCGGCACCGGCCGCAAACAGGGAAACCAGGGCGATCATGGGCAGTATGGCAGTACGCATCATTATATCCTCTCAACATTGTTGAATAATTTTCTTTGTCGAGATTCATGTTATGCGTGGGAGTTCTGATTTGATAGCGACAAATTATCAAATTGTCTTTCAAATAAACTGAATTGAAAGCCGCCCCTATCTCTGCGCAATCCAGGGGATACCGGCCGGAGCAGCCGGAGGCTACTCGAGCCGGAAGTCGTCCGCATCCATCCAGGCCGGAAAGCGCTCCCGGTAGTCCCGCAACTCGGCTAGGCTGAGGCTGGCCTGCAGCACGGCGGCCTTGTGGTCGTCGGCCTTGTCCAGGATCTGGCCCTGGTGGTCGAGGATCAGGCTGTTGCCGCTATAGCTCAGGCCGTTGGGATCCTGGCCGACCCGGTTGCAGCCGGCCACGAAGGCCTGGTTTTCGATGGCGCGGGCGGTGAGCAGGGCGGTCCAGTGGTGGGCCCGGGGCGCCGGCCAGTTGGCCACGAACAGCGCCAGATCGTAATCGTTGCGGTTGCGGCACCACGCCGGAAAACGCAGGTCGTAGCAGATCTGCGGCAGTATCCGAAACCCCTTCCACTCCACTATCACCCGTTCCGCTCCCGGCCGGTAAAACTGGTGCTCGCCGGCCATGCGGAACAGGTGGCGCTTGTCGTAGCGGTGCACCCGGCGGTGGGGATCCACCAGCAGGAAGCGGTTGACCGCCCCCTGGTCGGTGGCGAGCGCCACGCTGCCGCCGATCATGGCCTGCAGCCGCTGGGCATGATCGTGCAGCCAGTCGATCACCTCCTCTTCCGGCAGGGCGTGGCGGGGAGCGTCCATGGCGAAGCCGGTGGTGAACATTTCCGGCAGCAGGATCAGATCCTGGTCGTGCAGCCCGGCCAGCAGGCCGTCGAAATGGGCCAGGTTGGCCGGGCCGTCGTGCCAGTGCAGGGGCTGCTGCAGCAGGCTGAGGTTCAGAGTCGGCATAGGCGGGCTCCCGCTTCGTCCAGGGTATCGTCTTGCTTAGCAAAGCATAGCCGAACCAGCTTGTGGGGGAAGGGCCCTTCACAGAACACCGACAGCGGGATGGCGGCCACGCCGGCGTGCTCGGTCAGCCAGCGGGCGAAGGCCAGGTCGTCCAGCTCGCTGATGGCGCCGTAGTCCACCAGCAGGAAGTAGGTGCCGAGGCTCGGCAATACCTTGAAACGGCTGCCCGCCAGCGCCCGGGCGAAACGGTCCCGCTTGGCCCGGTAGAACTCCGGCAACTGCCGCCAGTGTTCGGGATGGGCCTCGAGCATGTCCGCCAGGGCCAGCTGGGCCGGGGTGTTGACCGAGAAGGTGAGGTACTGGTGCACCTTGCGCAGCTCTTCGGTGAGGGCCGGCGGCGCTATGGCGTAGCCGACCTTCCAGCCGGTCATATGATAGGTCTTGCCGAAGGAAGACACGGCGATGGCCCGTTCCCGCAGGTTGGCATGGTGCAGCACGCTGCTGTGGCCGGCCGGGGTAAAGCAGATGTGTTCGTAGACCTCGTCGCTCAGCACGAAGATGTTGTGATCGGCAATGGCCTGCCACAGCTGGTTGAAATCGTCCGCCTGCCAGACGGTGGCGGTGGGGTTGTGCGGCGTGTTGACGATCACCAGCCGGGTGCGCGGGCTCAGGCTCGCGCGGAACTGCGCCCAGTCAGGCCGGAACCCGGGCGGGCTGAGCGGCAGCCGCACCAGACGGCCGCCGGCCAGGGTCACCGCCGGGGCGTAGCTGTCGTAGCTGGGGTCGAAGCACACCACCTCGTCGCCGGGACGTACCAGGGCGGTGATGGCGGCGTAGAGCGCCTCGGTCGCGCCGGCGGTGATGGTGATCTCCCGCTCCGGATGGGGCTCCAGGCCGTGCTGCAGCCGGGTCTTGGCGGCGATGGCCCGGCGCAGGGCCGGGGTGCCGGCCATGGGGGCGTACTGGTTGGCGCCGCTCGCCACATGGTGGGCCAGCCGCTCCTTCAGGTAGGCCGGGCCGTCGAAGTCGGGAAAGCCCTGGGACAGGTTGATGGCCCCGTGCTCGGCGGCGAGGGCGCTCATCTGGGTGAAAATGGTGGTGCCCAGGTCGGGCAGTTTGCTGTCCGGGATCATGGCGTGCTCCTTAGTCGGCTGATGGCGGCACTATAGCAAAGTGGCGTCGATTGGCAATATGGCCGTTTAGACGGCCATTTCTGGTGGTGGGAAGCGGAGGGAACAGGCCGCCAATACCCGCGATGAGGCGCGACTTGGCGGCCAATTGACAATACAATAGCGGCCAGGTCTCTGTATTCCGCGGGTTTCCCATGGCAGATGAAATAAAGAATAAAAAACCGAAAACCACCAAGCAAAGCAGCGCCACCCAGGTGCAGTCCCTGTCCCGCGCGCTGCTGTTGCTGGAGCGGCTGGCGGCCTCCGGCATGGGCATGTCGCTGACCGAAGTGGCCGGCAGCCTGGGGTTGGCGCCTTCCACCGCCCACCGTCTGCTCAACAGCCTGCGCAGCCACGAGTTTGTGGACGTGGACGAGGCCCAGGGGCTGTGGAGCATCGGCGTCAACGCCTTTTCCATCGGCAACGCCTACCTCAAGAAGCGTGACTTCATCGCCCAGGCCCGGCCCTTTATGAAGCGGCTGGTGGCGGAAACCGGCGAAACCTCCAACCTGGCGATCCTGGAGAAGAGCGGCGTGGTCTACGTGGGCCAGGTGGAATCGCCCCAGACCATGCGCATGGTGGTGTCCCTGGGCAGCCGTTCGCCGCTGCACGCCTCGGGCGTGGGCAAGGCGCTGCTGTCGGCCATGCCGCGCAAGGACGCCCTGGAGATCATCCGCAAGACCGGCATGGCCTCCTTCACCGATCACACCATCACCACCCCCAGCCAGTTCGAGCAGGAGCTGAACAAGATAGGCCTGCAGGGCTACTCCCTGGACGACGAGGAGCAGTTCGAGGGCCTGCGCTGCATCGCCGCCAATATCTACAACGAATATGGCGAGGCGGTGGCCGCCATCTCCATCTCCGGGCCGGCGGTGCGGGTGAAGTGGGAACGCATTCCCATGCTCAGCGCCCTGGTGATGGACGCCGCCCGGGAAGTGACCAGGGCCATCGGCGGCCGGGCGCCGGAAACCGGCCGGAAGCCGGAAGCCGACGGCCGGAGGGTGCAGGGGTAAATTCGACCCCGGGGGAGCGCAAACAAAAAGGCCAGTCCGCGGACTGGCCTTTTGCATGGTTAAACCGGGCTCAGAAGCTCAGCGGGCGATCGCCCTGCTCGTCCTTGATCCGGGTCGGCAGACCCATTTCGTTGAGCAGGTTGATGAAGGGCTTGGGATCCAGCTCTTCCACGTTGGCCATGTGCTTCACGTCCCACTCGCCGGAGGCGATCAGCAGGGCGGCGGCCACCGGCGGCACGCCGGCGGTGTAGGAGATGCCCTGGCTGCCCACTTCAGCGTAGGCCTCGGCGTGGTCGGCCACGTTGTAGATGAACACTTCCTTGTCCTGGCCGTCCTTCTTGCCCTTGACCACGTCACCGATGCAGGTCTTGCCGCTGTAGGTGGGCGCCAGGGAGGCGGGATCCGGCAACACGGCCTTGACCACCTTGAGCGGCACCACTTCCAGGCCTTCGGCGGTCTTCACCGGCTGCTCGGAGAGCAGGCCCAGGTTCTTGAGGATGGTGAACACGTTGATGTAGTGCTCGCCAAAGCCCATCCAGAAGCGCACGTTGGGCACGCCCAGGTTCTGGGACAGGGAGTGCACCTCGTCGTGGCCGGTCATGTAGCTGGTCTGGCTGCCCACCACCGGCAGATCGTCGGTGCGCTTCACCTCGAACATCCGGTTCTGCACCCACTCGTTGTTCTGCCAGGACCAGACCCGGCCGGTGAACTCGCGGAAGTTGATTTCCGGATCGAAGTTGGTGGCGAAGTAGCGGCCGTGGCTGCCGGCGTTGATGTCGATGATGTCGATGGAATCGACGCTGTCGAAGTACTCCTTCACCGCCACCGCGGCATAGGCGTTGACCACGCCCGGATCGAAGCCCACACCCAGGATGGCGGTGATGCCCTTCTCTTCGCAGATGGCCTTGCGTTTCCACTCGTAGTTGGCGTACCAGGGCGGATTTTCGCAGATTTTGGCCGGATCTTCATGGATGGCGGTGTCGAGGTAGGCGGCGCCGGTCTCGATACAGGCCTGCAGCACCGACATGTTGACGAAAGCCGATCCGACATTGATCACCAGTTGCGACTGTGTCTTGTCAATCAATGCCTTGGTAGCTTCGATGTCGAGCGCATCCAGGGCATGGGCTTGCAATTCACCGGCAACCTTGAGGCTGCCCTTTTCCCGCACGCTGTCGATGATTTTCTGGCATTTCTCGACAGTACGCGAAGCGATATGGATGTTCCCCAGCACGTCGTTATGCTGCGCACACTTGTGCGCGACCACCTGGGCGACACCTCCGGCACCAATAATCAGAACGTTTTTCTTCATTTTTTTCCTCTAACCGCCTCCTTGAAAGGCTTTGTTGTGGTTACTCCATGCCTCAGGAGAGGCTGTTTACAAAATCGTCGAAACCGAATTCACGTACCAGCTCCACGCTGCCGTCGAGCTGACGCACGGCAATGGCGGGCATGTTGACGCCATTGAACCAGTTTTTCTTTACCATGGTGTAACCGGCGGCGTCGATGAACGACAGCCGGTCGCCCACCTTCAGCTCATTGTCGAACCTGAACTCGCCGAAGATGTCCCCGGCCAGGCAGGACTTGCCGCACACCATGTATTCATGGGGTCCGTCGCAGGGCTCCATCTTGGCGCTCTGGCGGTAGATCAGCAGGTCGAGCATGTGTGCCTCGATGGAGCTGTCCACTATCGCCAGCTGCTTGCCGTTGTAGAGGGTGTCGAGCACCGTCACCTCGAGCGAGGTGCTGAGGGTGATGGCCGCCTCGCCGGGCTCCAGGTAGAGCTGCACCCCGTAGCGCTCGGCAAAGGCCTTGAGCCGGGCGCAGAACCGGTCGAGCGGGTAGCCTTCGCCGGTGAAGTGGATGCCGCCGCCCAGGCTGACCCAACCTATCTGGGGCTGCGCCAGCAGGGTGCCGAATTTCTCCTCGATCTGGCCCAGCATGCGATCGAACAGGGCGAAGTCGCTGTTCTCGCAGTTGTTGTGGATCATAAAGCCGGAGATGCGGTCGAGCACCCGTTCGACCTTGGCCGCGTCCCATTCGCCCAGGCGGCTGAAGGGGCGGGAGGGGTCGGCGATGATGAACTCGGAGCTGGACACGCCGGGGTTCAGGCGCAGGCCGCGCACGTGGTCGGCGGAGGCCGCCTCGAAGCGTTCGAGCTGGCCGATGGAGTTGAAGATGATCTTGTCGGAGTGGGCCAGCACTTCTGCGATTTCGTCGTCGGCATAGGCCACGCTGTAGGCGTGGGTTTCACCGCCGAACTTGAGCTTGCCGAGCTTGACTTCGTTGAGGGAGGAAGAAGTGGTGCCGTCCATGTACTGGCTCATCAGGTCGAACACCGACCAGGTGGCGAAGCATTTCAGGGCCAGCAGCGCCTTGGCGCCGGAGTGTTCGCGCACATAGGCAATTTTTTCCATGTTGCGCAGCAGTTTGCTTTTGTCGATGAGATAGTACGGTGTCTTGATCACCTCAGTCATACCCCCTTAGAGCCTGTCAACCACCCGGCGGCGGGCCGGGAAATTTCAAAGCGCGTGATTATAGAGGAAAGGTGGTGGCGCTTCGAGCAAAAAGTGTAGCCGGCAGCAGGGGAAGCTGCCCGGACTGTGACCCCGCTCGAAAGACGTTCCCTGGAAGGGCCTGATTGGGGCTGTCTGATGCCGCTTCCCTTTCCGACATCAAATGGCAAGGCGTGACCGACGTTGCCCGTCCTCTGCAATACTCAAGGTCAGTTCCATCTTTCGGGAGACCGGCATGCGTCCAGACCTTGTCCTGCTGCTCTGCCTGCTCTGCGCCGGTTGCGGTACGGCCGGCGGGGGGCGATCGTTGCCGGCATCGGCGGCGCAGGGCGAGCCCCTTTACCTGGTCAACCATGGCCTGCATACGGGGCTGGTGTTGCCGGCGGCGGGGCTGGAACGGCGGCTGCCCGGGCTGGCGGAGCATTTCCCCGGGGCCTCGTTCTACGAGGTGGGCTGGGGCGATCGGGTCTTTTACCAGACCGAGGAGGCGGGCTCCGGCCTGGCGCTGCGGGCCCTGCTCTGGCCCACGGCCAGCGTGGTGCATCTGGTGTCCCTGTCCAGCCCGCCGCAACACTACTTTCCCGAGCTGGAGCGGGTCGAACTGCGGGTGTCATCGGCCGGGCTGGAGCGGCTGCTGGACCGGGTGGCGGCCTCCTTCGCGCGTGGCAGCGAGAACCGCCCAGGGTTCACGGGGCCGGGGCTCTATGGCAGCGGCGGTTTTTTCGACTCCCGCGAGCGTTATCACCTCTTTCATACCTGCAATACCTGGGTGGCCCGGCGCCTGGCCGATGCCGGCCTGCCCATGCGCCCGGTCCTGGCCATCACCGCCGGCGGCCTGATGCGCCAGGCCAGGGCGGCGGCCATGGCTGGCTGTTGCGCCAAAGCAGGGTATGATGGCACTTATTTTCCTGCGGCTGGCTGACTCATGCGACACGGCTCCTGGCATCCGGATATGGACGAAACCCCGTTCAATATCCGCACCCTCAATACCCTGATCCCCTACCTGCTGGACTACAAGGGCCGCATCGCCCTGGCCCTGCTCTGCCTGGTGGCGGCCAAGCTGGCCAGCGTGGGTCTGCCCTTCATCCTCAAGTACGCGGTGGATGCCATGGACGCCGCCGCCAACCCGGTGCTGGTGCTGCCGCTCGGGTTGCTGCTGGCCTACGGCGCGGCGCGTCTCGCCAACGTGCTGTTCGGTGAAATCCGCGACGCCCTGTTCGGCCGGGTCACCGAGCGGGCCATGCGCCGCATCGGCCTCGGCGTGTTCAACCATCTGCACCGGCTGGAGCTGGACTTCCACCTCAACCGCAGCACCGGCGGCCTGTCGCGGGACATAGAGCGGGGCGTGACCGGGGTGGGTTTTTTGCTGCGCTTTATGGTGTTCAACATCGTGCCCACCCTGCTGGAAATCGGCCTGGTGGTGGGGCTGTTGCTGCTCAACTATTCGGCCTGGTTCGCGCTCATCACCCTGGTGGCGGTGGTGCTGTACGTGGCCTGGTCGGTGCTGGCCACCGACTGGCGCACCGGCTATGTGCGCGCCGCCAACAAGGCGGACTCGCAAACCCACTCCCGGGCGGTGGACAGCCTGCTCAACTTCGAAACGGTGAAATACTTCAACAACGAGGGCTTCGAGGCCGAGCGTTACGACAAGGACCTGGCCGAGTGGGAAGAAGCCCGGCGCAAGAACCGGTTGACCCTGTTCGCCCTGAACGGCGGCCAGGCGCTGATCATCGCCCTGGCGATGACCGCCATGATGGTGCTGGCCGGCCACCATGTGGTGCAGGGCAGCATGACCCTGGGCGACTTCGTGCTGATCAACGCCTTTATGATGCAGCTGTTTATGCCGCTCAACTTCCTGGGCTTCGTCTACCGGGAGATGAAGGGGTCGCTCGCCAATATCGAGCGCATGTTCGCGCTGCTGCGCCGGGAGCCCGGTATCAAGGATGCGCCGGATGCACCGGAGCTGGTGGTGTCGCGGGGCGAGATCGCGTTTCGCGGGGTAAGCTTCGGTTATGGTGCGGACCGGCAGATACTGGACGGGGTGAGCTTCACCCTGCGGCCCCGGCAGAAGCTGGCGGTGGTGGGGGCCAGCGGCTCGGGCAAGTCGACCCTGGTCAAGCTGCTGTTCCGTTTCTACGACGTGGCCCAGGGCGCCATCCTGATCGACGGCCAGGACATCCGCACCGTCAGCCAGGCGTCGCTGCGCCGGGCCATCGGCATAGTGCCCCAGGACACGGTGCTGTTCAACGCCTCCATCTACGACAACGTCCGCTATGGCCGCATCGACGCCAGCGACGAGGAGGTGAGCGAGGCCATCCGCCTGGCGCACCTGGACGGCTTTATCGCCAAACTGCCGGAGGGAGGCAACACCCTGGTGGGCGAGCGCGGCCTCAAGCTCAGCGGCGGTGAAAAGCAGCGGGTGGCCATCGCCCGCACCATCCTCAAGCGGCCGCCGATACTGGTGTTCGACGAGGCCACCTCGTCGCTGGACAGCCGCGCCGAACAAGGCATTCTGCAGGCCATCCGCGAAGTCTCCCGCGGCCAGAGCAGCCTGGTCATCGCCCACCGGCTGTCCACCATAGTGGACGCCGACCATATCCTGGTGATGCAGGACGGTCGCATCATCGAACAGGGCACCCACGCCGGGCTGCTGGCCCAGGGCGGCAGCTACGCCCAGATGTGGCTGCTCCAGCAGCAACAGCGGCAGCAGGAGGCGGCCGAGAGGGTAGCGGCGGGCTGACATTCCGGCGGGACAGACCTGGCCTGACTAAACTGAAAGGACAAGCACGCCCGCGTTCGACGCCGCTTCGAACATCACTTCAATCCGACCATGCTCTCCCGTCCGGGAGCGCCTGGGGGGCGACAGGTGCCCGAGCTGCGCCGACCGAGGGCGGCTGGCGGTTCAGGCTCCTGGCGGCATGACAAGTCCCCGAGGGCCTGGTGTGTCCCGATTTGGATTGAGGCAATCCCCATGAAACTGACGATGGTTAAACAATGGGTGCTGTCGGTGCTTGTGCTCGCATTGCTGATGCCGGCCTGGGCAACACCGGTGGGCGTTGAGCGGATAGTGGCCTTTGGCACCAGCCTGTCCGATCCCGGCAATGCCTTTGCGCTCACCGGGCAAACCAGCACCCCCCCTTATGCACGGCTGGATCCCTTCCTCGTTCCCGACGCCCCTTATGCCAAGGGCGGCCAGCATTTCAGCAATGGCGCCACTTGGCTGGAGCAGTTTGCGCGTCCCCAGGGACTGGCGGGCAGCGTGCGGCCGGCCTTGCTCGGTGCCAGCGCCGGGGCCGGCAACTACGCGGTGGGCGGCGCCCGGGCCCGAGACGACGGTATCAATGCCAGCCTGCCGCTGCTGATCGAACTCTTCCTGCACGACGTTGACGGGGTGGCCCCCGAGGATGCCCTGTACGTGGTGGAGATGGGGGCGAACGATGTGCGCGATGCCCTGCTCGCCGCCCTCGGGGGAGGTGATGGTGGTGCCGTGCTGGCCGAGGCGCTGGCCATCATCGGCGACGGTATCGGTACCCTGTATGCGGCCGGGGCCAGGCGGTTTCTGGTGTTGAACACGCCCGATCTCGCCCTGCTGCCGGCCACGCGCCTGCTGGCCGGCCCGGCCGACGAGGTGCTGGTGGTCGCCAGCCTGCTGACCGGCGGCTTCAACGACGGCCTGAACGGTCTGCTGCTGGGGTTGGCCACCTTGCCCGGGATTGAACTCCGGCTGCTGGACGTGCACCAGCAGGTGAATGCCCTGGTGACCGACCCCGGGTCCTTCGGTCTGCGCGAGGTGGAGGCGGCCTGCCTGACCCCGAAAGAGCCGCCCTTTGCCTGCCTGCAGCCCGATGAATACCTGTTCTGGGACGGAATCCATCCGACCAGGGCGGTGCATGCCCTGCTGGCCCACGCGGCGGCCGGGGTCCTGGCGGTGCCCTGAGTCGGCCGCCGATGCTGGCGATCAGCAGCTCCACCCCGTCCAGCGCCTGTTCCAGCGAGGCCGGGTCCAGGCTGTTTGCCCGGCGAATTTCCGCTGCCAGGGTGAATTTGGCCGGGTCGCGCACCAGGGCGATCAGCTCGTGGCCCCGTTGTTGTATTTCCGCCGCCCTGCGACCTGGCCAACCCCTACCGGCAGCGCGGCGAGCTGGTGCCGCTGCTGGCGGACTACCAGGCCCCCTCCGCCTGGGTGTGGGCGGTATATCTGTCGCGCAGTTACCAGCAGCCCCTGGTGCGCACCTTTATCGACTTTGTGGCCGGGCACTGGTGCGAGCCTGTGACGGCAAGCGCCTGAGAATGGAAGGCGAGTTGCTACCGCTGTTGCAGTCTCGACCGGGAGCGACGCTCGGCGGACGCCTGGGTTATCCTGATCAGACCGGAGGTCACCGTTGCCTGTACCCGGCTGTGCACCAGGGGCTGGCCGTCCAGCTCGATTTCCAGCATCCTGCCGTGGGCTTGCCGGGTGAGCTCCCGGAAGCGGCTGGCGGCGGAGGGGCTGAGCTGGAGCCAGAGCGCGCCGTCATATTCGGCGACGGCGTCGATATCGGCCTTGAACAGGCGGAACCTGACCATGTCTTCCCGATCGGCTTCCGGGGCCGCCAGGGGCGGCAGCAGTAATAGCCAGAGCAGTTTGCGCAAGGCGGGGCGGGTGATACCGGCCATGCTTCCCCCTAAACGAGCGGGCGTTGCCGGGCCGGGCCCGGGCTCCCTGCAGGAGAGATAAATATGAATCCCAAATACCCAGTTAAGCAGCCGGAGGGTAAAGAGGCAAGGTCCGCAAGGATGCCGGCTTCGGGTGCAGCTGGTGCCCTCTCATGGTGCTGAGCCTGCTGTTGGCCAGCCTGTTCCTGGCCGGCCTGGCGCTGATGGGCTGGCTGGGGCTGTTGCCCTGGTGGCTGGTGGCCCTGTATCTGGTGTTGAGCCCGGTGACCTATGGGGTCTATGCCTGGGACAAGTCGGCGGCTCGCCGCCAGCAGTGGCGGGTGCGGGAAAACACCCTGCAACTGCTGGCACTGGCGGGCGGCTGGCCCGGTGCCCTGCTGGCCCAGCAGCAGCTCAGGCACAAGTCGCGCAAGCGCTCCTTCCAACTGAGGTTCTGGCTGGCGGTGGCCACCAACCTCGGGGCGCTGCTCTGGCTGCTGTCGGTTTCGGACGCCTTGGCTACACTGGTAGCCGGGAGGTAACCCTTATGCAACCAAGGATCAGCATGATCACCCTGGGGGTGCGCGATCTGCCCCGCGCCGTCGCCTTTTACCGGGCGCTCGGCCTGCCGCAGCTGGACTCGCCGCCCACGGTGGCCTTTTTCAACCTGAACGGCAGCTGGCTAGGGCTTTACGGCCGCGAGGCCCTGGCCGAGGACGCGGGCGTGCCCGCCGACGGCAGTGGTTTCGCCGGCTTCAGCCTGGCCCACAATGTCTCTTCGCCGGCGGCGGTGGACGCCCTGCTGGCCGAGGCGGTGGCCGCCGGCGCCACCCTGGTCAAGCCTGGGCAGAAGGTGTTCTGGGGCGGCTATGCCGGCTACTTCGCCGATCCGGACGGCCATCTGTGGGAAGTGGCGCACAATCCCTTTATGTGGGTGGGCCCGCCGGATACGGCAGAGGCCTGAACTATAAAACGGCACCCGCGGGTGCTGTTTTGCTTTAGTTGGCCAGCTCTATCTTGCGGTAGTCGATGCGGTTGGCCCTGGGCGAGCCCGCTATTGCCCGCACGGTGTCGCGCTTTCTGGCGGCAATGTAGGCGCCGCAGGCGAAGAACAGGCCGATGACCAGGGCGCCGACCCACTGGATCTGCAGGAAGTCGAGCCGGAACAGCAGGGTCAGGCCGCACAGGGCCGCCAGGTTGCCGGCGAAGTAGCGCGCCCGGCCCAGGCGGGATACGGTCAGCTCGAGGTTGTCGGTGTACAGCCGGATCAAGGAATCCAGCGAATTCACCACCATGGTGATGCCCACCACCACCATGGCCCAGTTGTAGAAGCCTTCGGTAGTCAGGCCGTTGGCATGGAAGTAGTAGAGCACGCTGAACCAGGTGGCGATGGCGATGGATGGAAACACCAGCATGGCCGCCAGCAACTGCCAGGTGCGCAGGCCGCCGACGAAGCGGGCGGTGAACTGGCCGATCATGATGCTCCAGGAGAACCACCAGAACAGGTAGAACTCGTGGTAGTCGTTGATGGGCAGCACGAAGCGGTGGATATTGCCGAAGTAGTCGCCCAGCAAGGCGAAAGTGCCGACGAATTCGCCCAGGCCGCCGTTGCCGATAAAGGCGCCGCCCCACATCAGGGCAATCAGGCCGATGAACAGCCAGCTGGTGCCGAGGCTCAGGATTTTCACATAGCGCAGGCTGGTGCTGGAATAGACAGAGGCGGCAATGACCAGGAAGACCACCAGGTAGAAGCCGGCCACTATGGTCTCGCCGTCGCCCAGGCCGGGGACATACCAGGGCAGGTTGCTCAGCAGCAGGAAGGCGGTAAAGGCGCAGGTGCCGATGATCACCAGGTTGTTGATGAACTTGACCGGGGGCAGCTCGAAAAAGCCGACCCTGGGTTCGATCACGCAGAAATAGAAGCAGGTGAGGAAGTAAAAGCCCCAGATCAGAAAGCCCCAGAAACCGAACTCGACGGCCAGCGGATTGGCAAAGCCGTATTCGGGGCTGGCGGCCAGATCCGCGTAGCCGGCGAACTCGGTGAGCGGGAACATGATCAGCCCCACGTCCAGCCCGGAGGTGAACAGGATGGCGATAAAGGTGAAGGTGCGCACCGGGGTGACGCCGATACAGCGGATATTGCCCCACTTGTACAGGATCAGCGCGATGGCGGCAAAGGTGAACAAGATTCCTGCGGACAACAGAGCGGTCATGCCTCACCCCCTCCGTTCACTTCCCTATCGATAAAAAACACGGGTACTTCTCCTTTGGTTGAACCACACAAGGAGCAGTCCACTTGCGTACCATTGCTGGCAGAGCCGGAGCATGGAGTATCCGGAGGCTGTACTGGCCATCCTCCTCGTTCGTGCTCCGAACAGCAATGCAAGACGCAAGTCAGGCCTTAAGTATCGCGAGGCCGGAGGCAGCGAGAGCCATACCCATTGCGATAGTTAAAGTCTGAAAGGACGCTCAAAACCAGGCTCAATCAGGCCTATGGCTACACCCGGTGGTGGGTATATTTTGGCTGATTGAACATTCAATAAAAATAAGACTAAAGGTTAGTGATGAAATGATCAAGTGTGGTCTGCGCTTTGTGATGCCGTGCGACTCCTGCCCGTATTATTATCTATTGCATTGATTTATTTGATTGTTTGCTGATGGATTTCTGTCGTTTCATGTCGATGTCCAGGGTGTTTTATCGGCATTTTTATTAACTTTACAAAGTATTTTCAGGATTTTGTGGACGGCACGCACCGGAATAACAAGGGGATTGGTAGTGTTCTAAGGATGGCATGGTGATGAGTGAGCGCTGTGCCGCGGGGCCGGCGTCGACTGGTGCCGCCCGGGTGGATACCGGCCGCGACCGCAATACGCCATTCGATGAAAGAAATGGGAGCCATTCCAGTACTATTATAGCGGCTCGGACTCGGCCACCACCAAGGGGGTGGATCTGAGTGGCCCCATGTCATCTCGTCCGGCGCCTATGTCAGGGCGGACAGGATCCGAACCCGAACCCGACAATAACCACACCAAGGAGCACTGCAATGTTGAAGAAAACGCTGATGATCGCCGCCGCCACCGGTTTGTTCGCCACCGCGGCCGCCCAGGCCAACCTGTTCAAGCCGGAAGACGCGGTGGAATACCGCCAGTCCATCTACCAGGTGATGCGAGCCCAGGTAGGGGTGATCGGCGCCATGACCAAGGGGGATATCGATTTCGATGCCGAGGCGCTGCACCAGCGTGCATTGAACATGGAGCATGTGGTCGGCCTGTTGGGCGAGACCTATTTTCCCGAAACCAGGGGCGTGGCCGGCAGCAATATCCTGCCCAAGGCCTGGGACGACATGGAGGGCTTCAGGGCCAAGGGCCAGAACCTGGGCACCGCCCTGCAGGAACTGATAGCGGCATCCGGCCAGCCCGGTTTCGACGCCGCCAAGGCCCGCCCCGTGGTGGCCAAGGTGATGCAGAGCTGCAAGAGCTGCCACGACGACTACCGCAAGTAAGTACAAAGGAGCCGGAAGGCTCCTTATTGGTCAGAGCCCGTTGAAGATCAGCCAGACCAGGCCGCAGGCGGCCGACGCCGCCAGCACGAAGCGCAGCCAGGGAAAGCCCTGCCGCCGGACGTCGACAAGGTCGGCCACCCGGTCGGCCGCCGCCTTGCGGCCGGTGACCATGGCCTGCACCAGCCCCTCGCCCCGCAGTTTGTACAGCCCGATGGCCAGCACATGCAGCCCCACCAGCAACAGCAGCCCCTCGTAGAACCAGGACTTGTGCCACTGGGTCATCCAGCCGGAGGTGGAGCGGGACACGCTGTCGTAGAGGGGGCCGGTGTAGAAGATGTCGTCGGTGGCAAACAGGCCGGTGACGGCCTGGAGCAGCAGGGTGCCCAGCAGCACCAGCACCATCAGGCCACCCAGGGGGTTGTGGCTGAGGTAGACCGGCTTGTCCGGGCCCAGGGAGGCACGCAGGTAGGCCAGGATGCGCGCGGGATGATAGACGAAGTGGCGGAAGCGGGCGTAGGGGGTGCCGATAAAGCCCCAGATGAGGCGATACAGCAAGAGTCCCAGCATCAGTTGGGCGAACAGCATGTGCCTGTCCAGATCCTCGCCGGCGGAGTGCCACAGCAGATACAGCAGTACCGGCAGGCTCCAGTGAAACAGCCGGATGGACCAGTCCCAGACCTTGACCGGGTGATGAAGGGGTGTGCTCATGGGCGGCTTCTCCTGTGATGTTCGGCGCGCTGCGAAGTCGGCCGTGTTATGGCAGTTTGTTGTTATAGGGGCGAATGTGGGCGTGTTCTGTTCCCTCGGCGGCGTTCGCCACCAGAACCATTAAGGTCCCAAAATAAAACATCCCGGTAAAGACCGGGATGTTGACGGGGATATTACAGCCGTTATTGCGATTGGCGCTGGCGCAGTTCGGCCAGGGCCTGTTCCAGCCCCTGGCGGTACTGGCTGCGGGTGAGGGCGTCTATCTCTTCCCACTTGTCCCGGGGGGCGAAATTTACCCGGGTTTCGGTCGCCACGTCCTGGCCCTGCAGGGCTATCCAGCGGGGATCGTAGTTGCGGCTCTGCTGGCTGTCCCACTCCAGCACCTGGTTGACGATGGCCTGCAGCCGATCCGGGTTGCTCAGGGCGTAGGGACCGATACGGACGCCGAAACGCTGGTTGAGGTGGCTGACGGCGCCGTGGGTGCTTTCATCGCCGGACTTGTTGGCATCGCTGCGGGCCCTGAGTTGGGCGGCGTAATACCAGAAGGTGGCCTGATCCTGGTAATCGTTGTCGAACATGATGGCGGAGATCAGGTAGAGCACGGGCGGGGCGTAGTCGTTGGGGCTTTGCAGCACCTCGTTGATGGTGTCGGTCTTGCCGCCGGTGATGGCGTCCATCGCCTGCTGGGAGCGGGCGATATCGATCTGGGTGAATTCACCCTGGGGCACGATTTCCTGCGGCTCGCCGCTTTCGGCGGTGGTGGGTGGCGCCTTGGCCTGCTCCTCGGAGGGCTGGCCGGCACAGGCGGCCAGCAGGCCACAAAGCAACAGGGGATACAATTTCATGGTTTTGCCTCATGCTGAACGGTATGCCCCAGCAAAGCGGGAAACCGGGCCCAGGTCAAGGGGCCAGCGGGAATTTCCGTGGTTCCCGGTGCCGCGCCGGACGGTTTGGCGTCAACCGACGGTCATGTTCTGACCCGAGTTACCCCGGCTGCGGCTGGTTCTGCCAGAACAGGCGGATATCCTGCCGGTAGGAGGCGGGAATGCTGCGGGAGCAGCTCAATATCACGCCGCCACCTCTTTTCACACCCCGGATGGTGCCTCGGAGGGTGCGGGCGTCCTGCACCAGTTGCTGGCAGTGGCTCAGCAATGCCTGGGGCGGGCGGCCGCGTTTTACATTAAGATGAATACCCTGGATGGTGATACAGAAGCTTTCCTGACGGCGCCGGAGCAGATACAGCAACCCGAACAACGCCGTCGAGGTGACGACCAAAATGCTAAACATTGTTTTCCTCCCTGAAAAACAGCTGTTAAAGCCAAGATGATGACAGTTTGAGCGACAAAGGCAAGTGGCCCCCATGACTCCTCCCGTAAAAATCCGCGTTGCCAGCTTCAATGTGGCCCTGGATCGGCGCCGGCCCGGGCAACTGGCCGCCGAAATCGCCGGGGCGGGCAGCCGACAGTTGCGCAATATCGCCCGCATACTGCGACGGGTCCGGCCGGATGTGGTGCTGCTGAACGAATTCGACCATGACGGTGAAGGACGGGATCATGGCCACCTGCGGCTGTTCTGCCGGCGCTACCTGGCGGCCGGGAGGCGGGGCATCGACTATCCCTATGCCTACCTGGCGCCCACCAACACCGGCCTGCTGGCGCCGGTGTCCCTGCGCGGCGAGGGCGAGCCCCGCCTGCCCGGTGATGGCCTGGGCTTCGGCGCCTTTCACGGCCAGTACGGTTTCGCCCTGTTGTCCCGCTATCCGCTGCGGACGGAACAGGCGCGCAGCTTCCGCCGCTTCCTGTGGCGGGACATGCCCGGCGCCCGGCTGCCGCAAACCGAAACCGGGCCCTATTATGCGCCGGCGGCGCTCGGGGTGCTGCCGCTGTCGTCCAAGAACCACCTGGACATGCCGGTCGAACTGCCCGGCGGCCGGCTCCTGCATCTGCTGGCCTGCCACCCGGCGCCGCCCATCGACGAAGGTCCCGAGCGGCGCAACAGCTGCCGCAACCATGACGAGCTGCGGTTGTGGCACGACTATATCCGTCCCGGGCGGGGGGACTATCTGGTGGACGACGCCGGGCGGCGCGGCGGCCTGGTCGACGGCGCCGACTTCGTGATCCTGGGGGATCTGAACGCCGATCCCCTGGACGGCGACGGCTTCCGGAGCGCCATCCAGGCCTTGCTGGCCGATCCCGCGCTCAACCGCAGCGTGGCCCTGGGCCGGCTGCGGCCCGGCTCCCGGGGCGGCTTCGCCCTGCAGGATCCGGGGGAGCGCCGGGGTTCGCCCCGCCACTGGACCCACAGCCAGGGGTTGCGGCTTGACTATGTGCTGCCCGGTTGTCGCCTGCGCGCCCTGGCCAGCGGGGTCTGCTGGCTGCCGCCGGGTCATGCCCAGGCGGATCTGTTCTGGAATGAGGCCGGTTGGCCGGAGCGAAGCGCCAGCTCGGATCACCGGCTGGTGTGGGTGGATCTGGCGGTGTGAGGGCCCTCACGCTTTGGCTCCGGGGGCGGCCAATAACGCGAGCGATATCAAACATTGGATAATCGATGCTGGGTTTTTGGCGCTTTTGGCGATTTAATGTCGCCCGAGACCCTAGATTGCTTTCGAAGTTCAGTTATCCGGGTTGGTGACCCGGATAATCAACTGGTATTCTTCATCACGGGCAGGCCTGATGGCTTGCCCTTTTTCTTGCCTGAAATCCTCCCGCCCGTATCACGACGGAAGACACTGATGAGCAGTGGGCCGAGGCGCTGCTGCCCCATCAGCCGGGGCGCGCCAGGCTGTTTTTGTCACGCGGCCGGGAAGGGGAGCGTATCCTTGCTGACAGGTTTCGTCGTAACGGCGATAATGCGCGCCGGTTGGCCGATGGCCAGGTGAATGGACGAGAGAAAACAAGATGAAAAAGATAGTGGCGGGCGCCATGGCGCTGTTGGTGGTGGGGTGTGCCAGTGAAAGTGATAACCAGGGGGGAGAGCAGTACCGTTATTCTCCCCCGGTTGCCAAGGCAACCAACAATACCCTGGAGATGGCGATCCCGGTGGATCTGGTATGGGCCCGTGCCGAAAAGTGGTTCCGCGAGCAGGGCCTGAACCTCGAGAGCAGCCAGCGCGGTGCCGGCCTGATGACCGCCAGCGCCGCGCAATCGGCCGATGGGCTGGCGTGGCTGGATTGCGGCACCATGGGCTCCAAAGTGGCGCTGGGCAACCCCAACCTGCAGATCAACATGATCATCACCCAGAGCGGCAACAACAGCGTGGCCACCGTCAGCGTCAAGGGCGACACCGCGCTGTTCTTCGTCGAGGCCTCGGGTGAGCGTATCCCGGCTCCCTCCATCACGCCGGTCTGCGTTTCCCGCGGCAGCCTGGAGCAGAGTCTGTTTGCCAGCCTGGGCAACTAGCCGGTGCGCTCTGCCGGCCGCAGGTCTTGCGGCCGGCACAAAAAACAAACCCCGTTGTCCGCGACGGGGTTTTGTTTTTTGGCCGACCAACAGGATGGCGGCCATCGGGGCGCCGGGCCGTACCGACGCCTGTTACTGCTGCCGCTGGCGCAGGAAGGTGGGAATATCCAGGCCCTGAGGGGCGGATTCCGCCTGGGCCGGCTGGGGCCGCTCCCGAGACGGGGAGGGGGTGATGGTCTCCCTGGGCGGCTGGATGCCGGTGGCGATCATGGTGACCTGGATGCTGTCGGTCAGGGAAGGATCCAGGCTGATGCCGGACACCACGGTGGCCTCTTCCCCCACGCACTCCGCCACCCGGTCGCCGATTTTCTGGAAGTCGTCCAGGCCGATGTCCATTGAGGCCACCACGTTCAGCAGCACGCCCCGGGCCCGTTCCAGCTCCACCTTTTCCAGCAGCGGGTTGTTCAGGGCCTGCAGGGTGGCTTCTTCCACCTTGTTCTCGCCCGTCCCCAGGCCGATACCCATCACCGCCTTGCCCTGCTGGCGCATGATGGTGCGCACATCGGCGAAATCGATGTTGATAAGGCCGGTCTGGCCGATGATGTCCGCCAGGCCCCTGACCGCATTCTGGATCACTTTACTGCTTTCGCTGAAGGCGGCCAGCAGCGGGGTGCGTGAGCCCAGTACCTTGAGCAGGTAGTCGTTGGGCAGCACCAGCAGGGCGTCGGTCTGTTCGGCCAGGGTTGCCAGGCCCTGATCCGCCGCCCGGGCGCGTTTCTTGCCCTCGAAGCCGAAGGGGCGGGTGACGATGGCCACCGTCATGATCCCCAGCTCGCGGGCCACCTGGGCCACCACCGGGGCGGCGCCGGTGCCGGTGCCGCCGCCCATGCCGGCGGTGATAAAGCACAAATCGGCCCCCTTCAGCTGGTGGCGGATCTCGGCCAGGCTCTCTTCGGCGGCGCGGCGGCCCACTTCGGCCTCGGCCCCGGCGCCCAGACCGCGGGTGAGGATCTTGCCCAGTTGCAGCACCTCGACGCGGCTCTGCTGCAGGGCCTTGGCATCGGTGTTCATGGCCACTATGTTCACATGGGGCGGCAGGGCCGCCTCGGCCAGCAGGTTGACGGTATTGCCGCCGCAGCCGCCGACACCGATGACGCTGATATGAATGGCGTCGCAATCCGGCTCGGCCGGTTCAAAAAAAAGGTCGCTCATCCGGTACTCCGTGGAAAAACAAAGGGGCTGAACCAGTCAGCCCCCGGGGATGATATATCGATGCGGAATCAGCGGTTTTTCAGCGAGTCCGGCGCCAGTACCTCGACTTTGCCCGCCATGTCGGTCAGCCAGCGGCGAAACTCGGGCGAATCTTTCACGTCGGTCTCGACCATCATGCTCTGCTTGTCGTAGCGGGTCAGCCTGGGATTGCTGCCGGGAATGCTGTCTTCCAGTATGGCCCGGCTTGGATTGGTGATCCGGCCTACGAAATGGATGGTCTCCGCCTCTTCCTGGTAGCCTTTTTCGCGGATCAGCTTGTTGACGCTGAACTCCCGCGGCTGGGTAACAGGACGGCTGGTCAGCTCCACTTCTTTAATGTGCTCGAAGGGAATGCCGTAGATCTTGGGATCCATGTCCGACACCGTGCACAGCAGCATGGGGCCTTCCTTGCGGCTGACGATGCCGAGGGGGTTGACCTGTTCGTAGCGCAGCCAGACGGTGCGGCCCTTGATCACCCGCTTGATCTCGGCACTGAACTTGCGGCCGCGCCACAGGGCGTCGCGGATGGTGGTGGCCCGCCGCATCTCGGGGCTGCCCGGGAACGGCTTGGGCAGCTGCACCACGTTTTCCATCCAGCGGTTGGCCAGTTCGCTCTGGCTGTCGCCGATTACCTGGGTGGCCTTGTCGATGATGGGGTTGAGCTCCGCCAGCACGCTGGCCGGCAGCAGGTCGGCGGCCTGGTCGTTCCAGGTTTTCAGCGCCATGGCCAGGCTGAGCGGCATAAAGTTGGCGAAATCGTTCAAACCATTGCGTTCGAAGCACCAGCCGTGGGGCTTGCTGCGATCATCGGAGGTGAGATCGAACAGGCCCATGCCGGACATCTCCTCCAGATCCCGCTGTACGGTCCGCAGGCTTACCTGGATGCCTTCTTCTTCCAGTTTTTCTTGCAGCTGGCGAGCGGTCAGCTTGTATGGACGATAAGGAACACAGCGCGCCAGGGTCAATTGTCTCAGCAGTTTCTTACTCATGGTTTTGCCCTCTTGCTTGGGATGATTCTATCCTAGGCACAGGGTGTGACAAGTTCTGTCGCAACTTTTCCGGGGGCGACTGTCGCCATTTTTCTACAACCCCTGCTTTTCGGTCTGATCCTGACGCTAGATTCCTGTTGCCTTTTTTTCGTCCATATGACTATAAGTAGTTGAAATAAAACCACCTTACTTGGAGAACCATGAAGATTCTACTGAGCCTGCTGCTGCTGTGCACCAGCCTGGCCTGGGCCCAGCCCGTGCCGCCCACCCCCTTTGAAAACGGGAAATTTCTGACCCTGCCCGACAGTCGCGACATCAGCCGCTACCTTGCCGAGCTGGATGCCCTGTCGCCCAGGGCCCGTCTGGTGTCGCTCGGCACCTCGGCCGGGGGCCGGCCGATAGAAGCGCTGCTGATGTCCGAATCGCCCGCCTTCCTGCGGGATCATGCCGCCGAGGCGGACAAGCCGACGGTGATGATCTTCGGCTCCCAGCACGGCAACGAACCCTCCAGTGCCGAAGCCATCCAGCAACTGGCGCGGGAGCTGATCGCCGGTGAGCATCCGGCGCTGTTGAGCCGGCTCAACCTGGTGCTGGTGGCCATGGCCAACCCGGACGGGCGGGATCTCTCTACCCGGCACAATGCCAACGACGACAACACCAATATCGACTATGTGGCGCTCAACGCCGGGGAGACCCGGCTGTTGGTGGACGCCCTGCAGAGCTTCGATCCGGACGTGGTGTACGACGCCCACGAGTCCGGCATCTGGAAGCGGGTGCTCACCAGGGAGCAGGGCTGGATGACCGATGTGGAGGCCCAGTTCGACATGGGCAACAACCCCAATATCGACGGACCCCTGCGCGACTACACCGAGCACCGGCTGCTGCCGGCCCTGATCGAGCGGGTATCCGACGCGGGCCTGGCGGCGGTGCGCTACCGGGGCGAGATCACCGACATCAACCAGTCGGTGGCCCGCGGCGGCCTGGGCATCACCAACCTGCGCAACTATGCGGCCATGCAGGGGCGCATCTCCATCCTGGTGGAAAACCGGCTGGACAATAAGGACGGCAGCTATCCCACGCCGCGCAACATCGCCGAGCGGGTGCGCAAGCAGCACCTGAGCATCCTGACCATGCTGGAGCTGGTGGCGGACGAGAGTGAACAGCTGGTGAGCCTGTCACGCCGGGCCCGCCAGCAGTGGCAGTCCGGCGCCGGGGACGGCCGTACCCTGTGGATGGGGGTGAGCTTCGATGTGAACCGGGACGAGCCCGAGGTGACCTTGCCCCTGGTGCGCTTCGCCGATGGCCACCAGCAGCAGCACCGTTTTCGCAATCACGATGCCATCGTCACCCGGGAGCCGATCCGGCTGGCCGACGCCTACGCGGTGACCCGGGAGCGGGAGCGCGTGGCAGGCTGGCTGGACCGGCACCATATTGCTTTTGAAACGGTGCGGGAGCCGCGGGAGCTGGTGGCGGAACGACTGGTGATCGAACAGTTGCTGCCCCAGCCCAAGGCCAGGCCGGGGGTGCGGGAGAAGGTGCAGGCCAGGGTGAGGGTGGCAGAACAAAGGGTCACCCTGCAACCGGGGGATCTGCTGGTGCCCATGGACCAGCCGCTGGCGCCCCTGGCCGCGCTGATGCTGGACCCGCGTTCCGCCAACGCCCTCTACCAGGAGAGCGAGTGGAACTGGCTGCAACCGGGCGAGTTCCCGGTATTTCCGGTGCGCTTGCCCTGAGCCGGTGATGGCCGGGGCCGGAATAGCGGCCTCGGCGTGCCTACAGCGCCAGCCAGGACAGCGGGGACTTGCTGACGGCGGCGCCGTAGATATAGGCGAAGATGGCGATGGCCGCCAGGGCGGCGGCCAGGCGCTGGCCCTGGGTCTTGCCGCGCTTGATGGCGATGGTGCCGACCAGGATGTAGAGCACCAGGCCGACTATCTTGGCGGTGAGCCAGGGGCTGTTGTCGAAGGGCACCTGCTTGATCTGCACCGCCAGCCAGATGCCCAGCAGCAGCAGCAGGGTGTCGTTGACATGGGGCAGTATCTTCAACGCCTTGTTGTTGATCCGGGCGGGGGAAGGCACCGCCAGCCAGGCGCGCAGCATGAACAGGGTGATGCTGATCAGGGCAAACATCATATGGGCGTGTTTGACGGCCAGGTAGGACATAATAACTCCAAAAAAGACAATAAGATGGCGAAATAGTAACAGCATACCGCTTTGCCGCCGCCCTGAATACTGAGGAAGATCAAGGCCACCGCCGCCCAGGCTGTTAACCTTGAGGCCAGAATCCGGTCTTATCACATTCAATTACCGAGGTAACTGCGATGAACAAATGGTTTTATGGTCTGGCGGGGGCCTTGTTGGCCGGCCCCGTGCTGGCGGCGCCGATGACGGTGTACAAGTCCGAGTCCTGCGGCTGCTGCCAGCACTGGATCGAACACATGGAGGAAGCCGGTTTCGAGATAGCGGTGGTCAACACCGACAACATGGCGCCGGTCAAGGCCAAGGCGGGGCTCAAGCCCGGCATGGCGTCCTGCCATACCGGTTTTATCGACGGCTATGTGATCGAGGGGCATGTGCCGGCGGCGGACGTGAGGCAGTTGCTGGAGCAGAAGCCGGCGGTGCGCGGCCTGACCATTCCCGGCATGCCCCAGAGCGCGCCGGGCATGGACATTCCCGGCACCCCCTACGAGGTGCTGAGCTTCGACGAGCAGGGCAACACCGCCCTGTTCAATCGTTATCCAGGATAGTTTCGTCCGGCTCGAAGGCGATAAACCGGTTGCCCTGGAACACCAGGGTGCCGGAGGCCCCCTCGGCGAGTTGTTCGTAGAGGTGCTCGCTGACCTTGAATTCCCGCTCATTCCCGCCCGCCAGGGGGCGGAAGCGCACATAATAGTCTACCCGGGGCGGCGGCAATTCGGTCTTCTCCTTGCTGGTACGCCCCATGAATTCCTTGGTGTACCTGTGGGTCACCGCGACCTTCAGGCTGTGCTGGGGCTGGCCGCTATTATAAAAGTGGGTATAGAGCTGACGGCCGATCACCAGGGTGGCGATGGCAATGATGCCCCAGAGAACGATTTTATCCATGACATTGCCCCCTTCTGGCTTCAGCTTAATGGTTGTGCGAGGCCGCGCAAGCTGATTTGATTAGAGTAACGATTGAATCTGTCAAAGGCGAGTGGGATGCGACTACTGCTGGGTTGCTGTTTGCTGCTGGTATCCGGCGCCCTGTCCGCCCAGTGGCTGCCCGAGGACCTGAGCGTCCAGGCCACCCTGGCCCGGGCCCAGGTGCCGGCCTGCCCGCGTGAACGGGCCGAGGGGCTGTCGCTGGCGCTGGAGCAGGGGCAACTGCAGGGCCGGCTGGCGCGGCTCAGCCTGGATCTGACCTGCTCCCGCAGCGATGGCGGTGGGGCCGCCGGCGAGAGCGATGCCCTTTCCCTGCTGCTCACCCTGCCGCCCATCGACTTCCATGTCGAGGAGCTCACCCTCTACCTGCCCCGGGGCGTGGCGACCGGCGCGGCCGAGCTGCGCCACCGGCAACGGCACCTGGACATCCTCTGGCAGACGGAATCCGGCACGGTCAGCCTGTCGCTGCTGCCGGAGCGGCAGGGCTGGCGCTGGCAGGGCGAAATCCCCGGAACCGTGCTGGCCCCCGAACTGGGCCAGCGCCTGACCCTGAGCGGCGGTTGGCAACCCGGGCAGGAACTGACGCTGAATGCCGGCGGGGCATTGCCGGTGCCGCTGAGCGGCGACTGGCGGCTGCAACTGGCCGCCATCGAGGGCGACGCGGGCTGGCAGCTGCAGCCCGGTTCCCGCTTGCAGATACCACAACTGAGATGGCAGGAGCTGGAACTCGGCCAGCTCGAACTGATGCCGGTGGGAGCCCAGTCCCTGGATGGCCCCTGGCAGGCCCGGCTGAGCTGGCGGCAGGGGCGTTGGGGAGGGCAGCGGCTGCCCGACGCCGCCCTCGTGCTGGGAACGTCGGCCGGAGAGGGGCGGAGGGGCAGCCTGGCGCTGGAGCTAAGCCCGACGCTGCGGCTGCGGGGACACTGGCACTATGGCCAGGGGCTGGCGCTGAGGGTACCGGAGCAGTCCCTGCCGCTCGCCGGGCTTTGGCAATGGCTGTCCGGCTGGCTGGCGCTGCCGGTGGGAGTGGAACCCTCGGCAGGCGACCTGGTCTTATCGCTAGAAGCCCCGGACTTGCTGGCGCCCTCCGCCCCTGTTCAGATCGGCCTGGCCCTGCGGGAAGGACGGCTCGGTTACCGGGACATGCTGGCCGAGCAGGTGGCGGCCCGGCTCAACCTGCAGTGGCGCCAGGGCGGCCTGCATACGGTAGGCACCAATGGCCTGACGGTGGCGGCACTGGATGTGGGCGTCCCCATCACCGACCTCAGTGGCGCCGTGCAGTTGCGGCGGGGCGAACCCTGGCTGTCCGGGCTGACCGCCCGGGCCCTCGGCGGCCAGTTGGCGCTCTCGCCCATGGCCTTGACCGCCACTCCCAGTGGAGAGGTGCATTTCAGTGACATTTCGTTGGAGCAGATCCTCGGCTACACCGCCGTCAGCGGCCTTACCGGCAGTGGCAAGCTGCACGGCAGGCTGCCCTTTTCCTTCGAGCGGGGGTTCAGCGTGACCGGCGGCCGGGCCCATAGCGACGGCGGCTGGATTTCCTACCAGGCCGGCGAGGAGCTGCTGGCCTCGGGGGCGAGCAACCTGACCCTGGGATTGACCCTGGGGCTGCTCAGCGATCTGCGCTACGATCGGCTGGAAGCGGAGATTTCCATGTCGCCCGGTGGCGAGGCGGTGATCGAGAGCCGGCTGCAGGGGCAGGCGCCGGTGATGGGCCGGATGCACCCGGTGAACTTCAATTATCACCATGAGGAAAACCTGTTACAGTTGCTGGCAAGCCTGCGCTTTGCCCGGGATCTCGGCGAGCGGCTGCCGGCGCGGCTACAGGGGGAGAGTGAATAGATGATAAAACCTGCGGCAGTGATCAGCCTGTTGTTGCTGAGTGCCTGTACACCCCGGGTGGAGGTGATGGTGCCGGACAAGCCCATCACGGTAAACCTGAATGTAAAGGTGGATCATGAAATCCGGATCCGGGTCGACCGGGAGCTGGAAGCATTGTTCGAACAAGAGAAAGAGTTGTTCTAAGGGGGTTGGGATGCGGTGGTTGGCTTTGATACTGGCGGCAACCCTGAGCTGGTCGGTGTGGGCCCTGGACCTGCAGCAGGCCAAGCAGCAGGGGTTGATCGGCGAGCGGCAGAACGGCCTGGTGGGGGCGGTACAGAGCACCCCCCAGGTCAATGCCATAGTGAATGATATCAATCGCAAGCGGCTGGAGAACTACCAGGATATCGCCCGGCGCACCGGCACCAGCCTGACCGTGGTGCAGAGCCGGGCCGGACAGCTGAACATAGAACGAACCCCGAGCGGTCAGTATGTGCAGCTGGCCGACGGCAGTTGGCTGCGTAAGTAGTTACTTCCCTCCCGGGAGCCGGGTAATCCGGCTCCATTCGGACTTTTGTACCGTTTTCCTTCGCAATTCTCACCAAATACCTTGGTTAACTTCCTCTTCCGCAGTTAATATTTGTTTGTTTTTTGCACGAAAGAAGGGAGGACCGACAGGTGCGCAATAGGGTTAGGCTTTGCTTGATGTTAGCATGGGTGGCTTGTGCCAAACCCTATGCCAAAGGTACTGATTTGGAAATAAAACCGCCGGTCGCCAAGAAGATCCCTCACCTCCTGTTCAACCACGACGACATCCGGGTGGACAACTACCACTGGTTGCGGGACGACGAGCGGGACGATCCCGAGGTCATCTCCTACCTGGAGCAGGAAAACCGCTACAGCGAGCAGGTGCTTACCCCGCTGAACGAACTGCAGGAAAACCTGTTCCAGGAAATGGTGGCCCGCATCCGCCAGGACGACAACAGCGTGCCCTACCTGAAAGAGGGCTACTGGTACCAGACCCGCTACCGGCAGGGCCAGGAGTATGCCATCGTCGAACGCTACCCCGACGGCCAGCCCGAACGGGTGGAAGTGCTGCTGGACGGCAACGAACGGGCCGGCGAGCATGCCTACTACGGCATGGGCCAGCTGGCGGTGAGCCCGGATCAGCGCACCCTGGCTTTCGCCGAGGACTTCGTGTCCCGCCGCCAGTACCAGATCCGTTTCAAGTCGCTGGAAACCGGTGAACTCCATGAGGAAGTGCTGGAACATACCTCCGGCAACCTGGTGTGGGCCAATGACGGCAAGACCCTGTTCTATGTGAAACAGGATGAAAATACCCTGCTGCCCTACCAGGTGTACCGCCATACCCTGGGCACTGCTCAGAGCGAAGACGTGCTGGTATACGAAGAGAAAGACAGCAGCTTCTATACCAGCATCTACAAGAGCCGTTCCGAGGATTACATCCTGATCGGCGCCTGGAACACCGATTCCAGCGAACTCAGCATGGTGCCGGCGAATGCGCCGGAGACCCCGGCCCGGGTATTCCTGCCCCGGCAGCACGGCCACGAATACGATCTCGAGCATTACCAGGGCCAGTTCTACATCCGTTCCAACAAGGACGGCGCCAACTTCGGCCTTTACCTGGCCAGGGAGGCGTCGGCCGGCGACCAGTGGCAGCCGCTGATCCCGGCCCGGGCCGAGGTACTGCTAGAGGGCTTTGCCCTGTTCCGCGACTGGCTGGTGCTGGAAGAGCGCCGCGAGGGCCTGGTGCACCTGCGCCAGATCCACCGTCGGGATGGGCGCGAGCGCGAGATCCGTTTCGACGACCCCGCCTACGTAACCTGGCTGGGGGCCAACGCCGAGTCTGATACCCCCTGGTTGCGCTACGGCTACTCCTCCATGACCCGGCCGGTGACCACCTATGAAGTCAACATGGATACCCTGGAACGGCGTGAGCTGAAACAGCAGTACGTGGGTGAGCAGTTCAACGCCGACGACTACCGCAGCGAGCGGCTGTGGGTGAAGGCGCGGGACGGCGCCCTGGTACCGGTGTCTCTGGTATACCGGGCCGACAAGTTCAAGCGCGACGGCAGCAATCCGCTGCTGGTGTATGCCTACGGCTCCTACGGTGCCAGCATGGATCCGGATTTCAGCAGCTCCCGCCTGAGCCTGCTCGACCGGGGCTTCGTCTACGCCATCGCCCATGTGCGTGGCGGCGAAGAGCTGGGCCGTGACTGGTACGAACAGGGCCGCCTGCTCAGCAAGCAGAATACCTTCCACGACTTTATCGACGTGACCCGCGATCTGGTGATGCAGGGCTATGGCGACAAGAGCCGGGTGTTTGCCTCCGGCGGCAGCGCCGGCGGCCTGCTGGTGGGCGCCGTGGTCAACATGGAACCGGATCTGTTCAAGGGAGTGGTGGCCGCGGTGCCCTTCGTGGACGTGGTGACCACCATGCTGGACGAATCCATCCCGCTGACCACCGGCGAATATGGCGAGTGGGGCAATCCGGCGGAGGCCGACTATTACCACTACATGAAGTCCTACAGCCCCTACGATCAGGTCAAGCCCCAGGCCTACCCCCATATGCTGGTGACCACCGGCCTGCACGATTCCCAGGTGCAGTATTGGGAGCCGGCCAAGTGGGTGGCCAAGCTCAGGGAAATGAAGCTGGACGACAACTTGCTGCTGCTGCACTGTGACATGGACAGCGGCCACGGCGGCAAGTCCGGACGCTTCGAGTCCTACCGGGAGCTGGCCCGGGAGTACGCCTTCCTGCTGGCCCTGGCGGACGAAGAGCAGGGCCCCCGCCTGGCGGCCGGCTTGGGCGGCACCGGCGAGGTGACCCACTAAACACCAGGGCCGCGTTGCGGCCCTGGTGTTGTGTGCTGTCAGTTGCCCGGCTTGGGTGTGTAGATGGGGGCGGGAAAGGGCGTGACCTTGTCGCCCAGCTCGGTGAGCCTAGCCTTGCCGCGCTTCTCCACCGCGTCGATGCGCAAGATCTGGTGCAGGGGGATATAGGTACGGTTCACCTCGGCGAACTCGCTCTTCAGCTTGTCTTCCGCCGGGTCCACCAGCAGCGAGGTGCGGGTGTCCCACACGAAGTCCGCCAGCTCCACAAAGCCGAACAGGCTGCCCTGGGTCACTTCCCGCACATAGATTTCATAGTGTTTGCCCGCGTTGACAAATTGCACGCGGTATAACAGCTCAGCAGACTTCATCTGACCAATCCACTCCGTACAGGGTAGTCCACGGGCGGCCTCAGCCGCCCACCGACTGGATGATCACCACCAGCACCAGCACCGGGCACACCAGCCGCACGTACCAGGGCCAGATCTTCCAGAACAGCCCCTGCTCCAGTCCGGGGTTACCGGCTTTCAGCTCGGCCAGCACCTGGCTGCGCTGCCACACCCAGCCCGCATAGAGGGTAATGCCCAGACTGACCAGAGGCTGGGCGTACTGGGTGGTGAGGGTGATCACCAGTCCAAACAGGCTGCCAAAATTAAACACTATCACCGCACTAATCAAGGTACAGAGGCCGGTCATCAGCCAGGTGGCCTTTATCCGGGACAGGCCGGTGGACTCCATGGCCAGGGACACCGGTGCCTCCAGCATGGAGATGGCGGAGGTCAGCGCCGCCACTATCATCAGCACGAAGAAGGCGAAGGCCACCAGGTACCTGGCCTGGCCCATGGTTTCGAACAGCGCCGGCAGCACCGAGAACACCAGGGTGTCCGAGCTGAGCAGGCTGCCGTCCTCGGCGAAGATGGCCACGCCGTTGTGCTGGGCCACGTACATGGCGGGCAGGATCAGCAAGCCGGCGAGAAAGGCGACGCCGGTGTCCAGCAGGGTGACCTGGGCGGCCAGGGCCGGGATGCTGGCCTGCCGGCTCAGGTAGGAGCCGTACAGCATCATCACCGCCGCCCCCAGCGACAGGGAGAAAAAGCTCTGGCCCAGGGCGCCGATCAGCACCTCGCCGTGGAATACCCGGGAAAAGTCCGGCACCAGGTAGGCCTGGAGGCCGGTGCCGGCGCCCGGTTGCAGCAGCATGTAGCCGGTCAGCAGCACCAGCATCACCAGCAGCAGCGGCATCAGCCGGCGGGACCAGCGCTCTATGCCCTTTTCCAGGCCGCGGCTGACCACGCAGAGGCTGAGCAAGGCGAACAGCAGGGTGAATACCAGGTTGCGGGAATCGGAAAAGCCGGTCAGCCAGTCCGCCGAGGCGTCGGCGCCGGCCATCCTGGCCAGGGGCTCCAGGGCATAGGCGACGAACCAGCCGGAGACGATGGCGTAGAAGGTGAAGATCAGGCTCACGGTCACCACCGCCGCCAGCCCCACCAGACCGGCGATGGCCTTGCCCGCCGGGTTGGCGGTAAGCCCTTGCAGGGCGCGGAAGGGGCTGGCCTGGCCATGGCGGCCTATGGTGATCTCCGCCACCAGCATGGGATAGCCGAGCAGGAAGATGAACAGCAGGTAGACCAGCAGGAAGGCGCCGCCGCCGTTGCTGGCCGCCTGGGTGGGGAAGCCCCAGATATTGCCCACGCCGATGGCCGAGCCGGCGGCGGCCATGACGAATCCCAGCTTGCTGCTGAACTGTGCCCTTGTTTCCACGTCTTGCTGCTCCTGCGGACTGTAAAGCTAACGCTACAGTCGATGTTGGTTAAAAATGGCGAAGACTATGGTGTTTTGCAGCGTTTTTGTCAAAGAGAAGCTGACTGGGTAGGGAATGACGGTGGTGGTGCTGGAATTTGTAGCAAAAAATAAGGCGGGAAGATCCCGCCTCATGCGTTAGGCAAACTGGGTGGTCAGCTTTAGCCAGTTGCGCTTCTGGGTAGTGAAGGCGGCCTTCAGCTCGTCGCAGCTCAGTTTGAGCCGCAATTCCTCGTACTTGCAGCGAGCGGCCTTTTTCTTCAGCTCGAGCAAGGATTTGCGCACCTGGTAGTAATCCTTGAGCTGGGCCAGCAGGCGCTCGTACTCGCTGTGCAGCAGGGCCAGCCACTGCTCGGTATCGGCATTCTGTTGCCGGCGCAGTATTTTCTGGCGGGTCACTTCCAGCCGGCGCTCCAGCCGGGCCTGCTCGATCCTTTCCTGGGGACAGGTACGCAGTTTCCTGGCCAGGCCGACCCAGCTCAGGGTGCGGATCAGCCACTTGGTGGGATCGTAGTGCCACCAGCGGATGCCGTTGCGGTAGTCGTATTCGAACAGGTGATGGAAGTTGTGATAACCCTCGCCGAAGGTCAGTACCGCCAGCAGGTCGTTGTCCCGCGCCGTGTTCTTGCTGGTGTAGGGCTGGCGACCCCAGTAATGGGCCAGGGAGTTGATGAAGAAGGTGACGTGGTGGCCGAGGAAGAGGCGCAGCACGCCGGCCATCAGCAGCATGCCCCAGAGATCCCCGTGCCAGAGGCCGAGCAGCACCGGCAGGCCGATGTTCATGGCCAGGGTCAGCGCCAGGTAATGCCGGTGCTGGAACTGCAGCACGGCGTTGCGCTTGAGATCGGGGATATTGCTGTCGTCTTCCGGGTGGTAGTCGCGCAGCATCCAGCCCATATGGGAAAACCACAGGCCGCGTTTGGCGGAGTAAGGGTCCTTGTCCAGATCGTCCACATGGCGATGGTGGCGGCGGTGGTCGGCGCACCAGCGAAAGGCGGAATTCTGCAGCGACAGGGCGCCGCCCAGGGCGAACAGCCATTGCAGCAGCGGGTGGGCGTCGTAGGCCTTGTGGGCCCACAGCCGGTGGTAGCCGGCGGTGATCGACAGGCAGCTGTAACTGAATAGAGCCAGCATAGCCAGCCATTGCCAGCCGTCGTAGCCCTGGGTCAGGCCGTACCAGGGGACCAGCACCAGGGCCGCCAGTCCGGTACTGGCGAAGAGGATGGCATTGGTCCAGAGCAGGGGAGGTTTGCGCATCTTGGTATCCATTGAGCGAACATCTGTACACCATTTTCATGGGGAAGGCGGGCCAGCGTCAATCATAAATTGACCAATCGGGGCTGACCGGGTTCACACAAAAAGGTATGATCCGGCCATTACAAGAGTTAGACCCTGGTGTGCCGTGGGCATTCGCGCTGAACAAAAAGAAAAGACCCGACGGTCGCTGATCGAGGCAGCCTTTCGCCAGTTGAGCGCCGAACGCAGCTTTTCCAGCCTGAGCCTGCGCGAGGTGGCCCGTGAGGCAGGACTGGCACCGACCTCCTTCTACCGCCACTTCAAGGACATGGAAGAGCTGGGTCTGACCCTGGTCGACGAAGGCGGCCTGACCCTGCGTCAACTGATGCGCCAGGCACGACAGCGCATCGCGGACGGCGGCAGCGTGATCCAGATTTCGGTAAAGACCTTTATGGAATTTATCGATAGCAGCCCGGATGTGTTCCGGTTACTGTTGCGGGAACGCTCCGGCACCTCGGCGGCGTTTCGCCAGGCGGTGGCGCGGGAGATCCAGCATTTTACCGCCGAACTGACCGACTACCTGGAAGAGCGTCAGCGCACCAGCCGCAGCTATGCGGAGGCCCAGGCCCAGGCGATGGTGACCATCGTCTTCAGCGCCGGGGCCGAGGCGTTGGACATGAACGATGAAGAGCGGGAGGCCCTGGCCGAACGCATGATCCTGCAACTGCGCATTATTGCCAAGGGCGCGGATGCATATAACAAGGCAAAGAGGCTTTAGGCCCTACATTAGGAAGGATGAATATGTCAGGAAGTAAGCAAATTCGCCGTAAACCCATACTGTTGGCTCTGCTGGTCGGCATTTGTGGCAACGCCACCCTGGCCACCCTGAGCGTCAGCCAACTGGCGTTTTCCATTTTCCCCATTATCTCGCTGGTGCTGGCGGCTCACCTGTTGTACCAGGAATACCTGAGCGTGCCCATGGAGGGAGATACCCCCCTGTGCACCCTGCTGGGTTTCCTGATCGGGGTGTTCGGCTACTCCGCCTTTCTGCGTACCCAGTTCCCGGAAATGGGCTCCAACTACCTGTCGGTGATGATCTCCCTGGTGCTGGTGATCTGGCTGGCCCTGAAGATGGGCGTGGCGGCCCGGCCCAGCGCCGAGAAGTAAAGGCCCGCCGCGACGAGAAAGCCCGCCTCCATGGCGGGCTTTTCTATTGCTATTGGCCCAGGCGCACCGGCAAGCTGCTTGAGCCGCCCCATTCCGCCCAGGAACCGTCGTAGACGGCGACTCGTTCGTGGCCGGCGAGATGGGCCGCCAGCGCCACTATGGCGGCGGTGACGCCCGAGCCGCAACTGCAGACAAGCCGCTGCTCCGCGGCCAGCAGCGGCGCCAGTTTCCGCGCCAGCTCCGTCCTTGGCAGCAGCCGGCCCTGTTCCAGCAGTTCTCCAAACGGCAGGCAGAAGGCGCCCGGCATATGGCCAGGACGTACACCGGGGCGGGGATCCGGTGCTTCGCCACTGAAGCGCTCCCGGCTGCGGGCGTCCAGCACCCGATAGCCTTCATCCTGCAAGGCGGTTTCGACCTGACCGGCATCTGCTATCCAGGTACTTTGCCGGCGGGCGACAAAGCGGCCGGCGGGCGCGGGAGCCGGCTCCCCCTGCTCCAGGGGCAGGCCGGCGGCCAGCCAGGCGGGCAGGCCGCCATCCAGTACCGCCACCCGCTCATGACCCATGGCCCTGAACATCCACCAGGCCCGGGGGGCAGAAAAGATGCCGCAGCTGTCGTAGACGACAAGGCAGTGGCGGTTTTCGATCCCCAGCGCCGATACTTCCCGGGAAAACAGGCTTTCGTCCGGCAGCATATGGGGCAGGGGGCTTTGGGGATCCTTGATGCGGCGGTCGAAGTCGAAGAAACGGGCACCGGTGATGCGCTGCCGGCGCCATTCCTGCTCGCCGTCGCGGCCGGCGGCCGGCATGTGCCAACTGGCGTCCAGCACCACCAGATCGGGGTGAGTGAGGTGGGCCGCCAGCCAATCGCAGTCCACCAGGGCCGACGGCAGTTCCAGTCTGTTCATGGTCACTCCTTTTGTTAGATTGTTTTATCCTAAGCGGTGCCCCTTCCTGGCGCTACGGTTTTAAACGGGGAGATGAGCTGCGATTTTTGCCCGCCATTTTGTAAGAGATCTCTCAATGATGGCGGGGAGAAAACGTTTTTATATAGGGTTTTTTCGACGATAAATTGAATATTTTCATTTTAAATCATGATGATAGCTGTTTTGTTGTGAAAGGGAGGGAATTTTTTGCGACCTTGCCGCCTTGAGGGTTCCGCAAACTTCTCTATATTTAGAAGGGCAAGGAGCAAGGAAGTCTGTCAGGAAGACGGGCTGCCAGGAAAGGCGAAAGGAACACCGCAGGATGCGGTAAGGGACACCTCCCAGGACGGAGACAGTCGAGCGGCTCAGGATGAACCGCGGTCAGGATGACCAGGACACACCGACGGATCGGGAAGAGGATCACCTTAAGGATAAGGTAATGTCAGGGATTGCAGGGAGCAACTTGGTTTAAGGATTAACCATACGACAACCCAAAAGGGGGTGACATGATGTCACCCCCTTTTTCTATTTGTGCCGCCAGGGGAACAGCATGAACGAGTGGATACCGGTATATCAGGCCGCCAACAGCCTGGAAGCCCATACCCTGAAGGGGGCGATGGAGGTGGCCGGCATAGCGGTGCTGTTGCAGGGGGAAGCCCTGTCGGGAGCGCTGGGGGAGCTGCCGGTGAATGCGGTGGAAGTGACCTTGCTGATCCACCCGGCCGATCTGGAAGGGGCGCGGCACATCCTGGAGCAGTATCGGCGGGGGAACGGCGGCTCCTGGCGTTGCCCCCGCTGCGGGGAGCACAATGCCGCCAGTTTCGAAATTTGCTGGCGGTGCGGGCAGGAGCCGGATCCGGGTGTTTAGCGTTTCTGCGCCATCAATTCCTTCAGGCGGGCCCGGTGGTGGTGCATGGCGAAGGAGCCGAATACCAGCACTGCGATATAGTCCTTGACTGTCGGGTGGAGGACGCCGGCGACCTGCCTGAGCATCAGCATCTGCAGCAGGTGCATGAACAGCACCACGCCACCCAGTATCAGCGGCATGGAGCCGGCCTCCTCTATACCGGGGCCGAGCAGGGCATAGGCGATACCGACCCAGAACACCAGCATCACCAGCCGCATCAACAGATTCAACACCTTCATTCTTGCACTTGCTCCCTTTGGTAGAGTTGGTAACAGACCTGGCCGGCCTGCTTGTCTTTCAGCAGCCGCCAGTTGGCGGGCAGGGACAGGGCCTGGGAGCCCTGTTCCCGTTCGATATAGAGTTTGGCGTCGTCGGCCAGCCAGCCGCCCTGTTCGAGCAGGCGGCAGGTCTCGGCCAACAGCTCCCGGTGAAAGGGGGGATCCAGGAACACCAGATCGAAGGGGGTTGCGGCCGCGTGCAGCATGGCGAGGGCATCGGTATTGAGCACTTGCCCCCGGGCTCCGGGCAGGCTGGCCAGGTTGTGCTGCAGTTGCCGGGCCACCCTGGGATCCTTCTCCACCAGCACCACCTCGGCGGCGCCGCGGGACAAAGCCTCGAATCCCAGACTGCCGCTGCCGGCGAAGAGATCGAGACAGCGACAGCCACGGATGTCGAACATCAGCCAGTTGAACAGGGTTTCCTTGACCCTGTCGGTGGTGGGCCTCAGCCCTTCGCTGTCCAGCACCGGCAGCTTGCGGCCCCGCCACTGGCCGCCGATCAGGCGGATATGCCCCGGGCCCGAGGGGCTCCGGCCGCCTGTTTTTGCTTTTGCCATCTCGTTTCGCCGTCTTTCAATAAAATGCTAGTATAAGGCGGTTTTGCACCCCTAAGGGGCGGGTATTTTAATGAAGGGGCCGACCCTCGGCCAGTACTAATCTCCCCCGAGACAAGTGAGTAAGAGCAGGATGGCGAAGAAAGGGTTTTTCTCCTGGCTGGGCTTTGGCAAGAAACAGGAAGAGCAGCAGGACTCAAAAGAACAACAATCGGCAGAGCAGCAGGCCATCGCCCCGGAGGCCGAAGCCGGCGCGGCGGCGGAAGTGGAAGAAGCGCTGGATGAGCGCAAGGCGGAAGAAGAGCGACTAGCCACGGAGGCCCGGGCGGCGGAAGAGGCCCGCCTGGCGGCCGAGGCGCAGGCCGAGGAAGAGGCCCGCCTGGCCGCCGAGGCGCAGGCAGCGGAAGAGGCCCGCCTGGCCGCCGAGGCGCAGGCCGAGGAAGAGGCTCGCCTGGCCGCCGAAGCCCGGGCAGCGGAAGAGGCGCGCCTGGCCGCCGAGGCCCAGGCGGCGGAGGAGGCCCGCCTGGCCGCCGAGGCGCAGGCCGAGGAAGAGGCTCGCCTGGCGGCCGAAGCCCAGGCTGAGGAAGAGGCACGCCTGGCCGCCGAAGCGGCGGCGCGCGCCGAGGAAGAAGCCCGCCAGGCGGTGGAAGAAGAAGCCCGGCTGGCCGCCGAGGAGGAAGCGGCGGAGCAGGCCCGGCTGGCCGAGGACGCCGCCCGGGCCGAGGCCGAAGCGGCCAAGGCGCCCAAACAGGGCTTTTTTGCCCGCCTGAAGCAGGGCCTGCTCAAGACCCGGCAGAACCTGGGCTCCGGCTTCTTCGGTCTGTTCCGCGGCAAGAAGATCGACGACGAGCTGTTCGAGGAGCTGGAAACCCAGCTGCTCACCGCCGATTTGGGGGTGGAAACCACCATGTCGATCATCGACAACCTGACCCGTCAGGCCAGCCGTCGCCAGTTGAAGGACGGCGAGGCGCTGTACGAGCTGCTGAAGGAAGAAATGGGCGAGATCCTGGCCAAGGTGGACAAGCCGCTTGAGATCGACGGCGGGCACCAGCCCTTCGTCATCCTGATGGTGGGCGTCAACGGCGTGGGCAAGACCACCACCATCGGCAAGCTGGCGCGCCAGTTCCAGGCCGAGGGCAAGTCGGTGATGCTGGCCGCCGGCGATACCTTCCGCGCCGCGGCGGTGGAGCAGTTGCAGGTGTGGGGCGAGCGCAACCGGATACCGGTGATCGCCCAGCACACCGGCGCCGACGCGGCCTCGGTGATCTTCGACGCGGTGCAGGCGGCCAAGGCGCGCAAGATAGACGTGCTGATCGCCGACACCGCCGGTCGCCTGCAGAACAAGGCGCACCTGATGGAGGAACTGAAGAAAATCGTGCGGGTGATGCAGAAGGTGGACGCCGCCGCTCCCCACGAGATCATGCTGACCCTGGACGCCGGCACCGGCCAGAACGCCCTCAGCCAGGCCAAGATCTTCAACGAGGCCGTGCCCATCACCGGCATCACCCTGAGCAAGCTGGACGGCACCGCCAAGGGCGGGGTCATCTTCGCGGTGGCCGACAAGTTCGGCATTCCCATCCGCTATATCGGGGTGGGCGAGAAAATCGACGATCTGCGCCCCTTCAACTCGAAGGAATTTATCGACGCTCTCTTTAGCCGGGAAGAATAAATGATCCGCTTCGAGCAGGTTAGCAAGGTATATAGCGGGGGCTTTCAGGCCCTGCAGAAGGTCAGCTTTCACCTGCAAAAGGGTGAGATGGCGTACCTGACCGGCCACTCCGGGGCCGGCAAGAGTACCCTGCTCAAGCTGATCAGCGTGATGGAAAGGCCCACCGACGGCCGGGTGTTCTTCAACGGCCAGGACGTGAGCCGCATCCGCCGCGGCGACATCCCCTATGTGCGCCGGCGCATCGGCATGATTTTTCAGGATCACCACCTGATCAACGGCCGCACCGTGTTCGACAACGTGGCCCTGCCGCTGGTGATCGAGGGCTACAGCCATCAGGACATCCGCCGGCGGGTGTCGGCGGCCCTGGACAAGGTCGGTCTGCACGGCAAGGATCGCTACTTTCCGCCCATGCTCTCCGGTGGCGAGCAACAGCGGGTGGGCATCGCCCGGGCCATCGTCAACAAGCCCTCGCTGCTGCTGGCGGACGAGCCCACCGGCAACCTGGATCCGGAGCTGTCGATGGAAATACTGCGCCTGTTCGAGGCCTTCAACCGGGTGGGGGTGAGCGTGCTGATCGCCACCCACGACACCGGCCTGATCAATGCCCTGCGCTACCGCACCCTGACCCTCAATGCCGGCCGTATGCAGGTGGAGGAGCCCGCATGAGCAAGCAAGGACACAAAGTGGTCTGGCACCGGCGCCTGGCCATGTACTGGGTGGATCATCTGCGTCAGCTGTTCGCCAGCCTGGGCGAGCTGTGGCGCACTCCCCTGAGTTCATTGATGACCATAGCGGTGCTGGGGGTCAGCCTGGCGCTGCCGGCCAGCTTCTATGTGTTGCTGAAGAACGCCGAATCGGTCAGCCGGGCCTGGCAGAGCCAGGCCCAGATCAGCCTCTATCTGCAGCAGGGGGTGACCGAGGCTCAGCTGACCGACTTGCAGCAGCGCTTGTCCCAGCTGGAGGAGATCGACAGGGTCACCTATATCAGCCCCGAACAGGGACTGGCCGACTTCAGCGGCGCCGCCGGCTTCGCCGAGGCGCTGTCATTGCTTGAAGACAACCCGCTGCCGGCGGTGTTTATCCTCAACCTGTCCGAGAGCGGACGAGCCCCGGATGCGGCCGAGCTGCTGCTGGCCGACATGCATGCCGAACCGGCGGTGGCCTCGGCCCGGCTGGACATGGCCTGGCTGGCCCGGCTGTCGGGCATCGTGGATCTGCTGCGCCAGGCGGTGGTGGGCATGGCGGTGCTGCTGCTGGCCGGGGTACTGCTGGTGGTGAGCAACACCCTGCGGCTCAACATCCTCAACTGCCGCCACGAGATCCAGGTGATGAAGCTGGTGGGCGCCACCGACGGTTTTATCCAGCGGCCCTTCCTGTATGTCGGCCTGTGGTACGGCATTATCGGCGGTTTGCTGGCCTGGTGGCTGACCCTGGTGATGGTGTTCTGGCTCAGTCACAAGGTCAGCGCCCTGGCGGCGCTCTACCAGAGCGATTTTCACCTGCTGGGCCTGGGCGTGCAGGAAAGCCTGTGGCTGCTGCTTACGGCGACCCTGCTCAGCCTGCTGGCCTCGGGCTTTTCGGTACGCCGCCATATCAGGGCCATCGAGCCGGGTTGAACTTTTGTCCCCGATTGCGGTCTCATTTGCGCAGCGAGGGGCGATCCGGCTTGACATTTGGTATAAGATAAATAAATTTTCCGCAGCCCGGTGGGTACGGAACCAGACAATCAAGGTCATTGCAGGGTGCGAACCGCAGCCGTTTGATACGGAGTCATGTAATGAACACGAGTTTGATGACGACAGATTTTCAGCGCCACTTTGCCCTGGTCCCCCAGGGCAGCCTGGAGGCCTATATCCAGGCGGTAAACACCATTCCCGTGCTCAGCGCGGAAGAAGAAAAATCTCTGGCCGAACGGCTGCAGAACGACGGCGATCTGAGCGCCGCCCGGCAGTTGATCATGTCTCATCTGCGCTTCGTGGTGCACATCGCCAAGAGCTATTCCGGTTACGGCCTGCCCCAGGCCGACCTGATCCAGGAAGGCAACATCGGCCTGATGAAGGCGGTGAAGCGCTTCGATCCTACCGTGGGCGTGCGGCTGGTGTCCTTCGCCGTGCACTGGATCAAGGCCGAGATCCACGAATACGTGCTGCGTAACTGGCGGGTAGTCAAGGTGGCCACCACCAAGGCCCAGCGCAAGCTGTTCTTCAACCTGCGCAAGTCCAAGAAGCGGCTGGGCTGGTTCAACCAGCAGGAAGTGGACACCGTCGCCCAGGATCTGGGGGTGTCCCCCGCCGAGGTGCTGGAGATGGAATCCCGCATGAGCGCCCAGGATCAGGCCTTCGACCTGGCCTCGGACGATGACGACAAGGATTCCAGCTTTGCACCGGTACACTACCTGGAGGACAAGAGTTCCGACGTGGCCTGGCAGGTGGAAGAGGCCAACTGGGAGCAGACCGCCAACCGCCGCCTGCGCGCCGCCCTGGACAGCCTGGACGAACGCAGCCGCCGCATCATCCAGGCCCGCTGGCTGGAGGAAGACGACAAGACCACGTTGCAGAGCCTGGCCGACGAGTACGGGGTCTCCGCCGAGCGTATCCGCCAACTGGAAAAAACCGCCTTGAAGAAACTCAAGGCCGCCATGGATGCCTGAGCGACAAGAAATCAGTGATCAAAGGCCCCGGACGGGGCCTTTTTTCCGTACGCATATCAACCATTGGAAAGCAGGATAGCCCCCATGAAAATTCTGAAGCATCTGTTCGACAACAACCGGGAATGGGCCGAAAAGATCAAGGCCGAGGATCCCACCTTCTTCGAGCAGTTGTCCTTGCAGCAGGCGCCCGAATACCTGTGGATCGGCTGCTCCGACAGCCGGGTGCCCGCCAACCAGCTGACCGGCCTGCTGCCCGGCGACGTGTTCGTGCACCGCAACGTGGCCAACCTGGTGGTGCATACGGACTTCAACTGCCTGTCGGTGGTACAATACGCCGTCGAAGCGCTCAAGGTGAAACACATCATCGTCTGCGGCCACTACGGCTGCGGCGGCGTCCTGGCCGCCATGCAGAACAAGGAACTGGGGCTCATCGACAACTGGCTGCGCAATATCAAGGACATCTACTACAAACACCAGGAAGCGCTGGAAGCGATAGCAGACCAGCAGGTGCGGGAAGACTACATGTGCGAGCTGAACGTGGTGGAGCAGGTGGCCAACCTGTGCCACACCACCATAGTGCAGAACGCCTGGAAGCGCGGCCAGCCGCTGTCGGTGCACGGCTGGGTGTACGGCATCAAGGACGGCAAGCTGCACGATCTGGACGTATGCGTGACCGGGGTGGAGCAGATCCCCGACGTCTACCGCATCTTCCGCCAGCGGATACTGGGTAAATAGCGACTATCTGAATTATTTAGGAAAACTCCATGAGACGTGAATTGGCCATTGAATTTTCCCGGGTGACCGAAGCGGCCGCCCTGGCGGGCTACAAGTGGTTGGGCCGGGGCGACAAGAACATCGCCGATGCGGCCGCGGTGGCGGCCATGCGTCATGTGCTGAACGAAATCGAGATCAGCGGCGAGGTGGTGATCGGCGAGGGCGAGATCGACGAGGCGCCCATGCTCTATATCGGCGAGCAGGTCGGCCTGGGCGGCGACGAGGTGGATATCGCGGTGGACCCCATCGAGGGCACCCGCATGACCGCCATGGGCCAGTCCAACGCCCTGGCGGTGATGGCGGTGGGCGAGAAGGGCGCCTTCCTGCGCGCCCCCGACATGTATATGGAAAAGCTGATCGTCGGCGCCGGCGCCAAGGGGGCCATCGATCTGGACAAATCCCTCGAGCAGAACATCAAGGCGGTGGCGAAAGCCCTCAACAAGCCTCTGTCCCGCGTTACCGTGATCACCCTGGCCAAGCCGCGCCACGACAAGGCGATCAAGACCATGCAGGGCCTGGGCGTGCGGGTGTTCGCCATTCCCGACGGCGACGTGGCCGCGTCCATCCTGGCCTGCATTCCGGAAAGCGAAGTGGACATGCTCTACGGCGTGGGCGGGGCGCCCGAGGGGGTGATTTCCGCCGCCGTGGTGCGCGCCCTGGACGGCGACATGCAGGCCCGGCTGGTGCCGCGCTATGAAGTGAAGGGCCCGAGCGAAGAGAGCCTGGAGCTGGGCCGGCAGGAGATCGAGCGCTGCAAGCAGATGGGCATCGAGGTCGGCAAGATACTGAAGCTGGAAGAGATGGCCCGCACCGACAACGTCATCTTCGCCGCCACCGGCATCACCAAGGGCGACCTGCTGGAAGGCATCAGCAGCGACGGCCATTACGCCCACACCGAAACCCTGGTGATCCGCGGCAAGTCCCGCACCATCCGCCGTATCCGCTCGACCCATATCCTGTCGCGCAAGGACAAGAGGCTGCAGGAAATCATCCTGTAATTTGCCGGCGGTTGGCGGCGGAACAGGGGGATGCTTCGGCATCCCTTTCTATTTAGTGCGCCGCTCTCCGCGCCAGGCCTGTGTCTCAGCTTCCCTGGCCGCCCTTGGTCAGCGCCACCGGATCCAGCAGCTTGCGTAGCTGCTCCTCCGTCAGGCCGCTGTGCTCCAGCGCCACCTCCAGTATGGGCCTGCCCTCGGCATAGGCCTTTTTCGCGATCTCGGCGGCTTTGGCGTAGCCGATCACCGGGTTGAGGGCGGTCACCAGTATGGGGTTCCTGGCCAGGCTCTGGTCGATATGGGCCTGGTTGACGGTAAAGCCGGCGATGGTATCGGCCAGCAGCGGGGTGCTGTTGGCCAGCAGCCGGGTCATGGTGAGCAGGTTGTTGGCCACCAGCGGCAGCATGACGTTGAGCTGGAAGTTGCCGGACTGGCCGGCCACCGTGATGGCGCAGTCCAGCCCGATCACCTGGGCCGCGACCATGGCCACCGCCTCGGGGATCACCGGGTTGACCTTGCCGGGCATGATGGAGGAGCCGGGTTGCAGCGCCGGCAGCTGGATCTCGGCCAGGCCGGTGAGCGGGCCCGAGTTCATCCAGCGCAGGTCGTTGGCGATTTTCATCAGCGCCACCGCCAGGGTCTTGAGCTGGCCGGACAGCTCCACCGCCGTGTCCTGGCTGCTCAGGCTGTAGAAGTAGTCGTCCGCCGGACAGAAGTCGAGGCCGGTGTGGCGGTTGAGGTAGTCGCAGGCCAGTTCGGCCTGGCGCGGATCGGCGTTGATGCCGGTGCCGATGGCGGTGCCGCCCAGGGCCAGCTGCTGCAGCCGGCTCTGCAGCCCTTCCAGCCGCTCCCGGCCATGGCGCACCTGGGTGGCCCAGCCGCCCAGCTCCTGGTCGAAGCGCAGGGGCATGGCGTCCATCAGGTGGGTGCGGCCGGTCTTGACCAGGCCGCCGAGCTGCTCGGCCTTGGTGAGAATGGCCTGCTCCAGCCGGTGCAGGGCGGGCAGCAGTTCGCGGCTGAGGGCGAGGGCGGCGCTGACGTGGATGGCGGAGGGGATGACGTCGTTGGAGCTTTGCCCCATGTTGACGTCGTCGTTGGCACCCACGGGACGGCCCAGGCTGGCGGTGGCCAGGTGGGCCAGTACCTCGTTCAGGTTCATGTTGGTGCTGGTGCCGGAGCCGGTCTGGTAGACGTCGATGGGAAAGGCGTCGGCGTGGCGGCCGGCGATGACCTCTTCGGCGGCCTTGATGATGGCGTCGGCCTTGTCCTGCTCCAGCCGTTTGAGTTCACCGTTGGCGTGGGCGCAGGCGGCCTTGATCTTGGCCAGGGCCCGGATAAAGGTGCCGGGCAGGTGCTGGCCGGAAATGGGGAAGTTGTTGATGGCGCGTTGGGTCTGGGCGCCGTAGAGGGCATCGGCGGGCACCTGGATGTCGCCCATGGAGTCCCGTTCGGTTCTCATCTTCATTACCCTTTCCTTCTGTTGTTGGCCTGGGGCTGCGAAAACAAGGTGCTGCTATTCTTTGATTTCCCTTTGGGCTGGGGAGTTTCCTTTTTCGGTCTGAAGTGGGACAGGTGCCTCCCCCGGTTTGTTGGCAACGCCGTCTGTTATCATCTTATCCGTCGGCCAAAGGGCCAACTCCGTCGACACGCTTCAAGCACATCCCTGTGACGCTCGGCACATGCCTTCCCTGGCATGTGACGGTCGACGGAGCCGCTCCCTTTGTCCGTCTGTTTTGCACGGGAGTCGCCTGCTCAATATTGGCTGACGGCTTTTTGGCAGCATGTCCCAACCTTTATTCATACAGACAACAGCTTAGCACCGCCTCCCGGGGCCGGAAGCCCTGGCCCTGCAAAAAGGCGGCAAGGCCCTCCCGCTCCCCGTCCGGCGCCTGGGCCGGATCGCAGTCGAGCCGGGTCAGGCCCGCCGCCCTAGCCTCCTGTTTTACCTGGCGCAGCAGCTCCCGGCCTATGCCCCGGCGGCGGGTCAGGTCGCGCACCGCGATAAACTCGAGAGTGTCTTCCCGGCGCCAGGCCAGGGCCACAGCCCGGTCGTTGAAGGTGGCGAGATAGAGCATCGCCTGGTCGGGCGGCGTCCGGCCCTGCAGGATCAGCTCGGCGTGGTGGCGGTGTTGTTCGGGCAGTCGGGAGAGGCAATGTACAGTCAGGCGCATAGTCTTGTCCTTGGCCATAAAAACGGAAGTTTACCACGACCCGCGGGCTCGGGATCGACAAGGCGGCCCCGCCATTGCATCATGAAGTCCGGCATCCCGCGCAGGAGAGGTTCCAGTCCGCCATGAGTGCAGACACCACAGCGATAAACCGGCACATGACCCATTTCGACCGGCACCACAGCTTCTGGCTGTTCGGCTACGGCTCCCTTATCTGGAAGGCGGATTTTCCCTTTTTGGAGCGGCGCCCGGCCTGGATCCGCGGCTGGTCCCGCCGCTTCTGGCAGGGCTCTCACGATCACCGGGGCACGCCCGAGGCGCCCGGGCGGGTGGTGACCCTGGTACGGGAGCCGGGCGCGCGCTGCCATGGCATGGCCTACCGCATCCGGCCCGACACCCTGAGCGCCCTGGATCTGCGCGAGAAGAACGGCTACCTGCGGGAGAAGGTCGAGCTGCACCTGGACGGGGGCGGTGTGGAGGAGGGGCTCATCTACCTGGCCACCGCCGACAACGCCGCCTTCCTGGGCGAGGCGCCGCTCGCGGTGATGGCCGACCAGATCGCCAGGGCCAGCGGGCCGAGCGGCAGCAACCGGGACTACCTGCTCAACCTGGCCCGGGCCCTGGCGGAGCAGGGGGTGGCCGATCCCCATATCGACGCGCTGGCGGCGGCGCTGCCCGAATTGGCCTGAACCGGCGCCGGGAACGGGTTATACTGCCGGCCCAAGTGGCGAGGTGTTGTATGGAATGTCGAAGCGGTTGCGGTGCCTGTTGCATCGCCCCCAGTATCAGTGGGCCCATACCGGGCATGCCGAAGGGCAAGGCCGCCGGCGAGGCCTGTATCCATCTGCTGGGAGACAGGCGCTGCGGCCTGTTCGGCAAGCCGGAGCGACCGCCGGTGTGCGATCGCTTCCAGGCCGCCGAGGACGTGTGCGGCACCAGCCGCGAGCAGGCGCTCTGGCTGCTGACCGAGCTGGAATCAGCGACGCGCTAGCCAGGGCTGAGGGTCGATGGCCTGGCCCTGGTAACGGATCTCGAAATAGAGCCCGGGCTGGCTCTGGCCGCCGCTTTCACCACTGAGGGCGATGGCCTGGCCGGCACTGACCTTGTCGCCCGGGCCCTTGAGCAGGGACTGGTTGTGGCCATAGAGGCTCAGGTAGCCCTTGCCGTGATCGATCACCATCACCATGCCGAAACCGTTGAGCCAGTCGGCGTACACCACCTGGCCGTTGGCCACCGCCTTCACTTCCTGTCCCGGCCGGCCGCCGATCAGCAGCCCCTTCCAGGTCAACTCGCCGGTGCGACGCGTGCCGAAGCGGTGCAGCAACTGGCCCTGCAGGGGCCAGGGCAGGCTGCCCCTGGCCAGGCCGCCGAAGCTGCCGGTGGCGGGGGCCACCACCGGGGTGCGTCCCGAGCCGCCGCCCGCAGCAACGCTTGGCCGCCCCGCTGTCTGCGCCCGTTCCTGCTCCGCGCGCTCGGCCCGCTCCCGGGCCAGGCGTTCGCGCTCCAGCCGTTCCCGCTCCGCCTTTTCCCGGGCGGCCTGCTCGCGGGCCGCCCTTTCCTGGGCGGCCTTGATCTGCTGCTCCAGCTGGTTGGCGGCCTGCTGCAGGCTGGTCAGGCGCTGGTTGCCCTGCTCCAGGTTGGCGTTGAGCTTCTTGGCGGTGTCGTTGCGCTTGGCCTGCTGCGCCTCGAGTTTCTGCTGCTCGCCCTGCTGTCGGGCCAGCAGCTGGTTGAGCTGGTTGCGGCTCTGCTCCGCCTGGCGGCGGTTGTCGGCCAACTGCTCCCGGGTGCGGGCCAGCTCCTTGAGGGCCTCGGCCCGGGCCTGGTTGAGGTGGGCGTAGTAGTGCAGCAGCCGATCGATGTCGGTGCTGTCCTGGCCGTTGAGCAGTAATTTCAGGTAATCGTGACGGCCATTCTGGTAGGCGGCCCTGAGCTGCTCCGCCAGCAGCTGTTGCTGGTGCTCGGACTGCCGGTTGAGTTCCCCGTGCTCCCGGTCCAGGCGGGCCAGGTTGACCTCGAGCTCGGTCAGCCGGTTGCGGGTCTGGTTCAGCTCCCGCGCCTGGGCGGAGATGGCCTTTTCGTCCCTGGCGAGCTGCTGTTGCAGCTCCTTCAGCTGTTTTTGCTGCTGCTGGACATCCTGCCGCTGGCTGGCGATCTGCCCCTGCACCTTCTTGAGTTCGGCGCCGTCATCCGCCCAAGCAAAAGCACCGGCCATCAGGCCGGTGCTAAGCAACATTGAAACAATCAGTCTGTGCCAGCCCATAGGGCCCTGATTATTTCAGAACCATCAGAGGCTTGCCAGTCATTTGCTCGGGGATTTGCATGCCCATCAGGCTCAGCATGGTGGGGGCCAGATCCGACAGCTTGCCGCCCGCCACCGGGGTGGCGTCGCGGCCGACGTAGATCAGCGGTACCGGCAGGTTGGTGTGGGCGGTGTGGATCTCGCCGGTCTCGGGGTTGACCATCTGCTCGGCGTTGCCGTGGTCGGCGGTGATCAGACATTCGCCCCCCACCTTCTCCAGGGCGGCGACCACCCGGCCGATGGAACGGTCGACCGCTTCGCAGGCCTTGACCGCCGCCTCGAACACCCCGGTGTGACCGACCATGTCGCCGTTGGGGTAGTTACAGATGATGACGTCGAACGCCCCGCTTTCGATGGCCTCGACCAGCTTGTCGGTGAGCTGCTCGGAGTTCATTTCCGGCTGCAGGTCGTAGGTGGCGACCTTGGGGCTCGGGATAAGCTCGCGCTGCTCGCCCGGAAAGCAGTCCTCGATGCCGCCGTTGAAGAAGAAGGTGACGTGGGCGTACTTCTCGGTTTCGGAAATGCGCAGCTGGGTCTTGTCGTGCTTGGCCAGCCACTCGCCCAGGGTATTGACCAGTTGCTCGGGCGGGTAGGCGCAGCTGGTGTGGATGTCGGCGGCGTACTCGGTGAGCATCACGAAGTCGCTTAAGCTCGGGCGGGCGTCGCGCTCGAAGCCGGTGAAGTCCTCATCCACAAAGGCGCGGGTGATTTCACGGGCGCGGTCGGCGCGGAAGTTCATGAAGATGACGGCGTCGCCGTCCTGCATGGCGACCGGCTCACCCACCACGGTGGCCTTGACGAATTCGTCGTTCTCTTCCCGGGCATAGGCGGCCTGCAGGGCGTCCACGCCGGAGGCATACTGGAACTCGGCCTTGCCCTGGGTCAGCAGGTCGTAGGCGCTCTGCACCCGATCCCAGCGGTTGTCGCGGTCCATGGCGAAGTAGCGGCCGACGAGGGAGGCCAGGCGGCCCTTGCCCAGTTCGGCGAAGAGGGCCTCGAAGCGCTCGATGGAGCCCTGGGCGGAGCGGGGAGCCACGTCGCGGCCGTCGAGGAAGGCATGTAAGTAAATTTCATCGGCCCCGCGCTCGGCGGCCAGTTTGATCATGGCCGCGATCTGGTCTTCGTGACTGTGCACGCCGCCCGGTGACAGCAGGCCCATGATGTGCACCGCCCGGCCCCTGGCCTTGGCACCGTCCACCGCCTGGGTCAGTACCGGGTTGGTGAAGAAGTCACCGTCGGCGATGGCCTTGTCGATACGGGTCAGGTCCTGGTAGACGATGCGGCCGGCGCCGATGTTGACGTGGCCCACTTCGGAGTTGCCCATCTGGCCGTCGGGCAGGCCGACGTCGTGGCCGGAGGTGGAGATCAGCACCGAGGGGCGGTTCTTCATCAGATCGTCCATCACCGGGGTGCGGGCGCTGTGGATGGCGTTGTGTTCGGTCTTTTCGCTGTAACCCCAGCCGTCGAGGATGATCAGAACCAGGGGCTTTTTGGTCGAGTTCATAGTGTAACCCTATGTTGTTATTTGAAAGTAGAAGTTAAGAAAGCTGAAACTGTCTGTCATATTACTACAATTGCTGATTTAGTCACCAGCCGCGGGCCAGGGGTATTTCCGATGGGCGGCGCAGGCCTCGCCTATCGATGGCCGCTATCGGGGCCGGGCTGCTGTTATTTGCCGATACCCCATGTATACTCGGGCTTTTCCGCATTTTGATCCGAAAGAAGTAACAGCATGCAAGAGTATCTCGATTTTGCCGCCAATCATCCCTTGCTGACCATGGCCTGGCTGGGCCTGGCGTCGGCGGTGGTGTACATGACCGTCGCCTCCAGGTTGAGCAAGGTGCAGGTGGTGGCTTCCCAGCAGGCGGTGCTGCTTATCAACAAGCAGGACGCCGCCGTGGTGGACGTCCGCTCCGCCGAGGAGTTCCGCAAGGGCCATATCGCCGGCGCCATCAACGTGCCAGCCAGCCAGCTCAAGGCCAACAACCTGAACCTGATCGAAAAGTTCAAGGACAAGCCCCTGGTGCTGGTGTGCGAAACCGGCATGACCACCGGCGGCGTCGGCCGTGTGCTGACCAAGGCCGGCTTCAAGCAGGTCTACGCCTTGCGCGGCGGCATGACCGACTGGCGCAGCCAGAACCTGCCGGTGACCAAGCGTTAATTTCTTCAAACTGCATACACTATAAGGACATCTTCAATGGCTGAAGCAGCAAACGGTGCCGCCAACCAGGCCCAGCAACAGGTTGAATTCCAGATCCAGCGCATCTATCTGAAGGATCTGTCCTTCGAGGCGCCGGGCACTCCCCTGGTGTTCCAGAAGGAGTGGAAGCCCGAGGTCAAGCTGGATCTGGACACCAAGAGCGCCCGCCTGGGCGACAACGTGTTTGAGGTGGTGTTGACCCTGACCGTCACCTGTAAGATGGGTGAAGCGGACACCGTCTACCTGTGCGAAATCCAGCAGGCCGGCGTCTTCACCATCGGCAACATGCCCGAGCCGCAACTGGCCCATTGCCTGGGTTCCTTCTGCCCCAATATCCTGTTCCCCTATGCCCGTGAAACCGTGGCCAGCCTGGTGAACAAGGGCTCCTTCCCGCAGCTGAACCTGGCGCCGGTGAACTTCGACGCCCTGTTTGCCGCCCATGTGCAGCGCGCCCAGCAGCAACAGCAGGCGGATGCCTGATGACCCAGGGTGCCGCCGCCATCTCGGTTCTGGGTGCCGGCTCCTACGGTACGGCGCTGGCCATCGCCCTGGCCCGTAACGGCCACCGCACCCTGCTGTGGGGCCACAGGCCCGAGCAGGTGGCGACCCTGGCCGCCGATCGCTGCAACAAGGTGTTCCTGCCCGATGCTCCCTTTCCCGCCAGCCTTGAGCCCGAGGCCAGCCTGGAGCGGGCGGTGCGGGCCAGCCGCGACCTGCTGATCGTGGTGCCGAGCCATGTGTTCGCGGACCTGCTCCGGCAGCTCAAGCCCTTCCTGCGGCCCGACAGCCGCATCGCCTGGGCCACCAAGGGCCTGGATCCGGCCAGCGGCAACCTGTTGCAGCAGGTGGCGCGGGAAATACTGGGCGAGCAGATCCCGCTGGCGGTGCTGTCCGGCCCCACCTTCGCCAAGGAGCTGGCCATGGGCCTGCCCACCGCCATCTCCCTCGGTTCCACCGACGCCGGCTTCGCCAGGGAACTGGCGGACCTGCTGCATTGCGGCCGCTCCTTCCGGGTCTATCTCAACGACGACATGGTGGGACTGCAGCTGGGCGGGGCGGTCAAGAACGTCATCGCCATCGGCGCCGGCCTGGCCGATGGCCTGGGCTTTGGCGCCAACGCCCGCACCGCGCTCATCACCCGCGGCCTGGTGGAGCTGCAGCGCCTGGGGGTGGCCCTGGGTGCCGAGCAGGAGACCTTTATGGGAATGGCGGGGCTGGGGGATCTGGTGCTCACCTGCACCGACAACCAGTCCCGCAACCGCCGCTTCGGCCTGGCCCTGGGCCAGGGCAAGAGCGTGGACACCGCCATGGCCGAGATCGGCCAGGTGGTGGAGGGCTACCGCAACGCCGCCGAGGTGCACCAGCTGGCCGCCCGCCACGGGGTGGAAATGCCCATCTGCGAGCAGGTCTACCAGGTGCTCTATGAAGGCAAGAACGCCAGGGAAGCGGCCCTGGCCCTGCTCGGCCGGGATCGCAAGGCGGAGTGACGCCGATTGGGCCGGTCTTGCCGGTATCATCAGGCCTTATCGACAAACAAAAGGGGAGCCATCGAGGCTCCCCTTTGTATTGATTGCGGTCGGCGGCTCAGTAGTAGGAGTGCTCGCCGCGCTGGTGTTCGGTGGCGTCGCGCACCCCGGTCAGCTCGCCCGGGAACAGCTCGAGCAGCTGCTTCTCGATGCCTTCCTTCAGGGTGACGTCGACCATGGAGCAGCCGTTGCAGCCGCCGCCGAACTGCAGTATGGCCAGGCCGTCGGGGGTGATCTCGGTCAGCACCACCTTGCCGCCGTGGCTGGCCAGCCCCGGGTTGATCTGGGACTGCAGCACGTATTCCACCCGATCCGCCAGAGGGGCGTCGTCCGGCACCTTGGCCATCTTGGCATTGGGCGCCTTCAGGGTGAGCTGGGAGCCCATCTGGTCGCTGACGAAGTCGATTTCGGCCGCGTCCAGGAAAGGCGCGCTTTGCTGATCAACGATGGCCTCGAAGCCCTCGAACGGCAGGTGCATATCGTCCGGATCCACGGCGTCGGGCGGGCAATAGGAAACACCGCACTCGGCATTGGGGGTGCCCGGGTTGACCACAAACACCCGGATATTGGTGCCTTCCGGCTGTTGCGACAGCAGTTTGCGGAAGTGGCCCTGGGCGGTCTCGGAAATCGTAATCATCGCTATCCTCGTAAACCTGACTAAACAACTCAACTTTTATCATACCCTTGTTGTTGTCGCTTGAATAGCCGTCAGTGCTCGAGAGTGCGGCACGGCGCCCACACTTCGACCCGCTCCACCCCGGCGGTGTGCAGCAGCCGGGTCAGCTCCGCCATGGTGGCGCCGGTGGTGATGACATCGTCGAGCAGTGCCACATGGCGATAGTTCATGGCACCGAGTGCGAAGGCGCCGCGCAGGTTGCGCCGGCGCTGGCGGCGATTGAGATGGGTCTGGGCGGCGGTGGCGCGCACCCGGCGCAGGACCCGGTTGTCGACGGGGATGGCGAGCCTGTCCGCCAGGCCGCGGGCGATTTCCCCCGCCTGGTTGTAGCCCCGGCGCAACTGGCGCCACCAGTGCAGGGGCACCGGCAGTATCGCCTCGGGCCAGGGCGGCTCCACCGCCTCGGCCAGCAACTGGCCCAGCAGGCGGCCGTTGAGGGCCCTGTGCTGATACTTGAGGTCGTGGACAAGGCGGGTGTAGGGCGGAACGAAATCGGCCAGCACCCGCAGCCGCTGCCAGGGCGGCGGCCGGCGCTGGCAGCGGCCGCAGTGGGCGTCCTCCACCGCCAGGGGAAAGGCACAGAGCGGGCAGGGGCGCTCCAGCCGGGGCAATTCATCACGGCACTGGCGGCAGATCAGGGGCTGTCCGGTGCAGTTCTGCCGGCACAGCAGGCACTGGCCCCACCAGAGCGGGCCGGATTGTAAGCGGGCGGTCAGACGTCTTATCATGGGGCGGTATCGATAACGGGTGTCTGCGATGAGTGTATATGTAGAACGACGGGGCCGGGGGCCGGATCTGGTGCTGCTGCACGGCTGGGGCATGAACGGCGCCGTTTGGCAGGGGCTGGCCGAGTTGCTGGAGGCCGATTTCCGGCTGCATCTGGTGGACCTGCCGGGGTTCGGCCACAGCCCGGCGCTGCCGGCCTCGGCGGGGCTGGACGACTGGGCTGGTGCCGTGCTCGGCGCCGCCCCGCCCCGGGCGGCCTGGCTGGGCTGGTCCCTGGGGGGGCTGATCGCCACCCATGCCGCCCTGCGCATGCCCGAGCGGGTCGGCGGCCTTATCACCCTCGCCAGTTCGCCCCGCTTCGTGGCCGGGGACGATTGGCCCGGCATCAAGGCCGGGGTGCTGGCGGAGTTCGAACGGCAACTGGCGGAGGATCACCTGCAGGTGGTAAACCGCTTCCTGGCCCTGCAGGCCATGGGCAGCGAGCACGCCCGGGACGACATCCGCCGCCTGCGCGACAGCCTGGGGCAAAAGCCGACGCCCGACGCCGGCGCCCTGGCCGCCGGCCTGGCACTGCTGGGCGAGGTGGATCTGCGGCCGCGGCTGGCCGAGCTGCGGGTGCCGCTGCTGCGGCTCTACGGTCGGCTCGACGGCCTGGTGCCGAGAAAGGCCGCCGCCCTGGTGGACGAGCTGGCGCCGAACAGTCTGAGCCATATCGAGCCCAGGGCCTCCCATGCGCCCTTTATCTCCCATCCCGACGCCACCGCCGAGCGGATCCGCCGCTTCCTGCACGAACTCGCCTGATCCCGGCCGTTGCCGGGCTCCTTGGCCGGGCGGAATCGGGGCGGGGAGGCCATAATAAGGAGGCGATCAACGGCGACGGAGGTGAATGATGGCATTACCGGTGATTTTGCCCAACCTGGCCCCCAACTGGGCCCAGCCCACCACGGAAGCGGCCCAGGCCGACAACGTGCGCCGCCCGGTGATCCCGGTGATCAAGGCGGTGCAGCCCTATGTGGCCATCCGCAAGCGGGACCAGGACAGGGACCGCAGCCGGCGGGAGGCGGCGTTCGAAGCCTGGCTGGGCCTGCACCAGGGCGGTGTCTGCTGGATTGGCGCCAGTCCCGTCATGAGCCGTCGGCTCCACGCGATCAGCCGGCGTTACCACGACCGGCACGAAAGCGCCGGCAGTGCCCTGGATATCGAAGTCTGATCCCCGGAGGTCTCCGCCATGGCCAGTTACCCCGTTTTTCTCAAACGCAACCAGCAGGTCGCCGATCGGACCCTGGCGTTCTATTTCGACAAGCCCGAGGGCTTCGCCTTTCGGGCCGGGCAGTGCATCCGGCTGGTGCTGATCGATCCACCGGAAACCGACGGGGAGGGCAACGGCCGCATCCTGTCCCTGGCGTCGGCGCCCGCCGAGGCGGAGCTGATGGTGGCCACCCGGATCCGCGGCAGCGCCTTCAAGCGGGTGCTGAGCGGTTTGGCTCCCGGTGCCGAACTGACCCTGAAAGGCCCCTACGGTGACTTCGTGTTGCCGGCCGATCCCCGCACGCCCGTGGTGTTTATTACCGGTGGCATCGGTATCACCCCGGTGCGCAGCATGCTGCTGCAGGCCCTGGCGGAGCAGGAGGAACGGCGCCTGGTGCTGTTCTATGCCAACCGCCAGCCGCAGGACGCCCCCTTCCTCGAGGAGCTGCAACAGGCCTGCGCGGGCGACGCCCGTTGCACCCTGGTGGCGACCATGACCCGGGCGGAGCCCGCGGCAACCGGCTGGCAGGGCGAGCAGGGCCATGTGGACGAGGCCATGCTGGCGCGCTACCTGGATGAGGTGCAGGCGCCGCTCTATTTTGTGGACGGCCCGCCGGCCCTGGTGGCGGCGATGAAAGCCATGCTGGGCCGGCTCGGGGTAGCCGAAGAGCGGGTGCGCACCGAGGAATTCGCCGGTTATTAGCGGCCCGGGCCGCGAAAATCCGCCGCGAAGTGCCAGGAAAATAGATCTGCCGCTTCTCTGTGTGTAAAATTCGCGCTCTTCCGATGAGCAATTGAGACGATCCCATGGGCAGAGCCTATCAAAACCGCAAGGAATCCATCGCCAAAACGGCGAACGCCAAGAGCAAGGTCTACAGCAAATACGGCCGCGAGATCTACGTTACCGCCAAGTCAGGTGGAGCAGACCCTGACGGCAACCTGTCCCTGCGCGGCCTGATCGAGCGCGCCAAGAAAGACCAGGTGCCGGCTCACGTTATCGAAAAAGCGCTGGAAAAGGCCAAGGGCGGCGCCGGCGAGGATTTTTCTCCCGCCCGTTACGAAGGCTTCGGCCCGGGCAACTGCATGGTGATTGTGGACTGCCTGACCGACAACCCCAACAGGACCATCGGCGATGTGCGCCAGTGCTTCAACCGGGTCAAGGCCAAGCTGGGCACCTCCGGCACCGTCAGTCACATGTTCGATCACTGTGCCATCCTGGCCTTTGCGGGCGACGATGAGGAAGCCGTGCTGGAGGCCCTGATGGCGGCCGACGTGGACGTGACCGATATCGAGAACGAAGACGGCCGCATCACCGTGTTCGCGCCCCATACCGAGTACTTCAAGGCCAAGCAGGCGCTGACCGAGGCCTTCGAGGGTATCGACTTCGAGGTGGATGCCATCCAGTTCGTGCCCCAGACCACGACCCCGGTCAGCGGCGACGACGTGGCCCAGCTCGAGAAATTCCTCGACATGCTCAACGACGTGGACGACGTACAGAACGTCTACCACAACGCCGAGTACTGATCTGGCAAGGGGGGCCGATATGGCCCCTTCGTCGACAGACCCTCCCCATGGAGGGTTTTTTTACATTCCCCGGCCGTACCGGAACCATAAATCGCTAACGATCTTCACCCTATTGGTGCACCAAAACATCGCATCCTTTCCTTCTTCTGGCCCGCCTGGCGCAGCGCCGGGCCACTGTCTTTGCCCAGGTAATCGACAAAAGCTTTTTATATTCAATGGATTATGCTTTATCTGATGATCTTTTTGCCATTAATGGCACGATAGTTGCCTTTATTTTTTACGATTAAAATTTATTTCGTAAACATGTTTACAGGATGTTAAATGTTGATCTAGTATTAAATCGTTAACAATAAAACAGCATTTATGTGAACGAGGAGTTAGCCGTGAGGATCAAGATCATCAACCCCAACACCACCCAGTCGTTTACCGATGCCTTGCAGCGGCTGGCCGATGCGGTGGCCCGGCCCGATACCGAGATCCTGGCGGTCAGCCCCGCCAGCGGACCGGCATCTATTGAAAGTTTTTATGACGAGGCCCTGGCGGTGCCCGGCGTACTGGAAGAGATCGCCAAGGGCGACCGGGAACAGGATATCGACGCCTATGTGCTGGCTTGTTTCGGTGACCCCGGCCTCTACGCCGCCCGGGAGCTGACCGACAAGCCGGTGCTGGGCATCGCCGAGGCGGCCTTCCACCTGGCGGCCATGGCCAGCGCCTGCTTCAGCGTGGTGACCACGGCCCCCCGGGTCCGTTTTATGACCGAGCACCTGGTCAGCCGTTACGGCTTCGGCGAACAGTGCAAGAAGGTACGCACCACCCCCATCCAGGTGCTGGATCTGGCCCGCTCGCCGGAGGCCGCCATCGCCAAGGTGATCGCCGAGTGCCTGCGGGCGCGGGAGGAGGACAAGGCCGAGGCCATCGTGCTGGGCTGCGCCGGCATGTCCCAGTATCGCGCCCAGATCGAGCAGGAAATCGGCATTCCGGTGATCGATGGTACCGTCGCCGCGGTCAAACTCTGTGAGGCCATGGTGGACATGAAACTGGGAACCAGCAAGGTGCTGACCTTCAACTGGCCCCGACCCGAGCTGGCCAACCCCGGGCGCAGCCTGAAAATCGCCTGATCCGGGGGCGGCCAACAGCGGCGGTCGGGGACACCCGGTTGCCGGAACAGGATGCACGGCCCAAGACGCGGCCGGCAGAGGAAAAGGGGGGTGGCAACACCGCCCCAGTGATGGAATACCGAGGACAAACCAATGGCAATCCAACAAGTGAACAGCGAAACCGCGATTCCCATGGCCCAGGTCGGCGCCCAGCCGGTCACCGCTGGGGAGGTGCACGAGAAGAAGGCGGGCGATGAATCCCTGGCCCCCCAGAAACACCGCATCATGGGCCGGGTCTCCTACCTGCTGGCCTGGTTCGGCGGTTGCGTATCGATCGGCACCTTTACCATGGGTTCCAGCATAGTGGGCACCCTCAACCTGCTGCAGGCAACCGTGGCCATCGCCATCGGCTGCTTCGTGATCGGCATTGCCCTGGCCCTGAATGGCGCCGCCGGTTACAAATACGGCATTCCCTTCATGGTGCAGGCGCGCGGCGCCTTCGGCTTTGCCGGCACCCGCTTTCCGGGGCTGGTGCGGGCGGTGCCGGCCATCGTCTGGTACGGTTTCCAAAGCTGGATCGGTGCCGGCGCCCTGAACGCGGTGTCGGCCACCCTGTTCGGCTTCGACAACCTGGTGCTCTACTTCATCCTGTTCCAGTTCCTGCAGATAGGCCTGTCCATCTTCGGCTTCAAGGGCATCAAGTGGCTGGAGAACGTGGGCAGCGGCTTTATCCTGCTGGCGCTGGTGTACATGTTCTACAGCGTGATCAACCGCTACGGCGACGAGATCACCACCAACCTGGTGAATGTGGAAGGGACCTGGGGCCTGCCGTTCTGGGGGGCGACCATGCTGTTCCTCGGCATCTACAGCACCATGATGCTCAATGTCAGCGACTATTCCCGTGAGCTGAAGGAAGGCACCAAGCCGGGCCTGCTCACCACCATCTACGCCATGTCCATCCTGCCCTGCACCCTGTTCATGGGGCTGATCGGGCTGATGGTGTCCGGTGCCACCGGGGTGTCCGACCCCATCCAGGTCTTCGCCAGCGCCGTCGACAACACCCCGCTGCTGGTGATTACCCTGCTGTTCATCGCCTTCGCCCAGGTCACCACCAACGTGCTCAACAACGTGGTGCCGCCCACCTATATCCTGATGGACGTGTTCAAGCTGAAGTTCCGCACCTCCACCATACTGGTGGGCCTGCTGGCCTTCTGCACCTTCCCCTGGGAACTGGTGAAGGACGAATCCTCCGCCGGCCTGCAGCTGTTCGTGCAGACCTACTCCGCCTTCCTCGGTCCCATCTTCGCGGTAATGGTGGTGGACTACTTCATCCTGCGTCGCCGCAAGCTCGACCTGGACAAGCTCTATGACGAGAACGGGCCCTACCGTGGCGTCAACTACGGCGCGGTGATCGCCGCCCTGGCCGGTGCCGCCGTGGCCCTGACCTTCTCTTCCGTGTCCTGGTACGCCAGCCTGCTGCCCGCCGGCATCATCTACTACCTGCTGATGCAGCACTGGCAGCCCTGCCAGCGGTTCCGCCAGTAATCAATCCGGGGGCCGGGACTGGCCCCCGCTCCGACCTTCACATGAGGAATACCGATATGGACGATCGTCAGCTTGAGGTAAGGGGGCGGGATCCCCTGCTGTACAATGAGGATCTGGCCCCCATCAAGCACAAGGACCGCAGTTGGGGCTGGTTTGAAATCTTCAACGTCTGGTCGAACGACATCCAGAGCCTGTTCGGCTACACCCTGGCCGCCTCCCTGTTCCTGGCCTACGGCCTGAACGGCTGGGCGGTGATGGCCGCCATCATCCTGGCCGGCTTTATCGTCATGGTGCTGGTCAACCTGACCGGCAAGCCCAGCGTCAAGTACGGTATTCCCTTCCCGGTGATGATCCGCTCCAGCATGGGGGTGCGCGGCGCCAACTTTCCGGCCCTGCTGCGGGCCATCATCGGCATCTTCTGGTACGGGGTGCAGACCTACTTCGCCTCCACCGCCGTGACCCTGCTGCTCACCGCGCTCTGGGGCGTGGGCAACGGCAGCAGCTTCCTCGGATTGTCCGGCACCGCCTGGCTGTCGTTCCTGATCGTCTGGCTGTTCCAGATCCTGCTGTTCTGGCAGGGCATCGACAAGATCAAGACCTTCCTCAACTGGGCCGGCCCCCTGGTCTATGTGGTGATGCTGGCGTTGATGGTGATCGTCTGGATCCAGGCCGGTGACCAGCTGATCCCGGCGGTGGGCACCATCTTCAGCGGCGGCGGCAGCTATGAGGGCGGCAGCATCGCGGCCTTTACCGCCATCGTCGGCACCATGGTGGCCTATTTCGCCGCCGTGGTGATCAACTTCGGCGACTTCACCCGTTTCGTGCGCAGCGAACGGGAGATGAAGATCGGCAATCTGGTGGGGCTGCCGCTCAACGTGGCCTTCTTCTCCTTTATCGCGCTGATCATCACCGCCGGCACCATGGTGCTGTTCGGCGAGGCGCTGACCAACCCGGCCGATATCGTGGAGCGGGTGGATTCCCTGCCCCTGACCATAGTGGCGGCGCTGACCTTCTTCGCCGCCACCGTCGGCATCAACCTGGTGGCGAACTTCATTCCGCCGGCCTATGACCTGGCCAACCTGTTCCCCAAGATGATCAGCTTCCGCATCGGCGGCCTCATCACCGCCATCGTCGCCTTCTTCGTGGGCGCGCTCTGGGTCTCGGTGATCAGCCAAATCGGCATCCCCGGCTTCGTCAATGCCCTGGGCGCCATCGTGGCTCCCTTCTACGGCATCATAGTGGTGGACTACTACCTGGTGAAAAAGCAGAGGCTGGACATGGAGCAGCTGTTCTCCACCGATCCCAAGGGTGCCTACTACTACCAGAACGGCTGGAACGCCAAGGCGCTGATGGCCTTCGGCCTGGCGGCCCTGTTCTCCATCTCCACCGTGCTGGTGCCGGCGCTGGCCGATCTCAACGGTTATGGCTGGCTGATCGGTGCCGCCCTGGGCGGGCTCTTCTACCGGTTGTTGATGCGTAGCTCGGTGCCCCAGGCCAGGACCAAGGCCAGCAAGGCCGGCTGAAAAACCCACTGAACGAAGAAGGGGCCCGGGCCCCTTCTTTCCTTAACAAAATATTCCATTTATTGTTGACAATATAAGCCCTGTGCTAATCTGTGCGCGTTATCCGTTCCACCAACAGAGTGATCGCGCCCCTGGTGGCCGAATCAAGACGGCAGGAATCAAGAGCACCTCACCAGGGGGCCTGCCATGCATCCAAGGTAGCGCCATGCAGAATAAAACCAACGATCTCGACAGCGTCTATCAACGCATCTGGGAGGCCATCGTCGCCCACAAGCTGTTGCCGGGCACCCGCCTGAAAGAAGAAGATCTAAGCGAAACATTTGGACTCAGCCGGGGCTTTGTGCGCAAGCTGCTGCTGCAGCTGTCCCACCACAAGCTGGTCCACCTGGTGCCCAACAGCGGCGCCTTCGTGGCCGAGCCCTCGCCGGAAGAGGCGCGGGAAATCTTCCAGGCCCGCCGGCTGATCGAGGCCGAGCTGGTGCGGGAGCTGGCGAGCAAGTGCACGGCCCGGGAAAAGCAGCTGCTGCAGGAGCACGTGGAGCGGGAGCACCAGGCCTTCGCCCAGGGGCAGCAGAGCCTGCGCATCCGGCTGTCCGGCGAGTTTCACCTGCTGATCGGCAAGCTGGCCAACAAGCCGGTGCTGACCTCCTTCCTGCACGAGATCATCCCCCGTTCTTCCCTGATCATCGCCCTCTACCAGGGTCCCGGGCCGCTCAAGGGCAAGGCGCGCCATTCCGGCCTGTCCTGCAGCGAGCACACCGGCCTGCTGGCCGCCATCGCCGCCCACGAGGTGGACAAGGCGGTGCAGCTGATGATCGACCACCTCAACGAAATCGAAGCCCAGCTGCAGCTGGAGCCGACCCACGACGAAGACGTCAACCTCAAGGAAATTTTCGCCGACCTCTGAGTACCCATAGGACGGCCATCTGCCCCATGCCCTGCCCCAAAAAGGGTAGTGGGGCCTCTTTTGGGGGCAGAGCCCGCCCCGCCAGCCTGTTCAGATGTACTCTTTCCCGCCGCCGGGTCCGCCCGGTTAGTGACTGATCTTCCACCACTTATTTTCTCCACCACGGCCATCGGCCGCGGTGGCGGCAGCTTTGGCACTATCGTTGCAGTTATCACCTCGCCTGAATCGAAAGTTTCAGGCTTGCCCGATACATGGACCCCACAGAGGTGAGTAATGGAACTCGTTAAATTGCATAGCTTGAAACAGATGATGGTTCACGGCCTGGCGGCCCTCGGCCTGCTGGCGGCGGCCAGCACCGCCCAGGCCAGCCAGTTGGCGGACATCGAACAACGCGGGGTGCTGCGGGTGGCGGTGCCCCAGGACTTTCCGCCCTTCGGCTCGGTCGGCCCGGATCTCAAGCCCAGGGGCTACGACGTGGACATGGCCGCCTACCTGGCGGAGGAGATGGGCCTCAAACTGGAGCTGATCCCGGTGACCAGCGCCAACCGCATCCCCTACCTGCAGACCGGCAAGGCCGATCTGGTGATCTCCAGCCTGGGCAAGAACGAGGAGCGGGAGCGGGCCATCGACTTCACCGAGGCCTACGCTCCCTTCTTCCTCGGCGTGTTCGGCAACGGCGAACTGCCGGTGGCGGCGGCCGCGGATCTGGACGGCCGGGTGGTCGGGGTGACCCGGGGCGCGGTGGAGGACATGGAGCTGGAGAAGGTGCTGCCCGCCTCGGCCAGGCTCCAGCGCTTCGAGGATAACAACACCACCATCTCCGCCTATCTGTCCGGCCAGGTACAGCTGATCGCCACCGGCAACCTGGTGGCCGCCGAGATCGCCGAACGCCACGCGGACAAGGCGCCGGTCGCCAAGTTCATGCTGAAGGACTCTCCCTGCTATATCGGCCTGAAAAAGGGGGAAACCGAGCTGCGCGACAAGGTCAACACGCTGATCGCCCAGGCCCTGGCCGACGGCACCCTGGAGCGTATTTCCCAAACCTGGCTGAAAGCCCCGCTGCCGGCCGGCTTCGGCAGCTGAGAGACGCGCCATGCTGAACTTTAACGAGCTGTGGCCCTACCAGGAGCTGATCCTCCAGGGCTTGTGGGTCACGGTGGAACTGACTTGCTACGCCACGCTGGGAGGCGTGGCCATCGGCACCGCCTGCGCCGCCGCCCGCCATTACGGCGGCCGGCCCCTGCGGGCGCTGGTGGGGGCTTATGTGGAGCTTATCCGCAACACGCCCTTTATCGTCCAGCTGTTCTTCGTCTTCTTCGGGCTGCCCAGCCTCGGGATCAAGCTCGGCGCTTGGGAGGCGGGCCTGCTGGCCATGCTGATCAACCTGGGTGCCTACAGCGCCGAGATCATCCGCGCCGGCCTGGCGGCCACCCCCAGGGGGCAGATAGAGGCGGCCCGGGTGCTGGGGCTCAGCCCCCGGCAGAGCTTCTTCCGGGTGGTGCTGATCCCGGCGTTCGAGAAGATTTATCCGGCGCTGACCAGCCAGTGCATCATCGTCATGCTGGGCTCGGCGGTGGTGTCGCAGATTTCGGTGGCCGACCTGACCTACGCCGCCAACCTGATCCAGTCCCGCAACTTCCGCAGCTTCGAGGCCTACCTGGTGGCGGCGGCGTGTTACCTGGGGCTGGCGATACTGATGCGGCAGCTGTTCGCGCTGCTGGGTCACCGCCTGTTCCGCCATCGGAGGGCCACGGCATGATGGAGTTCACCAACTGGGATATCTTCCGCAACCTGCTGCTGGCGGCGCGCTGGACGGTGGCATTGTCGCTGGTCGCCTTCGCCGGCGGCGCCCTGGTCGGGCTGCTGCTCACCGCCCTGCGCCTGACCGGGCGCCGGCCGCTGCAGTGGCTGGTGCGGATTTACGTGGAGCTGTTCCAGGGCACGCCGCTGCTGATGCAGCTGTTCCTGGCCTTCTTCGGCCTGGCCATGCTGGGGCTGGACATCTCCGCCTGGGCCGCCGCCGCCCTGGCGCTGACCCTGTTCACCAGCGCCTTTCTCACCGAGATCTGGCGCGGCTGCATCGACACCCTGCCCAGGGGCCAGTGGGAAGCCGCCCGCTGCCTGGGACTCGGTTTCGGCCAGACCCTGAGCCGGGTGATCCTGCCCCAGGCGGTGCGGGTGGCGCTGGCGCCCACCGTCGGCTTTTCGGTGCAGGTGGTCAAGGGCACCGCCCTGGCCTCGATCATCGGCTTCGTGGAGCTGACCAAGGCCGGCACCATGCTCAACAACGCCACCTTCGAGCCGTTCAAGGTGTTCGCCCTGGTGGCGTTGCTCTACTTCGCGCTCTGCTATCCGCTGTCCCTGGCCAGCCAGTACCTGGAGAAAAAATTCAATGGCACTCGTTAATATCGAACAAGTTCACAAGTACTACGGGGAGCTGCACGTGCTCAAGGGCATCGATCTCAGGGTCAAGGCGGGCGAGGTGGTGTCCATCATCGGCCGCAGCGGCTCCGGCAAGAGCACCCTGCTGCGTTGCATCAACGGCCTGGAAGACTACCAGCAGGGCGGCATCGTGGTCGACGGCAAGGAAGTGACCAGCGACGAGGTGCAGGTGCGCCGGCTGGCGCGCAGCGTGGGCATGGTGTTCCAGAGCTTCAACCTGTTTCCGCACCTGACGGTGGGGGAGAACCTGATGCTGGCACCCCGGCTGGTGCTGAAGCAGGCCAGGGAGGAGGCGCGGGAGCTGGCGCTGGAGATGCTCGGCAAGGTCGGCCTGGCCGACAAGTTCGACCAGTACCCGGACCGCCTGTCCGGCGGCCAGCAGCAGCGGGTGGCCATCGCCCGCGCCCTGGCCATGTCGCCCAAGGTGCTGCTGTGCGACGAGATCACCTCGGCGCTCGACCCCGAACTGGTGGGGGAGGTGCTCAAGGTGCTGGAGGAACTGGCGGCGGAGGGCATCACCCTGATCCTGGTGACCCACGAGATGAACTTCGCCCGGGACGTGGGCGACCGGGTGGTGTTCATGCACCAGGGCAAGGTGTGGGAAAGCGGCCCGGCCGAGGAGCTGTTCGCCCGGCCCCGGACCGCCGAGTTGCAGAGCTTTATCAATGCGGTACTGTAGCGGAACCCTTGTCGATCAGGACAGACCCGCATGAGCCAGCTTGGCGAACAGATCCGCGCACAGTTTTCGCAACTCGGCCCCCAGGAGCGGCGGGTGGCCAGCTTTATCCTCGACCATATGGACGATCTGGCCACCTACAACTCGGTGGAACTCAGCCGCTGCTGCGGGGTGTCCAAGTCCACCGTCAGCCGGCTGTTCCGCCGCCTCGGCTACGACAGCTTCCGGGAGATGCGCGATGAAAACCGCCGCCTGCGCCAGTCCGGGGTGCCGATACCGGCGGCGCTCGGCGACGGACCGGCGGGCCTTATCGAGCGCCAGCTCAAGTGCGAGCAGGACAAGATTGCCCAGTTGCTGACCCTGCTCGGCAACGGCAGCCTCGATGGCCTGATAGGCGGCCTGGCCGGGGCGCGGCGGGTGGGCATCATCGGCTTTCGCAACAGCTACCCGGTGGCCCTGCACCTGCGCCAGCAACTGGTGCAGGTGCGCGCCGGGGTGCAGTTGCTGCCCCAGCCGGGCCAGACCCTGGCGGAGGAGCTGGTCGATTACGGCGTCGACGACCTGATCATCCTGGTGGCCTTTCATCGCCGGCCGGCGCTGTTTCCCAAGCTGCTGGCCAGCCTGCGCCGGAGCGGGGTGCCGCTGGCGCTGATGGTGGAGACCCAGGCCGAACTGCCCGACGCCCCGGACTGGCTGCTGGAGCTGCCGCTCGATTCGGTGTCCGCCTTCGACAGCTACAGCGCCGCCATGTGCACCGTCAGCCTGATCTGCAACCTGCTGCTGCACCGGCAACTGGCGCAGGGGCGGGAGCGCATCGGTCGCATCAACGAACTCTACCGGCAGACGGAGGAGCTGGAGCTCAACCGGCTGTGGCAGTTTTCCAGCGGGGGCTGATCAGGCCTCGCCCTCGAAGGTGCGATCGCAGGCGCCGATCAGCCGCTCCGCCAGCAGCCGGCTGTGGGCCGAGAGCTGGGCCTGGGCGTGCAGGGTCAGCTCCAGGTCCGGCACCGGCGGCAGGCCGTCGCGCTGGTCGAGGATGCGGTGGCGTTCGGTAACCAGGCGGCGGGGCAGCAGCGAGATGCCGAGACCGGCTTCCACCGCGCAGCACACCCCGGACAGGCTGGTGCTCACATAGGCCAGCCGCCAGCTGCGGCCCAGGCTGTCGAAGGTGTGGGCCATCTCGCTGCGGTAGAGGCCGCCGATGGGAAAGGTGACCAGGGGAATGGGGTGGTTGTCCAGATTGTTGCCGTCCAGGCTGTCGATCCAGCACAGCGGCTCGGGCCAGCTGGCCAGGCCGGGGGCGCTGCCCTGGCGCTGCTTGACCAGGGCCAGGTCCAGGTCGCTGCGCTGGAACTCGCGCCAGATGTCGCTGCACAGGCCGCTCTTCACCTCCAGGCGGATGCCCGGGTATTCGCTGGCGAAGGCCGACAGGGTGGGCATGATGGCGTGGGTGGCGAAGTCTTCCGGCACCCCCAGGCGGATCTTCTGCTGCTCGGCGCTCAGGCTGGTCTGGGCCAGCGCCTCGTTCATCAGCTGCAGGATGCGGCGGGCGTAGCTCAGCACCCGCTCTCCCTCCAGGGTGGCGGTGACGTAGCGCCCCTTGCGGTGCAGCAGCTCGCAGCCGAGCAGGGATTCGAGCTTGCGCACCTGCTGGCTGACGGTGGACTGGGTGAGGTGGGTGCTGTCGGCGGCGCGGGTAAAGCTGCCGGTGTCGACCACGGCGACAAAGCTGCGCAGCAGCACGGGATCCAGGGTGGTGTTCAGGTTCATGCCTTCCATCCAGTGGCAAAGCCACTAGTTGCCATTCGGTTATTTAATTTATAAATCAAACGGCCTTGCTCTACAATCAGGGGTGTTCAGCATTTAAACAGCAGCCTCGTCAAGACCACTGCTGATCCGTTGGCGCAGACCAACCACTTTGCATAAATAAAGGACAGATGTCATGGCCCGTAATTCTTATTATGCCCCCACCGGCGGTCTGCCGCCCCAGACACAGCTGATCAACGATCGCGCCGTCTTCACCGAAGCCTACGCCATCATTCCCAAGGGCGTGATGAGCGACATCGTGACCAGCTTCCTGCCGTTCTGGGACAACACCCGGCTGTGGGTCATCGCCCGGCCGATGAGCGGCTTCGCCGAGACCTTCTCCCACTACATCATGGAAGTCTCCCCCCAGGGCGGCAGCGACAAGCCCGAGCTGGACTCCGGCGCCGAAGGCGTGCTGTTCGTGGTGGAAGGGGAAATGACCCTGACCCTGGAAGGCAAAGTGCACCAGATGCAGACCGGCGGCTACGCCTTCCTGCCGCCCGGCACCAACTGGAGCCTGAAGAACAACGGCGACGCGCCGGTGCGCTTCCACTGGATCCGCAAGGCCTACGAATACGTGGACGGCATCGAAGTGCCGGAAGCCTTCGTCACCAACGAGAACGACATTGCACCGACCCCGATGCCGGACACCAACGACGCCTGGGCCACCACCCGCTTCGTGGACTCCGCCGACATGCGCTACGACATGCAGGTCAACATCGTGACCTTCCAGCCCGGCGGCGTCATCCCCTTCGACGAAACCCACGTCATGGAGCACGGCCTCTATGTGCTGGAAGGCAAGGCGGTGTACCACCTGAACCAGGACTGGGTGGAAGTGGAAGCCGGCGACTACATGTGGCTGCGCGCCTTCTGCCCGCAGGCCTGCTACGCCAGCGGCCCGACCCGCTTCCGCTACCTGCTGTACAAGGACATCAACCGCCATATGGTGCTGAACGCCTCGCCCGCCTACCGCGGCAACCGCAAGTAAGCGATATCGGTTAAACAAAGGGCGGCCTCCGGGCCGCCCTTTTTGCGTATGGCCGCGAGGGGAAAATCGTAAGGCGTGAGGGGGAAGAGTCGGTATTCTGCAACGGCTCACCCCTCACCCCTCACCCCTCACCCCCTAACACAGCAGCAGCCGGTGCAGTTCGTGCAGCGAACTCACCTGGTAGTGGGGGCTGATGCCCTCTGGCGCGGGCTTGCCGGCGGGGTTCAGCCAGCAGGTGTGCAGGCCGGCGTTGAGGCCGCCGAGAATGTCGGAGTGGGGGTTGTCGCCCACCATCAGCACCTGCTCCCTGGGGGGCTGGCCCATCAGCTCCAGGGCGTGTTCGAAAATGCCCGGATCCGGCTTGGCCAGGCCCACCTGCTCGGAGATCACCAGGGGGGAGAAGGCGTCCCTGAAGCCGGTGCGCTCCAGCCGTACCTGCTGCAGCTCGGTAAAGCCGTTGGTGATAATGCCGAGTTGTGCCTGGCCGGTCAGGGCGTCGATCAGCTCCCTGGCGCCGGGCAGGGGAGCGCAGATATCCGCCATGGCGGTGAGAAAGGCGCTGTTCAGCTCGCGGGGGCTGACCTCCAGCCGCTCCGCCCAGCCGGCGAAGCGCCGGTGCTGCAATTGCTCGGCGGTGATGTGGCCGTCCTGGTAGTCCACCCACAGCGGCTGGTTGAGGGTCTGGTAGTGGGCAAAGTCCTGCTCGCCGAAGTCGACCCCGAAGCCGGCGAACATGCGCCTGAGCCCCTGGTAGGCGTCGAAGTGGAAAAGGGTGTCGTCGGCGTCGAACAGTATCCATTTATATTGCATTTGTTATCTTCTCCAGCGTCTTTCGCGCTTTTGTGGGGGCTTTCTGCAAGAACGTGAGAATTGTATGCTTTTTGGCCGAGAAAGCACAGGATAGCCTTTCAAGACTCGAACATGTCCTGTCATGCGGGCGCTTCCTTTCCCCCTCGTGCGGGCTGGCCTAAGATAGGAGCCCGGCCCCGCTCAGGAAAACCCAAGGTGCAACTCAACTACAACCTGCTGCCCACCCTCAGGGTGCTGCTCGATACCCGCAACCTCAGCCTGGCGGCCGAGCGGCTGCACCTGAGCCAGCCCTCGGTGAGCAAGCAGCTGGCCCAGCTGCGCCGGGACTTCAACGACGAGCTGCTGGTGCGCGAGGGCCAGCGCTGGCTGCTCACGCCCCGGGCCGAACAGCTGGCCCGGGAGCTGGCCGACGCGCTCGGCGGCCTGGAGCGGCTCTACGCGACGCCCGGCTTCGAGCCGGCCCGCTGCGAGCGGGTGTTCCGCCTGGCCTCGTCCGACTATGTGGCCCAGTACATCTTGCCGGACATCTGCGCCGAGCTGGCCCGCCAGGCGCCGGGGGCGGCGCTGGAGTACGAGCTGTGGGACAAGCGCCAGCTGCCGCTGCTGTGGGAGTCGCCGCTCGATCTGGTGTCCACCATCACCGAACAGGTGCCGGAGCTGATCCGCGGCCTGCGCCAGGGGGAAGACGGCCTGGTGGTGCTGATGGGCCGGCAGCACCCGCTGGCGGGGCGGTTGCTCGGCTTGGACGACTACCTGGCCTGGCCCCATCTGCAGGTGAGCGGCGGCGGCGACAAGGACAGCCCGGTGGAGCGGGTGCTGGCGCCCCTGGGGCTGGCCCGGCGCTGGTTTGCCCGGGTGCCCTTCTTCCAGGCGGCGGTGGAGGTGCTGTGCCGCACCCACTGCCTGCTGACCACCCCGGCCCATATCGCCTGGCAGCTGTCCCAGGCCCATCCCCTGGCCTATACCGCCCTGCCGTTCGCCACCCAGAGCCAGCAATACCACCTGATGTGGCACCAGCGCCACCACCAGGATCCGGCCCACCGCTGGTTCCGGGAGCTGTGCTTCCCCTTCCTGCGGGATCACCTGCAGCGTACGGTGCGGGAGAGTCGCACCAAGCTATAGCCTGTGGTTATGAAATCTATTCCTAACTTTCATTATGGGCATGGTTAGGGCGGTATTAAGCTGAGACCCAGAACCCCGGTGACAAGAGAGGAAGAGCATGGAACTGACCAGTTGGCTGGCCTTGGCGGCGATTTGCGTGATGGGGGCCATCAGCCCCGGGCCCAGCCTGGCCCTGGTGATCCGCAACACGGTGCGGGGCGGCCAGGGGCACGGGGTGGCCACCGCCCTGGGCCACGGCCTGGGGGTGGGGCTCTACGCCCTGATCACCGCCCTGGGACTGGCGCTGCTGATCACCAAAACCCCGCTGCTGTTCGACCTCATCCGCTACGGCGGCGCCGCCTTTCTCGCCTGGCTGGGGCTGAAGGCGCTGCTGGCCCGGCCCGGCGATGAAGGGGGCCGGCAGGGCAGCCATCCGGTGCGCGGCCGGCGGGGCGCCTTCGAGGGCTTTATGGTGGCCTTTCTCAATCCGCAGCTGGCCATCTTCTTCCTGGCCCTGTTCAGCCAGTTCGTGCGCGCCGACACCGGCTGGCAGCAGGGCGGCATCATGATGCTCACCGCCGGCGGCATCGACGCCCTCTGGTACGTGCTGGTGGCCCTGGCGCTGTCGCGCGGGCCCGTGCTGGTGTGGCTCCAGGCCAAGTCGCGGATGATCGACAAGTTCAGCGGCCTGGTGCTGCTGGGGCTGGCACTGAAGGTGGTGTTCTGATGGAAGCCCATACCCTGCTGATGTTCGTGATCGCCACCCTGTCGCTCAACCTGATCCCGGGGCCGGACGTCGTCTATGTGGTGTCCAGCACCATGCGCGGCCGGCTGCGCACCGGGCTCAAGGCCGCCCTGGGCCTGGGCCTGGGCTACCTGGTGCACACCGCCGCCGCCGTGCTGGGGCTGTCGGCGCTGATTTTGAGCTCCGCCTTCCTGTTCGGCCTGGTGAAGTACCTGGGCGCCTGCTACCTGCTCTACCTCGGTGCCATGGCGCTGCGCAACAGCTGGCGCGGCACCTCGCCCCTGCGGCCGCAGGCCGGCGCCGCGCCGGCGCGGGGGGTGTTCCGCCAGGGGGTGGTGGTGAGCGTGCTCAACCCCAAGGTGGCCATCTTCTTTTTGTCCTTCCTGCCCCAGTTCGTGAGCGTCAACTCGGCCAATCCCGCCGCCGAGCTGGTGCTGCTCGGCCTGCTGTTCAGCCTGCTGGCGACCCTGAGCAACAGCCTCTACGCCTGCCTGGGCGGCCTGGTGTTCGGCAACCCCGCCAGCGCCCGTTACACCCGGGCGCTGGAGGGCGGCTCCGGGGTGCTGCTGCTGGGCCTGGGCGCGCGCATCGCCCTGAGCCGGGGCTGACCGGCTGTAGGCGGCTCAGCGCCGCTGGTAGAACACCTTGCCCACCCGCCGGATATGGTCCAGCAGGGCGGGATTCTCTATCTCCCGGTAGGCGCTGAGGTCGAACTGCCAGGGCAGCAGCAGATCGTCCAGCCGGTTGCACAGGTTATCCAGCAGCCGCTGGTCGATATCCTCGCCCACCAGGGTCAGGTCGATATCGGAGCCGGGGCGCTCCCGGCCCATGGCGCGGGAGCCGTACAGGATGGCGCGCTCTATCTGCGGGAAGCCCGCCAGCACCGATCTGATGCGCCCTATGGCCTCATGGCCGAGTCCGTACGAAGCCTCAGTCATCCATCAGCCCCGAGAGCCGACTCCTGAGCTGCTGGAACAGCGGGAGGTACTGGGTGCAGACCGCCTCGACAATGGCTTCGGCGGTCGCCTTGTTGTAGGTATGGGAAGTGCGGTTGCGGCTGGCGATCATCGCCATCCACAGTTCACCTTGTTCGATCAGGCCGACTTCAAAGGCTTTGCGGGTCGCATCGCGGGAGCCGAAGATGTCCTGGGTGCCCTGGTAACGCAGAAAGTCCTTCAGGCAGTTCCAGGCCAGCTCGTGGGTGTATTCAAAGGCCTGGATCAGCCCCTGCTTCTCCAGGTCCGACAGGGGACGGGTAGTGCCGAGCGTGACGGCATCGGTGAGCTGTTGCAAGGCCAGCTGGTAGTTCTGGAAGCGCTGTTGCCAGCGGATATCCTCGGACATGGAATCCCCGCGATCAGGTGAAGGTGGTGGGGCTACTTTACCTCTTTACGGCCATGGGCGGAAACCGCCATCGGCCTCGGCGGCATCTGTGCCTCGATGCGGATAAACTTCAGCAAAAGGGCTGTTATTTCATGGAGTGCAGGCCGACCACATTGCCTTCGGTATCTTCCACCAGGGCGATAAAGCCGTGGGGGCCGATGGCGAACTTGTCGCGCACCAGGCGTCCGCCGTTGGCCGCCGCCCGGGCGGCCTCCACGGCGCAGTCGTCGCAGCCGAAATACACCAGGGTGCCGTTGCCGCCGGGGGCGCAGCCCTCCATACGCGCCAGGGTGCCGCAGGCCCCGGCGCCCTCCGGCTGGCCCGGAAAGGCCCACATCTCCAGGTTGGTGCCGTCGTCGACGGTGGGGTCGGCCAGCGGCTCCAGCCGCACCGCCAGCATGGCTTCGTAGAAGGCTCTGGCCCGGGGCATGTCCGCCACATAGATCTCGAACCAGACGACCGGATTCATGTTCATCACCCTGCTCCTTGTTGTGGTCAAGCGTTATGGTCAAGGCCTTAACTATAGCCGGCTCTAGAGCGCCATATGGTTTGAAAATCAAGCTGTCAGGCGTGTGCTATCCCAGCCACTCTCATCGGCAGCAAACGACGTTTGCAGATTGACACCTGACTGATGGAGCGCAGGCGGCCCGCCTGCTTTCCCGCGTAGCGGGAACCTTCGGACTGGCTAACTACACCACAAGTTTAGAGAGGTTCGAGGCAGAACAGGCATTGCGGGTTGGGCTGTGCCTTCGCCTACCTCGGTGCCCCCTCATGCGGGCGGGCCGCCCGCGCCCCAAAAAACATCATGCTGCTCAACTTTTAAACTGATCGGTGCTCCGGCCGGGATGGCGCCCGGGCTCAGTCTTCCTCCACCTGGCCGCGCAGTATGGCCTCGAGACTGACCTTGGGGCAGACCGCGTCGTTGATGTAGTCGATCAGGTTGCGCGCCGCCCGGCGGATGTATTTTTCCGTGCCGGCATCGAGGCAGTGGCCTTCGGCATCGAACACCTGCTGCACATTGGCCACCGACACCGCCAGGGGCAGGGGCACCGCCCCGATATGGGCGCAGATGGCGCGCAGCTGCTCGGTGGACTTGATGGCGCCGATGGTGCCCGCCGCCACCCCCAGCAGGGAGACGGGCTTGCCGGCCAGCTTGCTGGGAAAGCCCAGGTTGTCGATGGCCAGCTTCATGGGGCTGCTGATGCCGCCATGGTATTCCGGCGAGGCCAGCAGCACCCCGGTGGCCGAGGCCACCGTTTCCTGGAACTGGGCGATGGCGTCCGGGTTTTTTGCCGGCAAGCCCGGCAGGGGCAGCTCCAGGCCGTCCAGCCGCAGGGGGATCAGCTCCACCCCGGGCATCTTCCTGAATTCGTCATGGACCAGTTCCAGCGCCATGGCGGTGTAGTTGCCGGGGCGTACGCTGCCGCAGAGGGTCACTATCTTGATGGACATGGCTGTGTTCTCCTGTGGGTAAGGCAATTGGGCTTCTCCGGGCCCGGGGCTGGATACGAGTATAGAAAGGAGAGCGGCCGGGCGCCTGCCCGGTGGTCGCGGGCCGGGCCGGAATGGCGGCCCGGTTGTCCGGCGGCTCAGGAGGGAATCAGCAGCACCGGGTTGGTGGCGTGCCGGCAGATGCCTTCGGCGGTGCTGCCGAGGGGCAGCTCGGCGATGGGGTTGGTGCCGCGCTTGCCGAGGATGATCAGGGGCGTTCTGACGTTGCTGGCGGCTTCGCAGATCTCCTCCACCGGATCGCCGACCACGGTGCGGACGTCCAGGTTGGGATTATCGGTGGCAAAGCTCTCACCGGCCTGCACTTCCTCGAAGGCCACCTGGTGTTCGGGGCTGCGCACTATCATCACCATGCCCTGGCGATCGGTACCCACCAGCTCGGTGAAGCAGGCCCTGGCCCTGGCCGAGGCCGGCGAGTTGTCGGTGGCCAGCAGCAGGGGGGCGTCGTCCGCCACGGCCCCCAGATCCGAAGGCACTATCAGCAGCGGCAACTTGCAGAGGCGTGCCAGGTTCAGTGCCACGTTGCCCATAAAGAATTCCCGGCTGCGGGAATGGCTGCGGTTGGCCACCACTATCAGGTCGGCCTGTTTCCTTTTGGCACAGTCGAGGATGGAGGACACCGCAAAGCCCGAGACGAACTGGGTATGCACCGTTATCGCCAGCTCACGGCTCATGTCCGCCGCCACCTGCTCCAGGTGGAGCTTGCGATTGGTGCGATCGTTGGCGTCCTTATGGGCCCGGCGGTGGGGTTCGTCCGCGTGCACCAGGGTCAGCTCCCGGATATCGAACAGGGCCACCATCTGCCGAAGCCGGGACTGCACCCTGTCCCAGCCCGCCGAAAAATCAATACCTGCAACGCAATGCCTGAACATAAGGCGCCTCCTGGCGTTGGATCCAACCAGACATGAACTGTCACCTCACTCAAGGATAGCCCAGGCCCCGGGGAGCCGCCTTCGATCCCGATCCTGTTCTGGCCCCGGGCCTTATTCGAGGCGGCTCGCCCGGCGAATGTGCAACAGCTCTATGCGAAGGCCGACCATGCCGCTGGTCGGGCTGTCCTCCCGCAGCCGGGCCAGGGCTTCTATCGCCAGGCCGTCCTGCTCGAAGGCGGGAGGCAGATTGACGGGATGGTAGTGGGTGCCGCGCACATCGCGGATCACATAGAGGCCCCCTTCCAGGTTGAGGTAGCGGATGGTGCCGCTGATATAGAGGCTGGGTTCGCCCGGGGCCAGTTCGAACCAGCGGGGAATATTGGCGTGCACGGCGGTGGTCAGCATCAGGAGCAGGCCGAGCAGTCGGACACGCCAGCGATGGCAGTAAGGGCATGGCATACAAGGCTCCTGTCGGGCGCCATATGATTCTCTATATCGCCTGCAAGGTAATGGTTTATCCCCGTGCTCCTTGCCATGGCTCAGGGTTAACTATAGTCAGCATCCCCCGGATCTACGGCATGTCGTTGATCCGGCAAAAGCGGCCGGGCTGACGGATACTGATAGCAATGGCGCATCGCCGGCCGGGATGGCGCCTCTCTCGTTTCCGACGTCCGCAAGAGGAGAATAGCGATGAAGATAACCTTTCTCGGCGCCACCCAGACGGTGACGGGCTCCAAGTTTCTGGTGCACAGCGGCGACACCCGCATCCTGGTGGACTGCGGCCTCTACCAGGGCTACAAATGGCTGCGCGAGCGCAACTGGCAGCCGTTGCCGCTGGATATCGACCGGCTCGACGCCATAGTGCTGACCCACGCGCACCTGGATCACTCGGGCTATATTCCCGTGCTGTACCGCCAGGGCTACCGGGGGCCGGTGTATTGCCATCCGGCCACCCGGGCCCTGTGCGAGATACTGCTGGCGGACAGCGGCAACCTGCAGGAAGAAGACGCCCGTTTTTTCTCCCGTCACCAGCTGAGCAAGCATGCCGAGCCTGAGCCGCTTTACGACAGGGCCACGGCGGAGCAGAGCATGACCCTGTTCCGCCCCCTGGAGTTTGGCCAGGTGCTGGATCTCGGCGGGATGCGCCTGCACCTGCAGCCCGCCGGCCATATCCTCGGGGCCGGCAGCTTGATCCTCGAGGCCGAGGGCAAGCGGGTGGGTTTTTCCGGCGATGTGGGGCGACCGGACGATCTCTTCATGTATCCCCCCAAACCCTTGCCGGAGCTGGATCTGCTGTTGCTGGAGTCCACCTACGGCGATCGCCGCCACGAAACGACGGATCCCTTCCTGCAGATGGAGGAGCTGGTCAACACCACGGTGGCCGGCGGCGGCATCATGCTGATCCCCAGTTTTGCGGTGGGCCGCGCCCAGGCCGTGCAGTATTTGCTGACGACCCTGATGGAACAGGGGCGCATTCCCAGGCTCAAGGTGTTTCTCGACAGCCCCATGGCGATCGAGGTGGGCGAGATCTACGAGCGTTTCGCCGACCAGCACAAGCTGAGCCGGGCCGACTGCCGGCGGATGAGCCGTACCATCACCCTGGTGCGCAGCGTGGAGGACTCCAAGGCGCTGGCCGACGAGGTCTACCCCCATATCATCATCGCCGGCAGCGGCATGGTGACCGGCGGCCGCATCCTCCACCATATGAAACGGTTGCTGTCGGATCACCGTACCACCCTGTTGCTCACCGGCTACCAGGCGGGGGGTGGCCGGGGGGCCAAGCTGCAGCAGGGAGCCGAGAGCGTGCGCATTCACGGCGACTGGGTGACCAATCGCGCCCGCATCGAAATGCTGCACGGGCTGTCGGGCCACGCTGACTATGTGGAGCTGCAGCAGTGGCTGGCGGCCTCGGCGCTGACCGCCGACACCCGCATCCAGCTGGTGCACGGCGAGCCCGATGCCCTGGAGGCCATGCGCGATTACCTGCGCCGCACCAGCCCCTACCGGGTGGAGATAGGGGAATACCAGCGGATACTGACCTTTTAGCCTGCCAGCCAGTGGCGGATGGCGGGCAGCAATGCCGGGGAGAGGTCGATGGCATTGCTGGGGTGGGCGACGCCGTTGCCGGTGAGCAGCCGGCGCAGCCCGGCCCGGGCCAGCTCATCTTCTATGTCGTCGGCGAACAGGCCGTGCACGGCGGCGCAGTCCACCGGCCCCATCCCCTGGGCGCGCAGGGCCCGCAGGCAGCTCAGCACGGTCCGGCCGCTGGCGATCACATCGTCCAGGATCAGGGCGCCATGGCTCCGGTAAGCCCCCAGATCCGGCAGGTTTACCTCCACCTCCCGGTCGCCCCTGCGCACCTTCTCGCCCACCACATGGGGCCGGCCGCTGGCCCCGGCCAGCGCCGCCACCCATTGTTCGCTTTCCGCGTCCGGGCCCACCAGCAGCACCGGCTCTGGCCGGCCGCGCAGCCAGTCCGCCAGCAGGGGGGCGGCGTGCACCACTGTGTTCGGCACCGAATAGATCTCGTCCAGGCGGTGGATGCGGTGCAGGTGCGGGTCCACGGTGATCAGCCAGTCGATGCGGGGGGAGAGCAGGCGGGCGAAGCTGTGGGAGCTGAGCGCCTCGCCGGGGTGGAAGCGGGCGTCCTGGCGCAGGTAGCAGAGGTAGGGGGCCACCAGGCCGACCCGGGCGGCGCCGAGCTCCCGCAGGGTGTCGCACAAAAAGCACAGGGGCAGGAACTTGTCGTCCGGGCGGGACAGATCCGCCAGCACCAGGCAGGGGCGGCCCGCCACCTCGCCCAGCAGGCGCAGGTAGCTTTCGCCGTCCGGAAAGCGGCGCCGCTCCAGCCGGCCAGGCTCGGCACCCAGCCCGTGGCAGAGCGGGCCGAGCAGCGGATGCCCGTCTTCCAGCGCGAACAACAGCGGTGTCATGGCGTCTCCCCGATCATAAACAGATCCTGGTTGTCGGCGTAGTAGTCGGCGGCGTAGTCCAGCTCGCCCTGGCTGTCGGCGTAGAGGGTGAACAGCGGCTGGCCCCGGGCCAGGGCCTGACCCAGCTTGGCGTGCAGGCGCAGGCCGGCGGCCGGCGAGATGGGCGCCCCGGCCAGCTTGGCCAGCCGGGCCAGGCGGCGGTTGTCCATGGCCAGCAGGGTGCCGCTGTGGCCGGCGCCCAGCTCCAGCCGGAAGGCCGCCTGGGGAATGGCCTTGAGCCCGCCCTGGGCGGCGCAGATGCGCTGGAACTGGACCCAGGCCTTGCCGGAGGCGAGCAGTTCCCGGGCGCGGGCGATGGCGGCGGCCAGCTCTTCCCCGCTGGCCATGTTGAGCAGGTGGCCGGTAAGGAACAGCGCCCGTTCGCGCAGATCGGCGGGCGCCTGGGGCGCGTTGTTGAGCACGGCGAGGATGTCCAGTGCCTCCTGGGCCGGACCTATGCCGTAGCCGATGGCCTCTTCCCCCCTGGTGGTCAGGCAGCGCAGCCTGAGCCCCAGCGCCTTGCCCACGGTGTCGAACAGGTGCGCCAGGTGCCGGGCCTGGGGTTGACTGCGCACCTTGGCGGTGGGGCCCACCGGAATGTCGATCAGCACGTGGGTGGAGCCGGCGGCCAGCTTCTTGGACAGCACCGAGGCCACCATCTGGCCCTCGCCGTCCACGTCCAGTGCGTGTTCGATACGGATCAGCATGTCGTCCGCCGGGCTCAGGTTGACGGCCCCACCCCAGGCCAGGCAGGCGTTTACCTGGGCGACCGTGGCCTGGATCTGATCCAGGCCGAGGTGCACATTGGTCAGCACCTCCATGGTGTCGGCGGTACCGGAGGGGGAGGTGATGGCGCGGGACGAGGTCTTGGGCATCGTCAGCCCGGCCGCGCTGGCGATGGCCACCACTATGGGGGTGGTGCGGTTGCCGGGCACGCCGCCGATGCAGTGCTTGTCGAGCACCTGCGGTTTGTCCGGCCAGCTCAGGCACTTGCCGCTGGCCACCATGGCCCGGGTGAGGGCGATGATCTCCCCGCTATCGAGCCGGTCGACGCAGGCGGTGACGAAGCTGGCGATCTGCATGTCGGAATAGCGGTGGGCGCTGATGTCCTGGATGATGTCGTCGATTTCCCGGGCCGAGAGGGCATGGCCGTAGATCTTCTTGCGTACCGCGCTCATGGAATGCAGCACCGGGGCGTGGCTCAGGGTCACCGCCTCGCCGCCCTTGAGCCCCAGGCGCTGCCAGGCAATGCGCGAAAAGCCCACCCGGCCGGGCGGCAGTACCGCCTCGGTGACCACGTTGAGGGTGGCGATGATGGCGCGCCCGCCCAGGCTCAACTGCAGGCGGGTGTTGGCATTGAAGCCTTCGGCGCGGCACACCTCGCAGTCGGCCCGCAGGAACACCACGGGCTCCTGGTGGGTGTCTATCCCCATTTCGACGGCGATCAGGGCATGAGGTTCGGTCATGGCAAATACCTTCGGCTGGGCTGCCGGGGCAGTAGGGGAGCAGTCTCTCCTACAAGCCTAGCGCGCCCCTGGGACTCGTGCCCGGCGGCCGCGGCGGGCGCCGGATTTTCAGGCCCCGCTGCCCGTCCGGATCATGGCGAAGGGGCGCAACAGCGCTTAGGCTCTTGTTCAATGGAGCTTTTTACGCGAGAGCCGCAACATGCCCCCATCTCCGGATCCCCGCCTGCCGGTCTATCGTACCCAGGGCCTGACCAAGGTCTACGGCAGCGGACCCTCGGCGGTGTACGCCCTGCGCGGGGTGGAGCTGACGCTGCCCGCGGGGGAGCTGGTGGTGTTGCTGGGCCCCTCCGGCAGCGGCAAGTCCACCCTGCTGAACCTGCTCGGCGGGCTCGACGCCCCCAGCGGCGGCCGGATCTGGTTCTTCGAACGGGAGCTGACCGCCATGGACGAGGCCCGCCTCACCCGCTACCGGCGGCGCCATGTGGGCTTTGTGTTCCAGCTCTACAACCTGATGCCCAGCCTGACCGCCCGGGAGAACGTCGAACTGGTCACCGACATCGCCGAGCAGCCGCTGGACGCGGGCGAGGCCCTGGCCATGGTGGGGCTGGCGGCGCGGGCCGATCACTTTCCCGCCCAGCTCTCCGGTGGCGAGCAGCAGCGGGTGGCCATCGCCCGCGCCGTCGCCAAGCGGCCGACGGTGCTGTTTTGCGACGAGCCCACCGGTGCCCTCGACAGCCAGACCGGTCGCGCCGTGCTGCGGGTGTTGCAGCAGGTGAATCGCGAGCTCGGCACCACGGTGCTTATCGTGACCCACGCCGCCGCCACCGCCGCCATGGCGCACCGGGTGATCCACTTCGCCGACGGCGCCATCCGGGCGGTGGAGACCAACCCTGACCCCTGCGGCGCCGAGGAGATCGAATGGTGAGGATGCCGTGATGAAAGCGCTCGATCGCAAGCTGGGCCGGGATCTGTGGCGGGTCCGGGGCCAGGCCCTGGCCATCGGCCTGGTGATCGCCATGGGGGTGATGCTGCAGGTGATGATGGACGGCCTGGTCAACTCCCTGGAGCAGACCCGGCAGGACTATTACCAGCGCTACCGGCTGGCGGAGCTGTTCGCACCGGTGAAGCGGGCGCCCCGGGCCGTGCTGGAGCGGGTGGCCCGGCTGCCCGGGGTGGCGGCGGTGGAGGGGCGCATCAACGGCGGCGCCCTGCTCAGCCTGCCGGGGCTGGCGGTGCCGGTGCGGGCCCAGGCGGTGTCGCTGCCAGAGTGGCGGACGGCGCGGCTGAACGAGGTGCACCTGGTGGCGGGACGGCGGCCCGATCCCGGCCGGCGGGACGAGGTGCTGCTGCTGGAAGGCTTCGCCAGGGCCCATGGCCTGGCGCCCGGGGATCGGCTGCCGGCCACCCTCAACGGCGCCCGTCGCACCCTGGCCATAGTGGGGCTGGCCCAGGCACCGGAGTTCCTGTACACCACGGCACCGGGCGAGATGGTGCCGGATGACGCCCGCTTTGCGGTGCTCTGGATGAACGAGACGGCGCTGGCGGCGGCCCTGGATCTGGAGGGGGCGGTGAACGAGGTGCTGGTCGGCCTGGCCCGGGGCGCCGAGCCGCGGGCGCTGCAGGACCGGCTCGACCGGTTGCTGGCCCCCTACGGCGCCCTGGGGGCCTACGGCCTGGACGAGCACCTGTCCAACCGCTTTATCGTCGAGGAAATAGCGGGGCTCAGGGTATCCAGCCGCACGGTGCCGCCGGTGTTCCTGGCGGTGGCCGGTTTCCTGCTGTACATGGTGCTGTCGCGCATGGTACAGGCCGAGCGCGACCAGATAGGCCTGCTCAAGGCCTTCGGCCATGGCGACGGGGAAGTGGGCCTGCACTACCTCAAGTTCGTGCTGGTGATCGCCCTGGCCGGCGCCCTGACCGGTGCCCTGCTGGGGGTGCTGGCCGGGCGCGGCCTGAGCGGCTTCTACCAGCAGTACTACAAGTTTCCGTTCCTGCAGTTCGCGGTGGCGCCGTCCGCCCTGCTGCTCGGCCTGGGGGTGAGCCTGCTGGCCGCCGTGGCCGGGGCGGCCCTGGTGCTGCAGCGGGTGTTTGCGCTGGCGCCCGCCGAGGCCATGCGCCCGCCCGTGCCGCCGGACTTCAGCCGGAGCCTGCGCTTCGGCCCGCGCCTTAAGCGCTGGCTGGACCAGCCCAGCCGCATGGTGCTGCGTGGCCTGTGGCGCCAGCCCGGCCGCGCCGCCCTGGCGGTGCTGGGCATGGCGGCGGGCATGGCGCTGTCGGTGGCCATGCTGAGCGTGATGACCGCCTTCGATCGCAGCCTGGAGCTGAACTTCAGCGTGCTCGAGCGGGGCGACGTCACCCTGAGCTTTGTCGATCCCCTGGGCGAGCAGGGCCTCTATGCCCTGGCCCGGATGCCGGGAGTGCTGGAGCTGGAGCCCTTTCGCACCGTGCCGGCCCTGTTCAGTCATGGCCGGCACCGCTATCGCGGCGCCCTCACCGCCCTGGTAGCCGAGCCGCGCCTGTACCGGGCCCTGGATCGCCGGCAGCAGCCCCTGCCCCTGCGCGCCGACGGTGTCATCCTCTCCCGCGCCCTGGCCGAGACCCTGGCCATAGGCCCGGGCGACCGGCTCCGGGTGGAGGTGCGCGAGGGGCGCCGGCCGGTGCTGGAGATCCCGGTGGTGGGGCTGGCCGACACCCTGCTGGGGGCGCCGGCCTTTATCGAACTCGGCGGGCTCAACCGGTTGCTGAAAGAGGGACCGCGGGCGTCCGGCGCCCACCTGCGCATCGACGCCGCCGCCGGCGAGCGGCTCTACCGGGAGTGGAAGGAGATGCCGGTGGTGGCGGGGGTGAGCCTGCGCACGGAGCGGCGGGATGCCTTCCGCCGGGTGATGGACAGCGGCGCCGGCGCCACCCGCTACGTGATGGCGGCCATCGCCGCCGTGATCACCTTCGGCATCGTTTACAACAGCGCGCGCATCGCCTTCGCCGAGCGGGCGCGGGACCTGGCCAGCCTGCGGGTGCTGGGGCTGACCCGCGCCGAGGTGAGCTTTGTGCTGCTTGGCGAGTTGGGGCTGCTGATCCTGCTGGCGCTGCCCCTGGGCAGCCTGCTGGGCTACGGCTTTTCCCTGGCGGTGGCGGCGGGCTTCAGCACCGATCTGTACCAGGTGCCGGTGGCCTTCGAGCCCGCCGGCCACGGCGTGGCGGCCCTGGCGGTGCTGGTGGCGGCGGTGCTGTCCGGCGCCCTGGTGCGGCGCGACATCAACCGGCTGAATCTGGTATCCGCCCTCAAGACCCGGGAGTAATCCATGGCTCGACCCCAGTCCCGCCGCTGGCTCACCCTTGGCACCGCCCTGGCGGTGGCGGTGCTGCTGGTCTACGCCTTCTGGCCCGGGCCCACGCCGGTGGACACCGGCCCGGTGCGGCTCGGCCCCATGGTGATGACCATCGACGAGGAGGGGCGCACCCGGGTGCGCCAGCCCTATGTGGTGGCGGCCCCGGTCGACGGCCGCCTGCTGCGGGTGGAGCTGGAAGCCGGCGACGAGGTCGTCGCCGGCGAGACCCTGCTGGCGCGGCTGTTGCCGGCGGCGCCCGGGCTGCTGGATCGCCGGCGCCGCGAGCAGGCGCTGGCCGGGGTGGCGGCGGCGGAGGCCGCCCTGGGCGTGGCGCGCGCCGAACGGGAGCGGGCGAGGGCGGAACTGGCGCTGGCCGAGGCCGAACTGGTCCGCGGCACCCGCCTGCATGAGCAGGGTGCCGTGACCGCCGCCGGGCTGGACGCGACCCGCCGCGCCGCCCGGGTGGCGCGCGCGACCCTGGACAGCGCCGGGGCGGCGCAGCGGCTGCGCGAGGCGGAGCTGGCCCAGGCCCGGGCGCAGTTGCTGGAGACCGACGCGGGCGGGGGGGCGGAGCCGTTGCCCCTGGCGCTGGTCGCGCCGGTGTCCGGCCGGGTGCTGCAACTGCTGCAAAAGAGCGAGACGGTGCTGGCCGCCGGCACCCCCATCATGGAGCTGGGCGACCCGGAGGGGGATCTGGAGGTGGTGGTGGAGCTGCTGTCGACCGACGCGGTGCAGGTGATGCCCGGCATGGGGGTGATCATCGATCACTGGGGCGGCCCGGCGCCCCTGGCCGGGGTGGTGGAGCGGGTCGAGCCCCGGGGGTTCACCAAGTTTTCCGCCCTGGGGGTGGAGGAGCAGCGGGTCAACGCCGTCATCCGCATCGCCGGCGAGCCGGCCAGGCGCCGCAGCCTGGGCCACGGCTACCGGGTGGAGGCGCGGATAGTGGTGTGGCAAGAGGAGGCGGCGCTGATCGCCCCGTCCAGCGCCCTGTTCCGGGACGGTGAGCGCTGGGCGGTGCTGGTGGTGGAAGGCCGGCGGGCGCGGCTGACCCCGGTGCGGGTGGGGCATGACAACGGCGTCGAGGCGCAGATACTGGCCGGGCTGGAGGCGGGGCAGCGGCTGGTGCTCTATCCCGCCCCCGGGCTGGAGGACGGCGCCCGGGTGCGGCCGCGGGAGGACTAGCCCCGGGCCAGCCCCGGCGGGCTAAGCTTGGGGTATGCCGCTTTTTCATGGTGTCGCCATGGTTCACCGCTATTACGCCAACCTGCTGCTGACGGGGGCCACCGCCGGCGCCCTGCTGGGCGGTGGCCTGCTCTGGCTCGGCGGCCAGCCGGCGCCGGCGCGCTGGCTGTGGCTGGGGGCTTCGGCCTGCGTATTTCTGCTGACCCTCGTCGACATAGTGCGGGCCATGGCGCGCAGGCAGGCGGGGGTTGATCTGCTCGCCCTGTTTTCCATCGGCGGCGCCCTCGCCCTGGGGGAATACCTGACGGCGGGGGTCATCGCCCTGATGCTGGGCAGCGGCCGTACGCTCGAGGACTACGCCGAACGGCGGGCGGGGCGCGAGATGTCGGCACTGCTTGAAAAGGTGCCGCGCCATGCCAACCGCTACCAGGGCCAGGCCATAGTGCAGGTGGCGCTGGCCGCGGTCGAGCCGGGCGACCGCCTGCTGGTGCGCGCCGGGGAAACGGTGCCGGTGGATGGCAGCCTGCTGTCGGAGCAGGCGGTGCTGGACGCCGCCACCCTGACCGGCGAGTCCTTGCCCGTGGATTGCCGTGCGGGCCAGCGCCTGCAAAGCGGCTGCGTCAATGCCGGCACGCCCTTCGACATGCTGGCGACGCATGCCGCCGAAGACAGCGCGCTGAGCGCCATCGTCCGGCTGGTACAGTCCGCCCGCGAGTCGAGGGCGCCGGCCATGCGCCTGGCCGATCGCTATGCGCTGCTGTTCGTGCCCCTGGCACTGGCGCTGGCGGGAGCGGCCTGGGCCTGGTCCGGCGACCCGGTGCGGGCGCTGGCGGTGGTGGTGGTGGCCACCCCCTGTCCGCTGATCCTGGCGGTGCCGGTGGCGATAGTGAGTGCCATGTCGCGCTGTGCCAGCCACGGCGTGCTGATCAAGCACGGCGGCGCCATCGAGAAGCTGGCGCGGGCCGAGACCCTGTTCTTCGACAAGACCGGCACCCTGACCGGCGGGCGCGCCCGCCTGGTGGCGGTGGCCGGCGCGCCGGGGGCCGACGACGAGGCGGTGATCCGGCTGGCCGCGTCACTGGATCAGATGTCCGACCATGCGGTGGCCCGGGCCGTGGTGCAGGCGGCCCGGGAGCGGAACCTGGAGCTGTCGCTGCCCTCGGCGGTGAGCGAACAGGCCGGCAGCGGTATCTGCGGCATGGTCGACGGCCGCCGGGTGCGGGTGGGCAGCCTCGATTATGCCGCCGGCCTGGAGCCTTACCCGCCCTGGGTGGAACGGCTGGCGCGGCGCGGCGGCCAGGAGGGGAGCGGCGCTGTTTATGTCGCGGTCGACGGCCGCCTGGTCGGGGCCCTGCAGATGGCGGACGAGATCCGGCTCGACACCCCGCGGGCCCTGCGGCTGCTGCGGCTGGCCGGTATCCGGCGCAGCGTCATGCTGACCGGTGACAGGCGCGAGGTGGCGGAAACCATTGGCGGCGTGCTGGGGGTGGACGAGGTGCTGGCCGAGCAGACCCCGGCGGCGAAACTGGCCGCCATTGCCGCCTCCTGTGAACATGGCGTGACCCTGATGGTGGGCGATGGGGTCAACGATGCCCCGGCCCTGGCGGCGGCCGACGTGGGGATTGCCATGGGCGCGCGCGGCGCGGCGGCCGCCGCCGAGGCGGCGCAGGTGGTGCTGTTGGTGGACCGGCTGGACCGGCTGGCCTTTGCCCTGCGCATTGCGCAGCGGGCCAGGGCCATCGCGCTGCAAAGCGTGACCCTGGGGTTGGGACTGTCCATGATCGCCATGGTGATCGCGGCGCTGGGCTACCTGCCACCCCTGGCCGGCGCCCTGTTGCAGGAAGGGATAGACGTTGCGGCTATCCTCAACGCCCTGCGCGTGCTGGGGCTGGAGCGCCAGCCCTTGGAAGCGCGCCTGTCGGAGGACCGGGTACGGCGGCTGCGGGAAGAGCACGCCGCCATGCTCCCGGTGCTGGAGCAGATCACCCGGCTGGCCGACCGGGTGGCGGAGCTGCCAGCGGAACAACTGCTGGCCGGCCTGCAGCGGCTGCTCGCGGCCCTGCGCCAGGAGATCCTGCCCCACGAGCGGCGCGACGATACCGAGCTGTATCCGCAGGTCGCCCGCCTGATCGGGGGCGACGATCCCATGGCGACCATGAGCCACACCCACCGGGAAATCTACAAGGCGGTGCAGGGGCTGGAGCGCCTGGCCGCGGCGCTCGAGGCGCCGGAGCTGGCGTCGCCCGCCCTGCCCGAGCTGCAGCGTGCCCTGTACGCCCTCGACACCATACTGCGCCTGCATTTTGCCCAGGAAGAAGAGCTGTACCACAACCTGGCCGGATAAGCCCGGCGCGCCTGGTCTACCTCATCCGCCGTACGGCTCCCGGGGCGGGCATTTCCCCGCCGGCGTGGCGGCCGGGGATGCTAAGATGGAGGTTGTATCCCGGCAACCGCAGGACAGACTCCTATGCTCCGCCCCCGTATCGCGCCCCACCAGCTCATCCACCAGCACCAGCCGCTGGCCCGGGACGATCTGGGCGTGCTGTGCTGGAATACCCAGAAACTGACCCTGAACCCCGAGTTCCGGCTGTGCCTGGCGGGGCTGATGCAGCGCTTTCCCACCAGCCTGCTGCTGTTGCAGGAGGCCAAGCTGGCGCTGCACGGCCGGTGGCAGCTGGAGGGCTGGTCCTACGCGGTGTCGCCCAATATCCAGACCCCGGCGCACCTGTTCGGGGTGCTGACCGCCGGCCAGTGCGCCTTCGACGAAGTCACCGCCCTGCTCAGCCGCACCCGGGAGCTGCGCTTTGCCACCCACAAGAGCCTGATCCTCACCCGCCACCCCCTGGCCGGGGGCGAGCAACTGCTGGTGGCCAATATCCACGCCATCAACTTCGTGCATCACGGCCTGTTCCACCTCGAAATGGAGCAACTCAAGCGGGAACTGCTGCTCCACCGGGGGCCGCTGATCGTGGCCGGGGATTTCAACGTCTGGAGCCGGCAGCGCCGGCACTACCTGGCCGAGTTCTGCCGGGCCACCGGCCTGCAGCAGGCGGTGATGGAAGACCCGCACCATATCAAGCACTACTTCCGCCAGCCCCTGGACTTTATCTTCTACCGGGATATGAGACTGCACTCGGCCACCGCCATCAATACCGACATGGTCTCCGACCATAATCCCATCTACGCCCGCTTTTCGGTGTGAGGGGGCCAAACGAAGTCATGCCCGCGAAGGCGCTGAGGGATCCCCAAAAAAAATCGGCAGGCATGGTAGATTGCGTCTTTATTAATCGCCAAAAAAACAAAGACGTTCCGCCATGCCTGCCGTGTCCTCAGTTTGCCATAAATTCTTCGCGTCTGCCTTTGCTCCTTTTCATCAGGCTCGGGTAAAAACCCTGCTGAACTGTGCCGAAGGACTCATTACCGGCAACACCCTCTCCTTGACCCGGATTGGACGACATCTGCCCGGCAAAGCCTGCGTCAAGCACAAGATAAAACGCGTCGACCGCTTTCTTCGTAATGAGAAGGCCCACCAGGACTGCGTCACCATGAGTGCCGCCCTGACCCGCCGCATCACCGATTGCTTGCCCTGCTGCTTCATTGCCATTGACTGGAGCGGCTGTTGCAGCCAGGACTTTCATGTCTTGCGCGCCAGCCTGGTGTATGAAGGTCGCAGCCTGCCCTTGCTGAACCGTGTTGTGCCCTCTGCGCGGCAAGAAAATCATGATGAACATCAGCAGTTTCTGCTCGATCTGCATGCCGCCCTGGGGGCACACCAGCGGGTCATTCTTCTGTCGGACGGTGGCTTTAAAACGCCGTGGCTGAATCAGGTGCGGGCGTTGGGCTGGGTGTTTGTAGGGCGAGTGCGCGGGCGCATCCATGGCAAGTTGGATAACGAGAAAGAGTGGTATCCCGCGGCCACGCTGGCCCAGCAGGCGACGGCTACCCCGGAGGCGCTGGGAGCGGGCCTGTTGGGTAAGACAGTGAAGCCGGCCTGCCCGGTTTACTATCACCAGTACCATGCCCCCTCGAAGGGACGGCACAAGAAACGGGGCAAGAAGCAGCCCATGTATCCCCAGGCAGAGAAGCAGTATCGCGACGCAGCGGAAGAGCCGTGGCTGCTGGTGACCTCGGATGCGGACCTCACTGCCCGGCAGGTCGTCTCTCTGTATCGGAAGCGGATGCAAATCGAGCAGAACTTCCGTGATGACAAGAGCCAGCGTTATGGTTTTGGCTGGAGCAACAGTAAAAGTCAGGGGGAGGGTCGCTTGGGTCAACTGTGCCTGATAGCCCAGGTAGCAACCCTGTTCCTGTGGTTGGTGGGGTTCGAGTGCGAACAACAAGGGCTGCATCGGCGATACCAAGCCAACACCGAGGAGCGTCGGGTACTTTCCTTTTTAACCTTGGGAAAACAGGTGATTATCCATGAGCCGAGGAGAGTAACGGGCTCGCTACTGGAGCGAGCCTTAACACGCTTGAGCCGTATCTACACCCTCATGGAAGAGGTCGCGGCATGACCAGAAAAAACTGGGGAGCCCTCAGCGCGAAGGCGGGCATCCAGGGCGGGCGGGGCTGATCCAAACAGGTTTCACTCCGCTGCCAGCTGCTCCGCCAGTTGCCGGGACAGCTCCAGCAATTCGTCGGCCTCGGCCAACCCGTCGATAAGGCGCTGGGGGATGCCGGACAGCCCCACCTGGGCGCCCACCAGGGTGCCGGTGAGCATGGCGCGGGCCTGGTTCTGGCCGCCGCCGTTGATGGCGTGCAGCACGGCGGCCTCGAAGTCGTCGTGAAAGCGGGCGGCCAGGTAGTAGGCGGCGGGCAACTGGTGGTAGATGGCGCAGGGCATGCCGTACACCAGCGAGACCTTCCAGGCCGGCTCGATGCGGATGGCGGGATCCTCGGCGGCCCTGGCCACGCACGAGGGGGTGAGCAGGGCGTCCGGCGAGGCGAAGCGGCCGGCCCGGGGCGGCTCGGGGGCATGGGGCGGCGGCGGTTGCAGCCGGTTGCCGGTGACGGTATGAAAGGGCAGCTCGTCGGCCTGGACCAGCGCCATCAGCTTGCCGGACAGGGCCGGATCCAGCCGGTGCCCCTGCACCAGCAGGCCGGTGACGGCGCCGAAGGCCACCGTCATCGCCACCAGGTTGTTGTCTATCTGGGTGAGCACCGTATTGGCCGCCACCGCCTCGGCCAGCCGGCGCGGCGAGCGGGCGTGGCGCACGGCGATGGCCAGGGTGCGCTCTATCGCCTCGGTGGTGTCGGCGTGGCCGCCGCAGCGGCCCCAGGGGTGGCCTTCTTCCACCCGCTTGTGCCAGGCATCGCGCATCGACTGGCTGGTGTAGCCGCCGGGGCCGGCATGGGGCGTGCCGTCGAGCAGGGGGAAGAAGTCATGGTCCAGCCGCCAGCAGAAGTCGGCCTCGTCGTAGTCGCCGCAGTCCACCAGGGAGGCCAGGGTCAGCTTGAGCAGCAGGCCCGCCTGGGAGAGTTCGCCGGCCTTCAGCCCTTCGTGGTAGCGGCCGGGTTTGGGCGTGGTGTAGCCGTCGATCCAGTCGCCGTGGTCCCGGTGCAGCTGGTCGAGATCGTAATACCAGTGCGGGCCCACGCCCAGGGCTTCGCCGATAAAGGCACCCATGATGGCGCCGGCGGCGCGATCCTGCAGGGGAGAAAGAGGGGGCATGGCGGCTTCTCGGTAAGGGGGACAATCTCTATTGTAGGCGCTGGCGCCAGGTCCGGCGGCGGCGCCTTCCCGAACCCCGGTGGCGGGTGGTTTACACTAAAAGACACCGAGGCCGGATCCGCCCCGCCAACCATGGAGTTTACATGAAAAAACTTGCCGCTTTGATCCTGGCCGGCTGCGCCGTGCTCGGCGCCGGACTGACCGCCCCACAGGCCCAGGCCTGTACCAGGGCCGTTTACCTGGGGGAGGAGGGGCGGATCCTGACCGGCCGCACCATGGACTGGAAAACGGACATCGGCACCCACCTCTGGGTGCTGCCGCGCGGGGTGGAGCGCCACGGCGCCGCCGGGCCCGCCTCCCTGCGCTGGACGGTGAAATACGGCAGCGTGATCGCCAGCGCCTACGACCTGGCCAGCAGTGACGGCCTGAACGAGGCCGGCCTGGCCGCCAATCTGCTGTGGCTGCCCGACTCCGTCTTCCCCGAACCGGACGGCACCACCCCGACCCTGTCGCTGTCGCTGTGGGCCCAGTACATGCTCGACAATTTCGCCACCGTGGCGGAAGCCGTGGAGCATGTGCGCAAGCACCCCTTCCTGGTGCTGACCGGCCAGGTGCCCGGGCAGGACAGGGATGCCCTGGTGCACCTGTCGTTGTCCGACGCCGGTGGCGACAGCGCCATCATGGAATACCTGGATGGCGAGCTGGTCATCCACCACGGCCGCGATTACCAGGTGCTGACCAACGAGCCGCCCTACGCGCAGCAGCTGGCCCTGCTGCAATACTGGGAGAACATCGGCGGCACCACCATGCTGCCGGGCACCAACCGGCCGGCCGACCGCTTCGCCCGGGCCCATTTCTACATCAATGCGGTGCCCAGGGTGGAGGACGCCCGCCTGGCCACCGCCGCCGTGTTCAGCGTGATCCGCAATGTGTCCGTGCCCTACGGCGTGAGCACGCCCGAGGTGCCGCATATTTCCTCCACCCGTTGGCGCAGCGTGGTCGACCACAAGGATCTGCGCTACTACTTCGAGTCTGCCCTCAGCCCGAGCACCTTCTGGCTGGATCTCCAGGGCCTCGACTTCGCCCCGGAAGCGGGCAGCCGGGTGCTGCGCCTGGGTGAAGACCAGCGCCGGATACTGGCCGGCGAGGTGTCGGCGGAGCTGGAGGCGAGCGAGCCGCTGACCTTCCAGCCCGCCGCCGTCGAGGCCGGCTTAACGCCATGAAGGCCGCCCCGCTGCTGGCATCGCTCCTGCTGCTGGCCGGCTGCGGGCCCGAGCCGGACCGGGTGCTCGGCACCCTGGAATGGGATCGCATCACCCTGCCGGCCCCGGCGGCGGAGCCCGTCACCCGGCTGGCGGTGCGGGAAGGCGAGCGGGTGATGCCGGGGCAGGTCCTGGTACAGCTGGACGACGGCCTGGCCCGGGCCCGCTGGGCCGCCGCCGAGGCCGAGGTGCAGCGACGGCGGCAACTGCTGGCGGAGCTGCGTGCCGGCCCCAGGCCGGAAACCATAGCGGTGGCCCGGGCCGCCCTGGCCGCCGCCCGCGCCGAGGAGCGGGAAGCCCTGGCCCAGTATCGCCGCCTGCGCACCCTGGAGCAAAACGGCCATGTGTCCCGCGCCGACAGCGACGCCGCCAGGGCGGCGGCGGAAAGTGCCGGGGCCCGGGCGGAGGCGGCCCAGGCGGCCCTGCTGGAGTTGCAGCGGGGCACCCGCCCCGAGCAACTGGCCCAGGCGGAGGCGGCGCTGGCCCAGGCCCGGGGCGAGGCCGAGGCGCTGTTGCTGCAGCTGCAGAAACTGACCCTGCGGGCGCCCCGGGCGGGATGGGTGGACAGCCTGCCCTTCAAGGCGGGCGACGAGGCGCCGGTGGGCGGCCCGCTGGCGACCCTGCTGGTGGGCGACAGCCCCTATGCCCGGGTGTATGTGCCCGCGCCCCTGCGCCCGGGTATAGGGGTGGGGGACGCCGCCCGGGTGATGGTGCCGGGGGTGGAGCCGGGCTTTCGCGGGCGGGTGCGCATGATCCGCGGCGAGCCCGGCTTTACGCCCTATTACGCGCTGACCGGCGAGGACGCGGCGCGGCTCAGCTACCTGGCGGAGATCCAGCTGGGCGAGGACGCCGCCGGGCTGCCCGCCGGCCTGCCCCTGAGCGTGACCTTCGAGGAGGCCGCCGATGCCCGATGACGCCCTGGCCATCCGCGCCAGCGGAATGAGCAAAGACTTCGGCGGCCTGCGCGCGGTGGACGGGATGGACCTCGGGGTGGCGCGGGGGCAGGTGTACGGCTTTCTCGGCCCCAACGGCTCCGGCAAGTCCACCAGCATCCGCATGCTGTGCGGCCTGCTGACCCCCTCCGCCGGCCGGATTGAGGTGCTGGGGCTGCGCATTCCCGAGCAGGCCGAGGCGCTGCGCCGACGCATCGGCTACATGACCCAGCATTTTTCCCTGTTTGCCGATCTCACCGTGCGCGAGAACCTGGAGTTTCTCGCCGCCATCCAGGGCCTGTCCCGGCGGGCGGGCGCCCGGCGGGTGGACGAGCTGCTGCGGGAATATCGTTTTTCCGACCGGGCCGGGCAGCTGGCGGGCGCCCTGAGCGGCGGCGAAAAACAGCGGCTGGCGTTGGCGGGGGCGGTGATCCACCGGCCGGAGCTGCTGTTCCTGGACGAGCCCACCAGCGCGGTGGACCCGGAACTGCGCCGGGATTTCTGGGAAAAGCTGTTCGAGCTGGCGGACGGGGGCACCACCATACTGGTGTCGACCCACTACATGGACGAGGCGGAACGCTGCCACCGGCTGGCGATCCTGGATCGCGGCCGCCTGGTGGCGGACGGCAGCCCGGCGGCACTGACCGGCACCCTGAGCGGCCGCACCCTGGAGGTGTGCTGCGCACAGCCGCGGCAGGCGAAACAGCGGCTGCTGGCGCTGCCAGGGGTGCTGAGCGTGGCCCAGATCGGCAACAGCCTGCGGGTGCTGGTGGCGGAACGGCAGGGCAGCGGGGCGGCGGCCCGCATCGGGCAGGCGCTGGCGGGACTGGCGGCCCAGGTGCGGCCGACCCGGCCGAACCTGGAAGACGTTTTTGTGGCGGTGACCCGCCGCGACGGCGGCCCGGCGGGCGGGGCGACGCCGTGAACGGGCGCCGGCTGTGGGCGGTGGTGCAAAAGGAGCTGCGCCAGATCCGCCGCGACCGCATCACCCTGGCGATGATCGTCGGCATTCCCCTGCTGCAGCTGACCCTGTTCGGCTACGCCATCAACCTCAACCTGCGGCACCTGCCGGCGGCCATCGCCGACGAGGCGCGGACCAGCCAGTCGCGCCAACTGGCGATGGACATGATTGCCACCGGGGTGATAGCGCCGGTGGCCGAGGCGAACAGTGCCGGGGAGCTGATGCGGCTGCTGCGCCGGGGCGAGATCCGCGTGGGGGTGGCGATCCCGGCCGACGTTGAGCGGCGCCTGGCCCGGGGGGAAGAGGCGGTGCAGGTGCTGGTGGACGGCAGCGACACCGTGGTGCAGAGCGCGGCGCTGCAACTGGCGCAGCTGCCGCTGGCCCGCCGGGCCGAGGAGCGGCCTTCATCGTCGGTGCCCCTGCCCGCAGCGCCCATCGGCGTGGTGAGTTTTTACAACCCGCAGCGGGTTTCCGCCATCAACATAGTGCCCGGGCTTATCGGCATCATCCTGACCATGACCATGGTGATGTTCACCGCCGTGGGCATAGTGCGCGAGCGGGAGCGGGGCAACATGGAGCTGCTGATCGCCACCCCGCTCGGCCGCGCCGAACTGATGATCGGCAAGGTGCTGCCCTACGGACTGATCGGCCTGGTGCAGACCAGCCTGATCCTGCTGCTCGGCCTGCTGCTGTTTGCGGTGCCCATCCGCGGCAGCGTGCTGGATGTGTACTGGGCCAGCCTGCTGCTGATCCTGGCCAACCTGAGCATGGGCCTGCTGATTTCCACCCGCGCCCAGTCGCAGTTCCAGGCCATGCAGATGACCTTTTTCATCTTCCTGCCGTCCATCCTGTTGTCCGGCTTTATGTTTCCGTTCGACGGCATGCCCCGGCCGGCCCAGTGGATTGCCGAAGCCCTGCCGCTGACCCACTTTTTGCGGCTGATCCGCGGCATTATGCTGCGCGGGGCGGGGCTGGCCGAGCTGTGGCCGGAGGTGCTGGCGCTGCTCGGCTTTATTGCGCTGATGATGACCCTGGCGATTGCCCGCTTCCGCAAGCGGCTCGACTGAGTCGCCGCTCAGCGGCCGGGCTCGCGCACCCGGGTCAGCAGCCAGGCGCCGAGGGCGAACAGCACCAGCAGGCTGAGCAGCGACAGCCGGTTGCTGCCGGTGGCCAGCGCCACCGCCCCCACCAGCAGGGGCCCCAGCACCGCCGCGAACTTGCCCACCATATTGAACAGGCCGAAGTAGGCGCCGGCCTGGTCGGCGGGGATCAGCCGGGAATAGAAGGAGCGGGACAGCGCCTGCACCCCGCCCTGCACCAGGCCGATGGCCCCGGCCATAAGGAAGAACTGGCGCTCGGTTTGCAGGCCGTAGCCCCAGGCGGTGACCCCCACGTAGACCAGCAGCCCCAGGTAGATGGCCTTGCGGGTGCCGATGCGCTCGCCCAGGTAGCCGAAGGCCACGGCGGCGGGAAAGGCGATAAACTGCACCATCAGCAGCGCCGCCACCAGGCTGTTGCTGTCGAAGCCCAGGGCCATGCCGAAGTCCACCGCCATGCGGATAACGGTGTGCACCCCGTCGATATAGAGCCAGTAGGCGATAAGGAAGGTGAACACCGCCGGCCGGCCCGCCGCCTGCCGCAGCAGGGCGACCAGGGCGGCGAAGCTGGTGTCGGTGCCGGCAGCGGCGCCGGCGGGCCGCTCCTTCACCCAGAAGAACAGCGGCAGGGAAAACAGCGTCCACCAGGCCGCCACCATCACGAAGGAGACCTTCACCGCCTGGGTGGCCGAGGCCAGGCCGAACCACTCGGGCTGGGTGGCCATCACCACGTTGAGCGCGAACAGCAGGCCGCCGCCCAGGTAGCCCAGGGCATAGCCCCAGGCCGAGACCCGGTCGCTCTCTTCCGGGGCGGCCACGTCCACCAGCAGGGCGTCGTAAAAGGTGAGGCCGCCGAAAAAGCCGACGCTGGCGGCGGCGAACAGCAGCGCCGCCAGCAGCCATTGGCCCTCGCCGGCCCAGAACAGCCCCAGGGTGGGCAGCACCCCGATCAGGGTGAACAGCAGCAGCAGGCGCTTTTTTGCGCCGTGCCGGTCGGCCACGGTGCCCAGCCAGGGGGACATCAGCATCACCAGCAGGCTGGCCGCCGAGCTGAACAGCCCCAGCCAGAAGGTGCTTTGGGCCGCCGCCATCTCCCCGGCCCAGTACTGCTTGAACAGCACCGGAAAAAAGCCGGCCAGCACGGTGGTGGCGAAGGTGGAGTTGGCCCAGTCGTACAGCGCCCAGGACCAGGCGGCACGGTTTTTAAGGGTAAGGGTGGTCATGGAGAGATCCTCGAATGGGGAGTGGGGCCGATCATCGCACGCCTCCTTTACCGTTGGGTGTCGGCCGGGGAGGGCAATCCGACCCTGGCCGACGCCGGCGTCACAGGCCGCTTGGGCCGCCTGCTTAAACGATCTTCTCTATTCTGGCCGCGATTGCGGGCCGCCACCAAGGTGAGGGGGTGTTTTTGTGGGCGGAGGCCGATGGCCTGGCCTGATAAGAGCGAGCCTGGTAATGGCTTTTCCATGGCGAGAAGTGGATTCCCCGCAGTCCGCTTGAACGTATATTAGCCAACAGCACCGGGCGGCGGCACAAGCGACGAAGAATGAAGCTGAAAGGAAACCTCGTACTCGAACAGGCTGACGTTGGGCACGACGCATACTGAGTACCGCATTGACTCGCTGATCTGCTTGGCGACGATGACTCCGTGAACTGCCTTACCATGGCCGATTGTCTGACTTACCCAGCCCATGTAGCGCATCAGCTGGCCTATGGTGTAGTCCGGGGTTCGGCCGCGTTTGAGCTCGAACACAAAGAACTCATCGGCATCCGAAACCGCGAGAATATCGATTGGCCCAACCGCAGTTGGGAACTCCACGCCATCTCTTCCGGTTGGATCGACATATACGCGCAAGCGCCTTCCGTTGACTGGGATCGACGCGAGGTTCTGAGCAAGGAAATCGCGCAACTGGTGCTCGAGACCAAATGCCGCTTCCTCCCCGTCCGCGGTGTTCGTGTCCTTCTCAGGCTCGTCGAGCAACTCTCTCAGCACTGAGCCTGACTCGTACTGTGCGCCAGGCGGTATCAACCGGAACTCAGTATCCGTCTCCTGCAATGTCCAACCCTGCTTTCTGAGGCTAGCTCGAAGCTGCTGCGATGTGCTTTGAGTTGCATCGAGTCCATCAACTACGAAGGTCGGATTCTGCCTTAGCCACTCTTTCATGGCATGTAAGGTGACGCTACCGTCTTCGCCCGGCAGAAGGACGTAGTGTGCTTTACGAATGCTTGCCATAGATCCTTCCCCTGTTAGATAACGCCCGCAGCGCGGGAAAAATTGAAGCGCAGCGGAAATTTTTGTTCCTGTGACTACGATTGTGTGCTCCCGGCATGGGCGTAAACTGATAGGGTGAAAGTTCCCTGTAGGAGGGCCAACGTCGATGGAGAGCTGTGCTGATCATACTGCTCCCGGTGAGTGGTTGATTTCCTTAGCTTTCATCCATGGAAGGGCTAAAGGGTTAGGTCCTGCCTTTTTCCTCTTTAACGAGAGTTTTAGCAGCAAAAGACAAGACCTGATCCCAAGGCGCTTGCAAGTCGCTTGGGCAGGCTGCTTAAACGATCCTCTCTATTCTTTCCGCGATTGCGGACAGCTACTAAGGTGAAGGGGCGTTTTTGTGGTTGTTAATTGTTACCTGATAATCAAGCGCCATGGTCGCGACCAGTAGATCGGAAGCCCCATTCATCGATACCCCAACCGTAAGTCGCCGTTTCGAAAATAGCGCCGTCATATTCAATGGACGCTGCGATCAATCGATAAAACAGTTCGACTGTCGAGTAATAACGATCCACCAGTTCTTGGCGACTGCTGGGAGCTTTTCCGTGAGCGGCGATATCTCGAAGCTTTTTCCAAGAAGAAATTCGCTCATCCGGGATGCCGCGCTCACGAGCAAATTGATAGAGCCGATCCACCGTGCGCACTTTCTGGAAAGATCTAACAGCATTCAGCGCTCTGCCGCGAAGATCGTCGTTCCCTTCCCAAGTCTCGATGTGCTTTACCAGAGAGCCCAAACCTGTCAATTTTTCACGACCACTACCACTATTTTTCAGCAGGACATCTGAAAGAGCTTCGACGGCGGCTGCAATTGTAAGCGCGGCTGTTCGAATCGATCCCATCGATCCTCCCCGAACACCTTCGAGCTCGTCAAAAACCTTCTCAGCTAAAGCTGTGTCAGCATCCGAAAACCACTCGAAAAATCGCTTCACACACAGCCAAAACGAAGCGGGGTCATCCGGGGGAACAGGCCTAGTCAGGTACGAGCCATGGCACGAAAACGGCCCCGAGAACAAACAGGTATCTATTCGATTATTAAACTCTCGAACAGCTACAACTGGACGGACTGTGCATGCCAAAGAGAACGACAGCGCTTGACACACTAAACCAGCCCAGTTTGGCATCATTGGCGTTTCTTGTTTAGCTCGAACAACAAGCCAGCGGCGATCAGTCTGTCGATAGCTTACGGCTGCCAAGCCTAAATACCCCTCATGCCGATCGATCGACCACTGTTCCAGCAGCACATCGTCGCCAGCCTTCATCACTGTGTGAGTCTTAGCATCAAAGCTGAGACTTGGCGAGTCTATGTACAGTCGACCCTCGCTGCTATCAGACTGAGGCCTAGTCTCTGAGCACAGGAGTGACTCAATACCGCTTGCGACGCGCCAGGTACATGTTTTCGTGCTTGCAGGATATGCTCGGGGGGTGATCCAGTTGCTTCGCCATTCACGCCCATCAGCAGCAACAGCTCTTAGCATGACATGCTGATCATCGTCTGGAATCTGACCGTGAACACCTTGCTCTTGGCTCATCAGAGGAGGGAAACCAGTTAGATAGCGCCCGATGATTTCAAACGATAGGTGCCCCCCCTTTCGAGATCGAATTACCCCCGAACCATCAAACATCGATGTGTGGTAACCAGGACAAGAAAGCAATTGCATTTCAGGACAGATAATTTCCCAGTCACCTTCAACTATCGCTCTGGCAATGCGCTGCTCGTGGTCTTGCTCCATGAGAATAGCACTCCTTATTTAATAACAGGATTTATTTCGGCTTTGATATTTCAGCACTTCTGGCTTACATTTCCAATGCAAAAATCAACAACAAGATTACGACACTTATCCATATTAGGCTAGAGGGTCAGGCCTTTCCTTTTTAACGAGAAAACTAGCAGCAAAAGACAAGACCTGACCCCAAGGCGCACACAAGGCGCAACGTTCTCTCGTATACTTGATATGCGCTGCGTGATGGATGGATCAAGCTTCACCATTCTAAGTGAAACGCCTAGTGCGGACCTGCATGCAGGGTGTTGTGGGGGCTGAGGGTTAGAAACCCCCGGCACCCGACTAGGTGGCGCCGTCAATTAGTCTCCTTAGCGGTTGCCGAACTATTCTTATGTCGTTGGCTTTAAGGAATGAGCGCCAATATTCTAACACCTCCTTAGTAAAGAGGTACAGGTTGTACTTCTTTCCGCTAGCTAGCGTAATCATGCAATCTTGCCCTTCCACTAAATATGTTTCTATCTCTCCAGCATTATTTGCATACACATCAATAAACTTACCTTTCTTTTGGATAAAACTCTTTGTGCCGGGAGTTTTTGGTCTTTTCGTTTTGTAGTCGCGTAAAGTGAAATGTTTTGAGGTGTTTGCTATTTCTGCTACGGCCACTAGAGCTTCATTCGTATTCCATGACTGGATTTGCTTTTTCTTATCTTCGCCCTTCAGATTTTTCCTTTCAATGAAATAGTCTCTAAGTGAATGAGCGGTAATGCAAAAGTTATATAGGTGATCTGCTTTGTGGGTTCTGCTTTTTGCGTGATAGGCACGATAGCTTTCCCGCTCTAATTTCCTGTAGAGCGCTTCGATAGAATCTAGTGATGGATTAAGTGCCATTGAATATCCAATAACGCCCGGCTTTGGGGCGGACTTGTAGCCGCAAAGCGGCGGAAAGACTGTCCCAGCCCCGAAGAGTCTGTTGATTTAATTGTTTGGCTACAAGCTTGTTTAGTATTTAACTGGGTTGGAAAAAACCACTCTTTGTCTTGAGTCGCTTACGCAGGGATTGTCATAGCCTTTAAGTAGTGGCCCGTATTTCATTTTTCTTCTTCTCATTTCAGGGTTTTTTGACTCAATGATACATTCAAAATATTTCATGTCTGCTATGAATATGTTGATAAATATAGTCTTTATTTTATTGTTGCTGTAGTAACCACATCCAACTGGTTCTTTGTAATAATCCTTAGATTCTGTGTTGGTTATGCCCCAGTTCATTGCTTCCATGCATGCATCATAGGACTGATAAGTACTATACCACCATTGCGGTTTTTCGTTTTTTTTATTTGTGGTAAATCCCATCCAAGGCTCTTCAGGTGTTTCCCCAAAATCTCCACATCCAACTATCATAATGATTAGTGAAAAGGAGATTGATGCTTTCAATATGGAATTCATTTTTATTCTCCTTTTTATAAGGCTGTTTTTAACTGTAAGGAAATTGGATTGTTGTCTGGTTTTTTATATTATCTATTGATGATTAGTTTTGATGAAATAAAGTGTAGATATTAACACGGGGCAATTTCGAACAGTCTTCAGTCCAGTAACCATGCGGCTTTCAAGGCTATCCTAGCAGATGTAACTTTCCACTAGGTTAATATAAAGGGTTTCCAGTTATTAGGCACGCTACCGCCCTTGGGTTACAGCGCCCCATATGCTGTAAAAAGCAGCTTAGCGGCAGGTGCCAACAGGGTCTAGCCGGTGGTGCGGTTTTTGTGTTTTAAGGTAGCGATTGGTTAATAAGTAAACAATCGGTGCGCGGGTTGAAGTGCGCGGCCGGATATCGGGACCATGCTCCGGTTTATGGACTCCCGCCTTCGCGGGGGAGACATCTGAAAGAAGCCTGCGGGGTGTTGGAGTCGGAGTGGGCCCCGGGGGAGACATCTGAAAGAGGCCTGCCGGGGCGATATGCCGTAATGGCCCGGGTTGCCCCGGGCCTCTTTGTTACTTTTTCTTCTGCAAGGCGGCCGCCAATGCGGCGCCCATGGCGCCCTGGGGGGCGGGCTGCTCGCGGCGGGCGGGGCGGTTGCTGGTCTGGCCCTTGTTGCCGCCGGTTCCCCGGCTGCCCTGGTTGCGCTCGTCCCGGCGCGGTTTGCCGCCGGCCTGGTCGGCGGCGCTCTGCTCCAGGCGCATGGTCAGGGCGATGCGGTTGCGTTGCAGGTCCACCTCCAGCACCTTCACCTTGACGATATCGCCGGCCTTTACCACTTCCCGCGGATCCTTGATAAAGCGGTCGGTCAGGGCCGAGATATGCACCAGGCCGTCCTGGTGCACGCCAATGTCCACAAAGGCGCCGAAGTTGGTAACGTTGGTCACCACCCCTTCGAGCACCATGTCCGGGATCAGGTCGGCGGGCTTTTCCACCCCGTCCATAAAGCGGGCGGTCTTGAACTCGGGGCGCGGGTCCCGGCCCGGCTTGTCCAGCTCCTTCAAAATGTCCTGCACCGTGGGCAGGCCGAAGTGCTCGTCGGTGTAGTCGCGGGCGTCCAGGGTCTTGAGCAGGCCGCTGTTGCCGATAAGGCCGTTCACCGGCTGTTGCAGTTTGGCCAGAATGCGCTCCACCACCGGGTAGGCCTCGGGGTGCACGGCGGAGGCGTCGAGCGGGTTTTTGCCCTCGCGGATGCGCAAAAAGCCGGCGCACTGCTCGAAGGCCTTGGGCCCCAGGCGCGGCACCTTCAGCAGCTGCTTGCGCTCGGCAAAGGCGCCCTGCTCGTCGCGAAAGGCCACTATGTTCTGGGCCAGGGCCGGGGTCAGGCCCGACACCCGCGCCAGCAGCGGCGCCGAGGCCATGTTCACGTCCACCCCCACGGCGTTCACGCAGTCTTCCACCACCGCTTCCAGCTTGCGCGCCAGCTGGGTCTGGGACACGTCGTGCTGGTACTGGCCCACGCCGATGCTCTTGGGATCGATCTTCACCAGCTCGGCCAGGGGATCCTGCAGCCGGCGGGCGATGCTCACCGCGCCGCGCAGGGACACGTCCAGATCCGGAAACTCGTTGGCGGCCAGCTCCGAGGCGGAATAGACCGAGGCGCCGGCCTCGCTCACCACCACCTTCTGCAGCTTGAGCTCGGGCGCCTGCTTCATCAGCTGCTCCACCAGCCGCTCGGTCTCGCGGGAGGCGGTGCCGTTGCCGATGCTCACCAGGCTCACCTGGTGGCGGCGGCACAGCTCGCCCAGGGTGCGCAGGCTCTGCTCCACCTTCTTGTGCGGCTCAAAGGGATAGACGGTGGCCTGCTCCAGGAGCTTGCCGGTGCCGTCCACCACCACCACCTTGACCCCGGTGCGGATGCCCGGATCCAGGCCCATGGTTACCCGGGCGCCGGCGGGGGCGGCCATCAGCAGATCCTTGAGGTTGAGGGCAAACACCCGTATGGCTTCTTCCTCCGCCTGCTCCCGGGCCTGGCCCAGCAGCTCGGTTTCCATCTGCAGCGAGAGCTTCACCCGCCAGGTCCAGCTGATCACCCCGGCAAGCCATTGGTCGGCGGCGCGGCCCTTGTTCTGCCAGCCCACAAAGCGGGCGATAATGCCCTCGCAGGGGTGGCTGTCGGCCTCGGTTTCCACCACCAGGCTCAAGGAGAGCACCCCCTCGTTGCGGCCGCGCAGCATGGCCAGCAGCCGGTGGGAGGGCACCTTGGCGATGGGCTCCTGGTGCTCGAAGTAGTCCTTGAACTTGGCGCCGCCTTGCTCCTGGCCGGCGATCACCCGCGCCTGCAACAGGGCGTGCTGCCACATATGGCGGCGCACCGCCTCCAGCAGATCCGCCTGCTCGGCGAAGCGCTCCATCAGTATGTATTTGGCGCCGTCCAGCGCCGATTTGGCGTCATTTATGCCGGCATCGGCCTTGATATAGCCCTCGGCCAGCTGCTGGGGATCCTGGCCCGGGTCGTTGAACAGGGCGTCGGCCAGGGGTTCCAGCCCGGCCTCGATGGCGATCTGCCCCTTGGTGCGGCGCTTGGGCTTGTAGGGCAGGTAGAGATCTTCCAGCCGGGTCTTGGTGTCGGCGGCCAGCAGCTCGGCCTTAAGCGCCTCGGTGAGCTTGCCCTGTTCGTCGACGGACTTGAGGATAACGGCGCGCCTGTCTTCCAGCTCGCGCAGGTAGCCGAGGCGGCTGTCCAGGTTGCGCAGCTGGGTGTCGTCCAGGCCGCCGGTCACTTCCTTGCGGTAACGGGCGATAAAGGGCACGGTGGCGCCTTCGTCCAGCAGGGCCACGGCGGCGTTGACCTGGGCCTGGGCCACGCCCAGTTCCTGCGCCAGTAATTGGTTGATATTGGTCATAAATCAGTCTTCGAAGGGGCTGTATCTAATGTGGTTGATGTACCACTCCCTGACGCCCGAGGGGGTGTTTACCCGCACCTCGTCGTCCACCTGGCCATCGCTTGAATCGACAACGACAAGCCGGCACTTTCCAGAGGTTCCCGGAAACATGTGCCGTACTCTACAAGCGATGGCGGGTCATTAAAACCATGTTCGGGTTTTCGGCATCCGCTGGGCTGGTCCGGCCCGGCCGCATCGGACGCCCGTTGTCCGCGGGCTAGGGCGGCAATGAGCGGCCGCTGGTGTTCCTGAGCAGCCAGTCGGCGAAGCGCCTGGCATAAGGGTTGGAAAAGCCTTCCTGCGGGTACACCAGGTAGAAGTCCTCGCTGCTGGGCAGCCGCTGGCCGAAGGGGGCTATCAGGGTGCCATCCCTCAACTGGTCTTCCACCAAAGACAGCCTGCCCAGGGCCACGCCGAAGCCGGATTCCACCAGGTGCAGCACGCAGGCGTAGGTGTCGAACTGCATGCCTTCGGAGGGGTTGACGCGCGTCGCCTCGGCAAACTGCAGCCATTCTCCCCAGCCTTCCTCGTAGCCCATCACATGCAGCAGTTCATGATGACGCAGATCGTCCACCTGCCGCAGCGGCTGCCTGGCCAGCAGCGCCGGAGAGCAGACCGGAAAGAGGGTATCCCGGCTGAGCCTTTCGACATTCACGCCCGTCCACTGTCCCTTGCCCCAGCGGATTTCCAGGTCTCCCGCCATCTCTTCCTGCCGCAGCCAGATGTCCGTGTTCAGTTGCAGGTTGATGTCCGGGTGCTCCGCCTGAAAAGAGGTCAGCCGGCGCGCATTCAGCCAGTAGCTGAAAAACGCCATGCTGCCCCGGATCTTGACCTGTTTGCGGTGCCCTTCACCAAAGATCTCGTTGGTGGCGATCATCAGCTTCTGGATGGCGCCGTGCACAATCGGCAGGTAGGCCAGGCCTTCTTCCGTCAGCTCGATGCTGCGGGCCTGCCGTTTGAACAGCGGGGTGTTCAGCTGCGCTTCCAGGCTTTTGATCTGCTGGCTGATGGCGCCCTGCGTCATATGCAGCTCGTTGGCCGCCTGGGTAAAGCTGAGCAGCCTGGCCGCCGCTTCAAAGGAGCGCAGCCAGTTCAGGGGGGGCAGTGCCTTGTTTTTCATCGCGTCCATTCCACTTGCATACCAACACTCTTCCAGTGAGGGCTTGTTGTCATCCGTAAACGGCAGGTCCGCCGCCGGGGCAACCCATTAGCAAAACGACCCCTAAGGCCGTTTTTTATTCGTTTCCGGATTTATTTCGTTTCGGTCATTCTTGGCAGCAAGGCTACAGGAAACCGGTTTAAAGAAACAGATGGCAATGAAAACGGCACATAAATGCATGTTTCTGGTGCCGGTTATACCGCCAGGGTATCAATTCCGCCCCCAAACCGAGGGTGGACGACAGCGGTGACCCGGGCCGGTTGCCAGGGGTTTGCTAATGCAACGGCCTCTGCCGACGGCTCGGGAGCCCCGTTGCAGGGTAATGATTCAATAGTAAAAAGGAACAGCATCCATGAACAATGCCGATTACAAAAACGCCGGCGCGGGTACCAAGGTGGTGTGGGCCGGAGAAAAAGCCGCGCTTGCCCATAACGCCACCCAGGTGCCCATCATGCTCAGCGCCGCCTTTCAGTATGACGATATCGACGAGTGGTATGACGTCGCCATGGGTGAGAAGCCGGGGCATATCTACAGCCGCATGAGCAACCCCACGGTGCGCGCCCTGGAAGAAAAAATCTGCGTGCTGGAAGGCGCCGACAATGCGGTTGCCTTTGCAACCGGAATGGCCGCGATCAGCAGCACGCTGTACACCTTCCTGCGGCCCGGCGATCGGGTGGTGTCCGTCAAGGACACCTACGGCGGCACCAACAAGATTTTCGACGAGTTCCTCCCGGGCATGGGGGTGGAGGTGCGGCTCTGCCCCACGGAAGACATGGTCCTGCTGGAACGCGAAATCGCCGCAGGCTGTGCGGTGCTCTACCTGGAAACGCCGACCAACCCCACCCTGAAGATCCTGGATATCGAACGGCTGGCCCGTGCCGGCAAGGCGGCCGGCGCCCTGGTGATCATTGACAACACCTTCGCCACGCCACTCAATCAGAACCCCCTGGAACTGGGGGTGGACATAGTGCTGCACAGCGCCACCAAGTTCCTGAGCGGCCATGCGGATGTGATGGGCGGCGTGGTGTGCGGCTCCGGCGAGCTTATGCGGCGGGTGGCGCACTACCGGGAAATCAACGGCTCCTCCCTCGATGCCTTCTCCGCCTACCTGATCATCCGCGGCATGAAAACGCTCAAGCTGCGGGTGCGCCAGCAGGAAGCCAGTGCCATGGCCCTGGCGCGTTACCTGCAAGGCGAGCCGCTGGTCGAGCAGGTCAACTATCCGGGGTTGCCGGAGCACCCGGGTCATGACATCGCCGCACGCCAGATGAAGGGATACGGCGGCATCGTCAGTTTTGTCCTCAGGCACGGCATGGACGCGGTCAGGATACTCCTGCCAAAACTGGTCTATGCCAACCGGGCCGGCAACCTCGGCGCGGTGGAAACCATATACGGCCCGGCAAGAACCACCAGCCATGTGGAAAACACGCTGGAGGAACGGCTGGCCCTGGGTATCTCCGAAGGCCTGGTGCGCATCTCGGTGGGTATTGAAGACACCGACGACCTGCTGGCGGATCTGCAGCAGGCGTTCGACCAGCTGCGGCAATCCCTTTAAGGATATTCAATATGTCGCATGGTTGGCGCCAGTCGCAGCCATGTGGCGCTGTTCCACTCTCAATAAAGCAAGGACGATTTATGGCGCATAACGTTGCAATACTGGGCTTCGGTGTCGTTGGGCAAGGGCTCGCCGAGATACTGCATGACAAGGCCGCCTCGCTGCGCGAAGGGCTGGGGTTCGACGCCCGCATCGTCGCGGTATCGGACCTGATGAAGGGCTCCCTCTATCATCCGCACGGGCTCGATATTCCCGAGCTGCTGAAGGCCGTTCGCACCACCGGCTCCCTCGACAGCTACCCCGACGAGCCGGGCCTGGTGCGCGGCCGGGACAGCTTCGACACCATCAGGGAGAGCAACGCCGACACCGTGGTCGAGCTGACCTATACGGATGGCAAGACGGGCCAGCCGGCCATCGACCATTGCCGGCTGGCGTTTGAATGCAAGAAAAACGTGGTGATGAGCAACAAGGGGCCGGTATCGCTCGCCTATGAAAGCCTCGCGCGGATGGCGGAGGCGCACGGCGTGCGCTGGGGCTTTGAAGGCACGGTAATGAGCGGAACGCCGGCCTTGCGCATGCCGCTGGTCGCGCTGTCCGGCAATGACATCAGCGAAGTCAGGGGCATTTTGAACGGCACCACCAACTTTATGCTGACCCGCATGGCCGAAGGGGTCGGCTACGACGACGCCCTGGCCGAGGCCCAGGCAAAAGGCTATGCGGAAGCCGATCCGACCAGCGATGTGGAAGGGTACGACGCCCAGTACAAGACGGCCATCCTCGCCAATGTGGTAATGGGCATCCCCCTCAAACGGGAAGACATTCTCTGCCGGGGTATTCGTGATATTTCACCGGAGGATATTGCCCGGGCGTCACGCGAAGGCAAAATCTGGAAGCTGCTGGCCAGGTGCCGGCGCGAGGGCGGCAGTGTCCAGGCCAGTGTGGGGCCGGTTGCCATTCCGCTCACCGATCCGCTGGCCGGCGTTGGCGGGGCGCTGAATGCCATCACCTATGAATGCGACCTGGCCGGCCCCATCACCCTGATCGGGCCCGGTGCCGGAAAAACAGAAACGGGATATTCCATCCTGATCGATCTTATCAATATTCATCGCCATCAAATCTGAACCATTAAAAGACCCATTCTCTTTTTAATGGCATTACCCGCTTTGTGATTGGAAAATGACCATGACGTCAATATCTGTAGAGTCTATGGAAGGAAAACTGTTTTTGTCCGGGCAATGGGTCGGCGTGGATAACACCTACGACCTGTTCAATGCCGAGAAAAACAGCCTGATTACCAGAATTGCTTCCGCCCGGGAATCCCATGTGCTTGCGGCCATCCGCAACGGCAAGGCCGGCGCGGAAGTGGCGGCGGCAATGCCGGTGCACGAGCGAATGAGAATATTGCACGGCGCGGCGGACGTTGTTGAAAACAACCGCCATGTTTATATCGACGCCATTGTGTCGGAGGGATGTAAAACCCGGCGGGAAGCCACCAAGGAAGTGAACCGCTGCATACAGACCTTAAGGCTTTCCGCCGAAGAAGCGCGGCGCATCAACGGCGAGACCATTGCATTCGACCAAATGCCGGGCAGCGAGGGACGCGTCGGTTATTACTATCGCTTTCCGGTGGGGCTCATCGTGGCGATCACACCCTTTAACGATCCGCTCAACCTGGTCGCGCACAAGATAGGCCCCGCGGTGGCCAGTGGTAACGCCATTATCGTGAAGCCGGCACCGGCAACTCCCCTGAGCGCCCTGCTGCTGGCCGAAGCCTTTGCCCAGGCGGGCTTGCCCGACGGCGTGCTGTCGGTGCTGCCCGGCTTTCCGGAAGACATGGGGGATCACCTGATCACCCATGACGATGTGCGCATGATTTCATTTACCGGCGGGCTGAACTCCGGCAAGGCACTGATGCAGAAAGCCGGGCTGAAGAAAATGAGCATGGAGCTGGGCGCCAGCTCTCCGGCGCTGGTGCTCGACGATGCGGAGCTCGGGCCGGCGGTCGAGGCGATCGTTTCCGGCGCCTTCTGGGCCGCCGGGCAGAACTGCCTCGGTGTGCAGCGTGTTTATGTGCACCGCGCCCGCTACGGCGAATTCCTCAACACCCTGGTGGACAGGACCCGCAGCCTGCGGGTCGGCAGCAAGCAGAGCGAAGAAACCGATGTCGGCCCCATGATCAGCCTGTCCGAGGCCGAGCGGGTGGAAAGCTGGGTTAACGAAGCCCTTGCCAACGGCGCCCGCCTGCTCTGCGGCGGCGAGCGCAACGGGGCCTTCTACCTTCCGACCATACTCGAGAAGGTGCCGGACAACTGTCGCCTGGCCCGGGAGGAGATCTTCGGCCCCGTGGTCATGGTTGAGCCGTTCGACAGCCTGGATGAGGCCATCGACAAAGCCAATGGGGTCAACTTCGGGCTGCATGCCGGCGTATTTACCCAGGATATCAACAAGGCCTTCTCTGCCATTCGTCGCCTCGAGGTTGGCGGGGTGATGATTAATGACAGTTCCGATTACCGTATCGATGCCATGCCCTTCGGTGGCGTCAAACACTCGGGTATTGGCAGGGAAGGCGTGAAATTCTCTATTCAGGAAATGACCGAGACCAAGGTGGTGTGTTTTAAAACCAGCGGTTTTTGATTTTCTGAACCGAGAGGGAAGGTTGCCGGGCCCTTGGCCGTGGTGGTTGGCCCGGCAATATCATCAGGGAATAATTTGATAGGTATGTCATATGAACAAACATCAACAGAATAAAATGGCGGTCGATCCCGCCATTCTCTGGCCCGCCGCCATTCTCATTCTGGCCGCCAGTGTCCCCCTTGTGATCAACCCTGTTGCAGGCAAGGAAATAGTAGCGGCGATGCTGAACTGGGTGACGGGCGAGTTCGGCTGGCTTTATCTGCTGTCCGTGGTCGGCAGTTTCTTTTTCATGTGCTGGCTCGCCTTCGGCCCGGTGGGAAAAATCAAGCTGGGCGCGGCGGAAGATAAGCCCGAGTTCAATACGGTATCCTGGATAGCGATGCTTTTTTGCGCCGGGATCGGCATATCCATCTGTAACTGGGCCTTTATTGAACCGCTTTACTTTATGACGACCCCTCCGCTCGGGGTGCAGCCGGGTACCCCTGCCGCGGTTGAGTGGGCCGCCATGTACCCGATGTTTCACTGGGGAATCGTGCCCTGGGCCCTGTATCTGATGCCCGCGCTGCCGATAGGCTATGCGCTCTATGTGCGCAGGGTCAATGTACTGCGCCTGAGTGAAGCCTGCCGTGGCGTGTTGGGGGATAGGGTCGACGGCATTATCGGAAAGATCATCGACGTCACCGTGATATTTTCGATAGTGGGCGGTGTCGGCACCTCACTGGGGCTTTCTGTGCCATTGGTCTCCAAGCTGTTTCAGACCATGTTTGGCTTCGAAGACTCTTTCGGTTTGCAGATGTTTATCCTGGCCGCCTGGATCCTGATGATTTCCTGGAGCGTTTACAACGGCCTGAACAAGGGGATACAGGCCCTTTCCAATATCAATGCGATTTTGGCCCTGGCGTTGCTCGGCTTCGTGCTGGTGGCCGGCTCTACCGTCTTCTTGCTCAAGCTCTGGACCAACAGCCTCGGGCTGTTCATGGATAATTTTTTCCGTATGAACTTCTGGACCGATCCCATTGAACAGGGCGGATTTCCCGAAGGCTGGACCATGTTCTACTGGGCATGGTGGGTTGCCTATGCGCCCATGATGGGGTTGTTTGTGGCTCGGATATCGCGTGGCCGGACCATCCGGGAACTGATACTGCACGGGGTGACCTGGGGCAGCGTCGGATGCTGGGCCTTTTTTGCCATCTGGGGTGGCTACGCCATCGATATCGATATCAACGGCACGCTCAATCTGCAGGCCATTCTCGCCGAAGAAGGCATTCCGGCGACGGTGGTGGCCGTGTTGCAGACGCTGCCCAACTCCGCGCTGGTGCTGCCGATTTTTACGCTGCTGTGCTTTGTGTTCCTGGCGACGACGGTCGACTCTTCGGCCTACATGCTGGCGGCCATTTGTACCAAGGACATCACCGGGTACCAGGAGCCGGCGCGCTGGAACCGTATCCTGTGGACCCTGCTGCTGGCGGTGGTTGGCATTGGCCTGCTGTCGGTGGGCGGTTTGCAGGCGGTGCAGTCGTCAACGGTGCTCGTTGCGCTGCCGATGATCCCCGTACTGTTCATCATGGCCGTGTCACTGCTGCGCTGGGCATACCAGGATTTTGCCGCCGAACTGAGGCCGCAGTGCATCGCCCATCACCGGGCCCGGGTACCGGCCGTGGAAACAACGGAGCAAGGCGAGGAAGCGGTCGAACCGCTTGGATACCAGAAACCGGTATCGGGCTGATGCCCGGTTGTTTTCAGCGGTTCACTGCCTGACTGGTGACACCCCCGGCCGATGGCCGGGGGTTTTGCATGTCGGGGCAAGGGTGTTGCGGCGGTATCTGCCGAGCCGGGGCGGCCATCAGTCTTCGAAGGGGCTGTATCGAATGTGGTTGATGTACCACTCCCTGACGCCCGAGGGGGTGTTTACCCGCACCTCGTCGTCCACCTGCTTGCCGATCAGCGCCCGGGCCATGGGCGAGTCGATGGTGATATGGTTGTTTTTGGTGTCGATCTCGTCGGGGCCGACGATGCGGTAGCGCACCGTTTCACCTTCTTCGTTTTCCAGCTCGACCCAGGCGCCGAAGAACACCTTGCCGTTCTGGCGCGGGTCGTGGTCGACGATTTTCACCGCCTCCAGCCGCTTCATCAGGTAGCGGATGCGGCGGTCGATTTCCCGCAGCCGCTTCTTGCCGTAGATGTATTCGGCGTTTTCGCTGCGGTCGCCCAGGGCGGCGGCTTCGGATACCGCCTGGGTCACCGCCGGCCGTTCCACCTTCCACAGGTGCTTGAGCTCGTCGTCCAGCTTGTGCCAGCCGGCACGGGTGATCAGGTTGGTTTTCATGGGCGGGTGTTCCGTGGCCTGAAAGGTGCCGGCTATTGTGTCCCAGCGCCGGGGAAGAGGGAAGCCCCCGGCTATTCCCAGGCCGGGAAGGGGTCGGGCAGTTGTTGCCAGGCGGCGGGGCCCTGGTGCAGTTCCTCGTCGGTCAGCAGGCAGGCGTCCAGCTCGCGGCACAGCCCGGCCTGGTCCAGGCCCTGGCCGATAAACACCAGCTCCTGGCGGCGATCGCCGTAGGGCTCGGCCCAGCTGGCCAGGATATGCTCCCGGCTTTCTTCGTCCTCGGGCCAGTCTTCCTCCGGCACCGCCTGCCAGAACAGGCCGGCGCCGCCGTGGTAGGCGATGCCGCCGGCCTGGTTCCACTGGCCGGCAAAATCCGGGCGGCTGGCCAGCCAGAAAAAGCCCTTGGAGCGCAGCAGCCTTCCTTCGTCCCGGGGCCGGTGCAGAAAGTCGAAGAAACGTTGGGGGTGGAAGGGGCGGCGGGCGCGATAGACGAAGCTGCCTATGCCGTATTCCTCGGTCTCCGGGCGGTGCTCGCCGCGCAGCTCCTGCAGCCAGCCGGGGGCGCGGGCGGCGCGTTCGAAGTCGAAGCGGCCGGTGGCCAGCACCTTGTCCAGGTTCACCCGGCCCTGGCGGATGGGCAGGATCTCGGCCTCGGGGTTGAGCCGGGCGAGGATGGCGGTCAGCTCCGCCAGTTGCGCCGGGCTCACCAGGTCGGTCTTGCTCACCAGCAGCAGGTCGCAGAATTCCACCTGCTCGATCAGCAGGTCGGTCACGCTGCGCTCGTCGTCCTCGCCCAGGCTCTCGCCCCGCTCGGCCAGGACCTGGGCGGCCTGGAAGTCGGCCAGGAAGTTGACCGCGTCCACCACCGTCACCAGGGTGTCGAGCCGGGCGATGTCGTGCAGGCGGCTGCCGTCCTCGCCCTCGAAGGTAAAGGTTTCGGCCACCGGCATCGGCTCCGAGATGCCGGTGGATTCGATCACCAGGCAGTCGAAGCGGCCCTCGCCGGCCAGCCGGCGCACCTCCAGCAGCAGATCCTCGCGCAGGGTGCAGCAGATGCAGCCGTTGCTCATTTCCACCAGCCTATCCTCGCCCCGGTGCAGGCTCACCTGCTGCTGCACGGTGGCGGCGTCGATGTTCACCTCGCTCATGTCGTTGACGATCACCGCCACCCGCAGGCCCTGGCGGTTGTTGAGGATATGGTTCAGCACCGTGGTCTTGCCGGCGCCGAGAAAACCGGACAGCACGGTCACGGGGAGGGGGGAAGGGCTGGACATTGTGTTTGCTCCGCTTGCTTGCCATGGCTTATGATGAATCAGTTGTTATAACATAACACAGTTTGTTTATCCCCTGTATCAGCAAGGAGCCCCGGTCATGAGCATTACCGATCAGCTGTCGTCCTGTTTCGCCCCCGTCAGTGTGCAGGGCGGCGATCCCGCCACCCTCACCCGGATCTATGAGCCCGACTGCAACCTGGCGGTATGGCAGCGGCCCCTGCCGGCCGGGGTGGCCGACTATGTGCAGCGGCTGCTGCAGGCGGACAGCCGGGTCAGCGTGCGCGAGCTGGTGCCGGCCGAGGCGGTGGCAGGGGAGCTGGCCGGGCAGTTGCCGGATCTGCCCGGCCGGGAGGCCCTGGCCGCCGACGTGCAGCAACTGGCGGAGATGTTCGCCTGCCTGTTCGATTTGCCCCGGGTGGGCGTGCGCCTGGCCAGCCTGCAAACCGCCATGTGCCCGCGTTTCCACGTGGACCGGTTGCCCTGCCGGCTGGTGTGCACCTATTCCGGCCCGGGCACCCACTGGCTCAACCAGGAGCAGCGTAACCAGCTGCTGGCGCAAGGGGGGCGGGAGCCGGAGCAGTGGCAGCAACTGGCGGTGGGCGAGGTGGCGCTGATGAAGGGCGACGGCTGGGAAGGGGAAGAAGGCCGGGGCCTGTGGCACCGTTCGCCGCCGGTGCCCACCGGCTACCGGCGGCTGTTCCTGTCGATGGATTTTGCCGACTGAACCGAACCAAACAGGTGCGCTCGCACCATTTTGGTGTTCTGTTGTGGTGCGCTGCCGGGCGGCGGTGGCGGTGCCGCCGGATAAAGCACCACGAATACCACCAAGGTGGTATTTTTAATGCTTGGAAATGGTCCGAGCGGGGCAGCTCCGTCTTTTCCACGCCATGGAACGCTTCTTGCTGAAGGTGTTGAAAAAGCACTAAAAACAAGGAGTTTGCATGGAATCGGCAGCCATGAGCGGTCAGTTTGTTTCCCCCCATATGGCCGGGCGCGGCCCCCGCATGAGCCTGGCCCTGCGCCTCAGGATGAAGCGGGCCTGCTGGCTCAACCGGCGCAGCATCGCCGGCCTGGAGCAGGTGTTCGGCGGCTTTGCCGCCACCCGGGTCAGCCTGCTCCAGCGCTGGGCAGGCCAGCAGTGGTACTTTCTCGAAACCCTGGGCCCACGGCTGGACTGGCGGCAGCCGGCCGCCAACGGCGCCCTGCTGCGGGATCAGTGCCGGGAAAACGGCGACTGCTCCGAGTTGTTCATGCTGTCGGCCGAAGGGCGGGTGCTGGCCTCCAGCCAGGCCGGACGGGAGGGGCAGGCCGACACCGACGCCAAGGTACTGGCCAAGGCCGGGGCCAGACCCTTTCTGCACGGCCCCTACGCGGATCCGGTCACCCTGCGGCTCGGCCCTTCCAGCTCGCGCTTTCACGACGCCATGACCCTGATGTTCTACTTTCCGGTGCGGGTGAAGGACGAGCTGCGCGGCCTGCTGTGCGCCCGGGTGCCGAACGATGTGATGAGTGACCTTATCCAGCGCGAAGCGGGGCACATCTACCCCGATTCGGGCGACAACTACCTGTTTATGGTCGAATCCCGTTTCGACTCGCGCATCGCCCCCGGCACCGCCCTGTCCCGCTCCCGCTTCGAGGACAGCACCTTCGGCGGCGGCGAAAACCTGAAGGAGGGCATCAACACCCCCTGGGGCCAGATCCGCATCCACCACCATACCGAGCTGGAGCTGCGCTTCACCGATCCGGCCACCGGCGAGCTGCACCCGGGCGTGAAGAGCACCATAGAACGCGGCCACAACTGCTTTGTGCGCTACCCGGGCTATGCGGACTACCGCCATATCCCGGTGGTGGGCAAGGGCGTCACCTTCTCCCTGCCCGGCTCGCCGGATCGTTTCGGCATGATGTGCGAGGCGGATCTGGCCGAGGTGTTCAGCCGCCGCCCCCTGGGCTGGCAGCTGCAGGCCGGCTACCAGGCCTGCGTGCTGCCGGTGCCGGCCTTCAACCTGGCGGCGGCCGGGCTGGAGCTGGCGCTCGCCCCCCTGCTGCTGGGCAACCTGCTGATGCTGCTGCTGTCCGGCTGGTGCTTTACCCGGCTGGAACCCAGGCGGTTGTCGCGCCGGCTGAACGAGATGACGGGGGTGGTGCGCACCCTGGCCGAAGGCGAGGGCAACCTGCGCCAGCGGCTGGACAAGTCGCGCCTGGGGCGGGACGAAACCGGCGAGCTGGGCATGTGGATGAACAGTTTTATCGACAACCTGGACGGCATGATGGGCTCGGTGATCGCCATGGCGGAGCGGCTGGAGCAGAGCAACCAGGGGCTGTTCCGGGTCAACCGGCAAACCCAGGATCACTCCCGCACCCTGTCCTCCGCCATCGAGCAGATGCTGGCGGCCCTGGCCAGCCAGCAGCAGCAACTGGATCTGGCCAGCGCCACCGCCGGCGAGATGAAGCAGGCCATGGATCAGGTGGTGGTGCGGACCCAGCAGCAACTGCTGTCGGCCCGGGACGGCAACCAGCGCATCCGCGAGGTGGTGTCCAGCTCGGCGGCGGTGGTGCGAAGCCTGGACGGCCGGGCGACGGAGATCGACGACATCGTTTCCGCCATCAGCGACATCACCAAGCAGACCGAGCTGCTGGCGCTCAACGCCGCCATCGAAGCTGCCCGGGCCGGGGAGTTCGGCCGGGGCTTTTCGGTGGTGGCCGACGAGGTGCGCGCCCTGGCGGCCCGCACCGCGGTGGCGGCGGAAGACATCCGCCACAAGGTGGAAGGCATGCAGGGGGAAACCCGGGCGGCGGTGGCCATGATGGAAAACGGCGTGGCCGAGGTGGATCAGGGCCTGCGTCTGGTGGACCAGGGCGGCGAGGCGGAGCAGCGGCTGCAGCAGAAGGTGGAGCAGATGTTCACCGCCATCCGGGACATGGCCGAGACCCGCGAGCAGAACCGCCAGGCCACGGCGCTGATCGCCGATCTCACCGAGGAGATGAATGCGTCCTTCGGTGAGCTGCAGCGCAGCACCGAACAGGTGAAGGGCACCGCCTTCGGCCTGCAGCAACTGGTGGGCAGCTTCGAGGTCAGCCGGGGCGCTGGTACGACGCGACCGGCATGACTCAGTCGAAGTCGACGGCCCGGAAGTGGGGGTTGTCGGTAAGCGCCTCCATGCGGGTCAGCTCCGCCAGCCGCACCAGTCGCTCGGCCCCGTCGGTGCCCAGCAGCAGGCACTCCTGCCGATCCCCGTCGCGGCGGGTGTCGAGGGCGATGCCCGTCAGCTGGTGGCCCGAGGCCAGGGTCAGCCGGATCCGGTAGCGGTACAGGCAGGCGATTTCGAGGTAGTCATGCTGATCGCAGCTCATCATGGTGTGTTCCTCCGGTTCAGCCCAGGTGCTCCAGGGGCAGGGCGGTGTCCTGCTTGATCCGCCGCAGCACAAAGCTGGAGCGCACCCCGGTCACCCCCTCCAGCCGGGTCAGCTTGCCCAGCAAAAACTGCTGGTAGTGCTCCATGTCGCGCACTATCACCTTGAGCTGGTAATCGGCCTCGGTGCCGGTGATCAGATCGCACTCCAGCACCTCGGGAAACGCCAGTATGGCCGCGTCGAAGGCCTCGAACCGCTCCGGGGTGTGCCGGTCCAGGGAGATGTGGATATAGGCCTGCAGGGTCAGCCCCAGTTTGGCGGCGTTGAGCCGGGTCACGTGATCGAGGATAAGGCCGGCTTCTTCCAGCGCCTTGACCCGGCGCGAGCAGGGCGAGGGCGACAGGCCGACCCGCTCGGCCAGCTCCAGGTTGCTGATGCGGCCGTGGCGCTGCATCAGCTCCAGGATGCGCCTGTCGGTGCGGTCGAGTTGGAGGAGGTTGCTCAAGAATCTGTCCTTATGGCAATAACTGTTCTTAATGGATTATAGGTGGGGAGAGTTATTGCGTTAAGGGGCGGAAATGACTTTATCTTTGCAACCACTCGCCCCGGCTTTGGCGCTACTATGGTTCCATCTTCTGGGACAGGCGGACCGACACCCTCGGACCCTGCCGCGAACCGGGCTTATCCCCCCGGCCAGCCCCACCGAGCACACCAGGCCTTATCGGGCGGGTAGTGTGGACCGGCGCCACCAGCACCGGGTGTAGCGGAAGCAAAGACACGGCCGATGCCGGCATTAAAAGAGCGCCTCGAGCGCTCTTTTTGCGTTTGTGCGGCCACAAAAAAGCCCCGGCGCTGGCCGGGGCTGTAGAGGTGCCGGGGCGCTGTGCTTACAGCTGCGGGCCGGCGGCCACCAGGGCCTTGCCCTCGGCGGTGTCGGTGAACTTCTCGAAGTTGTTCACGAAGCGCTGGGCCAGATCCAGGGCCTTGGCGTCCCAGTGGGCCGGCTCGGCGTAGGTGTTGCGCGGATCCAGGATGGAGACGTCTTCCACGCCCTGCAGTTCGGTGGGGATGGCCACGTTGAAGTAGGGCAGGGTCACGAAGTCGGCGTTTTCGATGGAGCCGTCGAGGATGGCGTTGATGATGGCACGGGTCGCCTTGATGGAGATCCGCTTGCCGGTGCCGTTCCAGCCGGTGTTCACCAGGTAGGCTTCGGCACCCACCGCGTCCATGCGCTTGGCCAGCACCTCGGCGTACTGGGTCGGGTGCAGGCTCAGGAAGGCCGCGCCGAAGCAGCTGGAGAAGGTGGGGGTGGGCTCGGTGATGCCGCGCTCGGTACCGGCCAGTTTGGCGGTGAAGCCGGACAGGAAGTGGTACTGGGCCTGGTCACGGGTCAGCTTGCTCACCGGCGGCAGCACGCCGAAGGCGTCGGCGGTAAGGAAGATCACCTTCTTGGCGTGACCGGCCTTGGACACCGGCTTGACGATGTTGTCGATGTGGTGGATGGGGTAGGAAACCCGGGTGTTCTCGGTTTTGCTGCCATCGTTGAAGTCGATGCTGTTGTCGGCCAGCACGGTCACGTTCTCGAGCAGGGCGTCGCGGCGGATGGCGGCGTAGATCTCGGGCTCGTTTTCCTGGCTCAGGTTGATGGTCTTGGCGTAGCAGCCGCCCTCGAAGTTGAACACGCCGTCGTCGTCCCAGCCGTGCTCGTCGTCACCGATCAGCTGGCGGTTGGGGTCGGTGGACAGGGTGGTCTTGCCGGTGCCGGAGAGGCCGAAGAAGATGGCCACGTCGCCGTCCTGACCCACGTTGGCGGAGCAGTGCATTGAGGCGATGCCCTTGAGCGGCAGCAGGTAGTTCATCATGGAGAACATGCCTTTCTTCATTTCGCCGCCGTACCAGGTGCCGCCGATCAGCTGCATGCGCTCGGTCAGGTTGAAGGCCACGAAATTTTCGCTGTTCAGGCCCTGCTCCTGCCAGTTGGGGTTGGTGCACTTGGCGCCGTTCATCACCACGAAATCGGGCTCGAAGCCTTGCAGCTCTTCCTCGGTGGGACGGATGAACATGTTCTTCACGAAGTGGGCCTGCCAGGCTACCTCGGTGACGAAGCGCACGGACAGGCGGGTGTCCGGGTTGGCGCCGCAGAAGGTGTCCACCACGAACAGCCGCTTGCCGGACAGCTGGCGGGTAACCAGGCCCTTGAGGTGTTCCCAGGTGTCGGGGCTCATGGGCTTGTTGTCGTTCTTGCCCTGATCGGCCCACCACACGGTGTCGCGGGTGACGTCGTCACGCACTATGTATTTGTCTTTCGGAGAGCGGCCGGTAAAGATGCCGGTGTCCACCGCAACGGCGCCCAGACTGGTTACCACGCCCTTTTCGTAGCCTTCTAAATCTGCACGGGTTTCTTCTTCAAACAACTGGTCGTAGGAAGGGTTGTAAAGGATCTCGGTTACGTCGGTAATACCGTATTGGGAAAGGCCTAATTGTTGCGCCTTGGACGTCATTGTTATCTCCTGGGTACAGAGGGGTTGGGTAGCGATCGTTATTAGTGTTGTTTTGGAACAAGAGAATATCAGTTATCAGGCGGCGTTTAGGGGATCAGCTTCAAAATTTGCAATTTTGCGCGGCGAATTAAGCAAAAAGGGGCGAAATGCCCCTTTTTGTTATCCCGAAATGTTAATGCAATGTCGGCGGATTATTAAATAATGTCTGTAAATCAGCGGCATCGAAACGATAGTGCTGGCCGCAGTAGTCGCAGTGCATTTCCACTTTGCCGTGTTCTTTCACAATATCGTAGGCTTCATCCCTGCCCACCTGCAGCAAGGCCTGCTCGCATTTTTCCCGGGAGCAGGTGCACTGGAAGCTGACATCCTGGGGATCGAACACCCGCACCGCCTCCTGGTTGTACAGCCGGTACAGCACCTCGTGGGCGTCCAGGTGCAGCAGTTCTTCCGCCTTGATGGTGTCGGTGAGGGTTTCGAGGTGGGCGAAGTCGTTCTCCTGTTCGGCGTTGCCGGCGGGCAGCGCCTGCAGCAGCAGGCCGGCGGCGAGCTGCTGGCCGGCATGGGTGTCGGTGAACAGCCAGATGCGGGTGGCCAATTGCTCCGACTGGGCGAAGTAGTTTTCCAGGCTCTTGCCGAGGGAGTCGGCGCTCAGCTCCACTATGCCCTGGTAGCGTTCGCCCTCGTCGGGAGTGATGGTGATGGCCAGGTAGCCCTTGCCGACCAGGTCGGCAAGCTGGTTGCTGTCGGGCACCAGCCCTTCCCAGCGGGCCACGCCGCGCAGCTGTTGCCGGTGGTCGCCGTTGACCACCGCCAGTTTGACCGGGCCGTCGCCCTGCAGCTGCACCGTGATGTGGCCTTCGAACTTGAGGGTGGCGGTGAGCAGGCTGGTGGCGGTGAGCAGTTCGCCCAGCAGGCGCTGCACCGGCGCCGGGTAGGCCTGGGCGGCCAGGATCTGGCGGAAGCTCTGCTGCAGTTGCACCAATTCGCCGCGCACCTGGTGGTGGTCGAACAGATAGCGGTGGAGTTGATCGGTCTTGGTCATAAGGGATCCTGTATGCTGGCTCAGTCGCCTTGTTTGATTTTAAGCAGGGTGCGCCTTTCCTTCTTGTCCGGCCGGCGTTCGGGGCTGGGCGCGAACTGGGTGTTGAGCTTGCGGGCCTCGGCGTTCTGCTCCCGCTTGCGCAGGCTCTCCGGGGTTTCCCGGTACAATTGCTGGGCGATTTCCGCCTTGCTCCGGTGCTCGGACAGCGCCAGCACCACCACTTCCTTCTCGTCGTGGCCCTGGCGCAGGCGGATGGTGGCACCCACTTCCATCATCTTGCTGGGCTTGGTGCGCTGGCCGTTGTAGTGCACCTTGCCGCCGTCGATCATTTCCCGGGCCAGGCCGCGGGTCTTGTAGAAGCGGGCGGCCCACAGCCATTTGTCCAGCCGGACGGACAGTTTTTCTCCGTTCATTGCACGCGCTCCCATGGAAACCGAAGCCGGATTATACCAGATGCCCCGGCCGCCGGAGTAGAAAGGGGTGGCAAAAGCATGCTCATGGCCACTTGCGGGCAGACGTTTTTCCCCAGTTGCGATAACCTCTGAATAACGGGTGAACATAACGACGGAACAGGCATGGCGGACGACAAACAGAAACCAGAGATACTGCATACGGAACTGGTGGCCGAAAGCCGCCTGTTCAAGGTGGAATCGGTCCATCTGAAGTTCAGCAACGGCGTGGAGCGGGTCTACGAGCGCATGCGCGGCAGCGGCCGCGGCGCCGTGATGCTGGTGCCGCTGCTGGACGACGAGACCCTGCTGTTGATCCGCGAATATTCCGCCGGCACCCACAGCTATGAACTGGGTTTTCCCAAGGGGTTGATCGATCCGGGAGAAGACGCCCTGGAGGCGGGCAACCGGGAGCTGATGGAGGAGATCGGCTACGGGGCCAGGGAGCTGACCCACCTCAAGCAGGTGACCCTGGCGCCCGGTTATTTTGGCAGTCGCATGGATATTTTGCTGGCACGGAATTTGTATCCCGAACAGCGCGAAGGGGATGAGCCGGAGCCGCTGGAAGTGGTGCCCTGGCCGCTGGGCCAACTGGATGAGCTGATGGCCCGGCCCGACTTCAGCGAGGCGCGCAGCATCTGCGGCCTCTTCCTGCTGCAGGACTGGCTCAATAAAGAGGAGTAACCATGGATATCACTGCCTTGCTGCCAGGCGTCAAGGCGGCGGCCCGGGAGGCGGGCCGACGCATACTGACGCTGTACGACAGCGGCCACTACCAGGCTGAGCACAAAGACGACGACAGCCCGGTCACCAGCGCCGATCTGGCGGCGCACGCCTACCTCGACCAGGCCCTGCGCCGGCTGGCCGACATTCCGGTGCTGTCGGAGGAAGGGGGCGACATTCCCCTGGCCGAGCGCCGCCGCTGGCCGCGCTACTGGCTGGTGGATCCGCTCGACGGTACCCAGGAGTTCATCGCCGGCAGCGGCGACTTCTCCACCATGATAGCGCTGATCGAGCAGGGCCGGCCGGTGCTGGGGGTGGTTTATGCCCCGGTGCAGGATCTGATGTACTACGCGGTGCACCAGCATGGTGCCTTCAAGGAGGCGGAAGGCCGCACCGTGCGCATCCGTGCCCGCCATCACGACCGGCAGGCGCCGCTCACCGGCCTGTGCATCGCCATCAGCCGCCGGCAGGACGTGGACTGGGTGCGTTCCCGGCTGAGCACCAGCCTGGACTACCGGCTGGTGCCGCTGGGCTCGAGTTCGCTCAAGTCCTGCCTGGTGGCGGAAGGGGCGGCCGATCTCTACATCCGCATCGGCCCCACCGGCGAGTGGGACACGGGCGCGACCCAGTGCATAGTGGAAGAGGCGGGGGGAAGGATCCTGGATCTGAACCTGGACCGGCTCAGCTACAACCTGCGCGACAGCCTGATCAACCCCAACTTTATCACCCTGGGGGACGAGGGCCTGCCCTGGCGGCAGATACTGGTGAAACGGGGATAGCGCGGTGCGGCGTCAGCCTTCGTGGTCGGCGCCGTAATCTTCGATTTCGATGCCCAGCTCGGCCATGATGTCCCGGGCCCGGGCGGGGATCTGGTCGGGCACGTCCTTGCGCAGGTCGTCGTCCTGGGGCAGGGGCTGGCCGGTATAGGCGTGCAGGAAGGCCTCGCACAGCAGTTCGCTGTTGGTGGCGTGGCGCAGGTTGTTGACCTGGCGGCGGGTGCGCTCGTCGGTAAGGATTTTCAGCACCTTGAGCGGGATGGAAACGGTGATCTTCTTGACCTGTTCATTTTTCTTGCCGTGCTCGGCGTAAGGGCTGATATAGTCGCCGTTCCATTCAGTCTTCATTATTCACCCGTCGTAAGGTTAAAAAGCCGAAGGGATTGTAACCCCTACATTTTTTATTGGCAATCCAACCACAAAGCCTTGTGGACGTCCGGAAGGCTTGACGGCTTTTTTGTGCTGGGTTACTGTGCGCGTCTTGGAAATTCCGGATCATCAGGCTGCCAGCGTGCAAAGGAGAGGACATGCCCGACTACCAGACCCAGACTTACGCCGTTCGTACCGGCATCGACACCGATACCCAGCATGGTGCCGTGGTACCGCCGGTCTACCTCACCAGCACTTATTCGTTTGCCGATTATAACCAGCCGCGCCAGTTCGACTACACCCGTTCCGGCAACCCTACCCGACAGACCCTGATCGAGGCCCTGACCAAGCTGGAAGGCGGCGCGGGGGCGGCGGTCACCTCCACCGGCATGGGCGCCATCAACCTGATCATCACCTCCCAGCTGCAGGCCGGCGATCTGCTGCTGGCGCCCCACGACTGCTACGGCGGCAGCCACCGGCTGTTCAACTCCCTGGCGCGGAAGGGCAACTTCCGGGTGGAATACGTGGATCAGAACGACCCCGCCGCCCTGGCCGAGGCCCTGGCCAGAAAGCCGAAGATCCTGTGGATTGAAACCCCGTCCAACCCGCTGCTGCGGGTGGTGGACATCGCCGCCCTCTGTGCCGCGGCGAAAGACATCGGCGCCCTCTCGGTGGTGGACAACACCTTCCTGTCGCCGGCGCTGCAGCAGCCGCTTGCACTGGGCGCCGACCTGGTGGTGCACTCCACCACCAAGTACATCAACGGCCACTCGGACGTGCTGGGCGGGGCCGTGGTGGCCGCCGATGCCCAACTGGCCGAGGAGCTGCGCTGGTGGGCCAACTGCCTGGGCCTGACCGGCTCGCCCTTCGACAGCTACCTGACCCTGCGCGGCCTGCGCACCCTGGGTGTGCGCATGCGCCAGCACTGCGAGAACGCCGAGGCCCTGGTGGCCTACCTGCAGGGCCGGCCCGAGGTGAAGGCGGTGTACCATCCCAGCCTGCCCGGCAATCCCGGTCACGAGGTCGCCGCCCGCCAGCAGTCCGGCTTCGGCGCCATGCTCAGCTTCGAACTGGACGTGGACGAGGCGGGCATGAGGGCCTTTTTGCAGCAGCTGCAGCTGTTCACCCTGGCCGAGTCCCTGGGCGGGGTGGAGAGCCTGATCGCCCACCCGGCCACCATGACCCACGCGGCCATGACCGAGGAGGCCCGCGCCGCCGCCGGCATCAGCAACCAGCTGCTGCGGGTGTCGGTGGGGATCGAGGACGTGCGCGACCTCATTCACGATTTAGACAATGCATTCAAGGCGTTAACCAAGTAAATGACCATGCTCCAGAACGACACCGGCGGCCAGCGTCGTCCGGTCCACAAGTTTGGCGGCAGCAGCCTGGCCGACGCCGCCTGTTTTCACCGGGTGGCCGGCATCATCCACAACCTGGCCCAGCCCGACGCCCTGATCGTGGTGTCGGCGCCGGGCAAGACCACCAACCGGCTGATCGAGCTGCTCAGCCTGTTCACCAGCGGTGACAGCGCGGCCCCCGAGGCGCTGGAGGGCCTGCACGGCTTTCAGCGCAGCCTGATCGAGACTACCCTGGACGAGGCCGGCGCGGCGCCTCTGCTGGCGGCCCTGGACGACGACATCCAGACCATTGCCGCCGTGCTGGAAAGCCAACGGCTGGACGATTACCAGCGCAGCCTGATCCAGTCGTTCGGCGAGGTCTGGTCTTCCCGCCTGCTGGCCCGGCTGCTTGCCGGTCAGGGCCTGCCGGCGGCCAGCCTGGACGCCCGCCGCTTCCTGCTGGTGTCCGGTTCGCCGGTGCAGGTGGACGAAGTCGAGTCCCGCCGCCGCCTGGGTGCGATCCTGGCCGGGCACCAGGACCAGATCCTGGTGGTGACCGGCTTTATCGCCGCCGACGCCGAGGGGCGTACCCGGCTGCTGGGGCGCAACGGCTCCGACTTCAGCGCCACCCTGCTGGCGTCCCTGGCCGACAGCAGCCACGCCACCATCTGGAGCGACGTGCCCGGGGTGTTCAGCGCCGATCCGCGGCGGGTGAAGGAGGCGCGGCTGCTGACCCGGCTGTCGCTGCCGGAAGCCGCCGAGCTGGCCCGGCTGGGTTCGCCGGTGCTGCACAGCCGCACCCTGGGCCCGGTGGCCGCCAGCCGCCAGCAACTGATGCTGCGCTGCAGCTACCACCCGGACGACGGCCATACCCGCATACTGCGCCAGCCGCAGCGGGCCCAGGGCGCGCGCATCGTCACCGCGGTGGACGATACCGTGCTGCTGGAGATGAGCATTCCCGCCCGCTATCAGGAGACGGTGGACGCCCTCACCGACTGGCTGACCCGGCGCGAGCTGGCGCCCCTGGCCTGCAAGCGCCGGCCCGAGCGCCGGCTGTGGCAGATTGCCTATACCCGGGAGCAGGCCGAGCAGGCCTTCTCCCTGCTCAGGGATCACCAGCCCGCGGGCAGCTTCGAGGGGCTGCAACTGCGGGAAGGCTTCTCCCTGGTGGCCCTGGTGGGCAAGGGCGTGACCGCCCAGGCCGAGCAGTGCCTGCACTTCTACCACGCCCTCAATGAGCAGCCGCTGGAGTTCATCCAGCCCGCCGGCAACGGCCTGAGCCTGGTGGCGGTGGTGCGCAAGGTGGTGCTGGATCCGCTGCTGCTGCGCCTGCACCAGAGCCTGTTCAGTCGGCCCAGGCGGGTCGGGCTGGTGCTGTTCGGCCGGGGCAACATCGGCCAGGCCTGGCTCAGGCTGTACCGGGAGCAGAAGGCGCGGCTGGAGCAGGAGCTGAACGTGCAGCTCAGCCTCTACGGCGCCTTCGACTCCCGCGGCGGCATGTTGGCCAGCCAGGGCCTGGAGGTGGAGCAGGTGCTGAACGACTTCCAGCCCAGGTCCATCGTCTGGCCCGACTGGCTGGAGGATCTGGAGGAGCACGGCTTCGACAGCCTGGTGGCCCTGGACTTCACCGCCTCCGAGGCGCTGGTGCAGCACTATCCGGCCCTGGTGCAGCGCCATGTGCACCTGATTGCCGCCAACAAGCACGGTGGGGCGGCGGAGCAGGCGTTCTACCTGCGGCTCAAGCAGGGCCTGGCCGAGCACAGGGTGCAGTTTCTCAGCAACGCCACCGTGGGCGCCGGCCTGCCGGTGCAGACCGCCATCCACCAGTTGCGCCACTCGGGCGAGCAGATCCGCGCCATCAGCGGCCTCTTCTCCGGCACCCTGAGTTGGCTGTTCCAGCACTTCGACGGCAGCCAGCCCTTTTCCGAGCTGGTGTTGCAGGCCTGGCAGCAGGGCCTGACCGAGCCGGATCCCCGGGAGGATCTGAACGGCCAGGACGTGAAGCGCAAGCTGGTGATCCTGGCGCGGGAGGCGGGCTTCGACCTGGATCCGGCCAAGGTTCGGGTCAGCAACCTGGTGCCCGAGTCCCTGGCGGCGCTGGACAGGGAGCGCTTTATCGACCGGCTGGACGAGCTGGACCAGCCCCTGGCCGAGGCCCTGGCCCAGGCCCGGGAAGAGGGCGGGGTGCTGCGCCACGTGGCCCGCTTCGATGCCCAGAGCGGCGAGGCCAGCGTGGGGCTGGAGGTGGTGGCCGGCGAGCACGCCTTCGCCCACCTGCGGCCCGGCGACAATGTGTTCGCCATCGAGACTCAGCACTACCGCCAGAACCCCCTGGTGATCCAGGGCCCCGGCGCCGGCCGGGAAGTGACCGCCGCTGCCATGCAGGCGGATCTGTGGCAGTTGCTGACCACCCTGTAAACAAGGAGGCTCCCGCAAGGGAGCCTCCTTTTGCAGAAACGTCCATTATCCGATTTTCCCGGATCTGCCCCTGCCAACACGGCTGCTTAACGGTGGTCACTTCCGTTCTGGTGGTCCATGACCTATTGCACAGGGCTCCCGCTTTTCGGGCATGACAACAGAGCTTCCGTAGCCGGCGCTTCAGCCGCCGGTGAGCCCAGCACAGGGCCTGTCGGTACCCTGCCGTTTGCAGCCTTGCGCCACCTGAAGGGGCGCCTACAGACGCTATCCCGATTAAGGGGGCCATCACGTACTCCGTCAGACTCAGCCAGGCCAAGTCCTGCATCTGCTTTTTCCTTATCTCCACCCGGCCCGTTTTTCTCCTGAATCCTTTTTTCACAACACCGGGTTATCTTGTTTTTTCAATGGGTTGACCCGAGTTTTCCGGTTCCGGCAGGGAGTTTGTGAGAGTGTGCTCACATTATTTTTCACATTCATTTGTGAATAATTGTTATGAGGTTGGTGATATTAATATCTTTTAAATCAGTAACTTGTTTATTTTTGTGGCTTTCCCGTTTTGTGAGATCTCGACATTAACTGTGATTAAGTGTGATCGATAATGTACCTATCACAGTAGTTCACAGCTTGGGAGTAACACAGATGAGCGCACTTTCCCGTATTGGCCTGGTCGGCCTCGGCTCCATGGGCATGGGCATGGCCCAGTCCCTGATCCGCGCCGGCTTCGATACCTATGGTTTTGACCTGAACCCGGACGCCTGCGCTCGTCTGGCCGAAGCCGGCGCCGCCGGCACCGGCCCCTCGGCGCTGCCCTACGCGGACCGGCTCGATGCCCTGGTGCTGGTGGTGGTGAATGGTGCCCAGGTGGAGGCGGTGCTGTTCGGCGAGCAGGGCCTGGCCCAGGCGCTGCGCCCGGGCAGCCTGGTGATCGTGTGCAGCACCCTGGCCGCCACCCAGACCCAGTCCATCCACCGGCGCCTGGCCGAGCTGGGCCTGGAAATGATAGACGCGCCCATCTCCGGCGGCGCCGTCAAGGCCGCCGACGGCCGGCTGTCGGTGATGGCCTCGGGCAAGCCCGAGCTGTTCGAGCAGGCCCGTGGGCTGTTCGACGCCGTGGCCGAAAAACTCTATGTGGTCGGGCCCGACATCGGCCAGGGCAGCACCGTCAAGACCATCCACCAGCTGCTGGCCGGGGTGCACATCGCCGCCGCCGCCGAGGCCATGGCCATGGCCGCCAAGGCGGAGATCCCGCTGGAGCTGATGTTCGAGGTGGTCACCCACAGCGCCGGCAACTCCTGGATGTTCGAGAACCGGGTGCCGCACATCCTGGACGGCGACTATGCGCCGCGCTCCAGCGTCGACATCTTCGTCAAGGATCTGGGCATAGTGCTGGACACCGCCCACCAGATGAAATTCCCGCTGCCGCTGGCCTCCGCCGCCCACCAGATGTTCCTGGCCGCCAGCAACGAGGGCTACGGCCGTGAAGACGACGCCGCCGTGGTCAAAACCTTCAAGGGCATCCGTCTGCCGGAGGGCAAGTAAATGACGCAACGTCTGGGTGTTATCGCCGACGACTTTACCGGCGCCACCGATATCGCCGGCTTTATGGTGGAAAACGGCTGGCGCGTGACCCAGCTGATCGGCCACGGCCCCGCCGAGGTGCCGGCGGACGTGGACGCCGTGGTCATCTCCCTGAAGAGCCGCTCCTGCGCGGTGGAGCAGGCGGTGGCCGACTCCCTGGCGGCGCTGGCGCGGCTGAAAGAGCTGGGTTGCGACCGTTTCTTCTTCAAGTACTGTTCCACCTTCGACTCCACCGCCGAGGGCAATATCGGTCCGGTGACCGACGCCCTGCTGGCGGCGCTGGGCGAGACCTTTACCGTGATCTGCCCGGCGCTGCCGGTGAACGGCCGCACCGTCTGCCACGGCAACCTGTTCGTGAACGGGGTGCCGCTCGACGAGTCCGGCATGAAGGAGCACCCGGTGACCCCCATGCGGGATGCCAACCTGCAGCGGCTGATGGCCGCCCAGGCCCGGGGCCAGGTGGGGCTGGTGGACTATCACGCCGTGCTGGCCGGCCCGGAGGCGGTCCGTGCCCGGCTCGAGGAGCTGAAGGCCAATGGCGTGAACTACGCGGTGCTGGATACCCTGACCATGGCCGATCTGCCGGTGCTGGGCGAGGCGGTGAGCGAGCTGAAACTGGTCACCGGCGGCTCCGGCCTGGGCGCGGGCCTGGCCCGCGTTGCCACCGGCGGCCAGGGTGCCGCCCTGGCCCGGGAGCTGGGTGCGCCGGTGGCCGGCGGCCGCGCCGTGGTGCTGTCCGGCTCCTGCTCGCAGATGACCAACGCCCAGGTGGCGGCCTACCAACAGAAGGCGCCGCACCGGCTGGTGGAGGTGGCCCGCTGCATCGAGGCGCCCGCCGCCTACGCCGCCGAGCTGGCCGACTGGGTCGCGGCCCAGGACAGCGCCCCGGCGCCCATGCTGTACGCCACCCAGCCCGCGGCCGAGCTTTCCCGCATCCAGGCCCAGTATGGCGCGGCCCGGGCCAGCGAAGCGGTGGAAGGGGTGTTCGCCGCCGTGGCCGCCCGCCTGGCCGGCCAGGGTTTCGGCAAGTTTATCGTGGCCGGCGGCGAGACCTCCGGTATCGTCACCCAGGCGCTGGCGGTGACCGGCTTTCACATCGGCCCGCAGATCGCCCCGGGCGTGCCCTGGGTGCGGGCCCTCGACAAGCCGCTGTCGCTGGCGCTCAAATCGGGCAACTTCGGCGACGAGCACTTCTTCAGCAACGCCCAGGAGTTTTTCCATGACTGAATTTTCCCTGCGCCTGGAAATGGTGAAGATCGCCAAATCCATGTTCGAGCGCGGCTACAGCAGCGGCGGGGCGGGCAACCTCAGCCTGGTGCTGCCCGACGGCAACTTGCTGGCCACCCCCACCAACACCAGCTTCGGCGATCTGGATCCGGACCGCCTGAGCAAGGTGGACATGAACGGCAACCACCTGGACGGCGACAAGCCCTCCAAGGAAGTGTTGATGCACATCGCCATGTACCAGCAGCGGCCCCAGGCCGGCGGCATAGTGCACCTGCACTCGCCCTACCTGACCGCCCTGTCCTGCGTGGACGGGCTGGATCCGGCCAACTGCCTGCCGCCCATCACCCCCTATTACGTGATGCGGGTGGGCAAGCTCCCGCTGATCCCCTATTTCCGCCCCGGCAGCCCGCGCATCGCCGAGGAACTGGGCAAGCTGGCCGCCGGGCACGGCGCCGTGCTGCTGGCCAACCACGGCCCGGTGATCAGCGGCAAGAGCCTGCGCGAGGCGATGTTCAACGCCGAGGAGCTGGAAGAGACCGCCCGGCTGTATTTCATCCTGCGCAACGGCCCCATGCGCACCCTGACCGACGATCAGGTGGCGGAGCTGGAGCAGGTATTCAAAGGCAAGATGTAAGGAGCGGACCATGGCCCGATTTGCAGCCAACCTGTCGATGATGTTTACCGAAGTGCCCTTTATGGCGCGCTTCCAGGCCGCCCGCGCCGCCGGCTTTCGCGCGGTGGAATACCTGTTTCCCTACGCCGAGGACAAGGACGCCATCGCCGCCGAGTTAAAGCGCCGGGGCCTGACCCAGGCGCTGTTCAACATGCCCCCCGGCGACTGGGAGGCGGGCGAGCGCGGCCTGGCCTCGCTGCCCGGCCGGGAAGCGGAATTCCGCGCCGGCGTGGCCACTGCCCTGGCCTACGCCGAGGCGCTGGGCTGCACCCAGCTGCACGCCATGGCCGGCCTGTGCCAGCCCGGGCTGAGCCGCGAGCAGCAGCAGGCCACCTATGTGGCCAACATCCGCTACGCGGCGGACCAGGCGGCCCCAAAGGGTATTCTGGTGCTGATTGAACCTATCAATAGCCGCGACATGCCCGGCTACTTCCTCTCCACCCAGGTGCAGGCCGAGGCGCTGCTGGCAGCGATCGACCGGCCCAACGTCAGGATCCAGCTCGATCTCTACCACTGCCAGATCATGGAAGGGGATCTCACCCGCACCATAGACCGGCTGTGGGGCAAGTTCAGCCATATCCAGATAGCCTCGGTGCCCGAGCGCCACGAGCCGGACCAGGGCGAGGTCAACTACCCCTGGCTGTTCGACTACCTGGACGCCAAGGGCTACGACGGCTTCCTGGGCTGCGAATACCGCCCGCGCGGCCAAACCGAAGCCGGCCTGGGCTGGTTCGCCCCCTGGGCGGACAAGGAGTAAGCCATGATCCCCGCCGAACGCCGCGACTACATCTACCGCTATGTGCACGAGCGCAACATGGTGTCCATCAACGAGCTGGCCGCCGAGCTGGACGTGTCGCACATGACGGTGCGCCGGGACATCCAGCAGCTGGAGGCCGAGGGCAAGGTGGTGTCGGTAAGCGGCGGGGTCAGGCTCAACGACGCGGTCAAGCAGGAACTGGCCTACAGCGAAAAGGCCAGCATCCACCATAACAGCAAGGTCGCCATCGGCCTGGCGGCGGCGGAACTGGTGGAGGACGGCCAGGTGATCTACCTGGACGCCGGCACCACCACCTTCGAGGTGGCCAGGGGCATCGCCCGCAAGGCCAACCTGACGGTGGTGACCAACGACTTCACCATCGCCAACTATCTGATGCAGTACCCCCAGCTCACCCTGTTCCACACCGGTGGCCTGGTGGACGTGCGCAACCGCTCCTGCGTGGGCCAGGCGGCGGCGACCCTGCTCGCCAGCCTGAACCTGGACCTGGCCTTTATCAGCTCCAGCTCCTGGGACCTGGAGCGGGGCATGTCGACCCCCACCGAGAACAAGGTGATGGTCAAGCAGGCGCTGCTGAAGGTGGCGCGGCGCCGGATCCTGGTGAGCGACAGCAGCAAGTACGGCAAGTACGGCATGTTCCGCATCTGCCCGCTGCAGGCGCTGACCGACATCATCAGCGACGGCGGCCTGGCGGAAGAGACGGCGGAACAGCTGCGCGGCCAGGGCCTGCAGGTCCGGCTGGTGGGCTCGGCATGAAAACGATTATTACAAACCAACCTCTGTAGCTTATCGGGTGCCCTCAAGCACCGAGGAGAATCAAATGAATATCATCATTACCGGTGGTGCGGGCTTCCTCGGCCAGCGCCTGGCCAAGGCCTTGCTGCAACAGCAGCAGATCGCCTTCGACAGCCTCACCCTGGCGGACGTCATCGTCCCCACCTCGCCGCTGGCGGACGAGCGGGTGCGCTGCGTGCAGGCGGATCTGGGCGACCAGGCCGCGGTGCAGGCGCTGGTGACCCCGGACACCGGCCTGATCTACCACCTGGCGGCCATCGTCAGCAGCCATGCCGAGGCCGACTTCGACCTGGGCGTGCGGGTCAACATCGACGCCACCCGCTACCTGCTGGAAGCCGCCCGCCACCAGGCGCCCGGCTGCCGCTTCGTGTTCTCCAGCTCGCTGGCGGTGTTCGGCGGCGAGCTGCCGGAGGTGATCCAGGACCACACCGCGGTCTGCCCCCAGTCTTCCTACGGCATGGAGAAATCGGTGGGCGAGCTGCTGGTCAACGACTATGCCCGCAAGGGCTTCGTCGACGGCCGGGTGCTGCGCCTGCCCACCATCAGCGTGCGTCCGGGCAAACCCAACAAGGCGGCCTCGTCCTTTGCCAGCGGCATCATCCGCGAGCCGCTGCAGGGCGAGGAGAGCGTCTGCCCGGTGGCCCTGAGCCTGCCCATGTGGCTGTCGTCCCCGGCGACCGTGGTGGAGAACTTCGTGCGCGCCGCCCAGGTGCCCGCCGAGGCCTTCGGCGCCAGCCGCACCGTCAACCTGCCGGGCATCACCGTGACCGTGCAGCAGATGATCGACGCCCTGCGCCGGGTGGCCGGCGACCAGGTGTGCGCCCGCATCCGTTATGAAGAAGACGAGGCGGTATCGCGCATCGTGGCCAGCTGGCCCGGCCGTTTCAACATTACCCGTGCCCAGGGGTTGGGCTTTGTACAGGACGCCGACTTCGACAGCGTGATCCGCCGTTTTATTGCCGATGATATGGAAGGAACCAAGTAATGACAGACGCAAGCTCAATGGCCCCGGTGATCGGCCTCGCCGTCGCCGTGGTGGTACTGATTTTCCTGGTGGTGAAGACCCGGGTGCATGCGCTGATCGCCATGCTGGCGGCAGCCAGCATGGCCGGCGCCCTGGGCGGCATGGCCGCCGGTGACATCGTCAACGTGATCACCAAGGGCTTCGGCGGCACCCTCGGCAGCATAGGTATCGTCATCGGCCTCGGCGTGATGATGGGCCGCATCCTGGAAGTGTCCGGCGCCGCCGAGCAGATCGCCTACAGCTTTATCAAGTGGCTGGGCAAGAAGAAGGAAGAATGGGCCATGGCCATCACCGGCTATATCGTCTCGGTGCCCATCTTCGTCGACTCCGCCTTCGTGATCCTCTACCCCATCGCCAAGGCGCTGGCGCAGAAGGGCAAGCGCAACCTGCTGACCGTGGGCGTGGCCCTGGCCGGCGGCCTGGTGGTGACCCACCACACGGTGCCGCCCACCCCGGGCCCGCTGGGCGTGGCCGGCCTGTTCGGCGTGGACGTGGGCGCCATGCTGCTCACCGGCCTGGTGCTGGCGCTGCCCTGCGTGTTGGTGATCGTGCTCTACGCCCAGTGGCTGGGCAAGAAGTACCCGGACTTCCACGCCCCCGTGGTGCAGGACAGCCCCGAGCTGGAAGAAAGCTACAACCAGTACCTGGCCTCCAAGGCCGGCAAGGCACTGCCCAGCCTGTTCCTGTCGCTGCTGCCGATACTGGCGCCGATATTGCTTATCTTCATCAATACCCTGTTCGGCACCCTGGCCAAGATCGACGGCTGGAACGGCCTGAGCGAGAACCCGGTGGTGCAGCTGTTCACCTACCTGGGCCACCCGGTGATCGCCCTGTCCATCTCGGTGCTGCTGGCGGTGTATACCCTGGTGCCCAAGATGAACAAGCACGACACCATGGAGCACCTGGAAGAAGGGCTGCAGAGCGCCGGTATCATCCTGCTGGTGACCGGTGCCGGTGGCGCCCTGGGTGCGGTGCTGCGTGAGTCCGGCGCCGGCGCCATGCTGGGCGAGCAGATCGCCGGCCTGCCGATGCCGCCGGTGCTGATCCCCTTTATCGTCTCCACCCTGGTGCGGCTGATCCAGGGCTCGGGCACCGTGGCCATGGTCACCGCGGCCTCCATCTCGGCGCCCATCCTGGCCACCATCCCCGGTGTGAACATGCTGGTGGCGGCCCAGGCGGCGACCATGGGCTCCCTGTTCTTCGGCTACTTCAACGACAGCCTGTTCTGGGTGGTCAACCGCATGATGGGCATCAAGGACGTGAAGCAGCAGATCATCGTCTGGTCCATCCCCACCACCCTGGCCTGGGCCACCGGCCTGGTCGGTGTGCTGGTGCTCAACGCCGTGCTGTAAGCGGCCAGGAGCCGACTGAGGGGAGCGAGTGGCCGTTGCCGCCCGCCTGGGCCACATCGTCTGATCCCCGTCTTTAAAAGAAAAAATCCGATGACGCCTCGTCATCGGATTTTTTGTGCTCCTGGCCTCGGGTGGCGACACAGGCTCAGTGGCGCAGGAGCAGTTTTTCGATTTCGTACACCGGCATCTTGACCAGATCCTTGTCCAGCTCGGCACGGATCGCATTTTTCAGCGTTTCCGAATAGGCCGAGCGCAGCATGCCGAGGGCGCGCGGCGGCGCGACCATGATCACCGACCGGGTCTTGTCGGCGCCGAGGACGTCGTCCAGATGCCGGACGAGACGGGTCAGGAATTCCTGCTCGGCCTGATCGTGCCAGTCGGTCTGCTCGAAGGTGGTGCGGATGTGGCCCGCGGCATGGCTGCGGCCGGGGGCATCGGTGCCGAGTTCGCGCGTCGGCTGGGCCTTCTGCTCGAACACCTCTATGGTCTTGAGGTTGGGCGACTTGGCGTCGCCGTCATTCTGCAGCACCAGCGCCTTGCCGCCATCGCACACCACTACCCACTCATTCTCTAGAATAGACAACCCGGACATACAACAGCCTCCATGGATCCTTGGGTATCTCTTAGGATAGCAGCGGCGCGATTGCCCTGCGCGATTGCCCTGCGCGGGCGCCCGGCTGCTCGCGGGCGATGTGCCGGCGGCAGACCACGGCGATAACGCCGGCCCTGGGTGCACAGGGCACATCTGTTTTTTTCTAGGGTTTCTTGAGGATGCGATAGGCAAACAGCAGTATGATCGCGCCGATGACGGCGGTAAAGAGGCTGCCCAGGTTGAAGCCGGTGACCGAGCCGAAGCCCAGCCGGGTGCCGACCCAGCCACCGACGAAGGCGCCCGCGACGCCCAACAGTATGGTCATGATCAGGCCGCCGCCGTCCCGCCCGGGCATGATCCACTTGGCCAGGAAACCGGCGATCAGGCCGAAAAGGATCCAGCTCAGAATTCCCATCTTCAGCTCCTTTTCCATGTCGATATTCCCGAGAGCATAGCCCAGACGGACGGAAAAGGAGCCATTCAAACCGGTTCCTGCGTCAATCCGGGTCCGGCCTGTGCCACAGCCGGCGGCCCATGGCAAAGGTGGCGGTGATGTTCAGGGTGTCGGGATCGACCAGCAGCAGATCCGCGTCCTGGCCCACCGCCAGCCGGCCCTTGCGGCCCAGCCCGAGGATGTCGGCGGGATTGCGGGTCACCACCGGCAGCACCTGCTCGGGCGATAAGCCCTCTCGGGTCATGGCCAGTACCGCCTGTTGCCAGATGCTGTCGATGCGGCCGGCCTCCAGGCCGAGCAGGCGGCCTTCTGCATCGAAGCGGGGCAGGCTGGCGTTGGCATCGGAGCTGAAGCTGATGCGATCCGGCGCCACGCCCTGGCGCAGGCAGAGGGCCAGTGCCTCTGCCGCGTCCAGTTCCCCGTCGTCCAGCAACTGGGGCAGGGTGGAGGCGGTGAAGTCGATGTAGCCGCCGTCCCGGCCCCAGGCGATGGCCTCCTGCAGCAACGGCCGGCTGCGGTTGCAGTGGGTGGGGTAGAGCTGGCGCCGGGGCAGGTCGGTCTGCTCGACCAGTCGGCGCAGGGGCGTCAACCCTTCCCGGCCGTCGCCCAGGTGGAACAGGGCCACGCCCTGCTTGCCCGCCAGCAGGCCGCCCACCCTGGCCTGGGCCACGGTTTCCGCCAGCGCCTGATGGCTGGGCATGGAGGAGCGGTGATCGCTGATGGCGATTTCGCCCACACCGATGATGTCCGGGAGCAGCATCAGATCCTGTTCCACCGAGCCGCTCAGGGTCTTGGCGGGCAGGTGGTAGGAGCCGGTGTACATATAGGCCGACAGCCCGGCCGCCTGCAACTCCCGCACCTTGCCCAGCAATTGGGGCAGGTTGCGGGTGATGCTGTCGGTACCCAGCGCCGCCACCAGGGTGGTGACCCCGGCACGGATGGCTTCGTCTGCATACAGCTCGGGGGTGCGAAAGCCGAAGCCGCCCTCGCCGCCACCACCGATGATATGGGCCAGGGGATCCACCAGCCCGGGGATCAGCCAGCGGCCGGCGGCGTCCAGCCGTTCGACCGGGCAGGGCAGGCGGATGTCGCCCGGGTCCCGTCCCATCCAGACGATCTGGCCGCCGGCCAGCAGCAGGGCGCTGTGCTCGCCGGGGACGGGGGTGAAGACGCGGGCGTTTTCGATCAGGGTAAGGGGAGCCGGGCTCCCCTGGGGTTGGTTAGTCGCCATAAATGCTGTACTCGAAATACTTGGCGTTGATCCGCTGGTAGGTGCCGTTGTCGCGCAGGGCCCGGAGGGCGCCGTTGAGTTGCTCGCGCAACTCGTTGTCCTGCTTGCGCACGGCGATGCCCATGCCCCGGCCGAACCATTTCTCGTCGGTGAACTCCGGGCCGCGGAACTCGAACCGGTCTCCTCCCTCCTTGTCGAGCAGGCCCTGCTGGGTGGCGGAGGCGTCGTTCAGCACCGCGTCCAGCCGCCCGGCCCGCAGATCCAGGTAGGCTTCGTCGGCGCTGCCATAGCGCACTATGGTGACGCCGCTGCCATAGCTGTCGGACAGGAACTTGTCGTTGGTGGAGGCCCGCTGCACCCCGATGCGCTTGCCCTTAATGCCGTCGGGGCTGAGATCCAGGGCGGCGTCCTTGGCCACCACGAAGCGGTTGGGGATCTTGGCGTACTTGTCGGTAAAGCTGACGCTGCGTTCCCGTTCGGCGGTGATGGACATGGCAGCGATGATGGCGTCGTACTTGCGCGCCAGCAGGGCCGGGATAATGCCGTCCCAGTCCTGGGCCACCAGCTCGCAGCGGGCCTTGAGCTGCTCGCAGATGGCATGGGCCAGCTCCACGTCGAAACCGGCGACGGTGCCGTCGGGCTGGGTGTAGGAAAAGGGCGGGTAGGCGCCTTCCACCCCGAAGCGGATGTGCGTCCACTCCTTGGCGGCGACCTGGGCGGACAACAAGGAGGCGACGACGGCGCCTGCAATAACAGATGCTTGCATGATAGATCTCCGAATGTAAGAAAAGGCGCAGCAGGACGCTGCGGAATGCCAGGCGGGCAAGCCTTATTCGTCGAACCACTCCGACAAATAAAACGGCTTGAAGTAGAAGGCCAGGAAGTGGCCTCTGGCATTTCTCAACATGGAGACGTTATCGATCCCTGATCGCGGAAATAAAAATTAACAATCTTGTATCATTTGTCCGCGGCGCTGGCAAGCGCGGCGGCGGATTCAGTCGTGCTCGGCGATATCCGCCATCCGGGCCTGCAACAGGGTGATGATGGCCTCGGCATCCAGGCCCACCGACAGGCCGCGCTTGCCGCCGGACACCAGCACATAGGGGTAGTCCGCCGCCGAGGCGTCCAGCACCGTGGTCAGCCGCTTCTTCTGGGCGAAGGGGCTGATGCCGCCCACCTTGTAGCCGGTGAGCCGTTCCGCCTTGGCCGGCGGCATCATGTCGAGCTTTTTCACCCCGGCGGCCTTGGCCAGGCGCTTGAGGTTGACCTTGCCGGAGGAAGGCACCAGGGCCACCACGGCGCCCTGTTCGCCTTCGGTGAGCAGGGTCTTGAACACCTGGGCCGGGGGCACCCGCAGCTGTTCGGCGGCATGGGCGCCGAAGTCGTCCTGGGCGGTGCAGTCGTACTGATGCAGGCTGAAGGCGGCCTTCTGCTGTTCCAGAAACAGGATGGCGGGGGTCATGAGCGTGATTTCCGTGCATATAAAAAAGCCCAGTCTGCGACGACCGGGCTCGGTTGACAAGTGTCAGCTCAAGGGCTGCGCCCTCTTACTCTTTTATATTAGCCGGTATTGCGCATGCCGGCGGCGATGCCGGCGATGGTGACCATCAGCGCCTGGTCCAGCACCGGGTGGATTTCGCCCTGCTGGCGGGAACGCTTGAGCAGTTCGGCCTGCAGCACGTTGAGCGGATCCGTGTAGGGGTTGCGCAGCTTGATGGATTCCTTGATCCAGGGCTGGTCGGAGAGCAGCTCGGCCTCTTCCTTCAGTTGCAGGATAAGATCCATGCTTGCCTTCAGCTCTTCCCGCAGGCGCGTGCCCAGGGGCTTGAGCGCTTCCGGCACCAGCACGCTGTCGTAGTAGGCTGCCAGGCCCAGGTCGGCCTTGAGGAACACCATCTCCAGCATGTCCAGACGGGCGCGGAAGAAGGGCCAGCGCTTGTTCATCGTCACCAGGGTGCTTTCGTGGCCGTCCTCGATGGCCCGCTCCAGCCCCTTGTGGGCGCCCAGCCAGGCGGGCAGCATCAGCCGGTTCTGGGTCCAGGCGAAGATCCAGGGGATGGCGCGCAGGCTTTCCACCCCGCCGTTGGGCTTGCGCTTGGCCGGACGCGAGCCCAGCGGCAGCTTGCCCAGCTCCAGCTCGGGGGTGGCGGCGCGGAAATAGGGCACGAAGTCGGGCTCGCCGCGGATCAGCGAGCGGTAATGATCGCAGGATACCCGGGCCATGGTGTCCATCAGCTCGCGCCACTGGGGTTCGGGCTCCGGCGGCGGCAGCAGGTTGGCCTCGAGCACGGCGCTGGCGTAGAGCGCCAGGCTGTCGATGGCCACCTGGGGCAGGCCGAACTTGAAGCGGATCATCTCGCCCTGTTCGGTGACCCGCAGGCCGCCCAGGGTGGAGCCGGGCGGTTGCGCCAGGATCGCCTGGCGGGCGGGGCCGCCGCCCCGGCCCAGGCTGCCGCCCCGGCCGTGGAACAGGGTCAGCTTGACCTGCTCTTTCGCGCTCAGGTTCACCAGTTGTTCCATGGCGCTGTACTGGGCCCAGCCGGCGGCCAGCATGCCCGCGTCCTTGGCGGAATCGGAATAACCGATCATCACGTACTGGTGGCCCTGCAGGTAGCCGCGGTACCAGGGCAGGGCGTACAGCTGCTCGATCACCTCGGCGCCCCGGTTGAGGTCGTCCAGGGTTTCGAACAGCGGCGCCACCGGCAGCGGGAAGTCGACGCCGGCTTCCTTCAGCAGCAGCTGTACTGCCAGCACGTCGGAGGGGGCGCCGGCCATGGAGATGATGTAGATGCCGAAGGCATCGCGGGGGTGCTCGGCGATGACCCTGCAGGTGTCCAGCACCTCCTTGGTGTCGTCCGAGGGCTGCCACTGGCGCGGCAGCAGCGGCCGGCGGGAATTGAGTTCGTTGAGCAGGAAGGCCTGCTTGTCGGATTCGCTCCATTCGGCGTAGTCGCCCAGGCCCAGGTAGCGGGTGATCTCGGCCAGGGCCTGGGTGTGGCGGTCGCCGTCCTGGCGGACGTCGAGCTTGAGCAGGTGGATGCCGAAGCAGGCGACCTTGCGGATCACGTCCAGCAGCAGGCCGTCGGCGATCAGCCCCAGGCCGCATTCGTGCAGGGAGCGGTAGCACAGCTCCAGGGGTTCACGCAGCTGTTCGGTGCTGGTGATCAGATCCCGGGCGTCGGTCTTCTGGCCCTGCACCCTGGCGTTGAGGTGCATCAGGGTTTCGCGCAGATCTTCCCGCAGCCGGCGCAGCACCGCCCGGTAGGGTTCGTCGCTCTCGCCGCTCTGGATGTAGAGTTCGCGGTTGGCTTCCGACATGGACAGCTCGGACACCAGCTCCTGGATGTCGTTGAGGAACAGGGAGCTGGCCATCCAGCGGCCGAGCAGCAGCACTTCCCGGGTGACCTTGGCGGTGACGAAGGGGTTGCCGTCCCGATCGCCGCCCATCCAGGAGGCGAAGCGCACCGGCGCGGCGTCCAGCGGCAGGCGCACGCCCAGGTGGTCGTGCAACTGCTGGTCGAGCTGGCGAATGAAGCGGGGCAGGGCGGGCCAGAGGCTGTTCTCGATCACCGCGAAGCCCCATTTGGCCTCGTCCACCGGGGTAGGGCGCAGGGAGCGGATCTCGTTGCTGTGCCAGGCCTGGGCGATCAGCTGTTCGACCCGGGCCAGGATCTCCGCTTTTTCCGGCTCGGGCAGATCCAGCTCCAGGGCGGCCAGGCAGTCGTTGAGCTGCACGTGCTTGTGGATAAAGGTGCGGCGGGTCACTTCGGTGGGGTGGGCGGTGAGCACCAGCTCGATGTCCAGGGCGGCCACCGCCTCCTTGATGCGGTTGTCGTCGATGTCGGCGCCCTTGAGTCGCTCGAACACCTGGTGCAGCGGGCTGGGGCCGGCGCTGCGCTGGTACTCCCGGGAAATGGTATGGAACTGCTCGGCCACGTTGGCCAGGTTCAGAAACTGGTTGAAGGCGCGGGCCACCGGCAGCAGCTCATCGTCACTCAGGTTTTTCAGGGTACTCAGCAGCTGCTGCTGATCGTCCTGGTTGCCTTGCCGGGCCGACTTGGCCAACTGGCGGATGGTCTCGATCTTGTCGAGAAAGGCCTGGCCGTGGTGGGCCTTGATGGTATCGCCCAACAACTGCCCCAGCAGACCGACGTTGGCCCTGAGTGCTGCATGATTATCCATATCTGCCTCTTTTGTTAATTTATTACAAAATGATGACGCTTCTGCCACTTATCTAGCCATTTTTCCCGGTTCCGGTCAATCCCACTTCGGGGTTGACCGGAAATTCTGTAATTTATTTACTGAAACAGAAGCGTTTGACCAGATGTTGCAGCACCTGGACGGTGGGGGTGACGAAGGACAGATCCAGGTATTCGTCGGGCTGGTGGGCCTGGGCGATATGGCCGGGGCCCAGCACTATGGTCTGGCAGCCCAGTTGCTGGATGAAGGGCGCCTCGGTGCAGTAGTTCACCGCCTCCGCCGGGTTGCCGGTGATCTCGGCGGCGGCCCGGACCAGCTCGGCCTCCGGATCGGTGCCGTAGGCAGGAATGGGCTCGTGCAGGTGGCTCACCTCCACCGCGCCCGGGTACTGTTCCTTGATGGGTTCCAGGGCATGGTGCAGCAGCCCCATCAGTTCGTCGGGGCCGACCCCGGGGATGGGCCTCATGTCGAAGTGCAGCTCGCAGCAGGCGCAGATGCGGTTGGGGCTGTCGCCGCCGTGGATATGGCCCAGGTTGAGGGTGGGCTGGGGCACCTTGAAGTGGGGGTTGGCGTACTTCTCCTTGAGCTGGCGCTGCAGGTCGAGCAGCCGGCCCATTACCTGGTGCATGATTTCCAGGGCGTTGAGGCCGTTGGCCGGATCCGAGCTGTGGCCGCTCTTGCCGGTGATGCGGATGGCTTCCGACATGTGGCCCTTGTGCATCATCACCGGCACCAGGCCGGTGGGCTCGCCGATCACCGCGTAGTCGGGCTTGATGGCCATGGCGCCGGCGATGGCCCGGGCGCCGGCCATGGTGGTTTCCTCGTCGGCGGTGGCGAGGATGCGGATGGGCTTGTCGAGCTTGCTCAGATCCAGATCCTTGAGCGCTTCTACTATAAAGGCGAAGAAGCCCTTCATGTCGATGGTGCCCAGGCCATAGAGGCGGTTGCCTTCCTCGGTGACCTTGAAGGGGTCCTTGTTCCAGCGGCCCGGGTCGAAGGGCACCGTATCGGTGTGGCCGGCCAGCAGCAGGCCGCCGTCACCGCTGCCCTTGGTGGCCAGCAGGTTGAACTTGCCGGGCAGATCGGGCAGTTCGGTCACTTCCACCTCGAAGCCGAGCTGGCTGAACCAGTCCGCCAGCAGACGAATCACCTGCTCGTTGCTCTGGTCCCAGCTGGGATCCGTGCTGCTGATGGAGGGCAGGGCGATGATGCTGCGGTACAGGTCCAGCAAGTTGAGCGATTTCATGGGATCTCCGTCGGGATTTTATCTAATTTAAATTCAACACAATTGCATAAATATGTTTTTATTGCTAGGCTGCGGACTTGTCATTTTCCGGGTAACCAGCGTAACAGATGGCCATGCATTTCCCCTCCTCACAACAGCGACGACGACAGCCCGCCTGATCCTTTTGCCCTAGGGTGACACAGGGCCCGAAAACGCGCTAGGCTGAGGCCTGCATATCTATACCAAGCTGAATCGATATTTACGGACGCGACCATGTTAAAAGCTGCAATCATTGGTGCCAGCGGTTATACCGGAGCCGAACTGGCCGGTCTGATCCATGGCCACCCCCACCTGACCCTGGCCGGACTCTATGTGTCCAACGGCAGCCAGGATGCCCACAAGCCCTTCACCAGCCTGCATCCGCGCTGGCGCGGCATCATCGATCTGCCGCTGCTGCCCCTGGACGACGAGGCCATCAGTCGCATCCACACCGAGGCGGATCTGGTGCTGCTGGCCACCGCCCATGAGGTGAGCCACGACCTGGCGCCCGGCTTCCTGGCCAAGGGCCTTCCTGTATTCGACCTCTCCGGTGCCTTCCGAGTGCCCGGCGAAGGCTTCTATGACCAGTTCTACGGTTTCCACCACCAGTATGGCGACTGGCTGGCCAAGGCCGCCTACGGCCTGGCCGAGTGGAACCAGGAGGCGATCAAGGCGGCCCAACTGATAGCGGTGCCCGGTTGCTACCCCACCGCCTCGCTCAGCGCGCTCAAGCCGCTGCAGCAGGCGGGGCTTGTCGCCGAAGGTGCCCGCCCCATCATCAGCGCCGTGTCCGGCGTCAGCGGGGCCGGGCGCAAGGCCAGCATGAATAACAGCTTCTGCGAGGTCAGCCTCAAGCCGTACGGGGTGTTCAACCATCGCCACCAGCCGGAGATCAGCTACCACCTGGGCAAGCAGGTGGTGTTCCAGCCGCACCTGGGCAACTTTATCCGCGGCATCCTGGCCACCGTCTATGTCCAGTTGAAGGACGGCGTGAGCGACCAGCAGATCGCCGCCGCCTACCACCAGGCCTACGACGGCCAGAAAATAGTGCGCCTGGCCGGCCAGTGGCCCCAGATCAACGACGTGGCCGGCACTCCCTTCTGCGATCTGCACTGGGGACGGGACGGCAACCAGCTGATCGTGGTGTCGGCCATCGACAATTTGCTGAAAGGAGCGGCCAGCCAGGCCATCCAGTGTATTAATATTCATCAGGGATTCTCGCCGGTGGCGGGTCTGATCAAGGAGTAACGAGAGATGGCAAATCAACAACCGCTGGTGATCAAGCTGGGCGGCACCCTGCTGGAAAGCGACAAGGCCCTGGCGGCCCTGTTCACCACCCTGAAAACCTTTCTGGACGAGGTGAGCCGGCCCCTGCTGCTGGTGCATGGTGGCGGCGTGCTGGTGGACAACCAGCTCAAGGCCATGGGCCTGACCTCCACCAAGAAGAACGGCCTGCGGGTGACCCCCTTCGAGCAGATCCCGGTGATCGCCGGCGCCCTGGCCGGCACCGCCAACAAGCTGCTGCTGGCCCAGGCCATTGCCCACGAAATCCCCTCGGTCGGCCTGTGCCTGGGTGACGGCGGCCTGTGCCGGGTCAGCCAGCTGGATCCCGAGCTGGGCGCCGTGGGCCAGATCGAGGGCGGCGATGCCACCCTGGTGAACAGCCTGCTGGCCGGCGGCTTCCTGCCCATCGTCAGCTCCATCGGCATTACCTTCGACGGCAAGCTGATGAACGTGAACGCGGACCAGGCGGCCACCGCCATCGCCGAGATCCTGGACGCGGATCTGGTGATGCTGTCGGACGTGAGCGGCATCCTCGACGGCAAGGGCCAGCGCATCGCCCACCTGACCGAGGCCGACGCCAATGAACTGATGGAAAAAGACATTATCAAGGACGGCATGGCAGTCAAGGTGAAGGCGGCGCTCAAAGCCACCAAGACCCTGGGCAAACCGGTGGCCGTGGGCAGCTGGCGCTACCCCGAGCAACTGCTGTCGCTGCTGGCGGGCGAATCCGAGTACGGTACCCGGATTTCCCACTAAGGAGGCCTTATGCAGCATTTATTGAGTATGAAGGACTACAGCAAGGAGCAGATCGAACAGCTCCTTGCCCTGGCCATGGAGATCAAGGCCAATCCGGCCAAGTACGCCGAGGCCCTCAAGGGCAAGAGCGTGGTCACCCTTTTCGAAAAACCCTCCCTGCGCACCCGGGTCACCTTCGACATCGGCATCAACAAGCTGGGTGGCCATGCGGTCTACCTGGACAGCCAGAACGGCGCCATGGGCAAGCGGGAAACGGTACAGGATTTCGCCGCCAACCTGTCGCGCTGGTGCGACGCCATCGTCGCCCGGGTATTCGACCATCAGACACTGGTGGAAATGACAAAATATGCTACCGTGCCGGTGATCAACTCCCTGTGCAACCTGTATCATCCCTGCCAGGCGCTGGCCGACTACATGACCATCGCCGAGCATCACGATGATCTGAGCAAGGTGCACCTGGCCTATGTGGGCGATGGCAACAACGTCACCAACTCCCTGTTGCTGACCGGCGCCATCCTGGGCACCACCGTCACCGCCGCCTGCCCGCGTGGGCACAACGTGGACGCCCAGATCCTGAAGGAGGCCGAGGCCCTGGCCGCGATCAGCGGCGCCAAAATACGGGTGACCGACAGCCTGGACGATATCGAGGGCGCGGACGTGATCTATACGGACACCTGGGTTTCCATGGGCGATAATACCCCCCTGGATCAGGTGAAGGAGATCTTCATGCCGTACCAGGTCAACCAGGCCCTGCTCGACAAAACCGGAGCCAAACAGGTGCTGCATTGCCAGCCCGCCCACAGGGAGTGGGAAATAACTTCCGAGGTGATGGACGGCCCCGCCTCCCTGATCCTCGACCAAGCTGAAAATCGCATGCACGTCCAGAATGCCGTGCTGCTGACACTGATTAACAGGGATATTCATTAATGAGCCAATTCAAAAAAATCGTGCTGGCCTATTCCGGCGGTCTGGACACTTCGGCCATCATTCCGTGGCTGAAAGAGAACTACGAAGGCTGTGAAGTGGTGGCCTTCGTGGCCGATGTGGGCCAGGGCGCCGAAGACCTGGAAGGCGTCGAGCAGAAGGCGATCGCCTCCGGTGCCTCCAAGTGCATCGTGGCGGACCTGAAAGACGAGTTCGTCAACGACTACGTCTACCCGACCCTGACCACCGGCGCCATCTACGAAGGCACCTACCTGCTGGGTACCTCCATGGCCCGCCCGGTGATCGCCAAGGCGATGGTGGAAGTGGCCCTGGCCGAAGGCGCCGATGCCATCTCCCACGGCTGCACCGGCAAGGGCAACGACCAGGTGCGTTTTGAAGGCGCCGTGGCCGCCCTGGCTCCCCAGCTGGCCATTATCGCCCCCTGGCGGATCTGGACCATGCGCAGCCGTGAAGAGCTGCTGGCCTACCTGGCCGAGCGCAAGATCCCCACCACCGCCAGCGCCACCAAGATCTACTCCCGCGACGCCAACGCCTGGCACATCTCCACCGAGGGTGGCGAGCTGGAGAGCACCTGGAACGAGCCTTCCGAGCAGGCCTGGACCTGGACCGTCTCCCCGGAGCAGGCTCCGGACAAGGCCGAGACCGTGTCCCTGACCGTGGAAAAAGGCCGCGTGGTCGCCGTCGACGGCCAGGCCATGAGCCCCTACCAAGTGCTGGTGACCCTGAACGAGCGTGCCGCCAAGCACGGCGTGGGCCGGGTCGACATCGTCGAGAACCGCCTGGTGGGCATGAAGTCCCGCGGCTGCTACGAAACCCCCGGCGGCACCGTGATGATGGCCGCCCTGCGCGCCGTCGAGGAGCTGGTGCTGGACAAGCCGACCCGCGCCTGGCGCGAAAAGGTGGGTGCCGAGTTCTCCCACCTGGTGTACGACGGCCGCTGGTTCACCCCGCTGTGCAAGGCGCTGCTGGCCTCTGCCGAAGCCATCGCCGAGGACGTGTCCGGTGAAGTGGTGCTGAAGATGTACAAGGGCCAGGTTACCGCCATCAAGAAGCGCTCGCCCAACAGCCTGTACTCCGAAGAGTTCGCCACCTTCGGCGAGGACGAGGTGTACGATCAGAGCCACGCCGAAGGCTTTATCCGCCTGTACTCCCTGGCCAGCCGGATCAAGGCGCTGAAAAACCAGCAGAAATAAACAAAAGATGACAAAGGGGGCTGAGGCCCCCTTTTAAATAGAGAGCTACAGGTCGACAGGCTGGCGCTTTGGTCACTGAGCCGGTGCTTGACTGTAACCGTAGCTAAAGAGGCAACTGGGCTACCTCCGCCGACACGCTTCAAGCACATCCCTGTGTCGCTCGACACATGCCATCCCTGGCATGTGACGGTCGGCGGAGGCAATCCCAGTTGCCTCTTTCCAGCCCCGACGCCGTCTGATGGTAGTGCCAGCAGGCGGCAGCGGAGCGATAGGGAGGACAAAGGGCTCTCCTCCGCCGGCCCTCCGCGCCAGGGAGGGCGCGGCGGAGCCTCCAGGGGGCGAGCTTGCTCGCCGTGACGAGCCATTTCGGCCTGACCGAACATCCAGTGAATGTTCGCAGCAGGCCGAAATGGCGAGTATCAGGTCCCACGGCGTGCCGGGGGAGGAGAGCCCTTTGGTCGACAACTGCTTCGATCAACAGTCAACGAAGATTGCTGACCAAGAGACAGGCGAGCGGTTTACCGCTTGTGGCCAGGATATCTGGCAGCAAAAGATAAAGGGGGCATAACGCCCCCTGTGTTTATATAATGGCCGCACTCTGCATATGCAGCCCGGGCCGAGCCGATTTGGCCCGCCGGTCTATCACCTGTGCAACCGTCACAGGACCGAATTCAGTAATGTCGTCAAGGAGTAAAAAGGTTATGGCACTTTGGGGTGGGCGTTTCAGCCAGGCGGCAGATGCCAAGTTCAAGCAGTTCAATGATTCTTTGCGTTTCGACTATCGTCTGGCGGAGCAGGACATCGTCGGCTCCATCGCCTGGTCCCGGGCCCTGGCCAAGACCGGGGTGCTGACCAACGAGGAGCAGCAGAAGATTGAGCTGGCGCTCAACGATCTCAAGCTCAAGGTGATGGAAGATCCCAGCCAGATCCTGCACTCCGACGCGGAAGACATCCACTCCTGGGTGGAAGGTCATCTGATCACCGCGGTCGGCGACCTGGGCAAGAAGCTGCACACCGGCCGCAGCCGCAACGACCAGGTGGCCACCGATCTCAAGCTGTGGTGCAAACAGCAGGTGCCGCCGCTGCTGGCCAAGCTGGACGCCATGCAGAAGCAACTGGTGGCGGTGGCCCGCCAGCAGCAGGGCACCGTGCTGCCCGGCTACACCCATTTGCAGCGGGCCCAGCCGGTCACTTTCGCCCACTGGTGCCTGGCCTACGTGGAGATGCTGGAGCGGGACTACACCCGGCTGCAGGACGCCTACAAGCGCATGGACACCTGCCCCCTGGGCTCCGGCGCCCTGGCCGGCACCGGCTTCCCCATCGACCGGCACGAGCTGGCCCACTCCCTCGGCTTTTCCTCGCCCACCCGCAACAGCCTGGACTCGGTGTCCGACCGGGATCACGTGCTGGAGCTGATGAACTGCGCCTGCAACTCCATGATGCACCTGTCGCGCTTCGCCGAGGATCTGATTTTCTACAACTCTGGCGAGTCCGGCTTCCTCGAGCTGTCCGACCGGGTCACCTCCGGCTCCTCGCTGATGCCCCAGAAGAAGAACCCGGACGCCCTGGAGCTTATTCGCGGCAAGAGCGGGCGGGTGTTCGGCGCCTACGCGGGCATGATGATGACCCTGAAGGCGCTGCCCCTGGCCTACAACAAGGACATGCAGGAAGACAAGGAAGGGCTGTTCGACGCCCTGGATACCTGGTACGACTGCCTGGAAATGGCCGAGATGGTGCTGCACGACATCAAAGTCAACGAGGAGAAAACCCGGGAAGCGGCCCAGGGCGGCTATTCCAACGCCACCGAGATGGCCGATTACCTGGTGTCCAAGGGCATTCCCTTCCGCGAGGCGCACCATATCGTCGGCGCCATAGTGGTGCACGCCATCGGCAAGAAGCTGCCGATGGAAGAGCTGCCGCTGGAGGACTTCAAGCAGTTCAGCCCGGTGATCGAGGAGGACGTCTATCCCCGGCTGTCGCTGGAGTCCAGCCTGGCCAGCCGCTGCGCCCTGGGCGGCGCCGCGCCGGCCCAGGTGGAGTTCGCCCTCACCAGCGCCGAACGCCGGCTGACGCAGCGTGATACCTCCGGTATCCATGTGCGCAGCGCCCGCCTCACCGATCTGGACGCCATCGAGCGGATGGTCAACTACTGGGCCAATATCGGCGAGAACCTGCCCCGTACCCGCAAGGAGCTGGTGCAGGCGGTAGGCGAGTTCGCCGTGGCCGAAACCCAGGGCCAGATCAGCGGCTGTGCCTCCCTCTATGTGTACGACACCGGCCTGGCGGAGATCCGCTCCCTGGGCGTGGAGCCCGGCTTCCAGGGCCAGGGCCAGGGCAGGGCGCTGGTGGAGAAAATACTCAAGAAAGCCGAGGACATGGCCATCGACCGGGTCATCGTGCTGACCCGGGTGCCGGAGTTCTTTATGAAGCTCGGTTTTTCCACCACCAGCAAGACCCTGCTGCCCGAGAAGGTGATGAAGGACTGCGATCTCTGCCCCCGTCAGCACGCCTGCGACGAAGTGGCGCTGGAGATCATGCTGAAGGGCAAATCCGGCCTGATCGGCAAGGCGAAAGTTGCTTAAAAAGTCCGCGGCCGGCTTGCAACCGCCGGCCAGATCCGTATAATGCCGCTCGCTTGGTTTATTACCAGGCGAGCCGATAAGGCTCACGTCAGGTAGCTCCTGGCTCTTTACAGGCCCCCGATATGGTGGGCACCGTTGTTAAATCACACCCCCTCTTTCGCATGGAAGGGCAGGCGGTGCTGATTTTATGTTCTTTACCCAATTGGAGCTCTGGTAATGCAGAACCAAAGAATTCGTATCCGCCTGAAGGCGTTCGATCACCGCCTGATCGACCAGTCTACTGCGGAGATCGTAGAAACTGCCAAGCGCACTGGCGCCCAGGTTCGTGGTCCTATCCCGCTGCCGACGCGCAAAGAGCGTTATACCGTACTGATTTCTCCACACGTGAACAAAGACGCACGTGATCAGTATGAAATTCGCACTCACAAGCGTCTGGTTGATATCGTTGAGCCGACTGACAAGACTGTCGATGCTCTGATGCGACTGGATCTGGCTGCTGGCGTAGACGTCCAGATCAGCCTGGGCTAATAACGGAAAGAGGTTTTATCAATGGCAATCGGTCTAGTAGGTCGTAAGCTGGGTATGACCCGTGTCTTCACCGAAGACGGCGTGTCCATCCCGGTCACCGTTATCGAAGTAGATGCCAACCGTGTTACCCAGGTGAAAACACTGGAAAAGGATGGCTATGCTGCCATTCAGGTGACCACTGGCACCAAGAAAGCTAACCGCATCACCAAGCCGGAGGCGGGTCACTTCGCCAAAGCCGGTGTTGACGCGGGCCGCGGTCTGTGGGAATTCCGCCTGGGTTCAGGCGAAGGCGAGAGCATCGAAGTCGGTGCCGAGCTGAAAGTCGACATCTTCGCCGATGTCAAGAAAGTAGACGTTACCGGTACTTCCAAGGGTAAGGGTTTCGCTGGCGCCGTTAAGCGCTGGAACTTCCGCACTCAGGACATGACCCACGGTAACTCCTTGTCTCACCGTGCTCCGGGTTCTATCGGTCAGAACCAGACTCCGGGCCGCGTGTTCAAAGGCAAGAAAATGGCCGGTCACATGGGTGCTGAGCGGGTTACCACTCAGAACCTGGAAGTGGTCCGCGTTGATGTTGATCGCAACCTGCTGCTCATCAAAGGTGCAGTCCCGGGTGCGACTAACGGCAACGTCATCGTTAAACCTGCCGTTAAAGCGTAACGTCTGAGGAGATAGTAATGGAATTGGTAATGAAAGACGCGCAAGGCGCTCTTGAAGTTTCCGAAACTACCTTCGGGCGTGAGTTCAACGAAGCGCTGGTGCACCAGGTTGTTGTGGCCTATGCAGCAGGCGCTCGTCAAGGTACTCGTGCTCAGAAGACCCGTTCCGAAGTGTCTGGCGGCGGTAAAAAACCGTGGCGTCAAAAAGGCACCGGCCGGGCCCGTGCCGGTACCATCCGCTCTCCGATTTGGCGTTCCGGTGGTGTGACCTTCGCGGCCAAGCCGCAGGATCACAGCCAGAAGGTCAACAAGAAGATGTACCGTGGTGCCATCAAGAGCATCCTCTCCGAGCTGGTACGTCAAGAGCGTCTGATCGTGGTTGAGAAGTTCGGTGTTGAAGCCCCGAAAACCAAAGAACTGGTTGCCAAGCTGAAGCAGTGGGATCTGAACGATGTTCTGATCGTGACTGCCGAAGTGGACGAGAACCTGTTCCTGGCCGCCCGCAACCTGTACAAGGTTGACGTGCGCGACGTGGCCGGTATCGACCCCGTTTCTCTGATCGCGTTCGACAAGGTACTGGTAACTGCCGACGCAGTTAAGCAAATCGAGGAGATGCTGGCATGATCCGTGAAGAGCGTATTCTGAAAGTTCTGAAGGCGCCGCATATCTCTGAAAAAAGCACCATGGTGGCCGAAAAGACCAACACTATCGTGTTCAAGGTCGCCAAGGACGCTACCAAGGCTGAAGTAAAAGCCGCGGTCGAGAAGCTGTTCGAAGTTGAAGTCAAAGATGTCCGCACTCTGCTGGTCAAGGGTAAAACCAAGCGTACCGGCAACCGCATGGGCCAACGTTCCGACTGGAAAAAAGCCTACGTGACCCTGAAAGAAGGTCAGGACATCGACTTCATCGGCGGTGCCGAGTAAGAGAGGAGTAATCAGTAATGGCAATCGTAAAATGTAAGCCTACTTCTCCGGGTCGCCGTCATGTGGTCAAGATCACCAACCCGGATCTGTACAAAGGCAAGCCGTTCGCCCCGCTGCTGGACAAAAAGTCCAAGACCGGTGGTCGTAACAACGCTGGCCGCATCACCACCCGTCACATCGGTGGTGGTCACAAGCAGCACTACCGTATCGTTGACTTCAAGCGCAACAAAGACGGTATCCCGGCCAAGGTAGAGCGTCTGGAATATGATCCGAACCGCTCCGCCAACATCGCCCTGGTGCTGTACGCAGACGGCGAGCGTCGCTACATCCTGGCCCCGAAAGGCGTTCAGGCCGGCGACCAGCTGCTGTCCGGCGATGCTGCCCCGATCAAGGCCGGTAACTGCCTGCCGATGCGCAACATCCCCGTGGGTAGCACCGTGCACGCCATCGAGATGAAGCCTGGCAAAGGCGCGCAAATCGCTCGCTCCGCCGGTACCTACGCCCAGATCCTGGCGCGTGAAGGTAACTACGTCACCCTGCGTCTGCGTTCCGGCGAAGTACGTAAAGTACTGGCCGAGTGCCGCGCTACCCTGGGTGAAGTGGGCAACGCCGAGCACATGCTGCGTCAATTGGGTAAAGCCGGTGCTCAGCGCTGGCGTGGTGTTCGCCCGACCGTACGTGGTGTGGCGATGAACCCGGTAGACCACCCGCACGGTGGTGGTGAAGGTCGTACCTCTGGTGGCCGTCACCCGGTTACTCCTTGGGGTAAACCGACCAAGGGCGCCAAGACCCGTAAAAACAAGCGTACCGACAAGTTCGTGGTACGTCACCGTAACAAGTAATAGTTTTTTAGAGGTATCACCATGCCACGTTCTCTCAAGAAAGGTCCGTTTATCGACCTGCACTTGCTGAAGAAGGTAGAGAAAGCGGTGGAAAGCGGGGATAAAAAGCCAATCAAAACTTGGTCCCGTCGTTCAATGATCATTCCGAACATGATCGGTTTGACCATCGCTGTCCATAATGGTCGTCAGCACGTACCTGTCTACGTTTCCGATGAAATGATCGGTCACAAGCTGGGTGAATTTGCACCGACTCGTACTTATCGTGGCCATGCCGCCGATAAGAAGGCCAAGAAGCGTTAAGGGGTAACAGATGGAAGCTATAGCTAAACACCGCTTTGCTCGTACTTCTGCCCAGAAGGCGCGCCTGGTAGCCGATCAAGTTCGCGGTCTGTCCGTAGACAAGGCACTGAATGTCCTGGCTTTCAGCCCGAAAAAGGCTGCCGTTCTGGTGAAGAAAGTTCTGGAATCTGCCATTGCCAATGCCGAGCACAATGAAGGTGCGGATATCGATGAGCTGAAAGTGGCCAAGATCTTCGTTGACGAAGGTCCCACCATGAAGCGTATTCGTCCTCGTGCCAAGGGCCGCGCGGACCGTATCATGAAGCGTACCAGCCACATCACTGTGGTTGTGTCCGACCGCTAAGAGGCTAGGAGATAAGCAATGGGCCAGAAAGTACACCCGAATGGTATTCGCTTAGGGATCACCAAGCCTTTTAACTCGACCTGGTTTGCGAATACCAAGGACTTCGCTGACAACCTGCACAGCGATTTTCAAGTACGTCAGTACCTGAACAAGGAACTGAAAAACGCCTCCGTTTCTCGGATCGTGATCGAGCGTCCGGCGAAGAGCATCCGTGTGACCATCCACACTGCTCGTCCCGGCGTCGTGATCGGCAAGAAAGGCGAAGACGTGGAAAAACTGCGCAAGCACGTAGCCACCCTGGCTGGTGTGCCTGCTCAGATCAACATTTCCGAAGTGCGTAAGCCTGAGCTGGACGGTCAGCTGGTTGCCGATTCTATCGCCTCCCAGCTGGAGCGCCGCGTGATGTTCCGTCGTGCCATGAAGCGCGCCGTTCAAAACGCCATGCGCATCGGCGCCAAAGGCATCAAGGTGGAAGTGAGCGGTCGTCTGGGCGGCGCTGAAATCGCGCGTACCGAATGGTACCGTGAAGGTCGTGTGCCTCTGCACACCCTGCGTGCCGACATCGACTACGCAACTTCTGAAGCATCTACCACTTACGGCATCATCGGCGTAAAGGTTTGGATCTTCAAGGGTGAGGTACTGGGTGGCCTGCAGGCCGTTGCCCAGGAGCCGCAAGCCCCGGCCAAGCCCAAGCGCAAAGGCCGCGGTAAGTAAGGAGACTCGGACATGTTGCAACCAAAACGTACGAAATTCCGTAAAGTCCACAAAGGCCGTAACCGCGGTGTGGCGACCTCAGGCAACCAGATTTCCTTTGGTTCCTTTGGTCTGAAGGCGACTACTCGTGGACGTATCACTGCTCGTCAGATCGAAGCAGCCCGTCGTGCGATGACTCGTCACGTTAAACGTCAAGGCAAGATCTGGATCCGTATTTTCCCGGACAAGCCCATCACCGAAAAGCCCCTCGAAGTACGTATGGGTAAAGGTAAGGGTAACGTGGAGTACTGGGTCGCCCAGATCCAGCCGGGTCGTGTCCTGTACGAGATGGACGGTGTACCTGAGTCACTGGCTCGCGAAGCCTTTGCACTGGCGGCTGCCAAGCTGCCCGTTAGGACCACTTTCGTAACTCGGACGGTGATGTGATGAAAGCACAAGATCTGCGTGAAAAGAGTGTTGAAGAACTGAACCAGGAGCTGCTGGGCCTGCTGCGCGAGCAGTTCAACCTGCGCATGCAAGCAAGCACCGGTCAGCTGGCTCAGACCCACAACCTCAAAAAGGTACGTCGCGACATCGCGCGTGTGAAGACTGTTCTGAACCAAAAGGCAGGTGCCTAAGATGAGCGAACAAAACATTCGTACTCTGCAGGGCCGTGTAGTGAGCGACAAGATGGACAAGTCCATCACTGTGGCTATCAACCGCTTCGTGAAGCACCCGATCTACGGGAAGTACATCAAGCGCACTACCAAGCTGCACGTTCATGACGAGAACAACGAGTGCAAGACCGGCGACGTCGTGACCATCCGCGAGTGTCGTCCGATCTCCAAGACCAAGTCTTGGACCCTGGTAAAAATCATTGAGCGTCCGGTGAAAGCCTGACGATCTCTGGTATACTTGCCACGCAAACGGCCCAGCGATGGGCCGTTTGTTTTTTACCCTACCTTTTCCGGATTCATGGTGATATAATGCCGCGCCTTCTTTGGCAGCCAACATCCCGAAAAGGGTTTTAAAGTAGTCACTTTAGCGGAGCACTAACATGATCCAAATGCAAAGTATGCTGGACGTGGCCGACAATTCCGGTGCGCGCAGCGTAATGTGTATTAAGGTCCTGGGTGGTTCGCACCGCCGTTACGCCGGCATCGGCGACATCATCAAGGTTACCGTCAAGGAAGCGATTCCGCGCGGTAAGGTTAAGAAAGGTGATGTAATGAACGCGGTGGTCGTACGCACTCGTAAAGGCGTTCGTCGTCCGGACGGCTCTGTCATCCGTTTCGACCGTAATGCGGCCGTGATTTTGAACAACAATCACCAGCCGATCGGTACTCGTATTTTTGGACCGGTGACTCGTGAACTTCGCTCTGAGAAGTTCATGAAGATTGTTTCACTGGCACCTGAAGTACTGTAAGGAGTCAACGATGGCAGCAAAAATCCGTCGCGATGACGAAGTCATCATTCTTACCGGCAAAGACAAAGGCAAGCGTGGCACCGTCACCAAAGTCCTGACTCAAGAAGGTAAGGTTATCGTCGCAGGTATCAACCTGGTCAAGAAACACCAGAAGCCCGTGCCCCAACTGGGTCAGGCTGGCGGTATCATCGACCTGGAAGCACCGATCGACGTGTCTAACGTAGCGCTGTTCAACCCTGCCTCCGGCAAGGCTGATCGCGTTGGTTTCCGGATTGAAGACGGCAAAAAAGTCCGTTTCTTCAAATCCACCGGCGAACTTGTGAAGTAATTGGAGTTTATACGATGGCGAAACTGCATGATTACTACAACGAAAATGTAGTAAAAGAACTGACAAGCCAGTTCGGGTACAAGACTATCATGCAAGTCCCTCGGATTGAGAAAATCACCCTGAACATGGGTGTGGGTGAAGCCCTGGCTGATAAAAAGATCCTGGACAATGCCGCTGCCGATCTGGCCGCCATTTCCGGTCAAAAGCCGTTGATCACCAAAGCTCGTAAATCCGTTGCTGGCTTCAAGATCCGTGAAGGCTACCCCATTGGTTGTAAAGTAACTCTGCGCGGCGAGCGCATGTGGGAGTTCCTGGAGCGTCTGATTTGCATCTCTATCCCCCGGATCCGTGACTTCCGTGGCCTGAACCCGAAATCGTTCGATGGCCGTGGTAACTACTCCATGGGTGTACGCGAGCAAATCATTTTCCCTGAAATCGATTATGACAAGGTAGATCGTGTGCGTGGTCTGGACATCACCATCACCACCACTGCCCAGTCAGACGAAGAAGGTCGTGCTCTGCTGGCTGCCTTTGACTTCCCATTCCGTAAGTAAGGTGTAGGGTTATGGCAAAACAATCAATGAAAGCTCGCGAAGTCAAGCGCGCAAAGCTGGCTGACAAGTACGCAGCCAAGCGTCAAGCACTGAAAGACATCATTTCTGACGTGAAAACTTCTGACGAAGCGCGTTGGGATGCAGTGCTGAAACTGCAGCAACTGCCCCGTGACGCAAGTCCCTCTCGTCAGCGTAACCGCTGCAACATCACCGGTCGTCCGCACGGTTTCCTGCGGAAGTTCGGTCTGAGCCGCATCAAGGTGCGCGAACTGATGATGAAGGGTGAAATTCCGGGCCTGAAGAAGGCTTCTTGGTAAGCGAACACGGGAGTAATACACAATGAGCATGCAAGATCCGATCGCGGATATGCTGACCCGCATCCGCAACGGTCAGGCAGCCAACAAAGTTGCTGTCACCATGCCTTCTTCCAAGGTCAAAGTGGCTATCGCCAAAGTCCTGAAAGAAGAAGGTTACATTGCTGACTTTAATGTTGCTGGTGAAACCAAAGCCGAGCTGGAAGTGACCCTGAAGTACTTCCAGGGCCAGCCGGTGGTGGAAACCCTGCAGCGCGTCAGCCGCCCTGGTCTGCGCATCTACAAGAAGCGCGACGAGCTGCCGAAAGTGATGGCAGGTATGGGTGTTGCCATCGTTTCCACGTCCAAGGGTGTGATGACCGACCGTGCCGCGCGTAAAGCCGGTATGGGTGGTGAGATCATCTGCTACGTTGCTTAAGGAGTAGGATATGTCTCGCGTTGCTAAGGCACCTATCGAAATTCCTGCCGGCGTAGAAGTGACGTTGAACGGTCAGGAAATCACCGTCAAGGGTGGCAAGGGTACTCTGAATCGTACCATCAATGCTGCTGTTGAAATCAGCCAGGAAGACAACCTGTTGAAGTTCGTGCCCCGTGGCAATGCCGCCGGCGCCGACGCCCAGGCCGGTACCGCCCGTGCCCTGGTCAACAACATGGTTGTGGGTGTTACCCAAGGCTTCGAACGCAAGCTGCAGCTGGTTGGTGTAGGTTATCGCGCCCAGATGAAAGGCAACGCCGTTGCCCTGTCTCTGGGTTTCTCTCACCCGGTTGAGCATGCACTGCCTGACGGCGTGACCGCTGAATGTCCTTCCCAGACCGAGATCGTTCTCAAGTCTGCCGACAAACAGCTGATCGGTCAGGTTGCTGCCGATATTCGTGCGTACCGCAAGCCCGAGCCCTACAAGGGCAAAGGTGTTCGCTACTTTGGCGAGCAGGTGCGCAGTAAAGAGGCCAAGAAGAAGTAAGGTAACACTATGGACAAAAAAGCAGCTCGTATCCGCCGTGCTACCAAAGCACGCAAAAAGATGCTGGAACTGGGTGCGACTCGCCTGGTGGTTCACCGTACTCCGCGCCACATCTATGCACAGGTTATTGCACCGAACAGTTCAGCCGTTCTGGCTTCCGCGTCTACCGTGGAGAAGTCAATTCGTGAACAAGTGAAATATACCGGTAATGTTGAGGCCGCCGCAGTCGTCGGTAAAGCCATCGCTGAGCGCGCGCTTGAGAAAGGCGTGACCATCGTCGCTTTTGACCGTTCCGGTTTCCAATATCACGGTCGCGTTGCCGCTCTGGCAGCCGCTGCTCGTGAAGCTGGTCTTCAGTTCTAAGGGTGGAGTCGAAAATGGCAAAAATCGAAGCTCAAGCCGGTGAACTGCAAGAAAAGCTGATTGCAGTTAACCGTGTATCAAAAGTAGTTAAGGGTGGTCGTATCTTCTCCTTCACCGCATTGACTGTGGTAGGTGACGGTAACGGTCGTATTGGTTTTGGTTACGGTAAAGCCCGTGAAGTTCCTGCCGCCATTCAAAAGGCGATGGAACAGGCTCGTCGTAACATGCGTAAAGTTGAACTGAATCACGGCACCCTGTTCCATCCGGTGAAGGGCCGTCACTCTGGTTCCAACGTGTTTATGCAGCCCGCTTCCGAAGGTACCGGTATCATCGCCGGTGGCGCCATGCGCGCCGTGCTGGAAGTGGCCGGTGTACACAACGTACTGGCCAAAACCTACGGTTCCACCAACCCGAACAACGTAGTTCGCGCTACCATCGACGCTCTGACTCATATGAAGTCGCCCGAGCAAGTCGCTGCCAAGCGTGGCCTGACTGTTGAACAGATTCTGGGGTAATGCGCCATGGCTAACAAGACTGTAAAAGTAACTCAGACTCGTAGCTCCATCGGCCGTCTGCCTAAGCACAAGGCAACGCTGCGTGGCCTGGGTCTGCGTCGCATTGGTCACACCGTCGAGCTGGAAGACACAGCTTGCGTACGCGGTATGATCAACCAGGTTTACTACATGGTTAAGGTTGAGGAGTAATCGCATGCGTTTGAATACTCTGTCTCCTGCCGCCGGATCCAAGCCTTCTGCCAAGCGCGTAGGCCGTGGTATCGGTTCTGGCCTGGGCAAGACCGGTGGCCGTGGCCACAAGGGTCAGAAGTCCCGTTCCGGTGGTAAGGTTCGTAACGGTTTCGAAGGCGGTCAGATGCCGCTGAAACAGCGTCTGCCGAAGTTTGGTTTTACTTCGCGCAAAGGCCTGGTCAGTGCAGAAGTACGTCTGAGCGAACTGGCGAAAGTTGAAGGCGAAGTGGTGGACCTGAACACCCTGAAGCAAGCTGGCGTGATCACCAAGAACATCCAGTTTGCCAAAGTGGTTCTGTCTGGCACCATTGACCGTCAAGTGACTGTGGTTGGTCTGGGCGTCACCAAGGGTGCCCGTGCTGCCATCGAAGCCGCCGGCGGAAAAATCGAGGAATAATAAGTACTATGGCCAAGAAACCAGGATTAGATGCTAAAAACGCACAGGGCGGGCTGAGTGAACTGAAAAGCCGTCTGCTTTTCGTTCTGATCGCGATCATCGTGTTCCGTGCCGGCTCCTACGTGCCTATTCCTGGGATTGACGCCGCCGTACTTGCCGACTTGTTCCAGCAACAACAGGGCACCATCATTGAAATGTTCAACATGTTCAGTGGTGGCGCCCTGGAACGAGCGTCCATACTGGCGCTGGGGATAATGCCGTATATTTCGGCATCCATCATCATCCAGCTGCTGACTGTGGTTCACCCCGCCTTGGCCGAGCTCAAGAAGGAAGGTGAATCAGGCCGTCGCAAGATCAGTCAGTACACCCGGTATGGCACCCTTGTTCTGGGCACCATCCAGGCCATCGGTATCGCCACCGGTCTGCCGAACATGATGCCGGGACTCGTGGTAAACCCGGGTTTCGGTTTCTATTTCACGGCGGTGGTGAGCCTGGTCACCGGTACCATGTTCCTGATGTGGTTGGGTGAGCAGATTACCGAGCGAGGCATTGGCAATGGTATCTCGTTGATTATCTTCGTGGGTATTGTTGCCGGTCTGCCATCGGCCATTGGTGCCACGGCAGAGCAGGCGCGTCAGGGGGAATTGCACATTCTGTTGCTGTTGCTGCTGGCCGTGATTGTGTTTGCGGTAACCTATTTCGTGGTCTTTGTTGAGCGTGGCCAGCGCCGCATCGTGGTGAACTACGCCAAGCGTCAACAGGGTCGCCAGGTATTTGCGGCACAGAGTACACACCTGCCCTTGAAAGTGAACATGGCGGGGGTTATTCCGGCAATTTTTGCATCCAGCATCATCCTGTTTCCGGGTACCGTAGCCTCTTGGTTCGGTCAGGGGCAGGGGTGGTTTGCCAACCTGCTGCAGGAGCTGTCGCTCACGCTGCAACCCGGCCAGCCGCTGTACGTGATGTTGTATGCCGCTGCCATCATCTTCTTCTGTTTCTTCTACACCGCGCTGGTGTTCAATCCGCGCGAAACGGCAGACAACCTGAAGAAGAGTGGTGCTTTCATCCCGGGGATCCGTCCGGGTGAGCAAACAGCGCGCTATATCGACAAAGTGATGACTCGCCTGACCCTGGTCGGTGCCCTGTACATTACCTTTGTCTGTTTGGTTCCACAGTTTTTGATGACAGCCTGGAACGTCCAGTTCTACTTTGGTGGTACCTCGCTGTTGATTATTGTGGTCGTCATCATGGATTTCATGGCTCAGGTGCAAACCCACATGATGTCCCACCAGTATGGCGATGTCCTGAGAAAAGCGAACCTGAAAGGCTACAACCGTTAAGGTTCGGTTATTTACGGAGTTAAGCAATGAAAGTCCGTGCTTCCGTTAAGGCAATCTGCCGTAACTGCAAGATCATCAAGCGCCACGGTGTGGTGCGGGTGATCTGCTCTGAGCCCAAGCACAAACAGCGCCAAGGCTAAAAAAGTTACGGTTTAACTTGAAAGTTGAAGGCAGGCTGGCTAAAGTAGCCAGCCACCTTTGTTGGGTGTATGTGTAGTCATTACGTATCCTAGACGGGCTTTGTAATGGCTTATTATTTGTTATTTTGTAGGAGTGCATAGTGGCCCGTATCGCTGGCATTAACATTCCTGACCATAAACACGCCGTCATCGCTTTGACTGCTATTTATGGCGTCGGCCGTACCCGCTCTAAAGCCATTTGTGCTGCAGCCGGTATCGCTGAGGATGTGAAAATTAAAGAATTGGATGAAGCGCAGATCGAACTTCTGCGTGAACAAGTGGCCAAGTTCACCGTAGAAGGTGACCTGCGCCGCGAAGTATCCATGAACATCAAGCGTCTGATGGACCTGGGTTGTTACCGAGGTCTGCGTCATCGTCGCAGCCTACCCGTTCGCGGTCAGCGCACCAAGACCAACGCCCGCACGCGTAAAGGTCCTCGTAAACCGATCAAGAAATAACGGGAAGGTAGATCATGGCTAAAACTCCGGCTCGTAGTGCACGCAAGCGCATCAAAAAGCAGGTGAGCGATGGCATTGCCCACGTTCATGCATCTTTCAACAACACCATAGTAACTATTACCGATCGTCAGGGTAATGCTCTGTCTTGGGCAACCGCCGGCGGTTCAGGTTTCCGTGGTTCCCGCAAGTCCACCCCGTTCGCTGCTCAGGTAGCGGCCGAGCGCGCTGGTGAAATTGCCAAGGAATACGGTGTTAAGAACCTGGAAGTAATGGTGAAGGGTCCGGGTCCGGGCCGTGAGTCATCCATCCGTGCGTTGAATGCGGCAGGTTTCCGCATCACCAACATCACCGATGTGACTCCCATCCCGCACAACGGTTGTCGTCCTCCCAAGAAGCGTCGCGTATAACCCTTCTTGTAGGATAGTTGGAGAAAGAACATGGCAAGATATCTGGGTCCCAAGCTCAAACTGAGCCGTCGTGAGGGCACTGACCTCTTCCTGAAGTCAGGCGTTCGCGCGATCGATTCAAAATGTAAAATTGATACCGCACCCGGTCAACATGGCGCCCGCAAGCCGCGCCTGTCCGACTACGGTGTACAGCTGCGTGAAAAGCAGAAAGTTCGTCGTATCTACGGCGTACTGGAAAAGCAATTCCGCAACTACTATAAAGAAGCTGCCCGCCTGAAAGGCAACACTGGTGAGAACCTGCTGCAGCTGCTGGAAGGTCGTCTGGACAACGTTGTTTACCGTATGGGTTTTGGTGCCACCCGCGCCGAGTCCCGTCAGCTGGTCAGCCACAAGGCTATCCTGGTGAACGGTAAGGTTGTGAACATTCCTTCCTTCCAAGTTTCTCCCGAGGACGTAGTCAGCGTTCGTGAGAAGGCTAAGAAACAAGCCCGGATCAAAGCCGCTCTGGAAGTGTCCGGTCAACGTGAAAAGCCGACCTGGGTAGAAGTTGACGCTACCAACATGCAAGGCGTTTACAAGCGTCTGCCTGAGCGTAGCGACCTGTCTGCCGAGATTAACGAACAGCTGATCGTCGAGCTTTACTCCAAGTAAAGCTAGCTTCTAAGAGAGGACACAATGCAGGGTTCTGTAACAGATTTTCTTAAGCCGCGTCTGGTTGATATCGAACAGATCAGCCCGACTCATGCCAAAGTGACTCTCGAGCCGCTGGAGCGTGGCTTTGGTCATACATTGGGTAATGCGCTGCGTCGTATTCTGCTTTCTTCCATGCCGGGTTGTGCCATCACCGAAGTCGAACTCGACGGTGTGCTGCACGAGTACAGCAGCAAGGAAGGTATCCAGGAAGATATCCTGGAAATCCTGCTGAACCTCAAAGAGGTTGCTGTCAAGCTGGAAGGCAAGGACGAAGTGACCCTGTCTCTGACCAAAACTGGTGCAGGTCCCGTAACTGCAGGCGACATCACCCACGGTGATGACGTCGAGATCGTTAACCCAGACCACGTCATCTGTCATCTGACAGGGGACGAGGCCGAAATCAGCATGCGTCTTAAGGTGCAGCGTGGCCGCGGCTATATTCCCGCCGCCGCCCGCGCCCACACCGAAGACGACGAGCGTCCCATCGGACGCCTGCTGCTGGATGCGGCCTACAGCCCCGTGGTTCGTATCGCCTACAATGTTGAGGCGGCCCGTGTCGAACAGCGTACCGATTTGGACAAGCTGGTTATCGACATGGAAACCAACGGCACTCTGGATCCGGAAGAAGCCATCCGTCGTGCGGCCACCATCATGGCCGAACAGCTGGAAGCCTTCGTGGATCTGCGTGACGTGAGCGAACCGGAAGAGAAAGAAGACAAGCCTGAGTTCGATCCTATCCTGCTGCGTCCTGTCGACGATCTGGAACTGACCGTTCGCTCTGCGAACTGTCTGAAGGCAGAAGCGATCCATTACATTGGTGATCTGGTACAGCGTACCGAGGTGGAGCTGCTGAAGACTCCCAACCTGGGTAAAAAATCTCTTACCGAGATTAAAGACGTGTTGGCGTCTCGTGGTTTGTCTCTGGGCATGCGCCTGGAGAACTGGCCGCCTGCCAGCATCGCTGATGAATAAACCGGATCACGGGTTTTACAGATTTAGTTAGGAAGGATTAGGTCATGCGCCATCGTAAGAGTGGTCGTCAACTGAACCGGAACAGCAGCCATCGTCAGGCCATGTTCCGTAACATGGCCAGCTCCTTGGTTCGTCATGAAGTTATCAAGACGACTCTGCCCAAGGCTAAAGAGCTGCGTCGTGTGGTTGAACCTCTGATCACACTGGCCAAGAGCGACAGCGTTGCTAACCGTCGCCTGGCATTTGCCCGTACTCGCGACAGCGAAGTGGTTGGCAAACTGTTCAACGAACTGGGACCCCGCTACCAGGAGCGCCCGGGTGGTTACACCCGCATCCTGAAGTGCGGTTTCCGCGCCGGCGACAACGCCCCTATGGCTTATATCGAGCTGGTAGGTCGCGACGTCGAGGCCACTGAAGCAGTTGCTTCTGAAGAATAAAAACCAAAAGCCGGGCCCAGCCCGGCTTTTTCTTTTCCTGGTCCCGCATTTCCCCGCCTTGTTGTTTATTTCCGGCTTCTCTCCCTCCCACTGATCTGGATCAATCCGATCGTTGCCATTTTTTAACATTATATTGTGCAACTGAAATGACAATTATGGCTTTCCTCTATGTCGCGGGTACTGCTGCTTGCTTCCCTGCTGCTGTTGGTGGTGTTGAACGGCACCGCCAATGCCGATCCCCGAGCCGATGTGCCCGGGCTGCTGGCCGACTGGTATCCTCAGGCGGCCATTGAGCCCATCGATGCGCCCCTGAGCGGTTGGCGCATTATCCCCGGCGACAAGGTGCCCCGATACGCCTTTCTTTCCCGTCAGTTCGCCGATATCCCCGCCTATTCCGGCAAGCCGGTGGAGCTGCTGCTGGCGATGGACGGACGTGGTCGGCTTGAGCACAGCCTGGTGGTCGAGCACCATGAGCCGATACTGCTGATCGGCATTCCCGAGATCAAGCTGACCGAATTCGTCGACCAGTACCGGGGCATCGATGCCCGTGAGCGGGTACAGGTCGGTCTGTCCCGGCGCGACGACATTCATTCGGTGGATGGCGTCACCGGGGCCACCGTGACCGTCATGGTGATCAACCAGACCATCATGCGGGCGCTGCGCGGGGCCCAGGCGGCCCTGGCCGAAGGCGAGGGACCGTCCACCTCCGAATCGGCGGACGCCGCAGCAACCCTGAACAACCAGTGGCAGCCGCGCGGCTGGACCTCGCTGAACGAACGCCAGTTAATCCGCTCGCTGCGCCTGACTCAGGGGGAAGTGGAACAGGCCTTTGCCGGTACCCGTGCGGCTTCGCGTACACCGCCGGCCGATCCGGAGCAGGCGTTCATGGAGCTTTATTTCGCGCCCCTGGGCATGGCGGACGCCGGCATCAACCTGCTGGGCCAGCAACAGTATGATCGCCTGATGGCGAGCCTGGCGCCTGGCGATCAGCCGGTGCTGGTGGTGGCCAACGGCGACTACAGCTTCCGCGGCAACGGCTTCGTGCGCGGTGGCATCTTCGATCGTATCCGGCTGTGGCAGGATGCAGAGGAGATCGCTTTCCGCGACATGGACTACCAGCGCCTGGCACCCTCGGATCTGCTGGCCGAAGATACGCCCGAATTTGGCGAGCTGGCCATTTTCATCGCCCGGGAAGACAGCCTGGACCTGACCCGGCCCTGGCAATTCGAGCTGATGGTGCGCCGCCAGGTAGGGGCGTTGGACAGCGAATTTGCCAGCTTCTATGCCGATTACCAATTGCCCGATGCCTACCTGAACCTGCCGAGCCTGATGGAAAGCGCGCAAGTGGGCTGGGAAGAAGACGAGGCCCCGCTGTGGGTGAGCGTCTGGCAGCACAAGGCGGTGCAGATTGCCGTGCTGGGCGTGGGCCTGGTGGTGCTGGTGATCATCCTGTTCCTGCAGGACTGGCTGGTACAGCATCCGACCCTGCTGCACCGGCTGCGTATCGGCTATCTCTGCTACACGCTCTTCTTTATCGGCTGGTACAGCCTGGCCCAGCTGTCGATCGTCAATGTGTTCACCTTTCTGCACGCCCTCTTTACCGGCTTCCAGTGGTCATCCTTCCTGCTCGATCCCATGATGTTCATCCTGTGGAGCTTCGTCGCCCTGACCCTGCTGCTGTGGGGGCGGGGCATCTTCTGCGGCTGGCTCTGTCCCTTCGGCGCCCTGCAGGAGCTGGTCAACGAAGCGGCGCGCAAGCTGAAAATAACACAGTTCACGGTGCCTTTTGCCCTGCACGAGCGGATGTGGGCACTCAAGTATCTGATTTTGTTGGGGCTGTTCGGACTGTCGTTGCAGTCCCTGGCTCTTGCGGAGCAGGCGGCGGAAGTGGAACCGTTCAAGACGGCGGTGACGCTGCGCTTTATGCGCGAATGGGGCTATGTAGCCTATGCCCTCGGCTGGGTGGTGCTGTCGCTGTTCGTACGCAAGGCCTACTGCCGTTACATCTGCCCCCTGGGCGCCGCACTCGCCGTACCGGCCCGGCTCCGGTTGTTCGACTGGCTCAAGCGCCGGCAGGAATGCGGCACGCCCTGTCAGCTTTGCGCCAAGGAATGCGAGGTGCAGGCCATTCATCCCGACGGGCGCATCAACGCCAACGAATGCCACCACTGTCTGGATTGCCAGATCACCTACTACAACCACCGTAAATGTCCGCCTCTGGTGATGAAGGCCAAGAAACGCCGCCAGCGCGAGCTGGAACGGGACGCGGCCAGGATCAAAGTGACCAATGTGGATACCCCCGGACTACAAGGAGAGTCTAATGAGCAAGCATGAAGAGTTGAGCGAACACGTCAAACTGAGCCGACGGCTGTTTTTGGGGGGATCCTCCGCCCTGCTGGCCACGGCGGCGGCGGGTGGTGGCCTGAGTCTGGCTTCATCCCCGGCGCTGGCCGCGGCGGCGGCGCAGAATGGCCACGTGGCCCCCGGCGAGCTGGATGAATACTACGGTTTCTGGAGTGGCGGCCATCAGGGCGAAGTGCGGGTGCTGGGTGTGCCCTCCATGCGCGAGCTGATGCGCATCCCGGTGTTCAACGTGGACTCGGCCACCGGCTGGGGCCTGACCGATGAGAGCAAGCGGGTTCTGGGGGAGAGCAGCAAGTACCTCAACGGCGACTGCCACCATCCCCATATCTCCATGACCGACGGCCACTACGACGGCAAGTACCTGTTTATCAACGACAAGGCCAACAGCCGGGTGGCGCGTATCCGGCTGGATATCATGAAGTGCGACAAGATGGTCACCATCCCCAATGTGCAGGCTATCCACGGGCTGCGGCTGCAGAAGGTGCCCCATACCAAGTACGTGTTCTGCAACGCCGAGTTCATCATCCCCCATCCCAATGACGGCAGTAACCTGAAAAACCTGGATGCTGCCGAGAAGTTCACCATGTTCAACGCGGTGGACGCCGAAACCATGGAAGTGGCCTTCCAGGTCATCGTGGACGGCAACCTGGACAACTGCGATGCCTGCTACACCGGCAAGTATGCCGCTTCCACCTGCTACAACTCGGAAGGTGCCACCGATCTGGGCGGCATGATGCGCAACGAACGGGACTGGGTGACGGTGTTCAACATTCCGCGCATCGAGGCGGCGATCCAGGCGGGCAACTTCACCACCCTGGGTGACGCCAAGGTGCCGGTGCTGGACGGCCGCAAGGGTTCTCCCCTGACCCGGTACATTCCGGTGCCGAAGAACCCCCACGGCCTCAATACCTCGCCCGACGGCAAGTACTTCATCGCCAACGGCAAGCTGTCGCCGACGGTGTCCATGATCGAGATTGCCAAGCTGGACGAGCTGTTCGACGACAAGTTCGAGGATCCCCGGGCGGTGATCGCCGCCGAGCCCGAATTGGGCCTGGGGCCGCTGCACACCACCTTCGATGGCCGCGGCAACGGCTACACCACCCTCTTTATCGACAGCCAGGTGGTGAAATGGAACCTGGCCGACGCGGTGCGTGCCTACAACGGCGAAGACGTCAACTATATCCGCCAGAAGCTGGACGTGCAGTACCAGCCCGGTCATAACCACGCTTCCCACACCGAGGCCCGGGATGCGGACGGCAAGTGGCTGATCGTGCTGTGCAAGTTCTCCAAGGATCGCTTCCTGCCGGTGGGGCCCTTGCACGCGGAAAACGATCAGTTGATCGACATTTCCGGCGAGGAAATGAAGCTGGTGCACGACGGCCCCACCTTCGCCGAACCCCACGACTGCATCCTGATCAAGCGCAACATGCTCAACCCCAAGAAGATCTGGGACCGCCAGGACCCCTTCTTCGCCGAGACCGTGGCCATGGCGGCCCGGGATGGCGTGACCCTGGAGCGGGACAACAAGGTGATCCGCGATGGCAACAAGGTACGGGTCTACATGACCTCGGTGGCGCCCACCTTCGGCATCCAGGAGTTCACCGTCAAGCAGGGCGACGAGGTGACCGTGGTGGTGACCAACCTGGACATGATCGAGGACGTGACCCACGGCTTCTGCATGGTCAACCATGGCGTCAGCATGGAGATCAGTCCCCAGCAGACCTCTTCCATCACCTTCGTTGCCGACAAGCCCGGGGTGCACTGGTATTACTGCAACTGGTTCTGCCACGCCCTGCACATGGAGATGGTGGGCCGCATGTTCGTCGAACCGGCATAAGGAGTGGCATGAACAGGCTATGGCTTTTCTTGCTGTTGTTCGCCTGGCCGCTGGCGGCGGAGGTCCGGCTGACGCCGGCCTCCGTGGCCGGGCTGGCGGAGGTGCCGGCGGGGGAAACCGTGCGCTTGGCTCCCGGCATCTATCCGGCGTTGCGCATCGGGCAGCCCCTGACCCTGCTGGGCGAGCCAGGGGCGGTGATCGACGCCGGTGGCCAAGGCCATGGCCTCTATCTGGATGCCCCCGGCATCCAGGTTTCCCATCTTGAAATCCGCAACTGGGGTAAGGATTTGGGCACGCTGGACGCGGGGGTTTTTATCAGCGACAACGCCGACGGTACCGAAGTTGCCCATCTGCGCCTGCGCGGCCCGGGTTTCGGCATCTGGGCCGACAGGGTCAGCCGCATCCAGCTGTACGCTAACGACATCGAGGGAGACCATCGGCTGCGCTCCCAGGACAGGGGCAATGGTATCCATCTGTTCAATGTCAGCGACAGTGAAATCGTGGGCAACCGGATCCGCCATACCCGCGACGGCATCTATATCGATTACAGCAACCATAACCGGCTGGCCGGCAACCACCTGAGCGAGCTGCGTTATGGCATTCACTATATGTATTCCAATCACAATGAGGTGGTGGCCAACGTCACCCGCGCGACTCGCACCGGCTATGCCCTGATGCAGTCCCGCTTCCTCACCGTGGTCGACAACCTTTCCGAGCAGGATGAGAACTACGGCATCCTGATGAATTACATCACCTACTCCACCATCAGCCACAACAGGGTGGAGGGCGTCAGGGCCAACAGCCATCTGCTCAACCCGCGGGGCGCCGAGGGCAAGGCGATGTTCGCCTACCATGCGGTGGGCAACGAGATCAGCGGCAACTGGCTGGGCCACAGCGATCTGGGCATCCACATGACGGCGGGCTCGGAGCAGAACCGGATCTTCGGCAATGCCCTGGTCGGCAACCGTACCCAGGTTCGTTATGTCTCCAACCGGCCCCAGGAGTGGTCCCAGGATGGCCGCGGCAATTACTGGGGGGATTACCAGGGCTGGGATCTGAATCAGGACGGCCTGGGCGATATCGCCTACGAACCCAATGACGGCATGGACCGGGTGCTGTGGCAGTACCCGGCGGCCCGCTGGCTGATGAATGCGCCCGTGGTCAGCCTGCTGCGCTGGGTTCAGCAGCAGTTTCCGGTGTTCAAGGGGCCTGGCGTGCGGGACTCGTTTCCGC
>NZ_CP012621.1:3580000-3805000 GCF_002407485.1 Zobellella denitrificans | reverse complement strand
TAGTGGAACGGCCCTGGAAAGGCCGGCCATAGTGGGTGATAGCCCCGTACACCAAACCGCCCTTGTTGTGAAATCGAGTAGGACGGGACACGTGTTATCCTGTCTGAACATGGGGGGACCATCCTCCAAGGCTAAATACTCCTGACTGACCGATAGTGAACCAGTACCGTGAGGGAAAGGCGAAAAGAACCCCTGTGAGGGGAGTGAAATAGAACCTGAAACCGTGTACGTACAAGCAGTGGAAGCCTCCTTGTGGGGTGACTGCGTACCTTTTGTATAATGGGTCAGCGACTTACTTTTAGTAGCAAGGTTAACCGTATAGGGGAGCCGTAGGGAAACCGAGTCTTAACTGGGCGATGAGTTGCTAGGAGTAGACCCGAAACCCGGTGATCTAGCCATGGGCAGGTTGAAGGTTGAGTAACATCAACTGGAGGACCGAACCCACTAACGTTGCAAAGTTAGGGGATGACCTGTGGCTGGGGGTGAAAGGCCAATCAAACCGGGAGATAGCTGGTTCTCCCCGAAAGCTATTTAGGTAGCGCCTCGGACGAATACTACTGGGGGTAGAGCACTGTTTGGGCTAGGGGGTCATCCCGACTTACCAACCCCATGCAAACTCCGAATACCAGTAAGTACTATCCGGGAGACACACGGCGGGTGCTAACGTCCGTCGTGAAGAGGGAAACAACCCAGACCGCCGGCTAAGGTCCCCAAGTTCTGGTTAAGTGGGAAACGAGGTGGGAAGGCTCAGACAGCCAGGATGTTGGCTTAGAAGCAGCCATCATTTAAAGAAAGCGTAATAGCTCACTGGTCGAGTCGGCCTGCGCGGAAGATGTAACGGGGCTAAACCAGGCACCGAAGCCGCGGATTCAGAATTTATTCTGAGTGGTAGGGGAGCGTTCTGTAAGTCTGCGAAGGTGTGTCGTGAGGCATGCTGGAGATATCAGAAGTGCGAATGCTGACATGAGTAACGATAAAGGGGGTGAAAAACCTCCTCGCCGGAAGACCAAGGGTTCCTGTCCAACGTTAATCGGGGCAGGGTGAGTCGGCCCCTAAGGCGAGGGCGAAAGCCGTAGTCGATGGGAAACGGGTTAATATTCCCGTACTGACACACATTGCGATGGGGGGACGGAGAAGGCTAGATGGGCCAGGCGTTGGTAGTCCTGGTGAAAGGATGTAGGTGGTGCGTTTAGGCAAATCCGGACGCACAACACTGAGACCCGAGACGAAGTCACCACGGTGACGAAGTCATTGATGCCCGGCTTCCAGGAAAAGCCTCTAAGCTTCAGATGTGTGTGAACCGTACCCCAAACCGACACAGGTGGTCGGGTAGAGAATACCAAGGCGCTTGAGAGAACTCGGGTGAAGGAACTAGGCAAAATAGTACCGTAACTTCGGGAGAAGGTACGCTGGAGCGGGTGAAGTCCCTTGCGGATGGAGCCTGAGCCAGTCGCAGTGACCAGGTGGCTGGGACTGTTTATCAAAAACACAGCACTGTGCAAACTCGTAAGAGGACGTATACGGTGTGACACCTGCCCGGTGCCGGAAGGTTAATTGATGGGGTTAGCCGCAAGGTGAAGCTCTTGATCGAAGCCCCGGTAAACGGCGGCCGTAACTATAACGGTCCTAAGGTAGCGAAATTCCTTGTCGGGTAAGTTCCGACCTGCACGAATGGTGTAACCATGGCCACGCTGTCTCCACCCGAGACTCAGTGAAATTGAAATCGCCGTGAAGATGCGGTGTACCCGCGGCTAGACGGAAAGACCCCGTGAACCTTTACTATAGCTTGGCACTGAACATTGACCCTACATGTGTAGGATAGGTGGGAGGCTGAGAAGCGGTGACGCCAGTTGCCGTGGAGCCGACCTTGAAATACCACCCTTGTATGTTTGATGTTCTAACGTTGGCCCCTAATCGGGGTTGCGGACAGTGCCTGGTGGGTAGTTTGACTGGGGCGGTCTCCTCCCAAAGCGTAACGGAGGAGCACGAAGGTTGGCTAAGTACGGTCGGACATCGTACGGTTAGTGCAATGGCATAAGCCAGCTTAACTGCGAGACGGACAGGTCGAGCAGGTGCGAAAGCAGGTCATAGTGATCCGGTGGTTCTGAATGGAAGGGCCATCGCTCAACGGATAAAAGGTACTCCGGGGATAACAGGCTGATACCGCCCAAGAGTTCATATCGACGGCGGTGTTTGGCACCTCGATGTCGGCTCATCACATCCTGGGGCTGAAGTCGGTCCCAAGGGTATGGCTGTTCGCCATTTAAAGTGGTACGCGAGCTGGGTTCAGAACGTCGTGAGACAGTTCGGTCCCTATCTGCCGTGGGCGTTGGATGATTGAGGGGGGTTGCTCCTAGTACGAGAGGACCGGAGTGAACGAACCGCTGGTGTTCGGGTTGTCATGCCAATGGCACTGCCCGGTAGCTAAGTTCGGAATCGATAACCGCTGAAAGCATCTAAGCGGGAAGCGAGCCCCGAGATGAGTCATCCCTAGAGCTTCGAGCTCTCTAAAGGGCCGTCCGAGACTAGGACGTAGATAGGCAGGGTGTGGAAGCGTAGCGATACGTGCAGCTAACCTGTACTAATGACCCGTGCGGCTTAACCATACAACACCCAAGAAGTGTGAGACCTTGCGGTTTCGAGAACGAATTCATCGAAGACAGCTTTTCCGGATTGAAAGTTTATGCCTGGCGGCGATAGCGTTGTGGTCCCACCTGACCCCATGCCGAACTCAGAAGTGAAACGCACCCGCGCCGATGATAGTGTGGCAGCTGCCATGTGAAAGTAGGTCACTGCCAGGCACCCAATTGGAAAACCCCGATACGAAAGTGTCGGGGTTTTTTCATATCTGTCATTCCTTGTGTTTGCCCGTATTCCCACCCTTGGCACCACCATGTGAGTAATATGCTGTACCGAATGGCAGCGAACGGGGACAGCCAAGCAGAGCCTCCGCGCCAGGTAGGGCACGGCGGAGCCCCAAGGATGTTCACGGTGTGTCGGCGTGTGGTGCCCGCTCGATGTAGCACTATCAGGATCAGTTATTTACAATGAGACCCTCTTTGCTTGGCGGGTGATCCGGGATGAAAACGCTGCTCTTTATCGGGATGGGGGGGGCCATCGGGGCCATTTTGCGTTTCAGTGTGACCGAGCTGATGGGGCGCCTGTTCGGCAAGGGCTTCCCCTTCGGTATCCTCTCGGTGAACCTGGCCGGCTCGCTGTTGATCGGGGTGGTGTTCGTGCTGATCCAGCAGGGGGTGGTCGGGGCCCACTCCTGGCGACCCTTCTTTGTGGTGGGAATGCTCGGCGCCCTGACGACCTTCTCTTCCTTTTCCCTCGATACGGTACTGCTGCTGGAGCAGGGCCACTGGCTCAAGGCGGTATTGAATGTGTCTCTCAATGTGGTTTGCTGTATCATCTTTACCTATTTGGGCATGCAGTTGACCGGCAGCCTGATCGCTTCCCGTTAGTCCGGTCTGCGCATTTGCAGTACACTACCCCCTTTGATTGTTACAGGTGTCTTCAGAATGTCAGAACAGCACAAGTCGACGACCCATTTTGGCTATAAAACCGTGGATGCCACTGAAAAGGAGCAGATGGTCGCCAGCGTGTTCCACTCTGTGGCCGCCAAGTATGATCTGATGAACGATCTGATGTCGTTCGGCATCCATCGTCTGTGGAAGCGCTTTGCTATCGACTGCTCCGGAGTGCGCAAGGGACAGAAGGTGCTGGATCTGGCCGGAGGCACCGGTGATTTGACCGCCAAGTTCTCCCGCATCGTGGGGGAAACCGGTCAGGTAGTGCTGGCCGACATCAACGACTCCATGCTCAAGGTAGGCCGGGACAAGCTGCGCAATATGGGGCTGGGCAGCAATATCGCCTATGTACAGGCCAATGCCGAACAACTGCCCTTCCCCGACAACCATTTCGACCTGATTACCATCGCCTTCGGCCTGCGTAACGTTACCGACAAGGACAAGGCGCTGGCCTCCATGCAACGGGTGCTCAAGCCCGGCGGACGCCTGTTGGTGCTGGAGTTTTCCAAGCCCCAGCACGAAGTCATGAACAAGCTGTACGACTTCTATTCCTTTAACATTCTGCCGAAGATGGGCGCCCTGGTGGCGAAAGACAGTGACAGTTACCAGTATCTGGCCGAGTCCATCCGCATGCATCCGGATCAGGAAACCCTGAAAGCCATGATGGAGCAGGCCGGCCTCGAACAGGTGGAGTATTTCAACCTGACCGACGGCATAGTGGCGCTGCACCGCGGGTTCAAGTTCTGATGAAGGATCTGCTGCTCCCCCTGTTGAATGGCGCTCTGGAAAGAATAGCTAACCGTTTTATCCTGCAGGATGCCGAGCGGCGGCGGAAGATGCAGCCGCTGCAGGGCAAGGTGCTGCAACTGACGGTGAACGAGATTGCCAGCGGTTTTCTGCTGTTTTCCGGCGAGCGTCTGGAGATCCTCGGACGCTACGAAGGTCGGCCGGACAGCCACCTGAGCCTGTCTCTCAATGCCCTTGGCCTGCTGAAAGACAAGGGCCTGCTGATGCAATATATCCGCGATGGGCGCATCGATCTGGAGGGCGATCCCCAGCCCTGGCAGGATCTGGCGGCCCTGCTCAAGGATCCGACCATCGATGTGGAGTCCCTCTTGGTACCCTATACCGGAGACATTCTGGCGCACCTGCTGTGCCGGCACGGCCGGGAGCTGGGCACCGGCGTCGAGCGGCGCCTGATGGGGGCCAGGGCCCACCTGGGCGACTATGTGCGCGAGGAAGCCCGGCTGGCGGTAGGCTCCCTGGAACTGGCCGACTTCAATGATGAGGTGGCGGAACTGAACAAGCGTCTGATCCGTCTGCAGGCACGGCTGGCGACCCTGGCGGACAAGGTGGTTCACTCATGAGAAAAGTGCGGGAATTGCTTCGCCTCTATCAGATTGGCAAGACCCTGTTCGACTACGGCCTGGACGAGCTGATCCCAGCCCGGTTGCAGGTGTGGCCGGCACGGCTTGCCCGCCGCAGCCTGTTCTGGCTGAAAAACCGACACCCGGATTTGTCCCGTGGCAAACGCATCCGCCTGGCTCTGGAAAGCCTGGGCCCGGTATTCATCAAGTTCGGGCAGATGCTCTCCACCCGCCGGGATCTGCTGCCGCTGGACATCGCGGAAGAGCTCGCCCTGCTGCAGGACAGGGTGCCGCCCTTCGATGGTGCCCTGGCCCGCAAGCAGATAGAGCGCAGCCTGCAGCATCCCATCGAAGCGCTGTTCGACGACTTCGATGAACGGCCCCTGGCCTCCGCCTCCATCGCCCAGGTGCATACCGCCCGGCTGAAGACGGGGCAGGAAATTGTGATCAAGGTGATCCGGCCCGGCATCGAGAAGGTTATCGAGGCGGACGTCAGCCTGATGTACTCCATGGCAACCCTGATCGCCCGCCTGGTGCCCGAACGCAGCAGCCGGCTGCGGCCGGTCGAGGTGGTGGAGGAGTACCGCAAGACCTTGCTCGATGAGCTGAACCTGTTGCGGGAAGCGGCCAATGCCATCCAGCTGCGCCGCAACTTCGAGGGCTCCCGGACCCTCTATGTGCCGGAGATCTACCCCAGCTATTGCCATGAAAACGTGCTGGTGATGGAACGCATCTACGGCATTCCCGTGTCCGATATCGAGGCGTTGGAAGCCAACGGCACCAACATGAAACTGCTGGCCGAACGGGGGGTGGAGGTGTTCTTCACCCAGGTGTTCCGCGACAGCTTCTTCCACGCCGACATGCACCCGGGCAATATCTTCGTGTCTTACGAGCACCCGGAAGACCCCCAGTGGATCGGCATCGACTGCGGCATAGTGGGCACCCTCAACCGGGACGACAAGCGCTACCTGGCGGAGAACTTCCTGGCCTTCTTCAACCGGGACTACCGCAAGGTGGCCGAGCTGCACGTGGAGTCGGGTTGGGTGCCGGCAGACACCAAGGTGGAGGAGTTCGAGTCGGCCATCCGTACCGTGCTGGAGCCCATCTTCGAAAAGCCCCTGTCCGAGATCTCCTTCGGCCATGTGCTGCTCAACCTGTTTAATACCGCCCGTCGCTTCAACATGGCGGTGCAGCCGCAACTGGTGCTGCTGCAGAAAACCCTGCTCTACGTGGAAGGAGTCGGTCGTCAGCTCTATCCGCAGCTGGATCTGTGGAAGACCGCCAAGCCGTTTCTGGAAGACTGGATGCAACAGCAGGTGGGCTACAAGGCGGTGATCAACGCGGTGAAGGAAAAGGCGCCGTTCTGGGCGGAGAAACTGCCGGATCTGCCGGAGCTGGTATACGACTCGCTGCGCCAGGCCAAGCTGCAGCAGCGGCAGATGCAGGGGCTTTACGACCAGTTTACCCGCCACAACAAGGGCCAGGGCCAGGGCCGCTTTCTGCTGGCGGTGGGGGCCTCCACCCTGCTGGCCAGCACCCTGCTGCTGGGCATGGACAAAACCCAGTGGGCCATGTCTGGTATGGTGTTCACTTTGGTTGTATGGTGGCTGGGATGGCGGCGCACGGCCCGGTAGTTTGATCTGGTATCAACACTCTGTCATCAAGCCCGGATATAATGGTTTTTTATCGTTCTCTGTCTACATAGGAAAAGTGTGTTATGGGTGGAATCAGTATTTGGCAATTGCTTATCGTGGTGTTGATCGTGGTACTGCTGTTCGGTACCAAGAAGCTGCGCGGCCTGGGCTCCGATCTGGGATCGGCGGTCAAGGGCTTCAAGAAGGCCATGAATGACGATGAGCAAGGCAAGAAAGACGCCGACTTCGAGCAGCAGAAACTGGCCGACAAGAAAGAGCAGGGCGAGCTGCCGAACCAGCAAGAGCAGGATAAAACCAAAGACAAAGATCGGGTGTAATCATGTTCGATATCGGTTTCTGGGAGCTGATCGTCATCTCCGTGATCGGGCTGCTGGTGCTGGGGCCGGAGCGGCTGCCCGTGGCCATCAGGACCGTATCCCGGCTGTTTAAAACGGTGCGCGATACCGCCAACGCGGTCAAGACCGAACTGGCCCAGGAGCTGAAAATGGAAGAGCTGCATCGGGATCTGAAAAAGGCCGAGCAGCTCGGCATGCAGGATCTGAGCCCCGAGCTCAAGCAATCCATCGACGAGTTGAAAGAGGCGGCGGCTTCGGTCAACCGACCCTACGAGAAAAAGTCCGGTTCGCCAGCCGTCACCGATGATGCCCCCACCCCGAAAGAGCCGCAGGACAAATCCTAAATGAGTCAAACGCAGCAGCCGCTGATCAGCCATCTGGTGGAGCTGAGGAGTCGTCTACTCCGTGCCTTCGCCGCCATCCTGGTGGTGTTCCTGGCCCTGGTTTATTTTGCCAACGATATCTACACCATACTGGCGGAGCCGCTGCTCAGCCAGTTGCCGGAAGGGGCCAGCATGATCGCCACCGGTGTGGCGACGCCCTTCCTGACGCCGCTGAAGCTGACCCTGATCGTGTCCTTCTTCGCCGCCATCCCCTATGTGCTGTACCAGGTGTGGGCCTTTATCGCCCCGGGCCTGTACAAGCACGAGAAACGGCTGATCGCGCCCCTGGTGTTTTCCAGTGCCCTGCTGTTCTATGCCGGTGCCGCCTTCGCCTATTTCGTGGTGTTCCCCCTGGCCTTCGGTTTCTTTACCAAGATGGCGCCGGAAGGGGTAACCATAGCGACCGACATCGCCAGCTACCTGGATTTCGTGCTGGGGCTCTTTATCGCCTTCGGTATCGCCTTCGAGATCCCCATTGCCACCATACTGCTGTGCTGGACCGGCGTGACCACGCCGAAGGATCTCTCTGCCAAGCGTCCCTATGTGATCGTCATCGTCTTTATCGTCGGCATGCTGCTGACGCCGCCCGACGTTATTTCCCAGACCCTGCTGGCCATTCCCATGTGGCTGCTGTTCGAGGTCGGGGTCTTCTTCGCCCGTTTCTATGTGCGAGCGCCGGAGGGCGATGAAGAAGAGCGGGACGGCAGCTCATGATCGACATCGGCGTCAACCTCACCAGCAGCCAGTTCGACAAGGACAGGGAGCTGGTGGTCGAGCGGGCCAGGGCGGCCGGGGTGACGGGCCTGATCCTCACCGGTACCAGCCTGGTGGAAAGCCGGGCGGTGGCCGACTATGCCGCCGCCAACCCCGCCTTCTGCCACGCCACCGCCGGTGTGCATCCTCACGAGGCGCGCCACTTCGATGAGCACAGCCTGGACGAGCTGCGCCGGCTGGCGGCCCAGCCCCAGGTGGTGGCCATCGGCGAGTGCGGCCTCGACTACAACCGGGACTTCTCGCCCCGCCCCCAACAGGATGCGGCCTTCGAAGCCCAGCTGGCCCTGGCCGCCGAGCTGAATATGCCGGTGTTTATGCACTGCCGGGATGCCCATCCACGTTTTATGGAGATACTGGCCCCCTGGCGCGATCGTCTGCCGGCCGCGGTGCTGCACTGCTTTACCGGCACCGAGGTGGAGCTGCGCGATTGCCTGGCGCTGGATCTGCATATCGGCATCACCGGCTGGATCTGCGACGAGCGCCGGGGCCGGGAACTGCAGCAACTGGTGCGCCAGATCCCGGCCGAACGGCTGATGGTGGAAACCGACAGCCCCTACCTGATCCCGCGGGATCTGCTGCCCAGACCGGCTTCCCGGCGCAACGAGCCCGCCTATCTGCCCCATATCGTCCGGCGTATCGCCGAGTGCCGGGGCGACGAACCCCATGCCCTGATCGCCGCCGTCACGGCGACCAGCCGCGCCTTTTTCCGCATTGAGGAGCAGTCATGACCGAACAAGTTTTCGGCGGTTTTCCCAACCGTCGCCTGCGTCGCGTGCGCAAGCACGACTTTAGCCGCCGGCTGGTGCGCGAGCATCGCCTGACCGTGGACGATCTGATCTACCCGGTGTTCGTGCTGCCCGGCTTCCAGCGCCGCGAGGCGGTGCCCTCCATGCCGGGGGTGGAGCGCCTGTCCATCGATTTGCTGCTGGAGGAGGCGGCCGAACTGGTGCGGCTCGGGATTCCGCTGGTCGCCCTGTTCCCCGTGGTCAACGCCAGCCAGAAATCCCTGCTGGCGGAAGAAGCCTACAGCCCCGATGGCCTGGCCCAGGAAGCGGTGCGGGCACTGAAGGAAGCCTTCCCGGAACTGGGGGTAATGACCGACGTGGCCCTGGATCCCTTCACCACCCACGGCCAGGACGGCATCATCGACGAGCAGGGCTATGTCCTTAACGACATGACCACCGAGGTGCTGGTCAAGCAGGCCCTGAGCCACGCCGAAGCCGGTGCCGACATAGTGGCGCCGTCCGACATGATGGACGGCCGCATCGGCGCCATCCGCCAGGCGCTGGAAGAAGCCGGCTTCGTCAATACCCAGATCATGGCCTATTCCGCCAAGTACGCCTCCAATTACTATGGCCCCTTCCGCGACGCGGTCGGCTCGGCGGGAAATCTCAAGGGCGGCAACAAGGCCACCTACCAGATGGATCCGGCCAACGGCGACGAGGCGCTGCAGGAAGTGGCACTGGACATCCAGGAAGGCGCCGACATGGTGATGGTGAAGCCGGGCATGCCCTACCTGGACGTGGTGCGTCGGGTCAAGGAGCAGTTCGGGGTGCCCACCTTCGCCTATCAGGTCAGCGGCGAGTACGCCATGCACATGGCGGCCATCCAGAACGGCTGGCTGAAGGAGCGGGAAACCATCATGGAGTCCCTGCTGTGCTTCAAGCGTGCGGGGGCCGACGGCATCCTGACCTATTTCGCCAAGCGGGTCGCCGCCTGGCTGCAGGAAGAGAAATAAGCTCGGGACTGGGGACCGGGGATTTGGGGTTGATTACGATCCCTAATCCCGCTCCATAATCTCAAGCGGCCAGCCCTGCTCGGTCTGGCGCCTGGCCTCCTGCTGCAACTCGCTGGCCCGCAGGTGGTGCTGTCGGCTCCAGCCGGTGGGCAGGGTGAGGATCAGGCGATGGCCCTCTGCCGCCAGGTGGAATTCGGGCACGGTGCCGCGGGTGCGGCGCAGGCAGAGGATGATGGCCAGCCGCAGCAGCCGGGCCAGCAGTATGGCCTGGTCGGTGTCGACGGCGCTCTGCCGGGTCAGCGGCGCCGGCTTGAATTCGTCCCGCTGATTGAGCAGCAGGGCGGCCAGCAGTTGCTTCTGGGCCGGGGTAAAGCCGGGCAGGTCGATATGGCTGATGATATAGGCGGCGTGCTCGGGCGCTTGTTTGTATTCGATGCACAGGCCCAGCTCGTAGAGCAGGGCGGCCCAGCCCAGCATGGGCGCCAGGGGCGCCGCGTTCGGGGAAACCTGCTCCAGGGCGCGCAGCGCCGTCTTCCTGACCCGCTCGCCCTGGCTGCGATCCAGCTGGTAGCGGGCGATCAGGCTGTCGGCGGTCCGCTCCTGGGCGTCGCACTCCTGGCGCCGGCCCAGCATGCCGTACACCAGACCCTCGCGCAGGGCGCCGCCGGCCAGCACCATGGATTCTATCGCCAGGGTATCGAACAGGGCGATCAGGATGGCGAGCCCCGAGGGGAACACGGGTACCCGCTCCGGCTGCAGCCCGGGCAGTTGCAAGCGGTCGAGATGGCCGCAGGCCATCACCTGTTGTTGCAGCTGGCGCAGCTTGGCCAGGGTGATCTGCTCGTTTTCCCCTTGGCTTATCATGATTTCCTGGATGGCCTGCACGGTGCCGGAGGCACCGATGCAGCCCTGCCAGCCCAGCTTGAGGTAGGCGGCGGCCACCGACGCCAGGGTCTGCTGGGCGGCGGTGATGGCCTGCTCGAAGTTGTGGGCGGACAGCTCGCCATCGGCAAAATGGCGCCGGAGCCAGGTGACACAGCCCATGTCCAGGCTGTGCAGCAGTTGCGGGCTGGTGCTTTCCCCGATGATGAGCTCGGTGCTGGCGCCGCCGATGTCGATCACCAGCCGCCGCCCGGTACCGGAAGAGGTCCAGGCCACGCCCTGGTAGATGGTGGCCGCTTCTTCCTCGCCGGAGATGATGTTGACGGGGTGGCCGAGGATGGACTCGGCCCGTTCGATAAAGACGTCGATATTGCGGGCCAGCCGCAGGGTGGCGGTGCCGACGATGCGGATCTGTCCGGCGGGCACGTCCTGCAACTGTTCGGCGAACAACCGAAGGCAGTCCCAACCCCGCTGCATGGCGGCGGCATCGAGACTGCCGTCCGGCTGCAGGCCGGCGGCCAGTCGGACCTTGCGCTTGACCTTGGCCAGGGTGCGGCAGGCACCTTCGACCTCGTGCACCACCAGCATGTGAAAGCTGTTGGAGCCGAGATCGATGGCGGCATACAGAGCCGGGTTTTTCACGTCAACTCAGCTCCGGGCACCCTGGGGGCGCCGGCGCCGGTTATTGCCACCGGGGCGGCGCTGGCCGCCGCTGCCCTGGCGATCACGCAGGTTGCGGTTGGCGGCTGCCCTGTGGTGGTGAATGCGTTTGGGCGGAGTTACGTCGTCGAGCAGGGCGTCCTTGTCGTACTTGCTGACCGGGATCTCGTGCTCGATATAGGCTTCCACCGCCGGCAGGTTGAACACGTATTCCTCGCAGGCGAAGCTGATGGAGTGGCCGCTAGCGCCGGCACGGCCGGTGCGGCCGATACGGTGCACGTAGTCTTCCGCGTCGTCGGGCAGGTCGTAGTTGAACACATGGGTGACGTCGGGAATGTGCAGGCCGCGGGCCGCCACATCGGTGGCCACCAGGATGTCGAGCACGCCAGTGGTAAACTCTTCCAGTATCTTCAGCCGCTTCTTCTGGGGCACGTCGCCGGTGAGCAGGCCAACCCGGTGGCCGTCGGCCTTCAGCCAGGCATAGACTTCCTCGCAGCTGTGCTTGGTGTTGGCGAAGACGATGGCCTTGTCGGGCCATTCCTCCTCCATCAGGCTGAGCAGCAGCAGCATCTTGTCTTCCTGGGCCGGGTAGAACAGCTCTTCCTGAATACGCACGCCGGTTTTTTGCTCGGGTTCGATCTGTACGTGTTCGGGGCTGTTCATATGTTCGTAGGCCAGCTCTTGCACCCGCAGCGACAGGGTGGCGGAAAACAGCATGTTCTGGCGCTCGAGGGCCGGCGGCATGCGACGGAACAGGTAGCGGATGTCCTTGATAAAGCCGAGATCGAACATGCGATCCGCTTCGTCCAGCACCACCACCTGGATGGCGCCCAGGTCGATCACCCGCTGCTTGAGGAAATCGATGATGCGGCCCGTGGTGCCGATCAGGATGTCGACGCCGGCTTCCAGCACCTGGACCTGCTTCTCATAGCCTTCGCCGCCGTAGGCCAGGCCCAGCTTGAGACCGGTACTGTCGCTCAGGGTGTCGGCATCGTTATAGATCTGCACCGCCAGCTCGCGCGTCGGCGCCATGATGATGGCCCTGGGCTGGTTTTGCTGGCGCGCCGCGGGGGCGGGGGTGGTAAGCAGGTGGTTGAAGGTAGCGGCGAGGAAGGCGATGGTTTTTCCGGTGCCGGTCTGGGCTTGTCCGGCGATATCCTTGCCTGCCAATAGATAAGGGAGTGACAACGCCTGGATGGGCGTGCAGTGGTGAAATCCCTTTGCTTCCAGTCCGGCCAGCACCTCGGGCAGCAGGCCCAACTGGGCGAATTTGACGTCTGTTAAGTGTGTTTTGCTCATAGCGCTCAGAATATCAGGTTAGGCTTGCAATAATAAACAGGATCATTTGAAATAGGGCAACTAAATTGCCCCGGCGTTTTCTGTGGCGGGGTCGAACAACTGACTGGAGTTGGAGATGAGTGACAAAATTGTTCAGCTGACCGATGCCAGCTTCGATGCTGATGTGATCAAGGCAGATGGCCCGGTTCTGGTAGATTTCTGGGCTGAATGGTGTGGTCCCTGCAAGATGATCGCCCCCATCCTGGATGAGGTGGCCGGTGAATACGAAGGCAAGGTTACCGTGGCCAAGCTGAATATTGATCAGAACGCAGATACTCCGCCCAAGTTCGGTATTCGTGGCATTCCCACCCTGCTGCTGTTCAAGAACGGCGAAGTGGCGGCGACCAAGGTAGGCGCCTTGTCCAAGACTCAATTGAAAGAGTTTCTGGACGCCAACCTGTAACGGTGATGCAAGGGGTGCGCAAGGCGCCCCTTGTGGTTTTTGCTAGACGCTTCCCCGTTTTGGTGCTAGTTTATTGGTCGTTTGCTAGCCTATTTGTGCCCTAGGGCTCTCCGAATTCAAGCATCAATCCAGCAGACTTTTCTGTCCGTTTAACATTCCTGGTTGATAGAAACTCACCACTATGAATCTTACTGAACTCAAGAATACCCCTGTCTCTGAGCTGATAAAGCTTGGGGAAGAGATGGGCCTGGAAAACCTCGCCCGCCTGCGCAAGCAGGACATCATCTTTGCCATCCTCAAGGCCCATGCCAAAAGTGGTGAGGACATCTACGGCGACGGCGTGCTGGAAATCCTGCAGGACGGCTTCGGCTTTTTGCGCAGCGCCGACTCTTCCTACCTGGCCGGCCCCGACGACATCTATGTTTCCCCCAGCCAGATCCGCCGCTTCAACCTGCGTACCGGCGACACCATCTCCGGCAAGATCCGGCCGCCGAAGGAAGGGGAACGCTATTTCGCCCTGCTCAAGGTCAGTGAAGTCAACTACGACAAGCCCGAAAACTCCCGCAACAAGATCCTGTTCGAAAACCTGACCCCCCTGCATGCCAACGAGCGCATGAAGATGGAGCGGGGCAACGGTTCCACCGAAGACATCACCGCCCGGGTACTGGATCTGGCCTCCCCCATCGGCAAGGGCCAGCGGGGCCTGATAGTGGCGCCGCCCAAGGCCGGTAAGACCATGCTGCTGCAGAACATCGCCCAGAGCATCGCCTACAACCACCCGGAATGCACCCTGATCGTGCTGCTGATCGACGAGCGTCCGGAAGAGGTGACCGAGATGCAGCGGATGGTGAAGGGCGAGGTCATCGCCTCCACCTTCGACGAGCCGGCGGCCCGTCACGTACAGGTGGCCGACATGGTGATCGAAAAGGCCAAGCGCCTGGTCGAGCACAAGAAGGACGTGGTGATCCTGCTCGACTCCATCACCCGCCTGGCCCGGGCCTACAACACGGTAGTGCCTTCTTCCGGCAAGGTGCTGACCGGCGGTGTGGACGCCAACGCCCTGCACCGGCCCAAGCGCTTCTTCGGCGCCGCCCGTAACGTGGAGGAAGGCGGCAGCCTGACCATCATCGCCACCGCCCTGGTGGAAACCGGCTCCAAGATGGACGACGTCATCTACGAGGAGTTCAAGGGCACCGGCAACATGGAACTGCACCTGTCGCGCAAGATCGCCGAGAAGCGGGTCTACCCGGCCATCGACATCACCCGTTCCGGCACCCGCCGGGAAGAGCTGCTCACCACCCCGGACGAGCTGCAGAAGATGTGGATACTGCGCAAGATCGTCCACCCCATGGGCGAGATCGACGGCATCGAGTTCCTCATCGACAAGCTGGCCATGACCAAGACCAACGACGAGTTCTTCGAAGCCATGAAACGGCAGCAGAAGTAAGCGTCCGTCTTCCTGAAAAAAAACCGCGGCCCGACCGCGGTTTTTTGTGGGCGATACAAGCCATCCTTAACCGGGTATAATCCCCGCTGCCACTCGATACACTCGGAACAAACCCATGAAATATAAGGATTTGCGAGACTTTATCGCGCAACTCGAAGCCCAGGGCGAACTCAAGCGCATCCGGCACGAAATCGATCCCTATCTGGAGATGACCGAGATCTGCGACCGCACCCTCAAGGCCGGCGGGCCGGCGCTGCTGTTTGAAAACCCCAAGGGCTTCGACATGCCGGTGCTGGGCAACCTGTTCGGCACGCCCAGGCGAGTGGCGATGGGCATGGGCCAGCAGGACGTGGCCGCGCTGCGCGACGTGGGCCGCTGGCTGTCCTACCTGAAGGAGCCGGAGCCGCCCAAGGGACTGAAGGAGCTGATGGAAAAGCTGCCCATCTTCAGGCAGGTATTGAACATGCCGGTCAAGCGGCTGAAAAGCGCCCCCTGCCAGGAAGTGATCCAGGAAGGGGACGAGGTCGACCTGACCCGGCTGCCGATCCAGCACTGCTGGCCCGGCGATGCCGCACCCCTCATCACCTGGGGCCTGACCATCACCCGCGGCCCCTACAAGAAGCGGCAGAACCTGGGGATTTACCGTCAGCAACTGCTGGGTAAAAACAAGGTGATCATGCGCTGGCTCAGTCACAGGGGCGGGGCCCTGGATTTTCGCGAGTGGCAGGAGGCCAACCCGTGCCAGCCCTATCCGGTGGCGGTGGCCCTGGGCGCCGATCCGGCCACCATTCTCGGCGCCGTGACCCCGGTGCCGGACACCCTGTCGGAGTACGCCTTCGCCGGCCTGCTGCGGGGCAGCCGCACCGAGGTGGTGAAGTGCATCGGCAGTGACCTGGAGGTGCCGGCCAGCGCCGAAATCGTGCTCGAGGGCCACATCTATCCGGACGAGACGGCGCCGGAAGGCCCCTATGGCGACCATACCGGCTACTACAACGAGATCGACGACTTCCCGGTGTTCACGGTGGAGCGCATCACCCGCCGGCGGGACGCCATCTATCATTCCACCTATACCGGACGGCCGCCCGACGAGCCGGCGGTGCTGGGGGTGGCGCTGAACGAGGTGTTCGTGCCCATACTGCAGAAGCAGTTCCCCGAGATAGTGGATTTCTACCTGCCGCCGGAGGGCTGCTCCTACCGCATGGCGGTGGTGACCATGAAAAAACGCTACCCCGGCCATGCCAAACGTGTCATGCTGGGCGTTTGGTCGTTTTTACGACAATTCATGTATACCAAATTCGTTATCGTGTGCGACGACGACATCAATGCCAGAGACTGGAAAGACGTGATCTGGGCCATTACGACCCGAATGGACCCGGCGCGGGATACCACATTGATCGAGCACACCCCCATCGACTACCTGGATTTCGCCTCACCGGTCTCCGGTCTGGGCTCCAAGATGGGCCTGGATGCCACCAACAAGTGGCCGGGCGAAACCGAGCGGGAGTGGGGTGAACCCATAGTGATGACGGATGAAGTAAAACAAAGGGTCGATGCGCTATGGGATCAACTCGGGATCCTGGATGCGAGTGCCGAACAGAGTGAGACCAAAGGATAGTCATGCAGAAAGTAACATGTAGTGTAGAAGCCCTGGAAGAAATGGCCGACACCCTCTGGTATGTGCGGCTCAAGCCTGCACAGACCGTGGATTTTCAGTCTGGTCAGTACCTGCTGGTGGTGATGGCGGACGACGACAAGCGGCCCTTTTCCATCGCCAACATGCCCAATGAGCAAGGCACCCTGGAGCTGCATATCGGCGCCTCCCCCGACAACAGCTATGCCATGCAGGTGCTGACGCGGATGCAGGAGCAGGGGCAAATCGAGGTGCAGTTGCCGGCGGGCAAGGCCTACCTGCGCGCCGAATCCCGTCATCCGGTGATCCTGATGGCAGGCGGCACCGGCTTTGCCTACACCCGTGCCATTCTGCAAAAGATGCTGGCGGATGGCCTGCACAAGCCGGTGTTCCTGTACTGGGGCGTGCGTTTCGAGGATCACCTCTACGCCGACGCCGAAATGAAGGCCTGGGCCGCCGAGCACAGGGAACTGACCTATGTGCCCGTGGTGCAGAACGGCAACGAGCACTGGCAGGGTCGCACCGGCCTGGTGCACGAGGCCATCATGGAGGACTTTCCCAGCCTGACCGGCTACGACGTCTATGTGGCGGGCCGCTTCGAGATGGCGGGCGTGGCGCGGGAGGCCTTCAAGGAGAAAGGGGTGGAAGCCGAGCGGTTGTTCGGGGACGCCTACGAGTTTATCTGACACTAAGACCGGGAAGCGCTTTCCCGGTCTTCGTCACAGAAGGGGGCCAGGGTCAGGTGGCGGATGGCATCCATCGCCAGCTCGAATCGGCCCTCCTGGCACAATCCGAGCAGGCCGCCCTGTTCATAAGCCTCGATGGCTACCTGCAGGCAGGCCTGGCGGATGTGCTCCGCCTCAGAGCTGTTCATCCCGGCCTTCGGCCAGCTGGCGCTCGAGCTGGGCCAGCTTGGCTTCCAGCTCGTTCAGCTTTTCCCGGGTGCGCAGCAGCACCTTGGTCTGCACATCGAATTCTTCCCGGGTCACCATGTCCAGCTTGCCCAGCTGCGCCTGCAGCACGGTGCGGATGCGCTTTTCCGCTTCTTCGCCAATGTTCTTCAGCCCGGCGGGCAGGTTGTTTTGGATCTGCTTGGCGATCTCTTCCAGTTTTTTCGGGTCCAGCATGGTCGCTCTCCTTAAAGTATTGACGCTATTGTAACCCAATCACCGGGGCAATGGGGATCAGGGATTGGCCAGTTGCAGGGCAATCTGGCGAAAGGCCTGGATCAGGGGATCCTCCAGCCGTTTCTTCAGCAGGCAGACACCCACTTCGAAGGGCTTGAGATCCGGGGTCACGTCGAGCCGGCGGATCTTGTCGGCCATGGGACTGTGCTCGATCACCGCCGTGGGCACCAGGGCGATGCCGCAGCCCAGGGCCACCATGCCGACAATGGCCTCGTTGCCGGCTACCTCCGCATAGACATGGGGGCTGATGCCCTTGTTGCGGAACCACTGGTTGGTGCGTTTGCGGGCCACCCCCTGCTCCGGCAATATCACCGGGATCCGGCTCCAGTCGGCGTTGGCCTCCTGCAGCAGTTCGTTGGCCAGGCAGGGGATGCGCGGGGCGATAAACACCAGGGGTACCGTCTGCAGCCGGATAAAGTCGAGCTTGGCGGGCAGGGCGTCGGGGCGGGCGCCGATGGCCAGATCCGATTCGTCGTTCAATACCTTGTCGATGGCCAGGGCGGGATCCCCGGTTTCCAGCCGCAGCTCCAGCTGGGGATAGCGGGTGCGAAAGCGCGCCAGTATGTCCGGCAGCAGAAAGTAGCTGGCGGTGACCGAGCAGAACAGCCGCAGCCGACCCTGCAGGGGGCTTTCGCTCTGCTTGAGTTGCTCCCGCATGGCCTGCCAGTCGGCCAGCCAGTTACCGGCGAACTGCTGCAGGCGCAGTCCGGCCGGGGTCAGGGTGACGCTGCGGTTGTCCCGGTCCAGCAGCTCGCAGCCCAGTTCCTGCTCCAGCCGCTGTATCGCCCGGCTCAGGGTGGAGGGGCTGACCGCCATGGCGTCGGCGGTGCGGCCGAAGTGCAGGCTCTGGCTCAGGTGGAGAAACAGCTCCAGGTTGCGGATATCCATCACATTGCGCCAAATGAAATACTCTGTTTCGAATATATCATTTCAAGCAACGAAAAGCCTGGGTTATAGTGCTGGGGTCGTCACCGCCGGGCGGTGCAGGAATTCAAGTATTAAACGGATTAATTGGAGCAAAAGGCCATGGCTAACTATTTCAACACCCTGAACTTGCGTCAGCAGCTCGAGCAACTGGGCAAGTGCCGTTTCATGAAGCGCGAAGAATTCGCCGATGGTTGCAACTACCTGAAAGGCAAGAAAGTCGTCATCGTCGGTTGTGGCGCCCAGGGTCTGAACCAGGGTCTGAACATGCGCGACTCCGGCCTGGACGTGTCCTACGCCCTGCGCGCCGAAGCCATTGCCGAAAAGCGCAAGTCCTACGTGCAGGCCACCGAAAACGGCTTCAAGGTGGGCACCTATGAAGAGCTGATCCCCACCGCCGATCTGGTGATGAACCTGACTCCCGACAAGCAGCACACCTCTGCCGTCAACGCCGTGATGCCGCTGATGAAGGACGGTGCCGCACTGGGCTACTCCCACGGTTTCAACATCGTGGAAGAAGGCATGCAGATCCGCAAGGATATCACCGTTGTGATGGTGGCGCCCAAGTGCCCCGGTACCGAAGTGCGCGAAGAATACAAGCGCGGCTTCGGCGTGCCCACCCTGATCGCCGTGCACCCGGAGAACGATCCCAAGGGTGAAGGCCTGGCCATCGCCAAGGCCTGGGCCTCCGCCACCGGCGGCGACCGTGCCGGCGTGCTCGAGTCCTCCTTCGTGGCCGAAGTGAAATCCGACCTGATGGGCGAGCAGACCATCCTGTGCGGCATGCTGCAGGCCGGCGCCATCGTCTGCCACGAGAAGATGGTGGCCGAGGGCATCGACGCCGGTTACGCCGGCAAGCTGATCCAGTTCGGCTGGGAAACCATCACCGAGGCCCTGAAGCAGGGCGGCATCACCAACATGATGGATCGCCTGTCCAACCCCGCCAAGATCAAGGCCTTTGACCTGGCCGAGGAGCTGAAGGAGCTGATGCGTCCGCTGTTCAACAAGCACATGGACGACATCATTGAAGGCCACTTCTCCGCCGGCATGATGGCCGACTGGGCCAAGGACGATCACGACCTGCTGACCTGGCGTGAAGAAACCGCCAGCACCAGCTTCGAGCAGTACCCAGCCACCGACGTGGTGATCGGCGAGCAGGAATACTTCGACAACGGCATCCTGCTGGTGGCCATGGTCAAGGCCGGCGTGGAGCTGGCGTTCGAAGCCATGACCGCGTCCGGCATCATCGACGAGTCCGCCTACTACGAGTCACTGCACGAGCTGCCGCTGATCGCCAACACCGTAGCGCGCAAGCGTCTGTACGAGATGAACGTGGTGATCTCCGACACCGCCGAGTACGGCAACTACCTGTTCGCCAACGCCGCCGTGCCGCTGCTGCGCGAGAAGTTCATGCCCAAGGTGGGCACCGACGTGATTGGCAAGACCATCAGCGTCGAGTCCAACTCCGTCGACAACCGTCGCCTGATCGACGTCAACGAGGCCATTCGCAACCACCCGGTGGAAATCATCGGCAAGACCCTGCGTGCCTACATGACCGACATGAAGAACATCGCCGTCGGCGGCTGAACCGGATAATAAACAGAGCGGTAACAACGGGAGGCTTCGGCCTCCCTTTTTGTTTGCACAATGGGGAGGAGTGAGGGGGCAGGGCTCCATTATGTACCGGCGTAGCTCTCCTCACCCCTCACCTTTCACTCCTCACGGAGAGCGGGCTTGATATAATGCCCGCTTAACCAAGGGGAGCAGAAGATGAGTTTTGACGAGCGTTTTGGTGGTATCGCCCGGCTGTACGGGGCGGAGGCCCTGGCCCGTTTCGCCGCGGCCCGGGTGTGCGTGATCGGCATCGGCGGGGTGGGATCCTGGGCGGCGGAGGCGCTGGCGCGCTCCGGCATCGGCGGCATCACCCTGATCGACATGGACGATATCTGCATCACCAACACCAACCGTCAGATCCATGCCCTCTCCAACCGGGTCGGGGCCGAGAAGACCGCCGCCATGGCCGAGCGGATCGCCCTGATCAACCCGGACTGCGAGGTGAGGGTGGTGGACGACTTTATCGGTCCGGACAACCTGGAAGCACATCTGCTGGCGGGGTTCGACCATGTGCTGGACGCCATCGATTCGGTCAGGGCCAAGGCGGCGTTGATCGCCTTCTGCAAGCGCAACAAGATCCCGGTGATCACCGCCGGCGGCGCCGGCGGCCAGATCGATCCTTCCCAGATCCAGCTCGCCGATCTCAGCCGGACCATCCAGGATCCCCTGGCCGCCAAGGTACGCGGCGAGCTGCGCCGCAATTACCAGTTCAGCAAGAACCCCAAGCGCAAGTTCGGGGTGGACTGCGTCTTCTCCACCGAGCAGCCCCGTTACCCCGACGGAAGTGGCGGCATCTGCCGCAGCAAGCAGCAGTCGGACGGCACCATGAAGATGGACTGCGCCTCCGGTTTCGGCGCCGCCACCCATATCACTGCCACCTTCGGCTTCTTTATGGTCGGCCGGGTGCTGGCGAAGCTGGCGGCTGAAGCCGGAAGCGAGAAGCCGGAGGCTGGAAGTTAAGAGCGCCTCCGGCGGCTCATCCCCTGGTCACCAGCTGTTGTTGGCTTTTGATGGGGTGTGGACCATCGGCCAAAGGGCATACTCCAGCTTCTAGCTTCCGGCCTTGGTTTTAATCGCCTCCACCACGGCCCGCAGGCCGTTGCCCCGAGAGGGGCTCAGGTGGTTGAGCAGCTGCAATTCCTCGAAGTAGGCCTCCATGTCGAAGGCGGCGATGTCGGCGGCGGTTTTATTGTTGAGTGCGGCCAGCACCACCGCCATCAGACCCTTGACGATGCGGGCGTCCGAGTCGCAGTGCAGCTGCCAGCGGCCCTGCGCGTCCTGTCCGGCCAACAGCCAGGCCTGGCTTTCGCAGCCGTGGATGGCGTTGGCCTCGGTTCTCGCCTCCGGCGGCAGTGGCGGCAATTGCCTGGCCAGCAAAATCAGCTGCTTGTAGCGGGCCTCCCAGCCGTGGGCGGCGGCAAAGAGGGCGCGGATATCCTGGTCGGTGATGGCGGTGCCGAAGGGGTGGTTCATCACAGCAGCTCCCGGGCTTTGTCGATGCCGGCCAGCAGGGCGGCGACATCGTCGTCGGTGTTGTAAAAGGCGAGGGAGGCGCGCACCGTGCCCTGGGGCAGGGCCAGCGCCTGCATCAGCGGCATGGCGCAGTGGTGGCCGGTGCGCACCGCTATGCCCTGCATGTCGAGCAGGGTGGCCAGATCCTGCGGGTGAACGTCGTCCATCACGAAGGAGACGGCGCCGGCCCGGGGGCGGCCGATCACCCGGATATCGGCCATGGCGCTTAGCCCGTCCACCAACTGGCGCAGCAGGGCGTCCTCGTGGCGCATCAGGGCGGCCCTGTCCTGCGCGGCCAGGTAATCCACCGCCGCCCCCAGGGCGATGGCGCCGGCGATATTGGGGGTGCCCGCCTCGAACTTGAAGGGCGGTGCGTTGAAGGTGGTGGCCTCGAAGCTCACGGTTTTGATCATCTCGCCGCCGGTCTGCCAGGGCGGCATCCGCTCCAGCCATTCGCTCCGGCCATAGAGCACGCCGATGCCGGTGGGGGCGAACATCTTGTGGCCGGAAAAGGCGTAGAAGTCGCAGCCGAGCGCCTGCACGTCCACCGGGAAGTGGCCCACCGCCTGGGCGCCGTCTACCAGGGTAACGGCGCCGGCGGCCTTGGCCAGGCGGATAAGCTCTGCCACCGGGTTGACCTGGCCGAGGGCGTTGGACACATGGCCGATGGCCAGCAGCCGGGTGCGCTCGCTGATAAGGGCCCCGGCGGCGTCCAGGTCCAGCTCGGCGCTGTCGGTAAGCGGAATGACTTTCAGCACGGCGCCGGTGGCCGCCGCCGCCTGCTGCCAGGGCACGATATTGGCGTGATGTTCCAGGGTGCTGAGCAGGATCTCGTCCCCGGGTTGGAGGACGTGCCGGCCGAGGCTGAAGGCCACCAGGTTGATGGCTTCGGTGGTGCCCCGGGTCCAGATGATTTCCCGGGCCGAGGGGGCGTGGATAAAGCGCGCCACCTTTTCCCGCGCCTGCTCGAAGGCCCGGGTGGCCTGGCCGCTCAGGGCGTGGGAAGCCCGGTGCACGTTGGCGTTGGTATCCCGGTAGTAGTGGTTGAGGGCGTCCAGCACCGGCTGCGGCTTCTGGGTGGTGGCGGCGTTGTCCAGGTACACCAGGGGGTGGCCGTTGACGATTTGGGCCAGGGTGGGAAAGTCGCGTCTGAGTGCCTTGATGTCGGTCGCCATGATGTTGCCGGGAAAAGAAAAAACTGAGCGGATCATGAGCCAAAGCCGGGCCCATGACAAGGCGGCCTTCACCCGGAGGCTGTCTGCCGTTAAAATGACCGGCCGTTCAACGCCCCAGGAGCCTCGATGAAACTCAACCCCGCCCAGGACGACGCCGTACGCTATATCGCCGGGCCCTGCCTGGTGCTGGCCGGCGCCGGCAGCGGCAAGACCCGGGTGATCACCAACAAGGTAGCCTACCTGGTGCGCCAGTGCGACTACAAGGCGCGCCATATCGCCGCCGTCACCTTCACCAACAAGGCGGCGCGGGAGATGAAGGAGCGGGTGGCCCAGACCCTGGGCAAGCACGAGGCCCGGGGGCTGATGGTGTCCACCTTCCATACCCTGGGGCTGGAGATCCTCCGCCGCGAGCATAAGACCCTGGGGCTCAAGGCCGGCTTCTCCCTGTTCGACGATCAGGATCAGCTGGCGCTGATCAAGGAGCTGACCGAGCAGGAGCTGGATAACGACAAGGACAAGATTTCCCGCCTGCTGTCCACCATCTCCAACTGGAAGAACGATCTGGTGCTGCCGGCGCGGGCGGCCCGGCTGGCCACGGATCCGGAAACGGTGCTGTTCGCCCAGTGCTATGAGCGCTACCAGCGGCAGATGAAGGCCTACAATGCCCTGGACTTCGATGATCTGATCCTGATGCCGACCCTGCTGCTCAAGACCAACGCCGAGGTGCGCGCTTACTGGCAGAACAAGATCCGTTACCTCCTGGTGGACGAATACCAGGACACCAACACCAGCCAGTACGAGCTGGTCAAGCTGATCGCCGGCGAGCGGGCCCGCTTCACCGTGGTGGGGGACGACGATCAGTCCATCTATTCCTGGCGCGGGGCGCGGCCCCAGAACCTGGTGCTGCTGAAGGAGGACTACCCCAGCCTCAAGGTGATCAAGCTGGAGCAGAATTACCGCTCCCGGGGGCGCATCCTGCAGTGCGCCAACATCCTGATCGCCAACAATCCCCATGTGTTCGACAAGCAGCTGTTCTCGGAGATGGAATACGAGGCACCGGTACGGGTGCTGTTCGCCAAGCACGAGGAGCACGAGGCGGAGCGGGTGGTGGCCGAGATCATGGGCCACAAGTTTATGAACGGCAGCAAGTTCGGCGACTACGCCATCCTCTACCGGGGCAACCACCAGTCCCGGGTGCTGGAAAAGGCGCTGATGACCAACCGCATTCCCTACAAGATCAGCGGCGGCACTTCCTTTTTCTCGCGCACCGAGATCAAGGACATCATGGCCTACCTGCGGCTGCTGGTGAACCCGGACGACGACAACGCCTTCCTGCGGGTGGTGAACACCCCGCGGCGGGAAATCGGGCCCACCACCCTGGAAAAGCTGGGCACCTACGCCAATCAGCGGGGAAAAAGCCTGTTCGCCGCCAGTTTCGAGCTGGGCCTGGAGCAGCACCTCGGCGGCCGGGGCCTGGTGGCGGTGCGCGCCTTCTGCGACTGGCTGGTGCGCCGGGGCGACGAGGCGGCGCGCGGCAACGCGGTGGAAGCGGTGCGCGACATGATCAAGGACATCCACTACGAGGAGTGGCTGTACGAGAGTTCCCCCAGCCCGCGGGCGGCGGAGATGCGCATGCAGAACGTGTCCACCCTGTTCAAGTGGGTCAGCCAGATGCTGGAAGGCTCGGATCTGGACGATGCCATGACCCTGCCCCAGGTGGTCACCCGCCTGACCCTGCGCGACATGATGGAGCGGGGCGAGGAGGAAGACGACGGCGAACAGGTGCAGTTGATGACGCTGCACGCCTCCAAGGGCCTGGAGTTTCCCTTCGTGTTCATGGTGGGCATGGAAGAGGGGCTGCTGCCGCACCAGAGCAGCATCGACGAGGACAATATCGAGGAAGAGCGGCGCCTGGCCTATGTGGGCATTACCCGCGCCCAGCAGGCGCTCACCTTCACCCTGTGCCGGGAGCGGCGCCAGTTCGGTGAAATGGTGCGGCCCGAGCCGAGTCGCTTTTTGCTTGAGCTGCCCCAGCAGGATCTGGACTGGGAGCACAATCGCAAGCCGCCGAGCGAAGGGGAGCGGATGCAAAAGGGCCAGGCAGGTATCGCCGGTTTGAGGGCCATGCTGGGCCGGAAGTCGTGAGGCTGGCGTGAGGGGTAAGGTGTGAGGTGTGAGGTGTGAGGTGTGAGGAGGGAAGTGTGTCCGATGTTTTTTCTCCCCACTCCTCACCTTTTACGCCTCGCTGTCTTCAATAAAAAAGCCGCATTGCTGCGGCTTTTTTATGGGCTGCGGTGCCTCAGAGGGCTTCCAGCATATAGTCGACGGCGTTGGTGATCTCTTCGTCGGAGCAATTGCCACAGGCGCCGCGGGGCGGCATGGCGTTGAAGCCGTTGAGGGCGTGGCTCAGCAGGGTATCGCGGCCCTGGGCAACGCGCGGTCCCCAGGCGTCGGCGTCGCCCTTGATGGGAGCGCCGGCGGCGCCGGTGGCATGGCAGGCGGCGCAGGCCGCGGTATAAACGGCCTCGCCGCTGCGCGGGGCGGCAGGCTCGCCGCTGTTACCGGCGGCGGTGTCCACGATTCCTTCCAGATCGGCGGCGGTATAGACGCTGCCTACCGGCTTGGTGCGCTCGGCGATGGCTTCCGGCGACATATCATTGGCGGCGTAGGCCATGCCACTCAGCGAGGCAGCGGCAACACCGGCAAGCAACAGGTTTCTTAACAGGCTCACCTTTTTATTCTCCCAGTTGGCTTATTTGTTTCCGTTAAACCCGCGGAGTATACCCCAAGTGCGGCGGTCATTAAACGGTCTGGCTAAAAGAGTGTCGGGTCATAAAAACAGCAACTTGGGTACGGTCCCGGGGCATGATGCCAGCGGTCTGACTGGATCCTTTATGTTATTATCAATATTCTCTTGATATGAAAATGGCTGCGAGCATCACGGAGCACCCGACAACAATGAACGACAACAACACGCAGAATACCGGCCCGGACGACACCCAGGTCATGGATCAGATCGATCGTATCGTGACCCTGTGGCGGCGGGCTCGCCCCGATCTGGCCTTTGGGAGTACCGAGGTGATCGGTCGGGTGGTGCGGCTGGAATATTTTATTACCCGCCGGGTGCTGCAGGATCTGGCCCGCTACGACCTCAATGTGGGGGAGTTTGACGTGCTGGCCGCCCTGCGTCGCCACCCGCCCTATTTCCAGCTGTCGCCCAACCAGTTGCAGTCCATGGTGCTGATCTCCTCCGGCGCCCTGACCAACCGCATCAATCGGCTGGAAAGCCGGGGCCTGGTTACCCGGGCCCAGGCGGATCACGATCGCAGGGGGGTGATCGTCACCCTGACCGACGAAGGCTTCCGGGTGGTGGAGGACGCGGTCAAGTACCACCTCGCCGCCGAGGCCGAGCTGGCCTCGGCCCTGTCGGCCGAGGAGCAACGGCAATTCGCCGCCCTGCTGAAAAAAATGCTGCTGGCGGTGGAAGACTGAGGCCCATCTCACCTTTTTGACCTGCAGATGGCGATGACAGATTGATGACATCGCCATTTCCCGATTTCCTGCTGATAATTAGTAAAGGCCGGCCTTGAGCGGTGACACCGGTACAAGGCCGGACGCGTTCACCCTATTCAGACAGGCAGCGGTCGCCGTGCCGCCCGAGGAGGTCATCGAATGAAGTTATATTACAAGCCGGGCGCCAGCTCGCTTGCTCCCCATATCGTCTTGTCCTGGCTGGGCCTGCCCTACGAGCTGGAGCTGGCCGATACCCGGGATCCCGAGTTTCTCAAAATCAACTATATGGCCTCGGTTCCCGTGCTGTTCACGGAAGATCTCGGCCACTTGTACCAGAACAGCGCCATACTGCGTTACCTGTCCCGGCTCCCCGAAGGCGAACACCTGGGACCGGGTACGGATCCGGTGCTGCAATACCAGTGCGACTACTGGCTCAGTTTTCTCAATACCGATGTCTACAGTACCTTCGTCCCCTATTTTGCGCCGCAGAAATACACCAGTGATCGCAGCTTCGCCGCCCACGATGCCATCAAGGCCGCCGTGCCCGAGCGGGTCGCCCGCTTCCTGCAACGGATGGACAACCACCTCGCCAGCCGCACCTGGTACATGGACGAGCACAAGAGCATAGTGGACGCCTGCGCCTTTCCGCTTGAATACTGGGCGACCCTGGTGCTGCCCGAGGGGCTGGGTCCCTATCCCCACCTGGCCCGCCACTTCCAGGACATGAAGGAAGATCCGGGCGTACGCAAGGCCCTCGACGAGGAAGGCCTTAAACTCTAATGCCGGGCCACGATTAACCCGGTTCCCACCACGGTGGCCAGGGCGCCCAGCCAGGCGCCATTGGCCGGCCGCCGTTTCATCACCAGCCACAGCAAGGGCAGCACCAGCACCGGGCTGACCGAGCTCAGCATGGCCACCATGCCCACCTCGCCGTAACGCAGGGCCAGCAGGATCAGCGTCATGCCCACGCCCATCGCCAGGAAGGCATTGAGCGCCACCATGCCGAACACCGGCCAGTTGATGGCGCGCAGCGGCCTGGCCACCGCCAGGCCGCACCAGAGCAGGGCCAGGTGGGCGACAAAGGCGGTGCTCATGCGTACCGCCGAGGCGGCGACCGGATCTATCTCGCCCATCATCACCGGTTTGACCATCAGGGTGGCCACCGACTGGCACAGGGCCGACAACAGCCCCAGGCCGATGCCGGGCCAGGGGTTGCCGTCATCCTGCTCCCAGGCATGGGTGTCGTTGCCGCGCTTGCCGAAGAAGATGGCGGTCATGACCCCGCCCACCAACAGCAGGCAGCCGAGCAGGGTCAGGCCGATGATGGTCTCGCCGAACACCAGGTAGCCGAGCAGGGCCGAAAACAGGGCATGGGTGGCGAACAGCACCCCGGCCCGGCGGGGACCGAGCCGGTTCATGGCGGCGAACAGCGCGGTATCGCCGATAAAGATCCCGATCAGCCCGGAAATGGCCATTATCCCCAGGCTGTGGGGACTCAGGCTGGCCCAGCCACCGCCGAGCAGGGCCACCGACCACAGCATCAGGCTGACGCAGAACATCCGCCAGCGGGAAAAGGCGAAGGCGCCCAGGTGGCGGGCGGCATTGGCCGAGAGCAGGCTGGCCACCGCCCAGCAGGCGGCCGCCGCCAGGGCGAGAAAATCGTAGGAAAAAGGCATCTTCGGGCAGAATGTCGGGAGAAAGGCCCAGTCTAGCAAGTTTTCTGCGCCCGCCAAGGGCATTTGCGCCCGGCCTCCTTAGCGGGTTTAATAGCGGCTGAGCCGTTACCACAAGAATCACAAGAGCCGCCATGCGCATACTGCACACCTCCGACTGGCACCTGGGCCAGCATTTTCTGGGCAAGAACCGTTATGACGAACACCGGGCCTTCCTGAGTTGGCTGGTGGAGCAGGTCGAAGGGCACGGGGTCGATGCGGTCATCCTGGCCGGCGACGTGTTCGACACCGGCACGCCGCCGAGCTATGCGCGCGAGCTGTACAACCAGTTTGTGGTCGAGCTGCAGCGAACCGGCGCCCATCTGGTGGTATTGGGCGGCAATCACGACTCGGTGGCCATGCTCAACGAGTCCCGGGAACTGCTCGGCTGCCTGAACGTGTCGGTGATCGCCGGGGTGCTGGCCGAGCCGGAACGGCAACTGCTGACCCTGCACCGGCGAAACGGCGAGCCCGGCGCCCTGCTGTGCGCCGTGCCCTTTATCCGCAGCCGGGAGGTGCTGGAAAGCCAGGCCGGCCAGAGCGGCCGGGACAAGCAGCAGGCCCTGCAGCAGGCCATCGCCGACCACTACCGGACCCTGTTCGAGCTGGCCGAAGGGCGGCGCGCGCAACTGGCTGCGGCCCTGCCCATCCTCGCCACCGGCCACCTCGCCACCGTGGGGGCCAGCAGCAGCGACTCGGTGCGGGAGATCTACATCGGCACTCTGGAGGCGTTTCCCGCTGCCGCCTTTCCCGCCGCCGACTATATCGCCCTGGGTCATATCCACCGGCCCCAGAAGGTGGCCGGACTGGAGCACGTTCGCTACTGCGGCTCGCCCATTCCCCTCAGTTTCGACGAAGTTGGCCGGCAGAAAGAGGTACTGCTGGCGGAGTTCGCCGGAGGGGGCCTGGAACGGGTGACCCCGCTGCCGGTACCCCTGTTCCAGCCGCTGGCCCGGATTGGCGGCAACCTGCAGGAACTGGGCGCAGCCATGGCCGATGTGGCGGCTAACGGCAGCGAAAACCGGCCAGTCTGGCTGGAGGTGACGGTCACCGGCGACGACTACCTGAGCGATCTGCAGCCCCGGGTGCAGGCCCTGGCCGAGGGGCTGGCGCTGGAGGTGCTGCTGGTGCGCCGGGGGCGGCGGGAGCAGGCCGCGGCCCTGGTGGCCGGGCAGCGCGAGACCCTGAGCGAGCTGACGCCGGAGCAGGTGTTTGTGCGGCGGCTGGCGGCGGAGACGCTGGCGGAGGCGGATCTGGCCGCGCTGAACGGGCTGCATGCCGAGGTGCTGGCGGCGCTGGGGGAGGAGGCATGAAAATCCTGACCCTCAGGCTGAAGAACCTGAATTCCCTCAAGGGCGAATGGAAAATCGACTTTACCCGGGAACCCTTCCTGGACAGCGGCCTGTTCGCCATCACCGGGCCCACCGGGGCCGGCAAGACCACCCTGCTGGACGCCATCTGCCTGGCGCTCTATCACCAGACACCGCGGATGAAGGTGATCTCCGCCGGCGGCAACGAGTTGATGACCCGCCATACCGCCGACTGCCTGGCGGAGGTGGAATTCGAGGTGAAAGGAGAAGGCTACCGCGCCTTCTGGAGCCAGCGGCGGGCCCGGGACAAGAGCGACGGCAAGCTGCAGGCACCCAGGGTGGAGCTGGCGAAGCGGAGCGGCGAGATCCTGACCGACAAGATCAACGACAAGTTGAAACTCACCGAGCAACTGACCGGGCTCGACTTCGGCCGCTTCACCAAGTCCATGCTGCTGGCCCAGGGTGGCTTCGCCGCCTTTTTGCACGCGGACGCCAACGAGCGGGCGGAACTGCTGGAGGAACTGACCGGCACCGACATCTACGCCCGCATTTCCCAGCGGGTGTTCGAGCAGACCCGGGAGCACAGGGCCGCCCTGGCGCAACAGGAGGCCAGGGCCCAGGGCGTGGCGCTGCTGAGCGAGGAGGAACGGCAGAGCATCGAGCAGGAGCGGGCCGGGACAGGCACCGAGCTGGCCGGGCAGCAAGAGGGGTTGCGGCAAACCCGGGCCGAGCTGCAGCGCCGCCGCCAGTGGGATCACTGCGAGCAACAGCGGGTTGCCGCCCGCCGGGAGCAGCAACAGGCCCTGGCCGCCCTGAACGACGCGGCTGACGAACAACAGCGTCTGCGGCAGAGCGAGCCGGCCGCCCGCTTGTATCCGCAATGGCAACAGCTGCAACAGCACCAGGCGCGGCTCGGCACCCTGGCGGCCCAGCTGGAGCGGCGCGAGGCCGGGCTGGCCACCCTGACGGCTGAGCGCCGCCGGCACAGCTGGCAGGGACTGTCGTTCAGCCACCAGCACCATCAGGCCTTGCAGGCCCGGGACGCCGAACTGGAGCGGCAACAGCAAGGGCTGGCCGAGGCCATGGCCGCCAACGCCGCCGGTGAACGCTTGGGCGAGCAGCTGGCGGGCTGGCGCGCCAGTGTGGAGCAGCTCGACCGGCTGCAGCAGCAGGCTTACAAGGCGCGGCTGCGGCTGCAGCAACAGGGCGAGGAACAACAGCGGCTTGAGCATGACCGGCAAGTGCTGGCACAGCAACAGCAGCAGGCGCAGCAGGCCGAACAACAGGCGGAAGCACAATACCGGCAACAACAGCAGGCACTGGCCAATATTCTGGGCGCGCTCACCGAGGCGGAGCTGAAGGCGCGCCTTCAGCAATTGCGCGGGCAACAGCCAGACTGGCTGACCCTGCAGCAAAGTGTCGACCGGCTGCGGGAGCTGCAGCACGAGCGGCAACAGGAGCAGCAAAAGCAGGCCCGGATGGAGCCGGAATGGCGACAGGGCGAGCAGCAACTGGAACAGGCCCGTGAGCAGTACCGCGTGCTCCAGGAGCAGGTGAAGGACAAAACCCGCTTGCTGGAGCAGGAAAAGCTGATCCGCTCCCTGGAGCAACACCGGGCGCAGTTGCAGCCCGGCGAAGCCTGCCCGCTGTGCGGCAGCGAGTCTCATCCGGCCATCGAGGCGTATCGGAACCTGGATGGCAGCACGGCAACCGAGCTGCAGCAAAAGAGCGCCGAGCTGGAAAAGATGGAGCAGCAGGGCCAGAGACTGAGCGCTCTGCAGGCGGAGCGCAAGGCGGTGCTGGAGCAGATCGGGCTGCGGCTGCAGCAGCTGGACAGGGCCATGGCGGAGCACGGCGCACGGCAAGCCGCGCTGCTGCTGGCCCTGGCTCTGGATGCGGATCACTGGCCAGCACAACTTGACGAGCGCCGGCAACAGCTGGCGCGGCTCGAGCAGCAGGCCGAACAGCTGGATGCGGCCAAAACCGTCCTGAACCACGGGGAGCAGGCCAAACAGGCCGCCACTGCCCAGGCCGACAGGCTTAAACACCGGCAACAGTTGCTGGAGCAGCAGCAGCAAACCCTGCTGCGGGCACAGCAGCAGCTGAACGAAGAATGCCGGGCCATTGAGCAGCAGCGGAAGGAGCTGGAGCAACGGCTGACTGCCAGCGTCGGTCACAAGCCCGCAAGCTGGCAGGACTGGTTGCAGCAGACCGAGCAGCAATGGCAGCACTGGCGGCAGCAGCAGGCCGCCGTCACCCGCTTGAAAGAGGAGCGCCAGCAGTTGGCCGTCAGCCTGAGCGAGGCGGGCAGCCTGTTCCTGCGCTGGCAGCAGCGCTGGCAGGCGCTGGGGCTGCCCGATGGCGAGCCGGTCACGGCGGCAGATCCGCTGGCCGCGGCCCAGGAAGCGGAAACACGGCTGGCTAGCCTGAATGACGAACTGCAGCGCCAGGGGGCCATTCAGGAGCAGGAGCAACAGCAACTGGCGGTGTTGCAACGGGAGCTGAGCGACGCACAGGCAAGCTGGCAGCAGGCCCTGGCCGCCAGTCCCTTCGCCGACGAGGCCGCCTTTATCGCCGCCCGGCTGGAGGAGGACGAGCGCCAGCAGTTGCAGGCGCGGCTGCAGGCCCTGCAACAGGCGCGGGCGCTGGCCGCGGATCGGCTGGCCCAGGCCGAGCAGGCCTGGCAGCAACTGGGGCCGCAGCCGCCGGCGCCGCTGGCGGAGCTGGAGGCCCGGGAGCGGCGACAGCAGGACGCCGTCAACCTGTTGCAGCAGCAGTTGGGCCGGCTCGACGGCCGGCTGGAGCACGACGCCGCCCAGCGCCGGCAGCAGCAGGCCCTGCTGGACGAGATCGAGCGGGGACGCCGGCAGCTGCATCACTGGGAGCAACTCAACAGCCTGATCGGCTCCGCCGACGGGGCCCGCTACCGTCGCTTCGCCCAGGGGCTGACCCTGGAGCACCTGGTGCACCTGGCCAACCGCCGGCTGGCGCGGCTGCACGGCCGTTACCGGCTGGCCCGCAAGGACGGCGGCGAGCTGGAGCTGGCGGTGATCGACGGCTGGCAGGCGGACGCGGCCCGGGATACCCAGACCCTGTCCGGCGGCGAGAGCTTCCTGGTCAGCCTGGCGCTGGCGCTGGCGCTGTCGGATCTGGTCAGCAGCAAGACCCGCATCGACTCCCTCTTCCTCGACGAGGGCTTCGGCACTCTGGACGCCGAGACCCTGGAGGTGGCCCTCGACGCCCTCGACGCCCTCAACGCCAGCGGCAAGATGATCGGCATCATCAGCCATATCGAGGCGCTGAAGGAGCGGGTGCCGGTGCAGATCCGGCTGAGCAAGAGCCAGGGCCTGGGCCTGAGCCGGCTGGCACCGGAATTCGCGGTGAGCTAGCCGCCCAGGCCGTGGTCGGCCGGGCGCAGCCCGCTGTCGTCGATGGGGGCGGGGTCGCCGCCGATCCGGGCCGCCAGCAGCGAGGCCGAGCCCATGGCCAGGGTCCAGCCCAGCATGCCGTGGCCCAGGTTAAGGTAGAGGTTGTCGGCCCCGGCCCGGCCGATGATGGGGGCGCTGCTGGGGGTGACCGGGCGGAAACCGGTCCAGCGGTCGAGCAGGCGATCGTAGTCGCCGGCCTCGGGGAAGCGTTGCCGGCAGACCCGCAGCAGGTGAGCGATACGATCCTGGTCCAGCGTCCGATCGTCACCGACGATATCGGCGCAGCCGGCCACCCGAAGCCGGTCGCCGACGCGGGCGAACACCACCTTGTTGTCCACGTCGGTGATGCACACCGCCGGGGCCCGCTCGGTGGCGGGGACCGTGATGCTGTAGCCCTTGATCGGATAGATGGGAATATGCAGGCCGATGCCGCGGGCCAGCGCCAGGCTGTCGGGGCCGGTGGCGAGCAGGTAGGCGTCGGCGGTGATACTGCCCTGGCTGGTGTCCAGCCCGGTGATGCGGTTCCCTTCTTTGTGCAGGCGGTGGACCCGGCAGTGATAATGCGCTTCGAACCCTGGTTGTTGGCGCAGCCGGTCCAGCAGGGCGAGGGCGAACCGGTGGCAGTCGCCCACCTCGTCGAGGGGGGAATGGACCCCGCCGGCCATGGGGGCGGACAGCTGAGCCAGGCCGGGTTCAAGCGCCAGGCACTGCCGCCAGTCCAGCACCCGCTGCGGGCAGCCCCACTCTCTTTTCTGCCGGACCCGGGCGGCGGCCTGCTCCAGATCCTGGCGGCTGCCGTAGAGATGCAGCTTGCCCGAAGGCCGGTGATCGAACCCGAGTTCACACTCTTCCATTAGCTCATGCAGCCTGTCCCGCGAATGCAGGGCGAGCCGCAGTATATTGCGGGTATTGCGCTCTTCCCGGCTCGCCCGGGCGTGCAGCAGGAAGCGGCCGCCCCAGCGCAGCAGTTGTCCGTCCACCGACATCCGTACCCGGAAGGCGGGATCCCGGCCCAGCAATATCCGGGGCATCTTGGCCACCAGGCCCGGCGAGGCCATGGCGTCGGTATAGGAGTAGCTCAACTGGGCCCCGTTGGCGAAACTGGTGCCGAGGGCGGGCCCCTCGTCCGCGTCCAGCAGCATCACCCGATAGCCGGCACGGGCGAGCAGGTAGGCGGAGGTGACGCCGATGATGCCGGCGCCGATGATGGCGATGGACTCTGTCTTCATGGTACACCTCGTCCTAGTTGGCCAGGGGGAGGGCGGCCGCGTGCCGGCGGTACTGGGTCGCCGCCGCGACCAGCGCCTCGAACAGCCGGCGCTCCCCCTGGTTGATCAGGTATTCGGGGTGCCACTGAAAGCCCAGGCAGAAGTGCTGGCCGGGAATTTCGATCGCCTCGACGATGCCGTCGTCGGCGACGGCGCTGACGATGATGTCCGGCGGCAGATCCCGCACCGCCTGATGATGCACGCTGTTCACTTCCAGCGATTCCTGCCGGAACAGCTGGAACAGACGGGTGCCGGGGGTGAGGTGCACCCGGTGTCCGGCCTGGTGGTGGGGCTGGGGTTGCATATGGCTCAGGCTGTCCTTCACTTCGCTGGGAATATCCTGAATAAGTTTGGCACCCTTGAGCACCGCCAACAGCTGCATGCCGCCGCAGATGCCGACAAGGGGAATGTCGCGGGCCAGCGCTCCTTCGATCAGCTTGCGTTCGAACCGGGTGCGGCCTTCCTTGGTCACCAGCTCACCCTGGCGCAGGGATTCTCCGTAGAGTTCGGGGGGGATGTCATACATGCCGCCGCTGATCACCAGGCCGTCGACCAGGTCGAGATAGTGCTCCGCCGCGTCCTGTCCGTGGGGCAGGGCCAGCGGCAGCCCGCCCGCCGCCGCTATGGCGGAGCAGTAGTTCTCCCGCAGCGCGTACCAGGGCTCCGGGGCATAGCCCGGGGTGTGTTCGATATCCAGTGTGATTCCGATGACCGGCATGGAAGACATGATGCGTACCTCTGTGACTGTGATGAAGGCTTCGTTAATGTTTGATCGTGCGTCGGCGGCGGTGGTTTCGTGTTCCCCGCTACCCGCGCGGGTTATCGCCCCATCGGCTGGTAGCCCAGGATCACCTCGGGCAGCAGCAGCGACAGCGACGGGATAAAGGTGGTCAGCAAGAGCACCGGCAGATAGCCGAACAGGATGAACGCCATGGTGTATCCGATCATCCGGGGCAGGGTGGTGTTGCCGATCAGCCCGGAAAAATAGAGGATGGGCGCCGTGGGCGGGGTGATCAGGCCCATCCCCAGGTTGACGCCGACAATGGCGCCGAAATGCACCGGATCCATGCCCAGGCTGACGGCAACCGGCAGCAGCATGGGGGAGGCCAGCAGGACGCCGCTGATGTCGTCCAGGAACATGCCGATCAGCAGCAGGAACAGGTTGATGAGCAGCAGCAGCAGTATCTTGTTGTCGCTGAGGCCCAGAATGAACTCCATCACGGTCTGCGGTACGTTGCCCATGGTCCAGACCCGCGCCAGCATCGACGAAAAGAACACCAGTATCATCAATACCGCCGCTATCTGGCCGGTCTTCCAGGCCACGTCGGCAAGGGAGCGGAAGCTCAGTCCCCGGTAGATGAACACGGCGACGGGAATGGCGTAGATCACGGCAATGGCGGCGGCTTCGGTGGGGGTGGTGATGCCGCCGTAGATGCAGCCCAGAATGACGATGGGCATGGCCAGCCCGAAGGCGGCGCGCTTGGTCTTGAGCCAGACATCGGTGCCCGTCTCCCGCAGCGAACGGCGAGGGGGCTCGACCACCGCCATGTTCCGGGTCAGCACCAGGTTCAGCAGGGTGAAGCTGCCGATCAGCAGCAGGGCCGGCAGCACCGGGGCCAGGAACATGGCGGTGATCGAGGTGTTGGTCACCCAGCCGTAGAGGATCATCGAGGAGCTGGGCGGGATCAGCAACGCCAGCACGGAAGAGGCCGCCACCAGGGTGGTGGCGTAGCCCCGGTCATAACCGCGCTCGACCATCTTGGGGATCATGATGGATCCGATGGAGGCGACCGCCGCGGTGGACATGCCGGAGATGGCGCCAAAGATGGCGGTGGAAAACACCACCACTATGCCGAGCCCGCCCTTGACCCGGGCGATCAGGCTTTCGGCCAGATCGATCAGGCGGCCGGCGATGCCGCCCTGGGTCATCAACCCGCCGGCGAAGATGTAGAGGGGAATGGCCAGCAGGATCAGCGATGACAGCTTGGTAAAGCCCGACGACACCAGGAAGTTGGCGTTGTGAAAGTCACCCGTCGCAAACAGGAACAGGGCGGCGGCCGCAAAGCACAGGGGAGCGGGCACACCCAGCAGCAGCAGGCCGACGAGGATGATGGCATCAATCAGAATATCGATATTCATCAGGATCTTCCTTCCGCCTTGCGGGCGGTGTCGTTATCGTCGCGTTCCGCCAGGGAATGATAAGGGCGGCCCGCGACCAGGCAGTGGAGCCTGCCGACCAGCTCGATAAGGGTGTACAGAAACATGAGCCCCGCTCCCGCCAGCATGGCGGCATGCACGTAGTAGAGCGGTATTCTCAGCTCCGGCGACTTGGGCACCCGGGCCAGGCTCCACTGGAAATAGCCGAGGCAAAGCCAGCAGACCCAGCCGATGATGGCCAGTGAAAGCAGCGAGACCAGGGCCTGGAGGGCCGCCTTCGCCGCCGGGGAGGACAGGGCGATGTCCATGACGCCGGCCGAGATATGGTTGCCGCGATAAACACCATAGCCGGAGCCGATGAAATAGAGCCAGACCGCCAGGTAGACCGCGATCTCTTCCACCCCATAGAGGGGCAGATCCAGGAAGTAGCGAATAAACACCTGAACGAAAATCAGGGCGGAAAAGGCGATGGTGGTCAGTCCCATCACCAGGCGCTGCAGCCACAACAGCTTGTTATGCAGCAGGGATAAAACGGTCGTGTCCATGACGATCCCCTGTGTCGGGGCCCTTCCGGCCGCCGAAGGGCGGGGAAGGGCAGGAAGGGCGGGTCTTATGCCAAAGTGGGCATGGCGGTGGTGCCGGCGGGGATGGCCCCACTCGGGTAGGGCCCTGTCACCGGATGCCGGCCACTGGCCGGAGGGACTACCTGATGCCCAGGCTGAGCTTCAGGCGGGCCATGTTGATAGCGCCTATTTCATCCTCTATCTTCGGCCAGACATCGGCACGCACCACCCGGGCCACGGACTCGAGTTCGGACTTGTCCAGCTCCACCACCTCAATCCCCTTGTCGCGCATCTGCTGCAGGAATTTCTCGTGCTCCTGCTCGGCCGTGGCGAAGCGCTCGGCGGACAGCTCGGTGGCGGCCCGGCGGATGGCCTGCTGCTGCTCCCGGGAGAGGCTGTCGAAACGGCCCTTGTTCACCGCCAGGAAAGACACCTCGAAGTGGTCGTTGTTCTGCACCCACATCTTGGCGATGTCGGCGAAGTTGTTCATGACCAGCTCGGGCGTCGCCCCGATGGCGCCATCCACCACCCCGGTCTGCATGGCGGTATAAAGATCCGACCAGGGGATGGGGGCGGTCTGATAGCCCAGGCGCTTGAGCAGCTCCTGGTGGGTGGTGCCACCCGGCCAGACCCGGATCTTGAGGCCCTGGCTGGCGTTCGGATCCCGGGGGGCGGGCGCCGGCCTGGTATAGACGATGCCGCCCATGCCTGAGACAAAGGCGCCCAGTATCTTGATGTCCTGCTCGGCCAGGGCCTCGTTGATGATTTCATGGACGACGCCGCCTTCCGAGAAGGCATCCCGGCCGGATTCGAAGTCGAGGGCCGCGTAGGGGAACCATTGCAGGGCGAGCACTTCGTTGAAGCTGTTGGACAAAGGCTGCAGGGCGAGATCGATGGTGCCTTCCATCACCTGTTCGTGCACCTCGACCCAGTCGCCGAGCTGGCTGGAGGGATAGACCTTGATGTCGATGCTGTCCTGGCTGTACTGCCTGACCCGCGCCGAGAAGGCATTGGCGAACGCCACCACGGTGGAGGTGGGGGGCTCGATCGCCGACAGCCGCAGGGTCTCGGCGGAGAGGGCGGTAAGGGGGCTCAGCGCCAGGGCGCTGGCCAGGGCGACAGCGGAAAAGGTGGGGATGCGATGCAAGAGTTTCATGGCCGACTTCCTTGTGGTTGGGACGGAGGAGATGGCGCCCCGCAGGCGCCTCCTGGGTATCCATTAGAGCAGGGGCCGCCGTCGGCGAGCAGTTCGCAGCCGGCACAGCCCGGCGCACTTGGTGCGTCATCCCTGGCGCAATCTGTGCGCCCGGTCGGAAAGGTGCCAACCGGGGCCTTCCGCAAATGGCATGGGAGCCGTCCCGGTGGCACAATTGGCCACAGCCATGGCCGCCCTGCCGGGCGGCCAAGTCCTTGGAGAGACGACGATGATCAGGGGAAAGCGAAGAAGGAAGCCGGCTGCGGCCGCACCTTTCGGGAGCAGAATGCAGGCCGGGAAGCAAGGTGATGGCTTCCGGGGCGGGAGGAAAAGCATGATGTGCCTGGAAGGCAGGGAGTGAGCCGGGTGGATTTTACGGACAACCTGAAGCTGCTCTGCGGCCACTACCCGTCGATGGCCCAGGTATGCCAGAAAATGGGCATCAACCGGACCCAGTTCAACAAGTACCTGAGCGGCAAGGTGCATCCCTCCAAGGCGAACCTGCGCCTGATCTGCGACTTTTTCGGGGTGGAGGAGTTCGAGATCCTGATGCCCCATGAGCAGTTCACCAAGCAGGTGATCGCGGCTCGCGCCGGGAATGCTCCCCAGGACGGCTACTCCCGGAAAATGGCCGAGCTGCGCAGTCGGTCCCGGCCGAGCCTGGAGCGCTACCTGGGCTGGTATCACGAATACTACTATTCCCTGGGCTACCCGGGACGGATTTTCCGCTCGCTGATCCAGCTCAGCACCAGCAAACAGGGCATCGCCTACACCAGGTACGAACGGCTGATCGGCGCGGGGGCGCGCGGCGAAAAAGTGACCCACTGCCGTTACCATGGCATCGCCGTCAACCTGTGCGACCGTATCTTCCTGATGGACTACGAGGCGCTGACGGAAAACGAAATCACCCAGACGGTGCTGTTCCCCTCCTACAAGAGCCAGCTCAGGCACCTGCTCGGCGTGAAAATCGGCGTGTCGTCCAAGAGCCATCGCACCCCGGCCTGTACCCGGGTGCTCTATGACTACCTGGGCGACAGCATCGATTTCAAGAAGCAGTTCAGGGTGTGCGGCCTGTATGAGGAAGCCGAGGTCGACGGCCGTATCCGGGCCGCCATCGACAACCGGCGAGCTGTAGACGAGCCGCTGTTTCTCGCCATCGGCGAGTAGGGCCTTTGCGGCGGCGAATCAAAAAAAACCGGGGCTGGGCCCCGGTTGGAAACGTGAACTTCACTTGAGGTCTTTCAGGAGATCTTCATCAGCGCCGGTATGCCGGGCAGCATGCCCACCATGGCCATGATCACCAGCAGCACCGCGAAGGTGATGCCGGGGATCACCCAGCGGTCCATCAGGCGCAGCTTCTTGCCGCGCTCCTTGTCACCGATAAGTCCCAGGTTGTCGAGCAGCATGGTCATGGACCAGCCGAACACCGGGTTGACGAAGGCGGAGGCGAACACCACTATGCCGGCGGACTGGCTGCTGGTGGTGTTGCGGGTCATCTGCATGCCGGCTTCCAGCAAAGGCATGAAGACACCGACGAGCAGCGCCACCCGCAGCACCGGATCCCACACCGCCAGATCCATGGGGTAGCCCCAGAGGGCGGCGACCACGCAGAACAGGCCGGTGAGCACGGCGCCGGCGGGGATGGGGCGCTTGGCGATGGCGGCGGGGATCATGTAGGTGCCCCAGGAGGAGGCCAGGTTGCCGCCGCCGAGCAGGCTGCCCACCGCCTGGCGTACCGAGGCCACGCCCATGGTGTCGTCCACGTTCATCAGCACCTTGTCGGCCTTCTTCGGGTAGTTCAGCTCCTGGAACACCCGGTGGCCCATAAAGTCCGGCGACCACATGGCCACCGCCAGCACCGCGAAGGGGATCACGCTCACAAAGTGGTGCAGCTCGGGCCAGCCCATCTGCCAGCCGGTGCTTTCGCCCCACCAGTAGCCCGGGCTCAGGTGGGGGATGCCCGGCTCGGTCACGAACTCGAAGGGCGCACCCAGGACGATGGCGATCAGGAAGGCCAGGCCGGAGCCGAGCGGGATCGACAGCCAGCGCATTTCCAGCCGGGCCAGCAGGGCGTACATGATGATGGTGGCGAGGATCACCGCAAAGGCGATATGGCCCATGTCGATGCCCGTGGCCCAGGCGTTGAGCGCCTTGATCTGGCTGAGCAGGCCCATGGCGCCCAGGTAGATCAGCAGGCCGCCGCGCACCCCGTCGCTGGTAAGCGCCATCAGCTTGCTGCCGCCCTTGCTGATGCTGAGCAGCAGGCCGAACAGGCCCACCATCAGCCCCAATGCCAGGGGGTGACCGCCGGAGGCGACGATCAGCGGGATCAGCGGGATCATGGGGCCGTGGGTGCCGGCCAGGTTGGCGTTGGGGTTGATCAGCCCCGAGAACAGGATCACGAACAGCAGGGCGGCGATCAGCATCTCGAAGCGGACGTTTTCCACCACGAAGTCGTTGCCGAGGCCGAGCGGGCCGGCGAAGGCGGCCACCACGGCGGCCACCATCACTATCTTGCCGATGGTCGCGGCCAGGGCCGGCACCAGATCTTCCAGTTCGAAGCTGTAGTCGCGAAACGGCAGGTTGATGCGCCAGCGGCGGGGGGCCATGATCGACAGCTCGTGCTCCAGGTAGGCGGCGCGGCTGTCGAACTCGCGCCGGGGCTTGCGCAAATCGCGGTAACGGGGGGATTGGGCCTCTGACACGGGACTCTCCTTGATGATGCTCATCACTATGGTGTCATGTTGGCGCCCATGGTATGGCCTGTTACCGCTTTGTGCCATGCGACCTAAGTCTTAACAAAATGCCATTTCGTGAAATATTTCTTTAACAGTGAACGGGCTTGCCCAGGCCCTCAGCCGTCGGCGGGGGCAGGGCTGCCCTGCACGATATGGATGAAATTCTGCAGGGCCGGGGAGTGGTTGTGGCGGTTCCAGGCGAAGTGGATCGACATGTCGCACTCCCGCAGCTCGGCCATGTCGATAAAGTGCACCCCGGGCGGCGAGCTCCAGCGGCAGTCGCCGGGCACGATGGAAATGCCCAGGCCGGCGGCGACCAGGCTGAGGATGGTGATGTTGTCGGCCCCCTGCTGCACCACCCGGGGCACCAGGCCGAGCCGGGTGAAGTAGGCGCTCAGCCGATCGTAATAGAGGGGGGAGGTATGGCGGGGGCCCCAGACGAAGTCGAACTCGTTCAGCGCCCGCACCCGGGCGGGCGGCGAGGCCACCAGCGGGGAGCCGGCGGGCACCGCCAGCACCAGGTGATCCCGGTGGAACAGATGGCTCTGCAGGAAGTCGGGAACCCTGTCCTCCAGATACAGGAAACCCGCGTCTATGCTGCCCTCCTTCAGCCTCTCGCCCTGGGGCCCCGAGAGCAGCGGATAGACTTCCAGCGCCACCTGGGGGTAGTCGTCCCGGAAGCGGGCCAGCAGCCGCCGGATATCCGGCACCCACAGGTGGGACACCGTCACCCCCAGGGTGACCTTGCCGGTCAGACCCTGGCCCAGGGCGCGGATGCGCGCCATCACCTGCTCCCGGTTTTCCAGCATCTTGCCGGCTTCTTCGTAGAGCGCCTGGCCGGCCACGGTCAGCGTCATGCCCCGGGTATGGCGCTCGAACAGGCTGACCTGCAGTTTTTCTTCCAGGGCGTGGATCTGGCGGGTCAGGGCCGGCTGGGCGATGTGCACCCGGCGGCTGGCCGCCGACAGGGAGCCTTCCTCCACCACGGCGACGAAATAATGCAACTGGCGAAAATCCATCTCAACATTCCGGTGGTTTCACACCGGTCTCCATACCTTAATGGCATTGCGGGTATAGATATTTACTATTTTTTATATTGCTGTAACAAGTCCTATCTTGATTATTAACACTTGCCCTGTCGGCGAGTCGAGGAAAGCCATTGCGAAGGAGATGCTTTATGAATACCAACCGCTGGATAGGGCTGCACTTTGTGCTTTGCACCCTGGCCATGATCTGGCCCGGGGCCCTGATCGCCAACCGGGTGGAGCCCATGATACTGGGCCTGCCGTTCCTGTTCTTCTGGTACATCCTGTGGATGTTCCTGCTGTTCGCCGGCCTGCTGGCCGCCTTTATCAAGCAGTATGGAGGCCAGCGCCATGTCTGACGCCGTCATCGTTACCGGCATTACCCTGTCCTACCTGCTGCTGGTGCTGTGGGTGGGGGTGCGCGCCCGCGGCAAGGGCACCGGCTCCAGCCTGGAGCAGTACGTGGCCGGCGGCCGCCACGTGGGAGTGCTGATCCTGTTCTTTATCCTGGGGGCGGAAATCTTTTCCGCCTTCGCCTTTCTCGGCACCCCGGGCTGGGCCTACAAACACGGCGCCCCCGCCCTCTACATCCTGGCTTACCTGAGTCTTATCCCCATCATCATCTGGGTGATGGGGCCGCGGGTGCGCGAGCTGGGCAAGGCCCACGGCTACCTGACCCAGGCCGACCTGATCGCCCATCACTATCGCAGCCCGGGCCTGGGCGCCTTCGCCGGCATCATCAGCGTGGTCGCGCTGATCCCCTACCTGGCCATCCAGATCGCCGGCGCCGGCCTGCTGTTCCAGGCGGCCACCGGCGGCCTGGTGCCCTTCTGGCTGGGGGCGCTGCTCGCCTTCCTGGTGGTGGCGGCCTATGTGTACTGCAGCGGCCTGGGCGGCATCGGCTGGACCAACCTGCTGCAGGGGGTGATGATGGTGGCCATCGCCTGGTTCCTCGGCTGGGCGGTGACCGACCGCCTGTTCGGCGGCGTGGGTCCCATGTTCGAGCAGATCCAGCTGCAGATGCCCGAGTACCTGGTGATGCCGGGCGCCACCGGGGTCATGGGCTGGGGCGCCTTCAGCACCGCCATACTGGTCAGCGCCTTCGGCGGCGCCATGTGGCCGCACCTGTTCATGAAGTTCTACACCGCCGAAAACGACCGTACCCTGCGCCAGGTGGCCGTGTTCTACCCGCTGTTCGCCTACCTGCTGGTGCCCCTGCTGCTGATCGGCTTCGCCGGCATCCTGGTGTTCGCCGATCAGCCCCTGGCCCGGCCCGACGAGGTGCTGCTCAAGCTGGTGATGGACGTGGCCGGCTTCTCGCCCTGGGTGACCGGCATCATGCTGTCCGGCGCCCTGGCGGCGGCCATGTCCACCGGCGCCAACCTGGCCCATACCGCCGCCACCATAGCGGTGCGCGACATCCTCTGCATCTCGGTGATGCGCAAGGCGTCCGAACGGGCCGTGGTGCGGGCCATCCAGCTGGGGGTGCTGGTGGTGTCGCTGCTCGGCTACCTGTTCGCGCTCTACAACCCGGCGTCGCTGGTGGCGGTGCTGCTGGGCGCCTTCGGCATCATAGTGCAGCTGATGCCCATGGTGGTCGGCGCCCTCTTCCTGCCCGCCCTCACCAAACAGGCGGTGATCGCCGGCACCCTGCTGGGCAGCGGCCTGACCCTGCTGTACCAGTTCTACCTGCCGTCGCCGCTGCAGTTCCATCCCGGCTTCTGGGGCTTTTTGCTCAACCTGCTGGTGGTGGCCCTGTGGCAATGGCTGTTCAACAACAAGACCGACGCCGTGGCGTCCAAGGTATAAGGAAACCCCATGCAGATACATGAGCTGATCAAGGGCGCCCTGGCCCGTGTCTACGACGATATCGACCACCTCTACCAGGACCTGCACCGGCATCCGGAGCTGCCGTTCGAAGAGGTCGAGACCGGCCGCAAGCTGGCCGCCCGGCTGGACGCCATCGGCTATGAGGTGACCACCGGCCTCGGCAAGACCGGGGTGGTGGGCCTGCTGCAAAACGGCGAGGGGCCCTGCGTGATGCTGCGCGGCGACATGGACGCCCTGCCCATCCGCGAGCAGACCGGGCTCGATTACGCCAGCTGCCGCCACGGCGGGGAGGGGCCGGCGGTGATGCACGCCTGCGGCCACGACCTGCACGCCAGCTGCCTGACCGGCGCCGCCGCCGTGCTCCATGCCCTGCGCGAGCACTGGCGGGGCACCCTGATGGTGGTGCACCAGCCGGCGGAGGAGGTGTTCGGCGGTGCCCGCGCCATGCTCAGGGACGGCCTCTACGAGCGCATCGCCCGGCCCGACGTCATCTTGGGCCAGCACAACATGCCGGCGCTGGCCGGCATGGTGGGCCACATCGCCGGCCGGGCCATGGCCGCGGCCACCACCCTGGGGGTGACCATCCACGGCAACGGCGGCCACGGCTCCATGCCGGCCCAGGCGGTGGACCCGGTGGTGATCGCCGCCCACGCCGTGGTACGGCTGCAGACCATCGTCTCCCGGGAAGTGGAGCCCAGCGAGCAGGTGGTGGTGACGGTGGGCAAGCTGCAGGCGGGCACCCAGGGCAACATCATCCCCCACAGCGCCGAGCTGGAGATCAACGTGCGCTGCTTCAGCGACACGCTGCTGCAACAGGTGCTGGATGCTATCCGGCGCATCATCGACGCCGAGTGCCTGGCGGGGCGCTCGCCGAAGCCGGCGGAATACCGGGTGCTGAGCGAAACCATCACCCTGGACAACGACGCCGCCACCGTGGAACGGCTGCGCCGGGCCCACGGCGACTACTTCGGCGAGCAACGGCTGTTCGAGATGGGGCGGCTCGGCGGCAGCGAGGACTTCCCCTACTTCGGCAACGCCGCCGCCGGCGGCTTCGAGGGCGGGGACATCCCCTACGCCTACTGGTTTATCGGCGCCGCCACCGCCGAGAGCTGGGCCGGCACCCGCGGCGAGCGGGTCTATGATCGCATGCGCCAGCTGCCCATGCCCCACTCGCCCTACTACGCGCCCGACCGCCAGCCCTCCCTGGAAACCGGCATCGCCGCCCTGGTCACCGGCGCCCTGGCGTTTCTGGAACGGTAGCGGCGGCAGGGCTTTCTGCCACCCTTGCGGCGGGCTTTCAGGCGGCCTGCCGTCTGGCCTCGGCGCGGGTCTCGCTCAGGATAAAGCGGCCCCGCTCGTCCCGGCCGACCCGGCCCAGGGCGATGTCCGGATCGTGGGTCAGCACGATGCGGCCGCCCCGTTCGACCAGGTCGGCCAGCAGTTGCTCCTTCTCCTCGATCAGCCCTTCCGGGAAGCGGTCGTAGCCCATGGTGATCGGCAGGTGCACCCAGGGGGCGCCGGGAATGAGATCGCCGGCGAACACCACCGGGCCCCCGGGCATGGCGAATTCCGGCAGCAGCTGGCCCGGGGTGTGGCCGTCGCTGACATGAAAGCGCCAGCCGGGGCCGAGCAGGGGCGGGCCGTCCCCTTCGTCCAGCAGCAGCAACCGTCCGCTGTCTTCCAGCCGCGCCACGAGCTCGGGAATAAAGGAAGCCCGGTCGCGGGCATGGGGCTTTTGGGCTCGCTGCCAGTGACGCCGGCCGGTGATAAAGCGGGCCCGGGGGAACAGCAGCTGGCAGGGGGCGTCCGGGCGCCAGGCCGAGAGCAGGCCGCCGGCGTGGTCGAAATGCAGGTGGGTGAGGATGACGATGTCGATGTCGTCATGGCCGAGGCCGACGGCGGCCAGGCTGTCGAGCAGCACATGGTGCTCTTCCTGCACCCCGAAGCGGCTTTTCAGCTCGGGCGAGAAGAAGGCGCCGATGCCGGTTTCGATCAGTATGTTGCGGCCCGGTTCCTGCACCAGCAGGGCCCGGCAGCCGAGGCGGATGCGGTTGTGTTCGTCCGCCGGCATCCAGCGGTTCCACAGGGCCTTGGGGGCGTTGCCGAACATGGCGCCGCCATCCAGTTTCTGGCTGTTGCCGGCCAGGGTGGTAAAGGTTCTCATGGGTGCTCCTTGAAAGGGGCCCGACGGGCCCCGCCTGACTCAGCCATTGTCCGGCGACTTGGTGCTGAAGCGCAGCAGATGGGTGCGCTCCACCAGGATGTAGAGGATGACCCCGGTGGCCAGGCCCCAGCTGGCGCCGTACACCGCCAGCACCACGCCCATGGTGCCGGCGATGCCCCGCTCGGTGTTGTTGTTGAGCTGCTCGAAGCCCACCATCAGGCAGATGTAGCCGGTGAGGATCAGGGTCAGCGACAGGGCGATGGGCAGCACCGGCTGGAAAAAGCTGACCAGGGGCAGCATGAACAGGGCGAGGAAACCGGTGATCCAGAAGGTGCCGGCCCCGCTGTAGATGGACTCCATGGCCTCGCGGCCGTGCTTGTAGCGCTCCGCCATGGTGGCGGCGACGGCGGTCCACAGGGGGCCGGCCAGGCCCGGGTAGGGGGCGAAGCAGGCGTGCAGGGCGTTGCGGATGGCGGTGACCAGGTGCACCCGGTCGATGTTGTTTTCGATCAACTCGTCGGTGCGCAGCTCGTCGGCCCGCTGCATCAGCGACTGGCCGACGATGATGTCGCCGAAGGCGATGATGTAGGCGATCACCGCGGTAGGCACCGCCAGCATAAAGACCCGGGGCTCGGGAAAGCCGACGCTGAACGGCAGATACTGCCACATGGCGGCGAAGTCGGGCTGGGTGATGCCCCACCTGACGTCGGGCATGGAGTATTCGCCCACGGCGATGCCCACCAGTATGGCGATGATCATGCCCGGCACCATGCCGTAGTTGACGATCTTGCGGGCCATGGGCACCCGCTCCAGCAGCCCCTTGAAGGACACCGAGAACATCAGGTACAGGCAGATCAGGCTGCCCAGCACCAGGGAGATGGGGGTGTTGGCCAGGCGGCCGCCGCTGGAGATCTCGCCCATCAGGGCGGCGATGCCGGCGCCGATGATGATGCCGCCCTTGAGCGAGTTGGGCACCAGCCGCACCATCACCGAGCCCAGCCGGGTCAGGCCCAGCACCAGGAAGATCAGGAACACCAGCAGCTGCAGCGCGAACAGCGCCTGGATGGCGGCCGGCCCCGGCTCGAAGTCACCGAGGAACAGCAGCACCACCGGAATGCCGGGGGTGATCCAGCCGGGCACGAAGGGCACCCCGAGCAGGGCCGGCAGCATAAAGCCGATGCCGCACACCACCACATAGGCCAGGGCCACCTCGTAGGGCAGGCCCAGGTATTTTTCCAGCAGCGGGATCATGGCCAGGCTGACCACGAACATGATCAGCGCCTGCATCATCTCCGCTGTTTCCCAGCGGTAATGCACGAAAGGCAGGCGGATCTTGAACGGGCCGAGCGGCCAGTGGGGCTGTTCGGCCCCGTGTTGACGTTTGAATACTTGCATGGTTCCCTCCAGCGCACACCACAGGTGTGCGGATCATGGCGTTGAGTGATCAAAGGGGTGCGACGGCTCCCTGCACCCGGCTTGTCTTCGGCGGCGCGGTCAGAGCTCCCTGGCCCAGTCGCGCAGCACGTATTTCTGCACCTTGCCGGTCGAGGTCTTGGGCAGGTTGGTGAACACCACCGTCTTCGGCACCTTGAAGCCGGCCAGGTGCTGGCGGCAATAGCCGATGATGTCGTTTTCGCTGGCGTACTCGCCGCTTTTCAGGGTCACGAAGGCGCAGGGCGTTTCGCCCCATTTCTCGTCCGGCCGGGCCACCACCGACACTTCCAGCACCGCCGGGTGTTTGTAGAGCACGTCTTCCACTTCGATGGTGGAGATGTTCTCGCCGCCGGAGATGATGATGTCCTTCAGCCTGTCCTTGATCTCGATGTAACCGTTGGGGTGGCACACAGCCAGATCGCCGGTGTGGAACCAGCCCCCTTCGAAGGCCTCGGCGGTGGCGTCCGGGTTTTTCAGGTAGCCCTTCATCACCGTATTGCCGCGCATAAAGATTTCGCCGATGGTCTGGCCGTCCTTGCTGACCGGCGCCAGGGTCTTGGGATCCGCCACCATGACGCCCTCCAGGGTGGGGTAGCGCACCCCCTGGCGGGCCTTGAGCCGGGCCCTTTCCTCCAGGCTGTGCCGGTCCCATTCCCGGTGCCAGGCGCAGACGGTGACCGGGCCATAGACTTCGGTCAGGCCGTAGACGTGGGTGACCCTGATGCCCATTTCCTCGATGGCGCCGATCACCTTGGCGGGCGGCGCCGCCCCCGCCACCATGGCGTGGATCGGGTGGTCGATGGCCGCCTTGGCGGCCTCGGGCATGTTGATCAGGGCGTTGAGGATGATGGGGGCGCCGCATAAATGGCTGACCCCGTGCTCGCGGATCAGGGTGAGGATCTTCTGGGGATCCACCCGGCGCAGGAACACATGGGTGCCGGCCAGGGCGGTCACCGTCCAGGGATAGCACCAGCCGTTGCAGTGGAACATGGGCAGGGTCCACAGGTAGACGGGGTGCTGGCCCATGGCCCAGGTCATCTGGTTGCCCAGGGCGTTGAGGTAGGCGCCCCTGTGGTGATAGACCACTCCCTTGGGGTTGCCGGTGGTGCCCGAGGTGTAGTTGAGGGAAATGGCCTGCCATTCGTCCTCCGGCCACTGCCAGTCGAAGGCCGGATCCCCTTCCGCCAGCAAGGCCTCGTAGTCCAGCTCGCTCACCGGCTCGCCCTCGCCGTATTCCGGGTCGTTGACGTCGACCACCAGCGGCGGCACAGGCAGCAGGGCCAGGGCGTCGCGGATCACCTGGTGGAACTCCCGGTCGGTGATCAGCACCTTGGCCTCGCCGTGGCGCAGCATAAAGGCGATGGCCTCGGCATCCAGGCGCACATTGAGGGTGTTGAGCACGGCGCCGATCATGGGCACGCCGAAGTGGGCTTCCAGCATGGCCGGGATATTGGGCAGCATCACCGCCACGGTGTCGCCCCGGCCTATGCCCCGCCCGGCCAGGGCCGAGCCCAGGCGGCGACAGCGTTGGTAGGTGTCGGCCCAGGTCCGGCGGATGGCGCCGTGGATCACCGCCGGATAATCGGGGTAAACGGCGGCGGTGCGCTCGATAAAGCTCAGCGGCGACAGGGCCAGGTGATTGACGGCGGTGGGGGCCAGGCCGGTTTCAAATATGGACATCGTCTTTCCCTCTTGCGAACGTTGGCTTCTGTATCACTGTTGTTTCATTTAGGTAATCTTTTATTAACATGCGATACTTTATAGCAACGGGATATTGTTTATGGAAATATTCTGTAGTCTTATAGTGTTTTCACTAGATGGTGGCACCCATGATTGAGGAGCAACAGCAGGGCATCCGATTGCAGGCCTGGCTACGGCTGCTGCGGGAAGGAGGTCCGGCGGGGGAAAGCGCCGATGCCCTGTGCCGCTATGTGCGGGCTTGCCCCGGCGTACAGCAGGCCTACTGGCTGGGCTGGCAGGAGCGGGGGCGGATCTATGCCCATGAAGGCCGGGGGCCGGATCTGCCGCCGGGGCAGGGCGATCCGCTGCAGGCCAGCGATCTGGCGCTGTACCGGGCCTTGCAGCGACGGCGCTACCTGAGCCTGGAGCAGGCCAGGGAGCAGCCTTGCTGGCTGGCGGGCCGGCTGCGGCGGGCCGGGCTGGTCCATGGCGGCCTGCTGCCCCTGGCCCAGCCCCGGCCGGGGATACTGCTGGTGGCCATGGCGCCCGGGGCCGACCCGGCCTGGTTGCCCGAGCTGGGGGTGCTGTTGCACAGCCTACTGGCCCAACTGCCCCTGATGGCGGCCAGTAGCCCCCTGCTCAACACCGATCCCCAGGCTGCCATCGAGTTCGAGCCCGACGCCACGCCGCGGGCGCTCAATGCCGCCATGCAACGGCTGCTGGGGGAGCGGCCCCTGACCGAGGTGGCCGCCCTGCTGCCGGTCAACTACCGCCAGCTGGTGTCCGCCTGCCTGGGTCAGGGCCGTGCCATCGGCGAGGTGGAAGCCCAGGTGGGCGAGCGCATCCTGCTGTGGCAGTTCATTCCCGAGCCGGCCGAACGGCGGGTGCTGGCCCGCTGCCGGGACGCGACCGAGGAACTGACCGCCAGCCGCGAGGCGGCGGTGGCCACCCGCCTGTACCGGCTGATCACCGAGAACACCACCGACCTTATCTCCCGCCATACCCCCGACGGCCGCTTCCTCGATGCCTCGCCCGCCTCCTGGGTGCTGCTCGGCTACTGGCCGGAGCAGTTGCGCGGCCAGCCGGTGCAGCCGCTGCTGCACCCGCGGGACAGGGCGCTGCAACTGCGCCGGGCGGGCGAGGCCCTGGCGCGGGACGGCTACCTGACCCTGACCTACCGGGTGCGGCACCGCCAGGGGCATTATCTGTGGTTCGAGACCGCCTGCCGCGCCATCCGGGAGACCTACACCGGCGCCGTGGTGGAGGTGGTGTGCGTGTCCCGGGACATCACCGCCCGGGTGCAGGCGGAAGAGAACAACCGTCGCCTGGCGGAGGTGGTGAAGGCCAACACCGATCTGGTGCTCTTTATCGATCCCGAAGGGCGGCTGACCTCGGTCAACCCCTCGGGCCGGCGGGCGCTGGGGATCGAGGAAGGAGGGGCGCTGCCGGCCCTGGCCGCGCTGATGAGCGGGGAAGACTTCGCCCGCCTGCAGCGGCAGGGCTGGGCGGCGGCCGAGCGGGACGGCGCCTGGACCGCCGAAGCCCGGCTGCTGCCCCTGGGCGGGGGCACCGCCCTGACGGTGTCGCTGGTGTTGCTGGCGCACAAGGGCGCCGGGGGCCAGTACTACTTTTCGCTGGTGGCGCGGGACATGACCGAGCGGGAGCTGCGGGAGGCCCAGCAACGCCGGCACCAGGACGAGCTGGCCCATACCGCCCGGCTGGTCACCCTGGGGGAGCTGGCCTCGGGCATCGCCCACGAGATCAACCAGCCCCTGGCCGCCGTGGTCAATTACGCCGGCGCCAGCCTGCGCTACCTGAACGGCATGGCCGACAATCCCGGTGCCCTGGACAAGGTAGCGGAGGGGTTGCACCGTATTACCGGCCATGCCCGCCATGCCGCCGAGGTGATCAGTCGGCTGCGGGGCTTCCTGCGCAAGGGGCAGCGGCGCATGCAGGCGCTGGACATGGAGGAGGTGGTGCGCGAGGCCATCGACTTCTGCGCCTGGGAGGCGGCCCGGCACAGGATCACCATAGTGCCGCAGCTGGCGCCGGCCCTGCCGGTGGTGTACGGGGATCCGGTGCTGCTGGAGCAGGTGCTGCTCAACCTGCTGCGCAACGCCATAGAGGCAAACCGGGAGCGGCACCCGGATGCCGACTCCCGCATCCGGCTGCGGGTGGAGGCCGAGCCGGAGCGGCTGCTGCTGCGGGTCAGCGATCAGGGGCCGGGGGTGGGGCCCGAGCAGCGGGCGCGGCTGTTCACCCCCTTTTATACCAGCAAGGCGGATGGCCTGGGCTTGGGTTTGTCCATGAGCCGCAGTATCGTAGAGGGCTTTGGCGGCGGCCTGGATCTGGAGCCAAACGGCAGTGAAGGCGCCACCTTCTATTGCTGGCTGCCGCGCCGGCCCGAGGACGGGGCGGGGAATGCCATCGCCGGTGAACAACGGACAGGAGGACAATGATGCCGACCCGGGAGCAAATCGTGTATGTGGTGGACGACGACCAGGGCATGCTGGATTCCACCGTCTGGCTGTTCGAGTCGGTGGGCCTGAAAGCCGAGCCCTTTACCAGCGGCCAGGCCTTTCTCGCCGCCTGCGACGCCGGTGCCAATGCCTGTGTGCTGCTCGATATCCGCATGCCGGGCATGGGTGGCCTGCATGTGCAGGAGGAGATGCGCGCGCGCGGCATAGCGCTGCCGGTGATCTTCGTCAGCGGCCATGCCGACGTGCCCATAGTGGTGCGGGCCTTCCGTGCCGGGGCGGTGGATTTTATCGAAAAACCCTACAACGAGCAGCTGCTGCTCGACAGCGTGCAACAGGCCCTGAGTCGGGGCCGGCAGGAGGCCTGCGACGATGTGGCCAGACAGTTGGTGCGCGCCCGGCTGGCGGAGCTGACCCCACGGGAGCAGGATATCTTCCTGCCCCTGGCACAGGGCTACGGCAACAGGGAGATTGCCGAGCAACTGGGCATCAGCGTCAAGACGGTGGACCTGTACCGCTCACGCATCATGAAGCGGCTGGCGGCGAACAACCTGCCCGAACTGGTGGGCCTGGCCATCGCCGCCGGCCTGGTCGATCCCCTGGATCTGCGCGGCACCTCGCCGGGCTGATCGGCGGCGTGCTATTTCCCCTGCTTTCTGCGCTCGGTGATGGTGGCGCCACCCACGCCGTAGTTGTCGGTGTCGACCTCGTCGATCACCACCACAGTGGTGCCGGGGCCGCGGCCCACCACCTGCACCAGCAGCTCGGTGACGCCGGCGATCAGTTCGGCCTTCTGCTCCCGGGTGATGGGCTCTTGTTCCCGGGTGAGCTTGATGTTGACGTAGGGCATGAGGGTTCTCCTTGGGTGGTTGACAACGGGTATCGGTAGCGGCCCCAGAGCAGGGCCAGGGCGCCGAGCAGCACCGCCAGGGCGCCGCCCAGCAGGGCCTGATCGTAATTGTATTGGTGACTGAGGCTCAGCCCCGCCAGCACCGGGCCGATGATCTGGCCCAGGCCGAAGGCGGCGGTGAGCCCGGCCAGGGTAGCCTGGACCCAGATTGGGGCCAGTTTCCGGCCCAGCGACAGGGTCAGGGCGGTGATGCCCATAAAGGTGCCGCCGAACAGCAGGGCGCCGAGCAGGGCCCCGGCCGGGCCTGGCCAGAGCAGGGGCAGCACTATGCCCAGGGCCTGCGCCAGGTGGGCGGCGACCAGGGTGCCGGCCAGGCCCAGGCGGTGGCCCAGCCCCAGCCAGAGGCCGCAGGAGGGGATGGCCGCCAGCCCCACCAGCAGCCAGCTCAGGTGGCCGAGCCCGGCCAGCGCCGGTTGCTGGTGCAGCATGGCCACCATAAAGGTGCCGGTGATGATGTAGCCCAGCCCCTCGCAGAAATAGGCCAGCAGCAGCCAGGGCAGCAGGCCCTGCCGGAAAGGGGGGCGTCCTGCCACCGGCACGACCGGGGCGGGCGCGGAGGCGGAGGCGCCGGGCAGGCCGAACCAGGGCAGCAGTGCCAGCAGTCCGCCCAGTGCCGCCAGCCCCAGCCAGCCACCCCGCCAGCCGGCCAGGCCGTCCAGCCAGGGCACCGCCAGGGCGCTGAGGGCGATGCCCAGTCCCACGCCGCTGTACAGCCAGCCACTCTTGGCCGCCCGGCCCCGGCGGGCCAGCTCCTCCAGCACCAGCCCCGAGGCCAGCACGAAGGCGGCGGCGCTGCTCCAGCCGGCCAGAAAACGCCACAGCAGCCAGAGCCAGGGGGAGCTGGTCAGGCCCATGGCAGCCACGCAGGCCAGGTTCAGCAGCAGCTGGCGGCGCAGGCGTGGCAGCGGCTGGCTGCCGGGGCGGGCGCCGGCCAGCCAGAGGGCGCCGAGCAGGTAGCCCAGGTAGTTGCCCGAGGCCAGCCAGCCGGCCAGCAGATCCGACAGGGGCTGGTCGGCCTGCATCAGCGGCAGCAGCGGGGTATAGGCGAAGCGGCCTATGCCCATGACGATGGCCAGCAGGGCGATACCGGCGGCCAGGCTCAGGTGCCAGGAGGCGTGGGATGTCACTGTGGTTCCTCGTTCTCGTTCCTGCTTCATCATTGCCCTTGTACGCCATCCAGTCTAATGATTAGTTATGATGCGGCTTTCATAAAAAGTGATGGGTAAGGCGATGGCGATGGATTTGCATGAACTCAGGGTGTTCCTGGCGGTGTGGGAGCAGGGCGGGGTGACGGCGGCGGCCCGTCAGCTGCACTGCGTGCAGTCGAACGTGACCGCCCGGCTGCAGGCGCTGGAGAGCAGCCTGGGCACGCCGCTGTTCTACCGCCGGGCCAGGGGCATGGTGCCGACGCCGGCGGCGGAAAAACTGCAGGGCTATGCCCGGCGCCTGCTGCACCTGGCGGAGCTGGCGCACCAGGCGGTGCAACCGGCGGCGCAGCCGGAAGGCAGCCTGGTGCTGGGTTCGATGGAAACCACGGCGGCCATCCGCCTGCCGCCGGTGCTGGCGGACTTCCACCGGGCCTATCCCGGGGTGGAGATCCGGCTGCACACCGGAACCAGCGCCGAGCTGTGCAGCGGCGTGCTGGAATACCGGCTGGAAGGGGCCCTGGTGGGGGGCGAGCTGGATCACCCTGAGCTGGTGCAGCAGGTGCTGTTCGCCGAGGACATGGTGCTGGTGGCGCCGGAAGGCTGCTGCGGGCTGGAGGACGAGCGTATCCGCGCCCTGCTCGGTTTTCGCCAGGGTTGCTCCTACCAGGCCCGGCTCGACGCCTGGCTGAAGGAGATGGGCCGGTCGCCGCTGCGGCTGATGGAGTTCGGCTCGCTCGAGGCCATCCTCGGCTGCGTGGCCGCCGGCATGGGGGTGAGCCTGATGCCCAGGGCGGTGGTGGAGCACCGGGACTATGGCCGGGGAGTGCGGCAACTGCCGGTGCCGGAGCACCTGGCCCGGGTCAACACCTGCTTTATCCGCCGCCGGGACATGCCGCCCAGCGCGGCGCTGCAGGATCTGCTGGCGCGGCTGGGCGGTGTGGCATAGTCAATATCGGGCCCGGCGCGACACCGGCGCCATCAGGTTCTGAAGCTCGATACCAGTTGCGTCAACTGGCGGCTGAGGCCGGTCTGCTCGCCGTAGGCGCCTTCGACGTCGGTGGACATCTCCTGCAGCCGGTTGGCCGACTCGCTGATCGCCAGGATGTTCCGGTTGATGTCTTCGGTCACCAGTTGCTGCTCTTCGGCGGCGCTGGCGATCTGGGTCGTCATGTCCCGGATCTGCTCGACCGAGGTCTCTATGGCTTCGAACGCCTGCCTCGTCTCATCGGACAGGGCGATGGCGGCGTCGGACTCGCCGAGGCTGCGTTCCATGGTCACGGAAACCGTCCGGGTACGGCTGACCAGCAGGCCGAGGATGTTGTTGATCTCCTCGGTCGACTGTTGGGTGCGGTTGGCCAGGGTCCGGACTTCGTCGGCGACCACCGCGAAGCCGCGGCCCTGCTCTCCGGCGCGGGCCGCCTCTATGGCGGCATTCAGGGCCAGCAGGTTGGTCTGACCGGCGATATCCTGAATGGTGGAGATGATATCGTTGATGTTCCCGGTCTCCTTCTCCAGTTCGAGGATAACGGTGTTCGCCTGGCGGATGCTTTCACCCAGCCGGCCGACGCCGGTGGCGCTGCGGTCGATGATCTCCTTGCCGTCGCGGGTCGCGTCGAGGCTCCGATTAGACACGTCGGCGGTGTCGTTGCAGTTGCGGGCGACCTCGTTGGCGGTCGAGGCCATTTCGGTCACGGCGGTGGCGATCTGCTCCAGGGAGTCGCGTTGGTGCCCGATCGCGTCGGCCATCTGGCTGGCGCTGGCGTTGGTGCGCGCCGAAACCCGGTCCATGCTGGTCGAGGTTTCCTTGATGGCGCTCACCAGGTGCTGGGTCGAGGCCACGAACTGGTTGAACCAGCGCGCCAGCTCGCCGGTTTCGTCCCGGCTGTCGACATCGAGCCGGGTGGTGAGGTCGCCTTCGCCCTCGGCGATGGTTTTCAAACGGCCCTTGACCGCATTGATCGGATTGACGATACGGCCGGCGATCACCAGTCCCAGAACCCCGAACAGCAGCACCAGCACCAGGCTGACGATCAGGGTGGTCCGCGTCAGTTGCTGCGCGCCGGCGTACACTTCGTCGCGCTGCATAAAACCGACGAACTTCCAGCCCAGTCCGGGTGATTGGTAGACATTGGCCATATAGTCGACCCCGTCGATGGAGACTTCGGCCAGGCCGGCTTGCTGCGCCCCGAGCGCCTTGAAGTTTTCGAGTTCGGCCAGGGGCTTGAAGTTGTTGGCCGGATTGCCGCCATCGACCAGGACATTGCCGTTGCCTTCGACGATCATGATAAAGCCGGTCTCGCCGAAACGGATCCGCTGCACCATGTCGGTGAGCGCCTTCAGCGAAACGTCGATCGCCACCACCCCCTCGAAGTCGCCGCGCTCGTCCTGGAAGCCTTTCAGCAGGGAGACATAGACCGAATCGTCACCCTCCCAGTAATAGCCGTCGCGCCGTACCAGCTGGTAGTTGCCGTCGCGACCCAGGTCGAACCAGGGGCGCTTGCGCGGATCCCAGTTGCCGTAGTTGTCGCTGCCGGGCCATTCCAGATAGCCGCCGTGCCGGTCGCCCATATAGACGTACCCCAGGGTCGGGTTGTTGTTGCCGATGGCGCTGAACAGTTCGAACAGCCGCTGCTCGCGGCCGCCGTTGGCCATGGCGACCTCGGCGGGCTTGCGGCCCTCGTTGAAATAGGTGCTGATGGCGCCTTCGTGCGTCTGGCTCAGGATCGGATAGTCCGCCATCATCGACACCACGTGGCCCATGGTGTCGAAGAAGTTGCCGAAGGCCTGATCGACGATGGCGATGTCGAGGCTGCTGGCTTCTGCGAAGCGCTGCTTGGCGTCCAGGTTGACGTTGCGCAGCGTCAGCGCCACGACCACGATCACCGGCAACAGGGTGGTGCAGAGAAAAGCCGCGAGCAGTTTGGTTTTAATGCTGGTCATTGAACTGGACTCCGTAAGTAGAACGGCGGGAGCGGCGGAGCGCCTTCGTGCCCGAGCGGATGTTTTTTAAACAACTATCGTGCCCGAATTTGGGAATGGTTGGGTTCTTTTGGGATCCCGGTGTGCGGCGGAGCGAGAATGACGGGGCAGCCTGGGTGACGAGCCCGGCGATGGGCCGCCGATGGATGTTGCGGAGCCGTTCATATTCCTTTCTCCCTGTGAATGATTCACTGCGGTATTGAATAGGGGATCCTTACCCTGTGCCGTTCCATCGGCGGGGTCACTGTAATTAAGGTGCGGTGCCGAGTTCTTATCGAAGCCGGAAATATTTTGCTTCACTATCGGATTTACAACAAGCCCATCTGCGGATGATCGTCGATGGCGTACCCTGTTTCGGGAGGGAACCCCGCTTTCTCCCTGATTCCCGCATTTTTGAGCAGTTTGACTCCGGGCGGTTGCTTAAAAACGACATGGACATGTCCACCAGCCCCACGACTGGTCAGGGAATGACGGCCCCGAAGCAGGGCGGGCCGGCGGCTTCCCTTAGCGCCGGTTTACGATCCTTTGTACCCGGCCAGCGCGGACCAAGAGGCAGAACTCGGATGAAGCCGCTCCCGACCTGTGTCAGTATGGAAACCTGCTTTTTCGACAGTGGATTATCAGGGGGGATTAAGATGATAACCCTGCATTATCTGAACAACTCCCGTTCCCAGCGCATCCTCTGGCTGCTGGAGGAACTGGGACTGGAATACCGGGTCCAGCATCATGAACGGGATAAAGAAACCCAACTGGCGCCGGAAAGCCTGAAAAAGGTCCATCCACTGGGCAAGGCGCCGGTGATCACCGACGGCGACCTGACCCTGGCCGAGTCCGGCGCCATCGTCGACTACCTGGCCCAGACCTATGGCCGGGAAGCCCTGCTGCCGGCGGCGGACTCCCCCGCCTGGTGGGACTATGTGTACTGGCTGCATTACGCCGAGGGCTCGCTGATGCCGCCGCTCTTGATGCGCTACGTGTTCGACAGGGTCAAGGCGGCGCCGGTGCCCTTCTTCGTCCGGCCCCTGGTCAACAGGATAGTGACGGAGGTGGACAAGGCCTTCCTGCGGCAACAGATCAAGACCCATCTCGACTTTGTGGAGGATCACCTTTCCTGCCACGACTGGCTGGTGGACGGGCGCTTCGGCGCCGCCGACATCCAGCTGAGCTTTCCGCTGGAGGCGGCCCTGAGCCGGACCGGCATGGGCGGGCAGTATCCCCGTATCCGGGACTATGTGGCGCAGCTGCAGGCCAGGCCTGCCTACCTGCGCGCGCTCAAGGCCGGCGGCCCCTACGCCTACGGGCCGGCGGTCACACCACCATAACAACGGGAGTCGTGTATGCAGGCGCAAGTCATGAACTGGCTGGAAGCCTATCAACTGGAATTTTCCGATCTCATTGCCTTGCTGCTGGTGCTGGGTTTTATCCTGGCCACCTCGGTCATCATTCACCTGGTGTTGCACCGGCTGGTGCTCCGGGCGGTGGAGACGCTGGCCCGGCGCTCCCGCCACTGGTGGAAGCGGGTGCTGTTCGACAGCAAGCTGTTCAACCGTCTGGCCTTCACCCTGCAGGGGGTCATCATCCATGTGCAGGCCGGGCTCTGGCTGAGCGGTGGCGGCCTCACCCTGGCGGTGATCCAGACCCTCGCCCACCTGTGGATACTGCTGTTCGGCCTGCTGTCGCTGTTTTCCCTGCTCGACGCCCTGCTGGATATCTCGGTGCAGTCGCGCACCGCCCGCAACCTGCCCCTGCGCGGCCTGTTCCAGGGCATCAAGCTGGTGGGCGCCATCCTGGTCGTCATCCTGATGGTGTCGGTGCTGATCGGCAAGTCGCCGGTGATCCTGTTCAGCGGCCTGGGCGCCATGACCGCCGTGACCATGCTGGTGTTCAAGGATCCCATACTGGGGTTGGTGGCCGGCATCCAGCTCTCCGCCAACAACATGCTGTCGGTGGGCGACTGGCTGGAGATGCCCAAGTACGGCGCCGACGGCGAGGTGATCGACATCGCCCTGACCACGGTCAAGGTGCGCAACTGGGACAACACCATCACCACCATTCCCACCTATGCGCTGATCGCCGACTCCTTCAAGAACTGGCGCGGCATGAGCGAGTCCGGCGGCCGGCGCATCAAGCGCAGCCTGCACCTGGATGCCAGCAGCGTGCACTTCCTGGATGAAAGCGAACTGAAGCGGCTGCACAAGGCCCAGTTGCTGGCCCCCTACCTGGACGACAAGGTGCAGGAGCTGGGCCGCCACAACAGCGAGCAGCAGGCGGATCTGTCGTCCCTGGTCAACGGTCGCCGGCTGACCAACCTGGGCACCTTTCGCGCCTATCTCAACGCCTACTTGCGGGCCCATCCGCACATCCACCAGCAGATGACGCTGATGGTGCGCCAGCTGGAGCCGGGCTCGAACGGCGTGCCCATGGAGATCTACGCCTTTACCAACACCACCAAGTGGGTGGAATACGAGGGCATCCAGGGCGACATCTTCGACCATATCTTCGCGGTGCTGCCCGAGTTCGGGCTGCGGGTGCACCAGACCCCCACCGGCTACGACATGCGGGCCCTGGGCGAGGGGCTGGTCCAGATGACGGGCTACCGGGAAGCGGGCTGAGCGTCCGCCGGCGGACATGGGTCGTCCTGGCCGGCCCATGTCTTTACAGTTTCTTTATATCCGTCCCCGCAATCTAAACACCCTCCTTATGCGTGTTTTCGTAGGCTTGGCTCATGGCTTACGGAGACTTCAAACCATGGCAAAAAAACGTATTGCGGTGATCGGCCTGGGCCGGTTCGGCTCGGCCTTCTGCCGGGCGGCGCGGGGCGCCGGCCTGGAGGTGATGGCGATGGACTCGGATCAGGGGCGGGTGCACGCCATCGCCGATGATGTGGCCGAGGCCATCATCGCCGACGGCACAGACCCCAAGGTGACCGCCAGTATCGACTGGCGGCAGTTCTTCGCGGTGGTGGTGGCCATCGGCACCGATCTGCAGAGCAGCCTGATCACCATCCTCAACCTGAAGGAGGCGGGGGTGGAGGCGATCTGGTGCAAGACCCGCGACAGCTATCACCACAAGCTGGCGCTGAAGATGGGCGTGAGCCGGGCCATCAACCCGGAGCAGGCCATGGGCGAGATGGTGGCGGCCTGGCTGGGCCACCCGGAGCTGTGCAGCCGCCAAGTGCTGTCCACCGGCCAGGTGGTGGCCGAGATCGAGGTCACCTCGGCCCATATCGAGCGCAACATCATGTCCCTGCTCGGGCGGCACCAGGTGAAGCTGCTGTCCCTGTCCCGCTACAAGGACTACCAGCCCGAGCAACTGGCCCAGGCGGGCCGGCTGCAGCCGGGTGACAAGCTGCTGTTACTGGCCGGCGAGGAGCAACTGGAAGCATGTCTGCGCAGCTTGTCCTGACCCACAAACGGCTGGGCTCGCCGGCGCTGCTGCTGTTGCAGGGCTACCTGGCGCTGGCCCTGGCCGGCAGCCTGCTGCTGCTGTTGCCCGCGGCCCGGGTCACGCCGGTGGGCTGGCTCGACACCCTGTTCACCGCCGTGTCGGCGGTCACCGTTACCGGCCTGGTGGTGGTGGATACCGGCAGCGACTATTCGGCCCTGGGCCAGATCATCATCGGCTTGCTGATCCAGCTCGGCGGACTGGGCTACATGACCCTGGGGGCGGCGGCCATGCTGTCGTTCAACGCCAGCGTGGGGCTGCGCAACCAGGCCATGCTCAGCTCCTTCTGGCAGGTGGGGCCGGATCTGCGGCTGTCGGACGTGCTCCGCTTCTCCCTGCTGTTCAGCCTGGGGGTGGAAACGGTGCTGACGGCGCTGTTCGCCCTGCACTGGGTGCCGCTGCTGGGCTGGCAGCAGGGCCTGGGCACCAGCCTGTTCCATGCGGTGTCGGCCTTCAACAATGCCGGCTTCGCCCTGTTCGGCGACTCCCTGATGTCGGTGTCGCCGGGCTGGATGCTGCTGGCCCACGCAGCGGGCTTTATCATCGGCGGCCTGGGCTTCGCGGTGCTGTTCGAACTGCTGGTATTGCGCCGTTGCCGCAGCGTCCATACCCGGCTGGTGCTCTGGGCCACCCTGACCCTGTTGATGGTGGGTACCCTGCTGTTGCTGCTGTTCGAACAGGACCACAGCCTGGCCGGGCTGGGCTGGCGGGAACGCCTGCTGCACGCCTTCTTCCAGAACGCCACCGCCCGCACCGCCGGCTTCAACAGCCTGGACATCGCCGCCATGAGCCCGGCCGGGCAGAGCTGGCTGATGCTCAACATGGTGATCGGCGCCGGCCCCGGCTCCACCGCCGGCGGCATCCGCGTCACCACCTTCGTGCTGCTGATCACCGGGGTGGTGGCGGCCCTGCAGGGCCGCACCGAAACCCGCATGCTGGGTCGGATGCTGGGGGTGGAGTACATGCTGCGGGCCGCCGGCATCCTGGTGATCACCCTGATCCTGTTGCTGCTGGTGACCCTGCTGGCCTTCTACCTGATGCCCGGGGCGGATCCCTTCGCGATGATCTTCGAGCTGATCTCGGCCCTGGGCACGGTGGGGTTGTCGACGGGCATGACCGGGGAGTTGAGTCCGGGGGGCAAAGTGCTCATCATGGCAGTCATGATGATTGGCAAGCTGAGCCCGGTGTATCTGTTTACCGCCCTGGCGGGCAACCCGGAGCGTCCGCTGCGCTATGCGGGAGGCCGTATTGCCCTGGGATAATCCACGTCTGCCGCCCTGGCTTGTGAGCCTGGGCGGCCCCCTGCTGGCAGTGCTGCTGTTGCTGCCGCTGCGGGGCTGGCTCACCACCACCGACATCGCCATGGCGCTGCTGCTGGTGGTGGCGGTAATAGCGGTGCGCCAGGGCAGCCGCCGCGCCAGCCTGGCCACGGTGCTGAGCGTGCTGCTGTTCGATGTGCTCTTCGTCGAGCCCTACTACACCCTGCACGTGCACAACCTGGACTACCTGCTCACCTTCGCCGTCATGCTGGCGGTGGGCCTGCTGATCAGCCGGCTCAGCGGCCAGTTGCGCGGCCGGCTGGAGCGGGTGCGCCAGCTGTTGCGCCAGCTCAGGGGCATGTTCCTGCTGGCCCGGGGCCTGCCCGGGCACGGCCGGCCCGAAGCCATGTACGAGTTCGTGACCCAGCTGCTGGGCCGCCGGCTGGGCAGCCCGGTCAGCATCCACCCCGAGCCGCCGGCAGAGGGCGAGGCGCTGCCGGTGTTCGACAAGCAACGGCTGGTGGCCTACCTCTGCTGCGCCACCGGCCCCTACAAGGCCAACCGCACCCTGCTGCGGGTGGCGGCCTCGTTGCTGGGCCAGTCCCTGACCCGGGGCCGGCTGGCCCGGGCCGAGCAGGAGGCCCGGCTGGAGGCGGAGCTGGCCAGCGGCCGCAACGCCCTGCTGCGCTCCCTGTCCCACGATCTGCGCACGCCGCTGGCCAGCATCATGGGCAACGCCAGCATGCTGGCGGACCCCCAGGTGCGCCTGGGCGAGGCGGAATACCGGGAGATCGCCGAGGCCATCTACCAGCAGAGCCGGGTGCTGAGCAGCCATTTCGACAAGGTGATGGAGCTCAACCGGGTGCAGCGCCAGGAGCAGCCGAGCCTGCAGGTGGTGATGCCGGAGGAGGTGGTCAGTGCCGCCCTGCGCCGGCGTGGCAACCTGTTCGACGAGGTGCGCTTCGACTTTACCATCGACGACGACACCCCGGTGCAGGGCGACGCCACCCTGCTGGAGATCGCCCTGGCCAACATGCTGGAGAACGCGGTGCGCCACGGCCAGGCGCCCTTCCGGCTGGAAGGGCACTGGCACGGCGAACTCTACGCCTTTACCCTGAGCAACGGTTGCGGTGGCCGGGCGGTCCGGTTGCAGCGGGACGGCGGCGCCGGCCTGGGCGTGCCCATCTGCCGGGCGGTGGCGGACCTGCATCAGGGCGCCTTCTACCTGACCGAGAGTGATGACGGACACACGATGACGGCCCGCCTGGTGTGGCCGGCCTGGAGAAAAGCAGCATGACGGCCAACCAGCCCCATATCCTGATCATCGAAGACGACGCCTCCATGGCCCGTTTTCTGCAGACCCTGCTGCGCAGCCACCAGTACGGGGTGGAGGCGGCGGCCGGCGGCGCCGAGGGGTTGCGCTGCCTGAGTGGCCGTACCCCGGATCTGGTGCTGCTGGACCTGGGCCTGGGCGACATGGACGGGGTGGCGCTGCTGCGCGAGCTGAGAGCCTGGTCCGCGATGCCAGTGATCGTGATCTCGGCGCGGGAGCGGGAGGCGGAAAAGGTGGAGGCCCTGGACGCCGGCGCCGACGACTACCTGACCAAGCCGTTCGGTGCCCAGGAACTGCTGGCGCGGATCCGGGTGGCCCTGCGCCGCCCCGGGCGGGACGCCGAACTGCCCCTGCAGTTGGGGGACATCACCGTGGATCCGGCGGCGCGGCGGGTGTGCAAGGGCGGCGAGCCGCTGCACCTGACCCCCACCGAGTACAAGCTGCTGTTGTTCCTGCTGCGCCACGCCGAGAAGGTGGTGACCCACCGCCAGATCCTGAGCGCGGTCTGGGGCCCCGCCCACGTGGAGCACCACGAATATGTGCGGGTGCACATGTCCCAGCTGCGCCAGAAGCTGGAGGCCCAGCCCGCCCATCCCCGCATCCTGCTTACCGAGCCGGGCATCGGCTACCGGCTGGTGGTGCCCTGAGCGCGTGACCAGAGTACCCTTCAGTTTAAAAATTGACCAGCATGATGTTTCTTGGGGCGCGGGCGGCCCGCCCGCATGAGGGTGGCACCGAGGTGGGCGATGGCATAGCCCAATCTGCGATGCCTGTCCTGCCTCGCGCCTGTTAAACCTGCGGTGTGGTAAGCCAATCCTCGGGTTCGCGCTGCGCGCGAAGGCAGGCGGGCCGCCTGCGCTCCAAGGTGTCGAACGGCGCTGTTCCTGCGTTGCCGACGGGTTCCCGCGGCTGAAGCTGCGGCTAGGCCCCGCCCAGCAGCAATGCCAGCAGCAGGATATTGCCGAGCAGCAACAACAGCGACAGCCCCCGCCAGAAGGCGAGGGGGTGGCGTTCCACCAGCGGCAGCTGCTCCTCGCGCAGGTAGGCCGGGTTGGGTTTTCTGAGGTCGGCTTCCAGCTCGGACAGGGCCGGGTAGCGCTGGCCGGGCGACAGCGCCACCGCCCGGGCCAGGGCCCGGTCGACCCAGTGGGGCAACTGGGGCTGGTACTGGCGCAGGGAGGTGTAGCGCAACCGGTTGAGCTGGCCCCGGCCGCTGGCGGCGGCCAGCCGCTCGCCGTAGGGCAGCCGGCCGCTGAGCAACTGGTAGAGGATGCAGCCCAGGGCAAACTGGTCGGCGCGGGCGTCGACCGGCTCGCCCAGCAGGTATTCCGGCGCGGTGTATTGCTTGGTGCCGAGCAGGGCCTTGCGGGCGATGGGGGTGGCGATATCGGCGATGCCGGCGATGCGGGCGGAGCCGAAGTCGATGATCTTGGCCACCCCTTCCGTGGTCACCAGTATGTTGCCGGGCTTGAGGTCCTGGTGCAGCATGTCCAGCCGGTGAAAGGCGCGCAGCCCGGCCACCAGCTGGGGCAGCAGCCGACGCACCTGCTCCAGCGGCAGGGGGCCCTCGTCGTCCAGCAACTGCTCCAGGGTGCGGCCCTCCAGGTATTCCAGCACATAGTAGAGAAAGTGCCGGGGCCGGCGCTGCTCCAGTACCCGCACCACATGGGGATGGTTGATGCGCCGGCCCACCCATTCCTCCAGCTGGAACCGCTCCAGGTAGGCGGGATCGTCCTCGAAGTTGACCGAGGGGGTCTTGAGCACCACCTGCTCGCCGCCCTCGGTGTCCACCGCCAGGTAGAGCTGGCTGGTGGAGCTGGCGTGCAGCTCGCGCAGGATGCGGTAGCCGTCGAGCACCATGCCCGGCTCCAGCTCGGGCGGAAAGGGCAGGTCGGTGAGGCGGGCGACCACCTCGTCCATCTCCGGCCGCGGCAGGGCGTCGATGCACAGCAGCTGGCAGCTGAGGTTGTCGTCGCTGCCGCCGGCCAGGGCCGCCTCGCAGATGGCGGCGGCGCAGGCTTCCGGCTCCGGATGCCGGTGCAGCAACTGCCTGAGCTCGGCATCGGGCACGAACTCGTAGACGCCGTCGGTCAGCAGCAGGAAGCGGTCGCCGGGCTCGGCCGGCAGCGACTTGTAGTCGATCTCCAGGCCGTAGTCCACGCCCAGGGCCCGGGCCAGGTATTCCCGGCCCTGACCCAGGCGGATGCGGTGATCCTGGGTCAGGGGTTCCAGATCGCCGTTGCGCCACAGGTAGATGCGGCTGTCGCCCACGTGAAACAGGTGGGCGGTGGTGGACTTGAGCACCAGGGCGGAGAAGGTGGTGGCGGCGGAGCGGGATTCGTTCAGGAACTGGCTGCCTTGGCTGCACAGCCAGAGGTTGATGGCGGTGAGCACCTTGGCGCCGGACTGCTTGACCGACCAGCTGTCCGGGGTGCTGAAGTAGTCGGAGAGAAAGCCGCGCACCGCCGACTGGCTGGCCAGGGCGGCCTGGTCGCTGCTGCTGATGCCGTCGGCCAGCACGCAGGCCAGGCCCTTGGCGTCGAGCAACTGGGGGTTGTCCGGGGCGTAGAAGCCCAGGGCGTCCTGGTTTTCGGCCTTGCGCCCGGCCAGCGAGTGCTGGCCGCAGCGCACCTTGAGGCTGTTGGTCAAAGGGTATCCCTGGTTGGGTTGCTGGGCGGTGTTTTAGTGTACATCTATCATCTGCACGGTGCCGTCGGGCAGCACTTCCGCCATCTGGCCGCGCGGCTCGTCCATCAGCTGCACCACCACCATGGTGAGGGCGGCCACGGTGCAGATCACCCAGAAGAACACCTGGGGCGAGACGAAGGACAGCACGGTCAGGAACACCACCCCGCCCACGTTGCCGTAGGCGCCGGCCATGCCGGCGATCTGGCCGGTGAGGCGGCGCTGGATCAGCGGCACCACGGCGAACACGGCGCCCTGGCCGGCCTGCACGAAGAAGGAGCAGGCCATGGTGACCAGCACCGCCAGCACCAGCGGCCAGCTGCTGTCCATCTGCCCCATCAGGAAAAAGCCCATGGCGGCGCCGGCCAGGCTCAGGGTCAGGGTCCGTTTGCGGCCGAGCCGGTCGCTGAACAGGCCGCCGCAGGGACGGGACACCAGGTTCATAAAGGCGAAGGCCGAGGCCAGTATGCCCGCCTGCACCGCGCTGATGCCGAAGGTGTCGCTGAAGAACAGCGGCAGCATGGACACCACCGCCAGCTCGGCGCCGAAGGTGGCCAGGTAGCCCAGGTTGAGCACCGCCACCTGCTTGAACTTGTAGCGATGGATGGCCGGCACGGGCTTGTGGAAGATGTCCTTGTTGACCTTGACGATGTGATACAGCTGCCAGGCGAACAGCACGGCCAGCAGGGCGTAGATCAGCTGGCTGGCGGTGGCGGACAGCAGGGACACGCCGGCCGGCGACAGCTTCCAGGTGAGCAGGGCCAGGGCCGCGTACAGGGGGATGCTCATCAGGATGTAGAGCACGAAATCGCCCTTGCTGGTCACTTCCATGGCGCCGGTCTTCTTGGGCTTGAAGTAGGTGGAGCCCTTGGGGGTGTCGGACACGCTGAAGTAGTAGATGAAGGCATAGACCAGGGCGATGGCGCCGGTCAGGCCCAGGGCGTAGCGCCAGCCATTGTCGCCGCCGAACAGCAGGGCGATGGCCGGAAGCACCATGGCGGCGGCGGCGGAGCCGAAGTTGCCCCAGCCGCCGTAGATGCCTTCGGCCAGGCCCACCTGCTTGGCGGGAAACCACTCGGAAATCATGCGGATGCCGATGACGAAGCCGGCACCGACAAAGCCCAGCATAAAGCGGGCCAGGGCCATCTGCTCAAAGCTCTGGGCCAGGGCGAAGAAGAAGCAGATCAGGCTGGAAATCCCCAGCAGCAGCGAATACATGACGCGCGGGCCGAATTTGTCCACCAGCATGCCCACCACGATGCGGGCCGGTATGGTCAGGGCCACGTTGAGGATCAGCAGGGTGGACACCTGCTGGCTGGTCAGCCCCATGGAGTCGCGGATAAACACCATCAGGGGGGCGTGGTTGAACCAGACCACGAAGCTGATGAAAAACGCCAGCCAGGTTAGATGCAGGACGCGGCTGTTGCCGCTGAAGGACAATAGTTTGAGTTTGGAAGCAGACATGTGGGTGTTCTCGCTAAGCTCGTGACAATAATGTTGTACGGACCTAAGCCGGAATCATGCCAAGCTGGCAATGCCTTGTTTTTATTGCCTATTGTGTCCAAATGGCTGAGCGGTGGGCGGAGGCGGGAGCACCAAATCAAGGCGCTTTTGCAACGAAATGCACGATCACTGTGCAGAAAAAGGCCTATTGCACCAAAGTAGTACCTCTAAAGTGGTAGTTCTGCGCCATAAAGGTGCTTCAGGCGCTCTTCTGCTGGTCCCGCCACAGCAGCCAGAGCCGGGTGTCCAGCTCCAGTTGGTGATAGGTTGGTTCCATATGGCAGCACAGCTGGTAGAAGGCCTTGTTGTGCTCCTTCTCTTTGAAGTGGGCCAGCTCGTGGACCACTATCATGCGCAGGAATTCCGGCGGTGCCTCCCTGAACAGGGCGGCGACGGTGATGCTGTTGTGGGCCTTGAGCTTGCTGCCCTGCACCCGCGACTGGTAGGTGTGCATGCCGAGCGCCTGTTTGAGCACGTTGAGCTTGCTGTCGTAGCGCACCTGGCTGAGCGGCGGGCTCTTGCGCAGGTACTGGTTCCTGAGGCCGTTGATGTAGTCGTACAGCGCCCTGTCGCTCTGGATCTGATGGCGGGTCGGGTACTTGCGCTGCAGGTAACCGCCGAGCCGGCCGCTGTCGAGCAGCTCGCCGGCCTGGAGTTGGATGCTTTCCGGATAACCGGCGAGGTATTTGAGGGTATTCACCAGAGGCCCCGTACTGCTTGAACCGAGGCCCATTATACGCCGAAGCCGGGCGGCTTGTCCCCGTGGACTCAGGCGTAACGCCGGCCCAGGGCCACGCAGGCCACCACGGCCAGGCAGATCCAGATGGCCTGGGCCGAGATCGGCTCGCCCAGCAGCAGGGCGGCGAACCAGAGGGCGCCGAAGGGCTGCAGCAATTGCACCTGGCTGACCTGGGTCACGCCGCCCAGGGCCAGCCCCTTGTACCAGAAGAAAAAGCCCAGGAACATGCTGCAGCTGCCGAGGTAGATAAAGCTCAGCCAGCCCGCCGGGCTGGTGAGGGCCGGCTCGGGGCGGCTCAGCCAGATCAGCGGAGCCAGCAGCGGCAGCGACAGCACCAGCGCCCAGCAGATCACCTGCCAGCTGCCCAGCTCCCGGGTCAGCCGGGCCCCTTCCGCATAGCCCAGGCCGCACAGCACGCAGGCCAGCAACAGCCACAGATCCGCCAGCTGCCAATGGCCCTGGGCCTGCTGGCCGGCGTAGAGCAGCACCAGCGCCGTGCCTGCCAGGGCGCACAGCCAGAAGACGGGCTTTGGCCGGTGCCGGTGCAGCCAGGCGCCGGCCAGGGCAGTGCACAGGGGCAGCAGGGCGGTGACCAGCACGCTGTGGGTGGCCGACACCGTCTCCAGGGCGAGGGAGGAGAGGATGGGAAAGCCGAACACCACCCCGGCGGCCACCACCGCCAGCCGGGCCCACTGGCGGCCGCTGGGCAGGGACTGACGCGTCGCCGCCAGCAGCAGCAGGGCCAGCACCCCGCCCAGGCCGGCTCGGCCGGCACCCACGAACAGCGCCGGCATTTCCTGCACCGCGATGCGGGTGGCGGGCAGGCCGGCGGAAAAGGTCATGACCCCGAGCAGGCCCCAGGCCATGCCGAGCAGGGGGCGGGTATCGAGGGTAGGCTGGCTGCTGGTCTTCATGGCGGACTCCGGTTGCTTGCTTTTGGCCAGCTTAGCCGCTTTACTACCGGACAATCAGGACACTTCCTATAAAAATGACCCGAGTGTACAGGTAGCCACGCCATGACAATTTCCGCCGCCGATTGGGCTTTCGACAAGGCCGACAACCAGCCCTTCGTGGAGCAGCTGGTGCGCCACGCCACCCAGGCTATCGGCGAGGGGCGCTGGAAGCCTGGGGAAAAGCTGCCCTCGATCCGCGCCCTGGCCGAACAACTGGAAGTGAGCCGCTTCACCGTGGCCGACGCCTACGAGCGGCTGGTGGCCGCCGGCCTGGTGGTCAGTCGCCAGGGCAGCGGCGTTTACGTGGCGCGCAGCCCGCAAACCCGCCGGCTGGTGCTGGAGGTGGATGCCTCCGCCAGCGCCATGGCCCAGGAGGTGGCGCTGCTGCGCCAGGTGATGGATACCGAACGCTTCCGCTACAAGCCCGGCAGCGGCTGCCTGCCGGCGGACTGGCTGGGGGATCAGGACATCCGCTCCGCCCTGCGCGAGCTGGCCCGGCAGCCGGCGCCACTCACCGAATACGGCACCGCCCAGGGCCATCCCGCCCTGCGCAGCCAACTGGTGCTGCGGCTGGAGCAGCTCAATATCCAGGTGGATCCGTCTCAGATCCTGATGACCGCCAGCGCTTCCCACGGCCTGGACCTGGTGCTGCGCGCCCTGGTGCGGCCCGGCGATCGGGTGCTGGTGGACGACCCCGGCTTCTACAATTTCCTTACCCTGCTGCGGTTGATGGGGGCGGTGCCGGTGCCGGTGCCCCGGCGGCTCGAAGGGCCGGATCTGGCGCTGCTGCGCCAGGCCCTGGCCGAGCACCAGCCGGTGCTCTATATCACCAACTCGGTGCTGAGCAACCCGGTGGGGGCCAGCGTCGGCCGCGGCCGGGCCTACAAGGTGCTGAGCCTGCTCGCCGAGCACGGCTGCTGGCTGCTGGAAGACGACATCTACGCCGATTTCGACCCCCAGCAGAGCCTGCGTTATGCCAGCCTGGCCGGGTTCGAGCGCACCCTCTACCTGGGCAGCCTGTCCAAGACCCTGTCGGCGGACTTCCGGGTCGGCTTTATCGCCGGCAACCCGGCGATGATCGCCGAACTGACCGACATCAAGCTGATCACCGGCATGTCCACCCCCACCTCCACCGAGACCATCATGTACCGACTGCTCACCGGCGGCCGCTATCGCCGCCATGTGGAGCAGTTGCGTCGGCGGCTGGACGAGGTGCGGGAGCCGACCCTGGGGCGCTTCGAGGCGATGGGATTCCGGGTGGAGCACCGCCCGGCGGGCGGCTTCTTCTGCTGGCTGCGGCTGCCGGACGGCATTGGTGCCGGCCGGCTCACCAGCCTGGCCGCCGAGCAGAACCTGCTGTTGGCACCGGGGCGGCACTTCAGCCGCCAGCCCGAGGCGGACAGCCATGTGCGCATCAATATCGCCCACTGCCAGCACGAGGCGGTGTGGCGGGGGCTGGACAAGGCCCTGGAACAGGCCGCTCAGTCCGCGGCCAACTGAGCCCGTACCAGTTCGCGCAGGCGCCGGTCCCGGTTTTCCGGGTGTTCCCTGACGCAGGTGGCGCAGTAGCGGCCGCCCTGGGTGGTGTAGAAACGGCAGCAGCCGGCGCGGGTGCGGAAGCTGCGCCGGACCGGCTCGCGTCCGGGGTGGTCCGGGTCCGGCAGGACGATGTCGACAAAGCCGGTCTTGCGGTTGTACAGCGGGGAGCCGGGCTCCTTGAGCACGGCCAGGGCGAGGGCCCTGGCCCGCGCCTCGCAGCCGAGCCGCTGGCCCGCGTGCAGGAAGGCCAGCGCCACCGAGTCCGCCACCAGGCACCAGAGTCCGCGTTCGGGCAGGCCGCAGCGCCGGTGCAGCAGGCTCACCAGCGGGGTCATATGCTCCTCAAGCCCGTGCCGCAGCCGTCGCTCCGTCTCTTCTCCGGCATCGGCCGGGTAGCCGTCGGCAAAGCGCAACAGCAGGCGGTGAGCGGTGCCTTCCTGGTCCTGGTGCCGCCATTGGTACTCTTCCATCTTCAGCGCCAGCTGCGCCGGGCCGAATCCGGGCAGCCGCCCGCCCAGCAGCCGCAGCCCGGCCAGGGGCAGGGCCAGGTACCAGGCATAGCGGCCGAGCAGGAAAGCGCAGCGGGTCTTGAGATCGGTGTCGGGGTAATGGCTGCCCTCGTGTTCCAGCCAACCTTCCAGTAGCGCCGAGCCGGGCGTCATCAACGCCCCGGCCGGGGTCCAACCCGGGTCGGCGGCGCCGCACGACCAGCCGCTTTCTCCCAGCCGGGCCGACAGCTCGGCCAGTTCTTCGGCCAGGGAAGGGAGTGCCAGGGGGATCCGGAAGGAAGGGCTTGCCTGCATGGGGTCCTCGTCGGGAAAAGGGCGGCCGGATTGGACCAGCCTGAATCTGGCACAAATATTAACGATAATTGTTTTTATTTCAATGCTGGAGTTGGGAAGATTAGGCGGCGCCGCTCCGTTGGAGCGCGGGCGGCGCGCCCGCATCTGTGCGTTGTCGGTCAGCCCATCTGTGACTGCAGGTAATTCTCCAGCCCGATCTTGTCGATCAAGCCCAGTTGCTTTTCCAGCCAGTAGGCATGGTCTTGTTCCGTATCGGCCAGCATCTGTACGAGGATGGCCCTGCTCTGGTAATCCTTCTGCTCTTCACAGAGCTTGATCGCGCTTTTCAATGCCTTGTCGACGTCGTATTCGAGCTGCAGGTCGTTTTTGAGCATCTGCGGAACGTTCTTTCCGATTTTCAGGCCGGCACGCTGGGTCATGTCCGGCGTCCCTTCCAGAAACAGAATGCGTTCGATCAGCGCCGCCGCATGGCCTTTTTCATCGTCGAATTCGTGATCGATACGCTCGTACAGCTTGTTTAGCCCCCAGTCCTGATACATGCGGGAATGGATAAAATACTGATCCATGGCCGTTAACTCTCCGGCCAGCAGTTGGTTCAGGGTGTCGATGACCTTCTTGTTGCCTTTCATGCCCTAGTCTCCCTACATCTGTGCCTGCAGATAGTTCTTGATGCCGATGTCCCCTATCAGCCCCTGCTGGGTTTCCAGCCAGTCGACATACTCTTCCTCATATTCGAGGATATCTTCCAGCATGTCCCGGCTGACATAGTCCCCCTTGGACTCGCAGTAGGCGATGGCCTCGCGCAGCAGGGTCAGCTGTTCCAGCTCCAGGGCCAGATCGCACTGCAGCATCTCTTCTGCGTGCTCGCCGATACGCAGCGGGTCGAGCTTCTGGAGGTTCGGCAAGCCCTCGAGGAAGAGTACCCGCTCGATCAGCGCATCGGCCTGTTTCATGTCTTTGATCGATTTTTTGTACTCTTTTTCATCCAGCTCTTTCAGCCCCCAGTTCTTGAACATACGGGCATGGAGGAAATACTGGTTGATGGAGGTCAGCTCTGCCGTCAGGACCTGGTTCAGGTACTCAATGATCTTTTTGTCGCCTTTCATGGGAAAGCCTCTCGTGCCAATCGGGGTGAGGGTGTGGTGCTGTCGCCACTCAAAGCCTAGGCGGGAAATCGGAAGATCTCCATCGGATGAGGGGGGCGTACGGAAAACACCGGGATGGCACCCCAAGCCTTGGTGTCCACAAAATCAGAAAAAAGTTCCCTTGCATATTGCAATAGAAAATCAAATACAAAATAATGCTCAAACAAAAATTATTCTCATTTGATTTAAGGTTTCCTCTCTATGCCAAGGAACAGCGCGCCTTCATTCCCCTTCCGTCATCGCCGCCGCCTTGGTGCCCTCATCGACCGGGCTCGGTTGCCCGGCCGCACCCGTATGCCGGAAGGCTTTTTGACGTTCTGACCCATCGCAAAGGACGGGCGGAAGAGGAGGAAGGTCGCTCTTCGCCTGCCCATGGATATCGGCCTTCAGCACAGAGCAAGGATTATATGAGCAAGATAAGCAAGGTATCGCCGGTGCTGGCGATGATGGTGGCGGCCCCGCTGGCGGTGGTGGCCCAGGCGGCAGAACCCTACGAGCTGGAGACGGTGGTGGTCAGCGCCACCCGCCAGGGCATGGAGGCGAGCGAGCTGGCCCATGCGGTGACGGTGATCGACCGCGAACAGCTGGATACCCAGTTGCAAACCGCCCGCAACCTGGGGGAAGTGCTGGCGAAGACGGTGCCGGGCATGGCGCCGGCCAGCCAGACCCTGACCAACTTCAACCAGACCCTGCGCGGGCGCAACCTGCTGGTATTGATCGACGGTATTCCGCAGAACACCAGCCGTAACATCAGCCGCGACCTGATGAACATCGACCCCGCCAATATCGAGCGCATCGAGGTGCTGCGCGGTGGCAGCGCCGTCTACGGCAGCGGCGCCGCCGGTGGCGTGGTCAATATCATCACCCGGCGCAACAAGGGCGAAGCCGTGACCAAGCTGGGGGTGCAGAGCTCCCTGTCCAGGGTGACGGGTGACGGCCTGGGCTATCGCGGCGAACAGTCCCTGGGGGGCGGCAACGAGACCTTCGATTACGGTTTCAACCTGGCCTGGGAACACCAGGGCGCGGCCTTTGACGGCAATGGCGATCGCATTGCGCCCGAGCCCAGCCAGGGCGACCTGTCGGATACCGACAGCCTCAACCTGGCCGGCAAGGTCAGCTGGCACCTCGACGCCGGCACCCTGACCCTGTCCGCCAACTATCTCGACGCCAAGCAGGACACCGATTACGCCTCGGATCCGGCGGTCAATGCCGTGGCACCGGGAGATGTCCGGGCCAGGGCCATCTCCGGGCTGCAGCTGGACGAGCAGAACCGCACCCGCAACAGCCTGGTGAACCTGGCCTGGAATGCCGACCAGACCCCGCTGGGGGTGGTGGACGCCCAGCTGTACTACCGCGACTACCACGCCCGTTTCACCCCCTTTGATTCCCGTACCTTGCCCTCATCTGCTGCTGTCGCTTGGGGCAACAATGTGGCACAGACCTACCTGGACAGCGAAACCCTCGGCAGCCGGCTGACCATCAACTCGGATCTGAACGACAATACCCTGCTGCGCTGGGGGCTGGATCTGAGCCGGGAAAAATCGGAAATGCCGGTGACCACCTATGACATCGCGGCCTACGACAACAGCGGCGGCCTGGTGTTCGTCGATACCGGAGACCAGTTGTTCATGCCGCCGCTGACCCAGCGCAATATTGGCGCCTTCGCCCAGCTGGAGTACGACTTCAGCGAGCGCCTGCGCGGCGAGGCCGGCACCCGCTACGAGCACGCCAAGGCCTCCTTCGACGACTTCACCACCCTGGGCGGCAACGCCATCGAGGGCGGCGACGTCAGCTTCGACGACGTCCTGTTCAATGCCGGCCTGGTATACAGCCTGACCGACAGCATGGAACTCTACGGCAACTTCTCCCAGGGCTTCGAGCTGCCGGATCTGGGGCTGCAGCTGCGCGTCGCCCCCTCCGGCTTCAACGTGAACGACTCCGAGCTCAAGCCGCTCAAGACCGACAACTACGAGCTGGGCTGGCGGGGCGACTGGGGCTATACCCAGGGCAGCCTGGCCTTGTTCTACAGCACCTCGGATCTGGGCCCGGTAGTGATTCAGGACTTCGCCTTTGCCCAGCGCCGGGCGAAAGAACGGATCTACGGGGTGGAAGCGACCCTGGATCACCGGCTCAACGAACAGTGGCAACTGGGCGGCCTGCTGACCTGGATGGAAGGCGAGAGCTACAACGAGGCGGCGGGCGAGTGGAAGGCGCTCAACGGCTACCGTATCCCGCCGCTGCAGGTGCGCGCCTATGTGGAGTACCGTCCCTTTGAGCAGTGGCTGCACCGGTTGCAGGCCAACTACAGCGGCTCCCGGGACGACGCCTTCAAGGACAAGGTGGGCTTCGGCAGCCGCCAGGTCGACAGCTACACCACCCTGGATTACAGCACCCGCTATGATCAGGGCCGGCACGGCTTCAGCATGGGGGTGGAAAACCTGCTGAACAAGGACTACTACCATGTCTATGGCCAGTTGTTGCGGGACGGCAAGAACACCAGCCATATCCCCGCCAGTGGCGCGACCCTGAAGCTGGGTTACCAGTACCGGTGGTAAGGCGCTTTTTCCTGCCGTTGCTGGTGCTGCTGCACCCGCCGGCCTGGGGCGAAACGGCGGCCGGGTGCCGCCTTTTGCCCCATGCCATGGGCGAGAGCTGCGTGCCCGCACAGCCCCGGCGGGTGGCGGTGCTGGATACCGGCGAACTGGACATGGCCCTGGCGCTGGGGGTGACGCCCATCGCCGCCACCACCCCCTATCAGGTCGGGCAGTTTCCCGCCTACCTGGCGCCGGCGGTACCGCCGGCGTCGCTGGGGGTGGTGCAGGAGCCGGATCTGGAACGGCTGCTGCAACTGCAGCCCGATCTGATCCTGGGCAGCCGGCTGCGCCATGGCCGGCTTTATCCCCTGCTGTCCGGCATGGCACCCACCGTGTTCAGCGAGAGCGTCGGCGCCGGCTGGGCGGAGAACTTCCTGCTGTTTGCCCGGGCCCTCGACCGCGAGCCGCAAGCGGAACGGCGGCTGGCGGCCATCGATGCCCACTGCCGGCGCATCGCCGCCCTCCATGCCCGCAAGGGTCATCCCACCCTGTCGCTGGTACGCTCCATGCAGACCCACGTCCGGCTGTACCTGCGCGATTCCTTCGTCGGCAGCCTGCTGGCGCGTTGCGGGCTGGACCGGCCGGCGTCCCAGGCGGGCGGCGGCTTCGCCCGGCAACTGGCGTCGCCGCGCCATATCGCGGCCCTGGACGGCGATATCATACTGTTGAGCGAATACGCCCCCGAGAAGGGCTCCCTGATCCGGCGCTGGCGGGATTCCGCCTTCTGGTCGTTGCTCGGTGGACGGCTCTACGAGGTGGACGACGGCTACTGGATGCTGGGCATAGGCCCGCTGGCGGCGGAAAAGGTGCTGATGGATCTGGAGCGGATTATCGATGACTACTCGCCCCGTTAGTCCCTGGCGGCGTTGGCTGCCGCTGGCCGTGTTGCTGCTGTTGCCGCTGGCCCTGCTGCTCGGCGGGGATAACCTGGCCGGGTCCGGCTGGCGCTGGCTGTTGGGTGGCGGCGAGGCGATGTCGCCCGTCGATTACCTGGTGCTGACCGAACTGCGGCTGCCCCGGCTGTTGGCGGCCCTGCTGATCGGCGCGGCCCTGGGCACCGCCGGTTGCCTGCTGCAGCGGCTGACCCACAACCCCCTGGCCAGCCCCGGCCTGCTCGGGCTGAACCAGGGCGCGGCCCTGGGGCTGGTGTGCCTGCTGATCTCGCCCCTGCCCTTTACCCTGTGGCATGCCTGCCTGGCCGCCCTGGGCGGGGCCGCCCTGGCCATGGTGCTGGTGTTCGGCGTGGTCAGGCTGGCCACCGGCCGGCTGGCGGCCGACAGCCTGCTGCTGTTCGGCGCCCTGCTCAGCACCCTGCTCGGCGGCCTGGGAACCATGCTGCTGCTGCTGGATCAGCACGCGCTGGACGTGATCCGCTTCTGGTTGGCGGGCTCCCTGTCGCTGGTGGTGCCGGCCCAGCTTCCCCCCCTGGCCGCCCTGGTCTTTCCCGCCCTGCTGCTGGCGCTGCTGTGCGGCCGGCCACTGGAAATACTGGAAACCGGGGGCGACACCGCCCGCAGCCTGGGACTGAACCCGGTGCTGGTGCTGCTGGCGGTGTCGGCCGTGGTACTGCTGCTGACGGCGGCCTCGGTGGCGGTGAGCGGCCCCATCCTGTTCGTGGGCCTGGTGGTGCCGCACATGGCCCGTTTCTGGCTGGGCGAGCGGTTGCACCGGCAACTGATCGGCAGCATGGTGCTGGGCGCCGGCCTGCTGGCGGCGGCGGATGGCCTGGTGCTGGCCGTCGACGAACAGGACCGGCTGCCGCCGGGCATGGCGCTGGCCCTGCTGGGGGTGCCCTGGTTCCTGTGGCTGGTGCGACGGAGGTACCTCGAGCGGTGAAGCGACATCTGCGTCATTACGGTTATCTGTGGCTGCTGCCGCCGGTGCTGGCCTGGTGTCTGCTCAACGGCAGCGTCGACACCCTGTCGCTGCTACTGGCGCCGGAGCATCGCGGCCTGACGTTGCAACTGATCGGCGAGCTGCGCCTGCCTCGGATACTGACCGCGGCGCTGGTGGGAGCCGGGCTCGGGCTGGCGGGGCTGCTGCTGCAGACCCTGTCCCGCAACCCGCTGGCCGATCCCGGCATCATCGGCATCAACCAGGGCGCGGCGCTGGCGGTGGTGCTGGCGTTGCTGCTGATACCCGGCCTTTCCCCCCAGTGGCTGCCGTTGCTCGGGCTGCTGGGCGGCCTGGCCAGCACGGCCCTGCTGTGGTGGTTGAGCCGGGGCACGGCGGCGGTGGCCCTGATCCTGATGGGAATCGGCTTGAGCAGCCTGCTGAGCGCCCTGATCGGCTGCCTGCTGATCCTGGCCGACAGCCAGCAGATCGCCATGGTGATGACCTGGCTGGCGGGCAGTTTCGCCGGCAGCCACGGCGACCCGGCGCTTACCACCCTGGGCTGGGCGGCGCTGCTGCTGCCCGCCGGCTGGCTGCTGTGCCGGCAACTGGCGCCGCTGCAGCTCGACCCCCTGAGCAGCCGCATGCTGGGCACCCCCGTCGCCCTGCTGGAAAGCCTGTGCCTGCTGCTGGCCTGTGCCCTGAGCGCCATGGCGGTGGCGGCGGCCGGTACCCTCGGCTTCGTCGGCCTGCTGGCGCCCCATCTCGCCCGGGCTCTGCATCCGCCCCAGCCCGGCAAACTGGCGCTGCCGGTGATGGGCTACGGCGCCCTGCTGACCCTGCTGGCCGACTGGCTCGGCCGCAGCCTGTTCGCACCGGTGCAACTGCCGGCCGGCCTGCTGCTGGCCTTGCTGGGGGTACCGGTGTTCGTGCTGTTGCTGCTCTGGCAACAACGTTTGCGAGGAAAATAAGAGATGAACGAGGATGCCATCAGGGCCGAGGGTCTGAGCGTCGGCTACCGTGGCCAGCCGCTGATCGAGCGGCAGAACGTGGCGATACCGGCGGGCCGCATCACGGTGCTGCTGGGGGCCAACGGTTGCGGCAAGTCGACCCTGCTCAAGACCCTGGCCGGGTTGCAGCCCGCCCGGGAAGGGCGCATCCGGATCGGGCAAGAGAAGCTCGCCGCCATTCCGGGGCGCCGGCTGGCCCGCCGGCTGGCGTTTTTGCCCCAGCATCCCGCCGCGCCCGATACCCTGACGGTGGCGGAGCTGGTGATGATGGGGCGTTACCCCTACCGCCGTCCCCTGTTGCCGCCGGCCCCGGCGGACCATGGGGCGGTGGCCGAGGCGCTGCGGCAGACGGACATGGCGCCCCTGGCGGAGCGCCGCCTTGCCGCCCTCTCCGGCGGACAGCGGCAGCGGGCCTGGCTGGCCATGGTGCTGGCCCAGCAGACCGACATCCTGATGCTGGACGAGCCGACCAGCTACCTGGATCTCAGCCACCAGTACGAGCTGCTCAACCTGCTCCGGCGGCTGAACCGGGAGCAGGGCAAGACCCTGGTGCTGGTGCTGCACGATCTGAACCAGGCCTTCGAGTTTGCCGACCACCTTATCTACATGAAGCAGGGCCGGCTGGTCGCCGAAGGCTCGCCGGCCGAGACCGCCACCCCCGCACTGGTCGACGCCATCTTCGGCCTGCACTGCGACATCCGGCCCCATCCCCAGGCAGGCTGCCCGCTGCTGATCCCCCTGGCGGGATGCCGCTAGCCGGCGGACGAGCGCATCGAGAGGAGCGTGTGTGATGATGGTCGCGGCGCAATGCCGCGGCCGGGAGGCGCCTCAGGGGCGGAAGGGGGCGATGGGGTTGGCCAGGTTGCCGGCGAACTTGAGGTTCTGGGCGGGGTCGGCCAGGTTGATCATCTGCTGGTTGTTGCCGAGCTGGAGCCGGTTCAGGCAGGAGTGGAGGAACTCGGGCGCGAACAGGTCGTAGCGGGCGAACTTCTCCGCCAGGTGCGGATGGGCCTGCTGGTAGGCGCGCGCGCAGTCGGCCACCAGCTCCCAGAAGCGCTGCTCCGGATAGCCGGCGTGGGCCACCAGTATCTGGTTGAGGTAGCGGAAGATGCCGTCGAACACGTCGGTGAAGATCGACAGCAGCTTGAGCTCGTCGGGCACCGACACCGCGATGCGCCGTACCCCTTCCGGTAGCGTCGCCTCGGGGTCGAGCACCGCTATCTCCTCGGCGATGTCCTTCATGATCGCCTTGACCGGTACCTGGCCGTCGAGCACCAGGATCAGGTTCTCGCCGTGGGGCATGAAGGCCAGATCATAGGTGTAGAAGGCGTGCAGCAGCGGGCTCAGGTAGCAGTCCAGGTAGCGGCGCAGCCAGTCGTCGCCGTCCAGCCCCGAGGCTTCGATCAAGGCCGGCAGCAGGGCCCGCCCTTCTTGATCCACATGCAACAGCGCCGCCATGGTCATCAGCCGCTGCCCCGGGCCGGCCTGGGGCAGCGGGCTTTCGCGCCAGAGCGCGGAGAGCATCTTCTTGTAGGGACTGTCCTGTTTCACCGCCTGGTCGTAGTGGGAGTGGCGATAGCCGATGGAGGCCACCTCCCGCAGCATGGTGAAGCCCTTGGCGGCGAAGTAGGGATCGGCGGCGAGCAGGGCGTGCAGCCACTGGTTGATGGCCGGGGTGGCGCTCATGTAATAGGGCGACAGGCCGCGCATAAAGCCCATGTTGAGGATGGACAGGGCCATCTTCACATAGTGCCGGTCGGGCCGGCTCAGGTTGAAGAAGGTGCGGATCGACTGCTGGGCCTGGTAAGCGTCCGGCCCAGTACCCAGGTAGACGATATGGCGGGCGGCGATGTCGGGGGAGAAGATGCTGACTACCTTGTTGTGCCACTGCCAGGGATGAACCGGCATCAGCAGGTAGTCGGCGGCATGCTCCACCTGGGCCGCCAGGCGCTCGTCGAAGGCGGCCAGGGTGTCGGGGTCGAACTCCCGGCGCAGCAGCTGCTCGTAGCTGAGCTCGTCGAGGCAGGCGAACCGGGCCCGACTCTTGTGCACTCCTATCCAGATCAGGCTCACCGGCGACGCGGCCTCGGGGGCGTAGGCGGCGTAGTCGTTGCCGTCGAAGCCGATGCGGCCGTTGTTGGCGACGAAGGCGGGGTGGCCCTCCATCATCGCCGCCTCCACCTGCTGGAAGTCGGCCTCGAGCAGTTCGGCCACCAGCGGGCCGCCCTTGGCGTGCTTGTAGGCGCTGCCGTACAGGGTGCTGGTGATCTCTTCCATGTAGGTGGGCAGCATGGCGTCCGCAATGCCGAGCCGGTGCTGGAACTCGGCGATGAAGCTGAGCGAGTCGAGGGGGGCGGGCGCGCCCGCCACCCGTTTTTCGATGGACTCGGCGTCGATGTCCCAGTGTTCCAGGCTCAGCAGCCGGGCGCGGAAGCGGTATTCCACCTCGCCCTCGTCGGCGGCCAGCCGGTAGTGGCCCCAGCCGTCCCGGTCGCGCCGCCACTCGGGGGCGAGCAGGCGCTCGTGGGAGAATTCGCTCAGCGCCTTGCGCAGGTGCAGGCGGTTGACCCTGGCCCAGCGCTCGGGTTGCAGGTGGACCACGGCCTGGGCCGGGGAAAAGAAGGGTTGTGCGGTCATGGGATCAGTCCTCGATCAGGGCGGAGTGGTATTGGTCACGGGTACAGAAGGCGAGATGGGCCGTCTTTTCCGGCAGCGGTATCTGCCGCTGGTAGACGAAGCCGGCGCGCCGGTTCAGGGCATGGATCTTGTCGTTGCGCACGTCCGGCTCGACCACCACCCGCTGTACTTCGGGCTGGCTGAACAGGAAGTCCATGATGGTGCGGAACACCTGCCAGGTGAAACCGCGGATCGGCCGTTCGGCCGGGGCCACCAGCACGTGCATGCCGTGGTCCCCGGGTGCCACCGGGTAGTGCTGGCCGATGCGGTCATGGCGGGGATCGTAGCATTCCACCAGGAAGGCGGGGCGGCCGTCGTGCAGCCCCAGCAGGGCTTCGGCGTGGTCGCAGGCGTCCATCTCCCGGTAGAAGGCCGCAACCTGCTCCGGGGTGTGGTCCTGCATGCCCCAGAAGCGGGCGTAGTCCCGGCTCAGCCAGTCGTGGAGCAGGGCCGTGTCCTGCTGCGGGTCGAGCGGGCGCAGGGCCAGTTCGCCCAGGCCGGGCACCCTCTTGCGAAAGCGAATGTCGGTCATGATGTCTCCTCTTGGCGGGGCGGAATCAGGGCGTGGCCACCGCGGCGGGGGCGGCGCGGGTGGCCGTCCTCAGGGTGAGTGAATAGAGCGCCATGCTGGCCAGGAAGCCGAGGGCGGCGGCGAAGAAGGTCACCGTCAGGCCCTGGGCCACCACCAGGCTGCCGGCGGCGAAGGACGACAGCAGTACCCCCAGGTTCTGGCAGAAATGCACCTTGCTGAAGTCGGTGGCATAGTCGGCCGGGGTGCTGAAGCGGAACAACAGCAGGTCCAGCCGCACCATGGCCTGGAACAGCGCCCAGCCGTACAGCACGCGGCCGGCCAGCACCACCGCCGGCTGGGGGGCGGCCTGCAGCAGCAACCCGGCCAGGCCCAGGGCGATGGCCGAGACGATGGCGCCATGGCTGCAGTCCTGGCCCTTGCCGGTGCGGTGATTGACCCAGAGCGCGACGAAGGCCACCAGCCCGGGGATGGCGTACACCGCCCCCGACACCATGGGGCTGGTCAGGCCCGACACCGCCTCCCAGTAGCGGGAGAAGAAGGGGCGTACCAGGAAGGCGCTGAAGTAGAACACCAGCATGATGAGGCCGAGGCGCAGCACCAGCCCGGGCACCTTGGGGGTGCTGGGGGCGTCTTCCGCCGGGGCGGCCTTTGCCGCTTCCAGATGACGGCCCTGGCTCAGCAACAGCAGGCAGATGCCGACCTGGATGAAGTCCCCCAGGGGCATCACCAGGAACAGGTCCCGGGGCGCCATAAACTGCAGCACGGTGCCGCCCAGCACGGCGCCGGCGATGCTGCCCAGGTGCACTATCACCGACAGCAGGCCGATGGTGCCGCCGTGTTTGTCCCGGTGCTCCAGGCTCATCACGTAGGGGTAGATCAGCAGGTAGCTGGCCTTGAACACCAGCATGGTCAGCGACAGCACCCAGAAGCCGGCCAGGGTTTCGGCGAAATAGCACCAGATGCCCAGGGTGCCGGCCACCAGCTGGGTGTACACCAGCAGCTTGAGCACGGCGATCTTCTTCGCCACCCGGGCCCAGACCGGAAAGGCCAGCATCACCGTCAGGCAGATGGCCCCGATATAGAAGCCCACATGGTGCGGGCTGCGCTCCCCGTAGGCGCCTTCGAAGAACTGGGGATAAAAGGGCAGCAGCATAGTGTCGAACACCACCGCCAGCAGGGTGATGGCGATCAGCGCGGGTTTGAGTTTCATAGGGTGATCGCTTCCCGCTCGGGCACCGCCGCCGTGGGGGCGGCAAACTGCTGGAAGGCGATGCGCCTTTCCACCGGATAATGCTCCTGGCCGGTCAGTTCGCGGATCAGCCAGGAATTGCGGTAGCAGGCCATGCCCAGATCCGGGGTCACCAGGCCGTGGGTATGGGACTCGGCATTCTGCACGAAGATCTGATTGCCGCCGTGGTCGATGCTGTAGTTGCGGGCCACGTCGAAACGACCGCACCCGTCCCAGCGGATGCGCCTGGCGATGCCCTGCACAAATTCGGGCAGGCAGGGCCGGTAGCCGGTGGCCAGCACCAGCGCCTGGGTGCGGTGACGGTAGTCGACGCCCTGCTCGGTTTGGCGCAGCGTCAGCGCCAGGTCGCCGTCCACCGGGGTGACCGCCTTCAGCTCGGAGTTGGTGTGCAGCTGCACCCGGATGTCGGCGAGCAGCCGCTTCTGGTAGAGCAGATCGTAGATGTCGTCGATCAGGCTGGCGTTGATGCCCTTGTACAGCCCCTTCTGGCTCTGCAGCAGGCTGTCCCGCTGGTGCGGCGGTAGGGCGTGGAAATAGTCCACGTATTCCGGCGAGGTCATCTCCAGGGTGAGCTTGGTGTACTCCAGGGGGAAGAAGCGGGGCGAGCGGGTGATCCAGCTCAGCTGGTAGCCGCGGCCGTCGATGTCCTGCAGCAGGTCGCGGAAGATCTCGGCCGCGCTCTGGCCGCTGCCGACCACGGTGATCGCCTCCCGCTGCTGCAGCTCCGCCTTGTTTTGCAGGTAGTGGGCGGAGTGGATGACGGGGCCCTCCACCTCGCGGCAGCACTCGGGCAGGTAGGGCCGGGTGCCGGTGCCGAGCACCAGCTTGCGCGCCAGGAAGCTGAGGGCGTCGCCGCTCTGGCGATCGGTCGCCCGGATGCGGTAGCACCGCTGCGGCTCCAGGTACTCGATATGCTCGACCCGGGTGTTGAAGCGCAGGTTGGGCAGCCGGCTCACCGCCCACTGGCAGTACTGGTTGTACTCGTTGCGCAGCAGGAAGAAGTTCTCCCGGATATAGAAGGAATAGATCCGGCCCTGCTCCTTGATGTAGTTGAGGAAGCTGAAGGGGCTGGTGGGATCCGCCAGGGTCACCAGATCCGCCATAAAGGGGGTCTGCAGGGTGGCGTCTTCCAGCAGCATGCCGGGATGCCAGTCGAAGCCCGGTTTCTGATCCAGGAAAATACCCTTGAGCCCTGCTATGGGGGCGGTCAGGCAGGCCAGGCCCAGGTTGAAGGGGCCTATGCCGATGGCGGCAAAGTCGTGGATGCTGTCGTTCATGCGGGGATCTCCGTGGCCAGCCGGGGCTGGCAGGGTTCCGGCTGGGCCAAGGCCTCGCCGTGGTGCGCGATCAGGGTGGCGACGGCGTCGATGTCCGCCAGGGTGGTGGCCGGGTTGAGCAGGGTCAGCTTGAGGTACTGGCGCCCCTCGACCTTGGTGGCGGCGATCACCGCCTCGCCGGAGCGGAAGATGGCCTTGCGGATCTCGGCGTTGATCCGGTCGAGCTGGTCCGGGTCCGCCCCGGCCGGCACATAGCGGAACACCAGGGTGCTCAGGGTGGGCTTGTGCAGCAGCTCGAATCCCGGGCGCCGGGCCAGCAGGCGGTGGGCGTCCCGGGTCAGGGCCAGCAGCTGGTCGAAGGCCTCGCCGAGCCGCGCCGCGCCCATGGTGCGCAGGGTCAGCCAGAGCTTGAGCGCGTCGAAGCGGCGGGTGGTCTGGATACTCTTGTTGACCAGGTTGGGGGTGCCCTCGCGCAGCTGGCTCAGGGGGTTGAGGTAGTCGGCGTGGTGGGTCACCACCGCCAGCTGGCGCTTGTCCTTGACGAAGAAGGCGCCGCAGCTCACCGGCTGGAAGAAGGACTTGTGGTAGTCCACGGTGACCGAGTCGGCGTATTCGATGCCCTTGAGCAACTGCCGGTGGCGGGACGATACCAGCAGGCCGCAACCGTAGGCGGCGTCGGCGTGCAGCCAGAGATCGTAGCTGCGGCAGATGGCGGCGATGTCCTCCAGCGGATCCAGGCTGCCGAAGTCGGTGGTGCCGGCGGTGGCCACCACGGCGATGGGGATCAAGCCCCCGGCCAGGCAGGCGTTGATCTCCCGCTCCAGCTCCAGGGTATCCATGCGGAAGTCGGCATCGCAGGGGATGGACACCACCGCCTGATAGCCCAGGCCGAGGATGGCCGCCGACTTCTGCACGCTGAAGTGGCTGGCGGCGGAGGTGAAGATGCGGAACTTGCCGGCATTGTCCGGCAGGCCGTGGAGCTTGTTGTCGTGCCCCTGCTGCTTGCGGGCGCAGTGGCTGTCCCGGGCCAGCAGCAGCGCCATCAGGTTGGACTGGGTGCCGCCGCTGGTGAAGATGCCGTCGGCCTCGGGGCCGAGCCCTATCTTGCCCAGGGTCCAGTCGATCAGCTTCTGCTCGATCAGGGTGCCGCCCACGCTCTGATCCCAGGTGTCGAGGGAGGAGTTGACTGCCGTCAGTATCTGCTCCGCCAGCAGCGCCGGCACCACCACCGGGCAGTTCAGGTGCGCCACGTAGCGGGGGTGGTGGAAGTAAACGGCATCGTCGAGGTAGAGCCGTTCCAGCTCCGCCAGCGCCGCCTCGGTGCCGGACAGAGCCTGGTCCAGATCGATGCCGGCGAAGTCGGGCGCCAGCTCCCGGGGCAGTATGCCGGTGAAGGGGCGGCCGGCGCCGGCGGTTTTCCGCTGCACCAGTTCGATGCCGCTGTGCAGGCTGTCCCGGTAGTGGGCGAGATTGCGGTGGTTGAAGAGAAAGTCGGTGGGGGACGCTGTCGTCGGATCCGCCGCCGCGGCCCGGGTGGTCCCGTGCTGAATTGTGTCCGTCATGGTGTTTTCCTTGTGCTCCGCCCTCTCTGAGGCCTTGTGCCTGGTTCTGTTCGTCACTGTCGCCGATGGTGTGGGGCCCTATCGGCGCCCAGCAAGATAATTAAATGCAAAGATAAATGCAAATGGTTATCAATAAGTATTGCGTCTGTTTTCGACGCCTGACCGGCCGCCCGCGCTCCAGCAGCAAGGTGCCAGCCTGCAAACGGCGGAGGTTCAGTGCCCGGCTGCCTGATTTTTAAACCATGTGGTGCTCTGGGCTAAGGAAGAGGAAAGCGCGCCAGGGGGCTGGAGGAGGTAGGGTTGTGAACCCCGGCGCCGGGGCCGGGGAGCTGCGCTCAGCCGGCCTGCCAGCCGCCGCCGAGGGCCTTGAACAGGTTGAGGGCGCCGTCCAGCCGGTTCTGGCGCAGGCCGGCCAGTTGTTCTTCGGCGCTGAACAGGGTGCGCTGGGCATCGAGCAGGGCCAGCAGCTCGTCGGCGCCTTCCCGGTAGCGGGCCTCGACCAGGCGCAGGGTTTCCCGGGCTTCGTCGACGATCAACTGCTGCTGGGCTTCCTGGTCCCGGTACAGGGCGGCGTTGCCGAGGGCGTCTTCCACCTCCTTCAGGGCGGTGAGGGCGGCCTTGCGGTAATTCTCGGCCAGCTCCCGCCGGCGGGACTCGTTCAGCCGTACCTGGGCGCGCAGCCGGCCACCGTCGAACAGCACCTGGCCGAGCGAGGCCCCCAGGCTCAGGGTGCGGGTGGGATCCGCCAGCGACAGCAGGGCATTGCTTGCCAGGCCACCGCTGCCGGTGAGGCTGATGGCAGGCAGCAGGGCGGCGCGGGCCGCCGCCAGGTTGGCGTCGGCCGCCAGCAGCGCGGCTTCGGCGCTGGCCAGATCGGGGCGGCGGCTCAGCAGCTCCGACGGCAGGCCGGGGCCGACCGCCGGCACCGCCAGCGCCATCAGCGCGCCGGCGCCGAGTTCGAACGACTGGGGCGTGCGGCCCAGCAGTATGGCCAGTGCCGAACGGCTCTGGCGGGCCTGTTCCCGCAGCGGCAGCAGGGCCGCCTCCTGGCTCAGCACCAGGGTGCGCTGGCGGCGCAGGTCGCTCAGGGCGGCGGCGCCGTAACGGTACTTGGCGTCCACTATCGCCAGGTTGTCCCGGGCCAGGGCCAGGTTGTGCTCGTTGATGCGGATGCGCTCCCCGGTGGCCAGCCACTGGAACCAGGCGCTGGCCACGGCGGCGGTGAGGGTCAGGCGGGCGCTCTCGTAGTCGTGGCGGCTGGCGTCGAGGCCGGCGTCGGCGGCCAGCCGTTCGGCCCGGTTCTTGCCCCAGAGATCCAGCTCGTAGCCCAGGGTCAGCCCCAGGCTGCTGCGCTCGCCCACGTCGCCCGGGTCCGACCAGGTACGGTTGCTGGCGGCGCTGGCGTTGAGGCTGGGGAAGAGCGAGGCGCCGGCGGCGGTGAGCTGGGCCTCCGCCTGGGCGATGCGTTCGGCGGCGATGCGCAGATCCGGTGCTTCGGCCAGGGCTTGCTCGATCAGCGCGTCCAGGGTGGGCGAGCCAAAGCCCCGCCACCACTGGCGATCCAGCTCGGCGCCGTCCTCGGCCGGGCTCAGCCACTGTCCGGCCAGGGGTAGCGCCGGCGGGGCACTGGCGTCGGGCAGGGCGCAGCCGGTCAGGCTCAGCAGCAACAGCAGGGACAGGGGACGCAAGGGGGTGGCAATCATGATTACTCCGAAGCCAGGGCGATAACGGGATCCAGCCGGGCCGCCTTGCGCGCCGGCAGCCAGCCGAACACCAGGCCGGTGACGAAGGCGCAGCCGAAGGCGAGCAGCACCGGCGACAGGGAGACATACACGGGGAGATCGAAGCGGGCCACCAGGGCGGCGGCGCCCAGCCCCAGCACCACGCCGATGGCGCCGCCCAGGGCCGAGACCACCAGCGCCTCGGTGAGGAACTGCTGCAGTATGTGGCGAGTGCGGGCGCCGGTGGCCATGCGGATGCCGATCTCCCGGGTGCGCTCGGTCACGCTCACCAGCATGATGTTCATCACCCCGATGCCGCCCACCAGCAGCGAGATGGCGGCGATGGAGCCGAGCAGCCAGGTAAAGGTCCGGGTGGTGGCGGAGACGGTGTCGATGATGGAGGACATGTTGCGGATCTGAAAGTCCTCCACCCCGTGGCGGGCCAGCAGCAGCCGGTGGATCTCGGTTTCGGTGTCGCCGATACGATTCACGTTGTCCACCGCCACCACCAGGTTGCGCAGGAAGCGCTGGCCGAACAGGCGCAGGCCGCCGGTGGTGTAGGGCACGAACACCACGTCGTCCTGATCCTGGCCCCAGGGCGAGGCGCCCTTGGGCGCCATCACCCCTATCACCTGGAACAGGATGTTGTTGACCATGACGTACTGGCCCAGGGGATCCCTGTCCGGAAAGAGGGCGTCCACCACCGACTGGCCCAGCACCGCCACCGTGGCGTAGCTCTGCTCGTCGTCCTCGGTGAAGAAGGTGCCGGCGCTCAGGGCCCACTGGCGGGCGAAGGGGAAGTCGGCGGAGGTGGCGTTGATCTCGGGGCTGTGGTCCAGGTTGCCGGCGCGCAGGGTGGCGGTGCCGCCGATCTCCGGCACCGCCGCCGCCACGTTGGCCACTTCCCGGATCGCCTCCATGTCCTCCGCCACCAGGGTGGAGGCGCCCCGCCGGCCCCACTGGTTGGGGGCGCCGGGGCGCACCACCAGCAGGTTGCTGCCCATGGCGCTGATGCTCTGCACCACCTGTTGCTGGGAGCCGTTGCCGATGGCCAGCATGGTGATCACCGAGGCCACCCCGATGACGATGCCGAGCAGGGTGAGGGCGGCACGGAACAGGTTGCTGCGCAGGGAACGAAAGGCGGTGCGCACCGCCTCCAGCAGTTCGGTGGCAAGCGAACTGCCGGCGCGGGAACGGGCGGGGGGCGCATGCTCCCGCCGCCCCTGGGCCGGGCCCGGATCGGCGATGATGCGGCCGTCGCTGATCTCGATGATGCGGTCGGCCTGGGCCGCCACCTTGGGGTCGTGGGTGATCAGTATCACGGTGTGGCCCTGGCGGGCCAGGCCGGTGAGCAGGGCCATCACCTCGGCGCCGCTGTGGCTGTCGAGCGCGCCGGTGGGCTCGTCGGCGAGGATGATGTCGCCGCCGTTCATCAGGGCCCGGGCGATGGACACCCGCTGCTGCTGGCCGCCGGAAAGCTGGCTGGGCCGGTTTTTCAGGCGGTTTTCCAGCCCCAGGGTAGTGAGCAGTTGCTCCGCCCGGGCATGGCGCTCGGCGCGGGGCAGGCCCGAGTAGAGGGCCGGCACCTCAACGTTTTCGCGGGCGCTCAGGCCGCCCAGCAGGTGGTAGCTCTGGAACACGAAGCCGAAGGTGTCCCGGCGAAGCGCCGCCAGCTCGTCGCCGCTCAGGCTGGCGACGTCCCGGCCCATCAGCCGGTACTCGCCGCCGCTGGGCTGGTCCAGGCAGCCGAGGATATGCATCAGGGTCGACTTGCCCGAGCCGGAGCTGCCCATGATGGCGACGAACTCGCCCCGGTGGATGACCAGATCGATGCCGTGCAGCACCCGGGTGGCCAGTTCGCCGCTGCCGTACTGCTTGGTGATGCCATGGAGGGAGATCAGTGGCGTGTTCATCAGAAACGCATCCTTATGCCGCCGCCGGAGCGACTGTCCGCCGTGGCTGGCGCCACGTTCAGCACCACCTGCTCATTCAGGGCCAGGCCGTCGCGGATCTCGGCCTGGATGCGGTTGCTCACGCCCACCTCGACCCTTCTGGTTTCCAGGATTCCCGCCGCAGTGAGCACTCGCACCTCGGCCTGGCTGCGGTCGCGCCGGTCCGGAAAGGTCAGCGCCGACATGGGCACCAGCAGCACGTCCTCGGCCTCGGCCAGCACGAAGAACACCTGGGTGGTCATCTGGGACATCAGCCGGCCCTGGGGGTTGTCGATGTCGAACAGGGCGTTGTAGAGCACCACGTTGTTCTCCACCACCGGGCTCGGCTCCACCTTGCGCAAGGTGCTGTACCAGCGCCGGCTGGGCTCGCCCAGGGTGGTGAAGTACACCTTCATCCCGGGGCCGAGCTTGCCCACGTCGGCCTCGGATACCCTGGCCTGCACCGTCATGGTGGCCAGGTCGGCGATGCGCATCAGGGTCGGCGCCTGCTGGGTGGCGTTCAGGGCCTGGCCCTGGCGCGCCTCTATGCTCACCACGGTGCCGTCCATGGGGGCATAGATGCGGGCGTAGTCCAGGTTGGCCTCGTCGGCGCGCAGGCTGGACTCGGTCTGGCTGATCTGGGCCTTGAGCGCCTCTATCTGGGCCTCCGCCGAGCGCAGGCCGGCCTCGGCGGTCTGCAGCGCCTCGCGGGAGGTGGCGTTTTCCGCCATCAGGTTCTGCTGGCGCCGGTGCTGGAGGCGGGCCAGGGTGAGCTGGGCTTCCCGGTCCTTGAGCTGGGCCCGCTGGTTGCGCAGCTGGGCGCGGCTGGCGTCCACCTGGGCCAGGTAGACGGTGGGGTCTATCTCCGCCAGCAGGTCGCCGGCGCGGACCTTGTCGCCCACTTCCACGTGGATCACCTTGAGCTGGCCCGAGACCTGGGCGCCCACGTCCACGTAGTCGCTGGGCTGGAGCACGCCGGTGGCGGTCACCTGGTCGACCAGCTCGCCCTGCAGTACCGCCACCGTGACCGGGGCCGAAGCGGCCTTGCCGCCGAACAGGCGGTCGGAAAACACATAAGCGCCGAGGGCGACAGCCAGCAGGGGCAGGCCCAGCCAGAGCAGGGTGGTTCTCTTCATATTGTGCGGATCCCGGGTAAACACCGGTGGTGTTGGACCATGGTGGATGGGTGATGTTCGGCTATTCAAACACTTAAATGTCACCAGAGTTTGTCAATGTTTCACAAATCCGGTTCTTTGACAAAGTTGCCCGTTGAGATGGAAAAATCGGCCCATCGTTTTCCTTTCCCGACAGGCTTTGTCTCGAGCACTATATAGCCTAAAACCTGGGCAGTGACGATTCCTGGTGCGTGGGCTGTCGCCATGGCTTGGGTGTTGCGCGTCACCTTGGGGCGCGGGCGGCCCGCCCGCATGATGATGGCACCGAGATGGACGAAGGCACACCCAACCCGCGATGCCTGTTCTGCCTTGAGTCTTTTTGAACCTGTTGTGTGCTATGCCAGCCCGAGGGTTCGCGCTACGCGCGAAGGCAGGCGGGCCGCCTGCGCTCCACCGGCAAGGCGCACACGCCAGAAAGCTTGATTTTTAACCATGTGGTGCTCTGGGGTTGGAGGAGGTTGGTCGGGTGCCTCACCTTCTATACTGGGGCTGAACAGGCTGAGCGAGGAGGCCGCCATGGACAACCAGACTCCCGATTTCGTCGACCAGGATGCCTTCACCCTGGACCAGGCGCTGGTGGAGGGGGTGATGCGCGAAGGCGCCGCCTGGGCCCGGCCCGGGCTGGAGCAGTACGGCCGCTGGATCACCCGTCCCGACATCATCGCCGCCGGCTTTGCCGCCAACCGCTGGCCGCCGGTGCTGCACGGCCTGGACCGGCAGGGTCGGCGGCAGGACAGGGTGAGCTACCACCCGGCCTACCACCAGCTGATGCGCCACGCCCTGGAGGCGGGCCTGCACGCGGCCCCCTGGCGCGAGCCCGGCACCGGCGCCCAGGTGGCCCGGGCGGCGCGCTATTACCTGCACAGCCAGGTGGAGGCCGGCCACTGCTGCCCGCTGACCATGACCTTCGCCGCCGTGCCGGTGCTGCAGCGCTACCGTCCCGACTGGCTGGGCAAGGTGCTGGCCCTGGCCTACGACGGCGACGACAAGCCCCCCGAGCGCAAGCCGGGCCTGACCCTGGGCATGGCCATGACCGAGCGCCAGGGCGGCTCGGACCTGCGCGCCAACACCAGCCGGGCCGAGCCGCAGCGGGACGGCAGCTACCTGCTGCGCGGCCACAAGTGGTTTATGTCGGCGCCCATGTCCGACGCCTTCCTGGTGCTGGCCCAGGCGCCGGCCGGGCTCGGCTGCTTCCTGGTGCCGCGCTGGTGGCAGGGCGGGCGCAACGGCCTGGAGCTGCAGCGGCTGAAGGACAAGATGGGCAACCGATCCAACGCCTCCGCCGAGGTGGCCCTGGCGGGGGCGAAAGGCTGGCTGCTGGGGGAGGAGGGCCGTGGCGTGCACACCATCATCGAGATGGTGGCGCTCACCCGCTTCGACTGCATCCTGGGCTCGGCGGCGGGCCAGCGGCAGGCGGTGGTGCAGGCGGTGCACCATGCCCGCCACCGCAAGGCCTTCGGCGAGCGGCTGATCCGCCAGCCGCTGATGCGCCGGGTGCTGGCGGACCTGCAGCTGGAGGTGGAGGGCAGCCTGGCATTGGGGCTGCGGCTGGCGCGGGCGCTGGACGACAGCACGGTGCCGGGCGAGGCGGCCCTGGTGCGCCTGGGCACGGCCATCGGCAAGTACTGGGTATGCAAGCGCACCCCCCAGCACGCGGCCGAGGCCATGGAGTGCCTGGGCGGCAACGGCGCCATGGAGGACTTCATCACCGCCCGGCTGTACCGGGAGGCGCCGATCAACGCCATCTGGGAGGGCTCGGGCAATATCCAGGCGCTGGACGTGCTGCGGGTGCTGGATAGCAATCCCGATGCCCTGGCGGCGCTGCGCGGCGAACTGACCCCGGTGTTGGCGGCCTTTCCCCGCCTGGGCCGGACCTGGCGGGCGCTGGAGCCGCTGCTGAAGCATCCGGCGCCGGAGTTGGCCCGCCATGTCACCGAGCGGCTGGCGCTGCTGTGGCAGGGCGCCATCCTGGCCCGGGGCGCGCCCGAGGGCGTGGCCCGGGCCTTTATCGACAGCCGGCTGGGGGAAGGCGGCCTGACCTTCGGCACCCTGGCGCCGGGCTGCGACCTGGAGCTGCTGCTCGGCCGGGCCCTGGCCGGCGACTGATCAGGCCGGTTCCTGGCCGGGCGAGAAAGGCGGAAATGAAAAAGGCCCTCGGCAGAGGGCCCCGGCAGGCAAGCGTCAGGAAGGATCAGAATTTTACGTCCAGCCCCACCCAGTAGGTACGGCCGTCCAGCACCCGGTTGTGCCTTTCTTCGCTGATGTCGGTGTCGGTCAGGTTGTAGATGCCGAACAGCAGGGTGGTGGCGTCGTTGACCAGGTAGTTGCCGCCCAGGTCCAGGGTCTTGTAGGCCGCGAACTTCTCGCCGGCGGCGCCGCCGCGATCGATTTCGAATTCGGAGCCCTTGTAGCTCAGGGTGGTCCACAGGTTGAGCTGTCCGGTGGCGTCCCAGTCGAGGGTGGCGGAGGCCTGGTGGCGGGGAGTGTCGTTCAGGGGATCGCCCTGGTTGGCGCCGCTGCGCTGCTCCGAGTCGGTGAAGCTGTAGCTGCCGGACAGGCGCAGCGCCTCGTTCAGGGGCAGCTTCAGGCCGAGTTCGGCGCCCTGGATGCGGGCCTTGTCAACGTTTCTCCGCTCCTGGATAAAGGTGTAGGAGGCGCCGGACGGGGTGGTGCAGTTGTTGTCGCGGCAGATGTCGTAGATCAGGATCTTGTCTTCAAAGTCGGTGTTGAACAAGGTCAGCGAGCCTTCGACGCCATTCTCGCCCTGGTAGATCAGCGACAGCTCCTCGTTCAGGGTCTTCTCCGGCTTGAGGTCCGGGTTGCCCAGGATCACGCCCGAGCCTTTGCCGGTGATCTGGCCCCATTCGGGGGTGACTTCCCGCAGGCCCGGCGCGCTGAAGCCGGTGGACACGCCGCCCTTCAGGGTCCAGTTGTCGTGCAGGCGCCACACGCCGTAGAGGCGCGGGGTGACTTCGTTGCCGTAGTTCTGATCGCGGTTGAAGCGGGCGCCGCCGGTGAGGGCGAAGCGGTCGGTCAGTTGCCATTCGTCCTCGATGAAGAGGGCGCCGCGCCAGCGTTCGAGCTCGCTCACGCTGGGGTTGAACTGGTTGCCCGTATCGCTCAACGCTTCTTCGAAGTATTGGCCGCCCAGGGTGACCAGGTGGCTGCCCAGGGGCAACAGCAGGCTGGCGTCCACCACCCGGTTCTCGATTTCCATCTCGCGGGTTTCGTTTTCCGCCTGCTCGTGGCTGTAGCTCAGCTGGCTGGTGCCCAAGCGCCAGCGGCCCTCGTGGGACAGCGCGTACTGGGTGCGGGCATAGTCGGCATCGGAGAGGTCGGCGCCGGCCTCGGCGCTCTTGCCCGGGGTGGCGGTACGGCTCTGGGTGCTGTGGCCGAGATCCAGGCGGATATCCTGGGTGTCGGTGGGGGTCAGGTCGAGCCGCAGGCTGGCGCTGTTCATCTCCTGTCTGGGGTAGTAGCCGACCCGGTCATCCTCGTCGCGGCGGGCCGCCTTGCCGGCAAGCTGCACGCCCAGCAGGCCCTCGATCAGCGGGCCGGAGACGGCGGCGCTGGCCTGCTGGGCATCGCCCGCATAGCCCCGGTTGCGGAAGCTGTTTTCCAGGCGGACCGAGCCGCCCCAGCGCTCGCCCACCTTCTTGGTGATGATGTTGATCACCCCGCCCATGGCGTCGGAGCCGTAGAGGGACGACATGGGACCGCGCACCACCTCGATCCGCTCAATCCTGTCCAGCGGCGGTATCCAGCCCTGCTCTATGCCGGGGCCGTCGCTGTTGGGGCGGGTCTGGCGGCTGCCCTGGCGCTTGCCGTCCACCAGGATCAGGGTGTACTTGGCCCCCAGGCCGCGGATGCTGATGTCCTGGCTGGCGCCACCGCCGGTGATGGTCACGCCGGGCACGCCGCGCAGGGCATCGGTCAGATCCCGGAACGACTTCTTCGCTATCTCCTCGGCGGTGATCACGCTGATGCTGGCCGGCGCGTCCGTCACGTCCTGCTCGAACCCCGAGGCGCTGACCACCACGGTATCGAATACCTGGGTTTGCTGGGCCTGGATCGGCAGGGCGGTGCCGAGCAGGGCGGCGGAAACGGCACAGGCCAGGCGACCGGGACAGGGCAGGGGCATGGAATCTCTCCTTTTATTTAATGCGAATGGTTATCAAAATCGAGTGCGATTATAGTGACAAACCTCGCCCGAATAGGAGAGTGGCGGCTGGAACATGCCGTTCCATTTAGTTGAACGGGTGGGATGCATCGGCGCTTAAGGCTGTTAATACTAACGATTCTCATTGGCGGGTGGTAGACTGCCGGCCACCTGTCACCGATAAACGCATTCCCCATGCACGACTTGCTGGAACTAGAAGGGTTTACCGCCGTCATGGCCTGCGGCAGCCTGACCGAGGCCGCCCGGCAACTGGGCATGCCCAAGTCCACCCTGAGCCGGCGGCTGAGCCAGCTGGAGGAGCGGCTGGGCCAGCCCCTGCTCAACCGCCAGGGCAACCGGCTGCAGGCCACCGAGGCCGGATTGCTGTTCGAACAGTACAGCCGGCAGATACTGCGGCTGGCCGAACAGAGCCGGCAGGCGATGGACGATCTGCGCGAGGAGGTGAGCGGCGAGCTGGTGGTGCGGGTGCACAGCTGCTGCTGCCGGGGCTGGTTTCCCCAGGCGCTGGAGTGCTTTCTCGCCGCCTACCCGGGCATGCGCATCTCGCTGCATACGGTGACCCGGCCGCCGGCGCCGGGCGAAGGCCAGGGGGAGATCTGGCTGTGGGTGGGCAAGGATCCGGAATGCGGCCTGCGCCACGAGGTGCTGAGCTTCTGGCCTTGTGGCCTTTACGCCAGCCCGGGCTACATCGCCGCCCGTGGCCTGCCGGACCATCCCCGCGAGCTGCCGGCCCACGCCTGGGTCGACTGGCTGGGCGAGGCGGGCGAAGGGCTGGCGCTGCGGCACGAGGCCGAGGGCGAATACCTGTTCCAGCCTTCTCCTTCCCGCCTGATGGTGGACAACCTGGTGTTGCAGCTGGACGCCATCACCCGCGGCCAGGGCATCGGCATACTGCCGGTGCAGTTCGCCGAGGGGTACATGGCGGCCCATCCGGGCAAGCTGGAACGCTGCCTGCCCGACTGGCGGCTGCCGTCATGGCCGGTGGGGCTGCTGTATTCCTTCGGCCGCCAGCCGCGCAAGGTGGGGGCGCTGCTGGCCCATATCCGCAAGTCGATGCCGGACGCCTGGCGCTACCACGAAGAGCAAGGCTGCTAAAGCGGCACCTACAGCGGCACCGATAGGGGCTTAGGCAGCGCCGGCTCTTGGGGCGCGGGCGGCCCGCCCGCATGAGGGAGTAATACGAAGGTTGTCAGCGGTCTCAGCAGCACAGCCGCTGGCGTTCGGGCCTGTTGCCCATGTGCGCCAGCCGGGCGCGGGCCGGGGCGATGTAGTCCTGATAGTGGTCGAAGGTGTGCCGCAAAATGGCCAGGGCGCCCGCGTCCAGCACCGGCGACAGCCGGTAGTAGACCCACTGCCCCTCGCGCCGGTCCGCCAGCAGGCCGCTCTGACGCAGCAGCGCCAGGTGGCGGGAGATCTTGGGCTGGCTCTCGTTCAGGGCGTGGGTCATTTCGCACACGCACATCTCCTGCTCGGCCATGATCATCAGCACCAGCTGCAGCCGGGTATCGTCCGACAAGGCCTTGAACAGGGAGAGGGGGAGGCGCTCGGCTACCACAGGGGCTTCTCCTGGCGATCCTGCACCAGCACCAGCAGCTTGATGCGCTCGTAGATTTCGTGGGCCACCTTGGTGGCCTCGGGCTGGGAGCAGCAGGAGGTGTCTTCGAAGTGCCAGGCCATGAAGCGCGCCGCCGGCACCGCCTGGGCGGCCTGCTCGACCTGTTCGCACAGGCTGATCACAATGTCGAAATACTGGTCGGCAACCCTGTCCAGCCCTTTGCTATGGAGCCCCTCGGTGTTCACGCCAAGCCGGTGCAGGGCGGCCAGCGCATTGGGCTCTATATCAGAGGGCTGGAGGCCCGCGCTCGTCACCTCGTAGCGGTCGGCGGCAAGGTGCCTGAGCAGGGCCTCGGCGATAGGAGAGCAGACGGCATTGCTGTGGCAGACAAAAAGCACACGAGTCATGGCGGAATCTGGATCCTGAAAGATGGCAACATCATATATTCGGACTTTCGTATGTCAACGCCGGTTTCATGCAATTGTCATCTGGCTGGGCTATAGCCGGCGTGCCAGGGCCCCGGCCAGGGCAAGCCCGCTGGTAAAGGCCGCCTCCACCCGGCCGCCCAGGCACCAGTCGCCGCAGGCCGCCAGCCGGGCCTGCGGATCCAGCAGGAAACCCGGTGCCGGCTGCTTCACCTCGGCGCTGAGGGCGTAGCGCCAGCGATGCAGGCGGGCGCCGGTGATGGCCGTGGGCGCGACCCCGGTGAGGGTGCAAAAAACCTCGAGCAACTGCGCCTGCACCTCGGCCTGATCGTCCTCCAGCCGCTCCGCCGCCCATTCGGGCGTGGAATGCACCACCAGGGCCCCCGCCCGGCGGTTGCGCCCCGGCAACCGGTGGTTGCAGGCAATCCAGCGCACCGGCGCCTCCCTGACCACGGCGGCGTCCCAGCCGGGCAGGCTGCCGTCGTCCACGGCCAGCAGCAGGGCGTAGCAGGGCTGCATGGCAAAACCGTCGAAGATCCGGTCGGGCAGGGGCAGCAGGGCCCGGGCCTGGGGCAGGGGGGCGGCGCTTACCACCCAGTCGTAGTCGCCCAGGTGGCTGCCGTGCTCGTCCCACAACCGCCAGCCAGCCGGCCGCCGCTCCAGCTCCGCCACCCGGGTTTGCAGGCGGATGTCCAGCCCGCGGGCCAAGCCCTTGACCAGGGCATTCATGGCCGGCACCGCCACATAGTGGGGCTCGAACCAGGGCCGTGGATAGGGCGGCCTGTCCGGGCTCAGGGTGGTGATCCTGGGGTGCCATTGCGCCACGGTGCCGTCGGCGATAAAGGGGGCCAGCCACTCGCGAAAGGCCGGGGTGCGGGCGGTGAAAAACTGGGCGCCGTGATCCCACTGGCGGGCGTCGTCGCGGCGGGTGGACATGCGCCCGCCCAGGCCGCGGGCCTTTTCAAACAGGGTGATCCGGGCGTGGGGCGCCAGTGCCCGGGCCAGGGTGATGCCGGCCAGGCCGGCGCCGATGATGGCGATGCTGGTCATGGTGTGCTTGTATGCGGACTGATGGGTGCCACTCTTGACCGGGCCCAGGCCGGGGGTCTTTCATTGAAGAAGGCGAAAGGCCGGCGGATTTTTTAACGCTCAAACGTTTGCGCGTTTTTTGTACCGGTGAGCCGGGCGCGGCTTTTTGCTAGACTCCGCCGACCGTTGCTTTGAGGTAAAGACAAATGAAGTTTCCCGGCCAGCGCAAGCACAAGCATTTCTTTCCGGTGGAGGCCCGCGACCCGCGCCTGAGCGAACTGCTGCCCCAGAACAAGCCGGTGTCCGGCCACATCTGCGGCATCGACCAGGTGCTGGTGGACATCGAGGCCCAGGTGGACGACAACTTCCTCGCCCGCCACGGCCTTTCCAAAGGGCACTCCATGCTGCTGCCGGAAGACAAGGCCGAGGCCCTCTACCGGGAACTGCTGGAGCGGGAACTGATCGTGTCGGAGTTCGCCGGCGGCACCATCGGCAACACCCTGCACAACTACTCGGTGCTGGCCGACGACCGATCCGTGCTGTTCGGGGTGATGAGCGAGAACATCCGGGTGGGCAGCTCGGCCTACCGCTACCTGTGCACCACCTCCTCGCGGGTGGATCTGAACTACCTGCAGCCGGTGGCCGGCTCCATCGGCCAGTGCATCACCCTGATAAGCCCCGACGGCGAACGCAGCTTCGCCATCAACAAGGGCATGATGGACCACCTGGCGCCCGCCCACCTCGACCAGGCGCAGATCCAGAGCGCCTCGGCGCTGGTGCTGACCGCCTACCTGATGCGCTGCGAAGAGCACGAGCCCATGCAACAAAGCGCCCTGCAGGCGGCCGAGTGGGCACGCCAGGCGGGGGTGCCGGTGGTGCTGACCATGGGCACCCGCTTTATCGTGGAAGACCGCAAAGACTGGTGGCAGCAGTTTATCCGCGACCATGTCACCCTGGTGGCGATGAACGAGGAAGAGGCCCTGGCCCTGACCGGCATCGCCGACCCGCTGCTGGCCTGCGAGCGGGTGCTGGAGTGGGCCGACATGGTGCTGTGCACCGCCGGCCCGGCCGGGCTCTACCTAGCCGGCCATGTGGATGACGAACACAAGCGGGAAACCAGCCGGCCGCTGCTGCCCGGGGCCATTGCCGAGTTCAACCGCTACGAGTACTCCCGCCCCATGCGCAAGGCCGACTGCGCCGCGCCGCGGAAGATCTACACCCATATCTCGCCCTACATGGGCGGCCCCGAGCGCATCAAAAACACCAACGGCGCCGGCGACGCCGCCCTGGCCGCGCTGCTGCACGACCTGGCCGCCAACGACTACCACAGGGCCAACGTGCCCGGCAGCGCCAAGCACCGGGCCCGCCACCTGACCTATTCCTCCCTGTCCCAGGTGAGCAAGTACGCCAACCGGGTGAGCTTTGAGGTGCTGGTGCAGCATTCGCCCCGGCTTTCCCGTGGCCTGCCGGAGCGGGAAGACTCGCTGGAAGAGGCCTACTGGGACCGATGAGCCGCTCGCCCGGCTTGTTGCCGGACCGGGTTATCTGTTACAAGTGAACGGCGCGTACCGGCATTAAGGCAACAAGATGGATTTTCCCGCACGAGTGAAGCAGCAGAGCTGCATGGATTGCCTGAGCGGCCAGTCGCTGGGGTTTGACATCAGGATGGCGTTCCAGCCCATCATCGACTGGCAGCGGCAGGAGGTGTTCGCCTACGAGGCCCTGGTGCGGGGCCCCGACGGCCAGGGCGCCGGCTGGGTGTTCGAGCGCATCACCGACGACAACAAGTACTATTTCGACCAGTCCTGCCGGGTCAAGGCGATAGAAACCGCCAGCCGGCTGGGCTGCGACAAGCTGCTCAGCATCAACTTCCTGCCCAACGCGGTGTACAACCCGGAAACCTGCATCCGCGCCACCATAGAGGCGTCCACCCTGTTCGGCTTTGATCTGCGCAAAATCATCTTCGAAGTGACCGAAGGCGAGCAGATCCTGAGCCAGGACAAGCTCAGGCGCATTTTCGAATCCTACGCCCGGCACGGCTTTTTGACCGCCATCGACGACTTCGGTGCCGGCTTTGCCGGGCTGGACTGGCTGCACAGCCTCAAGCCCGCCATCCTCAAGCTTGATATGAGCCTGATCCGCGACATCCACCGGGACCCGGCCAAGCAGCAACGGCTGGCCGAGGTGCAGCGGATCTGCCACGAGCTGGGCGCCCTCATCCTGGCCGAAGGCATCGAAGTGGAGGAGGAGCGGGATTTCCTGGTTAACGCCGGGGTGCGCTACCTGCAGGGCTACCTGTTCGCCCGCCCGGCCCTGGAGCACCTGGCCGGCCGGGACGAGATCAACGGCTGGCGCTAGGGGCCGTTTCAACGGACCATCCCCCCACCGGCGCCGTGGTTTGGTCTGATGTAGGGTCCACTTCAGTGGACCAACCCACCACCGGCGCCGTGGTTTGGTCCGATGTAGGGTCCACTTCAGTGGACCAACCCACCAACGGCGCCGTGGTTTGGTCCGATGTAGGGTCCACTTCAGTGGACCAACCCGCCACCGGCGCCGTGGTTTGGTCCGATGTAGGGTCCACTTCAGTGGACCAATCCACCACCGGCGCCGTGTTTGGTCGAATAAATTCGACCCTACAAGCCCCGCCGTAGATCCATACCAACGGACCATCCCGCCACCGGCGCCGTGGTTTGGTCCGATGTAGGGTCTATTTCAGTGGACCAACCCACCACCGGCTCCGGGGGTTGGTCCGATGTAGGGTCCACTTCAGTGGACCAATCCACCACCGGCGCCGTGTTCGGTCGAATAAATTCGACCCTACAAGCCCCGCCGTAGATCCATATCAATGGACCAATCCGCCACCGGCCACAACAAAAAGCCCCGGCGCCATTGGCGCCGGGGCTTGGTTTTAAGGCTTATGCCTTTGCAGGAGCGACGTCGGTCGACCGCCTCCGTTTACTTGGCCAGCTCGGTCACGCCTTCGGCTTCGGCCTTGCGCGGCCAGAGGCCGATGACCACCTGCCAGCTGACCGCCAGGGCACCGATGATAAACACGATGTCACCGAAGGTGCGCACCCAGCGCAGGGTTTGCAGCAGGCCCTGCTGCATAAAGCTCTCGCTGCGGGCGTACCACAGGCCTTCGCTGGCGCTGGCCACGAACTGGATGATCCCCACCGGCAGCACGCTGGTGAACAGCATCAGCACCAGGCCGCCGTTCAGCCACCAGAAGGCGGTTTTCATCAGCGACTCGTTGAACACCATGTTGGGGCGGATATAGCGCAGCACCAGCAGGGCGAAGCCCAGGGCCAGGAAGCCGTACACCCCGAACAGCGCCGCGTGGGCGTGGGTGGGCGTGGTGTTCAGGCCCTGGATGTAGTAGAGCGCGACGGGCGGGTTGATCATAAAGCCCAGTACGCCGGCGCCCAGCATGTTCCAGAAGGCCACGGCCACGAAGAACATCAGCGGCCACTTCACGTTTTCCATCCAGGGGGCGCGGTGCTTCAGGCGCCAGTTTTCCCAGGCCTCGTAGCCCAGCACTACCAGGGGTACCACTTCCAGGGCGCTGAAGGTGGCGCCCACCGCCATCACCGGGGTGGTGGTGCCGGAGAAGTACAGGTGGTGGAAGGTACCGGGGATGCCGCCCAGCATGAACAGCGAGGCCGAGGCCAGGCTGGCGGTGGTGGCCACCTTCTTGGACACCAGGCCCATGCTGCAGAAGATAAAGGCCAGGGCGGTGGTGGCGAACACCTCGAAGAAGCCTTCCACCCACAGGTGCACTATCCACCAGCGCCAGTATTCCATGACGGAGATGTGGGTGCGCTCGCCGTAGAAGAAGCCGGCGCCGTAGAACAGGCCGATGGCGGCGCAAGAGGCGGTGAGCAGGGCCAGCAGGTGCTTGTCGCCGGGCTGGCGCAGGGCGGGGACCACGCCGCGCAGCATCAGCACCAGCCACAGCACTATGCCCACGAACTTGCCGATCTGCCACAGGCGGCCCAGATCCACGTATTCATAGCCCTGGTGACCCAGCCAGAAGTTGAGGTTGGCGGGCATGATCTGGGCGATGGCCAGGTAGTTGCCGATAAAGCTGCCCGCCACCACGGCGACCAGGGCCCAGAACAGCACGTCCACCCCCAGTTTCTGGAACTTGGGATCCTTGCCGCCGTTGATCATCGGTGCCAGGAACAGGCCGGCGCCGAGGAAGCCGGTGGCAATCCAGAACAGGGCGCTTTGCAGGTGCCAGGTACGCACCAGCGAGTAGGGCAGCCACTTGGACAGCTCAAAACCGTAGAAATGCTGGCCTTCCACCGTGTAGTGCGCGGTGAGGCCGCCCATCATCACCTGGAAGGTGAACAGGGCCACCACCAGGAACACGTACTTGCCCAGCGCCTTCTGCGAGGGAGTGAGTTTAAAGCTGGTGAGCGGATCCCGGGCCGGGGCGGCGGGTTCGTGCTCTTCTTCCTTGCGCAGGAAGGACCAGCCCCAGATCAGCCCGCCCACGCCGGCGATCAGCAGCACCACGCTGACGATGGACCAGACGATGTTCTCGGCGGTGGGCCTGTTGTCGATCAGCGGCTCGTGGGGCCAGTTGTTGGTGTAGGTGGCGTCTGAGCCGGGGCGTTCGGTGGCGGCGGCCCAGGCGGTCCAGAAGAAGAAGTTGCTCATGTCCGCCCGGCGCTCGGCGCTGGGCAGGGTGTTCTCCTTCATGGCGTAGCTCTGGCGGGTGCCGCGCAGGGCCGGATCGTTGCCGAACAGCTGGTCGTAGTAGGCGGCGGTGTCGGCCATGGCCTGGGCCCGGCGGTTGGAGATCACCAGCACGTCGGCGTTGGCATCGTAGCTGTTGAACCGGTATTCCCGCTTCAGCCGGTGCTCGAGCACGGCCTGCTGTTCCCCTTCCAGGTTATGGAAGGCGGTGCCGAACTCGTCTTGCGCGGCCAGTTCCAGCCAGGCTTCCAGCTCCCGGTGCAGCCAGTCGGCGGTCCAGTCCGGCGCCTGGTAGGCGCCATGCCCCCAGACCGAGCCCAACTGCATGCCGCCGACCGATTGCCAGGCGGTTTGGCCGTCGAGGATGCCGTCCTTGGTGGTGAGCAGGGTACCGCTCTCGGTGACCACCTGGGCGGGGATGGGCGGCGCCACCCGGTAAACTTCGCGGCCAAAATAGCCGAGAATGGCGAAGGTAATGCCGAGAACGACGAGCAGTATCGTCCACAGGCGACGATAGTTAGCCATGGTGCACCTCCTGGCGCGGGGATGGTTGGAACAGGATGTTGTTTTCCAGATGGATGTGTTGCATTAAATCGGTGTGCAGCTCTTCCAGGCCGGTGTAGAGCGCCTCCCAGGTGGCGCAGGCCTCCGCCGGCAGGGTGAGGTTATCGGTCAGTTCCAGCAGCCGGGCCAGGGCCTGGCCGTGGTCGTCGTGCTCCATGCGCATCACGGTGATGGGGCCGCGAGCCGGATCGAACAGGCCCCGGCGCAGCATGGGGAACAGGATCTGCTCTTCCTTCTGCATGTGGCTTTCCAGCTCCTGGCGCATGGCGTCCAGGTGATCGGCCAGGCCGTTGGGGCAGTCGGGGCTGTCGCCGTGCACCGCTTCCACCCGGCGGGCCAGGCGCAGCAGCTCCACCAGCTGCTCCCGGTGCACATCGTGGTAGCGGGCCAAGATATGATCGATCAGCGCGTCGGTGTCGGCCTCGGCCCAGTTGCACTCGCCGGTCTGGTGCGCCGGCAGCGCCTCCAGCCGGGCCAGCAGCTCGGCGGCGTTCAGGCCGCGCTCGGCCAGGGCGTCGCGCAGCAGAGTCTGGCCACCGCAGCAGAAGTCCAGCCGGTACTGGTGAAAGACGCGGGTAGCGCCGGGAATGTCCCTGGCCAGCGAGCCGAGGGAATGGTCAAGCAGGCTCATGGTATTGCTCCTTGATTGGGGTATTATGGTTACCTATTTAGCAATGCCTGTGCCAGTTTTTAATTTATTGATTTTTAAGTAATTAATATTTTTATGGTAAAAAATACCCTATTCCATTAGGGTAAATAAAACCCTGTTAAGGTAAAAAATACCCATGCTCTACGAGATCCTGCTCGCCGACCTCACCACCGAACTGCCCAGCGCGGTACGGCTGCAAAGCCTGGTGCGCACCCTGCGCGAACACTTCCGCTGCGGCGCCGTCTGCCTGCTCAAGCTGCAGGAGGAGGTGCTGAGCCCGGTGGCGGTGGAGGGCCTGGTGCGCGAGGCCCTGGGCCGGCGCTTTGTAGTGGCCCAGCATCCGCGGCTGGCGGCCATCCTGGCCAGCCGCAGCACCGTGGCCTTTCCGCCCGACTCGACCCTGCCGGACCCTTACGACGGCCTGCTGGAGCACCATGTGGGCGAGGCGCTGCCGGTGCACGACTGCATGGGCATCAGCCTGTATCTGGAAGGGGATTTATGGGGCGCCCTGACCCTGGACGCCCTGGAGGCGGGCACCTTCGACCAGGACGCCCGCGAGCAGTTGCAGCGGCTGGCGCTGACGGTGGAGGCGGCGGTGCGGGTGACCCGGCTGGAGCAGGACATCCGCGGCCTGCGGCTGGCACGGCAGGACGCCCCGGCGTTGCAGAGCGAGCGGATGGAAGGGGAGATACTGGGCCAGAGCGCCCAGTTGAAGCGGCTGCTGCAGGAGCTGGATCTGGTGGCGGACTCGGAGCTGCCGGTGCTGCTGACCGGCGAAACCGGGGTGGGCAAGGACTTGTTCGCCCGCCGGCTGCACCAGAAATCCCGCCGCCGCGACCGGCCGCTGGTGCAGGTGAACTGCGCCGCCCTGCCCGAGTCCCTGGCCGAGAGCGAGCTGTTCGGCCATGTAAAGGGCGCCTTTTCCGGCGCCGGCAACGCCCGGCCCGGCCGGTTCGAGGCCGCCGACGGCGGCACCCTGTTCCTGGACGAGGTGGGCGAGCTGCCGCTCGGCATCCAGGCCAAGTTGCTGCGCACCCTGCAGAACGGCGAGATCCAGCGGCTGGGGGAGGACGAACCGCGCAAGGTGAACGTGCGGGTGATTGCCGCCACCAACCGCCAGCTGCACGACAGCGTGCGCGACGGCCACTTTCGTGCCGACCTGTATCACCGGCTGTCGGTGTATCCGGTGCCGATACCGCCGCTGCGCGAGCGGGGCAGTGACGTGCTGGTGCTGGCCGGCCACTTCCTGGAGCTGAACCGGGGCCGGCTGGGGGTGCGCAGTTTGCGGCTATCGCCGGCCGCCGAGCAGGCCCTGTGCCAGTACGGCTGGCCCGGCAACGTGCGCGAACTGGAGCATGTAATAAGCCGCGCCGCCATCAAGGCCCTGGGCCGGGGGGCGGCGCGGGAAGACATCATCACCCTGGAGCCGGAGCTGCTGGACCTTACCGGCGACCTGCACCGGCCGGAGAACAACGCCACCACGCCAGCGGCGGCCCCGGCCGGCCAGGCGCCAAGCCAGCCCCCGGCCAGCCTGCAGGAAGCGACCAACCAGGCCCAGCGCCAGGCCATAGAACAGGCGCTAAACGCCAGCAACCGCAACTGGGCCGCCGCCGCCCGCCTGCTGGAAATAGACCCCAGCAACCTGCATAAACTGGCGAAAAGGTTGGGGATGAAGTGAGGGGGATTTTAGGAGAGGGCCCCGCTGCGGGCAGCGGCGGGATCGGGGATGAACTGGTGTGGTTTTGGAGTGAAGGGCGGCTCTTGTGGGTAGGACTATGCTATAACGTCGCATTAAGGGGCTGACATGGCTTATATCATGTCGTGTCGAGGTGTGTCCGTGAAAGCGGGTGAGGTCCACGAGCGACTTAATGCGATTGTTATGTGCCCTTTGTAAATGACGTCAAGATCGGGTTGCTAGTCAGGGCTGACGCACCAGAGTTCATAATTTGAACAGACCCATGGATTCGAGCAAGTAATCGTCATTCAGGCAGCACAGCTTCCGCTTATTCGCCATGCTCAGGGTACGTGACGTATTGCGTTTCAACATGTTCAGGATCCATTGCCTGATGACAGCCAGGTTTTCGCCCGCATGGCCCACCCTGGCTTGTAGCCTATCTTCGTCAAAGGCGATGTCCAGTGTCCAGTGCAGCAGATTTTCCACCGACCAGTGCAAGCGGGTTGCCTTCAGGGCCAGGTTGGCATCCAACGTTCGACTACTTATATAAAAGCGAACAAAATCATGGCCTTTCCCTTTGTTAACCCGTTCGGCTTGCACTGCGATGATGGTCTTGGCTTTCCACGTCTGGCAAATCGGCAGGTGCTCATCGACTGCAAGAGTCCAACACCGCCGATGCTCTTTCCGGCCGTGTTGTGCGTCGAACTGCTCGCTGAAGCCAGGGCCCGGAGTATCGGTCGTTGTACTGTCCCAGTAGGCTTGGAACCTGGCCTGGACCTCGGCACTGAGCGTAGGTTGATTATCTTTCACCGCCAGCAGGTAATCGGCCGATTTCTTGAGGATGGTGTCAACCGTGTTCATTTGAGTGCCAGCCGCATCGATACTGACCAGGCAGCCCTCGAGTTCAAGCAACTTGAGCAGGGCCGGTATGGCCGTTATCTCGTTCGATTTCTGGTCAACTTTTTGCTGCCCGATGCACATGCCCAGTTCGGTTGACCAGGCATTAACCATGTGCACGGGGTTGGCCCCCTTGCCTTTGGCCGTGGCACGTAGCGCCTTGCCATCAATGGCGAGCTGCCCTGATAAGGTGTCGTTGTCCAAGATATCGCTAACCCATTCTTGGAAAATGGATTTCAGGCTATCGGGCGGCAGGATGGCAAAGACGCGGTTGAAGGTATCGTGCGAGGGAACGCCCCCCGGCAGAGACAACCATCGCCGAAACCATTGCTCCCGTTCTTTGGCAAACAGGGTGATCTCACTCCAGGTGTCGAATCCGCACATCATGGCGCAAGTGGCCATGAACACGACTTCTGACAGGACATGGGAGCATTTTGCTTGCAGACGCGGATCAGGGAGTGTTTCGAGATAATCAAGCAAGGGTTTCTGGGCCATCACAGAACAAGGGTTGGTCAAGATCTCCACTATGTACTCTCTTGCAGCGTAAGACACAATCAAAATGAGCAACCTTGCCGCTGGACCGATCGATGCTTGATCAGGTTGGGCGAAAAATGATCATGCGTCGGCCCTGGGTTGCTAGTAATTAGTTGACATCTTTTAATGATGGGATTGATTTCTTACCATTTTCTAGTGTAAGTGGCGATCTAGCATCCAGGGCAAGATTACGAAACCCCCAGTCCTGCCAAGACTTGCGACAGGTAGGCGTTGTTTCGGCTTGCCCGCTTTTGCTTGCGTTTCATGCCGGCCTTGAAGCTGGTCTCTCCCTTCAACGCATTGAAGGCGATATGCCGGATGGTGGCCATGTTTTCGCCGGCCTGCTCTCGGCGGATGCGGCAGTCGTCTTCCCGCATGCCCACATCCAGTTGCCAGTGCAGCTGGGATTCTATCGACCAGTGGGAGCGGCTCGCTTCCAGCAGCTCCTTGGCCGACAGCTTGGCCGAGCTGATGTAGTAGCGCACCTTGATGTCCTTGGCCGGTTCGCCGCCCACTTCCCGGACTGCCGCCACTATCCCCAGCGTCTTCAGCTCCGGCCATTCAAACACCAGGTCGCTCAGGATGGACAGATCGTCCACCGCCAGGCTCAGCCGGGTTTCCTTGCGGCCATGGCCACTTTCCTGCGTGCTGTAGCTGTCACTATCGGGATGTTGGAACATCTCCATGCGGAAGTAGTTGTTAAAGGCTTCCTCCAGCTTCGGTTGGTTGCCTTTCACCGCCAGCAGGTAGTCCGCCCCCTTGTTGATCACCTTCTGGGCGATGGCCCGCTGGCAGCCCATGGCATCGATGGTTACCACAGGGCAAGATTACGAAACCCCCAGTCCTGCCAAGACTTGCGACAGGTAGGCGTTGTTTCGGCTTGCCCGCTTTTGCTTGCGTTTCATGCCGGCCTTGAAGCTGGTCTCTCCCTTCAACGCATTGAAGGCGATATGCCGGATGGTGGCCATGTTTTCGCCGGCCTGCTCTCGGCGGATGCGGCAGTCGTCTTCCCGCATGCCCACATCCAGTTGCCAGTGCAGCTGGGATTCTATCGACCAGTGGGAGCGGCTCGCTTCCAGCAGCTCCTTGGCCGACAGCTTGGCCGAGCTGATGTAGTAGCGCACCTTGATGTCCTTGGCCGGTTCGCCGCCCACTTCCCGGACTGCCGCCACTATCCCCAGCGTCTTCAGCTCCGGCCATTCAAACACCAGGTCGCTCAGGATGGACAGATCGTCCACCGCCAGGCTCAGCCGGGTTTCCTTGCGGCCATGGCCACTTTCCTGCGTGCTGTAGCTGTCACTATCGGGATGTTGGAACATCTCCATGCGGAAGTAGTTGTTAAAGGCTTCCTCCAGCTTCGGTTGGTTGCCTTTCACCGCCAGCAGGTAGTCCGCCCCCTTGTTGATCACCTTCTGGGCGATGGCCCGCTGGCAGCCCATGGCATCGATGGTTACCAGGCAGCCACGAATGCTCAGCAACTCCAGCAGTTCCGGAATGGCGGTGATCTCATTGGACTTTGCATCGGTTTTGACCTGGCCCAGCACCACCTGATTGGCGGCGCTGAACGCCGACACCATGTGGATGGCGCCTTGCCGGCGGCCCTTGTCGTAGCTGCGCCGCAGGGTTTTACCGTCGATGGCAATCACTTCGCCTGCGGTGGCCTCATGGCATTCTTTCATCCAAGTGGCAAAGCTCTTTTGCAACTGCGTGGCCGAGAGCATGCCCATCACCCGGGCGATGGTATCGTGCACCGGCACGCCGTTCTCGAAGTCGCCATACTGGCGCAGCCAGTCGAGGTGATCGACACCGAAATCCTCGATTTCCTCCCACCCTTCGGCGCCGCCAATGACGGCCACGATAGTGAGGAAAAGGATGTCCGAGAGCTTGTGCTCCACCTTCCATTGCTGGCGTGGGTCACTGATGATGGAGAGGTGCTGCAAGAGGCCGAGTCCGTTCATGGCGATCATCTGTCGTTGAAAAGACAGCATATGATCACAGCTGATATTGATCGTCAAAGCGATCCTTCCCCATCGAGATTTTTCTTCAAAAAGTGTGCGCTCCGCTGTACAACATGGCTGTTAGTGTTTAAATTTTTAACCCGCTGAAAGCCTTGTCCCATAAGGCTTTTTCATGATCTTGCCCTGATCTAGCATCTGTGATATGGAAACGCTCTAGGTGATTTTCAATGAACTTTTGACCTTGGTTAGTCAATCTATCAATACTTTGGTTAAGACTAACAATGTCTCTGTTTAGTTCTTCCAAGAAGCGAGTTGATGTATCAATGATATTACCCATTTTTGTATCAACGGCTCTAATAAGAATATCTTTAGCTCTTTCATTATCACCGAATTTTTCTTCAATTCTGATGAAGTCATTCATGGCTTCTTCAATTGCTGTATCTTGTAGCTCTTTGTACTGAATCGTTTTTTCGTAGACAAGTTGTTGGGCTCGTTCTTTTAGTTCTAGCTGCATATGGCCAATAGCGTTAATCGTTTCTATGTTTAACTTTGTCAATTTTTCTAGATAAAGAGCGATTGCAGCCGTGGTGCGTTCCATTCTTTCAAACTCTTTTTCCTTTTTCCATTCTTGGATCTCGGCAACGGCCATTTCAATTTCACGAACTCTTCGAACTTCAAGATCCACATCAAGTTCTTTCTCTTTTGCTCTAAGTTTGTGTTCAAGCTCCATCTCTTTTGATCTGATTTCGTATTCACATCTAGATTGAGCTGTTAACGTCTCCATATTTCTTTGATGTACGGAATCTCTAGTTTCTTCACTTCGTTCGTGAGATCTAGTTTTTAAAGGTTCTGAAGCCCAATCACATAAAACTTCAACTGGTTTGCTGATGCAATTGAGAAGAGCGCCACCAACTTTACTTAGCCAACCCATTTTGTTCCCCTAATAAACGATTAAACTCTCTTTCAAAAATAACTTGATCTTTGCTTATCATATAATTGACTTCCTGAAAGCGATTCTTTTCTTTATCGAAGATGGAAAATATTTTTTCTATTTGTTTGACTTTATCATCAAGAAAGAATGAGTCTATAAAAGATGTAGTTTTAGACTGCTTAAAGCTAACAAACTCTTCGGTAATGATTTTCAATTTATGCTTCGTACCCTCATCTTCTATATCGGTGACATTATTTGAAAATCTTTCCAGATTATCGTTAATAAAAATGGAAAACTCTCTTTCAAAAGAAAGAGACAAGAGGTTCTCATTATTTTCATACTTAAAGAGCGATTCAAAAAGCTGTGGATCTTCATTAAGTGTCCGAGAAACGAGATTTTCCCTTGCCTCTCTCAATGACGTCAATAGTTCTTGCGTTGCTTTGGGAGTTAATCGGATTTTTGACGTTTTTTTGTGCATGACAAGGTGTAATACTCTGAGCAAGGCTATGACGGCATTTCTGTTCAATGTAATTTCAGAAGCTTTTCTTTGCTTAATTAAGAAAAGAGAATGAATTAATCGCTCTATTTGAGTATTCTTACACATTGACTAGCTATCACTAGGTCCAACAGTTGGTTTGTTGGATTTGGCTTCTGCACGTATCTTACCAATAGTATCAAGTGTATGCTCTTCGATTAGGCTGCTACTAAGATCTAGACTTTTTGTGTAACTATCTACAAGCTCTTTTAGCCACTTTGATGCTACATCATTATCTACTTGAGATTTATTTAGCGTATCAGAAACTTCCTTTAGAGTTTCAGAGAAGAACTTTGAACGCTCTTTGCGTAGATCTTCCTGCAAGGTACTAGCAAATTTTATTTCTTCTTTGTACTCTTTCACAAGCTCAAGATAATTCTTCTCGAAGTTATATAACACTTCTAATTTTGTCTTTAGCAGTTCAAGATTTATATAACCGCTTAGTTCTTTTTTCAGGGCTTCTGTTAATTGAGAGTTGATCGAATCATCTGCGCCCGATGCTTTCACTGCGGAAGATATTAGATTGTTAAGGTCTGTCATTAGCTGCATTCCATTGATGAAAATATTTTTAGGGTTTTATAATAAGCTCAACGAGCATGAAAATCAAATCATAGAACAACTTAATTTGATCTTGTTCATACTCGGCGATGTCGTTAGAACAATAATCAACCTACAGAAAATAAAGTTAACACTCAAATAGAAAAACTGTTCGGGGTTCTGTTCAGGCAATGTTATTGTCTACATTGCATAGTCAGGGCAAGATTACGAAACCCCCAGTCCTGCCAAGACTTGTGACAGGTAGGCGTTGTTTCGGCTGGCCCGCTTTTGCTTGCGTTTCATCCCGGCCTTGAAGCTGGTGTCTCCCTTCAACGCATTGAAGGCGATATGCCGGATGGTGGCCATGTTTTCGCCGGCCTGCTCACGGCGGATGCGGCAGTCGTCTTCACGCATGCCCACATCCAGTTGCCAGTGCAGTTGAGATTCTATCGACCAGTGGGAACGGGTCGCTTCCAGCAGATCCTTGGCCGACAGCTTGGCCGAGCTGATGTAATAGCGCACCTTGATGTCCTTGGCCGGCTGGCCGCCCACTTCCCTTATGGCCGCCACTATCCCCAGCGTTTTCAGCCCCGGCCATTCAAACACCAGGTCACCCAGGATGGACAGATCATCCACCGCCAGGCTCAGCCGGGTTTCCTTGCGGCCATGGCCGCTTTCCTGCGTGCTGTAGCTGTCACTATCGGGATGTTGGAACATCTCCATCCGGAAGTAGTTATTGAAAGCTTCCTCCAGCTTCGGTTGGTTGCCTTTCACCGCCAGCAGGTAGTCCGCCCCCTTGTTGAGCACCTTCTGGGCGATGGCCCGCTGGCAGCCCATGGCATCGATGGTCACCAGGCAGCCACGAATGCTCAGCAACTCCAGTAGTTCCGGAATGGTGTCAACAACACCCCAGTTTGACCGCTTTTCATCAACATAGATTGTCCGGTTTTCATCAGTGTTCAGTGTCCGGTTGTTGAGCTTCGGTATCGTCAGTATCCTCCTGTCGTGGGAGTGTTCCGGGAACGAGACCGGCCTTACGTTTGTCTTTAAGCCGGTAGCTTTCCCCCTTGATGTTCAGCGTCGTTGAGTGGTGCAGGAGTCGGTCGAGGATCGCCGTGGCTATGACCTGATCTCCGAACACCTCGCCCCAGTCCATAAAGCTCTTGTTCGACGTCAGGATGGTGCTGGCCCGCTCATAGCGCCGATTGATCAACCGGAAGAACAGGCTGGCTTCCTCCCGGGTCATCGGCAGGTAGCCTATCTCGTCGAGCACCAGTACCTTCGGGTAAGTCAGTTGCTGGAGTTGCCGGTCCAGTCGGTTTTCCTGCCGGGCTTTGACCAGGGTGCTCACCAAGCGATCCAATGTCATGAACAGCACGCGGTGGCCTGCCTCGGCAGCCTTGACGCCAAGGGCGACCGCCAAGTGGGTTTTACCCACCCCCGGTGGTCCCAGCAGGATCACGTTCTCATTGCGTTCCACGAACCCCAGGCCGGAGAGTTCCCGCACCAGCTTACGGTCAATGCTCGGCTGGAAGCTGAAGTCGAACTGCTCCAGGGTTTTGATCCAAGGGAGGCGGGCCTGCTTGAGGCGCGTGTCCAGGCCTTTTTGGTGACGGCCACCCCATTCCTGGGCCAAGGCCTGCTCCAGGAATTCCCGGTAGTTCAGCTCCTTCTTGCTGGCGTGTTCACACAGGGAGTCCAGGGAGGCTTGCAGGTGCTCCATCTTGAGCCGGTCGAGCAGTTGGGCCAGGTTCATCTCAGCACCTCCTCATACACGGCCAGGCTCCGCTGTTGCACGGGCATCACCTCCTGCCACAGCGGTTCGTGATGCTCGGCCACCGTTTGCCAACCCTGTTTCCGATCGATCATCCGGTGGCGGGCGACCTCTTGTCCCCGGATATCGTAGATGGTGAGCTCACCGTCCAGGCTGATGCGGATGGTCACCCGTTGGCCGCAACACTCGGCCGGTACGCTGTAGCGATTGCCACGCACGTCGATGTAGGCATCCCAGCCGACATGGCGGATGTCGTAATAACGGGTATCGAAGTCCGTTGCCGGTCGAGGCTTGAGTGAGTGACGTTCCTCTTCGAAACGCTGGGCCGGAGACTGCTGGAACTGGCGCAGTATCCGCTGGCTGGCATAGCTGTTCAGCCACTGCTCCAGTAGTTGATTCAGATGAGCGTAGCTGTCGAAGCGGCGATAGCGTTGGAAGAAGTGGTGCTTCACGTAGCCCACCATCCGTTCGGTCTTGCCCTTGGTTCGAGGCCGCTGTGGCCGGCATGCCCTGGCGGTAAAGCTATAATGGTTCGCCAGCGCCAGGAAGCCTGGATTGAAGGTCACCTGGCCGCCACTGTCATGTCGAAGCACGGCGGCCTTCTGGTTGTCGACCAGCACACGGTTGGGCACTCCCCCGAAGTACCGGAAGGCCTGAACCAGGGACTCGTAGGTGTGCTCCGCGTCCTGGCTGGGTCCGGCCCAGACGTGGAAGTGGCGGGAATAGCCAAGGACATTGACCGCGAAGTTGACCGTGCAGAGTCGGCCCGCCATTTCGGTGCGGATCTGCCCCCAGTCATGCTGGAGCTGCTCTCCCGGAATGGTTTCATACCGCACCGTTTGCTTGCAGGCCCGAAGGCTGCGCCTGGGTTGGATGTAACGGCGGATCAGGGTGATACAGCCATCATACCCCCGTTCCAGCAGCAGCTGACGGATGACCTCTGCATTCCAGACGTCCTGGCCCAGCAGCGCATCGATGTACGGCTTGAAGGGATCGAGCTTGCTGCCCCGAGGGGTCCGCGGTTTAGCGGTGGGTGGTGCCGGCAAGGCCAGGTAACGGCGCACGGTCCGCTCGGAACAGCCAATCCGGTGAGCGATGTCCACAATGTGTGCCCCCTGAGCACGAAGTTGCTTTATCATGTGAAAGTCCTCTCGGCTTTGCATGATGCTTTTCCTTTCAGGTTTCGTCACCTTCAAGAAAAGGTCATGCGGGTCGGGGGGACAACCTACGTTGCTGATTTAGAGACTTTTAGCAGTACTGCCGACAATGGCGGTGATCTCATTGGATTTGTCGTCGGTTTTAACCTGTCCCAGCACCACCTGATTGGCGGCGCTGAACGCTGACACCATGTGGATGGCGCCTTGCCGGCGCCCCTTGTCGTAGCTGCGCCGCAGGGTTTTACCGTCGATGGCAATCACTTCGCCTGCGGTGGCCACATGGCATTCTTTCATCCAAGTGGCAAAGCTCTTTTGCAACTGCGTGGCCGAGATCATGCCCATCACCCGGGAGATGGTATCGTGCACCGGCACCCCGTTCTCGAAGTCGCCATACTGGCGCAGCCAGTCGAGGTGATCGACACCGAAATCCTCGATTTCCTCCCATCCTTCGGCGCCGCCGATCACGGCCACGATAGTGAGGAAAAGGATGTCCGAGAGCTTGTGCTCCACTTTCCATTGCTGGCGTGGGTCACTGATGATGGAGAGGTGCTGCAAGAGGCCGAGTCCGTTCATGGCGATCATCTGTCGTTGAAAAGACAGCATAGGATCACAGCTGATATTGATCGTCAAAGCGATCCTTCCCAATCGAGATTTTTCTTCAAAAAGTGTGCGCTCCGCTGTACAACATGGCTGTTAGTGTTTAAATTTTTAACCCGCTGAAAGCCTTGTCCCATAAGGCTTTTTCATGATCTTGCCCTGTCCCAGCGAGCAACAGCGATTTGAACCATTTATTAGGCTACCCAATATTTAAGGTTACCTACTCTGAGCTGCTCACGTAGGGGTAGTGTTTTCTTCCTGTAGGGTTCCTTCACTCGTTAGGTTATAATTTCTGCAGTGCCGCTTGACTCGATACGCGACCCTTAGCGCCGCATACAACGGCAGTTTGTAATTCGTGGTTTTGTGGGTTACTTTTGCGCAGCAAAACCACAAAACCGCGAATTACAAACTGTCCAGCGCACGCAGTGCGCGAGTTGCTACGCTTTGTTAGCCATTTTCATGAAGCCTAGAGCCAACTTTAAGAGAAACAAAATATGGAAACGATATTAAGCTGCCAAGTAAAGTGGATAGCCATAAAGATGATACCAAACCAGCATTTTTGAATATTCCATACCATACACCCAATAAAATAGCAGCTAAAAGACTCTGATAAAGCGCATTTGCTCTGAGTATGGATGGGTATAAGAGCAAGGCCTCTGTTATTTCAGGTGAACTGATTTTCTTGAGATTCTTTTCTGCCAGCAAAGTGAAATAAAGACATTGCACCGCCGTATAAAAATACAAGGCTGATAACCCATATAAAGATACTGAGTTTTTAGTAAGCTCTATTTCTACAAAAGGTATTTTATATGTTTCAGATGGCATTAAACCAAAAACAAAAAAATGAGAGAATAGAGAAACAATTAGCCCTGCGTATAGCGTTCGCTGTGCTGTAGTTATTGATTCTTTGTAATTTGATGCATAAATTTCAAGATGATCCATGATTTGCTCTTGGCTAACGCCGCAGTTAAAGGGCCGAAAAAGCGAAGATTTTGAGGTCCCAGAGAGCGCAGCGAACATTTTTGAACGCTTTGTTAGCGATATACACTCTCGATATAACTTTTCAAGAATGCTGCCACTCTTTCCAAAGCAGATATATTCACTGAAACTGACTCCTTTTCAAATAAATATCGATAGTCAACAAAAGCATTCTGTATGGACTCTAGGTCATTCATTAATGAGGTATTATTTGTGTTTTCATATAACTCAATAAGTAGTTGGTGCAAATCGCTTGGTAATTTATTGAAAATTTCCAATAATGAATGACCTTTTATTCGCGTATTGATCTTCACTTCTTGAAACTCTGCGAATGGATTATCTCCGTGAAATTCTAGCTTAATAGTAACATCAAGAGACTTTATGAACAATTCAATTGAGAATGCCAAGTTAACCACATATGCGGCATAACGCCGCCCCTTTGGGATGTAGTTTGCCGCATCAAAAAACTGACTTGCCACCATATAAATAGAATGATCAAAACCACGATGCTCTATTTCTTTCATATCCATGGTTCTCAGTCCTAAATTTTTCCGCTAACGCCTCAAACACCGGGTTGGTGAAGTTGGCGGATTTTTTGGAACAAAAAAGGTGGCAGCTTTACCAAGTCCGAGTGCTTTGACTTGTTATACCTCACCTGACTCTACTTCTAAATCATCTTCCATTTTGCTAGTAGGTAGATTGTTATAAACAGTAAAATCAAACCCATCTTCAAATTTGTCTTTAGCTATCTTTAGTATCCTCACAGAATCATTTCCATTCCTAGAACGATTCCTCCAGTAACATTGATTATTTTTGTTCGCGCCATCAAGCAGAGTTTCTAATTGCTCTTTTGTGTAGTGATCCAAATCTTTATCCACATATCGATCAAAATACATATCAGCACGTTCAAAATCAGCGCTACTTATAAAACAGGCAATGCCAAAATCACGATATTCCGAATCTAGACCCAACTCTTGGCATACTGCCTTAAGTTTCTCCAAGTGTTTTTGATTCAAGAAATGACCATTATCACCATACTTTTTGTAATAATTATCCGTAATCCATTTTGTTAGTTTTTTAACATGATCTTCTGGTGAGTTCGATATGAAAAATGCGATACCAAAATATGAAAGATTATCCTTCAAGACAGGTTTAATTAATTCTTTAGCGGAATCTTCCAGAGAGTCGTAGACTACTCTCTCCATGGAAATGAACTCGATAAGTGCTTTAATAGCGTCAGAGTCTTTAGATATATTGGAATAGTATGCAGGCTCAGATTTTATGGCATCCACCATAGAATGCTTTTCCTTATCAAAGATTAGCTTCATGGCTCTGATATTGATTTCTCTATTCTCGATAGGCTTTTCATCTTCAGATCTAAAAGAGAATTTCCAAAGACCTTTAAAAATTTTGACCAGAGTGTCTTTATTTAAAGCCCTTAAGTATTTTGACTCTATGTACTTATTAAGTGCTATATCTGAGGGAAATAAATCTTTTACTTTTTCGAGATCTTCTAAGAATGTAGAAAGAATCTTCTGAGACATAAAGGGTGGTTTGCTCAACATAACCTCGATGCTGTTCCTAATATCACTTCGGATCATTTCTTGAGTTGGTTCGAATAATGTATCTTCATCACTAATTACAGGGTGTGCTGATAAATGACGGTGTTCTTGGATCAACATGATTTTATGGTTTGATGCTGTATCTAGGAGTTGGGTTCTCTGAAACACTTTTTTTATAAGCTCTTTCTCCCATTTTGGCGAATAGGGATCGTCTTTTTGTAAAGCTTCAATCTCGATTAGTATCTTTTCAGAAGTCTTATCGCTGTAGAGATCTCGCAACTCTTGGAGTTTGAAAATTATGTCGCAGACAACCACCGACCACAGCATTACAGTAGCTGACCTATAGCAACCGTTAGCGTAACTCTTATATACCTCATCGAAGTACTTCTGAGTCCTACGATCATATATTTTGCCTTTTTGAGACTCTAGTGAGAAAACCTTAACGTCCATTTATTCTCCTTGAGGTATAACGCCTGGGCTCAGCGGCCGATTTGGAGGCGGAACGCGCCGGAAAACCGGTCCGCTGCAGCCCCTGGTTATGCGCTTCATTCAGATCTATTTCGAGTGTTGTTTCTATTCGCGATTTCATTGTTCCATTGCGAAATTCTATAACTGCACTCTTCGTCGAATTCACCAAGAGCATGGCGAGTTTGGTAGATGGTCTCAACAATCTTTCTCAGGGAATCTTCAGAAAACTGGCAAAGCTCATGCTCCAGCCCGGCGTCTCCAACTTTGTACTTTACCTGAGTAAACCCTTCATCATCGGTGTACTCCCAGTTCGCATGAACGACTTTATTGCGCAAAATGCCACATTCTCTAAGTGACGAAATAAGCCCGGGATATTCAGGTATTTCCCAACCAAACCCTCGAATAAAGTCATCGTTGAATTTTTTGAAAAGATCCACTTTGGTTGAGTACATCATGGAATGAAGAACCAATAGACCTTTTTGATCGGATCTGTCTGAAAAAGTCTCGCAAAGTACACTATCCAATGATGCTTCTAGGCCATTGAATGCGACTACAATTTCACCAATCCAGGGGATAAAGTCTTCAATGAAGTCATAGCCATTTTCCGTATCCCCCAAGCCATCAAGGATATGTTGCCCAACCGGGGATTTTTTGACTCTCATTTTCGATCCCTCTGATTCCTATATCCCGCATAACAATTGTATATTGACCTGGCTCGATTTCACTCATCGGTCCAGTTTCCCTAAATAACCCTAATATGTTGATATTGAAATGGATGCATAGGTTATTTATATCCAGTGTGCTGTAAAGATCGGGACGGCTCAATAACTCCATCATCAGGCGCATTTACGTGCAAGGCTAAATTATAAGCTTATGATCTAAAATGGGTTTTATAAATCGTGATGGAGAAAACGAGACATCCGATGAGTGTAATCGAGACTGATACAGTATTTTCTGTCATTAACACTGTATAAGTTGTTAAAATTTTCGACGCTACCGCCCGTCGCTGATCCTGGCATAAGCGCATCCCTGCTTCCCCGTTTGGCTCTTATTGTTAACCGCCCGTGCTGCAAAAGGCAATGCAAAATAGTCCCTTTGCCTTGGGTGGTAGTGGGACTGTGATCAGCGAGACAGTTGCTCGGTATCCACCCTTGCAAGGCGCGCCGGCTGGCACAAACCGGCGCAAGGCAGGGATAAAGTGGGGAACGGGAGGGTGGTGGAGGTTAAGGCGGTGCTCTCTGATATCTAATCTTTAAAAATCAGGGGCGGGCGTCCAGCCCGGCGGCGCAGCCAGTCCACGCCCTGGCGCACGGAGGGGATCATAAAAATCCGGCGCTCCAGCCGGTACTTGCCCGGAAAGTTCAAAAACACCAGGGCGATCAGTATGGTCAGCAAGCCCTGCCCCGGTAATACCAGCATGGCGATGCCCATCAGCAGAAGCACCAGGCCCAGCAGGTTCTTCAGGAGCAGCAGCACCCAGCGGATCACCGGGTGCTGCTCGGCCCATGGCACCCGGTGGCGGTACTCGCCGGAAAAGTAATCCGCCGGGATCCGCAGCACCAGCCAGGGGATCACCAGCAGCGAGCCGATAAAGCACACCAGGCTGACAATGCCCAGTGTCCAGATCAGGGCCGGATTGCTGAAAATCTGAACCAATCTATCCACGGGATAACGCTGCTCGTTGAAGTGAAAGCCAATGCTTAAGTGATGTAATTATGATGGCAAAAGGCCATGCCAAACAACGACCTTGCCGGCGGTTATCCGGGGCGGCTGTTCAGCGGAGCCGCTTTTTGATGTTCCAGCCCTGTCCGGCTCGGGGTAGGATGTCCGGGGTCGGACAGCTTCCGTGCTTTGCGGTGCACCTTGGGGGACAACATGAATCACACCGGGCAGCCATTTCCGGGCGAGCCGGACGCCGGGATCGAACCGTATCCGGGAGGGTTGGAACATGAGCGCTGAACACCCCCTCTGGCACGATATCCAGCAGGGTGAAGGCAAAACCCTGGAGTTCAAGCGGCAGTTGCCCAAGGGCGAGCAGTTGGCCAAACCCTGCTGGTGGTGCAGGTTCACCGGGGCAGCCAGTTGCCTTACTACCTGAAACGCCAGGGGCGCGAAAAGGGCGTTTTTGTGCGGCTGGGCGCCACCAACCGCCAGGCCAGCCAGGAGATGATCCACGAGCTGGAACGCCAGCGCCTGCACCAGAGCTTCGACGAGCAGCCAGCCTGGGATAGCACCCTGGAACAACTGGACCTGGGCCCCTTGCAGCAGGCCTTCCGGCAGGTCGGTAAGCCGCTGGACAGGCAAAAGATGCATGGCCTTAAGCTGATCAAGACCGAGCAGGGCCGGGAGTACCCCACCCACGGGCTGATGATCCTGCTCGGCCGGTACGAACAGGTGGAAATCAAGTGCAGCCGGTTCAAGGGCACCGACATGACGGTGTTTCTGGACAAGAAGGAATACACCGGCGACCTGTTCGGCCAGTTGGCCCAGGCGGAAGGCTTTATCAAGAACCACCTGCACCTGAAAGCGGAAATCCTCGGCCTGCAGCGCACCGAAACCTACGAAATTCCCATTGCCGCCATCCGCGAAGCCCTGGTCAACGCCGTGGTGCACCGGGATTACAGCAATGCCGGCCGGGACATCAAACTGGGCATCTACGACGATGCCGTGAACATCGTGTCTCCCGGCGGCCTGCCCAATGGCCTGACGCTGGATGAAGCCCTGCAGGGCCGCTCGGAGCTCCGCAACAAGGTTATCGCCCGGGTTTTCAAGGAGCTGGGCTACATCGAACAGTGGGGCAGCGGCATCGCCCGTATCCGCGCCTTGTGCACCCAGGCGGGCAACCCGGAGCCCACTTTTGCCGAAACCGGCGATTTTTTTGATATCGAGTTTCACCGAAGCGTTTCACCCAAGCAGGTATCCGGTTCGGAGAAAAGTTCGGAGAACATGCCCCCGATTCTGGAACTGCTTGCGGCCAACCCGCAGAGCAGCGCCAAGGCATTGGCTGAAAAACTGGGCATCACCGCAAGAGCAGTGGAAAAACAGCTCGCCCGGCTCAAGCAGCAAGGCAGACTGGAGCGCATCGGCCCGGCCAAGGGCGGCCACTGGAAGGTGAAGGACTAGAACGCCATAAAGTTTAAAACTTAGGCAGAGACGCTTCTTGGGGCGCGGGCGGCACGCCCGCATGAGGGTTCGCGCTGCGCGCAAAGGCAGGCGGGCCGCCTGCGCTCCACCGGCAAGGTCAGCGCCCAGCCGATGCGGGAAACAGCTTCTTCGGTATCCACCATAAGAAGGCGACCGTGCCCAGCAGCTCGCTCAGGGACGGGAACGCGATGGCGACCACCGCCAGCAACGGCGGGCCATGGGTCAGTTGCCCATGGCCGCCATGGCCCAGCGGGCCGCCAGCCACAGGGCGGCCAGCCACAGCAGGATGATCACGGCCGCCGCCGTGTAGCTGATGGGCTTGTCGGCGGCCTGCCGGGCCCGGGCGCGGGCGGCCTCGAGCACCGCCGGGGGCGTGAGCCGCACCACCAGGGCCACGCCCAGCGGCACCAGCAGCAGGTCGTCGAGGTAGCCGAGCACCGGGATGAAGTCCGGGATCAGATCGATGGGGCTCAGCGCATAGGCGGCCACCAGCAGCGCCAGGGCCCGCACCGCCATCGGCATGCGCGGGTCGCGCGCGGCGAAATACACGGTCAGGGTGTGGGACTTCAGTTGCCTGGCCCGGTGTTTCAGGGAGTCGATCATCTTGCTGCCCCCTTCTTGCTCCGGTACATGGCGTCGTCGGCGTGGGCCATCAGCTCCTGCCCGGTGCCGCCGTGGTCCGGATACAGGGCCACGCCCAGGCTGGGCCGGATGTGCAGCACCGCTTCGGGCAGGCGGTAGGGGGCGGCCAGCGCCCGGCGGATCTTGTCGGCCACTTGTTCCACCGCCGCGGGGGGCGCCATGTCTTCCAGCAGCACCACGAATTCATCGCCGCCCAGCCGGGCCACGGTGTCCGATTCGCGCACGCAGCCGAGCAGCCGGCCCGCCACCTCCTGCAGCAGCCGGTCGCCGGCCAGGTGGCCGTAGTGGTCGTTCACCTGCTTGAACTTGTCGAGATCCAGGTACAGCAGCGCCAGCCGGCCCTGCTCCCGGTGCGCCCTTTTCAGCGCCGTCTGCAGGCGGTCCAGGAACAGGGCGCGGTTGGGCAGGTCGGTCAGCGGATCGAAGCGGGCCATGTGCTCCAGCCGCAGCAGCATGTGCTTGCGTTCCATCGCCGTGGCCAACTGCGCCGCCACAAACTGCAGCAGCTCCCGGTCCTGCTCGCCAAACGGCAGCTGGCCGGCCGGGCGCAGTACCAGCAGGGCGCCGAGGGTGCCCTCCGGCGACTTGATGGGCGCGGCCAGCCCGTTGTCTTCCGGGCCGGCGGCGGTGCCCCGCAGTTCGCCGGCGCCGAGCAGCAGGCTTTCGCCGCGGCGGATCACCGGCTCCGCCAGCAGGCGCGAGATCCGGGCTTGGCTTTCGGGCGACAGGGGTTCGGGCCGGGCCCGGTAGGGAAACTCCAGCCGGCCCGTTTCCGGGTGGCAAACGGCAACGATAAAATCGCTGGCGCCGAGCAGGTCGTCCACCACCTGGTGGATGCGCTTGAACAGCCGGTCCAGGTCCCCCAGGATGTTGGCGGCGTCGGCAATGGCGTAGATGGCGGCCTGGCGCGATTCGGCCAGCTTGCGCTGGGTAATGTCCCGGGCCACGGCAATGCGGAACTGGTGGGGCTCCGACCAGCGGGCGGACCACATGATATGGGCGGTGCTGCCGTCCTTGCGCACATAGCGGTTTTCAAAATGCGGCTTGGGCTGGCCGGCCATGATCTCGGTGACGGCGTTGCGCGTTCGGTCATGGTCGCCGGGATGGATAAAGTTGAACATGTTGCGGCCGATCATTTCCTCGGGCCGGTAGCCGAAGATCCGTTCGCCGGCGGCGCTGATGTAAAGAAAGTTGCCCTGGGTGTCCACGATGCAGATGGCATCGAGCAGCAGATCGGTCACGTTGCCGAGGGCGAGGTCGGGTAGCCTGTCCATATCAAAGGCCATCGCCTGGGGTTGCCGTTCGTGGCATGGAACTCCTCCGTTATTCCGGCAGCGGCGGCGGCGCTGCCGGATGTAGTGTGAACGGATTCCGGCGTTGGCACAAGCCCGCCCGGGCGGGGCTCAGGCCTGGTAGATCACATAGAGCTTTTCGCAGGCTTCCACCGTTTCCCACTCGCCCCGGAAGCCGGCGGGGATGATGAAGTCGTCGCCGGGGGCGAGCGTCAGGCGGTTGCCGGCCAGGTCGTGCAGTATCACCTTGCCCCGGAGCAGCTTGCAGTATTCGTGCTCGGTGTAGTTCACCCGCCAGCGGCCCGGCTCGCTGCCCCAGGTGCCCACGTGAAAGCGGTTGTCGGCGCTGCTGTAGTGGTTGGCCAGGGTCTGCACCGGGTTACCGGCGACCAGGGTATCGGGGTTGGGGGCCATGGTCTCGGCCGGCACCGGGTGGCGGCCCATGACGATCACATCCTCGAGGCTTTTGGACATAACGGCTCCTTGTTGTCGCTGTCGCTAAAGTGTTTAGTAAAATAAACGAGCGAAGGCGCAAAGGAAAGGGCGCCTACATATTGCTCTAGCCCTCGCCCAGGCCGGAGGCGTCCAGCAGCGCCTCGGCGCTCATCACCGGCTGGCCGTGGGCGCTGACCTGGCCGTTTTCCAGCACCAGCTCCGCCTGCAACTGCTCGCCCAGCTGCACCACGAAGGGGGTTTGCAGCAGCAGGGCTTTCATCTGCGGGGCGCTTTCCGCCAGTATTTGCTGTTGCTGCTCGGCGGAAAGGCCCGGGGACTCCTCGGCGATCATAAAGCTCAGCAACTGCTGGAAGGCGGCGTCGCTGGCCTGGGCGTGGGCGGCCAGGCGCAGTTGCCGGGGCAGTTGCTCCGGATCCAGGCTGCCGGTGCCGGTGTAGCGCAGGCTGGCGCGGGCGCTGGTGTCGTGGGGCTCGGCCAGCGACAGGCTGAACTCTTCTATGCCCAGCTCCGGCTGGTAGGCCAGCAGCCGCTCCAGCAGGGGCCGGATCTGCTGCCATTCGGCTTCCGCGTCCTGGCCGGGGTCGAACCGCTCCAGGCGTTGCAGCAGGGCCTGGTAGGGGGCCAGTTCCAGCCGGTTAAGGGCCAGGCGCAGGCGGCTGGGGCCCAGTTGCTGGGCGGGCAGGGTCACGCCGCCCAGGGAGATCTCGGTATGGTGGTTCAGGTGCTGCTGTTCCTGCTCGGTGCGGGTGCTGACAATCGCTTCCTGCAGGCCGAAGCGGGTGTGCTGGCTGCTGAACCTGAGCTGCTGCAGGGCCAGGGCGCTGTCGCCCAGCCAGAGGTAGCGGTCGGCCGCGGTGGCGTCCATGGTCAGGCTAAGCTGTTGCAGGCTCAGGCGCTCGGCCATGGACGGCAGGCCGAGGCTGAACTCGCCTATCCGGCCCTCCAGTTGCAGCCGCTGTTGCCGCGGCTGCCAGCGGGCCTCGAGCTGGCTGTCGGCCAGCGTCAGCTCCAGTCGCTCGTTGCCGCCGGGCTGGGCCATCTGGCCGCGGTAGTCGATGAGCCGCAGCGCAAGCTGGTGGCTGCCGTCCCACTGCTGTACGCCGGTCAGGGTCAGCAGGGGGGCCTGGCCCGGATAATTGGGCAGCCAGGCACGGGCCGCCTCCGGCAGGGGAGACTGGTGTTCCACCCTGGCCAGGCCGAAACCTTCGCTGCCCAGCCAGGGGCCGTGGGTTACCGGCAGGCTGCCCTGCAGGTGCAACTCGGGCGTGGGCTGCCATTCGGCCAGCAGGTCGTGCAGGGGATTGCCGGGCAGGGGGCGGTAGCTCAGGTCGTAGTGCAGGGTGCCGCCGCCAAGGCCCGCCTCGTAGTCCAGCCGGGTTACCCACAGCTCCTCGTGGGCGGCGGCCTGCTGCCGCCATTCGTCCGCCTGGGCCGCGATACGGGTGCCGATGTAATACTGGGTGCCGGCATACAGGCCGGCCGCCGCCACGGCCACGGCCACGGCCGCCACGGAAATCACTGCTCTCTTCATTATTGTCGTCTGCGCCCGGGGGGCGTCAGCTCCTGGTTGTTTTGGCTCCGTTTGGAATTAAGAAGAGTATCAAAAACCGGCAGTAGTGCCAGTACCTGGCCGGCTTTACCTTGGGGGGGAAGGGCTCCCGTTCCATATCTGGAACCCTTTGTTCCTGTTCCTGCGCCTTTGAAGTGTTAACGCAAACCATTATCATTGGCGAATTGGATGCTCGACGCGTCCCCTCTTTTCTCACCCAATTGATGTTGGAGATACCTTATGTCAGGAACCCTTGCCGCGCCCTCTTCCCGCCTGTTCAAGGCGGCCGCCCTGATGCTGGGTGCCCTGCTGTCCGGCCAGGCCCTGGCCGAGGCCCGCACCCTTGACACCCGCTTCGGCGAGCTGCGCATCGACGGCGAGCCGGCGCGGGTGGTGACCCTGTACGAAGGCGCCCTGGATACCAGCATCGCGGTGGGCGTGACTCCCCTGGGTGCGGTGGCCACCCGGGGCGGTGACGGCGTGGCCGGCTACCTGCAGGACAAGGCGGGCGAGGTCGCCATAGTGGGTACCGCCCGCGAGACCAACCTGGAGGCGGTGATCGCCCTGCAACCGGATCTGATCCTGGCTTCGTCCTCCCTGCCGGAAGAGCAGTACCGCCTGCTGTCGGCGGTGGCCCCGACCCTGGTGCCGGACATCGACATGTTCGAGGAGGGCGCCTGGAAGGAGGAAGCCCGCCTGTTCGCCAAAGCCCTGGACAAGGAAGCCGAGCTGGACGGCGTGCTGGCCGGGCTGGACCAGCGCACCGCGGCGCTGGCGGAGAAGTTCGGGCAGGCGGTGCCCGCCGACGGGCGCAAGGCCGCGCTGGCCCGCTGGATGCCCCAGGGCGCCATGATGATGTCTTCCCGGCTGTTTACCCCCGGCCTGCTGCAGGCGGTGGGCTTCGAGGTGCGGGACGGCGGCATCGTCAAGCCGGGCCTGCCCCACAGTTCGCCCCTGAGCCAGGAGAACCTGGCGCTGATGGACGGCGACTGGCTGTTTATGGCCACCCTGAACCACGACGGCCGCGAGGCCCTGGCCGCCGCCGAAACATCCCCCGCCTTTGCCCGCCTGAGCGTGGTGCGGCAGCAGCGGGTGTTCCCGGTCGACGGCCAGGTCTGGACCAGCGCCACCGGCCCCCTGGCGGCCCACGCCATCCTCGACGATGTTGAGCGCGTGCTCGAACACGCGGCGCGCTGACCTCCATGGTGGTTGTCGCCGCGTCCCGGCGCCCGCTGTTTGCGGTGATGCTGGCGGCGGGCCTGTTGTTGTTGCTGGTGTGCCTGGCCAGCCTGCTGCTCGGCGCCGGTCATATCGGCCCGGGCCAGGCCCTGGCCGTGCTGTTCGGGGGCGGCTCGGACGAGGCCCGCTTCGTGGTGGCCGAGCTGCGCGCGCCGCGCACCCTGGTCGGCCTGGTGGTGGGCATGGCGCTGGGCTGTGCCGGCGCCCTGATGCAGACCCTGGCCCGCAATCCCCTGGCCGAGCCCGGCCTGCTGGGGGTGAGCGCCGGCAGCGGCTTTGCCGTGACCCTGGCGCTGATGCTGGGAGCCAGCGCCGCCACCCTGACGGTGCACGTGGCGCAGCTGGGCGCCCTGGCCGGCTGCCTGCTGGTATTAAGCGCCGCCCGGCTGCAGGGGGTGGGCAACGATCCCATCCGCCTGGTGCTGGCCGGTGCCACCCTGTCCAGCCTGCTGCTGGCGCTCACCTCCCTGCTGCTGCTGTTCGACCAGCGCACCGCCGACGAAATCCGCTTCTGGGTCATCGGCAGCGTGGCCGGGCGCAGCCTGGATCATCTGTGGCAGATACTGCCCTCCCTGCTGCTGGCCCTGGTGCTCACCCTGGTGGTGGTGCGCCCGCTGGCGGCGCTGGCCCTGGGGGAGAACGTGGCCCGGGGCCTGGGCCACAAGCCGGGGCGGGTGCGCCTGCTGGCGGTGCTGATCGTGGCGCTGCTGGTGGGGTCGGCCACCGCCGTGGCCGGCCCCATCCTGTTCGTGGGCCTGGTGGTGCCCTTTGTGGCCCGGGCCCTGGCCGGGCCCGATATCCGCCGTACCCTCTGGCTCTGCCTGCCGGTCGGCCCCATTATCGTCATCGCCGCCGACACCCTGTCGCGGCTGCTGGTGGCGCCGGCGGAGCTGCCCATCGGCGTGCTCACCGCGCTGATCGGCGCCCCCGTGCTGCTGGCGGTGGTGCGCGGCCGGCGCCGGCCTTCTTTGTGATCGAGGTGTTCCATGACCCTGCCATCCCGGCCCCTGCCGCTCCATGATCACTGGCCGCTCCGCGGGCGGCTGGGCGGGCGCGAGTTCAGCCTGCTGCTGTCCCGCCGCGGCCTCTGGGTCAACCTGGTGCTGCTGGCGTTGCTGGCCGCCGCCGCCACGGCGGCGCTCGGCCTCGGCAACGTCAGCCTGAGCCCGGCCGAGGTCTGGGCCGCCCTCCGGGGCGAGGCGCCGCCCCTGCACCGGCTGGTGGTGCACGAACTGCGCCTGCAGCGGGTGCTGGCGGGCATGGCCACGGGCGCGGCCTTCGCCCTGGCGGGCTGCCTGATGCAGACCCTGGCGGGCAACCGTCTGGCCACGCCCGGCATTATCGGCATCGACAACGCGGCCACCGCCTTCGCGGTGGCCTCGGTGGTGGGGCTGGTGACTTCGCTGGCGCCGTCCGCCATGTCCTTGGTGGGCGCCGTGACCGCCACCGTGCTGGTGTTCGGCCTGGCGGGCGGCAGCGGCACCCGGGGCTATCGCTTTATCATCGTCGGGTTGGGGGTGGGCGCCATCGCCGGCGCCGTCACCCAGCTGATGCTGAGCCGGGTGGCCATCGACCAGGCCAACGTCGCCTTTCCCTGGACGGTGGGCAGCCTCAACGCCCGTTCCCCCGAGGCCACGGCCCTGCTCGGTGCCGGCCTGCTGCTGGGCCTGGTGCTGGCGCTGCGGCTGGCGCGGGCGCTGCAGGTGTTGCAGCTGTCCGAGCCGGTGGGCATCGGCCTGGGCCTCAATCTCAAACGGGTGCGCGGCCAGTGCCTGGCGCTGTCGGTGGGGCTCACCGGCCTGGCGGTGGCGGTGGCCGGCCCGGTGGGCCTGGTGTCACTGCTTGGCCCTGAAATCGCCCGCATGCTGTGCCGCCACCGGGGCGTGCCCCTGCTGGCCTCGGCCCTGGCCGGGGCGCTGCTGATGCTGCTGGCCGATCTGGCCGGGCGGCTGGTGCTGGCGCCGCTCGAAATCCCGGTCGGCATCGTCACCGCCGTGGTGGGCAGCCCCTATCTGTTGTGGATGTTGTTGAATCCTTCTTTCCGGAGTCGTCCTTGATGAATGCTGCCGTCCCCCTGCAAACCCTGCTTGGCCATGAACAGCAGGCCACCCTGTCGGCCCATGAGCTGGTGGTGGCCCATGATCGCCAGGTGATCATCGACGGCCTGGAGCTGCAACTGGCACCGGGCCAGGTCACCGCCATAGTGGGGCCCAACGGCTGCGGCAAGTCGACCCTGCTCGGCGCCCTGGCCCGGGTGCTGCGCCCGCGCGGCGGCAGCATCTTGCTGGACGGGGCCGACATCCATCGCCGGCCCAGCCGGGAGATCGCCCGCCGGCTGGCGCTGCTGCCCCAGCACACCTCGGCGCCCGAGGGCATGACGGTGCTGGATCTGGTGCGCTTCGGCCGCCAGCCCCACCAGGGCTGGCTCAGCCAGTGGTCGGAGGAAGACCAACACATAGTGGCCGAGGCGCTGGCGGCGGCGGATCTGGCGGGGCTGGAGCAGCGGGTGCTGGATCAGTTGTCCGGCGGCCAGCGGCAGCGGGCCTGGATTGCCATGGCCATCGCCCAGTCCACCCCGCTGCTGTTGCTGGACGAGCCCACCTCGGCGCTGGACCTGGGCCACCAGATAGAGGTGTTCGAGCTGATCCGCGCCCTGGCGGGCCGGGGCAAGACGGTCGCCATGGTGGTGCACGACCTGGCCAGCGCCTGCCGCTACGCGGATCAGCTGGTGGCCATGCGCGACGGCCGCATCATCGCCCACGGCCATCCCCGGGATATCCTCACCCCGGCCCTGGTGCGCGAGCTGTACGGGATAGAGTGCGACATCACCCAGGACCCGGCCAACGGCAGCCCCATGCTGGTCAATGTACGCCGGGCCCGCCGCTGAGCCGTTGCCGGTGGGGCGCAGGCGGCTCGCCTGCGCCCCAATCGTGCCTCAAGGTGGTGTGCACCACCCAAGCCATGACGGCACTACCCGGTAGGCTCTTACCCGAAAGCGCTGTTGGCTATCGCCGGCAAGCTTGCCTAGGCTTTTTGATGCACCCTTGGTGTGGGCATTGTTGAAATAACGAGAAAGGACGGTGGCATATGAAAATCCGATCTTTGATTGCGGGTTCCTGCCTGTTGGCGGCAACAGGAGCCCAGGCGCAGCAACTTTCTTCAACTTCACCTTATCTTTACGCACAGCCCGAGTTCTATGTGGGGCTGAATTACGCACTGGTCCAGTTCGACTTCGAGAACGACTTTATCGGCGAGTCGGCGGACTGGAATTCCGTCGGCATCAACCTGGGCTACCAGCCCTCGCCCTATCTGGCCCTCGAGGCCCGCTACGGCCGGGGCGTGGGAGACGACACCCATTTCGACGGCCTGGTCGAGACGGAGCTGAAACACTACTTCGGCGTTTACGCCCTGCCGCAGATCCCGATCCAGGACTTTATGTCGGTCTACGGGGTTTTGGGATGGACCAAGGCCAAGGCAGAGGCCTCCGCCCCCATCATCAGGGAAAAGGTATCCGACTCGGAAGACGATTTCAGTTATGGCATCGGCATGCGCTTCAAAGATAAACGGCATACCGGTGGTGTTGGTTTCTTTGTTGAATATTCCCGGCTGATCGACAAGAGCGATTTTGATATCGACTCCCTGATGCTGGGGCTGAGCTGGCATTTTTAAACGCCATCAAGCTCTTTCGGAAAATGGGGCCATGTGGCCCCATTTTGTCATTATTCCCCCATCGCCATCCTTATTCCTTGGGCCATTGATAGACCCCCCGGTTAAGGCCGTCGCGGATGGCCGAGATCACCTTGCTGGTGCGCAGGCTGGCGCCGGTGTAGCCGTCGAGGTCGGTCACCACCTGCTCCGGCTGGTAGAGGTCGACGATCTGGTGCAGCGGCTTGCCGGTCAGGTAGTCGGCCACCTGCCGGTACTGGCGGGTCACCGGATAGAGGGGGGCGTCTTCGGCCAGGGTCAGGTAGTCGATGCCGCCGTAGGCCAGGTGGCGGTATTCCAGGGCGGTCAACCGGCCGTCGCGCAGATCGAACTGCATTCCCACCTGCATTTCCCCCCGATCGAGAAAGCTGCCCCGGTAGCGGCCGTCCAGGTAGGTGCCGGGCGCGAGCCCGAGCAGCAGCCGGCCATCCGGTCGACCGGCAGCGGCGGCGGGGCTGGCCCGGGCCGGTGCCGCCGGTGGGGGCGGGGCGGCGTCTTCCAGCTCGCCTATCAGGTAGCCGGAAAGCAGCCGGGAGGCGGCCCCGCTGTGGGCCACCCCGGGCCGCTTGTTGTGCCAGCCTTCGCTGGCGTCCTTGCCGCACCAGGCCAGCACCACTTCCTCCCGGCTGGGATGGTCGGGAATATAGGCGGTGATGTCGTACACCTTGCCGTCGATGGCCTTCCAGCAGCTGTCGCGGCTGTTGTGGCGGGCCAGCTCTTCCCGGCTGATGGGCGCGGCGCGGGGCGGCTCGGTGGCGCCGGCCCGGGTGCCGCTCAGGCCATGGCTGATCACCAGGGTGGCGATGGCGGCGCCAAAGGCGACCAGGGCGGTGTAGGCTATCTTGTTGAGGTTCATAAAAAATCGAAGGCCTCCGTGTGGATGTGGGCGCGTGGCACTCCGGCCCCGGCAAGCAGCCGGAGCAGGTGGTGGATCATGGGCGGCGGGCCGCAAATCAGCAGCTCCCGCTCCCGGAAATCGGGGCACTGTTGCTCCAGAAAGTCGAGCGCGAGCGGGCCCCGCTCGGAAACATAGTGGGGTGCCAGGCGCAGGGACGAATGCCGGGCGGCGATATCGGCCAGCTCCTCCAGGTAGTAGGCACGCTCGGGGCGGTTGGCCAGGTAGCAGAGCACCACCTCTTCCTCTTTGCCGGGGCCGGCGTCCAGTTCCCGGGCGGCGGCCACGAAGGGGGTGATGCCGATGCCGCCTCCCAGCCAGAGCTGTTTCCGTCCGGGGTCGGCCTGCTCGAAAAAGGCGCCGTAGGGGCCTTCCAGCAGCACCCGGCTGCCCAGGGCGACGGACTGCAGCGCTCGGCTGGCATCCCCCAGGGCCTTGATGCCCAGCGTCAGCTCGGGGGCTCCCGGCGCCGAGGACAGGGTATAGGGATGCTCCTCGCCCCGGCCGGCGGCGAGGCCCTTATCCAGGGGGCTGAGGTAGACGAACTGACCGGCCCGGTGGCGGAGCGGGCGGCGCTCGGGGCGGAGGACGAGTTCCACCACGTCGGGCGCCAGGGATCTGACCTCGGTGATCCGGTAGGGTCTTCTCGCCAGCCAAGGCGAGAGTCCCTTGCGCCAGAGCAGGGCCAGGGCCGCCAGGGTGGCGAGCAGCCACCAGGGCCAGGGGCTGGCCAGCGGCGGCAGGGTATGGAGCAAGGCCAGCGCCAGGGTGGGGACGGACAGCAGGTGCAGCCGCTTCCAGTTCTGATAGTGGATGGGGCCGAAAAACTGGAAGGTGGGCGCCAGGAAGACCACCAACAGGAGCAGGGCCAGCCAGCCGGTCCAGGTGAGCCAGTCGGCCGGGGGCGGAAACAACAGGGTCACCGCCATGGCGAGGGACTGGGGCAGGGCGGCGAAGGCGAGCAGCAGCACGTGCAGCAGGATCAGCATAAAGGCGCCGAAGCCCAGCCGGCGGTGTAGCCGCCACAGCCGGGGCAGGCCGCCGAACCAGGCGTCCAGGGCGGGCAGGCGGACGCTGAGGGCGGCGGTCACCAGCATCATGGCCAGCCCCAGCATGCCGCTGAGCCGCCCCAGCAGGGTCAGGGCGCCACCCCAGCCGGGGCCATAACCGAGCCACAGCCGGGGCAGGGCAACGGCCAGGGGCAGCAGGATCAGGGCGAGGGCGAGGAGTTCGCCGGGGGCAAGACGCTGGCGCATGGTCGGGATATCCTGTCCGGTGGTGCCGTGGGGCGCGACAGGCGCCCAGGGGAGCCAGATATAACCATAGCATTTGCAAGGTAAAACAGGCTCAAGCGGGATTTAGGAAGGATGGCGTTTTGCTTGCTCTCTTGTCTCGCCAGGGTTATGTACCGGGGCTGCCAGCAAGCAGGGAGGAGGTTTGTGTATTACATTATGAAAAGTATGATATACAAACTGTATTGTGTATGACCGGTGATAGATAACCACATTTGTGTATCATTATTTTGGTTATATGATACAAAAACGAGTTGGTGTCTAATGTGTCAGACACCATGGGCTGGCCAAATTCATCTTAGGTTTACATATGACTCCTTATCAGCCAGATTCCCTGCCGTTAGAGGGGCTAGACTACGGCAAGCTGATCACCTCGGTGGGCAAGGCCAATGCGGCATTGGCGGAATACAGTGGCCTGTTGCAGGGGATAGTGAACCCTGCCGTTATGTTATCCCCATTGACCAATCAGGAAGCGGTGCTGTCATCCAAAATAGAAGGCACCCAGGCCACCATGGAGGAAGTGCTGGAACATGAGGCCGGGGAAGCGTTTGACGAACACAAAAATGCGGATATTCAAGAGATCCTGAACTATCGGCATGCCCTTATGGTGGCTCAAGGGTATCTGCAGGAAGGGCGCAGTATCACCCTTAATCTGTTACTGCAGCTTCACCAGATTCTGCTGGATAGCGTGCGAGGTCAGAGTAAGGAGCCGGGTAGCTTTCGTAAAGAGCAAAATTGGATTGGCTTTGCAGGTTGCTCCATGGAGCAGGCCAGCTTTGTGCCTCCTTCGCCACTACGATTGGCCGATCACCTGGATGCCTGGCAACACTATGTATCTGGCGATGATTTCGATGTGCTGGCGCAGGCGGCGATTATGCATGCGCAGTTTGAATTGTTACATCCATTCAAAGATGGTAACGGTCGTATTGGTCGCTTGCTCATACCGCTGTTCTTGTATGCCAAGGGCAGGTTGCCCAGCCCGATGTTTTATTTGTCTGGTTATTTGGAGTCGCACCGAGACGAGTATTATGCACGTCTTGGCAGGATATCAGCTGAAGGAGACTGGGATGGATGGATTGCTTTCTTTCTGGATGCGATCATTGAGCAGGCCGGTTCTAATGTAAAGCGGGTTCGCCAGATCATGGCATTATATGAAAGCACCAAAAAACAGGTGCTGGAGCTGACCCATTCTCAGCATACTTCTCGTCTGGTGGATACCCTGTTTGATCGTCCTATTTTCAGGGTTAGCGATTTTTGTGAGCGTTCCGGCATCAATCGTCAAACTCTGCATTACCTGTTGCGTGCGCTGCTACAACCTGCAGGGCCGCTCACTATCTTGCGCGAAGGTGCCGGCAGCCGTCCTTCCATCTATGCGTTTCCTGCACTGCTGAATATCTGTGAAGGCAAGGAAGTGCTACCCATGGTCAAGGAGTAAAAACGCCCGGCACCTTGCGGTGCCGGGCGTGTTCTTGGCGTTAACGGCGGCGTCTTAGCCGTTCAGGGCGGCCAGGTCCTGGTTGAGGGTGGCGCTGGGGCGCATCACCTTCTCCACCGCGGCCGGGTCGGCGTGGTAGTAGCCTTCCAGTCCGGCGGACTTGCCCTGCACCGCGTTCAGCTCTTCCACTATCTTGGCTTCGTGCTCGGCCAGGGCCTTGGCCAGGGGCGCGAAGTGGGCGGCAAGCGCCTCGTCGTCGGTCTGGGCGGCCAGCTGCTGGGCCCAGTACATGGCCAGATAGAAGTGGCTGCCACGGTTGTCCAGCTCGCCGGCGCGGCGGGACGGTGACTTGCCGTTGTCCAGCAGCAGCTCGGTGGCCTTGTCCAGGCACTTGGCCAGGATCTTGGCGCGCGCGTTGCCTTCCTTGATGCCCAGCTCTTCCAGCGACACCGCCAGGGCCAGGAATTCACCCAGGGAGTCCCAGCGCAGGTGGTTTTCTTCCATCAGCTGCTGCACGTGCTTGGGCGCGGAGCCGCCGGCACCGGTCTCGTACATGCCGCCGCCGGCCAGCATGGGCACGATGGACAGCATCTTGGCGGAAGTGCCCAGTTCCATGATCGGGAACAGGTCGGTCAGGTAGTCGCGCAGCACGTTGCCGGTGACGGAAATGGTGTCCTGGCCGCGCTTCATGCGCTCCATGGAGAAGCGGATGGCTTCGTTGTAGGACATGATGTGGATGTCCAGCCCGCTCAGGTCGTGCTCCTGCAGGTAGGCTTCCACCTTCTTGCGCAGCTCGTTGTCGTGGGCGCGCTCGGCGTCCAGCCAGAACACGGCCGGGGTATTGGAGTTGCGGGCGCGGTTGACGGCCAGCTTGACCCAGTCGCGGATGGCGGCGTCCTTGGTCTGGCAGGCGCGCCAGATGTCGCCCTTTTCCACCTGGTGCTGCATCAGCACCTGGCCGTTTTCATCCACCACGCGCATGGTGCCGTCTTCGGCCAGTTCGAAGGTCTTGTCGTGGGAGCCGTATTCCTCGGCCTTCATCGCCATCAGGCCCACGTTGGGCACCGAGCCCATGGTGCGCGGATCGAAGGCGCCGTTGGTCTTGCAGAAGTTGATCACTTCCTGGTAGATGCGGGCGTAGGTGCTCTCGGGCATCACCGCCTTGGTGTCTTTCTGCTTGCCGTCGCGGCCCCACATCTGGCCGGAGTTGCGGATCATGGCGGGCATGGAGGCGTCGACGATCACGTCGCTCGGCACGTGCAGGTTGGTGATGCCCTTGACGGAGTCCACCATCGCCATTTCCGGGCGGTGCTCGTAGCAGTCGTGGATGGCCTGCTCGATCTCGTCCTGGGTGGACTGGGGCAGGGTCTTGATCTTTTCCAGCACGCTGTTCATGCCGTTGTTGGGGTTGACGCCCAGCTCGTCGAACAGCTCGCCGTACTTCTCGAACACCTCGCGGTAGAACACCTTGACCGCGTGGCCGAACACGATGGGGTGGGACACCTTCATCATGGTGGCCTTGACGTGCAGGGACCACATCACGCCGGTTTCCTTGCAGTCCTGCAGGGTCTGCTCGAAGAAGTCGCACAGCTTTCTGCTGCTCATGAACATGCTGTCCAGCACTTCGCCTTCCTGCAGGGCCAGTTCTTTCTTCAGCTCGACCTTGCCGGCCTGGTTGACGAACTCGATGCGCACGGTTTGCGCCTTGTCCATGGTCACGGACTGTTCGCTGGAGAAGAAGTCACCGCCGTTCATGTAGTCGGCGTGGGAGCGGGAGGCCTTGCTCCAGGCGCCCATGGAATGGGGATACTTGCGGGCGAAGGCCTTGACCGCGGCCGGGGCGCGGCGGTCGGAGTTGCCCTGGCGCAGCACCGGGTTGACCGCGCTGCCGAGGATCTTGGAGTAGGCGTCGCGGATGGCTTTTTCTTCGTCGGTCTCGGGGGCCTCGGGGAAGTCGGGCACCGCATAACCCTGGGACTGCAGCTCCTTGATGCAGGCGCGCAGCTGGGGCACGGAGGCGCTGATGTTGGGCAGCTTGATGATGTTGGCGTGCGGATCCTGGGTCAGTTCACCCAGTTCGGCCAGGCCGTCGGCCACGCGTTGTTCCGGGCTCAGGCGCTCGGGAAAGGCGGCCAGGACGCGGCCGGCCAGGGAGATGTCGCTCAGGGTGACCTTGATGCCGGCGGCGCTGGTGAAGGTGCGCACGATCGGCAACAAGGAGTAGGTTGCCAGGGCCGGGGCTTCGTCGGTCAAGGTGTAGACGATGGTCGATTCTTTGGTTGTCATTATTTCGCTATTTCCCTGCTTGATAGGTGGGGGTACAACGGCTCGGCGCGGGCACCCACTTGTGGTGGGCGCCGGTCGCCGGCCAACGCCGCTGGATTGAATTTCCGGCAGGCATTGTATGACGTTCGCGCACAAGACTTAAGGGGGTTGCGCGAATTCTGTCGACTGGTTCGACTAATTGATGGTTGCCTAAGCAATGTCAGGGCATTTTTATGCACTTTTTGTAGGGGCATTATGGCCCTGCGGACCGGCGCCGGTGTCTTCCGTCGTGGCCAGGCAGGCCCGGTCCCGTCCTTCGGCCTTGGCCTGGTAGAGGGCGGCATCCGCCCGCTGCACCAGGGTTTCGATGCAATCCATCGGGCCGGCGGTGCCGATGCCGGCGCTCACCGTTACCCTGCCGGTGGCGGGAAAGGCATGGCGGCGGGTCGCCGCCAGCAGCCGTTCGGCCAGTTCCAGGGCCTGGCCGGCGTCGGTTTCCGGGCAGACGAGCATGAATTCCTCGCCGCCCCAGCGGCACAGTATGTCCGCTTCCCGCAGGTTGTTCCGCAGCAGCCTGGCGAAGTCGACCAGCACCTTGTCGCCGGTCAGGTGACCCTGGAGATCGTTGATGTGCTTGAAATGGTCCAGGTCGAGCATGATCACCGCCAGTGGCCGCCGGTAGCGCTGGGCCAGTTGCAGTTCCTTGTGGAAGATGTTGTTGAGGGCATGGCGGTTGGGCAGCCCGGTGAGCGGATCCGTTTGCGCCAGCACCTTCAGTTGCCGGTTGAGGCGGTTCAGCCGGCGCATCCAGAACAGGCTGGTGGCGAGCACGGCGGTGAGGGTACCGCCCAGGGCATAGACCAGGGTGTAGTCGGTCACCACCTGCGACACCATGTTCATGGCGGTGTGCCGCCCCATGATCTGCTGGCGCGCCTCGGGGGTCAGGGTGGCGATGCCCTTGTCGAGGATATCGCGCAGGGTCTGTTCCGACTTGAGCACCCCCATGCGCAGCCGGTTGTCGTAGCCCGGGATCTGGCCCGACACCTTGAGGTTGAACCAGCCTTCGTTCTTGATGGTATGGGCCGCCATGATCAGCGAGCGCAGGGTCATGTCCGCCTTGCGCTCCGACACCAGGCGCAGGGCCTCCCGCTCCGAGTCGGTGTAGATGATCTCGATATGGGGGAAGTCGCGGGCGAAAAACTCGGCCATGGCGGTGCCGTAGGGCAGGGCGATGGTCTTGCCGGTGAGGCTGGACACGTCCGAGATAAAGGGATGCTCCTCCCGGGTGATCAGCACGTTCGGATCTTCCAGCAGCGGCTCGGTGAAGATCAGCCACTGTTCCCGCTCGGGGGTCTGGTTGAGGAAGCTCAGCGCCAGGCAGTCGCCGGCCCGGGAGGCGATCAGGCTTTCCTCCCAGGTCTGGGTGGGGTGCAGCCGGACCTGCAGGCCGGTGTTGGCCGCGACCATGGCGATCAGGTCGGCGGCGATGCCCACATGCCGGCCGTGCTTGTCGATGGCCTCGAACGGCCACCAGTCCGGATCCACGCACAGGGAAACGCTGGGGTGGGCGTTGAGGTAGGCCCGTTCGGAGGCGCTCAGCTCGGCCGGGTGTTCGTTTGCCGGCGCCGGGAGCGACAGGGTACACAACAGTGCCCAGATAGAGATCCGAAAAAATCTCTTTTGGCGGCATTGCCTTCGTTGGCCGGGGGTGATTGAGGGTGAATCCATTCTTTTCCTCAACAATCAGTGGGTTGCCTCATCATCCTCGTTTCGGTGGCGCAGGGCAATGGCCGTAACCCCGGAAAACGGAGCTGTGACGTGATTTATCTGAGGTGGGACAAGGTTCTGCTTTGGGGTTCGTATTATCATCCCCCGCCTTGTCATGGTGCCGGACGGCAATAGGGCCGGGGGCCATGAAGGGAGGGAGGCAGGATGCGGAACTGGGGATGTTGTTCAGGGTGATCAAGACGGAGCCGATGAAAAGAGCCTGGTGGCCGTTCTGGCTGTGGCTGCTGTGCGTGTTCCTGATCCTGGTGTGGGGCCGGCCGCTGGTGCGGCACGAGTTCGAACGCAGCCTGGGGGAGAGCATGATGGCGCTGGCGGCGGGCACGGCACGCCAGCTGGCGCTCGGCCGGGAGCAGGTGGCGGAGCTGCTGCCCCTGGATTATGCTGCCTTGCGGCAGCATCCGCTGAACCGGGAATTCGAGCGGGATGCCCGCGAGCTGATGGCGCTGGCCGATATCCGTTACATCTATGTGGAAGTGGATCTGGGGCCGGCGGTGCCGTTCCGGGTGGAGCCGGGCGAGGAAAAGGTGTTCAATGCCGCCGCCGGCACCCCGCTCGATATCCTCTATCTGCTCGACGCCGTGACCGAGGAAGAGGCGGCGCGGCAGGAGCGCCCCTTCTCGGAGAAAGAGCGGTACGGCCTGCTCGGCGAGCGGAACCGGGTGCTGTTTGCCGGGCGCCAGCCCGGCTGGCTCGTCAGCGAGGATCGCTGGGGCAAGTACCTCACCGCCTATGCCCCCCTGTACCTGAGTGACGGCGATTTCCTGGGCATGCTGGGGGTGGACTACGACTACGGCAGCTACCGCCGGGCCCTGCTGCTGTACGAGTCGGTGCTGCTGCTGCCCCTGCTGCTGAGCGGTGGCGTGCTGCTGTTCCAGCTGTTCCAGTTGAAAAGCAGCATCAGGGCCGAGAAACAGGCCCGGGGCGAAGCCCTCCAGGCCTACAGGGATACCCTCACCGGCATCTGGAACCGGCGCGGGATCTGGCGGCTGCTGGAGCGGCAGTGGCGGCTGGCGCGGGCGCACCATCACGGCGTGACCCTGCTGCTGGTGGACGTGGATTATTTCAAGGAATACAACGACAACTACGGCCATCCGGCCGGTGACCGCATGTTGCGGGCGGTTGCCGGCATGCTGGCGGAGTTGGCCGGGGAATACCAGGGGGTGGTCGGGCGCTACGGCGGCGACGAGTTCATGCTGTTGTTCGCCAACCTGATCCCGGGGGAAGAGGACAAGCTGGGCCAGGAGATCCTGGTCCGCTGCCACACCCTGGCGATTCCCCACGCCTTTTCCCCCATCTCCGACCGCCAGACCCTGAGCGTGGGCGCCGTCACCCTGGCGCCCGGACAGGAGGTGGCGATGGACACCCTGGTCGAGCTGGTGGACCGGGCGCTTTACCAGGCCAAGCGCCATGGCCGCAACCGGGCCTGCTGCCACCAGGAGCCGAAACGGCGGGCCGGCTGAACGGCCCGCCGGGATCAGCGGTACAGCCAGTGGGCGATGCGCGGTACCAGCCGGGGCATGACCAGGTAAATCACCAGGGCGACGATGACGCCGGCGCTGATGGCGTGGCGGATGCCCCACAGGCCCAGGGGCGGCACCTGCTCGAACAGGGGCGACAGCACCGGCGGCACCACCATGGTCAGCACCCAGATCACCAGGCTGGTGACCAGCCATTGCTTCCAGCGGGTCGGCTGTTTGGGCGGCGGGTTGAGGGGCTGGAACCAGTTGTCGATGCCGGAGGAGATCTCCACCTGGTCCGGCAGCTCCAGATAGTGCTCCGCTTCCTCGATCAGGGCCTGGCGCTCCCGGGACTGCACCCAGGCCTCGGCCTCCGCCTGGCTGGCGAAGCGCACCGCGATATCGTACTGGGTATGGCCGCAGGTCGGCTTGAAGATATTGACGCCCTGGTGGCCGGAAAAGCCGGCGGCCACGTCTATGGTCTTTCTCAGCCAGTGCTCGTAGTCGCCCAGCGCCTGCGGGCGCACCCGGTGGCGGATCAGGACCGACACGCCGGCCGTCATGGTATGGGGTTGTTCCGTCATGCCGTGCTCCTTCATCAGGGTAATTCGGGCGCCTGCAATGGCTCGCCCTTGTACCCCTCGACCTTGCCGAAGCGTTCAGCGCCGGCGTTCCAGTCGGCCAGGGCTTGGGCGATGTCGTCCCTGCTGTGGCCGACGAAGTTCCACCAGATGTAGATGTCCTCGTCCAGCGGCTCGCCGCCCACCAGCAGCACCCGGGCGCCGGGGGCCAGGGTCAGGGTGACCTGTTCCCGGTGCAGGCCCAGGTAGGCCAGCTCGTTCTCCGCAAAGTTTTCTGCGCCAAGCGCCAGCTGGCCTTCCAGCACGAACAGGCCGTATTCGAACTCCGGGCGCAGGGGGAGGCTCAGCTCCGCCCCCCGGGGGCTGTGCAGATCCATGCCCAGCAGGGGCGAAAAGCTGAGGGTGGGGGCCTTGTGGCTCAGGTAGTCGCCCACCAGCAGGGTGAAGTCGACGCCGTCCTGGGACCAGGCGGGCAGCCTGGGGTAGTGATCGAAACGGGGCGGGGTGTCCTTGTCGGCCTCGGGCAGGGCAATCCACAGCTGGGCGGCGTGCAGCCGGCCCTGGCCGGGCACCGACTCCTCGGTGTGGGCGATGCCGTGGCCGGCGGTCATCAGGTTGACCTGGCCGGGGCGGATCACCTGCTGGTGGCCCAGGCTGTCCCGGTGCAGCACCTCGCCTTCCAGCATCCAGGTAAAGGTCTGCAGGCCGATGTGCGGATGGGGCCCCACCCGCATGCCGGGCTCGCCCGGGGCGAAGTCGGCGGGGCCGGCGTGATCGAGAAAACACCAGGCGCCGATCAGCCGCCGCTGTTTGGACGGGACGGCGCGGGCCACGGGGATGCCGCCCACGTCGGCGAGGCGCGGCGCGATGCGCTGTATCTGGCGCTCGCCCTCCACCAGCGGGCAGTCGCGGGAAGAGCCGAAGCTCGCCGACCATTGGATATTGCTCATGGAACCTCCGGAAAAGGGTTGGACAGGGTGCCTTGTCACCGCTCCGATAAGGTTAGCGCCTTATCGGGCCCATGACCGATTATGGCCGTGTCGCCGCGGCTAATACCAGTCGCCGTTGTCCCGGATCTCGCCAATCAGCGCCAGCAGCAGCGTCCGCACCGCCCGGGCCGCCACGCTCAGGGGCTTGTGGCGGGCATGGGCCAGGTAGATGCGGCGTTCTATTTCCGGCTCGGTGATCGGCAGCGAGGGCAGGGGCCGGGGCGCGTCGGCCACCCGCCGGGATAGCACCGAGTAGCCGGCACCGGCTTCGACCAGGGCCTTGATCTGGTCCAGGGCGTCCATTTCCAGCACCACCCGCAGCGGGTGGTGCAGCAGCAGGGCCGCGCTTTCCAGCTCTTCCCGCAGGCGGTGGGGGCGGCCCGGCAGGATCAGCGGCAGCGCCAGCAGCTCGGCCAGGGTCAGGCGGTCGCGCCCGGCGAAGCGGTCGTCGCCGGGCGGGAAGATCAGCCGCAGCCGCTCCCGGGCGACCTCCTCGGCGGCCAGGCCCGGGTGCCCCTCGCAGTCGAACAGCAGGCCGAGATCCAGCTTGTCGTCCTGCAGCCATTCCTGCATGTGGCCCGAGAGCCCTTCGGTCAGCCGCAGCTGTACCTCGGGCAACCGCTGGCGCACCTGCAGCGCCAGCGGCACGCTGAGCAGGGGCCCGAGCGAGGTGGGAATGCCGACCACCACGGGCCCGGAGGGGCTGGCCTCGATGCCGCGCACCTCGTCGCGCAGCCCGGCGGCCTCGGCCAGCAGCGCCTTGGCGCGCCGCACCAGGTGCCGGCCGCTGTCGGTGGGGCAGATGCCCCGGGCCGAGCGGACCAGCAGGGCGCAGCCGAACTCTTCCTCCAGCTCCCGCACATGCCGGCTCAGGGCCGGCTGGGCCACGTACAGCAATTCCGCCGCCCGGGAGAAGGAGCCCGATTCCACTATGGTCACGAAATAACGCAGTTGCCTCAAATCCATGGCGAGCCAGATCAAATTGTTAACTCTCGTATACCAATTATATCTTTTTAGTCTGGCGATAAATGCGACAAGCTGGGCAGAACAGGGACAGACAAGGAGAACGGCAATGCGACCCATGACATGGGAAGACCCCTTTTTACTGGATGAACAACTGACCGACGAGGAGCGGATGATCCGCGACGCGGCCCGGCAGTACTGCGAGGAGCGGCTGGCGCCCCGGGTGATCGCCGGCTACGCCGAGGAGAGTTTCGACCCCGAGATCCTGCGGGAAATGGGCGAGATGGGCCTGCTCGGCGCCACCCTGCCGGTGGAATACGGCTGCGCCGGCGCCAGCCACGTGGCCTACGGCCTGGTGGCCCGGGAAGTGGAGCGGATCGACTCCGGCTACCGCTCCGCCATGAGCGTGCAGTCCTCCCTGGTGATGCACCCCATCTTCACCTTCGGCAGCGAGGAGCAGAAGCAGCGCTTCCTGCCCCGGCTGGCGAGCGGCGAACTCATCGGCTGCTTCGGGCTGACCGAGCCGGACGCGGGCTCGGATCCGGGATCCATGCTGACCCGGGCCCGCCAGGTGGACGGCGGCTACCTGCTGAGCGGCCAGAAGATGTGGATCACCAACAGCCCCATCGCCGATCTGGCGATCGTCTGGGCCCGCTCCGACGCCCACGAGGGCAAAATCAAGGGCTTTATCGTGGAGCGCGGCACCCAGGGCTTCAGCGCGCCCACGATCAAGGGCAAGTTGTCGCTGCGGGCCTCGATCACCGGCGAGCTGGTGCTCGACGACGCCTTTGTGCCGGACGCCAACCTGCTGCCCGGGGCCAGCGGCCTGGGCGGGCCCTTCAGCTGCCTGAACAAGGCCCGCTACGGCATCGCTTGGGGGGTGATGGGCGCCGCCGAGTTCTGCTGGCAGGCGGCGCGCCGCTACACCCTGGACCGCAAGCAGTTCGGCCGCCCCCTGGCCGCGACCCAGCTGGTGCAGTTGAAGCTTGCCAACATGCAGACCGAGATCGCCCTGGGGCTGCAGGCCGCCCTGCGGGTGGGGCGCATGATGGACGAAAACAGCTGGTCGCCCGAGGTGGTGTCCTTAATCAAGCGCAACAACTGCGGCAAGGCGCTGGACATCGCCCGGGTGGCCCGGGACATGCACGGGGGCAACGGCATCTCGGAGGAGTTCCAGGTGATCCGCCACATGATCAACCTGGAAACGGTGAACACCTACGAGGGCACCCACGACATTCACGGCCTGATCCTGGGCCGGGCACAGACCGGACTGGCGGCGTTCTAGCGCCGGCGGCAAGGAGGCGTGATGAGCGCATTGCACGGACTGAAGGTACTGGACTTGAGCCGGGTGCTGGCGGGGCCCCTGGCCGGCCAGCTGCTGGCCGACCTGGGCGCCGAGGTGACCAAGGTGGAACGGCCGGGAGAGGGGGACGACACCCGCCGCTGGGGCCCGCCCTTTCTCGCCGACGAAGACGGCGCCGCCACCCCGGAGAGCGCCTATTACCTGAGCGCCAACCGGGGCAAGGCGTCGGTCACCATCGATCTCACCCGGCCCGAGGGCCAGGCGCTGGTGCGCCGGCTGGCGGCCGGCTCCGACGTGGTCATCGAAAACTTCAAGCGCGGCGGCCTGGCCCGCTACGGCCTGGACTACCCGGCCCTGAAGGCGCTCAACCCCCGGCTCGTTTACTGCTCCATCACCGGCTTCGGCCAGGACGGCCCCTACGCCGACCGGCCCGGCTACGATCTGCTGGTGCAGGGCATGAGCGGCCTGATGAGCATCACCGGCGAGGCGGACGGCGAGCCCATGAAGACGGGGGTGGCGATCACCGATCTGTGCACCGGCCTCTACGCCGCCCTGGCCATACTGGCGGCCCTGGCCCACCGGGAGCACAGTGGCGAGGGCCAGTACATCGACCTGGCGCTGCTCGACGTGGCCACCTCCCTGCTGTCCTACCAGGCCAACAACTACCTGGTCGGGGGCCGGGTGCCGGCGCGCATGGGCAACGCCCACCCGAGCATAGTGCCCTATCAGGTGTTCGCCACCGCCGACGGCCACCTGCTGCTGGCGGTGGGCAACGACGGCCAGTTCCGCGCCTTCTGCGAGGCGGCGGCCTGCCCCGGTCTGGCGAGCGACGAACGCTACGCCGGCAACCGGGGCCGGGTGGCGCACCGGGAGGAACTGATCGCCCGGCTGGCGCCAGTGTTGCGCGGCCGGACCACGGCCGACTGGCTGCACCGGCTGGAGGCGGCGGGCGTGCCCTGCGGCCCCATCAACACCGTCGACCAGGTGTTCGCCGATCCCCAGCTCCGCCACCGGGGCATGGTGCTGGAGCTGGACCACCCCCTCGCCCCGGGCCTGCGGCTGCTGGGCAACCCCATCCGCCTGTCCGGCACCCCGCTGGCCTGCCGGCGAGCGCCGCCCCGGCTCGGGGCCGACACCGGCCGGGTACTGGCGGAGCGGCTCGGCCTGGACGAGGCCGAAATCCGCCGCCTGCGGGCGGAGGCGGTGATTTGAGGCATGGCGCGGGCCGGGCAGGCCGGCCGCTGTTTTTGGGATTGAAACCGAGGTATTGCGATGAAAGTACTGGTAACCGTTAAACGGGTCGTCGATTACAACGTCAGGGTCCGGGTCAGGCCCGATCACAGGGGCGTGGAGCTGGCCAACGTCAAGATGGGCATGAACCCCTTCTGCGAGATCGCGGTGGAAGAGGCGGTGCGGCTCAAGGAGCAGGGCCTGGCCCGGGAAGTGGTGGTGGTGTCGGTGGGCCCGGCCCAGGCCCAGGAGCAGCTGCGCGCGGCCCTGGCGCTGGGCGCCGATCGGGCCCTGCTGGTGGAAACCGACGCCGAGCCCGGCGCCCTCGCCCTGGCCCGGCTGCTCAAGGCGGTGGTCGACCGGGAGCGGCCCGATCTGGTGCTGCTGGGCAAGCAGGCCATCGACTCCGACAACAACCAGACCGGCCAGATGCTCGCCGCCCTGGCCGGCCTGCCCCAGGGCACCTTCGCCTCGGCCCTGGCCTTCGCCGACGGCAAGGTGCGGGTGACCCGGGAGGTGGACGGCGGCCTGCAGACCCTGGAGCTGGCCCTGCCGGCGGTGATCACCACCGACCTGCGGCTCAACCAGCCGCGCTACGCCTCCCTGCCCAACATCATGAAGGCCAGGAGCAAGCCCCTGGAGGTGCTCGCCGCCGCCGGGCTCGGCGTCGAGCCGGCGTCCGGCCTGACCACCCTCAGGGTGGAGCCGCCGGCGCCGCGCCGGGCCGGAGTCCGGGTGGGCAGCGTGGCCGAGCTGGTCGACAAACTCAAACACGAAGCAAAGGTGATCTGATGGCTATTCTGGTTATTGCCGAACACAACCACCGCCGGCTGGGCGAGGCGACCCTCAACACCCTGGCGGCCGCCCGCCAACTGGGCGACGACCTCCAGGTGCTGGTGGCCGGGGCCGACTGCCGGGAGGCGGCCGCGGCCGCCGCCGGGATCCCGGGGGTGACCCGGGTGCTGCTGGCGGACGCCCCCTGGCACCGGCATCCGCTGCCCGAAAACCTGGCGCCGCTCGTCGCCGGGCTGGCCGGGGACTATTCCCACCTGCTGGCGCCGGCCAGCGCCAACGGCAAGAACCTGATGCCGCGGGTGGCGGCGCTGCTGGGGGTGGATCCCGTGTCCGACATCACCGCCGTGCTCGACGCCGACACCTATCAGAGACCCATCTATGCGGGCAACGCCATCGCCACCGTGCGCTCTAATGCCGCCGTCAAGGTGATCACGGTGCGCGCCTCGGCCTTCGAGCCGGTGGCGGCAGAGGGAGGCAAGGCCCCCATCACGGCCATCGACAGCCCCGCCGACAGCGGCCTGTCGCGGGTGATCGGCGAGGCGCTGAGCCGGTCCGAACGGCCGGAGCTGGGCGCGGCCCGGGTGGTGGTGGCGGGCGGGCGCGGCCTGCAGAGCCGCGACCATTTCGAGCTGCTGTATCGCCTGGCCGACAAGCTGGGGGCCGCGGTCGGCGCCTCCCGCGCGGCGGTGGACGCGGGCATGGTGGCCAACGATCTGCAGGTGGGCCAGACCGGCAAGATAGTGGCGCCCCGGCTGTATATCGCCGTGGGCATTTCCGGTGCCATCCAGCACCTGGCGGGCATGAAGGACTCGGGCGTGATCGTCGCCATCAACAAGGACGAGGAGGCGCCTATCTTCCAGGTGGCGGACTACGGCCTGGTGGGCGATCTGTTCGAGATCCTGCCCGAGCTGGAGCGGCTGCTGTAGGGGGCGGGTCAGGGAGAGCGGTATGCAACGGGAGTTTATGGAATTCGATGTGGTCGTGGTGGGGGCCGGGCCGGCGGGGCTGGCGGCGGCCTGCCGGCTGGCGCTGGACGCCAGGGCCGAGGGCCGCGCCATCAGCGTCTGCGTGGTGGAGAAGGGGGCCGAGGTGGGCGCCCATATCCTGTCGGGGGCGGTATTCGACAGCCGGGCGCTGGACGAGCTGTTCCCGGACTGGCGCGAGCGGGGGGCGCCGCTGCACACCCGGGTGGCGGAAGACGAGCTCTACCTGCTGCGCGACGCGCACCGGGCGCGGCGGCTGCCCGCCGCCCTGGTGCCGGAGTCCATGCACAACAGCGGGCACTATATCGTCAGCCTGGGCAACCTCTGCCGCTGGCTGGCGGAGCAGGCCCGGGCGCTGGGGGTGGAAGTCTATCCCGGCTTTGCCGCTGCCGAGGTGCTCTACCGGGAGGACGGCGCCGTGGCCGGCATCGTCACCGGCGACATGGGCCGGGGCCGGGACGGCGAGCCCGGGCCCGGCTTTATGCCGGGCATGGAGCTGCGCGCCCGCTATACCCTGTTCGCCGAGGGCTGCCGGGGCCATCTGGGCAAGCAGCTGATTGCCCGCTTCGGCCTGGACCGGGGCCGGGATCCCCAGCACTACGGCCTGGGGCTGAAGGAGCTGTGGGATCTGGACCCGGCCAAATACCGGCCCGGCCGGGTGATCCACGGCGCGGGCTGGCCGCTCGGCGGCGAGGCCGGCGGCGGCTTTTTCCTCTACCACGGCGAGGGCGGGCAGGCGGTGGTGGGCCTGATCGTCGACCTCGACTACCGCAATCCCTGGATGAGTCCCTTCGAGGAATTCCAGCGGCTCAAGACCCACCCGCTGCTGGCGGCGCAGCTGGAGGGCGGCCGGCGGGTGGCCTACGGCGCCCGGGCCATCGCCAAGGGCGGCTTCAATGCACTGGTGCAGATGACGATGCCGGGGGCCCTGCTGATCGGCTGCGACGCGGGCACCCTGGACGTGGCCCGCATCAAGGGCAGCCACACGGCGATGAAGTCGGGCCTGCTGGCGGCGGAAACGGTGGGGCGGGCGCTGGCGGAAGGTGACGAGGGTGGCCGGGAGCTGGTCGATTTCGAGCGCCGCTACCGGGACTCCTGGCTGTTCGACGAGCTGTACCGGGGCCGCAACGCCGGTCCGGCGCTGCGTCGGCTGGGGCCCTGGGCGGGCGGGGCCTTCAACTGGGCGGAGCAGAGGCTGTTCGGCGGTCGGCTGCCCTTTACCCTGCACTGCCGCCGGCACGACGCCGAGGGGCTGCAGCCGGCCGCCGCCAGCCGCAAAATCGACTATCCCAGACCGGACGGGGTGCTGTCCTTCGACAGGCTGTCGTCCGTCCACCTGGCCAACGTCGGTCACCGGGAGGATCAGCCCTGCCACCTGCGGTTGGCGGATCCCTCCCTGCCGGTGCGCGACAACCTGCCCCGGTACGCCGAGCCGGCCCAGCGCTACTGCCCCGCCGGCGTCTATGAAATCGTCGCCGGGCCCGCCGGCGAGCGGCTGCAGATCAACGGCCAGAACTGCCTGCACTGCAAGAGCTGCGACATCAAGGATCCGGCCGGCAACATCCACTGGACGGCGCCGGAAGGGGGCGGCGGCCCCCGTTATCCCAATATGTAGGGAGTTGGCACCGGCTTACTTGCCCGAGGTCAGGGTGCTGTAGCTGGTGATCAGGTTGCGGTAGTCGGGGATGTGGTTGGAGAACAGGGTGCCCAGCCCCTCGATGTCGTTGCGCCAGTCCCGGTGCAGCTCGCAGGCCACGCCGAACCAGGTCATCAGCTGGGCGCCGGCGGCGGTCATCCGATCCCAGGCGGCGTCGCGGGTCAGCGCGTTGAAGGTGCCCGAGGCGTCGGTCACCACGAACACTTCAAAGCCTTCCTCCAGCGCCGACAGGGCGGGGAAGGCCACGCACACCTCGGTAACCACACCGGCGATGATCAGTTGCTTCTTGCCGGTGGCCTTGACCGCGGCCACGAAGTCCTCGTTGTCCCAGGCGTTGATCTGCCCCGGGCGGGCGATATAGGGCGCGTCGGGGAAGGCTTCCTTCAGCTCGGGCACCAGGGGGCCGTTCGGACCCTGCTCGAAGCTGGTGGTGAGTATGGTCGGCAGCCCGAAGTACTTGGCCAGGTCGGCCAGGGCCAGCACGTTGTTCTTGAACCTGTCCGGCTCTATATCACGTACCAGGGACAGCAGGCCGGCCTGGTGATCGACCAGCAGCACGGCGGCGTTGTTTTTGTCCAGACGAACGTAGGGCTTGCTCATGGTTTTGCTCCTCGATGGTGGTGTGCCTGATGGCACTGTGGTCCGGCGGCGGCCCTTGCCGCCGCCGGGCGGGTTCAGCTCATGGCGCCGAAGCGGCCGCTGTTGAAGTCGTCGATGGCCTGGCGGATCTCGGCCTCGCTGGTCATCACGAAGGGGCCGTAGCCGACCACGGGGTCGCCCAGGGGTTCGCCGCTGAGCAGCAGCAGGGTCGCCTCGTCGTTGGCCTCCAGGCTGATCTGCTCGCCGTCGGGCTCGAACAGCACCAGTTGCGCCTCCCGGGCCAGGCTCTGGCCGTTGACCAGCACGGCGCCCTTCAGCACCACCAGGGCCGTGGTCCAGCCGGCGGGCAGGCTGAATTCCTGGTAGCCGTCCCGGTTCAGGCGCAGATCCCACACCTGCATGGGGCTGAAGGTCCGGGCGGGCCCCTGGCGGCCGGCGAAGTCACCGGCGATCAGCCGCAGCCGGCCGGCGCCGTCGTCCAGATCGATATCGGGAATGGCGGCGCTCGCGATGGCCTGATAGCCGGGTGGCGTCATCTTGTCCCTGGCGGGCAGGTTGACCCACAGCTGCACCATCTCCAGATCGCCGCCACTGCGGGTGAAGGCCTCGGAGTGGAACTCCTCGTGCAGTATGCCGGCCCCCGCCGTCATCCACTGCACGTCGCCGGGGCCGATGACGCCGCCCTTGCCGGTGGAGTCCCGGTGGGCGACCTCGCCTTGATAGACGATGGTGACGGTCTCGAAGCCCCGGTGCGGGTGTTCGCCCACCCCCCTGGGCCGCTCGGCCGCGGGAAAGTGGGCCGGCCCGGCGTAGTCCAGCAGCAGGAAGGGGCTCAGTTCGGCGCCATGGCTGTGGTAGGAAAACAGCGAGCGGACGGGGAAACCGTCGCCCACCCAGTGGGCGCGCGGCGCGCTGTAGATGCCGGCGATTCGTTTCATGGTGCTCTCCCGCAAATGGATGATGTAGGAAATTCTAGTCGTGGGACGAAAAAGCGGTAGAGGGTGGATTTGAGAATCAGTGTTCTATATAAGGAACGATAGGGCAGCGAAAGGAGGGAGAGGCCCATGCAGGATCTCAACGATCTTTATTACTTCGCCGCCGTGGTCGATCACGGCGGCTTCTCTCCGGCGGGGCGGGCCCTGGGGATCCCCAAGTCCAAGCTGAGCCGGCGCATCGCCCTGCTGGAAGAGCGGCTGGGGGCGCGGCTGCTGCAGCGCTCCACCCGCCACTTCTCGGTGACCGAGGTGGGGCAGCGCTTTTACGGGCACTGCAAGGCCATGCTGGTGGAGGCGGAAGCGGCCCGGGATCTGGTGGCCTCGACCCAGGCGGAGCCGAGGGGGGTGGTGCGCCTGAGCTGCCCCATCGCCCTGCTTCATGCCCATGTGGGCCAGATGCTGGCCGGTTTCATGGGGCGCTACCCCCAGGTGACCCTGCACCTGGACGCCACCAACCGGCGGGTCGATCTGGTGGGCGAGGCCATCGACGTGGCCATCCGGGTGCGGCCGCCGCCGCTGGAAGACTCCGAGCTGGTGCTGCGTACCCTGGCCGACCGGGCCCAGTGCCTGGTGGCCAGCCCGACGCTGCTGGCGGAGCGGGGCGAGCCGCGGGTACCGGCGGAGCTGGGCCGCTTGCCGAGCCTGGCCCTGGGCGCACCCCAGGAGCTGTACAGCTGGGAGCTGTACGGCCCGGACGAGGTCCAGGCCCAGATCCTGCACCGGCCCCGCTTCGTGACCACCGACATGCTCGCCCTGCGCGCGGCGGCCCTGGCCGGGGTGGGGGTGGTGCAGCTGCCGGTGATGATGGTGCGCGAGCCCCTGGCCGCCGGCGCCCTGGTCCGGCTGCTGCCGGCCTGGCAGCCGCGGCGGGAGATCATCCACGCGGTCTACCCTTCCCGCCGCTGCCTGCTGCCCTCGGTGCGGGCCCTGCTCGACCACCTGGCCGAGGGCTTCGCCGCCATGGACGAGGAGTGAGCCGGCCTGAAGCCGCCGGCGCTTTTTGCTGTTCTTCTGACAAAAATTCCCTTAGTGTCTGTTTTTATTGAATATGCTGAGTGCCGGCGGCACTATGCCGGTATCGAAACACAGTGGTGGTAAGGTGCAAGAAGCTCACTCGACTCAGGGACAAGTCAGGATCGCCATCGTGGAGGATGATGCCGATCAGCTCGATTACCTGCGCCTGTGCCTGGGCGCGGACTATCTGTGCAGCGGTTACCGGGATGCCTCCGCCTTTATCCGCTCGTTGGCCCAGTCGGTGCCGGATGTGCTGCTGCTGGACTGGAACCTGCCGGATATCAGCGGTATCGAGCTGTTGAGGCAGTTGCGTCGCCAGGGTCACCAGATACTGGCCATGGTGATCACGGCCAGGAACGACGAAACCAGCCTGGTGTCGGCCTTCGAGGCAGGGGCCAATGACTTTATCGGCAAGCCGGTGCGCCCTGGTGAGCTGAAGGCCCGGGTGCAGGCCCTGGCCCGGCGGGTGGTGCCGCCGGCAACCTCGGATCATTACCGGGTGGGAGCCTACCGGGTGGATTTGCAGGCCCGCAGCCTCTTTATCAACGACGAGGCCGTCCGCCTGACCAACCGGGAGTTCGATCTGGCCGTGCTCCTGCTGCAACGCATCGGGGAATTGCTGCATAGGGACGTGCTGCTGCGGTCGGTATGGGGGCTGGACGAGAGCATCGGCACCCGTACCCTGGACACTCATGTCTCCCGCCTGCGCAAGAAACTGGGCCTGAATGGCGATTTCGGCTTTCAGCTGCGCTCCGTCTATCAACTGGGCTACCGCCTGGAAAAGCAAAGCTGAGTTGCCTGCGTCCGGGCGCCGGCAACATTTGTTCACAGTCTTTTATGGTGCACTGCTCTACACTGCCGGCACATGTTGCCGGTTCAGTGGCAGGGAAGGGCATGAATAGCAAGAAAATCAGGGTCGCCATTGTCGAGGACGACCCCAATCAAATGGATTACATCATCCGCTGTCTGACCGATGACTACGAGGCCCTTCCCTTTGAGGATGCCGGTTCCTTTATGCGGTTGTATGCCCGACAGGCGCCGGATCTGCTGCTTCTGGACTGGATACTGCCCGGGATCAGCGGTATCGAACTGGTGACCCGCCTGCGCCTGCTGGGTAACCCCATCCCGATTATCATGCTGAGTGCCCGATGCGATGAAGACAGCCTGGTGGACGCCCTGGAAGCAGGGGCGAACGATTTTATGGTCAAACCGGTACGGCGCCGGGAGTTGAACGCAAGGCTGGGGGCCCTGTACCGAGCCGCGCTGGCCCTCAGCTCTGGCCGTTATCCTGAGCCGCGGGTCGGCAAAGGGCCAGGACACATTTGTTGACATTCTTTTTTCGAACTTGCTTATATAATCCCGGCTCCATCCTGCCTTAACGGAGCCATTCCCATGCTGAAAACCCTTGCCGCCGGCCTGATGCTGCTGGTTACCTCTATTCCCGCCCTGGCCCTGGAGCCGGCCCGGGGGCCGGTGTTGCTCAGGGTCTCCGGCGCCATTACCGAAACCAATACCACCGCGGGTGTCGCCGAATTCGATCGGACCATGCTGCTGGCGCTGGCCCAACGCGATACCCTCACCAAGACGCCCTGGTACGACGACGCGTCGACCTTCTCCGGCCCTCTGGTACGGGCGCTGCTGGAGGCGGTGGGGGCAGAAGGCAGCACCCTGCGGGTGATCGCCCTGAACGACTATCAGGCCGAGGTGCCGGTGCGGGATGTTCTCGACTACGAGGTCATACTGGCGATGAGCCGCGATGGCAAGACCCTGAGCGTGCGGGAGCATGGCCCCCTGTTTATCATTTATCCCTTCGATGAGCACCCGGCCTTGATGAACGAAAATATCCTGTCCCGCTCGGTGTGGCAGATCAAAGAGATCGTCGTCGAATAAATGCGCACCCTGCCCCTGCGAATCAAAGTTTCCGCCCTGGCGGCGCTGATCTGTTTCGTCACAGTCATGGTGATCGGCGGCGTGCTGGTGTGGAACCAGAACCAGTTCAAGTCCCGCTTGATCGAGGACGGCGTCTGGGCGGCCTATCAGCTGGATCGGGAACTTGCCAAGTTCAAGCTGGCGTTGACCGATCGGGAAAACCTGCCCGCCGACGATCTGGTGCTGCAATTCGACATCCTCTACAGCCGGATTGCTCTCTTCAGGCAGGGGCAGGTGGCGCGGTTGATGGAGCGGGTCGATGGTGGCCAGGCGCTGGCGGCCGGGATCATTGCGGCCATAGAGGCGATCGATCAGGACTTCCAGCGGTGGCAGGATTCGGGCTTCGAGGAAGACGACGCCCTGATCGGGCGCATACAGCAGCACCTGGGCCAGGTACAGAAAGACAGCGAGATGCTGCTGCTCAAGGCCAACAGCTTTGTCTACCAGCTGAAAAGCGGGGAATACGAGACCAGCATCCGGCTGTATGGCTATATCTTCGCCCTGCTGCTGTTTATGAGCCTGTCCATCGTGATGGTGTTGCGCAACCTGTTCAAGGAGCACCGACTCAGCAGCGAGAAACGGGATGCGCTGGAGCGGCTGACCGGCCAACTGAGTGTGGCGGTTGAACAGGCCAACTCGGCCAACAAGGCAAAGTCCGAATTCCTGGCCACCATGAGCCATGAAATCCGAACCCCGATGAACGCCATCATCGGCCTGTCGAGCCTGCTGCTCGAACAACCGCTGGATGAGCGCAGCCGCCACTATGGCTCCACCATCAAGAGCAGCGGCGAATTGCTGCTGCATCTGATCAACGACATCCTCGATTACTCCAAGGTGGAAGCGGGCAAACTGGTGATTAACCCGAATCCGGTATCCCTGCGTGCCGAGGTGGCCGGCCTGGCCGCCCTGTTCGACGCCCGGGACAATGCGGAGCGGGTCGACTTTATCTACGACGTTGAGGACGGAGTGCCGGACAGCTTGCTGTTCGATGTCGATCGGGTCCGTCAGGTGTTGATCAATCTGCTCTCCAATGCGTTCAAGTTCACCGAGACAGGGCGGGTTACCCTGCGGATCGAAAGTTCCTCCGCCGGCTTGCTGCGCTTTTCGGTCTATGACACCGGTTGCGGCATTGCGCACGGCCAGCAGCAACGGCTGTTCCACCCCTTTATGCAGGCCGATTCATCCTCTTCGCGCCGGCATGGCGGCACCGGCCTGGGGCTGGCCATCTGCAAGCGGCTGGTGGAGTCGATGGGCGGGGAGATCGGCTTGTTCAGCGAGCCCCGCCTGGGCAGCCATTTCTGGTTCGAGTTGCCGTTGGCGGTGGCTCCGGACGGCGTAGTGGCGCGGGCGACGAGTACGGAGGAGCCGGCGGCGCCACCGGCCAGGGTGCTGCTGGTGGAGGACAACCCGATCAACCAGGAAGTGGCCAAAGCCATTCTCGGCAAGCAGGGGCACCAGGTCACGGTGGCCGATGGTGGCGAACAGGCCCTTGCCCTGTGCCGGCAACGGCATTTTGACCTGGTACTGATGGACATGCAGATGCCCGGCATGGACGGTCTGGAAACCACGCGCCGGTTGCGCCTTCAGCTCGGCGGCCAGCCGTTGCCGATCATCGCCATCACCGCCAACGTCATGGCCGGGGAACGGGAGCGCTGCCTGGCGGCGGGAATGGACGACTATCTGAGCAAGCCGGTCAATCCCCAGGTATTGAACCGCACACTGGCTCGCCATCTCACCGCGGTGCCATCAGACAGGGTTCTCGAAGAGGAGGCGGTGCCTTCCGCGTCCCGGCCGACGCCGGCAAGGCCGAATGTACCGGGCATGGCGCCCTTGCTGGACGGCGACATGCTGCAGAGTTTGTCCGGGGAGCTGGGAGAAGAAAGTGCCCATGCGCTTATCGCCATGTTCTTCGAGCGGCTGGAGGAACGCCGGCAACTGCTGACCCGGGCTGCCGGGGAGGAGGACTTCCCTCTGTTGTCCCGCGAGCTGCACTCGCTGAAAGGCGCCGCCGGTACCCTGGGACTGAGCGGGATCAGCCGGCTGGCGCAGCGTTACGAGGAGGAACTCGGCCACCGGCAGGTGTTTTCTCTGGAGCGGCTGCTTGAGGAGCTGGATGAGCTTTTGCTGCAGACGGAAAAGTCGCTGGCGCTGTGGTTTGACGGCTCGGCGGAACGGGCCGGAAACGGCTGAGCGCCGGCCGCCCCGGCCAGGCTCTTCTTTATTATCAAGTCATACAGGTTTTCCCCATGGCACTGAATATCGTAGTGATCGACGACGACGTTGAAATCAGAACCCTGACCCGGATGTTGCTGGAGAAAAAGGGGCACAGGGTCGAGCTGTTCCCCTCATTGGGCGAGGCCAGCCTGCACCTGGCGAGCGAAAAGGTGGAACTGGTGATCCTGGACCTCAATTTAGGCCGGCGGGACGGGCTGGAGGTGCTGCAATACCTGCACCGCATCAAGCTGACCGCCCCCGTACTGATCATCAGCAGCTGCGATGTCCGCACCGCCAACAGCGTGATCACCGTGGGGCAGGCCAGTGACCTCAACATGATCGGCTTTCTGCCCAAGCCGCTCAAGCTGACGGATCTGACCACCCTGGTTGCGCAACTGGATCGGGTTTCCAACCCGGTCAGCAACGACTCCCTCAATTCGGCACTCGAGAATGATCACTTTTTCCTGATGTACCAGCCGAAGATCGACCTGTCTTCCGCCACCCCGGTCTCGGTGGAAGCCCTGCTGCGCTGGAAAGATCCGGATCTGGGCATCATCCCGCCGGACAAGTTCATCCGCTTTGCCGAGATGAACGGTCACATCGCCCCCATCACCTGGCGGGTGATGGAAATGGCGATGTCGCAGCTGGCCCGCTGGCAGTCGGCGGGCATCAGGGTAACCATGGCGATCAACATGTCGGCGGTGCTGTTTTCCCGCACCGATGTGTGCGACATCACCAGCCGGCTGCTGGCCGAGCACCAACTCGATCCCAGCCTGCTGACCCTGGAGCTGACGGAAACGGCCGAGGTGGGCAACCTGATGCTGGGGCTGGAAACCATGACCCGGCTGCGGATCATGGGGGTGGATCTCTCGCTCGACGATTTTGGCACCGGCCACGCGTCCTTCACCCAGCTTTACCAGATCCCTTTCAGTGAACTCAAGGTCGACCGCATGTTCGTCGGCAAGATGCACCAGGATCCCAATGCCTACGCCATCGTCAGGAACATCATCAGCCTGGGGCAGTCGCTCGGCATGAGGGTGGTGGCCGAGGGGATAGAAACCGAGCAGCACCAGCAGATGCTGCTCGAGATGGGCTGCAACCTGGGCCAGGGCTACTTTATCGGCAAGCCGATGACGGCCGAAGACTTCGAAACCTGGTTTGCCAAACGTTGCTCCCCGCACGAGGTGGTGCCCTTTCGCCCGGAAAAGCGCTTGGGCTGACACGGGCACAGACATGGGCCCGCCTGAGGCGGTGTCCGGATATGAATAGCCGCTGTTGAGGCGAGTGATGCCGCTCAACGGCGGAGAGGTTGCCGTCATCCCACGCCAACAGACGGTGTTTGACCCAGGACAATACGATGCGAATGAATCTCCCCATAAGCTCCCGCGAGCGCCTGTTCCCCGAGCATGAACGCCTGGTTTCCGTTACCGACGCGCAGGGCAACATAGTGGCGTGCAACGATGCCTTCGTGGCCGTCAGTGGCTTCAGCCGCGATGAGTTGCTAGGCCAGCCACATAGTATTGTGCGCCACCCGGATATGCCGGCTCAGGCCTTCCGGGTGATGTGGGACCACCTGAGGGCGGGAACCCCCTGGATGGGCATGGTGAAGAACCGCTGCAAGAACGGTGACTATTACTGGGTGGATGCTTATGTGTCCCCCATTACCGAGCAGGGCAGGGTCGTCGGTTATGAATCGGTACGCTCCAGCCCTTGCCGGGAAGACGTTCTTCGTGCCGAGCGGCTCTATGCCCGGCTGGCCAACGGGCCGCTGTCTCGCCGGGCCAATGTACTTGGCCACCCCTGGCTGGTGTTGGCCGTGGGGCTGGTGCTGGCGGCGGGCCTGTTCCTGAGCGGCAAGCCGCCGGCCGCCCTGGCACTGCTGATCCTGTCGTTGACGGTCTTCGGGGGCAGGGTGAGCTACCGGCACCACCAGGCCATGCAGGGGTTGGACGAGTTGCTGGGCGGCGCCTTTCGCCATGAACTGGCCGTTCGCACCCATAGTCGGGAGCAGGGCATGCTGGGCCGGCTGAAAGTCGGCATCCGCAGCGAAAAGGCCCGCCTCAACACCATCATCACCCGTATCGAGGACGCCGCGAAACAGGTGGCGGGACACTCTCAAACCGGGTTGTCATTGTCGCAGCAGGCGCGTGAGGGCATGGAGCATCTGCGCCGGGAAACCGGGCAGGTAGCGACGGCCATGCACGAGATGACCGCGACCATCAAGGATGTTGCTTCCCATGTGCAGGAAACGGCAGTTCAGGCCGATAATGCCAACCAGCTGGCCACCCAGGGGAGGGCGGTGGCCGGGGTTACCCGGGAGGCGATTGCCGAACTCAAGCAGATAGTGGACGAGATCGGCGGCTCGGTACGGCAGTTGTCGGAACAGACCACGCAAATTGCGCGGGTGGCGCAGATGATCGAGGTTATTTCCGAGCAGACCAACCTGCTGGCGCTGAATGCCGCCATCGAAGCCGCCCGGGCCGGCGAACAGGGGAGAGGCTTTGCCGTGGTGGCGGACGAGGTCCGTCAACTGGCGAGCCGTACCCGGGATTCCACCGGCGAGATCCACCAGATAGTGGCGGCGCTGGCGCAGCGGGCCGGTGCGTCCGTGCAGGTGGCTGAGCGGGGCAAGGCCAGTGCCGAAGCGGGGCTGGAGCGAGTGATGGAAACCGAAAAGATGTTGGCCGGTATCTCTTCCTCGGTCGGACACATTGCCGACATGTCGTTGCAGATGGCTGCCGCCGTGGAGCAACAAGCCCATGTGGCGGAAGACATCAACCGCCAGGTGGTCAGCATTTCTGCCCTGACCGATTCAAGCCTGGCGCTGGCGGGGCAAGCCGCAACCAGCATCAAGGGGCTGAGAGCGGTGGCCGACGAACTCTACGAGCTGGTCGTGCGTCTCAAGCATTGATGCCCATAAATAAAACCGGCGCCCTGGGGCGCCGGTGTTGTACGGGGAGGTCGATCAGGCCTTGCTGGCCGAGGCCTCGCTGGCGGTGTCGCTGCCGCGACGGGGGAAGCGGATTTCCTCTTCCTTCTCGCCGGAGTGGGGGTCGTTGAAGCGGGCCAGGTCCATGGCGCCTTCGCTCTTGCCCACGATGCAGGTCACCACCGAGTCGCCGGTGATGTTGACTGCGGTGCGGAGCATGTCGAGCAGGCGGTCGACCCCGATGATCAGGGCGATGCCTTCCACCGGCAGGCCGACCTGGTTCAGCACCATGGCCAGCATGATCAGGCCCACGCCGGGTACGCCGGCGGTGCCGACGGAAGCCAGGGTGGCGGTCAGGATCACCATCAGGTAGTCGCTGAAGCTCAGGTCGATGTTGAAGGCCTGGGCGATAAAGGCGGTGGCCACCCCCTGCATGATGGCGGTGCCGTCCATGTTGATGGTGGCGCCCAGCGGCACGGTGAAGGAGGCGACCCGGTTTTCCACGCCCATGCGGCGGGTGGTGGTCTCCATGGTCACCGGTATGGTGGCGTTGGACGAGGCGGTGGAAAAGGCGAACATGATGGCGTCTTCCATCTTCTTCAGGAAGGTGAGCGGGCTCAGGCCGGTAAAGGTCTTGAGCATCAGGCCGTAGGTCACCAGGGCGTGCAGCACCAGGGTGCCGGCCACCACCAGGAAGTACTCGCCCAGGTTGACGATGGCGTCCAGCCCCAGGGTGGTGAACAGCTGGGCCATCAGGCAGAACACGCCGTAGGGGGCGATGTTCATCAGCAGGGTCACCAGCTTCATGATCACTTCGCTCACGTCGCCGAAGAAGGCGGCGATACGCTCGCCCGGCTTGCCCGCCAGGCTGACGGCGATGCCGAACAGCACCGCGAACACGATGATCTGCAGGGTGTTGCCCTGGGCCATGGAGTTGATGGGGTTGGTGGGGAACATGCCGATGAACACCTCACCCAGGGACGGGGCTTCCTTGGCGGCGAAGGTGCTGGCGGTGGTCAGATCCACGCCCTGGCCGGGCTGGAACAGGGTGCCCATCAGCAGCGCCAGGGAGATGGCGATGGCGGTGGTGGCCAGGTAGAAGGCCAGGGTCTTGCCGCCCAGGCGGCCCAGGGTGGACAGATCCTTCAGCGAGCTGGTGCCGCACACCAGGGATACGAAGATCAGGGGCACCACCAGCATGCTCAGGCTGGCGATAAAGATCTTGCCGCCCACATGGAGCAGGCCGTTGACCAGGTAGTCGTGCACCAGGGCGACATCCGCCAGCAGGGTGCGGAAGATAAAGCCGGCCAGTATACCCAGGCCCATGCCCAGCAGGACACGGCCGGTGAGGGACAGTCTTTTCTTGTCGGTTGTCATCAGGTGGATTCTCCATATCCGATGTGGAAAAGCAAAACGGCATCGGCGTCGATGCCCGAACTGGGGCCGCCAGAGCCGGAAGATCCGGAGGCGGGCGGACAGTACCGCGTACCAGGTATCAGCAAGGAGAATGCCAAGTTTTTAATTTCTACTTAACTTGTTGTTTTAAAAGAGTTAAATGACAAAGTGCCGACGCGGGAGCAGGGTGGGAAGGGGTATAACCAGGGTTATGGATTTGGTGGTTGTTGTATCCAACTTTTTTATTATCAAAGGGTTATTTGTTATTCCGTGGTTATAGCCTTAACCCTGGTTATAGGGGTTTGGGGAGGGACTCAGTCCTCCCCGGTGTTTTTCTTCAGCCGCTTGCTCAGGGCCGGCTGGGAGATGCCGAGCAGGCGGGCGGCCAGCGACTGGTTGCCCTGGGCCCGGCGCATGGCTTCGGCCACCAGCAGCTCGCCGGCCTGTTGCAGGGTGGGCAGGGTGTCGAGCTGGCTGAACAGGGGCTGCTCCGGCTCGTCCTGCGGCACGAGCGTGGGGTTGTCCTGGCCCAAGGCCTGGCGGAACACCTCCATCGACAGCATATGGCTGCGGTGCCGGCTCATGGCGTCGAACACCAGGGCGCGCAGCTCGCGCACGTTGCCGGGAAACTCGTAGTTGGCGAGCAGCACCGGCAGCTCCCTGGGCAGGGTCGGCACGCTCTTGCCCAGCTCCTCGGCCGCCTCGGCCAGGAAGTGGGCCAGCAGCAGGGGCAGGTCGCCCTTGCGCCGGCGCAGGGGCGGTATCTCCACCTGGTGGATGCGCAGCCGGTAGTAGAGATCCTTGCGGAAGCCGCCGTCCTGCTGCTTTCTGGCCAGATCCTGGTGGGTGGCCACCACGATGCGGGCCCGCAGCCGCTTGGGCCTGTCGCTGCCGAGGGGATAGTACTCGCCCTCCTGCAGCAGGCGCAGCAGCTTGACCTGGGAGGCCTGGCTGAGATCGCCGATCTCGTCCAGGAACAGGGTGCCGCCGGCGGCCTGCTCTATCATGCCGGCCCGGGCCCGGTCGGCACCGGTAAAGGCGCCGCGGTGGTGGCCGAACAGGGTGTCGGCGAAGACGTTGTCATCCAGCCCGGCGACGTTGACGCTGACCATGGGGCCCTGTGCATCGCCGAGGCGGTGGATGGCCCGGGCGATCAGCTCCTTGCCGACCCCGCTCTCGCCGCAGATCAGCACCGGCTGGCGGCTGACGGCGATCGCTTCCAGGTACTGGAACACGGATCTCATGGTCTTGTCCTGGGTGACGATATCGGCGAAGGCCTCGGGCTTTTCCAGGGTGTCGGTGAGGAAGCGGCGGCGCATCTCCTGGTTTTCCTGGCGCATTTCCTGGGCCTGGATGGCGCGGCGGATGCCGCCGATCAGCCGGTCTTCCTCCATGGTCTTGACGAAGTAGTCGTAGGCGCCGAGGCGGATGCAGTTGACCGCCGTTTCCAGCTGGTTCAGGCCGCTGATGATGATGGCGCCGATATCGGGATGCTCTTCCTTGATGCGCGCCAGCAGCTCCTCGCCGGACAGGTGCGGCATGGTCAGGTCGAGCAGCACCAGGCCGATGGGCTCCCGTGCTATGGTGGCCATCACCTCGCGGCTGTCGGTGCAGCGGTAGAGGTGGTTGATGCCCTGGCGCTCCAGGGCGATGCTCAGGCTGCGCAGAAAGGGGGCTTCGTCGTCCACCAGCAGCACCCCGAAGCCGGGATAGCGGTTATTGGTGATCACTCTGGTTTCCTTTGAGGGCGGGCAGGGTGAGGGTGGCGGTGGTGCCCTGGCCGGGGGTGGAGTCGTATTCCAGCCGGCCGCCGTGCTCCTGCACTATGCCGCTGGACACCGCCAGGCCCAGGCCGATGCCGCCCTGCTCGCGTTTGGTGGTGAAAAAGGGATCCCGCAGCCGGGACAGGTGCTCCGGGGCGATGCCCCGGCCCTGGTCGCGGACTTCCAGGCACAGCTCCCGGCTGCCGGCCAGGTAGCGGGTGCTCACCCGGATGCCTTGTTCCGGGCCGGTGAGCGCCTGGCAGGCGTTGACGATCAGGTTGATCACCACCTGCTCGATGCGCTGGCCGTTGCCGCGAAAGGGCGGCAGCCCCTCGCCGTAGCTCACCTCGAAGTGGTGGCTGGCCTTGCGGATGCTGGTGTCGACCAGGCGGATGGCGGTGGCCACCACAGCGTTGAGATCCACCGTCTCGTTGAGCTCGCCCGGGCCCTGGCGGGCGAAGTCGCGCAGGTCGTCGACGATGCGGCGGATGCGGTCGGCGCTGGTGAGCATGTCGTCCAGCATGGCCGGGATCTCGTCGCGCATGCGGCTGTAGGGCAGGCCGCCCAGGTAGAAATCGCCGTGGCTGTGGTAGTGCGCTTCCAGGATCTCCTCGGCATCCTGATAGGCCTCTTTGAGTACCGGCAGGTTGAGCAGCAGCAGGCCGCTGGGGTTGTTGATCTCGTGGGCCACCCCCGACACCAGTATGCCGAGGGAGGCCATCTTGTCGGCCTGCAGCAACTGCTGCTGCTGGCGTTCCAGCTCTCGGCTGCGGCGGTCCACTTCCCGGCGCAGGGTCCGGTTCCAGATCATGATGGCGGCCAGCCCCAGCAGCAGCAGCAGGGAAACCAGGGCGGCGGCCAGGCCGATTTTCTTCCAGGGCAGGCCCGGGCTTTCCAGCGGGCCCAGCCACTTGTCATACAGGGCCTGCTGGCGGCCGGTGTTCTTGAGAATGGCCAGCCCCTCGCTGAAGCGGGCCAGCAGCGCCTCGTTGCCTTTGGTCACCATGTAGCCGTAGCGGTGGGGCGGGAAGGGATGGCCCACCGGCGCCAGGTTGGACAGCTCCAGCTCCCGGCCGAGATAGAGGCCGGGCAGGTTGGCCACCAGGGCGAAGTCGTGCCGGCCGGAAGCCAGCAGCCGCAGGGCGTCGGAGTGGGTGTCGACCGGCACGGCCAGGGCATCGGGGGCGAGCCGGCTGAGTTGTTCGTGCATGATGCTGTCGCGCTGCACTATCACCTCCCGTCCGGCCAGATCGGCCAGGCTGACATTGGCCGCCTCGCCCTTGCGGGCGAACAGGGAGTGGTTGATCAGCGCATGGGGCGGGGAAAAGGCAAACCAGCGGGCCCGCTCCGGGGAGAAGACGGCGCCCTGCAGCACGTCCAGCTCGCCGTCGAGCAGGCGCCGGCGCATCTGCTGCCAGTGGCCGAGCTCGATCTCCACCTGCATGCCCATCACCTCGGCGATGGCCAGGGTCAGCTCGGTATTGTAGCCGTCGGGCTCCCCCTGTTCGTTGATGAACTCGTAGGGCGGGTAGTTGAGGTCGCCCCCCACCCGGATCACGCCACCCTGGGCGGCGGCCGGCCCGGCCAGGCCCAGCCAGAGCAGGGCCGCCCACAGCACGGCCAGCCGGCCAGGCCGGGTTGCGCTTGTCCGCTTGCCGTGTTCAGGAGCCCTCTCGTTCATGCCGTCCGCCCGCTGCTGCAAAGGCGACAGTATACCATCACTCGGGCGGGGCGTACCCGGGCGGCGCTCAGTCGTTGCTGGTGGCGGCAATCTTGTGGATGCTGAGATCGGCGCCGTTGAACTCCTGCTCGTCGCTGAGGCGCAGGCCCACCACCATCTTGATACCGCCGTACACCAGCAGGGCGCCGAGCACGGCCACGGCGATGCCGGCCAGGGTGCCGATCAACTGGGACACCAGGCTGACCCCGCCCAGGCCGCCGAGGGACGACTGACCGAAGATGCCGGCGGCGATGCCGCCCCAGGCGCCGCACAGGCCGTGCAGCGGCCAGACCCCGAGCACGTCATCGATCTTCCAGCGGTTCTGCTGCAGGGTGAACAGCCACACGAACAGGGCGCCGGCCACGGCGCCCACCGCCAGGGCACCGATGGGGTGCATGATGTCGGAGCCGGCGCACACCGCCACCAGCCCGGCCAGGGGACCGTTATGGATAAAGCCCGGGTCGTTCCTGCCGAGGATCAGGGCGGCGATGATGCCGCCGACCATGGCCATCAGCGAGTTGATCGCCACCAGGCCGGAAATGCCGTCCAGGGTCTGGGCCGACATCACGTTGAAGCCGAACCAGCCGATGGACAGTATCCAGGCGCCCAGGGCCAGGAAGGGGATGTTGGAGGGCGGAAAGGCCACCAGCTTGCCGCCCTTGTAGCGGCCCTGCCGCACGCCCAGCAGCAGCACCGCCACCAGGCCGATCCAGCCGCCCACCCCGTGCACCACCACCGAACCGGCGAAGTCGTGGAAGGCGGCGCCGAAGGTGGCCTCCAGCCAGGCCTGGAAGCCGAAGTTGCCGTTCCAGATCAGCCCCTCGAAGAAGGGATAGACGAAGGCCACGCTCAGCGCCGAGGCGGTGAGCAGGGGCCAGAACCGGGCGCGTTCGGCGATGCCGCCGGAGACGATGGCCGGGATGGCGGCGGCGAAGGTCATCAGGAAGAAGAACTTCACCAGCTCGTAGCCCTGGCCGGCGGACAGGGTGTCGGCGTCCTGGAAGAAGGTGACGCCGTAGGCGACCCAGTAGCCGACGAAGAAGTAGGCCACGGCGGAAAAGCCGAAGTCGGTCATGATCTTGGCCAGGGCGTTGACCTGGTTCTTGTGGCGCACCGTGCCCACTTCGAGAAAGGCGAAGCCGGCGTGCATGGCGAACACCATCACGGCCCCCATCAGGATGAAGAGGGTGTTGGCGCTCTGCGCCAGGCTGTCGATGGCGCTGCTGATATTGTCCATGGATTGATCTCCTCGGGCCCGCCGGCGGCGGGCCATCACTGCACGATGATGGTGCATTTGCCAAACAACTTGTCCAAAGTGGTGCGCGCACTGTCGTGCCGGGGCGGTCATGGACCCGGACGGATTTTTGGTCTTATTGTCAAGCTATTGATTAATAAGTTAAAAATATCCCTCTGGCACCACCTTGGTGCGCGGGCCCTGTTTTTGGGCCCAACATCGAACAGGATTTAGCAGGAAGCATGCCAAGGACGGAGCGCCAGCCGGCCGAAGGGCCGTGACAACGGGAGCGGGGTCTGGCCGGCGGGGCGGTCGTCAGCCGCCGTCCTTGCCCGGCTGGGGGATCTCTTCCACTTCCACTATCTTGGAGCGGCTCATCACCACCTTCCAGCGCTGGAGCACCGGCGGTTTCTGCCCCTGTACCTCGCGGGTGACCAGGTTGATGAGGTAGCGTTTTTCCACCGGCTGGCGGGTGACCTGATTGTCCTTGAGCTGGTAGACGTGATGGGAGCCCTTTTCCATCAGCCGGGCCAGCAGGGCCAGGTCGAGCTGCAGCACTTCCCGGGTCTGCTCGTAACCGCTCAGGAAGCGGGTCGGCAACATGCGCGAGTGGCTGCCGTAGTGCATGATCACTTCCTCGCGCTGGCTGACGTTGGCCCGGCGGGCGGCCCTGATGGCGCCGTCCAGGCGGGAGGGCGACTGGTAGTCGAACCACTCCAGCTGGCGTCCGACCAGCTGGTTGCTGTGCACGTCGAAGTACTGCCGCCGCCACTTGGGCCGGCCCTTGCGCAGCCAGCGCCACAGGGTGGCGCGCAGATCCTCCTTGAAGATCTCCCGCATGGCGTAGAGCAGGGCCAGGGCGAAGATCACCATCAGCGAGATGCCGCCCAGGGTTTCGCGCACCTCGAAGGCGGCGAGCGACACCGAGGTCATCACCACGGCGGTGACCCCGGCCTTGAGCAGCTTCTGCTCGCCGCCGCCCAGCTCCCGGGTTTTCTCCTTGAGGGTGACCGGGTATTCGATCAGCCGGCGCAGCAGCCGCATCTTGTTGGACAGGCGCGAGGGGGAGTCGTCGGTGTGGGGGGAGTTGTACTGCTGGGCTTCTCGGTGCCGCCGCTCGGCGCCGCAGGCATCCAGCAGCCGGGGCTTGAGCAGCTTGTAGTCGTCGTTGCGGGGCAGGTGGGCCACCAGCGACAGCAGCCGTTGCTCGGTGAACCAGGACAGGTAGTTGTCGATATTGGCGTAGTACTTGAGCAGGGTCTCGTCCGCCGGCACGTTGCGCCGCAGCCGCTTGAGGATATCCTCGGCCAGGGCGATGACCTCTTCCACCTCTTCCCGGCCGGCCGCGTCCTTGCTGTTGCGCAGCTCGTGGCAGGACTGCTCCAGCCCCGCCACGTACTGGTAGGCGTAGAGGCTGAGGCTGAGCCGGTACTGCTCGGTGCCGAGCTTGCCCCGGCGGGCCAGGCGGCTGTGCACCAGGGGCAGGTGCTGGCGGTCGCTGAAGTAGGTGCGCTTGACGTGGATGGCGCTATGGTAGAACTCCTCCTCCGGCACCACATGGCTGTTGAGCCCCAGCTCGCCGGGAATGAACAGGTAGAGATCCAGCCGGTGCTCGGTGGCCTCCCGCAGGATGCGGGAAATCTTCAGGGAAAAGCCGTCTTTGCGCTCAACGGTGATCACGGGGTTACCAGAAAGGCGAGTGATGACAGTATGTTAACTCATTTTGAAGCAGCTTGCCCGGGCCGGGGCGGCCCGGGCGGGGGGCTCAGTCCAGCCGGGTGCCGCAGCCGCGGAACTGCTGGTCGTCGAGGGTGACCAGCACCCGGTAGGGGAATTCCTCGCCGCTCATGTCGTCCTGGCAGCGTTCCTGGCTGACGCTGACCTCGAGCCGGTGGTCGGCGCTGGCCGCCCGGTAGCCGGCGTCGTCCGGCAGGGCTTCGGGCGTCGGCAGCAGCAGCTCGTTGGCGCCGTAGTTGTAGTTGAAGCGGATCTGCTGGCCGGCGGTCACCTCCAGCACCCAGCCGGGTTCGTTGCCGGTGGCCCTCAGGGTCACGCCGCGCAGGCGGGCGTCTTCCCGCAGGCCCGCGGCCCTGTCTTCCACGCATTCGCCGTAGTCCTGGCCGGCCACTTCCAGCAGGGCGGTATCGCCCTTGCTCCAGACCTGGGCCTGCTCGTTCTCGAAGCGGGCGCCGCTGGCGGAGATCACCTGGGGCAGTTCCTGGTAGGGTAGCTCGAAGCTGTCCGGCAGCCAGAGGCCGAGCCGGCCATCATGATACTGGACCACGAACTCGAAGGGCTCGCCGTCTTGCGGGGTGCAGCGGTACACCAGGGTGGAGGGGCCGGCCGGCGCCGACTCGACCTGCTCCAGGCGGATCTCGATGTCGTCGCCGGGCTGGCCCTGGGTCAGCACGCCGTGGTGTTCGGTGGTGGTCCACAGCAGGGTGCCGGCGGCATCGCGGATCTCGCCGCGCACCGCGTAGCGGTGGCTGGGCTCGATGGCGGCGGTATCGTATTCCAGGCTGAAGGGCAGCGGTACCTGCCGGCCTTCGGTGGCGAAGTTCTGTTCCGCCAGGGTCTCGGCGGGGGCGTCGGCCAGGCTGACGTCTTCCAGGCGCACGCTGGCCCGGGCGTCCTCCGGCAGGGCGATGCGCGGCAGATAGACGAGGTTGCCGGAGAGGGTGGCCGTGCCGGCCTGCTCGTTGGCGGCCTGCTCTTCCGAGCAGCCGGCCAGGGTAAAGGCAAACAGCAGCGCCAGGGGCGCCAGGCGTAAGGTGTGCATATGATGTTCCCGTGTTGAAAAAGGACGCTCCTGCCGTGCCTTGGCGGCGGGCGGGCTCCTTCCCTGGGCGTCGCGGATCTGCTTGACCGTTAAAATCTAGTCCCAAACCGGCCCCTTTGTCCATGGGGGCGGAGGCCGCCTTCCCCGGGAAGAGGCCGGGGGAGGATCACCACCGCCAGCTTCTGACCCGCAACGCCTACAGCCGCTGGCGCCACTCGCTCAGGTAGCGCATCCGGTACAGCCGCCAGTCGCCGTCGGCCCGGTGGCACAGGCCGTAGCGAAAGCTGGCCGGCAGGGCGGGCCAGTCGTAGCGCAGATCGCTGAACCAGACACAGCGCTCGTCCTCACGCTGCTCCACCCGGTACAGGTAGGGATAGCGGGCGAAGTCGCGAAAGGGCCGCAACGCCGGGTGCCGCCAGGCCTGATCCACCTCCGTTTGCCAGTCCGGATCGGCGCTGCTCGGGCCATAGGGCTGCCAACGGGCCCCGGCTCCGGTCTGGTAGCCCTGCCGCCAGCCGGGGTAGCCGAGCCAGGAGGAGACCCGGGCGGCGACGGGATCCGGCGCCAGCCGCAGGTAGAGCGACTGCTGGCGGTGGGGGTCGATCACCTGCCAATGCAGCGGCGAAAAGGGCTGGGGAATGGCCACGGCAGCGCCGCCCTGGTACAGGGCCAGTTGCTTGAGCCCGAGCAGCAGGCCCAGGTAGAGGAGCGGCGGCAGCAGGACGAGCCGTCGCCCCGGCCGCCGGTACAGCACCGCCAGGCAGAGGCCCAGCAGCAGGGTGAAGTAGGCGTCGATCACGAACAGCAGATCGGCGCTGAAGCGGGCCCGGCTCAGGGGATAGAACAGCTGGGTGCCGTAGCCGGTGAGGGCGTCGAGCAGGTCGTGGGACAGGATGCCGACAAGGAGGAGCAGGAACAACCAGCGGCCCTGGGCGCGCAGGGCCGGGTGCAGCCGCAGCACCAGGGCCAGCAGGCCGGCCCAGAGCGGCGCCAGCAGCAGGGAATGGGTCGGCCCCTGGTGCCAGTAGGCGAGGAATTCCAGCGGCGACCAGGGGAAGAGGGCGTAGTCGATGTCGGGGAAGAGGCCGCCCAGGGCGCCCAGCCACAGCCGTTGGTTGCGGCCCAGGGGGCAGCGGCGCGGTGAGGGCAGTTGCGCCAGGGTGGCGCCGAGCAGGGCGTGGCTCAGGCCGTCCATGGCCGCTCAGCACCGGGGGCAGCGCCGGGTGGCCCGCTCCAGCAGGCCGCGCAGCAGGGTGCGGGTGGTGTTGAGGTTGTCGCTGCCGTCCACCAGGAAGCTGGCGACGGCGGTGAGGTAGATGGAGGTGAGGGTGAGCTCCCCCAGGATGCGGCCGAGGCCGGTCGGCCGCCACCGGGCGGCCTCGATAAACCACTGTACGGTGCGGCTGATCCGGGTGATGCCGTGGGCCTGCAGGTGGAAGTGGCCCGGTTCCAGCTTGTAGGCCAGCATGTCCCGCACCAGCGGCTTGTAGGGCGCCAGGTAGTCCAGCCAGGCCATGATGCGGATCAGCAGCCGCTCCGCCAGGGCTTCGTCCTCTTCCGGGGGCAGGCCCAGCATGGCGGCGTCGGCCCGGTCGAACAGGGCCTCGGCCATGTCGTCCTTGGAGCGGAAATGGCGGGCGATCTCGGCCAGGCTCAGTTCCCTGGCGTCGGCCAGCTCCTGCAGGCTGAAGGCTTCCCAGGAGCTGTGCAGGGCGAGGTGGAGGGCGGCGTCGAGAATGGCGTCGTGCTCGGCGGAAAAGGTCGACATGGGCAGGTCCGCGTTCGGGTGGCAACTGCCTACAGTATAGCCGCCCGGCACGCCCTCTTTCGGAGGGCCAGGTCCTCAGGGCAGGACGGCCTGCGGAGCCAGGCTCAGCTCCCGCACCTCGGCGGTGGCCAGGGGCTTGAGCTCCCGGTGGCGGCCGAGGGGCAGCCCCAGGGCCAGGGCCAGCAGGATTTGCAGGGTATCGCCGTGGCTCACCAGCAGCAGGGTCTGGTCCCGGTGCCGTTGCTCCAGCTGTTCGATCAGCCGCCAGCCGCGTTCGGCCACCTGGTTCAGGCTTTCGACCCCGGCGTAATGGTGATCCGGGTTCAGCTCGTCCTGCTGCCATACGTCCGGGTAGCGCAGGTCCGGGCCGCCGTCCAGCTCGCCGAAGAAGCGCTCGCGCAGGGCGATGTCCTCGTTCAGGGGGCAGAGGAAGCGGGCGGCGGCCAGCTCGGCGGTATCCCGGGCCCGCCGGAACGGCGAGCTGACGATGCGATCCGGCCGGGGACAGGGCCAGTTCGCCAGGGTGCAGGCCACCTGTTGCCGACCCTGGGGGGAGAGGCCGTAGCCGGCCTCGCCCTGCCTGGGATGGCTGATGATGAGGTGGGCCTGGTTGGCCAGGCTGTGGCCATGGCGCAGCACCAGATAACGATTGTTCAGGGTCATTACAGCAACCTCTTGCGCACCTGCACCACCAGCCACTCGGCCAGCAGCACCACCACCAGTATGCTCATCAGTACCGTTGCCACCCGTTCCCACATGAACAGGTTCATGGCGTCGCTCAGCACCACGCCGATGCCGCCGGCGCCCACCAGCCCCAGCACCGCCGACTCGCGCACGTTAATGTCCCAGCGGAACAGCACTATGCTGAAGAAGGCCGGCATCACCTGGGGCCAGTACCCCTTGATCAGCACGCTGGCGGTGGAGGCGCCGGTGGCGCGCAGCGCCTCGATGGAGCCCATGTTGATCTCCTCGATGGCCTCGGCCAGCAGCTTGCCTACGAAGCCCACCGAGCGCAGCGCCACCGCCAGCGCCCCGGCGATCACCCCGGGGCCGAACACCGCCACGAACAGCAGGGCCCACACCAGGGAGTTGACCGAGCGGGAAGAGACCAGGAAGAAGCGGGCCAGCCAGTTCAGCCAGGGCGAGGCCACCACGTTGCCGGCGTTGAGCAGCGCCAGGGGCACCGCCAGCAGCAGGCACAGCAGGGTGCCCAGGGTGGCGATGTGCAGGGTTTCCATCAGGGCGCCGTGGATGGTGGTCGGGTAGGAGGCCCATTCCAGCGGCCACATGCGGGCGAACATGTCCGCCATTTGCTGGGGGGCGTCGAACAGGAACTCGGGGATCACCTCCACGGTGCGCACCGAGATCACGAAGGCGGCGACGATCACCAGGTAGACCAGGTAGCGGCTCAGGCGTTGCAGCGGGGTGAAGCGCTGCCATTGGCGTTGGGGCTGGGACATGGGCGCTTGCTCCATCGACTGGGTGTGACTGCTCATTGGAAAACTCTCCGTACCGCGTTGGACAGGGCCTCGCCCACCAGGATCAGGGCGATGATGGTGATCAGGATGGCGGTGACGAAGTCGTAGTCGAAACGCTGGAAGGCGGCGAACAGGGTGCCGCCCAGTCCGCCGGCGCCGACCAGGCCGACCATGGTGGAGTTGCGCAGGTTGGAGTCGAGCTGGTAGGTGGAAAAGCCGATAAAGCGGGAGAACACCTGGGGCAGCACCGCGAACAGGATGACGCTGACAAAGCCGGCGCCGGTGGCGCGGATGGCCTCTACCTGCTTGAGCGAGATCTCCTCGATGGCCTCGGCGAACAGCTTGGCGATAAAGCCCACCGAGGCCACCACCAGGGTGAGGATGCCGGCCAGGGCGCCGAAGCCCACCGCCTTGACGAAGAGGATGGCGATGATCACCGGGTGGAAGGTGCGGCACACGGCGATCAGCACCCGCGCCGGCGAGGTGACCAGGGTGGGCATCAGGTTGCGGGCGGCGAGCAGGCCCACGAACAGGGAAATGAAAATGCCGGCCACGCTGGCGATCACCGCGATCTGCAGGCTTTCGATCAGGTCGTGCAGCAGGATCTCCCAGCGATCGAAGTTGGGCGGGAACATGCGATCCAGCAGGCGGGCGCCGTGGCCCAGGCCGTCGACGAAGCGGGCCCAGTTGAGATCCATGGCGCCGAAGCCGTACACCACATAGGCGGCCAGGACCAGCCAGCCCAGGCGGGCCGCCGGGCTCTGGCGGAAGGGGTTGGAGCGGGTTACACCAGCCATGATTCACCTCCGTAGATCTGCTTGAGGTGGGCGTCGGTGATGCCGGCGGGATCGCCGTCGTATACCACCTGGCCGCCGCTCATGCCGATCATGCGCCGGGCAAAGCGCTGGGCCAGCTTGACGTCGTGGATATTGACCAGGGTGGGGATGCCCTGGCTGGCGGCCAGGGTGTCCATCAGTTCCATGATCTCCACCGCCGTCTTGGGATCGAGCGACGAGGTGGGCTCGTCCGCCAGCAGGATATAGGGCTGCTGCATCAGGGCGCGGGCGATGCCCACCCGCTGGCGCTGGCCGCCGGACAGGCTGTCGGCCCGCTGCATGGCGAAGTCGGCCAGGCCCACTTTTTCCAGCAGCTCGAAGGCCCGATCCAGATCCTCCCGGGCGAAGTTGCGTCGCCAGGCCTGCCAGGCGCTCATGTAGCCGAGCCGGCCGGTGAGCACGTTTTCCAGCACCGTCAGCCGCTCCACCAGGTTGTATTCCTGGAACACCATGCCGATGTGGCGGCGCAGCCGGCGCAGCTCCTTGCCCCTGGCCGCCGCCAGATCCGCCTGCCGGAACAGGATCTGACCCTGGCTGGGGGTGATCAGCCGGTTGATGCAGCGCAGCAGGGTGCTCTTGCCGGTGCCGGAAGGGCCTATGATGGCGATGATGCCGGGTTCGGTGATGTCGATGTCGATCTGGCGCAGTATCGGCTTGCCCGGGGTGTAGGCGTGGCTGAGCTGCTTGATCTGCAGATAGGAGCTGGTCATCTCGTTCTTCCTTGCGGTTAATCGGAAAAAGGGGGCGCCTCTGTACGAAAAGGCGTCCGGTCACAGGCTGTCATTCCTGAGGTCGTTTACGATCTCCACGGGGCTTGTCGGTTGTGGCCAGAGGAAAGGCAACAGGGCTACCTCCACCGACACGCTGCAAGCACATCCCTGTGACGCTCGGCACATGCCGTCCCTGGCATGTGACGGTTGGCGGAGGCAATCCCTGTCGCCTCTTTCAACCCCGACGTCGTCTGTTGATGTAGCCAGCAGGCGACACTAGAGTTCCAAGCAGCACCCTTTGGCCGAATGCTGCAGAGCGTAAACAGGCCCCGGGTCTTTACTGTTGGGCCTGTTGCGCCAGGGCTTCGGCCCGTTGCTTGGCGGCGTCGGCGGCTTCCTTCTCCGCCAGTTGCTGCAGGCCGTTCTTGGTGTAGGCGGTGCCGGTGGCGTGGGCGATGTCGCGGATGATCTGCCAGTCTTCCTTGTAGGTGATGGGGTAGAAGCGATCGGCACCGCCGAAGGTCTCCTGCATTTCTGCCGGGAAGCGATAGCTGTCGAAGGCGTCCTTGATCCTGGCCACCAGATCCGGGTGCAGGTCGTGGGCATAGCCGAAGGAGGAGGTGGGGAAACGGGCGCTGGTGTAGATGGTGCGGAAGTCCTCGCCCTTGACCCGGCCGGCCTCGACCATGCGGTCGTAGACATCGGAGGCCACGGGAGCGGCGTCGTAGTCGCCGGACAGCACGCCCATCACCGACTGGTCGTGCTTGCCGGAATAGACCACCTTGTAGTCTTCGTCCGGGGTCAGGCCGATCAGCGGAAACAGGGCACGGGGCGCCAGGTTGCCGGAGTTGGAGGACACGGCGGTGTGGGCCACCGTCTTGCCCTTCACGTCCTCCATGGTCTGGATGTCGCTGTCGGCGCGCACCAGCATGATCAGGTTGTAGCCCTGGAAGGCCTCTTCGGTGCCTTTGACGGCGATGGGCACATAGCCGGCCAGGTTGACCGCGTAGCCGGTGGGGCCGGTGGAGAAGCCGGCGATATGCAGCCGGCCGGAGCGCATGGCCTCGACCTGGGCCGAGTTGGAGTGTACCGAGTAGTAGATCACCTTCTTGCCGGTTTTTTCCGCCAGATAGTTCTGGAAGTCGGCGAAGGCGTCGCGGTAGACGGCGGGATCTTCCACCGGGGTATAGGTGAACACCAGGGTGCCCGGATCCTTCCACTGCTTGGGATCGGCGGGGGTGTCGGCCACCATGTCGCCGTTGCTGTCGCAGTACATGTCGTCGAGCACGCCGCGGGGGCAGTCCTGGGCCTGGGCGGCGACGCCGAAGCCGAGCAGGGCGGAGGCCAGCAGGCCGGTGATCAGGTTTTTGGTCATGGTTTTCGTCCTTATCTTGTCGATTATTCCGTATGGGCGGTGCCCGGTGTTGCCCTTTCCCTATGGCAATATGGGTGCCAATATTTTTAATCTTTTATTTTCAATGTGTTAACTTTTTTCGTCTGGTTTGATAACCGGCTTTGGGACAGTCCTGTCCCGCCGGTTTTGTTAAAAAGGGACAGGGTTGTCCCTTGTGGACTGACCGCTTATCCCTGCGACTCTCGTCGGTGGCAAACGACGTTTGCAGATTGGCACCTGACTGGTGGAGCGCAGGCGGCCCGCCTGCTTTCCCGCGCAGCGGGAACCCCCGGGCTGGCCCGCCACACCACAGGTTCAAAGAGGCTCGAGGCAGAACAGGCATTGCGGGCTGGGCTGTGCCTTCGCCCACCTCGGCGCCATCTTCATGCGGGCGGGCCGCCCGCGCCCCAAGAATCATCCCTGCCTGATTTTTAAACTACATGGCGCTCTGGGTTGGTGTCTTACTCCGCCTGCCGTTCCAAAAAGGCGACGGCCCTGTCGGGGAAGTCGGTAAAGACCCCGTCCACCCTGGCCTGGTTGTAGAAGACGTCGAGCAACTGCTCGAAGTTTTCGGCGTAGGCGGGCAGCCGGCCTTCGTCCAGGCGCAGGGTGTAGGGGTGCACCTCCAGGCCGGCGGCCTGGGCCCGGGCCGCCAGGCCGGTCAGCTCGATGTTGCCGGGGGTGGAGCCGTCGGCCACCACCATCGGCATCCAGGGGCCGACGCCGTCCGCGTGCCGGGCCAGGGTGGCCATGGCGTCGGGCTCGAACATCCAGTCGTAGTCATAGGGGATCCACTGGCCCTGGGCATCCTGCTCGAAGGTTTCGCCCCAGTCGGTATGGGCCAGCAGCATCACCAGCTTGATGTCCATGCCGTATTCCGGCAGCAACTGCTCCTTGATGCGCTTGAGCTCGTTGTAGTCGAAGGTCTGCAGGTAGACCTTGCTGTCCCGCCCGGTGTAGCCGTAGCGCTTGAGCACCTCCAGGGTGGCGCGGGCAATGTCCTTGCCGTGCTGGTGGTGCAGCCAGGGCGCCTTGATCTCCGGGTAGATGCCGATGTCGTAGCCCAGGCTCTTGTTCAGGCCCTGGATCAGCTCGATTTCCTCCTCGAAGGTGGGAATGCGAAAGCTGGACTGCCACAGGGGGAAACGCCCGGGATAGACGGCGCTCTGTTTGCCGGCTTCGTCCTGGTTGAACACTTCGGTGGCCCGCAACTGGCGGATCTCGTCCAGGGTGAAGTCGATGGCGTAGTAGCGGCCGTCTTCCCGGGCGCGGCCGGGGAAGCGTTCGGCCACGTCGCTGACCCGGTCCAGGTAGTGATCGTGCAGTACCACCAGGCGATCATCCTTGGTCATCACCAGGTCCTGCTCCAGGTAATGGGGCTTCATGGCGTAGGCCAGGGCCTTGGCCGCCAGGGTGTGTTCCGGCAGGTAGCCGGAGGCACCCCGGTGGGCCACGACTATCTGTTCGGCCTGCAGCCAGGGGGAGCACAGCAGGGTGGTGGCCAGCAGGCCGCTCAGCAGGGGTTTGGTCATGATGTCAGTCCTTCATCGTTGAAAAGTCCATAGGGTGAATGCCCGTTTGGGCCAACTCCCTATGGCAAAATCGATGCCACGATTTTTTCTTTTTATATTTCATGTTGTTATGAAATCGTGATGACAGGCGAAGAGGACTTTGGGACAGGGTTGTCCCAAAGCCCGGGGGGCTCAGCCGCGGTAGTCCCATTTGTCCAGCTGGTACTTCTTCATTTTGCGGTAGAGGGTCTTGCGGGTCAGGTTGAGGTGCTCGGCGGCCTTGTTGATCTGGCCCTGGTGGCGGCGCAGGCTGTCCATGATAAGCCTCCGTTCGTAGCCTTCGAGCTGCTGTTCGAAGTCGGCGTCGCCGTCGCCGTCGGCGGTCGGTTCGGGCTGGTCCAGGTTCAGCCCTTCGCCGGCCACCCCCAGCACGAAGCGCTCGGCCACGTTGCGCAGCTCGCGCACGTTGCCGGGCCAATCGTGTTGCTCCAGGCGGGCGAGCTGGCTGGGCCTGAGGCCGGGCAGGGGGCGCTGGTATCTGTCCGCCGCCTGCCGGGCGTGGAAGCGGAACAGCTCGGCCAGATCCTCCTTGCGTTCGCGCAGCGGCGGCAGGTGCAGGCAGGCCACGTTGAGCCGGTAGTAGAGGTCGGCGCGAAAGCGGCCCTGCTCGCTGAGTTCGGCCAGATCCGCCTTGCTGGCGGCGATCACCGTGATCCGCACCGGTATGGGGTCGGTGCCGCCGACCCGCTCTATGGTCCGTTCCTGCAGCACCCGCAGCAGGCGGATCTGCGCCGCCAGGGGCATGCTCTCGATCTCGTCCAGGAACAGGGTGCCGCCGTGGGCCACCTCAATTTTGCCGATGTGGCGGCGCTGGGCGCCGGTGAAGGCGCCGGCCTCATGGCCGAACAGCTCGCTCTCCAGCAGGTGTTCGGGCATGGCGCCGCAGTTGATGGCCACGAAGCGCTTGTCCCGCCGCGGGCCGGCGTCGTGCAGGGCACGGGCCGACACGTCCTTGCCGGTACCGGTCTCGCCGTAGATCAGGGTGTCCACCTGGGCGGCGGCCAGCACCCGGAGCTGCTCCCGCAGCCGCTGCATGGGGGCCGACTGGCCGAGCAGGGTGCGGGCCAGGGGATCCTCGCCTTCGGGCTGCGACTGCGGCTGCAGGCTCAGGCGGCGCTGTGCCATGGCGCTGTGCAACCGTTCTAGCAGCGCCTCGGGCTGCAGGGGTTTTTCCAGGAAGTCGTAGGCGCCCTCCTTCATCGCCTGGATCGCCATGGGAATGTCGCCGTGGCCGCTCATCAGGATCACCGGCAGTTCCCTGTCCCTGGCCTGCACCCGTTGCAGCAGCTCGAGGCCGTCCAGCCCCGGCATGCGCACGTCGGTGAGCAGCACCGCCTCGCGCCCCGGGCTCAGCTCGGCCAGGGCCCGGCGGGGATCGGCGAAGGCCCGCACCCGGAAGCCCTCGAGTTCCAGCATTTCGGTCAGGCTGTCCCTGACCATGGCTTCGTCGTCGATCAGCAGTATTTCCATGTTATGCCCTGTTGAAACGCAGGTTGAAGGTGGTGCCCCGGCCGGGAGTGGAGCTCAGGCGGATCTGGCCGCCCAGGTCCTGCATGATGTTGTAGCTGATGGCCAGGCCCAGCCCCAGGCCCTTGCTCGGGGCCTTGGTGGTGTAGTAGGGGTCGAAGATCTGCTCCAGCCGTTCGGGAGGAATGCCGCAGCCGTTGTCCTCCAGGCAGAGCTGCACCTGATCCCGGTACTGCCGCCAGTGGATGCGCACCTCGGGAGACGGCCGCTCCTCCAGCGCGTCGAGGGCGTTGCCGAGCAGGTTGACCAGCACCTGCTCCAGGCGGATGGCCTCGGCCTGCACCAGGGTGTCGGCATCCCCCGCGATGCTCAGGGTCACCCCGCGCCATCTGGGCTGCAGCAGTTCGACCGCCGCTTCCACCACCGCCCCCAGGGCCACCGGCGACAGCCGGCTGTCGGCCTTGCGGGCGAAGCTGCGCAGGTGGCGGGTGATGGTGCCGGCCTTGTCCAGCAACTGGCGCAGCTTGCCGAGGCCCTGCTCGGCCTTGTCCGCTTCATTGCGGGCCAGGTAGCGGCCCACCGAATGCAACTGGGTGCTCATGGCGTTGAGCGGCTGGTTGATCTCGTGGGTGATGGCCACGCTGAGCTGGCCCAGGGCGGCGAGCTTGCCGGCCTGGATCAGCTCTTCCTGGGTCAGGCGCAGCTGGCGCTCGGCATGGAGCCGGTCCTCGATTTCCCGGGCCAGGCGGTGGCGGGCCCGCTCCGCCCGCAGGGCGGTCTGCTGGAAGTGGCGCAGATCCCTGGCCATGTCGGCCACTTCATCCCGGCCCCGGATGCTGACGGGCGTGTCCAGCCGGCCGCTGGCAATGGCCCTCATGTCGCGCTGCAACCGGACGATGCGCGCCAGCACGTTGCGGCTGACATAGAGCCAGGAGATGCCGGCCACCAGCAGCAGGCTGAGCAGGGACAGCAGCAGGGTGGCATGGCTGGTGCGGGCCAGGGTATGGGCCGACTGGGCGATGTCGGCATCGACCTGATGGTTGGCGGCCTCGCTGTAGTGGGCTATCTGGGTGGCGAGCTGGCGCACGTGGCGCTGGCTGTTGGCCACCAGGAACTGCTCCTGGTAGCGCAGATCCAGCTCTTCGTTTTTCAGCCGGAACAGCGGTCCATCCCGGGACACCAGGGTCAGCAGCAGGGCCAGGGACCGGCGTTCGTCGTCGGGCAGAGCCCGATCCAGGCCGTCGAGTTCGCCGGCCATCTGCTCCAGCCGCAGGAAGGTATAGTCCAGCTCGTTGAAGCTGGTGTCGTTGGCGACCTTTTCCGCCAGGGCGGCGAGATAGTTGATGATCTGTAGCATGGTGGCCCGCTCCGGCGAGGGCGAGGCCGCCTGGCGGGCGAGCAGGCTGTCGTTGAGCCGGCGATAGAGCGGATGGATCAGCTGGCGTTGTTGCTGGCTTTCCCAAGCGAGCTGTTCACGGCGGACGACCGTGGTGTCGAGCAGTTCGACGCTGTTGCGGATCTGATCGGTGATCTCGATAAAGTAGCGGTTGTAGTCCGGCAGGTGGCGCATCCAGTCCTCCATGCCGTTCAGCGCCTGATCCAGCCCCTGGCGGGCCCGCTCCCGTTCGGCGCGGGACTCGGCGCTGACCAGTTGCGGCACCATGGCCACCACCTGCCGGCTCTGATCGTTGAGGCGGGAGGCGGCATAGAGCACCCCTATGCTGGTTTCCCGCAGCTGTTGCAGCCGGGTCTCCAGCTCACCGCTGCTGCGCCAGGAGAGCCCCGCCGCCAGCAGGGTGATGGCCGCCAGCAGCAGAAACGCCAGCAGCAGTCGTCCACCGATGCCAAGCCTGAATGAGTGCACAGCCCACCTTTCCCTGGAAAAATGATTGTTCGATGTTGAATGATTGTTATAGCGTCTGGGCGATGGTCGGACCAATAGCGGGGAGGGCAAAGCGGGAGCTTGCTCACGTCACCATAAAAAACCCCGCCTTGCGGCGGGGCGGAAAAGGCTAACGGAGCCTGAAAAGGATTATTGCTGGGTGCTGCTCAGGGTCTTGCCCTGCTCGGTCCAGAACTTCTTGGCGCCCTCGTGCAGCGGGGTCACGATGCCCAGGATACCGTCTTCCACCGTCATGGCCTCGGCGGCCTGGGTCACGGAGTGCATGAACTTGAGGCCATCTTCGGAGTAGATCTCCTTCAGGCTGTCGTACACCTTGTCTTCGGACAGGTGACGGCCGGCCACCCAGAGGGCGGAGTCCTGGATGGTGACCACGTCGTAGTCCACGCCCGGGTAGGTACCGGCGGGAATGGTCACGGTGGCGTAGTAGGGGTGATCGTTGAACAGGGTGCCCTTCTCGGCGGCCTCGTTCACCTGCAGCAGCCGTACCTTGTTGCTGGAGGCGGCCTGGATCACCGAGGCGTTGGGGAAGCCGGCGAATACCCAGAGGGCGTCGATCTGGCGATCCCCCAGGGCGGAGGCGCCCTGGTTGTAACCGATGTACTGGGGCGTGATCTTGTCCCACAGGCCCACGCCCTCGAAGAAGCGCTGGGCGGAGGCGGCGGCGCCGGAGCCGGCCGGGCCCACGGCCACGTTCTTGCCGGCCAGTTGGGCCACGTCGGTGATGCCGGAGCCGTCCAGCACGATCAGGTGGGCCGGGGCGCCGTACAGGTAGGAGATGGCCTGGGCGTTGCGGTACTGGCGGGTGTCGTTGGTCAGCTTGCCCTGCAGGCCCAGGTACATGTCGCCGGAATAGACGATGCCGAAGTCGGCGTCACGGGAGTTGACCCGACGCAGGTTTTCCACCGAACCGGCGGACGCCATGTTGGACACCTCCACCCCTTCCATGGTGCGCGACAGCCGGGTGGCGATGCCGTTGGAAAAGTACTGGAAGGTGCCGCCGTCGGGGCCGCCGGAGAACGCCAGGCGTTCGGTCTGGGCCTGGGCGGTGGCGCTCAGGCCGAAGGCCGCCACGGCGGCGATGGTCAGGGAGGCCAGCGCCTTGGAGGGTTTGAACAGTTGCTTCAACATCATGGTTGTTTCCTCTTTGTTATGGTTTCTCGGGGTCTTCCTTCGAGAAGGGGGAGCGGGCCTCTCAGCCGCGCTCGGGTACGGTTAATACAGGGATCATGGACTTGCGGATCAGCCGCTCGGTGGTGGAACCGACCAGCAGCTGCTCCACCCCGCTGCGGCCATGGGTGCCCATCACGATAAGGTCGGCACCGAGGGCCGAAGCCTGGACCAGGATCTCCTCGGCGGCCGGGCCCATCACCACGTCCGTGGTCAGTTCGCCCTCGAAATCGCCGAAGAAGCGCTGGGCAAAGTCATGCATGTCGGCCACCGCCTGGGTCTTGACCTCCCGGGCAAACTCCTCCATCAGGCCGACGGGAATGCCGCGCCAGTGCCGGTCGTGCAGCTCGGTGATCACGTGCAGCAGGTGCAGGCGGGCACCGTGCAGTCCGGTCAGTTGCCTGGCCAGCTCGGCGGCGTGGGCCGAGCCTGCGGAGAAGTCGGTGGCATATACGATCAGGTTAATCTGGGCCATGCTGGTCTCCTCAACTGGCATTGGAGTGGTTGATCTTGACCGCCGGGGCGGTGCTGCCTTCCCGCTGCAGCCACCACACCAGGGCGATAACGGCCAGGCCGACGGCGTCGGACCACAGGGTGGGCCAGTACAGCAGCAGGGTGCCCACGCCCAGCAGCAGCCATTCATGCAGCCTGGTCCTGCGGCGCAGGTAGCCCATGGAGAAGGCGCCGAAGGCGATGGTGCCCAGGGTGGCGGAGACGAAGGCCACGATGATCTCCATGATGGTGCCGTCGAGCAGTATGGCCGGCACGTAGGCGAACAGCAGCGGCATCACGTACAGCATCTTGGCGAACTTGAACGAGGTCCAGCCGGTCTTCCAGGGATCCGAACCGGCGATGGCGGCGCCCGCGTAGGCGGCCACGCATACCGGCGGGGTGATGTTGGAGTCCTGGGACAGCCAGTAGACGATCATGTGGGCGGCGATGGCGGCCACGCCGAACTCGCCCAGGGCGGGAACCGCCAGCACGGCCACGATCAGGTAGGCGGCGGTCACCGGCACGCCCATGCCCAGCACCAGGGAGGCGATGGCCACCAGCACCAGGGCCAGGAACAGGCTGTCGCCGGCCATGGAGATGATGAGGTCGGAGAACTTGAGGCCCATGCCGGTGAGCGAGATGGTGCCGACGATGACGCCGATCACGCCGATGGTGGCGCCCACAATCAGGGTGTTGCGCGCGCCCACCTGGATGGCTTCCCAGATCTCCCTCGGCCCCATGCGGGTTTCCTTGTTGACCCAGCTTACCGCGATGCAGGACAGGGTGGCCCAGAAGGCGGAGTTGCCGGCGGAGCGGCCGCTCAGCAGCAGCACCGTGATGATCACCAGGGGCAGGGCGTAGTACCAGCCGGCCTTGAACACCGTTTTCCAGTGCGGGATCTCCTCGCCCTGGATGCCCACCAGGCCGTGTTTCTTGGCCTCGAAGTGCACCATGCAGTACACCGCCAGGAAGTAGAGGATGGCGGGCCCGATGGACAGGATCATGATGGTGGAGTAGGGGGTGCCGGTGAGTTCGGCCATCAGGAAGCCGCCCGCGCCCATGATGGGGGGCAGGAACATGCCGCCGATGGAGGCGGCGGGCTCGATGGCGCCGGCCACGTGGGGCTTGAAGCCGGCCCGCTTCATCATGGGGATGGTGAAGGCGCCGGAGGACACGGTGTTGGCGATGGCGGAGCCGGACACCGAGCCGAACAGGGCGGAGGAGATCACCGCCACCTTGGCCGGGCCGCCGGTGGAGCGGCCGGCCAGGGCCAGGGGCAGGTCGATAAAGAACTTGCCGGCGCCGGACTTCTGCAGGAAGGAGCCGAAGAAGATGAACAGGATCACGTAGGTGGCCAGTACGCTGGCCATGACCCCGAACACCCCGTTGGTGGTGAGGAACAGGGCGGTGGCCAGGCGCTCGAAGCGGAAGCCCCGGTGGGCGAACAGCTCCGGCAGGTAGGGCCCGAACAGGGCGAAGGCGATCATGCCCACCCCGATCAGGGTGATGGACCAGCCCAGCACCCGACGGCAGATCTCGAGCGACAGCAGCAGGCCGACGATGCTGATCAGCATGTCCACCTCGTTCTCGGCGCCGGCCCGGTAGTTGAGCGCCTCGAACTGGCTGATCCAGTAGATGACGGTGCCGGCCACCATCAGCGCCAGTATCACATCGCTGGCGGTGGGGCTGTTGTGGTTACGCTTGTTCAGCCACTGATCCAGCGGCAGCAGCACGGCGGCGAAGGGCAGCACCAGCCACAGGCTGTAGTGCAGCTTGTCCAGATCCTGGGAGATGGCCATGGCGAGGCCGTCGTACTCCCAGGTTTCCCGGAACAGGGTGATCTGCTGGTAGAAGGCGGTGGGCGAGTCGTAGATAAAGAAGCAACTGACCAGCACCGACAGCAGCGCCGCGCTGATCAGCGACAGGCCACCGTGGGCGGTGCGGCTGCCGGCGGGGTAGAGCAGGAACACCAGGACGAAGGTGATCAACACATACACGCCCAGGTGGTACTGGGTGCTGAGGGCGGCCACCCCGGCACCGTAGAAATAGATGGCGACCATGGCCGCGGCCAGGCCGGCCACCAGCCAGGCCCAGGGCCCGGTCAGCTTGCGCTCGGTCTTGGCGTCTTTTTCCATCAGCTCCTTGAGCTTCTTGCGCTCTTCGGGGCTGAGGCTGTCGAGCTGTTGTTCGGCGTTTGACATCGTTTACCTCTGTTTTTGCTCCGGCCCTGGCGGACCGGTCGGCTTTCCCTGCCACTGTTCACCTTCTGTAACCGGAAGGTGATCAGGCTGGCGTTGCTGTTAACATGTGGTTTGCAAAAAAGAGACCAACTTTATGTAATTGCCCCGGAATGGTGCTATGGCGTTACATTTTCACTACAAGAGAGGAGGGGGTGATTAACTTTTGTTCTTTTTTAGAATGAAAATGGGTGGGAATCCGCCATTTATCAAATAGCAGTGGATGGTTTTCCCCCCATGGGGTCGCTCCGGGCAAACTCAGGCCTGGAAAATATTGCCCGGCTCACCAGCAGCGAAAGCCATCAGGTCGAAACATCACGCCTTGGCGTACAGGGAGAGGGCAGGCGCAAGCCGGCATGGGATTGTTTCGGGGGGATATATCCTGGCGGCTGGCATTGTTGTTCCCGCCGGAAGAAAGGGGGGACATCCATGGGTGGAAATCCACCCATGGGGTCGGTATCAGCCGAGGCGGTGCTCGATCAGGCAGGGATGACAGAGGTTATGGTGCACCGGGCAGCGCCGGCAGACCAGCTCGAGGAAAGCAAGCTTTTGCTCGTCGTCCAGGTCGGCGTCGATGTCGGCCCGGATGTCGATGCGCTTGAAGCCCACCGGATCCTCGCTGGGCTTGCCGGCCAGGGCCGCCGGGTTGAGCACCCCTTCCACCGCTACCTTGATGCCCCTGAAGGCGATGCCCTGCTCCCGGGCCACCATCTTGGCGATGGTGGACACGCAGCCGGCCAGGGAAAACAGGAAGGTATCGAGGGGGTTGGGGCCGGTGTCGCCGGCGGTGGCCTGGTCTATCACCATCTGGTGGTTGCCCACCTGGGCGCTGACCCTCCAGCCGGCAGTCATTTCGGTTTGTACCCGGTAGATTTTGTCCGTCATGGTCACCTCTTTTTATTTTAGTGATTGCTTATATTTAACGGTTCCATGGGTAAAAGCAAGGCCGATCAGCCCTGATCGGCCTTGTAGTCGTTCTTGTCCAGGCCGTGCTTCTTCATCTTGTCGTACAGGGTCTTGCGCGGCAGCTGCAGGCTCTCCAGGGTGTCCTTGATGGAGCCGCCATGGCGGGCCAGTTCGGCCTGGATCAGGGTTTTTTCGAAATGGTCGACCCGGGCCGCCAGCCCCAGGGCGGTGGGCTCCTGGTCGAGGATGGGCCTGTCGTCGAAGTCGAAGGTGCAGGCTTCGCCCAGCAGCACGTAGCGCTCCGCCAGGTTACGCAGCTCGCGTACGTTGCCCGGCCAGTCGTGGCTCATCAGGCGGTGGATCCGCTCCGCCGACAGGGGCGGTATCTCCCGTTCGTACAGGGCGGAGGCGAGCAGGGCGAAGTGCTGGAACAGCATGGGGATGTCCTGGGCCCGGGCGCGCAGGGGCGGGATGTCGATGCGCACCACATTCAGCCGGTAATAAAGATCCTCCCGGAATTCCCCGGCCTCCGCCTGGGCCTTGAGATCCGCCTTGGTGGCGGCGATGATGCGCAGATCCAAGGGGATCAGCTTGTTGGAGCCGAGCCGCTCTATGGCCCGTTCTTCCAGTACCCGCAGCAGCTTGACCTGCAGGCTCATGGGCATGCTTTCGATCTCGTCGAGGAAGAGGGTGCCGCCATGGGCGTGCTCGAACTTGCCGATACGCCTTTCCTTGGCGTCGGTAAAGGCGCCCTTCTCATGGCCGAACAGCTCGGACTCGATCAGGGTCTCGGGCATGCCGCCGCAGTTGATGGCCACGAAGTTGCGCTCCCGGCGCGGGCTGTGTTCATGGATATAGCGGGCCAGCAAATCCTTGCCGGTGCCGGTTTCGCCCATCAGCAGCACGTCGGCCGGGGTTTCCGCCACCGCCTGCACCAGCCGGCGCAGTTGCTGGACCGCGGGAGTGTTGCCGATGATGCGCGGGCCGGGCGCGCTCTGGGCCTGCAGCTCCTGGCGCAGCTGGCGGTTCTCCAGGGTCAGGGCGCGCTTTTCCAGGGCCCGGTGCACCACGTCCAGCAGCAGGTCGGCGGAGAAGGGCTTTTCGATAAAGTCGTAGGCGCCGTTGCGGATGGCGCCCACCGCCATGGAGATGTCGCCGAAGCCGGTGATCAGGATCACCGGAATGTCCGCATCCACCGCCTTGACCTGCTGCAGCAGCTCGAGCCCGGTCATGCCCGGCATGTTGATGTCGGTGACCAGCACCCCGGTAAAATCCTGGTCGATCAGGGCCAGCGCCCGTTCGGCACTGGCCAGGGGGACGACCTGGTAGTCTTCCAGCTCCAGGGTCTGGCCGGCGGACAGCCGGACATGGGGATCGTCGTCCACCAGGATGACGGTGTGATCGCTGTTCATCGGGGCTCCTGTTCGTGCGCTCGGGTCCGTTTCAGGGTCAGGGTGAAGAGGGCGCCGCCACCGGGGTGGTTGCGCGCCTCCAGCCGGCCGTCCAGGCTCTGGACGATGCGGTGGGAGATGGACAGCCCCAGCCCCAGGCCGGCGGACTTGGTGGTATAGAAAGGCTCGAAGATGTGCTCCAGGGCGTGCTCCGCCAGGCCGGGGCCATGATCCCGCAGGGTCAGCTGCACCTCCTCGTCGGTGGTGCAGAGGCCCACCTCGATGCGGGGTTCCGCCTGCCCGGCCATGGCCTGCAGGGCGTTGCTGATCAGGTTCACCAGCACCTGCTCCAGCCGGCCGATGTCGCCGCGCACCCAGACTCCGCCGAGATCGTCGGGCCAGTCGATGCGGGCGCCCTGCTGCTCCAGCTGGCTACCCATGATCACCATGACCCCCTGGCGCAGGTGCTGCAGGTTGACGCTCTGCCCGAGATCGCCGTTCTGGCGGGCGAATTCCCGCAGCGGCTGCAGTATGGTGGCCATGCGCCCGGCCAGGCCGGCGATTTCCTCCAGGTTGGTGGCCACCGACCCGGCCTTGCCCCGCTCCAGCAGCTTGCGGCCGTTGTCCGCATAGTGGCGGATGGCGGTGAGCGGCTGGCTCAGCTCGTGGTTGATGCCGGCGGAAAGCTGGCCCAGCACCGCCAGCTTGGCGGTCTGGATCAGCTGGTTCTGGGTCTGGTGGTGTTGCTCCATCTCCTGCTGCAGCCGCCGGTTGGCTTCGGTCAGCTCGCGGGTGCGCTGCTCGACCCGCAGTTCCAGGGCCTCGTGGGCCCGTTGCAGTTCGGCCTCGTAGCGTTTCTTCAAGCGGTGCCGGGCCACCAGGAACAGCGCCAGGGCGGCGACCACCAGGTAGAAGGTAAGCCCGACCGCCAGGGTACGGAAAACGCTGGTCTCCAGCGGGCGCAGGCTGGCCAGCACCGCCACCCTCATGCCCGCCTCGGGCAGCAGCCGGCTGACCAGCAGGTAGTGGCCGGTCGGCTGTGGATCCAGGCCATCGGAGCTGGGCGGTTGGTCGATCAGGGTAAGCAGCAGGTCACCCTGGGCGGTGGCCTCCCGCCGTACTATGTCGAGGGGCAGCAACGGCGCGCTGCCGTAGCGCTGGCTGGCGCGGATGCGGGCGACGTCCGCCTCGGACAGCAGGCCGGCCAGCGCCGGTGGCCGGCCTGCCGCCAGCGCCTGCAACTGGCGCAATTCGTGGTTGCCATACTGGCGGCTGGCCAGGATATGCTCGTATCCCGGCAACTGGCCCAGGGTGCGGAAACGCCAGTGGGCGCGGGTGGAGATAAAGATGACCCCGTCCTCGTCCATGACCAGTATGTCCTGCAGCGGGTCGCTCCAGTCTTCTTCCACGTCTTCCAGGTCCACCTTGACCACGGTGACCCCGATGATCTCTTCGCCCTGCATCACCGGGTGGGAGAAGAAGTAGCCCCGCACCCGGGAGGTATTGCCCAGGGCGAAATAGCGGCCGGGGCCCCCTTCCATCGCCTGCTGGAAATAGGGCCGGAAGCTGTAGTCGTTGCCGGTGAAGGGGCGGGGCTGATCCCAGTTGCTGGCGGCCAGGGTGATGCCGTTGGTGGCGATCAGGTAACTGTCGGTGGCGCCCATGGTGTCGTTGACCCAGGCCAGGTAACGGTTGGCCTGGTCGGTTTTGTGCGGGTTGTCCGGATCCTGCAGCAGGGCGATCAACTGCTGCTGGTTGGCCAGCAGCCGGGGCAGGTCCTTGTGGCGGTCGAGCTGGTGCTGCAGGCTCAGGATATAGCGGTTGAGGTTGGCGTCGGCCTGCTCGCGGATCTGGGCCATGGCCTGCAGGCGGGCGGTGCCGTACAGCAGGTAGGCGAGCAGGGCCATGCCCAGCAAGAGCAGCAGTAGCAACAGGTTTCGCCTGCCGGTGCCGGCAGCGGAAAGGGCGGCATAGGTTCGTTTCATTCCCGCCCATTATGCGCCCATGGCGGGCGGATGGGAATCCGTCCCCTGTCCGGGCTTGAGTCGGGGCCGCCATTGAGGCGACAATGGCCTTTTCCCCGGGAACCGCATCCATGGCATTTCGCATCCGTTACCACTACCGCAAGCAACAGAAAGAAATCGGCTACGCCAACGACAAGCACCACAGCCTCTACGACGCCATCGCCGCGGCCGAAGGGGTGGATCTGGCCGAGTTTCGTCGCATGGAAACCCAGTTGGCCAACGTCAGCCGCAACGACAGAAAAACATTGAAGGAATTCCGCGAGGAATACTTCCGCAAGCTCGGCTTCAGCCAGATCACCATTTTCCGCGAAGAATAGGGCCCGCGGGCTTCGGGGGCACAACATCAAACAAAACAAGCTGTTATTAAATAGCCGGAGGGAGTCCTGTTTTTGTGCCGGGACGGAATGCGCGTGGACAGTGCCGAATGGCTTTGCCATTATAGGCGGGGATAAAAACAGTTAACGGACTATCTGTGGATCAAATTCAGACCTTTTTCGGCTATCACCAGGCGCTGATGCAGCTGCAGCATAGCCGGGATTTCAGCGGGCGGGACAAGCGTGGCAAGCTGGAGGCCCTGAGCGCCCTCTGCGGCGAGCTGCTCGGCGTGGACAAGGTCAGCGTCTGGACCACCTGCATCAGCGGCAACAGCCTGAACCGGGTTTTGTCCTACCGCCGAGAAAGCGGGCTCGACAACAGCCCCCGCAACCTGGGCCGGGAGCAACTGGGCGACTATTTCTCCGCCCTGTCCGCCGCCGAAATCATCAGTGTCGAGGACGTCTCCTCGGATCCGCGCACCCTCACCCTGAGCCACTGTGACGGCGATGGCGGTGGCGTCGCCTCCCTGCTGGACGCGCCCATTTTCGACGGTTGCCGGCTCGGGGGCGTGATCTCCCTGGCCGCCGGGCAGCGGCGCCGCTGGACCCTGGCCGACATCGCCTTCGTGACCGCCATCGCCGGCTGCGTCAGCCTGATCAATTCCCACGAAGCCTGGCTGAACAGTCGCAAAGAGCTCGACTACGTGACCCACCACGATGATTTTACCGGCCTGTTCAACCAGCGCGCCCTGCGCAACCATATCAAGCGGCTGATCGAGCAGAGCAGCAGGGCCCTGCCCGAGCCTTTCGCCCTGCTGTGGATCGACATCGACCGGCTCAATGCCATCAACAACGGCATGGGGCTGCACGTGGGCAACGAAGTGGTCAGCGAGGTGGCGGCCCGGCTGCGGGGCATGCTGCTGCCGGGCAAGGAACTGGTGGCGCGGGTGGGCGGCGACGAGTTCGCCATGATCTACCGCTTTCCCAAGGAAGTGGGCACCATGCACGGGGCGGTGGACGCCATTCTGGAAGCCATTGGCCATCCCATCATGGTGGGCGAACAGAAAGTGCAGGTGAGTGTGAGCATCGGCATCTCCTTCTTCCCCTACGACGGCGACGACATCTCCACCCTGATCCGCCACAGCGAATCCGCCATGTACCACGCCAAGGCCAGCGGCCGGCGCCAGGCCCAGTATTTCAACCAGGACATTTCCGCCTCGGCCAAGGCCCGTTTCCTGCTGGAAAGCCAGTTGGCGGACGCCATCGCCAACAACGGGCTGAGCGTGCTCTACCAGCCGATAGTGGCCAACGACGGCCAGCGCCTGGTGGGGGCCGAAGCCCTGGTCCGCTGGCATCACGAGACCCTGGGCTTTATGTCGCCGGCGGAGTTCTTGCCCCTGGCCTACGAGGCGGGCCTGATCGCCGCCCTGGATCAGTGGATGCTGGAGCGGGTATGCCGGGATATCCGGGAGTCCTGCCGGCTGGAGGTGGCGTTGCCGCCGGTGGCGGTCAACCTGTCGGCCGATGCCATCATGGATCCCCAACTGTCCGACAAGGTCTGGGGGATGCTCCATCGCTACCAGGTGAAGGGGGAACAGCTGGAGCTGGAAGTGATCGAAGACGCCATCAAGGGGGATTCCAGGGCCTTGCGCCAGACCCTGGAGGAGCTGGTGCGCATGGGCATCAAGCTGTCCATCGACGACTTCGGCACCGGCTATTCCTCGCTGCTGCGGCTCAAGAACCTGCCTTTCACCAAGCTCAAAATCGACCGTTCCTTCACCCGGGATCTGCCCCAGGACGTGGACGACTGCGCCATTACCCTCTCGATCCTCGGCCTGGCCAGGGGCCTGGGGCTGGAAGTGGTGGCCGAGGGGGTGGAAAACCAGGAGCAGGAAGCCTGGCTGCAGGAGCAGGGCTGCGATTACCTGCAGGGGTTCAAGTATCACCAACCGATGAGTATCGAACGGCTCCGTGAGCTGCTGATTCCGGCCTGATAATTTGGTGTGATATCGGCTTGCCTGGGGCTCTTGTGATGCTTTCGCCTGGGCTGTTTGTTTTTTGTGGTTGGTTTTTCTTTTGTTTAACCATTGCGCAGCATTCAATGCGGCCTCTCTCGTCGGGAGGCGGCGTTCACTTTCCCGTCTTTTTGATATTACTCCTTGATTTTGGCCGGCTTTTTGCCTTTGCTAAGGGCTCTGGCCGGCATTCCTGCCCGGCCTGGAGCAACCATAACAACAATAACATTGCATTATTCTGACGGGAGAATGGTGATATGAATGCAATATTCCTGATGCTGGCCGGGCTTGGCGCCATGGCGCTCGGCTACTTCGTCTATTCCAAGTTTATTGCCGAAAAAATCTTCAGGCTGGATCCGGCTTTCCGCACCCCGGCCCACGAGTTCGAGGACGGGGTGGACTATGTGCCCACCAACAAGTTCGTGCTCTGGGGCCACCACTTCACCTCGGTGGCCGGGGCCGCGCCCATTGTCGGCCCGGCCATCGCGGTGATCTGGGGCTGGGTGCCGGCCTTCTTGTGGGTGACGCTCGGCACCATCTTCTTCGCCGGGGTGCACGACGCCGGCGCCATCTGGGCCAGTAACCGCAACAAGGCCAGGTCGGTGGGGGCCCTCACCGGCGACGTGGTGGGCGCCCGCGCCCGCAGCATCTTTATGATCGTCATCTTTCTGGTGTTGCTGATGGTGAACGCCGTGTTCGCGGTGGTCATCGCCGGCCTGCTGACCCAGTTCCAGACCGCGGTGATCCCGGTGTGGGGCGCCATCGTGGTGGCGCTGATCATCGGCCAGTTGATCTACCGTCGCATCATCGGCCTGCTCACGGTGTCGGTGGTGGGGGTGATCGCCCTCTACGCCCTGATCTGGGTCGGGCCTGCCATGCCCCTGGCGCTGCCGGAGCTGTTCCTCGGCCTGACCGACAGGGCCCAGTGGATCATCCTGCTGTTCGTCTATGCCGCCATCGCCTCGTTGCTGCCGGTATGGATGCTGCTGCAGCCCCGGGACTACATCAACGGCCTGCAGCTGTTCGTGGGCCTGGCCCTGCTCTACGGCGCCGTCATCATCTCCGCCCCCGAGGTGGTGGCCCCGGCCTTCAACACCGATGTGCCGGAAGGCACGCCGTCGCTGATCCCGCTGTTGTTCGTCACCATCGCCTGCGGCGCCATCTCCGGTTTTCACGGTCTGGTGTCGTCCGGTACCACCTCCAAGCAGCTCAACAAGGAGCCGGATCTGCGCTTCGTGGGTTACTTCGGCGCCATCGGCGAGGGCTCCCTGGCGCTGGCCGCCATCATCGCCGCCACCGCCGGCTTCGCCACCCTGGCCGACTGGCAGGGCGTGTACGACGCCTTCGGCAAGGGCGGGGTGGCCGCCTTCGTGCAGGGCGGTGCCAATATCCTGAGCAACGGCCTCGGCTTCAATATCGAGCTGTCCCAGACCATCCTCACCGTGATGGCGGTGCTGTTCGCCGGCACCACCATGGACACCGGCCTGCGGCTGCAGCGCTACATCTTCCAGGAGTGGGGCAGCATCTATAACCTCGGCTGGATGCAGAAGGCGGCGCCGGCCACCCTGCTGGCGGTGGGCTCCTGCCTGCTGCTGGCCTTCGGCGCCGGCGGCGACGGCTCCGGCGGCCTGCTGATCTGGCCCCTGTTCGGTACCACCAACCAGTTGCTGGCCGGCCTGACCCTGCTGGTGATCACCGTGATGCTGGCGCGGCTCAAGCGGCCGGTGTACTACACCCTGCTGCCGCTGGTGTTCGTGCTGGTGATGACGGTGCTGGCGCTGCTGATCCAGCTCAAGGGCTTCTACGATCAGGGCAACTGGTTCCTGTTCGGCCTGGATCTGGTGGTGCTGGTGGCGGCCATACTGGTGGCGCTGGAGTGCGGCTCGACCCTGGCCAGGCTGCGCCAGGGCGCGACCGAACGGGTCGAGGACGAGGGGTGAAGGTAAAGCGCATACTGGCCTGGGTCGCCCAGGCCAGCCGGTTTGCGGAAGAGGTCTACAACGCCCCCTACCGGGCGGCCATCGCCCGGGCCAAGCGGGAGGAGGACGATCTCTTCATGCTGCTGGTGTTTTCGGAAATGATGGGAGTACCGAACCCGGCCTCCTATTACACCCTGGAGCTTCAGCCCCTGCTGCTGGAGCGTTTTCACGACTGGCATAAGCGGATGGGGATGGAGCATTCCCCGCTCGATCATTTTCGCTGTTGCTGAGGGAGCAAGCTGCCGACGTCGAGGTCGTCGGCCAAGGGGAGCCGTTCCGCCGACACGCCATAAACCCATCCCTGGGGGCTCGGACATGCCATCCCTGGCATGTCACGGTCGGCGGAGCGGCTCCCATTGTCCTCCCTTATACCATGGGCGTTGCCTGCTTGGACATAACAGCCAAGTCGCGTGCAACAGCCTGGAGTTCCCGGAGAACACTATGCCATTAACCGATAAAAGAGTGCTGCTGGTGGGCGGCAAAGGCGGCGTGGGCAAGACCACGGTGTCGTCCGCCCTGGCGCTGCTGGCCGCCAGCAGGGGCAAGCGCTGCCTGCTGGTGTCCACCGATCCGGCCCACAGCCTGGCCGACGCCTTCGGCCGGGAGATAGGCGACAATATCACCCGGCTGGCGCCCAACCTGGACGGCCTGGAGCTGGATCCGGACCGGGAGGTGGAGCAGCACCTGCAAAAGGTGCTGACCCAGCTCAAGCGCTTTACCCGACCCGAGATGTACGGTGAGGTGGAGCGCCAGATCCGGCTGACCCGCCAGTCCCCCGGCGCCCAGGAGGCGGCGCTGCTGGAGCGCATCGCCCGGGTGATCGAAGAGGGCATGCAGAGCCACGATCTCATCGTGTTCGATACCGCCCCCACCGGCCATACCCTGCGCCTGCTCAGCCTGCCCGAGGCCATGGCCGCCTGGACCCAGGGGCTGCTGCGCAGCAACAAGCGCTCGGAAAAGCTGGGGGAGGTGCTGGGGCACCTGACACCGAAGGCGGGCCGGGATATCGACAATCCCTTCGAGGATCCGCGCGAGCACGAAACCGCCGGCCTGGACGACAGGAGCAAGGCCATCACCGAGACCCTGCTGGCGCGCCAACGGCTGTTCCAGCGTACCCGCCGGGTGCTGACGGATGCGGAGCAGAGCGCGCTGCTGTTCGTGCTGACTCCGGAGAAGCTGCCGATACTGGAAACCGGGCGGGCGGTGGCGGCGCTCAAGGCGGAAAAGCTGCCCCTGGCCGGGCTGGTGGTCAACCGCATACTGCCGGACGACGCCGACGGCGACTTCCTGGCCCGGCGGCGCGAGCTGGAGCAGACCCACCTGGCGGAGATCGCGCGCCTGTTCGCCGATCTGCCCCGTTATCCGCTTTATCTGCAGCCCACCGATATCCAGGGGCTGGCAGGGCTGGGCGAGATGGCGGCACGCCTGGAGCGGGCGGGACTGTAAGGATCCCGCCGTGAAATTTATTCGGCGGGACGGGCAGTTGGAATCGTTTTACAGCCTCTTCCGGCTTCCTGTAGAATCCGGCTCGCACAATTTTTCCTCTTCTTGCGTGGTGATATGACGACAGCGGATCAAGGTTCAGACGACGCCAACGATGTGGGTGCCCGGCTCAAGGCGGTGCGCCTGCTGCGCAACATCTCCCAGCGGGAGCTGGCCAAACGCACCGGCGTGACCCATTCCAGCCTGTCGTTGATCGAGCAGGGCAAGGTCAGCCCCTCGGTCAGTTCGCTGAAGAAGATCCTCGACGGCATTCCCATCACCGTGGGCGAGTTCTTCACCCTGGACTTGCAGAACACCGATCAGATCTTCTATACCGCCGACGAGCTGCAGGACGTGGGCACCGGCAGCCTGTCGCTCAAGCTGGTGGGCTACAACCGCAAGAACAGGGCCATGTCCTTTATCATCGAAACCTATCCGCCCGGGGTGGATACCGGCCACGACATGATGGCCTACCGGGGCGAGGAAGCCGGGGTGGTGATCGAGGGAGAAATCGAGCTGATCGTCGGCGCCCAGTGCCGGGTGCTGAAGGAAGGGGACAGCTACTATTTCTCCACCACCCAGCCCCACCGCTTCCGCAATGTCAGCGACCAGCCCTGCCGGATCGTCAGCTGCTCCACCCCCGCCAAGCATTTCTGACTGCCGATGAGGGCGCTTAAGACACCGCTTTCTGCTCCTTTACCGTCCTGGCCGCACCGGGCAAGGGCCCCCGGTAGAGCACCAGGCCGACGCCGAGCAGGAAGGCGCTGCACGATACCCACTGGGCGACGGACAGCCGCTCGCCGTAGATGAGGTAGCCGCTGGCCAGGGCGAACACCGACACCAGCAGGGTAAGCGGCGCCATCTGGCTCATGGGGTATTTGAGCAGCATCTTGTTCCACACCCAGTAGCCGAACAGGGTGGTGGGGTAGGCCTGGAACAGCACCGAGAGCCAGGCCTCGGCGTTCCACTGCCGGTAGGTGATCTCAAGCACCTCCACCCCGTTGAACAGCACACTCAGGCCGATCAGCGGCAGCGGCGCGAACAGCATGCCCCAGATGTTGAAGGCGAAGGGCGAGCGGGTGCCCGACTGACGCACCATGACCCCGGCCAGCGGCCAGCAAATCGCGGAGATCAGGATAAAGGCCACGCCCGCCGGGGTCACGTTGCCGTTGGTGTAGAGGATGGACACCACCAGGCCCACCAGCGCCATCCCCATGCCGAACCACATGCGCGGGGAGATGATCTCCTTGTAGAGCAGCACCCCCACCAGCACCGTGGTCAGCACGTCGAGCTGCAGCAGCACCGACGCCATGCCCGACGACAGGCCGAAGGTGATGGCGCACGAGGCCATGCCCCAGATGCCGGTGCCGAACAGCAGGCCGTAGCCCATCAGGTAGCGCCAGGGCACCTTGGGCCGGCGAATAAAGAAAATGATGGGAAAGGTGGCGCAGGCGAAGCGCGCCGCCGCGATCAACAACGGATCCATCCCGGTGACCCCGAGCTTGATCATCGAAAAGTTGAATCCCCAAATCGCCATCACCGATACGATAAGCAATAAATCCCGACCCTGCATAGCTCCCGTTCCCCCCTGTTGATATGTGACGGAGCCAGTGTCGCTTGCGGGCAAAAATCGGTACAGATACAATTTTTGGAAATTTAATGGGTACAGATGAGGTGGGCATGGCGAAATACCGGGAGCTGGCGCAGAAATTCATCGGCGATATCCGGGCGGGCAGGCTCGCCGCCGGCGATCGCCTGCTGTCGCTGCGGCAGTTCGCCCGGCAGCAGGGGGTCAGTCTGTCCACCGCCGTCAGCTGTTACGCCGAGCTGGAATCCCTCGGCTGGCTGGAGGCAAGGCCCAAGGCGGGCTTTTTCGTCGCGCCGCGCCGCGCCACCACCCAAGGGCCCGAATGGGCGCCTTTCGAAAGCCGGCTCGCCACCCCCGTGGTGCCCTATCGCCACCCCGCCACCCTGAGCGGCCCCCTGGGCACCTCGCGCCTGTCCCTGGAAGAGGCCAGCCGGGCCGCCCTGGAGCGCAGCTTCCGCCGGGCCCTGCGGGCGGCCGGCGAACGCCTCGACCGCTATCCGGCGCCGCAGGGGGAGGCGGCGCTGCGCGAGGCCCTGGCCGGCCACTTCGGCCAGTGCGGCTTTGCGATGGATGCGGACGAGCTGGTGATCGGCCATGGCTGCATGGACGCGGTGAAGACCGCGCTCGAGGTCTGTACCCGGCCCGGCGACGCCGTCGCCATCAGCTCGCCCTGTTACAACGGCCTGCTGGAGGTGCTGGCGCAGCTGTCACTGCGCATCGTGGAAATTCCGTCGCTGGACGACGGCATCGACCTGGCGCAGCTGGAGCACCACCTGCGGCTCGGCACCGTGCAGGCGGGGCTGTTCTGTACCACCCACATGAACCCCCAGGGCATCACCATGTCGGTGGCGCAGAAGCGGCGGCTGGCGCAACTGGCCAACCGCTACCGGGTGCCGGTGATCGAGGACGATGTCTACCTCGAGCTGGCGCATCACCCGCATGTACCGCTGCCGGCCGCCTACCATGACGAGGGCGGCTTCGTGATCTGGTGCGGCTCCCTGTCCAAGACATTGTCGCCCAGCTATCGCCTGGGCTGGTGCCGGCCGGGCCGCTACTTCCGGCCCTATGTGCAGCGGGCGCTGGGGGTGCCGACCCTGATGCAGCTGGCGCTGGCCGATTTTATCGACAGCGGCGCCTACGCCCGCCATCTCAGGCGCACTCGTGACCGGCTGGCCCGGCACAAGCCGCTGTATCTCGACTACCTGGTCCGCCACCTGCCCGAAGGGTGCCGCATCAGCCAGCCCGACGGCGGCCTGGTGTTGTGGCTCCAGGTGCCGGGGCTGGACGGTGACGCCCTCGGCCGGGCGGCGGAACGGGCGGGGCTGGATATCCGCACCGGCGCGCTGTTCACCGCCTCCGACCGCTATCGGGACTGCCTGCGCATCAATATCGGTTTTCCCTTCGAGGAGCCGGTGCAGCGGGAGCTGCAGGCGCTCTGCGGGTTAATCGGCAAGATGAGCGCTCCCGCATAGTGCCTCCGGAGCTTGGCCATTAATCACATCGGGCCGTCTGTTGTGAGCGTAGATAAGAGGCAACAGGGCCACCTCCGCCACCATGGGGCGCGGGCGGCCCGCCCGCTTTCCCGCGCAGCGGGACCCTTCGGATTGGCCCGCCACACCACAGGTTTAAAAAGACTCGAGGCGGAACAGGCAGCGCGGGTTGGACAGTGCCTTCGCCCAACTTCGGTGCCGCCCTCATGCGGGCGAGTCGCCCGCGCCCCAATAAGCATCATGCCGGTCAACGTTTACACGGCCCGGGCCCTGGCTAACCTGCGCTCAGGGCTATCCAGGTGGTCTTCAACTGGCTGTATTCCGCCAGGGAATGCAGCGACTTGTCCCGGCCGTTGCCCGACTGCTTGACCCCGCCGAAGGGCACCGTCATGTCGCCGCCGGCGTAGTTGTTGACGAACACCTGGCCCGACTCCAGCCGCCGCGCCGTGGTCAGCGCCAGGTCCAGGTTCTGGGTCCACACCGCCGCCGCCAGGCCGTAGGGGGAGTCGTTGGCGATGGCCACCGCCTCGTCCGCGCCGTCGAAGCCGATCACCGCCAGCACCGGGCCGAACACTTCCTCCCGTGCCAGGGCCATGCCGTTGTGCACCTGGTCGAACACAGTGGGCGGAAAATAACAGCCGCCGCCGTCGGTAAGCACCGGCTCGCCGCCCAGGCGCAGCCGGGCGCCCTGGGCCAGGGCCTTGTGCACATGGCCGCAGATGCCGTCGAGCTGGGCGGCATCCACGATGGCGCCCATGGGGCTTTGGGGATCCAGCGGGTGGCCTGGTTGCCAGGCCCGGGCGTGGTGCAGGATGCGTTCGACCAGCTCCTCCTTGATGGTGTTTTCCACCAGCAGCCGGGAGCCGGCGATGCACACCTCGCCCTGGTTGTAGAAGATGGCCTGGGCCGCCTCCCGCGCCACCCGGTCCAGATCGCCGGCGTCGGCGAAGACGATATTGGCGCTCTTGCCGCCGCATTCCATAAAGGTGCGCTTGAGGTTGGACTCGCCTGCATACCGGGTGAGCAGCTTGCCCACCCGGGTGGAACCGGTAAAGGCCAGGGCGTCCACCTCCGGGTGCAGGGCCAGGGCCTTGCCCACGGTGTGGCCGTAGCCCGGCAGCACCTGCAGGATGCCGTCGGGCAGGCCCGCCTCCCGGGCCAGGGCCGCCAGCCGGATGGCACTGAGCGGCGACTTCTCCGAGGGCTTGAGGATCACCGCGTTGCCGGCGGCCAGCGCCGGGGCGATTTTCCAGCAGGCCATCATCAGCGGAAAGTTCCAGGGCACCAGGGCCGCCACCACCCCGAGCGGCTCCCGGGTGACCAGCCCCAGGCTGTCGGGGCCGGTGGGGGCCACCTCGCCGTAGACCTTGTCGATGGCCTCGGCGTTCCAGCGCAGGCAGCGCACGGCGGCGGGCAGATCCACGTTAAGGCTGTTCGAGATGGGTTTGCCCATATCCAGGCTGTCGAGCAGGGCCAGCTCCTCGGCGTGCCGCTCCATCAGCCCGGCCAGCCGCAGCAGCACGGCCTTGCGCCCGGCCGGAGCCAGGGCGGACCAGTCGCCCCGGCGGAAGGCGGCGCGGGCATGGCCCACCGCCAGCTCCGCGTCCTGCTCGTCGCAGCTGGCCACCAGGGCCAGGGGCAGGCCGTTGGCCGGGTTGAGGGTGGCGAAGCGAGCGCCGCTTGCCGCCTCGCAGTAGCGGCCGCGGATAAAGGCCCGGCCCTCGGGTTGCAGGCCCTCGCTCAGGGCGCGCCAGTCGGCAAAGGTGTGTTCGCTCATGGGGTCACCTCAGTCCATCAGGCCCAGCTGGCGGGCGGTCAGATCCAGGCTCTGGCGGGCCAGGCGCACCAGCTCGTCTATCTGGGCCTCGGTGATCACCAGGGGCGGGGACACCACCATGGTCTCGCCCACCGAGCGCATGACGATGCCGGTCGCGAAGCAGTTGTCCCGGCACTGGGCGCCGATGCCCGGCTCGAAGCGGGCCAGGGTGGTTTTGTCGGCCACCAGCTCCAGGGCGCCGAGCAATCCCAGGCTGCGCACCTCGCCCACCAGGGGGTGATCGGCCAGGGTGGCCCACTGTTTGGCAAAGTAGGGGCCGGTGAGCTCGCGCACCCGCTCGAGGATGCCTTCTTCTTCCATCAGCTCCAGGTTGCGCAGGGCCACGGCGGCGCAGGCCGGGTGGCCGGAGTAGGTGAAGCCGTGGTAGAACTCGCCGCCCTGCTCGATCAGCACCTCGGCCACCCGGTCGCCCACCAGTACGCCGCCGATGGGCAGGTAGCCGGAGGACAGCCCCTTGGCGATGGGCATAAGATCGGGCTTGATGTTGAAGTGCTGGCTGCCGAACCACTGGCCCAGCCGGCCGAAGCCGCAGATCACCTCGTCGGCCACCAGCAGGATGCCGTAGTGGTCGCAGATGCGCTGGATCTCGGGCCAGTAGCTGTCGGGGGGGATGATGACGCCGCCCGCGCCCTGCACCGGCTCGGCAATAAAGGCGGCCACCCGCTCCACTCCCAGCTCCTTGATTTTCTGCTCAAGAGACTGAGCCGCCAGCAGGCCGAATTCCTGCGGGCTCATTTCCCGGCCCTCGCCGAACCAGTAGGGCTGGGCGATGTGCGCCACGTCCGGCAGCATGGGGCCGCCCTGCTCGTGCATGGGCGCCATGCCGCCCAGGCTGGCGCCGGCCAGGGTGGAGCCGTGGTAGCCGTTGCGCCGGCCGATGATCACGGTTTTTTGCGGCTGGCCCTTGAGCTGCCAGTAGCGGCGCACCATGCGCACCACGGTGTCGTTGGACTCGGAGCCGGAGCCGGTGAAGAACACGTGGTTGATGTGCCCGGGGGCCAGCTCGGTCAGTTTTTTGGCAAGTTTGATCGCCGGCGGGTGGGCGGTCTTGAAGAAGTTGTTGTAGTAGGGCAGCTCGGTCATCTGGGCGGCGGCGGCCTCCACCAGCTCCCGGCGGCCGTAGCCCAGGTTGACGCACCAGAGCCCGGCCATGCCATCGAGGATGCGGTTGCCTTCGGAGTCGTGGATGTAGATGCCGTCGGCGCCGGTGATGATGCGGCTGCCGCTGCCCAGCGCCTTGGTGTCGGTGAAGGGGTGCAGGTGGTGGCGGCTGTCGTCCTGGCGCAGGGTATGGGTGTCGTGTTGTTGCATGATGATGTCCTTGTCGTCCGGGCCTGTTCAGGCGTGTTCTGGGTTGTTCGAGTGCTAGCGGGGCGGGCAGTAGCCTGTCCCTCTTGCGGAATAAGAGGCCTTTTTCAGGCGAGGATACGTTGCCGGTACCGGGCGCAGGCAGCGCCGAAGGCAGTAAAGATGGCCCGATAGAGCGGATGCTCGTCGCTGTGCCATTCCGGGTGCCACTGCACGCCCAGGGCGAAGGGATGGGCCGGATCGCTGATGGCCTCGATCAGGCCGTCCGGGGCCAGGGCCTCGGCGATCAGGCCCTCGCCCAGCCGGTCGATGCCCTGCTGGTGCAGGGAATTGACCTCGAATTCCGGCTCGCCGCCGAGCCGGGCGAGCAGGCCGTCCGGATTGAGGCGGATGCCGTGGGCGGGCCGGTAGTGTTCGTCCATGTGGTCGGCGGCCGGCTCCCGGTGATCGAGCAGGCCGGGCAGTTCCTGCAGCGGCTGGCGCAGGCTGCCGCCGTAGGCCACGTTCATTTCCTGCAGCCCCCGGCAGATGCCGAGCAGGGGCAGTTGCAGGCGGCGGGCGGCGCGGACGAGCGACAGGGCCGAGCCGTCCCGGGCCGGATCGTAGCGGCAGTCGCCGGGCCAGGGGGCCTGGCCGAAATGGCGGGGCTCCACATTGCTGTAGCTGCCGGTGAGGCAGAGGCCGTCGAGCCGGGCCAGGATGGCCGGATCCAGGCCCTCGTCCAGGGCCGGCAGCAGTACCACCTCCACCCCGGCCGAGCGGCGCAGGGCCTCGACGTACTTGTTGACCACCATATGGCAGCCATGCCCCTCAATCTGGCGTTGGCAGGCGCTGACGCTCACCACAGGTTTGTTCATTTTTGTTTCCATTATTTCACCTGATAAAATCTGTTGGTTTATATATTCAACGTATCGCGATATCTTGCATAAATGAAATAAGAGCATGACTCCATCGTTTGATCCAGATCTTAGAGCATGTTTTAAGCGGGTTGCCTGCATTATTTGTGATGCGCTTAACTATTTTTCACAAAATATTAACCTTGGGCTAGGCGGCCGTCTTGCTCTGGTGTGTTCAGTATTCTATAACGAATTATCCTTTGATGTGGTTATTAAAAAGTAACATGGAGTTCACTATGGGTGACAGGGGCATGCAAGAAGCCCGGGCGTTTCTGGAGCAGAACCCGGATATCAATTCCATCGACCTGATGATCGGCGACATCAACGGGGTGGTGCGCGGCAAACGCATCCCCCGGGACAGCCTGCTCAAGGCCTACGAAGAGGGGGTCTGCCTGCCGGCGTCCCTGTTCGCGCTGGACATCAACGGCAACACCATCGAAGAAACCGGGCTGGGCCTGGATCAGGGGGAGGGGGATCGGCTGTGCTTTCCGGTGCCGGGCACCCTGAGCCGGGTGCCCTGGCAGGACAGGCCCTGCGCCCAGGTGCTGATGAGCATGTTTGAAAACGATGGCCGTCCCTTCGTCTACGATCCCCGCCATGTGCTGCGGCGGGTGCTGGACCGTTTTGCCGAGCTGGGGCTGACGCCGGTGGTGGCGGTGGAAACCGAGTTCTACGTGGTGGACCGCGAGCGGGACGGCCAGCACCAGTTGCAGCCGCCCTTGTCGCCGGTGACCGGCAAGCGGGACAAGCAGTGCCAGGTGTATTCCCTGTCGGATCTGGACGACTACTGCGACTTTATCGAAAGCATCCACCAGTCGGCCCTGACCCAGCAACTGCCGGTGGATACCGCCATCGCCGAATGCGCCCCGGGCCAGTTCGAGATCAACCTCAAGCACAGGGCCGACGCCATGCAGGCCTGCGACGAGGCGGTGCTGCTCAAGCGCTTGATCAAGGGGGTGGCGGCCCGCCACGGCATGGAGGCCACCTTTATGGCCAAGCCCTACAACCAGGAGGCGGGCAGCGGCACTCATATCCATGTGAGCCTTATCGACCAGCAGGGGCGCAACCTGTTCGCCAGCGAGAATGACCAGGGCCTGAGCAGCGCGCTGCTGCGCCAGGCGGTGGCCGGGGTACTGGCGCTGATGCCCGAGTCCATGGTGGTGTTCGCCCCCAACGCCAACAGCTACCGCCGTTTCCAGCCCGGCTTCTACGTGCCCATGAGCCAGACCTGGGGCGCCGACAACCGCACCGTGGCGGTGCGCATTCCAGGCGGAAGCGCCGAGGCGCGCCGGCTGGAGCACCGGGTGGCCGGTGCCGACGCCAACCCCTACCTGCTGGTGGCCAGCATACTGGCGGGCATCCACCTCGGCATCAGCCAGCGGCTGAGCCCGCCGGCGCCGGTGACCGGCAACGCCTACGCCAGCCATCCGCCCAGCCTGCCCAACAGCTGGATCCAGGCGCTGGATCAGTGGCAGCGCAACGAGGTGCTGCCCTCCTACCTGGGGGCGGAGTTCTGCCGGGTCTACCACGCCAACCGCTACGGCGAGCGGCAGCTGTTTATGCGCCATGTCAGCTCCCAGGAGTACGACTGGTATCTGCGTTCGGTGTAAGCACCTGCGTACGCGCTTTGCGACGCTCGTCGGTAACGACTCCGCGAAGAGTCAACAGGGCCAGCTCCGCCGACACGCCGCAATAGATGACACTCGCCTTTTCCGTCTGCTGCGAACATTCAGTGAATGTTTGCAGCAGGCCGAAATGGCGAGTATCAGGTCCCACGGCGTGCCGGAGGAGTAGTGCCCTTTGGCCGAGTGCAACAGATTTCAAACTGGTTCTAAACGAGGAACAACCATGGAAGGATATCAAAAGTCATTCGGGCCGCTGCTGACCGCCCTGCTGGCCCTGGTGTTGTTGTGGCCGGGCAGCCTTAGGGCCGGGGAGACGGAACCGGCGCTGGCGCTGAGTCCGCCGGCCCTGGTGCTGAAGGGGATCCCCTTCGAGGTGACGGTGAGCGGCACCCCGGCACAGCCCCTGTGGCTGGTGCTGGACGGCCGGCGCCACGCCCTGGTGTTCGACGGCGGCGAGGCGCTGGTGGAGGGCCTGGTCACCGGCGCCGACCACGCCGCCCTGGCCCTGGTGGACGCCACCGGCCGGGTGCTGGCCGAGGCACAAAGTCCGGCCATCGCCGCCTGGCTGTCGGTGCTGCCGGCCCTGCTCGCCATCGTGCTGGCGCTGGTGTTCCGCCAGGTGATACTGGCGCTGTTCGTCGCCATCTGCGTCGGCGGCTGGCTGGGTTACGGCCTGGCCGGGGAACGGCTGCTGACCAGCGTGCTCGACTCGGTCAATGTGCATGTGCTGACCGCCGCTAGCGACTCGGAGCACATGTCGGTGGTGCTGTTCTGCCTGCTGATCGGCGGCATGGTGGGCATCATCTCCCGCAACGGCGGCACCGTCGGCATCGCCCGCCACATCACCCGCTTCGTGCGCGGCCGGCGCAGCGCCCAGACCACCACCGGCCTGCTGGGCACCGCCATTTTCTTCGACGACTACGCCAACGCCCTGATCGTTGGCAACACCATGCGCAACATCACCGACAAGCTGCGCATCTCCCGGGAAAAGCTGGCCTATATCGTCGACTCCACCGCCGCGCCGGTGTCGGCCATCCTGCTGGTGACCACCTGGATAGGCTTTCAGGTGGGGCTGATCGACGAGGCGCTGCGTCCGCTGGCCGGGTTCGAGGGCTCCGCCTACGGCGTCTTCCTGGCTGCCATCGGCTACAGCTTCTATCCGATACTGGCGCTGCTGTTTGTGTTTATGATAAGCCTCAGCGGCCGCGACTTCGGGCCCATGCTGAAGGCGGAAATCCGGGCGGTGCAGCGGTGCGGCGGACAGGACGAGGCGCTGACCGACCGGGAAGCCATCGCCGAGGAAGCCAGCATCGACGCCAAGCCGGGCATTCCCCACCGGGCCCTGAACGCCATCATCCCGATGACGGTGCTGGTGCTGACCACCCTGGGCGGCATCTGGTATACCGGCATGAGCGAGCTGGGCTTTCCCGCCGGGGCCAGCCTGCGCGATGTGTTCGGCAACGGCGACTCCTTCACCGCCATGATGTGGGGCTCGTTGCTCAGCACCCTGGTGGCGCTGGTGATGACCCGGGCCCAGGGCCTGCTCAGCATGGACGAGACCGCCCATTACTGGTTCGAGGGAGTCAAGTCCATGCTGCTGCCCATCACCATACTGATGATGGCCTGGGCGCTGTCGTCGGTGAACGAGGCGCTCAATACCAGCGACTACCTGGTGAGTGTGCTGAGCGACAGCCTGAGTCCGGAGCTGATCCCGGTGAGCGTCTTCCTGCTGTCGGCCTTTACCGCCTTCGCCACCGGCTCCTCCTGGGGGGTGATGGGCATCATGATGCCGCTGGTGGTGCCCCTGGCCTGGGCGGTGCTGCAGCACCACGGCCTGGCGGGGGATCCGGCGGCCATGCACCTGTTCTACGCCGCGGTGGCGGCGGTGCTGGCCGGCGCGGTGTGGGGGGATCATTGCTCGCCCCTGGCCGAGACCACCCTGCTGGCGGCCATGGCGTCGGGCTGTGGCCTGGTGGAGCATGTGCGCACCCAGTTGCCCTACGCCCTGTTCGTGGGGGTGATCAGCACCCTCTGTGCCGTACTGCCGGTGGCCTACGGCCTGCCCTGGTGGCTGGGGCTGGCGATCAGCGCCGGCATCATGGCCCTGGGTCTGCGGCTGCTGGGCCGGCGGGCGGAAGCGCCGGAGCAGGAAACGGACGTGCCCACCAGGGCGGAGGCGGACGCCCGATAAAAGAAAAAGCAGACTGCTGGCAAACCTTCAGGCTTACCTGGACAGGCAACGTCTATGTCAGAACAGGCGGACAAAGGGAACGGCTTATGCGGTCATGACAACGACGTTGCCATCAAGCTGAAAGGGGCCTATGGCCCCTTTTGACTCAGATTATCCCAGCAACTGCTGGTGTACCTGCTTGATACAGAGATCTTCCACGTATTCCAGCTCGGCCTCGGCGGCGGCTTCGGCGGCCTGCAGGCTGGTGATGCCCTGTTGCAGCCAGAGGCAGAGTGCCTCGTGCTCGATGGCGTCGAGGGCGATGTCGGAGGCGAACTCGCCGCGGCGGAACACGTTGACCAGCTGCACCGGCTGATCCAGATCCTCCAGGCCGGCCACGCAGGTCTGGCCGAGGATGATGGCGCCCGCCAGCTGGTCATTGACCGGATAGACCTGATAGCCCTGTTGCAGCAGATACTCCATCACCTGATAGCTGGCGCGATCCGGGCGGTTCGAGGCACCGACCAGGGCGATGCTGCGGGTGTTGGAAAGAATACGTTTTAAGCGATCTTGCTCAAGCGCGTCCATGGGGCATACCTAGTGGAATAAAAACCTCTTTATACCAGCTTGCCCGCCCGATAATCCATGGCTGCCTGCGCAATTTCGGCAATGGAATGGCTGGCCGGGCGCCGGCCGGTACCTGCCCCCGGCCGGCCTCCCTGCGATGTGCCATCCGGCAACGGCCGGCTACGCCTGCCCGGCCCCGTCAGCCGGCCCGCGTCCGTGGGGCGTCGTCCAGTCCTGTAACGGCCCCACCGACACCACGCCATGGGGGTTGATGGTTGGATGGCTGCGGAAATAGTGGTGGCGGATGTGCGCCATGTCGGTGGTGCCTGCGATATTCGCGGTCTGGTAGAGGTCGCGCAGGTAGCCGTAGAGCGCCGGGTATTCCGCTATCTTGCGCCGGTCGCACTTGAAGTGGGTGTGATAGACGGCGTCGAAGCGGACCAGGGTGGTCCACAGCCGGATATCCGCCTCGGTCAGGCGCTCGCCCAGCAGGTAGCGCCGGCCGGACAGCCGTTGCTCGAGCCGCTCCAGCCCCTCGAACAGGGTGGTCACCGCCTCGTCGTAGGCGGCCTGGCGGGTGGCGAAGCCGGCCTTGTAGACGCCGTTGTTGATCTGGTCGTAGACCCAGGCGTTGAGCTCGTCGATGTCCTTGCGCAGATCCTGCGGATAGTAGTCGCCCGGGATGGCGCCGAGGCCGTCGAAGGCGCTGTTCAGCATGCGGATGATGTCGGCGGACTCGTTGCTGACGATGGTCTGCCGCTGCTTGTCCCACAGCACCGGCACCGTGACCCGGCCGGAGTATCGGGCGTCGGCCTTGAGGTAGAGCTGGTACAGATAGTCGAGGCCGTAGAGGCTGTCGCCGGTGGCGCCCTCGAAGTCGGTGGCGAAGGTCCAGCCGTGCGCCAGCATCACCGGATGCACCACGGACACCGAGATCATCTTCTCCAGCCCTTTCAGGCTGCGCATGATCAGGGTGCGGTGGGCCCAGGGGCAGGCCAGGGACACATAGAGGTGGTAGCGGCCCGCCTCGGCCTGGAAGCCCGCCTGGCCGCCGGGACCCGCCTCGCCGGTGGGCGTGATCCAGTGGCGGAACTGACTCTGGCTGCGTTCGAAGCGCCCTTCGGTGGCCTTGGTGTCGTACCAGACGTCGTGCCATACCCCCTCTACCAGCTTGCCCATGATCCTGCTCCTCTTTGAATGGTGACAGCCCTATTGTGGCCGAGCGGGCGAGGATAACCAGCGGGGATATTAGAGTCTTTTATTCAAAAAAATTGATGCTTTTTGAGGAGCTGGCAACCGGATTCCCTTCCCGATGCCATCTTCGGCTTGACTCAATAAAACTGAGCCAGCCATTGGCGCAACTGACCGGCGGGCAGGGCGCCGGACTGGCGCGCCAGTTCCTTGCCGCCGGAGAAGACAATCAGGGTGGGGATGGAACGGATACCGAAGCGCGCCGCCGCCTGCGGGTGGGCTTCGGTATCCAGCTTGGCCAGGCGCAGCCTGCCCTGCAGCTCGCCGGCGGCGGCCTCGAACACCGGCGCCATCATCTTGCAGGGGCCGCACCAGGGCGCCCAGAAGTCCACCACCAGGGGCAGGGTCTCGTGGGCCAGCAGGCGCTCCAGCCGGGGACCGTCGAGGGTAAGCGGGCCGGCGGGGAGCAGGGCGGTTTTGCATTTGCCGCACTGGGGCCCCTGTTGCAGCCGGGTTGCCGGCACCCGGTTCTTGGCCCCGCAGGCCGGACAGATCAGGAAGTGCTCGCTCATGGCTTCAGTCCTCGTCGGCCAGGCGATAGCCCAGGACGTAGTCGCCGCCGGTCAGGGTGAGTTGCCGGCCCTCGTGGCGGACTTCGGCGCCCTGGGTGAGGGTGGCCAGCACCGCGGTTTCAACCTGCTGGATACTGTCGGACAGGCAGGCCATCTTGGTGCTGGCCAGGGGATCGGCCCTGAGCCGGCCCTGCTCCAGCTTGGCACTGCCGAAGAAGCGGTTGCAGCCGGCCAGGCCGCTGATGGCCATGTGCTCGCCGATGGCCAGCTCGGAGCCGATGCCGGCATCGACCGGCTCGCCGTTGACGCTGGCCAGGGCCCAGCGATGATGCTGCAGGCTGGACTCGGTGGTGGCCAGGCCGCCGCCGGCGCAGGCGGCGAGCAGCAGGCTGGCGGTGGTGGCGACGAGAAGGTGTTTCATGCGGTGCTCCTTAGTTGATTTTATTGTCGCAGGGCTCACCGCGGGAGAGCCGCCGCAGGTTGTCGAGGGTGGTACCGGCGATGGCGGCCAGGGCCTCCCGGGTGAGGAAGGCCTGGTGCCCGGTCATGATGACGTTGGGGTAGGCGGAGAGCAGGTGGAAGGTGTCGTCCCGGATGATCTCGCCGGACTTGTCGGTGAAGAACAGGTTCTCCTCTTCCTCGTACACGTCCAGACCCAGGCTGCCTATCTTGCCGTTGTTGATGGCCTCGATGGCGTCGTTTGCGTCGAGCAGGCCGCCCCGGCTGGTGTTGATGATCATCACCCCGTCCTTCATGCGGGCGAAGCTGTCCCGGTTGAGCAGGTGGTGGTTTTCCTGGAACAGGGGGCAGTGCAGGCTGATGACGTCGGACTCGGCGAACAGCCGTTCCAGGGGCACGTAGCGCACTCCCAGGGCCAGGGCCTCCGGGCTCTCGGTCGGATCGTGCGCCAGCAGCGCCATGCCCAGGCCCTTGAGGATGCGCAGGGTGGCGATCCCTATCTTGCCGGTGCCGATGATGCCGGCGGTTTTGCCGTGCATGTTGAAGCCGACCAGGCCGTTGAGGGAGAAGTTGGCGTCCCGGGTGCGCTGGTAGGCCTTGTGGATATGGCGGTTGAGGGTCAGCATCAGCCCCACCGTGTGCTCGGCCACCGCCTCCGGCGAATAGGCGGGCACCCGCACCACCGTTATGCCCGCCGCCCGGGCCGCGTCCAGGTCCACGTTGTTGTAGCCGGCACAGCGCAGGGCGATATGGCGTACCCCGGCGGCGGCCAGCACCTGGATGACATCGGCGTCGACCTTGTCGTTGACGAAGACGCAGACGGCGTCGAAGCCCTGGCCGAGGGCGGCGGTGCTGGCCTCGAGCCTGGCCTCGAACCAGGTGATGTCGAAGCCGTAGCCGGCGTTCTGCTCGGCGAAGGGGTGCTGCATATAGGGCTGGCTGCTGAAAAAGGCGATCTTCACCGGATCGTGCTCCTCGCTGCGGGTTGATATAGGGATACTGTGCGGTCGCCGCCGTTTTTTCAAGGCCGGGCGCCGGGGTGCCAGTAATGGTCCGGCAGCCGGCGGGTCGCCTCGGTCAGATCCGGGTTGGCCAGCTCCAGGCGCAGGCGCTGCTCCGCCTGCAGTTGCCGCAGGCTGTCGCGGATCAGCGGATGGCGTTCGAACAGGGCCATAAAGCTGCCGTCGCTGTAGGCCCGCTCCAGCCCCCGCGTGAGCGCCTCGGCCAGCCGGGGCGCTTCGGGGCTGACGAAGAAATAGACCGCGAAGGGGTAGTGCAGCAGCAACCGGGGCTCCACCATCAGCTGCGGGTAGTCCTGTCCCTGGGCGGCCAGCTCGCCGAAGGCCTCCACCGGGCTGCGCGGATAGTAGTCCACGTGCTGATCCCGGTTGAGCATGTCGAGGATGGTGGTGCGGCGGGCGGCGCTGATATTGAGGCCGGCGCCCTTGAGCACCTCGATGTCGCTCCAGCCGATGCCCTGCACCCCGGTGAAGGCGGCCAGGTCCGCCAGGCTCTGTACCTGGCTGAACTCGGGCTGGCGCGAGCGGTTGATGATCAGCACCCGGAAGCCGGACAGGCCGCGCATCAGAGGCACCCGCACCGGCAGCAGCTTTTGCTCGTATTCGGAGGAGGTGCCCATCCAGGCCAGGTTGACCGGGTTGCCCCGGAACAGCATCTGGGCGATGCGAAACTGGGATTCGTTCAAGGGCACCGGGTTGAGGGTGAAGGGCTCGCCGCTCTTCTCCAGGGCCAGTTCCAGCACCTGGCGGTAGTAGTGGTGGTGGGGCGGTGCCGGGTCCGCTTGCGGAAAGTTGACCACCAGTTTAGCCTGAGTGGGCAGGCCGACGAGGGCCAGCAGCAAGAGCAGCAGTTTGTACATGATGCCCGGTTCCTTGATAAGCATGACGGGGATTAAGGCTATAGACTCAATGTACCCTGATTGCCGGGCTTTGTCTTACCGGCAATGCCTTTTTCGACGCCAGGGAGGCTTTGATGCAAGTGACTATTCTGGCCGGCCGGCCGAAGATGCTGAACGCGCGGATCGAAAGCGCCATCGACAAACAGCCGGTCGAGCGCCCCCAGCACTGCGGTTTTTCCGGCCTGAGCGACGATGCCCAGGTCTCCACCCGCTATCACGGCGGGCCCGAACGGGCGCTGCACTACTACCCCCGGGAGCACTACGACTTCTGGCGAAGCTGGTTCCAGGGCATGGGCCTGACCCAGGCCCTGCCCCTGCTGGGGCAGGGCGCCTTCGGCGAGAATCTGTCCGGCGTGGGCCTGCTGGAGAGCGAAGCCTGCATCGGCGACATCTGCCGGTTGGGAGACGCCCTGGTGCAGATCAGCCAGCCCCGCTCGCCCTGCTACAAGCTCAATGCCCGCTTCGGCTACGATTTCTTCTCGGTGCTGGTGCAGGCCAACGGCCGGGCCGGCTGGTTGCTGCGGGTACTGGAGGAAGGGGAGGTGATGCCCGAGTCGGCATTGACCCTGGTGGAGCGTCCCTGCCCGCGGATGCCGGTGAAGCGGGCCGGTGACATAGTGTTCAATCATGCCTTCGACGAGGCCGGTTTACGGGAGTTGGCAGAATTGGATTATTTATCAGCCAGTTGGCGAAAAAAAGCAGCGGGTTACCTGGCCGCGGGGCGGGTAGATGACTGGACCGGGCGATTGTTGGGCCCCAAATAAGGTTTTTGCACAAAAAGAGCTTGCAAGGCCTTCGCCGTTTATGTACATTCACGCCCCGTTGACGGCATGTAGCGCAGCCTGGTAGCGCACTTCGTTCGGGACGAAGGGGTCGGAGGTTCGAATCCTCTCATGCCGACCAGATTCCGAAAAAGCCCCGCAGTGATGCGGGGCTTTTTCTATTCCGTCACCACCACTTCCTGGCCGTTGAAGCTGACGCTCTGCCCGGCCGTGACCTTGCAGCGCTTGCGCACTTCCACCTCACCGTTCACCCGTACCAGGCCGTCGTCGATCACGGCTTTCGCCATGGCGCCGGTATCGCACCAGCCCAGCACCTTGAGCAGGTTGTGCAAGGGAATGAAGGGATGACCTTCCAGGCTGAATTGTTCGCTCATTGCTCGGCTTACCTCGTTGAAAACAGGGCGTCTATGGTAGCACCGGCGGCGGCCGTGCGGGCAATGGGCGGATAAACGGATTTTTGTGTACCAGAGCTTTGTTATTTGTGAACAGATTGGGCAGTATTGAGAGGCTTGCTGCGAATAGCTGTTTACCGGCGGCCGTGATCGCCGTGTTTTATCTCGCCGTCTTTCCATTCGTTATCTGAATCATAGAGGTGCCTATGTCCGGACTGTTGCCCCATGTCGACCCCGATGGCCTGCTGGAGTATTCGGTGGTGTACACCGACCGCTCCCTCAACCACATGTCCCAGCGCTTCCAGCAGGTGATGCGTGACATCTCCGCTTCCCTCAAGGGGCTGTACCGGGCCGAGTCGGTGGTGGTGGTGCCGGGCAGCGGCACCTTCGGCATGGAGGCGGTGGCCCGCCAGTTTGCCACCGGCAAGCGCTGCCTGGTGATCCGCAACGGCTGGTTCAGCTATCGCTGGAGCCAGATCTTCGAGGCCGGCGCCATTGTCGCCGACGAGAAGGTGCTCAAGGCCCGGCCGGTGGCGCCCGGTTTCCAGGCGGCCTTCACCCCCGCGCCCATCGAGGAGGTGGTGGCCGCCATCCGGGCGGACAAGCCGGACCTGGTGTTCGCCGCCCATGTGGAAACCGCCGCCGGCATGCTGCTGCCGGATAATTACATCAAGGCCATGGCCGAGGCCGTGCACGAGGTGGGTGGTCTGTTGGTGCTTGACTGCATCGCCTCCGGTACCCTCTGGGTGGACATGGATGCCTGCGGGGTGGATGTGCTGCTGAGTGCTCCCCAGAAAGGTTGGAGCAGTTCGCCCTGCTGCGGCCTGGTGATGCTGAGCAAGCTTGCCCGGGAACGTATCGAACATACTCAAAGCACCAGCTTCGCCTGCGATCTGAAGAAATGGCTGCAGATCATGGAGGCCTATGAGCAGGGCGGCCACGCCTACCACGCCACCATGCCCACCGACGCCCTGACCCGCTTCCGGGACACCATCCGGGAGACAGAGGCGCTGGGCTTTGACCTGCTCAAGGCACGCCAGCAGCAACTGGGTGAACGGGTACGCAGCATGCTGGCGGCCCGGGGAATAAAAAGCGTGGCCGCCGACGGCTTCGCCGCCCCCGGGGTGGTGGTGTGCTACACCGAGGACGCCGGCATCAAAAGCGGCAGCAAGTTCGCCGCCGAGGGCCTGCAGATCGCCGCCGGGGTGCCGCTGCAGTGCGACGAGCCGGCGGACTTCCAGACCTTCCGCCTCGGCCTGTTCGGGCTGGACAAGCTGCAGGATGTGGACCGCACCGTCGCTACCCTCGAGCGGGCCCTGGACCAGGTGCTGCGGGGCTGAGGGCCACCGCCGACAATAAAGCCGCCCGTGGGCGGCTTGTTGGGTTCAGGCGGCCTGGGCCGTCGAGGAGGTGGGGGCGTACTCCGGACTGGGCTTTTTGGCCGCTTCCCCGCTCAGGGTGAAGTGGGCGATCTGCTGACTCAACTCCTGTGAGGCGGAATACACCGTCTGGCTGGTCAGGGAAATCAGCTCCGTCACCTGCAGCGCCTCGAGGGCCCCTTCGTTGATGTGCAGCAGGTTCTTGTTGATCTCCTCGGCCACGGCGGACTGCTCCTCGGAAGCGGTGGCGATCTGGGCGTTCATGTCGTTGATCCGCTGTACCTCCTGCAGAATATGCTCCAGATCCTGGCCGGCGGCCCGCACCACCTCCATGCTGAGGGAGGCCTGCTCCTGACTGTGGTTCATATGATCCACCACGCTCCCGGCGTGGCTCTGTAACTGCTGGATCATCTGCTGGATTTCGCCGGTCGATTCCTGGGTGCGCTGGGCCAGGGAGCGCACCTCGTCGGCCACCACCGCAAAGCCCCGGCCGGATTCCCCGGCCCGGGCCGCCTCGATGGCGGCGTTGAGGGCCAGCAGGTTGGTCTGTTCGGAGATGGTGCGGATCACCTCCACCACCGAGCCGATCTGCTGGGTCTGGGCCTCCAGCTCGCGCATGGCGGTGTGGGCCTGGTCGACGGAGGCCGCCAACTGGCCCATGGCGTCGATACTGCGCGCCACATCGTCGTGGCCCATGCGGGCCTGGCTGTTGGCGTGGTCGGCGGCACCGGAGGCGTCGTTGGCGTAACGGGCCACCTCGTGCACGGTGGCGTTCATCTCGTTCATGGCGGTGGCCACTTGATCCACCTCTGCAAACTGGGCCTCCATGCCGGCCCGGGTCTGCTGGCTTTTTACGCTCAGGCCCTGGGCCTCGCCATCCAGGGTATGGGCGGCGCTGCGTACTTGCGCCAGCAACCGGCAGAGCTGCTCGCCCATGGCGTCGACCCCGCGGGACAGCTGACCAATCTCGTCCCGGCGGGTGGCGCCGGTACGCACCGCCAGGTTGCCGGCACCGAACTGCCGCACCACCTCCAGCACCCGCTCCACCGAAAAGGTGAGCGAACGGCTGATGACCAGACTGATCGCCAGGGCCAGCACCATCACCAGCACCATCAGCAGCAGGGACTTGCCGGCCTGTTGCCAGAACAGGGCATTGATGTCGCTCAGGTAGACGCCGCTGCCGACCACCCAGCCCCAGGGGGCGAAGCCCTGCACATAGGATACCTTCTGCTGGGGGCGGTCGAACTGGGGACCGATGTAGCTGTATTCCACGAAGCCCGCCTGTTGCTCGCGCACCCGACGTACCATGGCCTGCCAGTGATACTGGCCGTCGGCGTCGGTCACCTGGGTCATGTCCCGGCCTTCTTCCTCGGGCTTCATCGGGTGCAGCACCAGGCGCTGCTGCATATCGTTGATCCACATGTAGCCTTCGTCGCCATAGCGCAGGCTGCCCACCGCCTCCTTGGCCAGGCGGCGGCTTTCCGCCTCGCCCAGCTCCTGGCGGCGTTCATAGTAGTGATTGATCAGTGAAACGGCGGTTTCCACCTGCTCCCGTACTTTTTCCTTGCGGGCATCCAGCAGTTCCTGGCGCAGGCCGGCCATGGCCGAGGCCTGCACCAGCAGTATGCCGATAAAGAGGCTGGCTACCATGGCCAGCAGTTTGTAACGTAGCCGGAGATGATTGAAAAATTGCATGTCTGTCCTCCCAATAGCGGCAGCCCCGGCCATCCGAGGCGTCGGATCCGGACAGGGGCTTTGACCATGGACGATGCCACCCCGGCACCGGAGCCTTGCAGCGGAGCCCATGGCGGACGGAAGCGTCCCGTGCTTGTGTTGTTTGTAATGAGTTTTGGTGTCGGTTGAAACACTTAGGTTAACAACGAGTCCCATGCTATCAGCCTTATCGCTAAAGAGGTATTGCTAAAGTGGTGGTTTTATTGACGCTTATCATGGCAAGGGCGCCGGGCCGCCCGCTTCTGTCGCCGGGCTCTCAAATCCCGGCTTGGGGGGATGGCGCGCTTCGTCGGCCTTGGCTAAGATGCGCCGTCTGATTTTTCGGAGAGTACCCATGCCAAGGGCAAATGAAGTCAAAAAGGGAATGGTGGTCGAGCTGGACGGCAAGCTGCTGATGGTGCGCGACATCGAGGTGCAGAGCCCGAGCGCCCGGGGTGCCACCACCCTGTACAAGATGCGCTTTACCGATCTCAAGAGCGGCCTCAAGGTGGAGGAGCGCTTCAAGGGTGACGACCTGCTCACCACCGTGGAGCTGCAGCGGCGCACCGTGGTGCTGTCCTACGTGGACGGCGACGACCATATCTTTATGGACACCGAGGATTACAGCCAGTACCCGATCCGCTCCGCCGACATCGCCGAGGAGCTGCAGTTCCTCGACGAAAGCACCCAGGGCATCCAGGTGATGCTGGTGGACGGTCAGGTGATCGGTCTGGAACCGCCTCAGGTGGTGGAGATGGAAATCGTGGACACCACGCCCGAAATCAAGGGTGCCTCGGCTTCGGCCCGTACCAAGCCGGCTACCTTTGCCACCGGCCTCACCATACAGGTGCCGGAATACCTGAAGATAGGCGACAAGGTGCGGATCCATACCACCGAGCGGCGCTACATGGGTCGGGCCGACTGAGGTCCTCGGGTGCTATGCTTGCAACTGAGTTCACCATCGGAGATGAAGGGATGAAAGCTGCAAGCATACTGGCGGCGGCGGCCGTGCTGGCCGCCGCCAGCGTCAGCGCCACCCCGGCGCCGGAAGGCGCCCGGGTCTATTTCATTACGCCGGCCGACGGCGAGGTGCTGGGGCCGGAATTCACGGTTCGCTTCGGGCTGGAAGGCATGGGCGTGGCCCCGGCCGGGGTGGAGATGGCCAACACCGGCCACCATCACCTGCTGATCAACGCCGATCCCATGCCGGATCTGGCCGCGCCGCTGCCGGCCAGCGATCAGGTGCGGCACTTCGGCGGCGGCCAGACCGAGACCCGGCTCAGCCTGCCGCCGGGGGATTACCGGCTGCAGCTGGTGCTGGGGGATCATTTGCACGCTCCCCACCAGCCGCCGGTGATGTCCGAGCCCATCCATATCCGGGTGGAAGAGTAGGGCCGGCCCGACCCTGTTGTTGCCTGGCGCCGCTGCGGCGCCATTTTTTATCGAAGGAGCCCGTCGATGGCGAAGATAGTGCTGCTGGCCAACCTGAACTGCGACCATGTGCTGCTGCTGGACGAGCCGCTGCGCGCCGGCGGCCGGCTGCTGTACCGGGATCAGGGCCGGCGCCTGGGCGGCGGCGCCGCCAACACCGGGGTGGGGCTGCTGTGGGCCGGGCATCAGGTGGCCATCGCCTCCCGGGTCGGACGGGACGACACCGGGGACTGGCTCTGCCAGCAGGCCCGGGAGCTGGGGCTCGACGTCGGGCATGTGGAGCGCTTCGACGGCGAGACCGGCGAACTGCTGGTGCTGGTGGACAGTCAGGGCGAGCGCACCATACTGCGCCAGGCCCGCCGTCCCGCCCTGCCTGGCCAGTTGCCCGACACGCCGGTGGACTGCCTTTACGTCAACCTGGACGGGGCTGAGGTGGCCGGCTACATGGCGCGGATGGCCGAACACAGCCTGGTGGTCGGCCAGTATCCCAAGGGTGGGCGCTGGCCCAGGCCCTGCCAGGTGCTGATCGCCTCTGCCGCCGACCTGGCCCGGCACAGGGATCTCTGGGCCCATGCCCGCGAGCTGGCCGGGGAGCGGCTGCAGTGGCTGGTGGTAACCCACGGCGAGCAGGGTGCCGAGGCCTTCTCGGCCGAACGGCACCTCCGGGTACCGGCCCGGCCGGTGTCGGTGGTGGACGCCACCGGCGCGGGGGATGCCTTCGCCGGCGGCCTGATCCACGGACTGGTGTCGGGGCTGGAGATGTCGGCGGCCCTGGCCCAGGCCGGCCAGTGGGCGGCCTATACCCTGTCGTCCAGCACTTCCATTCCCTCCGAGCAACTGAAGGCTTATCTGCGCCGTGCCGGCTGAATTCGGGGCCGGTCGCTGGTAAGCTCTGGGTTCCGTCCCGGTTTTTGGAATCAAGGCATTGGATAACGGCCTCTTTATTTCCTTTCTCAACCTGTGCTGGCGTTGGTCGGTGTTCCTGATGTTTCCACTGCTGGTGCTGCTGTACAGCCAGTTGCTGGGTTTGCCCCTGGCCGAGTTCGACAACGGCGTCAATCACCACAAGTGGCTGATCACCCTGCTTTATCTGCTCTATGTGTTGCTCTGGCTGCGTTTCGACCGGCGGGTCACCGCCCTGCTCGAGCAACGGAGGCGCTGATGGAGGGATGGATCGCGGCTGGCTGGCCCTGGTTGCTCGCCCTGGCGGGCATCGTCGCCGGCTGGGGCCTGACCCGGCTCGGCCTGCATTCCCGGTTGCTGCTGCTGGCCCAGCGCAACGAACAGTTGCAGGCCCGGCTGGACGAGCGCGACCGGGAGCTGCAGGACAGCCGACAGCGGCTGGAGCAGCAGCAGCAACTGGTGCTGAAGATGAACGGCCGGCTCAAGGAATACGAGACCCTGTTGCGCCAGGAGCGCCAGTGGGCGGCGGAGAAGCAGGCCCAGTTCGAAGCCAGCGAGCAGCGTCTGGCCCAGCAGTTCGAAAACCTGGCCCAGCGCATCTTCGAGCAGAAGACCCATAACTTCCGCGAACTGAACCAGCACAGCCTGGACGGCCTGCTCGGCCCCCTGCGCGAGCAGCTGGAGGGCTTTCGCCGCACCATGCAGGAAAGCCACGCCGACGAGAGCCGCCAGCGCCACAGCCTGAAATTCGAAATCGAGCGGCTGGCCGAGCTCAACCGGCAGATGAGCGCCGACACCGCCGCCCTGACCCGGGCCCTGAAGGGGGACAGCAAGCAGCAGGGCAACTGGGGCGAGGTGGTGCTGGCCCGGGTGCTGTCCGAGTCGGGGCTGCGCGAGGGCCATGAGTACAGTACCCAGCAGAGCCTCACCAACACCGACGGCAAGCGCTACCAGCCGGACGTGGTGGTGCACCTGCCCCAGAACAAGGACATCATCATCGACGCCAAGGTGTCGCTCACCGCCTACGAGCGCTACTTTAACGGCGAGGACGAGGCCGGGCGGGAGCAGGCCCTGCGCGAGCATGTGGCCTCGGTGCGCGGCCATATCCGCGAGCTGGGGCGCAAGGACTACCAGCAGCTGCAGGGAGTGCGCACCCTCGACTATGTGCTGATGTTCGTGGCGGTGGAGCCGGCCTTCCTGGTGGCGGTGGAGGCGGAGCCGGGGCTGGTGAAGTACGCTCTGGACCACAATATCCTGCTGGTCAGCCCCACCAACCTGCTGGTGGCCCTGCGCACCATAGAGAACCTGTGGCGGGTGGAGCGGCAGAACCAGAACGCGCGCAAGATCGCCGAATCGGCGGGCAAGATCTACGAAAAGCTGCGCCTGTTCACGGAAGACATGGAGGCGGTGGGCCAGTCGCTGCAGCGGGCCGACGACAGCTACCAGAAGGCGATGAAGAAGCTGACCACGGGCCGGGGCAACCTGATCCGCCAGGCCGAGGCGTTCCGCGAGCTGGGGGTGGAGGTGGCCAAGCCCCTGCCCGAGCACCTGCGGGAGGCGGCGGCGGAGGAGACGCCGCCGCCCCTGCTCAACCGCGCCAGAAGCTAGGGAAGAACAGCACCGCCACCGTCAGTATCTCCAGCCGGCCCATCAGCATGCCGACCGCCATCAGCCACTTGGCGGTATCCGGCAGGGTGGCGAAGTTGCCGCTCGGGCCTATCGTTTCGCCGATGCCCGGCCCCACGTTGGCCACGGCGGTCATGGCGGCGGTAATGGCGATCATCGGCTCCAGCCCCATCAGGGCGAGCACCAGCGCCAGCAGCGCCATGGTGGCGAAGTAGCCCATGATAAAGGTGACCAGGGAGCGGATGATGTCGTCGTTCACCGGACGGCCGTTGTATTTCTGGGGGAATACCGCCCGGGGGTGCATCAATTGGTGCAGCTGTTTGCGGAACAGGGCCATGGCCACCTGGAAACGGAACACCTTGAAGCCGCCGGCGGTCGAGCCGGAGCAGGCGCCCGAAACCATCAGGATGGCGAACAGCACCAGGGAGAAGGGCCCCCAGGTACCGAAGTCGTCCAGCCCGTAGCCGGTGGTGGTCACGATGGAGATCAGGTTGAACAGGCTGAGGCGAATGGCATCGGCCAGCGGGAAGCGGCCCTGCCACCAGAGATAGAGGCTGAGTGCCAGGGTGGTCGCCAGCACCAGTATCAGGAAGCCCCTCACCTGGGCGTCGCGCAGCAGGGCCAGGTTGCGGTGCTGCAGGCTGGACACCATCAGCAGGAAGGGCAGGCCGCCGATGAACATGAAGACGATGGCCACCCAGTGGGCGGTGGCGGAGAAGTGCCCCATGGAGCCGTCCGAGGTGGAATAACCGCCGGTGCTCAGGGTGGTCATGGCGTGGTTGATGGCCTCGAACAGGGTCATCTCGGTGAGCAGATAGTAGCTCAGCATGCACAGCAGGCTGAGCAGCAGGTACAGCTGGACGATGTGTTTGGCCACGGTGGCGGCGCGGGGGGCGGCCTTGTCGGACCAGTCGGAGGATTCGGTCTGGAACAGCCGCATCCCGCCCACGTTGAGGTAAGGCAATATCGCCACCGCCGCCACGATAAAGCCAAGGCCGCCGAGCCACTGCAGCACGGAGCGCCACAGCAGTATGGGTTTGGACATCCCGTCCAGGCCGCTGAGCACGGTGGAGCCGGTGGTGGTTACGCCGGACATGGCCTCGAAGAAGGCGTCGGTAAAGCTGATATGGGTGATGAACACGAAGGGCAGGGCGGAAAAGACGCAGACGGTGGACCACACCAGGGTGGTCAGCAGAAACATCTCCCGGACCCGAAGACGGATTTCCGCCTTCTGGCCATAAGCCAGCAGGCCGAAGGCGGTGCCATGGGTCAGCAGGGTGGCCAGCAGGAACTCCTGGAAGCCTCCGCCCCTGCTGAACAGGGCCAGCAGGGTAGGCAGCCACATGAACAACGCCAGCTTCGACAACGCCATGCTCAGTACGAAGGCGATGGGGCGAAGGTTGAACATGGACGCTCCTTACAGGAAGAAGGGACTGGGCTGGAACAGCCGCTCCACTTCCGGGATGAATTTCTTGTCCACCAGGAACAGCACCACGTGGTCGTTCTGCTCGATCACCGTCTTGTCGTGGGCGATCAGCACCTCGTCGCCACGTACGATGGCGCCGATGGTGGTGCCCGGCGGCAGCTTGAGTTCGCCCACCTGGCGGCCCACCACCTTGGAGGTGCTGCTGTCGCCATGGGCGATGGCCTCGATGGCCTCGGCCGCCCCCCGGCGCAGGGAGTAGACGTTGACGATGTCGGCCCGGCGCACATGGGTGAGCAGGGCCGAGATGGTGGCCTGCTGGGGCGAGATGGCCACGTCGATGGTGCCGCCCTGCACCAGATCCACGTAGGCGCCGCGCTGGATCAGCACCATCACCTTCTTGGCGCCCATCTTCTTGGCGAGCATGGCCGACATGATGTTGGCCTCGTCCTTGTTGGTGACGGCGATGAAGACGTCCACCTGATCGATATGCTCCTCCACCAGCAGCTCCTGATCGGCGGCATCGCCGCAGAAGACGATGGTGTGCTCCAGTATCTCGGACAGCTGTTCCGCGCGCCTGGGGTTGTGCTCGATAAGCTTCACCGAGTAGCGCTTTTCCAGCCGCCGGGCCAGGCCGGCACCGATGTTGCCGCCGCCCACTATCATGATGCGCTTGTAGTCGCTTTCCAGCCGCTGCAGCTCGGACATCACCGCCCGGATATGGCCGCTGGCGGCGACGAAGAACACCTCGTCGTCCGCTTCTATGATGGTGGTGCCCTGGGGCCGGATCGGCCTGTCCTGGCGGAAGATGGCCGCCACCCGGGTGTCGATGTTGGGCATGTGATCGCGCAGGGTGGACAGGGCGTTGCCCACCAGGGGGCCGCCGTAATAGGCCTTGATCGCCACCAGGCCGACCTTGCCCTCGGCGAAGTCCACCACCTGCAGGGCGCCGGGGTACTGGATCAGCCGGTAGATGTACTCGGTCACCAGTTGCTCGGGGGCGATCAGGTTGTCCACCGGCACCGCCTCGTTGAGGAACAGCCGTTCCCGCTCCACCAGGAACTCGGGGGAACGGATCCGCGCCACCTTGTTGGGGGTGTTGAACAGGGAGTAGGCCACCTGGCAGGCGATCATGTTGGTCTCGTCGCTGTTGGTCACCGCCACCAGCATGTCCGCGTCCTGGGCGCCGGCTTCGCGCAGCACCCGGGGATGGGCACCGTGGCCGTTGACCACCCGCAGGTCGTACTTGTCCTGCAGCTCGCGCAGCCGCTCGCCGTCGGTGTCCACTATGGTGATGTCGTTGTTCTCGCCCACCAGGTTTTCCGCCAGGGTACCGCCCACCTGGCCGGCGCCCAGGATAATGATCTTCATGCTTTTTTACTCAGTTTGGCGTAATAGAAGCCGTCCCGGCCCGCTTCGCCCGGCAGCAGCTGCCAGCCCGGCTGCGCCGGGCTGTCGTGCTCGTGCAGCGGCCGATGGAGCGCATCCGGGGTGCGTTGCAGGAAGGCCCGGATCTGCTCGCCGTTCTCGTCCGGCAGTATGGAGCAGGTGGCGTACAGCAGGGTGCCGCCCGGCTTGAGCCGGGCCCAGAGGGCATCGAGGATGCGTCCCTGCAGGGCCGCCAGCTGGGCGATGTCCTCCGGCCGGCGCAGCCACTTGATGTCCGGGTGGCGGCGGATGACGCCGGTGGCGGAGCAGGGCGCGTCCAGCAGGATGCGATCGAACTGTGGCCCCTGCCACCAGTCTTCCGGCCGGGCGGCGTCCCCCTGCAGCACGGTGGCCGCAAGATCGATGCGCTCCAGGTTCTGCCGTACCCGCTGCAGGCGCTCCGCATCCAGGTCCACCGCGACCAGTTGGCCGAGTTCGGGCTGGCGCTCGAGAATATGGGCCGTCTTGCCGCCCGGGGCGGCGCAGGCGTCGAGCACCAGCTCGCCGGGCGCCGCTTCGAGCAGTTGGGCCGCCATCTGGGCGGCGGCATCCTGTACCGAGCAGTGGCCCAGTTCGAAGCCGGGCAGGCTGGTGACGTCCACCGGCCGGGCCAGGCGCAGGGCCGCCTCGGCCAGGGCGTCGGGCTCGGCCTCCAGCCCTGCCTGCAGCAGCAGGCTCAGGTAGTGGCTACGGTCGTGGTGGCGGGCGTTGACCCGGATCCACATGGGCGGGTGCTGGTTGTTGGCTTCGAGGATCTGCTCCCACCGTTCCGGGTAGGCTTGCTGCAGCCGCTTCACCAGCCAGTTGGGGTGGGCCAGGCGCAGCTGGGGCAGGGCATCGACCCTGGCGATCAGCTCGTCCTGCCGGCGCTGCACGTTGCGCAGCACGCCGTTGACCATGCCCCTGAAGGGCTCGGCCTTGAGCAGCTTGCAGGCGTTGACGGTCTCGGCCAGGGCGGCGTGGGCCGGGATCCGGGTGTAGAGCAACTGGTAGATGCCCACCAGCAACAGGGCGTGCACCGGCTGGTATTTGCCCTTGAGCGGCTTTTCCAGCAGTTGCTTGGCGATGGCATCGAGCCGGCTGTACCAGCGCAGGCTGCCGAAGCAGAGCTCCTGCAGCAGCGCCCTGTCCTTGGCGGCGACTTCCTGCTGGAAACGGGGCAGCAGGGTGGACACCGACTGACCCTGGTTGATCACTTGGTGGAGGAGTTGGGCCGCGGCGGCACGGGTTTTCATAAGGATACCGATAAGTTGGGTGGGATCAGGCCAGCGTCGTGCCGGGTTCGAACCAGTCCTTGCGGGCGTTGAGCAGGTCCTGACAGGACATGGCCTTCTTGCCCGGCGGTTGCAGGCTGAGCAGGCGCAGCACGCCGTCGCCGGTGGCCACGTCGATGCCGGCCTTGCCGGCCCTGAGCAGGGTACCGGGCGGCTGCCCTGAGGCATCATCCAGCGCCTGGGCCTGCCAGACCTTGATATTGTGCCCGTCCAGCATGAAATAGCTGACCGGCCAGGGATTGAAGGCGCGCACACAGCGTTCCAGGTGGGCGGCGGGCTGGCGCCAGTCGATCAGTGCCTCTTCCTTGCTGAGCTTGTCCGCGTAGTTGGCCTGGGCGTCGTCCTGGGGCTCGGCCACCGCCTTGCCCGTGGCCAGCAGGGCCAGGGTGTGCAGCAGGGCTTGGGGGCCGATGGCCGCCAGCTTGTCATAGAGGCTGGCGGAGGTGTCGTCCGGGGCGATGGGCAGGCTGGCCTTGTGCAGCATGGCGCCGGTATCCAGTCCCTTGTCCATCTGCATGATGGTGACGCCGGTCTCGGCGTCGCCGGCCCAGATGGCCCGCTGGATGGGGGCGGCGCCCCGCCAGCGCGGCAGCAGGGAGCCGTGCACATTGATGCAGCCCAGGCGCGGGGTATCCAGCACCGCCTGGGGCAGGATCAGCCCGTAGGCCACCACCACCATGATGTCGGCGCCCAGGGCGGCCAGCTCGGCCTGGGCCTGCTCGTTGCGCAGGCTTTCGGGCTGGTGGACGGGGACGCCGGCCTGTTCGGCGAGCACCTTGACCGGGCTGGGGGTCAGCTTCTTGCCCCGCCCGGCGGGCCGGTCCGGCTGGGTGTAGACGGCGATGACATTGTGCTCCGAGCCGAGCAGGGCCTGCAGGTGGCGGGCGGCGAAGTCCGGGGTGCCGGCGAAGATGATGTTGAGCTTGCTCAAGGGGTGTCCTTTGTCGGGATTAGCGTTGTTCTTGCTTGGCGAGTTTTTCCAGCTTCTGGCGGATGCGCTGGCGCTTGAGCGGCGACAGGTAATCGACGAACAGCTTGCCGATGAGGTGATCCATCTCGTGCTGGATGCAGATAGCCAGCAGATCGTCCGCCTCCAGCTCGAAGGGCTGGCCGCTGACGTCCTGGGCGCGCACCTTCACCCGCTCGGCCCGGGGCACCAGGGCGCGGGCGCCGGGCACCGACAGGCAGCCTTCCTCGATGCCGGTGCTGCCGGACTGCTCGAGGATTTCCGGGTTGATCAGCACCAGCCGTTCATCCCGCTCTTCGGACACGTCGATCACGATCAGCCGCTGGTGGATGTCGACCTGGGTCGCCGCCAGGCCGATGCCTTCCTCGGCATACATGGTCTCGAACATATCATCTACAATTTGCTGCAGGGCGGGGGTGAACTCGGTGACGGGCTTGGCGACGGTTCGCAGCCGCTCGTCGGGAAAACGCAATACTTCCAATACTTTTGCCATGGTTATCAAGCTTATTCCAGGATGGATACTGTCAGTATTTTAGCCGCGTAACCACACAAAAAACAGCAGGACTTGGCCGGGGGGCAGGGATGTGATGAAACCGCAAGGAAGGCGATGGCCCGGATTGCTGCTGGCATGCTGCCTCGGCGTGCAGGCCCAGCCGCTCGAACTGAACGAGGCCCATCCCGGTCGCTACACCGTCCGCCAGGGCGATACCCTGTGGGACATCTCCGCCCGTTTCCTGAAATCCCCCTGGCTGTGGCCCAGGCTGTGGCAGGCCAATCCGCAGCTTGCCAATCCGCACCTTATCTACCCGGGGGACGAACTGGTCCTGATCTGGGTGGACGGTCAGCCCCGGCTGGTGCGCGCCGAGCCGTTTGGTGTGGTCCGGCTGTCGCCCCGGGTGCGGGAGGAGCCGGCGGTGGCCACCATTCCCCTGGCCGCCATCGCGAATTTTACCGGCAGCCACCGCATCCTGGCACCGGAGCAGATGGCGCAGGCGCCCTATATCCTGGGGGATCAGCAGGGCAGGATGCTGATGAGCAAAGATGAAAACCTCTATGTTCGCGGCCACTTGAATCCCAATGAAACCTATGGCGTCTATCGTTCGCAGGGGGAGCTGACCGACCGGTCCGGCCGTGCCGGGTTCGGGCAGAAGGCGGCACTGGTGGGAACCGTGCAGGCCCTGGATCAACCCGGGGAGCGACTGGCCCGGGTGAGGGTGAGCAGCCTGCGGCAGGAGATGCGCCAGGGCGACCGCCTGTTGCCGCTGGCCGCCGATGGCGCCATTGCCGCCTTCTATTATCCCCGCCCCGGGCCGGCGATCGATAACGCCCATGTGCTGGCCATGGGCCGGGAGGCGGCCATGGCCGGGCGTCACGACGTGGTTTTCATCAACAAGGGAGGAGACGACGGACTCAGGGCCGGCGATCTTTACGGGGTACTGAAACCCGGGCCCGGGGTGTACGACTATGGAGACAGCGCCCTCAACCGGCTGAGCTATGCGGACACGGCGGGCCGTTACCTGCGCAATACCGGGCCGGCCACCACCTTGCCGGCCGCGCCCATCGCCCGGCTGATGGTGTTCCGGGTGTACCCGCATGTCAGCGCCGCCCTGGTGCTGGACAGCGAGGAGCCGGTGCGTTCCCACTACCCTCTGGCGGCGGTGCAGCATGCCGGCCTGCGACCTTGAACGGCACCCGCTGCTGCCCTGGCTGGCGCTGCGCCACACCACCGGCATAGGCCCGGTCGGCGCCGTCAGGCTCTACCAGAAGCTGGGAGCCGCCTGGTTCAATTCGCCGGCGCTCGCCGGCTGTGACCTGAGCGAAGGGCAACGGCGGCAACTGCTCAGTCCCCAATGGCCGGTGTTGGAGCGGCTGCTGGCCTGGCAGGAGGCTGGCCGCCAACGCCATATCCTGGCATGGGACCACCCCGACTACCCCGCGCAGCTCAAGTCGGCGACCGGTGCGCCTATCCTGCTGTTCGTTGACGGCGAACTGGCGGCGTTGCGACGGGAGCAACTGGCGGTGGTGGGCAGCCGCCACCCCTCCTATGTCGGCCGGGAAAACACCAGGACCCTGGTGCCCCTGCTGGTGGAGGCCGGTCTGGCCATCACCTCGGGGCTGGCCATCGGCATCGACGGTCTGAGCCACCAGGCGGCGCTGGACAAGGGGGGCATCACCCTGGCGGTACTGGGGTCGGGGCTGGAGCAATGCTATCCCAGGCGCCATCGCCGCCTGGCCACGGACATCATGGCGCGGGGCGGTGCCCTGCTGTCCGAGTGCTATCCCTGGGAAGGGCCGCTGGCCCATCACTTCCCCCGCCGCAATCGCATCATCAGCGGGCTGAGCCTGGGGGTGCTGGTGATGGAGGCGGCGGAGCGCAGCGGCTCGCTGATCACCGCCCGCTTTGCACTGGAGCAGGGGCGGGAAGTGTTCGCCATTCCCGGCGCCTGGCAGAATCCCCAGGCCGGGGGCTGCAACCGGCTGATCCAGCAGGGAGCCAAGCTGGTCTGTGATGTCCGGGATATCCTCGAGGAACTGGCGGCCTTTTCCGAGGCGGCGATAAAAATTCATCCGCCGGTCACGGAGGAATTATTGCCTTATCCGGACTTGTTGGATAACGTAGGTTTAGAGGCAACGGCAGTGGACTTGATCGCGTCCCGTTGTCAACAGCCGGTGCAGGAGGTACTTACCCGGTTGGTCGAGCTGGAATTGGCTGGCTGGGTGGAATCCGTACCCGGGGGTTATGTCAGAGCGAGGAGGGGCTGATCATGTTCGATGTACTGATGTACTTGTTCGAAACCTACATCCATGCGGATGTGGACACCATGGTGGATCAGGACGAACTCGCCGACGAGTTGACCCAGGCGGGTTTTCACAAGGAAGAGATCCTCAAGGCCCTGGCCTGGCTGGAGCGCCTGGCCGAGCTGCAGGAGGCGGAAGAAACACCGATCTGGGCCCGCTCGGCGCCCGATTCATTCCGCATCTATACCCCGGAAGAGCTCTACAAGATCGACGCCGAAGGCCGCGGTTTCCTGCTGTTCCTCGAGCAGATCAAGGTGCTCAACGCGGAAACCCGCGAGATTGTCATCGACAGGCTGATGGAGCTGGACTCCCCGGTGATCGAACTCGACGATCTCAAGTGGGTGGTGCTGATGGTGCTGTTCAACGTGCCTGGCAGCGAGTCCGCCTACCACCAGCTGGAGGAGCTCATCTTCGAACAGCCCGAGGGGGCGGTTCACTGAGGGCGGCCGCGCTGGTAGAATTCGACCACTGAATTCGGAGGCGCGGCATGTCGAAAATCGATCCCAGTCTGTTCCATACCCACGAGCATGCCCCGCGCTGGGCCGAGGAGCCCTGTCCCCAGTGCGGGGCCAGGCTGGAGCTGCGTCACGGCAAGCACGGCGCCTTTATCGGTTGCACCGCCTACCCCCATTGCGATTACCGGCGTCCTTTCAAGGTGGTCGAACACGACGAGGACGTGGAAAGGGTGCTCGAGGGCAGTCAATGCCCGCTCTGCGACCATCCACTGGCCATCAAGAAGGGACGCTACGGCCTCTTTATCGGCTGCACCCACTACCCGCACTGCCATCATGTGGCCGATCTCAACGATCAGGGTGACGAGGAGCCGCCTTGCCCCGCCTGCGGCGAGGGCCATCTGCAGGCCAGAACCTCCCGTTACGGCAAGCGGTTCTACGGTTGCTCCCGTTATCCGGCCTGCCGTTACGTCATCAACGACAAGCCCAGGGCCGAGGCCTGTCCCGAATGCGGTTTCGGTATCCTGGCCGAACGCAAGGGACAGCTGTATTGCCCCAATAAGGGCTGTAATTATCACCGCTGACCCTTACCAAGGAAGTTTTATTGCCAATGAACCCGCAAGACTTGCTCACCGCCGTTGAGCACCTCAACAAGGGCGCCGTTATCGGCTATGCCACCGAAGCCGTGTTCGGCCTGGGCTGTGATCCGGACAATGGCGAAGCCGTGCGCCGCCTGCTCGAGATCAAGCAACGACCGGAGGAGAAGGGACTGGTGTTGATCGCCGCCGACTTCAGCCAGTTGCGTCCCTACCTGGATCTGGCGGCCCTGCCTCCCGGGCGGCTCGAGGTTATCCTGGACAGCTGGCCCGGTCCCTACACCTGGGTGATCCCGGCCAGGCCGGAGGTGCCGCTGTGGCTGCGTGGCCGGTTCGATTCCCTGGCGGTGCGGGTAACCTCCCACCGGCAGGCCCATGATCTCTGCCTGGCCTTCGGCAAACCGCTGGTGTCCACCAGCGCCAACAAGACGGGTGACGAGCCGGCAAGAACGGTGGAAGCCCTGTCAAGCCGACTGGGTGGGGAACTGGATTTTATTCTGCCCGGTGTCACCGACGGCCTGGCCAATCCCTCCCTGATCCGGGACGGCATCACGGGCGAGACCCTGCGACCGGCCTGAACCTCAACGAATTAAGGAAGAAAAATGAGCGGTAAACCGGATACTTCGGCCGTCAAGGCGTTTTTGCTGCAACTGCAGGACGAGATCTGTGCGGCGCTGGAGCAGGCGGACGGCAGTGGCCGTTTTGTGGAGGACAGCTGGACCCGGGAAGAGGGCGGCGGTGGCCGCAGCCGGGTGCTGCGCAATGGCGCTGTGTTTGAGCAGGGCGGGGTCAACTTTTCCCATGTGCACGGGGCCGCCATGCCGGCCTCGGCCACCGCCCACCGGCCCGAACTGGCCGGTCGCTCCTTCGAGGCCATGGGGGTCTCCCTGGTGATCCACCCCCACAATCCCCATGTGCCCACCAGCCATGCCAATGTGCGTTTCTTTATCGCCGAGAAGGAAGGAGCGGATCCGGTGTGGTGGTTCGGCGGCGGCTTTGATCTCACGCCCTTCTACCCGGTGGAGGAAGACTGCCTGCACTGGCACCGGGTGGCCCATGAGCTTTGCGTCCCCTTCGGCGAACAGGTCTATCCGGAGTACAAGGCCTGGTGCGATCGCTACTTCTACCTCAAGCACCGCAATGAAACCCGGGGCGTGGGCGGGCTCTTCTTCGACGATCTGAACCACTGGCCCTTCGAGCAGTGTTTCGCCTTTATGCAGGCGGTGGGACGGGGCTACCTCGACGCCTACCTGCCGATAGTGGCCAGGCGCAAGGATACGCCTTATGGCGAACAGGAGCGGCAGTTCCAGTTATATCGGCGTGGTCGCTACGTGGAATTCAACCTGGTGTACGACAGGGGCACCCTGTTCGGCCTGCAGACCGGCGGGCGCACCGAGTCCATCCTGATGTCGATGCCGCCTCTGGCGCGCTGGGAATACAACTGGCAGCCAGCACCCGGCTCGGCCGAAGCCCGGCTGCAGGCGTTCCTGATTCCCCGGGACTGGTTTTAACTGACCGGCTCCGCCTTGGGGCCGAACAGCTCGATGACCCTGTCGATCAGCCCCTGGCGTTCGCTGCCGGGCAGGTAGGCGGCGTAGACTTCCCGGTTGATGGATGGGGCATCGGCCACCACGAACAATTGTTCCTGCTCCTGATAGATCTTGATCATCGAGCTGGGCAGGAAGGCGCTGCCACCGTGGTGCAGCAGGTATTCCAGGGCGATGCGCACCGAGCCGGTGTGCAGCAGCGGCGGCGTGGCGGTGTTGAACAGCTTGGCGTGCTGGGTATTGAAGGCGGTGCCCCAATCGATGCGGATATAGTCCTGGGCCATGGCCCTGGTGGCGTCGAGGTTGGGATAGGTGGACACCAGTTGCAGCTCCATGGTGTGCATGGCAATGTGACGCACGCCCTCGATACGGGCCGGATCGGTCAGAAAGGCCAGATCCAGGGTCCGGCCCAGCAAGGCCCGGGTCATCTGCTCGGGTGTGCGGATATCGGCCCGTAGCGACAGAGCCGGCAGTTCGCAGTAAAGCCGATGCAGTCCCGCCTGCAGGTAGGCATCCCACAGGTTGGCGGTGCCGGCCACCGCCAGTTGCTGGGTCTGGCGTTCGCTCAGGGCGACCTCGTGCTGGGCCCGGGCCCAGGCCAGCAGCATCGACTCGGCATGGGGGATCAGCGCTTCGCCGGAGGAGGTCAGCTGGATGTTGTTGCGCAGCCGGGTGAAGAGGGTGACGCCCAGCTGACTTTCGAGCTGGCGGATCCTGAAGCTGACCGCCGATGGCGTCAGGTAGAGATGTTCTGCCGCCTTGCCGAAATGGCGGGTGCGGGACACTTCCAGGAAGGTCTTTAAGAGTTCAGTATCCAAGGTCAACCATAAAGATTTTGTTCGTTAGCGCAAAATCTATTCATTTTATCGGCCAATGCAACAAAAAAAGCGTCGAGGCTGGCAATATAATGATTTGCGCGCCCCGATACGGGCGGATTTGGCCCCCGTACAGTACCGGCATTATGCCCAAGCATGAGAAGAATTCATGGACAGATACGCAGTAATCGGAAATCCCATCAGCCACAGCCAGTCGCCCTTTATCCACGGCCGCTTCGCCGAGCAGACGGGACAGGATATCAGTTACGAGCGCCTGCTCGCCCCTCTCGATGACTTTGCCGGCACCCTGGACAGTTTCAGGCAGGAAGGGGGCAAAGGCTGCAACATCACGGTTCCGTTCAAGACGGAGGCGTTGGCACTGGCCGGGCAATTGACCGAACGGGCCGAACTGGCCGGGGCGGTGAACACCCTGCAGCTGCTGCCCGATGGCCGCTGGCTGGGAGACAACACCGACGGCGCCGGGCTGGTGCTCGATCTCAAGCGCCTGGCGGTTCCCCTGAGTGGTGCCAGGATACTGCTGCTGGGCGCCGGTGGCGCGGCCCGCGGCGCCCTGGGGCCCCTGTTGGCCGAAGGGCCCGCCGAGCTGGTGGTGGCGAACCGGACCCGGGCCCGGGCCGATGAACTGGCGGCGCGCTTTTCCTCGCTCGGCAATATCGTCAGCGCCCCCCTGGACGCGCCGGGCCGCGCTTTCGATGTGATCATCAACAGC
>NZ_CP012621.1:792500-3575000 GCF_002407485.1 Zobellella denitrificans | reverse complement strand
GGGGGACGGAGAAGGCTAGATGGGCCAGGCGTTGGTAGTCCTGGTGAAAGGATGTAGGTGGTGCGTTTAGGCAAATCCGGACGCATAACACTGAGACCCGAGACGAAGTCACCACGGTGACGAAGTCATTGATGCCCGGCTTCCAGGAAAAGCCTCTAAGCTTCAGATGTGTGTGAACCGTACCCCAAACCGACACAGGTGGTCGGGTAGAGAATACCAAGGCGCTTGAGAGAACTCGGGTGAAGGAACTAGGCAAAATAGTACCGTAACTTCGGGAGAAGGTACGCTGGAGCGGGTGAAGTCCCTTGCGGATGGAGCCTGAGCCAGTCGCAGTGACCAGGTGGCTGGGACTGTTTATCAAAAACACAGCACTGTGCAAACTCGTAAGAGGACGTATACGGTGTGACACCTGCCCGGTGCCGGAAGGTTAATTGATGGGGTTAGCCGCAAGGTGAAGCTCTTGATCGAAGCCCCGGTAAACGGCGGCCGTAACTATAACGGTCCTAAGGTAGCGAAATTCCTTGTCGGGTAAGTTCCGACCTGCACGAATGGTGTAACCATGGCCACGCTGTCTCCACCCGAGACTCAGTGAAATTGAAATCGCCGTGAAGATGCGGTGTACCCGCGGCTAGACGGAAAGACCCCGTGAACCTTTACTATAGCTTGGCACTGAACATTGACCCTACATGTGTAGGATAGGTGGGAGGCTGTGAAGCGGTGACGCCAGTTGCCGTGGAGCCGACCTTGAAATACCACCCTTGTATGTTTGATGTTCTAACGTTGGCCCCTGATCGGGGTTGCGGACAGTGCCTGGTGGGTAGTTTGACTGGGGCGGTCTCCTCCCAAAGCGTAACGGAGGAGCACGAAGGTTGGCTAAGTACGGTCGGACATCGTACGGTTAGTGCAATGGCATAAGCCAGCTTAACTGCGAGACGGACAGGTCGAGCAGGTGCGAAAGCAGGTCATAGTGATCCGGTGGTTCTGCATGGAAGGGCCATCGCTCAACGGATAAAAGGTACTCCGGGGATAACAGGCTGATACCGCCCAAGAGTTCATATCGACGGCGGTGTTTGGCACCTCGATGTCGGCTCATCACATCCTGGGGCTGAAGTCGGTCCCAAGGGTATGGCTGTTCGCCATTTAAAGTGGTACGCGAGCTGGGTTCAGAACGTCGTGAGACAGTTCGGTCCCTATCTGCCGTGGGCGTTGGATGATTGAGGGGGGTTGCTCCTAGTACGAGAGGACCGGAGTGAACGAACCGCTGGTGTTCGGGTTGTCATGCCAATGGCACTGCCCGGTAGCTAAGTTCGGAATCGATAACCGCTGAAAGCATCTAAGCGGGAAGCGAGCCCCGAGATGAGTCATCCCAGAGGTCTAGAACCTCCTGAAGGGCCGTTTGAGACTAAGACGTAGATAGGCAGGGTGTGGAAGCGTAGCGATACGTGCAGCTAACCTGTACTAATGACCCGTGCGGCTTAACCATACAACACCCAAGAAGTGTGAGACCTTGCGGTTTCGAGAACAAATTCATCGAAGACAGCTTTTCCGGATTAAAGTTTATGCCTGGCGGCGATAGCGTTGTGGTCCCACCTGACCCCATGCCGAACTCAGAAGTGAAACGCACCCGCGCCGATGATAGTGTGGCAGCTGCCATGTGAAAGTAGGTCACTGCCAGGCACCCAATTGAAAACCCCGACACGATAGTGTCGGGGTTTTTTTACGTTTAAATTTTCCTATCTCTTACAGCTGGGGATGGCGCCAGAGCGTTGCCAGTCGGTCTGCTCCTGCTGCCCCCGGTTCCCTCCATCGACGTCCATGCTGCCCCAGGCGGGCTTGACTCCTTCTGTTCTAAAGAGCTGGTGCAGTGAACTTCATTACTGTACACAATATTGATGTGCTATGTTTTGGTTGAAGTCAGGGTGAAGCCTGCTACATCCCTGCTTGTTGAAGACGCTTGGGTAATCGATATAGATCACATTGCTTTTATTTTTGTGTACAAAAATATCACATGGATATAACAATTGTGTTTTTTTTGCGGTATTATCACGACAGCTCCCCACTTAGCCCAGGCTTTGCAGTGGAGCATGGAGGATAAGCGTCAACCGTCTCCTTTACAGGATGTTGGCCAATAAACAACAGCGGTCTTCCCGACCGCTCTCGGCAACGATTAACAAAGGGATCTGTTATGACCCAGGAAACCAGAACAGAACAAAGCCGGAACCACGATCTGCTTTATTCACTACACGACAGGCCCAGCTTCTGGCCTTCGACCTTTGCCGCCTTGCAACATGTGCTGGCCAGTCTGGTCGGGGTTATTACCCCCACCCTGATCGTGGGTGGCGTGCTCGGCTTGGGTGAACATGTTCCCTACTTGATCAGTATGGCCCTGATGGTGTCCGGTGTGGGTACCTTTATCCAGTGCCGCCGTATTGGGCCGGTCGGGGCAGGCATGCTGTGCCTGCAGGGCACCAGCTTCGCCTTTCTCACCGCCGTGCTGTCTGCCGGCATGATCGTCAAGAGCCGGGGTGGCACGCCGGAAGATATACTGGCAACCATCTTTGGTGTCAGTTTCTGTGCCGCCTTTATCGAAATTTTCCTGAGCCGCTTTGTTCACAAGCTGCAGAAAATCATCACTCCCGTGGTGACCGGCACCATTATCATCCTGATCGGTATCCCGCTGATCAAGGTGGCCATGACCGACATCGGTGGCGGCTTCGGTGCCCAGAACTTTGGTGCCCTGGATAACCTGCTGCTGGCCGGTATAGTGCTGGTCAGCGTGATATTGCTGAACCGCTCCAAAAACCCCATGATCCGCCTGGCGGCCGTGGTGATTGGCCTGGCGTTGGGCATGCTGGCTGCCTTCTTTATGGGACGCCTGGACTTTTCCCACCTGAGCAGCCTGCCGGTGATTTCCATCCCGGTGCCCTTCAAGTTCGGGTTCCAGTTTGATCTGGCTGCCTTTATTCCCCTGGCGATCCTGTTCTGTGTGAGTGCCATGGAAACCACCGGTGATCTGACCGCCAACTCCACCATCTCCCGGGAGCCGGTCAAGGGACCCGTTTACATCAACCGGATCCGCGGTGGTGTGCTGGCCGATGGTGTCAACTCCATGATCGCCGCTGTTTTCAACAGCATGCCGTCCACCACCTTTAGCCAGAACAACGGCGTTATCGCCCTGACCGGGGTGGCCAGCCGTTTCGTGGGCATCTATATCGCCGCCATCCTCTTTATCATGGGTCTTTTCCCCGTCATCGGCGGCATATTGCAGCAAATGCCCAAGCCGGTACTGGGTGGCGCTACCCTGATCATGTTCGGCACCGTGGCCGTGGCCGGTATCCGGGTGCTTTCCCAAGCCAACCTGGACCGCCGCAACATGATGATCATCGCCATCTCTGTTGGCATGGGGATAGGGGTGTCCACTGTGCCGGACGTGCTGCAGGCCCTGCCCAAGACGGTCGCCAACATTCTGAGTTCGCCGGTCGCCATGGGAGCCATCACCGCCATACTGCTGAGCCTGGTCCTGCCCGAGAGCAAAGAGGAAGAGGTTGACGTGGCCGAAACCGAGGCTGACGCGGCTGCCAAAAAAAAATTAGGTGAAGTCAGTTAAGACTCACTGTCGTATTGTCGCCTGAACTGGCGCAATCCCCTGGCGTACCTTCCCGGATTGTACGTCAGGGGTTTCCACATCCGGGGGATGCCAACTTTCATTTGCTATGGAGTCGAAAGTCTGATGCAAAACCCCAAAACACTCTGGATAAAAAACCCCCTCGCTACCCTCGATCCGGCCTATGCCGGCGGTCTGGTTATCAGCGGCAACCAAATCGTTGAACTGGTGGCGGAAGGAAAGGCCCCCACCCGTGCGGTGGACGAGGTATTTGATGCCGGTCGGCATGTGCTGCTGCCCGGCCTGATCAACGCCCACCACCATTTCTACCAGACCCTGACCCGGGCCCACCCGGCGGCGCTCAACAAGGAGCTGTTCTCCTGGCTGGTGTCGCTCTACCCGGTCTGGGCCCGGCTGCAGCCGGAGATGGTGGAAGTCTCCACTCAGATAGCCCTGGCCGAGCTACTGCTGTCGGGCTGTACCACCGCCAGCGATCATCATTATCTTTTCCCCCAGGGGCTGGAAGAGGCCATCGATCTGCAACTGCAACAGGCCGGGCGGCTGGGCGTGCGGGTGCACCTGACCCGAGGCTCCATGAGCCTGGGCAAGGAGCAGGGCGGGCTGCCGCCCCAGTCGACGGTGCAGCCGGAAGAGCAGATCCTGGCCGACAGCGAGCGGCTGATCCGGCGTTATCACGATCCGGCCGACGGGGCTATGAGCCGGGTGGCCCTGGCTCCCTGCTCGCCCTTCTCGGTCAGTAGCGAGTTGATGAAGGCGTCCGCCGCCCTGGCGGAGCGGCACCAGGTGCAGTTGCATACCCACCTGGCGGAAACCCATGACGAGACCGAGTTCTGTCTGAAGATGTTCGGCATGCGGCCGGTGGATTACCTGGAGTCGGTGGATTGGCTTAGCGACCGGGTCTGGCTGGCCCACGGCATTCACTTCAATGAGGAGGAGATCGCCCGCCTGGGCCGGGCGGGGGTGGGTATCGCCCATTGTCCCTCCTCCAATATGCTGCTGGCCTCGGGCATCTGTCCGACCCTGGAACTGGAGGCGGCGGGTTGCCCTGTCGGTATCGGCGTGGACGGCTCCGCCTCCAACGACGGCTCCAACCTGATCATGGAAGTGCGCCAGGCCCTGCTGCTGCAACGGCTGCGTTACGGCGCCAGGCGCATCACCCACCAGAAGGTGCTGGACTGGGCGACCCGCGGTTCGGCGGCCTGTTTGGGACGGAGCGATATCGGCGAGATCGCCGTCGGCAAACAGGCGGATCTGGCCCTGTTCACCCTGGACGACCTCCAGTTCGCCGGTGCCGGCGATCCCCTGGCGGCCCTGGTGCTCTGCGGTGCCCGGCAGGCGGACAGGGTCATGGTCGCGGGCCGCTGGCGGGTGACCGATGGCGCCATCTGCGGTCTCGATCTCGAGGCGCTCAAGGCGCGGCAACGGGAACTGTCGGTGTTGCTGCGTTAACCATAAGGGGGCCAGTGGTGCCCCCTTTTCCGTGATCCGACCTGCAATTCTCTTCCCCATCTGGTATAAACGGCCCCATTTAATGGAGGGCGATATCACCATGCAATGGGATCTCAAAGGCTGGGCGGCGCTGCACGCCCTGGCGCTGTTACTGTTTTTTTCCTGGTTTCTCGGCTACTGGCAGGGGCTGGACGAAGGGGTGTTCTGGCTGTTCAACGGCTGGCTGGTGACGGTGCCCGGCTGGGCGGAATTCGTGGCCTTCGTCAACCAGCGCTGGATCGACGGCGCCGTGGCCCTGCTGATGGCCCTGTTCGTGTTCCGCCACGCCTGGACGGTGTCCGGCCGGGAACGGGCCCGCATCTGCTGCCTGCTGTTGATCATGGCCGGCTGCTTTTCCATCCAGGCGGCGGCGGGCAAGGCCCTGCCCATCGAGCGTCCCAGCCCGACCCTGGTATACGAACAGGCGGAACGAGTCAGCCAACTGGTGCCGCATATCAAGGCCAAGGACGCCTCGGGCGACTCCTTCCCCAGCGACCACGGCATCGGCTTTGCCACCTTCCTGCTGTTCGCCGTCTACCAGTTCCCCCGCCGCTATCTCTATGTGGTGGTGCCCCTGGTGCTGGCCCTGGCCATGCCGAGGGTGATGTCGGGGGCCCACTGGCTGACCGACTTCCTCTGCGGTTCCGTGCCCCTGGCCCTGATCACCGCTGCCTGGCTGTTCCATACCCCCCTGGCCCGCAGGGTGATCGAGCTGGCCACGGGCCTGGTCGAGGGGCTGCTGCGGCGCCTGCGCCTGATCGGCTAGGACGCGGAAGCCAGGACAAGCCGCTCGCTGCAGGGCAGGATATCGTAGTCGATCATCACCTCCTGGCCCTGCAGGTGGCGGCGCAGCATGTCGAGCGCCACAAAGGCCAGCAGGCGGCGGCGGGAGAGGGGATCGCGGAAATGCAGTTTCAGGGTCTGCACCTGGCAACTCTGCTCGGTGAGCAGGGCCACCGGTACGCCCTCGGGCCCTTCCGCGCCCACGGCCAGTGCCAGGGGACGGGCACTGCGCTGCAGCCAGAGACCCAGATCCTCGGCGTTGTCGGGCAGGCCGCTCAGGTAATGGCCCTCGAATTCGGCGGTGATGGTGCTGATGGTATCCGTCAGCCGGCCGCCGCTGGCCTCTTCGAACAGGGTCAGCTCCTGCTTATGCAGCAGGGGGCCCAGGCTGGTGGCGAAGTTCAGTTCGTCCCGGGCCACCAGGTGGGCGCCCACCTCTGCCAGTAACTGGGCTTCCGCCGCGGCGATGGCGGCGACGTCGTCCCGCTCGATGATCAGCTTGAGCTCTATGGTCGGCAGGTTGGCCCGGTAGCCGAGGGTGATGCCGGACGGCCAGGACTGGTTGTCGAGGCGGTCGCTCAGGCCTGATTCGGACAGGCCGAACAGGAAGAAGCGGCGCACCTGGTTGCTGCCCCGGCCACCGAACTGACGTTGCATACGGGGCAGGATTTCCTCTTCCACCATTTTCTTCAGCTCGGAGGGGACGCCCGGGGTAAAGATAAAGGTGGCCCTGTTGAGCCTGACGGCGAAGCCGCAGGCGGTGCCGATGGGGTTATCCACCAGCTCGGCGCCCCGGGGCAGCATGGCCTGCTTGATATTGCTTTTGGGCATGGCCCTGTTGCGGCTGGCGTACTTCTGTTCCATCACCGCCAGCCAGTGCTCGTTCAGCTCCAGGGGAACGCCGGCGGCGGCGGCCATGGCTTCGGCGCTGATGTCGTCCGAGGTCGGGCCCAGGCCGCCGTTGACGATCACCAGATCGGCCTCATGGCTGCGTTGCTCGAACAGCGCCACCAGATCGGCCTTGTCATCCCCCAGGGTAAAGCGGCGCCTCACCTGCCAGCCCTGCTCCAGCAGGCGCTGGGACAGCCAGGCCGCGTTGGTATCCACTATCAGCCCGGTCAGTACTTCGTCGCCGGTACTCACCAGCTCAATCACAGGTTCCATATCGTTGTCCTCGAGATGCCTTGACGGGATTCTAACGCAACTTCCATTTCCGGCCCACGGCAGGGATGACAAGCACCGCTGCTTTGTTGTAGATTTCTAGATGTCTAGACTTTCTTACCGATACTGTGCATGGAGTGAGCAAATGCCCATCAGAATTCCGGATCGCCTGCCTGCGGCCAACGTCCTGACTCAGGAAAATATCTTCGTGATGACGGAAACCCGTGCGGTCAACCAGGATATCCGCCCGATGCGGGTGCTGTTGCTCAACCTGATGCCGAAAAAGATAGAAACCGAAAACCAGCTGCTGCGCATGCTGTCCAACTCGCCGTTGCAGATAGGGGTGGACCTGCTGCGCATCGACGACAGGCCCTCCAAGAACACGCCCCAATCCCACCTGGAGCATTTCTACTACGATTTCGAGCAGGTGAAGGACGAGTTCTACGACGGCCTCATCATCACCGGTGCCCCCCTGGGCCTGACCGACTTCTGCGACGTGGTCTACTGGGACAAGATCGAACAGATAGTGGCGTGGGCCAAGAGCCACGTCACCTCCACCCTCTTCCTGTGCTGGGCGGCCCAGGCCGGCCTCAAGATCCTCTACGGCCTGGACAAGCAGACCCGGCTGGAGAAACTGTCCGGGGTTTACGAGCACCAGAACCTGGCCCAGTTCGAGCCCCTGGTGCGCGGTTTCGACGATGCCTTCCTGGCACCCCACTCCCGTTATGCGGATTTCCCCCTGGATCTGATCCGGGAGAAGACCAACCTCAAGATACTGGCCGGCTCGGAGCAGGTGGGGGTCTACCTGGCAGTGAGCCCGGATCGGCGCCAGGTGTTCGTCACCGGCCACCCGGAGTACGACGCCGATACCCTGCATCAGGAATACATGCGCGATCTGAGCGCCGGCATCGAGCCGAAGATGCCGGAGAATTACTACCCCGGTAACAATCCGGACAACGCGCCTCGGGCCACCTGGCGCAGCCATGGCCACCTGCTGTTTTCCAACTGGCTCAACTACCACGTCTACCAGCTGACGCCCTACGATCTGAGCACCCTGAGCGCGGCCGGCGATACCCTGACCAAAGACTGGGAAGAATAACCGGGGGGCGATTCGCCCCCTTGCCGTCCCTTATTCGATGGGAAAACCGGCCTTTTCCGCCGCCTTGGCCTTGTTGATCATGGGGGTGATGGTCATGCCCTGAACGATGATCGAGAAGATGACGATGGCATAGGTCATCATCAGGATCAGATCCCGCAGCTCCACCTGGCCGCTGCTGCCGAGCTTGACCCCGGCGGGGATGGACAGCGCCATCGCCAGGGACAGGCCGCCGCGCAGGCCGCCCCAGGTGAGGATGCGCACCGAATACTTGTTGTAGGCCCGGAAACGGCGAAAGCCCAGGTAGGGCAGGGCCACGCTGGTGAAGCGCCCGGCCAGCACCAGGGGAATGGACAGCAGCACCAGTATCCAGGCCTGCCAGTGGAATTCCACCAGCAGCATGGCCAGGCCGATCAGCAGGAACAGCAGGGCGTTGAGGAATTCGTCCAGCAGGTGCCAGAAGTGATCCAGGTGTTTCCGGCTCTGCTCGGAAAAGCCGGTATAGCGGGTCCAGTTGCCGATCATGATGCCGGCCACCACCATGGCCAGCGCGCCGGACACCCCCAGCACGTTGGCCAGGGCGAAGCCGGCGGTGGGCACGCACAGGGTCATCAGCAGTTCCATGGAGCCGTCGTCGGTGGCGCTGATCATGATGTGGGACATCAGTCCGAGCAGGGCGCCGAACAGGATGCCGCCGATGGCCTCGTGGGTGAACAGGGCCATCACGGAGCCGAAGCTGGCCTCGTTGCCGCTGAAGGCCACGGCGAAGATGGTCAGGAAAATGACCAGGCCGATGCCGTCGTTGAACAGGGACTCCCCCTCTATCTGGATGGCGATCTGCTCCGGCGCCCCCAGCTTTTTCACGATGGCCAAGACGGCGATGGGGTCGGTGGGGGAGATCAGGGCGCCGAACAGCAGGCAGTAGATAAAAGGCAGGGGGATGGTCGCCACATAGGCCAGCAGCCAGAGGCCCACGGCCACCACCAGGGTGGAGATCAGCACGCCCACTATCACCAGGATGGAGATTTCCCACTTCTGGCTCTTCAGCGCCGGCAGGTTGATGCCCAGGCCGCCGGCGAACAGCAGAAAGCCGAGGATGCCCTGCAGCAGGAACTCGCCGAAGTCCACCGTCTTGACCACTTCTACCGCGTGTTGCTGCAACTCGGGCCAGGTGGTTTTGCCCAGGATCAGCATCAGGATGGAGATGCCTAGGGCTCCCGAGGTGATGGCGATGGTGGTCTGGATTTTCATGATGTATTGATTGACGAAGGCGATGGTAATCGCCATGGCCGCCAAAAAACACAGGGTGTAATAGACACTCATAGAGGCACTTCCGATCGTTATTTTTAGGGTTGCAAGCTGGGTTGGCCGGTCTGCGCCGGCTGCCCCTAGTTTGCCTAAGCGCACCCGTTTTCCCTAGTGAAAACTGTGGTTAAATTACGTCTTTCCCGAAAATACCGGGGCGCTCCTTGCGGTCGGCCTTGTAGATGGCTGGATTTCCAACCGCCGGTTTTGTGGTAGCATGGGGGCCGCATACAGGAATCAGGTTGTTACAGGAGTCAGCAGTGTCCAGATCCCCGGTTTTTTCCCAGCTCGAACAGGCCCTGGCCGAACGGATCCTCATCATCGACGGGGGCATGGGCACCATGATCCAGTCCTACCGGCTGGACGAGGCCGCCTACCGGGGTGAGCGCTTCGCCGACTGGCCCTCGGATCTCAAGGGCAACAACGACCTGCTGGTACTGACCCAGCCGGAGATCATCGGCCAAATCCACAGCGATTACTTCGCCGCCGGTGCCGACATCATCGAAACCAACACCTTCAACGCCACCACCATCGCCATGGCCGACTACCAGATGGAAAGCCTGGCGGCGGAGATCAACCTGGAGGCGGCGCGGCTGGCGCGCCGGGTAGCGGACGAGTGGACCGCGAAAGAGCCGCACAAGCCGCGCTTCGTGGCCGGGGTACTGGGTCCGACCAACAGAACCGCCTCCATTTCGCCGGACGTGAACGACGCGGGCAAGCGCAACGTCACCTTCGACCAGCTTGTCGAAGCCTACACCGAAGCGGCCCAGGCCCTGATCGACGGCGGTGCCGATCTGCTGATGATCGAGACCATCTTCGACACCCTCAACGCCAAGGCGGCGGTGTTCGCCATCGAGGGGCTGTTCGACCAGATGGGCGTGCGCCTGCCGGTGATGATCTCCGGTACCATTACCGACGCCTCCGGCCGTACCCTGTCGGGCCAGACCACCGAGGCCTTCTACCACTCCCTGCGCCATGCCGAGCCGCTGTCTTTCGGCCTCAACTGCGCCCTGGGGCCGGACGAGCTGCGCCAGTACGTGGCCGAGCTGTCCCGGGTGTGCGAGACCTACGTGTCGGCCCACCCCAACGCCGGCCTGCCCAACGCCTTCGGTGAATACGATCTGGACGCCGCCGAGATGGCCGGCCATATCCGCGAATGGGCCGAGAGCGGTTTCCTCAACCTGGTGGGCGGCTGCTGCGGCTCCACCCCCGAGCATATCCGCGCCATGGCCGAGGCGGTGGCCGGCATCAAGCCGCGCGCCCTGCCCGAACTGCCGGTGGCCTGCCGGCTGTCCGGCCTGGAGCCGGTGCTGATCACCCCCGAGAGTATCTTCGTCAACGTGGGCGAACGCACCAACGTCACCGGCTCGGCCATGTTCAAGCGGCTGATCAAGGAAGAGCAGTACGACAAGGCGCTGGAGGTGGCGCTGCAGCAGGTGGAGAACGGCGCCCAGATCATCGACATCAACATGGACGAGGGCATGCTCGACGCCGAGGCCTGCATGACCCGCTTCCTCAACCTGATCGCCGGGGAGCCGGACATCGCCCGGGTGCCGATCATGATCGACTCCTCCAAGTGGGAGGTGATCGAGGCCGGCCTCAAGTGCATTCAGGGCAAGGGCATCGTCAACTCCATTTCCATGAAGGAAGGGGAAGAGAAATTTATCGAGCAGGCCCGGCTGGTGCGCCGCTACGGCGCCGCCGTCATCGTGATGGCGTTCGACGAGGTGGGCCAGGCCGATACCCGGGCACGCAAGTTCGAGATCTGCGAACGCGCCTACCGGGTGCTGGTGGACAAGGTCGGCTTCCCGCCGGAAGACATCATCTTCGACCCCAACATCTTCGCCGTGGCCACTGGCATCGACGAGCACAACAACTACGCGGTGGACTTTATCGAGGCGGTGAAGGACATCAAGGATAACCTGCCCCACGCCATGATCTCCGGCGGCGTGTCCAACGTGTCCTTCTCCTTCCGCGGCAACGACGCGGTGCGCGAGGCCATCCACGCGGTGTTCCTGTACCACGCCATCAAGAACGGCATGGACATGGGCATCGTCAACGCCGGCCAGCTCGCCATCTACGAAGACATCGAGCCCGAGCTCAAGGCCAGGGTGGAGGCGGTGGTGCTCAACAGCCACGACGGCGCCACCGAGGAACTGCTGGAGATCGCCGAGCGCTACCGGGGCAGCGGTGGCCAGCAGGCGGACGCCCGGGATCTGGAATGGCGCAGCTGGCCGGTGAACAAACGGCTGGAGCATGCCCTGGTGAAGGGACTGACCGACTTTATCGAGGACGACACCGAAGAGGCCCGCCAGCAGGCGGCGCGCCCGCTGGAGGTGATCGAAGGCCCGCTGATGGACGGCATGAACGTGGTCGGCGATCTGTTCGGCGAGGGCAAGATGTTCCTGCCCCAGGTGGTCAAGTCGGCCCGGGTGATGAAGCGGGCGGTGGCCTACCTGCAGCCCTATATCGAGGCGGGCAAGGAGGCGGGCCAGAGCAACGGCAAGGTGGTGATGGCCACGGTCAAGGGCGACGTGCACGACATCGGCAAGAACATCGTCGGGGTGGTGTTGCAGTGCAACAACTTCGAGGTGGTCGACCTCGGGGTCATGGTGCCCTGCGAGACCATCCTCAAGACCGCCCGGGAAACCAACGCCGACATGATCGGCCTGTCCGGCCTGATCACCCCGTCGCTGGACGAGATGGTGCACGTGGCCAAGGAGATGCAGCGCCAGGGCTTCAAGATCCCGCTGCTGATCGGCGGCGCCACCACCTCCAAGGCCCATACCGCGGTGAAGATAGAGCAGAACTACGACGAGCCGGTGGTCTACGTGGCCAACGCCTCCCGTGCCGTGGGTGTGGTGCAGACCCTGCTGAGCGCGGAAAACAAACCCGCCTTCGTCGAGCGGCTCAAGCAGGAATACGAGGTGGTGCGGGATCAGCACGCCCGCAAGAAACCCCGCACCCAGCCGGTGACCCTGGCCGAGGCCAGGGCCAACAAGGTGGCCATCGACTGGCAGGCCTATACCCCGCCGGTGCCGGCCAAACCGGGCATCCACGAATTCCGTGACGTGCCCATCTCGGTACTGCGGGAGTACATCGACTGGACTCCCTTCTTCCTCACCTGGTCGCTGGCGGGCAAGTTCCCCCGCATCCTCGAGGACGAGATAGTGGGCGAGGAGGCCAAGCGGCTGTTCGCCGACGCCAACGCCCTGCTCGACCGGCTGGCGGCGGACGGCGAGCTGCGCTGTGCCGGCGTCATGGGATTGTTCCCGGCCAACAGCGTGGAGGACGACGTCGAGGTCTACACCGACGAGTCCCGCAGCCAGGTGCTGCATACCCTGCGCTTCCTGCGCCAGCAGACCGAGAAGAAAGACGGCTTCCCCAACTACTGCCTGGCCGATTTCGTGGCCCCCAAGGGCACCAAACCCGACTATATCGGCGCCTTCGCGGTGACCGGCGGCATCGGCGAGGACGACATCATCCGCCGTTACAAGGAAGCCCATGACGACTACAACGCCATCATGGCCAGCGCCGTGGCCGACCGGCTGGCGGAAGCCTTCGCCGAATACATGCACCTGCTGGTGCGCCGGGAATACTGGGGCTATGACCCGGACGAGGCGCTCAGCAACGACGAGCTGATCCGCGAGAAATACCGGGGCATCCGCCCGGCACCCGGCTACCCGGCCTGCCCGGAGCACACCGAGAAGGGCACCCTGTGGCAGCTGCTGGACGTGGAAGAGCGCATCGGCATGAAGCTGACCGAATCCTTCGCCATGTGGCCGGGGGCGGCGGTGTCGGGCTGGTATTTCTCCTATCCGGACACCCGCTACTTCGCGGTGGCCCGGATCCAGGAGGATCAGCTGCTCGACTACGCTGCCCGCAAGGGCATGAGCCGGGTCGAGGCCGAGAAGTGGCTGGCGCCCAACCTGAGCGACTAAGGGAGCGGAAAAAGGCGCCTGCGGGCGCCTTTATGCTAAATATTGTACCGGACCGACTCCCCGCCGGTGGCGGCGACGTGTATGCTTGTAATAATAATGAAGACCATCGAGGGACCGGTGTCTTGCCTGGCCTTTGTCGATGGGATCTGCGGGAAAGGCTGGACAGAATTCGGGCGATAACGTAGCTTCTGCCGGCTTTGTTCAATCTCTGGGAGGAGCCCTCCATGTTTGCCGTAAGAAACGCCGGAAAAGCGGGATTTCTGTTCCTGGCCGTTTTGCTGTTGTACTCCCTGTTCAACCAGGCGCAGGCCAATCCGCGCTACGCCTCCATCGTGCTCGACGCGGACAGCGGCGAGGTGCTGCATGCCTCCAATGCGGATGCGACCCGCTATCCTGCCTCGCTGACCAAGATGATGACCCTGTACATGCTGTTCGAGTCGATGGAAAAGGGGCTCATGACCCTGGATACCGCCATGCCGGTATCGGCCCACGCCGCCTCCATGCCCCAGACCAACATCTCGCTCAAGGCGGGGGACAGGCTCAAGGTGAGGGATGCCATTCCGGCGCTGATAGTGCGTTCCGCCAACGACGTGGCATCGGTGGTGGCCGAGGCGCTGGGGGGCACCGAGCGCGCTTTTGGCGCCATGATGACGGAAAAGGCGAAGGCGATGAAGATGACCTCGACCACCTTCCGCAACGCCTCTGGCCTGCCCGACGCGGGGCAGACCACGACCGCCCGGGATCTGGCGATACTGTCGGTGCGGCTGATGAAGGATTTTCCCCAGTATTATCACTACTTTTCCACCCAGTCCTTTACCTACAAGGGCCGGACCTATACCAGCCATAACCGCATGATCCGCAATTACGCCGGGGTCGACGGCATGAAGACCGGCTTTATCCGCGCTTCCGGCTTCAACGTGGCCACGTCCGCGGTCAAGGATGGCCGGCGTCTGATCGGGGTGGTGATGGGCGGGCAGACCGCCCAGTCGCGGGACGCCCACATGGCCTCGCTGCTGGATCGGGGGTTCGAGCGGGCCACCCAGCTCGCCAAGGCCTCGCCCGAGGCAACCAGGCCGGCCGCCAACCTGGTGGTCAGTACCGACACGGTACGCCAGGTCGTACGGCAGGAGCAGCCGGTAACGCGGGCGCCGGCGGTGCTGCAGCGCACCTCCCAGACCTTCCCGGTCGAGCAGACCATGATCACCGATGAACTCGGTTGGGCGGTACAGATCGGCTCCTTCCGGGTGCCGGAGCAGGCCCGGGAAAGGGCGTCCGATGCGGCCCGCCGATTGGCCGACGTGGAGCTGGCCCAGATCGCGGTGAGCGAGGTGGAGATCAGCAACCGCAAGTTGTTCCGGGCCCGGCTGGTGGGGTTGCAGGAAGGCCAGGCCAAAAGCGCCTGCCAGCGCCTGTCCCGCCAGGGCATGGATTGCCTGGTGGTCCGCCTGAGCGGCAGTTGACACAAGGCCGGCCCGTCGCCCCGACACGGGGGCGGGCCGTTAACCTTCGGAGACAAGCGAAGCGCCTCCGTCAGGGGTACAAAGAAAAAGGGGCAACATCATGTTGCCCCTTTTCCTGTCGTCTTGACGGTTCAGTCCCTAAACCCAATTGCTCCCTGCAATCCCTGACTTCACCTTAATCCTTAAGGTCATCCTCTTCCCGATCCGTCGGTGTGTCCTGTTGGTCGTCCTGACCGCGTGCCATCCTGACCCGCTTTGCCATCTCCATCCGGGGAGGTGTCCCTTGCCGCATCCTGCGGAGTTCCTGTCGCCTTTCCTGGCGGCCCGTCATCCTGACCGGCTTCCTCGCTCCTTGCGGGAGGCATAATAGCCCAACGGCGGCACCGCTCAAGGCGGCAAACCTGACCCCATCTGGGCCGAATAGGCGAGGGTTGAAGTCAATGCATTGATATATATAAATAAAATTACCGTGCTGCGACCTTTCTTGCGGGCAGAAAGCGTTTTTTCTGTCGTGGCCTTGAGAGATCTCTTACAAGGCGACGGGGTTATTCGCCAGCAGCGCCTGGCCGGCCTGGTGGCGCAGCAGCCAGGAGGCCGCCGCTACCGGATCAGAGGTCGGCCAGGGGCCAGGCGTCGAAGGCGGGCTCTTCGTAGGGGTGGGCGGCGCGCAGGGCGGCGACGGCCGCCCGGATCAGCCGGTCTTCGCACACCAGCTCGACCCTGACCTCGGCCACCCGCTCCAGCTCGCCGGGCTGGCCGAGAAAGGGGTTGGCCCCGGCCAGGGGACGGAACTGGCCCTGCCCCCGGGTTTCGAAGCAGCACTCCGCGTAGTCGCCGATCCGGCCGGCACCGGTGGCGAATACCGCCGCCTTGACCGGTTCCAGGTGGGATTCGGGCACGAAGAACACCAGCTTGTACATGGCTAGCTCCCGGCTGCTCAGGCCTTTTTCAGGAATTTGGCCACCAGCACGATTTGCACGCCGTTGACCTTGCCTTCGATATGCTCCGGATTATTGGTCAGGCTGATGTTCTTGACCAGGGTGCCGCGCTTGGCGGTGAAGCCCGCGCCCTTGACCTCGAGATCCTTGATCAGGGTGACCGCATCGCCGGCCTGCAGCCGGGTGCCGTTGCTGTCGAGGGTCGGCTCGCCGTCGTCTTCCTCCGCGGCCAGGCCGGCCTCGGCCCATTGCTGCACTTCCGGCTCCAGGTAGAGCATGTCCAGCAGATCCCGGGCCCAGACCTCGCTGGACAGCTTTTTCAGGGTGCGCCAGGCCAGTACCTGCACCGCCGGCACCGGGCTCCACATGCTGTCGTTGAGGCAGCGCCAGTGGTTGTGATCCTGGGGGCTGTCCAGCTCGCCCTGGCAGCGGGCGCACAGCAGGGCGCAGTGATCGGCACTGTCGGCGGCCCTGGGGGCGACCGCCAGCAGGCTCAGGACATCGCTGGCGCCGCACAGTTCACAACGGTCGCCGCTGCGTTCCCGCAGTTGTTGTTCTATGGTCATGGTTCTGGCTCTTGTGGCAATGAAAGGGGGCGCAGATTCTAGCATAAAACCGGGCTCCGGTTGTGGTTATCCATGGAATGGCAGACAATGCAGCTTCGTATGAGTTTATTTTTCGGGCAGGCCCGGACGAGATGACAGCCCCCCTGATCCTGGAAGCCGATCCAATACCCCGTGTCCGTTTGCACGGGGACTGGACCCTGGCCCGCTACCGGCAACTGAGCCAGCTGCGGTTGGCCGCGGAGACGACACCGGCGCAACTCGATGCCGCCGGCCTCACCGCCCTGGACACCGCCGGGGCCGCCCAACTGGTACGGCTGCTGGGGGCGGAGCAACTCGGCCGACTGCTCCCCGACGCCAGTGGACTGTCGGACGAGCGCCGGGCCCTGCTGCGGGCGGTGGCCGAGGCCATGGCCGGCCGGGAGCCGCCGCCGGGGCCGGTGCGCCGCTGGAGCGACGGCCTGGTCCGGCTGGGTGCCCTGGTGGCCGGCGCCGGGCGGCAAGGGCTGCAGCTGCTCGGCTTTATGGGGCTGACCCTGAGCACCCTGATGGTGCTGTTGCCCAGGCCGGGCCGCTGGCGGCCGACCGCCCTGGTGGCCCAGATGCACCAATGCGGCCTCAACGCCGTGCCCATCGTCGCCCTGCTGACCTTCCTGGTGGGGGCCGTGGTGGCCTTTCTCGGCGCCACCGTGCTGGCCAACTTCGGTGCCACCATCTATACGGTGGATCTGGTGGCCTATTCCTTCCTGCGCGAGTTCGGGGTACTGCTTACCGCCATCCTGCTGGCGGGGCGTACCGCCAGCGCCTTCACCGCCCAGATCGGCGCCATGAAGGTCAACGAGGAGCTGGACGCCCTGCGCGCCCAGGGGCTGGATCCGGTGGAGCTACTGGTGTTGCCCCGGCTGCTGGCGCTGCTGCTCACCCTGCCGCTGCTGACCTTTATCGCCATGCTGTCGGGCATGGTGGGCGGTGCCCTGGTGGCCCTGGTCTCCCTCGATATCTCCCTGGCCCAGTACCTGGCCATAGTGCACGAGGTACCGGTGCGGCACCTGCTGGTGGGACTGGGCAAGGCGCCGCTGTTCGCCCTGCTGATCGCCCTGATCGGCTGCCTGGAGGGCTTCAAGGTCGGCGGCAGCGCCCAGTCGGTGGGCGAGCACACCACCTCCAGCGTGGTGCAGTCCATCTTCGTGGTGATACTGCTGGACGCCATCGCCGCCCTCTTCCTGATGGAGATGGGCTGGTGAGCCGGGAGACGGTGATCCGCATCCGCGGCCTGGACAACCGCTTCGGGGAGCAGGTGGTGCACCAGGGGCTGGATCTGGACGTCTACCGGGGCGAGATCCTGGGAGTGGTGGGCGGCTCGGGTACCGGCAAGTCGGTGCTGCTGCGCTCCATCGTCGGCCTGCGCCGGCCCAGCGGGGGGAAGGTGCGGCTGCTGGGGCAGGATCTGCTCGCCCTGCCGGAACGGGAACGGGCCCGGCTGGAGCGGCGCCTGGGGGTACTGTTCCAGAACGGCGCCCTGTTCTCCTCCCTGACGGTGACCGAGAACATCGCCCTGCCGCTGATCGAGCACGCCGGCCTGCCCCGGCCGGAGGCGCAGTATCTGGCCGAGGTCAAGCTGGCCCTGGCCGGCCTGCCGGCCGGAACGGGGGAGCGCTATCCGGCCCAGCTGTCCGGCGGCATGGTCAAGCGGGCGGCCCTGGCCCGGGCGCTGGCGCTGGATCCGGATATCCTGTTCCTGGACGAGCCCACCGCCGGCCTGGACCCGATCGCGGCGGCTGCCTTCGATCGCCTGCTGCTGACCCTGAGGGACGCCCTCGGACTGACGGTGTTCCTGGTCACCCACGATCTCGACACCCTCTACACCAGTTGCGACCGGGTGGCGGTGCTGGCCCGGCGGAAAGTGCTGGTGGCGGATCGACTGGACGCGGTGGCCGCCACCGATGACGACTGGATCCGCGACTATTTTCACGGCCCGCGCGGACGCGCCGCCCGGGCCGCGCAACGGAAGGAGTGACCATGGAAACCCGGGCCCATCATGTACTGATCGGGGTCTTTACCCTGGCGGTGGCCGCGGCCGTGCTGCTGTTCGCGCTCTGGCTGGCCAAGGCCGGCGGCGAGCGGGATGCCCGCCGCTACGATATCCTGTTCCGGGAGCCGGTGTCCGGTCTGTCGGTGGGCAGCGCCGTGCAGTACAGCGGCATCCGGGTGGGGGAGGTGGAACGCCTGACCCTGGATCCGGACGATCCCCGCCAGGTCTGGGCCCGGGTGCGCATCGCCGGCGATGCGCCGGTCAAGACCGACACCCGCGCCCGCCTGGCCCTGACCAACATCACCGGCGCCGCCCACATCGAGCTAAGCCAGGGTTCGCCGGAAAGCCCGCTGCTGGCCCGGGACGACGAGATCCCGGTGATCGTCGCCGAGCCTTCGCCCCTGGCCCGACTGCGGCTCAACAGCGAAGAGCTGCTGCTCGCCATCACCACCCTGGTGGACAACGCCAACCGTATGCTGTCGGAGGACAACGCCCGCCATCTGGGCCGGGTGCTGGCCAACCTGGACGCCACCACCAGCACCCTGGCGGCCCAGCAGGACAGCCTGGCCGCCGGCCTGCAAAGCCTCGCCGCCGCCGGCGACCAACTGCAGCGACTGTTGGCCCGGCTCGATGCCCAGGCCGGCCGCCACGGCGAGCCCATGCTGGCCAGCGCCGCCGCCGCCCTGGCCAACCTGGAGCGGACGAGCCGCCGGCTGGACGCCCTGCTGGCCGACAACCGGCCGGCCCTGGACGGGGGCCTGCAGGGCCTGGCCGAGCTGGGACCGGCCATCCAGGAACTGCGCCGCACCCTGGCCACCCTGGGCGACATCGCCCGCCGGCTGGAGCAGGATCCCGCCGGCTACCTGCTCGGCCGCGACGACATCGAGGAGTTCAAGCCATGATCCGGGTCCTGTTTTGCCTATCGTTGTCCATCCTGCTGGTGGCCTGCAGTGTATTGCCCGAGCCCACTCCCGTGGCCCTGTACCGGCTGCCTCCGCCCGGCCAACCCCCGGCGGCCGAAGTCCGGAAAGGAACTCAGCTGGCGGCGCTGCGCTTGGCCCAGCCCGCCGCCACCGATGCCCTGGGCGGCAACCGCCTGCTGGTGCTGACCGCGGACCACCGTTACCAGGCCTATCCCCGGGCCCGCTGGGCCGCACCCATGCCGCTGCTGTGGCGGGACTGGCTGCTGGATGCCTTCTGGCGCGACGGCCGGGTGGCCCGGCTCAGCAGTGACGGCGACGGCCTGCAGGCCAGGCTGGAGCTGGGCGGGGTGCTGCGCGCCCTGAACGTGGAGATGCGGGAGGGAGGTCCGGTGGCGGTGATCCGCTACGACGCCCGGCTGGTGGACACCGGCAGCCGGCGGATCCTGGCCAGCCGGCGGTTCGAGGCCCAGGCGCCGATGGCCGGCCCTGCCGAGGCGGAGGCGGTGGCCGCCCTGGGCCGGGCGGCGGATCGCCTGGCGAGGGAACTGATCGACTGGAGCCTGGCAGCAGCCCCTTGATGGACCCTTACTCGGACGGCAGCGCCGCCAGGGCCTGCCGGGCCCGGGCCTGGAAGGGGCCTTCCAGCGCGACGGCCCGGGTCAGGGCCGCGGCGGCGTCCCGCGGCCGGCCCAGGGCGGCCTGGAGTAATCCCAGGTTGAGCCAGGCCGCGGCCAGTTGCGGATCCTGCCGGGTCGCCTGGCGGAAGGCCGCGATGGCGGCATCGTTGTCTCCGCCGCCGTGGTGGGCGTTGCCCAGGGCGAACCAGCCCTGGGCATGGCCGGGCCAGCGGGCCGTCAGCGCCTGCCAGGCCGGCAGGGCGGCCTCGGCGCCGGCCACCTGTTCGAAGGCGGCGATGCTCTCCGCCGCCTGGGCCGGCGACAGGGTTGCCGGCAAGGTGCCGGGCGGCAGGGCGACCATGGCCCAGCGGCCGCTGCGGGCCCAGGTGGCATCGAACCGGCCCATGGCGATGGCTTGCCGGGCCTGCTCGCCGCTGTGGTGGATCAGCAGCTGCCGCTCCCGGTCGTAGCCGGTGACCACGGCGTAATGCCACAGGGGCCAGGCGGGCAGGGACAGGTTCTGCAGCACCACCACCGGGTGGCCGGCGGCCAGTTCGCCGAGCAGGCCGTCGAAGCCGCCCGGCAGGGGGTAGGCGATACGGCCATGGCGCCGCGCTGCGGCCAGCATTTCCGGTTGCACGCTGCCCTGGCGTCCGGGCAGGAACAGCTGGGGGATCAGCTCGTCGATCCCGACCGGCACGCCGCTGGCGTTCAGCACCATGGCGAGGGAGGCGGGACCGCACTGGTAGTCGCGCTGGCCGTGGAAGGGCACGCCGCCGACGTGGGCGCTGGCCGGCAAGGTCTGGGCGGCCCCGGGAGAGAGCGCCGGGGTGCCGGCGCAACCGGTCAGCAGCAACAGCAGAACGCCCGCCAGGCGGGCGTTCCAACGGCACAGGGGCGCTGTCATCAGCGGGTGAAGGGGAAGACCTTGGTCAGCCCCAGCAGGTCGGTGACCAGCAGTATGATAAAGACGGTGAGCAGGGCCCCGACCACGGCGTTGGCCCCGGCCGGCATGCTGTCCAGCCGTTCCGCCATCTGGCGGACTTCACTGTCCGACAGGGCAGCGACCCGGGCTTCCACTTCGGCCGGCTCCACGCCCAGCCCAACCAACTGGTCGCGCACCTCGGTGCGGGCCAGCAGCTCGCGGATCCGCTCGCGGTCGGCGTTGACCTGCTCGGTGGCCAGCAACTGCTGGGTGGAGACCAGGGCGACCGGCTGGGCCTGGACCGTCAGCGGCATGCTGCCCATGACCAGCGAAAGGATCAGGACGGGGTTAATGATTCGGCAGCTTCGTTGCATCATGGGTGTTCTCCTTGAAGGTAGCGAGACCGGGCGCGGCCGGGCGGAAGGGCCGTCCGGGCTCCATGCCGTCTCTCGATCAGTAGTATAGTCATAGCGGATGAGGCGGATTCTGATGAATACACTTTGGAAAGCAAGAGGAAGCCGGTGCCGGGAAGCGGTGGCCAATCCGGCCGCAGGCCCCATGCCAGGCGGGTTGTCGGGGAGTGGGAGCCGGTTTCTGGTCGGGTGCGGTTGCGACAGCAATGGACCCATGGCGGTGAATGGCGGGAGGAAACCTCGATGAACAAGGAACGGGAGGCGCCCCCGGCCAGACGGAACGAGGCGGGTACTTGCCCGGCGGCGGAAACGCCGGCACCGCTGCGCTTGGCCGAACTGGTGGTCGGCGAGCTGGCGCCGGTGTCCCTGACGGTGGCCCCCGGCGAGATCCTCTGCCTGTCCGGTCCCTCCGGCTCGGGCAAGAGCCGGCTGCTCAGGGCCATTGCCGACCTGGATGCCCACGGCGGCGAGATCTGGCTGGGGGAGCTGTGCCAGTCCCGGGTGAAGGGGCATTGCTGGCGGGGTTGGGTGATGCTGGTGCCCGCCGACAGCCAGTGGTGGGGGGAGCGGGTGGGGGACCACCTGGGCCGGGGGCTGGACGGCCAGGGCGAGGCGCTGGGCTTTCCGGCCGGGGTGGAGGACTGGCAGGTGAGCCGGCTGTCGTCCGGCGAAAAGCAGCGACTGGCCCTGCTGCGGGCCTGGTCCCGGCAGCCCCGGGCGCTGTTGCTCGACGAGCCCACCGCCAATCTGGATCCCCAACTGACCGGCAAGACCGAGGCCTGGATCCGCCATTGGGCCAGGCAGGCCGGCTTGCCGGTGATCTGGATCAGCCACGATCCGGGCCAGATCGCCCGGGTGGCGGATCGCCACTACCGGATCCACGACAACCGGCTGGAGAGAGACCATGGGAGTGATTGAACTGAGCTGGTGGCAACTGGCCCTGGCCGCACTGATGATAGTGGCCCTGGCCGCCTGTACCTTCGCCGCCCGGCTGGAAGTGGGACGCAGCCTGCTGGTGGCCGCCCTGCGCACCGTGCTGCAACTGGCCCTGATCGGCCTGGTGCTGGAGGTCCTGTTCGCCACCTCGGCGCTGCACTGGGTGGCGCTGATGGCCACCGCCATGCTGCTGATCGCCGGGCGGGAGGTGATGGCCCGGCAGAAACGGCGGCTGACCGGTGGCTGGAGCTTCGGCATCGGCACCCTGGCCATGCTGCTGTCGTCGTTCACGGTGACGGTGCTGTCCCTGACCCTGATCATCGGGCCCGATCCCTGGTATACCCCCCAGTACGCCATTCCCCTGCTGGGCATGATGCTCGGCAATACCATGACCGGGGTGGCGCTCAGCCTGGACCGGCTGACCGAAGGGGTCTGGCGTCAGCGGGCCCTGATCGAGGGCCGGCTGATGCTGGGCCAGTGCTGGCAGGAGGCGGTGGGGGATCTGCGGCGGGACGCCATGCGCGGCGGCCTGATCCCCACCATCAACGGCATGGCGGCGGCCGGCGTGGTCAGCCTGCCGGGCATGATGACCGGCCAGATACTGGCTGGCAGCCCGCCGGCGGTGGCGGTGAAATACCAGATACTGGTGATGTTCGCCATCACCGCCGCCACCGGCTTCGGCACCCTGCTGGCGGTAACCCTGGCCAGTCGCCGGCTGTTCGACGAGCGCGAGCGGCTGCGCCTCGACCGGCTGGCGCAGCCGAGGGGATAAGGGATGAAGGCGTTGCTGCTGTTGCTGTTCGTCCTGCTCGGCTGGGGACGGGGCCAGGCCGAACCGGTCGAGCGGCTGGAGGTCGAGGTGCTGGCGGTGTTGCCCCGTGCTGCCGATGCCTTTACCCAGGGGCTGCTGTGGCACCGGGGGCGCCTGTACGAGAGCACGGGGCGTTATGGTCACTCCGGCCTGCGGGAACTGGACCCGCACAGCGGCGAGGTGCGGCGGCGGGTGGATCTCGCCGACGGCCTGTTCGGCGAGGGACTGGCCCTGGTGGAGGATCGGCTGATCCAGTTGACCTGGCGCGAGGGGCTGGCGCTGATCTGGCGGCGGGACGACTTCGCCCTGGTGGCGGCCCATCACTACCAGGGCGAGGGCTGGGGCCTCTGTTACGACGGTGAGGTGTTGTGGATGAGCGACGGCTCGGCCTCGCTGCAGCGCCGGGACGCCGGCGACTTCACCCTGCTGGGACGGTTGGCGGTGACCCTGGACGGTGAGCCCCAATACCGGCTCAACGAGCTGGCCTGCGTGGGGGAGCATGTCTATGCCAACATCTGGCACGACCACCACATACTGCGTATCCACAAGGCGAGCGGCCGGGTCGACGCGGTGATCGACGCCTCCGCCCTGCTGCCCCTGAGTGAGCGGCCGGCGGACAGGGAGGCGGTGCTGAACGGCATCGCCTGGGATCCCGGGCAGGGGGTCTTTTATCTCACCGGCAAGCTCTGGCCCAGGTTGTTCAGGGTGCGTTTCGTTCACTCCTCCCCGGATTGAGCCCCTTCATCCAGTGAGCGTAATGCCTGGCTGATATTGTCTTCCCGCAGCAGGGGCTCCATGGGGTAGTAATGGCGGGCCAGTTGCAGCAACTGCTCGGCTTCCTGCTCCCGTTCCAGCCGGTTCAGGGCCAGCACCATGTTGTAGTAGATATTGGCCCTGGGCGTGTGGCGCACGAACTCCTGGCCCCAGTCCAGGTAGGCCTGCAGCGCCTGGTTGTCCTGCTGGGCCGTGCCCACCGTCAGCCGCAGCGACATGGCGTTGAATTCCAGCCGGGTCAGCCAGGCCATGGGGTTGCTGGCGGCCAGCAGCAGCGCCGGCTCCTTGGCGCCGCCGCGTTCGTACTGGGTCACCACCCGGGCGGTCTGCAGCCCGGTGAGCATGAAGGGCACCACCAGCGCCGGCAGCAGCAGGGCGGCGAAGCGGGCCAGCAGCCGGGGCCGGTAGGGCCTTTGTTCGGCTTCCCCCAGCCACAGATCCGCCCAGTAGAGCAGCAACAGCAGGCCGATCCAGTGGGCCAGGGAGTGGTAGAAGGGATATTCGGTCTGGCTGTGCAGGGCGATGGGCCATACCAGGGACGTCAGGGCCAGGGCCTGGCGCCAGGGGGCCCGCACCAGCAACCGCAGGAACATCAGCGCCACCAGCAGCATGGCCAGCACCGGCAACAGGCCGCCTTCCACCCCCCAGTACAGCAGCTCGTTATGGGGGTGGTCCAGGTTGGGCTCCATCGGCGGCAGGGTCGACAGCAGTTCCCGCTGGGCATTGTAAAACTCCATGAACTGGCGCTCGAAGTCCCCGTAGCCGACCCCGGTCCAGGGATGCTGGGCGATAAGCCACAGGCTCTGCAGCCAGTAATGCCGGCGCACGCCCGGGTTGGTATAGACCTCGAGGCCGCGCTGCGCCCCGTCCACCAGCGCCAGGGACAGGAGGCCGAGCGCCAGGCCCAGGGCGGTGAGGGCCAGCAGCCCCAGGCAGGTCTTCCGATCCTTCTGCCAGGCCAGGGGCAGCAACAGCAGCACGCCCACCAGGCCGCCGAGCTGGCCGACCCGGGATTGCAGCACCAGCAGCAGCAGGGCGGTACCGGCGATCACGGCGCCCAGCCAGAGCTGCCGTACCGGCGGGTGCGATCGCCTGTCCTCCAGCCAGAGGTACCAGGCCAGCACCAGGCCGGTGGCCATGAAGCTGGCCATGACGTTGGGCTGCTGGAAGATGCCGTAGGGCCGGTTGCGCTCGGTGTTGTAGCCGATCCAGTTGCCCGGGGTCAGCAGGTAGTACTGCACCAGGCCGAGCAGCAGCTCCAGGCTGACCGCCGCCAGCAGCAGGTACAACAGGCGCCAGCGGGCGGCCTGGTCGAAGCGGCACTGCAGCAGGGCAAACCAGAACAGCAGGCCGCCGGCCAGGCCGGCCAGGCGGGGCAGGGCATGATCGGCCAGCGCCTGGCCGGGGTAGAGCAGGGGCACCAGCAGCAGCAGGAAGGCCAGCCAGCACCACAGATGGAAGCGGCTGTAGTGCACCGCCTGGTTGAGGGTCAACTGCCACAGGCCGAGCCCCGTCATCAGGGCCACGAAGATCCAGCCGACCATGTTGAAGGGCAGATAGAGACCGGCCCCGCCGGGGTTGTGCATGAAGAAGTGCATGCCGCCCAGCATCCAGGCGGCGAAACACCAGAACCAGAGGTAGGGTAACGAGAGACGGGTCATCCTTGACTCCTTGTCCGCCGCCCCGGAGGAACGGCCTGTGGCTATCGCCCTTTCAGCATAGGCCGTAAAAACCGGGCGGTGTGGGATGATTCATGCCCGGCCACCTGCTCCGGGGTGCCGGCGACCAGTATCTGGCCGCCGCCGCTGCCGCCCTCGGGGCCCAGATCCACTATCCAGTCGGCGGTCTTGATCACGTCCAGGTTGTGCTCGATGATCACCACCGTATTGCCGTGATCCCGCAGCCGGTGCAGCACCTGCAGCAGCAGCTGGATGTCGTGGAAATGCAGGCCGGTGGTGGGTTCGTCCAGGATGTAGAGGGTCTGGCCGGTGTCGCGCTTGGACAGCTCCCGGGCCAGCTTGACCCGCTGGGCCTCGCCGCCGGACAGGGTGGTAGCCGACTGGCCCAGGCGGATATAGGACAGGCCCACGTCCATCAGGGTCTGCAGCTTGCGGGCGATGGCCGGCACCGGGGCGAAGAAGTCGCAGGCCTCCTCCACCGTCATCTCCAGCACCTCGTGGATGCTCTTGCCCTTGTAGCGGATTTCCAGGGTTTCCCGGTTGTAGCGCTTGCCCTTGCACACATCGCAGGGCACGTAGACGTCGGGCAGGAAGTGCATCTCTACCTTGATCACCCCGTCGCCCTGGCAGGCCTCGCAACGGCCGCCCTTGACGTTGAACGAGAAGCGGCCCGGCTTGTAGCCGCGGGAACGGGCCTCCTGGGTGCCGGAAAACAGCTCGCGGATGGGGGTGAAGATGCCGGTGTAGGTGGCCGGGTTGGAGCGGGGGGTACGGCCGATCGGGCTCTGATCGATGTCCACCACCTTGTCCAGCCGGTCCAGGCCGAGGATCTCCCGGTAGGGGGCCGGCTGGCTGACGGTGGCCTTGTTCAGCTCCCGGTGGGCCAGCGGGAACAGGGTGTCGTTGATCAGGGTCGACTTGCCCGAGCCGGACACCCCGGTGACGCAGGTCATCAGCCCCAGCGGCAGTTTGAGGTCGACGTTTTTCAGGTTGTTGCCCCGGGCGCCCTTGAGTTCCAGCCAGTGCTCGCCCGGCGGGGTGCGCCGTTCGGGCACGGCGATCCGTTCCCGCCCCGACAGGTAGGCGCCGGTGAGCGAATCCGGGTTGGCCATCACCTCGGCCGGGGTGCCCTGGGCCACGATTTGGCCGCCGTGCACCCCGGCGCCGGGGCCGATGTCCAGCACATGGTCGGCGGCGCGGATGGCGTCCTCGTCGTGTTCCACCACGATCACGGTGTTGCCCAGATCGCGCAGGTGGGTGAGGGTGGCCAGCAAGCGCTCGTTGTCGCGCTGGTGCAGGCCGATGCTGGGCTCGTCGAGCACGTACATCACCCCCACCAGGCCGGCGCCGATCTGGCTGGCCAGGCGGATGCGCTGGGCCTCGCCCCCGGACAGGGTCTCGGCGCTGCGCGACAGGCTGAGGTAGTTGAGCCCCACGTTGACCAGGAAGCCGAGCCGCTCCACGATTTCCTTGAAGATCTTGTCGGCGATCTGCGCCTTCTGGCCGGTCAGTTCCATGCGGGTGAAGAAGGCGTGGGCCTCGCCGATGGCCATGTCGGTGACCTGGGGCAGGTTGTGGTCGGCCACGAACACGTGCCGCGCCCCTTCCTTCAGCCGGGTGCCCTGGCAACTGGGGCAGGCGCGGTTGGTCTGGTACTTGGCCAGTTCCTCGCGCACCGAGTTGGACTCGGTTTCCCGGTAGCGCCGCTCCATGTTGTGCAGTATGCCCTCGAAGGGGTGCTTGCGCACCAGCACGTCGCCCCTGTCGTTCATGTACTTGAACTCGATGCTGGTGCGGCCCGAGCCGTACAGCACCGCCTTCTGGATGTCTTTCGGCAGTTGCTCGAAGGGCTGCTCCAGATCGAAGCCGTAGTGGTCCGCCAGGGACTTGAGCATCTGGTAATAGTAGTAGCTGCGCCTGTCCCAGCCACGGATGGCGCCGCCCGCCAGGCTCAGCTCCGGGTTGCTGATCACCTTGTCCGGGTCGAAGATTTGCTGCACCCCCAGGCCGTCGCAGCTTTCGCAGGCGCCCGCCGGGTTGTTGAAGGAGAAGATGCGCGGCTCCAGCTCGGCGATGGAATAACCGCACTCGGGGCAGGCGAAGTTGGCGGAGAACACCAGGGGGGGCTCGTCCGGCTCGTCCATGGCCACCACCGAGGCGATGCCGCCGGACAGCTCCAGTGCGGCTTCGAAGGACTCCGCCAGCCGCAGTTGCAGATCCTCGCGCACCTTGAAGCGATCCACCACCACTTCGATGGTGTGTTTCTTCTGCAGCTCCAGGGTGGGCGGATCCGACAGATCGCACACCTCGCCGTCGATACGGGCGCGGATGAAGCCCTGGGCTGCCAGGTTGTCGAGCAGCTTGCTGTGTTCGCCCTTGCGGTTGCGTACCACCGGCGCCAGCAGCATCAGCCGCTTGCCCTCGGGCTGTTCCAGCACCTTGTCCACCATCTGGCTGATGGTCTGGGCGGCGAGCGGCAGGGCGTGGCTGGGGCAGCGGGGCTCGCCCACCCGGGCGAACAGCAGCCGCAGGTAGTCGTAGATTTCGGTGATGGTGCCCACGGTGGAGCGCGGGTTGTGGGAGGTGGACTTCTGCTCGATGGAGATGGCCGGCGACAGCCCCTCGATATGGTCCACGTCCGGCTTTTCCATCAGCGAGAGGAACTGGCGGGCGTAGGCGGACAGGGACTCCACATAGCGGCGCTGGCCCTCGGCGTAGAGGGTATCGAAGGCGAGGGAGGACTTGCCCGAGCCGGACAGGCCGGTGATCACGATGAGTTTGTCCCGGGGCAGTTCCAGGTTGATGTTCTTCAGGTTGTGGGTGCGGGCTCCGCGGACTTCGATGTTATCCATCTGCAGCTTGACCTCGGTGTAAATTCGACCGGCTAGTATGGCACTGGATGAATAGACAGCCAAGGGGACGATAGGGATTAATCTTGACAGTGCCTCCGTGCTAAACTAGCCGCCTTTTGAGCAAATTGATGGCGGAAGGATATTCATGAGCGACGAGCAAGGCTTCAGCCCCGAGGAGCGGCGGGCCTCGTTTACCCTGGCGGGCATTTTCGGCATGCGGATGCTGGGGTTGTTTATGATCATGCCGGTATTTGCGCTCTACGGTCAGGATCTGATCGGCTTCTCGCCGTTGTGGGTCGGCCTGGTCATCGGCGCCTACGGCCTGACCCAGGCGCTGCTGCAGATCCCCGCCGGCTGGCTGTCGGACCGCATCGGCCGCCGGCCGGTGATCTACGCCGGCCTGGCGCTGTTCGCCCTGGGCTCGGTGGTGGCGGCCCTGTCCGACTCCGTCTACGGCGTGGCCATCGGCCGGGTGCTGCAGGGCAGCGGCGCCATCGCCGGCGCCATACTGGCGCTGGCCGCCGACATCACCCGGGAGGAGCACCGCACCAAGGCGATGGCCATCATCGGGGTGTGCATCGGTATCTCCTTCGCCCTGGCCATGGTGGCCGGCCCCCTGCTGGCGGCCTGGTTCGGCCTGCCCGGGGTGTTCTGGACCACGGCGCTGCTGGCGCTGCTGGGCATGCTGATGGTGCATTTCCTGCTGCCGGCCTCGGCCAGCAAGGGGCAGATCCGCGACGTGACCGCCGCCCCCGAGTTGTTCGGCCGGCTGCTGAAGGACAAACAGCTGCTGCGGCTCGACTTCGGCATCCTGCTGCTGCACCTGACGCTCACCGCCGTGTTCGTGGCCTTTCCGCTGACCCTGCTCGACGCCGGCCTGGCGGCGGAGCGGCACTGGTGGCTGTACCTGCCGACCCTGTTGCTGTCCTTCCTGCTGATCATCCCCTTCCTGATCCTGGGTGCCCGGCGCAACCTGAACAAGCAGCTGTTCCAGGCCTCCATCCTGGTGATGATGGTGGCCCTGGTGCTGATGGCGGTGGGCCAGGGCCAGCTGTGGCTGCTGGCCCTGGCCATGCTGCTCTACTTCACCGCCTTCAACTTTATGGAGGCCTCGCTGCCGGCCTTTTTGTCGATGCTGGCGCCGGCGGGGGCCAAGGGCACCGCCATGGGTATCTATTCCACCAGCCAGTTCTTCGGCGCCTTTCTCGGCGGCGTGCTGGGCGGCGTCCTGTTCCAGCAGCTGGGCGGTGGTGGCGTCTTCCTGCTGGTGGCCTTCAGCATGGCGTTCTGGTTCTGGCTGGCGGCGGGCATGGTCAATGTCAGTCAGGTGCGGTCTCATATCCTGCCCATCGGTGTTAATATAGAAAACAAGGATGCCCGCGAGCTGCTGTTGCAGCGGCTGATGGCCCTGCCTGGCGTGCATGAAGCCCTGATTATCCCCGAGGAAGGGGCCGCCTACCTCAAGGTGGACGGGAAAATTTTTGAACTGGATCAGGCCCGGCGCCTGATCAACTTGTGAGTACGGAGCGAGTTATGGCCAATAGAGGCATCAATAAAGTCATACTGATCGGCCACCTGGGCCAGGATCCCGAGGTGCGCTACATGCCCAACGGCAACGCCGTGGCCAACATCACCCTGGCCACCAGCGAGACCTGGCGCGACAAGCAGACCGGCGAACAGAAGGAGCGTACCGAGTGGCACCGGGTGGTGTTCTTCGGCAAGCTGGCGGAGATCGCCGGCGAATACCTGCGCAAGGGTTCCCAGGTCTACGTGGAAGGCCGGCTGCAGACCCGCAAGTGGCAGGATCAGGGCGGCCAGGATCGCTACACCACCGAAGTGGTGGTGGACATGGGCGGCGTGATGCAGATGCTGGGCGGACGCCCCCAGGGTGGTGGCCAGGGTGGCCAGGGGGGATGGAACCAGGGCGGGCAGCCCGCCGGTGGCCAGTACGGCGCCGGCCAGCAGGGCGGCCAGGGCAACTGGGGCCAACAGGGTGGTCAGCCCCAGGGCGCCCCTCAGGGCCAGCCCTATGCTCAACAGGGCCAACCGGCCAGCAAGCCCCAGAGCCAGCCGCCGGTGTACAACGAGCCGCCGATGGACTTCGACGACGATATCCCGTTCTAGGATCTCGGCACCGTCGCGATAGTGTTTTCAAGGCCCTGTACATGCAGGGCTTTTTATCGCCTGCTTGCGCCAGCTGGTGGCATAATGCCTCCTGGTTTCCGACCGGCACCACTATAATGAGATGCGCCTGTTGTATCCATGCCCCCGAGTCTGCGATAACAACGACATAATAAGGAAAAACCGGGAGCCTCCGGCTTTATCAGGGATCAGGAATGAAATTTACCAGTCAGTTTATTGCCACTATCACTCTGTGCGTGCTGGCGGCCGTGCTGATGGTGCTGGTGGGGGCCGGGATCAGCTTCTACCAGATGGGCTCCGCCTATCAGCAGCGGCAGGTGGACGCCGTGGTCCGGCTGGTCGACGAAGGCTGGCGGGCCGGCACCGAACAGCAGGACAGCATAGACCGCTGGCTGCCGGCCCTGCTCGACGTCAACGACATCATCGACTTCTCGGTGCTGGATGGCCAGCGTATCCTCTACCGTTACCAGGCGGAGAGCCGGCTGTCGGCCAGTGAACTGTCCCTGGAATACCGCCGAAACCTGATGGCGCATCCGGATCTCAGTGTGCGCCTGGTGCTGCGTCCCCCTTTCTACGATATCGATCACTCCCTGGCGGCGGTCTCCGGGCTGACCGCCGCCATCCTGCTGGTGTTCGTCGGGCTGCTGTTCAGCCTGCGCTGGTTCCGCCGCCAGCTGCGTGGCGCCGAGCTGCTCGATCTGCGCGGCCAGCTGATCCTGGACGGCAAGCTCGGACTGCTGCAGCACAATCCCCAGGAGGAGTGGCCACACCATGCCAGCCAGGCCCTGGACAAGCTGCTGCGGGAGTTGAAGGATGCGGGCAAGGAACGCAGCCGGTTCGACACCTTTATCCGCGCCAATGTGTTCGTGGACAAGAAGATCCGCATCGGCAACCGGGTGTTCTTCGACAACCGCCTGGATGCCGCCCTCAACGATCCGGCCAGCCATTCGGGGGCTCTGCTGCTGGTGGAGTTGCAGGATCTGGAATACATCAACTACAACCTGGGCTACGAGCGGGGCGACGAGCTGCTGTCGTCCGCCTCCGTCTACCTGGGGCACCTGATCCGCCGTTACCCGGGCGCCCTGCAGGCCCGCTATACCGGCAACACCTTCGCCCTGCTGTTTCCCAACCTGGTGGAGAGCGAGGCGCTGGAGGCGGCGCGCCAGGTGATGAAGCTGCTGCAGCGCCTGCACTGGCCCGACGACATCCGCGAGCCGGCGCTCTTTATCGGCGGCGTCTGCTTCCGCTATGGCGAACCCCTGAACCAGGTGGAGGAAGAGGCCGAACTGGCCCTGCGCAGCGCCGCCCTGCAGGGCGGCGACGGTTACTTCATGTATTACAAGGGCGTCACCGAGGAGAACAGCGGCAAGGGCACGGTGCGCTGGCGCACCCTGCTCGGCCGCCAGCTGGAGCAGGATCTGATCCGGCTGGATCGGCAGGGCATCTACACCGGGGAGCAGCCGGAGCCGGTGATCCACGAACTGCTGGCCCGCATCCACGATGAGCAGGGCCGGGAGCTGTCGGCCGGGCACTTCATTCCCATGGCGGAAAAATGCGGCCTGCTGCAGGAGCTGGACAGGGCCATCATGCTGCGCTGCCTGACCCTGTTGCAGGAGGGCGATCGACGCTCCACCCTGGCGGTGAACATCTCCGCCGCCAGCCTGCTCAACCGGGGTTTTCATCGCTGGCTGATCTTCGAGCTGATCCAGTTGCCCAAGTCCCAGCTGTCCGAGCTGGTGATCGAGCTGTCGGAAGCCCAGGTCAGCCGCCACTTCCAGGCGCTGATCAAGCCGCTGCGGGCGCTCAAGGCCCTGGGCTGCCGGCTGGCGGTGGATCACGCGGGCCAGGACGTGGTCAGTACCCAGTACATCAGGGACTACGAGCTGGACTACCTCAAGCTGCATCCCAGCCTGGTGCGCGATATCGACCACAAACCGGTCAACCAGATGGCGGTGCGCAGCCTGGTGGGCAACTGTGCCGGGGGCCGTACCCGGGTGATAGCGGTGGGGGTGGAAACCCAGGCCGAGTGGGAATGCCTGCACCAGTTGGGCGCCTACGCCGGCCAGGGCTATTACTTCGCCCGCCCGGAGCGGTTCGAGCTGCTATAGGCCGCCGCGCGCGCCCTGCAGGCCGCCGGTGTGTAGAAAAATCAGGGAGCTGCCGGAGGGATAGCAGCCGGCTTCGATATCCCGGAACAGCCCCAGCATGGCCTTGCCGCTGTACACCGGCTCCAGGGGAACCGCCAGCGCGGTGGCCAGCTCAAGGATACGCCGTCTGTCCTCGGCCGGGCATTTGGCGTAGCCGCCGCCGTGATGCTCCAGCCGCAGTCGCCAGCCGGCGTCCGCCAGTGCCGCCGGACAGAGGTCGCCGATCGTTTCCGCCAGCCAGCCGGCCCCTTTCAGCACCGCGTAGCCGGTGAGCCGGGTGCCCGCTGGTCGGGCTTCGATCAGCCCCGCCAGGGTGCCGCCGCTGGCCACCGGCAGTATCAGTTCGTCCGCCGCCGGCAGTTCCCGCCACAGCTCCGCCACCCCCGGCAGTGCCAGTCCGGTGCTGCCACCTTCGGGGATCAGGTAGTGGCCCGGGTAGTCGGCAGCCAGGGTCGCCAGCCAGTCCGGGTCCTGGCGGCGGCGATAGTCCTGCCGGCTGACGAAGCGCAGCGCCATCCCCCAGGCGGCGGCATCGCTCAGGGTCGGGTTGGCGGCACTGGCCGGCTCGCCGCGCACTATCCCCACAGTGGGCAGGCCGAGCTCCCGGCCGGCGGCGGCCAGGGCGTGCAGGTGGTTGGACCAGGCGCCGCCGAAACTGAGCAGGCCCGTCGCCCGCTCCGTCAGCGCCTGGCGCAGCACATATTTGAGCTTGCGCCATTTGTTGCCGGAAAGGCGCGGGTGCAACAGATCATCCCGCTTGATCGATAGCCGGATCCCGTGCCGCCGCAGCAGGGGATGGTGGAGTGGCTGCAGGGGCGAGGACGTCGCCCCGAGGTACAGCCGTTGCCAGGCGTGAAGATCCGACACTGAATGGACGATAAAAAATAAAACTGGGGATGATGGGCAAGTGTAAGGAACTTATCACTTTATTGAAACTCATATCCGCCGGTGGGCGGCTTTGGCCAAGGTTGCGCCTTGCTAGGAACAGGCCGCATTGGTAAAGTTAGCCGAATTTTCCGGTTTCTCAATCCAGGATCCCCTTCAGCATATGTTCAAGAAGCTCAGAGGCATGTTCTCCAACGATCTGTCGATCGATCTGGGAACGGCCAACACCCTCATCTACGTCAAAGATCAGGGCATTGTCCTGAACGAGCCCTCGGTCGTAGCCATCCGCCAGGAAAGATCCGGTTCGGCGCAAAGCGTCGCTGCCGTCGGCCACGCCGCCAAGCAGATGCTGGGGCGGACCCCTGGCAACATCGCCGCCATCCGTCCGATGAAAGACGGCGTCATCGCCGACTTCTATGTTACCGAGAAGATGCTGCAGCACTTTATCAAGCAGGTGCATGACAACAACTTCTTCCGCCCCAGCCCGCGGGTACTGGTGTGCGTGCCCTGCGGTTCCACCCAGGTAGAGCGCCGGGCGATCAAGGAATCCGCCCTGGGCGCCGGCGCCCGGGAGGTCTACCTGATCGACGAACCCATGGCCGCGGCCATCGGCGCCGGCCTGCCGGTGTCCGAGGCCACCGGCTCCATGGTGGTCGACATCGGCGGCGGCACCACCGAGGTGGCCATCATCTCCCTTAACGGCGTGGTTTATTCCCAGTCGGTGCGCATCGGCGGTGATCGCTTCGACGAGTCCATCATCAACTATGTGCGCCGCAACTACGGCTCCCTGATCGGGGAAGCCACCGCCGAACGCATCAAGCACGAAGTCGGCTCTGCCTACCCGGGCGACGAGGTGCTGGAGATCGAAGTCCGTGGCCGCAACCTGGCCGAGGGCGTGCCGCGCAGCTTCACCCTCAACTCCAACGAGATCCTGGAAGCCCTGCAGGAGCCGCTGACCGGCATCGTCAGCGCCGTCATGGTGGCCCTGGAGCAGTCTCCGCCCGAGCTGGCCTCCGACATCTCCGAACGGGGCATGGTGCTCACCGGCGGTGGCGCCCTGCTGCGGGATCTGGATCGCCTGCTGATGGAAGAAACCGGCATTCCTGTCGTCGTGGCCGATGATCCCATGACCTGCGTGGCCCGGGGGGGCGGCAAGGCGCTGGAAATGATCGACATGCACGGCGGGGATCTGTTCCATTACGATTGATGACAAGGCCGGCGCCGCCGGCCTGCCTGTCCGCCTATGAAACCGATTTTCGGCCGTGGTCCTTCCTTGCCCATCCGCCTGGCGCTGGCGGTGGTGGCCTCGTTGGCGCTGATCGTCGCCGACAGCCGCTATGCCAGCTTCAACGAGGTCAAGGTCTACCTCAATTCCCTGGTCAGCCCGCTGCAGTACATGGCCAACAGCCCCCGTATCCTGCTCGATTCCGCTTCCACCCAGCTGATGTCGCGCCAGGCGCTGCTGGCGCACTCCCAGCGGATGGAGCAGGAGCTGTTCCTGCTGCGGGACGATCTGCTGCGCCTGCGCCACCTGGAGCAGGAAAACCAGCGGCTGCGCGATCTGCTGGGTTCCCCGGTGCGCTACGACACCCGCCGCATGGTGGCGGAGATCATGGCGGTGGACACGGATCCCTTCTCCCACCAGGTGGTGATCGACAAGGGCAGCCTGCAGGGGGTGTTCGAAGGCCAGCCGGTGCTCAACGAGCAGGGCGTGGTGGGCCAGGTGATTTCCGTGGGCAAGACCACCAGCCGGGTGCTGCTGATCACCGACATCAGCCACGGCATACCGGTGCGGGTGGCGCGCAACGACATCCGGGCCATCGCCAGCGGCAGCGGCCAGCTCGACAGCCTGCGGCTGCACAACATCACCCGCAACACCGATATCCGGGAGGGGGACGTGCTGCTCAGCTCCGGCCTGGCCGGGCGTTTTCCGGAGGGCTATCCGGTGGGGCGGGTCAGCCGGGTGGGCTATGAGGAAGGCCAGCCCTTCGCCGATATCCGGGTACAGCCCTTCGCCGCCCTGGACCGGGTACGCTACCTGCTGCTGCTGTGGCCCGCGCCCAGGGTGATCGATGTGGACGAGGGCCTGGTGCAGACCGAGGAATCCCGCTCATGACCGCCTTTTCCTTCAGGGGACGGCTGGTGATCTGCACCAGCCTGCTGCTGGCGCTGATGCTGTCCATCCTGCCGTTGCCGGAGCTGATCGCCCCCTTCCGCCCCGACTGGCTGCTGGTGACCCTGATCTACTGGAGCATCGCCCTGCCGCACCGGGCCAATGTCGGCACCGCCTTCTTCACCGGCCTGCTGCTGGATTTGCTGCTCGGCTCGGTGCTTGGGGTGCACGCCCTGGCGCTGGTGATCCCCGTCTACCTGGCCGCCTCCCAGTTCCAGCGCATGCGCAACTATTCGGTGTGGCAGCAGGCCTTCGTGGTCGGCGCCCTGGCCATGCTCAACAAGCTGCTGATCTTCTGGGCCGCCTACATGAACCGGGAGATCCAGCTCGATTACCATTACTTCTGGTCCATCGTCAGCAGCATGGTGTTCTGGCCCTGGATCTTCCTGCTGCTGCGCAAGTGCCGGCGGCAGTTCGCCCTGAGCTGAAGATGGAACCGCTTTTCTACCTCGCCTCCGCCTCGCCCCGCCGCCGGGAGCTGCTGGCCTTGCTGGAGCAGCCCTTCGAACTGGTGCTGCCCGACGTCGAGGAGCGCCGCCGGCCCGGTGAAACCGCCGTCGACTACGTCCAGCGCCTGGCCCGGGACAAGGCGCAGGCCGGTGCCGCCCTGGCGCCCCGGCCGTTGCCGGTGCTGGCCGGCGACACCATAGTGGTGGTGGACGGCGAGGTGCTGGAAAAACCCGAGGGCAGGGCGCATGGCCTGGCCATGCTGCGCCGCCTGTCCGGCCGCAGTCACCAGGTGATGACCGCCATGGCCCTGGCCTGGAACGGGCGCTGCGAGGGGGTGCTGGTCACCACCGAGGTGACGTTCCGGCCGATGACGGAGGCGGAGATGGCACGCTACTGGGACAGCGGCGAGCCGGCGGACAAGGCCGGCGGTTACGGCATCCAGGGCCTGGGCGGCCGCTTCGTGGCGCGCATCGACGGCAGTTACAGCGCCGTGGTGGGCTTGCCATTGGTGGAAACCGAGGCCCTGCTGCGTTCTTGCGGCGTTTTGTCGGCCTGATCCCCACTGCGGCCGCCTGTTCTGTGGTAGCTTAAGGCTATTCCCACTTTCTCCATTGGCGGAGTTTTCATGTCTGCAGAACTGATTATCAATATGACCCCCGCGGAAACCCGGGTGGCGCTGGTGGAAAACGGTATCCTGCAGGAAGTGCACGTGGAACGCCAGGCAAGGCGCGGCATCGTCGGCAACATCTACAAGGGCAAGGTCAGCCGGGTGTTGCCCGGCATGCAGGCCGCCTTTGTCGATATCGGCGGCGAACGGGCGGCCTTCCTGCACGCCTCCGACATCGTGCCCCACACCGAGTGCGTGGACACCAAGGAGCAGGCCCACTTCCAGGCCGGCAACATCGCCGAGCTGGTGCGCCAGGGCCAGGACATCATGGTACAGGTGGTTAAGGATCCGCTCGGAACAAAAGGCGCCCGCCTGACCACCGACATCACCCTGCCGTCCCGCTACCTGGTGTTCATGCCCGGCAGCGCCTATGTGGGGGTGTCCCAGCGCATCGACTCGGAGCAGGAGCGGGAGCGGCTCAAGGCACTGGCGGCCAGCTACGTGGACGAGCTGGGCGGCTTTATCATCCGCACCGCCGCCGAGGGCATCGGCGAGTCGGAGCTGGCCCAGGACGCGGCCTTCCTCAAGCGGCTGTGGCGCAAGATCCTGGAGCGGCGCGGCAAGTACCCGTCCTGCTCCATGCTGTACGAGGATCTGGGGCTGGCATTCCGCATCGTGCGCGACTTCGTCGGCACCGAGCTGGACCGGATCCGCGTCGACTCCCGCGCCACCTGCGAGTCGCTCAGGGCCTTCGTCGACGAGTTCGTGCCCGAGCTGTCCGGCAAGATCGAGTACTACCAGGGCGAGGCGCCCATCTTCGATCTCTACGACGTGGAGAACGAGATCCAGCGCGCCCTGGACCGCAAGGTGGAGCTCAAGTCCGGCGGCTACCTGATCATCGACCAGACCGAGGCCATGACCACGGTGGACATCAACACCGGCGCCTTCGTCGGCCACCGCAACCTGGAAGAGACCATCTTCAACACCAATATCGAGGCCACCCAGGCCATCGCCCGCCAGCTGCGGCTGCGCAACCTGGGTGGCATCATCATCATCGACTTCATCGACATGTACGACGAGGATCACAAGCGCCGGGTGCTGCACAGCCTGGAGCTGGCCCTGAGCAAGGACAGGGCCAAGACCAACGTCAACGGCTTCTCCCAGCTCGGGCTGGTGGAGATGACCCGCAAGCGCACCCGGGAAAGCCTGGAGCATGTGCTGTGCGGCGAGTGCCCCGAGTGCCACGGCCGCGGGCGGGTGAAGACGGTGGAGACGGTGAGCTACGAGATACTGCGCGAGATAACGAGGGTCAACAAGGCCTATGACGCCGACAAGTTCGTGGTCTACGCCTCCAGCGCCGTGGCCAGCGCCCTGCAGGAGGACGAAACCCACATGCTGGCGGAACTGGAGGTGTTTATCGGCAAGCAGGTCAAGGTGAGCAGCGAGCCCCTTTACAACCAGGAACAGTTCGACGTGGTGATGATGTAGTGATCAGGCGGAGTCTAAGCTGGGCCTGGTTGGGCCTGGCGGCGTGCGCCGTGGTGCTGGCCCTGCTGGTGACCCTGCTGCGCTTCGGCTCCCCCTGGCTGGCGGCCTGGCAACAGCAGTGGCTGAACCGGCTGCTGAGCGAGCAGCAGCTGACCCTGGAGGTAGGGCGGCTGGGATTGTCCTGGCAGGACTACGGCCCGCTGCTGGTGGTCGACGAGGTCAGCCTGCACCGGGCCGAGGGGCCGGCCATTACCCTGCGCCGCGCCCTGGTGGATCTGCACCTGTGGCAGAGCCTGCATCAGTGGCGGCCGGTGCTGAACGAACTGACCCTGGAAGGGCTGCGCCTGCCGCTGGAGCCGGCTGCCGGCGCCGCCAGCGACGGTGATACCGATCTGGCCTTTCTGCGCCGCCTGGCGCTGGAAGGGGTAGAACGCTTTTCCCTGCAGGACGCCCTGCTGGTGTTCGGCACCCCCGAGCAGGATCTGCTCGAACTGCACATTCCCGAGTTGCGCTGGCACAACAGCCCCGGCCTGCACCAGGGCCAGGGCCGGCTCGGCTTCGGGCCCGAACCGCACCAGCAATTCAGCCTCAAGGGACGCTTCGAAGGGGCTCCCGAACAGTTGGACGGCGGCTTCTACCTGCTGGCGGATCGGGTGGACGCGGCCGCCACCATCGCCCGCATCCGTCCCGACGACGACGATATCGGCGCCGAGCTGTCCTTCGAGCTCTGGCTGGACTGGCGCCGGGGCGCGCTCGATGCCGGCCTGCTCCGCCTGGGCCAGAGCCGGCTGCACTGGGGCGAGGATCACCAGGTGGCCATCGACGGCGGCCGGGTGCAGTGGCAGCCGGCCGAGGGCGGCTGGCAACTGGCCAGCGAAGGCATCGACATCAGCGTGGACGGCGAACCCTGGCCCAGTTGGCGAATACAGCTGGATCGGCAGGATGACAGGGTGCATGGCTACCTGGATCGGCTGACCTTCACCGACCTGGCGCTGCTGGCCCAGTGGGGCGAAAGTTTCTGGCCCGGCGCCGCCCGCCAGTTGGCGGGCATCGCGCCCGAGGGCGAGCTGTCCGGTCTCTATTTTTCGTCCCGGCCGGACGGCAGCGACTGGCAGGTGCGCGGCGAACTGAACGAGGTCAGCACTCAGGCCTTCCAGTGGGTGCCCCGTACCCGGGGGTTGCAGGGCGACTTCCTGGTGACGCCGGCGCGGGGCCGGCTGAGGCTGCGCCAGCAGAACGCCGCCGATTGGGTGTACCAGTCGGCGTTCCGGGCGCCCTGGCCCATGCAGCGGCTGGATACCGAACTGCACTGGCAGCGCCAGCCCCAGGGCTGGCTGCTGTGGAGCGACCGGGTGCAACTGGAGACCCGCGACGTGGCCCTGCAGGGGTGGTTCAGCCTGCAGTGGCCGGAGCAGGGGGCGCCCCTGCTCAGCGCCTCGGCGGAGGTGGATCTGGCCCGGGCGGAGCAGGCCTTCGGCTATTTTCCCGAGCCCCTGATGGGCACCCCGCTGGTGGACTATTTGCAAGGCGCCATCCGGGCGGGCCGGGCGGAGCGGGCCGAGGTGCTCTGGTATGGCCGGCTGGACGGTTTCCCCTATGCGGACGGCAGCGGCCTGTTCCAGGCCCGGGTGCCCCTGCGCGAGGCCGAGTTCCGTTTCGACCCCGGCTGGCGTCCCCTGACCGATCTCAGCCTGGATCTGCTGTTTGAGAACGACGGTCTCTATATGACCGGCCCCGCCGGCAAGCTGGGCGAGGTGGACGCCGCCGATATCGAGGCCCGTATCGCCCCCCTGAGCAAGGCCGCCAGCCTGCGGCTCAGCGCCGGCATCCGGGGCGAGGGGCAGGCGGTGACCCATTACCTGCAGCAGTCGCCCCTGGCCGGCTCCGTGGGCCAGACCCTGCAACGGGTGCGGGTGTCGGGACCGCTGGCCGGGCGTCTGGCCCTCGATATTCCCCTCAGCGGTGGCCAGGTCGGCGTGGACGGCCGGGTCGACTTCGACCGCAACAGCGTCGACATCATCCCGCTGTCGCTGCCCTTGCGCCAGGTTCGCGGCCGGCTGGACTTCGATGCTCGCCAGACCCGCTTCGAGGGGCTTGAGGCGGAGTGGGCCGGCCAGCCGCTGACGCTGGATTACCTGGGCGAGGTCAGTGAGGACGGCTACCAGGTCGGACTGGCGCTGCGCGGTCGGGCCCTGAGCCGGGAGCTGGCCCGGCGTTACCCGCCATTGCAGGCACTGGGGGGCGAAACCGACTGGCGGGGTCGCCTGACCCTGGCCCTGCCCGAAACGGGCCGATTTTCCTATCGTTTTGAGGCGGACAGCCAACTGGACGGGCTGGCGAGCGACCTGCCCGCGCCCCTGGCCAAGGCGGCCACCGAGTCCCGGCCAGCCCGGCTGAAGGTGGATGGCGATGCCGGCCGGGCGGAACTCGAACTCGCCCTGGGCGACGACATCCGCGCCCAGGGCGAGCTGAGGTTCGAGCCCGAGGAAATCCGGGTTTCCCGGCTGTGGCTGTCGGCCGGGGGCGCCGAGTCTTCCGCCCCCCGGGCACCCCTCGATGTCGCCCTGCGCCTGCCCGAGCTGCCCCTGGACGACTGGCTGTCCCTGCTGGCGGCGGACTGGCAGCCGCAGGGGAACGGCGCTCCTGTCGGGCTGCGCTGGCCGGAACGTTACCGGCTGGCGGCGCAGGCCACCGAGGCCCGGCTCTGGCGCCAGCCTTTCAACCAGCTCGGCCTGTTGCTCGAGCCCGACGGCCAGGGACGCCGGCGCCTGAGCGTCCGGGCCGAGCAGGCCGAAGGCGAGGTGTGGTGGGGCGGTGAAGGCCCGGTCCGGGCCGAGCTGGCACGGTTGTGGCTGAACCCGGCGCCAGGTGACGAGCGGCTGGGCCGGCAGGCCGACGGCATCAGCCCGGGACAACTGCCGGCGCTCGAGGTCGACTGCCGGGACTGCCGCTGGCGCGAGTTGGCCCTGGGCCGGCTGAGCTTCCGGCTCGAGCCTCTGTCCGGGCAGAACGGGGTGCAGTTGCACGAGCTGAGCCTGGAGGGCCCGCTGTTGCAGGCCAGTGCCCATGGCCAGTGGCTGCAGCACCAGAGCGGTAACCTGAGCCGGCTGGAATGGCAGGGGGCGACGCCCTCCCTGCAGCGGCTGTGGCAGGGGCTGGGCCTGGACTCCCCCTTCAGCGAGACCCGGGCCAGCCTGGCTGGGCAACTGCGCTGGCTGGATCTGCCCTGGCGCCCGGACCGGGCCAGCCTGAGCGGCAGCCTTCAGGCCGAGACCGGGGCCGGGGTATTGACCGAACTGAGCGACAAGGGGGCCGGCCTGCTGTCGGTGCTCAGCATGGAGTCGGTGCTGCGCCGGCTGCGCCTGGATTTCCGCGATGTGTTCGAGCAGGGATTCTACTTCGATCGCATCAGTGCCAGCGCCGAGCTGCGGGACGGGGTGCTGCACAACGAGGATTTGCTGCTGAACGGGGCGGCCGGCGATTTGCGTGGCCGGGGGCGGGTCGACCTGGTGGCGGAGGAGCTGGACTACCGGCTCGATTTCACCCCCAACCTGACCGGCAACCTGCCGGTGCTGGCGGCCTTCGCGGTCACCCCCGTCACCGGTCTTTACGTCTTTGCCCTGTCCAAGGTGCTGGGTCCCGTGGTAGATGTATTCACTCGTATCCGTTATCGGGTCAGCGGTTCCCTGGCCCAGCCGCAAATCCAGGAGCTGGGACGGGAGCAGGAGCGCATGGAGCTGCCTGGCAATGGCGAATAATGAAGAATAAGGAGAACACCATGGAACTGGTGGCGATACAATTGAATGCCGGTCCCGAGTGGCCGGCCAACCAGGCCAGGCTGGAAACACTGCTGCGGCAACTGCCGCCGAGCCGCCCGCTCCTGGTGCAACTGCCGGAAAACGCCGTGGTGTTCGGCGGTCGGAAAGCGGCCTGGCAAGTGGCGGAACCCCTGGGCGCGGGGCCGGTGCAGGAGACCTTTTCCCGCTGGGCCCGTGAGCTGGGGATCTGGCTGGTGGTGGGCTCCATACCGACCCGGATCGAGGGCAGCGACAAGCTGCACTCCACCAGCCTGGTCTATAACGATAAAGGGGAGCGGGTGGGCCACTACCACAAGGTGCACCTGTTCGACGTGGAGGTGGCCGATGGCCACGGCCGTTATCAGGAGTCGGCCACCTATGCCTCCGGCGATGCGCTGTGCCTGATCGACAGCCCCTTCGGCCGCCTGGGGCTGTCCATCTGCTATGATGTGCGCTTTCCCGAGTTGTACCGGGCCCTGCGCGAACAGGGCGCCGAGATCCTGATGGTGCCCGCGGCCTTTACCCGGGTCACCGGCCAGGCCCACTGGCTGCCCCTGCTGCAGGCCAGGGCCATCGAGAACCAGTGCTATGTGCTGGCGGCGGCCCAGTACGGGGAGCACAGCGGCGGCCGCCAGACCTGGGGGCACTCCCTGATCCTGGACCCCTGGGGGGAAATCCAGGCCTGCCTGCCCAAGGGCGAAGGACTGATCGTCGCCCCCCTGGACCCGCAGCGGCTGGCCAGGATCCGCAGCCAGATGCCGGTGGCCCAACATGCCCGCCTGAGCGCGGTTTGGAGAAACAAAGCATGAGTATTGAACAGATCAACCGCAACCTGCTGGCCCCCAACGACCTGGACATGGCTCTGCTGGATGCCCAGCTGGCTCGTTTGTGCAGGCACCAGATCGACTTTGCCGATCTTTACTTCCAGAACAGTGTGCACGAGTCCTGGGTGCTGGAAGACGGCATCGTCAAGGACGGCAGCTACAACATCGAGCAAGGCGTGGGAGTCAGGGCCGTCAGCGGCGAGAAGACCGGGTTTGCCTATTCGGACGAGCTGACCGCCGCCGCCCTGAGCCAGGCGGTGAGTGCCGCCCGCGGCATCGCCGAGCACGGTGGCGACGGTCGTTTCCAGATTGGCCGGGAGCAGCCGGTGACGGCCCGCTACCTGGGGCTCAATCCCCTCGACAGCCTGGGGCGGGAGCAGAAGATCGCCCTGTTGCAGCAGATGGACGCCTTCGCCCGCAGCCTGGATCCGGCGGTGACCCAGGTGATCGCCTCCATCTCGGGGGTCTACGAGGAGATACTGGTGCTGGCCACCGACGGCACCCTGGCCACGGATCTGCGGCCCCTGGTGCGGCTCAACTGCTCGGTGCTGGCGGAGCGCAACGGCCGGCGGGAGCGGGGTGGCAGCGGTGGCGGCGGCCGGGTCGGCTACGACTATTTTCTGGAGGAGGTGGACGGCCAGCCCCGCGCCCTGGGCTATGTGAAGGAGGCGGTGCGCCAGGCTCTGGTCAACCTGGAGGCGGTGGACGCCCCCGCCGGCACCATGCCGGTGGTGCTGGGCGCCGGCTGGCCCGGGGTGCTGCTGCACGAGGCGGTGGGCCACGGCCTGGAAGGGGACTTCAACCGCAAGGGCTCCTCCGCCTATGCCGGCCGCATCGGGGAGCGGGTGGCATCACCGCTGTGCACCATAGTGGACGACGGCACCCTGGCCAACCGGCGGGGCTCGCTCTCCATCGACGACGAGGGCACCGCCAGCGGCTACAACGTGCTGATCGAGAACGGCATCCTCAAGGGCTACATGCAGGACAAGCTCAACGCCCGGCTGATGAAGATGGCGCCCACCGGCAACGGCCGGCGCGAATCCTATGCCCACCTGCCGATGCCGCGCATGACCAACACCTACATGCTGCCCGGCGAGACACCACCGGAAGAGATCATCAAGAGCGTGAAAAAGGGTATCTATGCGCCCAATTTCGGCGGCGGCCAGGTCGACATCACCTCCGGGCGCTTCGTGTTCTCCGCCTCTGAAGCCTATCTGATCGAGGACGGCAAACTGACCGCCCCGATCAAGGGCGCGACCCTGATCGGCAACGGCCCCGAGGCCATGAGCCAGGTGTCCATGGTGGGCAATGATCTGGCCCTGGATACCGGGGTTGGCGTCTGCGGCAAGGACGGCCAGAGCGTGCCGGTGGGGGTGGGACAGCCGACCCTCAAGCTGGACCGGATGACCGTCGGGGGCACCCAGTAACCGGGCCGGTTAATTGTTAACCAGTGGTGAAAAGCCTTTTTCTGTGCGATTCGGGCGGGGGCAAGGGTCTAATCATTGTTGCCGCAGGTGCGGCAGCGGAATGGGAGGCCATAAAGATGAAAACCTTGCTATCGATAGCCTTTGCCTCTGTTCTTGGGTTGATGTTGATGCCGGCGCAGGCCGGAGTAGTGCTGGATATGCAGCAGCCCGTAGTGCAGGAAATGGCAACAAGGGGCGACGGTGTAGATAACCGTGAATGTGCAATACAGAAACGAATGGGTAAAAAACCGGCGGATATGTGTTTCTAGGCGCTGATGTTACCCGGTAACGTTCAACGGGAGCCGCGGCTCCCGTTGTGTTGTTCAGGGTTCCAGCTGCTGCTTGAGGTACTGGAACAGTTCCCGGTAGGCCTTGGGCGGTAGCCCGGCGGCCAGTTCCTTCCGGCCCTGGCGTGCCAGCTGGCGCAGTTTCTGCCTATCCAGCTCCCGGTATTCCGCCAGCAGGGCATCCACGCCCTTGTCCCCTTCCTTGATCAGCCGGTCCCGCCACAGCTCCAGCTTGTGGAAATGGGCATTGGCCACGGCGCTCTTGTGGTCGAAGGCGGCCAGGGCCTCCTGAATGGCGGACACGTCCCGGCTGCGCATCAGCTTGCCGATAAACTGCAGGTGCCGGCGCAGGGCTTCCCGCTTATTGCCGAGCCTGTGTGCCAGGGCGATGGCGTCCTGCAGTTCTTCGTCCAGGGGTACCTTGGCCAGCTCGCTGGGTTTGAGTTTAACCAGGGACTCGCCCAGTTGCTGCAGGGCGTGGCTTTCCCGCTTCATTTCGCTCTTGCTGACCCATTCGATCTCGTCGTCGTGATCGGGGTGCTCGTCGTGGTGGCGCATGGCGTTTCCGTTTCAACAAAGATTTACATATATAGTACCAGCTTCTCCCAAGGGGCGCAGGGGTCTGTTATGCTAACTCCAAACAGAGCCAGCGATTTCATTATGACCCCCGAAGAGATTCAAACCGAACAGAGCCAGCTCGAACTGGCGGTAGAGCAAGCCCTGGATGCGGCCAAGCGGCTCGGGGCCGAGTCGGCGGAAGTATCCATCAGCAAGCAGACCGGCCTGTCGGTCAATACCCGCAACGGCGAGCTGGAAAACATCGAGTTCAACAAGGACGGCGCCCTCGGCATCGCCGTTTACCGGGGCGGCCGCAAGGGCTCGGCCTCCACTTCGGACCTGCGTCCCGACGCCATCGCCCGCACCGTGGCGGCGGCCCTGGATATCTCCCGCTACACCACGGCCGATCCCTTCGCCGGCATCGCCGAGGCCGCGGAACTGGCCTGGGACGCTCCGGAGCTGGCGCTGTGCTTTCCCCATCCCCTGGAACCGGCGGACGGCATCGAGCTGGCGCTGCGCTGCGAGCAGCATGCCCTGGGTCGGGACAGCCGCATCAAGCAGTCGGACGGCGCCAGTTTTTCCAGCAACCTCGGCATCAAGGTGTACGGCAACAGCCATGGCTTCGTCAAAGGCTATGCGGGCAGCCGCTTCGGCCTGAGCTGCGTGCTGATCGGCGAGCAGGACGGCGACATGCAGCGCGAGTACGGCTACACCTCGGCGCGCAGCTTCGAGGATCTCTGGACCCCGGAACGGGTGGCGGACGAGGCGGTCAGCCGCACCCTGGGCCGCCTGGGCGGGCGCAAAATCGGCACCACCCAGGCGCCGGTGCTGTTCCATCCGGACGTGGCCTCGGGCCTGTTCGGCCACCTGGTGATGGGGATCAGCGGCGGCAACCTTTACCGCAAGTCCTCCTTTTTGCTCGATGCCCTGGGCACTCGCATCTTCCCGGACTGGCTCGACATCCACGAGCAGCCGCACCTGGACAAGGGCCTGGCCAGTGCTCCCTTCGACAACGAGGGCGTACGCACCCACGACCGTCATATCATCGAAGGGGGCGAACTCAAGAGCTACCTGCTGACCAGCTACTCGGCGCGCAAGCTGGGGCTGCCGCTCACCGGCCACGCCGGCGGCATCCACAACTGGCGGGTGTCGAGCAGCGGCCAGAGCCTGGAGCAACTGCTTAAGCTGATGGGCACCGGCCTGCTGGTGACCGAGATGATGGGCCAGGGGGTCAATATCGTCACCGGCGACTATTCCCGCGGCGCCGCCGGCTTCTGGGTGGAGAACGGCGAAATCGCCTACCCGGTGGAGGAGATCACCATCGCCGGCAACCTGAAGCAGATGTTTGCCGGTATCCAGGCCATCGGCACCGACGTGGAAACCCGCTCCAGCCTGCAGACCGGCTCGGTGCTGGTCGACAACATGAAGATCGCAGGGCAGTAAAGAAAGCCGGAAGCGAGAAGCTGGAAGCTATAAGAAAGGGCCTATGCGGCCCTTTGTCGTCCCTATTGCCCGCAGCTGCCTGCTGGTATCACCCTCAGATGGCATCGGGGCTGGAAAGAGGCTACAGGGATCGCCTCCGCCGACCGTCACCTGCCAGGGGGCGCGAAGCGCCTTGCTCCGCCGCCAGCATCGCGAAGCGATGATACGGCGGTTTCCGCGACATTCGGCAGGTGCGAGCCTACATGGACGTACTTGCGGCGTGTCGGCGGAGGTGGCCCTGTTGCCTCTTCTCTACGTCAAATCAGGCAGCCAGACCTTGTGACTACAAGCCAGGCTTCCAGCATCCAGCTTTAGTTCAGCAGGATCAGCGTCGCAAGGCCCAGAAACGACAGCAGGCCGACGATATCGGTGATGGTGGTCAGGGCCATGGAGCCGGCCAGGGCCGGGTCTATGTTGAGCTTGCGCATGGCCAGGGGGATCATGGCGCCGGCCATGCCCGCCACCGACAGGTTGATGAACATGGCCGCCGCTATCACCAGGCCTATCTGCCAGCTGTCTTTCCACAGGCTGACCACCACCGCTATCATCAGCGCCCACAGCATGCCGTTGATCAACCCCACCATGGCCTCCTTGGTCAGCAGCCAGCGGGCGTTGCTGTCGCCGATGTGGCCCACCGCCATGCCGCGGATCACCAGGGCCAGGGTCTGGTTGCCGGCGATGCCGCCCATGGACGGCACTATGGTCATCAGGATGGCCAGGGTGGCCAGCTGGTCCAGGGTAGCCTCGAACATGTTGGACACGCTGGCGGCGGCCAGGGCGGTGCCCAGGTTGACGGTCAGCCAGACCGAACGGCGGCGGGCGCTGGTCAGCACGGGCGCGAAGGTGTCTTCATCGTCGGCCATCTTGGCCATGCCCATCATGGAGTGTTCCCCTTCCTCCCGGATGATGTCCACCACGTCATCGATGGTGATGCGGCCCAGCAGGCGGCGTTCCTCGTCCACCACCGGCGCCGACAGCCAGTCGTGGCGTTCGAACAGGTTGGCCACCTCGGTGTCGGACATGGTCAGCGGAATGGCTTCCACCGAGGTGTCCATCACTTCCGCCACGGTGGCGGTGGGCGCCTGCACCACCAGGCTGGCCAGGGGCATGTCCCCCAACAGGCGGTTGTGCTGATCCACCACATAGAGGGTATCGGTGCCGTCGGGCAGTTCGCTGTGGCGGCGCAGGTAACGCAGCACCACGTCGATGGTCACGTCCGGGCGCAGGGTGATGAACTCGGTGTTCATCAGCGAGCCGGCGGTGTCTTCCGCATAGGACAGGGCCTGCTCGGCCCGCTGCCGGTCCTGCTCGTCCATCCGGTCCAGCACCTGGCTGAACAGCTGCTCGGGCAGATCCCGCAGCACATAGGCCAGATCGTCCGACTCCATGTCCTCCAGGGCGATGGCCAGCTTGTCCGGATCCATCAGCCGGATGATGCCGTCCCGCACTTCTTCCGACAGCTCTTCCAGGATCTCGCCGTAGTCGTCGGGATCGATCAGCTGCCACAGTACCTTGCGGCTGGGGGAGGGGGAGGATTCGAGCAGCCAGGCCACGTCGCCCGGGCGCATCTGCTGCAGCATGCGCCGTACGTGCACGAACATGCCGCTGTTCAGCGCCTGGGTGATGCTGTCCAGCTGATCCGGTGTCCTGGGGTGGTCTAATGGCTCGGTCATCCGGGCTCCGGGGCGAGGGGAGGAGGGGGTTATTCGGATTCGTTGAAGCGGTCGGCCACCAGCCGGGCCACGGCCTCCATCGCCGCCTCCGCGTCCGGGCCTTCGGCCACCACCCGGATGGCGTGACCCTGGGCGGTCTCCAGCATCAGCAGGCCCATGACGCTGTTGGCCGGCGCCTGTTTGTCCTGGTTGCAGACGGTGACGGTGGCGTCGAACTGCTGCGTCAGTTGCACCAGCTGGATGGCGGCCCGGGCGTGCAGCCCCAGCTTGTTGACGATTTCCAGATCCCGTTCAATTCTCGGCATTGCGTTTTTCCAGTGTTCTGTGTCGAAGTTGCACGCTCTTGCCCATCTGCCGGAATACCCGGGCCAGCTGTTCGGCGAGGAACACCGAGCGGTGCTGGCCGCCGGTACAGCCGATGGCCACGGTGACGTAGCTGCGGTTGTTGCGCTCCAGGTGCGGCATCCAGGTGATCAGCAGGTTTTCTATCTGCCACAGGTATTTCATCACCTCGGGCTGGCCGGCCAGGTAGTCGGCCACCGGCTCGTCGCGGCCGGTGAAGGGGCGAAGCTCGGCAATCCAGTGGGGATTGGGCAGGAAGCGGGCGTCGAACACGAAGTCGGCGTCCTTGGACACCCCGTACTTGTAGCCGAAGGATTCGAACACCCAGTTCAGCTCCTTTTCCTTCTTGCCGAGGATGCGCTCGCGGATGATCTCACTCAGATCGTGGATGCTTAAGGCCGAGGTATCGATGCGCAGATCCGCGTCCGAGGACAGGGGCGCCAGCAGGTGGGTCTCCTCCCGGATGGCCTCATCCAGGGTCAGGCTGTGGCGGGACAGGGGATGCAGCCGGCGAGTGTCGCCGAAACGGCGGATCAGCGCCGCGTTGTCGGCATCGATAAAGATGCTGGAGAGGGAAACGCCTTCCATGGCCCTGACTTCGGCCAGGCAGGCTTCCAGTTTGTCGGGGCTGTCAGGCAGGTTGCGCACGTCGATGCTGACCGCCACCTCGCCCGGCCTGTGCCGGCGCATCTGCACCAGATCCGGCAGCAGTTCGACGGGCAGGTTGTCGACGCAGTAATAGCCCAGGTCCTCGAGTACCCGCAGGGCCACGGTTTTACCCGAGCCGGAGCGACCGCTGACGATCACCAGTTGCATGGCGCTTGTCCTCAGGCGGAGATCATGATCTGATAGAGTTCGTCATCGCTGCCGGCCTGGCGCAACTGCTTGCATACCTGCTTGTTGCTGAGCTTTTCGGCGATCAATGACAGTGTCTTGAGGTGCTGTTTGCACTCCTGCTCGGGGACCAGCAGGGCAAAAACCAGGCCGACCGGCTGGTTGTCGATGGCATCGAACTCCACCGGCTCGGCGAAAGTGAGTAATACGGCGGTCGCCTTGTTGTCATCGCTGATACGGCCGTGGGGAATGGCGATGCCATTGCCGATGCCGGTGCTGCCCATCTTTTCCCGGGCCAGCAGGCAATCGAACAGCTGCTGGCTGCTGATGTTCAGGTGCTGGGCGGCCAGCTCGCTGATGATTTCCAGGGCACGTTTCTTGCTCGTGCAGGGAACTGCACTGCGGGTGCAGTCCCTGCTCAGTATGTCGGCGACTTCCATGGTTATTTTTGCTTGAGCTTCTCTTTGTGTTTGATGATCTGGCGATCCAGCTTGTCGATCAAGCCGTCGATGGCCGCATACATGTCTTCGTGCTGGGAGTTGGCGAAGACTTCGCCGCCGCTGACGTTCAGCTTGGCTTCGGCGATCTGCTGCAGTTTTTCCACGTTGAGGATGACGTGCGCATTGGTAATGTGGTCGAAGTGACGCTCCAGCTTGGAAAATTTGCTGTTCACATAGTCACGCAGTGAGTCTGTGATTTCCACATGGTGTCCAGTCAGGTTTATTTGCATAACGTCTTCCTTCTTGGTCTGCCTTTAAACCAGGCGTTTACGCTGATTGGAAGGGGGGATGGCCAGTGACTCCCTGTACTTGGCGATGGTCCGCCTGGCCACCTGTATCCCCTGTTCGGCCAGCAACTGGGCGATCTTGCTGTCGCTCAGCGGCTTGGCCGGGTTTTCCGCCCCGACCAGTTTCTTGATCAGGGCGCGAATCGCCGTCGAGGAGCACTCCCCGCCGTCGTCGGTTCCCACGTGGCTGGAGAAAAAATACTTCAGCTCGAACACCCCCCGGGGGGTGTGCAGGAACTTCTGGGTGGTCACCCGCGAGATGGTGGACTCGTGCATTTCCACCGCCTCGGCCACATGGTTCAGCACCATGGGCTTCATGGCTTCCTCGCCATACTCAAAGAATGCCTGTTGTTGCTCGACAATACAATTGGCAACCTTGAGCAGGGTCTCATTTCGGCTTTCCAGGCTCTTGAGAAACCACTTGGCGTCCTGCAGGTGGTTGCGGATGAACTGGCCGTCCTCGCTGTTGCGCGGCTGCCGGGCCATGGCGGCATAGGTCTGGTTGAGGCGGACCTTGGGCATGGCCTCGGGGTTGAGCTCCGCCACCCAGGCACCGTTGCGCTTGGTTACCACCACGTCCGGGATCACGTATTCGGAACTGCTCTGGATGACGGTGTGGCCGGGCCTGGGCTCCAGCTGCTGGATCAGCGCCAGCACCTCCTTGAGTTCCTCCTCCTTGAGCCTGGCCTTGCGCTGCAGGGTGCGGTAGTCCCGGTTGCCGAGCAGATCCATATGCTGGTTGATCACCTCCCGGGCCTGCTGCAGCCAGGGGGTCTCGGGCGGGAACTGCTCCAGCTGGATGCGCAGGCATTCCTGGACGTTGCGGGCCGCCACCCCGATGGGATCGAAGTGCTGGATGCGCTTGAGCACCGCTTCCACCTCGTCCGCCTCGATCTCCAGCTCGTCGCCGGCCACCGCCTCCAGGATATCGGGGACGTCTATGGTGAGGTAACCGGCCTCGTCGATGGCATCGATGATGGCCAGGGCGATGGCTTGGTCGGTATCGCTGAAGGGGGTGAGGCGCATCTGCCACAGCAGGTAGTCCTGCAGGGTTTCGGTGGTCTCGCCCTGGTAGACGGTGTCCTCGGCGCCTTCGGGCAGGCCGCCGCCGGCGCCCGGGGAAGCGGTATAAAGCTCCTCCCAGTTGGTGTCCATGGGCAGGTCATCGGACAGCTGGCTCTGCTCCATGGCGGTGTCGGCGGCCAGCTGTTCTTCGTGGCGGGGCTCGGCCACATCGATGCTTTCCGGCTCATCCTGCTCCAGTAACGGATTGCTCTCCAGGGCTTGCTGGATCTCCTGCTGCAGTTCCAGGCTGGAAAGTTGCAGCAGGCGGATCGCCTGCTGCAACTGGGGCGTCATGGTCAGCTGCTGGCCCAAACGTAACTGAAGAGTTGGCTTCATCTTTTAAAAAAGTCCTTCTATATCGACCGCACTGTCATGATGCGGGGCCTGCTCAGAGGCTGAATTGTTCACCCAGATAGACTTTCTTGACCTGCTCGTCGGCGAGGATCTCGGCCGGGGTGCCGGCGGCGATGCGGTGGCCGTGGCTGACGATATAGGCCCGTTCGCACACATCCAGGGTTTCCCGTACATTGTGATCGGTAATTAGCACGCCGAGGCCCCGATCGCGCAGGTGCAGTATGATTTTCTTGATGTCGATCACCGAAATCGGATCCACCCCGGCGAACGGCTCGTCCAGCAGGATGAAGCGGGGGTCGGCCGCCAGGGCCCGGGCGATCTCCACCCGCCGCCGCTCGCCGCCGGACAGGCTCATCCCCAGGCTGTCGCGGATATGGGTAATATTAAACTCTTCCAGCAATTGCTCCATTTTCTCGCCGCGGCCGGCGGCGTCCAGATCCTTGCGGGTTTCCAGCACCGCCATCAGGTTGTCGGCCACGCTCAGGCGACGAAAGATGGAGGCCTCCTGGGGCAGGTAGCCGATGCCGGCCCGGGCCCGCAGGTGCATGGGCTGGAGGCTGATGTCCTGGTCGTCGATGGTGATGCTGCCCGCGTCCCGCTGCACCAGCCCCACTATCATGTAGAAGGAGGTGGTCTTGCCGGCGCCGTTGGGGCCGAGCAGGCCGACGATCTGACCGGTGTTGACGGTCAGGCTGACGTCGGCGACCACCTGGCGTCCCTTGTAGCTTTTCTGCAGGCCCCGTGCTTTCAGTGTCGCCATGGTTCAGTCCTGGCCCTGCTCGTTCAGGTTCTGCAACTGCTCGGGCAGGAAGATGGTGGTCACCCTGTCCTGGCCACCCTGGCTTTCCGCCTCCATCTGCTCCCGGTCGATGTGGTAGCGGATGCGGTAGCCGGTGACGATGTTGTCGTTCTGGGTAAGCTTGGCATCCTGCAGCAGGGTGATGGTGCGGGCGCGGATGTCGTAGTGGATCTCCCGGGCCTCGGCGTGCACCGGCTGGCCGTTGTCCAGGATCTGCTGGTAGGTGGCCGGGCTGCCCTGGGCGGTCATCGACTGCAGGCCCTGTTCGGTGCGGATCACCACCAGGCGGTCGGCACGCACGTCTATGGTGCCCTGCTTGACCACCACCCGGTCGCTGAAGGTGACCTTGTTCTCGGCCAGTTCCACCAGCTGGCGGCCGGCGTCTATGGTCACCGGCTGGCGGAAGTCCGACTCCCTGGCCTCGGCCAGGCCCAGGCCCAGGGCCAGCAGGCCGCCCATGCTAAGGATTGAAGTAAGTTGCCCGGGTTTCATGCAGTAGTTCCACCGTTTGTTGATCAAGGATGCCCAGCAGGCCCTGGCCCTGGGCCTGGTAGTGCGGGCTGCTCAGCTGGACGTCCCGGTTGGAGCGCAGCTGGTTGTTGATGAAGTCCAGTTCCAGGTATTCGGTGGTCAGGGTTTCCACCAGGGCATCCGGAAGCAGCCCCCGGCCGACCACGTTGCCGACCATCACCGCGTTGTCGCCGGTGTTGATGATGCCTTCATCCCCCTGCAACCGCCACTGGGGCTGGCCGTCGGGCGAATAGAGCAAGATAACAGGTTTTTCCATCAGGGTCATGGACAGCGGGTCGTAGTACTCGGCGTAGTCCGCTTCCAGCCCCCGGTAGGGCAGCCCGAGCCGGTTGTACTGGATGCTGGCCAGCCCCCGGGCCACGAAATCCGGCTGGTAATCCTGTTCGCCGAGCGGGCCCGGGCCCGCGGGTCTGAACCACTGCCAGGCGATCAGGGCGGCGAGGAAGAGGCCGCCGAACAGCCAGCTCTGGCGGCTCATAGGCTCATACCCCTGGCGTTGGCCAGTTCGCCGCGGGATTCCAGGATCAGATCGCAAACTTCGCGCACGGCGCCATGGCCGCCATGGATGCGGGTGACGTAGTCGGCGCCCCGCAGCACCAGGGGATGGGCGTCACAGACCGCCACGCCCAGGCCGCAATCGCGCATCACCGGCAGATCGACCACGTCGTCGCCGATATAGGCCACCTGTTCCGGCGCGAGCTTGAGGGTGTCGAGCAGGGCCTTGTAGCTGTGCATCTTGTCGCCCTGGCCCTGGTAGACGTGGCGCACCCCGAGGGAGGCCATGCGCTCGCTGACGATGCGCGAGTCCCGCCCGGTGATCACCGCCACCTGGATGCCGGCGTTGAGCAGCGCCTTGATGCCGAAGCCGTCCTTGGTGCAGAAGCTCTTGTATTCCTCGCCCTGGTTGCCCAGGTAGATCATGCCGTCGGACAGCACCCCGTCCACGTCGCAGATCAGCAGGCGGATCCCGGCCAGCCGCTGCCAGACGGCGTCGGCGACGGGACCGTAAAGGCTCTGTTGCTCCATCAGATCACCCCCGCCCGTAACAGGTCATGCATGTTGAAGGCACCCACCGGCCGGTTTTCTTCGTCCACCACCAGCAGGCCGCTGATTTTTTTCTCTTCCATCAGTTTGACCGCTTCGGCCGCCAGCATCTGGGCCCTGGCGGTGGTGCAGCGGCGGGTCATGACCTGCTCTATGGTGGTGTGGTGCACATCTATCTTGTGATCCAGGGTGCGGCGCAGGTCACCGTCAGTATAGATGCCGACCAGTCGCTCCTGCTCGTCGACCACGGCGGTGAAGCCGAGCCCGGTGCGGCCGATCTCCAGCAGCGCCTCGATGATCAGGGTATGGGGGCGAACCCTGGGCACCCGCTCGTCCTTGTGCATCAGGTCGCCGACCCGCAGCAGCAGGCGCTTGCCCAGGGCGCCGCCGGGGTGGCTCAGGGCGAAGTCGTCGGCGGTGAAGCCCCGGGCTTCGAGCAGGGCCACCGCCAGGGCATCGCCCATCACCAGGGCGGCGGTGGTGCTGGCGGTGGGGGCCAGGCCGAGCGGGCAGGCTTCCTGCTCCACCCGGGTGCACAGGTGCACGTCGGCCTCCCGCGCCATGGTGGAGCCGGGATTGCCGGTCAGGCAGATGAGCTTGAGGCCGCGGCGCTTGAGCACCGGCAGCAGGGACAGGATCTCGTCGCTTTCGCCGGAATTGGACAGGGCCAGTACCACGTCGCCCTGGCCTATCATGCCCAGGTCGCCATGGCTGGCCTCGCCGGGATGGACGAAAAAGGCCGGGGTGCCGGTGCTGGCCAGGGTGGCGGCAATCTTGTTGGCGATATGCCCCGACTTGCCCATGCCGGTAACGATGACCTTGCCCTGGCAGCGAAACATCAGCCGGCAGGCGGCATCGAAATCCTGATCAAGATATTGATAAAGGCCGTCGATGGCCGCCTTTTCAATATCCAGCACGCGACGGGCGGTTTTACGGTAATCAAATTCGGCTGACATAGCTCTCTCCACACCTTAGGCGGCGCCATTATAGAAAAGCTCGGGCCGATAAGCGACTGGTGCGGCGAGGATTCTGGCCCCCTGGCGGCCTGGCCGGCCCTTCCCGGACAGGGGGTGGCGCAGTTCCCCAGGAAAAAGCGCCGGCTCGGTTGCCCATCCCTCGGGGAACCCATACAATTCTTTCTTTTTTTCGGGGGATCAGTTTGAGCCAGAGCCTTGTCGAGATACGGGATCTTTGTTTCAGCCATGGAGAGCGCACCCTGTACGAGCGGATCAGCCTGCGGATCCCGCGCGGCAAGATCACCGCCATCATGGGGCCGAGCGGCATCGGCAAGACCACGCTGCTGCGCTTGATCGGTGGCCAGATCAAACCCGACAGCGGCGAGGTGCTGTTCGACGGCGAGTCCATTCCGTCCCTGAGCCGCTCCCGGCTGTACCGGGTACGCCGGCGCATGGGCATGCTGTTCCAGAGCGGGGCCCTGTTCACCGGCCTGTCGGTGTTCGATAACGTGGCCTTTCCGCTGCGTGAGCACAGCGGCCTGCCCGAGGCCATCATCCGTACCCTGGTGCTGATGAAGCTGGAGGCGGTGGGGCTGCGCGGCGCGGCGCGCCTGTATCCGGCCGAACTGTCCGGCGGCATGGCCCGGCGGGCCGCCCTGGCCCGGGCCATCGCCCTGGATCCGGACCTCATCATGTACGACGAGCCTTTCGCCGGCCAGGATCCCATCAGCATGGGCGTGCTGGTCAAGCTGATCTCGGAGCTGAACAAGGCCCAGGGGCTGACTTCCATCATCGTCACCCACGACGTGGACGAAGTGATGAGCATCGCCGATTACGCCTATATCATCGCCAACCGGCAGGTGGTCGCGGCGGGCACGCCGGCCGAGCTGCAGCAACACCGGGACCCCCAGGTTGTCCAGTTTTTGCAAGGCCAGGCGGACGGGCCCGTTCCTTTTCACTACCCGGCCCCCTCATTCAGAGAGTCGTTGAAGCTATGTTGATTGAATTGATCGGGCGGCTGGGGCAGCAGGGCGTGACCGCCGTGACCGCCCTGGGGCGGGCCGGCTTTATGCTGTTGCATGCCCTGCTGGGCCGTCCCCAGCCGAAGAAGCATTTTCCGCTGCTGGTGCAGCAACTGCAGGTGGTGGGCGTGCAGTCGGTGGCCATTATCCTGGTGTCCGGCCTCTTCATCGGCATGGTGCTGGCCCTGCAGGGCTACAACGTGCTGGTGGACTTCGGTGCCGAGGGCAGCCTGGGGCCCCTGGTGTCGCTGTCGTTGCTGCGCGAGCTGGGCCCGGTGGTGACCGCCCTGCTGTTCGCCGGCCGGGCCGGTTCGGCCCTGACTGCGGAGCTGGGGCTGATGAAGGCCACCGAGCAGCTCTCCAGCCTGGAAATGATGGGCATAGATCCCCTGCGGCGGGTGGTGGCACCGCGCTTCTGGGCCGGTTTCATCAGCATGCCGCTGCTGGCCTTCATGTTCAGCATCGTCGGCATCTGGGGCGCCAAGCTGGTGGGTGTCGACTGGCTGGGGGTGGACGAGGGCGGTTTCTGGTCGGCCATGCAGGCCGCGGTGGACTGGCAGGAAGACATCATGCAGGGCTTTGTCAAGAGCCTGGTGTTCGCCCTGGTGGTGACCTGGATTGCCCTGTTCAACGGTTTCGATGCCCGTCCCACGGCGGCGGGCATCAGTCAAGCGACCACCAAGACAGTGGTGCATTCATCTTTGGCGGTGCTGGGGCTCGATTTTGTGCTGACCGCCGTCATGTTCGGGTAGACAATAATGAAATACAGCAAACTGGAATTCAGCGTCGGCTGCTTTATGCTGGCCGGGATAGGTGCCCTGCTGCTGCTGGCATTCAAGGTGGCGGGGGTGAGCCTCAACCACCAGGGGGAAACCTATACCCTCTATGCCAAATTCGATAATATCGGCGGCCTCAAGGTCCGCTCTCCGGTCAAGGTGGGCGGCGTGGTGGTGGGCCGGGTCAGTCAGATCGGCCTGGATCCCCGGGATCAGGTACCGGTGGTGACCCTGGTGCTGAACAGGGAGGCCGGCGAATTCGCCGAGAGCAGCACCGCCTCCATCCTCACTTCCGGGCTGCTGGGCGAGCAGTACCTGGGGCTGAACCCCGGTTTTGCCGACGAGGAGATGGGCATCGGCATGCTGCGGGACGGCGACACCATAGCCCATACCCAGTCGGCGCTGGTGCTGGAAGAGCTGATCGGCAAGTTTATCTATTCCATCGGTAACAACTGATCCGTGGGACAATCCTGAGGAGTGATGATGAAGAAGATACTGATTTCCTGGCTGCTGGCCCTGGGTACCCTGTGGGCCCCCCTGACCGCCTCGGCCACCTTTTCCGACCCCTACACCCTGATGAGTGAAGTGGCCCAGAACACCTTCGATCGCCTTAACCGGGAGCAGGCCCAGATCAAGGCCAATCCCGAGCACCTGCGCACCATAGTGCGGGAGGAGATGCTGCCGGCGGTGGACGTACGCTTTTCCGCCTTCCGGGTGATCGGCAACCAGCTCAACAACACCACCCCGGAGCAACGCGAGCGCTTCGTGGATGCCTTCAGCGACTACCTGGTGGTGACCTATGCGGACGCCCTGGCGGCCTATAACGACCAGACCCTGGACATCGGCCGCGGCCGGGTAGCGGAAGGCGAGCGCCTGGTGACGGTGCCGGTGAAGGTGTTGGAGCCGAACAAGCCGGACATCATGGTGGAATTCAAACTGCGTCAGAACACCCGCACCGGCGAGTGGCGGGTATTTGACATGGTGGCCGAGGGCATCAGCCTGCTGTCCGCCAAGCAGACCGAACTGAGCGGCCTTATCCGCCAGAACGGCATCGATGCGGTAACCCGCCAGTTGCAGGACCACACCAAGAAGCCGGTCACGCCGCTGGAACGGCCTCAATGAGGCTGGAACGCGCCCTGACCCGGGACGAGCTGCCAGCCTACTGGGCGGAGCGGCACTCCCTGTTCACCCTGGAGCGGGTGGAACTGAGCGCGGTGGAACAACTGGATTCGGTGGGCCTGGCCTTCCTGGTGCAATGGAGCCAGGCCCTGGCCGCCGAGGGCAAGACCCTGACCCTGTCGTCGCCACCGGCCAGTTTCTACCCCCTTGCCGATTTATACGGGGTCGGTTCCCTGTTCGAACTGACCGACAACCCTTGCGGGAGCAAAAATGGATCTGAATAACGAAGTCGAGCGGCTGTTGCGGGAAGCCCTGTCCCTGGACGAGCTTTATGTCAAAAGCGAAGGCAGCCATTTCGAAGTGATTGCCGTATCTGCGGATTTTGCCGACATGAGCCGGCTCAAGCGCCAGCAGGCGATCAACGGTCCCTTGATGGAGCTGATCGCCCAGAACGCCATCCACGCACTGACCATCAAAACCTTTACTCCCGAGCAGTGGGCCCGGGAGCGAAAATTTATCATGCCGTCCTGACGTAGGAGCCGAGATGGACAAATTCAAGATTCAGGGACCTTGCCGCCTGGCGGGTGAGGTCACCATATCCGGCGCCAAGAACGCGGCCCTGCCGATACTGTTCGGGACCCTGCTGTGCGACGAGGCGGTGCACCTGACCAATGTACCCCGGCTGAAGGACGTGGATACCACCCTGCAGCTGCTGGCCTCCATGGGGGTGACCGTCAGCGTCAACGGTGACGTCACCGTGCTGGCCGGGGCCGTCAACAGCCATGTGGCACCCTACGAACTGGTGCGCACCATGCGCGCCTCGATCCTGGCCCTGGGCCCCCTGGTGGCCCGCTTCGGCAAGGCGGATGTGTCCCTGCCCGGCGGCTGTGCCATCGGTGCCCGTCCGGTCAACCTGCATATCCATGGCCTGGAGCAGATGGGCGCGCGCATCCGGGTGGAGGACGGCTACATCAAGGCGCGGGTCGACGGCCGCCTGAAAGGCGCTCATATCCTGATGGACATGGTCAGCGTCACCGGCACCGAAAACCTGATGATGGCGGCGGTGCTGGCCGAGGGCCGCACCATTATCGAAAACGCGGCGCGCGAGCCGGAGGTGGTGGATCTGGCCCACTTCCTCAACGCCCTGGGCGCAAAAATCCAGGGCATCGGCCAGGATACCCTGATCATCGATGGGGTCGAGGCCCTGCACGGCGGCGATTACCGGATCCAGCCGGACCGGATCGAAACCGGCACCTTCCTGGTGGGCGCGGCCATCACCGGCGGCGACATCACCTGCCGCAACACGGATCCCCACCTGCTGGAAGCGGTGCTGGTCAAGCTGAAGGACGCGGGCGCCCTGGTGGAAACCGGCGAGGACTGGATCCGCCTCGACATGAGCAACCGGGTGCTCAAGCCGGTGGACATCAAGACCGCGCCCTACCCGGCCTTTCCCACCGACATGCAGGCCCAGTTCACCGTGCTCAACGCCGTGGCCAAGGGGGTGGGGCGGGTCACCGAAACCATCTTCGAGAACCGCTTTATGCACGTGCCCGAGCTCAACCGCATGGGCGCCAATATCGAACTCAACGGCAACCTGGCCATCTGCGGCGACACCGAGCAGCTGACCGGTGCCACCGTCATGGCCACGGATCTGCGCGCCTCTGCCAGCCTGGTGCTGGCCGGTTTCGTCGCCCAGGGCACCACCATAGTGGACCGCATCTACCATATCGACCGGGGCTACGAGGACATCGAGGCCAAGCTGTCCGGCCTGGGCGGCAAGATAGAGCGGATCAAAGGCAACTAAAGCCGGAAGCCGTAAGCTAGAAGCGATCAACTGCCCGAGTGGGCTGTTGAACAAGTAAAAAGGGAAGACAATCTTTGTCTTCCCTTTTTTGTATGTTCAGTCTGCAATAATGGGCTTCCAGCCTGGCTTTTAGTCACAAGTTTTTGTTGACTTTAGATCAGCAAAACATCGGCCAAAGCGCACAGCTCCTCCGGCACGCCGTAAACCCCTCCCTGGGGGCTCCGCCGCGCCCTCCCTGGCGCGGAGGGCCGGCGGAGCTGCGCCCTTTGTCCTCTCTGTCGCCCCGATGCCGCCTGCTGGCACCATCTTCAAACGGCGTCGGGGCTTGAAAGAGGCAACAGGGATGGCCTCCGCCGACCGTCACATGCCAGGGATGGCATGTGCGAGCCTACATGGATGTACTTGCGGCGTGTCGGCGGAGGTAGCCCTGCTGCCTCTTCTCTGCGCTGAATCAGACAGTCGGACTTGTGACTAAGAGTCAGGCTTCCAGCTTCCAGCTTCCAGCTTCCAGCGCTCGCGTCAGCGCAGCCGCTGGAAGCGGCTGTCTTCCTCTATGTTCACCTTCAGGGTCAGGCTCTGCCCGGCCCGCAGCAGGGTAATGTCGATCTGGGTGCCGGGGCGGGTCTCGGCCACCAGATCCATGGCATGGCGGGCATTGACGATGGCCTTGCCGTCGATCTCCAGCAGCACGTCCCCGGCCTGTATGCCGGCCTGCTCCGCCGGCCCGCCCGCATTCACCGCATCCACATAGATGCCGGAGCGCTCGCCCAGGTTGAGCAACTGGGCCATCACCAGTGGAATGTCGGCACCGCCGATGCCCAGGTAGCCGCGGATCACCCGGCCGTGCAGGATCAACTCCTGCATGATGCGATGGGCCAGGGCGTAGGGAATGGCGAAGTTGATGCCGTAGCTTTCCTGGTGGGCCAGGCTCTGGAAGGAGGCGGTATTGATGCCCACCATTTCGCCGTAGACGTTGACCAGGGCCCCCCCCGAGTTGCCGGCGTTGATGGCGGCGTCGGTCTGCAGCAGGTCCTGGCGGCCATTGCTGTCCGGCCCCATGCTGGACAGGCCGGTGCGGCCGGTGGCGCTGATGATGCCCTGGGTGATGGTCTGGCCAACGTTGTAGGGGTTGCCGATGGCCAGCACGATGTCCCCGACCTTGGGGTTGAGGTTGGGATCCTGGGGGATCACCGGCAACTGGTTGGCTTCTATCTTCAATACCGCCAGATCCGTGGGCACGTCGAAACCGGTGACCTCCCCGGCGATGATGCGGCCATCCTGCAAGGCCACCACCACCTGATCCGCATCGGCGATGACGTGGTAGTTGGTGAGCACATAACCCTGCTCCGACATAATGACCCCGGAGCCCAGGCCGGTGGCGCTGAGCTCGGGCGCCTCGGTGCCGCGCTGGAAGCTGCGGGTGTAGATATTGACCACGGCGGGCCCGGCCCGGCCGGCGGCATAGGAGAAGCTGGACACGCCCACCTGCTGGTTGCGCCACCAGTGCTCGAAGGGTTGGGTACGCAGCTGAGGAAACAGCAGCAGCAGCAGCACGGCCATCAACACCCCGGTAAGGGTGGACTGGAGCAGGAATTTGAACAAGGAGGCTGACCGCATGGGTTGACGTGATGGCCGTAGAATGACCCCAGCATAACATAAAGCGCCGGGGTTGGGAGTCTGCACCTGGGCAGACTCCCTTCGGCATCAAGCGGTTACCTGAGCACCAGGTAGATGGAGGAGTTGCCGCGCTGGATATTGAGCGCGATCACCGCAGGCTTGCCCTGGATGATCTGGCGCAGATCATTGAGGTTGCGCACCCGCTGGCGGTTGACTCCGATGATGATGTCGTCCTTCTCCAGTCCGGACAGGGCCGCCGGGGAGCGGGCCGTGACCTCGGTGATCTTGACCCCCTGCACCGGGTCGCCGCTGCCGGTATTGGCCAGGGCCGCTCCTTCCAGGGACTCGTGCAGGGTGTTGGCCTGGATATTGGCTTCGTCGGCCCGGGTCAGGGTCACATCCACCTTCTGCTCCTTGCCGTCCCGGAACAGGCCCAGGCTCACCGTCTTGTCCGCACCCATGGTGGCGACCTTGGCCCTCAGTTCGCTGAAGGAGCGGATCGGCTGGCCATCCAGGCTGATGATGATGTCGCCGGCCTGCAGCCCGGCCTTGGCGGCGGCGGAGTTTTCCAGCACCTGGCTGACGAAGGCGCCATGCTGGCTGCGGTAGCCGAAGGTGCGGGCCAGCTCGGAAGTGAGTTCGCCGCCCATCACCCCCAGGACGCCACGGCGTACCTCGCCGTATTCGAGGATCTGCTCGGCCAGGTTCTTGACCATGTTGGCGGGAATGGCGAAACCGATACCGATATTGCCCCCGCCCGGCCCCAGGATGGCGGTGTTGATGCCGACCAGCCGGCCTTCCAGATCGAGCAGGGCTCCGCCGGAGTTGCCGGAGTTGATGGCGGCATCGGTCTGGATGAAGTTTTCCAGGTTTTCCACGTTGAGGCCGGAGCGTCCCAGGGCGCTGATCACGCCGGTGGTGACGGTCTGGCCCAGTCCGAAGGGGTTGCCGATGGCGATGGCGAAGTCGCCGACCCGCAGGCGATCGGAATCGGCGAATTCGATTTCCACCAGATCCTTGGCGTCCACCTTGAGCAGGGCGATATCGGACTGCTTGTCGGCACCGATCAGCTCAGCCTCATACTCCTGGCCATCGATCAGGGTGATCAAGATCTTGTCGGCATCTTCGATCACGTGGTTGTTGGTGATCACATAACCCTGTTTCGCATCGATGATGACGCCGGAGCCCAGGGCCTGGAAGGGCCTTTCCTGGATCTGTTCGTCCGGCATGTTGGGGCCGAAGAAGAAACGGAAGGGCTCGGGCAGTACCTGGCGGCTGACCTTGCTGCCGGAAACCGAGATGTTGACCACGCCGGGGCTGACCTTTTCCACCACCGGGGCCAGGCTGTTGATGTTGGAGCCGGCCCCGAAGGGCAGGGCGGCCTGGGCGACAGGCAGTACCGCCAGCCCCAGGGCGAGGGCCAAGGCGGAAACAAGGGGGAGACGACCTTTCATGTGCATGCTCCTAACTCGAGAGGGTATTCAGGGAAATTGTTCAATCTGACCGGGACAGGGCGACAAGAGTTCCGGTATGGCCACAATTACTTATCACCATTAATTGTGCCTTTTGCATGGAAGATCAAGCCCCTGCCGCCGGCTGGGGCTTGCCCGGCGGGGGACAGGGCATTTACACTGAGCCCCCCTGTCGTTTTTGTATACCCTAATGACCCCGAGCGAAAAATACCAGGCAGATCTCAGCCGTACCGATTTTGTCCGCGATGCCGCCCAGGCCATGGCCGTGTCCCACCTGCAGCGGCTGTTCGATGAGCTGAACCGGCCCCGGGAGGAGCCCAGACTCAGCCTGTGGCAGAAACTGACCGGCAAGCAGGTGCCGCAGCAGGCGATCAGGGGGCTTTACTTCTGGGGCGGCGTCGGCCGCGGCAAGACCTACCTGGTGGACACCTTCTACGATTGCCTGCCGTTCGACAACAAGCTCCGGGTCCATTTCCACCGCTTCATGGGGCGGGTGCACGACGAGCTGAAAACCCTCAAGGGTCAGTCCGATCCGCTCAAGGTGGTGGCCGAGCGGCTGGCCCGGGAAGCGAGGGTGATCTGCTTCGACGAGTTCTTCGTGTCCGATATCACCGATGCCATGATACTGGGAACCCTGTTCCAGTACCTGTTCGGCCATGGGGTCATACTGGTGGCCACCTCCAATATCCCGCCGGACGAGCTCTACCGCAACGGCCTGCAGCGCGCCCGTTTCCTGCCGGCGATAGCGCTGATCAAGGAGAACTGCGAGGTGGTCAACGTCGATTCGGGCGTGGACTACCGCCTGCGTACCCTGGAGCAGGCGGAGATTTATCATTCGCCCCTGGACGCCCAGGCCAAGACCAACCTGGAGCAGTATTTCGCCCGCCTGACCAACGAGCCGGGCAGTTGGGGGGGGAGCATCGACATCAACCACCGCCGGCTGAAGACCATAGCGGAAGGGGACGGGGTGCTCTATATCGATTTCCAGGAGTTGTGCTGCACGGCCCGCTCCCAACTCGACTATATCGAGCTGGCGCGCTGCTACCATTCGGTGCTGCTGGCCAACGTCATGCCCATGGGACTGGACAGCGACGATGCCGCCCGGCGTTTTATCGCCATGGTCGACGAATTCTACGAACGCCACGTCAAGCTGATCATCTCGGCGGCGGTGCCGATGGAGCAGCTCTACGGCCAGGGCCGGCTCAATTTCGAGTTCAAACGCTGCCTTTCCCGGCTCACCGAAATGCAATCCCATGAATATCTTGCCAGGGAGCACCTTCCTTAGTCACAATATGCGCCCCCGTGATCCGGGCATGATCGCGGGGAAGGGGCGGGCGGGCCGGCTAATTTCAATGGGCATTGAAATTAGCAGGTGATTTTTAAGGCAACTTTACCTATAATCGCCCGGCCCACGTTACACAGCCACCGATAAGGTGGCATCACAGTAAGCAGACTGGTGCTCGAAGGGGTGCAGGTCTGGTCGTGTTTTGCGCATCTGCGCAAGTGTAGGATTCATTATTCAGTAATTTGGGTTCATCCATGAAAACTTTTGTTGCTAAGCCAGAAACCGTAAAGCGTGACTGGTATGTTGTTGATGCAGAGGGCAAAACTCTGGGTCGTCTGGCCACCGAGATAGCTCGCCGCCTGCGTGGTAAGCACAAGCCGGAATTTACTCCCCACGTTGACTGCGGTGACTACATCATCGTGATCAACGCCGAGAAAGTTCAGGTAACCGGCAATAAAGCCGAAGACAAGATCTACTACTCTCACTCCGGTTTCCCCGGTGGTATCAAGTCCATCAGCTTCGAGAAGCTGATCGACCGCAAGCCCGAGATGGTCATCGAGTCTGCCGTTCGCGGCATGCTGCCCCGTGGCCCGCTGGGTCGTGCCATGTTCCGCAAGATGAAAGTCTTCGCGGGCAGCCAGCACAACCACGCTGCGCAACAACCTCAAGTACTGGACATCTAAGACGGGATTAGGCAAATGGCAGAAACTCAATACTACGGTACCGGTCGTCGCAAGAGCTCCACTGCGCGCGTATTCGTAAAGCCGGGCAGCGGTAACATCGTTATCAACAAGCGCTCACTGGATCAGTATTTCGGTCGTGAAACCGCCCGCATGGTGGTACGTCAGCCGCTGGAACTGGTCGAGATGACCGAGAAACTGGACCTGTACATCACCGTTGCCGGTGGTGGCATCTCCGGTCAGGCCGGCGCTATCCGTCACGGCATTACCCGTGCCCTGATGCAATACGACGAAACCCTGCGTGGCGCCCTGCGCAAGGCTGGCTTCGTGACTCGCGACGCCCGTCGCGTCGAGCGTAAGAAAGTCGGTCTGCACAAAGCGCGTAAGCGTCCCCAGTTCTCCAAGCGTTAATTGGGATTGCAGTTTTGTATATCAAAAGCCCGGGTTCACCCGGGCTTTTCTGTATTGGGTGCCATGGGTCGAATTCACCAATAATCTGTTGTTTTACAACAAATTATCTTGCTAAATAACAGCTTTTCGGCCCTTTCCCCGTCCTTGTAAAAGACAGCGCTTTTCTTTAGAATTTCGGGGTTTTTTTGTGGCAATTGAAACCATAATATCCGCCGCGGTTGTCACAAGCACGCTCAATGCATGGAACGAACAATAAACGCGCGGAGACCAAATGGGAGAGTTTTTGGATGAGCAATGCGCCAGTTGATACCGGCCGTCGCAGATTTCTGACCTGGTCCACCACAGCCGTGGGTGGGGTCGGAGCTGTCTTTGCCGCAGTGCCCTTTATCGCATCGTGGAACCCCAGTGCCAAGGCGAAAGCGGCCGGGGCTCCGGTAGAAGTAGACGTCAGCAAGATGGAACCCGGTCAGTTGATCCGGGTGGAGTGGCGAGGCAACCCGGTATGGGTCGTGCGCCGGACCCAAGAGATCCTGGATGGCCTGCCCAAGCACGACAACCAGCTGCGGGATCCCAATTCCGACGAGCCGCAGCAGCCGGAATACGCCCAGAACGCGTATCGCTCGATCAAGCCGGAACTGTTCGTGGCCGTGGGCCTGTGCACCCACCTGGGCTGTTCGCCGACCTACCTGCCCAACACCTTCGGTGAGCAGGTACAGGGCGTGAGCGCCGGTTTCTTCTGCCCCTGCCACGGCTCCAAGTTCGACATGGCCGGACGAGTGTTCCAGGGCGTTCCCGCCCCGCTGAACCTGGTCATCCCCCCCTATTACTATGTCAACGATACCACCATCCTGGTCGGTGAAGACAAGGAAGGAGCCTAACCATGCTGGGTAAACTCGTAGCCTGGATCGACGAGCGCATTCCGATGACGGCGACCTACAACAAGCATGTAGGTCAATATCCCGCGCCGAAAAACTTCAATTTCTGGTACTTCTTCGGCTCCCTGGCCATGCTGGTCCTGGTCAACCAGATCCTGACCGGCATCTGGCTGACCATGAACTACAACCCCTCCGGTGAGGGCGCTTTCGCCTCCATCGAGTACATCATGCGCGACGTGGAGTACGGCTGGCTGCTGCGTTACATGCACTCCACCGGGGCCTCCGCCTTCTTCGTGGTGGTCTACCTGCACATGTTCCGCGGCCTGATCTACGGTTCCTACCAGAAGCCGCGCGAGCTGCTGTGGATCTTCGGCATGCTGATCTTCCTGGTGCTGATGGCGGAAGCCTTCATGGGCTACCTGCTGCCCTGGGGCCAGATGTCCTTCTGGGGGGCCCAGGTCATCATCTCCCTGTTCGGGGCCATTCCGGTGATCGGCGACGATCTGACCCTGTGGATCCGCGGTGACTACGTTATCTCCGGCGCCACCCTGAACCGCTTCTTCGCGCTGCACGTCATCGCCCTGCCGCTGGTGCTGGTGCTGCTGGTGTTCCTGCACATCGTCGCCCTGCACGAAGTGGGTTCCAACAACCCCGACGGCATCGACATCAAGAAGAACAAGGACGAGAACGGCTGGCCGAAAGACGCCATCCCCTTCCATCCCTACTACACCGTCAAGGACGTGGTGGGCGTGGCCGGCTTCCTGTTCATCTTCGCCTTCGTGATCTTCTTCATGCCGGAAGGCGGCGGCTACTTCCTCGAGGCGCCCAACTTCGAGGCGGCCAATGGCCTGAAGACGCCCGAGCACATCGCGCCGGTGTGGTACTTCACCCCCTTCTACGCCATCCTGCGGGCCGTGCCCGACAAGCTGATGGGCGTTATCCTGATGGGGCTGTCCATTGCCGTGCTGTTCGTGCTGCCCTGGCTGGATCGCTGCAAGGTGCGCTCCTTCCGCTACCGCAGCAAGCTGCACCTGCTGAATATCGTGCAGTTCGTCATCTGCTTCATCATTCTGGGTATCCTGGGCGCGCTGCCGTCCACGCCGGCACTGACCCTGCTTGCCCAGGTGTGTTCGTTCGGCTATTTCGCCTTCTTCGTCCTGTTGTTCTTCTACAGCAAAAACGAGAAAACCAAGCCGCTGCCAGAGAGGGTTACGTTCAAATGAAGAAGTTAATCATCGCCGTCTTTGCCCTGCTGCCCTCGCTGGTGATGGCCGCCGGCGCCAGCGTACCGCTGGACAAGGCCAACTACGATCTGCGCGACCAGGCTTCGCTGCAGAACGGGGCCAAGCTGTTCATGAACTATTGCGCCGGTTGTCACAACACCCAGTACCAGCGCTACAACCGGGTGGCCGAGGACTTGGGCATTCCGGAAGACATCATGCAGGCCAACCTGATCTTTACCGGTGCGCCCATCGGTGAGTTGATGCGCAGCGCCATTCCCGAACAGGATGCCGCCAACTGGTTCGGTGCGCCGCCGCCCGACCTGACCCTGGTGGCCCGGGTGCGTGGTGCCGACTGGCTCTATACTTACCTGCGTTCCTTCTACAAGGACGACAGCCGTCCCTTCGGTGTGAACAACCTGGTGTTCCCGTCCGTGGGCATGCCTCACGTGCTGGAACCGCTGCAGGGCAGCGCCCGGCTGGAAACCGTGACCCGCATGGTCGATGGCCATGAGGTGGAAACCCCGGTCGGCATCAAGGCCGATGGCAACGGCGAGATGACGGCGGAAGAATACGATCACGCCGTGCTGGATATCGTCAACTTCCTGGTGTACTCCGGCGAGCCGATGAAACTGGAACGTCAGCGCCTGGGCTACTGGGTGCTGGGTTTCCTGGCCATCTTCTTCGTCTTTGCGTATCTGCTGAAGAAAGAATATTGGCGTGACGTACACTGATTAGACATTGTCTAAGCTAAACAGGGGAGCGGCAATGGGGCTAACATGCTTCCATTGCCGTTCCCATTTATGATCTGCGGAGGATTCAATGGCAGTTGCGGCCAACAAGCGTTCCATCATGACGTTGTTTTCAGGTGCTGACGACATCTACAGCCACCAGGCGCGTATCGTCCTGGCGGAGAAAGGGGTCAGTGTGGAGATCAGCCAGGTCGAGCCTGGCAGCCTGCCCGAGGACATGCTGGAGCTGAACCCCTACGGCACAGTGCCGACCCTGGTCGATCGGGAGCTGGTGCTTTACGAGTCTCGCATTATCATGGAGTACCTGGACGAGCGCTTTCCCCATCCGCCCCTGATGCCGGTGTATCCGGTGGCCCGGGGCAACAGCCGGTTGATGATGCATCGCATCGAGCAGGACTGGTATTCCCTGGTCGAGCGCATCCAGCGCGGCGATCGGGCGGAAGAGGCCCGCAAGGAGCTGCGCGAGGCGCTGCTGGCCATCGCCCCGGTGTTCGCCGAGTATCCCTACTTCATGAGCGAGGAGTTCAGCCTGGTGGATTGCTACATGGCACCCCTGCTGTGGCGGCTGCCCTCCCTGGGGATAGAGCTGTCCGGGCGTGGCGCCAAGGAAATCAAGGCCTACATGATCCGGTTGTTCGAGCGGGAGTCCTTCCAGGCGTCCCTGACCGAGGCCGAGCGCGATATCGGCGGCAAGGTATAACCATGGACCAGATGACGCCCAGCCGGCCCTATCTGCTGCGTGCCTTCTATGACTGGCTGCTGGACAACGAGCTGACGCCGCACCTGCTGGTGAATGCGGAGGTGCCCCACACCATGGTGCCCCCGCAGTATGTCAAGGACGGTCAGATAGTGCTGAGTATCGCCCCGCAGGCGGTGGTGGGGCTGCAGATGGACAACGAGGCGGTCAGTTTCAATGCCCGCTTCGGGGGTTCTCCCTTCCAGGTCTATATTCCGCTGGCGGCCATCGTCGCCATCCAGGCCCGGGAAAACGGCGCCGGCACCTTTTTCCCGCCGGAGCCGGCCTATGAGGAATGGCTGGCCGCGGCCAGCGCCCCCCAGGAGGACGAAGCCACCCCGCCGGAAATGGGGGAGGCCCAGCCATCCAGTGGCAAGAAGGGCAAGCCCAACCTTCGGGTGATCAAATAAAAAAACGCAGCCATCAGGCTGCGTTTTTTTACCGGGGCCGATATCAGGGCGCGGCCTGGATAAATTCGAAGACGGTGATAACCCGGGCCACGCCACTGATACTCCGGGTCAGTTGCACCGCTATGTCCGCTTCCTTCTGGGTGACCAGGCCGATCAGGAAGACCTCCGAATTTTCGGTGACCACCTTGATCTTGGTGCCGTCGATGTTCTTTTCCGCCAGCAGGGTGCTCTTGACCTTGGAGGTCAGCCAGGTGTCCTGGCTCCGCGCCGCCAGCGAAAGGGGCTGCCCCAGGCGGACCTCGTTGTAGACCTCGGCCACGCCGGGCACGCCCCTGACGATCTCTTCCGCCTGGCGCCGGTATTCCTCGGTGGGCGTCTGGCCGATCAGCAGGGTCTTGGCATTGGTGGTGACCACCGCCAGCCGGCTGTCGTCCCACAACGGCTTGGTTTCACCCAGGCGGTGCAGGGCGCGCATGTCGATGGCCTGGTCGCTGACCTGGGTCGATACCGGCCGGCGATCGACTGCCGCACCGACACCGGTGCCGGCACCGGCCACCATGACGCCGGCACAGCCCTGCAGCAGTACGGCGGTGCCGAAGCACAGCAAGAGTCGAGCTTTCATGGTCAATCCTCCTGTTTGGGAAAGAGGGTGCGATCGATAAGATCGCACAGGCAATGCAGGGTCAGCAGGTTGACCTCGTGAATGCGGGGCGCGCGCAGGGCGGGTACCCGGATCTCCACGTCGTTGGGGCCGAGCAGGCCGGCCAGCTCGCCGCCGTCGCCGCCGCTCAGGGCCACTATGGTCATGTCCCGGCTCAGGGCCGCCTCCGCCGCCTTGATCAGGTTGCGGCTGTGGCCACTGGTGGAGATCACCACCAGCACGTCGCCGGCCTGGCCCAGGGCCCGGATCTGGCGGGCATAGGCCTCGTCGAAGTGCTGATCCACCGAGATGGCACTGATGCTGCTGGTGTCCAGGGTCAGGCAGAGGGCGGGCAGGGCCGGGCGCTCGGTTTCGTAACGGTTGATAAGCTCGCTCACGAACAGCTGGGCCAGGGCGTTGGAGCCGCCGTTGCCGCAGACCAGCAGCTTGTGGCCGTTGAGCAGGCACATCACCATCATCTGGGCGGCCGCGAGTATGTCGTCGGGCAGCGCCTCGGCGGCGGCGATCTTGGTCTGGATGCTTTCGGTAAAGCTGGCTTTGATTTCTTCCTGCATGGGACTCCTTAAAAGGCGTTGGGGATCCAGTCGATATGGCTGCCGTCGCAGGCGATCAGATCGAAACGACAGGACTGGCGGGATTCGTTCAACCCCTGAGACTGCAAGTAACTGAGGGCGGCCCGGCGCAGCCGCTGCTGCTTGGTGGCGGTGACCGAGGCGAGGGCACCGCCGTAGTGGTTGCTCCGGCGATAGCGTACCTCCACGAACACCAGGGTGGTACCGGTACGCATCACCAGATCGATTTCCCCGAGCTTGCACTGGTAGTTGCGCGCCACCAGGCAGAGCCCCTGGCCGAGCAGGAATTGCTCGGCCCGGCGCTCGAACTGCTCGCCCCGGGCCCGGCTAGTTCCCGCCGGGTAGCCAGGTGCCATTGCGGTATTCCATCCATTGCAGGCGGCGCTGCAGCACCCCCTGGGGCGACACCGACAGCTCGCCGGTCAGGGCCGGCACGGCGGGGGCTCCCTGGCGCAGCTGGGTCAACTGCGGGATCAGGGCCAGGGCATCGTAGCCGAAGGCGAACAGCCGCTGCCAACTGATGCCGGCATTGGGCCACAGGCTTTCCACCTCCTCCCTGAGTTGCGGCGCCCCATCGAAGATCCAGGGCATGTCGGCCAGTTGCAGACCGTTGAGTTCGCTCATGGGCGCCTCGTCGTCCGGCACATAGCTGCGGGAGGTGACGTAGGTGGGCAGGCGGGCGGCCCGGCTGTCGCGCACGAAATCGAAGTAGGGCAGTATCACCCGGGTTTCGGTGGCGTTGGTCACCATGAATACCGAGTCGATGGGCTCCGGCGCACCGGTCCAGGCGCCGTCGCCGAGGGGTTGGATAACACCGGCGGCGGCCGGGGGCGGGGTGCCGGTGCTGGCCAGGGCGCGGCGCACGTCCGACTCTATCGAACCCTGACCGGCGAAGTAGGCCAGAATGGCGGGGCGACCGCTCTGCTGCTGCCAGCTCTGGCCGAACTCGGTGGCGACCCGGCGGCCCAGTTCGTTGTTGGGGGCGAACACCAGGGGCTGGCGATGGCCCTGGTCCCACATGTGGCGGGCGGCCTCGGCGGCTTCCGCCTCCGGTGACAGGGCGAAGTAGTAGAAGTGCGGCAGGCCCGGCTGGTAGGCGGGCAGATTGAGGGCCAGCACCGGCATGGCCGGATCCAGCCCGAGCAGGGCCTCGACCTCTTCCTTGAGCAGGGGGCCCAGGATGAAGTCGGCGCCGGCCTGCTGCACCTGCTGGTAGAGGCCGGCCATGTCACGACCGTTGGTGTCGAAGAAGCTGAGGCGCGAGCCCTGGCCCTGGTGGGCGCTCAGGATGCCGTTGCGGATGGCGTCGGCCTGCTCCGCCAGGCGGCCCGACAGCGGCAGCAACACGGCGATATGGGCGGGCTGGTAGGCGCTGGTGGCGAGCTGCTCCGCCGGGGCGCCGGCCAGGTAGGCCTGGCCGGGATGATCCGGGTAGGTGGTCCGCCAGGATTGCAGTTGCCACTGCCGTTGCGCCGGCTGCAGGTTGCCGTTGTTGAGGATGGCCATCAGCCGGAACCAGCCGTTGGCCTGGTCGCTGTTGCCCGGACCCTGGGCCTGGCGCAGGCTCTGGGGCGAAAGGGGTTGCAGCAGGCGATGGATATGCTCGCGGTTGGCCTCCCGATCCCCGCCGCCGAGCAGCTCCTGCCGCTCGATCAGCGCCTTGGCGGCTTCCAGCGGTTGTTGCCGCTGTTCCAGGGCATTGGCTTGCAGCAGCAGGTAATAGATGGTGCCGCTGCGGGTAAGCTGGCTGCTGTCGAGGGGCCCCAGCAGCTGCAGGGCCGCTTCCGGATTATCCTGGGTCAGCGCCAGGGCGCCTTCCAGCAGCACCAGGGTGGCCTGCTGCGGGGGGGAGGCCTGGCGGCGCAGCAGGTCCAGCTGCTGGCCCGCGGTGGCGCCGTCCCCCTGCTGCAGGGCCGCGCGTATCGCCAGTACCCGCCAACTGAAGGCGTCCGGCTCGGGTGCGCGCTCGGCAAAGTCCTGATACTGGTCGGCCGGCCGGTCGACCAGGCTGAACATGTCCGGCGCCGGCGGCGGCGGTTCCTTTGGCTGCAGCATACCGCTGCCGCAGGCCATCAGGACGGAGGAAAGCACCAGGGTGCACAGCAGTCGTGTTACACTGTCGCGTTGATATTGTGTCGCCAATCCCATTTATCCCAAGCTGTGTCATTCTGGTCCTAAGTGTAATAGGGCCAGGACGGTGAAACAATTGCTTGCACAGGAGTTCCCATGAGCCAAGCGGCCGCACTTTATATTGTGCCCACCCCCATCGGCAACCTGAATGATATCAGCCAGCGCGCCCTGGAAACATTGCAACGGGTTGATCTTATCGCCTGTGAGGATACCCGCCACACCGCCAAGCTGCTGTCCCATTACCAGATTAGTACGCCGACCTGGGCGCTGCATGATCACAATGAACAGCACAAGGCGGAACAACTGGTCGGGCGCCTGCTGAATGGCCAGAGCATCGCCCTGGTGTCCGATGCGGGCACGCCGCTTATCAGCGATCCCGGTTATCACCTGGTCAACCACTGTCGCGAAGCCGGTGTCCAGGTCATCGCCCTGCCCGGACCCTGCGCGGCCATCACCGCCCTGTCGGCCGCCGGCCTGCCCACCGATCGTTTCGCGTTCGAAGGATTTCTGCCGGCCAAGGACAAGGCTCGCCTCGACAAGCTGGAAAGCCTGAGGGACGAGGGCCGTACCCTGGTGTTCTACGAGTCACCCCGTCGCCTGCTCGACACGGTCGAGGCCATCATCTCGGTGATGGGAGAGGCGCGGCGCCTGGTGGTGGCCCGCGAGCTGACCAAGACCTTCGAGAGCATCCACAGCCTGCCGGCCGGGGAGATGCTGGCGTGGCTGCGCCAGGATGACAACCGCAGCCGGGGGGAGATCGTACTGATGGTGGCAGGTCACAGGCCCGACGGCGATGCCCTGCCGGCCGAGGCCCTGCGTACCCTGGCGCTGCTGCGGGCCGAGCTGCCCCTGAAGAAGGCGGCGGCGCTGACCGCCGAGATCCACGGCGTCAAGAAGAACGCCCTGTATAAATACGGGCTGGATCACCTGGAATAAGGCTGCTGGCATCGGTGCGGGGACTGGTGTACACTCCGCCCCGGAGTTGGCCGGGTAATCGCTGCTCCGTCGTTGTGCCTCCGGGCAGACGGGCGGAGGGGAGGAAAGTCCGGGCTCCACAGGGCAGGGTGCCAGGTAACGCCTGGGGGGCGCGAGCCTACGACCAGTGCAACAGAGAGCAGACCGCCGATGGCCCGCAAGGGATCAGGTAAGGGTGAAAGGGTGCGGTAAGAGCGCACCGCGCGACTGGCAACAGTTCGTGGCACGGTAAACTCCACCCGGAGCAAGACCAAATAGGCCTCCTACAGGCGCGGCCCGCGCTGGAGGCGGGTAGGTTGCTTGAGCCAGTGAGCGATTGCTGGCCTAGAGGAATGATTACCGACCGAGCTTGCTCGGTACAGAACCCGGCTTACAGGCCGACTCCATTATTTTTTAAAAAAACGCAGCCCGGGCTGCGTTTTTTTGTTGCGGCCTGCGGCGGTGCCACTTTATTTGCACATTTCCTGATAAAGCCGTCGACTAATCCCCCGGATGCATATCTTTGTCTTCCTTTGTCGCCAACTTCCATTTCCTCGCTTGAAAAGCTTGAGTCCCCTCCTTACACTTGAGCGTGGTGGGAAAAAGTGGATTTTTGTGGAATAAAATAGATTTCAAGGACTCAGAATGCTGCGTGGTGCTCACGCCATCAGCCTGGATACCAAGGGCCGGTTGGCAATACCGACACGATTCCGGGACTCGTTGCGCGATGAGTGCGAGGGGATGCTGGTATGCACCATCGATATCAGCAATCCCTGCCTGCTGCTTTACCCCCTGGCCGAATGGGAACTGATAGAAAAGAAACTGCGTGTGCTGTCGAGCACCCATCCGCAGGAGCGGCGCCTGCAACGGCTGTTGCTGGGCCATGCCGCCGAATGCGAACTGGATGGCCAGGGGCGTTTCCTGGTACCGGGGCCGCTCAGGCAACACGCGGGACTAGAAAAAAAAATCATGCTGGTGGGGCAGCTCAACCGCTTCGAAATCTGGGACGAAACCCGCTGGCAACAACAAATTAGCGATGATTTGCAGGCCCTTCCGCAAGAAGGCTGGGAGTCATCGGAACGATTGCGGGACTTTTCTCTGTAAATGAGTCAACAACAGGCACACATCACCGTATTGCTGGACGAAGCCGTGGCCGGCCTGAATATCAGGCCGGACGGTGTCTATGTGGACGGCACCTTCGGCCGGGGTGGTCATTCCCGCCATATCCTGTCCCAACTGGGGCCCAATGGCCGGCTGCTGGCCATCGACCGGGATCCCCAGGCCATTCTCGAAGCCCGGAAGATAGCGGATCCCCGCTTCATGATATTGCACGGCCCCTTTTCCCGCCTGGCCGAGATGGTGGATGAGCAGGGACTGACGGGACGCATCGATGGCGTCCTGCTCGATCTGGGCGTGTCGTCGCCCCAGCTCGACCAGGCCGAGCGCGGCTTCAGCTTCCAGAAGGACGGCCCGCTCGACATGCGCATGGACCCCACCAGCGGTCAGAGTGCCGCCGACTGGCTGGCCCAGGCGGACGAGGCGGACATCGCCTGGGTGCTGAAGACCTTCGGCGAGGAGAAATTCGCCCGCAAGATAGCCCGCGCCATCGTCCACGACCGGCAGCAGACCCCCTTTACCCGGACCCGCCAGCTGGCGGAGATGATCGCCCGGGTCAGCCCCAGCCGGGAGAAGAACAAGCACGCCGCCACCCGCAGCTTCCAGGCGATCCGCATCTATATCAACAGCGAGCTGGAGGAGATAGAGCTGGCCCTCAACGGCGCCCTCAAGGTGCTGGCGCCCGGCGGCCGGCTGTCGGTGATCAGCTTCCATTCCCTGGAAGACAGGCTGGTCAAGCACTTTATCCGCAAACAGGAGAAAGGCCCCGAAGTGCCGCCGGGACTGCCCCTGACCGAGGCCCAGCTTGCCGGCGGCCGCTTGTTAAAGAGTGTCGGCAAGGCGATGAAGCCCTCGGCGGCAGAAGTCGAAGCCAACCCGCGGGCGCGCAGCTCGGTGCTGCGGGTGGCACAGCGGCTGGAGACGCCGGCGTGATCGAGGGACGCATCAACCTGGCGAGGGAAATCGGCCAGGATCTGTTGCGGCACAAGTGGCAACTGCTGCTGGCGGTGCTCACCCTGGTGTCGGCGCTGGCGGTGATAGTGATCACCCACGGCACCCGCCAGTTGACCGGTGAGTACAACGAACTGATGGCGGAGCAGGACCGGCTGGACATCGAGTGGCGCCACCTGCTGCTGGAGCAGAACACCCTGATGGAGCACAGCCGGGTCGAGGCCCTGGCCCGGGACAAGCTGAAGATGCACCGGCCGGCGCCGGCCCAGGAAAAACTGGTGACGCAACGATGAAGATGAAAAGGCGCAATGCCACCAAGAAAGAACCCATGCTGCTCGGCTGGCGTTTCCTGACCGTGTGCGGCGTGATCCTGTTCGCCTTCGTGGCGCTGTTCGCCCGGGCCGCCTGGATCCAGGTGGTGTCGCCGGATCGGCTGCGGATGGAGGGGGATCTGCGTTCCCTGCGCACCGCGGTCAGCAGCACGACGCGCGGCATGATCATGGATCGCAACGGCGAGGAACTGGCGGTGTCGGTGCCGGTACAGGCGGTGTGGGCCGATCCCAAGCAGATCCACGAAGAGATGAGCCTGCGCAAGGAGCAGGCCTGGCAGGCCCTGGCCGAGGTGTTGGGGGTGCCCCGCGAAACCCTGCTGGCCCGGGTGCAGGATCCCAAGCGCCGCTTCGTCTACCTGCAGCGCCAGGTGACCCCGGCGGTGGCCGAGTATATCCGCAAGCTCCGTCTGCCCGGGGTGCATTTGCGGCCGGAAGAGCGGCGCTTCTATCCCACCGGCGAGATCAACGCCCATCTGGTGGGCATGACCAATATCGACGGCGCCGGTATCGAAGGCATAGAGCGGGCCTTCAACGAATGGCTCACCGCCCAGCCCGGTGAGCGCCGGGTGCGCAAGGACAGGACCGGCCGGGTGGTGGAAGACCTGGGGGTGGTGTCGGAAGGCCGCGAGGCCAACCATATCCAGCTGACCATCGATCAGCGCATTCAGGCCCTGGCCTATCGCTCGCTCAAGCGCGCCTCCGAGTTTCACCGCGCCACCTCCGCCTCCCTGGTGATGCTGGACGTCAAGACCGGCGAAGTACTGGCCATGGTTAATACCCCCTCCTTCAACCCCAACAACCGGGGCCAGTACCAGAGCTTCCGCGCCCGCAACCGGGCGGTGACCGACACCTACGAGCCGGGCTCCACCCTGAAGCCGCTGATCGTGGTCAGCGCCCTGGAAAACGGCATCATCAGGGCGGATTCCATCATCGACACCAACCCGGGCTGGGTAAGGCTGGGCGGCAAGCGGGTGTCCGATACCCGCAACCTGGGGGCCATCAGCGTGGAAACGGTGCTGCAGCGCTCCTCCAACATGGGCATGGTGCGCATGGCGTTGCAGGAAACCCCCGAGCAGTTGCTCGATACCCTCTATCGCTTCGGCCTGGGCATCGACTCGGGCATGGGGCTGGTGGGCGAGAGCACCGGCATGGTGCCCCAGCGGCGGCGCTGGTCCGATATCGAAAAGGCGACCCTGTCGTTCGGTTACGGCGTGACCGTAACCCCGCTGCAACTGGCCCAGGCCTATGCGGTGCTGGCCAACGGCGGGGTGCGCTATCCCCTGACCATCGTCAAGCGCAGCCAGCCGCCGGCGGGCGAGCAGGTGATACCGCGCCAGCATGCGGACGACGTGCTGAAGATGATGGAAAGCGTCATCGGCCCGGGCGGCACCGCCCGCCAGGCCGCCATTCCCGGCTATCGGGTGGCGGGCAAGACCGGCACCTCGCGCAAGGCCATCGCCGGCGGTTATGGCAGCGACTATGTGGGCGTCTTTGCCGGCATGGCGCCGGTCAGCAACCCCCGCCTGGCGATGGTGGTGGTGATCAACGAGCCCCAGGGCGATGAATACTACGGCGGCCAGGTGGCCGCGCCGGTGTTCGCCGAAGTGATGAGCGGCGCCCTGCAGTTATTGAATATCCGCCCGGACGCGGCGACCGAAGAGCAGTTCCAGCTGGCAGGACAGGAGGCGAAGCGTGGCCCTCACACTTAGAGATCTGGCGGTGCCCCTGGGGCTGTCGGCCCCGGCCATTCCCATCGACGCCATCACCCTCGACAGCCGGGCGGCCGCTCCCGGTTGTCTCTTTATCGCGGTCAAGGGCCACCGGCTGGACGGCCGTCAGTTTATCGACCAGGCCCTGCGGCAGGGCGCGGCGGCGGTGTTGTTCGAGGTGGACCATCCGGAGCAGGCCGGTCTCAACCACCAGGATCATCGCCTGCTCGGGGTGTACCGGCTGTCCCGTCAGCTGTCGCTGCTGGCGGGGATTTTTTACGGCGATCCCTCCGCCGATCTGCAGCTGGTGGGGGTGACCGGGACCAACGGCAAGAGCACCGTCACCCAGCTCATCGCCAACTGGAGCTGCCTGCTGGGCACCCAGGCGGGGGTCATGGGCACCCTGGGCAACGGCCTCTACGGCCGGCTCAGGGCGGCGGTCAATACCACCGGCTCGGCGCTGGCGGTGCAGGCCGAGCTGGCCGCGCAGCTGGCGGCCGGCGCCAAACGGGTGGCGATGGAGGTGTCTTCCCACGGTTTGCATCAGCACCGGGTGGCCGCGCTGGATTTTGACGTGGCGGTGTTCACCAACCTGAGTCGGGATCACCTGGACTATCACGGCACCATGGCCGAATACGGCGAGGCCAAGCGCCAGCTGTTCGAGCTTTGCCGCCAGGCCCGGGTGATCAACGCCGACGACCCGGTGGGCCGGCGCTGGCTGCGCCTGTACCCGGATGCCATCGCCTATAGCCTGCACGGCCGGCTGGCGGATTTCGACGGGCGCCAGCTGGTGGCGGAAACGGTACATTTTTATGGCGGTGGCCTGAAAGTGACCATTAACTCCGACTGGGGGAATGGTGTATTATCCGCCCCCCTGATGGGACGTTTCAACGTGGCCAACCTGCTGGCGGCCATGGCCAGCCTGCTGGTTCTGGGTGAGTCCTTTGATGAGTTGCTGGCCACGGCCCCCCGGCTGTCCGGGGTGGCCGGGCGGATGGAACCCTTCACCGCCCCCGGCAAGCCGCTGGTGGTGGTGGACTACGCCCATACGCCGGATGCGCTGGAGCAGGCGCTGCAGGCGCTGCGCCAGCATTGCCGGGGCCGTCTCTGGTGCCTGGTGGGCTGCGGCGGCGATCGGGACCAGGGCAAGCGGCCGCTGATGGCGGCGGCGGCGGAGGCCGGCGCCGACAGGGTCATCCTGACCGATGACAATCCCCGCACCGAGGCGCCCGAGGCCATCATCGAACAGATGCGGGCGGGATTGCTCGAGCCGGAAGCGGCCCTGGTGATCCATCAGCGGGCCGAGGCCATCCGCCAGGCCATAGCGCAGGCGGGCGTGGACGATATCATTTTGGTGGCAGGCAAGGGCCACGAGGATTATCAGATAGTGGGTACTCACAAGATGCATTACAGCGATCGGGAAACCGTGGCCGCCCTGCTGGGGACTGTCGCATGATACCGCTCAGCCTCGAGCAACTGGCCCAGGCGTCCGGCGGCGAGCTGCGTGGTGCCGACGGCACCATACTGGCGGTGACCACCGACAGCCGCCAGCCCATGGTCGCCGGCTGCCTGTTCGTGGCGCTGGCCGGCGAGCGCTTCGACGGCCATGACTTCGCCGTCCAGGCGGTGGCGCAGGGGGCCGCCGCCCTGCTGGTGGAGCGCTGGCTGGAGCTGGATCTGCCCCAGATCAAGGTGGCCGATACCCGGCTGGCGCTGGGCGTGCTGGGCGGTCTGGTGCGCGATCAGAGCCAGGCCCGCTTCCTGGCCATCACCGGCAGCTGCGGCAAGACCACGGTCAAGGAGATGGCGGCCGCCATACTGCGCCAGAAGGGCAAGGTGCTGGCCACCCGGGGCAATCTCAACAATGAGATCGGGGTACCCCTGACCCTGTGCGAACTGACCCCGGACACCGAATTCGCGGTGGTGGAGCTGGGCGCCAACCACATCGGCGAAATCGCCTGGACCAGTTCGCTGACCAGGCCCCATGTCGCTCTTATCAACAATGTGGAAGCCTCCCACCTGGAAGGCTTCGGCTCCCTCGAGGGCATCGCCCGGGCCAAGGGCGAGATCTACGACGGCCTGGAGCCGGAGGGCGTGGCCATCGCCAACGGCGACAGCCCCTTCTGCGCCCTGTGGAAGGAAAAGCACCCCCTGGTTTACTTCGGCGAGCACCGGGAATACGAGGCCCGCCAAATCGGCCTGGACAAGGCGGGCTGCGCCCACTTCCGCCTGCTGACTCCAAAGGGAGAAGTGGCGGTGCAGCTGCCGGTGCCCGGCAAGCACAACGTGGCCAACGCCCTGGCTGCCGCCGCCGCCACCGAGGCGCTGGGGGCGACCCTGGAAGAGATCGCCGCCGGCCTGGCTGCCTTCGGCTCGGCCAAGGGCCGCCTGCAGGTATGGACCCGGGGCGGACTCACCCTGCTCGACGATACCTACAACGCCAGCGTCGCCTCCGTGCTGGCGGGGCTGGATACCCTGGCCAGCCTGCCCGGCCACCGCATCTTCGTGTTCGGCGACATGGCGGAGCTGGGCGACTACAGCCGTGAAATGCACACCAGGGTGGGCGAACACGCCCGCAAGCTCGGCATCGATCTGGTGCTGACCGTGGGCCGGGACAGCAAGGACACGGCGACGGCGGCCCATGGCCGCCATTTCGAGAACAAGCAGCAGCTGTGGCCGGAGCTGGCCGCGGCGCTGGCACAACACAACAAGGTGGTGGTTTTGGTCAAAGGTGCGCGCAGCGCCCGGATGGAAGAAGTGGTCCGGGCCATTCAGGAGGGTGAGGCATGCTAGTCTGGCTGGCGGAATGGCTGACCCCCCATTTCAGCTTTTTCAACGTCTTCTCCTATCTCACCTTCAGGGCGGTGGTGTCCATCCTGACCGGACTCTTCGTCTCCCTGTGGATAGGTCCGCGCCTGATCCGCCGGTTGCAGATGCTGCAAATCGGCCAGGTGGTGCGCAACGACGGCCCCGAATCCCATTTCAGCAAGGCCGGCACTCCCACCATGGGCGGCCTGATGATCCTCATCGCCATCTTCGTGTCGGTACTGCTGTGGGCGCGCCTGTCCAACCCCTATGTGTGGGTGGTGCTGTTCGTGCTGGGCGCCTTCGGCGCCATCGGTTTCGTCGACGACTACCGCAAGGTGGTGCGCAAGAACACCGACGGCCTGATCGCCCGCTGGAAGTACTTCTGGCAGTCGGCGGCGGCCCTGGCGGCGGCCGTCTTCGTCTACTGGATAGCCCGGGATCCGGCCCAGACCCAGTTGGTGGTCCCCTTCTTCAAGGACGTCATGCCCCAGCTCGGCCTGCTGTTCATCGTGCTCAGCTACTTCGTCATCGTCGGCTCCAGCAATGCGGTCAACCTGACCGACGGCCTGGACGGCCTGGCCATCATGCCCACCGTCATGGTGGCGGCCGGCTTCGCCCTGGTGGCCTGGGCTACCGGTAACGTCAACTTCGCCGCCTACCTGCACATTCCCTATGTGGCCCACGCCGGCGAACTGACGGTGGTGTGCACCGCCATGGTGGGAGCCGGCCTGGGCTTCCTCTGGTTCAATACCTTCCCGGCCCAGGTGTTCATGGGCGACGTGGGCTCCCTGGCCCTGGGCGCGGCCCTGGGCGCCATCGCCGTGCTGGTGCGCCAGGAATTCCTGCTGGTGATCATGGGTGGCATCTTCGTGATCGAGACCCTGTCGGTGATCCTGCAGGTGGGCTCCTACAAGCTGCGCGGTCAGCGGATTTTCCGCATGGCGCCCATCCACCACCATTACGAGCTGAAGGGCTGGCCCGAGCCCAGGGTGATAGTCCGCTTCTGGATCATCACCCTGATGCTGGTGCTGATCGGCCTGGCCACCCTCAAGGTGAGATAAATGATGCTGCCGGAACGCATAGTGATCATCGGGTTGGGGCAGACGGGACTTTCCTGTGTGCGCTATTGCCTGGAGCGGGGGCGCCGCCCGCTGGTGATGGACACCCGTGCCCGGCCGCCGGGGGCGGAACAACTGCCACCCGGCATCGATTGCCGCTTCGGTGCCCTCGACGCCGCCAGCCTGCTGGCGGCGGACTTGATCGTGGCAAGCCCCGGCGTGCCCCTGGCTACCCCCGAGGTGCGCCAGGCGCAGGCTGCCGGGGTGGAAATCGTGGGCGACGTGGAGCTGTTCCTGCGGGAATGCCGGGCCCCGGTCATCGCCATCACCGGCTCCAACGGCAAGAGCACCGTTACCACCCTGGTGGGCGAGATGGCGGCCGAGGCCGGCCTGGCGGTGGGGGTGGGCGGCAATATCGGCACCCCGGCGCTGGATCTGCTGGCCGGGCCGCTGGAGCTGGCGGTACTGGAGCTGTCCAGCTTTCAGCTGGAAACCACTCCCGGGCTGGCGGCGCTGGCCGCCACCGTGCTCAACATCAGCGAGGATCACCTGGATCGCTATGATTCCCTGGCCCACTACCGGGACACCAAGCTGGGTATCTACCGGGGTGCCGGCCTGTGCGTCTACAACCGGGAAGACGACCAGACCCGGCCGCCGGCCGGTAGCCCGGCGGTCGGTTTCGGCCTGGACGCACAGGAATACGGCCGGATCGAGCAGGGGGGCGAGCTTTGGCTGAGCCGCCATGGCGAGCCGGTGCTGCCGGTGTCGGCGCTGCGCATCCTCGGCGCCCACAACCAGCTCAACGCCCTGGCGGCCATGGCCCTGGCGGACCGGGCCGGTATACCGCGCCAGGCACAGCTGGCGGTGTTGCGCCGTTTCGGCGGCCTGCCCCACCGCTGCCAGTTCGTGGCCGAGAAAAACGGGGTGCGCTGGCTCAACGATTCCAAGGCCACCAATGTGGGCGCCACCCTGGCGGCCATCGCCGGGGTGGCCGAGGCGGTGCCCGGCCGGTTGTGGCTGATCGCCGGCGGCCAGGGCAAGGGTCAGGATTTCGGCCCGCTCAAGCCCCTGCTCGAACGGCGCATCGCCGGCATGGCCTGCTTCGGCCAGGACAGGGCGGCGCTGCTGCGGCTGGGCGGCAACACCCGGGAAGTGGCCGATCTGGCCGGGGCCGTGGCCTGGTGCGCCGAACGGGCGGCCCCCGGTGACTGGGTGCTGTTCGCCCCGGCCTGCGCCAGCCTGGACATGTATCCCAATTACCAGGCCCGGGGCGATCACTTCATGGCCCTGGTGGAGGCGTTATGAAGCTGTTGCCCTCCTTCGGTACCGACTGGCTGCTGCGTCCCTCCCAGGGGCTCGTCTACGATCGCCAACTGGTGGTGCTGGCGCTGTCGCTGATGGCCATCGGCCTGGTGATGGTGTCCTCCGCCTCCATCGCCGAGGGCATCAACGTCGGCAATGATCCCTTCTATTTCGTCAAGCGCCACGGCGCCTTCCTGCTGATCTGCCTGATGCTCGCCAGCCTGATGCTGCAGGTGCCCATGGCGCGCTGGCAGCAGTTCAACGCCAGCTTCCTGATCCTGGCGCTGCTGCTGCTGGTGGCGGTATTGCTGCTGGGGCGCAATATCAACGGCAGTACCCGCTGGCTGGCCCTGGGACCCATCAACGTGCAGCCGGCGGAGATCGCCAAGCTGGCCCTGTTCACCTTCCTGGCCGGCTACCTGGTGCGCAAGCAGGAGGAGGTGCGCGGCCAGTGGCGCGGCTTCCTCAAGCCCCTGGCGGTAATGGGCGTGATGTCGGTGCTGCTGCTGATGCAGCCGGATCTGGGCTCGGTGGTGGTGCTGTTCGTCACCACCATCGGCATGCTGTTCCTCGCCGGCGCCCGGCTCAGCCAGTTTGTCAGCCTGATCGTGCTGGGCGTCGGCCTGGTGGGTTTCCTGATCATCACCTCGCCCTACCGGATGCGACGGGTGACGTCCTTCCTCAACCCCTGGGAGGATCCCTTCGGCAGCGGCTATCAGCTGACCCAGTCGCTGATGGCCTTCGGCCGTGGCGGCTGGTTCGGCGAGGGCCTCGGCAACTCCATCCAGAAGCTCGAGTACCTGCCCGAGGCCCACACCGACTTCGTATTCGCCATCCTCGGCGAGGAACTGGGCTTCAGCGGGGTGCTGCTGGTGTTGCTGCTGCAGGCCTGGCTGGCGTTCAAGGCGCTGCACATCGGGCAGAAGGTCTTGATGGGCGGCCGCCAGTACGAAGGCTACCTGGCCATGGGCATCGGCATCTGGTTCAGCTTCCAGACGGTGGTCAACGTGGGCGCGGCCTCGGGCCTGCTGCCCACCAAGGGCCTGACCCTGCCCCTGGTGAGCTACGGCGGCTCCAGCCTGCTGGTGATCAGCACCGCCGTGGCCATACTGGTGCGCATCGACTTCGAGTGGCGGCGGGACAATATGCAGGCCAGACAACGGGAGGTGGCATGAGTGCTGACAAGACCCTGCTGGTGATGGCGGGCGGCACCGGAGGCCATGTGTTCCCGGGGCTGGCGGTGGCGGATCTGCTCCGGGCCGAGGGCTGGCACATCCACTGGCTCGGCACCGCCGAGCGGATGGAAGCCCAACTGGTACCCAGGCACGGTTATCCGCTGCACACCATCGACATCGCCGGGGTGCGCGGCAACGGCCTCAAGCGGCTGCTGCTGGCGCCCTTCCAGATCCTGAAGGCGGTCTGGCAGGCGCGGCGGGTGCTGCGCCAGGTCCGGCCGGCGGTGGTGCTGGGCATGGGCGGCTTCGCCGCCGGCCCCGGCGGCGTGGCCGCCCGACTGGCGGGCATTCCCCTGGTGCTGCACGAGCAGAACGCGGCCGCCGGCCTGACCAACCGCCTGCTGGCGAAGTTTTCCCGGCGGGTGCTGATGGCCTTTCCCGGCGCCTTTGCCGAGGGCGACCACGCCCTGGTGGTGGGCAACCCGGTGCGCCCGGAGGTGGTGGCCCTGCCGGCGCCCGCCGAGCGCATCGATACCTCGCCCCAGCCGCTGCGGCTGCTGGTGGTGGGCGGCAGCCTGGGCGCCAGGGTGTTGAACGACACCCTGCCCGAGGCAGTGGCCCTGGCCGGCAACGTTCGGGTCCGGCACCAGACCGGCCGTGGCAATGCCGAGGCGGTGCGTGCGGCCTATGAGGCACGCGGCATCGAGGCCGAGGTGAGCGATTTTATCGACGACATGGCCGCCGCCTACGGCGAGGCCGATCTGGTGGTGTGCCGGGCGGGGGCGCTGACGGTGTCGGAAATCGCCGCCGCCGGCCTGGGCGCCATCTTCGTGCCGCTGCCCCATGCGGTGGACGATCACCAGACCAAGAATGCCCGCTCCCTGGCGGACCAGGGCGCGGCCCTGTTGCTGCCCCAGTCCGAGCTCAGCGCCGAGGGGCTGGCGGCGGAACTGATGCAACTGGCCGGCAACCGGGAACAGCTGCTGGCCATGGCCAGCCGGGCCCGGGCCCTGGCGATTACCGATGCGGCGGAGCGGGTAGCGGACTGCCTGCGCACGCTGGCGAAATAACACTGAGAGAATGGCATGACCAAGGTTGAACTGGCGAAACTGAGAAGCATCATCCCCGAAATGAGACGGGTGCGGCGTATCCACTTCATCGGCATCGGCGGTGCCGGTATGGGCGGTATTGCCGAGGTGCTGGCCAACGAGGGCTACGCCATTTCCGGCTCCGACATCGCCTACAACACCGTGACCGACCGGCTGGCGGCCATGGGCGCCACCATCTACCTGGGCCATGCCGCCGAACAGGTGGAAGAGGCCAGCGTGGTGGTGGTGTCCACCGCCATCAAGGCCGACAACCCCGAGCTGCTGGCGGCGCGGGAGCTGCGCATCCCGGTGGTGCGCCGGGCCGAGATGCTGGCCGAGCTGATGCGCTTCCGCCACGGGGTGGCGGTGGCCGGCACCCACGGCAAGACCACCACCACCAGCCTGGTGGCCAGCATCTACGGCGAGGCGGGCATGGATCCCACCTTCGTCATCGGCGGCCTGCTCAACAGCGCCGGCTGCAACGCCCGCCTGGGCAGCAGCCGTTATCTTATCGCCGAAGCGGACGAGAGCGACGCCTCCTTCCTGCACCTGCAGCCCATGGTGTCCATCGTCACCAATATCGAAGCCGACCACATGGATACCTACGGCGGCGACTTCAGCAAGCTGGAAGGCACCTTTATCGACTTCCTGCACAACCTGCCCTTCTACGGCTTGGCGGTGCTGTGCATCGACGATAACGTCATCCGCGGCCTGCTGCCCCGGGTGGCCCGCCAGTTCGTGACCTACGGTTTCGCCGAGGACGCCGACTACCGGGTGGAAGACTTCACCCAACAGCAGGATCACAGCACCTTCAAGGTGTGCCGCCCCGACGGCAGCTGCCTGGATGTGCAGCTCAACCTGCCCGGCCGCCACAATGCCCAGAATGCGGCGGCGGCCATCGCCGTGGCCTGCGAGGACGGCATCGACGACGAGGCCATACTGGCGGCCCTGAAGAAGTTCGAAGGGGTGGGCCGGCGCTTCCAACAGTACGGCGAGTTCGATACCGGGCGCGGCCGGGTCAAGCTGGTGGACGACTACGGCCATCACCCGAGCGAGGTACGCGCCACCCAGAACGCGGTACGGGCCGGCTGGCCCGAGCGCCGGCTGGTGACCATCTACCAGCCCCACCGCTACAGCCGGACCCGCGATCTGTACGAGGATTTTGTCGAGGTGCTGTCGAAAAGCGATGTGCTGATCCTGCTGGAGGTGTACAGTGCCGGCGAGGCGCCCATTCCCGGGGCCGACAGCCGGGCCCTGTGCCGCACCATCCGCAGCCGTGGCCAGCTGGAACCCATCTACGTGGCCAGCCCCGACGAGGTGCCCGCCGTGCTGGCGGATCTGTTGCAGGACGGTGACCTGGTACTGACCCAAGGCGCCGGCAACGTGGGCGGCCTGGCGCGCAAGCTCGGCCAACTCAAGTTATCCATAGCGGCGATGAAACAACAGGGGGAACAGCTATGAGTCAGTTCGGCAAGGTTGCGGTGTTGTACGGCGGGCGCTCCGCCGAGCGGGAAGTCTCCCTGCGTTCCGGCGCCGCCGTGCTGGCCGGCCTGGAGCGGGCCGGGGTGGATGCCCATGGCATCGACACCCGGGACTACCCGCTGTCCCGGCTGAAGGAAGATGGCTTCGAGCGGGCCTTTATCGTGGTGCACGGCCGGGGCGGGGAAGACGGCACCCTGCAGGGGGCGCTGGAACACCTGGGTATTCCCTACACCGGCTCCCGGGTGCTGGGTGCGGCGCTGGCCATGGACAAGATCCGCACCAAGCAGGTCTGGCAGGCCATGGGCCTGCCCACTGCCGAGTTTCGGGTGGTGCATAAAAACGACTTCAATCCGGGCGACGCGGCGGTGCTGCTGGCCCAGTTTCGCGGCCCCGTGTTCGTCAAGCCGTCCCACGAGGGCTCCAGCATCGGCATGACCAAGGCCACCGATGCCGCCACCCTGGCCGATGCCATCCAGGAAGCCTTCCGGTTCGACGACGAGGTGCTGATCGAGAGCTTTATCGAGGGCGACGAATACACCGTCAGCATCCTGGGCGAGCGCGCATTGCCGGCCATCCGGCTGCGCACGCCCCATGACTTTTACGACTACTCGGCCAAGTATCAGTCCGGCGATACCCAGTACCTCTGCCCCTGCGGCCTGAGCGAGGAGGATGAGCGGGAGCTGGGCGAGCTGTCCCTGGCGGCGTTCAGGGCGGTGGCCGCCAGCGGCTGGGGCCGGGTCGACCTGATGCGGGATCGCCAGGGCCAGTGGTGGCTGCTGGAGGTGAACACGGTGCCGGGCATGACCGAAACCAGCCTGGTGCCCAAGGCGGCGAAGGTGGCCGGCCTGTCCTTCGACCAGCTGGTGGTCAGGGTGCTGGAGATGGCGTACTGAAATGGCCAGGGTTGAGACCCGTACCCGGCTGGAGTTCATCGGCGGCCTGGGCTTTTTCCTGGTGGTGCTGGCGGGCCTGTTGTGGGCCGGCGGGCACTTGCTGATGTGGATGACGGCGGCCAACCAGTTGCCGGTCAACCATCTGCTGATCCAGGGAGAGCACCGTTACCTGAGCCGGGATGAGGTGCGGGAGTCGGTGCTGGAGTTGCCCGAGGTGGGCAACTTCCTCACCCTGGAGGTGGACCGGGTACAGCAGCAGTTGCTGTCGCTGCCCTGGGTTTACCAGGTATCGGTGCGCAAGCAGTGGCCCGATACCCTGAGGGTCTATATCGTGGAGCAGCCGGTGGCGGCGTTGTGGAACCAGGACGCCATGGTCAACGCCCATGGCGAGATATTCAGGGCCGAACACGGCGAGCTGGAGCTGGTGTCCCTGTCCGGGCCGGACGACGAGGCCGGGCGGGTACTGGAGGAATACCGGTCCCTGCAGCGGTTCCTGCAACCGAGGGGCTACGAGATCGAGCGGGTCCATCTCACCCCCCGGCGTTCCTGGGAGCTGACCCTGACGGGCGGGGTGCGGCTGATCCTGGGGCGGGACGATATCGAGACCCGGTTGCAACGATTTATTGATGTCTACCCGGGCATCGTCGGGCGGGAACGGGTGGCCTACCTCGACCTGCGCTACGATACCGGGCTGGCAGTGGGATGGAAGCAGGACGAAGAGACTGATAATGACCAAGAGCGCGGAACGAAATCTGATCGTCGGGCTTGATATCGGCACGGCCAAGGTAACGGCCCTGGTGGGCGAAGTGCTGCCGGACGGCGACCTGAACATCATAGGTCTCGGCAGCCACTCCTCCAAGGGCATGGACAAGGGCGGCGTCAACGACCTGGAGTCGGTGGTCAAGTCGCTGAAACGGGCGGTGGACGAGGCGGAGATGATGGCGGACTGCCAGATCACCTCCGTCTACCTGGGCCTGTCGGGCAAGCACATCGAGTGCCGCAACGAGACCGGCATGGTGCCGGTGTCCGACGAGGAAGTGACCCAGGAAGACGTGGACAACGTCATCCACACCGCCAAGTCGGTGCGGCTGTCCGACGAGCACCGGGTGCTGCATGTGCTGCCCCAGGAGTTCTCCATCGATTTCCAGGAGGGGATCAAGAATCCCATCGGCCTGTCGGGGGTGCGCATGCACGCCAAGGTGCACCTGATCACCTGCCACAACGACATGGCGCGCAACATCGAAAAATGCGTGGAGCGGTTGGGCCTGCGAGTAGACCAGCTTATTTTCAGCGCCTTGGCATCCAGTTACGCGGTGCTGACCGACGACGAGAAAGAGCTGGGTGTATGCGTAGTCGACATCGGCGGCGGCACCATGGACATGGCGGTGTTCACCGGCGGCGCCCTGCGCCACACCAAGGTGATCCCCTATGCGGGCAGCACCGTCACCAGCGACATCGCCTATGCCTTCGGCACCCCGCCGCTGGATGCGGAAGCGATCAAGGTACGGCACGGCTGCGCCTTCAGCCGGCTGGTGAGCAAGGAAGACACCATAGAGGTGCCCAGCGTGGGCGGCCGCCCGGCCCGCAGCCTGCAGCGCCAGACCCTGGCCGAGGTGATCGAGCCCCGCTACAGCGAGCTGCTCGGCATGATCAACCAGGAACTGAGCAAGGTGCAGAGCGAACTGAAAAAGGCCGGGGTCAAGCACCAGCTGGCCGCCGGCCTGGTGCTTACCGGCGGGGCGGCCCAGATCGAGGGACTGGTGGAGTGCGCCGAGCAGATTTTCCAGTGCCAGGTGCGCATCGGCCAGCCGGGCGGGGTCAAGGGATTGTCGGATTACGTTGAGACACCGGTGTATTCCACCGCCGTGGGGCTGTTGCACTACGGCCGGGAACACCAGTCCATGCCTCAACAGGACTACAACAATAAGGCCAGCGTGACCGGGCTGTTGAAACGGGTCGGCAACTGGCTGCGTGGCGAATTTTAATCTTGGCAGGAATCAACCAAGAGCTAAAGCGGAGAGAGTCTTATGTTTGAACTGATGAATGATCACGAGCAGGAAGCCGTCATTAAGGTGGTGGGCGTGGGTGGCGGCGGCGGTAACGCCGTCGAGCACATGGTGCGCGAGAACCTGGAAGGCGTGGAGTTCCTGGCCATCAATACCGATGCCCAGGCCCTGCGCAACTCCAGCGCCAGCACCACCCTGCAGGTCGGCAGCGCCATTACGAAAGGCCTGGGCGCGGGTGCCAATCCGGAAGTGGGCCGGGACGCGGCGCTGGAAGACAAGGACGCCATCCGCGACCTGTTGGACGGCGCCGACATGGTGTTTATCGCCGCCGGCATGGGTGGCGGTACCGGCACCGGCGCCGCGCCGGTGGTGGCGGAAGTGGCCAAGGAGCTGGGCATCCTCACGGTGGCGGTGGTGACCAAGCCCTTCGCCTTCGAAGGCAAGAAGCGGATGAACTACGCCCAGCAGGGCATCAACGAGCTGGCCAAGCACGTCGACTCGCTGATCACCATTCCCAACGACAAGCTGCTCAAGGTGCTGGGCCGCGGCATCTCCCTGCTGGACGCCTTCAAGGCCGCCAACAACGTGCTGCTGGGCGCGGTGCAGGGCATCGCCGAGCTGATCACCCGCCCCGGCCTCATCAACGTCGACTTCGCCGACGTGCGCACCGTGATGCGGGAGATGGGCACCGCCATGATGGGTACCGGCAGCGCCACCGGTGAAGACCGCGCCGAGGAAGCCGCCGAGAAGGCCATCTCCAGCCCGCTGCTGGAAGACGTGGATCTGGCCGGTGCCCGGGGCATACTGGTGAACATCACCGCCGGCCTCGACATGACCATCGAGGAGTTCGAAACCGTGGGCAACGCGGTCAAGGCCTTCGCCTCCGAGAACGCCACCGTGGTGGTGGGCACCGTCCTGGATCCGGAGATCACCGACGAACTGCGGGTGACCGTGGTGGCCACCGGCATCGGCGCCGAGCGCAAGCCCGACATCACCCTGGTGAAGTCCGGCTCCAGCCGTGACGACAACGGCATGCGCCGGATGGACAGCGTGCGGGAAGAGCAGGCGGGCAAGCTGGCGGTCAACGCCGACAGCACCCAGGCCAAGAGCGATCTGGACTACCTGGATATCCCGGCCTTCCTGCGCAAGCAGGCCGACTGAGAAAGGCTCTCAATTGGCGTAGGCGGATTATTGTGCTAGCATGTCTGACCATTTGAATTTGGTTCGGACCGGGCCTTTTTGACTTGCGGGTACCCCTATGATTAGACAACGAACCCTGAAAAATACCGTGCGGGCCACCGGAATCGGCCTGCATTCCGGGCACAAGGTGCAGATGACCTTCGTCCCTGCGCCGGCCAACACAGGTATCGTGTTTCGTCGTACCGATCTGGATCCCCAGGTGGAGATCCGGGCCGATGCCGCCCTGGTCAGGGACACCATGCTGTGCACCGCCCTGGTCAACGAGCAAGGCGTGCGGGTGTCGACCATAGAGCACCTGTCGGCGGCGCTGGCCGGCCTCGGCATCGACAACCTCTATATCGAGGTGGACGCGCCCGAGGTGCCGGTGATGGACGGCAGCTCCCATCCCTTCATCTACCTGCTGCAGTCCGGCGGCATCCGCGAGCTGAACGCGCTCAAGCGCTTCATCCGCGTCAAGCAGCCGGTACGGGTGGAAGACGGCGACAAGTGGGCGGAGTTCCGGCCTTACCGTGGCGGCTTCAAGATGGATCTGACCATCGACTTCAAGCACCCGGTGTTCGAAGGCCAGAGCCAGCACCTGGTGCTGGATTTTTCCGGCGCGGCCTTCGTCAAGGAGCTGAGCCGGGCCCGGACCTTCGGCTTTATGCGCGACATCGAGTACCTGCATTCCCAGAACCTGGCCCTGGGCGGCAGCCTGGAAAACGCCGTGGTGCTGGACGACTACAAGGTGCTGAACGAAGACGGCTTGCGCTATCCCAACGAGTTCGTCAAGCACAAGATGCTGGACGCCATCGGCGATCTCTACATGTGCAACCACAGCATCCTGGGCGAGTTCCGCGCCTACAAGACCGGCCACGCCCTGAACAACAGCCTGCTGCGGGCCTTGCTGGCCAACGCCGAGGCCTGGGAAATCGTGACCTTTGGCGAGCAGGGTGCCGAATCGCCGATCCGTTACTACGACAGCGCCTTCAGCCCCGCCTGACCTGCCCCGAACACGCCGGCATCTCTCCGCGCCGGCGTGTTTTGTTTTTTTCCTCCGTAGTGTAAATGATGACCAATCCCACTCTTGCCGTCGCGCCCTCGCGCCCCCTGTTCCACCGGTTTTTCATGGTGCTGGCGCTGTTGCAGCTGCCGCTGGCCCTCTACCTGTACAGCCAGTGGCAGAACACCCAGCAGCACAATCAACAGCTCGCCCGCCAGCTGGAGCAGCAGCAGCGCAGCCAGCAACTGCAGCTCAAGCGCATCGGCCAGCGCCTGGGCCAGCTGCAGGCGGAGCTGGGCCAGTTGACGGCGGTCGGCCAGCGGCTGGTGAACGACTACGATCTGGGCGACGAAATCAGCCTGCAACGGCCGGATCCCAATCTGCTCAAGCGGCCCTTCAGCGGCTTTGCCGATCTGCACCAGGGCCTGGCCCGGCTGTCGGCGCAGTCCAGGGAGCAGGGCATGACCCTGGCCGCCCTTGAATCTCTGCTGCTCAATCTCCATATAAACGAAATTACCCGGATCCAGGGACATCCGGTGCCAGAGGGCGGTGTTCGTCTCAGTTCCGGTTTCGGCCAGCGGCGGGATCCCTTCACCGGCCGCACCCGCTGGCACAAGGGCGTGGATTTTTCAGGTAAACTGGGGCAGCCGATCGCCGCCACCGCCGCCGGCGTGGTCAGCACGGTCGAGCATCACCCCGCCTTCGGCGGCCTGGTCGAAATCAACCATGGCCAGGGCTGGATCACCCGTTATGCCCATGTGGATACCAAGCTGGTCGAGGTGGGTGAATACGTGGAAAAGGGCCAGCATATCGCCCTGATGGGCCGGACCGGCCGGGCGACCGGGGTCCATTTGCATTACGAGGTACTGAAGGGGAACAAGCAGCTGGATCCGGCGCGCTTTCTGCCCAACTAGTTTTCGGCCCCGCCCGGGTGGGGCCTTGTCTTCCAACATCACTATTGGCCAAGCATGATTACCAAACTCTTCACCAAGATAATCGGTAGCCGTAACGACAGAACCCTCAAACGGTTGCGCAAAGTTGTCAATGAAATCAATGCCATGGAGCCCAAGTTCGAGGCCCTGTCCGATGCCGAGCTGCAGGCCAAGACCGCCGAGTTCCGCGCCCGCCTGGAGCAGGGGGAGACCCTGGAGCAGTTGCTGCCGGAAGCCTTCGCCACGGTGCGCGAGGCCTCCAGGCGCGTGTTCGAGATGCGCCACTTCGACGTGCAGATGATCGGCGGCATGGTGCTGCACCACAACCAGATCGCGGAAATGAAAACCGGCGAGGGCAAGACCCTGACCGGGACCCTGCCGGTCTACCTCAACGCCCTGACCGGCCGCGGCGTGCACGTGGTGACGGTGAACGACTACCTGGCCCGCCGGGACGCCGAAGCCAACCGGCCGCTGTTCGAGTTCCTCGGCCTGACCGTGGGCTGCAACCTGCCGGGCATGGGCCACCAGGAAAAACGCGATGCCTACGCCTGCGACATCACCTACGGCACCAACAACGAATTCGGCTTCGACTACCTGCGCGACAACATGGCCTTCACCCCCCAGCAGCGGGTGCAGCGGCCGCTCTACTACGCCCTGGTGGACGAGGTGGATTCGGTATTGATCGACGAGGCCCGTACCCCGCTGATCATCTCCGGCCCGGCGGAAGACAGCTCCGAACTCTATATCCGCATCAACACCCTGATCCCCAAACTGGTCAGGCAGGACAAGGAAGACACCGAAGAATACACCGGTGACGGCCACTACACGGTGGACGAGAAGAACAAGCAAGCCCTGCTCACCGAAACCGGCCAGATCTTCGTGGAGGAAGAGCTCAAGCGCATGGGCCTGCTGGCGGAGGAGGACTCCCTGTTCTCCGCCGGCAACATAGTGCTGCTGGCCCACGTCAACGCCGGCCTGCGCGCCCATACCCTGTTCGAGCGCAACGTGGACTACATAGTGCAGGACAACGAGGTGATCATCGTCGACGAGCACACCGGCCGCACCATGCCGGGCCGGCGCTGGTCCGAGGGCCTGCACCAGGCGGTGGAGGCCAAGGAAGGGGTCAAGATCCAGAACGAGAACCAGACCCTGGCCTCCATCACCTTCCAGAACTATTTCCGCCTGTACGAGAAGCTGGCGGGCATGACCGGCACCGCCGATACCGAAGCTTTCGAGTTCCAGCATATCTACGGCCTGGAGACGGTGGTGATCCCCACCAACAAGCCGATGATCCGCAAGGACATGGGCGATCTGGTCTACCTGACCGCCGCCGAGAAGTACAAGGCCATCGTCGCCGACATCAAGGACTGCGTGGAGCGGGGCCAGCCGGTGCTGGTGGGCACCGTTTCCATCGAAAACTCCGAACTGCTGTCCCGCATCCTCAATCAGGAAGGCATCAAGCACCAGGTGCTCAACGCCAAGTTCCACGCCAGGGAAGCGGAAATCATCGCCCAGGCCGGCCGGGCCGGCACCGTGACCATCGCCACCAACATGGCGGGCCGTGGCACCGACATCGTGCTCGGCGGTAACTGGATGGCGGAGATCGAAGCCCTGGGCGAGGCGTCTCCCGAGCAGATTGCCGCCATCAAGGCCGACTGGCAGCGGCGCCACGAAGTGGTGATCAATGCCGGCGGCCTGCACATCATCGGCACCGAGCGCCACGAGTCCCGCCGTATCGACAACCAGCTGCGCGGCCGGGCCGGCCGCCAGGGCGATCCGGGTTCCAGCCGTTTCTACCTGTCGATGGAAGACGCCCTGATGCGGATTTTCGCCTCCGAGCGGGTCACCACCATGATGAAGAAGCTGGGCATGGAAGAGGGCGAAGCCATCGAGCACCCCTGGGTGACCCGGGCCATCGAAAACGCCCAGCGCAAGGTGGAAACCCGCAACTTCGATATCCGCAAGAACCTGCTGGAATTCGACGACGTGGCCAACGACCAGCGCAAGGTGGTGTACGAGCAGCGCAACGAATTGCTGGATTCCGGCGACATCAAGGAGACCATAGAGGTCATCCGCGACGACGTGCTGAGCGCCGTGGTCGACGAGTACATCCCGCCCCAGTCGCTGGAGGAAATGTGGGACGTGCCCGGGCTGGAGCAGCGGCTGAAGGGAGATTTCGCCCTGGATCTGCCGATTTCCGGCTGGCTGAAGCAGGACGAAAAACTGCACGACGAGCAGATCCGCGAGCGCATCCTGGCGGCGGCTTCCCAGGCTTACGCCGACAAGGAGGCGGTGGTGGGGGCGCCGGTGCTGCGCCAGTTCGAAACCTCGGTGATGCTGCAGACCCTGGACACCCTGTGGAAGGAGCACCTGGCGGCCATGGATCACCTGCGCCAGGGCATCCACCTGCGCGGCTACGCCCAGAAGAACCCCAAACAGGAATACAAGCGCGAGTCCTACGAGCTGTTCACCCAGTTGCTGGACAACCTCAAGCGGGAGGTGATCAGCATCCTCAGCCGGGTGCGGGTGCAGACCCAGGAAGAGGTGGAGGCGGCGGAGGCCAAGCGGCGCGAGGCGGCCGAACGCCTGCCCCAGAGCTACAGCCATGCCGAAGCGGAAAACCCGCTGGCCGACGGCCAGCCGGCCAGGGCGGCAAGCCCGCAGGCGGGGGCCGAGGCGGCGCCCTTCGTGCGTGACGGAGAGAAGATCGGCCGCAACGATCCCTGTCCCTGCGGCTCGGGCAAGAAATACAAGCAGTGCCACGGCAAGCTGAGCTGAGCCCGCACACCAGTCAGAGAAGCCGCCTTCGGGCGGCTTTTTCATGTCCGCTCCCCGCCGGCCTCATCTGTATATTTCACTTTGGTTACAATTGGAGCATAATTGTGCGATATTATGTATCCAATATTGTTTACTTTTTGTCTATCTGGGGTGGGAGAACAACAATGACGGGCGATTTGACCCTCAAGGGCATTATCCGGCTGATTTTCGGGGTGGTGCTGACCTTTGCGCTGGTGCTGGGCGGTGCCCTCTACCTGCTGCTGCAGTCCCAGCAGGGCGTTCAGCAGGCCCAGCAGAAGAAATTCGACTATTTCAACTCGGCCAACCTGCTGCGGATGATGTCCTCCGAATTGACCTCGCGTATTCGCAACCATGTGGCCACCGGCTCGGATCGGGAGCTGGCCGCTTACCATAACGTGCTGGCCATGACGGAGGGGAAGCGCCCCCGGGTCGATGGCCGAACCCTCTCCAACGAGCAGATGCTGCTGGGCATGGAGCTGACCTCCGAGGAGCTGGCGCTGCTGGAAAAAGGCCGCCAGGCCACCCTGGTCATGGCCCGGCTGGAGGATGAGGCGATCCGGCTGATGGTGGCCGGTCATGAGCAGGAGGCGCGGCTGAAGGTGTTCAGCAGCGCCTATGATCAGCAACGGGATCTGATGCTGGAATCGGTAAACCAGTTCATCACCCTGCTGCTGCACCGGCTGGACGCGGAGATCGCCGTCGCCGAGGCGCGCAACCGGCTGATGGTGACGGTGATGGTGGCCATGTCGCTGCTGCTGGTGGTGCTCAGCCTGATCCTGGGCTGGACCCTGAGGCGCGCCGTGCTGCAGCCCCTGGGCGCCGAACCCGGCGAGATGGAGCGGGTGGCCAGTCATATCGCCGCGGGCGATCTCAGCCTGCGCTTCGCCTCGGGCACCCAGGGGGTCTATGGCAAGCTGCACCATATGACCGACAAGCTGCGTGAACTGATCGGCCAGATCAACCAGTCCAGCGCCAGCCTGGCCTCGGCGGCGGAGGAAACCTCGGCGGTGTCGCTGCAGACCAGCAGCAACCTGAGCCGCCAGCAGCAGGACACCGAACAGGTGGCCACCGCCATCAACCAGATGTCCGCCACCGTGCAGGAAGTGTCCCACAATACCGGCCAGGCGGCCGAATCCGCCCGTTCCGCTCACGAAGCGGCGGAGCAGGGCAAAAAGGTGGTGCAGCAGACGGTGGCCTCCATCAGCCGGCTGGCGGAGGACGTGGCGTCCACCGGCCAGGTGGTGCAGTCCCTGTCCGACAGCAGCACCCGGATAAGCTCGGTGGTGCAGGTGATCCAGGAGATTGCCGACAGAACCAACCTGCTGGCGCTGAACGCCGCCATCGAAGCGGCCCGGGCCGGCGAGCAGGGACGGGGATTCGCGGTGGTGGCCGAAGAGGTGCGCAACCTGGCGGCCCAGACCCAGCAGTCGTCCCAGGAGATAGTGGCCACCATCACCCGGCTGCAGGCGGATGCGGAGCAGGCAATGGCCGCGATGATCAATGGCCGCGGCCAGGCCGAGCAGACGGTGGCCCAGGCGCGGGAGGCGGAGCAGGCACTGGAGCTGATCAGCCGGGCGGTGCAGACCATTCACGACATGAACACCCAGATTGCCAGCGCCGTGGACGAGCAGGCGGCGGTGACCGAGGACATCAGCCGCAATATCTCCAATATCCACGCCATGGGCGGGGAGACCGCCGCCGGCGCCGATCAGACCGCCAGCGCCAGCCGCGAACTGGCCCAACTGGCCGAGCAGTTGCAACTGGCGGTGCAGGGCTTCCGCCTGGAGCGGGGCGAGCCCGGATTGTCCTGAGCGGCACCGGCCGAGGTGGGTGCGCCCGCCTCGGCCTGCCCCGACCAGGGCGGCCGGCCTTGTTCCCTCCGGGTCCCCTCAGTATACTGCTGCCTCTCTTAACGCGAGGTTCCTTCATGTTGAAGTTGCTGCGGCTGCTAGTGCTGGCCCTGGCCATGATAGTGGTCTTTGTACTGGGCACCCTGTTGTGCCTGCTGCGCCCCCGTCACCCCAACAACGTCTACCTGCTCGGCCGGCTGTTCCACAAGGCCTGTCCCCTGGTGGGGCTCAAGATCAGGATCCGCGGACTGGAGCACGTCGCGGGGCTCGAGTCGGCGGTCTATATCGCCAACCACCAGAGCAACTGGGACATCATCGTCCACCCGGGGGTGGTGATGCCGCGTACCGTGGCCATCGGCAAGAAGGCGCTGTTCTGGATCCCCCTGTTCGGCCAGCTGTTCTGGCTGAGCGGCAACCTGCTGATCAACCGGGAAAACAAGGCCAAGGCCGCCGGCACCATAGGCACTGTGGTGGACAAGATCCGCCACAACCGCATGTCGATCTGGATGTTCCCCGAGGGGACCCGCAGCCAGGGCAAGGGCCTGCTGCCGTTCAAGACCGGCGCCTTCCATATCGCCCTGCAGGCCCGGGTGCCCATAGTTCCCATCGCCTGCTCCAGCTACTTCGGCCAGGTGGATCTGAACCGCTGGGACAACGGCGAGGTGCTGATCGATATTATGCCGCCCATCGATATCGAGCCGTACGAGCCGGCCCAGCTGCGCGAGTTGCTCAAGCACAGCCGCCAGCTGATCGCCGAGCGCATCGAGGCGCTGGACAAGGAAGCGCGCCGTCCCTAAGAGCCTGTTTGAAATCTTTTGTACCTGGCCAAAGCGTGCTGCTCCGCCGACACGCCGTAACCCCCTCCCTGGGGGCTCCGCCGCGCCCTCCCTGGCGCGGAGGGTCGGCGGAGCCTCACCCTTTGTCCTCCCTAATGCTTTACGGCCCAGGAGCCCTCTATGAGTGAACAGCAAGACTGGCGGGAAGAAACCCGCGAGATAATCGCCTCCCTGCTGGAGGACGGCAGCAACCCGGATGCGGAATACAGCATAGAGCATCATTTCTCCGGCCAGGACTTCAACCGCCTGGAGAAGGCGGCGGTGGACTGCTTCAAGGCCGGCTTCGAGGTGACCGACGCCGAAGAGCTGACCCTGGAGCGGGGCCAGGTGCTGCTCTGCTTCGACGCCATCAAGGATGGTCCCCTGACCGAGGAGGCCATCATGGCCCAGGTGGCGCAGCTGCTGCCGATTGCCGAGAAATACGGCATCGACTACGACGGCTGGGGCACCTACTTCGAGGAGTGATCAGCCGAGGGGGCGCATCAGGGTGAGTTCGCAGTCGTGGTGGCCGGTATCGCCCAGCCGCTCACAGGGGGTGAACCCCAGGCGCCGGTAGAGCGCCAGCGCCTCTTCCAGGCAGGCGGTGGTTTCCAGGTAGCAGTACCGGTAGCCCAGCCGTCGGGCCTGATCCAGCACCTGCTGCGCCAACTGCCGGCCCAGCCCCAGGCCGCGGGCCGGGGCCGCCAGGTACATCTTCTGCAGCTCGCACACCCGCGGGTGGCCCGCCACCGGCCCCAGTCCGGCGCCGCCCAGCAGCTGTCCCGCTTCGTCCGTCACCACCCAGTAGCCCGCGCCGGGCTTGTCGTAGACCTCCGAGAGCCGGTCCAGCTGGGGATCGGCCACGCTGAAGCCCCGGTCCGCGGTGAGGCCGTATTCGGCCGAGACGACGCGGATCAGGGCCGCCAGGGCGGCATCGTCCCGCCGCGCCAGGGGCCTGAGCCGCAGGCCCTGTCCGGGGCGTGAGACGAGCAAGGAAAGGGGATTGTCCATCGGTAACTCCTGTTGCTGGCATGGCGCCACCATAGCCGCTTTATAACGCCGTGCAAGGAGATTTTTATCGTGCCATGCCGGGTAGGCGGCGGCGCCATTGGCTAACCTTAATGCCAGGCAGGATAAAAAAGGAGAGCGCCATGGACCAGGCCCGCACCCTATCCCTGTTGGTGCCGCTGGCCCTCGTCGTCGCCCTGAGCGGGTGCGGCGAGATCCAGGCCCGGCTGGGCCGGCACCTGTTGCCGGAGCCGCCCGAGCTGGTGGTGGAGGCCCTGCCACCCGGCTACGATCCCGCCGCGCCCCGAGCGCCCTACGGCGGCCCCCACTCTTCCCTGGTTTCCCTGGATCTGTCCGCCTTCGACTTTCCCGTGCTCCCGGGCCAGGTGGGGCCGGTGGATACCTCCCTCGGCCCCCTGCAGTATCCCTTCGCCTGCAATACCGAGGATTCGGACCTGGGCCAGCCGCTGGTGGACAACCGGGAAGGCATCGGCATGCCGGTATTCGAGGAGCTGGACGGGGTCAAGGACAAGCGACGCCTGCTCGGGCACAGCAAGGACTGCCTGCTGCCGACCCGGGTGGATTACTACTACAAGGTGGAGGGACGGGACGACTTCAGGCCTTGGCCCGATGAGGACATACCGGAGGATCTGGCCTGGCTGGACTGGCGGGGCCAATCCATTCCCTTCGTGTTGCGGGTGGAGCGGGGCACCATCAACCGCTTCATCTACGTGATCGCCATGCTGGCGGATCCCGAGGCGCCGGTCACCGACACGCACAGTCCCTACTGGAATAAAAAGCTCATCTATCACTTCAAGGGCGGGGTGGGCATCGGCAAGCGCCAGGGGCGCATGAGCCTGGGCAGCATCGGCGGCCGGCTCGTCACCCAGCTGGCCCAGGGCTACGCCCTGGCCGGCTCCAGCGGCAACGTCACCAGCAACCACTACAACATGTGGCTGGCGGCCAACACCGCCGAGCTGGTCAAGGCCCAGTTCGAGGCACGTTACGGCAGGCCCGACTATACGGTGGGCATCGGCGGCTCGGGCGGGGCGGTGCAGCAGTACCTGATCGCCCAGAACAAGCCCGGCCTGCTCGACGCCCTCATTCCCCAGTACAGCTACCCGGACATGATCACCCAGAGCATCTGGGCCCTGGACTGCGAGCTGCTGGAGTACTATTTCGACGTGACCGCCCGGGACAACCAGCGCTGGCAGGTGCAGGAAAACCGGGGCCTGGTGATGGGCGTGGCGGCCAGCAGCGAGGTGGAGCACGAGTTCAAGAAATACTACCGCTGGGCGCGGATGGCCGGCCTCGGCCTGCGCCTGCCCGGCCTGCCGCCGGGGGCGACCGAGTGCTCCAAGAGCTGGCGTGGGCTGGCCCCCCTGACCAACAACCCCCACTATTCCCACCGGGCCCATCATTACGCGCCGGCGGTGGCCAGGCAGGAACGTTTCAGCCACTGGCACGATCTGGCCCATGTCTACGGGGTGGGGGAGGACGGCTACGCCCACCGTACCCACGACAACACCGGCGTCCAGTATGGCCTGGATGCCCTGGTGCGGGGGCAGATCAGCCCGGCCGAGTTTTTCCACCTGAACGCCAATATCGGCAGCTGGAAGGCGCCGAAAGACATGGCCCAGGAAAAACTCTGGGTGCTGACCGGGGATGACAGCCTGGCGGACGTATCCATATGGAGCGATCATAACATGCAGAAGACCCCGGGCAGCCCGGTGCCGCTGCGGGTCTTCGCGCGCAACCAGGTGGATCTGGTCAAGACGGCGCCCCGTAGCCGGGGGCACCTGGCCGCCATCGCCGCCGCCTACCGTTCCGGTCATGTGTTCCTGGGCGATATCGACATACCGGTGATCGACCTGCGCCACTATCTGGACAACGAGCTCGACATGCACCATTCCTACGCCACCCTGTCGTCCTGGTTGCGGATCAGGGCGGCCCGGGGCAACACCGATAATCTGGTGATCTGGCAGAGCGGCAAGCCCTACAACCCCAGCGACAAGGCCTTCGAGGTACTGGATGAATGGCTGACCACGGGGCAAAGGCCGGCCTCGGCCCGGGATGCCTGCTGGACCGACACCGGCGAGCTGATCGCCGAGGGCGAGCATGTGTGGAACGGCGCCTGGCGGGGGGATGCGAGCACCGGCGCCTGCCTGGCCCATTACCCCCCCTACCGATCGCCGCGCAACGTGGCGGGCGCGCCCCTGACCGGCGAGCTGTTCAAGTGCGCCCTGGTGCCGGTGAGCGAGGCGATCATCCGGGGCTTTTATGGCGGGCTCGACATGCGCCCCCACCTGGCCATGCTGGAAAAGGTGTTTCCCGAAGGGGTGTGCGACTACAGCCGGGGCGATGTGGCGCGCCCGTCGGACGCTGAGCTGGGGCTGGCGCCCGTGCTATAGTGGCGTCATGCAACAAGCCGGAGAGCACGAGAGTGGAGCAAAGCGAAGACGCGCACGCCCTGCTGTGGGACGAATACAAATACCGCCACGATCATATCTGGAAGAAGCTGTTCCAGATCACCATCGCCGTGGTGCTGCTGGGGGCCGTGCCCTACCTCAAGCCCGACATCACCCGGGTGCTGCAGGGCTGGATCCTGATCGCCCCCCTGCTGGGCACGGTATTATCCCTGATCACCCTGTTCCTGATGCACTTCGAACTGGGCCTGTTCGCCAGGATCGCCGCCGCCCACCGCCGGCACCAGGAGGAGACTGGCCTGATCCGCCACAGCCCCCATCACTATTTCCGCTACCTGGTGATGATCTACGTGGCCTTCCTGTTCCTGGTCAGCCTGGCCAACGTGGCCGTGGTACGGCTGCTGTGGCTGGGGCAGGTGGCCTGACATCAGAAACAGTGGCGGGCACGGAAGTGATGCTCTCCCGGCGCCATCTCGTTGCGGATGGCGGCAAGCACGGCCGGCGAGATCTGGCCGCCGTCCGCCTCGAAGGTACTGCACAGCCTGAGGGTGCGGCGGATGTCCACCCGGTGGCCCAGGTACTCGAACACCACCCGGGTGCAGCTGGGAATGCGCTCGCCGCTGGCCGAGGCCCCCAGGCGCAGGCCGCTGAGCCGGCCCACCCGGCTCTTGAAGGTAGGGATGAGAATGGTCTGGGTCAGCTGGTTGCAGGTCAGCGACTCGTAGTCCACCAGGAAGATGCGATCCGCCAGCAGGTGGGCCATGCCCAGATATTTGCTGTGGTAGACCCGCTCGCCGGGGCTTTGCTGCAGCCGCTCGGTGCGCTGGTAGTAGACGCGGCCGTCCCGCTTCTCCAGGCACACCAGGTTGCGCAGTATCTTGCCCGGAAAGGCCATGGAATAGTGGTATTCGAAGTAGTAGCCCAGGTACTTGTCGAGCCCCTGGGAGTTGGCCTGCAGCAGATCCAGGTGGCGGTATTCCGGATGTTCCTCCGCCTCTTCCCGCGGCCGGGGCCGCACCTGGATCAGCAGCTCGAACTGGCTGTGGGGCATCAGGATCTCGTGCTCCTCCACCCCGAAGAAGTCGCACAACCGGCGCAGGCTGTGGGCCGAGGGCTTGTAGCGCCCGCTCAGGTAGCGGTTGAACTGGGGCCGGTTGACCTTGAGCTTGCGGCACACCTCGGCCACCGACTTGTAGTAGCTGCACAGCAGGCGCAGGTTCTTGGCGAAATCGTGATGCATAGGGACTCCGGGAAAACTGCGCCCAGTGTACCCAAAGTCGGTTTCCTGCAACAGAGTGCGCCTGTATCTGATTGATGCAGCCAGTGCGTCAGACAGCGCCACTTTGCTACAGGGCGCCAAATTCCCCGTCAGCCCCCCTTGTTGCTGTAATAACGCCAACAGATGAACCTGTGCGAACGCGCTCAGGCACCGGAAGGCACAGCACGCCGACACGCTGTGAATACATCCCTGTACGCTCGCACATGCCATCCATGGCATGTGACGGTCGGCTTAGCTGTATCCTTCCGTTGCCTGTTCGGTATCCCGGTCGTCTGACTCGTCAAACAACAGTGCAAGCCGGTGGGAGAAGCCAAATGCAAACACGTACCGAATACGATCTTCTGGGTGAACAACAGGTGCCGGCCGAGGCCTGGTACGGTATCCAGACCCAGCGCGCCAAGCAGAACTTCAACATCACCGGTGTGCCCATCAGCCACTTCCCCGAACTGATCCGGGCCCTGGCCATGGTCAAGGCCGCCGCCGCCCGCGCCAACCACCAGCTCGGCCTGCTGCCCGGCCACAAGGCCGAGGCCATCGAGGCCGCCTGCGCCGACATTATCCGTGGCGAGCTGCACGACCAGTTTATCGTGGATCTGATCCAGGGCGGGGCCGGCACCTCCACCAACATGAACGCCAACGAGGTGATCGCCAACCTGGCCCTGAGCAAGCTGGGGCACGAGCGCGGCCGGTACAAGGAGCTGCACCCCAACAACGACGTCAACCGCTCCCAGTCCACCAACGACGCCTATCCCACCGCCGCCCGCCTGGCCATCGTGTTCGCCGCCCAGCCGCTGAAGGAAGCCATTGCCGGCCTGCAGCACAGCCTGGCCGACAAGGGCCGTGAGTTCGCCCATATCCTCAAGATGGGCCGCACCCAGTTGCAGGACGCCGTGCCCATGACCCTGGGGCAGGAGTTCGAGGCCTTCGCCGTCAACCTGGGCGAGGAAGAGGCACGCATCGACGACGCCTGCCGCCTGCTGTGCGAGGTCAACCTGGGCGGCACCGCCATCGGCACCGGCATCAACGCCCATCCGCGCTACGCCCGCCTGGCGGTGAACGAGCTGGCCGACATCACCGAGCTGCCGGTGAGCCTGGCCGGCAACCTGGTGGAAGCCACCTCCGACATGGGCGCCTTCGTCACCTTCTCCAGCGTGCTCAAGCGGCTGGCGGTGAAGCTGTCCAAGCTCAGCAACGACCTGCGCCTGCTGTCCAGCGGCCCCCGCACCGGCCTGGGCGAGATCAGCCTGCCGGCCATGCAGCCCGGCTCCTCCATCATGCCCGGCAAGGTCAACCCGGTGATCCCCGAGGCCATGAACCAGACCGCCTTCCAGGTCATTGGCGCCGATCTGGCGGTGACCCTGGCGGCCGAGGCCGGCCAGCTGCAGCTCAACGCCATGGAGCCGCTGATCATCTACAACCTGCTCAACAGCTGCCGCATGCTGGGCGAGGCCATCCGCATGCTGGACGAGCGCTGCGTGCGCGGCATCGAGGCCAACGAAGCCCAGTGCGCCAGCCATGTGGCGAACAGCATCGGCATCGTCACCGCCCTGGTACCCCATATCGGCTACGACAACGCCAGCCGTATCGCCGGCCAGGCGCTGCTGAGCGGGGCCGGGGTGGCCGAGCTGGTGCAGAAGGAAGGGCTCTTGAGCGAGGCGCAACTGGCCGCCATCCTGAGCCCGGCGGCCATGGTGGCGCCGGTGGAGGCCTGAGATGGGACGGGTACTGATACTGCATACCGGCGGCACCATCGGCTGCCGGGCCTCCAGCGAGGGACACAAGCCGGATCCGGAGTTCGCCCGGCTGCTGCGCCGGCGGCTGGCGGACAGCGGCGAGCCGGAACTGCCCGAGTTCGACGTGATCGAGCTGCACCAGTTGATCGACAGCGCCAACCTGACCCCGGCCCACTGGGCCCAGATCGCCGGCCTGCTGGTGATCCACTGGCAGGACTACGACGGCTTCCTGGTGCTGCACGGCACCGACACCATGGCCTACAGCGCGGCGGCGCTGTCCTTTATGCTGCCGGGGCAGGACAAGCCGGTGATCTTCACCGGCTCCCAGATCCCCCTGTCCGAGCGACGCAGCGACGGCCTGGACAACGTCATCAACGGCTTGCACCTGTGCCAGCGGCCGGGGCTGGCCGAGGTGTGCATCTATTTCAACGGCCGGCTGCTGCGGGGCAACCGCACCACCAAGCTCAAGGCCACCGAGCTGGACGCCTTCGCCTCGCCCAACCATCCCCCCCTGGGGGTGGCCGGCATCCGCCTGGAGCCGGAGGCGGGCCTGCTGCTGCCGCCGACGCCGCTGTGCTTCCGCATTCCCGAGTTCGACCCCGAGGCGGTGACGGTGCTCAGCCTCTACCCGGGCATCAGCGCCCGGGCCGCCCGTGCCCTGCTCGACGACGAGCGGGTACGCGGCGCCGTCATGCTGAGCTTCGGGGTGGGCAATCCGCCCGACGCCAACACCGAACTGATGCAGGTGCTGGCAGCGGCGGTGGAACGGGGGCAGGTCATCGTCAACCGCACCCACTGCCTCTACGGCAAGGTGGATCAGGGCACCTATGCCACCGGCAACAGTCTAAACCGTATCGGCGTGATCCCCGGCGGCGACCTGACCCTGGAGGCGGCCTTCGCCAAGCTGCACTACCTGCTGGCGATGGAAACCGATCCCGGGCGGGTGCGCGAGCTGATGCGCCGGCCCCTGCGCGGCGAGATGAGCGCCTGAGCGACAGCAGTCTGCGCAGGGCGCGACCGGCGGCTGGGCGTCCGGGTCTCCGGCGGATACAATCAGGATAAGGGGCCGGTACCCGGGTGCCGGCGGGGCGAACAGACAGAGCCGAGGTAATGACCATGACCATCAAGACGAAACTGACGGGCGGCGCCCTCGCCGCCGTCCTGCTGCTGGGCCTGTCGGCCTGCGCCAGCATGTCCGAACGGGAACGCAACACCGCCATCGGCGCCGGCGTCGGTGGCGTGGCCGGCTCCGTGCTGACCGGCGGCAGCACCACAGGTACCATTGGCGGCGCCGTGGTGGGCGGGGTGATCGGCAACCAGATCGAGACCAAGGACAAGAAGTAATACCCACACCGGCATGGCGGGGCCCCGCCATGCCGCCTCTTTCCTCCACGCCCGGCGGGCGGATTCCAGCGCAAGAATCGGGGTGCCGGGCGGCGTCGACGGAGCTACAGTAAGGCCATTATCCCGCACCGAGGACCCGCCCATGAGCCGCCGCCATGCCGAAAACGCCGCACACATCATCCAGGATCCCCGCTGGGCCCAGGTAGAGGCCCGGGATCCGGCCGCCGACGGCCGTTTCTGCTACGGAGTGATCACCACCGGCGTCTACTGCCGTCCCTCCTGCCCGTCGCGCCGGGCCCGGCCCGAGCACATCCGTTTCTATGACTCGGCCATGGCGGCCGAGGCGGCGGGGTTCCGGCCCTGCCGGCGTTGCCGCCCAGAGCAGCCCGACCCGGGCGGCCGGCAGGCGCTGATCACGGCCCTGTGCCGCCATATCGAGCAGGCGGACCATAGCCCCACCCTGGCCGAACTGTCGGCCAGGGTGGGGCTCAGCCCCGGGCATCTGCAGCGCTTGTTCAAGGCCGGTACCGGGCTCAGCCCCAGGGCCTATGCCCAGGCCTGCCGGGCGGAGCGGGTGCGGCGGGCGCTGGCGCGGGAGCGGAGCGTGACCGAGGCCATCTTCGAGGCCGGCTACGGCGCCGGCAGCCGTTTCTACGAAGAAGCCGACCAGCTGCTGGGCATGCCCCCCGGGCGCTACCGCGCCGGCGGGGCCGGTACCGAGATCCGCTTCGCCGTCGGCCAGTGCAGCCTGGGGGCCATACTGGTGGCCATGAGCGACAAGGGCATCTGCGCCATCCTGCTGGGGGACGATGCCGAGGCCCTGCTGCGGGAGTTGCAGGAGCGTTTTCCCGCCGCCCGGCTGATCGGTGGCGAGACGGGGTTCGAGCAGTGGGTGGCCCGGGTGGTGGGCCTGGTGGAATGTCCCCGTCAGGGGCAGGATCTGCCGCTCGATATCCGCGGCACCGTCTTTCAGCAGAAGGTCTGGCAGGCCCTGCGGCAGATACCGGCGGGGGCGACCATCAGCTACGCCGAGCTGGCCCGGCGCATCGGCCAGCCGCGGGCGGTGCGGGCCGTGGCCGGGGCCTGCGCCGCCAATGCCCTGGCGGTGGCCATTCCCTGTCACCGGGTGGTACGCACCGACGGCGGCTTGTCCGGCTACCGCTGGGGCATCGCCCGCAAGCGGCAACTGCTGGCGCGGGAGGCGGAGCCTGCAGAAGAGGGTTGAGCCATCAGTAGGCCCTTTCTCCCAGGTAGTTGCCGGGCGGGTAGTAGTTGCATACCAGTATCAGGTTGTTGCCGCAGCTGGATGTGGCGCAGCCCAGCTCCCGGGTGGAAGGCCAGACCATCTGGGTGTAGTGGCCCACCACCGGCGCCAGCGCCCGGGTCAGGGGCTGGCCCCGGTAGTCGCGTTTTTCTTCCTCCCAGGCCCTGACCCCGTCCAGCTCGTCATAGAACCCCAGGGTGCCCAAGAAGAGGTTTTCGCCAAAGCCCGAGCCCTGGCTGTGCTCCAGGGCGCAGCGCCGGGCCAGTACCCCGGCCCAGCGTTCGGCCTGCTCGGTGGCGCGCGCCGACCAGCCCAGGGGGGCTGCCCCCACCTCGGCGCGGGCGGCGTTGTGGGCCGCCAGCAGCGCCCGGCGCTGGTCCTGGGTGAGCACGCCGGGGCCGGACAGCTCCGCTTCCCGGGACGGGGACGACGCGGGCGGGGGCGAGCCGGCCTCTCCGGCACCTGAGCAGGCCACCAGCAGCAGGGCGAGAACACAGGCGGTCACGAAGTTCATGGGATGCTCCGATGGATGGCTGTTTCTCCTAGCCTAGGCCGGTCTGCCATTTTCTTCCCGTCGCAGGCGGCGATGTCAGTCGGTAATCACGATGGCCACCCTGCGATTCTGGGCCCGCCCTTCCCGGGTGCGGTTGCTGGCGACCGGCTTGGTATCGGCCAGGCCGCGTACCTCCAGGTTTTGCCTGGGCATGCCGGTATCCACCAGCACCTCGGCCACCGATTCGGCCCGGAGCAGGGACAGTCGCTGGTTGTACTCCCGCGCGCCGTAGGAGTCGGTGTGGCCGTCAAGGCGGGCCCAGTCGATATCTACCGACAGCAGGGCCAGGCCTATCTGTTCCACCGTAGTCCGGCTGGCGGGAGTCAGGCTGGCCACTTCGTTGGCGAACAGCACCCGATCCGAGAGCCCCAGTTCCCATCCCTCATCGGTCGGCTGGAAGCCCTGCGCCTGCAGCAGGGCCTGCTGCCTGGGCGTCAGCCCGGTCGGGGTCTGGCAGGCGCTCAGCAACAGGCCCACCAGGGCCAGGGACAACAGTTTGCTCGTCTTCACTTTCACATGATCCTCGTGCTTGGTTATTGTTGTGGGCGGCCTCATATCGGGCCTGTTTTAGCCGATACATGGCCATGTCGGCCTGCTGCATCAGGGCATCGGCATTGTCGGCGTCCTGGGGGTACTGGGCCAGGCCGATGCTGAGGCTGCAGCGGAGCTCCCCTCCCTGCGGCAGGGAGATGGGAGCGCTCATGGCGCGGTGCAGGTCACGGATGATCTGCTCCGCTCCCCGCCGGGGAGTGGGCGGGGACAGCAATATGGCGAACTCGTCCCCGCCCAGGCGGGCGGCCACGTCATGGTAACGTTTTACCCGCTCGCGTAGCTGTTTCGCCACCGTCGTCAATATCAGGTCGCCGGCGGCATGGCCGTAGGTATCATTGATCTGCTTGAATTTGTTGCAATCCAGGTAGAGCAGCGCGAATTCGTCATCGCGCCGGCGGGAATACTCCACGGCCTGCCGCAGCCGGCGTTCGAACAGGGCACGGTTGGGCAGGCCGGTGAGACTGTCGTGGGTCGCTTGGTGTTCAAGCCTGGCTTTCTCGGTGTCCTGATGCTGCTGCCACTGCTGCAGTTCGTCGAGCAGGGCGTTGAAGTTCTGGTTAAGGGAGTGCAACTCGGCGATGTCGTCGTCGGGCAGGCGCCGGCTGAAATCGCGATGCTTGCGCACGGCATAGGCCTGCCCCGCCAACCGTTGCAGTGGGGTGACTATGTTGTCCAGCATCCGCCGGGACAAGAGGTAGGCGCCGAGGGCGCTGAGCAGCAAGCCGGCGAGCAGGGCCAGCAGGCTGTTGAGCAGAAATACCAGCAAGGCGGCACCATGGGCGTCCACCTCTACCTGGGCGATCTGGCGACCGGCATGGATCATGGACACCTTGACGCCTTCGGGCAGCAGCCATAGGGCCAGGCGGCGTTCCAGTTCGGCACGATGACCGCCCACGGGGCGTTGCCATTCGGCAAACAGCCTGCCGTCCGGCAGCCGGAGCCGGACCCGGCCAATCTGTTCCTCTCGGGCGATAAGTGCCAGATAGTCGTTGGCGGCGACCTCGTCTTCGAAGACTACCGCGGCTTCGGTGGTATAGCCGATGGCCCGGCCGACCAGTTCCAGGTTGTGCTCGGCATAGCCGCGCAGGGCGAGCAATATGGCGGGGGACAGGCAGAGGGCGGCGATGGTGATGCCGACCAGGGTCAGTTTCAGGTTGGCACGGCGTACTATCCGCCACAGGCTGGGACGACGACGCAAGGCTTATTCTCCTCGTGGGCGGGACAGGCGCAGCACCGCGGGATGGATGCGAATGCCGCTGCGGGCCAGGCTGTCCAGGTTGACGCTGAAGCCGACCCGGCTGTCCCTGATACCCAGGCAGAAAATACCTCCCAGGGCACACTCGGGATTGTTTTCCTCTATGGTGAGGACAGGCGCCTCACCCAGTCGCCGCGCCATCATCTGTCTGAGCTCGGGGGACAGCACCCCCAGATAGAGCAGGTCGCACTCCTGCTCAAGCCCGTGCTCTTCCAGCCCTATTCTCCGGCTCTCGATGGGAGTACCTGGGCCTTGTCCAGTTGCAGCAGAGCATCGGCGTATTCGGTGGGGGCGGCCACACACAGGCGCAGGGGAAACGGAGCCACCGGCCAGCGGCTGTAGCTCAGGATGTCGAGCACCGTCCTGGCTACCGCCAGGTTGCGTTGCTCGGCCTGTGTCTGGGGGGGGGCGGCATCGGCCAGAACCGGACTCGCCAGCAGCAGCGCAATGAGGTAGCCGAACAGCTGGGGCTTCATGTGACCGCGGATGCTCTCTTGTGGATTCAGATGAATAGTTTAACAACGGGGAGGACGATCGAACAGCTTGGCAGGGGAAAAATGGCATGTCCGGAGGAAGCAAGCTGCCCCGGGCGGAGCCGGGGCAGCTTGATGACAGGGTGGTGATCAGAGGCTTGCTATCTGCTCGCGCTGGGCCTGCAGCTTGGCCAGGGTGGCCTGGTAGTCGGCCAGCTTCTCCTGCTCCTTGGCCACCACCTCGGCGGGGGCCTTGGCGACGAAGCCCTGGTTGTTCAGCTTGCCTTCCAGCCGCTTGATTTCACCGCCGACCTTGTCCAGCTCCTTCTGCAGGCGCGCAAGCTCCGCGTCCTTGTCGATAAGTCCCGCCATCGGCAGCAGCAGCTCGGTGTCGCCGATCAACTGCTTGGTGGACACCGGTGCTTCTTCATCGGCGGCCAGCAGGGTGATGCTGTCGAGCTTGGCCATGGCCCTGAGGAAGGCGTCGTTGTCGGTGGCGCGGCGGGCGTCGTCCCCGGCCGGGCGCAGCAGCACGTTCAGCCCCTGGCCGGGGGGGATGTTCATCTCGGCGCGCAGGTTGCGGATGGACACGATAAAGCGCTTCACCCACTCCAGATCCGCCATCGCCTGCTCGTCTTCCAGCGCCGCATCGGCTTGCGGGTAGGCGGCCAGCATGATGCTGTCGCCGGCGCGGCCTGCGAGCGGGGCCACCCGCTGCCAGATCTCCTCGGTGATAAAGGGGATCATGGGGTGGGCCAGGCGCAGCAGGGTTTCCAGTACCTCGATCAGGGTCTTGCGGGTAGCGCGCTGCTCGGCCTCGGAGCCGTGCCACAGCACCGGCTTGGTCAGCTCCAGGTACCAGTCGCAGAACTGGTTCCAGATAAACTCGTAGAGCGCGTTGGCGGCCCGGTCGAAGCGGTAGCCGTCGAGCGCGGCGCGCACGTCCCGGATGGTGGCCTGCAACTGGGCCTGGATCCAGCGATCCGCCAGTGAGTACTGCAGTTCGCCGCCGTTCTGGCCGCAGTCCTGCTGCTCGGTGTTCATCAGCACGTAGCGGGAGGCGTTCCACAGCTTGTTGCAGAAGTTGCGGTAGCCGTCCAGGCGCTTCATGTCCCAGTTGATGTCCCGGCCGGTGGAGGCCATGGCGCACAGGGTGAAGCGCAGGGCGTCGGTGCCGTGGGGCTCGATGCCCTCGGGGAACTCCCTGCGGGTGTTCTTCTCGATCTTGGCGGCCAGCTGGGGCTGCATCATGTTGCCGGTGCGCTTGGCCACCAGCGACTCCAGATCGATGCCGTCGATCATGTCGAGCGGGTCCAGCACGTTGCCCTTGGACTTGGACATCTTGTCGCCGTTCTCGTCGCGGATCAGGCCGGTGACGTAGACGGTCTTGAACGGCACCTGGGGCTTGCCGTTCTCGTCCTTGATGAAGTGCATGGTCATCATGATCATGCGCGCCACCCAGAAGAAGATGATGTCGAAGCCGGTGACCAGCACGCTGGAGGGGTGGAAGGTCTCGAGCTCCGGGGTCCGCTCCGGCCAGCCCAGGGTGGAGAAGGTCCACAGCGCCGAGCTGAACCAGGTGTCGAGCACGTCTTCGTCCTGGCGCAGACTGACGTCATCGCCAAGGTGATGGGTGGCGCGCACCTCGGCCTCGTCCCGGCCCACGTAGACCTGGCCGTTGTCGTCGTACCAGGCGGGGATGCGGTGGCCCCACCACAGCTGGCGGGAGATGCACCAGTCCTGGATGTCGCGCATCCAGGAGAAATACATGTTTTCGTACTGCTTGGGCACGAACTGGATGTCGCCGTCCTCCACCGCCTGGGTGGCCACCTTGGCCAGGGGCGCGGCGCGTACGTACCACTGATCGGTAAGCATGGGCTCGATCACCACGCCGCCCCGGTCGCCGTAGGGCACGGTCAGCTCGTGATCCTTGACCCCGTCGAGCAGGCCCAGTTGTTCCAGCTCGGTCACCACGGCGGTGCGGGCCTCAAAGCGGTCCAAGCCGCGGAAGGCGGCGGGCAGTTCGGCGCCGTAGGCGTCGGACGGCTCGCCCTTGGTGGTGAACACCTCGGCCTGGTCGCGGATCTCGGCGTTGAGGGTGAGCACGTTGATCATCGGCAGGCCGTGGCGCTTGCCCACCTCGTAGTCGTTGAAGTCGTGGGCCGGGGTGATCTTGACGCAGCCGGTGCCCTTTTCCATGTCGGCGTGTTCGTCGCCCACTATGGGGATACGGCGGTTGACGATGGGCAGGATGATGTCCTTGCCGATCAGATCCTTATAGCGCGGATCTTCCGGGTTTACCGCCACCGCGGTGTCGCCCAGCATGGTCTCGGGGCGGGTGGTGGCCACCACCAGGTAATCCTTGCCGTCGGCGGTCTTGACGCCGTCGGCCAGGGGGTAGCGGAAGTGCCACATGTGGCCCTTCATCTCGCGGTTTTCCACCTCCAGATCGGAGATGGCGGTGTGCAGCTTGGGATCCCAGTTTACCAGCCGCTTGCCGCGGTAGATGAGGTCGTCCTCGTACAGGCGCACGAACACTTCCTTCACCGCGTTGGACAGGCCCTCGTCCATGGTGAAGCGCTCGCGATCCCAGTCCACCGAGGCGCCCAGGCGGCGCAACTGGCGGGTGATGGTGCCGCCGGATTCCTTCTTCCACGCCCAGATCTTGTCGATAAAGGCGTCGCGGCCGTAGTCGTGGCGGCTCTTGCCCTCTTCGGCGGCGATCTTGCGCTCCACCACCATCTGGGTGGCGATGCCGGCGTGGTCGGTGCCCACCTGCCACAGGGTGTTCTTGCCCTGCATGCGCTGGTAGCGGATCAGGGTGTCCATGATGGAGTCCTGGAAGGCGTGGCCCATGTGCAGGCTGCCGGTCACGTTGGGCGGCGGTATCATGATGCTGTAGGCATCTTTGCTGGTGTCGCCGTGGGCCTTGAAGTAGCCCTTGCTTTCCCATTGCTGGTACAGGGCCTGTTCGATGGCGCTGGGATTAAACGTCTTTTCCATGGTGTTATGCGTCTTCAGTTTGGGATGGTGCAGGTTCGGTGGTCAGTTCGACCCCGGCCTGACGATAGGCTTTAAAGCGTTCACGGGCCTGCTGCTTGCCGGCCTCGTCGGATGGCACGAAGTCATACAGCCGGCTGAAACGCCGGGCGAAGGCCGGGGCCTGGGGCGCCAGGTTGATCAGCACCGGCCTGGCGCCGTGAGGCGCCTGCGGGCTGATCACCACCGGCGCCCCCTGGCGCGGGCCTTCGCCTTGCAGGTTGTGGGCCACGAAGCTGTCCGGCTCCTGCTGCCACAGCCGCTCGTCCAGGGCTTCGGCCTGGGCCTGGTCGGCGGTGTGGATGAACACTCCCTCTCCCTGGCGGTAGCAGTCGGTGGCGAGCCGGCACACCAGCCGCTCCAGAAAGGTGGCGTCGGCATGGTCAGGCAGCAGGTAGAAACAGCCCCGGTTCATGTTCATTCTTCGGCGTTGTTGACGCCGGAGCGGTTCAACAGAAACTGGGTCAGCAGCGGCACCGGTCGGCCGGTGGCGCCCTTCTCCTTGCCGCTCTTCCAGGCGGTGCCGGCCACGTCCAGGTGCGCCCAGTTGTACTTCTTGGTGAAGCGGCTGAGGAAGCAGGCGGCGGTGATGGTACCCGCCGGCCGGCCGCCGATGTTGGCCATGTCGGCGAAGGGGCTTTCCAGCTGCTCCTGGTACTCGTCGCCCATGGGCAGGCGCCAGGCCCGGTCGCCGGCCTGTTCGGAGGCGTTGAGCAGCTCGTGGGCCAGGGGGTTGTGGTTGGCCAGCAGCCCCGAGGTGTGGTGGCCCAGGGCGATGATGCAGGCGCCGGTGAGGGTGGCCACGTCCACCACCGCTTCCGGTTCGAAGCGCTCGATAAAGGTCAGGGCGTCGCACAGCACCAGACGGCCTTCGGCGTCGGTGTTGAGGATCTCCACCGTCTGGCCGGACATGGTGGTGAGGATGTCGCCGGGGCGATAGGCGTTGCCGTCGGGCATGTTCTCGCAGCCGGCCAGCACCGCCACCACGTTGACCGGCAACTGCAGTTCGGCCAGGGCGTGCATGGTACCCAGCACCGCGGCGGCGCCGCCCATGTCGTACTTCATTTCGTCCATGCCGTCGGCCGGCTTGAGCGAGATGCCGCCGGCGTCGAAGGTCAGGCCCTTGCCCACCAGGGCGATGGGGCGGGCACCCTGGTCCGGGTTGCCCTTGTATTCGATCACCGACATCATGGCTTCGTTGTGGGAGCCGCGGGCCACCGCCAGGTAGGCGTTCATGCCCAGCTCGGCCATTTCTTCCTCGCCGATCACCCGGGTGCTGATGTTGTCGTAGGCGTCGGCCAGCTGGCGCGCCTGGGAAGCCAGGTAGGCCGGGTTGCACACATTGGGCGGCATGTTGGCCACGTCCCGGCAGATGCGCACGCCCTTGGACACGGCCAGGCCGTGCTGGATGGCGCGCTCGCCTATGGTCAGCTCCCGTCGCGTGGGCACATTGAACACCAGCTTGCGCAGCGGGCGGCGCGGCTCGGCCTTGTTGGTCTTGAACTGGTCGAAGCTGTAGAGGCAGGCCTGGGTGGTTTCCACCGCCTGGCGGACCTTCCAGTAGGTGTCGCGGCCCTTGACGTGCAGCTCGGTGAGGAAGCACACCGCCTCCATGGAGCCGGTCTCGTTCAGGGTGCTGATGGTCTTTCTGATGATCTGCTTGTACTGGCGTTCGTCCAGCTCGCGCTCCTTGCCGCAGCCCACCAGCAGCACCCGTTCGCCCAGCACACCGGGCACCTGGTGCAGCAGCAGCATCTGGCCGGCCTTGCCTTCCAGATCGCCCCGGCGCAGCAGGGAACTGAGGTAACCGTCGCTGATCTTGTCCAGCTGCTCGGCCACCGGCGACAGCCGGCGGGGTTCGAAGACACCTACCACAATGCAGGCGCTGCGCTGTTTTTCGGGGCTACCGCTTTTGACACTGAACTCCATGGATTCTCCTACAGCCTGAAGACAATGGGCGCCAGATGAACGATAATGATGGCCATCGCCAAGGCGCCGATCTTCGCGTACTTAATATACGAAAATCGTGATTTTACGCTTATTGTTAAGCGTTTCCATTAAAAAAGACAAGTTTACACTGGGATTGACGGTGATTGCATTCCGCTATTTGTTTCGGGAAACCCTGAAGACACAACTGGCCGTGTTGTTCGTCTTGCTGCTTATCTTTATCAGCCAGAATTTTATCGAGGTGCTGGGCGAGGCGGCCAGCGGCAAGATCCCCGGTGCCCTGGTGGGCCGGCTGCTGCTGCTCAACATGCCGGAAATGGCGACCCTGATGCTGCCGGTGAGCCTCTTTATCGGGGTGCTGTTCGCCCATGGCCGGCTCTATGCCGAGAGTGAAATGACGGTGATGAAGGCGGTGGGGATGGGGCCGGGCAAGATCATGCGGGCCACCCTGATCCTCGCCCTGTTCTGGATGGGCGTGGCCCTGGTCAACTCGCTCTGGCTCAACCCCTGGTCCAGGGAGCAGATCTACCAGATCCGCGACCAGGTGCAGTCGGATCCGGGCTTTGCGGTATTGCGCGAGGCCCGCTTTATGAGCCTGGACGGCGGCCGCATTGTGGCCTACGTGGAGGAACTCAAGCCGGACAGCGCCGGCGACCGGCTCAACCGTCTGTTCGTGGTGCAGCGGGGCCAGTCCCAGCAGGCGCCGAGCGTGGTGGTGGCCGACGGCGGACGCATCCATGAGCGCAACGGCGGCCAGTGGCTGACCCTGGAGGAAGGGCGGCGCTACAGCGGCAGCCCCGGCAACCGCCAGTTCGACGTGGCCGAATTCGAGGAATACAGCGCCTATATCCGCCCCGCCGAGGTGACCGCCTCGGAGCACAAGGCGGCGGCCAGCTCCAGTGCCGCCCTGTGGCGGTCCGGCGAGTTGCGGGACCAGACCGAACTGCAATGGCGCCTGGCCATGCCCCTGTCGGCCCTGGTGCTGACCCTGATGGTGGTGCCGCTGGCGGTGGTGAATCCGCGCCAGGGCCGCTACGCCAAGCTGCTGCCGGCCATCCTGCTCTACCTCGCCTATTTCCTGCTGCAAAGCGCCGCCCGCTCGGCGGTGGAGGCGGGTAGCCTGCCGCTCTATCCCGGGCTCTATACGGTGCCGCTGCTGTTCCTGTTGTTGGTGGCGTTGCCCCTCAACCTGCTGGAAACGGCCTGGTGGAACCGGATCCGGGAAAAACTCAAAGGGAGCAAAACCGCCTGATGTTCAGTATTCTCGACCGTTACATCGGCCGCACCGTGCTGATGTCCATCCTGTTGTGCGAACTGGTCCTGGTGGGGTTGTCCGCCATCATCCGTTACGTGGAGCAATTGCGCAGCGTGGGCGAGGGCAGCTATACCCTGCTGGCGGCCTTCTACTACGTGCTGCTGTCCATGCCCAAGGAAATCGTGCTGTTTTTCCCCATCGCCGCCCTGCTGGGGGGCCTTATCGGCCTGGGGCAGCTGGCCAGCTCGAGCGAGCTGGTGGTGATGCAGGCCTCCGGCAGCTCCCGCTTCAACATCGTGACCAGCGCCCTGAAGACGGCGCTGCCCTTGATGCTGCTGATTATGCTGGTGGGGGAATACGTGGCGCCGGTGGCCAAGCTGGCTGCGGATGACCTGCGCACCCAGTCCCGCTCCAACGGCCAGGTGGTGTTGTCGGTACACGGGGTCTGGGCCAAGGATGCCGAGGCCTATATCAATATCGGCCAGGCCCGGCGCGACGGCACCCTGAGCAATGTCACCCTCTATTATTTCGACGAGGACATGAAGCTCAGCCGTATCACCCAGGCGGCGCAGGCCGAATACGGGGACGACCAGTGGCAACTGCTCAACGTCACCCATACCCTGTTCAACCACGGGGTGGCCATTACCACCGAGCGGGAGCCGGCGTTGGCCTGGCGTTCCAGCCTGACCCCGGAGAAGCTGGGGGTGGTGTCCATCGATCCGGATGAGCTGTCGATGCGCGGCCTGTGGGAATACCGGGCCTACCTGGAAGAAAACGGCCAGGACGGCAGCCGCTACGCCCTGGAGTTCTGGCGCAAGGCGCTGCAACCGGTGATGGTGGTGGCCATGATGCTGCTGGCGTCGTCCTTCGTGTTCGGCGCCCTGCGCAGCGTGACCATGGGCGCCCGACTGCTGATGGGCATTTTGTTCGGCTTCGGCTTTTATGTAGCCAACGAGGTGTTCGGCCCCATCAGCCTGGTCTACGCGGTGCCGCCGGCGATCGGTGCCCTGGGGCCCAGCCTGCTGTTTATCGGGGTGGCGCTGTTTTTGCTGAATCGCCGGGCCTAGGTGTGAGGGCCTAGGCGTGAGGGGAGAGGGGATAGGCGTGGGGACTCCGCCTCACCCCTTCCGCCTCACCCCTCACTCCTCACGTACCTATCAATCCCGGCTCAACAGCTGCCGGTTCTGCTCCTTGGTCAGCACCACCACCTCGCAGTCGGCGATCCTGTCCTGCAGCGCAAGTTTGGTGCCCGGGTTGAGCCAGACCCAGAAATTGCCCAGCCCCAGCAGGGCGCTGACGGCCCGCATCAGGGCCTGGGTGATGCTCAGGCGGCTGCCGTCGGTGTTCTGCACCCGCAGGCGCCAGGCGCGCATGCCGATGGTCTGGCCGCTGGTATGCCAGAACCAGCAATAAAAGCCCAGCACCACCGCCAGCAGGTAGAGGCTGTACAGCCGGCTGGCGCCGAGCAGGGCGGCGGTGTCATCGTGCTGGCCCAGCCCGATCCAGCCCAGGGCCAGGGCCAGTTGGGTCAGGCCGAAACCGGCAAAGCCGGCCACCATCAACAGCGCCGCCACCACCAGCACGTCATACAGCCAGGCCCCCAGGCGACGCATCACGCCCGCCCTGGGCAGCCCTACATAAGAAGAAACCACCGCATATCACCCGTTTTGCCAAAAAGTGGCTGCATTCTAGCAAAAGCGGCAGCGCTGGTAACCGTTGCCTGTGCGGGCAATTAATGCGCAATCATCCGGCCAGCCTTCAGAATCCGCTTGCGGGGCCTGGGCGGATACGTATAATGCAAGCCGCTCACCCTGGTGAGCCTACCAAAGTGGCAGTGTGATGGAATTGGTAGACATGAGTGATTCAAAATCACTTGCCTTCGGGCGTGCCGGTTCGAGTCCGGCCACTGCTACCACTTAAACCCAGCATAGGCTGGGTTTTTTTGTTTTTGCTAAGCTGACAGCCAGCGTCAATTTTCAGAGTGCAGTCCCATGTTAAAACCCGGCCAGCAGGTTACCGTTTCCGTCCACAGCCTTACCGACAAGGGGGATGGCATTGCCACCCTGGGCGGGCGGCCGCTCTATGTCGAGGGTGTGCTGCCGGGAGAGCAGGCCGAGGTACGGCTGACCCTGGTCAAGCCCAACTTCTGCCACGGCCGGCTGGTGCGGCTGGTGCAGGCGGCGGCCTGCCGGCGCGAGGATTTCTGTCCCTACACCGCCTGTGGCGGCTGTCAGGTGCGGGTGATGGATTACCAGGCCCAGCTCGAACTCAAGCGTCAGTTGCTGCTGGATGCCCTCAAGGCCCAAGGGCTGGACTGCCCGGTGGCCCAAACCCTGGGCATGGACGACCCCTTTCATTACCGCAACAAGGCCCAGTACGCGGTGCAGCCCGGTCCCTTTATCGGCTTTTACGCCAAGCACAGCCACCAGCTGGTGGAGGTAGAGCAATGCCGGGTGCAGGCACCGGAAACCGCCGAAGTGGTACGGCGGGTGCGGGACTGGATGCGCGGCACGGCCCAACCCGCCTATAACGAGGCGACGGGGGAGGGGATGGTGCGCCATATCATGGTGCGCAACGGGGTGAACAGCGGCGAGCTGATGGTGGTGCTGGTGGTGGCGACTATGCCGTCGGAGCCTGCCCTGGCGCAACTGGTGGCCGGGCTTGAGTCTTTGCCGGGCCTGGCCAGCCTGGTGCTCAATATCAACGGCGACGGCGGCAACCGGGTGCTGGGGCCGGACAACCGGCTGCTCTGGGGCAAGGAGGCCATTGCCGACAGCCTGGACGGCCTGGAGTTCGCCATCTCGCCGCTGTCCTTCTACCAGGTCAACCCGCGCCAGACCGAGGTGCTCTACCGGGAGGCCCTGCGCCAGGCCGATCTCAAGGGCCATGAGACGGTGTTCGACCTCTACTGCGGCATCGGCACCATCGCCCTGTTTATGGCCCGGCAAGCGCATCGGGTGATCGGTGTGGAGCTGGTGCCGGAGGCGATTGCCGACGCCCGCGCCAACGCCGAGCGCAACGGCCTGGCCAACGTGGAGTTTCATCCGGGCGCGGCGGAGACGGTGGTGCCCGGGCTCTACCGGCAGGGGCTCAGGGCGGATGTGGTGGTGGTGGATCCGCCGCGCAAGGGCTGCGATCAGGCGCTGCTCGAGACCCTGGCCGAGATGAAGCCCGAGCGGCTGGTATACGTGTCCTGCAATCCCAAGAGCCTGGCCCGGGATCTGGCCTGGCTCAGCAAGCACGGCTTCGAGCTGGAACAGGCCACGCCGGTGGACATGTTCCCTCACACCATGCACGTGGAAACCGTGGCCCTGCTGAGGCGGCGCTGAAGAAAACCTTGTAAATTAATAAATGATAACTATTATCAATAACTCGACAAAGGAGGCGCTTGTGGTCGTGTTATTGGTACTGGCATGGTTGACGGTGGTGTGGTGGGTGCCCGCATCGGGCCTTACCCTCTGGCTGAGCGCGGGTTTCGCCCTCTTTGCCTTGGTGCTGGCCATGCCCTCGGTCAGCCGCCATTGGTACTGGCTGCCGGTGGGCGGCCTGGCCGGCCTGGGGCTGACCCTGGGATTGCTGCTGGGGGGATGAGGAGCGGGAAGAAAGCCTCTTCCCGCTCCGGCTCAGGCTTTTCTGCTCTGCTCCTGCAGCAGTGCTTCTACCCGGTTCAACTGCTCCCGCATCCGGACCAGCTCCTGTTGCAGCGCCTGCTGCTCCTGGGCCGGATCCTCGCCGTTTTCCGCCTTGAACTTCTCGCTTTCGCTCTGCATCACCTCCAGCACTATGCCGATCATCATATTGAGGAAGATGAAGGCGGTGAGGAAGATAAAGGTGACGTAGTAGATCCAGCTGTAGGGATACAGCTCCATGGTGTCGTACATCACGTCGGTCCAGTCCTCGAAGGTGGCGATGCGGAACAGGGTCAGCATCGCCAGGCTGATATTGCCCCACAGGAAGTCGTCGACGCCTTCGAAGACAAAGCTGCCGACGGCCGCGTAGATGTAGAAGATGATGAACATCAGCAGCGCCACATAGCCCATGCGCGGTATAGCGACCACCAGGGCGTTGAGCAGCACCCGCAGTTCGGGGATCATCGACACCAGCCGCAGGGCGCGGAATACCCGCAGCAGGCGGGCGATGAGGACGGTGTCGGTGCTGTCGATGGGGATGATGCTGGCCAGAACTATCACCAGATCGAAGATGTTCCAGCCGGACTTGAAAAAGTCCCTGAACCTGGGCTCGGCGGCCATGCGGATGGCGATCTCCACCAGGAAGAACAGGGTGACGGCGGCATCCAGCACCACCAGTATGTGCTCGAAACGACTGACGTTGTCGTAGGTCTTGGCGCCCACTACCAGGGCGGACAACACGATGACGCTGATCACGAAGCCTTCGAACAGCTTGTTGCTGCGCAAACGCAAAAACTGGGCTTGCAACTGGGCGAATCCGTTACTCATTTGCTTTTATATCTCGAAACCAAAGGGTGAGCTTGACGGGGCCATGCACCCGGGCACGGCAGGGGTGAGGCTGCATGGTAATACAGCGACTGGCCTGATGTCACCTGGTGGTCGGGCGCATTCTACCCGCAGTGCAGGCTGAAGGGAGCGGCGGCCGGGGCCGCCGCCGTGCTCAGGATGAGAGCGAATCGAAGATATTGAGGAAGGTGGGTGCCCTGCGGATGTCGAGCTGCATTCCCAGTCGCTGCGCGATGTCCCGCGCCGAGATCAGCCCCCGGATATGGTGCGAACCCCGGTCGATGACCAGGCAGTGGCGCTCGCCATTGGATTGCAGGGCATGGATCACGTCGGCGATGGTGCTTTGCTGCAACTGCTGATAATCCAGCGCCCTGAGCTTGTCCCTCGGACACATCAGATCGGTGACCAGTATCTCGTCGCGGCTGTCGCCGTTGGCGACGCGCTGCACGAAGGCCTGACCGCTCAACTGATCGAGCTGGATCAGGCCAAGCAGTTCTTCCTGCGAGTCCACCACCAGCTTCAGCCGGGTGTGGTCGTGGTGCATCATTTCCAGCACGTCGGCCGCCCGGGTGTCGGCGTCTATCATGGTGGGCGGGTTCTGCTTGAAATCGTTCAGCAGGCCGAGGGCAGGAGAGTCCAGCTGCAGATCGGGCATATCCCCGGGCTGGACCAGGTGATCGCGGTGTTCAACGGCGTACAGGTGCAGTGTTTTCATGTCGTTCCTCCTCGACCCTTTCAGGGAAAGGGCCACAGACAATCAAAGATAAAGGCGGATCAGGCTGGCTGATCCCGGTGTCTGGGGTTGGGAACGGAAAGCGGGGGGCCGCGTACCTGGTGTTCGGTAAGGAAATAAGGCGGGGTCGCTGGCGCCACAGGCAACTGCTGTGCCAGCCAGGGCCAGGGTTGCCTGTGGCTTTGGAAAGGCAGTGCCGGCTCCGGATCATCGCTTCCTTCCTGCTCCAGCAGGAACAGGACCTGCCCGGCCGGCGGATTGACCACCTGGGCATGCTGCTCCGCCGCCAGCAGCGAGGGCGCGGCCACGACCGGGGCTGGCGGCGAGCAAAGCAGGCCGAGATACAGCAGCAGGGCGAGGGCACTGAGCCAGGGCAAGGCGACGCTCCATTAACGATATATTAACAACATGCGGGCATCATCCGACGAATCGGTGACAAAGACAAGGGGAGGGAGAGCCGGAAACGAAAAAACACCAAACGGCGCTGGTGCAATGGCAAAAAGTACGGTGTGGTTATGTGCTGTAACAACAATCTTGGTGCGAAGGGGGGGACTTGAACCCCCACGTCCGAAGGACACTAACACCTGAAGCTAGCGCGTCTACCAATTCCGCCACCCTCGCATACCTGATTGTCCGGCTGTTTTAGATGAGCCACCATCCTGAATTTCGGGCAGGGTTGCCAAACCTGAGCGGTTTGGTGCGAAGGGGGGGACTTGAACCCCCACGTCCGAAGGACACTAACACCTGAAGCTAGCGCGTCTACCAATTCCGCCACCCTCGCATACCCGAATTGTCCGGCTGTTTTAGATGAGGCCGTCATCCTGTTTACTCAGTCGTGGTGCGAAGGGGGGGACTTGAACCCCCACGTCCGAAGGACACTAACACCTGAAGCTAGCGCGTCTACCAATTCCGCCACCCTCGCCCGTGCTGAGGACTGCGAATTCTATAGATTTTTTATCGGCCGTCAATACGCTTTTCCCGGGAAAAATTAAAAAAAACCGGCCTTGGTGGCCGGTTGCTCAAAAAACGCCGGGTTTGCGTGATAATTCAGCGTCGGGCCCGGTAGATCCTGAACTTGCCGGTGGCGGCCAGGGTGTCGCAATGACCGAAGCTTTGCTCGATAAGCTCGGGATAGGGCAGAAAGGCGTTGGCCACCAGGATGAGTTCGCCCCCCGGCTTGAGATAGTCGACCGCCCGGGCGAGCAGGGTCTCGGTGGTGTGGTAGAAGGTCTTGAGGCCCGCATGGAAGGGCGGATTGGTGATGATATGGTCGAAGCGGCCGTCGACCTGGGCCAGGCCGTCGGAGGCGTACACCTCGGCCTCCAGCCCGTTTTCCGCCAGGGTCAGCCGGCTGGCCTCCAGCGCCAGGGCATTGATGTCGATCATCTCAAGCTGGATCCCCGGATGGCGCCGCAACAGGCTGGCGCCAATGACGCCGGCGCCGCAGCCGAAGTCGAGCACCCGGCCGTGCAGTTCGCCGACGCTGTCCAGCAGCAGCCGGGAGCCGTTGTCGAGATGTCCGGCGCTGAACACCCCGGGCAGGGTGCAGACGGTCAGCTGTTCTTCCAGCAGGGAATAGCGGCTCACCCAGTCGGCCAGCCGGAAGGGCGGGGCCGGGCGGACCAGTTGGGCCTGATAGAGGCTGGCGCGCCGGGCGCTGTCGAGCTTGTTCACCTGGTCGCAGTAGGGGGCCAGCAGCTTGGGCGCGGCCTTGACCCCGCCCTTGTTGTCGCCGGCGATAAAGACGGGCGCACCGGGCGCGAGCAGCGGCAGGCAGGCCGCCAGCAGGTAGTCGGCCTCTGCCTTGGCCTTGGGCATCAGCAGCAGCAGGCCGGCGGCGGACCCGGGTCCGGGCTGGCTGCCGAATTCGACCTTGACGTCATTTTTGCCTTCAAGCCACAGGAAATAGCGAAAATCCGTGGTGAACACCCGCGGGGCGTTGCCGGCCTCGGCCAGCAGCCCGGGCAGGTTGTCTTCCAGCAGGCCGCAGATCAGCAGCGGCTGGCGGCTCAGGGTGTCCAGATTACGGGTCAGCATCTCGCCGACCGGGGTCAAGGCCTCAAACATCTCGGGCTCCGCAACAAATAAGGGAATTGGACATTATACATGGCGCCACCCCCCTTGACATTTGCCGGGCATTAGCAAAAGATGCAGTTCAAGGTCTTTTTAGGTGCAAGTCATGGTTTTTATCGTTAAACGCAAACCGGCCAAACCGCTCAAGCGAAAAGCGGCGACCCCTATTGCGTGACCGACGCCAGATCCTCATCAAGACGAGCAGTTCTCAAACCCCGGTTACGCAGCAGCGACCGGGGTTTTTTAATCCAAATTTTTCAATCCTCTAGCCAGGAGAAGGAGTTTCCATGTTTCGCGGTTCTTTAGTTGCCCTGCTGACCCCCTTTGACGGTGACCGTCTCGACGAGGCTGCCCTGCGCCGCCTGGTCGACTGGCACATCGAGGAGGGTACTCACGGCATTGTGCCGGTGGGCACCACCGGGGAAAGTCCGACCCTGAGCCATGACGAACACTGCCGCGTGATCGAGATAGTGGTAGAGCAGGCGGCGGGCCGGGTGCCGGTGATCGCCGGCGCGGGCTCCAATAACCCGGTGGAGGCGATTGAATACAGCAACTACGCCCAGCAGGTGGGGGCCGACGCCACCCTGCATGTGGCCGGCTATTACAACAGGCCCAACCAGGAAGGGCTCTACGCCCACTTCCGGATGTTGCACGATGCCACCGAACTGCCGATCATCGTGTACAACATTCCGCCGCGGGCGGTGGTGGACATCAGCCCCCAGACCATGGCGCGCATCGCCGAGCTGCCGCGTATCGCCGGGGTAAAGGACGCCACCGGCGATCTGGCGCGTCCCTGGGCCGAGCGGCAACTGATCAAGAAGCCCTTCGCCTGGCTGTCCGGCGAGGACGGCACCGCCGTCTCCTATAACGTGGCCGGCGGCCAGGGCTGCATCTCGGTTACCGCCAACGTCGCCCCCCGGCTCTGCGCCCAGTTGCAGGAGCTGACCCTGGCCGGCAAGTGGGAGGAAGCCCGCGCCCTGCAGGACAGGCTGTTGCCGCTGCACCAGGCGATGTTCGCCGAGCCCAACCCGGCCTGTCCCAAATACGGCCTGTCGTTGCTGGGGATGGCCAGCGAAGCCTGCCGGATCCCGGTGGTGCCGCTGCAGGAGAGCACCAAGGCGCGTATCCGCCAGGTGATGAAAGAGCTGGAACTGATTTAACCCTTATGGCCGCGCGAGCGGCCATCTTGTTTTTTGGTGGCACAGATGCATCCGCAACACTTTGATGGCTTGATTTTTGACCTTGATGGCACCCTGGTCGACACCATGCCCCTGCACCTGGCGTCCTGGGAGCTGGCGGCGCGGGAGTTCGGTTTCGGCTACGACGCCGGCTGGCTGTACGATCTGGGCGGCGTGCCCAGCCGCAAGATAGTGGACCTCATCAACGGCGAGCAGGGGCTCCGCCTCGACGGCGACCGGGTGGTGGCGGTGAAAAACGGCCACTATCAGCAGCTGTTGCCCGAGGCCCGGCCCTTCCCGGCCATGCTGGCCCTGCTGGAGCAATACGCGGACAAGCCCATGGCCATCGGCACCGGCTCTTCGCGGGTCAATGCCGAGCGGGTGCTGCTCAATACCGGGCTGCGGGACTATTTTCCGGTGGTGATCACCGCCGACGACGTGAATCTGCACAAACCGAATCCGGACACCTATTTGCTGGCCGCCCGGGAGCTGGGGCTGAACCCCGGCCATTGCCTGGTGTTCGAGGACACGCCCATCGGCCGGCAGGCGGCGGAGGCGGCGGGCATGGCTTGCGTGATGGTGGTGGAGGGCCGGCCCCTGCTGGGCTGACCCTGTTTGCCAACTGACTTAGCGCTGTTCGCCCTGATCGTCGTCCTGGTGATCGTGGTGCTGGTCGTCACGATGGTTGTGGTGATCGTGATGGCTGTCGTAGCGGGGGCGGCGGGGCTTGTTGATGATGACCCCGGTGCGCGGCGGCCGGCGGGTCGCCGGGGAGATGGTGGAAATCTTGGCTTTGTAAATCAGTTGCTGCTGACCGCGGGGGTCGGACAGCAAAATGCTGTATTGGTCAAAGGCACTGATCATCCCTTCCAGCTTGATGCCATTGGTGAGGAAGATGGCGCAATGAGTCTGATTCTTGCGCAACCAGTTCAGTGCCGCATCCTGTCCGTTACCCAATGAGAAGGCTTGCTGCAGCGATTGGGGATTAGATGATTGGGCAGTCATGTAGGCAGTCCTGTTTGTTATTTTGCAATCTTGATTGTGCTTAATGAATGCCCGCCTTGTCAAAGTAAAGCTCACATTAATCCCATAACAGGGCAGCAACTTAAAACGTGAGCAGTGCGACGGCGATATCTTACCTGTAGGCGCCCGTTTACGTGGCGCAAACCTGCCAACGGCGTGGGGTATGGAAATTGGGCGCCGGTTTGTGCCGGCTAAAGCGGCACCTACAGTGACGGTTACAGCGGCACAAACCGGCAGCTACGCAGAGCCTGGCTGCCTGATTTTTAAACTATCGTGGTGCTCTAGGCATCCGCGTCGGCCAGCCGTCGTTGCTCCCTGGGCAGGCGGTTCAGGCTGAGCAGGGCCAGGGCGGCCAGCAGCATGATGGTGAGGGCGCAGGCCTCACCCGGCGACAACGGCAGGAGCGACGCCAGGTAGGAGGCGGTGGCGGCGCCGGCCATCTGCAGGCAGCCGAGCAGGGCGGCGGCCCGGCCTGCCCGGTCCGCGAAGGGCGCCATGGCGGAAGCCGCCGCTGCGCCCAGCACCAATGAAAAGCCCACCGAGCAGAGCGCCACCGGCAGCATAAAGGACCAGACGGAGGGGGCCGAAGGCAGCCAGAGCAGCATGGCGAGGCCGCCGCCGAGCAGACAGAGGGCGCCTCGCTTGACCACCCGGTGGCGGCCCAGGCGCCGGCTCAGCCTGGGAGCGGAAAAACTGGCCGCCATCACCACCAGGGCGTTGGCGCCGAAGGCCAGGGCAAACTGGGCCTCGCTCAGCCCCAGTTGCACCATCAGGATCAGCGGGGCGAAGGTCACATAGGTGAGGATGCTGCCCATGGCGGCGACACAGGTCAGCACATAGACCCGAAAGGCCCGGTGCCGCCACACCGCCTGGTAGGCGTGGGGGGAGAGCAACGGCTGGTGGCGGGTATGGGCGGGGCGGCTTTCCCGCAGGCGAGCCATCACCAGCACCAGGGCCAGGGTGGCGAACAGGGCCAGGAACAGGAAGTTGGCCTGCCAGCCGAAACTCAGGGTTAGCCAGGCGCCCAGTACCGGCGCCAGCGCCGGGGCCAGGCAGAGGGCGCCGTTGAGGTAGGAATAGGCCCGGGCGCTGTCGCCGGCGTCGAGCTTGTCGCGCACCACCGCGAAGACCACCACCGAGGTGCCGCAGGCTCCCAGTCCCTGGATCAGGCGCCCCAGCAACAGCAGGGGCAGTTCAGCCGCCAGGGCGCTCACCAGGGAGCCGGTGAAAAACAGGCCGATGGCACAGAGGGCCACGGGACGCCGGCCCTTGTTGTCCACCAGGGGGCCGAACACCAGTTGTCCCAGTCCTACCGCCAGCATGAATACCGACAGGCTGAGCTGGATGTCGGCGGCACTCACCCCGAGGGATATCGCCATCTGCGGCATGGCCGGCAGGTAGATGTCGATGCCCATGGGGCCGAACAGGATCAGGGGAAGCAGCAGCAGAACCAGGCTGATGACGGGGCTTTGGGTCATGTAATCTGTTCCTTTGCGGAAAAAAGGAGCAATTATAACCGCAGGGTCAATAAAAATCAGGGGCGGGATAAATAAAAAAGCCGCGCCCGGAGGCACGGCTTAGGAATTCTTGGTGAGGTAGGCTCTTACAGAGGAACTACGTTCTCAGCCTGAGGACCTTTCTGGCCTTGAGCTACAGTGAACTGTACTGCTTGGCCTTCAGACAGAGTTTTGAAACCCTGGGTCTGGATGGCGCTGAAGTGTACGAACACGTCAGGACCTTGTTCTTGCTCGATGAAACCGAATCCTTTGGATTCATTGAAGAACTTTACTTTACCTTTAACGATATTAGACATACCTAAATCCTGTAACAAACTTGCATTGTAAATAGCTTAGAAAAATACCGGTTTAACTTATGAAATACAGGACGAGGTACTACTAGGAACTTCGTAACAAGAACATAAATATAGCCGTATTCTTCGAGCTGGGGTCACTCTAACCCGTTACCAGATGGGGGTCAACAGGTATTTTTGTGAGCAGAAGCGCTTTCATCGAACTTTAACAAAGCCCCCCGGCGCGGAGGGGCTGCTTAGCGGAACCCAGTCGCTGCCGGTAGTGATCTACCATCCGGAACGGCTATTTATCGGTATGAATATATCTGGTTGAGCCCTTGGCGGGGGGCGGCCCGGCGGTGCGCATGTTTTGCTTCAGGGCCATAAGAGACCAGATCCCTGAGGCGGCACTATCACATAGTGGCCCTTGCCGGCGTGCTTGGCCCGGTACATGGCCCGATCCGCCTGGCCGAGCCAGGTTTCCAGCTCCTGCCCGGCGTCACAGGGCAGTACCATGCCGATGCTGGCGGAGAGGCCGACCCGGTCGCCCCGCTCCAGGACGACGGGGCGTGCTATCTCGTCCAGCAGTCGCTGCAGGATCTGCTCGGCCAGCTCTCTGCCGCGCAGCCCCGGCAGCAGCACGACGAACTCGTCGCCGCCTATCCGCGCCAGGGTATCGGTGCTTCTCAGCACCCTGGTCATCCGCCTGGCCAACCGGGCCAGCACCTCATCTCCCGCCTGGTGGCCCAGGCTGTCATTGACCTCTTTGAATCCGTCCAGATCGAGCAGGCCGATGGCGGAAAAACTGCCTCGGCGTTGATCGGCGAAGAGGGCCTGGTTTACCCGATCGACCAGCAGGGAGCGGTTGGGCAGGCCAGTGAGTGTGTCGTAGTAGGCCAGTGCGTCCAGCTCTTGCTGACGTAGCAGCAGGCTGGTGTTGGCCTGGGCCAGCATCCTGGCATCGCGCAGGGACCTGGCGACAAAGGCCATCAGCACGGCGGTGAGCAGGAGCGAGACGAGCATCAGCCACAGCGGTTGCCGGCTGCGAGATGCACCGAGGAACTGTTCAGAAGGTGACAGGACAAGCTGCCAGCTGCGGCCCGGCAGCTCGAGCGGAAAGGCGAGCTCGCCGGGGCCGGCCGCGGAGGGGGAGGCCGAGCCGGGATAGATGGATCTGGCCGGCTCCTCGGTTACATCCAGCAGACGCAGCCCGCTGTTCAACTCTCCATCCTCGATCAGCTCTCGCAGCAAGATCTCCGGTCGCAGCATCAGAATAACCAATCCCTGTACTTCCTTGGACTCCGGCACTCCGGGCAGGGCATATAGGGGCTGGTAGATGGCGATGGCCAGGGGGCCCTGTGGATCCTGCACTATATGGAAGGGGGGGCTGCTGGCCTGCTGGCCCCGGCTGAGTACCTGCCGGACAACCGGGGCGCTGTGGGGGCGGTTCAGGGCATCGAGGCCGGCCACGGAACTGTTGAGCCTTTCGGGCGCGGCAAAGAGGATGGGGAAGTACAGCTCCCGTTCGGGGGCCCTGTGCATGTCATCCGCGTCAGGGGTGGTATCGAAGATGCCCATGGGGGCGAGTCCCTCGGCGGCCAACTCGGCTTCTACCATGGCACGCCGGGCATGGGGAACGCGGGGGGCCCAGTGCACCGCGGTGATTTCGGGATAGGAGGCGATTACCGAAGTGACGAAGCGATGATATTCTTCGCGCGTCAGTTCTTCCGAGGCGATAAACAGCCCCCTGAAGGCATTCAGCAGCCCCCTGGCGTTGTCGATGAATTGTTGTGCCCGCAGTGCCTGCACCTGGGCCAGGCGTTCGAATTCCTTGTGCCGGAGCTGTTCCTGGAGTGCGCTTCCCCTGGAGTAGGCACTCAGGGACAGGTAGATGCCCAGCGCGGCGATCACCACCAGTATTATGTGGTGGGAGTATTGACGACTGAAAAGAGTGTTCAAGGTAAGTGACTCGCCGGCTTGTTGCATATTGCAATGGCTTATCACTAGCAAGATTTCTGCCCTGGCGCAAGGGCGCCGGGGCGGGTATGAAGCCCGGGTGCTGGGAACGACGACCATTGGCCTCTGGGGAGAGGATCCATCGTCATGCCAGGCGGGGCTGGAAAAGGGCACAAAAAAACCAGCGCTCTGGCTGGTTGGGATGGTGCCGGCAGAAGGAGTCGAACCCTCGACCTACTGATTACAAGTCAGTTGCTCTACCAACTGAGCTATGCCGGCTACTCTGATAGTGCTTGAATATGGCGCCCAGAGGCGGAATCGACCGCGCCCGGCCAGGGACCAGAGCGGGGATTTTCAATCCTTTGCTGCACTGGCTATCAATATGGTGCCCAGAGGCGGAATCGAACCACCGACACGGGGATTTTCAATCCCCTGCTCTACCGACTGAGCTATCTGGGCTGGGAGTCTTAATTAAAAGAACACCTGAAAATGGTGCCCAGAGGCGGAATCGAACCACCGACACGGGGATTTTCAATCCCCTGCTCTACCGACTGAGCTATCTGGGCTGGGAGTCTTAATTAAAAGAGCACCTGAAAATGGTGCCCAGAGGCGGAATCGAACCACCGACACGGGGATTTTCAATCCCCTGCTCTACCGACTGAGCTATCTGGGCAACGGGGCGCCATTAAATAGGATTGGCCAGGGCAAGTCAACCGCTTTTTGGAAGGCCCGAACGCGTTCGCTCAAGCCTTGAACAAAGCGGCGATTTACTCCGCGGAAGGGGGGGTGTAACCCTCGATTTTCACGTCGGCGCCCTCGAACAGATAGGCGACCATCTCCTGCTCCAGCAACTGGCGGTGCTCGGCATTCATCATGTTGAGCTTCTTCTCGTTGATCAGCATGGTCTGCTTCTTCTGCCAGTCGGCCCAGGCCTCCTTGGAGATGTGGTCGTAGATGCGCTTGCCGAGCTCCCCCGGATAAAGCTGGAAATCCAGGCCTTCGGCCTCTTTCTGTAAACGCTGGCAAAAAATAGTACGGCTCATAAGTTTTTCCTCTCTTGCAGTTGCGGGTAGGCCAGCAGTTTTTTGGTGGCGGCAGCCAGGCCTACCGAGGCGGGTTGCTGCAAGTTATACCAAAGACGTTCATCCCCCGCCATGACCTCGGCCGGCAAGCGGGGCAATTCCACCAGCCAGGGCTCGATATCCAGGTGGAAGTGGCTGAAGGTATGGCGAAAGCCGGGCAGGGGCCGGGGCTCGCCGGCCTGGGGATAGCGTTTTAGCCAGGACTTGAGATCGTCCTGGTCCCTGAACTCGGGAAAGCAGTAAAGCCCGCCCCAGAGTCCCTGGGGCGGGCGTTGCACCAGCAGGATCTGCTGCTGGCACTTGAGCAGCAGGAAGCTGGCCCGTTTTTCCGGCTGCACCCTCTTCTTCGGCTTACCGTGGGGAAAGGCGGCGGGCGTGCCCAGCGCCAGCCCCCGGCAATCGTCCCGCACCGGGCACTGCTCGCACCTGGGTTTGCTGCGGGTGCAGATGGTGGCGCCGATATCCATCATCGCCTGGTTGTATTGGCTTACCCCCGCTCTGGGCGTGAGCCGCTCCACCTGCTGCCAGAGGGCGTTTTCCACCTCTTTCTTGCCGGGCCAGCCTTCCTGGGCCAGCCAGCGGCTCAACACCCGCTTGACGTTGCCGTCGAGGATGCCGTGATGCTGGCCCAGGGACAGGGACAGCACGGCCCCGGCGGTGGAGCGGCCTATCCCCGGCAGGCCCAGCACCTCTTCGAAGCGTTCGGGAAAGCGCCCCTGGTAGTGATCGCGGATCACCTGGGCCGCCCTGTGCAGGTTGCGGGCCCGGGCGTAGTAGCCGAGCCCGGTCCAGTGATGCAGCACCTCGTCCTGCCCGGCGTCGGCCAGGCTGACCACGTCGGGAAAGCGGGCCATAAAGCGCTCATAGTAGGGGATGACGGTGGCGACCTGGGTCTGCTGCAGCATGATCTCGGATACCCATACCCGGTAGGGGGTCTTGTGCTGCTGCCAGGGCAGGCTCTTGCGGCCATGTTGTTGATACCAGGCCAGTATGCGTTCGGCGAAGGAGGCTGTGTTCACTGTGGTCGGAAAGTCGATTCGAATGGGGAGATCAGAGCACAGCGTCGGGGCCAGTGCAAACCCGCGAGACACAGCTGTTGTTTGTGGTTTGTTATTCCAATGTTTTCTGATACAAAAGAAGGGTTTTGTTGGTGCCCGCCGTGCCCGTAATCAGAGAGACCCCTATGCAGCCCTTTTTTGCCCAGCGCTTTGCCAAGGTAGAGCCTTCCTTCATCCGTGAAATCCTCAAAGTCGCCGTCAATCCGGAGGTGATCTCCTTCGCCGGCGGCCTGCCCAACCCCGACTTCTTCCCGAGCGAGGAGCTGGAAGTGGCCACGGCCAAGGTGCTGCGGAACAAGGGCAACGGCGCGCTGCAATACGCCGCCACCGAGGGCTTCGGCCCGCTGCGCGAGTACATCGCCGAGCGCTACCGCACCCAGCACGGCCTGCAGGTGTCGCCGGATAACATACTGATCACCAACGGCTCCCAGCAGGCGCTGGATCTGATCGGCAAGGTGCTGGTGGACGAGGGCTCGGATCTGATCATCGAGGAGCCGGGCTACCTGGGGGCCATCCAGGCGCTGTCGGTCTACCAGCCCAACTTCCGTGGCGTTTCCCTCAACGACGACGGCCCGGATCTGGCCGAGCTGGATGCCCTGCTGGCCGAGCCCAACCATGCCCGGCTGATGTACGGGGTGACCAACTTCCAGAACCCGTCGGGCCTGAGCTACAGCCTGGAAAAACGCCGGGCGGTGGCCGAGCGGCTGATCCGGCACAATGTGCTGATGGTGGAAGACAACCCCTACGGCGAGCTGCGCTTCGAAGGCGAGCACCTGCCGCCCATCGCCAAGCTGGCACCCGAAAACGTGGTGCTGCTCGGCTCCTTCTCCAAGGTGGTGGTGCCTTCCTTCCGCCTGGGCTGGATGGTGGTGCCGGATTGGCTGCGTCAGAAGATCACCATCGCCAAGCAGGCATCCGACCTGCACACCAACGGCTTCGTGCAGCAGGTGCTGTACAGCTACCTGCAGGACAACAGCCTGGACGCCCATATCGATCGCATCCGCACCGTCTACGGCCAGCAGAAAAAGGCCATGGAGCAGGCGCTGCTGCGCCACTGCCCGGGGCTGGATTTCACCCGGCCCGAGGGCGGCATGTTCCTGTGGCTCAAGCTGCCGCAGCACCTGAGCGCCATGGACTTGTTCAACCTGGCGATCAAGGAAAACGTGGCCTTCGTGCCGGGCCGGCCCTTCTACGTGCGTCCGGACATTCTCAACACCGCCCGTTTCAGCTATTCCGGCGCCGATGCCGCCACCATAGAGGAAGGCATCAGCCGGCTGGGCCGGGTTATCCAGCAGGTGCTTTGAGCGCGGCCATCGGCCATAAGAAGCCGCCGGTTTATACCGGCGGCTTTTTTATATCTGGTGAACGCTTCCCGCTTGCAGCCTGACGTTTTTTGCCCTTGCACCTTTGGGCTAACTTTGGATAATTCGCCTTCCCAAGCCAGCCGGAGAAAGCAGATGACAGATCAACACCCGCCCGTTCAAACCGAGGATGAACTGCGCAAGCGCAAGATCCGCAGCTTCGTGCGCCGGGAAGGCCGCCTGACCAAGGGCCAGGAAAAGGCCCTGGCCGAGCAGTGGCCGGTGATGGGGCTGGAATTCGGCGGCCGGTTGCTGGACCTGGACGCGGTGTTCGGCCGCAGCGCGCCCCGGGTGCTGGAAATCGGCTTCGGCATGGGCGCGTCCCTGGTGGAGATGGCCAGGGCGGCGCCGGAGCAGGACTTTATCGGCATTGAGGTGCATACCCCGGGGGTGGGCGCCTGCCTGATGGCGGCCGCCGAGGCCGGGCTGACCAACCTGCGGGTGATGTGCCACGACGCGGTGGAAGTGTTCGAGCAGATGCTGCCCGAGCAGAGCCTGGATCGGGTGCAGCTGTTTTTTCCCGACCCCTGGCACAAGAAGCGCCACCACAAGCGGCGCATCGTGCAGCCGGCCTTCGTGGAGATGGTGCGCAGCAAACTCAGGATCGGCGGCGAATTCCACATGGCCACCGACTGGGAAAACTACGCCGAGCACATGCTGGAAATCATGCAGGCCGCCCCCGGCTACGCCAACGCCGCGCCCGAGGGCGACTATATGCCTCGGCCCGACTACCGCCCGCTCACCAAGTTCGAGCAGCGCGGTCATCGCCTGGGCCACGGGGTCTGGGATCTTATCTTCACCCGTACCGCCTGAGGCGGTTGCCCTGTTGCCAACTGAGCCCAGGCAAGTCCTGGGCTTGGCTGTTTATGGGGCTGAGGAGAGTGGTGACTAACCGGACTCGGCCAGGGCCAGGTATTTTTGGTGCAGTGCGGCTACCGCCGCCTTGAGCCGGGCCGGGTCGGGGCCGTTGTTGTCGATAACGTCGTCGGCGGCGGCCAGACGTTGCTCCCGGCTGGCCTGGGCGGCCATGATGGCGCGGATCTGCTGCTCGCTGCTGTGGTCGCGTTTGACGGTGCGGGCCAGTTGCTGCTCGGGGGAGACATCCACCACCAGTACCCGTTGGCAAAGGGTGGTCAGGCCGTTTTCCACCAGCAGTGGCACCACCAGCAGGCAGTAGGGCGGACGGGCGGCGGCGCAGGCGGCGATCATGCGCTCCCGGATCAGGGGGTGCAGCAGGGCATTGAGCCAGTCTTTCTGCCCGGGGTGGGAGAATACCCGCTCGCGCAGGACGCGGCGGTCGAGGCGGCCCTGGCTGTCCAGGACCTCCTGGCCAAAGTGCGTGGCAATGGCCGCCAGCGCCGGTTCCCCGGGCGCCACCACCTCGCGGGCGATGATATCCGCGTCTACCACCTCCACGCCCAGTTCGGCGAACAGACTGGCCACGGTACTCTTGCCGCTGCCGATGCCGCCGGTCAACCCCACCACATAGCTCACAGCGCCACTCCCCAGTAAATCCGCATCAGTGGTTGCCCCCAGAGCAGGTAAATCCAGCCTCCCAGGGCCAGCGCCGGGCCGAAGGGCAGCACCCTGTCTTCGCCCAGTCGGCGCAGGGCCATCAGCCCCAGGCCCAGGGCGGCGCCGGCGGCGGATGCCAGCAGCAGCACCGGCAGCAGGCTCTGCCAGCCGAACCAGGCGCCGATGGCCGCCAGCAGCTTGAAGTCGCCGTAGCCCATGCCCTCCTTGCCGGTGACGAGCTTAAACAGCCAGTACAGGCTCCACAGTATGCCGTAGCCGAAGGCGGCACCGAGCACGGCGCTGGCCAGCGGCACGAAGAGGGCATTGATATTGAGCAGCAGTCCCAACCACAGCAGCGGCAGGGTGAGGTTGTCGGGCAGCAGCAGGTGATCCACGTCGATCAGGGTCATGCACAGCAGCACCCAGCTGAACACCAGGGCCGCCAGCAGCTGGGGGCTGGCGCCGAAGCGCCACAGGGCCAGCCCGGCCAGGGCCGCCGAGGCCAGCTCCACCAGCGGATAGCGCCTGGCGATGGGGGCCTGGCAGTAGCGGCAACGGCCCCTGAGCCAGAGCCAGCTCAGCAGCGGGATATTGTCGAGCACCCCCAGCTGGTGGTGGCAATGGGGGCAACGGGAGCGGGGCCGGCACAGGTTGAAGGGGGCGGTTTCGGGCAGGGGGCTGCCCTGGAACTCGGCGCATTCCCGCTCCCACTCCAGCTTCAGCATCAGCGGCAGGCGGTGGATCACCACGTTGAGGAAGCTGCCCACCAGCAGGCCCACCAGCATCACCAGGGAATACAGCAAAACGGTATTGTCGAGCAGTTGCGCCATTGTTGTTCCTAAGGGGATTGAACTTTGAAAGCAAGGCTTTAACCATGCTGCCCAGCTTCAGCGGATCACGCTACCCAGGTTGAAGATGGGAAGATACATGGCAATGACCAGGCCGCCAACCAGTATCCCCAATACCACCATGATAATGGGCTCGATCAGGCTGGTCAGGCCGTCCACGGCGTCGTCCACCTCCCGCTCGTAGATGCTGGCCACCTTGTTCATCATGTCGTCGATAGCGCCGGATTCCTCGCCGATCATCACCATCTGCACCACCATGTCGGGGAACAGCTGGGTGGAGCGCATGGCCAGGTTCATCTGCATGCCGGCGATGACCTCGTTGCGCATCTGCATGATGGCGCGGCGGTAGACCACGTTGCCGGAGGCGCCGGCCGAGGAGACCAGGCCTTCCACCAGCGGAATACCGGCGGAAAAGGTGGTGGCCAGGGTGCGGGCAAAGCGGGCCAGGGCCGCCTTGTGCAGTATCATGCCCACCACGGGAATACGCAGGATAAAGCGGTCGGTGGCGTCGCGCACCTTCTGGGACAGGCGCCAGGCGCGCACATAGAGAAACACCGTGGCGACCAGGCCGGCCAGCAGATAGAGCCAGGTATCCTGCATCCAGCGCGACAGGTTGATCACCAGTTGGGTAAAGGCGGGCAGGGTGGCGCCGAAGCCGGCGAAGATCTCCTCGAACTGGGGGATCACGAACAGCAGCAGTATGGAGGTGACCGCTATGGCCACCAGTATCACCATGGCCGGGTAGAACATGGCCTTCTTGATCTTGGACTTGAGCGCCTCGGCCTTCTCCCGGTAGATGGCGATCTGGTCGAAAATATGCTCCAGCGCCCCGGTCTGCTCCCCCGAGTGCACCAGGTCGCAGTAAAGCGCGTCAAACTGGCGGGGAAATTTTTTCAGGGCTTCCGACAGCGGGGTGCCCCCTTCCACGTCCGAGGCGATGATGCCGGTCAGCTCGCGGATGCTGCTCTTTTGGTAGGAGCGGGAGATGATCTGCAGGGTCTGCACCAGGGGCACTCCGGCACCCAGCATGGTGGCTATCTGGCGGGTGATCACGGCGATGTCCATCGGCTTGATGGCATCCCGGTAACGGGCCAGGATGCTCTGGCTGCGGCGGCGCACGCTGGTGGCGTTGACTCCCTGGCGTTGCAGCTCGCGCTTGACCGCCTGGATGTTTACCGCCTGGATAAAGCCGGACACCTTCTGCCCGCGCCGGTTGACGCCTTCCCACTTGTAGGGGTGGACCTTGTAGTTCTTTGCCGTTGCCATAGCGCATCCTTGTTATCGATAAGGCCGGCGGACATCAGCCACTGATGCGGTTGACCTCGGCCAGGCTGATGATGCCGAGCCGGGCCTTCTCCAGGGCGGAGCCGTGCAGGCTGACCATGCCGTCTTCTTCGGCGGCCTTGGCCAGGGTCAGGGAGTTGGCGCCCTCCATGATCAGGTGGGCCAGTTTCTCGCTCATCGGCAACACCTCGTAGATGCCGATACGCCCCTTGTAGCCGCCGGTGCAGCGGTTGCAGCCCACCGCCCTGTACAGGCTGACCCCCTGGGCCTGCTGCCCGGCCGTAAAGCCCAGGGCCCGCAGTTGTTCTTCCGGTACCTGTTCCGGCACCTTGCAGTGGGGGCACAGCTTGCGCGCCAGCCGCTGGGCCATGATCAGGGATACCGACGAGGCGATATTGTAGGCGGGCAGGCCCATGTTGCCGAGCCGGGTCAGGGTTTCGGCGGCGGAGTTGGTGTGCAGGGTGGACAGCACCAGGTGGCCGGTCTGGGCGGCCTTGACCGCGATTTCGGCGGTTTCCAGATCGCGGATTTCCCCCACCATGATGATGTCCGGATCCTGGCGCAGGAAGGCGCGCAGGGCGTGGGCGAAGGTCAGCCCGGCCTTGGGGTTGATCTGCACCTGGTTGATGCCGGGCAGGTTGATCTCTATGGGATCTTCGGCGGTGGAAATGTTGGCAGTGACGGTATTGAGGATGCTCAGGCCGGTGTACAGCGAGACCGTCTTGCCCGAGCCGGTGGGGCCGGTCACCAGTATCATGCCCTGGGGTTTGCGCAGGGCGCTCAGGTAGAGCTGTTTCTGCCGCTCGTCGTAGCCGAGCTGGTCGATGTTGAGCCGGGCGCCGGAGCTGTCGAGGATACGGATGACTATCTTCTCGCCCCACTGGGTGGGCAGGCTGTTGACCCTCATGTCCACCGACTTGTTGCGGGTCAGCCTGAGCTTGAGGCGGCCGTCCTGGGGCAGGCGGCGCTCGGCGATGTCCAGCCGGGCCATCACCTTGAGCCGGGCGGCAAAACGGGCGGCCAGGCCGACCGGCGGCGAGGCCACCTCGTGCAGCATGCCGTCGATGCGAAAACGGATGCGGTAAAAGCGCTCGTAAGGCTCGAAATGCAGGTCGGAGGCCTCCTTGCGTACCGCGTCCAGCATGATCTTGTTGATATAGCGGACGATGGGGGCGTCCTCGTCGGCGCGGCCCAGCCCATCGTCCTGCTCCACCGGGGAGTCATCCAGCACCAGGCCGGCGATATCGGAGTCTTCGATATGCTCGAGATCCAGCACCCCGCTGCTGCCCCCCTGCTGCAGCCGGACCAGCATCTGCTGCAGCTTGTCTTCCTCCACCAGCAGGGCATCGGTCACCAGGTTGAAGCGGAAGCTGAAGTCTTCCAGCGCCGCCACATTGGTAGGATCGGACATGGCCAGGTAGAGCACCTTGCCCTGCAGGTAGATGGGGATCACGTGATGGCGCTCGATAAGATCCATGCCCAGGTACTGGGGCGGCACCTGATCCAGCTCGAAATCGTTGAGATCGATCAGCGGCAGGCCGTATTCCTGCTCGCAAAAACGCGCCAGCTCGGCGCTGGACAGCAGCCGCTGCTCCACCAGCACGGTACTGAGCGGCTTGCCCTCCTGCCGGGCCAGGGCCAGGGCCTGGTCCAGTTCGTCGGTCAGCAACAGCGAAGAAGCGGCCAGGCTTCTGGCCAGACCGCTTCTAATGGTATTGATAGGCATGGTCATATATTGGGTGGGTTAGCAGAGGCCGTCTGTGACACAGGAGCCACTGATTTGCCAGACTACCTGTTGGCCAGCTGCGGAGATGCTGTTTGCAAATATGACATAAGTCGACTCACTGCCAAATACACTTGACTGTCCAGTTGCGGTGACTGTAATCGACCCTGTGCCACTCGTGGCTATAACATCTTTTACAACCGCAGTATTGTATGAGCCACTAACGGCATTTGTGCCAGCTGTAGCGCAATTTGCTGTAGAAAGATTTATTGCTCCTTGTACACAAACTTCAACGGCGGTCTTAGCAGGCCCGGTGGCCGCTATCACCTCACTAAATTTGGCTCTTTTGGTATAGGTCTGATAAGCCGGCAGGGCCACCGCCGCCAGTATTGCCACTATCGCCACTACAATCATCAGTTCGATCAGGGTAAAACCGCCCTGGCGGGTGCTGGTCTGGATTTTCATCGTCATCGTCCTTGATTGGAAAGTCCATGGGGTGAAGTGGACCGGGCCACCTAGAGATCTATAGCCAAGGCTCGGGGGTTTTGCACCCTTGGAGGAGGGAAAAGGGGCGGACACGGAAAAGTTGGATTCGTTAGGGTCTTAAGTTGGCCGTGACGATTTTTGGGGCGCGGGCGGCCCGCCCGCATGAAGGTGGCACCGAGGTCGGGGAAGGTGCTCCACAACCCGTGATGCCTGTTCTGTCCCGAACCTCTTTAAAGCCGTGGTGTGGCAGGCCAAGTCCGAGGGTTCGCGCTGCGCGCGAAAGCAGGCGGGCCGCCTGCGCTCCGCCAGCAGGTGCACCTCTGCAACTTAAAACTCAGGCCGTGACGATTTTTGGGGCGCGGGCGGCCCGCCCGCATGAGGGTGGCACCGAGGTCGGGGAAGGTGCTCCACAACCCGTGATGCCTGTTCTGTCCCGAGCCTCTTTAAACCCGTGGTGTGGCAGGCCAGTCCGAGGGTTCGCGCTGCGCGCGAAAGCGGGCGGGGCGCCTGCGCTCCGGGAAACATCATGCCGGTCGGTGTTTAAACCGGGCGGGGTTGTCCATACCAGCGGCATGGGCAACCCTCGGCTTCCGGCTTCCTTAGCCTTCCACCCGCATCGACAGATCCAGGGCGCGCACATGCTTGGTCAGCGCCCCCACCGAGATATAGTCCACCCCGGTGGCGGCGTAGTCGGCGATGGTCTCCAGGGTGACGTTGCCGGACACCTCCAGCCTGGCGCGGCCGGCGGTAGTGGTCACGGCCGCGCGCATGTCGGCCACGCTGAAGTTGTCCAGCATGACGATATCGGCGCCGGCCGCCAGGGCCTGCTCCAGCTCGGCCAGGGACTCCACCTCCACCTCCACCGGTTTTTCCGGCTGCAGCCGGCGGGCTTCGGCAATGGCCTTGTCGATGCCGCCGCAGGCGAAGATATGGTTTTCCTTGATAAGGTAGGCGTCATACAGGCCCATGCGATGGTTGTGGCCGCCGCCGCAGGTCACCGCGTACTTGAGCGCATGGCGCAGGCCGGGCAGGGTCTTGCGGGTGTCCAGCAGGCGGCAGCGGGTGCCGGCCAGGCGGTCCACGTAGCGGCGGGTGACGGTGGCCACGCCCGACAGGGTCTGGATAAAGTTGAGCGCGGTGCGCTCGCCGGTCATCAGTGCCCGGGCCGGGCCGGTCAGGGTGAGCAGGCGCTGGCCGGCCGTGACCGCGTCGCCGTCCTTTACCTGCCAGTGCAGCTTTACCTCGCCGCCCAGTTGCAGGAAGGTCTCATCGGCAAAGGCCCGGCCGCAGAAAATGCCGTCTTCCCGGGTGATCAGGTGGGCGGTGACCTGCTGGCCCTCGGGCAGCAACTGGGCGGTGATGTCCTGCTTGGGGTCCAGGGTTCCCCCCAGATCCTCGGTCAGGGCCGCGGTCACATTGAAACGGATTTCTTGAGCCAGCATGGTGTTTTGCATCGAGCCTTACCTTAATTTCACGTCTTGTGGCGGAGGCTGCCCGGGTCAGGGCGCCAGGTGTTTTATGGTTAACTGGGAGCCCCGCTGGATCAGTTCGAACTGGCGCAGGGCGTTCATGCCGAGCAGCACTTCGCTGCCGTAGCTGGGCATGATAACGGCGTCCAGATCGTACAGGGTCAGCGGCCCCATCGACAATGTTTTAATGTGGGTGCGGTAGCCGGTCACCTGGCCGGCGGCGGTGTTGAGCAGCAGCGGCCGTCCCAGGGGCAGGGCCAGGCGCTCGGCCACCGGCCTGGGCACGGCCACCTGGGTGGCGCCGGTATCCAGCAGGAAGACCACGGGATCCCCGTTGATGGCGCCGTTCATCAGGTAGTGGCCCTGGCGGTTCTGCTCCAGCACTATGGTGCGGCTGTCGAGCAACTGCACCTGCTGGTTGGGGTTGTAGTCCCGCTCCAGCTTTTGCTGGAAAAACCAGGTCATCAGCACCAGGGCCAGTACCCAGGCCAGCAGCCACATGAGGCGTCCGGTTTTGCGCGGGCCGTCGTCGTCGGTCATGATGTTCTCCTCGCAAGCCTGCTTGCCGCACCGGGACCATAAACTGTTAGTATACCCCCGGTGAAGTTCGCGTTGGGATCCCTATGCCTTTTCAGTTGACGCCTGCGGGCTGGCTCACGCCGGCCCGCCATTGTGCCTCCCCCCATTGGGACGAGCGCCCCCGGGGCGAGATATCGCTGCTGGTGGTGCACTGCATCAGCCTGCCGCCCGGCCGGTTTGGCGGCCCTTATATAGATGACCTCTTTATGGGACGTTTGGATCCCGCCGGGGATCCCTATTTTGCCGGCATCCACCAGTTGCGGGTGTCGGCCCACTGCCTGATCCGGCGCGACGGCGAGCTGGTGCAGTATGTGCCCTTCGACAAGCGGGCCTGGCACGCGGGCCTGTCCTGCTTCGAGGGACGGGAGCAGTGCAACGATTTTTCGGTGGGCATCGAGCTGGAAGGCACCGACACCGGCACCTATACCCATGCCCAGTATCGCGTGCTGGCCGAGGTGAGCCGGCTGCTGATGGCAACCTATCCGGCCATCACTCCCGGGCGCATCACCGGCCACAGCGATATAGCCCCGGGGCGCAAGACGGATCCGGGCCCGGGCTTCGACTGGGCCAGGTTCAGGGCCATGCTCTGACCGCCGGTCCCGGCACGGCTTCCGGCCCGCTCCGGTGGGCCGGGTGCGCTTTTGTCGACCCGGGGCGCGGGCTTCGATGATGCGCCGCAATATCCGTTGTTACCTTATGCCGCCGCTGTGCTGATGCTCATCTTTCTTTGGTCTTACCAATTTTTCCACCTTGCGTTCCCGGTATTTTGGACTAGTCTAAATGTCCCTCCGCCGTTTTTCGGTATTTTACGACTTTTTTGTGTGCAATCCTGATCAAATAGTTGGACATTTATCCTCCGCTCTGATACCTTTTTTTAACAGTGTTAATTGGTCTTACCAATTTTAAGCCGGACTCAATGTCATATCAGCGCATCAAACAGCCGAAACTCGCCGACACCATCGCCGCCAAACTGGAGCAGATGATAGTGGAGGGCAGCCTGCAACCCGGTCAGCGGTTGCCGCCCGAGCGTGAGCTGGCCGAGCAGTTTGCGGTATCCCGGCCGTCGGTACGGGAGGCCATACAGCAGCTGGAGGCGCGCGGTCTGGTGTCCCGGCGCCAGGGCGGCGGCACCTATGTGCAGAATGCCCTGACCCAGGGACTGGCCGATCCCCTGTTCCAGTTGCTGGCCTCGCATCCGGAGTCGCAATACGACCTGCTGGAGTTCCGCCACACCATGGAAGGCATTTCCGCCTACTATGCGGCGCTGCGCGGCACCGAGGCGGATTTCGACGCCATCCGCGAGGCCCAGCAAGCCATAGTCAAGGCGCAGGAAAAGGGCGATCTGCCGGCCGAGGCCAAGGCCGCCGCCGAGTTCTACCTGGCGGTGGCGGCGGCGGCGCACAACGTGGTGCTGCTGCACCTGTTGCGGGCGATTCAGCCGATGCTGGAGTCCAGCATCCTGCGCAATATCAAGATTCTCAACCGGCGCGCCGGCATGGTGGAAAAGATCCGCGTTCATCGCGCCAATCTGATCCAGACCATCCTTGCCCGCGAGCCGGAACAGGCGAGGGACGCTTGTCACGAGCACCTGGCCTTTATCGAAGAAACCCTGCTCGACATCCAGCGCGAGGAAAGCCGCATCCAGCGGTCCCTGCGCCGGACCCGTCAGCAGGAATAACAATGCCTTCGGCAACGACGAAACCCATGGGCAGGTGCCCCAAACGAGATAGGAAACAGCCATGTCTGATATCCTGAAAAACGATGTGGATTCAGTAGAGACTCTGGAGTGGCTCGACGCCCTCGAGTCTTTGATCCGTCAAGAAGGACCTGAGCGCGCGCAGTACATCTACGAGCGTCTCACCACCAAGGCCATCCAGTCCGGTGTGGCCGTGGCCAGAAATGCCCACTCAGACTACGTCAACAGCATCCCCACCGACGAAGAGCCTGAATACCCGGGCAACTGGGATCTGGAGCGGCGGATCCGCGCCATCATCCGTTGGAACTCAGTCATGATAGTGCTGCGCGGCTCCAAGAAAGATCTGGACCTGGGCGGCCACATGTCTTCCTTCGCCTCCAGCGCCACCATGTACGAAGTGGCGTTCAACCACTTCTTCCGTGCCCGCAACGAGAAGGACGGCGGCGACCTGGTATTTTTCCAGGGCCACATCTCTCCCGGCATCTACGCCCGCGCCTTCGCCGAAGGCCGCCTGACCGAAGCCCAGCTCGACATGTTCCGCCAGGAAGTGGACGGCAAGGGCATTCCGTCCTACCCGCATCCCAAGCTGATGCCGGACTTCTGGCAGTTCCCCACCGTGTCCATGGGTCTGGGCCCGATCAACGCCATCTACCAGGCGCGCTTCCTCAAGTACCTGACCGACCGCGGCCTGAAGGACTGCTCCGAGCAGCGCGTGTACGCCTACCTGGGCGACGGCGAGATGGACGAGCCGGAATCCAAGGGTGCCATCACCATCGCCGCCCGGGAGAAGCTGGACAACTTGTGCTTCATCATCAACTGCAACCTGCAGCGCCTGGATGGCCCCGTGGTGGGCAACGGCAAGATCATCAACGAACTGGACGGCCTGTTCACCGGCGCCGGCTGGAACGTGGTCAAGGTGATCTGGGGCCGTCGCTGGGACGAGCTGATCGCCAAGGACAAGACCGGCAAGCTGATCCAGCTGATGAACGAAACCCTGGACGGCGACTACCAGACCTTCAAGTCCAAGGACGGCGCCTACGTGCGCGAGCACTTCTTCGGCAAGTATCCGGAGACCCTGGAGCTGGTGAAGGACATGACCGACGAGGAAATCTTCGCCCTCAACCGGGGTGGCCACGATCCGGCCAAGATGTTCGCCGCCTACAAGAAGGCCGCCGACACCAAGGGCAGGCCGACCGTCATCCTGGCCAAGACCATCAAGGGCTACGGCATGGGCGAGTCCGCCGAGGGCAAGAACATCGCCCACCAGGTCAAGAAGATGGACATGTCCTCGCTCAAGCACATGCGTGATCGCTTCAACATCGAAGTGAGCGACGAGGATCTGCCCAACCTGCCCTACCTCAAGATCGAGGAAGGCAGCCGCGAGCACGAGTACCTGCACACCCGCCGCCAGGCGCTGAAAGGCTATGTGCCCACCCGCCTGCCGCAGACCACCGTCAAGCTGGAGATCCCGGCCCTGAGCGAGTTCGCGCCCCTGCTGGAAGAGCAGAAGCGGGAAATCTCCACCACCATGGCGTTCGTGCGTTCACTCAACATCATGCTGAAGGACAAGTCCATCGGCGAGCGCATCGTGCCCATCCTGGCCGACGAGGCCCGTACCTTCGGTATGGAAGGCCTGTTCCGCCAGATCGGCATCTACAACCCCTATGGCCAGCAGTACGTGCCCCAGGATCGGGAGCAGGTGGCCTACTACAAGGAAGACAAGAAGGGTCAGATCCTGCAGGAAGGCATCAACGAGCTGGGCGCCATGTCCTCCTGGCTGGCGGCCGCCACCTCCTACAGCACCAACGACTGCCCGATGATCCCCTTCTACATCTACTACTCGATGTTCGGGTTCCAGCGGGTCGGCGACCTGTGCTGGGCGGCGGGCGACCAGCAGGCGCGCGGCTTCCTGATTGGCGGTACCTCCGGCCGGACCACCCTCAACGGCGAGGGTCTGCAGCACGAGGACGGTCACAGCCACATTCAGGCGGGCACCATCCCCAACTGCATCACCTATGATCCGACCTACGCCTATGAAGTGGCGGTGATCGTGCAGGACGGCCTGCGCCGCATGTACGGCGACAACCCGGAAAACGTCTACTACTACATCACCACCCTGAACGAGAACTATCAGCAGCCGGCCATGCCCGAGGGCGTGGAGGAAGGTATCCGCAAGGGTATCTACAAGCTCGAAACCGTTGAAGGCAGCAAGGGCAAGGTGCAGCTGATGGGCTCCGGCTCCATCCTGGTGGGCGTGCGCGAAGCGGCGCGGATCCTGGCCGAGGAATACGGCATCGGCTCCGACGTGTACAGCGTGCCTTCGTTCAACGAAGTGACCCGTGACGGTCAGGACGCCGAGCGCTGGAACATGCTGCACCCCACTGCCGAGCCGCGCGTGCCCTATATCGCCCAGGTGATGGGCAAGGCGCCGGCCATCGCCGCCACCGACTACATGAAGAACTACGCCGAACAGGTACGTGCCTTCATGCCGTCCGTCAGCTACAAGGTGCTGGGTACCGACGGTTTCGGCCGTTCCGACAGCCGCGAGAACCTGCGTCGTCACTTCGAGGTGAACAAGCACTACGTGGTGGTGGCCGCCCTCAACGAACTGGCCAAGCTGGGCGAGCTGGACAAGCAGGTGGTTGCCGACGCCATCGCCAAATACGGCATCGACGCCGACAAGATCAACCCGCTGTACGCATAAGGGGTAACACATGTCTAAAGATATTCTGGTGCCGGATATCGGCGCGGACGAGGTTGAAGTCACCGAGATCCTGGTGGCCGTGGGCGACACCGTGAGCGAAGAGCAGTCGCTGCTGACCGTGGAAGGCGACAAGGCCTCCATGGAAGTGCCGGCTCCCGCCGCCGGCGTGGTGAAGGAGATCAAGATAGCGGTGGGCGACAAGGTCGCCACCGGCTCGCTGATCATGGTGTTTGAAGCAGAGGGCGCCGCCGCCGCCCCGGCCGCCGCCGCCCCGGCCGCCGCTGCCCCCGTGGCCCAGGCCGAAGCCGCCCCGGCTGCCGCCGGCGTGGCCCTGAAAGAAGTACAGGTGCCGGACATCGGCGGTGACGAGGTGGAAGTCACCGAGATCGCCGTGGCCGTGGGCGACACCGTGGGCGAAGAGCAGACCCTGCTGACCGTGGAAGGCGACAAGGCCTCCATGGAAGTGCCCGCGCCCTTCGCCGGCAAGGTGGCCGAGATCAAGATCGCCGTGGGCGACAAGGTCAGCACCGGTTCACTTATCATGGTGTTCGAAGTCGCCGGTGGCGCCGCTCCGGCCGCCGAGCAGTCCCAGTCTCAGACTCAGGCGGAAGCGCCCGCCTCAGCCCCGGCCGCGACCGGCTCCGTCGCCCGTGACGTCAACGTGCCCGATATCGGCGGTGACGAAGTGGAAGTCACCGAGGTGATGGTGGCGGTGGGCGACAAGGTGGCCGCCGATCAGTCCATCCTCACCGTGGAAGGCGACAAGGCCTCGATGGAAGTACCCGCGCCCTTCGCCGGCGTGGTCAAGGAAATCAAGGTCGCCGCCGGTGACAAGGTATCCACCGGCTCCCTGGTGATGGTGTTCGAAGCCGAGGGCGCCGCCCCGGCTGCCGCGCCTGCCGCCGCTCCCAAGGCCGAAGCCGCGCCTGCCGCCGCCGCCCCGAAAGCCGCAGCACCGGCCGCCGCCGCGCCTGCCGCCAAGGGCGACTTCGTCGAGAACAACGCCTATGTGCACGCCACCCCGGTGGTGCGCCGCCTGGCCCGCGAGTTCGGCGTGGATCTGTCCAAGGTCAGCCCGACCGGTCCGAAACAGCGCATCCTGAAGGAAGACGTGCAGAACTACGTCAAGGCCATCATCAAGAAGGTCGAAAGCCAGCCCGCGGGCGTGGCGGTGGCCGGCAACGGCCTGGAAGTGCTGGCCTGGCCCAAGGTCGATTTCGCCAAGTTCGGTGAAATCGAGGAAGTGGCGCTGACCCGCATCCAGAAGATCTCCGGTCCCAACCTGCACCGCAACTGGGTCAAGATCCCCCACGTCACCCAGTTCGACGAGACCGATATCACCGAGCTGGAAGAATTCCGCAAGAGCGAGAACGCCATCGCCGACAAGCAGAAGCTGGGTTACAAGATCTCCCCGCTTATCTTCATCATGAAGGCCGCCGCCAAGGCGCTGGAAGCCTATCCCAAGTTCTGCTCTTCCCTGTCGGAAGACGGCCAGAGCCTGGTGATGAAGAAGTACGTGCACATCGGCGTGGCGGTGGATACCCCCAACGGCCTGGTGGTGCCGGTGGTACGCGATGTCAACAAGAAAGGCATTCGCGAGCTGGCCCTGGAGCTGGGTGAAATCTCCAAGAAGGCCCGGGCCGGCAAGCTGACCGCCGCCGACATGCAGGGCGGCTGCTTCACCATTTCCTCCCTGGGCGGTATCGGTGGCACCCAGTTCACTCCCATCGTGAACGCGCCGGAAGTGGCCATCCTGGGTGTGTCCAAGTCCAGCATCAAGCCGGTGTGGAACGGCAAGGAATTCGAGCCCCGCCTGATCCAGCCGCTGGCGCTGTCCTACGACCACAGGGTGATCGACGGTGCCGACGGTGCCCGCTTCATCACCATGCTGAGTGGGGTACTGAGCGACCTTCGCCGCTTGGCCCTTTAATGTGACAAGGCAGGCATAAGCCTGCCTTTTTACTTTCAATTTACAGGCAGAACAGTAAACTTTAGCCCGTTTATTTAGTAGTGGTCGTAATGAGTCTGGTCGAACCAGCAGCCGCTGCTTGAACGGGGCAAAAAAATCATAATAGAGGTCACCATGAGTCAAGAAGTCAAAGCTCAGGTTGTGGTACTGGGCGCGGGTCCTGCCGGCTATTCCGCCGCCTTCCGTGCCGCCGATCTGGGTTTGGAAACCGTACTGGTCGAGCGTTATTCAACCCTGGGCGGCGTTTGTCTGAACGTCGGCTGTATTCCTTCCAAGGCATTGCTGCATATCGCCAAGGTCATTGAAGAATCCAAGATGATGGCCAGCCACGGCGTGACCTTTGGCGAGCCCCAAATCGATCTGGACAAGATCCGCGGCCACAAGGAAAAAGTCATCGGCCAGCTGACCCAGGGTCTGGGCGGCATGGCCAAGATGCGTAAGGTCAAGGTGGTCAACGGCTTTGCCAAGTTCACCGGCGCCAACACCCTGGTGGTGGAAGGCGAGGGCGGCAACACCACAGTGACCTTCGACAACGCCATCATCGCGGCCGGCTCCCGTCCGATCAAGCTGCCCTTTATCCCCCACGAAGATCCGCGTATCTGGGACTCTACCGATGCCCTGGAGCTGAAGGAAATCCCCGAGAAGCTGCTGGTCATGGGCGGCGGCATCATCGGCCTGGAAATGGGCACCGTCTACCACGCCCTGGGCTCCAAGATCGACGTGGTCGAGATGTTCGATCAGCTGATCCCGGCCGCCGACAAGGATCTGATCAAGATCTTCACCAAGCAGGTGAAAGACAAGTTCAACCTGATGCTGGAAACCAAGGTCACCAAGGTGGAAGCCAAGGACGACGGCATCCACGTGACCATGGAAGACAAGAAGGGCGAAAGCAAGACCATCGCCTATGACGCCGTGCTGGTGGCCATCGGCCGCACTCCCAACGGCAAGCTGCTGGACGCGGAGAAGGCTGGCGTCAACGTGGACGAGCGCGGCTTTATCAATGTCGACAAGCAGCTGCGCACCAATGTGCCGCACATCTACGCCATCGGCGACATCGTGGGCCAGCCCATGTTGGCGCACAAGGGTGTGCACGAAGGCCATGTGGCCGCCGAAGTCATCGCCGGCATGAAGCACTACTTCGACCCGAAAGTGATTCCCTCCATCGCCTACACCGAGCCGGAAGTGGCGTGGGTGGGCGTGACCGAGAAGGAAGCCAAGGAAAAAGGCCTGAACTACGAAGTGGCCAGCTTCCCCTGGGCCGCCTCCGGCCGGGCCATCGCCTCCGACTCGTCCTACGGCATGACCAAGCTGATCTTCGACAAGGACACCCATCGCGTCCTGGGTGGCGCCACCGTGGGCACCAATGCCGGTGAACTGCTGGGCGAGATCTGCCTGGCCATCGAAATGGGTGCCGACGCCGAAGACATCGCCCTGACCATCCACGCCCACCCGACCCTGCACGAGTCCGTGGGCATGGCGGCCGAGATCTTCGAAGGCTCCATCACCGATCTGCCGAACCCCAAGGCCAAGAAGAAGAAATAAGTTTTTCCTGGTATCGGTATTGTCAGCGCCCGGCCCTTTGGCCGGGCGTTTTTGTTGTGCTTCTTCCCCCTGGTTTGTCCCCGGCGTGGTGCCTGTGGCGCCGCTGCCAGGGGGAGGGGCGGTTCGAGTCGGTTGCACGGACTGTTCCCGCCCCCGACACGGGGTTGCCAGACTGGCACCGGTGCTTGGCGAGGGGGAAGCGGTTCGAGCCGGTTGCACGAGTCGCTCCCGCCCCCGAACACCGGGTTGCCAGACTGGTACTGGCATTTGGTGAGGTGGCATTATCGGCTTCCGGCTTCCGGCTTCCGGCTTCCGGCTTCCGGCTTCCGGCTTCCGGCTTCCGGCTTCCGGCTTCCGGCTTCCGGCTTCCGGCTTCCGGCTTCTGGCTTTCAGTCCCATTTGTGTCAAAGATCACCTTTTCCGACGAAAGACTTCACATCTTTGTCAATTAGCCGATATGGTTAGCAGTCACAACAACAATAACGATTTCCGACCAAGTAAAGGAATACGAGATGCTCTCTAAATTAGGCCATCTGAGCGTCAGGGTGAAACTGACCCTGGGCTTTGCACTGGTGCTGCTGGCGACCCTCACCACCGCCGCCATCAGTTTCTACACCCTGTCATCGGTGCTCGACCGGAGCCAGAAGCTGGAGCAGGCCGGCGCCATCGACCTGCTGTTCAGCAAGGCCCGCCAGCATGAGAAAAACTACCTGCTGCAGGACGATCCCGAAGAGCTGAACCGGGCCAAGGAGCTCGTGCAGCAGGCCCGGGCGCTGGCGGAAGAGCTGCAGCTGTCGCTGTCAGAGCCCGAGAACCAGGCCCTGGCCGAACAGATCCTGGACGGCACCCGCAACTTCGAGGAAGAGTTGACCCAGATGGCCAGCCTCAACGAAGACGCCCAGCGCCAGATTTTCGACCTCAACGGCATCGGCTTCTCCGCCCAGCAGCGGGCCGAGTACCTCAGCGCCAGCGACTCCAGTGCCATGAGCTGGCTGGTTCGGCTGGTGGGCATCCGCCTGACCCAGAAGGACTTCGCCCTGAGCCGGGACGAGATCGACGCCATGCAGCTTTCCTCCCGCCTGCGCGGCCTGCTGGTGACCCTGGAGAACCGGATCAACATGAGGCCCGACGAGGACGTGAAGGAACTGCATGAACTGCTCAAGCAGTTCCAACAGCAGCAGGAGCGCTTTATCGAGGCGATCAACGGCCTGGTGGCGGTGGAGGAGCGCATCGATGTCCTGGCCCAGGGCATCGCCGAGGGCGCCGCCACCCTGCTGGCCAACCAGCAGGCGAGCATGGGCCGGCAGAGTGACTGGTCGCGCATCATCATACTGTCGGTCACCGCCGCCGCCCTGGTGCTGGGCGTGTTGTTCGCCTGGCTGATCACCCTCGGCATCATCAATCCGCTCAAGCTGCTGGTGTCCCAGGCCAACCGCATCGCCGAGGGCGATCTGAGCCAGGATATCCGCCACCAGCGCAAGGACGAGCTGGGCCGGCTGATGGACCGGATGCAGACCATGACCCTCAACCTGCGCCAGCTGGTGTCCGAACTCAGCAACAGCGCCACCCATATCGCCACCTCGGCGGAAGAGCTGTCGGCGGTATCGGAGCAGACCCGCACCGGGGTCAACCAGCAGCGCATGGAGCTGGAGCAGGTATCCACCGCCATGAACCAGATGGCCGCCACGGTGCAGGAGGTGGCACGCCACGCCGAGACCGCCTTCGGCTCGGCCCGCACCGCCGACTCCGACGCCAGCGCCGGGGATCAGAAGGTGACCCTGACCATCGCCCATATCAACGAGCTGGCCGAGGAAGTACGCCGCTCCCTGGCCACCATCAACCAGCTGGAAAGCGAGAGCCTGAATATCGGCAGCATCCTCGATGTGATCAAGGGGGTGGCCGAGCAGACCAACCTGCTGGCCCTGAACGCCGCCATCGAGGCGGCCCGGGCCGGTGAGCACGGTCGCGGCTTTGCGGTGGTGGCCGACGAGGTGCGGGCCCTGGCGAGCCGCACCCAGCAGGCCACCTCCCAGATTGAAACCCTGATCCAGGGCCTGCAGAGCAAGGCTCAGGAGTCGGTGACCATGATGGGCAAGAGTGCGTCCATGGCGGAGGAAACCGTGGCCATCGCCAACGAGGCCGGTGACTCCATCCATGCCATTACCCGCTCGGTGTCCGATATCCAGCAGATGAACAGCCAGATTGCCACCGCTTCCGAGCAACAGAGCTCGGTGGCGGAGGAGATCAACCGGTCGGTGTTCAGCATCCGGGAAGTGTCGGAGCATTCGGCGGCGGCCACCGAGCAGACCGCCTCCAGCAGCTCTGAGCTGGCCCGTCTGGGCACCGAGCTGCAGCGGCTGATCGGCCGTTTCCGGCTGCCGGCCTGATGCTGGGTGAGGGGGGAGGAGAGGGGCGTGAGGCGCGAGGGGTGAGGGGTGACCCCTCACGCCTCACCTCACCCCTCACTCTTCGGCGCCTTAGCAGCGGCCCTTCATCGCCTGGCCGGGCGGGCAGAAGCCGCCGCCTCGGTGGCGCTCGCCGTCGCTGATCCTGATGGTGGCGTCCCGGGTACGGAACTCCGCATCCCTGACCCCCAGGGTCGTGGAGCAGGCGCTGAGCCCGACCATCAGCAACACCGCTATGCACAGATTCTTCATGTTTTGCTCCCTTTGGTTCGGCGCGCCATTCTACTGTCACCGGCGGCGTGACGCAGCGGGATTTGGGCCGGGCACGGACGCCCTTCGTCGCAGCTCCGGCATCGGCGCCTATCCCCATTTCCCCTTTCCCGCCTTACAATACAATCACCCTTTACTTGCCTGGTTGAGCCGCCATGTATCGTTACCTGCTGCCCTTGCTCCTGTTGCTGGGGGCCCTGCCGGCCCAGGCCGAACGTCCCAGGGTCGCCCTGGTGCTCAGTGGCGGCGGCGCCAAGGGCGCGGCCCATGTGGGGGTGATCAAGGTGCTGGAAGCCAACCGCATTCCGGTGGACATCGTCACCGGCACCAGCATGGGCGCCTATGTGGCGGGCATGTATGCCCTGGGGCTGGATGCGGAGGAACTGGAGCGGCAGATGCTGAGCCTGGACTGGAGCCAGGGTTACCAGGACAAGGTGGGACGGGACGAGCTGTCGCTGCGGCGAAAGCGGCAAAACGACGAGTTCCTGTTGCGCACCGATATCGGCATAGACCCGCAGTGGCGGCTGAGCCTGCCCGGGGGCTTCTTCCAGGGCCAGGCCATGGGCGCCCTGTTGCGCCAGAGCACCCTGAACCTGCCGGGGCTGAACAGCTTCGATGAATTGCCCATTCCCTATCGCGCCGTGGCCACCGACATGGAAACGGTCACCCCCGTGGTGCTGGGCGACGGCCACCTGGCCACCGCCATGCAGGCGTCCATGTCGGTGCCCGGGGTGTTGCAGCCGGTTGAGGTTGGCAACCGGCTGCTGGCCGACGGCGGCGTGGTCAACAACATGCCGGTGGACGTGGCCCGGGAACTGGGGGCGGATATCGTCATCGCGGTCGACATCGGCGACGCCATGCTGTCCCGGGAACGGCTCGACAGCGCCCTGGCGATGATAGGCCAGCTCACCAACTACCTGACCCGTTCCAGCACCGAGCGGCAGAAGGCGCTGATGACAGAGCGGGATATCCTGCTGGCTCCCAATATCGGCGGTATCGGGGTGGGGGATTTCAACCTGATGCCGGACGCCATCGCCCGCGGCGAGGCGGCGGCCACCGTCATGCTGCCCCAACTGCAGGCCCTGGCGCTGAGCGAAGAGGAGTACCGGGCTTACCAGAGTCACAAGCTGGATCGGCGGGCCCAGTTGCAGCGTTCGGACGCCGTCTACCTGGATCGCATCCTGGTGGAGAACGACTCCGGCCTGAGCGAGGCGGTGATCCGCGACGTGCTGGGGGTGGTGCCGGGCCAGTTCCACCAGACCCGGGATCTGGAGGAGGGCGTGCGCCGCCTCTATGCCCTGGATGCCTTCGAGCGGGTCAGCTACCGCATCGAGGAGCGGGAGGGCGAGCAGGTGCTGACGGTGCAGACCAGCGAAAAGGGCTGGGGGCCCGGCTTCGTCGATTTCAAGTTCGCCCTGGAGGATGACTTCTCCAGCCGCTCCAACTACGAGATAGGCGCCCAGTTCCGCCGCACCAATATCAACATGCTGGGAGGGGAGTGGCTGGCGGAGGCGACCTTCGGCAGCAACAAGCAGCTGGCCTCCGAGTTCTATACCCCGCTCGATACCGACTACGACTTCTTCTGGAAGGTGCGGGGCGAATATGAAAAGCGCCGGCGTACCTTCTTCTTCGACGCCTCGGATCCGCAGGCCGAGCTGTTCCGGCCGCTGACCACCCTGGACTTCGACTACGCCACCTGGAGCCTGCTGAGTGAACTGGGCTACAACCTCCATCCCTGGAGCGAACTGGCCCTGGGCTTTCAGGGGCTGGTCGGTGACATCGAGGCGCGCAATATCGACGAACGGCTGGATATCGACTCGTTCGGGCCCTATGTGCGCTTCAGCCACGATACCCTGGACAACGTTTTCTTCCCCACCCGGGGCCAGGCGTGGGAGCTTCGCCTCGGTTACTATCGCAACAGCCTGGATCTCAATGGCGGCAAGGAGAGCGCGACCGGCCTGGATTACGATCTGGAGTGGCTGCGGCCCTATGCCTACGGTCGCCACACCCTGATCGGCAAGCTGGCCTTCGGCGGCTCCAGCGCCGAGCAGCCGGTGCCCACCTTCGCCCGCAGCCTGGGCGGCCTGTTCAACCTGTCCGGTTACCAGAGCGACCAGCTCAGCGGCCGTTACAGCGGCTTCGGTGGCCTGCTCTACCATTACCGCTGGTTCGACAACGACTTCGGCGCCTTCCGCTCGCCGGTATACCTGGGCGGCTCCCTGGAGCGGGGCGGGGTATGGAACTCGGGGGCGGAAGTCGGCTGGGACTCTTCGCTGACCGCCGGTAGTGTTTTTATCGGTGTGGATACCAACTGGGGGCCGTTATATCTGGCTTATGGCCATGGCGAAGGGGATAAAAACAGTTTTTATCTCTATTTTGGCAATCTGTTCAGTTTTTGATGTTAATGGCTTGTTGGTGGCAGGCATCGGGTCGGATGTGCAAAAGCATATAAAAAACATGGGGTTAATTCATCATTCGACCAAAGGGTAGGGGGGCCGGATTTTAATTTGCGGTTAAAACTTATATACTGCTGCGGCGTCCGGACGGGACGCCAGCCCCCAACAAGGATATTCCCGCCCACGGTGGCGAATGATAATAAGAGGATACAGTCGTGCTTGAAGCCTATCGTAAACACGTCGAAGAACGTGCCGCTGAGGGAGTGGTCGCCAAGCCACTCGATGCAGAGCAAGTTGCCGCCCTGGTTGAATTACTCAAGAACCCACCCGCCGGCGAAGAATCCTTCCTTTATGAACTCCTTTCCACCCGTATCCCCCCCGGGGTCGACGAAGCCGCCTATGTGAAGGCCGGTTTCCTCGCCGCCGTGGCCAAGGGTGAGGTGAGCTCGCCCGTGGTCTCCCCCGCGCAGGCCACCGAGCTGCTGGGCACCATGCAGGGCGGCTACAACATCCAGCCGCTGATCGAACTGCTCGACGTCGCCGCCCTGGCCCCCATCGCCGCCCAGGCCCTGTCCCACACCCTGCTGATGTTCGATGCCTTCCACGACGTGGCCGACAAGGCCAAGGCCGGCAACGTCCATGCCCAGCAGGTGCTGCAGTCCTGGGCCGACGCCGAGTGGTTCCTGGGCCGTCCCGCCCTGGCCGACAAGATCACCCTGACCGTGTTCAAGGTGCCCGGTGAAACCAACACCGATGACCTGTCCCCGGCCCAGGACGCCTGGTCCCGTCCCGACATCCCGCTGCATGCCCTGGCCATGCTGAAGAACGCCCGTCCCGGCATCGCCCCCGACGAAGACGGCGTGGTCGGCCCGATCACCGCCATCAACGCGCTCAAGGAAAAAGGCTTCCCCCTGGCCTACGTGGGCGACGTGGTCGGCACCGGCTCCAGCCGCAAGTCCGCCACCAACTCCGTGCTCTGGCACATGGGTGACGACATCCCCTTCGTGCCCAACAAGCGCGCCGGCGGCGTGTGCATCGGCGGCAAGATCGCCCCCATCTTCTTCAACACCATGGAAGATGCCGGCGCCCTGCCCATCGAGTGCGACGTGACCAAACTCAATACCGGCGACGTCATCGACATCTACCCCTATGAGGGCAAAGTTTGCCGCCACGGCAGCGACGAGGTGCTGGCCGAGTTCAAACTCAAGACCGAGGTGCTGCTCGACGAAGTGCGCGCCGGCGGCCGCATCCCGCTGATCATCGGCCGCGGCCTGACCGACAAGGCCCGCGCCGAACTGGGCCTGGGCCACTCCGAGGTATTCAAGCGCCCGGCCGACGTGGCCGACTCCGGCAAGGGCTACACCCTGGCCCAGAAGATGGTGGGCAAGGCCTGCGGCGTGGCGGGCGTGCGCCCCGGCCAGTACTGCGAGCCCAAGATGACCACCGTCGGCTCCCAGGACACCACCGGCCCCATGACCCGGGACGAACTGAAGGACCTGGCCTGCCTCGGCTTCTCCGCCGACCTGACCATGCAGTCGTTCTGCCACACCGCCGCCTATCCCAAGCCGGTGGACGTGGTCACCCACCACACCCTGCCCGACTTCATCATGAACCGGGGCGGCGTGTCCCTGCGCCCGGGCGACGGCGTCATCCACTCCTGGCTGAACCGCATGCTGCTGCCCGACACCGTGGGCACCGGCGGTGACTCCCACACCCGTTTCCCCATCGGCATCTCCTTCCCGGCGGGCTCCGGCCTGGTGGCCTTCGCCGCCGCCACCGGGGTGATGCCACTGGACATGCCCGAGTCGGTGCTGGTGCGCTTCAAGGGCGAGATGCAGCCCGGCATCACCCTGCGCGACCTGGTGCACGCCATTCCCTACTACGGCATCAAGCAGGGCCTGCTGACCGTGGCCAAGGAAGGCAAGATCAACGAATTCTCCGGCCGGGTGCTGGAAATCGAGGGCCTGCCCCAGCTGAAGGTGGAGCAGGCATTCGAGCTGGCCGATGCCACCGCCGAGCGCTCCGCCGCCGGTTGTACCATCAAGCTGGACCAGGAGCCGATCGCCGAGTACCTGAACTCCAACATCGTGATGCTGAAGTGGATGATCGCCGAAGGCTACGGCGACCGGCGTACCCTGGAGCGGCGCATCAAGGGCATGGAAGAATGGCTGGCCAACCCGGAGCTGCTGGCCGCGGACGCCGACGCCGAGTACGCCCACGTGCTGGAAATCGACATGAGCGAGATCAAGGAGCCCATCCTGTGCGCGCCCAACGATCCGGACGACGCCCGCCTGCTGTCCGAGGTACAGGGCGAGCAGATTGAGGAGGTGTTCATCGGCTCCTGCATGACCAACATCGGCCACTTCCGCGCCGCCGGCAAGCTGCTGGACAAGTACAAGGGCCAGCTGCCGACCCGGCTGTGGGTGGCGCCGCCGACCAAGATGGACAAGGACCAGTTGACCGCCGAGGGCTACTACGGCATCTTCGGCCGGGTCGGTGCCCGCATCGAGATCCCGGGCTGCTCCCTGTGCATGGGCAACCAGGCGCGGGTGGCGGACAACAGCACCGTGGTGTCCACCTCCACCCGTAACTTCCCCAATCGCCTGGGCAAGGGTGCCAACGTCTACCTGGCGTCGGCCGAGCTGGCGGCGGTGGCGGCGATCCACGGCAAGCTGCCGACGGTGGCGGAGTACCTGGAGTACGCCCAGGAGCTGAACGCCACGGCGGCGGACACCTACCGCTACCTGAACTTCGACGAGCTGGACAGCTACGTGCAGAAGGCCGACACCGTGATCTTCCAACAGGCCATCTAAACGCCTCCTCGGAACACGCTGAACCAAAGCCAGCCCTCGGGCTGGCTTTTTGGTGCGCCCGGTTTTTTCTTTCAGACCCACTCGAATGCTGCATCATATTGGAGCACGAGCGGCCCGTCCGCATGGGCGTTGTACCCGTGGCCAAGGTGTTGCTTTCAGATATGGAGGTTCCCGCAGCGCGGGAAGGCAGGCGAGCCGCCTGCGCTCCGGGGGCGCTTGGCTTTTTTCCGGGTGGCTGTCGCGAACCGGCGTGAGGGAGTAGAATCCGGTCCCTGATGACTGATGAGGTGGTTATGGACTTTGAATTTTTCCGGGATCTGAACGGGACCTGCCGGGCGCGTTTTTCCATGGGCCACGAGGCCTTCGGCCAGTGGTTGACCGACGAGGTGACTCCGGCCGAGGCCGAGGCGCTGCTCGGGATGATCCATGAGCTGGAAGGCGGCCGGCGGGAGGAGTTCAGGAAAGTCTATGCCGAGTTCAGCTTGTTTCTTGGTCGGGACGAGGCCGAACTCGCCGCCCATACCCTGGCCTTCGCCAACGATGAACTGGAAGAGGGCATGGCTTACTACGACGACGAGCTGTTCGCCGGCTGCGGCCTGGACGATCTGGCTCGGGTGCTCATCCAGTGGCGGGCGTTTATTAAAGCTTGATCTTCCCCCTGCCGCTCTTGATTTTTCCCCTGTGGGTCTTGCTGTCCACCCGCCGGGCCCTGGCGGCCTTGCCCGGTTTGGTGGCCCGGCGCACCTTGATGGGGCGGCCCGCCTGCTGCAACAGCGCCACCAGGGCGGCTTTGGCGGTTTCCTTGTTCATTAGCTGGCTGCGATCGGTATCGCAGCGGATCAGTATCCAGCCCGACGACAGTATGCGGTGATCCTTCATCGCCGCCAGCGCCTGCTTGTAACTGTCGGGCAAACTTGGACTATTGGCATAGTCGAAGCGCAGCTGTACCGCCGAGTCGGTTTTATTCACGTGCTGGCCGCCGGGGCCGCCGGCCCTCATGGTCAGGAACTCCAGCTCGCGCTCGGGGATATGCACCCGGGCCGATATTTCCAACATGCCTTTCTCCAACGCACCATTTTGGTGCCTTCCTGTTCAAGCCTGCACCAAGATAACATTCAGCCCCTGGTCGGGACCAGTCTTCATATTGTAACTATATGAAAAACAACAAATAAAAAAGTTGGCACAGAGATTGTTTATAGCTAAGGGTCACAGGCTTACAACACGGAGCTAGCCATGAAGATGATCTGCGCCATTATCAAACCGTTCAAACTCGATGACGTACGTTCGGCCCTGGCTGAAGTGGGCATCGACGGCATGACGGTGTCGGAAGTAAAGGGATTTGGCCGCCAGAAAGGGCACACCGAGCTTTACCGGGGCGCCGAGTATACCGTGGATTTCCTGCCCAAGATCAAGCTGGAAATCGCGACCCAGTCCGATCAGGTGGAGCGGGTGATCGAGGCCATCTCGGAAACCGCCTACACCGGCAAGATCGGCGACGGCAAGATTTTTGTATTTGACCTGCTGCAAACCGTGCGGATCCGCACCGGCGAGCGCGATGTAGAAGCGATTTAAGCGAGGGAACGCATGATGGATGCATTGACCGAAATGAAGTTTGCCCTGGACACCTTTTATTTCCTGATGTCCGGCGTGCTGGTGATGTGGATGGCGGCGGGCTTCGCCATGCTGGAGGCGGGCCTGGTCCGGGCCAAGAACACCACCGAAATCCTGACCAAGAACATACTGCTGTTCGCCATCGCCTGTACCATGTACCTGCTGGTGGGCTACCACATCATGTACGTGGACAACGCCGAAGGTGGCTGGCTGCCGAGCCTGGGCGGCCTGATCGGCTCCGCCGACGCCGATGCCGACCATGCCCTGGAATCCGATTTCTTCTTCCAGGTGGTGTTCGTGGCCACCGCCATGTCCATCGTCTCCGGTGCCGTGGCCGAGCGCATGAAGCTGTGGGCCTTCCTCGCCTTCTGCGTGGTACTGACCGGCTTTATCTACCCGCTGGAAGGTTACTGGACCTGGGGTGGCGGCTTCCTGTCCGAATGGGGCTTCACCGACTTCGCCGGCTCCGGCATAGTGCACATGGCCGGTGCCGCCGCCGCCCTGGCCGGGGTGCTGCTGCTGGGTGCCCGTAAAGGCAAATACGGCAAGAACGGCGAGATCCATCCCATCCCCGGTTCCAACATGCCGCTGGCGACCCTGGGTACCTTTATCCTGTGGATGGGCTGGTTCGGCTTCAACGGCGGTTCCCAGTTGCTGGTGTCCGACGTGGAAAACGCCACCGCCGTGGCCAAGATCTTCGTCAACACCAATGCCGCCGCCGCCGCCGGTGCCATCGGCGCCCTCTTCGTCACCAAGATGACCTGGGGCAAGGCGGATCTGACCATGATCCTCAACGGCGCCCTGGCCGGCCTGGTGGCCATTACCGCCGACCCGCTGTCTCCCGGCCACCTGTGGGCGGCCTGTATCGGCCTGCTGGCCGGCGTGCTGGTGGTCTATGCCATCGTCAGCCTGGACAAGCTGCGTATCGACGACCCCGTGGGTGCCATCTCGGTGCACGGCGTGTGCGGCATCTTCGGCCTGCTGCTGGTGCCGGTGGCCAACGAGGACGCCTCCCTGTGGGCCCAGATGGTCGGCATAGTGGTTATCGGTGCCTGGGTATTCTGCGCCAGCCTGCTGGTGTGGTATGTGCTCAAGCAGGTGATGGGTATCCGCGTGACCGAAGAGGAAGAGATGTCCGGCATGGACATGATCGACTGCGGCATCGATGCCTACCCCGAGTTCGTGACCGTGAAGCAGAACTGATTTTCAACGACTTGACGAGGCTGCCGAGCCTGGTTTTGGGAGACCCCTGGGTCTCCCTTTTTTGTTGTGCGGCTTTGATCTGGCGCAAGGAAAAATCGGCACTGATGGAGAACCTTATTGCAGATGAAAATTTTTATTATTTAGATGTGGTTTGAGTGTTGATTCCCATGCGGACCCGGTTATACTGCTGAACGTTAATTATTCTCACTCAACCAAATGGAATCTGGATGATGTCAAACAAGTTGTTCCTGTCTGCCGCCGCCCTGCTGGTATCCAGCTTTACCGCCCAGGCCTTTGCCGAAGAAGTCAACGTCTACTCCAACCGTCAGGACTTCCTGATCAAGCCCATCGTCGACGAGTTCACCAAGGAAACCGGTATCAAGGTCAACCTGGTCAACATCCCCGACGGTCTGGGTGAGCGCCTGGAGCGGGAAGGTCGCCTGTCGCCGGCGGACCTGGTGCTGACCGTGGACATCAGCCGCCTGATGGAGGTGGTGGACAAGGACCTGACCCAATCGGTACAGAGCGAGGTGCTGGAGCAGAACATTCCGGCCCAGTACCGGGATCCGGATGGCAAGTGGTTCGCCCTGACCACCCGTGCCCGCGTGGTCTACAGCTCCGCCGAGCGCGTGGGCAAGACCGACATCACCTATGAAGAGCTGGCCGATCCCAAGTACAAGGGCAAGGTCTGTACCCGCAGCGGCAAGCACGCCTACAACATCGGCCTGACCGCCTCCATGATCGCCGAGCACGGCACCGAATACACCAAGCAGTGGCTCGAGGGCCTCAAGGCCAACCTGGCGCAGAAACCCCAGGGTGGCGACCGGGATCAGGTCAAGGCCATCCGTGACGGCGTGTGCGACTATGCCCTGGGCAACAGCTACTACTACGGCGCCATGCTCAACGACGACACCCAGCGTGACTGGGCCGAGGCCGCCGTGGTCAATTTCCCCAACCAGGCCGATCGCGGCACCCACGTGAATATCTCCGCCGTGGCCCTGACCAAGCATGCCAAGAACAAGGATGCGGCGGTCAAGCTGATGGAATACCTGGCCGGGGATCAGGCCCAGCACCTGTACGCCTCCGCCAACCATGAGCATCCGGTAAAGCCGGGCGTGGAGCCTTCCGAGCTGGTGAAGAGCTGGGGTGAGTTCAAGGCGGACGAACTGCCGCTGACCGACGTCGCAAAACATGCGAAAGAAGCCATCCAATTGATGGACGAAGTCCAATACGATCTGTAAAAAGACGGGGGCCCGTTCCCCTGTTTTGAGTGGTAGATGAAAAGACTTGGTTGGACGGTCGGCAGTTGGGCCATGGCCCTGCTGCTGACCTTGCCTATTTTGGCGTTGATCGTGGAAGCACTGTTGCCCGCGGAGGATATCTTCCGGCACCTGTGGCGCACCGTGCTGCCCGTTTATATCAACAATACCTTCTGGCTGGTGCTGCTGGTACTGGGCTTCAGCCTGCTCTGCGGGGTTCCCGCCGCCTGGCTGATGGCCATGTGCGAACTGCCCGGCAAACGCTGGCTGCAATGGGCGCTGATCCTGCCCCTGGCCATGCCCTCCTATATCGTCGCCTTCGTTTATACCGACCTGCTCGATTTCTCCGGCCCGGTACAGCAGAGCCTGCGCGCCTGGTTCGGCTGGCAATCCGCCGCCGATTATTATTTTCCGCCCATCCGCAGCCTGGGCGGCGCCGCCCTGGTGCTGGGGCTGGTGCTCTACCCCTATGTCTACCTGCTGGCTCGCACCGCCTTCCTTGAACAATCCACCAGCCTGATCCAGTCCAGCCGGCTGCTGGGCTGCACCCCCTGGCAGAGTTTCAAACGGGTCAGTCTGCCCCTGGCGCGTCCCTCCATCGCCGTGGGGTTGTCGCTGGTGGCGATGGAAACCCTGGCCGACTTTGGCACCGTGCACTTCTTTGCGGTCAACACCCTGACCACGGCGGTGTACGACACCTGGCTGGGCTATGGCAGCCTCAATGCCGCCGCCAAGATAGCGGCCATGATGCTGCTGGTGGTGATGGTACTGCTCAGCCTGGAGCGAGTGAGCCGCAAGCGCCAGCAGGTGTTCCAGAAAACCATGGAGCACGAGCAGGAAACCGGCTACCGACTGACCGGCTTCCCCCGGCTGGCGGCCCTGCTGTTCTGCTGGGGGCTGGTGCTGCTCGGTTTCCTGCTGCCCTTCGTGATCCTCTGTTACCATGCGGCGCAGTATTTCGACCAGGCCTGGAACGCCCGCTTCTTCGAATACAGCATCAACAGCCTGCTGCTGTCGGGCCTGGTGGCGACCATTGCGCTGATGATGGCGCTGCTGCTGGGCATGACCCATCGCCTGAAGGGCAAGACCTATACGGTGCTGCCGATGCGGCTGGCCTCCATGGGCTACGCCCTGCCCGGCACCGTGCTGGCCATCGGTGTGCTGGTGCCGCTGACCACCCTCGATTTCGCCATCAACGACCTGGCCCTCTGGCTGGGGCTCTCCGAGCCCGGTCTGGTGCTGACCGGCACCATGACCGCCATCGCCTTCGGCTACCTGGTGCGTTTCGGCGCCATGGCGGTGGGCGCGGTGGAAAGCAGCATCAACAAGGTGTCGCCTTCCCTCGACATGGTGACCCAGACCATGGGCTACGGCCCCGGCGCCATGATCATGAAGGTGCACATGCCGCTGATCCGCAAGGGCATGCTGGCCGGTGCCCTGCTGGTGTTTATCGAGTGCATGAAGGAATTGCCGGCGGCGCTGTTGCTGCGGCCCTTCAATTTCCAGACGCTGGCGACCTACGTATATCAGTTCGTGTCCGACGAGCAGCTTGAACGGGGGGCCCTGCCCGCCATTGTGATAGTGCTGGTAGGCCTGGTCCCGCTGATTTTCTTGAACCGATCATTGGAGCAGCATCACTGATGGCGGCATTGGATGTAAACGGCATTCGCTGTAGCTACAACGGCAAACCCATACTGGATAACCTCTCCCTGTCGGTGGCCGAGAACGAGATCATGTGCCTGCTGGGGGCCAGCGGCTGCGGCAAGACCACCCTGCTGAAGGCGGTGGCCGGGCTGCTGCCGGTGACCCGGGGAGAGATCCATATCCATGGCCGGCAGATGAACGGGGCGGGCGTGGCGGTGGTGCCGGAAGAGCGCAATATCGGCATGATCTTCCAGGACTACGCCCTGTTCCCGCACCTGAACGTGGCCAGTAACGTGGCTTTCGGCCTGCAGAGCAAGGAAAGAAACAAGGCGCGCATCAAGGCCCGGGTGGCGGAGGCGCTGGAGCTGGTCAACCTGGCGGAGCTGGGCGAACGCTATCCGCACCAGCTCTCCGGCGGCCAGCAGCAGCGGGTGGCCATCGCCCGGGCGCTGATCTGCCAGCCCGGTCTGATGCTGCTGGACGAGCCCTTCTCCAATATCGATACCCAGGTGCGGATGCGCCTTATCGGCGAGATCCGCTCCCTGCTCAAGGGGCAGGGGATCAGCGCCATCTTCGTGACCCACAGCAAGGAAGAGGCCTTCGCCTTTTCCGACCAGCTGGCCCTGTTCCGCGCCGGCCATATCGAGCAGGTGGGGCGGCCCCAGGCCCTGTATCAGCATCCCCAGAGCCGGTTCGTGGCCGATTTCCTGGGGCAGGCCAACTATGTGCCCGCCACCGTGCTCGACAGCCGTACCCTGATGACCGCCATGGGGCCCATCACCAGCCAGGCGGCACTCAACGCCGGGCTCGGTACTCACGGCCAGTTGCTGCTGCGGCCCCGTCAGATCCAGCTGTCGCTCACCGAGCAGGGCAATGGCCGGGTGCTGGAGCAGCAGTTCCTCGGTGCCTACACCCGCTGCCTGGTGGATTGTCAGGGGCTGCAGCTGGAGGTGAGCATCAACGAACCCCTGCCGGCGGTGAGCCAGGTCAGCGTGAGCGTGGTGCCCCATGCCCTGACCTTTTTTCCCGACAGCCAGCAGGGCCAGCGCGCCGTGGCCTAGAAACGGGGATTTGGGATCAGGGACTCGGGACTGGGTTCCCCGAGTCCCAAGTCCCTGTTTTTCCGGTTATACTGGGCCATGACCAATCACCGAGAGAGCAGGCGATGACAGCACAAGCCGGCGTTTGCGCCGAACCCAATCTTCACGCTTATTACCTGATGTTCGACATCCTGCCCGGGTGTCAGCCGGCGGTGCGCGCCGCCCTGGCCGAGGTGCCGGCCCTGTGGCGCGAACTGGCCCAGGGCTATCCGGATGCCCATTTCTCCGGTCTGGTGGCGGTGGGTGACAGGGCCTGGGACGGGCTCTATCCCCGGGCCCGTCCGAGCGAGCTGGCGCCCTTCCCGGCCCAGCAGGAAGGCAAGCGGGTCGCGCCCGAAACGCCCTTCGATCTCTTCTTTCAATCGCGCGCCGATCGGCTGGACGTGCTCCATATCGCCGTGCAGCGATTGATGGCCCTGCTGGCCGACAAGGCGGAGCTCAAGTACGAGCGCCAGGGCTTCCGCTACCTGGACAGCCGCGATTTTACCGGCTTTGTCGATGGCACCGAAAACCCCCAGGGCGAGCACAGGGCCGAGGTGGCGCTGGTAGCCGAGGGTCCCTTCGCCGGCGGCAGCTATGTCCATGTGCAGCACTACCGGCACAATATGGCCAAGTGGCAGCGATTGTCGGTGCAGTCCCAAGAAGATGTGTACGGGCGCACCAAGGTCGAGAACATCGAGTACGACTCGGACAAGAAGCCGCTCACCGCCCATACCAAGCGCACCAGCCTGAAGGACGGGGCGGGCAACAGCATGGAGATTCTGCGCCAGAGCATGCCCTGGGGCTCGGCCGCCGAGCAGGGCCTGGTGTTCATTTCCTGCTGTAACACCCCGCTGCACTTTACCCGTATGCTGGACAGCATGTTCCAGGCCGACGGGGCGGGGCACTTCGATCACCTGATGCTGTTCACCCAGGCCGAAACCGGCTCGGCGTTTTTCGCCCCGTCGCAAGAGTGGCTGGAAAGGCAAGGGGAGTAAGCGGCCACTGGCAGTTGGAAGTGCTAAGCCATCAGCGTTAAGCCGCTCGAGCCGTTGGTTGATGCCGTGAAGGAATCAACCAACTAAAAAGGCTGCTGACCTTTGGCAAGGAGTCCGCAGCCCTTATCATTTACTTCCAGCTTCCAGCTTCCAGCTTCCAGCTTCCAGCTTCCAGCTTCCAGCTTCCAGCTTCCAGCTTCCAGCTTCCAGCCTGGCTCTTGGTCACAAGTTTCTATTGACTTTCGATCAGACAAAACATCGGCCAAAGCGCACAGCTCCTCCGGCACGCCATAAACCCCTCCCTGGGGGCTCCGCCGCGCCCTCCCTGGCGCGGAGGGCCGGCGGAGCTGAGCCCTTTGTCCTCTCTATCGCAGCCTCCTGTTGGCACCACCTTCAGGCGGCGCCGGGGCTGGAAAGAGGCAACAGGGATGGCCTCCGCCGACCGTCACCTGCCAGGGATGGCAGGTGCGAGCGTACAGGGATGTATTCACAGCGTGTCGGCGGAGGTGGCCCTGTTGCCTCTTATCTGCGTCAAATCAGACAGTCGGACTTGTGACCAAGAGTCAGGCTTCCAGCTTCCAGCTCGCCGCAGGCGTCAGACGTATTGTTCGAACAGGTCCAGTACACTCTGGAACAGGGTTTCTATCGGAGTGTCCTTGGTGGGGGTGATGAAGATGGTGTCGTCGCCGGCGATGGTGCCGAGAATGCCTTCCGCCTTGCCCAGGGAGTCGAGCATGCGGGCGATCAGCTGGGCCGCGCCGGGGCTGGTGTGGATCACGATAAGGGCGCTGTTGTGATCCACGTCCAGCACCAGGTTCTTCAGCTGGCTGCTGGAGGTGGGAACCCCGAGTTCGACCGGCAGGCAATACACCATTTCCATCTTGGCGTTGCGGGTGCGCACGGCTCCGAACTTGCTGAGCATGCGGGACACCTTGGACTGGTTGATATTGTCGAATCCCAGATCCTGCAGTGCGCTCACGATTTCCGCCTGGGAGCCGAAGCGCTCTTCCTTGAGCAGGGCCTTGAAGGCCTTGATCAGTTGTTCTTGCTTTTCGTTCATCTTTTGCAGTCGACTGAGGGTGGTTGAATGGGACATATTGTCTATCCGTGGCGGGTTTTTATCAAGGAATAGTCATTTATTTTGCATAAAGATGCAAAATCAGCTTGCATTAACAGTAATGTAAAATAAAATCAGCCGAACACTCTGACAGAGGATGTGAACATAGCGCATGGGCATTGAATTCAGCGGCATTTGCAAGTCCTGGGCTGGTCAGGAAATTCTAAGCCAGGTTTCGCTTAAATGCGATGCCGGAGAGACGTTGGTTCTGCTCGGGCCCAGCGGAGCAGGAAAAAGTTCTCTGCTGCGGCTGCTGAACCTGCTGGATATTCCGGATGCCGGCACCCTGACCATAGCGGGTGAGCAGTTTTCCTTTCCCGATCCCCACCCGGGCAAGCTGCAGAAGCGGGCGCAAGCGCTGCGCTGCAAGGTGGGCATGGTGTTCCAGCAGTACCATCTGTGGCCGCACCTGACGGTGGAGCAGAACCTGCTGGAGGCCCCGCTCAAGGTGCTGGGCATGGACAAGGCCAGGGCCCGGGACAAGGTGGGCGAGCTGCTGGGCCAGCTCAAGCTGGCCGACAAGCGCCAGGCCTGGCCCGGCTCCCTGTCCGGCGGCCAGCAGCAGCGGGTGGCCATCGCCCGCGCCCTGATGATGAATCCCGAGGTGCTGCTGTTTGACGAACCCACGGCGGCACTGGATCCGGAGATCACCAAGGAGGTGGCGGAGATCATCCTGCAACTGGGAAAAACCGGCATTACCCAGGTGATCGTCACCCATGAAGTCGGCTTCGCCCGCCGGGTGGCGACCCGGGTGGCCTACCTGGAGCAGGGGCGGCTGGTGGAATACGGTGATGCCTCCCTGCTCGACCATCCCCAGACCAGGCGTCTGGCGGAATTTCTGACCCACTGATTGTGATTAAGGACGTGACCATGAAAAAATCCCTGTTGTCCCTGGCTCTGCTGGCTTCCCTTGGCGCCACCGCCGCCCAGGCGGAAGAAGTGAAGTTCGTGACCAACGCCGCCTATCCGCCGTTCGAGTTCGTGGACGAAAACAACGAAATGCAGGGCTTCGACATCGATCTGGCCAAGGCCCTGTGCGCCGTGGCCGAGCTTGAGTGCAGCTTCCACAACCAGGCCTTCGACAGCCTGATCCCCAGCCTCAAGTTCCGTCGTTACCATGCCGCCATCGCCGCCATGGACGTGACCCCGGAGCGGGCCCAGGAGGTGGACTTCAGTGACATCTACTACGAAAACTCCGCAGTGTTCGTAGCGCCGCAAGGCAAGTTCGACAGCCTGGACGAGCTGTTGAGCCAGACCGTGGGCGTGCAGAACGGCACCTCCCACCAGAAATACATCCAGGACAAGCTGGAAGGCGAGGGGCTCAAGTCCCGGCCCTACCAGAGCGTGCAGGACGCGCTGCTGGACATGACCAACGGCCGGCTGGAAGCGGTGTTCGCCGATACCGCCGTGGTGGGCGAGTGGCTGGGCAAGACCGAGGGCTACGAGGTGGTGGGTGACCTGATCACCGACGAGAACTACTTCGGCACCGGTTTCGGCATCGCCGTGACCAAGGGCAACCAGGAGCTGCTCGACAAGCTGAACCAGGGCCTGGCCGAGCTCAAGGCCAACGGTACCTACGAGAGCCTCTACCAAAAGTACTTCCCGCACTGAGATGATGACCCATCTGTTTAATGCCGCCCTGATGACCCTGGGGCTGGCATTGGTGTCCCTGGCGGCCGGCCTGGTGCTGGCCGTACTGTTGTGCGGGGCCGAGATGAGCCGGTCGGCGTTGCTGCGCTGGCCGGCATCCGCGTTCACCACAGTGCTGCGCGGCCTGCCCGAGATACTGGTGGTGTTCTTCATCTATTTCGGCTCCACCCACCTGTTGTTCCTGCTCACCGGCCGGTACCTGGAGTTCAGCCCCTTCTGGTGCGGGGTAACGGCGCTGTCGCTGCTGTTCGCCGCCTATGCCGCCCAGACCCTGCGCGGGGCCCTGAACGCCGTGCCCCGGGGGCAACGCCAGGCGGCCCAGGCGCTGGGGCTGCCGCCGCTTTACACCTTCTTTCGTATCGTGCTGCCCCAGACCTGGCGCCACGCCCTGCCGGGGCTGGGCAACCAGTGGCTGATCCTGCTGAAGGACACCGCCCTGGTGTCGCTGATCGGGGTGCACGATCTTATGTACCAGGCCAAGTCGGTGGCGGCCAGCACCTACCAGCCGTTCACCTGGTACGGCATCGCCGCCCTGATTTACCTGGCGATCACCGTGCTCAGCCAGCAGGGGCTGAAACGCCTGCAGGGGAGGGTAACCCGCTATGACTAAGTGGCTCGACTATCTGCCCGTGCTGCTGCAGGGGGTGGAGATCACCTTGATCATCACCTTTTGCGGCCTGCTGCTGGGACTGGTGATCGCCCTGGGGCTGACCTGGATCCTGGATCGCAGGGTACCCCTGCTGGCGCAACTGGCGGAAGGCTACCTGTTGCTGCTGACCGGCACCCCGCTGCTGGTGCAGATCTTTTTGGTGTACTACGGCCCGGCCCAGTTCGACTGGGTGAAAAACAGCTGGGCCTGGAGCTATCTGCGCGAGCCGATGTTCTGTGCCATACTGGCGCTCGGCATGAACGCCGGCGCCTACACCTGCCGGCTGTTCAAGGGCGCGCTGGATGCCGTGCCCAAGGGCGAAACCCTGGCCTGCCAGGCGCTCGGCATGAACGCCTGGCAGACGCTCAGCGTCAAGCTACGCCATGCCGGCCGGCGGGTGATACCGGCCTACTCCAACGAGGTGGTGCTGGTGCTCAAGGGCAGCTCCCTGGCCAGTACCATCACCATCATGGACATCATGGGCCTGGCCCAGCGGCTCAACGGCCAGACCTACGACACCCTGACGGTGTTCGGCCTGGCCGGGGCCATCTACCTGGGACTGAACGGTCTGCTCACCTGGCTGTTCCGGCGGCTGGAAAAGCGGGCGCTGGTGTTCCAGGCCCAGGGGTGAGCCGGCCTGGTTCACAGAACCGGATTTCGGTGCCCCCCGGGCATTGTCTTTCCCCGGCGCTTTCGCTATGTTGCTAAGGCCCAAGGAAACGTATAACTACTCAATAATAAACGGAGTTCAGCTATGAAAGTTGCCGTACTCGGAGCCGCCGGTGGTATCGGTCAAGCTCTGGCCCTGCTGTTGAAAAACCACCTGCCCGCCGGTTCTGATTTAAGCCTGTACGATATCGCCCCCGTGACTCCCGGCGTTGCCGCCGATCTGAGCCACATCCCCACCCCGGTGAAGGTGGTGGGCTTCAGCGGCGAGGATCCCTCTCCCGCCCTGGAAGGCGCCGACATCGTGCTGATCTCCGCCGGTGTGGCCCGCAAGCCGGGCATGGACAGGGCCGACCTGTTCAACGTGAACGCCGGTATCGTCAAGAACCTGATCGAAAAAGCCGCCGCCGCCTGTCCCCAGGCCTGCATCGGCATCATCACCAACCCGGTGAACACCACTGTGCCGATCGCCGCCGAAGTGCTGAAGAAGGCCGGCGTGTACGACAAGAACAAGCTGTTCGGCATCACCACCCTGGACGTGATCCGGGCCGAAACCTTCGTGGCCGAAGCCAAGGGCCTGGACGTGACCCAGGTCAAGGTGCCGGTGATCGGCGGCCACAGCGGCGTGACCATACTGCCGCTGCTGTCCCAGGTGGAAGGCGTGTCCTTCTCCGACGAGGAAATCGAAAAGCTGACCTACCGCATCCAGAACGCCGGTACCGAAGTGGTGGAAGCCAAGGCCGGTGGCGGTTCCGCCACCCTGTCCATGGGCCAGGCTGCCTGCCGTTTCGCCCTGTCCCTGGTCAAGGCCATGCAGGGTGAAGCCAACGTGGTGGAATGCACCTATGTGGACGGCGGCAGCGAGCACGCCCAGTTCTTCGCCCAGCCGGTGCTGCTTGGCAAGAACGGCGTGGAGAAGGTGCTGCCCTACGGCGCGGTCAGCGCTTACGAGCAGGCCGCGATGGATGGCATGCTGGAAACCCTGCGCGGCGACATCGAGAAAGGCGTCGAGTTCGTCAACCAGTAAGGCGACGGTACCGTCTGACACCAAAAGGGAGCTTCGGCTCCCTTTTTGCGTTCAGGCAACCTGATTTGAACGGTGGCACTATCCCTATTTCTCTTTTTTTGCGTGTCGAAGCAAGTAATCGACGCAAGGCAATTGCAATCTGGCGCTTTGCTTTTTATTGTAGCTGACTCGATTCAGCCTTCGGGCCGAGCACCGAGCCGTTACCCATGCCGACAGTGCAGCGCCGCCGGTTTGGGTAACCGCTTTGCTTCTTCTAACTTTATGACTCCACTTTCCGCAGGTAATGCTATGAACTCAGTGAACCCCCTCGATACCCGGGCCTGGCAGCAGCTTGGCGAGCTGGCGCAAACCGAGCGCACCCTTTCCACCCTGTTCGCCGAGGATCCGGAGCGGGCGCGCCGCTACAGCCTGGAGCTGGCACAGTGCCTCAAACTCGATTTTTCCAAGAACCTGATCGACGATAAGGTGCTGGGCGCCCTGCTGGCCCTGGCCGAGGAGACCGGGCTGCGCGACAACATCAAGGCGCTGTTCGCCGGCGAGACCATCAACCGCACCGAAAACCGGGCGGTATTCCACATGGCGCTGCGCAACCGGGCCGAGGAGCCCATGCCCCTGGCCGACGGCACCGACGTCATGCCCCAGGTGCGGGCGGTGCTGGCGCAGATGAAGGCGTTCTGCGCCGCGGTGCGCGGCGGCGGCTGGACCGGTTTCGACGGCCGGCCCATTCGTGACGTGGTCAACATCGGCATCGGCGGCTCGGATCTCGGCCCCTACATGGTGAGCGAGGCGCTCAAGCCCTACCATGGCGAGCTGCGGCTGCACTTCGTGTCCAACGTGGATGGCGCCCATCTGGCCCAGACCCTGCGAGGGCTGGACCCGGCCACCACCCTGTTTATCGTCGCCTCCAAGACCTTCACCACCCAGGAGACCATGACCAACGCCTTCAGCGCCCGGGAATGGCTGCTGGCGGCGGCCGGGGACACCTCCGCCACCGCCAAGCACTTCGTGGCCTTGTCCACCAATGCCGCCAAGGTGGCCGAGTTCGGCATCGACACCGCCAACATGTTCGCCTTCTGGGAATGGGTGGGCGGCCGCTTCTCCCTGTGGTCCGCCATCGGCCTGCCGGTAGCCCTGGCCATCGGCTTCGAGGGTTTCGAGCAGCTGTTGTCCGGCGCCTGGGAGATGGATCAACACTTTAAGACGGCGCCGCTGGAGGCCAACATGCCGGTGCTGCTGGGGCTGCTCGGCATCTGGTACCGCAACTTCCTCAACGCCCCTTCCGAGGCGATACTGCCCTACGACCAGTGCCTGCACCGGCTGCCCGCCTACCTGCAGCAGGCGGTGATGGAGTCCAACGGCAAGTCGGTGGATCGCAACGGCCAACCGGTCGGCTATCACACCTCGCCCATCGTCTGGGGGGAGCCGGGCACCAACGGCCAGCACTCCTTCTACCAGCTGCTGCACCAGGGCACCCACCTGATCCCGGCGGACTTCATCATGCCGGCCCAGAGCCATTACCCCCTGGGCGATCACCATGCCAAGCTTATCGCCAACTGCCTGGCCCAGAGCCGGGCCCTGGCCTTCGGCCAGTCCGAGCAGGAGCTGCGCGCGCAGGGCGAGCAGCCGGAGCTGATCCCCTTCAAGGTGCACAAGGGCAATTCGCCTTCCAACACCCTGCTGCTGCCCAAGGTAACGCCCCACACCCTGGGGGCGCTGATCGCCCTCTACGAACACAAGATCTTCGTGCAGGGCGCGATCTGGAATATCTTCAGCTTCGATCAGTGGGGCGTGGAGCTCGGCAAGAAGCAGGCCAGCGTGCTGCTGCCCTGCATCACCGGCGACGGCGATACCAGCAGCCTGGATGCCTCGACCCGCAGCCTGCTGGCCCAGCTGAAAGACTGGGCCTGAGGGAGCCGGAAGCTTGAAGCCGGAAGCGGGAAGAATAAACTGCTAGCTTCTAGCTTCTAGCTTCTAGCTTCTAGCTTCTAGCTTCCTTCCCCACGCAAAGCCTGTTATGTTACCTGTAACATCACAGGCTTTTTGCATTTATATGACCAAGAAGAAAAGACCCACACTGCAGGACGTGGCCGACCGGGTCGGGGTGACCAAGATGACGGTCAGCCGCTACCTCAAGGATCCGGCCCAGGTGTCCGCCGCCGCCGGCGAGAAGATAGCCCAGGCCCTGGACGAGCTCGGTTATATCCGCAACCGGGCACCGGACATCCTTTCCAACGCCAAGAGCCACGCCATCGGCGTGCTGCTGCCCTCGCTGACCAACCAGGTGTTCGCCGAGGTGCTGCGCGGCATCGAGCAGGTGACCGAGGCGGCCGGCTATCAGACCATGCTGGCCCACTACGGCTACAGCGCCAAGGTGGAGGAGGAGCGCATCGCCTCGCTGCTGTCCTACAACGTGGACGGCCTTATCCTGTCCGAGAGCTACCATACCGCCCGTACCCTCAAGATGATCCAGACCGCCGGGGTGCCGGTGGTGGAGATCATGGATGTGTGCTCTTCCTGCATCGAGCAGGCGGTGGGTATCGACAACATCGCCGCCGCCCGGGCCATGGTGGAGGCGATGATAGCTCGTGGTTATCGCCATATCGTCTACCTCGGCGCCCGCCAGGACGTGCGCACCCTGCAGCGCCAACAGGGCTACGCCGCCGCCATGCAGCTGCACGGCCTGATGCCGCGCTCGCTGCTGACCGAACGTGCCTCTTCCTATTCCCTGGGGGCGGATCTGCTGGCCGAGGCACTGGACAAATACCCGGAGCTGGACGGCATCTTCTGCACCAACGACGATCTGGCGGTGGGCGCCATCTTCGAGTGCCAGCGCCGGGGCATGGCGGTGCCGGGGCGGATCGGCGTGGCCGGCTTCCACGGCCACGATATCGGCCAGGCGATAGTGCCCAGGCTGGCCAGCGTGATCACCCCGCGCAAGGCCATGGGGCTGGTTGCCGCCGAGCGGCTGCTGGCCCGGCTGCGCGGCGAGCCCATCGGTGAGCGCACCCTGGATCTGGGCTTCGAACTGAAGCTGGGAGAAAGCCTGTGAAGCCGGAAGCTGGAAGCTGGAGGAAAAAACAGACTGCTGATAAAGCGTGGAGCTACTCTGTGGTCACTCCCGCGAAGGCGGGAGTCCAGTGTTACTGCCATAGACCTCCGCCTTCGCGGAGGTGACGAGCCTTGAACAATGGCAACGGAAGGAAAATGTCTGGCGAGCAGACAGACGATAGACCTTGTCAACAAACCAAAAAGCCGCTTCCAACCCGAAGCGGCTTTTAACGTCATTTAGCTTCCAGTGCCGTAGGGCCCATTTCAATGGGCCATTCCCGCAGCGCCGCTATGATTCGGTCGAATAAATTCGACCCTACAAGCGATGTACTTCCGGCTTTCAGCCTTTTACCGCCGCCACCGCGTCCGCGGCCAGGTGGGTGATGCCGTCCCAGTCCTTGGCGGCGACCAGCTCCGCCGGCAGCATCCAGGAGCCGCCCACCGTCATCACCGACTTCACCGCCAGGTAGTCCCTGGCATTGGCGGCGCTGACACCGCCGGTGGGGCAGAAGCGCAGTTGGGGCAGGGGGCCGGCCAGGGCCTTCAGCGCCTTGGCGCCGCCGTTGATTTCCGCCGGGAAGAACTTGAGGTGGGTGTAGCCCAGCTCCAGTGCCTGCATGGCCTCGGAGGGGGTGGCGATGCCGGGCATCAGCGGCACCGGGCCGGCCTTGGCGTGCTTGAGCAGGGCCGGGGTGAAGCCGGGGGTGATCACGAATTTGGCGCCGGCGGCCACGGCGGCGTCGTATTGCTCCACGTTGAGCACGGTGCCGGCGCCCACCAGGGCCTCGGGCAGCTCGCGGGCGATGGCGCGGATGGCGTCCAGCGCCGCGGCCGAGCGCAGGGTCACTTCAAACACCGTGATGCCGCCGGCAGCCAGGGCCTTGGCCAGGGGCACGGCATCGGCGGCGTCTTCCACCACCATCACCGGAACCACGGGGGAGGCGGAAAAGACGTCGGCGGGGGATAGGGTCCAGCTCATGGGTTACTCCTGATAAAAGATAGAGGCGCCGGTTTCCGCACTGGAAACCTGGCGGCGGAACAGGGCGAACAGCTCGCGGCCCAGGCCGCTCTGCTCGCCGGTCAAGTCCGGTTGCAGCGGGCTGCGCTGCTCGAGCGCGGCCTCGGTGAACAGCCGGCCGCTGGCGGCGTCCAGGGTGATGATATCACCGTCGCGCAGCCGGCCCAGGGGGCCGCCCTTGGCGGCTTCCGGGGTGATATGGATGGCCGCCGGGATCTTGCCCGAGGCGCCGGACAGGCGGCCGTCGGTGACCAGGGCCACCTTGAAGCCGGCCTTCTGGATATTGCCGAGGATGGGCATCAGCATGTGCAGCTCGGGCATGCCGTTGGCGCCCGGCCCGTTGTGGTGCACCACTACTATGACATCCCGGTTGAGCTCGCCGTTCTGGTAGGCGCGCTCAACCGCATGCTGGCTGCTGAACAGGGCGGCGGGGGCGGTGATGAGCTGGTGCTCGGGCGCCACGGCGCTGACCTTGATCACCCCCCGGCCCAGGTTGCCGTCCAGCACCCGCAGGCCGCCGCTGACGCTGAACACCGTGTCCTGGGGCGGGATCACCGCCGGATCCCGGGTTTCCGGCACCGCTTGCCAGGCCAGTTGCTCCCCTGCCAGCATCGGCTGGCGGAAGTAGTCCTCGAGCCGGCCGAACATGGGGGTGGCGTCCCGGTGCAGCAGGCCGCGTTCGGCCAGCTTGTGCAGCAGCAGGGGCACGCCGCCCGCCTGCTGGAAGGCGTTGATGTCCGCCGGGCCGTTGGGGTAGACCCGGGCCAGCAGGGGCACCACCTCGGAGAGATCGCTGAAATCGTCCCAGCTCAGCACCAGGCCCGCGGCCCGCGCCACCGCCACCATGTGCAGGGTGTGGTTGGTGCTGCCGCCGGAGGCGAGCAGGGCGATCAGGCCGTTGACCAGGCCCTTTTCGTCCACCACCTCGGCAAGCGACCGGTAGTGGCCGCTGCCCTGGATCTGGCCGGCGAGGCGCAGGGCGGCGTGTTCGGTCAGCGCCCGGCGCAGGGCCGAGTGCGGGTGCACGAAGGCGGAGCCGGGCAGCATCAGGCCCATGGCCTCGAACACCAGCTGGTTGGTGTTGGCGGTGCCGTAGAAGGTGCAGGTGCCGGGGGAGTGGTAGGCGTTGCACTCCATCTCCAGCAGCGCTTCCTTGCCCACTTCACCGGCGGCGTATTGCTGGCGTACCTTGACCTTTTCGTCGTTGCTGATGCCGGTGGCCATGGGGCCGGCGGGCACGAAGGCGGTGGGCAGGTGGCCGAAGCTGAGGGCGCCGATCAACTGGCCCGGGGCTATCTTGTCGCAGATGCCGAGCAGCAGGGTGGCGTCGAAGGTGTTGTGGCTGAGCGACAGGGCGGTGGCCTGGGCGATGACGTCGCGGGAAAACAGCGACATGTCCATGCCTGGCTGGCCCTGGGTGACGCCGTCGCACATGGCCGGCACGCCGCCGGCCACCTGGGCGCTGTGGCCCTGCTTCGCCAGCACCCGCTTGAGCTGCTCCGGGTAGCCGGCATAGGGCTGGTGCGCCGACAGCATGTCGTTGTAGGCGCTGACGATGGCGACGTTGGCGCTGGTCAGGTCGAGGATGCGCTGTTTCTGCTCCGGGCCGCAGGCGGCCACCGCGTGGGCCAGATTGCCGCAACTGAGGCTGGCCCTGTGTTTGCCCTGTTCGGCCTGGGCCTGCATCCGGGCCAGGTAGTCTTCGCGTACCGCCCGGCTGCGCTCGAGGATGCGGTTGGTGACCCGGCGGACGACGGAGTGGAGTTCAGTTGACATGGGCTTCTCCCTTGATGGCGGCGAGGGCGCGGTTGACCACGTCGTCGAAGTCGCCGTCGATGCTGATGAAGGTGACGTCGGGCTCGTCGGCGCCGGGGCGTTCCAGCACCTCGAACTGGTTCTGCAGCAGGGACTCGGGCATAAAGTGGCCGTTGCGCCGGCGCAGCCGGGCCAGGATCAGCGAAAAGTCGCCGTCGAGAAAGAGAAAGCGCACCCGATCGTTGCCGGCGCGGATGCTGTCGCGATAGTCGCGCTTGAGTGCGGAGCAGACGATGATCCCGGTTTCGCCTTTCTGGCGGATACTGAACACGGCGTCGCGGATCCGCTCCAGCCAGGGCGCCCTGTCCTCGTCGCCGAGCGGTATGCCCTCGGCCATCTTGAGGATATTGGCCCTGGGGTGCAGGTCGTCACCGTCGATAAACTTGGCGCCCAGCGCCCGGGCCAGGGCGGCCCCCACGCTCGACTTGCCGCAGGCGGTGACGCCCATCACTATGATGCTTTCTCCAGTCATGTTGACCTCTGTCCCTACTGATAATCTTGCCCTGGGGTGAATGAGATACACTCTATCAGGTTACGGGTAACATGTTACCAGTAACTTTTAAAAATGTGAGCTGACACACAATGACAACAACAGGTGAACCGGTCGACAATGCCGGTAAAACAAGAGAGATTTTAATGTAATTTGTTTTTAATCAGTATCTTGTGTTTTATTTTCGGCTGTCGGCACAGCGTTTATGATTTGCGTTTTTTTGAGCCCTGTCCCATTTTTTAACTTTATCGTCACCTGGGGGTTGGTGCTTTTTTGTGGTTACGCGTAACATGTTACTGGTAACTTCCCACTAGGCAATGGAATGGAGTAGAAGCCATGGCGGAGATGTCCCCTAAACCCGTGTCCCTGCTGCGCCGCGCGGCGGAGGCCATGCTGGCCGTCAGCATGTTCGGCATGGTGTGTGCCGTGTTCCTGAACGTGGTGCTGCGTTATCTGTTCAACACCGGCCTGGCCGGCTACGAGGAGTTGTCCCGCCTGCTGTTTGTCTGGCTGGTGTGCATCGGCGCCGTGCTGGCCACGGTCGACAACCAGCACCTGCGCTTCGATCTGGTGGTGGACCGGCTGCCGGCGCCGGCCAGGTTACTGTGCCGCTGGTTGAGCCGGCTCCTTATCGGATGGGCCCTCTACCACCTGCTGGTGGGCGCCTGGGCCCAGATCCTGGTGGGCATCGACAGCCGCAGCCCGGTGCTGGGCTACCCCCTGGGGCTGGCCGCCGCCGCCGTCTTCACCATGGCCGCCTGCATGGCGGTGCTGCTGCTGCGCGAGATGGCGCGGGAGCTGTTCTGCCGTCGCGCCGCCGGTTGCGAGCCGGCCTCAACCCAGTCCGCCAAGTAAGGAGTACCCCATGTCCATCGCAATCTTCCTGGCGGTTCTGTTCAGCTCCATGAGCATCGGCGTGCCCATCGCCTTCGCCCTGATGCTGACCGCCCTGGCGCTGATGATCCAGCTCGACTTCTTCGACGCCCAGCTGCTGGCGCAGAACGTGCAGGCGGGCTTCGACAACTTCCCCCTGCTGGCGGTGCCCTTCTTCGTGCTGGCCGGCGAGCTGATGACCGCCGGCGGCCTGTCGCGCCGCATCGTGGACCTGGCCCGGGTCTATTTCGGTCATGTGCGCGGCGGCCTGGGCTACGTGGCCATCGGCGCCTCGGTGCTGCTGGCCTCCATGAGCGGTTCGGCCATCGCCGACACCGCCGCCCTGGCCACCCTGCTGCTGCCGATGATGCGCCGCCAGGGCTACCCGCTCGGCAGCAGCGGCGGCCTGATCGCCTCCGGCGGCATCATCGGCCCCATCATTCCGCCGTCCATGCCCTTTATCATCTACGGGGTGACCACCAACACCTCCATCAGCCAGCTGTTCCTGGCGGGTATCGCGCCCGGCATCATGATGGCGGTGGCCATCGCCGTCGCCTGGGGCTGGATAGTGCGCGGCAAGGAGCTGCCGGTGGAGGAAAAGGCCAGCTGGAAGGAGCGCGGCCGGGTGATGCGCCGCAGCATCTGGGCCCTGTTGCTGCCGGTGATCATCGTCGGCGGCCTGCGCGGCGGCATCTTCACCCCCACCGAGGCGGCGGTGGTGGCGGCGGTCTACGCCCTGATCATCACCACCCTGGTGTACCGGGAGCTGGATCTGAAAGGGGTATACAAGGTGCTGATCGACGCCTCCAAGACCACGTCCGTGGTGATGTTCCTGGCCGGTGCCGCCATGGCGTCCTCCTACATGATCACCCTGGCGGATCTGCCGCGCCAGCTGATCGACCTGTTCGAGCCGGTACTGGGCAGCCCCATGCTGTTTATGGCGTTGGTGGTGCTGTTCCTGCTGGTGATCGGCATGGTGATGGATCTCACCCCCGCCATCCTGATCCTGGCGCCGGTGCTGGCGCCCATGGCCGCCGCCGCCGGGGTGCACCCGGTGTACTTCGGTCTCATCTTCATCATGTCCGGCTGTATCGGACTGATCACCCCGCCGGTGGGCACTGTGCTCAACGTGGTCTCCGGCGTGGGCAACATGAAAATGGAAGCGGTGGTACGGGGCGTCATGCCTTTCATCGTCGCCTATTTCACGCTGCTGGCACTGCTTATCCTGTTCCCGCAGCTGGTACTCTGGCCACTGAGCTGGCTGTCCTGACCTCACCAACCAATAGGGATTTGTGTTATGAAACTGAAAGCACTTGTACTGTCCGGCCTGATCGGCCTGGTGTCCGCCAACGCCATGGCGGCCGACATTCAGTCACGGATGATCCGTTTCGGCTATGGTCTGAACGAAGACTCCAACCAGGGTCGGGCGGTGCAGAAATTCGCCGCCGAGGTGGGCAAGCTGTCCGGTGACAAGATGAAGGTGCGCGCCTTCGGTGCCGCCACCCTGGGCTCGGATCTGCAGATGCAGCAGGCCCTGCTGGGCGGCGCCCAGGAGATGATGGTGGGCTCCACCGCCACCCTGGTCGGCATAGTGCCGGAAATGGCCATCTGGGATACCCCCTTCCTGTTCAACAATGCCGAGGAAGCCGACGCCGTGCTCGACGGCCCCGTGGGTGAGAAGGTGATGGCAAAACTGGAAGAGAAGGGGCTGGTCGGCCTGGTTTACTGGGAAAACGGCTTTCGCAACCTGACCAACAGCCGTCGTCCGGTGACCAGCCTGGAAGACATGGACGGCATCCGCCTGCGGGTGATGCAGAACAACGTCTTCCTCGACAGCTTCAAGGCGCTGGGCGCCAACGCCGTGCCCATGGCGTTTTCCGAGCTGTTTACCGCGCTCGAAACCCGCACCGTGGACGGCCAGGAAAACCCCTACAACACCATCCTCTCCAGCAAGTTCTACGAGGTGCAGAAGTACCTGACCGTGACCAACCACGTCTACAGCCCCTGGATAGTGCTGGTGAGCAAGAAGTTCTGGGACAAGCTGTCCGACGACGAGCGCCGGGTGCTCGAGCAGGCCGCCGCGGCCTCCCGCGATTTCGAGCGTCGCGATACCCGGGAAGAGGCCGCCTGGGCCCTGGCCGAGCTGAAGGAAAAGGGCATGGAAGTGAACGAACTGGACGCGGCCCAGGTGGATCGCATGCGCGAGCGCCTGACCGAGGTCAACCAGGGCATCGCCAAGGAAGTGGGCCAGCAGCTGTGGGACGACGTACAGGCCGAACTGCAGAAGATCCGCGGCTGATACTGCCTTGATCCTGTACCTTGAAGGCGCCCGCGGGCGCCTTTTTAAATAACTGATCCTAATAGTGCTACATCGACTGGGCCCCGCACGCAGACACGCCGTGAACCCATCCCTGGGGGCTCCGCCGCGCCATCCCTGGCGCGGAGGGTCTGCTTAGCGGAACCCAGTCGCCGCCGACAGTGATTTACTATTCGGAACAGCTATTTAAGTGCTTTATGCTCCTGATGGCGTCGGCCCAGTATCCTCCCCATAGTCCCTCTGCTGCTTGACGGCTCCATCCCCAGACGGCGTCGGGGCTTGAAAGAGACAACAGGGATGGCCTCCGCCGACCGTCACATGCCAAGGATGGCATGTGCGAGCGTACAGGGAGGTATTCACAGCGTGTCGTCGGAGGTCGCCCTGTTGTCTCTTTGCTACGGTTACCGCAAACAACAGCCAGATTAACCATTCATGGCCCGGCCCACCTTGGAGCCGTTTTCCCGCCCCAGTTGCTGGCTTATCCAGTGGCCCGTTTCCACCAGCCTGGCCAGATCCACCCCCGTTTTGAAGCCCAGCCCGTGCAGCAGGTAGACCAGGTCCTCACTGGCCAGGTTGCCGGAGGCGCCTTTGGCATAGGGGCAGCCGCCCAGGCCCGCCACCGAGCAGTCGACGATGCGTACCCCCTCTTCCAGCACGGCGTAGAGGTTGGCCAGGGCCTGGCCGTAGGTGTCGTGGAAGTGGGCGGCGAGGCGCTCTATCGGCACCTCCCGGCGCACCGCCGCCAGCATGGCCCTGGCCTTGCCCGGGGTACCGGTGCCGATGGTGTCGCCGAGGGAAATCTCGGCACAGCCCATTCGGTACAGGGCCCCCGCCACCCGGGCCACGGCATCGGGGCTGATGTCGCCCTCGTAGGGGCAACCGAGCACGGTGGACACATAGCCCCGCACCCGGACCCGCCGGGCCCAGGCCTCGGCCAGCACGGGCGTGAAGCGCGCCAGGCTCTGCTCGATGGAGCAGTTGATGTTCTTCTGGCAGAACGACTCGGAGGCGGCGGTGAACACCGCCACCTCGTCGGCGCCGGCGGCCAGGGCCGCCTCCAGCCCCCTGAGATTGGGGGTGAGCGCCGAGTAGACCACCCCGGCCTTGCGGCGGATCCCGGCCAGCACGGCGGCGCCGTCGGCCATTTGCGGCACCCACTTGGGCGAGACGAAACTGGCCGCCTCTATATGCCGCAGGCCGCAGTCGGCCAGCCGCTCGACCAGGGCTATCTTGATCTCGGTGGGGACCAGGACGGCCTCGTTCTGCAGCCCGTCCCGCGGGCCCACCTCCACCAGCTTGACCCTATCCATCCGCTCCCTCCAGCCGCAGCAGTTCGTCCCCTTCGCTTACCTGGTCGCCTTCCCGGCAGAAAATGTCCGCCACCCTTCCGGCGGCGGGGGCGCGCAGGGGGTGCTCCATCTTCATCGCCTCCAGCACCAGCAGGGTCTGGCCGGCGACGACGGTGTCGCCCACCGCCACCCGCAACTGGCCGATGATCCCGGGCATGGGCGCCCGGAGGCCGGCCTGATGCCCGGCCTGGTGCCGGGCGACCTCGAGCGGGGCCAGGCGCAGGTCGTGGCGCTCGCCCCGGTGGAACAGCCACAACTGGTCGGCGTGACGGGCGCAGTGGCAGGCCAGGGCCTCGCCATCCAGTTCCGCCTGCAGCCGGTCGCCGTCGAGGCGGGTACGGAGGCGGTGACAATGGGCACCGATCTCCACCCGCCAGCCATCGGCGTCGGCCTCCAGCGCCACCCGGTGCCGCTCCCCGCCGTATTCCAGCTCCAGTTGGCGCCTGGTTGGCAGGTTAAGCCACCAGCCTGAGTGGCCGGCGAAGGGAGCGCTCTCGTCGTTCGGCTCCAGCGCCAGCCAGCCGGCGGCGGCCAGGGCCAGCACCCGGGAGGGGGACAGGGCGGGCGGGGCAAAGAGCAGCGCCCGGTGCTGCTCGATAAAGCCGGTGTGCAGCTCGGCGGCGAGCAGCGGCGCCGAGCCTGCCAGGGCGTGCAGAAAGCGCAGGTTGGTCCTGACCCCGCCGATGCGGTACTGGGCCAGGGCCCGGGCCAGCCGGTGCAGGGCCAGCTCGCGGCTGTGATCCCAGACGATCAGCTTGGCGACCAGGGGATCGTAGTGGATGCCTACCTCGTCGCCCTCGCGCACCCCGGTATCCAGCCGCACCTGGGGACCGGTGGCCGGCTCGCGCAGGTAGTGCAGGGGACCGGCGGCGGGCAGGAAGCCCTGGTCGGCGTCTTCGGCGTAGACCCGCGCCTCGACGGCGTGGCCGCGGACGATCACCTGCTCCTGGGTCAGCGGCAGCGGCTCGCCCGCCGCCACCCGCAGCTGCCATTCCACCAGATCCAGGCCGGTGACCAGCTCGGTCACCGGGTGCTCCACCTGCAGCCGGGTGTTCATCTCCATAAAGTAGAAGCGGCCGTCCTCCTGGTAGAGGAACTCGACGGTGCCGGCGCCCTGGTAGTCGATGGCCTGGGCGGCGCGCACCGCCGCCTCGCCCATGGCCACCCGGGTGGCGGGGGCAAGGCCGGGGGCGGGGGCCTCCTCCAGCACCTTCTGGTGGCGGCGCTGCACCGAGCAGTCCCGCTCGGCCAGATAGAGGCCCTGGCCGAATTGGTCGCAGAACACCTGCACCTCCACGTGGCGGCTCCTTGGCAGGTAGCGTTCCAGCAGCATGGCGTCGTCGCCGAAGGCGGCCCTGGCCTCGCGCCGGGCGGCGGCCAGGGCCTCGTCGAATTCAGCGAGATGGTTGACTATCCGCATGCCCTTGCCGCCGCCGCCGGCCACCGCCTTCAGCAGCAGCGGAAAGCCACAGCGCCCGGCCTCCTGCCGCAGCCGTTCCGGGGATTGTTCGGGGCCGTGGTAGCCGGGTACCACCGGCACCCCGGCCGTTTCCATCAGCGCCTTGGCGGCGGACTTGGAGCCCATGGCGGCGATGGCCTCGGCGGGCGGGCCGACGAAGACCAGGCCGGCGGCGGCGCAGGCGCGGGCAAAGTCGGCGTTTTCCGACAGGAAGCCGTAGCCCGGGTGCACCGCCTGGGCGCCAGAAGCCCGGGCGATGGCCAGCAGCCGGTGCTGGTTCAGGTAGCTCTGGGTGGCCGGCGCCGGGCCCAGGTGCCAGGCTTCGTCGGCCAGGGCCAGATGGCGGGCGTTCCGGTCGGCGTCGGAGTAGACCGCCACGCAGGCGATGCCGAGCCGGTGGGCGGTGCGGATGATGCGGCAGGCGATTTCGCCCCGGTTGGCGACCAAGAGCTTAGTGAACATCCTCGTCCTCCCAGGCCGGCGGCCGCTTTTGCAGGAAGGCGCTGATGCCCTCTTGCGCCTCGGCGCCGGCCCGCAACTCGGCGATGCGGCGGGCGCTGTCTTCGATCAGCGGCCCGTTGATGGGGCGGTAGGCGAATTCCCGGATCAGCTGTTTGGCGGCGGCCAGCGCCACCGGGCCATTGCGCAGCAGCGCCCGGATCAGGGGCGCCGCCGCCTCGTCCAGGCTCTGGCCGGGCTCGGCCAGCAGGTGCACCAGGCCCAGCCGTTCGGCCTCCCGGGCGGGAATGAGCTCGGCGGTCAGCATATAGCGCCGGGCCTGGCGCGGCCCCAGGGCGCGCAGCACATAGGGGGCTATGGTGGCGGGGATCAGCCCCAGGCGCACCTCGCTCAGGCAGAAGCGGGCATCGGCGGCGGCGACCACCAGGTCACAGCAGGCCGCCAGGCCCAGGGCGCCGCCGTAGGCCGCCCCCTGCACCAGGGCTAGGGTGGGGCCGGGGAACTGATCCAGCCGCCGCAGCAACAGGGCCAGCTGTTCGGCGTCGGCCAGATTCTGCCGCCGGCTGTAGCCGGCCGCGCGCTGCATCCAGGCCAGATCCGCGCCGGCACTGAAGTGCCGGCCCATGCTGCGCAGCACCAGCAGCCGCAGATCGAGCAGATGGGCGGCGTTATCAAGCTGCTGGATCATGGCGGCAATCAGCGCGTCGTCGAAGGCGTTGTGGCAGCCGGGCCGGTTCAGCACCAGCTCCCAGACGCCGGGCGCCGCAGGCCGCAGCAACAGGGGCTCGCTCATGGCTTCTCCTTACATGCGGAACACCCCGAAGCGGGGTTCATCCATGGGCCGGTTCAGGGCCAGGGCCAGGCTCATGGCCAGCACGGCGCGGCTGTCCCTGGGGTCGATGACGCCGTCGTCCCACAGCCGGGCGCTGGCGTACCAGGGATGGCCCTGGCGCTCGTAGCGCTCGACGATGGGCGCCCGGAAGGCGGCCTCGTCCTCGGCGCTCCAGGGTTCGCCGGCCTTTTCCCTGGCGTCCCGCCGCACCGTGGCGAGCACGCCGGCGGCCTGCTCGCCCCCCATCACCGAGATGCGGGCGTTGGGCCAGATCCACAGAAAGTCGGGATCATAGGCCCGGCCGCACATGCCGTAGTTGCCGGCGCCGAAACTGCCGCCGATGATCAGGGTCACCTTGGGCACATTGGCGCAGGCCACCGCCATCACCAGCTTGGCGCCGTGCTTGGCGATGCCCTCGGCCTCGTATTTCCGGCCCACCATAAAGCCGGTGATGTTCTGCAGGAACAGCAGGGGCAGGCGGCGCTGGCAGCACAGCTCGATAAAGTGGGCGCCCTTCTGGGCCGATTCGCTGAACAGCACGCCGTTGTTGGCCAGTATGCCCACCGGGTAGCCGTGCAGCCGGGCGAAGCCGGTGACCAGGGTGGGGCCGAAGTCGCGCTTGAACTCGTCGAAGGCCGAGTCGTCCACCAGCCGGGCGATCACCTCGCGCACCTCGAAGGCCTTGCGCAGATCGGTGCCGACGATGCCGTACAGCTCCTCGGCCGGGTAGCGGGGCGGCAGTGGCGGCTGGGGCGGGGCCGGCAGCGGCGGCCGGTTGAGGTTGGCCACCAGCCGGCGGGCCAGGTACAGGGCGTGGGCGTCGTCCTCGGCGACATGATCCGCCACCCCGGAGACGCGGGTGTGCACCTCGGCGCCGCCCAGCTCCTCGGCGCTGACCACCTCGCCGGTGGCGGCCCGCACCAGGGGTGGGCCGCCGAGGAAGATGGTGCCCTGGCCGCGCACTATGATGGACTCGTCCGCCATGGCCGGCACATAGGCGCCGCCGGCGGTGCACAGCCCCATTACCACCGCCAACTGGGGGATGCCGGCGGCGGACATCCGCGCCTGGTTGAAGAAGATGCGGCCGAAGTGATCCCGGTCCGGGAACACCTCGTCCTGGCTGGGCAGGTGGGCGCCGCCGGAATCCACCAGGTAGAGGCAGGGCAGCCGGCAGCGTTCGGCGATGGCCTGGGCGCGCAGGTGCTTCTTGACCGTGAGCGGGTAGTAGGTGCCGCCCTTGACGGTGGCGTCGTTGGCCACCAGCATGCACTCCACCCCGCACACCCGGCCGATGCCGGCCACCAGCCCCGCCGCCGGTACCGCCTCGTCGTAAACCTGGTGGGCGGCGAGCTGGGACAGCTCGAGGAAGGGGGCGCCCGGATCCAGCAAGCGGCGGATGCGTTCCCGCGCCAGCAGCTTGCCCCGCTGTTGGTGGCGCTGGCGGCTGGCCTGGTCGCCGCCCGCTTCGATGCCGGCCACCAGCTCGCGCAGCGCCGCCACCTCGGCGGCCATGGCATTATGATTGGCCCTGAACTCCTCCGACTCGGGCCTGATCTGGCTGGTCAGTATGGTCATGGCTGGCTCCTGAGCAGACGATACGAAAGCTGGAGCTGCGAGTGCCATATCTTCAGAACCGGTTCACGATCTTGGCGAGGCTGCCTGTTACGGCCCAGCAAAGAAGCAACAGGGCTACCTCCACCGACACGCTGTGAATACATCCATGTACGCTCGCACATGCCATCCCTGGCATATGACGGTCGGTGGAGGCAATCCCTGTTGCTTCTTTCAAGCCTCGCTGTTGTCTGAGGGGCTCGCCAACAGGCGGCGCCGAGTACACCAGATTTCACGGTGAGTTGGCCCTTTTGCCGACCTGCACCCTTCCTGTTCAATGCGGTGATACCTGTCTGTCTGGTCTGCACTTTGTCACCTCACCGGTTCTGCACCAGTTCCCGGCCGATCAGCATGCGGCGGATCTCCGAGGTGCCGGCGCCGATTTCGTACAGTTTGGCGTCCCGCAGCAGGCGGCCGGCGGGAAACTCGTTGATATAGCCGTTGCCGCCCAACAGCTGGATGGCATCCAGCGCCAGCCGGGTGGCGGTTTCCGCCGCCAGCAGTATCACCCCGGCGGCGTCCTTGCGGCCGAGCGCCCCCCGGTCCGCGGCCATGGCCACCATATAGGTGTAGCTGCGGGCGGCGTTCATGCGGGTGTACATGTCGGCGAGCTTGCCCTGCACCAGCTGGAAGTCGCCGATGGCCTGGCCGAACTGTTTACGCTCCCGCACATAGGGCACCACCAGATCCATGGCCGCCTGCATGATGCCGAGCGGCCCGCCGGCCAGCACCAGCCGCTCGTAGTCGAGCCCGCTCATCAGCACCCCGACCCCGCCGTTCAGGGCGCCGAGCACATTGTCCGCCGGCACCCGGCAGTCCTGGAACACCAGCTCGCAGGTGTTGGAGCCGCGCATGCCGAGCTTGTCGAGCTTCTGGGCCTGGCCGAAGCCGGGGGTGTCGCGTTCGACGATAAAGGCGGTGATGCCCCGGGCGCCGGCGTCGGGCTCCGTCTTGGCGTACACCACGAACACCTGGGCGTCGGGGCCGTTGGTGATCCACATCTTGGTGCCGTTCAGCACGAAGTGGTCGCCGTCGGCCCGGGCGGACAGGCGCATGGACACCACGTCGGAACCGGCATTGGGCTCGGACATGGCCAGGGCGCCGATGTGTTCGCCACTGAGCAGTTTGGGCAGGTAGCGGGCTTTCTGCGCCTCGCTGCCGTGGCGGTGGATCTGGTTGACGCAGAGGTTGGCATGGGCGCCGTAGGACAGGCCCACCGCCGCCGAGGCCCGGCTGATTTCCTCCATCGCCAGCACCTGGGCCAGGTAGCCCATGTCCACGCCGCCGTGGCGTTCGGCCACGGTGATGCCGAACAGCCCCATGTCGCCGAGTTTGGGCCAGAGTTCGGCGGGAAAGCGGTTGTCCCGGTCGATGGCCTCGGCCAGGGGGGCGATCTCCCGGCTGGCGAAAGCGGCGACCTGGTCGCGCAGCAGGTCCAGGGTTTCGCCCAGGCCGAAGTCCAGTTGCGGATAGGGGGCCATGAGAACCTCCTTGCTGATGATGGGGTTGGGCTCGTTTGCTACCAATGTTGCTGAATTAACTATAGTTGTTATGGGACTGTTAGGGTTGGCTAAGCTTGAATAGATAAAGGATTTTTAGGTTGCCACTGATGATTGGGTGCAGGGCGATAAAAGGAACGACACGCCGACACGCCACAAGTACGTCCATGTAGGCTCGGACATGCCATCCATGGCATGTCACGGTCGGCTTAGTCGCTTCCTTTTATCGCCTTTGCCTCATCACTGGCCTGCGGCAGATGGAGCCACCATGGCAAAGAGCGAGATAGTGATAGTGGGTGCGGCCCGGACCCCCATGGGGGCCCTGCTGGGCGATTTCGGCGCCGTGCCGGCGCCCGGGCTGGGGGCCGTGGCCATCAAGGCCGCCCTGGGTCGGGCCGGGGTGGCGGCTGAGCGGGTGGATGAGGTGGTGATGGGGTGCGTGCTGGCCGCCGGCCAGGGCCAGGCACCGGCCCGGCAGGCGGCGCTGGGGGCCGGGTTGCCGGTGTCCGTCGGCTGCACCACGGTCAACAAGATGTGCGGCTCGGGCATGAAGGCGCTGATGCTGGCCCACGATCAACTGCTGGCGGGCTCTGCCCGGCTGATGGTGGCGGGCGGCATGGAGAGCATGAGCCTGGCGCCCTACCTGTTGCCCAAGGCGCGGGCGGGGCTGCGCATGGGCCATGGCCAGTTGCTGGATCACATGTTTTTCGACGGCCTGGAGGACGCCTACGAGGGCGGACTGATGGGCAGTTTCGCCCAGCGGACGGCGGACAAATTCGGCATCGGTCGGGAGGCGATGGACGACTTCGCGATCAGGTCCCTGACCCGGGCCCAACTGGCCATCGCCGAAGGGGACTTTGCCGAGGAAATCGTGCCGGTCGAGGTGGCGGAGCGCCAGGGCAGCCGGCGGGTGGATACCGACGAACAGCCGGGCAAGGCCAGGCCCGACAAAATCCGTACCCTCAAGCCCGCCTTCGCCCAGGACGGCACCATCACCGCCGCCAATTCCAGCTCCATCTCCGACGGCGCGGCCGCCCTGGTGGTGACCACCGCCGAGCAGGTGGCGGCGCTTGGTCTCAGGCCCCTGGCCCGGGTGCTGGGCCACGCCACCCATGCCCAGTTGCCCGCCGAGTTTACCCTGGCGCCCATCGGCGCCATCGACAAGCTGCTGGACCGGCTCGGCTGGCAGGCGAGCGAGGTGGATCTGTTTGAGATCAACGAGGCCTTCGCGGTGGTCGCCCTGCTGGCCATCCGCGAGCTGGGGCTGGATCCGGCGCGGGTCAACGTCAACGGCGGCGCCTGCGCCCTGGGCCACCCCATCGGTGCCAGCGGCGCCCGCATCGTGGTTACCCTGCTGCATGCCCTGCGCCGGCGCGGGCGCAGGCGGGGGGTGGCGGCCCTGTGCATCGGCGGCGGCGAGGCCACGGCGGTGGCGGTGGAATTGCTCTAGGAGGACAGGAAAATGACATACCAGGTACCACTGCTGATCGGCGGCAATATGGTGCAAAGCCGCACTCACGAGTGGCTGGAGGTGAACAACCCGGCCACCCAGGAGATCATTGCCCGCCTGCCCTGCGCCACGGCCGAGGAGGTGGAGGCGGCGGTGGCGGCGGCAAGCCGGGCCTTCGTCGAATGGCGGGAAGTGCCGGTGCCGGAGCGGGCCCGCTTGATGCTGCGCTACCAGGCGCTGCTGAAGGAATACCACGACGACATCGCCCGCCTGCTCTGCAAGGACACCGGCAAGACCTTCGAGGACGCCAGGGGCGACCTGTGGCGGGGCATAGAGGTAGTGGAGCAGGCCGCCAACATCGCCTCCCTCAGCATGGGCGAGACCCAGGAAAACGTGGCCCGGGGCGTGGACTGCTACAGCTTCACCCAGCCGCTGGGGGTCTGCGTCGGCATCACCCCGTTCAACTTTCCGGCCATGATCCCGCTGTGGATGTTTCCGCTCGCCATCGCCTGCGGCAATACCTTCGTGCTCAAGCCGTCGGAGCAGGATCCCCTGGCGTCGATGCGGCTGGCCGAGCTGTTCAAACAGGCCGGCGCCCCCGACGGCCTGCTGCAGGTGGTGCACGGCGGCAAGGAGGTGGTGGACCGGTTGCTGGTGCACCCTGAGGTGTGCGCCATCTCCTTCGTCGGCTCGGTGGCCGCCGGCCAGCATATCTACCAGACCGGCACCGCCCACCTGAAACGGGTGCAGGCCTTCGCCGGCGCCAAGAACCACATGGTGGTGCTGCCCGACGCCAACAAGCAGCAGGTGATCAACAACCTGGTGGGCTCCTCGGTGGGCGCCGCCGGCCAGCGCTGCATGGCGATATCGGTGGCGGTGCTGGTGGGCGAGGCCAGGGAATGGATCCCGGAGCTGAAAGACGCCATGGCCCGGGTGCGACCCGGTGCCTGGGATGACCCCGACGCCGGCTACGGCCCGCTGATCAGCAAAGCGGCCCGGGAGCGGGTGCTGCGGCTGATCGCCGGGGGCAGGGCCGAGGGCGCCGAGTGCCTGCTCGACGGCAGCCACTGCGCGGTGGACGGCTACCCCCACGGCAACTGGGTGGGGCCCACCCTGTTCCGCGGCGTGACTCCTGATATGGCCCTCTACCGGGAGGAGATCTTCGGCCCGGTGCTGTTGCTGATGGAAGCGGACAGCCTGGACCAGGCCATCAATCTGGTCAACGCCAACCCCTACGGCAACGGCACCTCCATCTTCACCGCCTCGGGCGCGGCGGCACGCAAATACCAGCACGAGATCAGGGTGGGGCAGGTGGGCATCAACGTGCCCATACCGGTGCCGCTGCCCTTTTTCTCCTTCACCGGCTGGCGCCGCTCCTTCTACGGCGACCTGCATGCCTACGGCAAGCAGGCGGTGCGCTTCTACACCGAAACCAAGACCATCACCGCCCGCTGGTTCGAGGACGAAGCGGTGGCCGGGCCCAATATGTCGATTCATCTGAAATAAAGGCTGTCAGCTATCAGCTATCAGCTATCAGGGCAGTGGGAGAACTGGTTGGTAAGTGAGGGGAAGTGGAGACTGAGCGAAAACCGTTAATCTCTGGCAGCTTCCAGCTTCCAGCTTCCAGCTTCCAGCTTCCAGCTTCCAGCTTTTAGCCGCGACCGGAGGGAGCTTGCATGAACTTTGAACTGAGCGACGAACAGCGGGCCTTTGCGGCCCTGGCCGACGACTTCGCCCGCAACGATCTGGAGCCCCATGCCGCCGACTGGGACCGGGACCACCACTTCCCGGTCGAGACACTGCACAAGGCGGGCGGGCTGGGCCTCTGCGCCCTCTATACCCCCGAGTCCGCCGGCGGCCTGGGGCTGAGCCGGCTCGACGCCAGCATCATCTTCGAGCGCCTGGCCATGGGCTGCACCTCCACCACCGCCTTCCTCACCATCCACAACATGGTGACCTGGATGGTGGCGAGCGCCGGCAGTGAAGAGACCTGGGCGCGCTGGGGCGAGGGGCTGGTCAGTGGCCGCCAGCTCGGCTCCTACTGCCTGACCGAGCCCAACGCCGGCTCCGACGCCGCCGCCCTCAGGACCAGCGCCCGCCGCGACGGCGACCAGTATGAGCTGAACGGTAGCAAGATGTTTATCTCCGGCGCCGGCAGCACCCAGGTGCTGGTGGTGATGGCCCGCACCGGCGGCGAGGGCGCGGGCGGCATCTCCGCCTTCGCCCTGGACGCCGACAGCCCCGGCATCGTCTACGGCCGGCCCGAGGACAAGATGGGCTGGAACAGCCAGCCCACCCGCACCGTCACCTTCGAGCGGGTGCGGGTACCCGCCGGCCAGCGGCTGGGGGCGGAGGGCGAGGGCTTCAAGCTGGCGATGAAGGGGCTGGACGGAGGCCGTATCAACATCGCCAGTTGCTCGGTGGGCACCGCCCAGCAGGCCCTCAACAAGGCGCGCCAGTACCTGCAGGAGCGCAGCCAGTTCGGCCGCAAACTGGCCGAGTTCCAGGCGCTGCAGTTCAGCATCGCCGACATGGCCACCGAACTGGTGGCGGCGCGCCAGCTGGTGCGGCTGGCGGCGAGCCGACTGGATGTGGGCCATCCGGACGCCACCACCTACTGCGCCATGGCCAAGCGCTTTGCCACCGATGCCGGCTTCAGGGTGTGCGATCAGGCGCTGCAGCTGTACGGCGGCTACGGCTATATCCGCGAATACCCGCTCGAGCGTTACCTGAGGGATACCCGGGTGCACCGCATCCTGGAGGGCACCAACGAGATCATGCGGCTGCTGATCGCCCGTCGGGTACTGGCGGAAGGCAGCGGGGAGCTGTGATGGGTTCGCAGAGGGCTCTTGAGTTGAGGTCAGTACCTGTGTGCCAGTTCGGTGATGCCGTCCGTGAGATGGGCGGAGGAGACCAAAGGGGGCCGCTCGCCGACACGCTACAAGCACGTCCATGTGGGCTCGGACATGCCATCCCTGGCATGTCACGGTCGGCTCCTCGGCCCCCTTTGGTCTCCTTTTGAGCATGAGCGGCGTCTGCGTCATAGCTGTTCCCGGCGTTCTATCGCCACTGGCCATAGTCATAGAGAGGTGCACCCATGACCACCGCTATTCGTTTTGAACAACAAGGCCATACCGCCATCCTGACCATGGACAACCCGCCCGCCAATACCTGGACGGCGGCAAGCCTCTCGGCCCTGGCCGAGCGGGTGGCGCAACTGAACGCCGACCGGGAGATCTGGAGCCTGGTGCTGACCGGGGCGGGGGACAGGTTTTTTTCCGCCGGGGCCGATCTCAAGCTGTTCGCCGACGGCGACCGGGCGGTGGCGCGGGAGATGGCGCGGCGCTTCGGCGAGGCCTTCGAGGCCCTGAGCCGGTTTCGCGGCCTGTCCATCGCCGCCATCGACGGCTATGCCATGGGCGGCGGCCTGGAGGCGGCCCTGGCCTGCGATCTGCGCGTGGCCGGCCGGCAGGCGGTGATGGCCCTGCCCGAGGCCAAGGTGGGGTTGCTGCCCTGCGCCGGCGGCACCCAGAACCTGACCTGGCTGGTGGGCGAGGGCTGGGCCAAGCGCCTTATCCTCTGCGGCGAGCGGCTGGATGCCGAGCGGGCCCTGGCCATCGGCCTGGTGGAGGAGGTGGTGCCACAGGGGCAGGCCCTCGATCGGGCCCTGGCGCTGGCCCGCCAGGCGGAGCAGCAGAGTCCTTCCTCGCTGGCCGCCTGCAAGCGGCTGATCCAGTCGGCCCGCAGCCGGCCCCTGGCGCAGGGCTATATCCGGGAGCGGGAGGAGTTTGTGGATTTGTTCGACACCGAGGATCAGCGGGAAGGGGTCAACGCCTTCCTGGAGAAACGCCCGCCCCAATGGCGCAACCGCTAAGGAGAGCCCATGAGCCTGATAGTCGAAGAGCATGCCACGGGCGGCGGCCGGCGTATCGGCCGGCTGGTGCTCGACAACGAGCGCAGCCTCAACGCCCTGAGCCTGGAGATGATCGAACGGATGCTGCCCCAACTGGCCGCCTGGCGGCAGGATGAGGGGCTGGTGGCGGTGCTGCTCGAAGGCGCCGGTGACCGGGCCTTCTGCGCCGGCGGCGACGTGGTGGGGCTGTACCGGGCCATCACCTCGGCCCGGGAGACTGGCCCCCTGGATGACCTGGGCCTGGGGCCCATCCCTGAGCCGGCGGTGTGCTTTTTCGAGCGGGAATACCGGCTGGATTACCTGCTGCACCGCTACCCCAAGCCGGTGATCTGCTGGGGCGGTGGCATCGTCATGGGTGGCGGCCTGGGGCTGTTCAGCGCCAGCCGGCAGCGCATCGTCACCGAGCACAGCCGGCTGGCGATGCCGGAGGTGACCATCGCCCTCTACCCGGACGTGGGCGGCAGCTGGTTCCTCAACCGCCTGCCGCCGGGACTGGGGGAGTTTATCGCCCTCACCGGCTGCCAGCTCAATGCCAGCGACAGCCTCTGGTTGGGGCTCGCCAACAGGGCCATCGCCGCAAGCCAGCGGGCCGAGTTGCTGCCCCGCCTGCAGGACGTGGCCGAGTGGCGGGATCCCGCCGTGGCGGTGGGGCTGGTGCTGCGGCAATTGGAAGCGGCGTCGCTTGATGTTTTCGCCGACCAGCCCTCGCCCCTGCGGGAGCACCAGGACGGCATCCGCCGGCTGATGGACCGGGATCGCCTGGCAGACCAGGTGGCGGCCATCCTCGGCGCCGACCTCGATTCCCCCTGGTTCGAGCGGGCCCGGCAGGGCCTGGCGGCGGGCAGCCCGCTGGCTATCCGGGTGATCGACGAACAACTGCGGCGCTGCCGGCACTGCTCCCTGGCCGAGGTGTTCCGCCGGGAGCTGGCGTTGTCGGTGCAGCTGTGCCGGTATCGGGAGTTCGCCGAAGGAGTGCGGGCCCGGCTTATCGACAAGGACAACCACCCCGACTGGAGCTTCGGGACCCTGGAGCAGGTGGACGAGGCGCTGCTGGCGGCCCTGTTCACCCCGCCCTGGCCCCGAAGCCCATTGCAGGATCTGTAACGGAGGCAAGCACCATGGCAACCATCGCATTTATCGGTTTAGGCAATATGGGCGGCCCCATGGCCGCCAACCTGGTCAAGGCCGGGCACAGGGTGCAGGTGTTCGATCTGCAGCCCGAGGCGGTCAGCCGGGCCGCCGGCACCGGCTGCATCCCGGAAACCAGCGCCACCGAGGTGGTCAAGCACGCCCAGGTGGTGATCTCCATGCTGCAGAGCGGCCGCCAGGTGGAGGGGCTCTATATGACGGGCCCGGATCCCCTGTTCGAGCGGATGGCGCCGGGTACCCTGGTGATCGACTGTTCCACCATAGATGCGGCCACCGCCAAGGCCACGGCCCAGCGGGCCACGGCCCATGGCCTGGACTTTATCGATGCTCCCGTGTCCGGCGGCGTGGCCGGGGCCCAGGCCGGCACCCTCACCTTTATCGTCGGCGGCAGCGAGGATCAGTTCGCCCGGGCCGAGCCGGTGCTGCACCAGATGGGCAAGAATGTGTTCCATGCCGGCTCCCACGGCGCCGGGCAGATGGCCAAGGCCTGCAACAACATGCTGCTGGCGGTGTTGATGGCGGGCACCTGCGAGGCGCTCAACATGGGCATCAACAGCGGCCTGGATCCCAAGGTGTTGTCGGAGATCATCAAGCAGAGTTCGGGCAACAACTGGGCGCTGCAGCTCTACAACCCGGTGCCGGGGGTGATGGAGCATGTGCCCGCCGCCCGGGGCTACCGGGGCGGCTTTCAGGTCAACCTGATGTGCAAGGATCTGAACATCGCCATGGAGCTCAGCCGGGACAGCGGCTCGCCGGTGCCCATGGGCGCCGCCGCCAAGGCCCTGTTCAACCTGCACCAGGTGGCGGGCCATGGCGAGTTCGACTTTTCCAGCCTGTTTAGGATGTTCCGGCAAGGAGGCGAATAGCCATGGAGATCAGGGGCAAGGTGGTGGTGATCACCGGTGCCGGCCGGGGCCTGGGACAGGCCATGGCCCGGCAACTGGCGCGCCAGGGTGCCAGTCTGGCGCTTGTCGACAACAACGAGCAGGATCTGGCCAAAAGCGGCGAGATGGTGGCCGCCACCGGGGCCCGGGTGGCGGTGCACCTGTGTGACATTGCCGACGAGCAGCAGGTGGCGGACAGCTTCGGCCACATAGTACGGGAGCTGGGCGGGCTGGACGTGTTGGTCAACAACGCCGGCCTGATGCGCGACGCCCTGCTGATCAAGCTGGAGGAGGGCAAGCCGGCCGGCAGGATGAGCCTGCAGCAGTGGCAGCAGGTGGTGGACGTCAACCTCACCGGCACCTTCCTGTGCGGCCGGGAGGCGGCGGCCATCATGGCCGAGCGGGGCCAGGGCGGCCTTATCGTCAACATCTCCTCGGTGGCCCGGGCCGGCAACCGGGGCCAGAGCAACTACTCGGCCACCAAGGCCGGGGTAGCGGCCCTGGTGGTGTGCTGGGCCGGCGAGCTCAGCCGCTACGGCATCCGGGTGGCGGGCATCGCCCCCGGGGTGATCGCCACCGCCATGACCGCCCAGATGAAGCCCGAGGCGATGGAGCGCATCACCCGCAACATTCCCCTGGGACGCCTGGCCACCGTGGAGGAGCTGGTGCACAGCCTGCAGTACATCATCGAGAACGACTACTTCCATGGCCGCATCCTGGAAATGGACGGCGGCCTGCGGCTGTAGGACTAAAGTCTAGCTTGTCTGAATGCCCGCCCGGGGGTAATGTTTTTTGCAACGCACAGCAACGGACGTGCCTCCCTGCGTTGACAGAGCTAACAATAAGACAATAACAACCACAGCCATATCCCTGAACGCAATGATTCCCTTCGGTCATGGAATCACTGCCTTCAGGGTTTTTTTATGGCTACATATTGGGGTAGTTGGGACCACTTCCCCCTTCCGGCGGCACCCAGCGGATATTCTGGGCCGGATCCTTGATGTCGCAGGTTTTGCAGTGCACACAATTGGCGGCGTTGATCTGGAAGCGGGGTTGTCCTTCCTGCTCCACCACCTCGTAGACCCCCGCCGGGCAATAGCGCTGGGCCGGTTCGTCATAGCGGGGCAGGTTGTCCCGCAGCGGGACCTCCGGATCCAGCAGCTGCAGGTGGCAGGGCTGGTCTTCGTCGTGGCCGGTGTTGGCCAGGTAGACCGACGACAGCCTGTCGAAGGCCAGCTGGCCGTCCGGCCTGGGATAGTCCGGCTTGCGGCTCTTCGCCGCCGGGGCCAGGGTGGCGTGATCCGGCGTTCTGTCGTGCAGGGTGAAAGGCAGCCAGCCCCCCAGCAAGTTGTGGCTGAGGGCATTGAGGGCGCCGCCCAGCCAGGGCCCCAGTTTGTGCAGGGCGGGCACGAAGTTGCGGCTTTGATGCAATTCCTGGTGCAGCCAGGACGAGCGCAGGGCGCTGGGGTAGGCGGCCAGGCTGTTGCCGCCGGTATCCCCCGCCGCCAGGGCCTGCACCACCGTCTCGGCGGCCAGCATGCCGGATTTCATGGCGGTGTGAATGCCCTTGACCTTGGCGCCGTTGAGGGTGCCGGCGTCGCAGCCCAGCAGCAGGGCGCCGGGCATTGTCATGCGCGGCAAGGAATTCAGGCCGCCCTTGGTGATGGCCCGGGCACCGTAGGCCAGCCGCTTGCCATCGTACAGATGGCGGGCCAGCAGCGGATGGTGCTTGAGGCGCTGGAACTCGTCGAAGGGGCTGAGGTGGGGGTTGCGGTAGTTGAGATCCACGATAAGCCCTACCGCCGCCTGGCCCTCGTCGCCGTGGTAGAGAAAGAAGCCGCCGCCGCTGTCTTCCTCGAGTGGCCAGCCGGCCCCGTGCAGCACCAGGCCCGGCCGGTGGCGCGCCGGATCGAGCTGCCACAGCTCCTTGATGCCGATGGCGTAATGCTGGGGATCCCGGCCCTGGTCCAGGCCGAAGCGGGCGATCAGCTCCTTGCCGATATGGCCGCGGCAGCCCTCGGCGAACAGGGTGTAGCGGGCGCGCAGTTCCAGGCCCGGCACGTGATTGGCCTTGGGGCTGCCGTCCGCCGCCAGGCCCATATCGCCGGTAAGCACCCCGGTCACCCGGCCCTGCTCGTCGTAGAGGGGCGCCTGGGCGGCGAAACCGGGAAAGACGGCCACCCCCAGTTGCTCGGCCTGAACGGCCAGCCAGCGGCACAGGTTGCCGAGGCTCACGATAAAGTTGCCCCTATTGTGCAGGGGGGAGGGCACCAGGGCGGAGGGCAGCTCCAGGCCGCCCCGTTCGCTGCTCAGCATATAGAAACGATCCTCGGTGACCGGGGTGTGCACCGGGGCGCCCCGTGCCCGCCAGTCGGGAAACAGCTCGTCCAGGGCCCGGGTCTCCAGCAGGGCGCCGGAGAGAATATGGGCGCCCACCTCGGCGCCCTTTTCCACCAGGCAAACGCTCAGGGCCAGATCCCGGGACGCCGCCTCCTGCATCAGCCGGCAGGCGGCGCTCAGGCCGGCCGGGCCGGCGCCCACTATGACCACGTCAAATTCCATCGACTCCCTTTCCATGTTCCGGCTCCGAACCTGGGCACATGGCTAAAGTATTGTATTGGTTGCGGTATTTAACAAACCCCCGGGCGGCAGGATCGGCGGGGATGGATTAGTATTAAGTCATTGTTCCCAATAGCGCAGCATCGACCGGGTACCGGACGCAGACACGCCGTAAACCCATCCCTGGGGGCTCCGCCGCGCCATCCCTGGCGCGGAGGGTCTGCTTACCGATACCCGGTCGCAGCCCGGAACAACCATTGGTTATCCAACTCATATCCCACAGAGCCGGGGGCAGGCATGAAGGTACTGGTCACGATAAAGCGGGTGATTGACTACCACGTCAAGGTCAGGGTCAAGGCGGATCAGAGCGACGTGGATCTGGCCAACGTCAAGATGGCGGCCAACCCCTTCTGCGATATCGCGGTGGAGGAGGCGGTGCGCATGAAGGAGAAGGGCTGGGTGTCGGAAATCGTCGCCGTTTCCGTCGGCCCCGCCGCGGCCCAGGAGCAACTGCGGGCGGCGCTGGCGCTGGGGGCGGACCGGGCGGTGCTGGTGCAGAGCGCCGAGGTCGCCGAGCCGCTCACCGTGGCCAGGCTGCTGGCCGCCTTGTGCGAGCGGGAGCAGCCCGGGCTGGTGCTGCTCGGCAAGCAGTCCATCGACACCGACAACAACCAGGTGGGACAGATGCTGGCGGCGCTCACCGGCTGGCCCCAGGGGACCTTCGCCTCGCGCATCGAGCTTGAAGGCGATGAACTCCTGGTCACCCGGGAGGTGGACGGCGGCCTGCAGACCCTGGCGCTGGCCCTGCCGGCGGTGGTGACCACGGATCTCCGGCTCAACGAGCCGCGCTATGCCTCCCTGCCCAATATCATGAAGGCCAAACAGAAACCCCTGGAGACCCTGACCCCGGATGAACTCGGCGTCAGGCCCAGGGCCCATTGCCGGGTGCTCAGGGTGACGCCGCCGCCGGTGCGCAAGGCCGGCATCAAGGTGGCCGACGTGGCCGAACTGGTGGACAAGCTCAAGCACGAGGCGAAGGTGATCTGATGACGACCCTGGTGATAGCGGAACACGACAATGAATCCCTGAAACCGGCTACCCTGCATGTGCTGGGGGCCGCCGCCCGGCTGGGGACGGACATCGAGCTGCTGGTGATGGGCCAGGGCTGCCGGGCAGTGGCCAAGGCCGCCGCCCGGCTCGGGGTGTGCAAGGTGTTGCTGGCGGATCACGACGGCCATAAGCACCAGCTGGCGGAAGCGGGCGCGGCCCAGGTGGCGGCCCTGGCGGGCGGCTACAGCCACCTGCTGGCGCCGGCCACCACCTTCGGCAAGAACCTGATGCCGAGGCTGGCGGCCCTGCTCGACCTGGGCATGGTGTCCGAGGTGATCGCCATCGAGGCGCCGGATACCTTCGTCCGTCCCATCTATGCGGGCAACGCCATCGCCACCGTGCAGTCCCTCGACGCCATCAAGGTGCTGACGGTGCGCGCCACCGCCTTCGAGGCGGTGGTGCCGGGGGAGCAGGCCGCCCCCATCGAGCCGCTGGCGCCCGTCGCCGGCCCGGCTGGCAGCCGGTTCGTGGGCGAGGAGCTGAGCCCGAATGAGCGGCCCGAACTCACCTCGGCGCGGGTGGTGATCTCCGGCGGCCGGGGCCTGGGCTCGAAGGACAACTTCGCCTTGCTGGAACGGCTGGCGGACCGGCTTGGCGCCGCCGTCGGCGCCAGCCGGGCGGCGGTGGACGCGGGCTTTGCCGCCAACGACATGCAGGTGGGCCAGACCGGCAAGATAGTGGCGCCCGAGCTCTATATCGCCGTGGGTCTGTCCGGTGCCATCCAGCACCTGGCGGGGATGAAGGACTCCAGGGTGATAGTGGCCATCAACAAGGATGCGGAGGCGCCCATCTTCCAGGTGGCGGATTACGGCCTGGTGGCGGACTTGTTCGATGTGCTGCCCGAGCTGGAAAGACAACTGGCGCCATAGAAACGCTGTTATCTGACCTGCATCAAGTTTTGGTTGTTACATTTTGTTGTAATAAAACTACAAATGGCGTTATAGTGCCGTCCAGTCTGCCGCTGGCAGCAGGTTCGAATGCGGATAGGGGACGGCCTTGCCCGGACATTGTTTCATTGTCGTTATCGGGCATCTTGCGTATACTATGACCCCGTCTTGAATTCCACATTTCATTCGTTCCCTAGCTTTCTTCAGGTTCAGCATGACGACTAAATATATATTTGTTACTGGCGGGGTGGTCTCCTCCCTGGGCAAAGGCATTGCAGCCGCCTCTCTGGCCGCCATCCTCGAAGCCCGTGGCCTCAACGTGACCATCATGAAGCTGGATCCCTATATCAACGTGGATCCGGGCACCATGAGCCCCACCCAGCACGGTGAAGTCTTCGTGACGGACGACGGTGCCGAAACCGATCTGGACCTGGGCCACTACGAGCGGTTCATCCGCACCAAGATGACCCGCCGCAACAACTTCACCACCGGTCGTATCTATGCGGACGTGCTGCGTAAGGAACGGCGCGGCGACTACCTGGGCGCGACCATCCAGGTGATCCCCCATATCACCAACGCCATCAAGGACAGGGTGATCGCCGGTGCCGAAGGGCATCAGGTGGCCATCGTGGAAGTCGGCGGCACAGTGGGCGACATCGAGTCCCTGCCTTTCCTCGAGGCGCTGCGCCAGCTGGCGGTGGAAGTGGGCCGGGAGCACACCCTGTTCATGCACCTGACCCTGGTGCCCTACATGGCGGCCGCCGGCGAGGTGAAGACCAAGCCGACCCAGCACTCGGTGAAGGAGCTGCTGTCCATCGGTATCCAGCCCGATATCCTTATTTGCCGCAGCGACCGGGCCATTCCGCCCAACGAGCGCGCCAAGATTGCCCTGTTCTGCAACGTGTCCGAAAAGGCCGTTATTTCCCTGAAGGACGTGGACTCCATCTACAAGATCCCGGCGCTGCTGCGCTCCCAGGGGCTGGACGAGCTGGTGGTGCGCCGCTTCGCTCTGGATTGCCCGCCCGCCGATCTGTCCGAGTGGGAACAGGTGATCTACGAAGAGGCCAACCCGGTGGGGGAAGTGACCATCGGCATGGTGGGCAAGTATGTCGAGCTGCCCGACGCCTACAAGTCGGTGAACGAGGCGCTCAAGCACGGCGGCCTGAAGAACCGGCTGACCGTCAACATCAAGTACATCGATTCCCAGGATCTGGAAAGCAAGGGCCTGGGCCTGCTCGAGGGCCTGGACGCCATCCTGGTGCCCGGCGGCTTCGGCGAGCGCGGGGTCGAGGGCAAGATCATGGCGGCCCGCTACGCCCGGGAGAACCGCGTGCCCTACCTCGGCATCTGTTTAGGCATGCAGGTGGCGCTGATTGAATACGCCCGCAACGTGGCCGGCCTGGAAGGCGCCCACTCCACCGAGTTCGACAAGAACAGCCCCTACCCGGTGGTGGGTCTGATCACCGAATGGGTGGACGAAGAAGGCAAGGTGGAAGTGCGCGACGAACAGTCGGATCTGGGCGGCACCATGCGCCTGGGTGCCCAGCTGTGCCACCTGGAGCCGGGCTCCAGGGTACATGCCCTGTACGGCTCCGATACCATCTACGAGCGTCACCGCCACCGTTATGAAGTGAACAACCGGCTGTTGCCCAGGATTGAAGCGGCGGGCCTGAAGGTGACCGGCCGCTCCGCCGACAAGAAGCTGGTGGAGATCATCGAGAACCCGGATCATCCCTGGTTCGTGGCGGCCCAGTTCCACCCGGAATTCACCTCCACTCCCCGCGACGGCCACGGCCTGTTCGCCGGCTTCGTGAAGGCAGCCGGCCAATACCAGCAGGGTGAACTGGAATAACCTGATCCTACGGCTGAGCCACCTGGCTTGGCCGTATTTTTTAGTGCTTTGTTTTTAACTCAAGAGGAAAGAGAGAATGGCAAAGATCGTTAAAGTGATCGGTCGCGAAATCATTGACTCCCGCGGCAACCCCACCGTTGAAGCCGACGTCTACCTGGAAGGCGGCTTCATGGGCCGCGCCGCGGCGCCGTCCGGTGCCTCCACCGGCTCCCGCGAAGCGCTGGAACTGCGTGACGGCGACAAGTCCCGCTTCTTGGGCAAGGGCGTACAGACCGCCGTGGCCAACATCAACGACAAGATCGCCGCCGCCCTCGCCGGCAAGGACGCCACCCAGCAGGCCGAGATCGACCAGATCATGATCGACCTGGACGGCACCGACAACAAGGCCAGCCTGGGCGCCAACGCCATCCTGGCCGTGTCCCTGGCCACCGCCAAGGCCGCCGCCGCCGCCAAGGGCCTGCCCCTGTACGCCTGGATCGCCGAGCTGAACGGCACTCCCGGCCAGTTCTCCATGCCGCTGCCGATGATGAACATCATCAACGGCGGTGAGCACGCCGACAACAACGTCGACATCCAGGAGTTCATGATCCAGCCGGTCGGCGCCAAGAACATCAAGGAAGCCCTGCGCATCGGCGCCGAGGTGTTCCACAACCTGGCCAAGGTGCTGAAGGCCAAGGGCCTGTCCACCGCCGTGGGTGACGAGGGTGGTTTCGCCCCGGACCTGGAGTCCAACGCCGCCGCCCTGGCCGCCATCAAGGAAGCCGTGGAGAAAGCCGGCTACGTGCTGGGCAAGGACGTGACCCTGGCCATGGACTGCGCCGCCTCCGAGTTCTTCGACAAGGAAAAGGGCAACTACAACCTGAAGGGCGAAGGCAAGGTCTTCTCCTCCCAGGAATTCACCCACTACCTGGAAGAGCTGACCAAGCAGTACCCGATCGTCTCCATCGAAGACGGCCTGGACGAGTCCGACTGGGACGGCTTCGCCTACCAGACCAAGGTGCTGGGCGACAAGATCCAGCTGGTGGGTGACGATCTGTTCGTGACCAACACCAAGATCCTGAAAGAAGGCATCGACAAGGGCATCGCCAACAGCATACTGATCAAGTTCAACCAGATCGGCTCCCTGACCGAGACCCTGAACGCCATCAAGATGGCCAAGGACGCCGGCTACACCGCCGTCATCTCCCACCGCTCCGGTGAGACCGAAGACGCCACCATCGCCGACCTGGCCGTGGGCACCTGTGCCGGCCAGATCAAGACCGGCTCCATGAGCCGTTCCGACCGTATCGCCAAGTACAACCAGCTGATCCGCATCGAGGAAGAGCTGGGTGCCAAGGCTCCCTACCGCGGTCTGGCCGAGGTGAAAGGCCAGGCCTGAGCCCTGCCTTCCCTTCCGTCCTGAACTCGAAGCCCCGCCCAGCGCGGGGTTTCTTTTGTTCGCCGCCCGAATATGGGAAACTAGCGCGCAACTTAGGAGGATGGATGCGCACCCTGACGCTGATACTGCTCGCCCTGCTGGGTGCTCTGCAGCACCACCTGTGGTGGGGAAAGAACGGCCTGGCCGAATACCACGAAGCCCGGGCCAATGTGTTCCGCCAGCAGGAGGACAACCAATTGCTGGTGGAACGCAACGCCCTGCTCTACCGGGAGATCGAGGATCTCAACAACGGCCTGGCCGCGGTGGAGGAACTGGCGCGCAACGATCTGGGGATGATCAAGCCCGGTGAAACCTTCTACCGGCTGTTACCCGCACAAGACAAACCGCAACCATGACAGTGACTTCGCCCTTTACCGCGGTCGTACCGGCGGCCGGGGTCGGCAAGCGCATGGGCGCGAGCCTGCCCAAGCAATACCTGACGCTGGATGGCCGTACCGTGCTCGAACACACCCTGGACCGGCTGCTGGGGCACCCTGCCATAGCGCGCATCATCGTCGCCACGGCGGAGCACGACTCCTGGTTCCCTGCCCTGGCCGTCGCCCGGCATCCCCGGGTGCTGCGGGTGGCGGGAGGCCGGGAACGGGCCGACTCGGTACACAACGCCCTGGCGCGGGTCGAGACCGAGTTCGTGCTGGTGCATGACGCCGCCCGTCCCTGTTTGCACCCGGCCGATCTGGACGCGGTGCTGGCGGCGGGGCGGCTGGGCGACGGCGCCATTCTCGCCTGCCGGGTGCGGGACAGCATGAAGCGCGGCGACGGCCGGGGCGCCATCCTGGAGAGCGTGTCGCGGGAGGAACTCTGGCATGCGCTCACGCCCCAGTGCTTCGCCACCGTTCTCCTGCGGCAGGCTCTCGCCGGCGCCCTGGCCGCCGGTTGCGAGATCACCGACGAGGCCTCGGCCATGGAGTGGGCCGGCCACCGTCCCCGTCTGGTGGAGGGGCGGGCCGACAATATCAAGATCACCCGTCCGGAAGATCTGGGCCTGGCGGGCTTTTTTCTGCAGCAGAGGATAGAGAGCGAACAATGATGCGAATCGGGCACGGTTTCGACGTGCATAAATTCGGTGGCGAAGGCCCCTGTATCCTGGCCGGGGTAGCGGTGCCCCATGAGCAGGGGCTGCTGGCCCACTCCGACGGTGATGTGGTGCTGCACGCCCTTTGCGATGCGCTGCTCGGCGCCATCGGCGCCGGCGACATCGGCCGCCACTTTCCGGACACGGACGCCGCCTTCGCCGGCATCGACAGCCGCGTCCTGTTGCGCGACGTGTTCAACCGGGTCAAACAGGCCGGCTTTGTGCTCGGCAACGCCGACGTCACCGTGCTGGCCCAGGCGCCCAAGCTGGCGCCCCATATCGACGCCATGGTGGCCAATATCGCCGCCGATCTGGAAACGGAGGTCGGCCGGGTCAACGTCAAGGCCACCACCACCGAACAACTCGGCTTTGTTGGCCGCAAAGAGGGCATGGCGGCGGAAGCCGTGGTGTTACTGGTAAAACAATGAGCAATAACTGGCATTATCTGCACGGCCAACCGGAAGTCAGCGGTTGCCTGAAGGCCGCGCCCGAAGACTTCGTGGTGCGGGAGGATCTGGGTTTTTCCCCCAGCGGCGAGGGCGAGCATATCCTGCTGCATGTGCGCAAGCGCGGCCAGAACACCCAGTGGGTGGCCCGGGAACTGGCCCGGCTGGCGGGCGTGGCCCAGCGCGACGTGACCTGGGCCGGGCTCAAGGACAGGCACGCGGTCACCGAGCAGTGGTTCGGGGTGCACCTGCCGGGCAAGGAGATGCCCGATTTCTCGCCCCTGGAAAACGAGGATGTGCAGATCCTGGCCATCGCCCGCCACCACAAGAAGCTGAAGACCGGCGCCCTCAGGGGCAACCGCTTCGAACTGGCCCTCACCGGGCTGGAGGGCGAAGGCGATCTGGATGCCCGTCTGGCCGCCATCGCCGCCCGGGGGGTGCCCAACTACTACGGCGACCAGCGTTTCGGCCGGGATTACGGCAACCTGGAGCAGGCGAAAGCCATGTTCGCCGGGCGGCGCATCAAGGATCGCAACAAGCGCTCCCTGTACCTGTCGGCGGCGCGCAGCTACCTGTTCAACCTGGCGGCGAGCCACCGGCTGGCGGCAGGGCTGGGCGAGCAGTTGCTGGCCGGTGACTGCGTGATGCTGGCCGGCAGCCAGTCCTTCTTTACCCTGGGCGAGGACAACCCCCTCGACGAGGCCATGGCGGCGCGCTTCGCCAGTGGCGATATCCGCCTGAGTGCGCCCCTGTGGGGGCGGGGCCGGCTGCCGAGCCAGGATGAGGCCGCCGCCCTGGAGCAGGCGGCCCTGGTGGGGCAGGAGGCGCTGTGCGCCGGGCTCGAGGCCAACGGCCTCAAGCAGGAGCGGCGGGCGCTGCTGCTCAGGCCCGAGGAACTGGCCTGGCAACGGGAGGGCGACCGCCTGCGGCTGTCGTTCTGGCTGCCGGCGGGCAGCTATGCCACCAGCCTGGTACGGGAACTGATCAAGGACAAGGAAAACCATGAAGATACTGGTGAGTAATGACGACGGGGTTAATGCCCTGGGGATCCGGACCCTGAGCCGGGTGCTGGCGGAATTTGCCGAGGTGGTGACGGTGGCGCCGGATCGCAACCGCAGCGGCGCCAGTCACTCCCTGACCCTGGAGGTACCGCTGCGGGCCGACCAGCTCGACGACACCGGCTTCTATTCGGTCAAGGGCACGCCCACCGACTGCGTGCACTGGGCGGTGAACAGCCTGCTGGATCCGGATCCGGACATGGTGGTGGCCGGCATCAACCACGGTGCCAACCTGGGCGACGACGTGCTCTACTCCGGCACCGTGGCGGCGGCCACCGAGGGCCGGCACCTGGGGCTGCCGGCGGTGGCCGTCTCCTTGTGCGGCGACCGCCATTTCGACACCGCGGCCCACTACGCCAGCCTGTTGGTGCAGGGGTTGCTGCGGGCGCCGCTGTCCTCCAACCAGATCCTCAACGTCAATGTGCCCGACTTGCCCCTGGCCGATATTCAGGGTATCAAGGTGACTCGTCTGGGTAACCGACACAGATCCGAGGCGGTACTGAAGGAGTTCGATCCCCGCGGCCGGCCCATCTACTGGATAGGACCTCCCGGGGCCAAGCAGGATGCGGGCGAGGGAACCGACTTCGACGCGGTGGAGCGGGGCTTTGTGTCCATCACTCCCCTGACCATCGACATGACGGCCTACAGCCAGATGGCGGCATTGACCAGTTGGATTCAAGACGTGGAGTAACGGCGTGCTGACGTTAGCGGGACAGCAGCTCTATCGCTTGCTGCAGCAGCAGGGTATCAGGGATGAACGGGTACTGCGGGCCTTGGCCGGCCTGCCCCGGGCCCAGTTCGTCGACGAGGCCATGGCCCACCAGGCCTGGGACAACAGCGCCCTGCCCATCGGTTTTGGCCAGACCATCTCCCAGCCCTATATAGTGGCGCGGATGACGGAAGTGTTGCTGGCCGGGCACCAGCCCCGGCGGGTGCTGGAAATCGGCACCGGCTCCGGTTTCCAGACCGCGGTGCTGGCGCAACTGGTGGAGCAGGTGTTCACCATAGAGCGGATCAAGGCGCTGCAGTACCAGGCCCGTCGCCGGTTGCAGCGGCTCGACCTGCACAATGTGTCCACCAAGCACGGGGACGGCTGGCAGGGCTGGACCAGCAAGGCGCCTTTCGATGCCATCCTGGTGACGGCGGCGGCCAGGGAAGTACCCCAGGCGCTGTTGTCCCAGCTGGCGGACGGCGGCCGCATGGTGATCCCGGTCGGGGAACACCGCCAATCCCTGTGGCGCTACGAGCGCCAGGGCGACAATTTTGTGCGTACCGAGCTGGAGCCGGTGCGCTTCGTACCTTTAGTGAAGGGTGAGCTTGAGTGAAGATATTTTCGCGGTTGTACCGGCAGGTGATGATGTGGGCGGTGCACCGCCATGCGCCTGTGTATTTGTCCATGACCAGCTTCGTCGAATCCATTTTCTGGCCGGTGCCGGTGGACGTGATGCTGGCCCCCATGGCCCTGGCCAAACCGGAGCGGGCCTGGCGCTATGCCGCCATGGCGACGGTGTTCTCGGTGCTGGGGGCGGCTTTCGGCTACCTGCTCGGCTATGCCCTGTGGGAACCCCTGGTCGAACCCTTTATCAATGCCATGGGCTATCAGGACAAGATGCAGGTGGCCCAGCAGTGGTTCAGTGAGTGGGGCGTCTGGGTGATCTTTATCGCCAGCTTCACCCCCATCCCCTACAAGGTGTTCACCGTGACCGCCGGCCTGCTGCAGATGGCTTTCCTGCCTTTCATCCTGATCTCCCTGATCGGGCGGGGGCTGCGCTTTTTCCTGGTGGCCGGACTGATGGTGTGGGGAGGGGTGCGCATGGAGCGCAAGCTTATCCAGTACATCGACCTGCTCGGCTGGCTGTGCGTGGCGGCGGCCGTGGTGGCCTACCTGTTGCTGAGGCACTGATGCGGGGGCGGGGCGCAAGCATCAGGCTGCTGGGTATGGTGCTGGCATCGCTCGCCCTGCTGACCGCCTGCGCCGCCCCCCGTCCCGCCCCCGTTACGGGGGTGGGAAGTCGCGCCCCGGCACCCATCGGTGGCCACAGCCACAGGGTGGAGCGGGGGGATACCCTCTACTCCATCGCCTGGCAGGCCGGAACCGATGTGCCTACCCTGGCCCGCCATAACAATATCCAGCCTCCCTACAACATCTACGTGGGGCAGGTACTGCGCCTGGATGTGCCCGGTGGACGGCGTACCTTCTACCGGGTAAAGCGGGGAGACACCCTGAACGCCATCTCCCGCCAGACCGGTCATTCGGTGGCGGATCTGGCCACCCTGAACAACCTCAAGCCACCTTATCGCATCTATGTGGGACAGCAGCTCACCCTGCGTTCCGAGCCGTCAGCATCGTCCAAACCGGTGCCCGCGGCGGCCGCTTCCCCGGCGCCGGCAGTCCGGCCGTCCACCGCCCAGAACGGCGCCAGGCCGGCTGGTACGAGCAGCCCCGCAAAAACGACGAAGCCTCTTGCACCGGCTCAAGGAAAAGCATACGCTGGTTCCAAAGTACAAAAAAACGCCGCTGTCAATACCGCTATCGTCTGGCAATGGCCGGCCCAGGGACCCATCATCTCCGGGTTTTCGCTGGCCGAAACCGGCAACAAGGGCATTGATATCAGGGGCAGCAGGGGCCAGGCCATCAAGGCGGCCGCTGCCGGTAAGGTAGTTTACGCAGGGAGTGCGCTACGTGGTTACGGCAATCTGATCATCATCAAGCATAACGATGATTACTTGTCCGCCTACGCCCACAACGAAGTGCTCCGGGTCAAGGAGCAGGAAGCGGTGAGCGCGGGACAGCACATAGCGGATATGGGTAGCAGTGATACCACTGATGTCCGGTTGCATTTCGAGATCCGGTATCAGGGGACATCGGTCGATCCGATGCGATATCTGCCAAAGCGATAGACACCGGGAGTCAGGTAGTACCCGGATTTAGGGAGAACTGCCATGAGCCATAGCAAAGACATCGTCCGCGACGACGACGTGGATTTTGATGCTGATGTTGAACTGGAGGCGATCGCGGCCGACAGCGATGAGCAGGAAAGTATTCAGGAAGAAGAAATCCTCAGCGCCCCCAGCCAACGCACCCTGGATGTCACCCAGTTGTACCTGGGTGAGATCGGTTTTTCTCCGCTGCTCACCGCGGAGGAAGAGGTCCATTACGCCCGCCGGGCCCTGCGCGGCGATCTCGCCGCCCGCAAGCGGATGATCGAATCCAACCTGCGGCTGGTGGTCAAAATTTCCCGCCGTTACAACAACCGGGGCCTGGCCCTGCTCGACCTGATTGAAGAGGGCAACCTCGGGCTTATCCGGGCGGTGGAGAAGTTCGACCCCGAGCGCGGTTTCCGTTTTTCCACCTACGCCACCTGGTGGATCCGCCAGACCATAGAGCGGGCCATCATGAACCAGACCCGCACCATCCGCCTGCCCATCCACGTGGTCAAGGAACTCAACGTTTACCTGCGCACCGCCCGGGAGCTGGCCCACCGGCTGGACCACGAGCCCACCGCCGAGGAAATCGCCGAGGCCCTCGACAAACCGGTGGAGGACGTGTCCCGCATGCTCAAGCTGAACGAGAAGATCAGTTCGGTGGACACCCCCATCGGGGGGGACGGCGACAAGGCCCTGCTCGATGTGATCACCGACGAACGAGACACGGATCCGGAAACCGAGACCCAGGAAGACGACATGCGCCTGAGCCTGGTGCACTGGCTGGAAGAGCTCAATCCCAAGCAGCGGGAAGTGCTGGCCCGGCGCTTCGGCCTGCTCGGCTACGAAGCCTCGACCCTGGAGGACGTGGGCCGGGAAATCGGCCTGACCCGGGAGCGGGTACGGCAGATCCAGGTGGAGGCCCTGCGCCGGCTGAAGGAAATCCTGACCCAGCAGGGGTTGTCCATCGATACCCTGTTCCATAGCGACTGATAAACCACCAAGGCATGACCTCAAAAAAACGGCGGCAGAAACCTGGTTTCCGCCGCCGTTTCTTTACGCTTTGGACGCCTCACGCCTCACGCCTCACGCCTCACGCCTCACGCCTCACGCCTCACGCCTCACGCCGCGCCTGCTTCAGCTGGTACAGCAGCTCCAGGGCCTGGCGCGGGCTCAGCTCGTCCGGCTGCACGTCGTCGAGCAGTGCCAGGGCCGGATCCGGCTCGGCATCGAACAGCGGCAGCGAGGGCTGGACTTCAGGCTTTTGCCTGCCCTTGGCGGCCGGTGGCTGATGGCCCTGCTCCAGCTCGGCCAGCTTCTGCCTGGCCAGGGTCAGCACCGGCCTGGGCACCCCCGCCAGGGCGGCCACCTGCAAGCCGTAGGAACGGCTGGCGGCGCCCTCCTGTACCGCGTGCATAAAGGCGATGCCGTCCTGGTGCTCGACCGCATCCAGGTGCACGTTGGCGACCCTGGGCCAGAGCCCGGCCAGTTCGGTCAGCTCGAAGTAGTGGGTGGCGAACAGGGTGTAGGCGTGCAGCCGGTTGGCCAGGGCGTCGGCGCAGGCCCAGGCCAGGGCCAGGCCGTCGTAGGTGCTGGTGCCACGGCCGATCTCGTCCATCAGCACCAGGCTGTGGCGGCTAGCGTTGTTGAGGATATTGGCGGTTTCGGTCATTTCCACCATAAAGGTGGAACGGCCCGAGGCCAGGTCGTCGGAAGCGCCGATGCGGGTGAAGATGCGGTCCACCCGGCCGATGCGGGCCTTTTGCGCCGGCACGAAGGAGCCGATGTAAGCCAGCAGCACGATCAGCGCCGTTTGTCGCATATAGGTGGATTTCCCCCCCATGTTCGGCCCCGTTATCACCAGCATCTTGCGGTTCTCCGAGAGGCTGAGGGGATTGGCGATAAAGGGCTCGCTCATCACCTGCTCCACCACCGGATGGCGTCCTTCCTCGATCTCGATGACCTCGTCGTCGGTCAGTTCGGGACGGCAGTAGTCCAGGCTTTCCGCCCGCTCCGCCAGGTTGGCGAACACGTCCAGCCGCGCCAGGGAGCCCGCACTCCGCTGCAGCGGGGCCAGCTGTTCCAGCAGGCGGTCGAGCAGGGCCTCGTAGAGTTTTTTCTCCAGGGCCAGGCCCTTGCTCTGGGCGTTGAGCACCTTGTCCTCGTACTCCTTGAGTTCGGGGATGATGTAGCGCTCGTTGTTCTTCAGGGTCTGGCGGCGCACATAGTGCACCGGCACCTGGTGGGCGCTGGCCCGGCTCACCTCTATGTAGAAGCCGTGCACCCTGTTGTAGGCCACCTTCAGGGTATGGATGCCGGTGGCGGCCTTTTCCCGCGCTTCCAGCTCTTCCAGGTAGCGGTGGGCGCCGGCGGCCAGCTCGCGCAGCTCGTCCAGCTCGGGGCTGAAGCCGTCGCGGATCACCCCGCCGTCGCGGACCACCACCGGCGGGTTGTCGATGATGGCCCGTTCCAGCAGATCCGCCAGCTCCGGAAACTGACCGATGCCTTCGGCCAGGGGATCCAGGCAACCGGGGGAGCATTCCGCCAGCAGCTCCTGCAACTCGGGCAGGGCCTGCAGGGCGGCGCGCAGCCGGCTCAGATCCCGGGGCCGGGCCGAGCGCAGCGCCAGCCGGGCCAGCACCCGCTCCAGGTCGCCCACCTGGCGCAGCAGGGGGCGCAGCCCCTCGTGGCGGCCCTGTTCCATCAGGGTGGCGATCATGTCCTGTCGCGCGGTCAATTCCTGCCGATCCCGGCTGGGCTGGTGGATCCAGCGCTTGAGCAGGCGGCTGCCCATGGGGGTGGCGGTGTTGTCCAGCACCTCCGCCAGGGTGTTGTCCTGGGTGCCGGACAGGTTGAGGGTCAGTTCCAGGTTGCGACGGGTGGCCGCATCCATGATCACCATGTCCTGGCTGCGCTCCAGGCGGATGCCGCTGATGTGGGGCAGGGCGGTGCGCTGGGTGTCCTTGACGTATTGCAGCAGGCAACCGGCGGCACAAAGGGCGGTGGCCGACTGCTCCACCCCGAAACCGACCAGGTCCCGGGTGCCGAACTGCTGGCACAGCAGGTGGCGGGCGGTACCCAGATCGAATTCCCATTCGGGTCGGCGGCGCAGGCCCTTGCGCTGCTCGAGAAGGTGGAACCAGCCGAAGCCTTCCGGATAGAGCAGCTCGGCGGGCTGGGTGCGCTGCAATTCGGCGATCAGGTCTTCTTCCTTGCCGAACTGGTTGACCACGAAGCGGCCGGTGCTGACGTCGATGATGCCGTAGCCGAATTGCTGGCCGTCGTGGTAGACGGCCGCCAGGCAGTTGTCCTGGCGTTCGTTCAGCAGGGCCTCGTCGGACAGGGTGCCGGGGGTGACGATGCGCACCACCTGCCGCTCCACCGGGCCCTTACTGGTGGCCGGATCGCCTATCTGCTCGCAGATGGCCACCGACTCGCCCAGTTGCACCAGCCGGGCCAGGTAGTTTTCCACCGCGTGGTAGGGCACGCCCGCCATGGGGATGGGGGTGCCGGCCGACTGGCCGCGCTTGGTGAGGGAGATGTCCAGCAGCCGGGACGCCTTCTTGGCATCGTCGTAGAACAGCTCATAAAAATCCCCCATGCGGTAGAACAGCAGTATGTCCGGATGCTGGGCTTTGAGGGCGAGATATTGCTGCATCATGGGCGTATGTTGGGTCTTGTCTTGATTCATAAGCTAAATCAATACCTTATATTTTTATGAGAAGTGCTCTGGTGCCAGGAGCGGGCGATAGGCATTGGCGCTGCCGGCCCGGGCCGGCATAATACCAGCATATTGGCGCAAGCACATGACCCGGGGAGGGGCCTTGGACAGCATGACTCTGGCACGGCGGCTGGGCGAGGCCCTGTTGCACCACAAGCTGATGATGGCGACCGCCGAGTCCTGTACCGGGGGCGGTATCGCCTGTGCCGTTACCGACATCGCCGGCAGCTCGTCCTGGTTCGACCGGGGGTTCGTCACCTATTCCAACGCCGCCAAGAGCGAGATGCTGGGGGTGGCGCCGACGCTGATCGAACACCACGGGGCCGTGAGCGAAGAAGTAGTGACGGCCATGGCCAGGGGCGCCTGCGCCCGTTCCGGCGCCGATCTGGCGGTGGCGGTCAGCGGCGTGGCCGGCCCCGGTGGCGGCACGCCGGACAAGCCGGTGGGCACCGTCTGGCTGGCCTGCTACCTGGCGCCGGCCGAGCGCCTGCATTGCCGTCTGCTCCGGCTGGATGGCGATCGCCTCGCCGTGCGCCGGCAGACGGTGCTCGCCGCCCTGGAAGACTGCCTGGCACTGCTGGCGGCATACCGCACTTGATACTGTACGAATAACCAGTATACTCTTTCTTATCATTTCGACGACGAATCAGCATTCATTCAGGGGAGCTCCTCATGGATCAGAACAAAGAAAAAGCCTTGGCCGCCGCCCTGGGCCAGATTGAAAAGCAGTTTGGCAAAGGCTCCATCATGCGGCTGGGCGACAACAAGGCGTTGAACGTCGAAGCCATCTCCACCGGCTCCCTGTCCCTGGACATCGCCCTGGGCATCGGTGGCCTGCCCACCGGCCGTATCGTCGAGATCTACGGTCCCGAGTCCTCCGGCAAGACCACCCTCACCCTGCAGGTGATCGCCGAGGCCCAGCGGATGGGCAAGGTCTGCGCCTTCGTCGACGCCGAACATGCGCTGGATCCGGTCTATGCCGGCAAGCTGGGCGTAAACGTGGACGATCTGCTGGTGTCCCAGCCGGATACCGGTGAGCAGGCCCTGGAGATCTGCGACATGCTGGTCCGCTCCGGTGCCGTCGATGTCATCATCGTCGACTCGGTGGCGGCGCTGACGCCCCGCGCCGAGATCGAGGGCGAGATGGGCGATTCCCACGTGGGCCTGCAGGCGCGACTGATGTCCCAGGCCCTGCGCAAGCTCACCGCCAATATCAAGAACGCCAACTGCCTGTGCATCTTCATCAACCAGATCCGCATGAAGATAGGCGTGATGTTCGGCAGCCCCGAAACCACCACCGGCGGTAACGCCCTCAAGTTCTATGCCTCGGTGCGCCTCGATATCCGCCGCATCGGCGCGATCAAGGAAGGCGACGAGGTGGTCGGCAACGAGACCCGGGTCAAGGTGGTCAAGAACAAGGTGGCGCCACCGTTCAAGCAGGCCGAATTCCAGATCATGTACGGCGCCGGTATTTCCAAGGAAGGAGAGCTGATCGAGCTGGGCGTCAAGCACAAGCTGATCGAGAAATCCGGTGCCTGGTACAGTTACAAGGGCGACAAGATAGGCCAGGGCAAGGCCAATTCCATCAAGTTCCTGCTGGAAAACAAGTCGGTTTCCGATGAAATCGAGCAGCAGCTGCGCCAGCTGCTGCTGACCCCGGCGGCCCGGGAGGAAAACGGCGAGCGCGACTTTGAAACGGTGGCCGAGCTGGATGGGCCGGACGGCAGCAGCGGTGATTTCTGAGCATCAGGCCGGGATAGTCCCGGCCTTTGTGTTTTAGTGGTGCAACATGGAACAGAACCTGACCCCGCAACAGCTATGGGATTGCGCCCTGCGGCTCCTGTCCCGCCGGGATCACGGCCGGCGGGAGCTGGCCCGGAAGCTGCGCCAGCGCGGCTTTGAGCCAGCGCTGATAGAACAGGCCCTGGAGCGGCTGGAGCAGCAGCACTGGCTGGAGGAAGAGCGTTTCGTGGCGGTACAGGTGCGCCAGCATGTCCTGAAGAAACACGGTCCCCTGCGTATCCGCGCCGAGCTGCAGCGCAAGGGCATCGCCTCGGCCGATATCGAACGGGCCCTGGAGGAAGCCGCCGCCGACTGGTTCGCCCTGGCCGAGCACTGCTATCGCGCCAGGTTCACCCCGGCCGGCCGGCTGGACGTCAAGGAAAGGGCCAGGCGCATGCGTTACCTGCAGGCGAGGGGATTCGGCCCCGAACATATCCGCCACGCCCTGGAATCCGACCCGGAATAACGCTTTCTCCGCCACCGCCGCAAGGCGCGTTTTACATTGGCCCGGATACCTTTTAAATTATCCGGGTCAACGCCTATGAACCCCAGCAATAAACAGGATTATCCATGCAGATGACCACATCCGAGTTACGCACCGCGTTTCTCGAGTATTTCCGCCAGCAGGGCCACCAGGTGGTGGCATCCAGCTCGCTGGTGCCCCACAATGATCCCACCCTGCTGTTCACCAACGCGGGCATGAACCAGTTCAAGGACCTGTTCCTGGGGCTCGAGCAGCGCGCCTACAACAGGGCGGTGAGTTCCCAGCGTTGCGTGCGGGCCGGTGGCAAGCACAACGACCTGGAAAACGTGGGCTATACCGCGCGTCACCACACCTTCTTCGAGATGCTGGGCAACTTCAGTTTCGGCGACTATTTCAAGCAGGACGCCATCCGCTTCGCCTGGGAATTCCTGACCGAGGTGGTCAAGCTGCCCAAGGACAAGCTCTGGGTCACCGTCTACGCCACCGACGACGAAGCTTTCGATATCTGGGCCAAGGAAATCGGCGTGCCCGTCGAACGCATCGTCCGCATCGGCGACAACAAGGGAGCCAAGTATGCTTCCGACAACTTCTGGACCATGGGGGACACCGGTCCCTGCGGTCCCTGCACCGAGATCTTCTACGATCACGGCCCCGAGATCTGGGGCGGCCCTCCCGGCAGCCCGGAAGAGGACGGCGACCGCTACATCGAGATCTGGAACCTGGTGTTCATGCAGTTCAACCGCCATGCGGACGGCACCATGGAGCCGCTGCCCAAGCCGTCGGTGGATACCGGCATGGGTCTGGAGCGGATTGCCACCATACTGCAGGGGGTGCACTCCAACTACGAGATCGACCTGTTCCAGGCCTTGATCAAGGCGGCCGCCAAGGCGGTGGGCACCCAGGATCTGGACAACAAATCCCTGCGGGTGATCGCCGATCATATCCGCTCCTGCTCCTTCCTGATCGCCGACGGCGTCATGCCGTCCAACGAAGGCCGGGGCTATGTGCTGCGCCGCATCATCCGCCGCGCCGTGCGCCACGGCCGCAAGCTGGGTGCCGAGCAGGCGTTTTTCTATACCCTGGTGGGGGCCCTGTGCGAGCAGATGTCCGACGCCTATCCGGAGCTGAACAGCCAGCGGGCCATCATCGAGAAGGTGTTACGCCTGGAAGAAGAGCAGTTCGCCCGTACCCTGGATCGGGGCCTGCAACTGCTGGAGGAGGCCCTCGACACCCTGGGCGACGGCAAGGTGCTGCCGGGTGAGGTGGTGTTCAAGCTGTACGACACCTACGGATTCCCCGCGGACCTGACCGCCGACGTGCTGCGGGACAGGGACATCAGCATCGACGAAGCCGGTTTCGAAACCCTGATGCAGCAGCAGCGGGAGCGGGCCAAGGAGGCCTCCAACTTCGGGGTGGACTACTCCAGGGTGATCAAGGTGGACGGCCAGACCGACTTTACCGGTTACCAGCACCTGGCCGAGCCGGCCAAGGTGACCGCCCTGTTCAAGGACGGCGAGCCGGTACCGGCCCTGATCGCCGGTGAGGAGGCCGCCGTGGTGCTGGACAAGACCCCCTTCTACGCCGAATCCGGCGGCCAGGTGGGGGATACCGGCGTCATCAAGATGGACGACGGCCTGTTCGTGGTCAAGGATACCCAAAAAGCCGGCAACGGCATACTGCACCTGGGCTACCTGGAGCTGGGCACCCTGGAAGTGGACGAAGCGGTGACCGCCGCCGTCGACAGCCAGCGTCGTCAGGCCACGGCGCTCAACCACTCGGTGACCCACCTGCTGCATGCCTGCCTGCGCAGGCTGCTGGGCGATCACGTCATCCAGAAAGGCTCCCTGGTGGGCCCGGATCGGCTGCGCTTCGACTTCTCCCACCTGGAGGCGATGAGCGCCCAGGAAATCCGGGAAGTCGAGGACATGGTCAACAGGGAAATCCGTGCCAACCACGCGGTATCCACCGAGCTGATGGATCTGGACGCCGCCAAGGAGGCTGGCGCCATGGCCCTGTTCGGCGAGAAATACGACGACGAGGTGCGGGTGGTGACCATGGGCGGGGTGTCCACCGAACTGTGCGGTGGTACCCATGTGCGGCGCACCGGCGATATCGGCCTGTTCAAGATCCTGTCCGAAAGCGGCATCGCCGCCGGTGTCCGTCGTATCGAGGCGGTGACCGGCGAGGCCGCCCAGGCCTACCTGCACCAGCTGGATCACGAACTGTCCCAGGCCGCCGGCCTGGTCAAGGGCGACCTGTTCTCGGTGTCGGCCAAGGTCCGCCAGGTGCTGGATCGCAGCCGGCAGCTCGAGAAGGAAATCGAACAGCTCAAGGCCAGGCTCACCGCCCATGCCGGCGCCTCCCTGCTGGAGCAGGTGATCGAGGTGAACGGCACCAAGGTGCTGGTGGCCAACCTGGAGGGCGTGGATGCCAAGTCCCTGCGCGGCTCCCTGGACGACCTCAAGGCCAAGCTGCAGTCCGGCGTGGTGGTGCTGGCTACCGTGGCCGACGGCAAGGTCAGCCTGATCGCCGGGGTGACCAAGGATCTGACCGGCAAGGTCAAGGCCGGCGAACTGGTCAATCTGGTGGCCCAGCAGGTGGGCGGCAAGGGCGGCGGCCGTCCCGACATGGCCCAGGCCGGCGGCACCGAGCCGGCGCAGCTGCCGGCGGCGCTGGCCTCGGTGACGCCCTGGTTGACAGAGCGGCTATAATTTTTATTCAGCAGAGATGCCCTGACTGAACGAAAAAGAGGCCTGTCTATGACAGGCCTCTTGATTTGGTAGCGGGGACACCCCATCTGTATGAAGGGGAAAGGCTAGGTTTTTTAGAGCCTTTATTGGATAATAAATAACATTTTTAACTATTACAGCGGATAGACAGGAGCAGCCAGATGCTGATTTTGACTCGTAGAGTAGGGGAAACCCTGATGATTGGTGACGAAGTCACCGTGACCGTGCTGGGCGTGAAAGGCAACCAGGTGCGTATCGGCGTCAACGCGCCGAAGGAAGTGTCCGTGCACCGTGAAGAGATTTACATGCGCATACAGGCCGAGAAAGGGACCGGCCAGGACAGCCAGTACTAAGGCTTCCGGGGCGTTTTTTGTTCGTATCGCCTGCTTTTAACTCATTGTGTTTAAAGAGTGTTCGAACAAAAATATGGGCGGGAAAAAGTGTTTGACTTATTTTGGCTGCACAGTAATATACGCCCCGCAAACACGGTGAGGTGGCCGAGAGGCTGAAGGCGCTCCCCTGCTAAGGGAGTATGCGGCTTATACCCGCATCGAGGGTTCGAATCCCTCCTTCACCGCCATCTACGCATCCGTAGCTCAGCTGGATAGAGTACTCGGCTACGAACCGAGCGGTCGGAGGTTCGAATCCTCCCGGATGCGCCATTTTTACAGCAAGTCAGTTTTTAGATAAGCATCCGTAGCTCAGCTGGATAGAGTACTCGGCTACGAACCGAGCGGTCGGAGGTTCGAATCCTCCCGGATGCGCCATCTAAAGCAAAGAATCAATCTGCATCCGTAGCTCAGCTGGATAGAGTACTCGGCTACGAACCGAGCGGTCGGAGGTTCGAATCCTCCCGGATGCGCCATCTTAAAAAAACCGGCTTCAGGCCGGTTTTTTTGTGTCTCCCATTTCCCCCTGTCTTGTATCCATAACGTGGTCATCGTGTTGTGTTTTTGTGTACAAATCACATAAAAAAGACCATTCATGAATATTTATTCTTAATTTTTGGCTTTAAATGTGCAAAAGGTGGCTTGACTCACACTTTTTTTGTAATATTTACAACATTTTTCAAGATGTAACATTGCCAAGGCATCCTCAAGCTGGGTATGCTCTTGGCCGGATAGTAAACAGCAAGGAGCATGCTGATGGATAATGTCTCTTCCCAACTGCTTGATGCCGCCAGCCTGATGGGCCTGGGGATGGCGTTCGTGTTCGCCTTTCTCTCGCTCACCATAGTGGCGGTTAAGCTCTTGTCGCTGGTGGCGGCCGAACCGGCCCCCAGGTCGGCCGCCGCTGCCGCCATGCCGGCCACCCCATCCCAGGGCCTGAGCCCGCAGAAACTGGCGGCGATCAGTGCCGCCATCAAGCAATACAAAAACAATAAGAAAGGCTGAGCCCTGCTCAGACATGGACTAACTGGAAACGGAACTTAACGGAGCTTCGTCATATGACCAAACCTCTTGCCATCACCGACGTGGTGCTGCGTGATGCCCACCAATCCATCCTGGCCACCCGCCTGCGCCTGGAAGACATGCTGCCGATCGCCGAGAAGCTGGACGACATCGGCTACTGGTCCCTGGAAACCTGGGGCGGCGCCACCTTCGACGCCTGTATCCGCTACCTGGGTGAGGATCCCTGGGAGCGCCTGCGCGCCCTGAAAAAGGCCATGCCCAAGACCAAACAGCAGATGCTGCTGCGTGGCCAGAACCTGCTGGGCTATCGCCACTATGCCGACGACTTGGTGTACAAGTTCGTCGAGCGTGCCCGTACCAACGGCATGGACGTGTTCCGCATCTTCGATGCCATGAACGACGTGCGCAACCTGGAAACCGCCATCAAGGCCACCATCGCCGTTGACGGCCACGCCCAGGGCACCATCTCCTACACCACGTCACCGGTGCACACCCTGGACATGTGGGTCGAGATGGCGAAGAAGCTGGAAGACATGGGCTGCCACTCCATCTGCATCAAGGACATGTCCGGCCTGCTCAAGCCCTATGAGGCCGAGAAACTGATCAAGAGCATCAAGGCGGCGGTCAAGCTGCCCCTGGCGCTGCACTGCCACGCCACCACCGGCCTGAGCCTGCCCACCCATATGAAGGCCATCGACGCCGGCATCGACATGCTGGATGCCGCCATCTCCTCCATGAGCATGACCTACGGCCATTCGCCCACCGAGACCCTGGTGGCCATGGTGGAAGGCACCGAGCGGGATACCGGCCTGGATCTGGTCAAGCTGGAAGAGATCGCCGCCTATTTCCGCGAAGTCCGCAAGAAGTACGCCAGGTTCGAAGGCAGCCTCAAGGGCGTGGACTCCCGCATCCTGCTGGCCCAGGTGCCCGGCGGCATGCTCACCAACATGGAGAGCCAGCTCAAGGAGCAGGGCGCGGCCGACAAGATGGACGAAGTGCTGAAGGAAATCCCGCGGGTGCGGGAAGACCTGGGCTTTATCCCCCTGGTGACGCCCACTTCCCAGATCGTGGGTACCCAGGCGGTGATCAACGTGCTCACCGGCGAGCGCTACAAGAGCATCACCAAGGAAACCGCCGGCGTGCTCAAGGGCGAATACGGCGCCGCCCCGGCGCCGGTCAACGCCGAGCTGCAGAAACGGGTGCTGGATGGCGCCGAGCCCATCACCTGCCGCCCGGCGGATCTGCTGAGCGACGAGCTGGACAAGCTGACCGGCGAGTTTACCGAGGTGGCCAAGGCCGAAGGTCTGCGTCTGGCCACCGAGGTGGTGGACGATGTGCTCACCTACGCCCTGTTCCCGCAGATCGGCCTCAAGTTTATCCGTAACCGCGACAATCCCGCCGCCTTCGAACCGGCCCCGGGCAGCGAGCCCGAGCCGGCCGCCGCCCCGTCCGCCGCCAAGGCCGCCAGTGGCGCGCCCGAAGTCTATGCGGTCAAGGTCGACGGTCAGGTGTTCGAGGTGGAAGTGGGCCCGGCGGGCAGCATCAGCGCCGTGCGTGAAAGCGGCGCGGCAGCGCCCGTTGCGGCAGCGGCCCCCGTCGCAGCGGCGGGCAGCGGTGAGCCGGTACCCGCCCCCCTGGCCGGCAATATCTTCAAGGTGGTGGCCAAGAAGGGCGCCCAGGTGGCCGAAGGCGAATTGCTGATGATCATGGAAGCCATGAAGATGGAAACCGAGGTGCGTGCCGCCCGGGCCGGTCAGATCGTGGATGTGCTGGTCAAGGAAGGGGACTCGGTGTCTGTCGGCGATCCCCTGGTCAGCCTGGCTTAAGGAGCGGACATGGAGTCTTTACTGACACTGTGGCAGGAAACCGGCCTGGCCAACTTCCACTGGAAACAGCTGGTGATGATAGCGGTCTGTCTGGGCCTTATCTATCTCGCCATCGCCAGGGGCTTCGAGCCCCTGCTGTTGCTGCCCATCGGCTTCGGCGGCGTGCTGGCCAACATCCCCAACGCGGGAATGGCCGAGCCGGGCGGCCTGCTGTACTACGTGTACGAGGTGGGCATCGGCAGCGGCATCTTCCCCCTGCTGATCTTCATGGGGGTGGGGGCCATGACCGACTTCGGCGCCCTGATCGCCAACCCCAAGACCCTGTTGCTGGGGGCGGCGGCCCAGTTCGGCATCTTCGCCACCCTGTTCGGCGCCATCGCCCTGAACTTCCTGCCCGGGTTCAACTTCACCCTGGCGGATGCCTCGGCCATCGCCATCATCGGGGGGGCGGACGGCCCGACCGCCATCTTCCTGGCGTCCAAACTGGCGCCGGATCTGCTGGGGGCCATCGCGGTGGCGGCTTACTCCTATATGGCGCTGGTGCCCATTATCCAGCCGCCGATCATGAAGCTGCTCACCACCAAGGAAGAGCGGGCGATCAAGATGGATCAGCTGCGCCACGTCAGCAAGCGGGAGAAGGTATTTTTCCCGTTGATGGTGCTGGCCCTGACCATCCTCTTCCTGCCGTCGGCGGCGCCGCTGATCGGGATGTTCTGCCTGGGCAACCTGATGAAGGAATCCGGGGTGGTGGATCGCTTGTCCAAGACCGCCCAGAACGAGCTGATCAACATCGTCACCATCTTCCTCGGGCTGGCGGTAGGCTCCAAGCTGTCGGCGGACAAGTTCCTGACCCTGGACACCCTGGGCATACTGGCGCTGGGCGCCGTGGCCTTTGGCATCGGCACCGCCGGCGGCGTGCTGATGGCCAAGCTGATGTGCAAGCTCTCCGGCGGCAAGGTCAACCCGCTGATCGGGGCGGCCGGGGTGTCGGCGGTGCCCATGGCGGCCCGGGTGGTCAACAAGGTCGGCCTGGAGGCCAATAACCAGAACTTCCTGCTGATGCACGCCATGGGGCCCAACGTGGCCGGCGTGCTGGGCTCGGCGGTGGCGGCCGGCGTGCTGCTGGCCCTGGTTGGCTGAGCCGACCGCTTATCCGGAATAGACAAGGCGCCTGCGGGCGCCTTTTGCATTATGGGCCTGGCGACGGGGCCGGCTGCCGGCGGTAGGGCCGGGGGCGGTATTGTTGCAGCCAGTGCTCGAACGCCCCGGCGGCCATGGGACGGGCGATGCCGAAGCCCTGGCCCCGGGCGCAGCCCAGGGCGAGCAGCATGTCGCCGTGCGCCACCGACTCCACGCCTTCCGCCACCACCTCGCGTTCGAAGGCCCGCGCCAGGCCGATGATGGCCTGCACTATGGCCCTGTCCTCGGGGTTGTCCAGCATGTCGATGACGAAGCTCTTGTCTATCTTCAGCACATCGGCCGGCAACTGCTTCAGGTAGGTGAGGGAGGAATAGCCGGTACCGAAGTCGTCCAGGGCGATGCGCAGCCCCAGCCGATGGCAGCGGTGGATGATGGCGGTGATCTGCTCCAGGTTGCTGATCGCCGCGGTTTCGAGAATTTCCAGCTCCAGCCGGGCCGCCACCGTTCCGCTGTCGCCCTCCAGCAGCCGCTCCAGGTAAGGCACGAAATCGGGATCCTGCAACTGGCAGGGGGAGATATTGACGCTGAGGCGGAAGTCGGCGCCCTGCCGTTGCCAGCGGCGGAGCTGGCCGACGGCTTCCGCCAGTACCCAGTTACCCAGCTGGATGTCGAGCGGGGTATTCTCAATCTGGGGCAGGAATTGCGGCGGGGTAAGCAGCCGGCCGTCCGGCTGCTGCCAGCGCAGCAAGGCTTCGGCCCCGATCACATGGCCGCTGTGCAGCTCGATTTTGGGCTGGTAGTGCAGCAGGAAGCGGCCTTCGGCCAGGGATTGCGCCACCTCTTGCTGCCGCTGCCGGCGCAGCCGGTCCTGGCGCTCGAGTTCGCCGTCGAAGCGACAATAGCGGTTGCGGCCGGCCTGCTTGGCCCGGTACATGGCCTGATCGGCCTGGCGGATCAGGCCGTCGGCATCCTCGCCGTCTTCCGGATACAGCACGACGCCGATGCTGGCGGACAACTGGGCCCGCTGCTCCGCCAGCGGGAAGGGGTCGCAGAGCAGTTGCAGCACCCGTTCGATGGCCGGCTGCCAGCCCCGGCACTCGTCCAGCTCGAGCAGCAGGATGAACTCGTCGCCGCCGAGCCGTGCCAGGCTGTCCCTGCCGAACAGTTGCTGTTTGAGCCGTTCGGCCACCATCACCAGCAGGCGATCGCCGGCGGCGTGGCCGAACCTGTCATTGATCGGTTTGAAGCCGTCCAGATCCAGGTAGCAGATGGCCAGCCATCGATGGCGCCGGCGCACGTCGGCCATGGCCTGGTCCATGAGCAGGCGCAACCGGGTACGATTGGGCAGGCCGGTCAGGCTGTCGTAGTGGGCCAGGTGCTCCAGTGCCTGCTGCTGCTCCCGCAACTGGGTCACGTCGGAAGAGATGGCGACATAATGGCTGGCGGTGCCGGCGGCCGACAGCACGGCGGAGACGGTGACCTGCTCGGTATAGCGGCTGCCGTCCCTGCGCCTGTTGTCGATTTCGCCTCGCCAGTAGCCGTTCCTCTTCAGCTGCGGCCAGAGAGCCGTATAAAGACTCTCCGCCGCCGGTTGCAGGCTGTCGGGGTGGCGGCCCAGCACTTCCTGCCTGGGATAGCCGGTCAGGCGGGTGAAAGCGTCGTTGGTGTCCAGGATGCGAAAATCGGCATCGGTGATCATGATGGCCTCCCGGGCATGGGCGAAGACGCTGGCAGAGAGCCGCAGGCGTTCTTCGTCCTGCTTGCGGGGGGTGATGTCGGCCAGCATGCCGGCCATGCGGGTCGGCTGCTGCCGGTTGTCCCGGTTGAACAGGCTGCCCTTGGCCATGATCCAGCGCCATTGCCGGAGCGGGCGGCGCAGGCGGAACTCGCAGTAGAAGGTGGGCTGGCCGGCGTCCAGGTGCTGCTCCAGGGCGCTCGTCAGCCGGCGCCGGTCATCCGGATGGACCAGCTGGTACAACTGGCCCAGGCTGAGGATCCGGCGCCGCTCCTGCCAGGGCAGGCGCAGCTGCAGGCGATCCTGCAGCAGATCCCACTCCCAGGTACCCTGATCGGCGCCGCTGACCGCCAGCTCCAGGTGCTGTCGGCTGGTGGTCAGCTCGTTGAGCAGCACGGTGATCACCATGGTGATCACCGACAGGGTTGCCATGTAGCTCCACAACATCAGCAGGTTCTGGTGGGGGCTGCCCAGGCTGAAGCCACCCAGGCCATCCAGGGTGCCGATGGCGGCGATGACCGAGACCAGGAGGGCCGCCAGGGAGGCGGGGCCCAGGCCGGCGCGAATGGCGATCCAGCTGAGCAGCAGGAAAGGGAGGAACAGCAGGGGGGAGGCGGTCAGGGGCAGGGCTATCCGGCGCTCGGAAAAGAACAGCAGGAAGGCCAGGGCCAGCAGCAGGGACAGCAGGACGCCGGTTTCCAGCAGGCGCCAGCCTTTCAGGGCCGGCAGGTCGCGGCGCCAGGAGAAGGTGAGCAGGGGCACGGCGACGATCAGGGTGCCGATGGCATCGCCCAGCCACCAGTACAGCCAGCCATTGAGCCAGCGCTCGGCGGGGAGCTTGCCGGCCAGCCAGAGATGGCCGGCCCCGTTCAGGGCGGTCAGCGAGCTGGTCGCCACCACGGCGATCGCCAGGAAGGCCAGCAGATCCTGGCGCCGGTCCAGGCGGCAGTGCATCCCGCAGCGGTGCAGCAGCCGGCTCCCCAGCCAGGGGAAGAAGGTGTTGCCGCAGGCGATGCCAACGGCCATGGGGGCGGACAGATCGGCCAGGAAGTTGACGGCGAAGGCGCCCAGCCAGAGCCCGGGGCACAGCCGTGGCCCCCAGCGCAACAGCGCGGCGAAGGCCAGCCCCGCCGGCGCCCAGATCAGGCTGATGTGGGTGCCGGCAAAGGGGTGGCTGAGGCACAGGAAGCCGAGGCCGGCATAGCCGCCGGCCAGCAGCAGGTTCTGAACGGCCGCCTGGCCGGTGGTGAGCGAAGAGCAGGATGCAGTCACGGAATAGCCACAACATGATGTTTACAGTCTGGCTACACAGTAATTTATTTTCACATAAAGATAAATGGCGATTTATTCGACGCCGACAGCATGGATCGAAAAGGGCCGCTTTTGGCGGCCCTTCGGGGGTGTTATCTGGTCACTCAGTCCTGGTCTTCCAGGCCCACGACCAGCCAGGGGGCGTTGGCCTGGGTGAGATCGCGCTCCAGGTGCCAGATTTCCTTGATGTCCTGCTCCACGCCTTCGTGGCTGTCCCGGTAGCGGCCGCTGAACTTGATGCTGACCTGGGCCTGGTAGGAGGTGTGGTCGGCGCGCACCAGCTCGGCGTCCACGAACATCACCTCGGTGTGCTGGTCGCCATCGAGCCTGGCGCGTTGCTGGCTCAGCTCGGCGAACAGCTCGGGGGAGACGTATTCGCGGATCTTCTCCAGATCGTTCTGGTTCCAGGCCTGTTGCAGGGTGCGGTAGTGCTCGCGGGCACCCTGCAGGAAGGCCTGCATGTCGAAGCCGGGAGGCAGGCTGAAGGGCACCTCGCTGGCGGCAAAACCGGAAGTGGCACCGGCGACGGGGGCCGGCTGTGGCGCCTCGAACCGCTGGGGACCGTTATAGGCCGGCTGGCGCGGCTGGGCCTTGCTGCCGCGCAGGGCACGGAACAGCATGACGGCGCCGAAGGCCAGGCCCGCGATCAGCAGGAAATCCATAAACTGGAAGCCTTCGAAGGCGCCGGAGCCGAGCAGCCAGGCGAACAGGCCGCCGGCCAGCAGGCCGCCGAGCAGGCCGCCCATCAGGCCGGATTTCTTGGGTTGTTGCTGCTGGCTCTGGTTGGTATTGGTGCGGTTGACGTTCTGCTGGGCCGGCTGGCTGGGGGCCGTCTGGTAGGACTTGCCGACGGAACGACTGCCGCCGCCGAGCTTGCGGGCTTCGGCGTCGAAGGCGGTGGCGGTAAGGCCGACCGCGAAGATCAGGGTAAACAGGGTAAGAAGTTTACGCATACAGGGTTTCCTTGGGTTACAGACAAGCAACATCCTAAAGCAGGGACATGTTATGTCAACTGGTGATTATGGCAGCAGACCGGCCTGGTCGGGCGGCACGCCGTGATATCCCCTGCCGCAGGGGGTACCACGGCCATCGAGCGCCTTGCCGCTTGCTTTCATGTCCGGCCCGATCACGGGTTCGCCCGAGACCGGCTTGGGGCGGGCTGGCCGCGGCTCGGTGCCAAGGGGCTTTCGGAGCCCGCCGAAAATCCCGATAATGGCCTTTTGGCAAACCGAGAGTACACCGATGACCGAAAAGACCGCCGCCAAGACCGACAAGGCCGTGGCCCAGCTCAAGATGCCGCCTCATTCCTTCGAAGCGGAGCAATCCGTGCTGGGCGGTCTGCTGCTGGACAACAACGCCTGGGACAGGGTGGCGGAGAAGGTGTCGGAGCCGGACTTCTACAGCCGGCCGCACCGGCTGATCTTCCAGGCCATGCAGCGGCTGAGTCAGGCCGGGCAGCCTATCGATCTGATCACGGTACAGGAAGAGCTGGAGCGGCACGAGGCGCTTGAGGCGGTGGGTGGCTTCTCCTACCTGGTGGAGATCGCCAAGAACACCCCCAGCGCCGCCAACATCGGCGCCTATGCGGACATAGTGCGCGAGCGGGCCGTGGTGCGGGAGATGATCTCGGTGGCCAACGAGATCGCCGAGGCCGGCTTCGATCCCCAGGGGCGCAGCTCCGCCGATCTGCTGGACCTGGCCGAGACCAAGGTGTTCAAGATCGCCGAGAGCCGCACCAGCGCCAACGACGGGCCCCAGCCGCTCAGGGTGCTGCTCGAAAAGACCATAGATCGCATAGAAGATCTGTTCAAGAATCCCCACCAGGGCATTACCGGGGTGTCCACCGGATACACGGATCTAGATAAAAAAACTGCCGGACTACAGTCTTCGGACCTGATTATAGTGGCGGCCCGACCCTCTATGGGTAAAACCACTTTTGCAATGAATCTTTGCGAGCATGCTGCACTAACAAACGACAAACCTGTGCTCATTTTCTCCTTGGAGATGCCTTCGGAGCAGATTATTATGCGGATGCTTGCCTCCCTGGGGCGTATCGATCAGACCCGCATACGCACCGGGCAGCTGGATGATGAAGACTGGGCCAGATTGTCCTCGACCATGGGCATGCTGCTGGAAAAAGGGCAGCTCTATATCGACGACTCTTCCGGCCTGACGCCGACCGAAGTCCGTTCCCGCGCCCGGCGCGTGGCGCGCGAGCACGGCGGCATCAGCATGATCATGGTGGACTACCTGCAATTGATGACGGTACCCAGCCTGTCCGACAACCGGACCCTCGAAATCGCCGAGATCTCCCGCTCGCTCAAGGCCCTGGCCAAGGAGCTGCAGGTGCCGGTGGTGGCCCTGTCCCAGCTCAACCGCAGCCTGGAGCAGCGCGCCGACAAGCGGCCGGTGAACTCGGATCTGCGGGAGTCGGGCTCCATCGAGCAGGACGCCGACCTTATCATGTTTATCTACCGGGACGAGGTCTACCACGACGACAGCCCGGACAAGGGCATCGCGGAAATCATCATCGGCAAGCAGCGTAACGGACCCATAGGCAAGGTGCGGCTGACGTTCCAGGGGCAGTTTTCCCGCTTCGACAACTACGCCGGACCGGATTTCGATGATGATTATTAAGGAGCAAAGATGGATGCAAGAGGGGCTGTGGCCCGCATCAATCTGGAGGCGGTCAGGCACAATCTGCGGGTAGCCAAACAGCTGGCCCCGGGTGCCAGGGCCATCGCCGTGGTCAAGGCCAATGCCTACGGCCATGGCGACCTGACGGTGGCCGCCGCCCTCAAGGACGAGGCCGAGCTGTTCGCGGTGGCCCGCTTCGAGGAAGCGCAAAAGCTGCGGGCCGGCGGTATCCGCCAGCCGATACTGCTGCTGGAAGGTTTTTTCAACGTCGCCCAGCTGGAATACGCGGCCCGGCACGACTTTCACATCTGCATTCACCAGTTTGCCCAGCTCGAGGCCCTGGAGCGCACGCCCCTGGCCAGGCCGGTCACCGTCTGGGTGAAGATCGACTCGGGCATGCACCGGGTGGGCTTCGCCCCCGAGCAGGCCGACGAGGTATTCGCCCGCCTGGCGCAGGTGGCCGCCGTGCTGCAGCCGGTCAACGCCATGACCCACTTCGCCCGGGCCGACGAGCCGGAGCAGCGTGCCGTGACCGAGGCCCAGATCGCCCGCTTCCAGCAGGTGACCAAGGGCCGGGTGAAGGCCACCGCCCTGTGCAACTCCGCCGGCGTCATCGCCTTTCCCGAGGCCCATGCCGACTATGTCCGCCCGGGCATCATGCTGTACGGCATTACCCCCTTCGGCGACCGGCAGGGCAGCGACTTCGGCCTGCGTCCGGCGATGGACTTCACCACCACCCTGATCGCGGTGCGCGAGCACAAGGCCGGCGAGCCGGTGGGCTATGCCGGCTCCTGGGTCAGCCCGCGGGATACCCGCATCGGGGTGATAGCCGTGGGCTACGGCGACGGCTACCCGCGCATGGCGCCTCCCGGCACCCCGGTGCTGGTGAACGGCCGGCGGGTGCCCCTGGCGGGCCGGGTGTCCATGGACATGGCCACCATCGATCTGGGGCCGGACGCCACCGACAAGGTAGGCGACGAGGTGCTGCTGTGGGGCCAGGGCCTGGCGGCGGAAGAGGTGGCCCGCCATGTGGGCACCATCGCCTACGAACTGGTCACCCGCATGACCGCCCGGCCGAGGCTGGAATATATCGGTTGATAATGGACGGCCAGGCCATGCCTGTGGCACAGACGACGTTGTCCTCAAGCTGAGACAAGGCCGGTCCCGCAAGGGACCGGCCTTGTCGTTTATCGTGCGCTCAGCACCGCCATCCGTCCCCGGCGGCGGAACCAGGCCAGCAGCGCCAGGGCGGGGATGTTCATCAGGATGCCGTAGAGCAGGGCCAGCATCGCCAGGGCGTCCGAGCCGAGCTGGGTGTAGGCCACCAGTATGGCGGTGGCGCCGTTCTGGATGCCCACCTCGAAGGCCAGGCTGCGGCAGCTCGCCTCCGGACACTGGGCCAGGCGGGCGACCAGGTAGCCGCAGGCCAGGGCCAGAGTGCACAGCAGCAGCATGGCCAGGGCCGCGGTGCTGAACAGGGAAGGCAGTTGCTTGAGGTTGCGCGCCACCAGCGCCAGCAGCACCAGCATAAATAAAAAGCTCACCCCCTGCTTCAGCCTCGGCTGGTGGCACTCGACCCAGCGCCGGTATCGTCCCCGAATGGCCATGCCGACCAGCACCGGCACTATGCAGATCAACGCCAACTGGGCCATGGTACTGCCCAGGGGCAGGGCCAGCTCACTGCCGCCCTGGCCCAGCCAGTGCAACTGGGTGGCCACCGCCAGCGGCATCCAGAAAGGCGCCAGCAGGCCGACGAAGGCGGTCAGACTGACCGACAGGGCGGTGTCGCCCTCGGCCAGGAAGCTGAACATGTTGGAGGTGGCCCCGCCGGGGGCGGCGGCCACCAGGATGACGGCGGCGGCGATCAGTGGCGGCAGCGCCAGGGCCCAGATCAGCAGCCAGGCCAGCAGCGGCAGCAATAGCCATTGCATCCCCAGGCCCAGCAGCAGCGGAGTCGGCATTCGCAACAGGCGGGTGAAGTGGCGGGGTTCCAGGGTCATGCCCATTACCAGCGTCATCAGCGCCAGCATCAGGGGCAGAAACAGGGTGGTCAGCAGCTCGGCCATGGTGGAGTACCGGAAATAAAGAATGGCGGAATACTACCATAGTAGTATTCCGCCATTCTGATCCCGATCAGCTTCCCGGGCCGCGGCGGTGGATAAATTCCTCCTTGGCCGGGTTCCACTTCAGGTAATACCAGGGAGCTTCGGCGCGCCAACTGGGAAAGGTGATTTCAACCTGGTTGTCTTCGTACTTGTATAGCGAGGTACTCAGCTTCACCTCGCTCAGCAGCAGCAAAACCAGCACCAGCAGCAACAACCCTTTGAGCAAGGCAGCCATGTTCCATCCCCTCGGCGGATCCGGATGCCTAAACTATATCAGCTGGCGGCGGTTTCCGCCCGGCATGAACGGCAGCGGCCGTGGGCCTCGATGGACTGGCTGGTGATGGCGAAGCCGTGCAGCTCGGCCTGCTGGCGGAAGGCCTGGTTGATGGCCTCGTCGTGCAGCTCGATGACCAGGCCGCACCGATCGCAGATCAGCAGCTGCATGGGATGGTGTTCGGCGAAGTGATCGCAGAACAGGAAGGCGTTGAGGGATTCCACCTTGTGCACGAAGCCCTGGGACAACAGAAAGTCCAGGGCCCGGTAGACGGTGGGGGGCTTGGCGCTGGGCTCCAGCTCCTTGAGCCGATCCAGCAGTTCATAGGCGCTGACCGCGCCCTTGTGTTCGGCCATCAGGGTAAACACATGGCGGCGGGTGGGGGTAAAGCGCACCCCGCGCTGCGCGCATAAACGTTCGGCTTGCTCCAACTGGCGTTGCACGGTCATAGAAAACGGATATCCTGAAGTTCTTTGCGGGCATCTTAGCACAGGCGCGGCCGCCTTGGCTGCGACCGGACGCAAAGTCAGCGAGGAGCCATATGACCGGGGATCTGTTCAAACGCCTCTACACCGCCCTGTCGCCGGAGCCCAATCCGGCGCTGAGCCCGGCCTTCCGGGCCCGCCAGACGCAGTTGCCCACCCTCTGGCTGCTGGGCAAGACGGGGGCGGGCAAGTCTTCCCTGATCCGGGCCCTGACCGGCGACAGCGCGGTCGAGATCGGCAACGGCTTTCGTCCCTGTACCCGTACCGCCGCCGGCTACGATTTCCCCGCCGCCCGGCCGGTGCTGCGTTTTCTCGACACCCGTGGCCTGGGCGAGGCGGGTTACGATCCGGCGGAGGACATCCGTGCCTGCCAGGGCCGCAGCCATGCGCTGCTGGCGCTGGTGCGGGCCGACGACCCCGAGCAAGGCGCCCTGCTCAAGGCCCTGGCGGACATCCGTCGCCAGGGTGGCATCGGCCAGTTGCTGGCGGTGCACACCGGCCTCGGGCTGGTGGGCGATCCCCGCCAGCGCGGGCAGGCGGTGGCCCGGCATCAGCAGTTGCTGGAGCAGGCCTGGGGACAGCCCCTGGCCCGGGTCGAGCTGGATCTGCCGGCCCAGGGCGAGGCGCTCGGCCTCGAGGCCTTGCTGGCGCAACTGGCCGACGTGCTGCCGATAGCACGGCAGCTGCTCGAGCACCGCCAGCACCGGGATCGGGAGCAGCACAACTTCGCCCTGTTGCGCCGAGAACTGCTCTGGTACGCGGGCGCCGCCGGCGCCTGCGACGCCCTGCCGGCGGTGGGCCTGGTGGCGGTGCCCGGCATCCAGGGCAAGCTGCTGCACAGCCTGGCGGCCCACTACGGCCTGGAGTGGGACCGGCGGCGCTTCGCCGAGTTCGCCGCCGCCCTGGGCGGCGGCTTCGCGCTCCACTACCTGTCCCGCCTGGGCGCACGCCAGCTGATCAAGTTCATTCCCGTTTATGGCCAGACCCTGGGGGCCACCACCGCCGCCGCCATGAGTTTTGCCACCACCTATGCCCTGGGGCGGGCCGCCTGCAAGTACCTGTATCACCTGAGCCGGGGCGAGGAGGTGGTGGCCGGCGACATCAGGGCCAGCTTCGATCAGGCGATGCAGGACATCAGGAGCACGGCCGAACATGAAACCCATCGTCACTAGTTTCCGGCTGCTGCGCAGGCAGTTGCCCGGCCTGCCCTGGTGGCTGCTGCTGGGCGGCGCCCTGCCGGTAGTAGTGCTCAGCCTGCTGGGCGCGCTCTACCTGTTCGAACGCGGCGCCTGGGGCTGGTTCTTGCTGTTGCTGCTGCTGGCCTGCCTGCCTCTGCTGCTGCTACGCCGGAAACCGCTGCCGGCCCTGGCGGACTGGCAGCCCGAGCCGGATGGCCAGTGGTCGGCCTTCGAGCGGGAAATCTGGCAGCGGGCCCTGGCTTTGGGGCGGGAGCGGCTGGCCCGGGAGCCGGAATGGGCGAGGCTGCGGGAACACGGCCTGGCCCTGTTCCGCCAGGTGGCGGCCGATTATCACCCCGCGGACAGGGAGGCCGAGCTGGCCTTCACCCTGCCCGAGCTGCTGCTGCTGACCGAGGAGGTGAGCCGGCGCTATCGCCGCTTCCTGCTGGAGCATGTGCCCTATGTGGAGCAGCTGCGGCTGGACCGGCTGCATGGCCTCTACCGGCAGCGGGACCGGCTGCGCGCCGCCAGGCGCTGGTACGACGCCTATCGCTGGTTGCGGCTGCTGACTCCCGAGGGCTGGGTGGCGGCAGGCCGGGATCGGATACTGGGCGAGCTGTTCGAGGGCATGAGCGAGCAATTGCAATTGCAGCTCAAGCAGGCCCTGCTGGCGGAGGTGGCGGCGGTGGCCATCGATCTCTATGGCGGCCGCTTCCGGCTTGCCGAGCGGGAGCTGCCGCCGGATCCCCGCCTGGCGGAAGACGAGCGGGATCTGGCCGACGGCCCGGCCCCGCTGCGGGTGCTGCTGGTGGGCCAGCCCAACGCGGGCAAGTCATCCCTGATCAACGCCCTGCTCGGGCGCACTGTGGCGGAGGTGAGCGCCCTGCCCAGCACCGCGCGCAAGCGGGTCTACCGTTATCAACTGGAGGGGATCCCGCTGCTGCACCTGGTCGACACCCCCGGCATCGCCACCCCGGAGGCGAGCGAGGACTGGCTGGTACGGCAGATGGCGGACAGCGATCTGGTGCTCTGGCTGCTGAAGGCCAACCAGCCGGCCCGGCAGGCGGATCTGGCCCTGAAGCAGGCGTTCGACGCCCATCTCGCCCGACCAGAGCAGCGTGGCCGCCGGGCGCCGGCCCTGCTGGCCCTGGTCAACCAGGTGGATCTGCTGCCCCCGGTCGCGGCCCCGCCCGGGGATCCGGCCAAGGCCGCGATCATCCGGGAGGCGCTGGACTACAACCGCGAGTTGCTGGGCGCGGACGCGGCCCTGGCCCTGAGCCTGGCGCCAGGACAACCGCCGCAAGGGCTGGAGGCCCTGCTGGAGCGGCTGATCGCCGCCCACGACGACGCCATCCAGACCCAGCTTGGCCGCCGCCGGCAGGGGGCTTCAAATCCAGCCTTCAACGAGCAGCTGGCCCGCTTGCGCCGCCTGGGCCGGCAGATGTGGGGCCTGTACCGGGACGGCTGAGGCCTCCCCATGGGCGCGGTTTTGCGCTATACTCCGCCGCTTAATTTTTGTACTGACGACCGGTGCCCATGACGCAAGACTCCCCGACCAGAACCTCCTCCTTTGCCAGCGGCCGCTTCTCCGTCGCCCCCATGCTCGATGGGGCAGATTTTTAACTAACCTATTGTTTTTATTGTGGTGATAAATTCCTTGGGATACTTATGGATCACCAAGGATCTGATTAAGCGTACTTTCTGGCCCCTGCCACCGCCGGACTCTCCGCCCGTTCCCGGGCCTCCTGCCGTAGGCCGAGCTGGGCTTGCGATATACTTCCCCACGACCAAAAGCATTCTACTCGGCACCTTTCGGCAAAGCTCGGTTTGGCAGGGCGCGATAACGCCTTGTATCGCCTGATGCATCAGTGATCGCGTAGCGGACTTGTCCCGGCCTGTAGCTTCGCAGGGTCTCCATGGGCTCCGCCCATACCCGCCAGAGCGGAGCCCTGGACCCTCATATTGAATCCAGGGCCTGGTAGCCGGCAATATCACGTCGAGCTGAAGGGGCCCTCGATGATCCAAGCGCATTAACTCTAGCCTGGCTCAGTCGCGGCCGGGGCTCTATGCTGCACACCGGGGCCCGTCTTCCATTCGGCGGCCTGTAGCGTCATAATGCAAAAGTTTCATATGATGCCAATCTACTGAAAGATAGCAACTTCACAGGGACGAGGAGAGGCAAGGTCGCCCACAAGACCCGGGCGGTAGCGTGCCTATTGCAGGAAATTATGCTGATCCTGGTTGTATAAAAAGCATCTTAAAATACTGGCTTTATATACAGTATATTTTGCGTTTCTCGGCTTGGATGCACAAATTGTCGCGGCCTGATGCGCGCATACAACCAACAAATTTGATGAAGCCATTAATTATCAATAAGTTGAAGTGCAACACAAAGTAGATACTGCGCATGGCGCATGCATCAATATGCGCATGCGCGTTTTTGCCGGTGTGGAATCCCGTCTCCAATAGAAAAATTAAGCTTAATCATTGCCTTAAGTTATATTTTAAGAGAGCGTGCATGAGTGTATATGTGCATGCACAGTATTAAAAATGTTATGCACTAGGAGCAAAGCTCGTGCCGTATGAACCAACACTTAAAGGCAACCCTCAGCAACTAACCGTTGAGCAACACTTTCATACGGCCCACGCCATCAGCAAGTTCTATAACGAAGCAGAAAAGGTTCAGGTTAAATTAATCGCCACCCAAGAAATAGTTGAGCGGCATAAACGGGCCAAAATTTTTTGCACAAAAAGAGCATGGGATGAAAGAGCTGAAAAAGGCTACATGGCAGCCATAGAAAAAGAATTTCATAATCAAATAGACAACATCAGTGACTACTCTTCGAGGAGTCACGAGTCGATTTCACGATACTTTTTATTGTGGCGCTTACGCTTCACTTACCACAACAACCCAAACCAAGACATTATACTGAACGGCATGGCCGGGTCTGGTCTAGCAAAAGAGCAAGAAGAGATCCTAGAAAGCAAATGGGCCATGTTCACCCGCGAAAATGGAGTAGTCCCATCCCGCTTCAGTGCATCCTTACAAATACAGATAGAGTTAGATCGCGCTTGGGAAGCATATAGTAATTTGAAATGGGGGCTGCTTGAGGCGAGTGATTTTGAGTTTTTAGTCGCTGATGGCTACGACGACCTTACGTTCATGCCCATAGCTCCTAATCTTGCATTTGCTGCTGGCGTTGTAGACCAAAAAATATCTAAAGAAAAGGTTTCCGAACTTAATAATTGCTCGCTAGCCAAAGCAACCGAATATGTCTTTGCTCGGGATTTTTCGGTGTGTCCTATTGCATAACAGCTGGTTCAATTCGCTTTTTAGCTTGGCGGTTGATTGACAGGTTACATTCACAGGGTGTGACGATACATGGATTGGGAAACTGTATTTAAATTCATAACGGCCTCTACTGCCTCTATTGGTATTGGAGGCGCAGTAATTTTTGGCCTGTCATCGTGGCTGGGCAAGGTCTGGGCAAATCGAATTCTTGTTGACCAGACACATGAATTAGCATCTGCTCTCGAAAAAACAAAACGAGACTTAGATCTAATTAAAGAAACTACCCTCCGATATCAGAATGATAAAATTATTACATATCGTGCAACTATTGATGTTATTTCTCGAATGCTCTCTTCTTTTGATGCCCATGAAATGGGGCGGCTTCAGCAGCATGAAGCAGGTAGTCGCTTTGATGAGTTTAACGAGCAAAGAATGAGGCTGTATGGCTACCTTGCGATGCTTGCGCCACAATCAGTAATGGATGCGCAGGATAAGCTCATAGATCATCTATTGAAAATATCTAATGGAACAGAAAGGTACGTATGGAGTGACGTTCGAGCGTTAGCACTTGATATGCTAAATGAAGTCCGGAAAGATATTGGCATAGATAAGAGTCCAATAGTATATAACGGTGATTTGTGAATATAGATAATCAATCAGCGAAAGCCCTTCTGGTGCGGTTCTTGAAAAGCCTTCGCTTTTTTGTCTGTCATTGAAAAGTTAACCTCACAAAGGAGTTTAGAGTGAGCAGAAAGATGGATTACATATATGATGTTTCAGAGGGATGGGTATATTCTGAAGCTGTATTTGAAGAGGTTCTAGGTCAAGGTTACTCATCGGACCATGCCGAAGCTATCAAAGCCGCTGGATATGCTGAGAATCAATTCGAGAAAGTGAACAAACCTGCGTTAATAATTGAACACTATAAGGGAAGTTTTGATTCAAAATTTCCGTATCTCCTGTCAGTATCTGATGAGGTTGATGTCAATCTTGTGCTAATTCCAAATTTTATTAGCTTGCAAAAGTGTATCTCTGAACTTTTCTATTCTAATAAAACTTACCTTGCCGCCACAAAAAGTTAACAAGTTGCAGCACTTCAGCCGTTACTCGGCTCGGGCTTATATAAGCTACGCTTATATCGTCCGGTGTGCAAAGCGTTGACGGTATCAAGGGGCAGGGGGGCGGGGCCACGTCATTACCGGCAGATGGAAGACTATAACCATTGTGATGACTGGTTACTGCTGGATGTGGATTTAACCGAATCTATGGGCAAGCCAAAGCGGATTAACGTCAGCCTGCCGGGTGGTATTATTCAGCTGATTGATACCCGGGTGAAGTCACCGGTGTTGGCATCATTCAGTGACTTCAGTTCCCAGGCTTACGCTTTGCTGCACTGCAGCCTGAGCGTGTGACATGTCACTTTGACCGCCTGACAATCCTGGGGAAGCTCGGTTCGGCTTCTATAACAGGCGGCAACTCTTTCTTCAGTCTCTCCACCAACTCTTCCCGTTCTGCCGGGGGCATGCTGCTGATCAGCCTGAACACCTCGCTATCCCGGATGGGTAGCTGAGAGGGTGCCAGGTCGTGCGAATACCCGACAGATTCAACCCAGCGGTGCCCGCACAAAACCTCGCTGCAGCTGATATAAAGCTCGGCGTAATCGGCGGAAATTCGGTGGTTTTTCGTGATGGTAGCCTTTGCCCCACAGGCGCGGCAGGTAAAGCGCATCTTTCCCCCCAATAATTTCAAAAGTGAAATTTTCCAGCCCGGCATAAAAATGGGCCAATCCCTTGCCCTGCCTGGCTTTATGCAATGTTTATTTCTGGCCAGATAAAACATTGGAATGTGAAATACACCCACGTAAACGGCCGGAGAGGCAGAGCCGGCACGGCTTTGGGATCCTTGCCGGATCCAGCGCGGCCCCGCCGTAATTTCATTTTTCTTCAAAAAAGATCATTCGTTGAAATTCCGCTTTCCCGGCCATGAGCCCAGTCATGGCACGGCTTGGCGGGCTGCATTGCACTCCCGCAGAATTTCATAATTTTTATGACGTAAAGCGCGAAGGCGGGCGCGGAGGAGCGCGGTTTCCGTGGCGCGTTCGTTTACGTCGTGGCTTCCTCCTGGCGATCCTCTGTGCCATCACTGCAGCCCGGCCGCCGCCAGTGGGTTCATCTTCACGGCGTCTTCGAGGTGGTCGGGGGCGAAGTGGGCATAGCGCATGGTCATGTTGATGGTGGAGTGACCCAGTATCTTCTGCAGCACCAGGATATTGACGCCGTTCATCATGAAGTGGCTGTGCAAAGGTATGGCGCAGAACGTGGGTGCACTGACCCTCGGGCAAGGTGATCTCCGCCTTGTCCAGGGCCACCTCGAACGCCCGGTAGCAGTCGCCGAACAGCCGGCCCCTTCGCCTGGGGAGCTGGGCGAACAGCTCCCGGCTGATTGGAATGGTGCGGTTTTTCTTGCCCTTGGTACGGGTGAAGGTGACCCGGTGCGGGGATACCTGGGACTGCTGCAGTTCCTCCACCTCTGACCAACGGGCACCGGTGGCCAGGCACAGCTTGACCACCAGCAGCAGATCCGGGTTGCTGCTCTCGGCGCAGGCGTTGAGCAGCAGCTTTAGCTCCTCCTCGTACAAAAACGCCAGCTCGCTGTCGGCCACCTTGAAGGCTCGCAGCCCGTCCAGCGGGTTCTCGCCCTGCCATTCGCCCAGGCGTTTCAGCTCGTTGAACACCGCCCGCAGGTAGGAATGCTCCCGGTTGATGGTGCTGGGGCTGACGCCCTTTCCTTCCTGCAGGGTAGAGCGGAGGTTGGGGGCCTGGCCGGAAAGCCGCGCCTCACGGTAGGCGGCAAAATCCCGGGTGGTGAAGGTGGTGGCTAGGGGATTGCCCAGGGCCTCGCACAGGTTGACCAGCTTGGTCCGGCGCCGCTCGCCATCGTTCAGGCTCTGCCCGTGCAGGTTAAACCAGGTATTCACCAGATCCAGCAGCCGGCGATCATCGGTTTCCGCCAGATATTCACCCATCCAGGGGCGGCCCTGTTCCGGCTCCAGGGCGAAACGCTTGAACGCCAGGGCCTGGCCCTTGGTGGCATCCGGGGCGGCCTCGATGTATTCATCGAGCGGCAGATCGCCAGCCAGCACGGCCAAGGCCTGGCGGTTCAGCCGGCGTTGCTGCAGCTGCTCCCGGTCCCGGTCTTCTACCCATGTGCTCCGGCCGGCCGGCGCCGGCGGCCGGTCAAACCGGGGGCGGTGAGCGCCCTCTTTGTTTCTTCCTGTTTTTGATTTTGTGTGTATTAGTGTGTATATTGATGGCACTTGATTAGGAGGTTCTAATGACGTCAGGCGACCTGATCAAGGAATTGAAGGCCGCCGGCTGCGAACTCAAACGGCAGGGCAAGGGGAGCCACGAGATCTGGTATTCGCCAATCACGGGCAAGACGTTTCCAGTCCCCCACCCGAAGAAATCGTTGCCGGTCGGAACCATCAAGTCCATTAAGAAAGCGGCGGGGATCTAATCCCCCCGCTCCTTGGGCCTGACACGGATTTAGCGGAGGTGCTTATGTTGTTTTCAGTCGGTGTTGAATATCCGTCGCATGACGGGGAGGCGCTCGGCCTGGTGGTGCCTGCGCTCTGCAATGATGATTATGCCTGCTTCAGCGCTGCCGACAGTGAAGAGCAGGTGAAGTCCATGGCCACCGAGGCGATTGCCATGGTGATCGAGGAAATGGTCAGTAATGGGGCTGGCATCGATAGCATCAAGGATCTGGGCCCGCGCCATTATCGACAGCTGGAGGACTACAACCACTGCGATGGTTGGTTGCTGCTGGACGTGGATCTGACCGAGTTTATGGGCAAGCCCAAGCGTATCAACGTCAGTTTGCCGGATGGCCTGATCCAGCTGATTGACTCCAGGGTAAAGGCTTCACAGGGGCAATATCGGGACCGTAGTCACTTCCTGGCCGTGGCCAGCCGACATGAACTGGAAGATCGCGGCACCTTGAGTTGATCAACACCCTCTTACCGGCATACGCTGTCCCCCCAGCGCTAACACCACCAACCAGCTGGCGCGCTTCTATCATCGGGGGCAAAAGAGAATTTTCTGAGGGGGCGCGGTAAGCGCCCCTGTTTATTGCTGCAGCTTCGATATATCGCTGCCGGCCAGCAGGTTGAGCACATACCCCTTGGTTCTACCTATCGTCTTGGCAATGTCTGGGTCTTGCTGATACATGGCGATCAGCTCCCGAATGGTCGGCACCTCCGGTGCCTGCCCAGGGATCCTCTGGGTCTCGATATGTGACATCATCGCCTTGCCCCAGGTGCGGGCATCGGTCGATTTCCCGAAGGTACGGGACTCCTGATACACTATCGCTTTATCTTTTTTGACGCGCACTATGCAGTGGTAGCGTATGACACCCGCCGCCGTTTTGCGCTTCTCCACTGTAAAACTGGCCATGCTCTTTCCATCAGGTATCCCATGTGTGTGGGATACTCAGTGGGATGCCATAGCCTGAAAAATACCAGAGAACAATGTGAAATGACCGAGATTGTAAGAGATTCAAATTCAAGGAAAAACCAGAGCGAAGCCGCTACGGCCGGCGGTTTCAGCTCTGGCAGGTTTTCTGTCGCCCCCATGCTGGACTGGACCGACCGCCACTGCCGCTATTTCCACCGGCTGATGAGCCGCCATGCCCAGCTCTATACCGAGATGGTCACCACCGGCGCCATACTGCACGGCAAGGGCGACTACCTGGCGTTCAGTCCCGAGGAGCATCCCCTGGTGCTGCAGCTGGGCGGCAGCGATCCGGCGGCCCTGGCCCGGTGCGCGGTGTTGGCCGAGCAGCGCGGCTACGACGAACTCAACCTCAACGTGGGCTGCCCCTCGGATCGGGTGCAAAACGGCATGTTCGGCGCCTGCCTGATGGCCGAGCCGGCCCTGGTGGCCGAGTGCGTGGCGGCGATGAAGGCCGAGGTGGCCATACCGGTCACGGTGAAGACCCGCATCGGCATCGACGAGCAGGACAGCTACGGTTTTCTTTGCACCCTGGTGGAGCGGCTGATCGAGGCGGGCACCGACAGCCTGATAGTGCACGCACGCAAGGCCTGGCTGAAGGGGCTGAGCCCGCGGGAAAACCGGGAGATCCCCCCCCTCGACTACGAGCGGGTCTACCGGCTCAAGCGGGACTACCCCGGCCTGACCATCGCCATCAACGGCGGCATCAAGAGCCTGGACGAGGCCAGGGTGCACCTCGAACACCTGGACGGCGTCATGCTCGGCCGCGAGGTGTACCAGAACCCCTACCTGCTGGCAGAGGTGGACGCGGCCCTGTTCAACGACGGCCGCGAGGTCCCCAGCCGCCACCAGGTGATCCGCAACCTGCTGCCCTACATCGAGCGGGAGCTGGGCCGGGGCACCTATCTCGGCAACATCACCCGCCATACCCTGGGCATTTTCCAGGGGCTGCCGGGGGCCCGGGCCTGGCGCCGCCACCTGAGCGAGAACGCCCACAGGCCCGGCGCCGGCACCGAGGTGGTGGAGGCGGCCCTGGCCAAGGTACCGGAGGCCGTGGTCGACTATAGTTAAGGCATCCTCAGCCAACAAAGGAGCCAAGCCCATGGGAAACCACGCCTTGACCATCGAATTTCCGGAGTACGTGGACAAGATAGACGAGTTGAAACAGCAGGATGCGGAGTTCGCCCGGATGGCAAACGAGTATCACAAGCTGGACCACCAGATAGCGGGGCTGGAGTCCCGGAACATGCCGGTGGCGGACGAACACTTCGAAGAGCTGAAGATGCAGCGACTGCGGCTGAAGGATCAAATCTACAAGCGGTTGCTCAACGGCCAGGGGTAAGCGAGCGCGGAAAGGTGTCGGTGTGGGCTCCTTTCCGCTTTTTAATGGTCCCTGCCTGTCAATTCCATTTTCTGGTCTCGACGGCAGCGACGAACTGGCAGAGCATTTAGCATAAGCTAATATAAGGGGCGCAAGCCCCTTTTCTCATCCAGCCCCATGGAGAGCCGCCATGAACGTGATCAAGACCCGGGTCGCCATCATCGGCGCCGGTACCGCCGGCCTCGCCGCCTGGCGTGCCGCCCGCGCCCACCGGCAGGAGGTGGTACTGATCGAGGGGGGCGCTTACGGCACCACCTGCGCCCGGGTCGGCTGCATGCCCTCCAAGCTGCTGATTGCCGCCGCCGACTGCGCCCACCAGCTGGAGCGGGCCCCGACCTTCGGCATCCACCCGGGGCAGGTGCAGATCCGCGGCCGGGAGGTGATGGCCAGGGTCAGGGGCGAACGGGATCGCTTCGTGGGGCTGGTGAATGCTTCGGTCGAGTCCATTCCCGTCGAACTCCGGCTGCGGGGGCGCGCCCGCTTGGTGGACGCACACAGCCTGATGGTGGACGATCACACCCGTATCGAGGCCGATGCCCTGGTGATCGCCACCGGCTCCCGGCCGTCCTTTCCCGCCGACTGGCGGCGGCTTGGCGACCGTCTGGTGGTCAGCGACGAAGTGTTCGAATGGCAACAACTGCCCGGCTCGGTGGCGGTGTTCGGTCCGGGCGTCATCGGTCTGGAGCTGGGCCAGGCCCTGCACCGGTTGGGGGTGAAAACCTGGATGTTCGGCATGGGCGGCCAGGTCGGCCCCCTGACCGATCCCGAGGTCATGGGCTACGCCGCCGGGTGCTTGCGGAAAGCGTTTTTTCTGGACGCGGATGCCCGGATCGGCCGCATGGAGCGGCAGGGGCAGGGGGTGGAAATCGACTTTCTCGATGCCGAGGGAGTGAACCAGCGGATCCGGGTGGATTATGTGCTCGCCGCCACCGGTCGCCGGCCCAATGTGGACGGCCTGGGGCTGGAGCGGCTCGGCATGGCGCTGGACGACAGGGGCGTGCCGCTGGCCGATCCCTATACCCTGCAGACCAGCCTGCCCCACATCTTCGTGGCCGGCGACGCCAGCAACCAGCTGCCGCTGCTGCACGAGGCCAACGACCAGGGGCGCATCGCCGGTGACAATGCGGGCCGCTTTCCCGAGGTGCGGGCCGGCCTGCGCCACAGCCGGCTGTCGGTGGTGTTTACCGATCCCCAACTGGCCATGGTGGGCGCCGATTACCGCGAGCTGGAACGGCGCTACGGCGGCTGCGACTGCTTCGCCATCGGCCGGGCCTCCTTCGAGGATCAGGGCCGCAGCCGGGTCATGCTGCGTCACCAGGGGCTGTTGCGCGTCTATGGCGAGCAGGGCAGCGGCCTCTTTCTCGGCGCCGAGATGATGGCCCCGGAAGCCGAGCACCTGGCACACCTGCTGGCCTGGGCGCACCAGAGCCGGATGACGGTGGCCCAGATGCTCGCCATGCCCTTCTATCACCCGGTGGTGGAGGAAGGGCTGAGAACCGCCCTGCGCGATCTCCATGCCAGGCTGCATCTGGGGCCTGCCCTCGGCGATCGCTGCATGGAGTGCGGGGTAGGGGACTGAGGCTGGACCTTCCTATTTGCCGCCGGATGGGTGACTATTGCTCCCCAAAAGTGACGAATAACGGTGAAAGCGTGAATTTAAGGGATCTCGAATACCTGGTGGCCCTGGCCGAGGAGCGTCATTTCCGCAAGGCGGCGGAAAAATGCTTCGTCAGCCAGCCCACCCTGAGCGGCCAGCTGCGCAAGCTGGAGGACGAACTGGGGGTGCTGCTGATGGAGCGCACTTCCCGCAAGGTGCTGTTCACCCCGGCGGGGGAGGCCATTACCGCCCAGGCCCGGCGGGTGCTGGCGGCCACCAAGGAGCTCAGGGATATCGCCCGCACCTTCACCGAACCCATGTCGGGGGAGCTGCATATCGGGCTGATCCCGACGGTGGGCCCCTATCTGCTGCCCCATATTATTCCCGCCCTCAAGCGGCACTTTCCCGAGCTGCATATCTACCTGTACGAGGCCCAGACCCAGACGCTGCTGAAACAGCTGGCGGACGGAGAACTGGACTGCCTGATCCTGGCCCAACTCGACAACATGGACAGCTTCGGTGCCCTGCCGCTGTACGAGGAGCCGATGATGCTGGCCCTGCCGGCGGAGCATCCCTGGGCCGGGCGGGCGCGGATCAGCCTGGGGGAGCTGAAAGGTGAAAAACTGCTGATGCTGGAAGACGGCCACTGCCTGCGGGATCAGGCCCTGGGCTTCTGCTTTGCGGCCGGCATCGGCGAGGATACCCACTTCCAGGCCACCAGCCTGGAAACCCTGCGCAACATGGTGGCGGCGGGCTCGGGGCTGACCCTGATCCCCCGGCTCGCCATCGGCTCCCATAACGGCGGCCTGGGCGTCAGCTACCTGCCGGTGACGGATCCCGAGCCCAGCCGTACCATCGCCCTGCTGTACCGCATCCATTCGGTGCGCCGGCCCTGCTTCAACGAGATGGCCAAGGTCATCGGCAAGCTGGTCAAGGAGCTGCTGTAGGCGGGCATCAAAAAGGGGCCGGAGTCATACTCCGGCCCCTTTGCTTTCTGGCCCGCGCTGCTCAGAACAGCTCGTCGGTAATGCTGGTGCCGCCGAATTGCTGGCTGTTGCCGGCCCGGCCGTAGCGCCTGGGCTCGGTGCCTTGCACGAAGTATTCCGCCAGGCCCTGGCCATCGGCCCGCAGGCCGCTGCCGCTGTCGATGGTCACGGTCACCAGGTTTTCCGGTACCCGCCGCTGTTGTTCCGGATGTTCCTGGAGCGCGACCTTCATATAGTCGATCCAGATGGGCAGGGCGGCGCTGCCGCCGAACTCGCCACCGGTCACCTGATCCGCGCCCAGGTTGGGGTTGTGGGCGGTTCGGCCCAGGGGACGGCCGAAGTCGTCGAAGCCGACCCAGGCGGTGGCCACCCGGGCGGGGGCATATCCGGAAAACCAGGCATCGCGGGAATCGTTGGTGGTGCCGGTCTTGCCGGCGATATCCTTGCGCTCCAGTGCCCGGCCGGCGCGCCAGCCGGTGCCGTTCCACCGCCGCCCGGCACTGTTGCCGCCCCAGATGGCGGAGCTCAGGGCCTCGGTGATCAGGAAGGCGTTCTCTTCGCTGATCACCCGCTGGCTGCCGGGCTGGGCCTGGTACAGCACCTGGCCCTGGGCGTCCTCGATACGCTGCACCACGAAGGGGGTGACCTTGAGACCACCGTTGGCGAAGGTGGCGTAACCGGTCACCATCTCCAGCGGGGTGGCGGAAGGCGAACCCAGCGCCAGGCTCTCGGTGGCCGGGATGCTGGCGGTATTGAAGCCGAAGTCGTTCAGCCTCTGCATGGTAGTCGGAATGCCGGTCTCGCGCAGCAGGCGGATGGAGACCACGTTCTTGGATCTGGCCAGGGCTTCACGCACCCGGATGGGGCCGTCGTAGACGTTGGGGGAGTTGCGCGGCCGCCAGGAGCTGCCGCTGCCGGCGTCCCAGTGGTTGATGGGGGCGTCGTTGACCATGCTGGCCAGGGTGAAGCCATTGTCCAGGGCGGCGGAGTAGATAAAGGGCTTGATGTTGGAGCCCATCTGCCGTGCCGCCTGCTCGGAGCGGTTGAACTTGTTGAGGGTGAAGTTGAAGCCGCCGACCAGGGCGGTGACGGCGCCGCTGGCGGGCTCCAGCGCCACCAGGGCGCCGTTGATCTCCGGCAACTGGGCCAGCATCCAGCCCTCGCCCTGGGGGCGTACCCAGACTTGTTCGCCGGCCTTGAGGATGTCGCCGGCGCGGCGCGGGGCATTGCCCTGGCGGCTGTCGGAGATGTAAGGGCGCGCCCACTTGAGGCCATTCCAGTCGAGCCGGATTTCGCCCTTGCCCTTGACGATGACGGTGGCCTCGCGCTCGGCCACGGCGGTGACCACGGCGGGCTCCAGCGGCCAGTAGGAGGGCTGCTCCTCGAGGTGCTGGCGGATTTGCTCTCCTTCCCAGGCATTGCCCTGCCACAGGGTGTCGGCCGGTCCGCGGTAACCGTGGCGCAGATCATAGGCCAGCAGGCCATTGACCAGCGCCTCGTTGGCGGCCCGTTGCTCGTCCGACTGCACAGTGGTGTAGACGTTCAGCCCCCGGGTGTAGGTTTCCTCGCCGAACATGGCCAGCGCGAACTGGTGCGCCATCTCCGCCAGATAGGGGGCATTGAGGGTGATTTCGGCACCGTGGTAGCGGGCCGCCACCGGCGCGGCCATGGCGTCTTCATACTGGGAGCGGCTGATCTTGCCGGTGTCCAGCATCCGTCCCAGCACCACGGCCCGGCGTTCGCCGGCGCGGCGGGGATTGCTGATCGGGTTGAGCACCGAGGGCGCCTGGGGCAGGCCGGCGATCATCGCCATTTCCGCCAGGGTCAGCTCATGCACGCTCTTGCCGTAGTAAACCTGGGCCGCGGCGGCGACCCCGTGGGAACGGTGGCCCAGGGGGATCTTGTTGAGGTAGAGCTCGAGGATCTCGTCCTTAGTCAGCAGGGTTTCGATATGCAGGGCGAGGAAGATCTCCTTTACCTTGCGGATCACGGTTTTTTCCCGGCTCAGGAAGAAGTTCCTGGCCACCTGCTGGGTGATGGTGCTGGCGCCCTGGCGTTTTTCACCGGTGCTCAGCCAGACCACCGCCGCCCGGCTGATGCCGATGGGATCGATGCCCGGATGCTCGTAGAAACGGGCGTCCTCGGTGGCGAGGAAGGCGTCGATCAGCAATGGCGGCATCTCGGCCACGGCGATGGGAGTGCGCCTTTGCTCCCCGTACTGGGAAATCAGCTCGCCGTCCTGGCTGAAGACACGCATGGGGGTTTCCAGGCGCACGTCCTTGAGGGTGGAAACATCCGGCAGTTCCGTTCTGATCTGTTGATACAGCACGAAGAGGGCGACCAGGGCGCTGATCGTCAGGAAAAGGCCGAATAAAAACAGGCGAGAGAGCCACTTGAGCATTGAATGAGGACCCGATAAATCATTTTTTAACCAACAGCGCTCAAGTATATCCTGTGTCGCCACCCTTGTTCGAGCGCTTTGTTTTTGTACCGCAATCATTTCATCGACTTGGCGCAGTCCGTCTATCCTTACAGGGACCTATAACAACAAGCGCACGGATGCCTATGTTGAGCCTGAGCAGAAGCAGGGACTTCCAGTGGATGGTGGGAATCGATTTCGGGGTGTGCAGCATCAAGGCCGTGGTGCTCAGGGGCAAGCCGGGCCATTACCAGCTGGAGGCCCTGGCCAGGGTGCCCACGCCCCGGGGCAGCATCGTCGATCACCAGTTGCAGGACGTGGCCCAGGTGGTGATGGCGCTGCGCCAGCTGCGGCGCCAGCTCAACTGCCGCTGTGACAACGCCGCCACCGCCGTCACCGGCAGCAGCGTCATCACCAAGGTGATACTGGTGCCGCGCAACCTGTCTGCGGAAGAGCTGGAAAACCAGGTACTGATAGAAGCCGAGCAGCACATTCCCTTTCCGCTGGACGAGATCAGCCTGGACTACGAAAGCCTGGGGGTGAGTGCCAACCATCCCGAGCGGGAAAACATCCTGCTCAGCGCCGCCCGCACCGAAACCATCAGCACCCGGCTGAGCGCCCTGCAGCAGGCGGGCTGGCATACCCGGGTGGTGGATATCGGCGTGCATGCCCTGGCCCGGGCGGTCAATGCCTGCCTGGCCGCTGACAATACCCATGCCAGAATGCTGGCGCTGGTGGATATCGGGGCCGAGTGCCTGACCTTTGCGGTCATTGAAGAGGGCGAGGTGATCCACAGTCGGTTGCAGAACTTCGGCGGCGCCCACTTCACCCGGGAACTCTGCAAGCTCACCGAGATGCCGGAAGAGAGCGTCGAACAGGCCAAGATAGCCAGCACCCTGCCCGAGGCGCTGCGTCACGACACCGAGCAGCAGCACATCACCACGGTGTTGCAGCATATTCGCCGCAACATCCAGCTGTTCTGCAGCAGTTCGGGCCACAAGCCGCCCTCCGCCCTCTTCCTCAGCGGTGGCGGCAGTTGCTTGCCGGAGCTGGCCAAGGTGCTGGAGCAGGAGCTGAGCATGCCGGTGTTGCGGCCGGACTTCGACCGCCTGTTCGAGGGGCACGCTGCCTCCTGCCCCGATGCGGCCAGCTACATGACGGCCCTGGGGCTGGCACTGAGGAGTTTCACCCCATGTCCAATATAAACCTGCTGCCCTGGCGGGACGCGGTCCGGGCCGGGCAGAAAAAACAGTTTCTGATCTGGCTGACCCTGGCTTGCGTGGTGACGGTGGCGGTGATGCTGGCGGTCAACAGCTGGGTGCACCAACAGATCGCACGGCAACAGGAGCGCAACCAGTTGCTGCAGACCGAAACGGCCAGGCTGGACCTGGTGCTGGGCGAGATCCGTCATATCAAGACCCAGCGGGCCCAGTTGCTGGAACGGATGCTGCTGATCGAGAGCTTTCAGCAAAGGCGCAACCTTTCTGTGCGGCTGTTCAACCAGTTGCCCGAGCTGGTGCCGCCCGGTGTTTACCTGAGTTCGGTCAATGTGGCCGGCAGCAGCATCGACGTGGTGGGCAAGACCGAAGCCTATACCCGGGTGGCCAGCATGATCCGCCAGATAGAAGACAGCGGCTGGCTGACGGAGCCCAGGGTCAGCTCCATTTTTGCCAGCGACACCCGGCCCATCGCCCTTAGCCAGTTCTCCATGCTGTTCAGGATCGCTGACGCCACGGCGGGGGGGACGCGATGAACTGGCAGCAGGTCAATGAACTGGACTTCGACAACATCGGCCAGTGGCCCAGGGCGGCCAAGGTTATCGCCATCCTTCTGGTGTGCGCCCTGCTGGCCGGGGCCGTCGGCTATTTCTTTATCAAGGACAGCCTGGCCCGGCTGGATCGGACCCGGGCCCAGGAGCAGCAGCTCAGGGCCGCCTTCGAGGAGAAGGCCCGCCAGGCGGCGGGGCTGCCGGCCTACCAGGAACAACTGGCGGCGTTGCAAAAACAGCTGGAGACCCAGCTGCGCAAGTTGCCCAACAGCCTGGAGATTGCCGGCCTGCTCGACGACATCAGCTTTATCGCCACCGATAACGGCCTTCACCTGGAGCGCATCAACTGGGAGCCGGAGAAGCGCGGCGAGTTTTCCACCGAGTTGCCGATGCGCATCGTGGTCAGCGGCGACTACCACCAGCTCGGCCACTTCGTGGCCGATGTGGCGGCGCTGCCCCGCATCGTCATCATCGACAGCTTCACCCTGTCCCGCAGCGGCGGCGGGCTGAACATGAGCATGCTGGCCAAGACCTACAAGTACAACAAGGCGGAGGCGCCATGAGGAGGTTTTGTCTGCTGGGGGTGCTGCTGCTGACGGCCTGCATCGACGACAGCGATCTGAACCGCTATGTGGCTGAGGTGAAGGCCCGGCCGGCCGTGCCGCCGGATCCCCTGCCCGAGATGAACGACTATGTGCCCGAAGCCTACCGCCCCGGATCCCAGCGCAGTCCTTTTGTCGAGCCGCAACCGGAACGGCCGGCGTCGCCCCAGGCCGCGGCAACGGCCTGCGCCCAGCCGCAACTGCCAGCTTCCAGGGGCGAACTGGAGCAGTATTCGCTCGACAACCTCTCGTTCAGGGGCACCCTCGGCGATGGCCAGGGACTATGGGCGCTGATCCGCACCCAGGACGGCATCACCCACAGGGTTGGCATGGGACAGCGCCTGGGCCTGAACCACGGCGAGGTGGTCGGCATCACCGGCAATGAACTGACCCTGAAGGAGTATATTTCCGACGGCAAGGGCTGTTGGGACAGCCGGGAAACCCGGCTGACATTATCCAGAACACAATAATAAGAGCGGCAGGAGTGCGTTATGGTGAGACAGGGAATGACGAAGCGGCTGGGCTGGCTGGTCCTGGGCCTGCTGCTGTGCGGACGGGGCTGGGCCGCCGTCAGCCTGGAGCAGATCAGGGTCAATCCCCTGACGGGGGACCAGCTGGTGCTGGAGCTGGAATTCGATGCGCCGCCGTCCGGGGTCACCGAGCTGATGCGCCACCAGCCGGACCGGCTGGTGCTGCAGATACCCGATGCCCGCTCCGCCCTGCGGGAGAACCCGATCCCCATAGAGCGGCAGGGGATCAATGTGGTGGACGTGCGCCGGGTGGGGCCCAACCTGGAGGTGGCGCTGGGCTTCGACCGGGTGCAGCCCCACCGGCTGCAGGCCGAGGGCAATCGCCTGCAACTGCTGCTGGGCGCCGGGGTCGGCGGCACCGGCAGCGACGGCGCCTCGTTGCCGCCGGGTGCCATCAACGCCATCACCGGCATCGATTTCCGCCGGGGACGGGAAGGCCAGGGCCAGGTACTGGTGAGTCTCGAGCGCTCCAGCGCCGCCGTGGACATGCAGGTCAGCGGCAACCAAGTGATCGCCAAGTTTCACAACACCCATGTGGCCGACGAACTGCTGCGGGTGCTGGACGTCAATGATTTCGCCACCCCGGCCGGCCGGATCAGGACCAGCCGCGACGGCGGCAGTGCCCTGGTGACGGTGGAAAACAACGGGGCCTTCGACTATCGCTACGATCAGTCCGAGCGGCTGTTCGTGCTGGAGGTGGCCAGGCCGGCGCCGGCGAGTTCCGGGGAGGAACGCCGTCGCTATACCGGCAAGCCCATTTCCATGAACTTCCAGGATATTCCGGTGCGCACCGTGCTGCAGCTGATCGCCGACTTCAACAACTTCAACCTGGTTACCACCGACTCGGTGCAGGGCAACATCACCCTGCGCCTGGACGGCGTGCCCTGGGAGCAGGCGCTGGACACCATATTGCAGGTGCGAGGTCTCGACAAGCGGCTGGACGGCAATATCCTGCTGGTGGCGCCGGCGGCGGAGCTGGCGGGCCAGGAGCGGCAGCAGCTGGAAAACCGCCAGGCCCAGGAGGTGCTGGCCCCCCTGGTCACCGAGTTCCTGCAGGTGAACTATGCCAAGGCGGCGGAGGTGGTGGCCCTGCTCACCAACGAAAGCACCCGGCTGCTGAGCGAACGGGGCGCCATCGCCGTGGACGAGCGGACCAACACCCTGGTGCTGAAAGACACCCGGGAAAGCATCGACAATATCCGGCGGATGCTGGCGTTGCTTGATATCCCCATCAAACAGGTGGTGATAGAGGCGCGGATGGTCACTATCGATGATGGTTTCGAAGAGGCCTTCGGGGTGCGCTGGGGTAGTCTCAAACCGGTTGATGGAATGGGGCCCGGCAACCCAGGAAACTTCAGCGGGCGCCTGGAGGGATTAACCAACAGGGATCCTGTGACCGGCTTTACCGCTAATAATCTCAACGTCAACCTGCCGGTGGCCGGGGCGGCGGGCAGTATCGCCTTTCAGATAGCCAAGCTCGACGGCGGCCGTATCCTGGATCTGGAACTGTCGGCCCTGGAGCGGGAAAACCGGGCCGAGATCATCGCCAGCCCCAGGGTGACCACCTCCAACCAGAAGCCGGCCCTGATCGAGCAGGGCACCCAGATCCCCTTTTCCTCCTCCAGCGACAGCGGCACCCAGGTGGAGTTCAAGGATGCCGTGCTCAGCCTCAAGGTGACGCCCCAGATCACCCCCGACAACAGGGTGGTACTGGATCTGACCGTCACCCAGGACTCCATCGGCGAGCGTATTCCCCAGGCGACGGGCGGGGAGGCGGTGGCCATCAACACCCAGTCGATCACCACCCAGGTGCTGGTCAACGACGGGGAAACCCTGGTGCTGGGGGGCATCTTCCAGCAGAACATCACCCGCAACGTGACCAAGGTACCGGTGCTGGGCGATATTCCGGTGGTGGGCAACCTGTTCAAGACCACCCGGGACAACAACAGCAAGCGCGAGTTGATTATCTTCGTCACCCCCCGTATCGTGCACGACAGTATCTGAGTGTCGGGCCGGGTCCGCTGGCTCGGCTCTGTTTGACCCCGAAAGCGGCGTTGCCCTTGCCAGCGTCCGGCGCAGTTGCGATAATCCGGCGTCCAATTTCAGAACGTTAAGGTTAGGTTCATCGTCGACCCTGCGGTGTTCGTGGGGCGCATTTGTTTGTGAGAATTTCGTGTAACATGGCTGAGAAACGCAATATCTTCCTAGTAGGGCCCATGGGTGCGGGCAAGAGCACCATCGGTAAATACCTGGCGCAACAACTGCATATGGACTTCTACGACTCCGATCAGGAGATTGAGCGTCGAACCGGTGCCGATATCAGCTGGGTGTTTGATGTAGAGGGTGAAGAAGGCTTCCGCCAGCGCGAAGAAAAGGTGATCAACGACCTGAGCGAATTGCAGGGCATCGTCCTGGCCACCGGAGGCGGCTCGGTCAAGAGCAAGGAAAGCCGCAACCGGCTGTCGGCCCGGGGCATAGTGGTCTACCTGGAAACGCCGGTGGAGAAACAGCTGGCCCGGGTGCAGAAAGACAAGCGCCGTCCGCTGCTGCAGACCGAGGAGCCGCCCCAGGACGTACTGGAGCGCCTCGCCGCCGAGCGCAACGAACTCTACCTGGAAATTGCCGACTATGTGGTGCGCACCGACGAGCAGAGTGCTAAATTGGTTGCCAATCAAATAGTTGAACTGATCGGCCTGTAACGGGCAGGAGATCCATGGAAAGGTTAACCGTCAATCTGGGGGAGCGCAGCTACCCCATCATCATCGCCGAGGGCTGCCTGGCCGAGACCTCGCTGCTGCGCGACGCGGTCAAGGGCAAGAAGGTGCTGGTGCTCACCAATGAGGTGGTCGCCCCGCTCTATCTGGATCTTCTGGTCAAGGCGCTGGCGCCGCTCGAGGTCGACAGCCTGGTGTTGCCCGACGGCGAGCAATACAAGACCCTGGACACCTTCAATCAGGTGATGGGCAAGCTGCTCGCGGGCAACCATGGTCGGGACACCACCCTGATCGCCCTGGGGGGCGGGGTGGTCGGCGATCTCACCGGTTTCGCCGCCGCCTGCTACCAGCGCGGCGTGCCCTTTATCCAGGTGCCCACCACCCTGCTGGCCCAGGTCGATTCCTCGGTGGGCGGCAAGACCGCGGTCAACCACCCGCTCGGCAAGAACATGATCGGTGCCTTCTACCAGCCGGAGCTGGTGCTTATCGACACCCTCTGCCTGCAGACCCTGCCCGAGCGCGAGTTCGCCGCCGGCCTGGCGGAAGTGATCAAGTACGGCATCATCTGGGATGCGGCCTTCTTCGCCTGGCTGGAGCAGAACCTGCAGCGCCTGCAGCGGCTGGAGGCCGACGCCCTGGCCTACGCCATCCGCCGCTGCTGCGAGATCAAGGCGGAGATGGTGGCCAGCGACGAGCGGGAGCACGGGGTACGGGCCCTGCTCAATCTGGGCCATACCTTCGGCCACGCCATCGAAGCGGAGATGGGCTACGGCAACTGGCTGCACGGAGAAGCGGTGGCGGCCGGCACCATGCAGGCCTGCCACACCGCCCGGCTGCGCGGCGACATGAGCGATGACGAGGTGGTGCGGGTCGAGGCCCTGCTGATCAAGGCCCACCTGCCGGTACAGGGGCCCGCCGAGATGGACATCGGACATTACCTGCCGCACATGCTGCGCGACAAGAAAGTGCTGGCCGGCAAGCTCAGGCTTGTGCTGCCGCTCGGTATCGGTCGTGCCCGGGTGGTGGACGACGTCACCGAGCAACAGCTGGCCTTGGTGGTGGTGCCGGAACGGCAAGCGTGACCGAGGCCGTCGACCTTTCCTTCTCCTCTCAGCAGCAGCTGCTGGCGCGGCTGCTGCACCTTTCCCGCCTCGATACCGATTTTATCCTGCTTTCCGGGCCCGAAGGCGCCGGCAAGTCCCACCTGGCGGCCAGGCTGGTCGATGGCAGCGAGCTGTTGCTGCCGGTACTGCTCGATGCCGAGGCCCTCGATGCCAATGCCCGTTTTCGAGATGCCCTGCTGACGGCCTGGTTTCCCGGCGGTATCTTCGATGCGGAGGATCCCCTGCCGGCCTCGATGGCCCGGTTGCTGTCGGCCAGTCCCGGCAAGCGTCTGCTGGTGGTGGACAACGCCGAATGGCTGCCGGAGGATATGTTGCTGGAGCTGGCCCGGCTGCACCGGGAGTTGCCCGCGGGAGCGCGTCCCTTTATGGTATTGCTGGGCGACGAGCAATGGGCGGGGGAGACCCGCCGGCTGCTCGATGAGGAGGCCGGCGGCCAGGTGCTGGAAGTGGAGGTGCCGCCCCTCACCGAGGAAGACAAGCAGGCGTTATGGCTGGCGCTGGGATATAAAGAGACACGCGAGGCACCGAGCGATATCCTTTATCCCGGTGACGCCACGGGCATGATGGAGCCGCAGATGAAAATACCCGGTTATCAGCAGCTGTTGGAACAGAAGACAATCAAGATATTGCTGACCTCCCTGATCCTGGTGGTGCTGCTGATCATTATCGTCAGCCTGCTGGGAGGAGGGCGGGACAGCGCCGTTCCCGAGCCGGCGCAGTTGCCGCAGGAGGAAACCCTGCCCGAGGCGCCGGCCGCGCCGCTGACGCTGTCTCCCGTCGAGGAACAGGCCGACACCGGGCCGACCCCGGCGGGCGAGGCACCGGTGCGTGACTGGCCGGCCGAACCCCTGCCCGCCACGCCCGACATCAGCACCAAGGTTGCCGAAACCCCGGACGACAGCGACAAGGAGCGGGTGGTGATCGAGGACGAGGTCGTTACCCGGCTGATGCAGCGGGGGCAGGGCCAGCCTCAGCCTGGCGCCGCTGCCGAGCCGCCCCGGCCCTCGGCGCCGGCGGCTGCCGCTCCAGTCCCGGCCTCTTCGGCGGGGCTGAGCCCGCTGTCGCTGCTGACGCAAAAGCCGACCTCGCGCTATACCCTGCAACTGATGGCGGGACGTGACCGGGCGGTGCTGGAGCGGCTGGCGACCCGCCATACCCTGGCCCCGGCCTGGATCTACCCGCGCACCATCAATGGGCAGCCCTGGTTTGTGCTGGTGTTCGGCGATTTCGAGACCCCCGAACAGGCGCGCCGGGCCATCGGCAGCCTGCCGGCCGAGCTGCGGGCGGCCAAACCCTGGCCCAAGCCCTTCGGGCAGGTGCAAAAAGAAGCCAACCCATAGTCATGACTTCGGCTTGCGGTTACAATGCGCGCCCTCTGAGCGGTGCGGCAACGATGACGACTATGACAAAAACTCGGGCATTCCTGAAGTGGGCCGGCGGCAAGTACGGGCTGGTGGAGGACATCAACCGCCGCCTGCCGGAAGGCCGGGTGCTGGTGGAGCCCTTCGTCGGCGCCGGCTCGGTATTTCTGAATTCCGATTACGACGCCTACCTGCTGGCCGACATCAACGCGGATCTGATCAACCTCTACCAGTTGCTCAAGACCCGGCCCGACGCCTTTATCCGTGATGCGGCCCGGCTGTTCATCGCCGCCAACAATGAACGCGGCGCTTATTACGGTTTTCGGGACGAGTTCAACCGGGAGCAGGACGGCTACCGGCGGGCCCTTTTGTTCCTCTACCTGAACCGGCACGGCTACAACGGCCTGTGCCGCTACAACCAGAAGGGCGGTTTCAACGTGCCCTTCGGCGCCTACAAGAAACCCTATTTCCCCGAGCGGGAGCTGTGGTTCTTCGCCGAGAAGGCGCAGAAGGCCACCTTCGTGTGCCAGAGCTATGTGGAGGTGTTCGCCGCCGCTTGCGAAGAGCAGGTGTTCTACTGCGACCCGCCCTATGCGCCCCTGTCCACCACCGCCAGCTTCACCACCTACGCCGCCAACGGCTTCACCCTGGACGATCAGGCGATACTGGCCCGGCTGGCGCGGGAAACCGCCGCCCGGGGGGTGCCGGTATTGATCAGCAACCACGACATCCCCCTCACCCGGGAGCTGTACCGGGAGGCGGAGCTGGACGTGGTGGCGGTCAAACGCACCATCAGCCGCCACGGCCACAACCGCAAGAAGGTGGACGAACTGCTGGCGCTGTTTGTGCCCGGCACAAGCGAGGCGTGAGGGGAAAGGCGCCTCACGCCAGCACCAGCCGCACCACCAGCATCAGCAGCAGCACGAACAGCAGTATGGCCATCGCTCCCAGCCCGATATAGGGCCAGGGGCTGCCCCTGAACTGCAACTGCCGGTTCTTCTCCGACTGAACCCCGAACAAGGCGGCCGCCACCGCCTGCAGCCAGTGTTTCCAGTTCATAGTCCACCTTTTCCGCCAACTTCTGCCAAGCATAGACGCCTCGCTAGAGAATCACCGGGCGCTGGGGTAGAATTGGTGCGTTTTTTGCGCTTAAGGGAACCCCGATGAAAGACTACCTGATTGCCCCCTCCATACTGTCCGCCGATTTCGCCCGCCTGGGCGAGGATGTGACCCGGGTACTGGAGGCGGGAGCCGACGTGGTGCACTTCGACGTGATGGACAATCACTATGTGCCCAACCTGACCATAGGCCCCATGGTCTGCAAGGCCCTGCGCGACTACGGCATTCAGGCTCCCATCGACGTGCATCTGATGGTCAAGCCGGTGGACAGCCTGGTGCCCGAGTTCGCCAAGGCCGGGGCCTCCATCATCACCTTCCACCCGGAAGCCTCCGAACACATCGACCGCACCCTGGGCCTGATCCGGGATCACGGCTGCCAGGCCGGCCTGGTGTTCAACCCCTCCACCCCGCTCAGCCACCTGGACTATGTGATGGACAAGGTGGACGTGATCCTGCTGATGTCGGTCAACCCCGGTTTCGGCGGCCAGTCCTTCATCGCCTCCACCCTCGATAAACTGCGCCAGGCCCGCCGCCGCATCGACGAAAGCGGCCGCCCTATCCGCCTGGAGATCGACGGCGGCGTCAAGGTCGACAATATCCGCGATATCGCCGAGGCCGGTGCCGACATGTTCGTGGCCGGCTCCGCCATCTTCAGCCAGCCCGACTACAAGGCGGTGATCGAGCAGATGCGCGGCGAACTGGCCAAGGCCCATGGGTAACTTCGACCTGGTCCAGTTCGATCTGGACGGCACCCTGATCGACAGCGTGCCCCAGCTGGCGCAGGCGGTGAACCGCATGCTGGTACAACTGGGTTTCGGGGAGGCCGGCGAGCAAGCGGTGCGCCACTGGGTGGGCAACGGCGCCGACATGCTGGTGCGCCGGGCGCTGACGGCGGCCCTCGGCACCGAACCCGGTGATGAGTTGCGCCAGGCGGCACGCGCCGCCTTCGATGCGGCCTACGACCAGGTGGCCGACCAGGGGCTGGTGTTCTACCCCGGGGTGCTCGATACCCTGGCGGCCCTGCGCCGGGCGGGCAAGCGGCTGGCCATCGTCACCAACAAGCCCTACCGCTTCGTGCCCGCCATCCTGGCGGCGGCCGGCCTGAGCGAGCAGTTCGAGCTGGTGCTGGGCGGCGACAGCCTGCCCGAGAAGAAGCCGAGCCCGGCGCCGCTGCTGCACGTCTGCCGCAGCCTGGACATGGATCCGGCCCGCACCCTGATGGTGGGCGACTCCGAGAACGACGTGCTGGCGGCCAGGGCGGCCGGCATGGCGGTGGTGGGCCTGACCTACGGTTACAACTACGGTCGGGATATCGCGGACAGCGGCCCCGACTGGGTGCTGAGTGACTTTGCCGCCCTCGCTGATATACTGCTAACCGATTGACAGAGAACAGACAACCATGGCTAAACCGATAGTACTCAGCGGCGCCCAGCCCTCGGGCCAGCTGACCATAGGCAACTACATGGGCGCCCTGCGCCAGTGGGTGAAGATGCAGCAGGACTACGACTGCCTGTACTGCATCGTGGACATGCACGCCATCACCGTCCGCCAGGATCCCAAGGCCCTGCGTTCCGCCTGCCTGGACGCGGCCGCCCTCTACCTGGCCATCGGCCTCACGCCTGAGCAGAGCACCATCTTCATCCAGTCCCACGTGCCGGAGCACGCCGAGCTGGCCTGGGTGCTCAACTGCTACACCCAGTTCGGCGAGCTGTCGCGCATGACCCAGTTCAAGGACAAGTCCAGCCGCTACGCCGAAAACATCAACGCCGGCCTGTTCACCTATCCGGTGCTGATGGCGGCCGACATCCTGCTGTACCGGGCCAACCAGGTGCCGGTGGGCCACGATCAGAAGCAGCACCTGGAGCTGACCCGGGACATCGCCTACCGCTTCAACCAGCTCTACGGCGAGGTGTTCACCGTGCCCGAGCCCTTCATTCCCGAAGAGGGCGCGCGCATCATGAGCCTGCAGGAGCCGACCAAGAAGATGTCCAAGTCGGACGACAACGCCAACAACTTCATCGGCCTGCTGGAAGATCCCAAGAGCATCGCCAAGAAGCTCAAGCGCGCCGTCACCGACTCCGAGGATCCGCCCGTGGTGCGCTTCGACCAGCAGCAAAAGCCCGGCGTGTCCAACCTGCTGACCCTGATGGCCGGCGCCAGCGGTAGCTCCATTCCCGAGCTGGAGCGGCATTTCGAAGGCAAGATGTACGGCCACCTCAAGACCGAGACCGCCGAGGCGGTGCTGGCCATGCTGGAGCCGATCCAGCGCCGTTTCCATGAGCTGCGGGAAGACGAGGTCGAGCTGCGCAAGGTGCTGACCCTGGGGGCGGACAAGGCCCGGGCCAAGGCTGTACAGACCCTGGAAAAGGTATATGATGTAATCGGCTTCGTGCCAAAGAGTCGTTGACTGACAAGGAGCCTTTCGGCTCCTTTTTCGATTTTGCCTGACTGGATTCAATCCCACCTATGACCGAGCAACAACCCCTTGATCGGGAACTGACCGACAAGCTGTACTGGCTGCGCAAGTTCCGCATGGCCAAGAACGAGAAGACCCTGGAGCTGATGGTGTCCAAGGCGGTGGACGATCATCACCAGCACGCCGCCGTGGTGGCCGCCATCTACCTGGCCGAATGCCAGCGTGAGCGGGAAATGGCCCAGGGGCGTTTTCTGCAGCAATGAGCACCGGCCCGGTGTGAGCGGTTACTCCGCATAATGCCCCCGTCACGAGCTGACGCAACGCCTTTCTTCCCGCTGTTGTTTTCATCCTTTCCGACCCATGATTAGGGTAGCTTCCTGTGCCCGGACGGCGGGCCATCGAGAGAGGAGGGGCGAAAATGAAAACCCTGTTCAGACGTGGCGCCCTGCTGCTGCCCCTGCTGGGGGTCTTTGCGCTGGGGGTGATGGTGCCCGAGGCCCAGGCCCGCTGGGACGACCGTCGCTATGAGCGGGATGCCAGGCACTGGCATCACCATCCCCACAAGCACCTGAAACAGCGCCACCACTACTACCGATCCGCGCCGAAAAAGGTGAGGGTGGTGGAGCACCATTACTATCACCGGCCGCCGGCCTACTATGCCGTGCCCGGCCCCGGCACCCATATTTCGGTGAGCCTGCCGCTGGGGACCATCGTCTCCTCCCTGCCCGGTGGCTTCATCAGCTTCAGCTACAGCGACGGGCCCTACTACTACCATGGCGGCAACTACTACCGTCCTTACGATAGGGGCTACCGGGTAGTGGCGCCGCCGCCCGGCCACCGCTGGTAACGGGCGAGGCGCGGGCAGGCCGGGAGCCGGGCTCCCGGCCGGTCAGCGGGCCAGCTCGGGCAGGTCGCGGAACAGCGCCAGCGCCTCCGGGTTGGCCAGGGCGCCGATGTTTTTCACCGGCTCCCCGTGCACCACGTTGCGCACCGCCAGCTCCACCGTCTTGCCCGACTTGGTCCTGGGAATGTCGGCCACCGCCAGGATCCGGGCCGGCACGTGGCGGGGCGTGCACTGGCGGCGGATCCGCTCGCGGATGGCGTCTTCCAGCTCCTCGGTCAGCGCTTCACCCGGGGCCATCTTCACGAACAGCACCACCCGCACGTCGTTCTGCCAGTGCTGGCCGATCACCACCGAGTCCTGGATTTGCTCGAACTGGTTGACCTGGCGGTAGATCTCGGCGGTGCCGATGCGCACCCCGCCCGGGTTGAGCACGGTGTCGGAGCGGCCGTAGAACAGCATGCCACCGTGCCCGGTCAGCTCGACGAAATCCCCGTGGTGCCAGACCCCGGGCCAGGTGGCCCAGTAGGCGGCGTGGTAGCGGCTGCCGTCCTCGTCGCCCCAGAACCCCAGCGGCCGGTTGGGAAAGCTGTTGCGGCACACCAACTCGCCCCGCTGGCCGACCAGGGGATGGCCCTGGTCGTCGAACACCCGCACGTCCAGCCCCAGGCCGGGGCCCTGGCACTCGCCCCGGTACACCGGGCTGATGGGGTTGCCGAGCACGAAGCAGCCGCAGATATCGGTGCCGCCGGAGATGGAAGCCAGCTGCAGATCCGCCTTGATATGGCGGTAGACGTAGTCGAACTGCTCCGGCGCCAGGGTGGAGCCGGTGGAGCAGAGGGTGCGCAGGGCGCCGAGATCGTGGCTGTCGGCCGGGTGGATATGCTGCTTCTCCAGCGCCTCCAGGTACTTGGCGGAGGTGCCGAACAGGGTGACCCCCTCCCGCTCGCTCCAGTCCCACAGCACCCGGCCGTCCGGGGCGAAGGGGGAGCCTTCGTACAGCAGCAGGGTGGCGCCGCTGGCCAGGGCGGACACCAGCCAGTTCCACATCATCCAGCCGCAGGTGGTGAAGTAGAGCACCCTATCGCCGGCGCGGACGTCCGAGTGCAGCTGGTGCTCCTTGAGGTGGTTGAGCAGCATGCCGCCGGCACCGTGGACGATGCACTTGGGCTTGCCGGTGGTGCCGGAAGAGTAGAGCACGTAGAGCGGCGCGTTGAAGGGCATGGGGGTATAGCGCGGTGGCTGGCCCCGGTGGCGTTCGAGCAGCTCGGGCCAGTGCAAGGCGCCGTCGTCCGGGCCCAGCCGGTGCCGGCCGATATAGGGGATCTGCACCCAGTGACGCACGCTGTCCAGCGCCGCCACTATGTCCCTGGCCTTGGCGCTGGTGTCGTGCAGCTTGCCGTTGTAGCGGTAGCCGTCGGCGCTGAACAGCACCTTGGGCCGGGTCTGGCCGAAGCGGTCGATCACGCTGTCGACCCCGAAGTCCGGCGAGGTGGAAGTCCAGATAGCGCCCAGGGCGGCGGTGGCCAGCATGGCGATCACCGTCTCCGGCAGGTTGGGCAAGTAGCCGGCCACCACGTCGCCGGGGCCGATGCCTTCGGCCTCGAGCCAGGCGCGCAGGGCCGCGACCTGGGCTTCCAGCTCGGCCCAGCTCAGCCGCAGGTGTCCCTGGCCCTCGGCCTGGAACAGCATGGCGTCCTCCCGGGCGAAGGCGTGGGCCTGGGCCAGCAGGTTTTCGGCGAAGTTGAGCCTGGCCTCGGGAAACCACAGATCCTGCTCGGGGCTTTGGCCCCGTTGCAGCAATACATCTCCCTTGTGGCCGATCACGCCGGCGAAGTCCCACAGCCGGCTCCAGAAGTTATCGCTGTTGCGCACCGACCAGGCGTGCAGGCCGGCGAAGTCGTCGATGGCCAGACCCTGCTCCCGGTTCAGCTCGTCGATAAAGCGCCAGAGCCGGCTCTGCTCGATGCGGGCCCGGTCGGGGCGCCAGAGGGGCGCATGATCGGTATTCATCTAGGCCTCCTGATGATGGTCGGGATGGGCGGCGGCGAAGGCCTCCAGCCGCAGGCAGGCTGCCTCTATGGCCACCAGCCGCGGGTAGGGGGCAAGATCCAGGCCGAAGCGGCGGGCGTTGTAGAGCTGGGGCACCAGGCAGATATCCGCCAGTCCCGGGGTGTCGCCGCAGCAGAAGGGAGAGTCTGTCTCCGTCAACTGCCGCTCCAGGGCGGCCAGGCCCTGCTGCAGCCAGTGGTGGTACCAGGCCAGCTTCTGCTGTTCATCGATGCCGAATTCGCCCACCAGGTATTGCAGCACCCGCAGGTTGTTGAGCGGGTGGATGTCGCAGGCCACCTGCAGGGCCAGGGCCCGGGCCCGGGCGCGGGCGAAGGCCCCGGCCGGCAGCAGGGGCGGGGCGGGGAAGCGTTCGTCCAGGTATTCGATGATGGCGAGGGACTGGCCGAGCAGGCCCTCGCCGGTGTCCAGGCTGGGCACCAGGCCGGTGGGGTTGAGGGCGCGGTAGTCCTCGCCGCGCTGGGCTCCCTCCAGCAGGTTGACGGGGACGGCCTCGAAGGTTTGCCCCTTCAGGTTGAGCGCGATCCGCACCCGGTAGGCGGCGGAGGAGCGGGGATAGTCATAGAGCTTCATGTTTTACCACCCGCTGATCGATGGCGCCGAAGATGGAGTGGCCGGCCTCGTCCAGCATCTCGATGCGCACCCGGTCGCCGAACTTCATAAAGGGGGTTTTGGCCTGGCCCTGGTCGAGGATCTCCAGCATGCGCCGCTCCGCCAGGCAGCAGGAGCCGGTGCTGCGATCCACGTTGGAGACGGTGCCCGAGCCGATGATGGAGCCGGCGCAGAGTGCCCGGTTGAAGCTGACGTGGGCTACCAGTTGGGCGAAGTCGAAGGTCATGTCGGTACCGGCGTCGGGCTCGCCGAACAGTTCGTCGTTGAGGTGCACCCGCAGCCGGCGGTGGACCTTGTGCTCCCGCCAGTGGTCGCCCAGCTCGTCCGGGGTCACCGCCACCGGCGAGAAGGAGGAGGCGGGCTTGGACTGGAAGAAGCCGAAGCCCTTGGCCAGCTCGTGGGGGATCAGGTTGCGCAGGGAGACGTCGTTGACCAGCATCAGCAGCTTGATGTGCTCGCCGGCCCGCTCCGCCGGGGTGCCCATGGGCACGTCGCCGGTGATCACCGCCACCTCGCCCTCGAAGTCGATGCCCCAGGCCTCGTCCGCCAGGCGGATGTCCTCGCGCGGGCCGATAAAACCGTCGGACATGCCCTGGTACATCAGCGGATCCGTCCAGAAGCTGGCCGGCATCTCGGCGCCGCGGGCCTTGCGCACCAGCTCCACGTGGTTGACGTAGGCGCTGCCGTCGGCCCACTGGTAGGCCCGGGGCAGGGGCGAGGCGCAGGCGGCCTGGTCGAAGGGGAAGCTGTCGGCGCAGGCGCCCTCGTTCAACTGCCGGTACAGGGCCTGCAGTCTGGGTTCGGCCTCGGCCCAGTTGTCCAGCGCCGCCTGCAGGCTGGGGGCGATGGTCCCGGCCTGCACCGCCCGGCTCAGATCCCGGGACACCACGATCAGCTGGCCGTCGCGGCCCTGTTTGAGAGAGGCTAGTTTCACAATAATCTCCTTAACTTCAATTTGTTGGCAAAGTTGTCTGAATACTTCGAAGAAGTCGGTCAAAGGGCCCGCTCCGCCGACACGCTGTAAATACCTCCCTGTACGCTCGCACATGCCATCCATGGCATGTGACGGTCGGCGGAGCGGCTCCCTTTGGCCTCCTTTCGGGCATTTGTGTTGCCTGCTCAAACCACTCTGCAAGTCTGTCAGTAGCTTGTGTAAGATGTCTTCCAGCTTCCAGCTTCCAGCTTCCAGCTATCAGCCCTTCACCTGCCAGGAATTCACATAATCCGGGTTTTCCACCCCCTCGGGCAGCTCGGCCACGTCCAGCGGCAGCCGGGTGTCGATCATCACCGCCACTTCGTCGGTCTCGGTGCGGGCGTGCCTGGCGCCGGCGGCGAAGGCCTTGGGATGGGGGCCATGGGTGAAGCCGCAGGGGTGCAGGGTGATCATGCCCGCCTCTATGTTGTCCCGGCTGAAGAAGTTGCCCTTGTGGTAGAAGATGACCTCGTCGTAGTCGTCGTTGTTGTGGTAGAAGGGCACCTTGAGCGCGCCCGGATCCGACTCTATGGGCCTGGGCACGAAGGTGCAGATCACGAAGCCGTTGGCGACGAAGGTGGTGTGGGCCGAGGGCGGCAGGTGGTAGCGGTGGCTCATCAGCGGGCGGATGTCGCGCCAGTTGAGCCGGAACACGGTGAGATCGCCCTTCCAGCCCCGGGCGTCCAGCGGGTTGAAGGGAAAGGTGATGCGGTTCATCTGCTCCCGGGCCTTGAGCCGCACCTGCCATTCGCCGGCCTGGGCGCTTTGGGCCCTGAAGGCGTCGTCGATGCGCGGGTATTCCAGCACCGCCGGGTCGAAGATGGCGTGGGCGCCGACCAGGCCGCGCTCGGCGTTCAGGTAGGAGCCGTTGCTGGCCTCGATCATCAGCAGGGTCACCGGCTCCTCGATCTCCAGCCGCCAGGTGGTGGAGCGGGGCAGGATCAGGTAGTCGCCATCGTGAAAGGCCAGCCGGCCGTAGTCGCAGTAGAGCCAGCCCTTGCCCTGGTGCACGAACAGGCACTCGTCGCCGTCGCCGTTGCGCACCAGGTGATCCATGGAGTGCTCGCTCTTCCAGAGCCGCACCTTGACGCTGGCGTTGTGCAGCAGGGGGGCGGCATCCCAGGGGCTTTGGCCCGGCGGTGTCAGCCGGTTGGTGTCGAAGGCGCGGGGGCGCAGGGGGCCTTCCCAGGCACTCCAGCCGGTGGGGGCGTGCTCATGGTACATATGGGTGGCCGGGCCGAAGAAACCCTCCTTGCCGATTTCCCGCTCGAAGGTGCCCGCCGGCATGTCGCAGTGGGCCTGGCGCGAGGTGTCGCCCTCGCGGATGGGGAATTGGAACCAGTGACGCATCTGCCTGCTCTCCCTCAGGATATTTGGTTGCATTTGTTACTAATATCCATGGCTGCGATGGATATTTCAAGTGCTATTGTTAAAATATAGTAAATTAAACGGGGTTTTTTCGGGGAGGTGCGCTTTTCGCTACGTGTTTCCGGCAGAAAATAGTTACACTGTTTTCCATTTCCGGCCCTAGACCGAAGGATGTGGCGTGGTACAGAAGAAAACCCATTTCGTACTGGACGATTTCGTCCCCTACAAGCTGGTGCTGACCGCCGAACGGGTCGGCAGCCGGCTGGCCGAACTGTATTCCAGGGAGTTCGGCGTCAGCCGGCCCGAGTGGCGGTTGCTGGCCGCCATCGGCTACCGGGAGCAGGTGATCGCCCGGGATCTGTCGGCCATCAGCAGCATGGACAAGGTCAAGGTATCCCGCGGCCTGCAGGGGCTGGAGGACAAGGGGCTGATACAGCGCACCCCCATGCCGGAGGATCAGCGCGCCGCCCTGGTCAGGCTGACGCCGGAAGGGCAGGAGCTGTACCAGCGCATGGTGCCCCGGGTGCTGGAATGGGAAGCAAACCTGATCGACTGCCTGTCGGCGTCCGAATACCGGGATCTGGTCAACGGCCTGGATCGGCTGCTCAGGCGGCTGGACGAGTTGTAGCCCCGCCTGCCTTATACTTGGGGGAGTGCCGTCACCGGAGGTCTCCCCATGTCCGTCACCGATCGTCCCGTCTTCGACCAGCGGCTGCTCGATGCCCTGGTGCATGGCCTGGCCGGCAGCTCGGGCCAGGCCTTTTTCGAGCAGCTGGTGCGGCAACTGGCGTTGATGCTCGGGGTCAAGGGCGCCTGGGTCACCGAGTGGCGGCCGGCCCGCCGCCGGCTGCGGGCGCTGGCGTTCTGGTTCGACGACCACTATATCGAGGGGTACGAATACGATATCGGCGGCACCCCCTGCGAGCCGGTGATCAACCGCTGCGAGCCGACCCTGGTGGCGGAGCGGGTGATCGAACTCTATCCCCGGGACCCGGATCTGCCGGCCCTGGGCGCGGTCAGTTACCTGGGCCAGCCCCTGCAGGACGCCAACGGGGTGGTGCTCGGCCACCTGGCGGTGCTGGACGACAAGCCCCTGGCGGCCAGTGCGGCCCTGCTCTCGGTGTTCCGGCTGTTCACCGCCCGGGCCTCGGCCGAGCTGGCCCGGCTGTGGCGGGATCAGGCCCTGGCCGAGCGGGAAACCCGGCTGCGCACCCTGGCCGAAGAGGCCCGCCAGCTGCGGGAGGACATAGCACGGCTGCAGGGCGAGGCGGAGATCCTGGGCGAAAGCCCGCCCATGCGGCGGATGCGGGAGGAGCTGCGGCGGGTGGCGGGGCTCGATACCACTGTGCTTATCTGCGGCGAAACCGGCACCGGCAAGGAGCTGGTGGCCAGTGCCCTCCATCGCCAGAGCGGGCGGGCCGCCATGCCCTTTGTCCGGGTCAACTGTGCCGCCATCGCCCCCGGACTGCAGGAGAGTGAATTCTTCGGCCACGAGAAGGGGGCCTTCACCGGCGCCCTGCAGCGCCGGGACGGCCGTTTCAAACAGGCCGACGGCGGCACCCTGTTCCTCGACGAGGTGGGGGAGATGCCGCCGGATCTGCAGGCCAAGCTGCTGCGGGTGCTGCAGGAGGGGGAGTTCGAGCGGGTGGGCGGCGGCCGCACCGAAAAGGTGGACGTGCGCCTGATCGCCGCCACCCACCGGGATCTGGCGGCCATGGTGGCGGAAGGCAGCTTTCGCGAGGATCTCTGGTATCGGCTCAACGTCTTCCCGCTGCGGGTTCCCCCCCTGCGGCAGCGGGGCGACGACATCCTGTTGCTGGCCCGGGCCCTGCTCGCGCGTTTCGCCCGCAGTCATGGCCTGCCCCTGCCGACCCTGACCGAACAGGACGAGCGTCGCCTGCGCGCCTACCCCTGGCCGGGCAATGTGCGCGAGCTGGAAAACGTGCTGGAGCGGGCGCTGATCATCAGCCCGGACGGTCGCCGGCTGGCCCTGGACCGGGCCCTGCCCGAAGCGTCGCCACCCCCTTTGCCCATGGAACCGGACGAAGCCGTCATCCTCACCGCGGCGGAGCTGGCGGCGCTGGAAAAGGCCAACCTGGAGCGGGCCCTGGCCCACTGCCGGGGCAGGATTGCCGGCCCCGATGGCGCCGCCGCCCTGCTTGGCCTGCATCCCAATACCCTGAGTTCCCGCCTCAAGGCCATCGGCTTGCGCTGATGTCTCCCCCGATCTCGTGCCGGCCGACCCGAATTATCGTGAAACACGACATATCGGGGCTTCCGTTGTACCAGGAGTAAATGACAACTAATTGATTATAAGGTGAATTTTTCTCCATCAACGGCTGGCACGGGGATTGCGACAGTGAAAGCGAGGCGAACGCCATCGCCCAACCTGTGTAACCGAGGAGAAATGCCATGAACACCCACAGCCAGATGATCAACGGTCTCGACAAGGACCAGATGATGACCACCATCGCCGCCATCCAGCAGCAGCCGGGCCTGGCCCGCTTCCAGTTCCGGGCCCGTAACCGCTGGGTCAGCGGCGGTGAGAACCGCTCCACCATCCAGGACTTTTACGGTGCCGGCCAGGAGGACGACTCCCGCGCCCAACCCTTCCACTTCACCAACGGCGAGCCGCCGGTGTTGCTGGGGGCCAACGAGGGCGCCAACCCGGTGGAATACCTGCTGCATGCCCTGGCCGGCTGTGTGACCACCACCCTGGTGCTGCACGCGGCCGCCCGCGGCATCCGTATTCGCGCCCTGTCCACCGAACTGGAAGGGGATATCGATCTGCATGGCCTGCTCGGCCTGGACGACGGCGTCCCCGCCGGCTACGAGCAGATCACCATCCGCATGAAGGTGGACGCCGACTGCAGCGATCAGGAGTTGGAGGATCTGATGGGCTATGCCCGCCAGCATTCGCCGGTGTGCAACACCGTCTGCCGGCCGGTGCCGGTCAGGCTGGAACGGGTCGTCTGACCCGGGCGGCCGGGCCCTGTCCGGCCCGGCCGCGACCCTCCTTGTGATATATCAAAGGTTTGTCATTACTATACTGCTAGAGTGGCTACAATGAATTGTGCACTGCAGCAAGAGGTAAGCGATGAGCCGAGGCTCCACGGAAAACATCCCCCCTTCTTCCCCCCGCTGGCATAGCCAGCCGGGCGAGGCGGTGGCGGCCGGGCTGGACAGTCCCGACGCGGGCCTGGGCCGGGACGAGGCCCGCGCCCGGCTGCATCGCTTCGGGCCCAACCAGTTGCCCGGGGTGGCACCCACACCCTGGTGGCGCCGGCTGCTGCGCCAGTTCCACAACCTGCTGATCTACGTCCTGCTGGGCGCCGCCGTGCTGGCGGCGCTGATGCAGCACTGGGTCGACACCGGCGTGATCCTGGCGGTGGTGCTGGTCAACGGGGTCATCGGCTATATCCAGGAAGGGCGGGCCGAGCAGGCGTTGCAGGCCATCCGCGCCATGCTGTCGGCCAAGGCCACGGTGATCCGCGATGGCGAGCGGCTGCGCATCGACGCGGCTGAACTGGTGCCGGGCGACCGGGTCTGGCTGGCCGCCGGCGACAAGGTGCCGGCGGATATCCGCCTGCTGAAGGCCAGCCGGTTGCAGGCCCAGGAAGCGGCCCTGACCGGCGAGTCGATGCCGGTGGACAAGGACGGGGAGCCGGTGGCGGAGGACGCCGACCTGGGGGACAGGCGCGGCATGCTCTATTCCGGCACCCTGATCACCCAGGGCCAGGGCATGGGGGTGGTGGTGGCCACCGGTGCGCGCACCGAACTCGGCAAGATCAACCGGCTGCTGGCGACGGTGGAGGAGCTGACCACCCCCCTGATCCGGCAGATGACCGGCTTCGCCAAGACCCTGACCCTGGTCATCCTGAGCCTGGCGGTGCTGGTCTTCGTGCTCGGCCTGCTGCGGGGCCAGGATCCCCAGATGCTGTTCATGGCGGTGGTCAGCCTGGCGGTGGCCGCCATCCCCGAAGGCCTGCCCGCCATCCTCACCGTGGCCCTGGCCATCGGCGTGACCCGCATGGCCCGCTGCCGGGCCATCATTCGCCGCTTGCCGGCGGTGGAAACCCTGGGGGCGGTGTCGGTGATCTGCTCCGACAAGACCGGCACCCTGACCCGCAACGAGATGATGGTGGCCAGCCTGGTGCTGGCCGATGCCCGCTACCGGGTGGAGGGCAGCGGCTATGCTCCCGAAGGAGCCCTGCACCGGCTGGACGGCGTCGATCATCCCTCCGGCGCCCTGGCGCCCCTGCTGCAGGCCTGCGTGTTGTGCAACGACAGCCAGCTGGTGCGGGGCGAGCAGGGCTGGCGGGTGGAGGGGGATCCCATGGAGGGTGCCCTGCTGACCCTGGCGCTCAAGGGGGGGCTGGATCCGGCCGAGCAGCAGCAGCGCTACCCCCGCAGCGGCGAGATCCCCTTCGACTCCCGCTACAAATACATGGCCAGCCGCCATCGGGGGCCCGATGGCAGCCATTTTCTGGTGGTCAAGGGGGCACCGGACGTGCTCCTGGGATTGTGCCGGGAAGAGCACGGCGGTCAGCCCCTGGAGCAGGGCCGCTGGCTGCGGGTCATGGAGGAGGTCGCCGCCGGCGGCCAGCGGGTGCTGGGGGTGGCCATCAAGCTGCTGGCGCCCGGCGACGACGAGGGTGAATTGCAGCACCGGCAGCTGGAGCAGGGGCTACGGCTGCTCGGCCTGGTGGGGCTGATGGATCCGCCCCGGGACGAGGCCATAGCGGCGGTAGCCGAGTGCCACCATGCGGGCATCCAGGTCAAGATGATCACCGGCGATCACGGCATCACCGCCGGGGCCATCGCCGCCCGGCTGGGGCTGCACAACAACGACGAGGTGCTGACCGGACGGGATCTGGAGCAGTTGAGCGACGCCGAACTGTGCGAACGGGTGGCGGAGGTGAACGTGTTCGCCCGTACCACGCCGGAGCACAAGCTGCGCCTGGTGCAGGCGCTGCAGGAACGGGGTGCCGTGGTGGCCATGACCGGCGACGGCGTCAACGACGCCCCGGCGCTCAAGCGGGCCGACGTGGGGGTGGCCATGGGCCAGGGCGGCACCGAGGCGGCGAAGGAGGCCAGCGAGATGGTGCTGACCGACGACAACTTCGCCACCATCACCCGGGCGGTGCATGAGGGGCGCACCGTGTACGACAACCTGAAGAAGGCCATCGTCTTCCTGCTGCCGGTCAACGGCGGCGAGTCCCTGTCCATCATACTGGCCCTGCTGCTGGCGCTGACCCTGCCGATAGAGCCGCTGCAGATCCTCTGGGTGAACATGGTCAGCTCCATCGGCCTGGCGATGGCCCTGGCCTTCGAAGCCAGCGAGCCCGGGGTGATGCGCCGTCCGCCCCGGGACCCTTGCGCCCCCATCCTGTCCCGCTTCCTGATATGGCGCATACTGCTGGTGTCTATCCTGTTCACCATCGGCATCTTCGGGGTCTTCCAGTGGTCCCTGGCCGCCGGTCACGAGGTCGGCTACGCCCGCACCCTGGCGGTGAACACCCTGGTGGCCATGGAGGTCTGGTACCTGTTCAGCGTACGCCACCTGTACAGCGAAAGCCCTGCCTGGGCGGGATGGCACAGCCTGAGGCCGGCCCTGCTGGCGGTGGCGGTGGTGCTGGCGTTGCAACTCTTCTTCACCTACACGCCCATCATGCAGACCTGGTTCGGTACCCATCCCTTGTCGGCGGACCATGTGCTGCTGACCATAGGGATCGGCCTGGCGGTCTTCCTGGTGCTGGCGCTGGAAAAGCGACTGGTCAGGATGGAGGGAAAATGAAACTGCTGACCCTGGTGCGTCATGCCAAGTCGAGCCGGGACGAGCCGGCCCTGGCCGACCTCGACCGACCCCTGGCCGAACGGGGCCGCAAGGATCTGCCGGTGATGGCGTCTTTCGCCGCGGCTCGGTTGCCACCGGTGGATTTGCTGCTGTGCAGTCCGGCCCGCCGCACCCGGGACACCGCCCTGGCGTTCGCCGCCGCCCTCGGTTATCCCGAGAGCGACATGGATTTTGCTGCCGGACTCTACGAGGCGTCCGGCGCCAGCCTGCTGAGGCTGCTGCAACGCCAGCCGGCGTCGGTCGGCCACCTGCTGCTGGTGGGCCACATGCCCGGCCTGGGCGAGCTGAGCCGGATGCTGTGCGATGGGCCGGACGACAAGTTCCCCACCTGCGCCGTGCTGCATATGGGGCTGGCGGTGGCCGGCTGGGACGAATTGCAGGCGGGCTGCGGCGAGCTGCTGTGGTACCAGACTCCGAAACGGCTGGTCTGATCTACACTTAGCCTCCGATCGGGCCAGGCCCGTACACGGAGTCATTGCCATGGGTTTTGAACTGGATCTGCGACAGTCCCTGGACCAGAGCCTGCGCGCCAATGCCGGCGGCCTGCTGGAGCAGGCCGCCGCGGGCTTGCTGGGAGAACTCGAGCCGGACGAGGCGGTGCACGAGGCGCGCAAGAGCATCAAGAAGCTGCGCGCCCTGCTGCGCCTGATCGAACTGCCCCTGGGGCGCCGGTTCCGCCCCTGCGACCGCTATTTCCGGGATATTGCCCGCAGCCTCTCGCCCCTGCGCGATGCGCTGGTGCAGCGTCAGCTCCTGGAGCAGCTGGCGCGGCAACAACCGGAGCTGGCCGAGCTGACCGGCCGGCTGTTGCCCCTGTTGCCGGCGGCCAGGGTGAAAAAGCCGGGCAAGCTCCTCCGGCAGGCGGCGGCGGCCCTGCTGGATGGCCGGTCGCGGCTGTCCCGCTGGCCGCCGTTCGAGCCGCGTTTTCGCACCCTGGGGGCCGGCTTTCGCACCGTCTACCAGCAGGCCCGGGAGCCGGCCTGGCAACTGCTCGGAGAGGAGCCGGCCGAGCCCTGGCACCAGTGGCGCAAGTGGGTGAAATACCATGGCTACCAGCTGCGGTTGCTGCAACCCCTGGCCCCGGACTGGCTGCAACCCAGGTCACAACGGCTCAAGGAGCTGGGGGAATGGCTGGGCGATGAGCACGATCTGGGGGTGCTGGCCGCCCTGCAGCAGCGCCATGTCCCGGAGCTGACGGGAGGAGCTGTGATGGCCGTTATCGGCGAGCGGCGTGCCCGGCTGCGCCGGCAGGCCCTGCAAGGGGGGCGGGCGTTGTTCGCCGACGAGCCCCGGGAGCTGAGCCAGCGCTTAAAGCAGTACTGGCGGCGGGACTAGGACTCAGTCCAGGGGCAGCACTATGGCGGTCAGCTTCCAGCCCAGGCCGCGGCGGCTCAGGATGAACTCGGCCTGCTTGCCGCTGTCGTCGGTCATGGTGACCACGAAGTGGTTGAGCGAGCGGTAGCCCATGCGGGCATCGGAAAAGGGCTTGCGTCGTTCGGGCTTGCCGGTGTCGCTGCCGCTGCCGGCGGGCGGCGGATCGCTGCGCGGAATGCCCGGGGCCGGCGTTTCGCCCCGCATCAGTTGCTCTATGCCGGCCGGGGTCACATAGGTATCCACCAGGCCGTCCACCACGGTATTGGCAAGGGCGGCGCCCAGGGCGGCCAGGGGATTCTGCCGGATGTCGTCGCCCAGCTCGCGCAGCATGCGCGCGTTCAACTGATCCTTCAGGCTCTGGCGCACGCTGTCGAATTCCACGTGTTCGGCCAGGGCCCGGCCGTCGCGGTTGTCGGCCGCCTCGCGGATCTGGTAGACGGTGAGCCAGGGGGCGGCCACGCCGTAGCCGAGGGCCAGCACGGCGGCCAGGACGAGAACAAGCTTCAGGGTGCGCATGGGGAAAGACTCCGATAAGGGCGAGACGCCAAGGCTGCCGCTAATTGCCGCCGCTGGCAAGAGCAAACGCTGACGGGGATCAAGCCCTGTCCCGCTTTCCGGCGCAACATAACCGGGGAGCGGGTCCATACTTAGGGCTGACCGCAATCACCGAAGGAGGACACATCATGTTGGAAGCACACGGCATGGCCGTCGAGATGCGCAAGCAGGACGAGCACACCCTGTATCTGACCATCAAGATCTACGGGGACATCGCCTACGACGATTTCAGGGAGATGGAGCAGCAACTGGAGCAGACCCTGGCGACCATGGACAACCCCAGGATCCGGGCACTGGTGGACATGATCGACTTCAACCACTGGGAAGCCAAGGCCTTCTGGGAGGATATCCAGTTCACCCGCAAGCACGGCGACGAGTTCGGCAAGCTGGCGATAGTGGGGGTGGATCTGCGGGAGAAGCTGCTGGCGACCCTGGCGGACTGGTTTATGCTGAGCAGCCAGGTGCAATACTTCGAGAACCTGGAAGAGGCCAGGGCCTGGCTGGAGCAGGAAGAGCCCTGAACGACTTCTTTCGTCGCGGCCGGGGCCAGCGGGTTCCGGCTGCCACCGCCGCCGTCATCGGAAGCGCTTGAGTTCTGGCAAAGAGCTGTCAGAATTCTTGCCCGTCGTTGTTCCTTTATATCGGGGTTCCCAAAAGATGCGCTTTTACAAATCCGGTCTGTCGCTGCTGGCCGCCATGGTGCTCACCGCCTGCTCTTCCAACACCGCCCAGCAGGGAACGCCGCCCGCCGGTATCGAACTGGTTCGCGGCCCCACCCAGATCGCCGGCGGCAACGCCCGTGGGCCCGAGGACATCACGGTGCGTACGCCCCACTTCACCTTCGCCATCTCTCCGGCCAGCCAGGGCGCCCTGGTGGATCTGGCGCTGGTGGAAAACGGCGTCTTCGGCAAGGATCGCATCGAATCCCTCGATTTCGTGCCCGGTGACGGGGAACTCAGCCTGGACGTGCTCACCATCACCGAGCACAGTCCCGAACGGCTGGTGATCGACCTGAAGCGCCAGTGGAACGGCCATACTCTGCTGAGCCGCTACGAGGTCAGCCGCGACTATCCCGGCATCAAGCTCAGCACCCGGCTGCAGAGCCCGGTCAAGGACACCCTGTTCGCCGGCTACCGCCTGCAGCGCAACGAGCCGGCCCAGCCGGGACCCAGCCACAACGAGGTGACGCGGATGGTGCAGAACCACTGGACCGCGGCCCAGCCCCAGAACCCGCTGGGCGAGCTGTATGAAACCGACGATCTGCGCCGCTCGCGCCAGCCGTCCCAGGCCGGCGAGTTCAGCGCCTGGCTGAGCGCCGGCTCCCTCGGCGGCCTGCTGTCCGACAAGGAGATGTACACCATCGCCAGCGACCAGGCCAGCCTGGGCCTGTTCGAACTGAACCCCGCGGCCAGCAACCTGGACTCCTACCTGTCGGTGATGCGCCAGCGCTGGGACAGGGGCGAGCGGGTCTACCTGAGCGCCAGCCCATTGCTGAAGGACGGCCGGCAGAAGAGTGCCAAGCTCTACGCCTATACCCCCAAGGGGCGGCTCAGCGCCGACTTCGCCACCGCCGCCGCCAAGGGCCACAGTTTTCTGAGCTTCGGCCCCGAGATTTATCCGGTGACCACCAACTTCGGCGGTGTGGCCGCCCCCTACAGCGAAACCCAGGTGGAGTTCCGCTCCGAGGTGGGCCTGGCCAAGGCCGAGGTCTGGCTGGACGGCAAGCAGGTGGCCGGCTGGAATATCAACGGCGCCAAGTGGTTCCGCACCGGTGTGCCCGTGCCCCCCAACCGCACCTGGATGCAGTGGATAGTGGAAGACAAGCAGGGCAACCGCGCCTACTCCAATCCGATTTGGGTCAAGTAGCGAGCCATACCGTTCAGAAGGGGCCTGTGGGCCCCTTTTCCATTGGTGGGGACAACGAAGCCAGGTTTTCGGGCTATGTTGAAAGGGTAGGGAGTAACAGGAGCCAGCGAGCCGGGAGCCGTTAGGATGGAAAGTTATTATGTCAGCCATACCCTGGCCACCACCGATGTCGAGGCGGTGGTGGCCGCCTTGCAAGGACGCAACGCCTTCGTGACCCCGGCCCACAAGGGATGCGTGGTGGTGCTGGACGAAGCGGCCGAGAGTCAGCAGCCGGAGGTGGTGCTGGCGCTGGGCTGCCGGCTGTCGAACGAGCTGGCGGTGCCGGTGCTGGTGGCGCAGAATCATGACGACGATATCCTGTTGCTGGCCCTGTGCGAACGGGGCTGGGTGGTGGATCAGTACAATTCGGCCCCCGAACTGTTTGAGCCGGACCCGGATGCGGAACCCATAGGTCCCCAGGGAGGCAACGCCGGGCGGCTGGCCGAGGCCTTCGGCAGCCCCCAGACGGAAGAAATCGAGCGCATACTGCGCCTTTCCTCGGGGGAGGAGGGCTATCTGTTCGCCTACGAACGGCATTTTGCCCTGGTGAAGGCCCTGGGCATCTCCGAATATGGGGTCAATACCGGCTACAAGTACCTGGCCGCCGGGGAATATCCCGCCGGGCTGGAGGCGGGGCAGTTGATCCGGATCCAGGCCGACGGTGGCCAATTCAATGAGAATGATTCGCTTTAATATGACCTTCTGATCCGGTAGGCTAGCGCCTTTCTTCGTTTCCTGCTCGGAGCCTGTTCATGTCCAGCTCGTCCAGCTTTCAGGCGTTGTGGCGCCTGTTGCGCTATGCCCGGGGCTATCGCGGCCGCATCGTTGCCGCCACCTCCTGCTCCATCCTCAATAAACTGTTCGATATCGCGCCCGAGATCCTGATCGGCATCGCCATCGACGTGGTGGTCAACCAGGAGCAGAGCTTCGTGGCCCGGCTCGGCTTCGTCACCCCCAAGGAGCAGATCCTGATGCTGGGCGTGCTCACCTTCTTTATCTGGGCCGGTGAGTCTCTGTTCGAGTACCTCTACCAGATCCTGTGGCGCAACCTGGCCCAGCGGTTGCAGTCGGATCTGCGCCAGGATGCCTACGAGCATGTGCAGCGGCTGGATATGGGTTATTTCGAGTCCAAAAGCTCGGGCCAGCTGGTGTCCATCATGAACGACGACGTCAACCAGCTGGAGCGCTTCCTCGACGGCGGCGCCAACAGCCTGATCCAGGTATTCGTCACCGTGGTGGCGGTGGGCGCCGTGTTTATGGTGCTGTCGCCGCAGATCGCCCTGCTGGCCTTCACCCCCATTCCCATCATCATCTGGGGCGCTTTTTACTTCCAGCGCAAGGCCGGCCCGGTGTACGCCGAGGTGCGCGAAAAGGTGGGTGATCTGGCCGGACGGCTGTCCAACAACCTGGGCGGCATCGCCACCATCAAGAGCTTCACCGCCGAAGCCCGCGAGGCCGAGCGGCTGCGCCTGAGCAGCGAAGCCTATGTGGAAGCCAACCGCAAGGCCATCCGCATCAGTTCGGCCTTTATCCCCATCATCCGCATGGCGATACTGGTGGGCTTCCTGGCCACCTTTATCCTCGGCGGCCTCAAGACCCTGGACGGCAGCCTCAACGTGGGCGCCTACGGGGTGCTGGTGTTCCTGACCCAGCGGCTGCTGTGGCCGCTGACCGGCCTGGCCCAGGTGATCGACCTGTTCGAGCGGGCCATGGCCAGCACCCGCCGCATCCTGGATCTGCTGACCACGCCGGTGCGGGTGCAGGACGGTGGCGAGCCCCTGGCCGGGCCGGTGAAGGGGGAAGTGCGCTTCGAGGGCCTGGGCTTTCATTATCCGTCCAGCCGGGTGGGGGTGAACGACATCGAGCTGACCGTGCCCGCCGGCACCACCCTGGCGCTGGTGGGGGCCACCGGCTCCGGCAAGTCCACCCTGGTCAAGCTGTTGCTGCGCTTCTACCAGCCGGACCGGGGCGCCATCTACCTGGACGGCCAACCGATAGAGCGGCTGGAGATGCAGGCCCTGCGCCGGAACATCGGCCTGGTCAGCCAGGACGTCTTCCTGTTCGAGGGCAGCATCCGCGACAACATCGCCTACGGCCGGCCCGAGGCGAGCGAGCAGGAGGTGATCGCCGCCGCCCGGGTGGCGGAAGCCTGGGAATTTATCGAGCAGCTGCCCCAGGGGCTGGATACCCCGGTGGGCGAGCGGGGCGTGCGGCTGTCCGGCGGCCAGCGCCAGCGGCTGTCCCTGGCCCGGGCCCTGCTCAAGGATCCGCCGGTGCTGATCCTGGACGAGGCCACCAGCGCGGTGGACAACGAGACCGAGGCCGCCATCCAGCGCTCGTTGCGCAAGATTGCCCACGGCCGCACCGTGATCATGATCGCCCACCGGCTGTCCACCATAGTCCACGCCGACAACATAGTGGTGGTCGACCAGGGCCGCATCGCCGAGCAGGGCCGCCATGCCGAGCTGCTGGCCAGGGACGGCCTCTACGCCGCCCAGTGGCGGGTGCAGACCGGCGAGGCGACGGAAGAGCAGGAAAGGGTGTTTGCCTGAGCCGGGCCGTTACCCGGTGGTTCGGCACCCGGTACGGCTACACTAAGGGGGTGTAACCCAGCCGGGAGGCGCCCTAATGAAACTTCTTTTCCTGCTGTTGGGCCTGCTGCTGGCCTTCGGGCCCGGGGCGGAGGAGGCGACGCCCGGGCCCGCCGCCATCCGCGAGTGGCCGGTGCCCTGGGCCGGCAGCCGGCCGCGGGATCCCTTCGTGGCGCCGGACGGACGGGTCTGGTTCTGCGGCCAGGCGGGCAACTACCTGGCGGTGTTCGACCCTGGCACCGGGCAGTTCCGGCGCATCGAGCTGGAGTCGGGCACCCATCCCCACAACCTGGTGGTGGACGAGGCGGGGCTGGTCTGGTACGCCGGCAACCGCAATGCCCGTATCGGCCGGCTGGATCCGGCGAGCGGGGAGATAGTCACCTTCCCCATGCCCGATCCGCAGGTGCGCGATCCCCACACCCTGGCGCTGGATGGCCGTGGCGGGCTCTGGTTTACCGCCCAGGGCGGCAACAGGGTGGGCCGGCTGGACATGGTCAGCGGCGACATCGTTCTGGTGGAGGTGCCGACCCCCAACGCTCGTCCCTACGGCATCAAGCTGGACGGCCAGGGCCGGCCCTGGGTGGCCTTGTTCGGCACCAACAAGCTGGCCTGGATAGACCCGCGGACGCTGGCGCTGACCGAAGTGACCCTGCCCCGGGAGCAGGCCCGGGTGCGCCGGCTGGAGATCGCCGCCAACGGCGAGGTCTGGTACCTGGACTTCGCAGGCGGCCTGATCGGCCGTTACCGGCCGGCAGCGGGCAGCTTCGATGAATGGCCCATCCCCACCTCGGGACGGGCCCAGCCCTACGGCTCCGGCATGGACCAACGCGGGCGGCTGTGGCTGGTGGACGTGGGTTCCCGCCCGGTGCGGCTGCTGGGTTTCGATACCGCCGAGGAGCGCTTCCTGCCGGCGGTGACCATCCCCAGCGAGGGCGGAGCGGTGCGCCACATGTACTACCACGCCGGGAGCGACAGCCTCTGGTTTGGCACCGATGCCAATACCCTGGGCCAGGCCCGGCTGGCGCCCTAGCACCCCTTGTCGTCATCGACAAACCGGGCCAGCACCAGGCCCGGTTTTTTGTGCCACTGAAGCCCGGTGGCCTGGTTTCCTGTCCCCCAGCTTATGGGCTCCTTATGGAACTCTTGCCGACAGGGCTACACTAAGAAGGCGTTTTCCGTGGGAGAGAGGTGCACATGAAGATCCTGTATCCATTGCTGGGATTGTGGCTGGTGCTGACCGCCGAGGCACAGGAGGCCCCCGTGTCATCCCCCCACATCCAGGAATGGCAGGTGCCCTGGGCCGGAACCCGTCCCCGGGATCCTTTCGTGGCGCCGGACGGACGGGTCTGGTTCAGCGGCCAGCTGGGTAACTACCTGGCGGTGTTTGATCCCGATACCGACACCTTCGCGCGGATTGAACTGGAATCGGGCACCTACCCCAATGGCGTGGCGGTGGACGGCGCCGGCAGGGTCTGGTACGCGGGCAACCGCAACGCCCGCCTCGGCCGGCTGGAGCCCGCGAGCGGGGAGATAGTCACCTTTCCCATCCGCAACCCCGCGGTGCGCGATCCCTACACCCTGGCACTGGATGGAGGAGGCAAGCTCTGGTTTACCGCACCCGAAAGCAACCGGGTAGGCCGGTTGGATACGGAGAGCGGCGCCCTGGAGCTGATACGGGTGCCTACCGTCAGCGCCCGGCCCTACGACATCAAGCTGGATGGCCAGGGAAGGCCCTGGGTGTCGCTGTTCGGCACCAACAAGCTGGCCTGGGTAGACCCCGAGACCCTGGCGTTGACCGAAGTGACCCTGCTCAGACCCAGGGCACGGGTGCGGCGGCTGGAAGTGGCCGGCAACGGTGACGTCTGGTACCTGGATTTCGCCAACGGCATCGTCGGCCGTTATCGGCCGTCGTCGGGGAGTTTCGACGAGTGGCCTATCCCCGGCGAAGGACGGGCCCGGCCCTACGGCTCGGCGCTGGACGGCGAGGGCCGGCTCTGGCTGGCGGATCAGGGGGGCAGGGCGATGCGGTTGCTGAGTTTCGATACTCAAGGCGAGCGTTTCCTGCACGAGCTGGCGTTGCCCAGCCCCAGTGGCGCCGTGCGCCACCTGCACTACCACGCGGCCAGCGACAGCCTCTGGTTCGCCACCGACGCCAATACCCTGGGCCAGGTCCGGCTGGCGCCCTAGTGCACCGCTCAGTTTAAAACCTGAGCAACGCGATAACTCACCTGTAGGCGCCCGTTTACGTGGCGTAAAGCCACCAACGGTGGAAATCGCGGAAATATGGCACCCATTCCCGCCGTGCTGGTTCATGCCGGCTAAAGCGGCACCTACAGCGGCGATGGCAGCACAATAAAGGGGGTCTGCGCACAAACTCCCCAGAAAAGTGAAACCGGTTTCTGTAACCGGTTTCATTTTGCTGTTAGGATGGTCCCATATCGGCCGTTGCGACAACGAAGCCGGCCGGCCCGGATCATTCCAAGCGAGGAGCCAAGCATGACAGCATTTCCCGAGCAGTTCCTGTGGGGCGCGGCCAGCGCCGCCTATCAGGTGGAGGGCGGCCACGACGCCGACGGCAAGGGGCCGTCCATCTGGGATCTCTACGCCCACCTGCCCGGCACCACCCATGAAGGCACCAACGGCGACCTGGCGGCGGATCACTACCACCGCTTCAAGGAAGACGTGGCGTTGATGGCGGAGCAGGGGCTCACCAGCTATCGCTTTTCCATCGCCTGGACCCGGCTGTTTCCCGCGGGCCGGGGCGCCGTCAACCCGGCGGGCGTGGCCTTCTATCATGCCTTGATCGACGAGCTGCTCAGGCACAATATCAAGCCGATGATCACCCTTTACCACTGGGATCTGCCCCAGGCGCTGCAGGACATCGGCGGCTGGGAATCCCGCGAGACGGTGGACGCCTTCGCCGACTACGCCGAGCTGTGCTACCGGGAATTCGGTGCCAAGGCCGAGCTGTGGGCCACCTTCAACGAGACCGTGGTCTTTATCGGCATGGGCTATATCACCGGTGCCCACCCGCCCGGGGTGCGCGACCCGGCCCGGGCGCTGCAGGCCTGCCACCATGTGTTCCTGGCCCACGCCCGGGCGGTACAGCGTTTTCGCGAGCTGAAACAGGATGGTCTGGTGCGGCATGATGCGGTCATCGGTTTCGTCAACGTACTGCAGCCCCATGCTTCGGCCAGCGACAGGCCCGAAGACATCGCCGCCCGGGCGCTGGCCGACGGCTGCTTCACCCACTGGTTCTACGATCCCGTGCTCAGGGGCGAGTATCCCGCCGAGTTGCTGCAATGGGCCCAGGAGGCGCTCGGCGCGCCGCTGTTCGCCCCGGGCGACACCGAACTGCTCAAGGCCAATCTCTGCGATTTTATCGGGGTGAATTACTACAAGCGGGAGCTGGTGGCCGCCAACCCGGACGTGGACAACACCCGCATCAATACCAGCGGCGAAAAGGGCTCGGGCCGGGAGTTCGGCTTTCGGGGGCTGTTCAAGCTCGTGCGCAACCCAAGCGGCGAATACACCGACTGGGACTGGGAAATCTACCCCCGGGGCCTGACCGAGGGCATACTGCAACTGAAAGCACGCTACGGCAACGTGCCGGTGTACATCACCGAAAACGGCCTGGGCGCCAAGGATCCCATCATCGACGGCGAAGTGGTAGACGACGCCCGCATCGACTACCTGGCCCGCCACCTCAAGGCCGCGGCGGACGCCATCGCCGCCGGCGCCGACGTGCGCGGCTACTATCCCTGGTCCTTCACCGATCTGCTGAGCTGGCTCAACGGCTACCAGAAGCAGTACGGCTTCGTCTATATCGACCGGGACAACCACCTGGCCCGGCAGCGCAAGAAGAGCTTCTTCTGGTACCAGGAGGTGATAAGATCCCATGGCGCCGGCCTGTAGCCTCTTTCTCTACACCGTTTTCACCTTTTCCGATAACAGCAATGGCCACCATAACCGATGTATGCAAACTGGCCGGGGTTTCCAAGGCCACGGTCTCAAGGGTGCTGAACGGCACCGCCCAGGTGAAGGAGTCCACCCGCCGCGCGGTATTCGACGCCATCGACCAGCTCGGCTACCGGCCCAACAGCCTGGCCCGGGCCCTGGCCAACAACAGCGGCAACAGCCTGGGGCTGGTGGTGTCCGACTTCGAGGGCGCCTACTTCGGCACCCTGCTCAAGCAGGCGGCCCTGAGCGCCGAGCAGCACGGCAAGCAACTGATCGTGACCGACGGCCACGACGACCCCGAGCGTGAGCGGGACGCGGTGCACCTGCTGGCCGACCGGCGCTGCGACGCCATCGTGCTGTACAGCCGCTTTATGTCCGAGGCTCAGCTCGCCGGGCTCAAGGCCGGGCTCGCCATTCCGCTGGTGGTGATCAACCGGGAGCTGCCGGCAGAACTGGGGCCCAGCGTCTGCTTCGAACAGGCCGGCGCCGCCCGGCTGATGATGGATCACCTTATCGGCCTGGGCCACCGGCGCATCGCCTGCATCACCACCCCCATCCAGGCTCCCACCGGCCAGACCCGGCTCGAGGGCTACCGGGCCGCGCTTGGAGCGAACGATATTGCGGTCGATCCGCAACTGATCGAACACGGCGACAGCCACCTGGAAGGGGGCTACCTGGCCTGCCGGCGGCTGCTCGAGCGGGGCATGGCCTTTACCGCCCTGTTCGCCTTCAACGACGACATGGCGGTGGGGGCGCTCAGGGCGTTGCACGAGGCCGGCATCCGGGTGCCGCAGCAGGTATCGGTGGCCGGTTTCGACAACGAGCCCATGTCGGCCTACAGCCAGCCGGCGCTCACCACGGTGGAGCTGCCGATCCAGGCCATGACCCGGCACGCCATGCAGCTGGCGCTGGAGCTGGCCGAGGGCCGTCCGGCACCGGCCCCCATGCGCTTTCGGGGGCGGCTGGTCCTGCGGGAATCGGTGACGGCGCCGAACACCAGTGATTAAACCAGCAACGAGGAGCACGGCATGATTGAAGCGGTTATTTTCGATATGGACGGGGTCATCGTCGACTCCGAGCCCCTGTGGTTGCAGGCCAAGAAGGAGGCGGGGGCGCGTTTCGGCTTTACCGTCACCGAGGAAGACGGCGCCCAGACCGTGGGCCTGCGCATCGACGAGATCAGCCAGCGCTGGGTGCGCACCAAGGGGCTGGATCCGGCCTGTGCCGATGCCCTGACCGAGGCCATGATCGAGCAGGTGATCGCCCAGGTGCGGCGGCTGGACGACCCCATGGCCGGGGTGCGCGATACCCTGGGCTGGCTGAAGCGTTCCCCGCTCAAGGTGGGCCTGGCCTCTTCCTCGCCGTTGCGGCTGATCGACGCCGTGCTCGAGCGCTTCGGGCTGGCCGAGCACTTCGAGGTGCGGGTGTCCGCCGAGCACCTGCCGCTCGGCAAGCCCCATCCCCAGGTTTACCTGGAAGCCGCCGCTACCCTGGGCGTGCTGCCCCAGCATTGCCTGGCCATCGAGGATTCGGTCAATGGCGTTATCGCCGCCAAGGCCGCCCAGATGACGGCGCTGTGCGTGCCCGAGCCGGCCCTGTACCGGGATCAGCGCTTCGGCATCGCCGATCTCCGGCTGTCCTCCCTGGCCGACTTCGACTGTCCCCAGGTGCGACGCCTGCTGGGGCTGTGAGGGAGGGCGCCGGGGCTGCCGGTGTTCTGCCCTGGGGGCGTTCGGTGTCGGGACGGGTGTCGGACGAACCGTGCTAAAAATAACACCTGTTCTTATTACCACTACGTTATTCAAGCTAAATCAATGGGTTAAGTCTCATTTGGATTTGCGGAGCGGACGACAAGCGTCTATCATTGCCAGCGGAATTCATGGGGAGAAGGGTTATGAAAGGCGATACAAAAGTCATCGAGTACCTGAACCAGGTGCTGAGCATCGAGCTCACCTCCATCAACCAGTATTTCCTGCACGCCCGCATGTTCAAGAACTGGGGCCTGCACGAGCTGGACGAGCGCGAGTACAAGAAATCCATCAAGGACATGAAGCAGGCCGACGCCCTTATCGAGCGCATCCTGTTCCTCGAGGGGCTGCCCAACCTGCAGCACCTCAACCGCCTGTACATCGGCGAGACCACCGAGGAGATGCTGCGGTGCGATCTGCGGCAGGTGGAGGAGCAACTGGTGGTGCTGAAGGACGCCATCGCCTACTGCGAGTCGGTACAGGACTATGTGTCCCGGGAACTGCTCACCGACATCGAGGAATACGAAGAGGGCCACCTGGACTGGATCGATACCCAGCTCGGCCTTGTCGCCAAGGTCGGCATCGAGAACTACCAACAGTCGCAACTGTAAGGGGAACCAGATGAAAGGCAATCCGAAGATTATCGCGGCCCTGAACGAGCTGCTGGCCGGCGAACTGAGCGCCATGGATCAGTACTTTATCCATTCCCGCATGTACGACGACTGGGGCCTGAAAAAGCTGTTCGAGCGCATCGACCACGAGTTCGAGGATGAGAAGGGCCACGCCGCCAAGTTGATCGAGCGTATCCTGTTCCTGGAAGGCACCCCCGACATGGTCACCCGGGTGCCGATCCAGGTCGGCAGGGATGTGCCCGCCATGCTGAAGAACGATCTCGCGCTGGAATACAAGGTGATCGAGGATCTGCGCAAGGCCATGGCCCTGTGCGAGCAGGAGCACGACTACCAGAGCCGCGACATGCTGCTGCAACTGCTGGAAGACACCGAGCACGACCATACCCACTGGCTGGAGCAGCAACTGGGCCTGATCGACAGGATAGGCCTGCCCAACTACCTCCAGTCCCAGATGGGCTGATCCCTCTTAATACTCCCGCATCTACCATAACATGGGGATTGGACAAAGGTTCCAATCCCCCCTCCCGTAGGTCTACTTTCAGTGGACCTACGCCGGATTTTTGGTCGGCTGACGTCGACCCTACACGTCATCGCAGCGGCTGAGAACCACGATATGTTGCACTGGACTCCGCGCTTTGCGGGAGTGACAACAGCGTCATTCGACGGTTTGTCGGCAGTCTGAAGTGCGGGTCTTGGGAGGCCGCCTGCGCTCCCGCCTCGGCTTTCCGCTCGGTGTGTGGGCCGGGCTATTTACCGCCCAGCAGGGATCCCAGCAGGCCCCGGGCGATGCGCCGGCCCAGTTGGCTGCCGATGCTGCGCAGGGTGCTCTTGGCCACGCTTTCCAGCAGTGAATCCCGGTTGCCGGCCCGGCGGGGCGCCCCGTCCTGGGGTTGCGGCGCCGGCGGTGCCGCCTGTTGCGCCAGGCGCCGCTCCAGCAGCTCGAATGCCGACTCCCGATCCAGCACCTGGTCGTAGCGCCCGGCCAGGGGCGACTGTGCGAGCCTGGCCTGGTGTTCTTCCTCCGTCAGGGGGCCTATACGGGACTCGGGCGGGCAGATCAGGGTGATCTCCACCGGGGTGGGCGCCCCCTTTTCGTCCAGCACCGACACCAGGGCCTCGCCCACGCCGAGGGTGGTGATGGCGGCCTGGGTATCGAAGGCCGGGTTGGCCCTAAAGGTGCGCGCGGCGGCCCTGACCGCCTGTTCGTCCCGTGGGGTGAAGGCGCGCAGGGCGTGCTGGACCCGGTTGCCGAGCTGGCCCAGCACGGTGTCGGGGATATCCAGCGGACTCTGGGTGATGAAATAGACACCCACCCCCTTGGAGCGGATCAAGCGCACCAGTTGCTCTATTTTTTCCAGCAATGGCCTGGGGGCCGAGTTGAACAGCAGGTGCGCCTCGTCGAAGAAAAACACCAGCACCGGCTGGGGCGGATCGCCCAGCTCCGGCAGCGTCTCGAACAGCTCGCTCAATAGCCAGAGCAGGAAGCTGGCGTAGAGCCGGGGGCTTTGCATCAGCCGGGTGGCGTCGAGGATGCTGACCACCCCCTGGCCGGAAAAATCCCGTTGCATCAGATCCCGCAGATTGAGCGAGGGCTCGCCGAAGAAGTGGCCGCTGCCGTCCTGCTCCAGCACCAGCAGCCGGCGCTGGATGGCCCCCAGGCTGTTGGCGGGCAGGTTGCCGTAGCGCCCGGCCAGGGCTTTGGCGTTGTCCGCCACCCAGCCGAGCAGGGCGCGCAGATCCTTGAGGTCGAGCAGCAGCAGGCCCTCGTCGTCGGCGATGCGGAAACAGGCATAGAGCAGGCCGCTCTGGGTATCGTTGAGTTCCAGTATATGGGCCAGCAGCAGGGGACCCAGTTCGGAGATGGTAGCCCGCACCGGGTGGCCCCGGGTGGCGAACATGTCCCAGAACAGGGTAGGACAGGGGCGGGGCTGGTAGTCCTCCACCCCCAGCCGGGCCAGCCGCTCGGCAACCTTGCCGCCGGGGTCGGCGGGAGCGGCCAGGCCGGACAGGTCGCCCTTGACGTCGGCCAGGAACACCGGGGTACCGGCGCGGGAGAAGCTTTCCGCCAGCCGTTGCAGGGTGACCGTCTTGCCGGTGCCGGTGGCGCCGGTAATGAGCCCGTGACGGTTGGCCATGGCCAACCGCAGCCGGACGGGAGCGTGTTCGTGGGTACTGCCGAGGTAAAGCGGTGCTGTGCTCATGGATGGGCCCGGTTGAGAACGGATAGCCACAAGCTTAGCCAATTTACGGGGTGTGGGAGGGGGGGGGGGGGAAGAAACAAAAGCCCGGCCGCTGCCGGGCTTGGGAGGGATGGCTGACCTGTGTTTTAGTCCAGGGTGTCGAGGCTCTTCTGGTAGTTGTCGAAGGTCTGGGTCACGCTGGCGGCGGGAGCGCCGGTCAGCTTGCTCACCGCGACGATGGCGACGGAGGCGAGGATAAAACCGGGGACGATTTCATAGATATCGAAGATACCGCCGTTAAGCTGCTTCCACACCACCACGGTAATGCCGCCCACCAGCACGCCGGCCAGGGCGCCGTTGCGGTTCATGTCGCGCCAGTACAGGCTGAACAGCAGGGCGGGGCCGAAGGCGGCGCCGAAGCCGGCCCAGGCGTAGGACACCAGGCCCAGCACGGTGCTGTCGGGGTTGAAGGCCAGCATCAGGGCGACCACCGACAGGGCGATCACCGCGAAACGGCCCACGTTGACGATGCTCTCGGAGCTGGCGCTGGGGTTGAACACCTGCTTGTAGAAGTCTTCCGCCAGGGCGGAGGAGGACACCAGCAGCTGGGAGTCGGCGGTACTCATGATGGCGGCCAGGATGGCAGCCAGCAGGATGCCGGCGATCACCGGATGGAAGATGGCGTTGACCAGCACCATAAAGATGGTTTCCGGATCGGCCAGCTCGCCGCCCGTGCTGTTCTGCACATACAGCAGGCCGACCATGCCCACCATCAGGGCGCCGGCCATGGACAGGAAGCTCCAGGTGACGGCGATGCGGCGGGCGGTGGTGATGTCCTTGTTGCTGCGGGTGGCATTGAAGCGCGCCAGGATATGGGGCTGGCCGAAGTAGCCCAGACCCCAGGCCGCCAGGGAGATGATGGCGATGGCGGACAGCGGCTCGCCCTTCACATCGTTCCACAGGGTCAGCAACTCGGGGTTGAGGTTGTGCAGATCGGTGTTCAACTGGCCGAAGCCCCCATCCATGGCGGCGATGGGCACGATCAGCAGGGCGGCGGCCATCAGCAGGCCCTGTACCAGGTCGGTCCAGGACACGGCCAGGAAGCCGCCGAACAGGGTATAGGACACGATGCAGAGGGTGCCGATGATCACCGCCACGCTGTAGTCCAGGCCGAACACGGTTTCGAACAGCTTGCCGCCGGCCACCAGGCCGGAGCTGGTGTAGAACAGGAAGAACAGCAGGATGAACAGGGCGGAAATGGTCTGCAACAGCTTGGACTTGTCTTCGAAGCGGCGGGCCAGGTATTCGGGAATGGTAATGGCGTTATTCACTTCCAGGGTGTAGGTGCGCAACCGCTTGGCGCAGAACAGCCAGTTGGCCCAGGTACCCAGCAGCAGGCCGCCGGCCAGCCAGAAGGATTCGATGCCGGCGGCATAGGCGTAGCCGGGCAGACCCAGCAGCAGCCAGCCGCTCATGTCCGAGGCGCCGGCGGAAATGGCGGAAGGCCAGGGACCCAGGGAGCGGCCACCGAGAAAGTAGTCGGCCGAGTTGGCGGTGCGCTTGTAGGCGTAATAGCCGATGGCCATCATGCCGATAAGATAAACGATAAAGGTGCCGGTGATGGCAAAGTTGGATTCAATCATTCCCTGTTCCTCCAGGATGGATTCCTGTTCTTTCTGTTACATCGCAGTGTGGGATTGGCCACGGGGCTGGGCCGCCATGGTTAAGCTTTTGTTACTTAACAAGGATAGTAGGGGGAACGACAGCCCGGGTCTTTTGCTTTTCTGCGTTATTTTTTAGGAAAACTCCGCCGCTGCGAGAAGGGTGATCAGCGGTGCAGCTTGCGGTAGCGGGAAGGCGAGAGGTCGAACCGGCTCGAGAACACCTGGGTGAACAGGCTCTGGCTGGAAAAGCCGCAGTGCTGGGCGATATAGGCCAGGCTGTGCTGGCTGTCCACCAGCAGGCGCCTGGCCTCGGCCAGGCGTTTTTCCAGCACGTACTGGTAGGGGGACAGCCCGGTCTGCTCCTTGAACAGCAGGTGGAACTGGCTTTCGCCCAGGAAAGCGCAGCCGGCTAGCTGGGCCACGGTGATCTTGCGGCCCAGGTGCTGGGCGATGTAGGCGTCGATCACCTCCAGGTTGAGGCGCTTGGTCCTGGGCTGCAGGCGGGGAAAGGCCATGTGCCGGTGCAGGGCGCACAGCAGGGTGTGGGCGCAGGCCTGGCCGAGCAGGTGATCGTCCGGGTTGGCACGCATCTCGTGGCTGAGCACCGACACCAGCTGCTGCGCCTGGGGCGCCAGCTGGAAGTAGCGGGGCTTGTCGAACAGGCAGGTCAGGCGCTCTTCCTGGCCGGGCACCACGGGCACCGGATTGAGGGACAGGTTGACCACCAGTATGGCGTTGCTGCCCCGGCCGCCGAAGGCGTGGTCCTGCTCCGACGACACCAGGCAACCCTGGCCCGGCCCCATCAGGCTGCCGTTGCCGCTGATATCGAACTCGGTCTGGCCGTTAAGGCCTATCACTATCTGGTTGTAGTGATGCTGGTGATGGGCCATTTCGGTGGGCAATGCCATGATTTCAAAGGGCTTAAAAGCAGGCATGGGACTTTCCTTCGCGTTGGAGGGCGGTCGGCGTTCATAAAGACGCCAATTGTACACCCTAAGCCGACCGGGCTCCATGGCACCGGCGGTATGGCGGCTGCGGCACCTGCCCGGCATTACCCCAGCCTTTCCACCAGAAAATCCACCAGCAGCCGCACCTTGGGAGAGAGGTGGCGGTTGTGGGGGTAGAGCACCCAGATGCCGTCGTCCGGCAACCGGTACTGGTCCAGCAGGCTGACCAGCTCACCCCGGCCCAGTTCTTCCTGCACATAGTAGTCGGGCAACTGCACTATGCCGAGCCCCTTCAAGGCGGCGTCCTTCAGCGCCAGGCCCGAGTTGCAGTGCCAGCCGCTGCCCAGGCGGAAGCTCCTGGGCTGGCCCTGCTCCACGAAGCGCCAGTGATCCACCGTGCCCGCCAGGCACCTGTGCCGGCTCAGGTCGGCCAGGGTGGCGGGGGTGCCGTGCCCGGCGAGATAAGCGGGGGAGGCGCACAGATACTGGGTGCGCCGGGCCAGCTTGCGGCACATCAGGGAGGAGGAGTCCAGGGTGCCGAGGCGGATGGCCAGGTCGAAACCTTCCTGCACCAGATCCACCGTCTGGTTGGTGAGCACCAGATCCAGCTCCAGCGCCGGATACAGCAGCAGGAAGTCGTTGACCAGGGGCGCCAGGAAGCGCTCGCCATAATAGACGGGGGCCGTGATGCGCAGCCTGCCCACCGGGTTGCCCTCCATGGCGCTGACCAGGCGCTCGGCCTCGGCCAGCTCGTCCAGCACCTTGCGGGTGTGGCGGTAGTAGAGCTGGCCCACCTCGGTGAGCCGCAGCTTGCGGGTGGTGCGATACAGCAGTTTGGCGCCCAGCCGGTCTTCCAGCTGACTGATGCGCCGGCTGACATGGGCGACCGACACCTCCAGCCGGCGGGCGGCGGCGGTGAAGCTTTCGGTTTCCACCACGCTGATGAATTCGTTGATACCGTCCCAGTTGGTCATTATTACCCAGCAGTAAAAATCATTTGTCTCAAGCGCCATTATCGCGGCTCGGCGGTGTAATACAATCAGGAAAGTTTCGGCGCGTTCTCGCGCTCCGTCGTCATTCCCTCGAAGGCGGGAAGCCATGATAACGGCATCGTGCCGTGGAATGGATCCCCAGCTTCGCGGGGGCGACGGTGAAACCCGGACCGACTTGTAGGGTCGACTTCAGTCGACCGGCAGTGATGGCCCATTGAAATGGGCCCTACGGGCAGTGCCCGTTTTATCCAACAGGAGCCAAGCATGGACATGATCAAAACCCGCGCCGCCGTGGCCTGGGAGCCGGGCAAGCCGCTCAGCATCGAGGAAGTGGATTTGATGCCGCCCCAGAAGGGCGAGGTACTGGTGCGCATCGTCGCCACCGGCGTCTGCCACACCGACGCCTACACCCTGTCCGGCGACGACGCCGAAGGGGTGTTTCCGGCCATCCTCGGCCACGAGGGCGCGGGCATAGTGGAAGCGGTGGGCGAAGGCGTGACCAGCCTGCAGGTGGGCGATCACGTGATCCCGCTGTACACCGCCGAGTGCGGCGAGTGCAAGTTCTGCAAATCCGGCAAGACCAACCTGTGCCAGGCGGTGCGCGCCACCCAGGGCAAGGGCCTGATGCCCGACGGTACCACCCGTTTCTTCAAGGACGGCCAGCCCATCTACCACTACATGGGCTGCTCCACCTTCTCCGAATATACCGTGGTGCCGGAGATCTCCCTGGCCAAGATAAGCCCGGAAGCGCCGCTGGAAAAGGTGTGCCTGCTGGGCTGCGGCGTGACCACCGGCATGGGCGCGGTGAAGAACACCGCCAAGGTACAGCCGGGTGACACCGTCGCCGTGTTCGGCCTGGGCGGCATCGGCCTGGCGGTGATCATCGGTGCGGTACAGGCCAAGGCCGGGCGCATCATCGCCATCGACATCAACGAGGACAAGTTCGAAATCGCCAAAAAGCTGGGCGCCACCGACTGTGTCAACCCCAGCAAGTTCGACAAGCCGATCCAGGACGTGATCGTGGAGATGACCGACGGCGGCGTGGACTTCTCCTTCGAGTGCATCGGCAACGTCAAGGTGATGCGTTCGGCCCTGGAGTGCTGCCACAAGGGCTGGGGCGAGTCGGTGATCATCGGCGTGGCCCCGGCGGGCGCCGAGATCTCCACCCGACCCTTCCAGCTGGTGACCGGCCGGGTCTGGCGCGGCAGCGCCTTCGGCGGCGTGAAGGGACGCTCCCAACTGCCCGGCATCGTCGAGCAGTACCTGAACGGCGAGTTCGAGCTGGACACCTTCATCACCCATACCATGGGCCTGGACGACATCAACCACGCCTTCGATTTGATGCACGAAGGCAAGTCCATCCGCTCGGTGATCCTGTACAACAAGTGATAGCTGTAGGCTATCAGCTTTAAGCTGTAAGACGAACATCATGGCTGCAGGCACCGCGCTGTGTCTGCAAGCCATGCCGGGGCTACTTACAGCTGACAGCTTATGGCTTATAGCTCTTCGATAGGAGGTGCAATGCAACTGCTACAAGAGCAAAAATGCTTCGGCGGCCGCCAGATCCGCTACCAGCATGAATCCCAAAGCCTCAACTGCAGCATGCAGTTTTCCGTGTTTCTGCCGCCCCAGGCAGAACTTGGACCGGTGCCGGCACTGTACTGGCTGTCGGGCCTCACCTGTACCGACGAGAATTTCTCCACCAAGGCCGGCGCCCAGCGGGTGGCCGCCGAGCTTGGGCTGGCGCTGATCATCCCCGACACCAGCCCGCGCGGCGAAGGGGTGCCGGACGACGACAACGGCGCCTATGATCTGGGCCTGGGCGCCGGCTTCTATGTGAACGCCACCGAAGCGCCCTGGAGCCGGCACTATCGCATGTATGACTATGTGCTGAACGAGCTGCCGGCGCTGGTGGAGGCCGAGCTGCCGCTCGATGGCCGGCGCGCTGTCAGTGGCCATTCCATGGGCGGCCACGGCGCCCTGGTGCTGGCCCTGCGCAACCCGGCACGCTTCGTCTCGGTGTCGGCCTTTGCGCCCATCTCCAACCCGAGCGACTGTCCCTGGGGGCAGAAGGCCTTCACCGCCTACCTGGGCGAGGACAAGGCCGCCTGGGCCCAGTACGACGCCAGCCTGTTGCTCAGGGAGAAAGGCTGCCCGCTGCCGATGCTGGTGGACCAGGGCGAGGCCGACAACTTCCTGGCCGAGCAGCTCAAACCGCAAGCGCTCAAGGCTGCCGCCGAACATGCCGGCGCCGCACTGACCCTGCGCCTGCAACCGGGCTACGACCACAGCTACTACTTTATTGCCAGCTTTATCGAAGACCACCTGCGCTTCCACGCCCGTCATCTGGGCAACCGGTAGTCAGACCAACCACTGCCAGCATATCCACCATAAGCCCGGCATTCGCCGTGAGCCGGCCCTGCTCCGGCGCTTTATGCGCCACCAGGGGGTCTTCACGGTGGCCGGGCTGATGCGCTGGTGCCTGGCGATGGCTCGGGTGGCGGCCTCCTGGGCCGTGCCCAGGTTGGGCGGGTACTGGCACTCCACCACCCGGGGGACATGCGTTTTAATGCGTCGTTAACACTTCGGAGCCTGGCGGAGCAAGGTCGGAGGGGGCTGCTGGGTCGCCTACCACGCGGTTCCTGCCCTGGTGCTTGGCCCGGTAGAGGGCGGCATCGGCCCTGTTGTAGAGGGTATTGAAGTCATCATCATCGACCAGTTCGGTAATGCCGACACTGATGGTGACCGATATCCGTTGTTCCGCTGTCTGGACAGGGGCAGCCGCAATCCGCGTTCGCAACCGCTCACCCACTTCCATGGCCTCGGCCGCGGCGGTGTAGGGAAGCAGGGCTGCGAACTCCTCGCCGCCGATCCGGGCGAACCGGTCGTTGGTGCGCAAGGTCTCCCGGCTGAACTCGGCCACGGCTTTAAGCACCTCATCGCCCGCACTATGGCCGTAACTGTCGTTGACGCGCTTGAAGTAATCGAGGTCGAGCAGCAGCAGCGACAGCGGCTGCTGGTAGCGCCGGGCCCGGCCGATCTCCTGCTCCGCCTCCGTTACGAAGCTGCCCCGGTTCATGGCCCCGGTCAGGGCATCCGTCGTCGCCAGGGTTTTCAGCTCGTTGTGCGTGCGCTCTTCGGCAATTACCGTTCCCACCCAGCGTGCCAGCAGGCGCAGGAACTCCCTGTCGCTGCTGTCGAAGACGCGGGAATGTGGCTGCGTCGAGGAGAAATTCAGGGTGCCGTAGACGGCGCCGTTGACCTTGATGGGGATGCCGAAATAGGCTTCCAGCCGGAAGGCCTCGAAGCAGGGATGGCCGGCGTATTCGGAGTGACTCATGTGCTCTATGGTCACCAGATCCCTGGCCCCGAGGGTGATTGAACAATAGGTCCGGGCCAGTGCGAATTCATCCCCGGCCTTCAGCGCTACCGTCGGTGGCACGAAACAGCACTCGACCCGGTAGCGATCACCGGATACCCGGCTGACGATGCCAAACTCCACGCCCAGGTGACGGCAGCCGAGCGCCAGTGCCAGGTGCAGCCTGGCGGCGAGTTCCCCGTCCGGCTGAGTGGCGATATCGTTCAGGATCCGCAGGCTGTCGTTGACATAGAGCAGGCGCCGCTGCTGCTCCAGCAACTGGTGTTTAAACCGGCGCTGCAGCTGCAGCGAACGGGCCAGCCAGCCCGCCCCCGCCAGCAGCAGCAGAGAGACCAGCCCGGCCCCCAGGCGATAGCGGAGCCAGCGCCGCTCATGCTCGGCGAACACCTCCTCGACGGCCTTGGTCACCGCCACCACCATGGAATAGCCGGGCAGCAGGCGGTAGCTGACAAACCTTCTGATGCCGTCGATAGTGCTATCGGCCTCATACATGCCCGAGGTCGGCGCATCGGGTTGCAGAAAAGGGCGGTCGGGTGGCACCCGGGTGCCGATGCTGTCGGTATCCAGCCTGGAGTCGCTGCCCCTGGCCCGGAACACCCCGTCGGTACCGACCAGGGAGATGGAGCCGCTACGGCCCAGGTCTACCGAGCCGAAAAAACGGGAAAAGTAGTCAGGGCTCAGGGAGATCACCAGTACGCCAATAAAGCCTCCGAGCTCATTCAAAAGAGGACGGGTGACCTGGATGCTGTATCGGCCCGATACCCGACCCAGTATCGGCTTGCTGATAAACAGGTTGTCTTCTTTGCTTTCCCTGTGCACCTGGAAATGTTCGCGATCGCTGAGATCCACCGGTTCTGCATCGGGATCCAGGTTGGAATAGGCAAGCAGGCCGTCGGCTCCAATCACGGCGATCTGCACCAGCAGGGCTTCACCGTCGGCCTTTTGAATAATACGAACCATCTGCTCGAAACTGCTCCGTTCCTCTCCCCAAGCCTGCCGCAGCAACAGCAGCGCCGCATTGACATCATGGAAGATACGAACCACATGCTCCTCGAAGGCGCGGGCCAGGTTGGCTGCTTCGTTATGGGCATCGCGTTCCACGGCGGCACGATTGCGGCCTTGTTCGAGCAGCAGGGCAAACCAGAGGGCGGCGACCAGCACGGTTGCCAACACCGGTATGGCCAGGGGATGAAGGGCGCGGGGAAGACGCGAGTGAGCGGGATCGAACATGAGTGACGCTGCCTGTATCCATGGCGGGGCTGAGCCCTGAGCGAGTGGCGCCGATATTATCCCGCACCGGGTGATATTGCCATGATTTGTATCAGGTTTTATAAAGAATTAAGTCACATTATCAGGCCTGGGCCCACATTGCTCGCTGCGCAGTAACGCCAATGGGCCGCCCTTCCCGTGGAGCGCAAAAGCTGCGCTCCCATTAAGCCGAACGAGACCCCTTCAGGCCGGAGTCTGCGGAGGCAGTGGCTGGCGCCGCTTTTTCCGGCGCCGGGCGCGCCAGGCCACAAAGCCGGTGCCCAGGGCCAGGGCGTAGCCCGCCTCCGGCCCGAGCGAGAGCAGCACCCCCAGGCAGAGCAGGCTGGCCAGGGCCGCCAGGGCGCGCCAGGGGCCGGTGAGCAGCCTGACTCCCGCCACCATGGCGAGCAGGTAGACCAGGATGAAGTTGCCGTTGGCGTAGCGGATCAGGGTATCCAGCGGCAGCCGGAACAGCCAGGCGGCCAGCACGCAGAGGGCGCACACGCCGATCACCCAGGCCAGGGCGCGCAGCGGCGCGCCGTTGCGGTTGAGGCGGGCCAGGCTCGCGGGCAGCTTGCCCTCGTCCGCCAGGCTCCACAGCAGCCGGGCGAATCCCTGGATATAGATATTGATGCTGGCGAAGCAGGCCAGGTAGCCCACCAGCGCCGCCGCCCAGCGCCCGCCTTCGCCGAACAGCCCGGCCATCAGGGTGGGGATGGAGGTGGTGTTGGCCAGCTCATCACCGAACACCCCGAAGCGGAGCACCGCCAGGGCACAGCCCAGGTACACCAGCCCGGCCAGCAGCACCCCGAACAGCAGCGCCAGGGGAAAGTCCCGCCGGGGATTTTTGAACTCTTCTCCCATATGGGTAAAGGCTTCCAGCCCCACGAAGCACCAGAACATCACTCCCAGGGCGGCGGGCAGCAGGCCCCATTGCACCTGGGCGAGGGGCGGCAGGGCGGGCGGCGCCGCCAGCAGACCGCCGGCCCACCAGATGGCCAGCAACAGCAGCACTATGGCCAGCGCAATCAGTACCTGCACCAGGCCGGAGGCCCGGGTCTTGCGGCTGCCGAGCAGCAGGATAAGCCCCAGGGTGCCGAGTTGCACCAGCAGATCGCCGCCGGCGGAAAGATCGAACAGGGCGTGCCAGAAGCCGGCGGTGAGGGTGAGAGCGGCGGGAATGCCGACCGGCAACACCGCCAGGAACAGGAAGGCGGCCAGTTTTTCCATGGGCGCGCCCAGGCCCCGGCCGATCAGGTGCGGCGCGCCACCGGCGTGGGGAAAACACTGGCCCAGGCGGGCGAAGCTGAACGCCACCGGCAGCACCAGCAGTATCAACCCCAGCCAGGCCCACAGCGAGCCCGGGCCGGCGATGCTGGCGGCCACCGCCGGCACCACGAAGATGCCGGTGCCGAGCAATGAGGTGGCCATCATGCCGGTGCCATGGGCCAGCCCCAGTTCCTTGTTCAAACGCGCCATTTTAGTTTCGATTCCGTGCCTGAGAATTCTGATATATTAGCGCCCACGCATCAGATTCCGACGCTGCAAAACGCCGTTTGCCGGCGGCAGTTCGTCGCTTTGTGCCGCCGTTTCGCCGGCGGGTGGGAGAAAGGCTTCGGGTGGACAAATTCGATCGACAGATAGTGGCCCTGCTGGCGGCCAATGCCCGCATGGCGGTGGCGAGCATCGCCCGCGAGGTGAGCCTGTCCCGCTCGGCGGTGTCCGAGCGCATCCGCCAGCTGGAGGAGCGGGGCATCATCCGCGGCTATCACGCCCGCATCGGTGGGGGCGGCGGCGCCGTGCGCGCCTATTTCGAGCTGCATTATCATGTGCACCGCTGCGAGCAATACGCCGCCCTGCTGCGCGCCATTCCCGAGGTGAAGCTGTGCTACACCATCAGCGGCGAGACCGACATGCTGGTGTATGTGGAGGCGGCCTCCATGATCCGGCTGGATGAGGTGCGCGGCCAGATCGAGAACATGCCCAATATCAAGACGGTGAAAACCCACATGATCTTGTCCGAGCTTATCAACAACCTGGGGTGAGCATGCAGATATACAAGGCCCACTGGCTGGCGCCCTGGTTCAACCATCCCTTCCTGGCCACCGAGCTGACCGCGGACGGCCTGGTGCTGCACCTCAAGCGCGAGCGCCACGGGCTCGGCTGGCACGAACTGAGCGCGCCGCCCCGGCTGGAGGAAGCCCGCCGCCTGTACCGGCTGCGGCTGTTCTGCACCCAGGGCGATATCGAGCTGGGCTGGCTGCCCCGGGCGGTGGCCGAGCCCCTGGCCGAGGCGGTCACCCTCGGCTGGTACCGATATCATGCGAACCGGGTGCTGCCCCTGGCGGAGCAATGCCTGGGGCTGCTGGACGCCGGCTACCTGCGCCATTCCCGCTGGCGGCGGCTGCAGGCGCTGGTGGCCGGGGAGGCGGTGGACTGGTCCGCCTGTCCGCCGCCCGAGACGCTGGACGACCGGGCCCGGGCCGCCTTCGAGCTGGTGGCCACGCTGCAGGCGGCGGACGAGGCCTGGTGGGAGCAGTGCTGCCAGGATTATTGCCGGCAGGCCCTGGCCGAGCATACTGCCCTGTTCGACGGCCTGGAAGCCCATCCGCTGACCCCGGCCCAGCGCCTGGCCTGCGTGGTGGACGAAGACCACAACCTGGTGCTGGCCGGGGCCGGCTGCGGCAAGACCAGCGTGATGGCGGCGCGGGCCGCCTTTCTGCTGGCGTCGCGCCAGGCCCGGGCCGACGAACTGCTGCTGCTGGCCTTCGGCAACGAGGCGGCGGCGGAAATGGCCGAGCGGCTGGCGCGCCGGCCCGAGACCACTCCGGTCAAGGTCAGCACCTTTCATGCCCTGGGGCTGATGATACTGTCCCGGGTGGAGGGGCGCACCCCGCCCCTGAGCCCGTTGGCCCAGGACGAGCGGGCCCGCCAGGGCGCCTTCGCCGCCTGGCTGGAGCAGTTCGGGCAGGAGGATCCGGCCTACGGCGAGCGGCTGCTCGACTGGCTGCGCCGCCACCGCTTCCAGGTGGTGCCCCGGCCGGATTTCATGCGGCTGGCGCGGGAGTGGGCACCGCTGGTGGCGGCACTCAAGCTCTATGGCGAGCCGGATCCCGTCGAACTGACCCCGGATCAGGCCGAGCAACTGGCCCTGGTGCGGCCGCTGCTGCACCGTTACCAGGCGCAGCTGCGCGAGCGGGGCGACATCGACTTCGACGACATGATCGAAAAGGCCACCCATTATGTGCGCCAGGGCCGGTTCGAGGTGCCCTGGCGCCATGTGCTGGTGGACGAGTTCCAGGACATTTCCGCGCCCCGGGCCGAGCTGCTCAAGGCCCTGCGCGATGCGGCCCCCGGGCTTTCCCTATTCTGCGTGGGGGACGACTGGCAGGCCATCTACCGCTTCAGCGGCGCCGATGTGTCGCTGACCACCCGCTTTGCGGAGCATTTCGGCGCCAGCCGGATCACCGTCCTGGACCAGACCTTCCGCTTCAACAACCGTATCGAGCAGGTGGCCAGCCGCTTCGTGACCCGCAACCCCGGCCAGTTGCCCAAAACCCTGGGTACCCACAAGCGCAGCGAGGGCCCCTGCGTGCACGTGCTGCCGGTGGAGCACGACAGCCAGATGGACGCGGTGACCCGGCTGCTGGGGCAGATCGCGGCCCAGCGGCCGGACGCCTCCGTCTACCTGCTGGCCCGCTTCCGTTTCAGCTTGCCGGACGAGTCCCAACTGGCGGGCTGGCGCCGGCGCTTCCCGGATCTCCGGCTGGAGGCCCAGACCCTGCACGGCGCCAAGGGCAAGGAGGCGGACTGCGTGATCCTGCTGGGCCTGGTGCGGGGACGTTACGGCTTTCCCCCCGACAAGAGCGGCCCCAGCCTGCTGGAGCTGCTGCTGCCGGAGGAGGAAGCCTTCCCCCATGCCGAGGAGCGCCGGTTGTTCTATGTGGGGCTGACCCGGGCCCGGGATCAGGTGTTCCTGCTGGCGGATCGGCAGATCCCCTCGGTGTTCGTCAAGGAGCTGCTCGACGGCGGCTACCCCGGCGTCAGCCGCTGGGGCTAGGGTAACAAGGCGCTGGAGCCGGTCCGGCGGTTTTGTTAATCTTTTTTACATGAAAATTTATGCATTCCGGGAGGGAAAGTGCCCAGTATCAAGCGAAGGGAAATCCAGCGTATCGTCGGTATCATTTCCCGCGCCATCCTGGAGCAGCGGCTGGCGCCGGGCACCCGGCTGGTGGAAACTCGGCTGTCCGAGGCGCTGGGCGCCAACCGCAACCATGTGCGCGCCGCCCTGCTGGAACTCAGCCATCAGGGGCTGGTGGCCATCGCCGCCAACCGGGGGGCCACCGTGGCCTGTCCCAGCCAGCAGGAGGCGGCCGAAGTGTTTGCCATGCGCCGCATCCTGGAAGAGGAGGCGGTGGCCCTGGCCGCCCGGGGCGAGCGGCGGGGCGAGCTGGCCCCGCTCCGGGCGCTGATAGAAGAAGAGCGGCGGGCGGTCGAGGAGGGCCGACGGCCGGCGGCGGTGGACTGCGCCGCCCGCTTTCATATCGAACTGGCCAGGCTCGGCGGCAACCGCCTGCTGGTGGAGGTGCTGGAACGGATGATCGCCAAGACCTCGCTTATCGTCAGCATGTACCAGAAAGACAGAAACGCCCACCACTGCCATTGTGAAGAGCACGGCAAGCTGCTGGATCTGGTGGCGGCGGGGGAGGCCGACACGGCCGCCCTGTCCATGCGCCGCCACCTGGAACATCTGGAGGCCAGCCTGGAGCTGACCGAGGAGGAAGAGCAAAGCCTGGATCTGGCGGCGCTGTTCGCCGAACTGCAAACCGAGGCGGAAACCGGCCCGCGCTGAGCCGGCTGCCGCCTTTCCTCACTCCCCATTCGGCCCTTCCCGGGCCTCCCTGCGGCGGGGCCTGCGCCCCGCGCGGTATCGATCAGATAAATATTCTGCTTTTTTGAATAATTCAAAAGCAAGCTTTCGCTGTGCTTCCATTTAGTGCTTTATTATTCGTTAACCTTAGTGTAACGTTTTTTGCTGATTTTATTGCTAACAATTATGTTGCTTTATTTTTAGCAATGAGTTCGGGCTATTTCACTTAGGGAAAGAATCATGACCATAAAACCTCTTATCTGGGGCGGTGCCCTGGGCGTGCTGACCTCGACCTTGCCGGTGCTGGCCGAAACCCGGTTCAACGGCGATATGATCCAGGGCAAGCCGGTGATCACCCGGCTGGATGTGGAGTCCCTCGAGCCGGGCAAACAGCATGAGTTCTACTTTCGGGTGGCGGGCCAGAACAACGCCGGCCAGCACTACTACCTGCCGGTGAGCGTGCTGAAGGGGGAAGCACCGGGCAAGAAGGTGATGCTGGTGGCCGGGGTGCACGCCAACGAGATGAACCCCTATCTCACCGTGCACAAGGTCAAGGAGCGGCTCGCCGTAGAGGCGCTGAAGGGCACCGTGACCATAGTGCACCAGTTCAACATTCCCGGGCTTATCGCCAATGTGCGCGAATTCGTGCCCTCGGGGCCGGTCAAGGTCAATGAGAACCTCAACCGCCAGGCCAACACCGAAGACACCCGCACCTCGGGCCAGCGGTATTCCCACAGCATCTGGAACGATCTGCTCAAACACAATGCGGACTATGCCATCGACATGCATACCGCCAACCCCACCACCTTCCCGTTGTTCGCCTACACCGACTACAGCATTCCGGCGGTGAAGGAGATGACCCGGCTGTTCGGGGTGGACGTGGCCTTCAGCAGCCAGAGCCAGACCACGGTGGACGGCGCCTACAACGGCATAGGGGTACCGGCCTTTACCCTGGAGATCGGCGCAAGGGATGTGTACGAACCCGAACTGGTGGAACGGGCGGTGGACGGCACCCTCAACTTCCTGCGCCATATCCAGCTGATCGAAGGCGAGGTGATGCAGCCCGAGCTGCCGGTGGAAACCGAGCACTGGGAGGACGTGCGCGCCGAGTTCGGCGGTTTCGTGGTGCCCAAGGTGCAACTGCTGGACAAGGTGAAGAAGGGAGACCTGATGTTCGTGCAGTACGACGCCTTCGGCCACGAGGTGAAACAGTACCACAGCCCGGCCGACGGGGTGGTGGTGCAGATCATCCAGAACCCCATGGCGGAAAGCGGCAGCCAGCTCGGCAGCGTGGTGTACTAGCGCACCGATCAGTTTAAAAATCGACCAACCGGCTATTTGTTGTCTGTTGCAACCTAGAGAAGAGGCAACAGGGCCACCTCCGCCGACACGCCGCAAAATATGACACTCGCTGTTTCGGCCTGCTGCGAACATTCACTGGAGGTTCGGTCAGGCCGAAACGGCTCGTCACGGCGAGCAAGCTCGCCCCCTGTAGGCTCGCACCTGCCGAATGTCGCGGAAACCGCCGTATCATCGCTTCGCGATGCTGGCGGCGGTGCAAGGCGCTTCGCGCCCCCTGGCAGGTGACGGTCGGCGGAGGCCATCCCTGTCACCTCTTTGCAAGCCCCGGCGCCGCTTGATGGTGGTCCGGCAGACGACTGCGGGATGAAGGGGAGGACCAAGGGTGGCAGCGAAGCCGGCCCTCCGCGCCAGGGAGGATTCACGGCGTGTTGTCTATGGCCGGCTCAGCGGAAAGCTGGGCGGGAAGATCTCCGCCAGCGGCGGATGGCGGTGGCAGCGCTCCGGGTAGCTGGTCATGAACCGCTCGAACTGGCGCTGAGCCTGGTGGTGCAGCTCCTGCACATCCAGCCCGGCCTTGACCAGTTGGCCGTCCCATACCACCTTGTCGCCGTTGACGATCACTCCCTTGATATCCCGGCCGTTACCGTTGATCACCATGGTGGTGATGGGATCGAACACCTGACCGGTGTGGATGCGGTCGAAGTCGAACACCATGATATCGGCCCTGGAGCCCGGGCAGAGCCGGCCGATGTCCTCCCGCCCCAGGGCCCGGGCGCCGCCCAGGGTGGCCATGTTGTAGTAATCGGCGGCGGAGGCGGCGGTGATGTCGTTGCTTTCCACCCGGCTCAGGATGGCGCCGATATGCATGTTCTGGATCATGTCCGGCGGAAAGGTATCCGTGCCCAGACTGAGGTTGATGCCGGCCTGCCGGAACTGGCGCACGTCATGGAAATACTTGCTGTGGCGACCGGCCACTATGGGGCAGATCACCGCATTGGCTCCGGCCTGCCCCAGCAGTGCCAGCTCCCGCTCCACCTTTTCCGGTGTGCTGTGCTTGCCGCCCAGGTATTGCAGATGGGGCAGCAGCAGGCGGTGATCCAGCAGGCCGTTTTCGGCCATCAATTCCACCGACGACATGCCATTGTGCAGCTCATGCACCATGTCCAGCTCAAATTGCCCCTGACAGCTGTGCAGCCGCACCGGGCAGTCCAGTGCACGCATGGCGCTGGCGGTCTGGCGCAGCAGCTCCGGGGTACAGCCCTCTATCCGGTCCGGCGCCAGCATGCCCCTGATGGTGTCGCCGTGGCGGCCCTGCAGCTCTTCCACGTAGCGCACCGCCTGCTCCAGTCCCTGCAACCCCCGTTGTTCGTCGAAACGCATGTCGAGGCTGCCGTCCGGGTTGACCACGCCGTAGCCCGACATATAGGCCGGCCCCAGGTAGGCGCGCACGCCCAGGCTCTCGGCGATGTCGGCGGCGCGGCGGAACTCGTCGGCGGTTTCGGCCCACTCCCGGTACAGGATGGAGGTGATGGGAGCGATGGTGGTGATGCCGTTCAGCAGCAACTGGCTGAAGGCGTAGCGCTTGTTGAAGTCGAGTTCGGCGTCGCTGTAGGTCTCGCGTCGCTGCCAGTCGCTGGCGGGCAGTCGGCCCTTCTGCCAGCCCGGCTGGTGATCGAAGGCCAGTACGGTGGAGTCCAGGTCGGCCACCGCGTCCAGGTCGATAAAGCCGGGGCCGAGCAGGGCGTTGCCCATGTCCTGGGTCTCGTCGACCTGGCCCTGGTAGCCATGGCCGACGAACAGCACGCTGTCGCCGCGGTAGACCAGCTCGCCCTGCTCGTAGATATGGTGGCCGCCGTCCTTGAAGCCGATCACGTAGCGGGCGGTCATTTTGATGGTTTTCATGGGGTGAAACTCCGTCGGTATATAGTGTTAACTAGCTGTTCCGAATAGTAGATCACTGCCGACAGCGACCGGGGCTGCTAAGCAGACCCTTCGCGCCAGGGATGGCGCGACGGAGCCCCCAGGGGGCGAGTTTGCTCGCCGTGACGAGTGGTTTCAGCCTGACCGAACATCCAGTGAATGTTCGCAGCAGGCTGAAACCGCGAGTGTCATATCCTCACGGCGTGTCTGCGTGCGGTGCCCGGTCGATGTAGCGCTATTTGGATCAGTTATTTAAGTGGTCAGAACAGGCATTCGCCCCGGTCGGCGACCAGCCGGCCGGCCTTGAACACGGCGCGCTCCCGTGGCGGCTCGGCGATCACCTCGGCCACCGCCTGCCCTGCCAGCAGCACCAGATCCGCCCGGCAGCCCACTTCCAGGCCGTAGTCCTTCAGCCCCATCACCTCGGCGCCGCCCCGGGTGATGGCGTGCAACGCCTGAGCCAGCTCCCGGTCCTGGCGCCAGCGGTATTTCAGCCCCATCAGCATGGCCCGCTGCAGCATGTCGCCGTTGCCATAGGGGCTCCAGGTGTCGCGGATGCCGTCGTTGCCGGCGGCCACCCTGACCCCGGCGGCGCGCAGTTTTTCATAGGGCGGCACCTGGCGATTGGCGGGGGCCGTGGTGGCGATGGCGATGTCCGCCTCGGCCAGCCCGGCGATCAGCCGATCCTGGTAGCCGGGATCCACCTCGCCCAGGCAAAAGGCGTGGCTGATGGTGACCTTGCCCTGCATGCCCAGGGCGCGGGTGCGCTCTGTCATCAGTTCCACCGAGAAGGCGCCCAGCTCGCCCGGCTCATGCAGGTGCAGATCCACCCCCTTGCCGTATTTGGCGGCGAGCTCGAACACGGCGTCGAGATGGGCCACCGGATTGCGCTCGAAGCTGGACGGATCTATGCCGCCCACATAATCGGCGCCCAGTTTGATCGCCTCTTCCATCAATGCCCGGGTACCGGGCCGGCCCAGCAGGCCGCTCTGGGGAAAGCAGACCGTCTCTATGTAAATCTGCTCGGCCAGGGCGTCCCGGGTGGCCAGCACCCCTTCCATATGGCGCAGGCCGATTTCCGTGTCCACGTCGATATGGGTGCGGATATGGGTGGTGCCCAGGCGAATCGCCTGGCGGGCGATGCGCTCGGACTGGCGCCGGCTGTCGAACGCCTGTTCACGCCGGAAGCGACGCTCGTTATCGATGATGGCGGGCAACTCCCGCGGCACTTCGTTGACATACCAGTCCATGCCCCACAGGGATTTGTCGATATGGGCGTGGCCGTCGATAAAGCCGGGCAGGGCCAGGCGGTGGCCGCCTTCGACCACATGGGCACCGGGCGGCGGCGTGATATGGGGTTCGATACGGCCGATGCGGCCCTGCTCGATCAGCAAGTCCCGGCTTTGCTGTTGGCCGTTGAGGCGTACCTGCCGGATGAGGGTGGTCGTCATGGTTGCTCCCTGTTGGTCCTATCGAAGGCGGACCCCTTGTGTTTGAGTGAGGGCAGCGATCCGCTGCCCGGGACTGGACTCATCTTACCGAGTGGTAACTTTGTGTTTTTTGATTGATATCACATGGTATATAAATTGTTAGCAATTTTATATTGATTTGTTAATAGGTGCAAAGCTAACGTACAGACAAAGTCCGGTGTGGCCAGTGCGGCCCCCGGACTGCCAGGCCGGCCAAGCCGGTGTTTTTCACTCACAGGGAAGGTAGTAGATGATGAAACTCAAGACGGTAGCAGCCTGCCTGATGGCGGCTTCGTGCAGCCTGATGGCACAACCGGCGATGGCGGAAAAGGTGGTGCGCTGGGCCCAGCAGTCGGATATCCCCACCCTGGACCCTTACGCCTTCGCCTCGACCCCGGCCCTGGCGTTCCAGAACCATATCTATGAAGGCCTGGTGCAATGGAACGAGCAACTGGAGATGGAAGGGGCCCTGGCCACCCGTTGGGAGCAACGGGACGACACCACCCTGCGCTTCTACCTGCGTGAAGGGGTCCGCTTCCACAACGGTAACGACTTCAATGCCGACGACGTGGTCGCCTCCATCGCCCGGGTCACCCACCCGGACTCCGGCATCCGCGGCAACGCCTCTTCCATCAAGGAGGCGGTGAAGGTGGACGAGTACACCGTCGATATCCGGCTGAGCTCCAAATCTCCCATCGCCCTCAACGAGCTGAGCGGCATCCTGATGATGGACAAGGAATGGATGGAAGAGCACCGGGCGCTGGAGCCCACCAGCATGAGCAAGGGCACCGAAGGCTACGCCACCAACAACACCAACGGCACCGGCCCCTTCCGGCTGGAAAGCCGCCGGCGTGACGCCGAGATGGTGCTGGTGAAGAATGCGGACTGGTGGAACGGCGACCAGGCGCAGCACAATATCGATCGCATCATCTACAAGCCGGTGTCATCCGACGCCACCCGCCTGGCCGGCATCCTGGCCGGGGAGTTCGATCTGGTGAGCGACGTCCCCCTGCAGGACCTGCCCCGGCTGGAGAAGGAAAAGCGCGTGGAGGTCATGGTCCGGCCCTCGCTGCGGGTGATCTTCCTGTCCCTGAACATGGCCGATGAGCTGAACGCGGGCAATGTGGACGGCAAGAACCCGCTCCAGGACCGGCGGGTGCGCGAGGCCATGCACATGGCGATCGACCGGGAGGCGATCGTCAAGAAGATCATGCGCGGCATGACCGACGTGGCCAACACCTTCGTGGCCCCGGCCATCGCCGGCTTCGACGCCGAACGCGGGGTCGAACTCGGCTACGATCCCGAGCGGGCCAAGGCGCTGCTGGCCGAGGCCGGCTACCCGAAGGGCTTCAAGCTGGCCTTCGACTGCGAGCAGGGCTACTACCTCAATGCGGAGCAATGGTGCCAGGCGGTGCAGCGCTACTGGGCGCGGATCGGCATCGACAGCAGCCTCAACGTGCATCCGCGCAGCGTCTATTCCCAGATCCGCGACAACGGCCGTACCGACGTGGCGGTACTGGGGTGGGCCAACCTGCCCCTGTACGATGCCTACAGCATCAACCAGCAACTGCTCCACTCCCGCGACGGCGGCATCTACGGCGCCTTCAATATCCCCCGCTTCAAGAACGACACCATAGACCGGCTGATCGAGCAGTCCAACACCGAGCTGGATCAGCAGGTCCGGGCCGATCTGATGGGCGAGGTGCTGGCGCTGGCCCAGCAGGAACTGCCTTTCCTGCCCCTGCACTTCGAGCCGGTGGCCTGGGCGACCTCCGACAAGCTGTCGATCACCCAGAACCCGGACAACGTGGTACGGCTCTGGTACGCCAGCCTGAACTAAATAGCTGTTCCGAATAGTGCTACATCGACCGGGTTCCGCACGCAGACACGCCGTGAACCCATCCCTGGGGGCTCCGCCGCGCCATCCCTGGCGCGGAGGGTCTGCTTAGCGGAACCCTGTCGCTGCCGGTAGTTATCTACCATTCGGAACAGTTATTTAGGACAAGGGGGCCCGCGGGCCCTTGTTTCCCATCAAAGGAGTGAACTATGTTGGCTTTTATTATCCAGCGCCTGATCCAGGCCTGCGGGCTGATGCTGTCGGTGGCCTTGATCGCCTTCGTGATGTTCCAGTTCGTCGGCGATCCGGTCGACAACATGCTGCCCGAGAGCGCCACCCCGCTGGAGCGGGAAGAGCTGCGGGAAAAGCTGGGTCTTAACGACTCCGTCATTACCCAGTACGCCCGCTTCGTGGGCAACATCGCCCAGGGCGATTTCGGCATTTCCTACTACAACAAGATGGAAGTGCTCAACCTGATCACCGAGCGGTTGCCCGCCACCCTGGAGCTGGTGTTCGTCGCCGTGATCATCTCCCTGGCGGTGGGATTGCCGGCGGGGGTCTGGGTCTCGCTGTCGCGCAACAAGTGGCTCACCAGCCTGGTGCAGACCATTTCCCTGGTAGGGGTGTCGCTGCCCAGCTTTATCGCCGGCATCGCCCTTATCATCATCTTCTCCGTCTGGCTGGGCTGGCTGCCGTCCCACGGCCGGGGCGAGGTGATGGATCTCGGCTGGTGGAGCACCGGATTGTTCAGCAAGTCGGGCTGGGCCTCCATCATATTGCCGGCCCTGTCCCTGGCGCTGTTCATGATCACCATGATCATGCGCCTGGTGCGCAGCGAGATGAAGGAGGTGCTGCGCACCGACTACATCAAGTTCGCCAAGGCCCGCGGCATCCGCCAGCGCAGCATCAACTACGGCCATGCCCTGCGCAACTCCCTGCTGCCGGTGATCACCATCGTCGGCCTGCAGATCGGGGGGCTGATCGCCTTCGCCGTGGTCACCGAGACGGTGTTCCAGTGGCCGGGCATGGGGCTGTTGTTTATCCAGGCGGTGAACTACGTGGATATACCGGTGATCTCTGCTTATCTGGTGTTCATCTCCCTGATCTTCATCTGCATCAATACCCTGGTCGACATCCTCTACCGGGTGATAGATCCGCGCATGAAATCCAGCAACCATTAAGGACGAGGTAACCCATGGATATCGATACCGTCTCCAAACCGGCACCGGCCGCCGAGGGCAAGGCGTCCCGGCCCGGCTATGCGACGCGCCTGTGGCAGGGCTGGCTGGCCTTCGTGGACAGCGATCTGTGCTACAACTTCCGCACTTCCCGGCTGACGGTGGTGGCCACGGCGGTGCTGGCGCTGCTGCTGTTCGCCGGCATCTGCGCGCCTTTGCTGTCCCACTACAACCCCTTCGACATGGCCGCCTTCGATCTGATGGACTCGGAACTGCCCCCGGCCTGGGTGGAAAGCGGCGAGGCCCGCTTCTGGCTGGGCACCGACATCCAGGGACGGGACGTCTACTCGCTGATCCTCTACGGCCTGCGGGTGTCCCTGATCGTCGGCTTTATCAGCGTGCTCTGCGCCATGGCCCTGGGTGTTACCCTGGGGGTGGTCAGCGGCTATTTCGGCGGCACCGTCGACGCCCTGATCATGCGCCTGGCGGACGCCATGCTGAGCTTTCCCACCATCATGTTCGCCCTGCTGGTGAGCGGCGCGGCCCGGGGCCTGCTGCCCCAGGAGATGCACGAGCAGATGGCGGTGTACATCATCGTCATCTCCATCACCCTCACCGGCTGGATGCAGTACGCCCGCACCGTGCGCGGCTGCACCCTGCTGGAAGGCCACAAGGAATACGTGCAGGCCGCCAAGGTCATGGGCAGCGGCAACCTGCGCATCATGTTCCTGCACATACTGCCGAACGTGCTGAGCCCGGTGCTGGTGCTGGCCACCCTGCACCTGGCGCTGGCGGTGCTCACCGAGGCCACCCTGTCCTTCCTCGGGGTGGGCATGCCGCCCAACCAGCCGTCCCTCGGCACCCTGATCAACGAGGGCAACAAGTACCTGTTCTCCGGCCAGTGGTGGGTGGTGGTGTTCCCCTCCCTGGTGCTGGTGGTGCTGGCGCTGTCGGTCAACCTGGTGGGCGACTGGCTGCGCGACGCCCTCAACCCCAAGCTGCGTTAAGGAGCACAACATGGCGAATGGAAGCAACAACAGTGGCGAGGTGGTGCTGCAGGTCGAGGATCTGTGCATCGAATTCAGCCATCGCAAGGGCAACCTCAAGGCGATCCAGCAGGTGTCCTTCGAGATGCGGGCGGGCGAAATCCTCGGGGTGGTGGGCGAGTCGGGGGCCGGCAAGTCCCTCACCGGCTCGGCCATCACCGGCCTGCTCGAGCCGCCGGGACGGATCGCCTCGGGGCAGATCCGTCTCTACGGCCAGCGCATCGACGATCTGGACGAGGAGCGGCGCCGGCTGCTGCGCGGCAAGGAGATCGGGGCCATCTTCCAGGATCCCCTGACCAGCCTGAACCCGGTGATGACGGTGGGCAAGCAGCTGATCGAGACCATCCAGACCCACCTGCCCCTGTCCTACCAGGCGGCGCGGGACAAGGCGCTGAAGCTGATGCAGGAAGTGGGCATACCGGCGGCGGAGCAGCGCATCGATCAGTATCCGCACCAGTTTTCCGGCGGCATGCGCCAGCGCATCGTGATCGCCCTGGCGCTGTGCGTCGAGCCCAGGGTGATCATCGCCGACGAGCCGACCACGGCCCTGGACGTGTCGGTGCAGGCCCAGGTGCTGCAACTGCTTAGGCGGCTGTGCAAGCAGCACCAGGCCTCGGTGATGCTGGTGACCCACGACATGGGGGTGATCGCCGAGATCTGCGATCGGGTGGCGGTGATGTACGCCGGCCGGTTGGTGGAAATCGGCCCGGTCGAGGCGGTGCTCAAGGCGCCGCACCACCCCTATACCGCTGGGCTGATGGCCTCCATTCCCCGCATCGGGGTGCGCGAGCCCAGGCTGTCCCAGATCCCCGGCGCCATGCCCCGGCTCAACGCCATTCCCCCGGGCTGCGCCTTCAATCCGCGCTGCCCGCACAGCGGGGCCGAATGCCGGCAGCAGGCGCCGGTGCTGGAAAAAGTGGGGGACTCCCGGGTCGCCTGTTTGAAAGTCAAGCAAGAGGAGCTGGCATGATGAGCGAGATGATCACCGGGACCGAGCTGGTAGAGGTACGCAACCTGCATATCAAGTTCGATATTTCCAGGCCCTTTATCCATCGCCTGCTGAACCGGGCGGAAAAAACCTATGTGCACGCGGTGCGCGGCATCGACTTCCAGATCCGCAGGGGCGAAACCTTCAGCCTGGTGGGGGAGTCCGGCTGCGGCAAGTCGACGGTGGCCCGGCTGCTGTCGGGCCTGTACCGGCCGACCGAGGGCGACATCAGCTACCAGGGCACCCGGCTGGCGACGGCCAGCCGCGAGCAGCGCCAGTATATCCGCCGCCGCTGCCAGATGATCTTCCAGGATCCCTTCGCCAGCCTCAATCCGCGCTGGAAGGTGGAGCGCATCGTGGCCGAGCCGCTGGTGCTGTTCGGCATGATCAACGGCCGGGAGCAAGGCCGGCGCCGGGTGGGGCAACTGCTGGAGCAGGTGGGGCTGGCGGCCTCGGACATGGACAAGTTCCCCCACGAGTTCTCCGGCGGCCAGCGCCAGCGCATCTCCATCGCCCGGGCCCTGGCCGGCGAGCCCGAGTTTCTGATCTGCGACGAGCCCACCTCGGCCCTGGACGTGTCGGTGCAGGCCCAGGTGCTCAACCTGATGAAGGATCTGCAGCAGGAGCTGGGCCTGACCTACCTCTTTATCAGCCACGACATGTCGGTGGTGTCCCACTTCTCCGACCGGGTCGGCATCATGTACCTGGGCCGGCTGGTGGAGGTGGGCACGGTGGCGGAGGTGTTCAACCGGCCCCGCCATCCCTATACCCGCATGCTGATGGACGCCATTCCCAGCATGGAGGTGATCCACAAGGAGCGGACCCCGGTCACTGGCGAGGTGCCCAACCCGATTTCGCCTCCTTCGGGTTGCGCCTTCCACCCGCGCTGCCGTTTCGCCACCGAGCAGTGCAGGCAGGCCGCCCCGGCGGCGCGGGAGTTCAGCGCCACCCAGCAGGTGGCCTGCCACCATCCCCTCAGCCTGGGCTGAGCCGGAACCCCGGCTGGTGAAGCGGTCGATTGAAATCGGCCCTGCGGCTTGTGGCCGCCGGGCCGGCTTTATTTCGAGCCTGTCAGCCCAGCGGCAGCACCGTGGTGTGCTTGAGCTTGTCGAGCAGGATATTGGAGCGGATGTTGGACACCGTCTTCAGGTTGAGCAGCTGGTGCATCATAAAGTCGGACAGGCTCTTGAGATCGGTGGCCACCACCTTCAGCATATAGTCGGCGTCGCCGGTGACGCTCCAGCATTCCAGCACCTGGGGAAAGTGCTGGATGGCCTGGTGGAATTCGTCGGCGATGCGCTCGCCGTGCTTGCCCAGGGTCACGCTGATCAGCGCGGTCACGTGCAGCCCCACCTTCTCCGGGTCCACCTGGGCCACGTATTTCTGCACCACCCCCAGCTCTTCCAGCTTTTGCCGCCGGCGCTGGCACTGGGACGGGGAGAGGTGGATGAGTTCCGACAGCTCCACGTTACTCAGCCGGCCATTCTCCTGCAGCGCCTGCAGCAGGCGGGCGTCCTGGCGGTCCAGTTCGATTTCGTGCGCCTTTCTCACGGTGATCCCTTCTTTGATGCAACATTCACGCAAAAAACTAAACTTTAATGTAACAACTTGCAAACAAAATGTGTGGGCATTGCCTTATGCTGTTTCCATTGCATCGAAGCATGAACCAATGGAACAAGGCGATTAAGGAGAAGAATCATGATGTCTGAAGCGATTTCACCGGAAAAATCCTCTTTGTGGGACAACCCCCTGGGCACCGACGGCTTCGAGTTCGTGGAGTACGCCTCCAGCGAGCCGGAGCAACTGGCGCAACTGTTCGAACGGCTGGGCTTTGTCGCCATCGCCCGCCACCGCAGCAAGAACGTGACCCTCTACCGCCAGGGTGACATCAACTTTATCCTCAACGCCGAGCCCAACAGCCAGGCGGAGCAGTTCGCCCGCATCCATGGTCCCTGCGCCAACGCCATGGCGTTCCGGGTGAAGGACGCGGCCCAGGCCATCAAGCAACTGGCCGCCAACGGCGCCAGGGTGGTGGCCTCCGGCGCCGGTCCCATGGAACTGCAGATCCCGGCCATCGAGGGCATCGGTGGCTCCCTCATCTACCTGGTGGACCGCTACGGCGAGCAGAGCATCTACGACGTGGACTTCCGCCCCATTCCGGGCGTGGACCAGCACCCCCAGGGCGTGGGCCTGACCTACATCGACCACCTCACCCACAACGTGGCCATGGGCAACATGAATCTCTGGGCCGGTTTCTACGAGAAGCACTTCAACTTCCGCGAGATCCGCTACTTCGACATCGAGGGCAAGCTCACCGGGCTCAAGTCCCGGGCCATGACCAGCCCCTGCGGCAAGATCCGCATTCCGATCAACGAGTCCGCCGACGAAAAGAGCCAGATCGAGGAGTTCCTGCACCAGTACAAGGGCGAGGGCATCCAGCATATCGCCCTGGGCACCAACGACATCTACCGCACGGTGGAAACCCTGCGTGACGGCGGCATGAGCTTTATGGCCACCCCCGACACCTACTACGAGAAGCTGGACGCCCGCCTGCCCGGCCACGGCGAGGATCTGGCCCGGCTGCGCAAGAACCATATCCTGATGGACGGGGCGCCGACCCAGGGCCAGGGGCTCCTGCTGCAGATCTTCACCGACACCGTGATCGGCCCGATCTTCTTCGAAATCATCCAGCGCAAGGGTAACGAAGGCTTCGGCGAGGGCAATTTCCAGGCCTTGTTCGAGTCTATCGAGGAGGATCAAATCCGTCGAGGCGTGCTCAAGGCCGAATAATCTCTAATTTTTTACCACAGCCATTTTTTCAATCGGGAAGATGGTGGCAAAATAGCAGGACATACTGTCAGCCATACTTTACACCTTTAGCTGGGGTGGCTGACGTTGTCCTAATACAGCTAAAGGAGGAGAAGCTGTGTCTGTGGTGGCAACCAATGTTCAGGGTAAAGAGAGCGCCGGCGTGACCCCGGCCCTGTGGTCCAGCCGTTTCGTGTTTATCATGGCGGCGGTGGGCTCGGCGGTGGGCCTCGGCAATATCTGGAAGTTCCCCTATATCACCGGCCAGAACGGCGGTGGTGCCTTCGTGCTGGTGTATCTGATCTGCATCGCCATCATCGGCATCCCCATCATGATGTCGGAAGTCATGCTGGGCCGGCGCGGCGGCAAGAGCCCCATCGGCACCATGGGCGCGGTGGCGGCGGCCGAAGGGCGCAGCCGGAACTGGGCCGGGGTCGGCATCATGGCCACCCTGGCGGCCTTTTTGATCCTCTCCTTCTACAGCGTGATCGCCGGCTGGACCATGCCCTATATCGTGGAGGCGGCCAAGGGCGGCTTTGCCGGCATAGCGGCGGAGGATTCCGGCGCCATGTTCGGTGGCCTGCTGGCCTCGCCGGGCCAGTTGCTGCTGTGGCACTCGGTGTTCATGGGGCTGACGGTGCTGGTGTCCGCCGGCGGCGTCAAGCACGGCCTGGAGCGGGCGGTGTCCTGGCTGATGCCGGCGCTGTTCGTGCTGCTGCTGATCCTGGTGGGCTACGCCATGACCACCGGCCACTTCGGCGAGGCGCTGGTGTTCCTGTTCCGGCCCGACTTCTCCAGCCTGACCGCCGAGTCCATACTGGTGGCCCTGGGCCATGCCTTCTTCACCCTGAGCCTGGCCAGCGGCGCCATGATGGCCTACGGCGCCTACCTGAAGAAGGACGTGTCCATCGCCCGTACCTCCTTCACCGTGGCCATCATGGATGTGTGCGTGGCCCTGCTGGCGGGGCTGGCCATCTTCCCGGTGGTGTTCGCCCACGGCCTGCAGCCGGGCGAGGGCCCGGGCCTTATCTTCGTGACCCTGCCGGTGGCCTTCGGCCAGATGCCGGGCGGCGGCTTCTTCGCCACCCTGTTCTTCGTGCTGCTGCTGTTCGCGGCCTGGACCTCCTCCATCTCCATGCTGGAATCCCTGGTGCGCTTCCTCGAAGAGAAGGGCGTGGGCCGGGTCAAGGCGGCGGTGGGCGGCGGCCTGGCGGCCTGGCTGGTGGGCATCACCACAGTGCTGTCGCTGAACCTCTGGTCCGACTTCGCACCCCTGGCCATGTTCGAACGTTTCGAGGGCAAGACCCTGTTCGACATCTACGACTACCTCACCGCCAACATCATGATGCCGCTCGGCGCCCTGCTGACAGCCATCTTCGTGGGCTGGGTGATGAAGCCGGAGCACTCGGCGGCCGAGCTGGGCGGGCAGTGGCATGCCCTCTGGCATGCGGTGGTGCGCTACGTTACCCCCATCGGCGTGCTGGTGATCTTCTACTTCAACCTGTTCTGACCTTGCGGGCTTCAACCGAAGCCATGAGATAGCGGGCGGGTACCGTTAAGCAGAGCCTCTGTCCTTACGGCGAGTCTGCGTACGGTGCCCGGCCGGTATGCACATTACTTAACTTCTCCCTGATGCTTATTGATGGCCTTTGCCGGTCAGGGATCCCTATTGCCTGTAACACGGAGTAATCAACGGATGAAAGCACTGCTTACCCAATTCGAGCGGAAAAACCCGGAAATCGTGTTCGAGTGGCACGACAGCGAGACCGAGGCCAAGGGCTGGGTGGTGATCAACTCCCTGCGCGGCGGGGCGGCCGGCGGCGGCACCCGCATGCGCAAGGGGCTGGATCGCCACGAGGTGGAGTCCCTGGCCAAGACCATGGAGGTGAAGTTCGCGGTGTCGGGCCCGGCCATCGGTGGCGCCAAGTCGGGTATCGACTTCGATCCGGCCGATCCGCGCCGGGACGGGGTGCTGGCGCGCTGGTTCCAGGCGGTGGCGCCGCTGTTGAAAAGCTATTACGGCACCGGCGGCGATCTCAACGTGTGCGAGGTGAAGGACGTGGTGCCGCTGACCGAGCGCCACGGCATCTGGCATCCCCAGGAGGGGGTGGTCAACGGCCACTTCAAGCCCTCGGTGAGCGAGCAGATCCAGAAGCTGGGCCAGCTGCGCCTGGGGGTGGCCAAGGTGGTGGAAGACGGCCGTTACAGCCCGGACGCAGGGCGCAAGTACAAGGTGGCGGACCTCATCACCGGCTGGGGCCTGGCCGAGTCGGTGCGCCACTACTACGGCATCTGGGGCGGGCAACTCGCCGGCAAGCGGGTCATGGTGCAGGGTTTCGGCAACGTGGGGGCGGCGGCGGCCTGTTACCTGGCCCAGGAAGGCGCCTGCATCGTCGGCATCATGGATGCTTCCGGCGGGGTGATAGCGCCAGAGGGGCTCGGCGTCGAGCAGCTGAAGGCGCTCTACCTGGGCCGCCAGGGCAACCGGCTGGCGGGGCCCGGGGTGGTGAGTTTTGAACAGGCCCAGGCCGCCTTCTGGCAGTTGGAGGCCGAGGTGTTCCTGCCCTGCGCCGCCTCCCGCCTGGTCAGCGCCGAGCACCTGGCGGCCCTGGCGGACAACGGCGTGGAGCTGATCGCCTGCGGCGCCAACGTGCCCTTCAGGGATCAGGAGATCTTCTACGGCCCCGTCTACCAGCAGGCGGACGAACGGCTTAGCGTTATCCCGGATTTTATCGGCAACTGCGGCATGGCCCGGGCCTTCGCCTTCCTGATGGAAACCGAGCAGGAGATCTCCGACGAGGCCATCTTCCGGGACGTGTCCGAGCGCATCCGCGGCGCCCTGCAACGGGTGCACAACCACAGCAGCCGCACCACCGGCATCGCCGCCACCGCCCTGGAGCTGACCCTGAAGGAGCTGATGGGAGACTAGAGCACCGATCGGTTTAAAACGTGAGCAGTGCGATATCTCACCTGTAGGTGCCCGGTTACGTGGCGCAAACCTGCAAAGGGCGGGGAATGCGGAAATTGGACATCCTTGCCCGCCGGTTTGTGCTGGCTCATGCCGGTTTGTGCTGGTTCATGCCAGCTAAAGCGGCATCTACAGCGGCATCTACAACGGTATCTACAGCAGCTCGGTGCCACCCTCATGCGGGCGGGCCGCCCGCGCCCCAAGAGTCGGTGCCGCCTGATTTTTAAACTATATGGTGCGCTGGTCAGCGATACCTCCAGCTTCCAGCTTCCAGCTTACAACCCGTACCGCTCGATCTTTTTCAGCAGGCCCTGGCGCGACAGCCCCAGGGCCTGGGCGGCATGGGTGCGGTTGTTGTCGTGGCGGGCCAGGGCCTCGGTGATCAGCGCTATCTCCAGGGCCCGCACCTGGGCCTCCAGGCTGTCGCCGGCGGCGGCCTGGGCCGGGCCGGGTTTGGCGTCCGGGTAGAGCAGGGCGATGTCCTCCAGGCGGATGACGCCGCCCCGGGCGATGGCGGCCACGCTGTCCAGCGCGCTTTTCAGCTCGCGCACATTGCCCGGCCAACGGCGGTGGATAAACCAGTTGAAGGCCTCGGTGTCCGGGCGCAGCGGCGGCTGGCCCCGGGCCTGCAGTTCGAGGAAGTGGCTGACCAGCAGCGGAATGTCCTCCGGGCGCTCGTCCAGGGGACGGGTCTCTATGGTCACCCCCTTGATGCGGTAGTAGAGATCCTCGCGGAATTCGCCCCTTTTCACCTTTTCCGGCAGGTCCGCGTTGGTGGCGGAGATCACCCGCACGTCTATGGTTTCCAGGCTGCGCCCGCCCACCGGGTAGTAGCTGCCTTCCTGCAGCACCCGCAACAGCTTGACCTGCATCGCCAGCGGCATGTCGCCGATTTCGTCGAGGAAGAGGGTGCCGCCGTCGGCCAGCTTGAGCAGGCCGTCCCGGGCCTTGTCGGCGCCGGTGAAGGCGCCCCTGGTGTGGCCGAACAGCTCGCTTTCGAGCAGCTCGGCGGGAATGGCGCCGCAGTGCACCGAAATAAAGGGCCCCCGGGCGCGCTGGCTGAGATCGTGGATGGCGCGGGAGATCACCTCCTTGCCGGTGCCCGAGGGGCCGGTCACCAGCACCCGCACGTCGGTGGGGGCGATGCGTTGTACCAGGGCGCGGATGTTCTCCATGGAAGGGGAGGCGCCGATCAGGCTGGCCAGCGGCGGCTGGCGGCGCTGCTTCAGGCTGTTCAGCTCGCGCACCAGCTGGTGCTTGGTGAGGGCCCGGCGCACCACCACCGCCAGCATGTCCGGATCGATGGGCTTGGCCAGAAAGTCCCAGGCGCCCTGGCGCAGGGCCTCCAGCGCCAGCTCCCGCTCGCCGTGGCCGGTGAGAATGATCACCGGCCGGTCGATGAACTGGGGCAGGGCCGCCAGGGTGTGGTGGGGATCGAAATGGGGCGGCAGCGACAGGTCGAGCAGGACCAGATCGGCGTCGAATTGCTGCAACTGGTCGCGCAACCCGTTGAGATCGGCGCAGTCCTTCACCTCGTAGCCCTCGGCCTCCAGCCACTGGGCGCAGAGGGTGCGGAAGGCGGGTTCGTCGTCGACCAGCAGGATGCGCGGGATCATGAGTGCTTCTCCTCGGGAAAATACAGTTCGAAGGTCACCGGCCAGCCCAGATCCTGGCGGTGGCGGACATGGCCGCCGTGGGCCTCCATGATGCGCTGGACGATGGCCAGCCCCAGGCCGCTGCCGCCGCTGCGCTTGCCGACGAAGGGGCGGAACAGCCGCTCGCCGAGTTCGGCATCGATCAGGGGGCCGTTGTTGTGCACCCGCACCAGGCCGGGCCTGTCCCCCGCCTCGACGCAGATGCGCCCGCCGGGCCGGTTGCGCACGAAGGCCAGGGCATTGTCCACCAGGTTCACCACCACCTGCTGCAGCCGGTAGGGGTCGGCCCACAGCCGGTAGTCGGCCGGCAGTTGGTGCTCGAAGGCGGTGCCCTGCCAGTCGAACTGAGGCCTGAGGCTGTCGAGCAGGGCGGCGAGGGGAATGGCCTGGCACTGCACCTGGATGCGGCCGGAATAGGCCAGCATGTCCGAGATCAGCCGATCGGCGCGCTTCAGCTGGGCCTGGATCATCTCCTTGCGGCTGGCCTCCAGGCCGGCGGTGGCCATGGAGATGATGTTGAGCGGGTTGCGCAGCTCGTGGGCCATGGCCGCCGACAGTCCGCCCAGCTCCACCAGGTGCTGCTCCGACAGCCGCCGGCGCTCGGCTTCCGCCAGTTGCAGGGAGCGTTCCAGCAGGCCGCAGCGGGTGGCCAGCAGGGAGGCGAACACCTCCGCCGCCAGGCGCAGGCCCGGGGTCACGTCCTCGAAGCCCTGCAGCCGGGCCTGCCAGCCCTGGGGCTGGTGCCGGCACTGGATGCAGGGGCCGGCGGGCAGGGCCTGGGCCGACTCGCCTTCGGGCGTGAAGCGGATGGCCACCGGCTGGCCCATCTGGCGCGAGATCAGCCCGGCGGCGGCATTGGCCAGGCCGCTCCAGCTGCTGGCCTCGCCCAGGCGCTGCTGCCAGAGGGCGAGCAACTGCTCGTCGAGCCGGCTGCCCGGGTAGATCAGCCGCTCCACCAGCTTGCTCACCGGCTGGTACAGGGCCAGGGCCAGCATCAGCAGCAGCATGGAATAGAGCCACAGCTGCCACTTGGGCACGTTGGCCAGGGCCTGCATGCCGAACTGGCCGGCCATGGCGCTGAGCAGGGCGATCAGCCCCATCACCAGCGCCGTCATCAGGGTCCACAGCAGGGCCCGGTTGGCCCAGGCGTTGATTTCCAGCATCTGGTAGCGCACCACGCCGTAGACCAGCAGCACCACATAGCTCGGCAGTAGCAGCATGGGCCAGGGATACCAGTACAGGCCGAGGGAGGGGAAGATAAAGCTGGTGGCCAGCAGCAGGCCCCAGGCGCCGGCGGCGAACATGGCGGCGATGGAGCGGCGGCGGTTGCCGCTGTGGATGCGCAGGCCCCACAGCAGCAGGGCGTGGGCCAGCACCCCGATGGCGATGGTGTAGGCGATGTTGAACCAGCCGATGCCCTGGAACACGAAGTAGTGGGCGAAGGGGCCGAAGGCGATGACGCCGCCTCCCTCCAGCCAGAGGCTGGCCAGCAGCACCGCCAGGGCGGCCAGGTAGAGCAGGCCGCGGCCGCGGGCCAGGCGGTCGAGCCAGGGGCGCCTGCCCACGCCCTGGTTGACGAAGCCGACGGCGAAGTCGAGGAAGAAGGTGGGCATCAGGGGGTTGGCCAGGATCAGGGCGATGCCGAGCCGCTCCCAGCCGTGGAACACCGCCACGTGGCCGGCGCACCAGAGCGCCATCATCACGCCGAAGCCCGCCAGCGCCTTCATGCTGCGCCGGCGGCGGGCGCGCCAGTACAGCCAGGCGGACACCAGCAGGGCGCAGCCGCTGGTGAGGATCATCATCAGTTCGAAGGCGACATCCGGTGACATCGGCGGGCTCCAGGTGTAAATAAGGTTTACAGTTTACCGGCGAAAGACTGTAAACCTTGTTGTCGGTTCGGGCAAGTTTTCGCCGGTTTTTTGATCCAGAACAAGGCGGCACAAGGTGTCGGACGTAGTGGCACGGTTTCTGCTTTATGGGGGTATCAACCCAGCGAGTGAGCAACAATAATGAACATGACCGCCTTACTGATTGAATTCTCCGCTATTTTTATCGTTCTGCTGTTAGCGACCCTGCCGGCCGCCGTCAACCGTTACCGTCGTTAAGGAGGAGCCATGGAGCTCGATTCCGCCCTGCTGTCGCGCATTCAGTTCGCGTTCACGGTCAGCTTCCACATCATCTTCCCGGCCATCACCATCGGCCTGGCCACCGCCATCGCCATCTGGGAAGGGCTCTGGCTGAAGACCCGCAACCCCATCTACTTCCAGTTGGCCAAGTTCTGGATCAAGCCCTTCGCCATCACCTTCGGCATGGGGGTGGTCAGCGGCATAGTGCTGTCCTACGAATTCGGCACCAACTTTTCCGAGTTCTCCGAAATCACCGGCCCGGTGCTGGGGCCGCTGATGGCCTACGAGGTGCTCACCGCCTTCTTCCTGGAGGCGGGCTTTCTCGGGGTCATGCTGTTCGGCTGGCAGCGGGTGAGCGAGCGGTTGCACTTCTTCGCCACCTGCGTGGTGGCGGTGGGTACCTGGCTTTCCGCCTTCTGGATCATCGCCGCCAACTCCTGGATGCAGACCCCGGCCGGTTACGAGATAGTGGACGGCCGCTTCGAGGTGGCCAGCTGGCTGGAGGTGATCTTCAACCCCTCCATGCCCTACCGGCTGGTGCACATGCTGCTGGCGGCCATGCTCAGCGCCACTTTCGTGATCGGCGGCGTCAGCGCCTGGTTCCTGCTCAAGGGGCGGGAGCAGGCCTTCGCCCGCAAGGGGTTGTCGATGGCGCTGTGGGCGGCGCTGATCCTGGCGCCGGTGCAGGCGCTGGTAGGCGATTTCCACGGCCTCAACGTCAAGGAGCACCAGCCCATCAAGCTGGCGGCGATGGAGGGCATCTGGCCCGAGCGGGAGGCCGGCGCGCCCCTGCTGCTGTTCGCGGTGCCGGACATGGAGAACGAGACCAACCGCTTCGAAATCGCCATTCCCAAGCTGGCGTCTCTGATCCTCACCCACGAGTGGGACGGGGAGCTGCAGGGGCTCAAGTCGGTGCCCGCCGACGAGCGCCCCAACGTGCCCCTGGTGTTCTATTCGTTCCGGCTGATGGTGGGCCTGGGCGTACTGATGATAGGCATAGCCCTTTGGGGGCTCTGGCTGCGCCGCGGTGATCGGCTCTATGAACACCGGCCCTTCCTGCGGCTGGTGAACCTGATGATCCCCTCGGGGGTGCTGGCCACCCTGGCCGGCTGGTACGTGGTGGAGATCGGCCGCCAGCCCTGGCTGGTGCAGGGGCTGGTGCGCACCATGGAGGTGGTGTCGCCCTTGCCGGCGGAGCGGGTGCTGTTCTCGCTCACCCTGTTCGTGCTGACCTACAGCCTGCTGTTTTGCGTTTATCTGTATTTCATGGCCAAGCTGGTGCGCAAGGGGCCGCCGGACATGGCTCACCTGGAACAGCACCTGATCGGCGTCGACGCCCCCGGCTACGCCCTGGCCTGGGTGAAGCAACTGAAACACGACAAGGCGGAGGCATAACATGGATCTGGCATTGTTCTACTACCTGCTGCTGGGCTTTGCGGTACTGATGTACGTGGTGCTCGACGGCTTCGATCTCGGCCTCGGCATCCTCTATCCCTGGTTTCGGAGCGAGGCGGAGCGGGATCACATGATGCGCTCCATCTCCCACGTGTGGGACGGCAACGAAACCTGGCTGGTGTTCGGCGGCGTGGTGCTGTTCGCCGCCTTTCCCGCCGCCTACGCGGGCATACTGGCGACCCTGTACACGCCCATCATCATCATGCTGATCGGGCTTATCTTCCGGGGCGTGGCCTTCGAGTACCGCTTCAAGTCGCACCGCTCCAAGCCCTGGTGGGATCTGTCCTTTTGCCTCGGCTCCACCGTCGCCACCTTCTGCCAGGGCGCCATCCTCGGCGCCGTGGTGCAGGGGGTGGAGGCCGGTCCCGGCGAGCTGGGCGCGCTGGAGTGGCTGTCGCCCTTCAGCATCTTCACCGGCTTCGCGCTGATGGTGGCCTATGCCCTGCTGGCCTGCTGCTACCTGGTGATGAAGAGCCGGGACGAGATCATGGCCCGCGCCGCCCATCTCGGCCGCCAACTGGTGCTGGCGATCATGGCGATACTGGTGGTGGTGAGCCTGTGGACCCTGCTGGCCAATACCGAGGTGCGCACACGCTGGTTCGACGGCCTCAACTTCCTGTTCCTGCTGCCCCTGCCGTTGCTGAGCGCCCTGTTCGGCTGGCTGCTGTACCGGGATCTGGACGGCCAGCCCCACGAGACCCGGCCCTTCTGGCTGGCGGTGGGGCTGTTCCTCCTGGGCTTTATCGGCCTGGTGGTGGGGCTTTTCCCCTATCTTATCCCGCACCAGCTGACCCTGTGGGACGCCCGGGCGCCGGACTCCAGCCTGCTGTTCCTGCTGCCGGGCATCTTTATCTTCCTGCCCTTGATCTGCGCCTACACCCTGTGGGGTTACCGCATCTTCTCCGGCAAGGTCGAGGATTTCGAGGAGGGCTACTGATGAAGGGCAAGAACAGCTGGCTGTGGTTCGCCGGCCTCTACCTGGGCGGGGTGCTCGGCATCACCCTGCTGGGCGCCCTGATCCGGCTGCTGGCCGGCGGGCTCTGGTAACCCTCAGCCGGGCAGACGGCGGCGCAACCACAGGCCGGCCAGGATACCGGCCGGACAGCACAGCAGGAACACCCAGCCCGAGAGGGCCCCGGCCATCACGCCCGACAGCAGGGTGCCCACGGTACAGCCCAAGGCGACCATGGCGCCCCATCCCATCAGCAGGCCGCCCGCCAGGCAGCGCACCACCTCGCCCGGGGCGGGCCGACGCGGGCGCCAGTCGCCGGCGACCAGGGCCGAGGCCAGGGAGGCGGCCACCAGCCCCAGCACGAAGAGACCGTTGTCGGAAAGCAGGTGCTCCTTGACCACCGTCATGCAGCCGGAAAAGCCGTCCAGCCCCTCCAGCCTGCCGGGCAGCAGCCCCAGGCCGTCGACGCCGGTGCGCGCCAGGCTGCCGAGCTCGGCGGTCACCCCTAGGGGGGCGACCCTGAAGTAGGCCATCACCCCTATCATGCCCACCAGTATGCCGCCCACATAGGTGGGCCAGCGCCGGCCGAACAGCAGGTCGTGCAGCGACCCGGCGGGGGGCGGTCCGGACTCTGCCGGCGGCCGGTGGGCCCGCACCAGGGCCAGGGCGAAAGCGGCGAGCAGCAACAGCTGGAGCAGCAGGGCACCGCCGTAGCCGAGGTGGGCTGGCAGCCAGATCACCGGCGCCTCCTGCATGACCCTCAGGTAGAGGGGATTCCAGCTGAGAAAGCCGAGCACGAAGCCGCCCAGGGCCCCGAGCAGGGCGAAAGGGGCGGCGAGGGAGCCTTCGCCCAGCCGGTAGAGGTGAGCGCTGAGGCAGGAACCGGACAGGGCCATGCCGATGCCGAAGGTGAAGGCGCCGGCGGCCAGCACCCAGCTCACCGGGCCTATATGGGCTCCCGGCGGCAGGCGGCCCAGGGTGGGATCGAGCAGGAAGGCGCCGAATAGCACCTGGTAGCCCAGGCAGCCCACCGCCAGGGCCACCACCAGCCCGAGCAGGCCCCGAGCGTCCCGGCGCTCGATGAAATCGCGGCTGATGCAGAAAAAGCAGAAGCGGGAGCGTTGCAACACCAGCCCGAACAGGGCGCCGGCAAGCAGGGAAAAGGCCAGGTTGTTGCCGGTGGTGGAGCCGTCGGCGAGAGCACGGCCGGCCAGCAACAGGGCGAGCAGCACCAGCAGGGCCAGGGCAATGGCCGGGCGGCGGGCCGGAGCAGGGGGGGGCATGGCTCTTATACCAGAGCAGGACGGCGGCAAGGGACCCTTGCCGCCGTCGCTTGTCAGGTGCCGCCCCAGACGGTGCCCGCGGGGTTGGCGATGGGCACGCCCACGCTGTTGCCGTATTCGGTCCAGGAGCCGTCATAGTTGCGCACCTCGTAACCGAGCAGCTTGCTCAGGACGAACCAGGTGTGGCTGGAGCGCTCGCCGATCCGGCAATAGACGATGATGGGTTTGCTGCCATCCACGCCGACGCCCTGGTAGAGCGCGCGCAGCTCTTCAACCGGCTTGAAGGTGCCGTCCGCGGCCACGGCGCTGCTCCAGGGCACATTCACCGCCCCGGGAATGTGGCCGGCCCGTACCGCCAGCTCCTGCACCCCGGCCGGGGCGAAGATCTTGCCGTTGTACTCGTCGGCGGAGCGGATATCGATCAGGGCGGTATCGGTACGGCCTTCGGCCACCGCCAGCACGTCGCCCAGGCGGGCGCGCAGGGCATCATTGCGCTCGGCGAGGGTGATGTTGCCGGGCGGGTACTGGCTCGGACGCACGTCCAGCGGGCGTCCTTCCGCTTCCCACTTGTCGCGGCCCCCGTCGAGCAGTTTGACCGAGGGCACCCGGTAAACATCGAAGATCCAGGCGCCCCAGGCGGCAAACCAGTTGTTGCTGTCGCCGTAGAGCACCAGGGTGGTGCCCTCGGAGATGCCGGCCTTGCGCAGCAGGGCCTGGAAGTTATCCCGGGAGGCGATGTCCCGCTTCACCGGATCGACCAGCTCGGTGTGCCAGTGGAGATTGACCGCGCCCGGGATATGGCCGCGTTCGAACTTGCCGGGCACCACGCTGACTTCCAGCACGCGCAGATCCTCGTTGTTCAGGTTTTGTTCCAGCCAGTCGGTACTGACCAGAAAGTCGCTGTTCGCCTGGCCGGCGCCGACCAGGAACAGACTGCCGACCGCGGCCAGGGTCAGCCGCATCACTCGTTGCCATTTCATCGCATTGTCCTTTTTATTTACCATGATGTAATGGCCTGCCCCGGATAGCCGGGGTAGGTCGCCGGGTGGTTGTTTAAGCATAGAAGATGGGCGGCTGACCGTCCGGCTCCATGGAGGGAAGGGACCGAACACCGGCTGCATAATGCCGGCGGTGCGGACTGAGTGAGATTTGAGCCAGAGCCGGGCAGCGGGCCCGACTCTGGTACGAGGAGCGGACTTACACCAGCCAGAAGCCGGCGGCGAGCAGCGCCGCCAGGGTGAGGGCGCCGCCGATCAGCGCGTAGGGCAACTGGGTCAGGGCGTGATCCATGGTGTCGCAGCCGGCGCCCTGGGCGGACAGCACGGTGGAGTCGCTGAAGAAGCAGGCGTGGCTGCCGAAGGCCGAGGCCGAGAGCAGGGCGCCCACCACCAGCGGCATGGGCACCGCCATGGCCTGGGCCAGGGGCACCACTATGGGCAGGGAGATCACGAACACCCCCCAGCTGGAGGCGGTGCTGAACACCACCAGCGCCATCACCAGGAACACCACCGCGGGCAGCAGGGCCGGGGTGAGGATGGGGGTGACGGTGTCGATGATGTATTGGGTCATGCCCAGCTGGTCGTTGACTTCCTTCAGGACGAAGCCGGCGCAGACGGTGGCGATGGGATACAGCATCACCTTGAAGCCGTCCAGGGTGGCGTCCACCTGCTGCTGGAACGACAGCAGCCGCTGCACCGAATAGAGCAGCATGGTGAAGCCCAGGGCCACCAGCACCCCTTTCAGCAGATCGATCTCGTACCAGGCGCTGGCGAGCACCAGCACCAGCATGGGCAGCAGGAAGTTGCCCAGGCCGAGCCAGGCGGGAGTATTCCGGCTTGGTTGAGCTTCTTCCTGGTCTTCCCAGCCGGTCGGCACCGGCTGGCCGGCCCGGGCGCGGGCTTCCGCTTGCTTCATGGCGCCCAGATCCGGCAGCCGGTTGGCCGCCACCAGCACCACCACCAGCAGGGCGGCCCAGCCGTAGAGCATGTAGGGAATGCTCTGGATATAAAGGGACATGCCCCGGCCACCGTCGGCGGCGCCGGAATCCTCCAGCAGGGAGGCGAAGAACACCGCCCAGGTGGAGATTGGCACCAGGATGCAGATGGGCGCGGCGGTGGAGTCCACTATGTAGGCCAGTTTTTCCCGGGAGATTTTGTAGGTATCGGTGATCTTCTTCATGGAGGAGGAAACGGCGAGGGAGTTGAGGTAGTCGTCGATAAACACCACCAGCCCCAGGCCGACGGTGCCGAACATGGCGCCGCTGGGAGACTTGATCAGCCGGGTCATGAAGTTGCCGAAGCTGTGCACGCCTCCGCCCCGGGCCAGCAGGTTGATAAGCCCGCCCATCATGCCGCACACCAGGATCAGCCAGGCGATGGTCTCGTCCATCATCACCGCCAGGGTCACGTCCGCCAGCGGGCTGACCAGATCGCCCGGATCCAGCAGCAGCAGGCCGAGCAGGGCGCCCGCCAGCAGGGATTCCACCGTCTTGCGGGTGAGCACCGCCATGGTGATCACCAGGGCGGCCGGCAGCAGGCTGAGCACGCCGTAGTCGCTGCCGGCCTCGTGGTTGAAGCCGAGCCAGGCAAAGCCCAGCGCCGCCACCAGGGCCACCGCCAGTCCACGCCACAGCGGCGGCCATTTTTCGGAGGGTTCGAGTACCAGGGTATCATCTCGTTGCATCGGTATTGTCCTTGGTCGAGGGGCCGGCGATGGCGCCGGTCATGTCCCTATGGTTGTTCGCGGCAAGCCCGGGGCCGGCCGCACCGGCTCCGGTGGCAAAGGGCCCCTTGGGGCCGGTTGCCACCGGAAAAACGTGATAGTCCGCTCAAGGCCTGTTTGCGATCTTCCCGAGGCCAGTCTGTTGCAGCCCAGAGATAAGGCAGCAGGGCCGCCTCCGTCGACACGCTTCAAGCACATCCCTGTGACGCTCGGCACATGCCATCCCTGGCATGTGACGGTCGGCGGAGGCCATCCCTGCTGCCTCTTTTAAGTTCCGGTGCCGTCTGAGCGTAGCGCCGGCAGGCGACAACGGCGCTCCGGGGAGGACAAAGGGTGCTGCTTCGCCGACCCTCCGCGCCAGGGATGGCGCGGCGGAGCCCCCAGGGGGCGAGCTTGCTCGCCGTGACGAGTCGTTTCGGCCTGACCGAATATCCAGTGAATGTTCGCAGCAGGTCGAAACGGCGAGTATCAGATCCCCGGCGTGTCGGCGGAGCAGTGCGCTTTGGCCGAGTACTGTAGATCGTCAACAGGTTATCAGGCGTTTTTAAGCATCCACTCCAGTTCGATATCGGTGATGCGCCGCTCGAACTCCAGCAGCTCGTCGTGCTTGCAGATGCGGTACACCTCGATGAACTCCTCCCCCAGGTAGCGCTTGAGCGGCTGGCTCTCGGCCAGCACCTGCAGCGCCTCGCTCTGGCGGGTGGGGAAGGGCAGCCCTTCCTGCTCCAGGCCGTTGCCCACCACCGGCGCCGGCAGCGGCAGGGTGTTGTCCAGGCCGTGCAGCAGGCCGGCGAGGATGGCCGCCACCACCAGATAGGGATTGGCGTCGGCCCCGGCCACCCGGTACTCGATGCGGCGGGCGTCGTCGTCGCCGCAGGGGATGCGCAGGGCCACCGTCCTGTTGTTGTGGCCCCAGGAAGCCTGGGTGGGCACGTACATGCCGGGCTGGAAGCGACGGAAAGAGTTCATATTGGGGGCCAGCAGCGCCATGCTGTCGGGCATCAGATCCAGCATGCCCGACAGGGCCAGGTGCAGCAGGGCCGAGTCTTCGCCGTCTTCGTCCACGAACAGGTTGTCGCCCCGGTCGTCGACCACGCTGATGTGCACGTGCAGGCCGCTGCCCGCATGCTCCTCGTAGGGTTTGGCCATAAAGGTGGCGTCCATCTCGTGCTGCTCCGCCACCAGCTTGATCAGCCGCTTCAGCGCCAGGGCCTGGTCGCAGGCGGCGAGCACGTCGTCGGTATGATAGAGGTTGATCTCGAACTGGCCCGGCGCCGCCTCGGCCACGGCGCCGTCGGCCGGCAACCCCTGCCGGATCGCCAGGTTGTCGATGTCGGCCAGGATCTCGGCGAAGTTATTGAGGTTGTCCACCGAGTACACCTGGCTGTAGGTGTCCCGCTTCTGGGTGAGCGGCGAGCAGGGCGGCTGCAGCCGGCCGCCCTCGTCCCGCTCCCGGTCCACCAGGTAGAACTCCAGCTCCAGCGCCACCACCGGCCGCAGGCCCCGGGCCTTGACCTTTTCCCACACCCGGGCCAGCACGTTGCGCGGCTCGAGCGGAAAGGGCTGCTCGTCCTCGGTGACCATGGTCAGCAGCAGCTGGGCCACGGTATCCGGATCGCAGGCCGAGGGCACCAGGGTATCGGCAATGGGGAAGCAGGGCAGATCCGGCTCGCCGATGTCCTGGCCGATGCCGGTTTCCTCCACCACGTTGCCGCGAAAGTCCATGGCGAACACCGAGCCCGGGAAGAAGCAGCCCGCTTCCAGCTTGTCCAGGGCGCTCACCGGCAGCCGCTTGCCGCGGAAGATGCCGTTGAGGTCGGTGAGCAGCACGTCCACATACTGGGTATCGGGATAGCGGGCCAGGTAGTCGGCCACCTCCCGCTCGAAGTCGCTCGGCACCAGGGGTTCGACCTGGGCCAGGGGGTTTAACATTTCCATCTCTGCTTGCATGATTGCACCGCCATGTGACCGTTAAAAATACTTACCATGAGAAACATAATTTCGTTTATTTTGTTTTGCAAGTGTTAAATATTATTGAGTGGTAAATCTCCGTGTGCTAGGTTTTAACTATATATTTGACAAAAGTAGCCCGCCAATGGTTTTTTGTTCAGGATTTAGAGCATGAGTGAGGAAACACGGATGGTGCATATATTTAACAAGCCTGTGGTCGGCATCATCATGTGCCGGCAGATGCTGGGGCCGCATCCGGCGATGACGCTGCAGGAGAAATACCTCAACGCCGTGCAGGCCGCGGGCCTGCTGCCCTTTCCCCTGGCCCAGGGGCTGGGCGACGACGAGCAGGGCCTGGAGCAGGCCCTGGCCATGCTCGATGGCCTGCTGCTCACCGGCAGCTACAGCAACATGGAGCCCCATCACTACGGCGAAAGCGGGGAAGAGCCGCTCAACGATCCGGGGCGGGATCGACTGAGCCTGCGGCTTATCGCCGCCGCCCGGCAACGCCAACTGCCCCTGTTCGGCATCTGCCGCGGCTTCCAGGAGATGGTGGTGGCCAGCGGCGGCACCCTGCACCGGCGCCTGCACGACACCGGCCTGTTCGACGAACACCGGGAAGACAAGCAGCAGCCCCTGGCCCAGCAGTACGCCCCGGCCCACGACATCACTCCCGAAGCGGGTGGCCTGCTGGCCCGGCTGGCCGGCCCCGGCCGCCAGCCGGTGAATTCCCTGCACATGCAGGGGGTGAAGGCGCTGGGCGCGGCGGCGCGGGTCGAGGCGCGGGCACCGGACGGCCTGGTCGAGGCCATCAGCCTGACTGATCAGCCCTTCGCCCTGGGGGTGCAGTGGCATCCGGAGTGGCTGAGCCGGGACAATGCCCTGTCCCGCGCCCTGTTCGACGGCTTTGCCGAGGCCTGTCGCCACTATCGGGCGGCCAGGGAGGCGGGATGAGCGAGGCGCGCAAGACCGACCTGGCCCCGGGCAGCCGGCTGGCGGCCATCCGCCAGCGGCTGGGCCTGAGCCAGCGCAAGGTGGCGGAGCTGTCCGGCCTGACCCACGGCGCCATCTGCACCATAGAGCAGGACAAGGTCAGCCCGGCGGTGAGCAGCCTGCAGAAGCTGCTCAAGGTGTACGGCATGTCGCTGTCGGAGTTTTTCGCCGAGCCGGTGCCCGTCAAGCGCAACAAGGTGGTGATCGAGCCCGAGGAGCTGATCGAGATCGGCAGCCGGGGCGTGTCCTTCAAGCTGGTGCACAACGGCAACCGCAAGCGGGCCCTGGGCTTTTTGATCGAAACCTACGCCCCCGGCGCCAGCACCGGCGGCCACCTCAAACACCAGGGGGAAGAGGTCGGCACCGTGCTCGAAGGGGAGATAGAGCTGACGGTGGACGGTGAATGCCACCGGCTCCGGGCCGGGCAGAGCTATGTCATCGACACCGGCCTGCCCCATACTTTTACCAATGTTTCGGAGCGGGAGTGCCGCATCATCAGCGCGCACACCCCGCCCAACCTGTAAGGAACGCGGAGAACATCATGGACTACAAAGACAAGGCCCACTGGCAGGCCAGGGCGGCACAACTGCGCATCGAATCCCGGCTCTTTATCGCCGGCGAATACCGGGAGGCGGAAGGGGGCGAGCGCTTCGAGGTGATCAACCCGGCCACCGACCGGATCCTGGTCGAGGCCAGCCGGGCCCAGGAGCGGGACGTCAACACGGCGGTGGCGGTGGCCCGCACCAGCTTCGAATCCGGCGTCTGGGCCGAGGCGGCGCCGGCCGAGCGCAAGCGGGTGTTGCTGCGCCTGGCCGACTTGATGGAGGAACACCGGGAAGAGCTGGCACTGCTCGAAACCCTGGACACCGGCAAGCCGATCCGCCACAGCCTGCGGGATGACATCCCCGGCGCCACCCGCGCCATCCGGTGGTATGCCGAGGCGGTGGACAAGGTGTACGGCGAAATTGCCCCCACCGGGCCCGAGGCGCTGGCGCTGATCAGCCGCGAGCCCATCGGGGTGGTGGCGGCCATAGTGCCCTGGAACTTCCCGCTGCTGCTGGCCTGCTGGAAGCTGGGGCCGGCGCTGGCGGCGGGCAACTCCGTGATCCTCAAGCCGTCGGAGAAGTCGCCGCTCAGCGCCATCCGCCTCGCCGCCCTGGCCAGGGAGGCGGGCCTGCCCGACGGCGTGCTCAACGTATTGCCCGGCTTCGGCCACGAGGCGGGCAAGGCCCTGGCCCTGCACCAGGACGTGGATTGCCTCACCTTCACCGGCTCCACCGGGGTGGGCCGGCTGCTGATGGAATACGCCGGCCGCTCCAACATGAAGCGGGTGTGGCTGGAGGCGGGGGGCAAGAGCGCCAACCTGGTGTTCGCCGACTGCCCGGATCTGGCCAAGGCGGCCCGGGCCTCCGCCGCCGGCATTTTCTACAACCAGGGCCAGGTGTGCATCGCCGGTACCCGGCTGCTGGTGGAGGCGAGCATCAAGGACGCCTTCCTGGCCGAGCTGAAGAAAGCCGCCGAAGCGTTCAAGCCGATGGATCCGCTGGATCCCGAGTCCACCATGGGCACCCTGATCGACAGCGATCACCACGGCAGCGTCTGTCGCTATATCGCCGAGGGGTTGGAAGAAGGCGCCGTACTCGGCCTGGACGGCCGGGAGCAGGCGGGCAACTTTATGGGGCCGACGGTGCTGGAGCAGGTGAGCCCGCACATGACGGTGGCCAAGGAGGAAATCTTCGGCCCGGTGCTGGCGGTGACCAGCTTCGACAGCGAGGAAGAAGCGGTGCGCCTGGCCAACGACAGCAAGTACGGCCTGGGGGCCGGGGTCTGGACCTCGGATCTGGGCCGGGCCCACCGGCTGGCGCGCAAGCTCAGGGCCGGCTCGGTGTTTATCAACAACTACAACGACGGCGACATGACGGTGCCCTTCGGCGGCGTCAAGCAGAGCGGCAACGGCCGGGACAAGTCCCTGCACGCCCTGGAAAAATTCACCGAACTCAAGACCACCTGGCTGGCACTGGATTAAGGGAGAGGTTTTAAATGGAACATGTAAACAGCTACTACGCCGCCTCGGCCAACCGGCACGAGCCCTGGCCGCAACTGACCGAAGACATCCGCTGCGACGTCTGCGTGGTGGGCGGCGGCTACACCGGCCTCTCTACCGCCCTCTTTCTCGTCGAGGCGGGCTTCGACGTGGTGCTGCTGGAAGCCAGCCGCATCGGCTTCGGCGCCAGCGGCCGCAACGGCGGCCAGATAGTCAACTCCTACAGCCGGGACATCGACGTGATCGAGGCCCGCTACGGCCAGGACACCGCCCGCATGCTGGGCAGCATGATGTTCGAGGGCGGCGACATCATCCGCAGCCGCATCGAGCAGTACGGCATCGACTGCGACTTCCGCCCCGGCGGCATCTTCGCCGCCCTCAATTCGCGCCAGTTGCACGAGCTGGAAAACCAGAAGGCCAACTGGGAGCGCTACGGCCACCGGCAGCTGGAGCTGCTGGACGAACGCCAGGTACGGGAGGAGATCGGCACCGAGGCCTACGTGGGCGCCCTGCTCGATCACCGGGGTGGCCATATCCATCCGCTCAACCTGGCCCTGGGCGAAGCCGAAGCCATCCGCAAACTGGGCGGGCGCATCTTCGAGCAGTCGGCGGTGACCCATATCCAGTATGGCGATCCGGCGGTGGCCAAAACGGCGGGCGGCAGCGTGACCGCCAATTTCCTGGTGCTGGCCGGCAACGCCTACCTCGGCAACCTGGAGCCCAAGCTGGCGGCCAAGGCCATGCCCTGCGGCACCCAGATAGTGACCACCGAGCCGCTGAGCGAGGAGCAGACGGCGAGCCTGATCCCCCGCCACTACTGCGTGGAGGACTGCAACTACCTGCTGGATTATTACCGCCTCACCGGCGACAACCGGCTGCTGTACGGCGGCGGCGTGGTCTACGGCGCCCGGGATCCGGACGATATCGAGCGACTGGTGATGCCCAAACTGCTGAAGACCTTCCCCCAGCTCAAGGGGGTGAAGGTAGACTACCGCTGGAGCGGCAACTTCCTGCTGACCCTGTCGCGCCTGCCCCAGTTCGGGCGGCTGGAGCCGAACGTCTACTATATGCAGGGCTACAGCGGCCACGGCGTGACCTGCACCCACCTGGCGGGACGGCTGCTGTCGGAGGTGCTCAAGGGCCAGGCCGAGCGCTTCGACGCCTTCGCCCGCCTGCCGCACCTGCCCTTCTTCGGCGGCCGCCGCTTCCAGGTGCCCTTTACCGCCATGGGCGCCGTCTACTACAGCCTGCGCGACAAGCTGGGGGTGTGAGGCGGCTGGAAGCTAGAGCGCCATATAGTTTAAACATCAAGCGGTCAGGCGTGTGCTATCCCTGCCACTCTCGTCGGTAGGCACACGACGTTTGCAGATTGGCACCTGACTGGTGGAGCGCAGGCGGCCCGCCTGCTTTCCCGCGCAGCGGGAACCCTCGGACGGGCCTGCCACACCACAGCTTTAAAGAGGCTTGAGGCAGAACAGGCATCGCGGGTTGAGCTGTGCTTTTGCCAGCCTCGGTGCCACTCTCATGCGGGCGGGCCGCCCGCGCCCCAATGGTGGAGCGCAGGCGGCCCGCCTGCTTTCCCGCGCAGCGGGAACCCTCGGGCTGGCCTGCCACACCACAGCTTTAAAGAGGCTCGAGGCAGCGCGGGTTGGGTTGTGCCTTCGCCCACCTCGGCGCTACCCTCATGCGGGCGGGCCGCCCGCATGAGGGTGGCACCGAGCTGCTGTAGATGCCGCTTTAGCCGGCATGAACCGGCACAAACCGGCGCCCAATTGCCACGCCCCACGCCGTTGGCAGGTTTGCGCCACGTAAACGGGCGCCTACAGGTGAGATATCACGCTGCTTACGTTTTAACTGATCGGTACTCTAGGGCCCATTTCAATGGGCCTCCCCACGCCGGCGTCGGGTTTGGGTCAGGGGTGGGCCTTTCCTCCCAAAGCGGGTATAGTGTTAGAGTTATTACTCAATTCATGGTCGCAGCCGGGATGCGCCTGCCCTGAGCCGGGACGGCTTTTCCTTATCCTGTGAGGCTTTTATGAATCGACTGACTTCCCTTGCCCTGGTGTCATCCCTGTCCCTGGTTGCCCTGAGCGGTTGCGCCGAACTGGGCAACCAGCAACAGGCCCTGACCGGCACCGAGTGGCAGGTGCGGGATCTGAACGGCATGGACGTAAGCGGCGAGCTGCCCGGCAGCATCGGCCAGGCCGTCGGCACCCTCAACTTCGGCGACGACGGCCGGCTTTATGGCCGTGCCTTCTGCAACGGTTTCCATGGCGGCTACCTGCTCCTGGGCGACAAGCTCGAGACCACCGGCATGGCCAGCACCATGATGATGTGCACACCGGCACAGATGGAGCGGGAGCAGGCCATGCTGGATATTCTCGGCAACGGCCAGCGCATCGAGTTCAATCCGGCTGGCGAACTGGTGATCCATGCCAAGGACGGCCGCACCCTGACCGCCCGGTAAATATCAAAAGGAGTCGGGGTCAATTTTAAAAATTGACCCCGACTCCTACTCCTTTATCTCTTCCAGCATCCAGCTTCCAGCTTCCAGCTTCCAGCTTCCAGCTTCCAGCTTCCAGCTTCCAGCTTCCAGCTCCCGGCTTTCAGCCTTCCAGCAGGGTATCGGTCCTGGCGGCCATGATAAAGTCGTTGCGGTGCAGGCCGTGGATGGCGTGGGTCCACCAGGTGACGGTGACCTTGCCCCATTCCAGGGTGATGGTGGGGTGGTGGAATTCGCTTTCGGCCAGCTCCGCCACCTTGTCGGCGAAGGCCCAGGCCAGCTTGAAGTTCTTGAATTTGTATTCCCGCTCCAGCTGCAGCACCCCGTCCCGCGCCACCGGCGTCCAGTCGGGAATGTCCTTCATCAGGGACGCCAGCTCTTCGTCGCTGACCCTGGGGGCATCGGCGCGGCAGGCTTCGCAGTGTTGTTGGGCAAGTGCGGTCATGTTCACTCCTTAACTGGCTTGTTGTTGTTTGGGCGGAAAGGTGGGGGCGAACAGCCCCAGGGCCTTGGCCTCGTTCACCCTGGCCATGATGTCCATCTCGGCGATATGGAACAGCTCGTCGATGGAGTCGATCACGTAGTAGATGGGCTGCATGATGTCGATGCGATAGGGGGTGCGCAGCACATCCAGGATATCGAAGGGGCGGAACTCCGGCACCGGGGACTCGAAGGCATAGCGGGTCTCGCCGGGGGAGGAGAGGATGCCGCCGCCGTAGATGCGCCGTCCGGCCGGGGTGTTGAGCAGGCCGAACTCCACGGTAAACCAGTACAGCCGGGCCAGGAAGCCCCTGTCCTGGGGACTGGCATCCCGCCCCAGCTGGCCGTAGGCATGGGTAAAGCGGGCGAAGGCCGGATTGGTCAGCAGGGCGCAGTGGCCGAAGATCTCGTGGAAGATGTCCGGCTCCTGCAGGTAGTCCAGCTCCTGCCGGCTGCGGATAAAGGTGGCCACCGGAAAGCGTTTGCTGGCCAGCAGTTCGAAGAAGCGATCGAAGGAGATCAGCGCCGGCACCCGGCTCACCTGCCAGCCGGTGGCGGGCTCCAGCACCCGGTTGATGTCGTCGAGCTGGGGGATGCGATCCCGGGGCAGATCCAGCCGGGCCAGGCCGTCCATGTATTCGTCGCAGGCGCGGCCGGCCACGCAGGCCAGCTGGCGTTCGATCAGGGTCTGCCAGATGGCGTTTTCTTCGGTACTGTAGTGGATAATGCCGTCCGGCCCCGGCTCCCGGGCCACATATTGGGTCGCTTTCATCTTGCTCCCTCCTCGAGCGGTGTCGGCTTCTAATCTAGAGAGCCCGCTCATTATTTAGAAGCGGCGGTCCGGCCTTGGGTTCAGTACTCCTGTAACAATAAGTTTACATCATCCGGCCACATCCGCCCCGGCCAGCCGGACCTGGAACACCTGGGCCAGGTAGGCCAGGTAGCCGGCGTCCTCGCACATGGCCTTGCCCGGGCTGTCGGACAGCTTGGCCACCGGCTGGCCGTTGCAGGCGGTCATCTTGATCACGATGTTGAGCGGCACCGGATCCGTCACGTCGTTGGTCAGGTGGGTGCCGATGCCGAAGGCCATGGCGCAGTCGTTCTGGAAGCGGTGGTGGATTTCCAGCGCCCGGGCCATGGTCAGGCTGTCGCTGTACACCAGGGTCTTGCCGCGCGGATCTATCTTCATGCGGCGGTAGTGGGCCAGGGCCTTCTCGGTCCAGATCATGGGGTCGCCCGAGTCCTGGCGCAGGCCGTCGAACAGCTTGGCGAAGTAGAGATCAAAGTCGCGCAAAAAGGCGTCCATGCCCACCACGTCGGTGAGGGCGTAGCCCAGGCGGCCGCGGTATTCGTGCACCCAGGCTTCCAGCGCCGCCTTCTGGCTGTCGATAAGCCGCGGTCCCAGGGCCTGGAAGGCCTGCAGGAACTCGTGGGCCATGGTGCCCACCGGCCTTAGCCCCAGGCGGCGGGCCAGATCCAGGTTGCTGGTGCCGGCGAACTGCACCGGCAGCTGTTGGCCGAGCCGGGCCACCACTTCCTCCTGCCAGCGGCGGGAGAAGCGGCGCCGGGTGCCGAAGTCGGAGAAGCGGAAGCTGGCGGGTGCCGCGGCCGCCAGGGCTATCTTGTGCCGCAGCCGCTCCCGGGCCTGGTGCCAGTCGGGGCTTGGGTAGTGCCGGCGGCAATAGACTTCGCAGATGATGGCCAAGAGCGGCACCTCGAACAGTATGGTGTGCAGCCAGGGGCCCTTGATATGCAGTTCGAGCCGGCCCTGCTCGCAGCCCAGCTCGATAAAGCGCCGATCCAGCCGGAACAGGCGGAGGAAGTGGATAAAGTCGGGCTTGATGTAGTCGAGCCCGGCCAGGTAGTCGAGCTCGTCCTCGTCGAGCCGGAGCCGGCACAGGTGATCGATCTCGGCCTCTATCTCGTCGAGGCAGCAGCTGAAGTCGATGCCCGGGGTGCGGCAGCGGAAGCGGTATTCCACCGGCGCCGCCGGGTGCTGGTGCAGCACCGCCTGCATCATGGTGTATTTGTACAGGTCGGTATCGAGCAGGGAGCGGATCACGGGCTCAGTCATCGGCCTGCTCCAACTGGCCGGCATCGTGCACGAAATGGGCACCCAGCTGGATCATTTCGGCGATGGCGTGGCGGCTGCTTTCGTCGGCCACGCCACGGATGGCGGAGCGGTTGACCACCACGGTGAAGCCGGCGGCCAGCAGTTGCAGCACCGTTTTGTGCACGCAGTAGTCGGTGGCCAGGCCCCCCACCAGCACGGTGCTCACCCCGTTGCAGCGCAGAAACTCGACCAGGCCGGTGCTCTGGCGCTCGGCCAGGTCATGGTAGCAGGCGCCGTAGGGATGCATGTCCGGCTCCACCCCCTTCCACACGAAAAAGTCGTAGTCGGCGGGGTGGGGCAGGCCGGCCAGCAGCTCGAAGCCCTTGGTGCCGGGCACCGCGTGGCGGGGCCAGCGGATGTCCATGTTTCTGGCGCCGGCGATGGGGGTAAAGGGCGGCTCCTGCTCGGTGGCGAGCCAGTGGGCTTGGGGCGAATGGGCGTCCTTGGAGCCGAGCCGGTAGCCGGCGAAGGCGGCCTGGCGGTTGAGTTCGTCGGCGATCTGGTCGCCCTCGGGCACCGGCAGCTCGTCCGGGCAGGCCGGGGTAAAGGTATACTGGGCGTCGACGTCCAGGCTGGCGACACGGTGTTTGGCGGGTAATTTCATGCTCCACCTCCTATGGTTAAGTATGGGCCCGAGGGGCCGGCGCAGCAGTCTGTTAATATTGTTTTGATTGAGTCTAGGGATGATTTGGTTCAGTATCGCCCCATTCGGGGGCTCTCTCCCCATTATCAGCCAAAGGTGAACAAGATGAGCGACAGCCACCAGCAAAACTACCAGCGTTTTATCGATGAAGTGAAAGCCAACCGGGTGATGTGGGGGCTGCGCTTCGGGGACGAGTGGGTGGTATGCGATTCCACCGAGTTCGAAGACACCGAGGTGATGCCGGTCTGGTCCACCGAGGACGAGGCCAGGGCCCAGTGCCTGGAGGAGTGGGCCGACTACGAGCCCTTCGAAATCAGCCTGGCCGAATTCCTGGAGATCTGGGTGGAAGATCTGTCCGAAGACGGCGTGCGCATCGGCCCCAACTGGGACGAGGAGCTGGACGGCATCGAGGTCGACGTGCTGGAGCTGGTCAAGGCCTTGGCCTGAGGGCCTTTATTCTCCGCCGTGAAAAGGGCCCTGCAAGGGCCCTTTTTTGTTGCCGATCTTTCCGCCGTTGGCGCCTCATCCTCAGCCCAGGGCGGATCTCGGCTCTTCGAGGCGGGGGAGTTCCCGCTCGCCGATCACCACCCGGTTGCGGCCGCCCTGTTTGGCCTGGTACAGGGCCTTGTCGGCCAGCATCAGCAACTCGGTTTCCTGCCCGAGTTCGGCGGCGGGCAGCAGGGCGGCGCCGATGCTGACGGTAAAGCGCATGGGCGGACCCGGCTCGGCCTGGGGCAGGAGCAGCCTGGCCACCTCCTGCCGGATCTGCTCGCACAGCCGGATCAGTTGCTGCCGGTTGAGATCGGTGAGGATCAGCGCGAATTCCTCGCCGCCGTAGCGGGCGGCCAGTTCACCGCTGCGCTGGCCGTAGCCTTTCAGGATACGGGCCAGGGCCTTCAGGCATTCGTCGCCGTTCAGGTGGCCGAAGCCGTCGTTGAGCTGCTTGAAATGGTCGATGTCCAGCATCAGCAGGGCCAGGGTGCCGTGGTGCCGGCGGACCCGGTTCAGCGCCTCCCGCAGCGCCAGATCGAAATGGCGGCGGTTGGCCAGGCCGGTCAGGCCGTCCTTCTGGGACAGTTGGTGCAGTTCGTCGTTGGCCTGCCACAGCTTCCGGGTCATGGCCGAATAGTCTTCCACCGCCCGGCAGATGGTATCCAGCTCGCTGAACAGGACCGGAGGCAGCTGGACATGGTCGTTCTTGTCCTGCTCTATGGCGCGCAGGGCCTGCACCGAGGCCTGCAAGGGCCGGAGCACGAAATAATGCAGGGCGGCGAACAGCAGCAGGGTGAGCAGGGTGATGACCCCGATCAGCAGGTAGGTGTAGCGGGTTGCGGCCCCGGCATCCCGGGCGATGTTCTCGGCCAGTTGCTGGACCCGCAGGGCGGCGTCCGTGGTCAGGTAATTGGCTATCTGCTGCAACTGCTGCTGGCCCGCGTTCATCAGTTCGTCCGCCCGGGTGTTGAGGGCCGACACTTCCCGCAGGTGGCGGGCGAGCGCGTCGAGCCACTGCCGGTGCGGCTCGCTGTCGCCGGTTTCCGGCAGCGCCTGGAGCAGCGCTTCCAGCATTGGGGCCAGGCGTGGCCAGCGGATGTCGGTCAGGGGAGGCAGGGGCAGCAGGGGGGCGGCTCCGCCCTGTCCCAATGACCGGACGGGGGAATCCGCAGAGGCAAGCTCGGCCAGCAGCCGACCCACCCTGTCCATTTGTTCCCGCTGCTGGCTCCTTATCTCGATCAGCCGCTTGATGGTTTCCAGGGAGTCGGCGGTGGCGGTGGCCAGGGGGGAGCGGTCTTCCAGCATGAAACTCTGGATCAGCACCTGGGCCTGCAACCGGGCCCGTCGCTCCATGTCGGCGTTCTGGGCCCAGTAAACGGTATTGAGGTAGCTGCTGATCTTCTCGATTTTCAGGGCATGGCGCTGGTGGTTGAGGATCTCCGGCATATGCTGTTCGCGGGTCTGGCCCGAACTCTGGCCGATGCCGGCCAGCAGGGGGACCACCAGCCAGGTGATCCCGGCCATGAACAATAGCAGGGCGCAGACCACCAGGGAAAGGGTGGTGGACAGGCTGGGGTGGAATTCCCGGGATCTCGGTGTCACCGCTCGGCTGCCTCCTGTGCGCCTCAATATACGCTGAACGGAATATATTGACGGTTGATGTGATCGTAGCTGCCGTTCAGGCGGATGGTGGTGATGGCCTTGTTGATCCGCTCGAGCAGCGCCCGCCGGCCCTTGGCCACCGCGATGCGGGCTTCCGCCTGCAGTATCTCGTCGGCCAGGGGCTCGCCCACGTAGTCGAAGGGCGAGCCTGCCGGGCTCTGCAGAAAGCTCAGCAGGTTGATGCTGTCGGACAGCACCAGGTCCACCTTGCCCTCGGCCAGCCAGGCCAGGGCTTCTTCCTGGCTGCGGGCCAGCAGGATATGGCTCTGCCGGTAGCGCTGTTGCAGGAACTCGGCCTGGATGGTGTCGACCCCGGTGGCAAGGCGCAGGCCGGCCAGGGTTTGGGGGGATACGTCGGCATGGCGGTTGGCCTGGCCGGCGAACATCGAATGGGTGCGGTAGTAGTACTCGGAAAAGTCGGCCCGCTCGGCCCGCGCCGGGGTGCGGGCCATGCTGGCCACCACCAGGTCAAACCGGCCCTGCTCCAGGCCGTCGAGCAGCTTGTCCCATTCCTCGGCGACCAGTTCGCATTCGGCCGCCATGGCCCGGCACAGGGCCAGGGCGATGTCCACGTCGAAGCCGGTGAGCCGGCCCTGCTCGTCATGGTAGTTGAAGGGGGGATAGGCGCCTTCGGTGGCCACCACCAGGCGGTCGGCCAGAGCGGGGAACGCCGTGGCCAGCCACCACGCCAGCAGGGGTAAAGCGAATTTCCTCATAACGGGCATCCATGCAAGTCTGGGGAGAGGGAACATATTGCCATCAAATCACGGCCCCGAACACCACTAGCTGCATGGTCGCGGGCCCGGCGGTCCGCGTACGGTATCCGGTCGCTGTAGCATATCCGGCGCGGTTATTTAGGACTCAGGCGCAAAACTCCGTAATCCGGAGGTTATTTAAATCATCTTCAGCTAATACAGCCAGGGTTTTGATAAATACCTCTTATTGGGTAAGTGTGACATCGCTGTCTGATTTATATCCATTCGTCAGCGGGGGAATGGCCGTCACGTTTTTTGGCCGTCTTGCCATCCGGCTTATCGACATGGATGGAAATGTGCGGCGCCGGGAGAGTATGAAAGGAACATTCCGTAATACCCTGCATCCGCCTTGGTGCCATGCAAAAAAATATTAATTTTTCATGTGTAAGCTGACACTTATCTTTTTTTTATGCTAATTGTTAATACGCGTTGCGGATTGGCGTTACCGTTTGCCGAGCCCCGATCTTAATAATAAGAAAAATGGCAAGGATGATTTTTCAGGGAGCACCTAAAACCCACACTTATTCCTTTTATATTGACCAGGCACTATACCATTGCCAATTCCATGGCCATGGCAGGGGATTATTGTCCCGGATTTTGGATGCCCGGTTTAATTAACTGGCCACAATGTTTGTTTTTTACCGGCTGTTCAGGCCGGCGGGATCCTGCGCGCTTTTTTAGGCGACCGGGAGAAAGCATGTCCGGGAGGCATAGATGAATAACGCTGACATAGTGCAGGGGGAGCGGAAGGCGCCGGCGGTGCCACTTCTCGTCGCCCTGTCGCCCGTCCTGGTGGCGGTGACGGCCAGCTTGCCGTTGCTGTGGCTCACCGACTTTTCCACCCCCGCCCTGCTGGTGTCCGTGCTCCTGTGCCCGGCCTCTGCCGGCCTGGGGCACTACTGCAGACTCAGCCTGGCCAGGCTGGCCGACGCCCGGGCCGAGGCGGTGGCGCCGCCTTCCCCGGAGCCGGCCGACGGCCCGGCCCTGGCCCAGGCGGTGCTGCCCATACTGGGGCGCCATATTGAGACCGCCCGTGGCCAGACCGAAGAGGCCATCGCCGAACTGACCGGGCAATTTTCTGCCCTGGTGGCGCGGCTGAACGAGCTGGTGGGCGAGTCCGGGGCTTCCATCGCCCGGGGTGAGGAAGACATGAAGGCGGTGACCCGCGCCAGCGAGCAGGCCCTGGCGGAGATAGTGGCCTCCCTGCGCGGTGCCCAGCAGCGGCACAGGGCCATGCTCGACGAGGTGCGGGTGCTGACCGGCTATACCGAGGAGCTGCAGAAGATGGCGGCGGAGGTGGACGCCATCGCCGGCCAGACCAACCTGCTGGCGCTCAATGCCGCCATCGAAGCGGCCCGGGCCGGCGAGGCCGGCCGGGGCTTCGCGGTGGTGGCCGACGAGGTGCGCAGCCTGTCCATCCGTTCCAGCGCCACCAGCAAGAGCATGGCCGACAAGGTCAACGTCATCAACCAGGCCATCCTCGATACCTTCAGCGACAGCGAACAGGCCAGCGCCGAGGACGACAAGGAACTGGACCAGGCGGAGGCCGCCCTGCGCAAGCTGCTGAGCCAGTTCGACGGTACCGCCGAGAGCCTGACCCGGGCGGTGGACAGCACCCGCAGCGAAGGCGAAGGGGTGCGGGGCGAGATAGAGCAGATGCTGGTGTCGCTGCAGTTCCAGGACAGAACCAGCCAGATACTGCGCCAGGTGTGCGACAACCTGGAGGAATTCGGGCGGACCCTGGCGCAGGCGGGGGAGCCCATCGACGTGGATGCCTGGCTGGCGCGCATGAGCCGCAGCTACGCCATGCTGGAGCAGCACCTCATTCACCAGGGCCAGGCCGCCGAACGCCAGGGCCAGTCGGACATTACCTTCTTCTAGGGGAGAACACTCATGGCCAAAACCATCATGATCGTCGACGACTCCGCCTCCTTGCGACAGGTGGTCAGCATCGCCCTCAAGGGCGCCGGCTACGACACCATCGAGGCCTGCGACGGCCGGGATGCCCTGTCCAAGCTCAATGGCGGCAAGGTGCACCTCATCATCAGCGACGTCAACATGCCCAACATGGACGGCATCAGCTTCCTGAAGGAGGTCAAGCGCCACCCCGGCTACAAGTTCACCCCGGTGATCATGCTCACCACCGAGTCCCAGGCGGAAAAGAAGGCCGAGGGCCAGGCGGCGGGGGCCAAGGCCTGGGTGGTCAAGCCGTTCCAGCCCCAGCAGATGCTGGCGGCGGTATCCAAATTGATCATGCCCTAGGGAGAAACGCCGATGCAGATCGTTGCCGAAACCCGGGAGCAGGGGGTGCTGTTACGGCTGGAGGGGGAACTGACCATCTACACCGCCGCTGCCCTCAAGTCACAGCTGGCGCCCTATCTGGCCGGGCCACAACAGCTGGGCCTGGATCTGGCCGGGGTCAGCGAGCTGGACAGCGCCGGTTTGCAACTGCTGCTGCTGGCCAAGCGGGAGCTCGACCGCCAGGGCGGGGCCCTGTCCCTGCTCTGGCACAGCCAGGCGGTGCTGGAGGTGCTGGAGCTGTGCCGGCTGAACGCCCACTTCGGCGATCCCCAGTGGCTGCCGGGTGATCCGAGCGCCTGAGCCCCTTATGGCAAGGAGAAGGAATTACAGATGAGCATCAACCTTGATCAGGTACTGCACACCTTTATCGACGAGGCCAGGGAGCTGCTGCAAGAGATGGAGAGCGGCCTGCTGGGGCTGGAGCAGGAGGCCGGCGCCGAGGTGCTGGACGCCATCTTCCGCGCCGCCCACACCATCAAGGGCTCGGCCGGGCTGTTCGGCCTCGACCCCATCGTCGACTTCACCCACGTGGTGGAGGACGTGCTGGACCGGCTGCGGGAGGGCAAGCTGGCCGCCGACGCCGAGCTGGTGGCGCTGTTGCTGGCCGGGCGGGATCATATCGAGCAACTGGTGGACGGGGTGGCGCGGGGCGAACCGCCGGCCGCCGACACCCTGGAGCGGGGCCGGGCCCTGCTGGCTCGGTTGCAGGCCTTCCGCGGCGGCGTCCCGGCGCCGGTGGCGACGGACGGGCCGGTTTCCCGCCAGCCCCGGGAGGAAGAGAGCGAGGCGGCGGCGAGCCTTTGGCACCTGTCCCTGCGTTTCGGCCCCGAGGTGCTGCGCAACGGCATGGATCCCCTGTCTTTCCTGCGTTACCTGGGCACCATGGGCCGCATCCTCTCGCTGACCACCCTGACCGACACCATGCCGGCGGCGGCGGAGATGGATCCCGAATCCTGCTACCTGGGGTTCGAGCTCGACTTCCAGTCGGAGGCGGACAAGGCGGCCATCGCCGAGGTGTTCGACTTCGTCCGCGACGACTGCGAGCTGCAGATACTGCCGCACCACGGCAAGGTGTCCGAATATATCGCGCTGATCCGCTCGCTGCCGGAGGACGACGCCCGCTTGGGGGAAATACTGGTGGCGAGCGGGGCCCTGACCCGGCAGGAGCTGGAGCAGGCCGCCGCCGAGGCGGCGCCGGCCCCCCGGCTGGGGGAAGTGCTGGTGGGGCAGCAGGCGGTGGCGCCGGTGCTGGTGCAGACCGCCCTGGAGAAGCAGAGCCAGGGCCGGGAGCAGAAGAAAAAGGAAAGCCGCTATATCCGGGTCCAGGCCGACAAGCTGGACGAGCTGATCAACCTGGTGGGCGAGCTGGTGATCGCCGGCGCCGGGGTCAAGCTGCTGGCCCAGCGCGCCCAGGACACCGCCCTGCAGGAAGCGACCTCGCTGGTGTCCGAGCTGATGGAGGAGATCCGCGACGGGGCCCTGCGCCTGCGCATGGTGCCGATTGGCGATACCTTCAACCGTTTCCAGCGGGTGGTGCACGACGTCAGCCAGGAGCTGGGCAAGGACATCGCCCTGCACATCAGCGGCGCCGACACCGAGCTGGACAAGACGGTGATCGAAAAGATAGGTGATCCCCTGATGCACCTGCTGCGCAACGCCATGGACCACGGCATAGAAACGCCGGCGGCACGGCTGGCGGCGGGCAAGCCGGCCACCGGCAACCTCCGGCTCAACGCCTTCCATGATGCCGGCAGCATCGTCATCGAGATCGCCGACGACGGGGCCGGCCTCGACCGGGAGCGCATATTGCAGAAAGCCATGGAGCGGGAACTGGTCCCGCCGGGGACCAGCCTGAGCGAACAGGAAGTGTACCAGCTTATCTTCGAACCCGGCTTTTCCACCGCCGACACGGTCACCAACCTGTCGGGCCGGGGCGTGGGCATGGACGTGGTCCGCCGCAACATACTGGCGTTGCGGGGGCGCATCGATCTGGACAGCCGGCCGGGGCAGGGCACCCGGATCAGCATCCGTTTGCCGCTGACCCTGGCGATCATCGACGGCTTCCTGGTGGGGGTCGGTGGCGAGCGCTACGTGGTGCCGCTGGACACGGTGCAGGAGTGCATCGAACTGAGCGAGGCGGATCGCCGGCTGGCCCGGGAACACAGCTACCTCAATCTGCGCGGCGAGGTGCTGCCGCTGATCAAGCTCGGCGAGCACTTCGGCCTGGCGGCGGCGAAGGGCCGGCGCGAGAACGTGGTGGTGGTGCAGTGCGCCGGGCAGAAGGCGGGGCTGGTGGTGGACGAGCTGCTGGGGGAGCACCAGACGGTGATCAAGCCCCTGGGCAAGTTGTTCGGCGCCCTGCGGGGCATCGGCGGCTCGACCATACTGGGCGACGGCTCCGTGGCCCTGATCCTCGACGTGTCCAGCTTTGTGCAAGCCATGATTTCCCGGGAGGGGCGGGCCCTGTCCGCCTAGACGCCGGCGCGGAATAAATCCGTCAGTATCCATCTTAAGGAGAGCACCATGTTTAAAGGAATGAGAGTCGCCACCAAGCTGGCCCTGGGCTTCGGCCTGGTGATCGCCATGCTGCTGTTGGTGTCCCTGGTCGGCATCAGCCGGATGCAGCAGCTCAACCAGGCCCAGCAGATGATCGTCGAGGATCTCTGGCCCAAGACCAAGCGGGCCAACGACGTGATCGACAAGGCCAACGCCATCGCCATTGCCCTGCGCAATATGATGCTGACCCAGGACTCGCGGGATCGGCAACAGCAGCAGGCGCTGATCCAGGATCTCCGGCGGGAGATCGCCGCCGAACTCGAGTGGCTGCAGCAGCGTATCCACTCGGAGCAGGGAACGGCGCTGCTGCGCCAGATCAGCGAACAGCGGCAGCACTATATCGCCGGCCAGGATCGCCTGCTGGGCCTGATCGTCCAGGACAATCCGGACGCCGCCCAGCGCTACCTGCAGAACGAACTGCGCCCCGTGCTTCGCGCCTACCAGGAGAGCGTGGTGGCCCTGATCGAGTACCAGGGCGATCTGCTCGAGGCCTCCGGCCTCGAAGCCCACCAGACCTACGAGCAGGCCCGGCTGCTGATGCTGCTGTCCGCGGGCGTGGCCCTGCTGGCCGCGCTGCTGGCCGGCGGGCTGATCACCCGTAACCTGCTGCGCCAGCTGGGCGGCGAGCCGGATTATGCCGCCGCCGTCGCCGGCCGGATCGCCCAGGGGGATCTGTCGGTGGATATCGTCCTGCGCCGGGGCGACAGCACCAGCCTGCTGGCCGCCATGAAGGACATGGTGGATAAACTGTCCCAGATCATCGGCGAGGTGCGCACCGCCGCCGACAACCTGGCCAGCGCCTCCGAGGAGGTGAGCGCCACCGCCCAGTCCATGAGCCAGGGGGCCAGCGAGCAGGCGGCGGGAGTGGAGCAGACCAGCGCCTCCGTCGAGCAGATGAGCGCCAGCATCAACCAGAACACCGACAACGCCCGGGTCACCGACGGCATGGCCAGCAAGGCGGCGCGGGAAGCGGCCGAGGGCGGCGAGGCGGTGCAGCAGACGGTGGCGGCGATGAAGCAGATAGCCCAGCGCATCGGCATCATCGACGACATCGCCTACCAGACCAACCTGCTGGCGCTGAACGCGGCCATCGAGGCGGCGCGGGCCGGGGAGCACGGCAAGGGCTTCGCGGTGGTGGCGACCGAGGTGCGCAAGCTGGCGGAACGCAGCCAGGTGGCGGCCCAGGAGATCGGCGAGCTGTCCGACAGCAGCGTGGCCCTGGCGGAGAAGGCGGGGCGGCTGCTGGAGGAGATGGTGCCGGCCATCGACAAGACCTCGGATCTGGTGCAGGAGATCAGCGCGGCCTCGAGCGAGCAGGCCACGGGGGCGGCGCAGATCAACACCGCCATGAGCCAGCTGAGCCAGGTGACCCAGCAGAGCGCCTCCAGCAGCGAAGAGCTGGCGGCGACGGCGGAGGAGATGAGCAGCCAGGCGGAGCAGCTGCAGCAGGCGATGAGCTTCTTCACCTTGGTCGCCGGGGCCGCCGTCAAACGGGAGAGCCGGGCGGCGGCCGGCAAGGGGAAAGCGGCCAGGCCGCCCCAGCCGGAGCCGGATCTGGGCGAGGGCGAACTGGAGCCCGGCTTCACCCGCTTCTAGGCACGGGCCGGGCGCCCCGGCGCCCGGCATCGGGGAATACAGTGGCAGGGCCCGGGGCGGGCCCTGGTGCAGGAGGAAAAGCAATGAATGCATTAGTGGCGACAGAGCCCAAGGTCGACGGCGAGGCCCAGTACCTGACCTTCGTGTTGGGAGGCGAGATGTTCGCCATGGACATCCTCGGCATCAAGGAGATCATCGAGTATGGCAACCTGACCACGGTGCCCATGATGCCCGCCTTCGTGCGCGGCGTCATCAACCTGAGGGGGGCCGTGGTGCCGGTGGTGGATCTGGCGGTGCGCTTCGGCCGGCCGTCCACCCCGGTCAACAAGCGCAGCTGCATCGTCATTCTCGAAGTCCATGGCGAGGAGGGCGTGCAGGACATCGGCGTGCTGGTGGACGCGGTGTCGGCGGTGCTCAGCATAGCGGCGGCCGACATCGAGCCGGCCCCGAGCTTCGGGGGCGGCATCCGGGCGGATTTTATCGGCGGCATGGCCAAGGTGGACGGCCGCTTCGTGATAGTGCTCAGCGTTGAGCGGGTGCTGTCGGTGGAGGAGATGGCGCAGCTGTCCCAGGCCGGCGACGGCCGGGCCCCGGTCAGGGAGGGAGAATTCGCCCAGTAATCATCACCCCACATGGCTCGGCACTGCCAACACCCCAACCAATAACAATAACGGCGGGAACACAAGGAAACCCTATGTTTCAATTACGGATAAAAACCCTGTTCATGGGCCTGACCCTCGCCTCGCTCGGCATGCTGCTGCTGACCCTGGCGGCGGTCAACCGCTATCAGGCGGCGGTGGAACAGGTGGCCGAGGCCAAGGATCGGCAATACCAGTCCTACCTGCTGGCCGATGAGCTGCGGCAAAGTTCGGACGATCTGACCCGCCTGGCCCGGACCTATGTGGTCACCGGCGACAGCCGCTTCGAACAGCAGTACTGGCAGGTGGTGGCCATCCGCAACGGCGAACAACCCAGGCCGGAGGCCTACCACCGGATTTACTGGGACTTTGTGGCGGCGGGAGACGCCAAGCCCCGGCCGGACACCCCGGCGGTGCCGCTCGCCGAGCTGATGCGCCGGGCCGGCTTCACCGAGCAGGAATTCGACCTGCTGGCCGACGCCAACGCCAAGTCCGCCGCCCTGGTGGAGACGGAGGCGGTGGCCATGCAGGCGGTGAAGGATTATGCCGGCGGCGCCCTCGGGGCGGTGAGCCCCGAGCAGGCCCGGCGGATGCTGCACGATGCGGCCTACCACCGGGAAAAGGCCAATATCCAGCGCTCCATCGACGACTTCTTCGTGCTGATGGAAAACCGCACCGCCACCCTGGTGGCGACGGCCCTGGCCGACAAGGACAAGGCCTTTTCCTGGGTGCTGGGCAGCATGGCCGGTACCTTGCTGGTGCTGGGGCTGGTGCTCTGGTTCGTGTACCGCCGCCTGGCCGGCTCCCTGGCGGTGGCGGTGCAGGCGGCCGAGCGGCTGGCGGAGGGGGATCTGAGCCAGCCCATCCGGATCCGCTCCCGGGACGAGGTGGGCCTGCTGCTGGCGGCCATGGGCCGGATGCAGGACCGGCTGACCCGGATCATCGGCGAGGTGCGCGGCGCCGCCGACAACCTGGCCAGCGCCGCCGAGGAGGTGAGCGCCACCGCCCAGTCCATGAGCCAGGCGGCCAGCGAACAGGCGGCGGGGGTGGAAGAGACCGGCGCCTCCATCGAGCAGATGAGTGCCAGCATCAACCAGAACACCGACAACGCCCGGGTGACCGACGGCATGGCCAGCAAGGCGGCGCGGGAAGCGGCCGAGGGCGGCGAGGCGGTGCAGCAGACGGTGGCGGCGATGCAGCAGATAGCCCAGCGCATCGGCATTATCGACGACATCGCCTACCAGACCAACCTGCTGGCGCTGAACGCGGCCATCGAGGCGGCGCGGGCCGGGGAGCACGGCAAGGGCTTCGCGGTGGTGGCGACCGAGGTGCGCAAGCTGGCGGAGCGCAGCCAGGTGGCGGCCCGGGAGATCGGTGAGCTGTCCGACGGCAGCGTGGCCCTGGCGGAGAAGGCGGGGCGGCTGCTGGAGGAGATGGTGCCGGCCATCGGCAAGACCTCGGATCTGGTGCAGGAGATCAGCGCGGCCTCGAGCGAGCAGGCCTCGGGGGCGGCGCAGATCAACACCGCCATGGGCCAGTTGAGCCAGGTGACCCAGCAGAATGCGGCCAGCAGCGAGGAGCTGGCGGCGACGGCGGAGGAGATGAGCAGCCAGGCGGAGCAGCTGCAGCAGGCGATGGGCTTCTTCACCCTGGCCGCCGCCACCGGTACGCCGGTCGCGGCCGGGCGAAGGGCGGGCGCCTTCGATGACAGGGCGGAGCCCGGTTTCGTTTGAACCCGGATTTCCGGGCCGAGGGAGCTTGACCCATGCAGATACCGTCGTTGCAGGATGAGGAGTTCCAGCTGTTCCGGCGCTGGCTGTACCGCAGCGCCGGGATCAACCTGTCCCCGGGCAAGAAGGCGCTGGTGGCGGGGCGGCTGGGCAAGCGGCTGCGCCACCACGGCCTGGGCAGCTACGGCGACTACTTCCGCCTGATCATGGCGGAGCGGGGCGGGGGCGAGCTGCAGACGGCGCTGGATCTGCTGACCACCAACGAAACCTATTTCTTCCGGGAGCCCCGGCACTTCGACTTTCTGCGGCAGCAGGTGCTGCCCGCGCTCGGCAGGGGCCGCCCGGTCCGGCTGTGGAGCGCGGCCTGCTCGTCCGGGGAAGAGCCCTACAGCCTGGCCATGACCCTGGCCGAGGCGCTGGGGGCCGGGCCCTGGGAGCTCGTCGCCTCCGACATCAGCAGCCGGGTGCTGGCGCAGGCCGGACGCGGCCAGTATCCCCTGAGCCGGGCGGAACACATCGACACCCGCCTGCTGCACAAATACTGCCTGAAAGGGGTGGGGGAGCAGGAGGGCAGCTTCCTGGTCGAGCGGCGGCTGCGGCAGCGGATCCGCTTTATGCAGATCAACCTCAACCAGCGCCTGCCCGAGATCGGCGATTTCGATGTTATCTTCCTGCGCAACGTGATGATCTACTTCGATCTCGACACCAAGCGCCAGGTGGTGGAGCGGATCCTGCCCCGGCTGAAACCGGGCGGGTATTTTATCGTCAGCCATTCGGAGAGCCTGAACGGGGTGTCCGAGGCGCTCCGGCTGGTGCAGCCGTCCATCTACCGCAAGCCATGACAGCGGGCGAGGTCGAGGAGGTGTTACTGCAGCCCGGCCAGTTCCATTTCGGCGGCCCGGCCACCCGCATCCGCACCCTGCTCGGCTCCTGCGTCGCCATGGTGTTGTGGCACCCCCGCCGGCGGATTGGGGGCATGTGCCACTACCTGCTGCCGGCGGGGGGCCGGGGCGGGAGCCGGCTCGATGGCCGTTACGGCGAGGACGCCATGGCCCTGTTCCGGGCGGCGGCCCGGCAGCACGGCACCGGGCTGGAGGAGTATCAGTGCAAGCTGTTCGGTGGAGGCAACATGTTCGGCGCGCCGGTACCCGCCCGCCTCGACGTGGCCCGGCAGAACGTGGCGGCGGCCCTCCGGCTGGTACGCGAGCACCGCCTGCGGCTGGTGGCCCAGAGCCTGGGCCAGAGCGGCCACCGCAGGGTGGTGTTCGAGGTGTGGAGCGGGGCGGTCTGGGTGAGCCACAGTCCCCTGAAGGGAGCGGAGGAACAAGGATAAGATGCAAAAAATCAAGGTATTGCTGGTAGACGACTCGGCGGTGATGCGCCAGGTGCTGGTGGCGCTGCTGGAGCGGGAGCCGGACATGCAGGTGCTGGGCACGGCCTCGGATCCGCTCTTCGCCCTGGACAAGATGGCGCGGGACTGGCCCGACGTGATAGTGCTGGATGTGGAGATGCCGCGCATGGACGGCATCACCTTCCTGAAGAAGATCATGGCCGAGCGGCCCACCCCGGTGGTGATCTGCTCGTCCCTGACCGAGCAGGGGGCCGAAACCACGCTGCAGGCCCTGGCGGCCGGCGCCGTGGAGATCATCACCAAGCCCAGGGTGGGGCTGAAGCAGTTTCTGCAGGACTCGTCCGCCGCCCTGGTCGGGGCGGTGCGCGCCGCGGCCCAGGCCAGGGTCGGCCGGCTGACGGCGCGCGCCCCCTTGCCGGTGCCGCCCAGGCTGGGGGCGGATGCCATGGCGGAGCCGCCGGGCAGCCAGGCCATGGTGCAGACCACGGAGCGCATCGTGGCCATCGGCACCTCCACCGGCGGCACCCAGGCTCTGGAGCGGGTGCTGACGGCGCTGCCCCGGGTGTGCCCGGGGCTGGTGATAGTGCAGCACATGCCGGAGAAGTTCACCGCCTCGTTCGCCGCCCGTCTGAACCAGCTGTGCCGGCTGGAGGTGCGGGAAGCCCGCCACCAGGACCGGGTGCTGCCGGGGCTGGCGCTGATCGCCCCCGGCGGCCGGCACATGCAGCTCAGGCGCAGCGGCGCCTACTACCAGGTGGAGGTGCTGGACGGACCGCCGGTGAACCGGCACAAGCCCTCGGTGGACGTGCTGTTCCGCTCGGTGGCCAAGTTTGCCGGTAAAAACGCCACCGGCATCATCATGACCGGCATGGGCGACGATGGCGCCCGGGGACTGAAGGAGATGGCCCAGGCCGGGGCCGAGACCCTGGCCCAGGACGAGGCCTCCTGCGTGGTGTTCGGCATGCCCAGGGAGGCCATCGCCCTGGGGGCGGTGGAGCGGGTGGTGTCGCTCGAGCGGATACCGGCGGAGATCATGCGCCACGCGGCCCGGCGCTAGGGGCCGGCCTTGTCCGGCGGCGGGCGCTGTGGCTTAATGCCCTTCCGTTTCGCAGATCCCGGCCCCGTTATGACCCTTTCCCCCTACGCCGCCTACCTCGCCGCCCTGGACGCGGGCTTTAAGGACGATGCCGCCCAGCGCCGGGCCGCCGAATGGCTGGAGCAGTGCCAGCGCCGGCTGCATGCCGGCGAGCGGGATATCGGCGGCGTTTACCTGTGGGGGCCGGTGGGGCGGGGCAAGACCTGGCTGATGGACCTGTTCCATCGCGGCCTGTCGGTGCCGGCCCGGCGCCTGCACTTTCATCACTTTATGCGCTGGGTGCACCGGCGGCTGTTCCAGCTGACCGGCACCGAGGATCCGCTGGCGCAACTGGCGGCGGAGCTGGCCGCCGAGGTGAGGGTGCTGTGCCTGGACGAGCTGTTCGTGAGCGACATCGGCGACGCCATGCTGCTCGGCCGCCTGCTGCAACAGCTGTTCGCCGAAGGGCTGGTGCTGGTGACCACCTCCAACCAGCCGCCCGAAGGGCTCTACGCCGAGGGCTTCAACCGGGATCGCTTCCTGCCGGCGGTGGCGGCCATGGCAGAGCGGATGCGGGTGGTGGCGGTGGACGGCGGCGAGGATCACCGGCTGCACCCGGGGGCGCCCAGGCAACGCTACTGGGTGAACGACCCCCAGGCCCTGGCGACCCTGTTCGCCGAGCTGGCGCCGGCGGGCGGCGGCCGCGACTCCTTGCCGCTGGGCCACCGGCAGATAGCGGTGCAGGGGCGGAGCGAGGCCGTGCTCTGGTGCCGCTATGCGGACCTGTGCGAACAGCCGCTGGCGGCGCCGGACTTTATCGAGCTGTGCGACCGCTTCCGCCATATCCTGCTGGGCGGGGTGCCCCGCCTGAGCGGCGGCCGGCGGCAAGGCGCCATTGCCCGCGGCACCGAGGACGGCGCGACCCAGGTCGCCGCCGGCGAGCGCCAACTGCCGCCCCTGTCCCGCCAGGACGACGGCGCGCGCCGCTTTATCGCCCTGGTGGACGAATGCTACGACAGGGGCATACCACTCTGGCTGGAGGCCGAAGTGCCGCCGGAGGAGCTTTACCAGGGCGGCGCCCTGGCCTTTCCTTTCCGCCGCACCCTGAGCCGGCTGCGGGAAATGCAGCTGGCCCGGTTCGGCGGCTAAGGCCGGCCGTGGCGGGTGGTGGCATCACAGTCAAAGGCGGGGCAGCTTAAAGACACCGAGAAGACAGACAGCGGAACAACGCCTGCCTGAAAGCCCGGGGCTTATATGCATTGCGTGATGGAGGGAGCAGCCTTCACCATGCCAAGTGAAACGCCCTGTGCGGGCTGCATGCTGGGAGTGGTGTGGCTGAGGGTTAGAAAGCCTCGGCTACTCGATTAGGTGCGTCGATTAAGCTTCCTTGCCTTCCTCAACTCGCTCACCATAAATTCTCTGCCTTCTTCTGATTGCAACCACGCTGCCAGCGCTTGGCGAGTTTCAAATTGTCTTTTCCCAATGTTGTACGAAAAATCGACCTCCTCCTTCAACCGCTGATGTTGATTATCCAACATCGCAACTAATTGCCGACGGCTTTTTTCATCGTTAAGTTTATAGGTCGCCAGTAAATGATGAACCAAGTCGTTTCGCTCCTTGACGAGGCCAGCAAGAACAGATTTTCTCTTTTCCAGAAAATCATCTTCGCATTGCGTAGTGATCCTCATGGATAGGTGTGGCTCTTTTCTCATTGGCGATGGCTCTGGCCCATGCTCGTCGACAGAATTGAAGCTCTCGACATGCTCGCCAACTATCTGGCCGAGTGTCTTTTTCATTGCCCAAGCTGTCCGGAGATCTATATTTTCTTCCAAGTTAGTGGCATACCCTGAAATCTCCGACATAGCGACCATCATCTTCAGTGTGTACTCTAACTTTTGAAACAGAAGCAGGTTTCTACCGATTTTTTGGTGCACTAGTTCAATTGTAATTGACGCGTCATCGTCCCCTTCCATATAACTTTTCCCCCTCGATTGATGCGTGTGTCTGGATGTGCGGCAGAGCACCTAACGCTTAGGTTAAGACGCGGACCAGCCGAAGGCGGGGTTGTCGATTTGAACCGCCTTTTGGGTTTTTTTGAGTCTCAGTTGCTGTCTCTGTCCAGCGATACCTGCAGAATAATACGTTGATACAAGTCTGATTCACGGATCGGACCTTTATAGCCAAGACTCCGTGCAACGGCCTCGCGTTCCCGCTGCTCAAATAGCTCTAGCCGCGGATCGAATGTGATCTCATCAAATAGCTCGTTTGGATCGATCGGTACGCGAAACAGATTGTCAGCACATGACTCGTTGCAAAAATAAAGCAACCGCACTTCTGCCTCATGCTGAAATGCCTGCCGCTTCAGAAAAAGGAGGTCTGCGCGGACATCCGGCTCGCGAAAAGCGTCTATTCCATGAGAGCGGATAGTATTAGCGATACCCTGAAGTATCTCATTGTGAGGTATGTATCGAACTGTTCCGATGTAACACTTTCCGTGCGGCGAGCCTTTTGCTTTTTCCATCAACGCACGAATTAGCTTTCGTGTTGTGGTGCGAACTTGGACACCTTCATACCGAGGGCTCGTATTCCGCCGAAAATGTGTGTCCTTATCCACGCGCGAGTAGGCTCGCAGAAGAGTATCGCTTTCGGCGGTAGCAGACCAGCACTGGGCAAATACAGGTGGCAGATCTTGGTTTATGACCACTTGCTTGTCAGCCCATCCATTAACTGCAATCGCATCTCCAACAACCTCAAGGGGATCCTCCCACGTATGGGGGCGAATCAAGGTAATGTGCTTTATGCGGAGACATTCTTCAAAGAACCACAACGGAAAGATGCGATAGATAGGTGCATCGAGATCTGCAATGTCCTTCACAGAAGCGTACATTCGCTGTTGCTCGACGTTGCCAATAACGTTTTCTGCCATCGTGATCTCCTTTTGATCTAACAATTTTATATTGACCTAACTTGATAACCTGCATTTATTTAGATTAAGAAATTGACGGTAATATTTTGATTTTATTGGATTTTTATAAAAATTTCGATCTTCTTTAAAGAATGAAACAAGCCTTCTCGATAACTGCTTGTTTTAGGTGTAAGTGTTTTCGAAAGCTGAACTCTCAAAAGCTCAGATTGCGGCGGTACGGCCAGGCTACCGCCCTGATGTTTCAGGCCATCATCCCTGCCACCACGGTTTCCATACAGAAATTATTCTGGACACTGGATGAGAATGGGGCAATTGCAAGCAGGCAGAAAGGCTGTGCAAAACGATTGGTTGGTTGTTTTTTGAACAGCATGGTGCCGGCAGGCGCCCGTTGGTGCGGCGTAAATCGGCAAAGGGTGGGGGTTTTCCCCGCCAGCTAAAGCGGCGGCTACAACGGCGGTGCAGCCCTACAACGGCGGTTACCGCAGCACCACGGCGGTGCGGGGATGGCGCCGTCCCGGTTTCAAACTGTATGGTGCTTCAGGAGCATTTGGTTAAAGCAGCAGCGGGTGAGGTTGGACACCGGGTGGATAGATGCGAGAATACGGCTTTCTCGTGCATGCCGTTGCGGTCCCGGGTTTTGGTGTCAACTGGAATTGCGGCCGGTAAAGCGATGAATGGCTGTTTTTATTCTCTTAAATCAAATAGATAAGCTAAATATGCTGTTGATGATCGACAACTACGACTCCTTTACCTGGAACCTGGTGCAGTACTTCGGTGAGCTGGGGCAGGAGGTGGTGGTGCGCCGCAACGACGAGATCGCCCTGGACGAGATCGCCGCGCTGGCGCCGCGGGGGCTGGTGATCTCGCCCGGGCCCTGCACGCCCAACGAGGCGGGGGTGTCGCTGGCGGCCATCACCCGGTTTGCCGGCGTCATCCCCATCCTGGGCGTCTGCCTGGGGCACCAGGCCATCGCCCAGGCCTTCGGCGGGCGGGTGGTGCGCGCCCGCCGGGTGATGCACGGCAAGACTTCCCCCATCCGCCATACCGGCCGGGGCCTGTTCAAGGGGCTGCCGGATCCGCTCACCGTCACCCGTTACCATTCCCTGGTGGTGGAGCCCGAGAGCCTGCCCGATGGCTTTGAACTCACCGCCTGGACCGAAACCGGCGAGGGGCGGGTGGACGAGATCATGGCCATGCAGCATCGCCGCCTGCCGCTTTACAGCGTGCAGTTCCATCCCGAGAGCATCCTCACCCAGGGCGGCCACCTCCTGCTGCAGAACTTCCTCGAACTTATCTGAGTCCTTCCCTGGCGCCGTCCGCGGCCCATTAGAAATCCTGTTGCCGGCCCCGACTATTAGTTTTCCTTATCGGGGCTATCAGTGTTTTTCGTTCGTCAGCCACGCCCGGAGCGGGAATAATGCGGTTTCCGCCTGTCGGGCCGGCCGCGTCAAAAATTTTTTTGGTTGCCCTTTTATGCAGCCGGGGCGCTGGGCCGGGGCCCGGACCGGCGGTTTTGATGCGAGCTTATGCAATATAAATGACTATATTTTTTCTTTTATCCGAATAAATGACTAATATTTTCGGTGGTTGTAGAGACAAGTCACCATTGTTTTGCAATAATGCTCGCGTGTTTACATGGATTTAACTTTTATCGCAGAGCAAGCTGCGGTATCTGGAGGAGATAAGCATGTCTGATATGGCAGTCACCCGCGAATTGTTCGACCAGGTTATGGTACCCAACTACGCCCCCGCCCAGGTGATCCCGGTGCGCGGCCAGGGTGCCCGGCTGTGGGACCAGCAGGGTCGGGAATACATCGACTTCGCCGGCGGTATTGCGGTCAACTGTCTCGGCCACTGCCACCCGGCGCTGGTGTCCGCGCTCAAGGAACAGGGCGAGAAGCTCTGGCACCTGAGCAACGTGTTGACCAACGAGCCGGCGCTGCGCCTGGCCAAGAAACTGGTGGACGCCACCTTCGCCGAGAAGGTGTACTTCTGCAACTCCGGCGCCGAGGCCAACGAGGCGGCCCTCAAGCTGGCCCGTCGTTACGCCATCGACAACTTCGGCCCGGAAAAGACCCAGATCATCGCCTTTACCCAGGGCTTCCACGGTCGTACCTTCTTCACCGTGTCGGTGGGTGGCCAGGCCGTCTATTCCGACGGTTTCGGTCCCAAGCCGGCCGACATCGACCACGTGCCCTACAACGATCTGGCCGCGCTCAAGGCGCTGATCTCCGATCGCACCTGTGCCGTGGTGATGGAGCCGCTGCAGGGCGAGGGCGGCATCATCAGCCCGGAGCCGGCCTTCGTGCAGGCGGTGCGCGAGCTGTGCGACCAGCACAACGCCCTGCTGGTGTTCGACGAGGTACAAACCGGCGTGGGCCGTACCGGCGCCCTCTATGCCTACATGGATCTGGGCGTGACCCCCGATATCCTCACCAGCGCCAAGGCCCTGGGCGGCGGTTTCCCCATCGGCGCCATGCTCACCACCACCAAGATCGCCGCGGCCTTCAAGGTGGGCACCCACGGCTCCACCTACGGCGGCAACCCCCTGGCCTGTGCGGTGGCCGAGGCGGCCTTCGACACCGTCAACACCGAATCGGTGCTGAAGGGCGTGAAGGAGCGCGAAGCCTGGTACCGGGAAGGGCTGGACGCCATCAACGCCAAGTACGGCTGCTTCAAGGAAGTGCGCGGCAAGGGCCTGCTGCTCGGCTGCGTGATGAACGAGCAGTTCCAGGGCCGGGCCCGCGACTTCCTGCTGGCGGCCATGGAAGAGCAGCTGATGGTGCTGATCGCCGGTGCCAACGTGGTGCGTTTCGCCCCTTCCCTGGTGATCACCAAGGAAGAAGTGGCCGAAGGCCTGGCCCGCTTCGAGCGTGCCGTGGCCAAGGTTGTGAACGGCTAAGTCATCCCGGCGACAGCTATCAGGGCGGGGCAGGGTTGCCTCGTCCTGGTCGCCAACTTTGTAATAAGGAGTTCTGCATGTTGGTGATTCGCCCCATCGAGCAGAGAGATTTCCCCACCCTCAAGCAGATCGCCATTGAATCCGGCCACGGTTTTACCTCGCTGCCGGTCAACGATGAGCTGTTGCAAAACAAGATCGATCATTCCATGGCCTCCTTCGCCAGCCGGCCGGCGGGCAAGGGCGAGTGCCTCTATTTCTTTGTGGCGGAAGACAGCGACACCGGCGAGGTGCTGGGCACCACCGCCCTGGACGCGGCCGTGGGCCTGTCTTCCCCCTTCTATACCTACCTGCTGGGCAAGCAGGTACACAGCTCGCGCAAGCTCGGCATCTACAACGTGGTCGAGACCCTGACCCTGACCAACGACTACACCGGGGTCAGCGAGCTGTGCACCCTGTTCCTGCGCGAAAAGGCGCGGGAAGGGCTGAACAGCCGGCTGCTGTCCAAGTGCCGTTTTCTGTTCCTGGCCGAGTTTTCCGAGCTGTTCGACCATCGCATCCTGGCCGAAATGCGCGGCGTGTCCGACGAGCGGGGCAACAGCCCGTTCTGGAGCTGGCTGCAGGAGCACTTTTTCTCCATGGACTTCCCCACCGTGGATTACCTCACCGGCATCGGCCAGAAGGGCTTTATCGCCGATCTGATGCCCAAGTACCCGATCTACGTCAACCTGCTGTCCCAGCAGGCGCGGGCGGTGATCGGCAAGACCCACGACAAGACCCGGCCGGCCCTGCGCCTGCTGGAGGAAGAAGGCTTCGCCTGGCGCGGCTATGTGGACATCTTCGACGCCGGCCCCAGTGTGGAATGCGATCTCAAGCACATCCGCACCGTGCGCAACAGCCGGCGGCTGACGGTGCAGGTTGGCCAGCCGGTACATGCCGGCAAGTTCCTGATCAGCAACACCCGTTTCGATGGTTTCCGGGCCCTGATCGGCGATATGGCAGTCAATGAAGAAAAAGCCCAGGCGGTGCTGTCCCCCGAGATGGCCCGCTTGCTCAAGGTTGAAGACGGCGACACCGTCCGGGTAGTGGAGATGTAAGGCAATGACTGAAGCAGTGCAATATATCAATGGTCAATGGCTGGCGGGCGAGGGCGAACCCTTCGCCTCCCTGGATCCGGCCAAGAATGAAGTGATCTGGCGCGGCGCGGCCGCCGGCCCCGAGCAGGTGGCCGCCGCCATCGCCGCCGCCCGCGAGGCGTCCCTGGCCTGGGCCGAGCGCCCGGTCGAGGAGCGGCTGGCCATCGCCAAGCGCTATGCCGAGCTGCTCAACGAACACAAGGAAGAGCTGGCGCAGGTGATCGCCCGGGAAACCGGCAAGCCCCAGTGGGAAACCCTCACCGAGGTGGCGGCCATGGTCGGCAAGGTCGGCATCTCCGAAAAGGCCTACTTCGAGCGCACCGGCACGGTGGAAAATCCCATGCCCGGCGCCCGCGCCTTTGTGCGCCACAAGCCCCACGGCGTGGTGGCGGTGTTCGGCCCCTACAACTTCCCCGGCCACCTGCCCAACGGCCACATAGTGCCGGCGCTGATCGCCGGCAATACCGTGGTGTTCAAGCCTTCCGAGCTGACCCCCATGGTGGCCCAGGAGATGGTCAGGCTGTGGGCGCAGGCCGGCCTGCCCGCCGGGGTGCTCAACCTGGTGCAGGGCGAGGTGGCCACCGGCAAGGCGCTGGCGGCCCATCCAGGCATCGACGGCCTGTTTTTCACCGGCTCGTCCCGCACCGGCAACCTGCTGCACAGCCAGTTCTCCGGCCAGCCGGGCAAGATCCTGGCGCTGGAGATGGGCGGCAACAACCCCCTGGTGGTGACCCGGGTGGAAGACGTGGACGCCGCCGTGCACACCATTATCCAGTCCGCCTTCATTACCTCCGGCCAGCGCTGCACCTGCTCGCGCCGTCTGCTGCTGCCGAAAGGCGAGGCCGGTGACCGCATCCTGGCACGGCTGGTGGCGGTGACCAAGGCCATCCGGGTCGGCCGGTACGACGCGGATCCCCAGCCCTTTATGGGCTCGATGATCTCCGAAAAGGCGGCCAAGGCCATGGTGGCGGCCCAGGCCCATCTGCTGGCCCTGGGCGGCGAGTCGCTGCTGATGCTCAAGCACCTGCAGGCCGGCACCGGCCTGGTGTCGCCGGGCATCATCGACGTTACCGCCATCCATGATCTGCCCGACGAGGAATACTTCGGCCCGCTGCTGCAGGTGATCCGCTACACCGAGCTGCCCGAGGCCCTGGCCATCGCCAACCACACCCGCTACGGGTTGTCGGCCGGCCTGCTGTCGGACCACCAGGAAGACTGGGACTATTTCTTCCGCCGCATCCGCGCCGGCATCGTCAACTGGAACAAGCCGATCACCGGCGCCTCCAGCGCCGCCCCCTTCGGCGGCATCGGTGAGAGCGGCAACCACAGGGCCAGCGCCTACTATGCGGCGGACTACTGCGCCTACCCGGTGGCCTCGGTGGAAGACGACAGGGTGACCATGCCGGCCAGCCTGTCGCCCGGGCTGCAGTTCTAGGGCGCACCGATGGCAGGCCCCGGCCTTGGCCGGGGTGGGGGAGGAGACAAGGCCGGCCGGCGTTTTGCCGGTCGGCCATCAAGGTACTGAGCGGCCCGGCGCCGTTATCCGGACCGCTCGGATTGCGTGAAATAGGGATGACCCCACAACAAGGAAAAAAGAGCATGCACACTTCGGTGAATGAACTGTTCAACGCCCTGTGGCAGGACTATCTGAAGATGACCCCCAGCGCCCTGGAGATCCACGAGCTGCTGGGCGGCGGCAAGGCCATCATCAACGACCACGTGGCGTTTCGTACCTTCCGCCATCCCAAGCTGGGGCTGGAGAAGCTGGCCGCCCACTTCCTGGCGCTGGGCTACGAGCAGAAGGGCGAGTACCATTTCGAGGCCAAGAAGCTCTACGCCCGCCACTACGAGCATCCCCTCGATGCCACCGCGCCCAAGGTGTTTATCAGCGAACTGCTGCTGGAGCAGTGCTCCCCCGGGCTGCAGCGCATCGTCGCCGGCCTGATCGACCAGGTGGACGAGGGCCTGCCCGCCCAGACCGGTTTCCTCTATTCCGGCGCGCCCTGGAAGCTCTCTTATGAAGACTACAAGGCCCTGCTGGAAGAGAGCGAATACGCGGCCTGGCTGGCGGCCTACGGCTTTAGGGCCAACCACTTCACCGTCAGCGTCAACGAGCTGGACGGCTTCGACAGCCTGGAGGCGGTGAACAGCGCGCTCAAGAACGCGGGCTTCCGGCTCAACACCGCGGGCGGCGAGATCAAGGGCTCGCCCGAGGTGCTGCTGGAGCAGTCCTCCACCATGGCCGACACCGCCATCGTCGAGTTCAGCGACGGCAAGGCCGAGCTGCCGAGCTGCTTCTACGAGTTCGCCCTGCGCTATGCCCAGCCCGACGGCAAGCTCTACACCGGCTTCGTCGCCGCCTCGGCGGACAAGATTTTCGAAAGTACCAACGTCAATTGATAACCCGCGGGGACACCCCGCCGCTTGCCCATAACAAGAAGTGCCCTTTCGGCAAGGCCCGCGCAGGCGGACCTTGCCTTTTTTATGGTGCCGGCAAGGCTTGTCCCCATTCCCTCGGCGTGTGATGATTTCTCTCCGATTCAATTTGTTATCTCTACCAGAGCAGGGGAACAGAAGATGAAACTGGCATTTATCGGACTGGGGGTCATGGGCTTTCCCATGGCCGGACATCTGCAGCAGGCGGGCCACGAGGTCTGCGTTTACAACCGCAACCCGCAAAAGGCGGCCGACTGGGTGGCGCGCTTTGGCGGCGCCCGTGCCGACACCCCCGCCGAGGCGGCCCAGGGCGCCGACATGGTGATGATTTGCGTGGGCAACGACGACGACGTCCGTGGCGTGGTGTACGGCGAGCAGGGGATACTGGCCGGGATGAAGGCCGGCGCCCTGCTCATCGACCACACCACCACCTCGGCGGAGCTGGCGGAGGAGCTGGCCGGCAAGGCCGCCGGGGCCGGGCTGCGCTTTATCGATGCCCCCGTGTCCGGCGGCCAGTTGGGGGCGGAAAACGGTGCCCTGACGGTGATGATCGGCGGCGACGAGGCGGACGTGGCCGAGGCCGCGCCGGTGCTCGCCGCCTACGGCAAGAAGGTGACCCGACTGGGGCCGGTGGGCGCCGGCCAGCGTTGCAAGATGGTCAACCAGATCTGCGTGATCGGGGCGGTGCAGGGCATTGCCGAGGGGCTGATGATCGCCAGGAAGGCCGGGCTCGACATCCCCACCCTGATCGAGGTGCTGGCCGGCGGCGCGGCCCAGAGCTGGCAGTTGCAGAACCGGGCCCAGACCATGGCCGAGGGCAAGTTCGACTTCGGCTTCGCCGCCCAGTGGATGCACAAGGATCTGGGCATCTGCCTGGACGAGGCCAAGCACCAGGGACTCAAGCTGCCGCTCACCGAGCATGTGTACCAGGTCTACGAGAAGTTGCTGGCCGAGGGCTATGGCCGCTGCGACTCCACCGTGGTGATCAAGGATCTGGAGTCCTGACGCGTCAGCCGGGCCGCCGCCAGGCCCGGCATTGCGGCAGATTTTGCCTGTGGCACGGCGCCGGGGCTTGGCAGCCCGGGTTCCGGTCGGCTATGCTGACGTCGTCCGTCGTCCTGTCGTCACGGGCTTTTCCCTTGCGGTTATGTGATGTTTTCCGCAGTTTCCGAACAAAACAACGGCACTTGATATTTGGCTTCAAGACAAAGGCTTTGCTTGAGCCCGAAATTTGACTAGAGTGGGCAACCGCTTAATGCCAAGTGAGAAAGGATCCCCTATGAACAAGACTCAGCTTGTCGATGCAATCGCCGCCAAGGCGGACTTGAGCAAGGCTCAGGCCAAGGCAGCACTGGAAGAAGTACTCAACGGTATCACCCAAAGCCTGAAGGAAGGTGATCCGGTTCAGCTGGTCGGCTTCGGCACTTTCAAGGTAAACCATCGCGCCGCCCGCACCGGTCGCAACCCGCAAACCGGCAAGGAAATCGAAATTGCCGCCGCCAATGTGCCGAGCTTCGTGGCCGGCAAGGCGCTGAAAGACGCGGTCAAATAATCTCCCCAAACCCGGCTCTGCCGGGTTTTTTTTCACCTTCTCTTGCTCCTTTGATTGTCCGGTTGTTATAACTGAACCAGGTCTGTTCCCGTTTCAGGGAGGCTGTTATGGAAGTAAACGCGATTCGACAGGTGGCGACACCCTGGGCTGGTGCCCGAGGGCTGGCCACGGGGCTGATGCTCACCGAGCTGCATCAGGATGTGTGGAATGGCAGTCTGCGGTTGTCGATGGGCATGCCCACCGATATCGACACACCGCCCCGGGTGATCTACCGGCTGGTGTTCGAGCACCTGCTCGGCTACCGGGTACTGGAGGGAAGCGACGTACTGGATTTTGTGGACGACGACGAGCGGGATGTCGACGCCCAGGTGCAGCTGATTACCCCGTCCCGTTTTCTGACCTGGTTTCACCAGCAGACCCAGGGCACTCACCTGGATGAAGACATCCAGCACTACCGTATTTCCAGCTGGGATTTTTGTGTTGACGTACTGGCGGCCCAGGCGCCCCTGGTACAGCTGAAAACAGGATTGAGAAAGGAGTGATATGAAGGGGTTTATCCTGGTCGCCCACGGCAGCCGGCGGGCGGCCGCCAACGACGAAATCGCCGCCTTTGCCGGCGCCCTGGCCGAGGGCATGGGCGACAAGTTTGCTGTTATCGGCCATGGGTTCTGGGAGCTGGCCGAGCCCAGCCTGGAGCAGGCCATCGATGCCCAGGTGGCGGCCGGCGCCACCGACATCCGCTTGTTTCCCTATTTCCTGGCCCAGGGCAAGCATGTGGTGAAGGACTTGCCCTCGGTGCTGGAGCAGAAGCGGGAGCAGTATCCGCAGCTGAGCATCACCCTGCTGCCCCACCTGGGCGCCCTGCCCGGTTTCGCCAACTGGCTGGGGCGGCAGCTGTAAACCGCCGCCAACGCGCAAAAAGAAAGAGGGGCCTATCCGGCCCCTCGGTATTATCCTTCCAGCTTCCAGCTTCCAGCTTCCAGCTTCCAGCTTCCAGCTTCCAGCTTACGCCTGCTGTTCCCGTTCGATGGCGCGGTAGGCGATGTCGTTGCGGTAGAAGACGCCATCCCATGCGATCTGGCGGGTTACCGCATAGGCGTTGGCCTGGGCCTCGGTCACGGTATGGCCCAGGGCGGTGGCGCACAGCACCCGGCCGCCGGAGGTGACCAGCTCGTTGTCCTTGAACTTGGTGCCGGCGTGGAACACCTTGGTGCTCTCGGTTTCGGCGGGGATGCCGGTGATGACGTCGCCCTGGCGATAGTGGCCCGGGTAGCCGCCCGCCGCCAGCACCACGCCCACCGAGGCGCGCGGGTCGAACTCGGCGGTCACTTGGTCCAGCTCACCCTTGCAGCCGGCCAGGCACAGCTCCACCAGATCCGACTGCAGGCGCAGCATGATCGGCTGGGTTTCCGGGTCGCCGAAGCGGCAGTTGAACTCGATCACCTTGGGCTGGCCGCTCTTGTCGATCATCAGGCCGGCGTAGAGGAAACCCTTGTAGACGTGGCCTTCTTCCGCCATGCCGCGCACCGTGGGCATGATCACCTGCTCCATGATGCGGTCGTGGATTTCGGGAGTGACCACGGGGGCGGGACTGTAGGCGCCCATGCCGCCGGTGTTGGGGCCGGTGTCGCCGTCGCCGACGCGCTTGTGATCCTGGCTGGTGGCCATGGGCAGCACGTGCTCGCCGTCCACCATCACGATAAAGGAGGCTTCCTCGCCGTCGAGGAACTCCTCGATCACCACCCGGCTGCCGGCGTCACCGAAGGCATTGCCGGCCAGCATGTCGCGGACCGCCGCCTCGGCCTCTTCCAGGGTCATGGCCACGATCACGCCCTTGCCCGCGGCCAGGCCGTCGGCCTTGACCACGATGGGGGCGCCCTGCTCGCGCAGGTATTCCAGCGCCGGCTCCACCTGGGTGAAGTTTTGGTAGGCGGCGGTGGGGATCCGCTGCCGGGCCAGGAAGTCCTTGGTGAAGGCCTTGGAGCCTTCGAGCTGGGCGGCGGCGGCGCTGGGGCCGAAGATGGTCAGGCCTTCGGCCTCGAAGGCGTCGACCACGCCGGCCACCAGCGGGGCCTCGGGGCCCACTATGGTCAGGCCGATCTGTTCCTGCTGGGCGAAGGCCAGCAGATCCTTGATGTCGGTGGCGGAGATGGCCACGTTGGTGAGGCTGGGCTCGAGCTCGGTGCCGGCGTTGCCGGGGGCCACGAATACCTGGCTTACCTTGGGAGACTGGGCGGCTTTCCAGGCCAGGGCGTGTTCACGACCGCCACCGCCGATAACCAATACCTTCATGGTCTGTTCCTTAAAATCGGTTCGAAGATAGTGTCTGTTTTGTGCCGCGCGAGACTGGCAGGGTCGGCACGCCGACACGCTGCAAGTACATCCATGTAAGCTCGACGGCGGCATCCCTGCCGCCGACGGTCGGCTTAGCCGACCCTGCCAGTCCTGCTTTCAATACCTGGTGTTGCCTGCTGAACATGCCATGCAGGCGCATCCGGCACAGAAGGATAATCAGTGCCGGAAATGGCGCATACCGGTAAACACCATGGCCATGCCGTGCTCGTCGGCGGCCTGGATCACTTCTTCGTCGCGCATGGAGCCGCCGGGCTGGATCACGCAGCTGATGCCGGCGGCGGCGGCGGCGTCGATGCCGTCACGGAAGGGGAAGAAGGCGTCGGAGGCCATCACGGATCCTTCCACCTGCAGGCCTTCGTCGGCGGCCTTGATGCCGGCGATCTTGGCGGAGTAGACGCGGCTCATCTGGCCGGCGCCCACGCCGATGGTCTGGCCGCCTTTAGCGTAGACGATGGCGTTGGATTTGACGTACTTGGCCACCTTCCAGCAGAACAGCAGATCCTGCAGCTCCTCGGCGGTGGGCTGGCGCTTGCTGACCACCTTGAGGTCGGCCAGCTCCACCATGCCCTGGTCGCGATCCTGCACCAGGATGCCGCCGTTGACGCGCTTGATGTCCAGTCCCCGGGTCTTGCCGGCCCACTGGCCGCACTCCAGCAGGCGCACGTTCTTCTTGTCGGCCACGGCCGCTTTCGCCTCGGCGGAAATGCTGGGGGCGATGATCACCTCCACGAACTGGCGCTCGATAATGGCACGGGCGGTGGCCTCGTCCAGCTCGCGGTTGAAGGCGATGATGCCGCCGAAGGCGGAGGTGGGGTCGGTCTGGTAGGCGCGGTCGTAGGCTTCCAGCAAGTCCTTGCCCAGGGCCACGCCGCAGGGATTGGCGTGCTTGACGATGACGCAGGCCGGCTCATCGAATTCCTTCACGCACTCCAGGGCAGCGTCGGTATCGGCGATGTTGTTGTAGGACAGTTCCTTGCCCTGCAGCTGGGTGGCGGTGGCGACCGAGGCCTCGTCCACCTGGTTCTCCACGTAGAAGGCGGCGCTCTGGTGGCTGTTTTCGCCGTAGCGCAGATCCTGCTTCTTGGTGAACTGGTAGTTGATGGTGCGGGGGAACTTGGAGCCCTCGGCGGCCTCGTGGTAGGCCGGCACCATGGTGCCGAAGTAGTTGGCGATCATGCCGTCGTACTGGGCGGTGTGCTCGAAGGCGGCAATGGCCAGGCTGAAGCGGGTGGCCTGGGTCAGGCTGTTGCCGTTGGCGTCCATCTCGGCCAGCAGGCGGTCGTAGTCGCCGGCGTTGACCACTATGGCCACGTCGTTGTGGTTCTTGGCCGCGGCGCGGACCATGGTGGGGCCGCCGATGTCGATGTTCTCGATGGCGTCTTCCAGGGTGCAGTCAGGCTTGGCCACGGTGTTGGCGAAGGGGTAGAGGTTGACCACCACCATGTCGATGGGCAGGATACCGTGCTCGGCCATGATGGCATCGTCCTGGCCGCGGCGACCGAGGATGCCGCCGTGCACCTTGGGGTGCAGGGTCTTGACCCGACCGTCCATCATCTCCGGAAAGCCGGTATAGTCGGACACTTCGGTCACGGGCAGGCCCTGGTCGGCCAGCAGGCGGGCGGTGCCGCCGGTGGACAGCAGTTCCACGCCGCGGGCCTGCAGGCCGCGGGCGAACTCCAGGATGCCTTGTTTGTCGGACACACTCAGCAGAGCACGGCGAATGGGTCGAGCAGTTTCCATTATGTTCTCGTTCCTTTAACGATCAATCGGGGGGTTTGGTAAAATCGGCGTGACCACCGGCTTTACCAAACCGCCTGGTACGCCAGAACGGAGGCGGCATATTCTACAGCATTTTGTGGTGCCTTGTCGGACTATTTGCTTTGGTGTCAAGAGGTTTTATGTATAACAAAACCATGCTGCAAGCGGAGGATTGAGGAATGTTTCGAATCGGCGAACTGGCCAGGCATTTCGGCATCAAGGCCGATACCCTGCGCTTTTACGAGAAGGAGGGGCTGCTCGCCCCCAGCCTGCGCACCCCGGCCGGCTACCGGCTCTACAGCGAGGAGGACAAGAACCGGCTGCATTTTATTTTGCGCTGTAAACGGGTGGGCTTTTCCCTGAAGGACATCGAAGAGCTGCTGTCGCTGCGGATCAGCAGCTGCCAGGCTACCTGCCGCGAGGTGAAGGCGGTGGCCGACGCCAAGCTGGCGGACGTGGAGGAGCGCATTGCCGAGCTGGAACGCTTCCGCCACTCCCTCAAGCAGCTGTCCGACGCCTGCTGCGGCGGCCTGGAAAGCGCCGAGCACTGCTCCATCCTCGAGGCGCTGGACGGCCGGCTCCCCACCGCCGAAAACAACGCCCGCTGAACGCCCCCTGAACACGGCAGCCTGGTCTGCCGCACCGGCCTGCCCCGCGCAGGCTTACCGACGTCTCCCCGGTTTTTCCATCTGCTCTCCGCTTCCGGAGCCCCGTCGGGTTCGCGTATTTCCCTGTCTCTCCGCCGGCTCAGCGGATCACCAGCACGGCGCAGTCGGCGTGGCGCACCACCTTGGAGGAGTTGGAGCCGAGCAGGTAGGTCTCGGCGCCGGGGCGGGAGGCGGGCATGATGATCAGATCCACCCCGTGCTTGCGGGCCTGGGCGAGGATGCTGTCGTACACCACCCCCCGCTTGACCCAGAGTTTGCCCCGGTGGGGCTCGGGGATCCCGTTCTCCATAAAGGCCTCCATCTGTTGCCGGACCACTTGCTCCAGGTTGTCGAGCAGCTCGTTCGACAGCAGGGCGGCGGCGGCGTGGTGGATGCGCGCCGGGTTGACGTAGAGCAGGTTGATCCTGCCCTCGGGATGGCAGAGTTTGAGCGCCGACTCCAGCACCTGGGGACAGAGATCCTGGTGTTCAAAGTCCAGTGGCAGCAGTATTTGCTTGAACATAAGCGTGTTACCCCATCAGTTTGTTGGGCAGCCAGGTCACGATGTCGGGCACCAGCATGCACAGGATAAGGACGCCCAGCTTGAGCATGACGAAGGGCAGCACCGACTTGTAGATATCCAGCATTGTCACGCCCGGCGGGGCTATGCCCTTGAGGTAGAAGAGGGCGAAGCCGTAGGGCGGGGTCTGCACCGCGATTTCGATGTTCAGTATCATCAGTATGCCGAACCAGATGGGATCATAGCCCAGGCTCACCGCGATCGGGGTGAACAGGGGGGCGCAGATCAGCACGATGATCATCTCGTCGATGATAAAGCCGAGCAGCAGCATCACCACCTGCATCATCAGGATGATCACGATGGGGGGCAGATCCAGGCCGGCGGCGAAGTCGGCCACCATGCCCTGCACGCCCATCAGCAGGTGGAAGTTGCTGAACACCGAGGCGCCCAGCACTATCCAGATGGCCACGCTCACCAGCAGGGCGGTTTCGATGCCGGACCGTTTCATCATCTTGAGCTTGAAGCGCTTGTACATGATGGCCAGCAGCAGGGCGCCGACCACGCCGATGGCGCCAGACTCGGTGGGGGTGGCGATGCCGCTGATGATGCTGCCCAGCACCACCACGATCAGCAGCAGGGCCATCAGGCCGTCGCGCAGGGTGATAAAGCGCTCTTTCGGGCTCTGGGGCGCATCCAGGGCGTGGCCGATGGGGGCCCGGCTCGGGTTGAGCTTGCAGGAGATCACCACGTAGAGGATGAGCACGGTAATGGAGATCAGCGCCGGCACCAGGGCGGCGATAAACATCTTGCCCACCGAGGTCTGGGTGGTGGAGCTGAACAGTATCATGGGGATGCTGGGCGGGATCAGGATCCCCAAGCCGCCGCCGGCCATGATCACGCCGAGTGCCAGCTTCTTGTCGTAGCCGCGTTCCAGCATGGGGCGCAGGGCGATGCTGCCCGAGGTCATGATGCCGGCACCGATGATGCCCACCATGGCGCCGATCATGGAGCAGACGCCGATCACGCTGATGGCGAGCGACCCGCGGATACGGCCGATGAGCAGCTGGCTGGCCTTGAACATGGCGTCGCCGATGCCGGAGCGGGTCAGCAACTGGCCCATGTAGATGTAGAGCGGGATGGCCAGCAGCACAAAGCTGAACAGGGTGCTCTCGATGGTGGTGGGCACTATGTTGAAGATGCCCTCGCCCCAGGTGGCATAGCCGAGCAGCATGGCCACGCCGCCCAGGGCCAGGCCCACCTGGGCGCCCAGCATAAAGGAAATCAGCACTCCCAGCAGCAGGAGGCCGGTGATCATTTCAATACTCATTATTCCTCGTCCTCGGACAGCAGGGGCTCACCGGTGAACAATTGCCAGGCATCCTTGAGCATGTCGCCGGACAATTGCAGCAGGAACAAAATGGCGGCGGCGGTCACCATCACCCAGAAGTGGCCGATGGAGGGGCCCCATTCCGACTGGCGGGTGTAGCCGAAGTCGATGGCCTCCAGCGCCTTTTCCCAGCTCTTGCTGGCGACCACGATCAGGAAGAAGCCACCCAGCACATTGGAAAGCAGGTTGAACAGGTTCTTGATGCGCTGGGACACCGCCAGGTAGACGATATCCACGTTGATATGGGCCTTTTTCAGCTGGGCATGGGCCCCGCACAGGGCGCCGATATAGCCGAACAGGAACAGCGACACGTCGTAGGCCCAGAGGGTCGGGCTGTTGAGCACGTAGCGGGCGAACACCTCGAAGGCGATGGTCGCCGCCAGCAGGGGCAGGGCCAGGGCGATGGTGTGGCTGACCGTGGACACCAGCAGGCCGACCCCTTTGCACCATAAACAAAGCAGTGTTTTCATCGTGCATCCGTGGGTTGAGATACGGATCTGCCCCGCCTGGGCGGGGCAGCATGGTGGAGGGTTACTTGAGCAGCTCTACCAGTTGGGCGCTGTACTTGTCGGTTTTGCCGTAGTGGGCCCAGACCGCCTCGGCTGCTTCACGCCACTTGGCCTGGTCGGCGTCGGAGGCCGCGGGGCTCCACTGCATGCCGATCTTCTCCATGTCGGCCACCGCGTCCTGCTCCCACAGGGCGGACTTCTCGGCCTGCTGCTGGGCGTGCCAGCTGGCGGCGTTGCGGACCACTTCCTTCAGGTCGTCGGGCAGCTTGTTCCAGGCGTTCTTGTTGACCAGCACGGGCAGGGCCTGGGCGCTGGACACCGGCAGCGGGTACATGTACTTGGCCACCTCGGCGAAGTTGCCGTCGCGGTGGTCGATCAGGTTGGAGCCGATGGTGCCGTCGATGACGCCGGTGGCCAGGCTGGTGTAGACCTCGCCCCAGGCCAGGTTGACCGGGGAGGCGCCCAGCTCGCGGAAGAAGCGGCCGTAGGCGCCGGGGGCACGGATCTTCAGGCCCTTGAAGTCCTCGATGGATTCGATTTTCTTCTTGGTGATGACGTAGACGCCGGGCTGGAAGTAGGGATCCAGCCACACCAGGCCATGGCGGTCGTAGGCTTCGGTCAGGATCTCGCCCCAGCCTTTCTCGTGGAACAGGGTGTTCAGCTCTTCCAGGGTGCCGCTGGAACCGGGCAGGCCCACCTCGACCACGCCGAAGGGAATTTCACCGGCGTGCATGGGCTGGAAGGGGGCGGCCATGTCCAGCAGGCCGGACTTGGTGGCGCCGATGATGCCGGCGGTGTCCACGCCTTCACCGGCGTAGAGCATGTTGATCTTCATGCGACCGTTGGAGTCGGCTTCGATCTTGTCGGCGAAGGACTGGTAGACGTCACCGAAGGCGGTGCCACGGGAGTAGAGGTTGGTAAAGCGCCAGGTGATGTCGGCAGCCATGGCTTCCATGGTCATGCCCATGCCGGCGACGGCGATCAGGGAGGCGGCGATTTTGGTGCGAGCTGAGCTCCAGATACGAGTCATGGTTAGTCCCTTGTGTTATCACATTCCATCGCTTTGGGCGGGCCCAAAGTCATTGTTGATATTTTGTTACCCCTGAGGGGTATACGCAGTCTGCGACAGCTCCGTCATGGATTAAATACATAATGATTCATGTTTGGTTTGAGCCCAGTCAAACAAAACGCGGAAAACCCAGCTTGGTGCAGTAGTAAGCACCAAAAGGGTGCATATTTAAAGCATTTTCGATGGAGGTTATGTGAAGCCGGTCACGGACGCAACCGGCTTGGTTCTCAGGAGGCGGGTACCAGGTGGCTCTGCAACAGCTGCAGGAACAGTTCCTTCAGCCGGCTCTGGCGGCCATGGCTGCGGGTGATGGCGGAGATGCCGAGGTAGTGGTTCTTCTGCTCCGGCAGCAGCGCCTTGAGCCGGCCGCTTTCCACCCAGCGGCGGGCGAAGCTCTCGGGCAAAAAGCCGATATACTGGCCGGAGAGGATCAGCGCCGCCCTCGGCTCGTAGTGGTAGGCGCGCCCGGCCAGGCGCAGGCCGGCCAGTTGGGCGCTGGCCTCCGGGTTGGTATAGATGCCGGGGTGAATGAGCTTGTGGTCACCCAGGCGCTGTTCGATGATCTGGTCGTCCTCGGCGTAGAACAGCGGATGGCGGTCGCTGCAATAGAGGAAGCAGCGCACCTTGTACAGGTGGTGGTATTCCAGCCCTTCCAGATCCCGGTGGTAGTGGATAAAGCCGATGTCGGCGTCCTCGCTCAGCACCCGCCGCTCGATCTCGCCCATATGGGCCACGTCCACGCTTACGTTCACATCCGGCGCCTGCTCGCCCAGGGCGGCGAACACATCGGCCATGGGAAAGTCGTCCTCCAGCCAGATGTTATCGCTGGACACGATTTTCAGCTCGCCGGTGAGCTGTTCGTGCAGCTCGTTCACCGTATAGCGGAACTCCTCCAGCCGGGCGAACAGCCGCTTGGCGGACTCGTAGATCACCATGCCGTCGTCGGTGAGGGCGAAGCCGGAGCGGCCCCGCCGGCAGAGCTTGAGCTTGAGCCGGTTTTCCAGGTTGGCCATGTGCACGCTGATGGTGGAGCGGCTGATGTTGAGTTCGGTTTCCGCCGCCGAAAAGCCGCCGCACTCCACCACCGTCTTGAACAGTTTGAGCAGGCGGATTTCGTAATCACCGATTTGCCCCAGCACGGGCCTGCTTGCTTGGCTCATAGTTTGATATTCTTCAATGTGAATGTTGATACGTGATCATTTATAGGACTTTAAGCGCAAGGCTAACATGCAATCAAAGTATGGCCAATGCGGCCACGGCGACGAAGGCGCAAATCGCGGATTTTAACGCGATTCTGTGATGGCGGTGCCGTGGTTGTCGGCCGGCCCCTTGGGGCTTGCATGGACTCAACACCGAGGCGCAGTTTTATGAGCATCAATACCGTCAACAGCAACCTAGTGAAAGACGCCGGCCACATCAATGGCCAGTGGCGCCAGGCCGACAGCGGCGCCACCATTTCCGTATATAACCCCGCCACCGGCGAGTTGCTGGGCCGGGTGCCCGACATGGGCGTGGACGAAACCCGTGCCGCCATCGACGCGGCCAGCCAGGCCCTGGCCGGCTGGAGCGCGCTCAATCCCAAGGAGCGGGCCCGGCTGCTGCGCCGCTGGTTCGATCTGATCATCGAGCACAAGGAAGAGCTGGCCCGGCTGATGACCCTGGAGCAGGGCAAGCCGCTGTTCGAGACCCGGGGCGAGGTGCTGTACGGTGCTTCCTATATCGAGTGGTACGCCGAGGAAGGCAAGCGCGCCTACGGCAAGCTGTTTGCCGCGCCCACCGCCGACCGGCGTACCCTGAGCATCCAGCAGCCCATCGGGGTGGTGGCCGCCATCACCCCCTGGAACTTCCCCAACGCCATGATCACCCGCAAGATAGCGCCGGCGCTGGCGGCGGGCTGCACCATAGTGGTCAAGCCCTCCGAGGAAACCCCCTTCTCCGCTCTGGCGCTGATGGCCCTGGCGGAGCAGGCCGGCATTCCCGCCGGGGTGATCAACATGATCACCAGCTCCCGGGCGGCGGACGTGGGCCAGGCGCTGACCGGCGACAGCCGGGTGCGCAAGCTGTCCTTCACCGGCTCCACCCGGGTGGGCAAGCTGCTCTACGGCCAGAGCGCCGACACCGTGAAGAAGCTCAGCCTGGAGCTGGGCGGCAATGCGCCCTTTATCGTGTTCGACGACGCCAACCTGGAGGCGGCGGTGGCCGGCGCCCTGGCATCCAAGTTCCGCAACGCCGGCCAGACCTGCGTGTGCGCCAACCGCATCCTGGTGCAGGACGGCATCTACGACGCCTTTATGGCCCGCTTTAAAGAGGAAGTGGAAAAGTTCGTGGTGGGCAACGGCCTGGAAGAGGGCACCACCATGGGGCCGGTGATCAACCGGGCGGCGATAGACAAGATCGCCGCCATGGTGGACCGGGCCCAGAGCCAGGGCGCCCGACTGCTGACCGGAGGCCAACGTCACCCGGCCGGCGAGCTGTTCTTCACCCCGACCATTCTGACCGGGGTGACCCAGGACATGGAGATCGCCCAACAGGAGATCTTCGGCCCGGTGGCGCCGGTGATCCGCTTCAGGGACGATGCCGAGGCGATTGCCATCGCCAACGACACCCCCTACGGCCTGGCCGCCTATTTTTATACCGAGAGCCATGCTCGCATCTGGAAGGTGGCCGAGGCGCTCGAGTACGGCATGATCGGCATCAACGAAGGCATCATTTCCAACGAAGCGGCGCCCTTCGGTGGCGTCAAGGAATCCGGCCTGGGCCGCGAAGGCTCCGCCCAGGGGCTGGAAGATTACATGGAAACCAAATACCTGTGCATGGGCGGCATCCGCTGAGCAGGACTTTTCAGGAGACAAGACGATGAGCAAGAACCAAGAGCTGCAACAACGCAAAGATGCCGTCTTCGCCCGGGGCATGGGCAACATGGCCGCCCTCTACGTGGACAAGGCTAAAAACAACGAGATCTGGGACGTGGAAGGCCGCCGCTATATCGACTTCGCCGCCGGCATCGCCGTGGTCAACACCGGCCACAGCCACCCGCGTATCCAGGCCGCGGTGGCCGCCCAGCTGGAGCGATTCAGCCACACCTGCGCCATGGTCACCCCCTATGAGAGCGTGGTCGAGCTGGCCGAGAAGCTGGTGGCGCTGGCGCCGGGCAACAGCCCCAAGAAGGCGATGTTCGTGACCACCGGCGCCGAGGCGGTGGAAAACGCGGTCAAGATCGCCCGCGCCCACACCAAACGCAGCGGCGTCATCGCCTTCAACGGCGGCTTCCACGGCCGGACCAACCTGGCCATGGGCCTGACCGGCAAGGTGGCGCCCTACAAGGCCGGCTTCGGCCCCTTCCCGGGCGAGATTTACCACCTGCCTTACCCCAACGCCTACCACGGCGTGACCGAGGCCCAGTCGCTCAAGGCGCTGGATGAGCTGTTCCACTGCGACATCGAGCCGGGCCGGGTGGCCGCGATCATCATCGAGCCGGTGCAGGGCGAGGGCGGTTTCTACCAGGCGCCGCCGTCCTTCCTGCAGAAACTGCGCACCCTCTGCGACCAGCACGGCATCCTGTTGATCTGTGACGAGATCCAGACCGGCTTCGCCCGTACCGGCAAGCTGTTCGCCACCGAATATGCCGGCATCGAGCCGGATCTGATGACCATGGCCAAGGGCATTGCCGGCGGCTTCCCGCTGGCGGGCGTGGTCGGCAAGGCCGACATCATGGACGCCGCCAACCCGGGCGGCCTGGGCGGCACCTACGCGGCCTTCCCCCTGGCCTGTGCCGCGGCGCTGGAAGTGCTGAAGATCATCGAAGAAGAGCAGCTGTGCGCCAAGGCCCTGGCCCTGGGCGAGCTGATGAACAAGCGCCTGTCCGAGCTGCAGGCCAGGTATCCCCGCCATATCGGCCAGGTGCGCAACCTGGGCGCCATGGTGGCGATGGAGCTGATCCATAATGGGGACGTGGATCAGCCCAACCCCGAGCTGACCAAGGCGATAGTGGCCAAGGGCATAGAGAAGGGCGTGATCCTGCTGTCCTGTGGGGTACGGGGCAACGTGATCCGCTTCCTGCCGCCGCTGACCTCGCCGCTGGAGGTGGTCAACGAGGGGCTGGATCTGCTGGAGCAAGTGCTGGCGGATCTGGTTTGAGTCAGTGAAAACGTCGATGTCATAACCTTTTTGGCGGGCCGGTTGGCCCGCTTTTTTTGTTTGCGTGCCGGGTCAGGAAAAAGGGCTTGACCTTGCCCTTGTGGTAAGGTTGAAAGTAGGGGGGTAAAGCAACCAAACCCGAGGAGAGAGCGATGCTGACCTTTACCCTGCCCGACATGAGCTGCGGCCACTGCACCGGTGCCATCAGCCGGGCGCTGAAAGAACTGGATCCGGACTGCGTGCTGGCATTCGACCTGGCGGCGCACCGCCTGCAGGTGGAGAGTACCGTCGACCGGGACGAGGTGATCGAGGCCCTGGTGGAAGCCGGCTACCCGCCGGCCTGAGCCGGGCGGACACCGCCATTTGCCGTTGGGGCGCAGGCGGCCCGCCCGCGCCCCAAGAATGGGGGCTGACCAGGTTGTAAACTAGATGGCACTACGGAGGTTTCCATGAATATCGGAGAAGCGGCGCGGCGGGCCGGGGTGTCGGCCAAGATGATCCGCCACTATGAACAGAACGGCCTGCTCAGGCCGGCGGCCCGCACCGAGGCCGGCTACCGGCAATACGACCGGCACAGCGTCGAGGAGCTCAAGTTCATCCGCCAGGCGCGGGTGCTGGGCTTTTCCATCCGCCAGATAGAAGACCTGCTCCGGCTGCGGCGGGATCCGCACCGGGCCAGCCGGGCGGTGCGCACCCTGGCCGAGCAGCACCTGGCGGAGGTGGAGGAAAAGATGCGGGAGCTGGCCGCCATGAAGACCACCCTGGAACAACTGATCGCCGCCTGCCCGGGGGATGAGCACCCCGACTGCGCCATACTGGAACGGCTCTCCGCCCCCGCGAAGGAACAGCCGTAACACCGATGGCGGCCGGCCCTCCCGGTCGCCATCCTGCCACCCGAGAAAGCGAAACCTGCCAGCTCCCGGCCCCGGTGTCCTATAGTCTTTTATAACAGAATCAATTACGTAAAGGACGGTTATGGTTCGTTTCGCGGGCATGCTGGCGCTCTGGTGGGTGCTGACCGAAGGGGAGGCCGGGGCGCTGCTCTTCGGTGTTCCGACCGCCCTGGGCGTGACGGTGCTTAGCTTCAGGCTGTTCGCGCCCGGCCGGTACCGTATCCGCCCGGGGCAACTGCCCCGTTTTCTCGTTTTCTTCGTTACCCGCTCGATGGCCGCCGGGCTCGATGTGGCGCGCCGGCTGCTGCTGCCCTCCCTGCCGGTTGCTCCCGGCATCCTCACCCTGCCGTCGCGCCTGCCCGCCGGCGGTCCCCGCTGGCTGTTGGCCAATGTGTTGAGCCTGCTGCCGGGCACCCTGTCGGTGCGGTTGCATGAACACGACCTCGAACTGCATTGCCTGGATCTGGACATGCCGGTGGCGGCTTCGCTGCGGGACGCCGAGCGCCATATCGCCCTGCTGTTCGGGCTGCCGGGGGAGTGGCCCTGATGGCGGCGGTGCTGTCCCTGGTGGCCGGCCTGCTGCTGCTCAGCCTGCTGCTCGGCCTGTGGCGGGTGTGGTGGGGGCCGGCGGCGGCGGATCGCATGCTGGCGGCCCAGCTGTTCGGCACCACCGGCATCGGCCTGTTGCTGGTGTTGGCGGAAGCCATGAATGAACCTGCCCTGCGGGACGTGGCCCTGGTGCTGGCGGTGCTGGCCATCCTGGCCACCGTGGCCTTTGTCACCCGGGTGGTGCGCATCGACAGGGCGCGAACCGGCAAGGGAGGGAACGACCATGACGCCCCTTGAACTGGTGCAGAGCCTGCTGCTGCTGGCGGGGTGCGGCTTCTACGCCGTCGGTACCCTGGGCCTGTTCCGCTTCCCCGATACCCTGAGCCGCATCCACGCCCTGACCAAGGTGGACAACCTGGGGCTGGGCCTGATCATCCTGGGCGTGCTGCCCTTTGCCGGTTCGCTGGCGGGGGTGGCCAAGCTGGTGCTGATCTGGCTGCTGGCGCTGGCGGCCAGCGCCACCGCCGCCCATCTGGTTGCGCTGGCGGTACGGCCTAGGGCCGACGAGGAGGAGCACCATGATTGAACTGTTGCCGGATCTGCTGTTGGTCATCGCCCTGCTGCTGACCGCCCTGGGGACCCTGTTGTCGCCGGATCTGTTCAGGGCCGTGGTGATGTTCATGGCCTTCGGCCTGCTGATGGCCCTGGCCTGGGTACGGCTCCATGCTCCCGATATCGCCCTGGTCGAGGCCGCCCTCGGCGCCGGCCTGACCGGGGTCCTGCTGCTGGATGCGGTGAGTCACTTCCGGGAACCGCGTCCCGGCGACAGGGCGCCTCCGGGCGAGGAGGACAGATGAAGGTGGCGCTGGTGCTGCTGTCCAGCCTGGCACTGACCGGGGCCCTGGGCTATACCGCCTGGCAGGTACTGGCCCGGGAGGCGGAGGTGGATCTGCGCCTGCGGGTGGCCGAACGGCTGCCGGACAGCGGCGTGGACCATGCCATCACCGCCGTGCTGCTGAATTTTCGCAGCTACGACACCCTGCTGGAGATAGGGGTGCTGATGGTGGCGGGGCTGGCCGGTCTGTCCATGCGCGCCGTGGCGCCCATGGAGGCGCGGGAGCTGCGCACCCGGGACCCATTGCTGCAGGCGCTGATGCGCTGGTTCGTGCCGCTATTGCTGGTGCTGGCCGCCTACCTGTTGTGGGCGGGCAGCGATCGCCCCGGCGGCGCCTTCCAGGCCGGTTCGGTGCTGGGCGCCACCGGGGTGCTGCTGCGCCTGGGCGGGGTGCCGCTGCCCTTTTTGCGGCCGGGGCCGATGTTGCGGCTGGGGCTGGTGATCGGTTTCGCCGTCTTCCTGCTGGTGGCGGTGATGGGGGCGGTGCGGGGGGACGCCTTCCTGGCCTATCCGCCCGCCTGGGCCGGCGGGCTTATCCTGCTGATCGAGGCCATGCTCACCCTGTCCATCGCCATGGTGCTGGTGGGACTGTTCGCGGTGGCGCCGGCGCAACTGTCCGCCGCCGACCGGGAGGATGCCCCATGATCCAGGTGCAACTCTATGTGCTGGCCGCGGTGGCCTTGTGCGGCATCGGTCTGGCGGGATTGCTGCTCTGTCGTCACCTGCTGCGGCGGCTGATGGCCTTCAACCTGATGGGCTCGGGCACCTTCCTGCTGCTGGTCGGCCTGGCCCAGTCCGACGGCGTCGCCGATCCCGTGCCCCAGGCGCTGGTGCTGACCGGCATAGTGGTGGCGCTGGCGGCCTCCGCCCTGGCGCTGGTGCTGATCCGGCGCTGGTACCACCTGAGCGGGCACAGCGGCCTGGACCGAGGGCCCGACTCCTGATGCTGGCGCTGCTGATCCCCGGTTTGCTGTTTACCCCCCTGGCCTGGGCGGTGATGTCCGTATTGGTGGATTTTCGGCGCGGCTACTGGCTCTGCTGGGCCGGTATACTGCTGCAGGCGCTGGTGTCCGCCGGCCTGTGGCTGACCGTCGCCCGGGAGGGCGGGCTCTACTATGCCCTGGGCGGCTGGCCGGCTCCCCTGGGGATAGAACTCAGGGTGGACGGCATGGCGGTGACCTTCGTGCTGCTCACCGCCCTGGTGGCCTCGGCCGCCGCCCTGCACGCGGGGGTCTACCTGGACGCCGCCAAAGGCTACCAGCGTTATTTCTGGCCTTTGTTCTGGTTTCTCTGGGCCGGGCTGAACGGGGTCTGGCTGGCGGGGGATCTGTTCAACCTCTATGTGGGGCTGGAGCTTATCACCCTGGCGGCGGTGGGACTGGTTGCCCTGGGCGGGGAGGCCGGGGCGCTGCGCGCCGCCTTGCGCTATCTGTTTGCCGCCCTGCTCGGCTCCCTGGGTTATCTGCTGGCGGTGGCGCTGCTTTACGGCGATTATGGCAGCCTGTCCCTGGCCGGCCTGACGGCGCTCGCCGCCGAGCGGCCGCCGCCGCCCCTGGTGATCCTGCTCGCCGCCGCCGGCCTGGCGCTTAAAACCGCCCTGTTTCCGCTGCACTTCTGGCTGCCCCCGGCCCACGGCATCGCCAGGTCGCCGGTCAGCGCCCTGCTGTCGGCGCTGGTGGTGAAGGCGTCCTTCTATATTTTCGCCCGTCTGTGGTGGGGGTTGGGGGAGGGCGCCTACGGCTGGTGGCTGGCTCAGGCGCTGGGGGCCCTGGGCGCCGGCGGGGTCTTGGTGGGCGGCTGGCTGGCGCTGCGCCAGGCGCGGCTGAAGATGGTGGTGGCCTATTCGTCGGTGGCCCAGATAGGCTACCTCTTTCTGTTGTTTCCCCTGAGCCAGGGAGGCGAGGCAGCCGAGCTGGCCCGCCAGGGGGTCATGCTGCACCTGTTGAGCCACGCCCTGGCCAAGGCGGCCATGTTCCTGGCGGCGGGCAACCTGATCCTGGCGGTGGGCAGCCACCGGGTGGATGCCCTGGCCGGAGTGAGCCGCTTTCTGCCCTTTTCGCTGTTTTCCTTCGGCCTGGCGGCGGTGTCCCTGATGGGGCTGCCGCCTTCCGGCGGCTTCGTCGCCAAGTGGCTGTTGCTGCAGGCCAGTATCCAGAGCGGCCAGTGGTGGTGGATACTGCTGCTGGTGGCGGGGGGACTGCTGTCGGCGCTCTACCTGTTCCGCATCTTCCGCGCTTCCTTCCTCGAAAAGGGGGGCGAGGATACCTTCTACCACCCGTCCCGGGGACTGGAGGTGATCCCCATGGTGCTGGCGCTGATGGCCATCGGCCTCGGCTTCGCGGCGGAATGGCCGCTGGCGGTGCTGGCCCTGCCCTTTAGCGGGGAGGGGGGCTCATGAATCTCACCACCTGGATGCCGGTGCTGGTGATCATGACCTCGCTGCTGGCGGCGCTGATCATCTTTATGCTGCCGGAGCAGAGCCACGGCCGCCGCACCCTGGTCAACCTGCTGGCGGCGGTGATCAAGCTGGGACTGGTGGCGGTGATGACCCTGGGGGTGTTCCGGGGCACCGACTACGGACTGAGTTTCCCCCTGGCACCGGGAGTGAACTTCGTGCTGCAGGCGGACGGGCTGTCGGTGATGTTTGCAGCCCTGTCCGCCCTGCTCTGGTTGTTCACCACCATCTACGCGGTGGGCTACCTGGAGGACTCGCCCAACCGCAGCCGCTTCTTCGGCTTCTTCAGTCTGTGCGTGGCCAGCACCATGGGCATCGCCCTGGCGGGCAACCTGTTTACCTTCCTGCTGTTTTACGAGCTGCTGACCCTGTCCACCTACCCGCTGGTGGTGCACAGGGGCAACGACCAGGTCCTTCGGGCGGGCAACAACTACCTGGTTTACACCCTGTCCGGTGGCATGGTGCTGATGCTGGGCATCGCCTGGCTGCACGCCCTGGTCGGGGATCTGAATTTCCGCGCCACCGGCCAGCTGCGCGATCTCGATCCGGCACTGCACGGCACCCTGTCGATGATTTTTGCGTTGCTGATCGCCGGCCTGGCGGTGAAGGCGGCGATCTTTCCCTTCCACGGCTGGCTGCCCAGGGCCATGGTGGCGCCGGCGCCGGTCAGCGCCCTGCTGCACGCGGTGGCGGTGGTCAAGGCCGGCGCCTTCGGCATAGTGCGGGTGGTCTACGATATCTACGGTATCGAGTTCACCCAGTTGCTGGGGCTGTTGCAGCCCCTGGCCTGGCTGACCGCCTTTACCGTGCTGTACGGCTCGCTGCGGGCCCTGGTCCAGCAAAACCTCAAGCGGCGGCTGGCCTTTTCCACCGTCAGCCAGGTGTCCTACATCATACTGGGCGTGGCCCTGTTCGGCCCCGTGGGCACCGTCGGCGGCCTGGTCCACCTGCTGCACCAGGGCATCATGAAGGTGACCCTGTTCTTCTGCGCCGGCAACTACGCGGAAACCCTGGGGGTGACCCGTGTCGATCAGCTCGACGGCGCCGGGCGGCGCATGCCCGGTACCAGCATCGCCTTTACCATCGGCGCCTTCGGCATGATGGGGGCGCCGCCCCTGGCGGGCTTCATCACCAAGTGGATGCTGGGCTCGGGGGCGCTGGCGGCGGACATGGCCTGGGTGCTGCCGGTGCTGATCGCCAGCAGCCTGCTCAATGCCGCCTATTTCCTGCCGATAGTGCACCGGCTATGGTTTCGTCCCGAACCCACCTACTGGCCCCGGGATCGGGGCCGAGGCCGGCTGGAGACCAGCGGCTGGCTGTTGTGGCCGGCCCTGTGCACCGCCCTGTTCACCGTGCTGGCCGGGGTGCTGGCGGCGGCGCCTTTCAGCCCCCTCAGCTGGGCGCGCCTCATCGCCCTGCGGGAGTACCTGCCATGACCGCCCTGCTGCTGCTGACCGTGCTGCTGCCCCTGGGCCTGCTGCCGCTGGCCGCCCTGGCCAGGAGCGGTTATTCCTGGCGGTTGGGACTGGTGCTGATGCCGCTGCCAGGGTTGCTGCTGGCCCTGGCCTACGAGGGGCCCTTTTCGCTTTCCCTGCCCTATCTGCTGACCGGTGCCCTCTGGGGGCTGGACGACCTGCGCCGCCTGCTGCTGCTGGCGGCGGCGACTTTGTGGCTGGCGGCCGGGCTCTACGCGGCGGGCTACCTGAAGCGACGCCGCCGCCGCTTTTACCTGCTGTGGGCCCTGACGCTCACCGGCAACCTGGGCCTGATGGTGTCGCTGGATCTGGCGAGTTTCTACTCCTTCTTCGCGCTGATGACCTTTGCCGCCTACGGCCTGGTGATCCACGACCAGACCTCGAGGGCGCTGTTTGCCGGCAAGGTCTACCTGGTGATGGCGCTGCTGGGGGAGATGCTGCTGCTGGCCGGGCTGCTGCTGGCGGCCCAGCGGGCGGGCGGCATGATGCTGGCCGAACTGGCCCCCGCCGTGGCGGCCGGTGACGGGGGTGGGATCATCTTCCTGTTGCTGCTGCTGGGCTTCGGGGTCAAGGCCGGCCTGCCGCTGCTGCATTTCTGGCTGCCCCTGGCCCATCCGGTGGCACCGACTCCCGCCAGCGCCGTGCTCAGCGGGGCCATGATCAAGGCCGGGCTGCTGGGTTGGGTGCTGCTGCTGCCCCTGGGATTGCCCGGCCAGGAGTGGCTTGGCCAGGGGCTGGTGCTGGCGGGAGCGGTCGGCGCCCTCGGCGGCGCCCTGCTGGGGTTGATGCAGCGGGAGCCCAAGACCATACTGGCCTATTCCAGCATCAGCCAGATGGGGCTGATGACCTTGCTGGTGGGGGCCGCCGTGGCGGCCCCGGGCGAGGCGGCGGTCATGGTACCGGTGATCGGCCTCTATGCCCTGCACCACGGCCTGGCCAAGGGCGCCCTCTTTCTTGCCACCGGTCTGGCTCGCCCCGCGCACCGGGGCGGGCAGGCGTTGTGGTGGGGGCTGGTGGCGTTGCCGGGGCTGTCCCTGGCGGGCCTGCCCCTGACCAGCGGGGCCGTGGCCAAGCTGGCGATGAAGTCGGTGCTGGTGCCGGATTTACCGGGTGTCGGGCTGGCGGCCCTGCTGCCGGCGCTGATGAGTGCCGGCGCCCTGGCCACCACCCTGGTGGTGATGCGCTTTCTGTGGTGCCTGCAGGGAGAGACCAAGAGCGGGCGCCATTCCCCCTGGATGCTGGCGGGCTGGGGCGGCCTGACCCTGGTCAGCCTGGTGCTGTTCTGGTGGCTGCCCTGGCGGGCCACGGCGGAACTACCCCCCATGACCTTCGGCGAAACGGGCCTGAGGCACGCCTGGAGCCTGCTGTGGCCTATCATGGTGGGGTTGCTGTTGACCCTGGTGCTGCTGTTGATCCGCTCAGGAAGGACGGCGCGGGCCGCTCCGGCGAGGGCAGACAACGGCCGGGAGTGAGCCGTTGAAAAAAATGCCTCTTTACGCTTGACCTTCCCATGATGGTAAGCCTGATAGTCAGCCCATAATGTCAAACCGAGGAATTCCATCATGACCGCATTACCTCAAACCGCTTTTCTTGACGAGCATCGCCTCAGGTTGCCGATTGCAGGCATGACCTGCGCTTCCTGCGTGCGACGGGTGGAAAAGGCGCTGCTTGCCACACCCGGGGTGCAGTCGGCCTCGGTCAACCTGGCCTCGGAAAGCGCCGAACTCATCCTGGACCGGGAGGTCGCCCCCGCGACCCTGGTCGCTGCCCTGGAAAAAGCCGGCTACCACAGCCGTACCGAGCAACTGGAGCTTGCCATCATCGGCATGAGCTGTGCCTCCTGCGTGGGGCGGGTAGAGAAGGCGCTCGCCGGTCTGCCCGGGGTCTTGTCGGCCAGCGTCAACCTGGCCGCCGAGCAGGCCCGGGTGGAGGTACTGGCCGGCAACCAGGACGCGGCCAGCCTGGTCGAGGCCATCCGCCGGGCCGGCTACGACGCCGTTCCCCTGTCCGCCGAGCGGGAAGACGACAGCCAGCGGCGGGAGCGGGAACAACTTGTTCTCAAGCGGGCCTTCTGGCTGGCGGCGGTGCTGACCCTGCCGGTGTTCGTGCTGGAGATGGGCGCCCATTTCGTGCCCGGCATGCACCACTGGCTTGAGCAGACCCTGGGCCGGCCGCTCAACTGGGGAGTCCAGTTCGTGCTCACCAGCCTGGTGCTGTTCGGCCCCGGCCTGCGCTTTCTGCAGAAGGGGCTGCCTGCCCTGGTGCGCGGCGCGCCGGACATGAACTCCCTGGTGGCCCTGGGCACCCTGGCCGCCTGGGGGTTTTCGGTGGTGGCCACCTTCGCCGGCCACTGGCTGCCGGCGGGCAGCCGCCATGTCTACTACGAGGCGGCGGCGGTGATCGTGACGCTGATCCTGCTCGGCCGCTACCTGGAGGCGAGGGCCAAGGGGCGCACCGGCGAGGCCATCGCCCGGCTGCTGAGCCTGCAGGTCAAGACCGCCCGGGTGCGGCGCGGGGAGGAATGGCGGGAAGTCCCCCTGGCCGAGGTGCGGGTGGGGGACAGGGTGCAGGTGCGCCCGGGGGAACGGATCCCGGTGGACGGGCGGGTGCTCGAGGGCAGCTCCTACGTGGACGAGTCCATGCTCACCGGCGAGCCGGTGCCGGTGGCCAAGCAGGCGGGGGACGAGGTGGTGGGCGGCACCGTCAACAAGAACGGCGCGCTCGGCTTCGAGGCCGTCAAGGTGGGCGCCGATACCCTGCTGGCCCAGATCATCCGCATGGTGGAGCAGGCCCAGGGCGCCAAGCTGCCGATCCAGGCGCTGGTGGACAGGGTTACCGCCGTGTTCGTGCCGGTGGTGATGACGGTGGCGGTGCTGACCTTCCTGGTCTGGCTGTGGCTGGGGCCCGAGCCCGCGCTCACCTTCGCCCTGGTCAACGGCGTGGCGGTGCTGATCATCGCCTGCCCCTGCGCCATGGGCCTGGCCACGCCCACCTCCATCATGGTCGGCACCGGCCGGGCCGCCGACATGGGCATACTGTTTCGCAAGGGCCAGGCGCTGCAAAGCCTGCGCGAGGCGAGCGTCATCGCCCTGGACAAGACCGGTACCCTGACCCGGGGCCGGCCGGAGCTGACCGATCTGTTGATGCGGCCGGGCTTCGACGAGGCCGAGGTGCTGGCCCTGGTGGCGGCGGTGGAACGGCAGTCCGAGCACCCCATCGCCGAGGCCATCGTCCGGGCGGCCGAAGAGCGGGGCCTGGCCCTGGTCGAGCCGCAAGGGTTCGAGGCGCTGCCGGGGCTGGGGGTGTCCGCCATGGTTGCCGGCCGGCGGCTGCAGGTGGGGGCCGATCGCTACCTGACACAGCTGGGGCTGAGCCTGGACGAGGTGAGCGAGGCCGCCGCCGCCCTGGCCTCGGCCGGCAAGAGCCCGCTCTACGTGGTGGTCGACGGTCGCCTGGCGGCGGTCATGGCAGTGGCGGATCCGATCAAGGAGGGGACGCCCGAGGCCATCGCCGCCCTGCACCGGCTGGGATTGAAGGTCGCCATGATCACCGGCGACAACAGGCGCACCGCCGAAGCCATCGCCGCCGAGCTCGGCATCGACGAGGTGGTGGCCGAGGTGATGCCGGACGGCAAGGTGGCGGCGTTGCAGGCATTGCGCGCGCGCTTTGGGGCCGTGGCCTTTGTGGGCGACGGCATCAACGACGCCCCGGCCCTGGCCGAAGCGGAAGTGGGCATCGCCATCGGCACCGGCACCGATATCGCCATCGAGGCGGCGGAGGTGGTGCTGATGGGCGGGGATCTGCGCGCCGTGCCCAATGCCCTGGCCATCAGCCGGGCCACCCTGCGCAATATCCGCCAGAACCTGTTCTGGGCCTTCGCCTACAACGCCAGCCTGATCCCGCTGGCGGCGGGTGCCCTCTACCCGGCGCTGGGCCTGCTGCTGTCGCCCATGGTGGCGGCGGGCGCCATGGCCCTGTCCAGCGTCTTCGTGGTGGGCAACGCCCTGCGCCTGAAAAGGGTGAAGCTGTGAGCCGGGCGGCTACAGCCAGAAGCCCAGCAGCATAAAGGCCGGGATCAGCACCAGCAGCGGGCACTTGAACACCCGCAGGGCCAGCAGCCCCAGGGCGGCGGCGGCCAGGGCCGGGGCGCCGGTGACGCTGCTGACGAACACCGGCTGGTACAGCGCCGCCAGCAGCAAGCCCACCACGGCGGCGTTGATGCCGGTGACGGCGCCGGCCATCAGCGGCCGGGCCGCCAATGCCTGCCAGCCGTGTTGCAGTGCCAGCAGCAGCAGGAAGCCGGGCAGGAAGACCCCGAAGGTGGCCACCAGGGCGCCCAGCACCGGTGATGCCGGCCACAGCTCGGCACCCAGAAAGGTGGCCAGGGTGAACATGGGTCCGGGCATGGCCTGGGCGGCGGCGTAGCCGGTGAGGAAGGCCTCACTGCTTATCCGCTCGCCCAGCAGCCCCTGCAGCAGCGGCAGCACCACATGGCCGCCGCCGAACACCAGGCTGCCGGCCTGGTAGAAGTCGGCGAAGATCCGGGCGGTGCCGTCCAAATGCAGCAGCCAGGGCAGCAGGAAGAGGCCGGCGAACAGCAACAGAAAGGGCCAGTTGGGGCCTATTTTGCGGTGGCTGTCCCCGCCGGTTTTTTGGAGCCACAGGGCGCCGACCAGGGCCGCCGCCAGCAGGGCGGTGAACTGGGCAAGCAGGCTGGGCATCAGCCACAGCAGGGCGGCGGTGCCCACCGCCAGCGCCAGGGTCAGCCGCTGGCGGCAGAACTGGCCGGCCATGGTCAGCACGGCGTCGGCCACCACCACCAGGGCGAACAGCTTGAGGCCGGCGATCGCCGCCAGGGCAGCGGGCTGGCTGGCCCAGGCCTGGCCGGCCAGGGCCAGGCCCAGCATCAGCAGGAAGGAGGGCAGGGTGAAGCCGATAAAGGCGGCGACGGCGCCGCCCAGGCCGGCGCGCTGGTAGCCGATGGCGAAGCCCAGCTGGCTGGAGGCCGGCCCGGGCAGGAACTGGCACAGGGCGAGGGTGGAGGCGAAGCGATCCTGCGGGATCCAGCCGAGTTGTTGCACGAAATGGCGCTGAAAATAACCGATATGGGCGGCCGGGCCGCCGAAGCTGACCCAGCCGAGCTTAAAGAACTGCCAAAACACCTGAAACATAAAATTAAGTCGTCAATTCGCATCCGAGTGCCTATCATAGCCGCCCCATATGAAAATCCCATGATGGGAAACGGCAAAAAATCAGCGGAATGATTCAAGTTTCGAGGCCTGGCGGCCGTTATTACTCATGTCGTGCCGGTTGCCGGCGGGGCCGTCGTGCTCCCCCGGTGGGGCGGGAATTTGGTCATTGCGGCCGAAGCCCGGCCATTTGCCGCCGATGTCGGCATGTTCAGGTTTTTTCAGAGCAGACCCCAGGGTCTCACCGGAGGTAAGTTGTCGTGAGAGAGAGGCCGCCGAAAAATACATCCACCGCCGGCGCCAGGGTCCATCTGGCGGCGCCGGACGTCCAGTTTCCCCGCTACGATTTTTTCCGCGATCAGGAGCCGGCGCTGCAACAGCAACGGCAGGTGAAACTGTGCCTGGAGGCCAGGAAGAATGCCTGGCGCGGCAGGCTGGAAGCCATGCTGTACAGCACCGAGCTGTCCCTGTCGCTGCGTTTCCTCCCCTCCTTGCCCGTCGCCGAACAGGGCGCCGTGTTGCTTTGTTTTGCCGGCGACGGCGAACGGGATGGCGCCATGATGCCGGGGCCGGCCCTGGTGATGGAGCATGCCTATCTCTACCAGCTGGCGGAGATGACCTTCGGCGGCCGGCCGGGGGACCAGCCGGCGCCGCCCCGGCGCCCGGTATCGGAAACCGAACGGCGGCTGGGGCTCAGCCTGCTGTCCCTGTTCGGCCAGGATCTGCTGACCCAGCTGGTACCGGGTGGCACCCTGAGCGGAGGACGCATGCTCCCCCTGGCCCAGTGCGAGCCACCGGCCACCCTGGTCGAGGTGGAACTCTCCCTGCACGGCCGGCAGATGCGCTGGTACCTGCTGCTGCCGGCCCTGGCCGCGCCGGCGGAAAACCCGGATCTTATCGAGGTCCGCCGGCTGGAGCTGGCCGAGGCGCTGAGGGAGATGCTGCCCCAGTTGAAGACCCGCCTCAGCATCCCCCTGGCCGAGTGCGAGCTGAGCCTGGGGGAGCTGGCCGGCCTGAAGGAAGGGGACATACTGCCCATCTCCCTGTTCCACGAGGCGACCGCCCGGGTGGGCGAGCAGCCGCTGCTCAAGGGCCGGGTGGCCGAGCAGCAGGGCATGCTGGTGTTTGCCAGCCACGGATTTATTGATTGAACATCGAGGTTGATGATGGAAAAACAAATGGATGAGGGCCTGCTGCTGGGCGATGGCCTGGACAGCCTGTTCCAGGACGTGGCCGAGCCCGAGGTCAAGGAGTCGGGCAGCCGGGATCTGGGCTATTTTCAGCAACTGCCGGTGAAGGTGTCGTTGGAGGTCGCCAGTGCCGAGATCAGCCTGGGCGAGCTGATGAAAGCCGGCGAAGGGGCGGTGATCGAGCTGAACAAGCTGGCCGGCGAGCCCCTGGACGTGCGGGTCAACGGCACCCTGCTGGCCCAGGGCGAGGTGGTGGTGGCCAACGGCCGTTACGGCGTGCGCCTGACCCGCATCCTCCACCAGCAGGCGGCGAAAGACCGGCAAGATGAAGCTTAAGGTGTATTGGGGGCTGGCGGCCCTGCTGCTGCCGGCGGCGGCCCTGGCCGACATTCCCCTGTTGTCGGTGATGGGTCCGGACGGCGAGGCCGAGTACAGCATCAAGCTCCAGATACTGCTGCTGATGACGGCCCTGGGGCTGCTGCCGGCCTTTCTGCTGATGCTGACCAGCTTCACCCGCATCATAGTGGTGCTGGCGGTGTTGCGGCAGGCGCTCGGCCTGCAGCAGAGCCCGCCCAACCGGGTGCTGATCGGCATCGCCCTGGCCCTGACCCTGCTGATCATGCGACCGGTGTGGCAGGACATCTACCACAACGCCTTCGTGCCCTACGATCAGGGCGCCATCGGCTTCGAGCAGGCGCTGGTGACGGCCAAGGCGCCGCTGCAACAGTTCATGCTGGCCCAGACCCGGGAAACGGATCTGGAGCAGATACTGCGCATCGCCGAAGAGGATGTGAGTCTCGAACCCCGGCAGGTGCCTTTCGACGTGCTGATCCCGGCCTTCGTGCTGAGCGAGCTGAAAACCGCCTTCCAGATAGGCTTTATGCTGTTTATTCCTTTCCTGGTGATCGATCTGGTGGTGGCCAGCGTGCTGATGGCCATGGGCATGATGATGCTGTCGCCCCTGGTGATCTCGCTGCCCTTCAAGCTGATGCTGTTCGTGCTGGTGGACGGCTGGTCGATGACGGTCGGCACCCTGGCGCGCAGCTTTGGAGGCTAGGTGACACCGGAGCAGACCGTCGATCTTATCGGCCAGGCGGTGCTGACCATCATCGCCATGGTCAGCGTGCTGATCATACCGGGCATGGTGGTGGGCCTGGTGGTCAGCATCATCCAGTCGGCCACCCAGATCCAGGAGCAGACCCTCAGCTTCTTTCCCCGGCTGCTGATCACCCTCCTGATGCTGGTGTTCGCCGGCCACTGGCTGTTGCGCCAGGTGATGGAGCTGTTCGATCAGCTGTTCCTGATGATACCGGGGACCATTGGATGAGCCCCCTGGTCAGCCTGACCACGCCGGAGCTGATGGCCTGGCTGGGCAAGGGCTGGTGGCCCTTCTGCCGGCTGGCCGCCTTTTTCTGGGTGCTGCCCCTGTTTGGCGATGGCCACCTGAGTCCCCTGGTGCGGCTGCTGTTCGCCTTCCTGATCAGCCTGCTGCTGTTTCCGCTGCTGCCCCCCGGGCCGGCCGTGGATCCCTTTTCCTTTGGCGCCGCCGTCCTGACCCTGGAGCAGATACTGTTCGGGGTGCTGCTGGCGCTGATGCTGCAGATGCTGTTCACCCTGGTGACCATGGCCGGCCAGATACTGTCGATGCAGATGGGCCTGGCCATGGCGGTGATGAACGATCCGGTCAACGGCGGCTCGGCGCCCCTGCTGGGCCAGTTGCTGTGGCTGTTCGCGGCCCTGCTGTTCCTGGCCTGGAACGGCCACCTGCTGGCGCTGGACATCATAGTGGAGAGCTTCCGTACCTGGCCCGCCGGCCACAGCCTCTATCGCCTGGATCTGGAACTGCTGAGCCGGCTGTTCGGCTGGATGTTCGGCGCCGCCCTGATCCTGGCGCTGCCGGCGGTGATCGCCATGCTGCTGGTCAACATCACCTTCGGGGTGATGAACCGCAGCGCGCCGTCCCTCAACATCTTCGCCCTGGGCTTTCCCATGAGCATGATGCTGGGGCTGGCGTCCCTGCTGCTGATGCTGGCCAACATCCCTCAGCGCTACCTGGAGTTCAGCCAGGAGGTGTTCGACCTGATGCGCCACTGGAGTCGCTGAGGCATGGCGGAGCAGCAGTCGGCCCAGGACAAGACGGAGCAGCCCACGGAGCAGAAGCGGCGCAAGGCGCGGCGCGAGGGCCAGGTGGCCCGCTCCAAGGATCTGAATACGGTGGTGTTGCTGCTGCTGGGCGGCCTGCTGCTGTGGTGGCAGGCCGCGGCCCTGGGGGACTTTTTCAAGCGGCTCTTCGTCCTGGCCATGGAGCTGCCCGCCGAGGCCAGCCGCGAGCCGGAACTGATGCTGGCCTACCTGTACCAGGCGCTGATGGAAAGCCTCCGGGCCCTGCTGCCCTTCTTCCTGACCATATCGGTGCTGCTGGTGCTCTCCGGCCTGGTGCCGGGCGGCCTGCTGCTGGCCTGGGGCAGCGTCAAGCCCAAGCTGGAGCGGCTCAACCCCCTGGCCGGCCTGAAGCGGATGTTCTCCAGCCATGCCCTGGTCGAGCTGTTCAAGGCGGTGCTCAAGGTCGGCCTGCTGGGTGCCACCCTGGGCGCCACCCTCTACTACAACTGGGAGCGGCTGCTGTTCCTCGGGCGTCAGCCGCTCTACACCGGTTTCGGCCAGGGCCTGGCGCTGCTGGTGCTGGCGGTGCTGCTGCTGTGCCTGGCGCTGGCGGTGATCGCGCTCATCGACGTGCCCTTCCAGAAGTGGTCCACCACCAAAAAGCTGAAGATGACCCGGCAGGAGGTAAAGGACGAGCAGAAGAACACCGAGGGCCGGCCCGAGGTCAAGCAGCGCATCCGCCAGATCCAGTTCCAGATGGCCCGGGGCCGCATCGATCGGCGGCTGCCCGAGGCGGACGTGGTGGTGGTCAACCCCACCCATTACGCCGTGGCCCTGAAATACGATCCCAAGCGGGCCGAGGCGCCCTTCGTGATCGCCAAGGGCAGCGACGAGCTGGCGGCGCGGATCCGGGAGTTGGCCCGGCTGCACCAGAAGGAGGTGATCAGTGTCCCGGCCCTGACCCGGGCCCTGTACTATTCCACCCGGGTGGATCAGCAGGTGCCCGCCGGCCTCTACAGCGCCGTGGCCTATGTGCTGACCTATGTGCTGCAACTGCGGGCCTGGCGGGAAGGGCGGGGCAAGGCCCCCGGCCGGCTGCCCGAATTCAAGATACCGCAACAATACCGACGACAATGAGGTGAAGCGTGAACTGGAGAGGCCTTAGCCATCCTTATATGGGAGTTCCCCTGCTGCTGATAGCGGTGCTGGCCATGGTGATACTGCCGTTGCCGCCCTGGCTGCTGGACGCCCTCTTTACCTTCAACATAGTGCTGGCGATCCTGGTGCTGCTGGTGGCGGTCTCGGCCCGCCGGCCGCTGGACTTCTCGGTGTTCCCCACCGTGCTGCTGGTGGCCACCCTGATGCGGCTGACCCTGAACGTGGCCTCGACCCGGGTGGTGCTGCTCACCGGCCACGAGGGCGGGGACGCGGCGGGCAAGGTGATCCAGGCCTTCGGCGAGGTGGTGATCGGCGGCAACTATGTGGTGGGCATGGTGGTGTTCGTGATCCTGATGATCATCAACTTCGTGGTGATCACCAAGGGCGGCGAGCGCATCTCCGAGGTGGCGGCCCGTTTCACCCTGGACGCCCTGCCCGGCAAGCAGATGGCGATCGACGCGGATCTCAACGCCGGCGCCCTGGATCAGCACCAGGCCAAGCAGCGCCGGCAGGAAGTGGCGCGGGAGGCCGACTTCTACGGCTCCATGGACGGCGCCTCCAAGTTCGTGCGCGGCGACGCCATCGCCGGCCTGCTGATCCTGTTCATCAACCTGCTGGGCGGCTTCCTGATCGGCATGTTCCAGCACGAGCTCGGCGCCGGCGAGGCCTTCCAGCGCTTCGCCCTGCTCACCATCGGTGACGGCCTGGTGGCCCAGATCCCCTCGCTGCTGCTGGCCACCGCCGCCGCCATCATCGTCACCCGGGTCAACGACGAGGCCGAGATGTCGAGCCAGGTGGGCCAGCAGCTGCTGGCGTCGCCGCGGGTGGTGTACACCGCCGCCGCCGTCATGCTGATCCTCGGCCTGGTGCCCGGCATGCCGACCCTGGTGTTCCTGCTGTTCGCCGCCGTGCTGGGCTATGTGGCCTGGCAGCTGCAACGGCAGGGGCCCGAGAGCACGCCTCTGGAGCAGGCCGAGGCCCTGCTCTCCCAGGAGCAGGAGTCGGTCCAGGCCCTGGCCTGGCAGGATCTGCCCCGGGTGGATCTGCTGACCCTGGAGCTGGGCTACCGCCTGGTCGGCCTGGTGGACGAGCAGCAGGGTGCGCCCTTGCTGGGACGGATCCGCGGGGTGCGCAAGACCCTGTCGGAGCAGGCCGGCTTCCTGCTGCCCGAGGTGCGGGTGCGCGACAACCTGCAACTGGCGCCCCAGGAATACCGCATCAAGCTCGGCGGCGTGGTGATGGCGAGCGGCAGCGCCGACGGCGAGCGGATGCTGGCCATCAACAAGGGCCAGATCTACGGCGAGATCGACGGTGAACTCACCCACGAGCCGGCCTACGGCATGCCGGCGGTATGGATAGACGCGGCCAGCAAGCCCAAGGCGCTCAACCTGGGCTATGCGGTGGTGGATGCCGCGACCGTGGTGGCCACCCACCTCAGCAAGCTGATGCGGGAGCACCTGTCCGAGCTGCTGGTGCTGGACGACGTGGTCAAACTGGGGGAGCGGCTGCAGCAGCAGTCGCCCAGGCTGGCCGACACCCTGGCCGAGGCGCTGCCGCCCATCCTGCTGCTCAAGGTCTACCGCTACCTGCTGAAGGAGCAGGTGAGCCTGGCGGATATCAACACCATCGCCACCGCCCTGGTCGAGGGAGCCGAGATCACCAAGGATCCGGTGTTGCTGGCGGCGGACGTGCGCTGTGCCCTGAAGCGGGTGATAGTGCGCCAGATCATGGGGGAACGCGGTGTGTTGACTGCCTTCACCCTGGCGGACGGGCTGGAGCAGACCCTGCTGCAGGCCCTCAACCAGGCCCAGCAGCAAAACGCCAAGGCCAGCATCGACAGCTTCCCGGTCGAGCCGGCCCTGCTGTCGCAGCTGCAGCAGAAAATGCCCGCGGTGGGGGAAGCCCTGCAGGCCCAGGGCGTGCCGCCGGTGTTGCTGGTCATGCCCCAGCTCAGGCCCTTGCTGGCGCGCTACGGCGCCGTTTTCGCCAGGAGCCTGAAGGTGCTGTCCTACAACGAGGTGCCCGAGCATATCCAGATCGACGTGGTCGGCACCCTGGGCTGAGCCGCGCCGGATTTAGGCAAGGCTGTCTGGTAGGAGGACTGGCGGTATCTTGAGCAGGATGCGATGCCAGTCCCACATCAACGGAAAAAACACACTTTTGTTGTTGAATTACGTCGTTTTTTTTAGTCAACTATTGTCGCACTAAATCGATTGCTGATGACAAGGGCAAACTGGCCGAAAGGTCAGGACGCAAAGCCTCCGGTCTAAGGGATGTGAATCCTAGGATAGCGGGGTTGCCAAGGCAGGGATTTCCCTCCAGGCCCTCAGGGGCCCGCCTGTATTACCTTTCTCAGCCGTACACAATAAAAAACTGGCCAGTGGCCTGACCGGCGGGAAGTGCCGGTACACACTCTCAAAAGACGGAATATGAACAAGCTTACAAAACTGCAGGGCATGTTTGGCCTGGGTGTTTTGTTGAGCGGCTCCCTCATGGCGCAGGAATACGCAACCGCCATGGACAGGGCCGCTTGGCGTGCCTCTGGCAATGCCTCCCGTTGTGTGATGGAACACCAGATAGACAGGGTGGCCTTGGCCCGGTTCGTTGCCGAGCCAGGCCGTGGCGTACGCTTCGAACTCGAGTGGCAGCAGGCCGGCATTCAGGGCGGTGGCGCCGAGCTGGCCCTGATCCCCGCGCCCTGGCAGCAGGGCGATGCCGAGCCGGTCGCGTCCGGCCAATGGCAGCGGCAGCAACTGCATTACCACCAGGGCATCCCCGGGGTGCTCGGCGCCATGGCCAACGGCCGCTGGCTGGAGATCCGCGAGCCGGGCAGCCGGCGCCGTTTCGTGATGCCCAGCGTCCATTTCCAGCAGGCCTACAGCCAGTTCCGCCTGTGCCGGGGCGAGGCCGCGGCCGAACCCGGCCGCGACGGCAACGGCCTGACCCTTCATTTCCACGCCGGTGTGCGCGGCCTGAGCGCCGGCCAGCGGCAAGGACTCTCGGCCCTGGCCGGCCGCCTGGCGGCGGAGCCCGGCGTCCGCGGCATCCTGGTCGAGTCCTTTACCGACAGCAGCGGCCATCCCGAGCTCAACCTGCGCCTGTCCCGGGAGCGGGGCGAGCAGGTGGCCGAGCTGCTGCGCCGGCAATTGCCGGCCCTGGCGGTGGAGGTCAGGGCCTATGGCGCCGCCTCCCCCCTGGCCACGAACGATACCTCGGCCGGGCGCTACCAGAACCGGCGGGTCGTTATCCGGATCATCAAGGAGGAACAGGCATCATGAGAGGGGAATCTGCATCGTCGACACTGCTGTGGCTGGTGTCCCGGGCCGGTGTGTCCGATCTGTGTTACGGCGCTTTGCTCTCGGCGGGATACCGGGTCGAGGCGATGGCCGGGCTGGGCCGGACCGGGGGAGAACAGCCCGGGGTGATCCTGGTCGACAGCGACATCGGCGCCGGTTTTCTCGAGTCGATCCGCACCGCCGTCAGCCGCTTTCCCCAGGCGGTGATCATGGCCATGGTGGAACACGGGGAAAGCGCCCTGGCCGGGGAAGCCCTGCGCGCCGGGGCGAGCGATTATGTGCTCAAGCCCTACCAGCCCAGCCAGCTGCTGCGGGTGTTGGGGCAGAGCCTGGCCCTGCGGCGGAGCACCGGCAACATGGTGGTGCGTTCGCGTGCCGGCCTGCAGGTGCTGCAACTGGCCTACCGGGCGGCCCAGACCCAGGCGGCGGTGCTGATCGGCGGCGAGTCGGGCACCGGCAAGGAATGCCTGGCGCAATATGTGCATCAGGTTTCCGACCGGGCGGCGGGCCCCTTTGTGGCGGTCAACTGCGCCGCCATTCCCGAGACCATGCTGGAGGCGGTGCTGTTCGGCCACAGCAAGGGTGCCTTCACCGGGGCCGCCCAGGCGCAGCCGGGCAAGTTCGAGCTGGCCAACGGCGGCACCCTGCTGCTGGACGAGATCTCGGAAATGCCCCTCGGCCTGCAGGCCAAGCTGCTGCGGGTGTTGCAGGAGAAGGAAGTGGAGCGGCTCGGCAGCCACCAGAAGATCCGCCTGGACGTGCGCATCGTCGCCGCCAGCAACCGGGATCTGCGGGAGGCGGTGGCGGCCGGCCAGTTCCGGGAAGACCTGTTCTACCGGCTGGACGTGCTGCCCCTGTGCTGGCCGCCGCTCAGGGAACGCATCGAGGACATACTGCCCCTGGCCCAGCATTTCCTGGCCCGTTACGGCCGGGGAGAGGCTTTCCGCCTGAGCCAGCAAGCGGAGCGGGCCCTGCTCGACTACGGCTGGCCCGGCAATATCCGGGAGCTGGAAAATGTCATCCAGCGGGCGCTGATCCTGGCCCGGGGCGCCATCATCGACGTAGCGGATCTGATGCTGCCGGAAGGTACGCGCCGGCCTTCTCCGTCGTCCTTCGGCGCGGCGCCCTGCACTGATGGCGGGGAGCGGGGCGAGGGGCTGCAGGCCAGCCGCCAGCGCGCCGAGTTCGACTATGTGCTGCAGATCTTGCGCCAGCACAGCGGACACCGTTCCCGCACCGCCGAAGCCCTGGGGCTGACCACCCGGGCGCTGCGTTACAAACTTGCCGCCATGCGTGAGCAGGGCATCGATATCGACCGAGCCGTAGGGGCCTGACCTTGATGAATATCTCACTCCAGACAGAACAACAGGCGATGCTGGTGCGGATGACGCAACTGCAGCAACGCGCCGCCGGCGGCGACATCGCACCGGCGGTGGAGCAGGGCTCCTTTACCGACTTGATGAAGCAGTCGGTGCGCGGCATCAATGCCGAGCAGGTGCAGTCGGCCCGGCTGATGACGGCGGTGGAGACCGGCGCCAGCGACGACCTGGTGGGCGCCATGCTCGCCAGCCAGAAGGCCGGGCTCAGCTTCTCCGCCCTGGTGCAGATCAGGAACAAGCTGACGACCGCCTTCGACGACATCATGCGCATGCCGCTGTAAGGAGACTCCATGGCCGAAGTGCAATCCATCAACAACCCCGGCCTGGCCGCGGGCCGGCAGCTCAAGGCCTCCCTGGGCCAGGGCTGGTCCCGCTGGCAGGGGCTGTCCCGCCACCATCGGCAGGTGCTGCTGCTCAGCCTGCTGGCCTCGGTGATCGCCGTGGCGGTGGTAGGGCTGCTGTGGCAGTCGGGACGCAGCTATGTGCCCCTGTACGGCAAGCAGGAACTCTACGACAAGGGCAGCATCGTCGAGGCCCTGGAGGCGGGCAAGATAGACTTTCGCCTCGACCCCCAGAGCGGGGAGATACTGGTGGAGCCGGGGCTGCTGGGCCAGGCCCGCATGCTGCTGGCCTCCCGCGGTATCAAGGCGGTGCTGCCGACCGGCCTGGACGGCCTGGCCCAGCATACCGGCCTGGGCACCAGCCAGTTTATGGAAACCCGCCGCTATCGCCATGCCCTCGAAGGTGAGCTGGCCCGCACCATCATGGCGCTGGATTGGGTGCGCAACGCCCGGGTGCACCTGGCGGTACCCGAGCGCACCCTCTTTATCGGCCGGGCCGAGCAGACCCCGACCGCGTCCGTGATGCTGGACATCATCCCCGGCCGGCAGCCGGATCCGAGCCAGGTGGAGGGCATCGTCAACCTGGTGGCCGGCAGCGTGCCGGGCATGGAAAACAACAAGGTGTCGGTGATCGACCAGGGCGGTCAGCTGCTGAGCGACCACCTGGCCGCCGACGGCCTCAGCCGGGGCCTGAGCCTGCGCCAGGTGGAGCTTACCCGCCAGCTGGAGCAGCAACTGACCCAGCGCGCCCGGGACATGCTCTATCCGGTGCTGGGGGCCAACAATTTCCGGGTGAAGGTCACCGCCGAGCTGGATTTCAACGCGGTCGAGGAAACCCGGGAAACCCTGGACCAGAGCCCGGTGCTGCTGCGGGAGAGCGGCAGCGAAAACAACAGCCAGGACAGCCTGGGCCTGGGCATTCCCGGCGCCCTGGCCAATGTGCCGCCCCAGACCGGGGAGGACGCCGAGGGCGACAAGCAACCGAACCAGAACCTGCGGGAACGGCGTGAATTCCAGCGCCAGTTCGAGAGTGGCCGCTCCGTGGTGCATACCCGCTACCAGACCGGCCGGCTCAGCCAGCTCAGCGTGTCGGTGCTGCTGAACAATGGGGTGGCGCCGGAAGGCGGCTGGCAGCAGGCGCAGCTGGAGCAACTGGGACAGATGGTGCAGGGAGCCGTGGGCTTCAATGGGGCGCGGGGCGACCAGTTCGCCCTGACCAGCTTCGACTTCACCCCCCAGGCGGTGCTGACCGAGTTTCCGCCCGAGCCCCAATGGTGGCAGAGCCCCGAATGGCAGGACTATGCCCGCTACCTGGCCGCCGGCCTGATGCTGCTGGCCCTGTTGCTGTTCGGGGTACGGCCGCTGGTGCGCCACCTCAACGGTCGCCAGCTGGCGGCGGCCAGGCGGGACGAGGACGCCCTGGTGGCGGGGGCGCCCGCCCCGGCCCTGTCCCGGGAACCGGGCCGGCTGGCGGTGGCGGGGCAGGAATCGTCCTCGCCCGGCAAGGCCGGTCCCCATACCCTGCTGCCCTGGGAGATGGATGAGCGGGAGTGGCAGCTGCCGCCCCCCGGCAGCGAACTGAAGGTGCAGGTGGCCCACCTGCAGATCCTGGCCGAGCGGGAAACCGATCGGGTGGCGGAAGTCATCAAACACTGGATTAAAGATCATGACTGAGCAACAGACGGCCATGGCGCTGGATGAAATGGAAAAGGCCGCCGTGCTGCTGCTCAGCATGGGCGAGGCCGCCGCCGCCCGGGTGCTGCAGCGGCTGGACCGGGACGATGTGCGCAAGGTGACGGCGGCCATGGCCAGGTTGTCGGGCGTGTCGGCCGACTCCGCCAAGGGCACCCTGCAGGAGTTTTTCGACCTGTTCCGCCAGCAGAGCGGCATCAATTCCGCCTCCCGGGAGTACCTGGAACGAACCCTGGACCTGGCCCTGGGCGAAAAGCTGGCCCGGGGCCTGCTCGACTCCATGTACGGGGATCAGGTCCGCCAGGAGATCCAGCGGCTGCAATGGGTGCAGCCCGAGGTGCTGGCGCGCTTCCTGCAGCAGGAGCATCCCCAGATGCAGGCGGTGATCCTGGCCTTCCTGCCGCCGGACTCGGCGGCGGCGGTGCTGTCCCTGCTGCCGGCAAGCGTGCACGACGAACTGTTGCTGCGGGTGGCCAACCTGAGCGAAGTGAGCGAGTTCGTGGTGGTGGAGCTGAAGGCGGCGCTGCGGCGCTGCCTGGATTTCGTGGCCGAGAACGCCGGTGCCCGGGTGGACGGGGTACGCCAGGTGGCCGATATCGTCAACCGCTACCAGGGCAACCGCGGCCAGCTGATGGAGGCCATCAAGCAGCAGGATGCGGATACCGCCGGCCATATCGAGCGCAACATGTACGACTTTACCAGCCTGGCCCGGCAGACCCCGGAAACCCTGCAGCGCATCGTGCAGGAACTGCCGCTGGAGACGCTGGGGCTGGCGCTCAAGGGCGCCGACAGCAATGTGCGCCGGGTCATGCTGGAAGCCATGCCGAGGCGCATGGCCCAGCAGATGGAGCAGGACATGTTGCGCCAGGGCGCGGTGGCGGTGAGCAAGGTGGACAATGCACGGCTCCAGGTCATGGCGCTGGTGCGCGAACTGGTCGAACTGGGCGAGCTGGAGTTCCAGCTGTATGAAGAACAGGTGGTGAGCTAGTGAAGGGTCCTTCAGGCAGCAAATGGCCCGCCGGCGGCTATCGCCGCTACCGCTTTCCCTCCCTCTACGGCGAGGCGGAAGTACGGGAGACGGCGGAGCAGGACGAAGAGCGGTTCCGGCAGGGCTTTGAGCAAGGCTATGAACAGGGGCTGGAGCAGGGCCGCCAGGCCGGCTACGAGGCCGGGGCGGAAAGTGGTCGCCAGGCCGGCTTCGAGCAGGGGCGGCAGCAGGGTCTGGCCCAGTTGAAGGAGCTGCAGCGAACCCTGGCGGAGGAGCTGCGCCAGTGGCAGACGGGGGCCGAGCAGCAATGGCAGCAGTTGTCCCTGTCGGCGCTGCGCCAGCAGCGGCAGCAGATCTGCGAGCTGGTGGAAGAGGTGTCGCGGCGGGTGATCCGCACCGAGCTGACCCTGAATCCCCAGCAGGTACTGGCGATAGTGGAAGAGGCGTTAAAGGGGATAGATCCCCGGGTGCAGGAGCTGCAATTGTTTCTGAACCCCGATGATCAGCAGCGGCTGCAGGCCCTCGGCATCACCGACTGCCAGGGCTGGACGCTGCACACCGACCCGGCCCTGGCCCCGGGGGACTGCCGCATAGAAACCGAAACCCTGACCCTGGAGGCCCTGACCGAGGAACGGCTGCAAAAGGGCATCGCCCGGGTGAGCCAGGGACTGGAAGCCGGCGATGAGCCGGCTTGAGGCGCGGCTGCAGCAGGCCAGGGCGGCGCTGGACGAGGATCTCGGCGTCGGCCAGGTTTACGGCCGCCTGCTCCGGGTGACCGGCATGGTGCTGGAAGTGTCCGGTTGCCGGCTGATCCTGGGCCAGCGCTGCCGCGTCGAGACCCATGGTGGTGGCGAGCTGGAAGCCGAGGTGGTGGGCCTGGATCGGGAACAGGCCCTGCTGATGCCGCTGGCGCAGCCGTCGGGCCTTTTTACCGGCTCCCGGGTGAGCCCCTGCTCGCCGGATGCCCGGCTGGCGGTGGGCGACAACCTGCTCGGCCGCATCCTGGACGGCCAGCTGCGGCCGCTGGATGGGCTACCCCTGAAACTGGGGCGGCAGATCCCCTGGCACGCCCCCGTGCCCAATCCCCTGCACCGCCAGCGGGTAAGCGAGCCGCTGGACGTGGGGGTGCGCGCCATCAATGCCCTGCTGACCCCGGGCAAGGGCCAACGCATGGGGCTCTTTGCCGGCCCCGGCGTGGGCAAGAGCGTGCTGCTCGGCATGATGGCCCGTTATACCCGCGCCGAGGTGGTGGTGGTGGGCCTGATCGGCGAGCGGGGGCGGGAGGTGCGCGAATTTATCGACGACTGCCTGGGGCCCGAGGGACGGGCCAAGGCGGTGGTGATCACGGCGCCCGCGGATCAGAGCCCGCTGTTGCGGGTGCGGGCGGCGGAGGCCTGCCACCGGGTGGCGGAGTATTTCCGCGATCAGGGCCGGGACGTATTGCTGCTGATGGACTCCCTGACCCGCTTCGTGCAGGCCCGGCGGGAAATCGGCCTGGCGGTGGGCGAGCCGCCGGTGGCCAGGGGCTATCCGCCTTCCGCCTTCAGCGCCCTGACCGAGCTGGTGGAGCGGGCCGGCAACGGCCACCACCCCCAGGGCAGCCTGACCGCCTTCTACACGGTGCTGGCGGAGGGGGACGATCAGCAGGAGCCGGTGGCCGACGCGGCCCGGGCCATCCTCGACGGCCACATCGTGCTGAGCCGGCGCCTGGCCGAGCAGGGCCACTATCCGGCCATCGACATCGGCGCCTCCATCAGCCGGGTGATGAGCAAGGTGGCCGAGCCGCCGCACTGGACCCGGGCGGTGCAGTGCAAGCGCTGGTTCAGCCTCTACCAGCAGGTGCGGGAGCTGCTGCCCCTGGGCGGCATCCAGGCCGGCAAAAGCCCGGAGACGGACGAAGCCATCGCCCGCTATCCGCAGTTGCAGCAGTTCCTGCAGCAGCGGGAGGAGGAAGCGGTGGATCTGGCCGAGAGCCTGCGGGCCCTGGCCGCACTGACCGGAGAGCAGGATGCGTAACCATTTGATCAAACAGCAACAGCAGCAACTGGACAGCCTGTTGCAGCAACGGGACCGGCTGGCCGAGCGGGAGGCGGTGCTGCAGGAGCAAGAGCAGCGGCTGCGGCAGGCCCGGCAACTGCTGGCCGAGCCCCAGGCGCGCACCTCTGCCCTCGGCCTGCTCAACCAGGGGCAGATCCGGCAGCATCTGGAGCAGGTGCTGGCAGTCCAGCAGCGGCAGTTGCAGGCCGCCACCCAGGACAGGGAGCGCTTCGCCCGCCTGAGCCGCCAGCAGGCGGGCAAGGTCAAGGGGCTGGAGCTGCTGGAGCAGGAGCGGCGGCAGGAGCTGCAACGCCGGCAACAGAACCGGGAATGGGAAAACCAGCTGGAATGGTGCCTGAGCCGGGGTTCGGCCGAATAAATTCGACCCTACAAGTCGACCCTGCAGTCGCCCTACACGTCGCCCAACCGGTCAGTCCGGCGCGTAGGTGGGGGCGTTCAGATTGAGATGGCGTTCCAGCCATTCCTTCTGGCTGGCCAGCAGGCGGCCGTTGCCGTCGTTCAGCTGTTTGCAGTGGCGGGCCGTGGCCAGCAGCTCCCGCCATTGCCGCCCCAATTCCCGGGCCGGCTTGTCGGGCAGTTGCCGGCACAACCGTTCGATGGCGTCGGCGCCCCTGCTGCCGGAAAGGGCCTGGGCCAGCGCCTCCCGCTGTTCGCCGAGCTCGCCCAGGCGAGCGGCGAGCTGCAGCTGGCGGGGATTGTGCGCCAGCAGGCCCTGGTGATCCTGGCCGAGCAGCAGCCGCCCCTGTTGCAGCAGGAGGCGGTGCAGCCGGCGGTAGCCTTCCAGCTCCTGGCCGATCAGTTGCCAGAGCCGTTGCAGTCGCTCCCGGCTCATGGCTTGCCGTGCAGATCCATGACGGCCCGGGACAGGGCGTCCATGTCCAGGGGCAGGGCGTTGTCGGCGATGGCCTGGCGCAGGGCGGCCACCCTGTCCATGTCCACCTCCGGCAGGGCGTCGAGCGCCGCTCGTGCCTGCTGGACCATCTTCAGCTCCTGGCTGAGCCTGGGCGCGCTTTCCTGCCGGGGCGAAACCTCGGTCGCCGGGCCTTTCCGGCTGTCGTCCTGGGAGGAGAGGGGGCCGAGGGCGCCTATCCTCTGGGGCGTGATCTTCATGATTCTCTACCTTTTATCCGCAGCTACCGGGATATAACGACCCGCCGGCGGAAAAACTTGAATGCCAATCACAACAGGGTCCGCACCCGGTTGGCGCCCACCACCCGGGCCCGGATTTCCTGGCCCGAATCGCTGTTGCGCACCCGGATAAGCTCCCGCTCGGCGCCGTTGTCCAGGGCCAGGCCCCGGGTGCTGATGGTGAAGCTCTCGCCCACCGCCTCGATCACCACCGGCTCTCCCCGGCGCACCAGCCAGGCCGGGGCCAGCAGGGCCGGGTAGAGCGGCTCGCCCGCCGGCAGATCCCGCAGCAATCGCTGCGCGCCGGGGCGGGGGCCGCTGACAAAGCCCCGGTGCAACCGGCCAATGTCCATGGCCTGCAGTTCGAGCCGGGCGGAAACCAGTTCCTGCTCCCGGGACAGGGGCTCGGCCGCGACCCACACCGGCAGCCGTACCCGCACCATGAGCCTGGCCCGGATCTGCCAGCCGGGGCTGTCGGGGCACTGGATCAGGTAGGGGATGCGGCCCCAGGGGCGGGCGTCCGGCTGGGCCGGGGAGAAGCGGGGTGCCTGCTCGCAGGCGGGCAACTGGGCGGCGCCGGCGGGCAGCCAGGGCTCGAACTCGGCCCGGTAGGGCGGCCAGGCCTGCTGTTCGGCGTGCGCCTGCAGGCGCGATTCCGCTTCCCGCTGAAGCTGAGCGGCCAGCTCGGCCCGCACCGGCAGGGCGAACAGCAGGCACAGCAGCAGTAGTTTTCCGGGCGGAAGCCGCATTTCCCATGGGGGGCGGAAATGGCCCCGGCTATTTATGTAATTCATTGAAATTTAATTCTTTTTATTGATGGCATGGTTCTTGTTAGCAACAGGCTCACAGATTCGATTACCAAACGAGGAAAGCGGATGGCTCTGGGGCTGGACAAGGCGCTTGGCATTCATCCCTACGCATTATCGCTCAGGATGGACAGAACACAATTGCTGGCGGGCAACCTGGCCAACGTGGATACCCCCGGCTATCTGGCCCGGGATGTCGACTACCGCACCGTGTTGCAGCAGGCCGCCCGGCAACTGGAACAGGGCCGGGACAAGCCGTCCCTGGCCAGTGAAAACCTGTATCGCATTCCCTACCAGCCGGCCCGGGACGGCAACACGGTGGAACTGTCGGTGGAGCAGACCGCCTTCGCCGAAAATGCCATGGATTTTCAGACCAGCCTGACTTTCCTGAACATCAAGCTACGCGGCCTCAACCAGGCCATAGAAGGACGTTGATCATGTCGTTTAGCGGCGTTTATGACATCGCGGCCAGCGCCCTGCAGGCGCAGACCAGCCGCATGAACACGGTGGCCTCCAACCTGGCCAACGCCGGCTCGGTGGCGGCCAGCGAAAACGAGGCCTACCGGGCCATCAAGCCGGTGTTCGCCACCCTCTACCAGCAGGCTCAGGACGGTGAGCTCAAGGGCGCCAAGGTCAATATCGCCGGCGTGCTCCAGTCCGACCGGGTGCCCGAGCGGCGCCACCAGCCGGATCATCCCCTGGCCGACAACGACGGCTATGTGTACCACGCCGGGGTCAACGTGATGGAGGAGATGGCCGACATGATGTCCGCCTCCCGCAGCTTCGAGTCGGCGGTGGAAGTCATCGGCCGGGTCAACAGCATGCAGCAGGGGCTGCTCAACCTGGGGCAGCGCTGATCATGGCACTGGCAAGCATCAACGGCCTGGACGGGGCCATGGGTTCCTCCCTGAACAACATTGCCCCCAGCAACGACATCGGCAGCCTGCGCAGCGAATTCCTGCAGATGATGGTGGCCCAGATCAACAACCAGGATCCGCTCAACCCCCTGGACGGCACCCAGTACGTCAGCCAGCTGGCCCAGTTCAGCATGGTGGAGGGCATAGAGCAGATGAAGATGCAGGGCCAGCAGCAGGCCACCCTGCTCGATACCCTGCAGGTGCTGGGCAGCACCTCCCTGATGGGCAAGCAGGTGACGGTGCCGGCCCAGAATATCAGCCTGAGCGAGGCGGAAGCCCTGCAGGGGCATATCCCGGTGCCGGCGGGTACCCAGAAACTGAGCCTGACGGTGTTCGACAACGCGGGCAAGGCCGTGCATGAACAGGAGTGGGGCGGGGTCAGCGGCGAGGTTGGCTTCAACCTGCCTTCCCTGCCGGCCGGCGACTACCGGTTCCGGGTGCTGGCCCATAAGGACGGACAGACGACGCCCCTGGCTCCTTATCTTTCCCGCACCGTCGAGAAGGTCAGCCTGCCCGGTGGTGGCGGCGACATCATGCTCAGCCTGGCCGGCATCGGCCAGGTGTCGTTATTCCGGGTGACCGAGTTCGGTCAGCCCTAACCCCCTTTCAAGGAGCACACTCATGTCCTACAGCATCGGCCTGAGCGGATTGCGGGCGACCAACCAGTCCCTCGGCGTGATCAGCCACAACATCGCCAACGTCTCCACCGCCGGCTTCAAGAGCGCCAGGGCCGAATTCGCCGCCGTCTACGGCGGCGGCCAGCCCGGCGGGGTGGAGGTGAACAACGTGTCCCAGAACTTCGAGCGGGACGGCGACGTGGTCAACACCGGCCGCTCTCTCGACCTGGCCATTTCCGGCAACGGCTTCTTTATGACCAGCCTGAACGGCCAGACCGCCTATACCCGGGCCGGCACCTTCAACCGCGACGCGGACAACTTTATCGTGGCCAACAACGGCATGCGGCTGCAGGGCTACATGACCAATGCCGCCGGCCAGCTGATCAACGGCGTGGTGCAGGATCTGCGGGTGGACGTGGCCAACCTGCCGGCCAAGGCCAGTACCCGGCTGGACTTTGTCGCCAACCTCAAGGCCGACGCCACTGTTCCCGCCAACGCCTTCGACCCGGACGACGCCACCAGCTACAACTTCTCCCAGTCCAGCGAGCTGTACGACTCCCTCGGTACCCGCCATATACTGACCCAGTATTTCGTCAAGACCGGTGCCAACAGCTGGGAAGTGAACTATCGGATAGACGGCAACGCCGTAGGCGGCGCCCAGGCCCTGACCTTTAATACCGACGGCACCCTGGCCACCCCGGCGGGCAATATCACCCTCAACTTTGCCCCCGCCGGCGCCGACGCCATGACGGTGACCCTGGATCCGTCCCGCATGACCCAGTTCGCCGCCGACTTCAACGTGTCCCGCAACCAGCCCGACGGCCATACCGCCGGCGAGCTGGCGGGCGTGCGCTTCGAATCCAACGGCGACATGTACGCGGTGTTCACCAACGGCCAGGATCAGCTCAAGGGCAAGGTGGTGATGGCCAACTTCGCCAACCCCAACGGCCTGCGCCAGGGCGACGACACCAGTTGGTACCAGAGCTTCGCCTCGGGCGCGCCGGCCATCGGCGAGCCCGGCACCGGCACTCTGGGCAGCCTGACCGCCGGGGCCTACGAGGGCTCCAACGTGGAGCTGACCGGCGAGCTGGTCAACCTGATGACGGCCCAGCGCAACTACCAGGCCAACTCCAAGAGCATCAGCACCGCCGACAAGATGACCCAGGTACTGTTCAACTCGTTTTAAGGATTAGTGAATGGATCGCCTGCTATACACCGCCATGTCGGGGGCCCAGCACAGCATGATGGCCCAGTCCATCAGGGCCAACAACCTGGCCAACGCCAACACCCAGGGTTTCCGGGCCGACTACGAGCAGGCCTCGGCCCACTTCCTGGCCGGCGACGGCCTGCGCACCCGCGCCCTGGCCCAGAGCCAGCCGGCCGGCACCAACATGGCGCCCGGGCCCTTGCAGCCGACCGGCCGTGATCTGGACATCGCCGTCCAGGGCGAGGGCTTTATTGCCGTGCAAAACGGCGAGCAGGAAGCCTACACCCGGGCCGGCAACATGCTGATCAGTCCCGAAGGCGCGCTGACCATCAACGGCTACCCGGTGGTGGGCGACGGTGGCCCCCTGGTGCTGCCCGAATTCAGCAAGATGGAAATCGGCGCCGACGGCACCCTCAGCCTGATCCCGCCGGGCGGCGGCGCCCAGGTGGAGGGGGGGCGCATCAAGCTGGTGCTGCCCCAGGCCGGGGATCTGAAGAAGGGGCTGGACGGCCTCTTCCATGCCGAGCAGGGCCGGCAGCTGGAGCAGGACGACGAGGTGGTGCTCAAGCAGGGCTACCTGGAAGGGGCCAATGTCAACGTGGTGGAAGAGATGGTGCACACCATGGCCCTGGGGCGCCAGTTCGAGCTGCAGGTCAACGTGATGAAGGCCGCCGATGACCAGGCCCGGGCCGGCGGCCGGCTGATCCGCGGCAGCTGAGCCGTGGCCGCGATTTTGAATCAACCAACAGGATAACAGCATGCATTCAGCCTTATGGGTAAGCAAGACCGGTCTGAGCGCGCAGGATGCGCGCATGACCGCCATTTCCAACAACCTGGCCAACGTCAATACCGTGGGTTTCAAGCGGGATCGGGTGGCCTTCGAGGATCTGTTCTACCAGGTGCAGCGCCAGCCCGGTGCGGCGGCGGATCAGCAGAACCAGGTGCCCTCCGGCATCCAGATGGGCAACGGCGTCAAGGTGGTCGGCACCCAGAAAGTCTTTACCACCGGCAGCTTCCAGAACACCGGCCAGGAGCTGGATCTGGCCATCGTCGGCCAGGGTTTCTTCCAGATAGAGCGGCCCAACGGCGAACTGGTCTACACCCGCAACGGCCAGTTCCACCGCAACGCCGAGGGCCTGATGGTCAACGCCGAGGGCCTGCCCCTGGTGCCTCAGATAGAGATCCCCGAAAACGCCATCAATGTGGCGGTGGGCGCCAACGGCACCGTCACCGCCACCCTGGCCGGCCAGGCCGATCCCCAGGAGCTGGGGCTGATCACCCTGGTGAACTTCACCAATCCGGCGGGGCTGGAAGCCATGGGCGGCAACCTCTACCGCCAGACCGGTTCATCCGGCGAACCCTTGGAGGGCCAGGCCGGTGACGACGCCCTGGGCACCCTCAAGCAGGGCACCCTGGAAGGCTCCAACGTCAACGTGGTGGAGGAGATGGTGGACATGATCACCACCCAGCGGGCCTACGAGATGAACGCCAAGGTGGTGTCCGCCGCCGATCAGATGCTCAAGTTCGTGAGCCAGGCACTCTGATGAAAAAGCTCAGACACTGGCTCTGGGCCGGCCTGCTGGGGCTGGCCGGTTGCACCACCTATGAACTGATCCCGCCGGAGCCGGGCGAGGAGGACTGGGCCCCGACCCTGGGCCAGACGTCGCAGGCGGAGCCGGGCCGCGACGGCAGCGCCTTCAGCCAGAACTCCATGATCACCCTGTTCCAGGACCGGCGGGCCTACCGGGTGGGCGATATCCTGACCATCACCCTGGAAGAGCGCACCCAGTCCAGCAAGAAGGCCGACACCAGCATGGGCAAGAACAGCGGCATCGACATCCCGGCACCCATGGTGGGACGCAAGCTCAGGACCAACCTGACCCTGGAGGGATCGGTGGACCGGGATTTCCGGGGCTCCGCCAGCACCAGCCAGCAGAACACCCTGTCCGGCTCCATCACGGTGACGGTGGCCGAGGTGCTGCCCAACGGCGTGCTGCGGGTGCGGGGCGAAAAGTGGATACGCCTCAACCAGGGCGACGAATACGTGCGCCTGAACGGCCTGGTGCGGGTGGACGACATCGACGGCCAGAACCGGGTCTCCTCCCAGCGCCTGGCCGATGCCCGCATCACCTACGCCGGTCGCGGTGCCCTGGCGGACACCAACCAGGCCGGCTGGCTGACCCGTTTCTTCAACAGCAGTTGGTTCCCCCTCTAGGAGTTGTCATGAGAATGCCGATATTGATGGTGCTGTTGCTGGCCTGGCTGCCGGTGCTGGCCGAAGCCCAGCCCCGGGTGCGCCCGCTGCTGGACGTGGTGGACGTGCAGGGCATCCGCGACAATCAGCTGGTGGGCTACGGCCTGGTGGTGGGCCTGTCCGGCACCGGCGATCGCAGCCAGGTCAAGTTTACCGGCCAGTCCATGACCAACATGCTGCGCCAGTTCGGGGTGCAGCTGTCCGACAGCACGGATCCCCGCCTGAAGAACGTGGCGGCGGTGTCGGTGCACGCCACCCTGCCGGCCCTGGCCGGGCGGGGCCAGACCCTGGACGTGACCGTTTCCTCCATCGGCGATGCCCGCAGCCTGCGCGGCGGCACCCTGCTGCTCACCCCCCTGCGCGGGGTGGACGGCCAGGTTTACGCCGTGGCCCAGGGCAACCTGGTGGTGGGCGGCCTGCAGGCCGAGGGCAACAGCGGCTCCTCGGTCACGGTCAACGTGCCCACCGCCGGCATCATCCCCAACGGGGCGCTGATCGAGCAGGAAATTCCCTCCACCTTCGCCAGTGCCCCCATGGTGACCCTCAACCTCAAGGACGCCAACTTCCGCACCGCGCGCAATGTGGAGCAGGCCATCAACCAGGTGTTCGGCCCCGACGTGGCCAGGGCCACCGGCCCCCGGGCCATCGAGGTGCAGGCGCCGGCCGACAGCCGCCAGCGGGTGACCTTTATGTCGATGCTGGAGGATATCCGGGTGGAAATGGGCCAGAACAGGCCCAGGGTGGTGTTCAACAGCCGCACCGGCACCGTGGTGGTGGGGCAGGATGTGAAAGTGCGCGCCGCGGCGGTGAGCCACGGCAACCTGACGGTGACCATCACCGAGCGCTTCAACGTCAGCCAGCCCAATCCCCTGTCCCAGGGCCAGACCACGGTCACGCCCGAGTCGGACCTGCGGGTGGAGCAGGAGGATGGGCGCATGTTCGTCTGGCCCGAGGGTACCTCCCTCGACGAGATAGTGCAGGCGGTCAACAGCCTGGGCGCCAAGCCGGACGACCTGATGTCGATACTGCAGGCGCTTAACGAGGCCGGCGCGCTGGAAGCGGAACTGGTGGTGTTGTAGGAGAACAGATGAAAACCCAAACCGCGACTTACCTGCAATGGCAGGGGCTGGAGCAGCTCAAGCAGCAGCCCGTCGAACAGGCGGTGGAGCAGGCGGCGGAGCAGTTCGAGGCCCTGTTCCTGCAACAGGTGCTCAAGCAGATGCGCTCGGCCAGCGACGCCCTGCGGGATCCCGACGGCCCTTTCGCTCCCGGTCCCCGGGAGGAGATGATGCGCGACTGGTACGACGGCCAGATAGCGGTCGAGCTGGCCTCCCGGGGGCAGACCGGGCTCAAGGGCCTGCTGGTCGAACAGTTGAGCGGGGCGTTAAAGAATTCCGGCGCCGCGGTCGTTGCTAGTGGGGAGACGCCCATCGCCGCCTTCAGCCAGCCGCTGAGGACGCACAGGAACGGATAATTTCAATGGCAATGATCAACAACGCCCTGTCGGGGCTGCTGGCCTCCCAGACCGCCCTCAATACCATGAGCCAGAACGTGGCCAATGTGAACGTGCCCGGCTACAGCCGCCAGGAAGTGCAGCTGAGCGCCCGCCAGGCCGGCTTTGGCGTTATGGGTGGCAACGGCGTGCAGGTGACCGGCCTGCGCCGGGTGACCGACGACTTTCTCGCGGTGCAGCTGTGGCGCGCCGAGTCCGACGCCGGCTACCGGAGCCAGGTGAGCGCCTACCTGGAACAGATGGAAACGGTGCTCGACAGTCAGGACAGCAGCCTGCTGCCCGGCCTCAACAACTTCTTCGCCGCCCTGCACAGCGCGGCGGAAACGCCCCAGAGCATCGCCCCCCGCCAGCAGATCATCGCCTCCGCCGGCGCCCTGGCCCAGCGCTTCAACCACCTCGCCGCCCAACTGGACGCCCAGCAGCGGCGGGTGCTGGATCAGGCCGATGCGGTCAACAGCCAGGCCAACAGCCTGCTGGCCCAGGTGGCCGAGCTCAACGACCAGATCAAGAAGGTGGGCGCCAAGGGCGGCAACACCGGCATCCTCGAAGACAGCCGCGACGAGACCCTGCGCCGGTTGTCGGAGCTGGTGGAAATCCGTACCTCGCGCCAGCAGGACGGCACCGTCAACGTCAGCCTGAGCCTGGGCCAGCCCCTGGTGCTGGGCAACCAGGCGGCCCGCATCGAACGCCAGGATCAGGACATCAGCGTGCATTTCGGCAACCAGGTGTTTCCCCTCGACGGTGGCACTGGCGGCAGCCTGGGCGGCCTGGTGCTGCACCTGCACCAGCAGCTGCAACCGGCCCGGGAGGAACTCAACCGCATTGCGGCCGACCTTGCCACCAGAATCAACGATCAACTGGCCCTGGGCGAGGATCTCGACGGCCAGCCGGGCCGGCCCCTGTTCAGCCTGGAGGCGGGAGACGCCGCCGGCAGTATCCGGGTGACGGAGGGCCTGCGGGCCGAAGAGCTGGCCCTGTCCGGCACCAGTGCCGCCGGGCCGGGCAACAACGACAACCTGCGGGCCCTGCTGGCGCTGGAAGACGACAGTTACGAAGCCTTTCGCACCCTGGTGGGGGAACTGGCCATCACCAGCGCCCAGTGGCAGGCGGACGCGGCGGCGGCCAGGAATATCCGCGCCGAGGCCCAGGCCCGGCGCGACGGGGTGAGCGGCGTCAACCTGGATGAAGAGGCGATGAACATGATGACCTATACGCAGCACTACCAGGCCAACGCCAAGGTCATCAGCACCGCCGACCAGCTGTTCAACACCCTGTTGAACATGATGTAACCGCCCAGCGAGGACGATTCCCCCATGCGTGTAAGTACAGGACAAATCCAGCGGATGGTGATGCAGAGCCTGCAGCAGGGCGGTGCCGACTACGGCAAGCTGATGCAGCAGATGGCCACCGGCAACCGCCTGCTCAAGCCTTCCGACGATCCCCTGGCCACGGTACGGCTGCAGGGCATCGACAAGGAACTGAGCGCCCTCACCCAGTACGAGAAGAACGCCGTCCAGGTGAAGAGCCGGCTCGGCCAGCAGGAAACCCAGATAGACAGCATGAAGGAGATACTGCTTCGGCTGCGGGACATGACGGTGGAGGCGGGCAACGGCAGCTACGAGCTGGCCGAGCGCCAGGCCCTGACCCACGAGATGGTGTCCCTCAAGCAGGCCCTGCTCGACCTGGCCAACGCCCGCAACGAGGAAGGCCACTATGTCTTCTCCGGCTCCCGCACCGATCTGCCGGCGGTGGCCGAGACCGCCCCCGGGGTGTTCGACTACCAGGGCGACGACTACCAGCGCATGGTGGCCATCGCCAGCGGCGTTATGGTGCCGGCCAACGACAGCGCCGAACGGCTGCTGTTCAACGGCGGCAATTTGCTGCAGGATATCCACGACTTTATCGAACTGCTGCAAACCACTCCCGGCAATATCGGCACCGCGGTGGGTGATATGCTCGACAGCCTGGACCAGGGCATCGGCAACATCACCCGGGCGCTGACCGATATCGGCGGGCGCATCAACAGCCTGGATCAGGTGGTGGCCGCCCATGGCGAGATGAAGGTGTTCGGTCAGGGGCTGCACAACGAGCTGTCCGCCCTCGACTACGGCGAGGCGGCCATGAACATGCAGCAGATCCTGCTGGCGCTGCAGAGTACCCAGCAGACCTATGTGAACGTCAACAAGCTTTCCCTGTTCAACGCCCTGTAACGGATGACGGTAACCCCTATGCAAGTGAACAATGCCCGCCTCGGCCCGGTCCAGTCCGGGGTGGCGGCGCCGGCAACCATCGCCGGCAGTCCGGCCTCCGGCGAGGACAAGGCGGCGCGGCGGGAGCGGCAGGAAACGCCGCTCTCCGCGCCCGGCCGCTTCCAGCAGTGGGGCAGGCTCGGCCAGGCCCAGAACCGGGTGGCCCAGCTGCAGGCGGCGGAGCAGTCCCTGAGCCAGGTGTACCTGCAGCTGCGCACCCTGGCCCAGCGCATGCACGCCTCGGCCATGAGCCCGGAGCAGCAGGGGCGTTGGGGCGAACAACTGGCCCGGCTGTCGGAGCAACTGCAACGGGAAGGGCAACTGGACGCCCGGCTGCAGCCCAGGGCCCTGGAAGGGGACGCGGCCCGTTATCGCTACCAGCTCGACAAGGTGGATCTGCTGGGGCCGCGCCCGGTGCGGGAACGGGTGTCGCTGCTGCTGGCGGGCCAGCAGCAGGCCATGGGCATCACCATAGCCCCGGGCCAGCGGCCGGCGGAGACCCTGGCCCAGCTCAACCGCCACCTGGCGCCGCTCGGCATCAGCGCCGAGAGCGAGCAGGGCAGGGTGCAGCTGGTGGCGAAAGGCAAGGCGGACGCCGTGCTGCGCCAGCCGATACTGATGCAGGGCGAGGGGGTGCGGGTGCCGGCCGGCGAGCCGGTATTGATCAAGGCCAGCCCCGAGCCCGACGCCCTGGCGCCCCTGGCCGAGGCGGCGCGCAAGGGTGAGCTGTTGAGCGAGCGTGAGCACCTCAACCGGGTGATGACCCGCATCCAGGACTATGCCCAGCGACTGCAGGCCCAGCGCCAGCTGATACTGCAGCAGATGGCCGACGACTGGCCGGCCCCGGCCATCGAGCAGCGGGGCGACGCCGCGCCCCTGGCCGGCCCCGCCAGCCGCTTCGAGCAACTGGTGGCCGCCCTGCTGGCCCAGGCCAATGTCTCCCGCCATAACGCCGTGGCCCTGCTGCGCAAGGAATAAACCCGACGCCTCTGGGCCTGCTCCGGGCCGTAGGGCCCATTTTAATGGGCCACTCGCTACTGGAGCGCAGGCGGCCCGCCTACCTTCCCGCGCAGCGGGAAACCGGGGAGCCTATCCATGCGGGCGGGCCGCCCGCGCCCCATATTGCAAGCCTGTGAACCATGGTGACGGCGAAAGCGCTTGAACCCCCTCACCCCTCACTCCTCACCCCTCAAAAAATATTTCCGCCTTTATTAAAGTTGCCGTCCGGCGCCGCCGTTTTATCAAGGGGAACCAAGCAACCCTTTTTAAAAGGAAAAGATTATGGGCCTGTCCATTCATACCAATTACACCTCGCTGGTGACCCAGAACACCCTGAATTCCACCAACAAGATGCTGGGCAATGCCATGGAGCGCCTGGGCACCGGTTTCCGTATTAACTCTGCCGCCGACGACGCCGCTGGCCTGCAAATCGCCGTGCGCCTGCAGGCCCAGACCAATGGCCAAGGGGTAGCCATGCGCAACTCCCAGGATGGTATCTCCATGATGCAGACCGCCGAGGGCGCCTTCGACGAGATGACCAATATCCTGCACCGGATGAAGGATCTGGCCACTCAGGCGGCCAACGGCACCAATGGCGCCGACGAATATACCGCCATGGATGCCGAGTACCAGGCCCTGAAAGCAGAATTGGGTAATATCATGGATAATACCAGCTATGGTGCCGGCACCAAGTTGCTTAAAGGGGGCAAGTTTGCCGCTGCGGTTAACTTTCAGATTGGGGCCAGTGCAGCGGAAAGACTGGCTGTAGATATCAGCGCCAATATTACCGCAACTGATGCTGCGGTTACCGCGTTGGCCGATATTACCAGCGAAGCAAACGGTGTTGCTGCCATCGATTTGGTAAATACCACTCTGGGTGCGGTAAGCGCGGCCCGTGGTGCCCTGGGTGCCAATATCAACCGTCTGGAGCATACCATTACCAACCTGGGCAATATGCGTGAAAATGGCGAAGCCGCCAAGGGCCGTATTATGGATGCCGACTTTGCCCAGGAAGCTTCCAATATGACCAAGAACCAGATGCTGATGCAGTCCGGTATGTCGGTGCTGAGCAACGCCAACCAGATGAGCGGCCTGGTGATGTCGCTGCTGCGTTAAGCCGCCGTTTCTTTCCTGATGTTTGGACTCCCGCCAGGGAGTCCTCTTTGCTTTTACTGTGTTCATGTTCCATGTCCTTTGGATATGGCTCGTCTCTTGCGGCCCCCCGTGGCCGCCTTTTTTGTTTTTGCCCCGCCGATTCAAGTCCGCCGCCACCCCGGTCGTTAGCAGTAACCAGTGCACCCATCACAACACACCCCGGAGGTGGCAATGTTTGGAATGAACGGCATGGACCCGTCCACCATGGCCCAGATGCTGATGTCGGCGGAGCGTTCGCCGCTGGACAACCTGCTCAAGAGCCAGCGCACCCAGCTCAGCGCCCAGAAGGACGCCTACAGCAAGATCAAGGGCAAGCTGCAGGCGTTGCAGGATGCCATCAAGGCCCTGAAGGCCGGCAAGGGGCTGCAGAGCCAGGCGGCCAGCTTCTCCGCCGAGGGCTACGCCAGCGCCAGCCTGAAGAGCGGCGCGGTCAACGGCGACTACCAGCTTTACGTCAAGCAGCTGGCCCAGGCGGATCAGTATTCCCTGGCCCTGGATGAAAACTGGACGGTGCCGGCCCAGGGCGTGCTGGAGATCACCGTGGCCGGCCAGACCCTGAGCCTGGATTTGGCCGACCACGCGGGCAAGAGCCTGGCCGGCCTGCGCGACGCCATCAACCAGGCGGCGGGGGGCGCCGGGGTGCAGGCTTCCCTGGTACGCAGCAACGGCCAGACCCACCTGATGCTGACCGGCGCCAAAACCGGCGCTGACCAGGCCCTGAGCATCAGCCTGAACGGCGGGGATGGCAGCGCCGCCTACACCGAGCTGGAGGCGGCCCTGGCGGGCAAGACTCAACTCAGCCAGGCCCAGGATGCCATCGTCGAGCTGGGTGGAGCCGGCGGCCTGGAGCTTAAGAGCGCCAGCAACAGCTTCGACAACCATATCGATGGCCTCAACCTGACGGTGCAGAAGGCCCACGCCCGGGATGGCGGCGGCAACTATACCGACGCCCCCCTCACCCTGACCGTGGCCACCGACAAGACGGCGATAGAGGAATCCCTCAAGGGGGTGGTGAGCGCCTACAACGCCCTGGTGGCCGAGGTGGAGCAGCAGACCAAGGGTGGCGAGGGCAAAACGGCGGTGCTGAGCGGCGACAGCCTTAGCCGGGGCCTGGTGGGCCGGCTGCGCTCTATCCTGTCCAACCCGGGCGGCGGCCTGAGTCTCGCGGAAATCGGCATCAAGACCGACCGTTACGGCAAGCTGTCGCTGGATACCGAGGCCATGGCCAAGCTGCAGCAGAGCAGCCCCGGTGCCCTGGAGGAGGCCCTGACCGGCGCTGGCGGCCTGCTGACCCGGATGGAGACCGATATCAAGCCCTACTTGGATCGCAACGGCATACTGGTGCAGCGGGACCGCAGCCTCAAGCTGGGGCTGGATCGCCTCACCGACCGGCAGGAGGCGCTGGACAGCCGCATGGACAAGGTCTATCAGCGCTACCTGGCCCAGTTCACTCGCATGCAAACATTGGCACAACAAATGCAGCAAACCATGAGTATGTTCTAGATCGAGGCAGGAGCTTCCCATGTTTGATGCCGATTCCGGCTTTGATATTTACCAGCACACCCAGACCGATGCCCGGGCCGCCCAGGCATCGCCCAGGGAACTGGTGCTGATGTTGATGGATGGACTGCTGGACGAAATCGCCCGGGCCGAGGGCCATATGCAGGCGGGCCGCATTCGCGAGAAGGGGGCCTCCATCGCCAAGGCCATCGACATCCTCGGTGGCCTTGACAGCGCCCTGGACATGGAACAGGGCGGCGAGCTGGCCACCAACCTGCACCAGCTGTACGACTATTGCGGGCGGCAGCTGTTCGGTGCCAGCGTGAACAACGATGTGGCTCAACTGGCCCCCGTGGTGCGGGTGCTGCAGGATCTGCGCGAGGGCTGGGAACGGCTCGGCCAGGAGGCCGAAGCCTGATGGCGGTGCGGAACCTCTTGTCCACCCCGGCGGAAGCCGGGGCGGAAACGGGCATTCCGCCTTTGGGCCGGCACGGGAGCGGCAGGGCATGAACGGATCCTCGATAGCCCCGCTGTTCGGCCGGTTGCTGCAACTGCAGGTCAGTGTGCAGCAGGCGGTAAACGCCCGGCAATGGGGCTGGCTGGAAGAGCTGGACAAGCAGCTCAGGCTGCTGCTGGGCGAGCTGGAGCCCCACCGGGCCGGGCTGGACGAGCGGCAGCGGGCGGCCCTGGCCCAGTTCGGCCGCCAGTACCGCCAGGCCTGGCAGCAGGTTGATGAGGAAGCGAACCGGCTCGACGAGCAACTGCAGTCCCTGCGGCAACGGCGAGAGGGCGCGCTCGCCTACGACTGGGTCAGCCAGGCGGGAGGCGAAGAATGATATCCCCGCTGCCGGCTTCCTTTTCCCTGAGCGGGGGAAGCCTTGTTCAGCCATCGCCGGAACCGCATCCCGACAACATGGCGGGCGAGGGGTTCGAGGACATGGCCGGGTACCTGGCGGCGCTGCTGTTGCCGGGGCAGGCGGAAGAGGGAGCGGTCCCCCTGCCCGGGGAGCCGGCGCCGCTGGCCGAAGAGATGCCGGAGGTCAAGCCGGAAACGCCGGAGGCGCGGGAGGAAGGCTCCCCGGCCGAGGCGGCTTCCGGCGCGATAGCCCCGGTACCGGAGGGGGAGGCGCCGGCTTCGCTGGCCGGGCTCGTCCCGTCCGGCAACGACGAGCCGGCCAGGCCTCTGAGATTCCGGCATTTTGCCGAGACCGAACCGGCGGCAAGGGCCGAAGCCCTGCCCGGCGCCCATCGGCAACCCGACGGCCCGGTGCCGTCCGTTTCCGGGCCCGGCCGGCGCACCAGCGCCCTGGCCCTGCAGGGTGAGCTGGCGCTCAAGGCGTCGGCGCCAATGCCGCCCGCCGCCCTGGCCACCCAAAAGCCGGAAAGCACAGCCCCGTCCGCCGTCTCCGTGCCGTCGGCCGCCCTGGCGACCGAGCGGCCCCTGTCGACGGCCGTCCACGAGTGGGCCGCCATCAGGGTGGAAAACAGCGCCGCCGGCAACAAGGCGGCCCTGGGCGAGCAACTGCTGCACGCCCTCAAGGAAAAGGTGGAGCTGCAGCTCAACCAGCAGGTGCAGCAGGCCAGGATCAAGCTGGATCCGCCGGAAATGGGCCGGCTGGAGCTGACGGTGAGGCTGGAAGGCGATCGCCTGCATATCCAGCTTAACGCCAGCCAAGGCGCGGTACGCGAGGCGCTGGCCTCCCAACTCGACCGGCTGCGGGCCGACTTGCTGCCTCACCATGCCGGTGGGGTGGAAGTGAACGTGGGCCAGGACGATCGGCGCCAGCGGGGAGAGCACAACGAAGCGGCGATTGCCAAGGCCATCGCCGAAGAGGAAGACACCACCGGGGGCGGCGCCCGCGCCCGGGACTGGATCAATGCCCTGGCATAACAGAGGAGCAGAAAGTGGCAGAAAAATCCCGAGCCAAGACCCTGATGGTATCGCTGTTGGTACTGGCCGCCCTGCTGGGCGGCATGTGGACCGGCACCTTCGTGCTGGCCGATTACCGGGAAAGCTGGGCCCGGGGTGAACTGGTGGGCGGCCTGCTGGAACGCAAGGCCGGGCCCGAACCGGTGGCCGAGCCCCAGTTCAAGCAACTGGATCAGTTCGTGATAGGGCTGCCCGGCAGCGGGCGCAACCACTACATGGTGCTGGAGCTGGCCCTGATGAGCCGCCAGGCGGAACAGCTGCCGTTGTGGGAGGGGGTACTGCCGGCGCTGCGCAACACCACCCTGGGCTACTTCAGCGGCTTTGACCACGAGCGGGTACAGGAGCAGATGCAGGAAATGGGGCGGTTCGAGCAGGAACTGCAAATGGCGCTCAACCAACGGCTGGAAAGCTACGGCTATGCCCCGTCGGTGGAAGGGGTGCTGATCACCAAGCTGGTCATCCAATAGGAGACGCCATGTTGCTGGAGCTGGACTGGGCGGCGGCGGACGATGCCGGCCCCTTACCCCGGGTGGAAAACGAGAGCTACTGGCTCGGTCAGTACCTGCCGCTGGTCAAGCGGGTGCTGGGCCAGCTGAGAAACCAGGCCGGCACCGTGATGGACGCGGACGATCTGGCCCAGATCGGTATCATGGGCCTGCTCGAAGCCATTCGCCGCTATGGCGGCCCGCCCGACGAGGGGTTCGCGGCTTTTGCCTTCAAGCGGATCCGTGGCGCCATCCTGGACGAACTGCGCCGCCACGACTGGCGGCCGCGCCAGCTGCGCCAGCAGAGCCACCAGTGCAGCCAGGTCGAGCGGGAACTGCTGCGCCGGCTGGGGCGCCGGCCTACCGAGGCGGAGCTGGCCCGGGCCATGGGGGTCGGCATGGAAGAGCTGCGCGACATCCTCTACGCCGGCCAGATGGCGGAGATGGAAAGCCTGCAGCAGTTGCTGGAGCACGGGGTGGAGCCGGCCCAGGAGGCCGCCATCGGCCGGCTGGAGCAGCAGAGGACCATCGCCGGCCTGCTGGCCCGCCTGCCCGAGCGGGAGCAGCGGCTGATGTCGCTCTATTACCAGCATGAACTCAATATGAAGGAGATAGCCCTGGTGCTGGATCTCACCGAATCGAGGGTCTGCCAGTTGCACAAGCAGTGCCTGGCCTTGTTGAACCGTGAACTCACGGCGAATGGAGAACAGTAATGCAGAAGCTGGTAGGTATTCTGGTGGTCATGGTGTGCGTGTTCGGCGGCTTTGTCATGGCCAACGGCAAGCTGGTGGCCCTGTGGCAGCCGGCCGAAATCCTGATCATCGTCGGCGCCGGCCTGGGGGCCCTGATCATGGGCAATTCGATGGCGGTACTGAAAGGCATAGGCCAGCAGTTCAAGGCGGTACTGAAAGGCAGCAAGGACGAGGCCGAACTCTACCGCCAGTTGCTGCCCCTGCTGCACCAGTTGCTGGAAGAGACCCGGGCCAAGGGCCTGAAGGCGCTGGACGGCCACGTGGAATCGCCCAAGGACAGCCCCCTGTTCGGTCGTTATCCCCTGGTGGCCGACAACCCGGTGCTGCTCGGCTTTATCATCGACAACCTGCGCATGCTGGGCATGGGCAAGCTCAACGCCCACGAACTGGAGGCCCTGCTGGAAGCGGAAATAGAGGCGCTGGAGGAGAGCATGCTCAAGCCCTCCCAGGCCCTGGCCAAGACCGCCGACGCCATGCCCGGTTTCGGCATACTGGCGGCGGTGCTGGGCATCATCATCACCATGCAGCACCTGGATGGCCCCCTCACCTATATCGGCCTGCACGTGGCGGCGGCCCTGGTGGGCACCTTCCTCGGCATCTTCGTCTGTTACTGCCTGCTGGGGCCGCTCAGCAACGCCATGGAGCAGTGGGTGGGGCGGCGCATCACCGCCCTGGAGTGCGTGCGGGCCGTGCTGGTGGCCCATATCGGCGGCAAGTCGCCGCTGCTGGCGGTGGATGCCGGACGCAAGCTGATTGAACAGGACATCAAACCCAGCTTTATCGAGATGGAGTCCTGGATGGCGCAACCCGAAGCGGACGCCGCCTGATGCGCGATCACGGCACCGTTATCGTCAAGCGCAAGTCGCGCGGCAAGCACGAGGGGCATCACGGCGGCGCCTGGAAGGTGGCCTTTGCCGATTTCGCCCTGGCCATGATGGCGCTGTTTATGGTGCTGTGGATACTGGCGGTATCGAGCGAGCAGGAGCGGGAGCTGGTGTCCACCAGCCTGCGCGACTACTCGGTGTTCGAGGGCTCGCCCAGCCCCTACCTGCTGGGGGGCACCCCCTTTCCGGTGGACTTGCTGGGCTCCCCCGTCCTCCAGCCGTCGGGCACCGGCTCACCGCTGGCCGACAGCCTGGCCCAGGCCGGCCGGGAGCTGAGCGCCGCCGCCCTGCCGAGGGGACGGTTCGAGTCCGAGCAGGAGCGCCAGCTGCTGGCCATCCTTATCGGCCAACTGGCCGAGCGCCGGGGCATGGAAGACAACCTGTTGCTCGACATAGTGCCGGAAGGGCTGAGGGTGCAGATCCACGATCACAGCCAGCAGCCCATGTTCAGCCGGGGCAGCGCCCGGCTGTCCGCCCAGTTCGAGGCCCTGCTCAAGGATCTGGCGCCGGTGTTCGAGAAGGTGGAAAACCGGCTGATCATCTCCGGCCACACCGACTCGGTACGCTACGTCAGCCAGCATTATTCCAACTGGGACTTGTCCGGCGCCCGGGCCCAGAATGTGCGCCAGTTGCTGGAACTGTCCGGCATGCCGCCGGGCCGGGTGCTGCAGGTGGTGGCCATGTCCGATCAGGCCCTGCTCGACAAGCAGGAGCCGACCTCGGGCGCCAACCGCCGGGTGGAACTGCTGCTGCTGAGCCAACAGGCGGAGCAGTTGCTGGAGCAGCTGTTCGACGCCGGCCTGCCGAACGGAGTGTTCAACAAGGCCGAGCAGAGCGCCCGGCTGAGCGAACCGCCGGCGCCGCAGGAAGTGGCCGCGCAGTAGCCTGGCACAGGCCGGGTGGCTAAGCACCGAACAGTTTAAAACTTAGGCAGTGATGATTCTTGGGGCGCGGGCGGCCCGCCCGCATGAGGGTGGCACCGAGGTGGGCGAAGAAACAGCCCGACCCGCGATGCCTGTTCTGCCTCAAGCCTCTTTAAACCTGTGGTGTGGTAGGCCAGTCCGAGGGTTCGCGCTGCGCGCGAATGCAGGCGGGCCGCCTGCGCTCCGCCAGTCCGGTGCCAATCTGCAAACATCGTTTGCCGCCGACGAGAGGTAGGGATAGCACACGCCTGACAGCTTGATTTTTAAACTATATGGCGTTCTAGTACCCCGGCCAGCCCGGCGGCGGGGCGAAGTCGAAGGCCGGACCGGCCTCGCCGAACAGGCCGCCGGCCGCGGACAGATCCAGCCCCGCCGTCCTGGCCATAAACAGCGGCTGGGGCTGGATGCGGATAAAGCCGTCGTCGCCGTCCTGCTCCGTGGTCTTGACCAGGATCGAATACTCCCGCCGGGCCGACAGCCACTCCCCCTTCAGGGCCAGATTCCAGCGTTTCAACTGCTCGACTGTCACCCCCAGGCGGGCGGCCAGTTGCGGCAGGGAGACAGGGCCCTCCACCCTGTGCTCCCGAAGCACGGGGGCGGTGCCGGCGCGGGGGGGACGCAGCAGCCACTGCACCGCCAGGAAGCGGGGCACATAGTGGCGGGTTTCCTCGGGCAGGGGCAGATGCCAGAAGTCCCGGCTGCCGCTGCGCTCCATGGCGCGCCGGACCCGTCCCTCGCCGGCATTGTAGGCGGCCAGGGCCAGCAGCCAGTCGCCGTCGAAGTGGTGATGCAGCCAGGCCAGGTAGGCGAGGGCGGCCCGGCTGGCGGTCAGGGGGGCGAAGCGGCCATCGAAGCCGGTGTCCATCGGCACCCCGAAGCGCTCCGCCGTGGCGGGCATCAGTTGCCACAGGCCGGCGGCGCCTGCCGGCGACAGCGCGCCCGGCAGATAGGCGCTTTCCACCGCCGGCAGCCAGGCGAGGCTCGCGGGCAGCGCGCGCTCGCGGAGCAGCGGAAGCAGATGGGGAAGCCAGTTTTCCGCCCGTTCCCGCACCCGGGCCAGGTGTGCCGGATGGCGGCGCAGGTAGTCGAGCTCCCGCTGTATTTCCGGGCGCTGGTAGAGGCTGTCGGGCAGCGGCAGGGCCGCCGCCCGGCCGCCCAGCAGCAGGGCCAGCAGCAGGCCCAGGGTCAGGTATGTGATCTTCATGGCATATGCCAAGCAATTTGCATACCGCAACTTTATTTTCTGGCGCCGGGGTCGTTATAGAGGAAGTAGAGGTTGGTGGAGCGTTAACGGGCGGAGTGATGGCAGCCGGCAGAGTCGAGAATCCCATGCTGGGGCGTACCTTGCACAAGGTGACCCTGTACCTGATCCTGGTCAACCTGGGACTGGTCGCCGGTTTTGGCCTCAGGATGTCCGTCCTCGGCGTTTGCGCCTTTATGCTGACCGGCGCCCTGCTGGTGAGTTACCAACTGGTCATTACCCGCCTGATGTACCTGGAGGCCCGCCGCAGCAACGACGGTTACCTGATTTATCCGGTCATACTGGCGGGCCTGGGACTGGCCCTGCTGCTGCTGCTCTCCGTTATCGGTGACTGAGCCGGGCCGGCATGGTTAATCCCTTGTTTTTATTGTTGACGTGCATCAATAAAACGTTGCATTGGCCATGCATACTGTTACCCCCTTGGGTATAGTCTGCGCTTTGGTGACAAGGAGAGTACCCCGCCATGGCCGGACGTCCGACCACGATCAAGCGTTATCTGTTGAATCGTACCCTGCTGTTTTCCGTGATCGGCTTCCTGCTGTTGCTGGTGGTGGCCAACCAGGCCTATCAGAGCAGCATCCGGGAAAACGCACGGCAGGTGGCGGCCTCGGTGGCGGAGAATACCTTCAACTCCATGTACCTGATCATGAGCCAGGGCTGGACCCGGGGGCAGCTCGAGTCCTTTCTTGCGCAGCTGGAGGCGGGCAGCGCCGGCGGCAGCTTCCATATCGGCCTGTACCGGGGCGAACTGGTCAATGAACGCTTCGGCGAGATCGATCAACCGACACCGGATGCGGCCCTGCAACAGGCCCTGCAAAGCGGCACCATCGCCGCCTTCGACCGGGGCGAGCACCTGCGCTACCTCTACCCGCTCAACGCCAGCGAAAACTGCCTGGCCTGCCACACCAACGCCCGGCTGGGGGATACCCTGGGGGTGATCGAGGTCGGCCAGGATCTCTCGCCCCAGCTGGGGCTGGCCAACCGCAACCTGCTCTACTACCTGCTACTGTTGTCGCCGCTGCCGCTGTTGTTCGCCTTTTGGGCGGTGCGGCGGGTCAGCCTGCATATCAACGACTCGGTACAGCATCTTTCCCGCAGCATAGAGCAGGTGGAAAGCCTGTCGGATCTGTCGCGCATGGGGGAGGCGCGGCGCCAGTTCCGCTTCAAGGAGATGAACAACATCTTCGGCCAGGTGGAGCAGCTGGCGGACAAGCTGCGCAACATAGCGGTGGACAAGGATCTGCTGGAGTTCGAGATCCGGCTGCTGGAAAAATTCGTGATCACCTCGGAAGTGGTGCGTGACTGGCGGGAATACGTCAACGTGCTGATGCTCGATATCAACCGGGTGCTGGACATCTACACCATGTTCTCCATCTTCAAGGTGGACGACGAGCTGTTCGACCTGGAGATCTTCTGGCTGCGTCCGCCCAGCCCCCTCACCCGGGAGATGATGGAAAAAGCGGTGCTGACCCGGCTCAGGGCCCAGGATTCCTTCTTCAGCCACAGCGAGTTCAAGCTGCACCACAACATGGTGCAGGGCGGTGGCGAGGCCGTGATCGAGCTGGGCGCCCGCGACATCGAGCTGCAGACCAAGTCGCTGCTGGTGGAAACCCCCAAGATCGGCGGTATCGTCGGCATCGGGGTGCAGGCGGACATCGTCAAGGACAAGACCAAGGTGCTGGTGCTGGAGAGCATCCTTTCCACCCTGCTCAATGTGGTGGGCTCGGTCAAGGCCATCTACAAGTACACCCGGGATCTGGAGTACTACGCCACCCGGGATCCGCTGACCAACCTCTACAACCAGCGCATGTTCTGGGAGCTGCTCGAGTACGAGCTGGACCGCAGCCGCCGCCACGGCTATCCGGTGGCCATGCTGCTGCTGGATTTGGACAACTTCAAGTCAGTCAACGACGGCTACGGCCATGCCAGCGGCGACCGGCTGCTGACCGAGCTGTCGTTGCTGCTCAAGCAGCAGCTCGGCAACGGCGATGTGCTGGCCCGCTATGGCGGCGACGAATTCGTTATCGTGCTGCCGGAAGCCGACCTGGACAAGGCGGGCCGGGTGAGCGAGCGGGTGCTGAAGGCGCTGGACGGCTTCGTGATGGAGCACGAAGGTGGCGCCCTCAAGACCACCTGCTCCATCGGTGTGGGCATCTACCCCGATCATGCGGACAACGCCAAGGAACTCTTTATGTTCGTGGACAACCTGATGTACCGCGCCAAGGCCCAGGGCAAGAACCGGGTCAGCCTGCCGAAAGAGCAGGATGTGGCGGACATCTTCCGCGATATGAGTGAAAAAACCCAGCTGGTGAACCAGGCCATAGAGCAGCGTACCCTGCTGCCGGTATTCCAGCCCATACTGCCTCTGGCCGACGGCGAGCCGGGGGCGGTGGAGGTGCTCAGCCGGATCCGGCTGGCGGACGACAGCCTGATGAACGCGGGCGAGTTTATCGAGATCGCCGAGTCCATGGGCAAGGTGCACCTGCTCGACTACATAGTGATGGAAAAGGCTTTCGGCCAGGTGCGCGACACCGGCTATGGCGGCCTGCTGTTTATCAACCTGTCGCCCCGGGCGGTGCTGGTCAACGATTTCCTGGCCCGGGTCAATGGCCTGGTGCAGCAATACGCCATGGATCCCGGCCGGGTGGTATTCGAGATCACCGAGCGGGACACGGTGAAGAGCATGGTGCTGCTGGAGAAATTCATCCGGGCCCTGAAAGATGCCGGCTTTTTGCTGGCAATCGACGATTTTGGCTCGGGTTTCTCCTCATTTCACTACCTGAAGCATTTGCCCATCGACTTCGTCAAGATCGAGGGCGAGTTTATCGCCAACATGGCCAACGACAGCCGGGACATGGCCTTCGTCAGCAGCATCACCCAACTGGCGCGCCAACTGGAGGTGAAGACGGTGGCCGAGTACGTGGAAACCGAGGAGGTGCTGGCGCTGGTGCGGGCCACCGGCATCGACTATGCCCAGGGCTACCATATTGGACGGCCGACGCCGGAGCTGGCGTCCGTGATGGCGCGGATGGGCTGAGCGGTTGGTGTTGCACGATTGAGTCTATACTTTCGAATGGTCATTTACCCTCAAATCCTGGAGGAAGGCAGATGATGTTCAGAAAGATAATGGCGATGCTGATGGCGATGGGCCTGGCCGCCGGGCTGGCCGGCTGCAATACCTTCGCCGGCGCCGGCAAGGACATCCAGCGTGGTGGCGAGGTGGTGGAAGAAGCCGCCCGGGATGTGCAGCAGAAGATGTAGTCGCCGGACGCGGCATCAATACAACGGGGCGGCCCTTGGGCCGCCCCGTTGTTGTTGCGGGAAGGGGAGGCGGACGCCTACTCCTGCGCCACCTGCTGCAGGATGCGCCTGGCCCGGGCCATGACGGGGGCATCCACCATGTTGCCCCGCACCGCCACCACGGCGCCGTTCACCCTTTGCTCCGCTTCCAGTATGCGCCTGGCCCAGGCGACCTGGGCCTGGGTGGGCACCATGGCCCTGTGCGCCGGCGTTACCTGCCTGGGGTGGATCAGCAGCACGCCGCCGAACCCCAGCTTCATGGCCTGGCGGGCGTAATGCATCAGTCCTTCCGGGTCGTTGATGGCGGTGTAGATGGCATCCAGCGGCGCGGCCAGGCCGTGGGCCCGGGACGCCATCACCAGTTGGCTGCGGGCGAACAGGAAGGCCGACTCGTCGTGGGGTTCGCCTTCCGGCGGCGGGTAGTCCATGCCCAGATCCAGCGCCAGATCCAGCTTGCCGAACAGCAGTCGCCTCACCCCGGTGGCGGCGGCGATCTCGTCCAGGCGGGCGAAGGCCAGGGCCGACTCGATAAAGGGCAGCAGCGGCTTGTCGGTGAGGTTGGCCAACTCCGCCAGGGCTTGCGGGTCTTCGGCCTTGGGCACCACTATGGCGGCGATGGCCGGGGAGCGGCACAGCAGGGTGTCCTGGGTGAACCAGGGGCTGCCGGTGCCGTTAATGCGCACCAGCACCGAGGCGGGAGGCCGAGCGTCCAGCCAGCCGGCCAGGGTGGCGCGGGCGCCGTCCTTTTCCGCCGCCGGCACCGCGTCTTCCAGATCGACGATGACGGCGTCGGCACCGGCATTCAGCGCCTTCTCATAGCGTTCCGGCCGGTTGGCCGGCACGAACAACAGGGTTTGCAGAGCATTGATATCCATAAAAAGCCCCAGTAATCCGGGCACCGGGCCCGGGGATCCGCAAGGAGACTTCTATTTAGACCATGGACGGTGCTGCTGTAAACAGGCCGGTGCTCTTTGTGTGGATACTGTGACCCCGGGATGTCAGAGCTGCTGGTGCGGGCCGAACACCTCGTAGTGCAGCTGCTCGTCGGCGATGCCCCAGCCGGAGAGTTGCTCCTTGACCATGGCCATAAAGGGCAGGGGGCCGCAGAAGTAGTAATGAGCGCCGGGCAGCAGGATGCTGTCCTTGACCTTGTCCAGATCCATCAGGCCGGTGGCGTCAAAATCTTCTGCCGGGCGATCCTGGGCGGCGGGTTCGCGGTACCAGACGTGGGTCTCCAGGTTGGCGTGGGCCTGGCGGCGTTGCCGGATATCGTCACCAAAGGCGTGCTGGGCGCCGTTTTCGCAGGCGTGCAGCCAGTGGATGGGCGCCGGGTGGCCCTGCCTGAGCAGCTGATCCAGCATGGCGCGCATCGGGGTCTGGCCCACGCCGCCGGAGATCAGCACCACCGGGGTGCCGGCATCCACCGCCATAAAGAAGTCTCCCGCCGGCGGCAGCAGCTGCAGCACATCGCCCTCGGCTACCTTGTCGTGCAGGAAGTTGGAGCCGGTACCGCCGGGCTCGCGCTTGACCGCGATGCGGTAATCCCGCCCGTTGGGGGCCTGGCACAGGGAATACTGGCGGTATTCCTGGTGGGCCAGTTCAGCCGCATCCAGGTGCAGGCTGAGGTACTGGCCGGGCAGGAAGTCGGCCACAGGGCCGCCGTCGGCCGGGACCAGCAGGAAGCTGGTGATCTGCTCGCTCTCGGCCCGCTTTTCCTGCACCACAAAGGCTCGGGTGCCGCGCCAGCCGCCGGTTTTGCTCTCGTTGGCCCGGTAGATCTGCTCCTCCCGGCCGATGAAGATGCCGGCCAGGGCGCCGTAGGCCTGGGCCCAGGCGTCGATCACCTCGGGGGTGGCGGCGTCCGGGGCCAGCTCCTTGATGGTTTCCAGCAGGTGGTGGCCGACAATGTCGTACTGGGCCGGCTGAATGGCAAAGCCGGTGTGCTTGTGGGCAATGCGCTCCACCGCCGCGCCCAGCACCGCCGGGTTGTCGATGTTTTTGGCGTAGGCCAGCACGGCGGCGAACAGCGCCGCCGGCTGGCGGCCGGACGCCTGGTGGCTCAGGTTGAACACGTCCTTCAGCTCCGGGTTGTCGCGGAACATGCGCCGGTAGAAGTGCTCGGTCAGGGCGGTGTTGGCCGACTCCAGCAGGGGAATGGTGCTCTTGATGATATCGATGGTGCGGGCGTCCAGCATCTTGCTTCTCCGTTTTAATTGATATGTGAAGTGCAACTTTTTGCGCATCTTATAGGTACATTTGATATGCATCAATAAGATCGTGCGGCTTTTATGCATGGTCCGGCCAGTGGGGAAGCGGAGAAAACGGCATTTTCCCTTTGCAACGGCGGGCTTAGCGACAACAATACTGTTATTTGCCAACGAATGAGGACGCCCCCATGACCCAAGATTCCCGCCTGCAGCAGGTACTGGACGCCATCGACGCGGAAAACCGCCAGGATCCGCACCAGGAGCAGGCCGACGGCCAGAGCTGGCCCAAGGAATACCTGTACAGCCTGCGCATGAGCGAGCAGCTGGCCCGATTTGCGCCGAACGCCTCCGAATTACTGCAGATCGCCGCCCGGGCCCAGCACATCCGGCGCTGGACGGTGCCCCGTACCGACTATCCCATGGACAGGGCCGGCTATAAGCACTGGCGTACCGATCTGGCAAAATATCACGGCGAACTGACCGCCAAACTAATGGAAAATGCCGGTTACAATGAGATGGAGCAGGAGCGGGTGAAGGCCCTGCTGCTGAAGAAACAGCTCAAGCGCGACGACGAGGTGCAAACCTTGGAAGACGTGATCTGCCTGGTGTTCATCCACTATTACCTGGAAGACTTCGCCACCAAGCACGAAGAGGAAAAGCTGCTCGACATCATCCGCAAGACCTGGGGCAAAATGTCGGAAGCGGGCCACGCCGCCGCCCTCCAGGTGCCGCTCAGCCCGCCGGTGCAGAGCCTGGTGGGCAAGGCCCTGGCGGCCTGAGCCGGGCGCTCAGCGCCTGGTCTTGCCGAAGGTGGCCGAGGGCAGCTCGCCGAAGCGCTGCTGGTAGTCCTTGGCGAAGCGGCCCAGCTGGGTAAAACCGCAGTCCATGGCGATGCTGGAGACGCTTTCTCCGGCATCGGCCTGTTGCAGGCGCCGGCGCACTTCCTCGTAACGCAGGTTGCGAAAGTGCGCCACCGGCGAACAGCCGTAGAACTGGTGAAAGTCCTTGTACAGCCGTTCACGGCCGATGCCCACTTGCTGTTCAAAATCCGACAGATTCAGCGATTTATCCAGATTTTCCTGCATCATGGCTTCCAGTTCGTACAGGTAGGCGGGCCGGTTGAGTTGCCGGTCTTCCAGCTCGCGGGAATAGTTGTGCGGCTGGGCATAGAGCAGGCCGGTGATCAGGGTGTCCTGGAACGACGCCCAGACGTGGGGAAAGTCAAACAGGCTGCTCTGGTTTTGCAGCATGCCCTGCAGGGTGGCGACCGTGTTCCACCAGTCGCCCATGCCCTCGTTCAGCCGGATCCCGGGTTCGAAGATCACCGGTTTGGTGATCTCCCGGCGCAGCAGCGATGCCAGCTTCTGCTCCACCGCGGTGCGGGCGATGCGCACCAGCTGTTTGCGACAATCGGCGCCCAGTATCAGGCTGACCGGATGGCCGGGGGAAATGATCAAGCCCAGCTCGGGGCTGGATTCAATCCTGTCCTTTTTGTGTTCGACATACTGGCTGCCGGCCAGCGGCAGGCTGATGCTGTAGCTGTGCAGCAGATCCTGGGTTTTGACATGGGCGGCGGTGGAGTACTCGATCACGCCGAAGGAAAGCTGGCCCAGCACGGCACCCTGGTGGCGAAACAGCAGCTCATTGGGTTTTAGAATTTCCAGATCGTGGGGGCCGCAGACGCTCCTCATCCAGTCGCGGGCCGAACTGATGCTGTTCAGCTCCGCGGCCAGAAATTGTCGCTGTACCCTGTGGTGGTACTGGCTCATGGTCTTCCCTCTCGGACAGTGCTTCCAGTCTCGTCATCACCGGCATCCGGCCGTGATGAGTTAATGATTTTTTATTTTTTAACATCTGTTTTACGCGGCATCTTGTGCTCTTTGCCCCTGGCTGTCAACCAAGGGCGGGCAGGAGCGCCGCCTGACACCGGCCTGATGAAGGCTCACTTCGTTTAACATTTTAGACTCATAAAAACTGCATATCGTTAACCGGCAAACTGAATATTGGCCCTTTCCCCGAAGCGCTAGATTGGCAGCCATGGCAATCAGGTTCAAAAGGAGAGGACCCCCATGAGCACCCAAAGAAGCTTGACCCAATGGCAAGAGTTCATCGAGAACAGCCTGGACTTTCGCCCCGATGAGGGGGTGTTCCGCGTCGCCCGGGACATCTTTACCGACAGGGAACTGTTCGATCTCGAGATGGAGCTGATTTTCGAGAAGCAGTGGATCTTTGCCTGCCACGAAAGCCAGATCCCCAACCCCAACGACTTCATCACCATGCAGGCCGGTCGCCAGCCGATGATCATCACCCGCGACGGCAAGGGGGAGCTCCATGCGCTGGCCAACACCTGCCAGCACCGGGGCGCGACCCTGACCCGGGTGTGCAAGGGCAACCAGTCCACCTTTACCTGCCCCTTCCATGCCTGGTGCTACAAGTCCGATGGCCGGCTGGTGAAGGTAAAGGCGCCCGGTGAATACCCCGCCGATTTCGACAAGTCCAGCCGCGGCCTGAGCCAGGCGCGCATCGCCAGCTACAAGGGCTTTGTCTTTATCAGCCTGGACACCGAGTCCACCCTGAGCCTGGAAGACTTTCTCGGCGACACCCGCCTGTTCTTCGACATGATGGTGGAGCAGTCCGCCACCGGCGAACTGGAAGTGCTGCCCGGCCAGTCCACCTACACCTTCAACGGCAACTGGAAACTGCAGAACGAAAACGGCCTGGACGGCTACCACGTCAGCACCGTGCATTACAACTATGTCAGCACGGTGCAGCACCGCCGCGAGCTGGAAGCCCAGAAGCAGGGCGGCACCAGCGACACCCTGGACTACAGCAAGCTGGGGGCCGGCGACAAGGACACCGACGACGGCTGGTTCTCCTTCCGTCATGGCCACAGCCTGTTGTTCAGCGACATGCCCAACCCCGAGGTTCGCCCCGGTTACCGGACCGTGATGCCGCGCCTGCTGGAGCAACTGCCGGAAGAGCGGGCCAAGTGGACCATGCACCGGCTGCGCAACCTGAACATCTACCCCAGCCTGTTCTTTATGGATCAGATCAGCTCCCAGCTGCGCATCATCCGCCCGGTGGCCTGGAACAAGACCGAGGTGATCAGCCTTTGCCTGGGCGTGAAGGACGAGTCGGCCGCGGATCGGGAAAACCGCATCCGTCAGTTCGAGGACTTCTTCAACGTCTCCGGTATGGGGACCCCCGACGATCTGGTGGAGTTCAAGGAATCCCAGCGCGGTTTCGAGGCCCGCATCTCCCCCTGGAGCGACATTTCCCGGGGCTACCAGACCTGGCAATACGGCGAAACCCCCAACAGCAAGGTGCTGGGTATCCAGCCCGCGATCACCGGGGTCGAGTTCACCCATGAAGGGCTTTATGTGAACCAACACGGCGCCTGGCAGCAGATGATGCGGGAAGGACTGAAGAAGAAAGCACGTCAGGAGGAGGTGTAAGCCATGGAACATCAACTGTCACTCGAGCAGTTTCTTTACCGGGTTGCCGAGTATTGCGACAACCAGGACTGGGACAACTACCTGGAGCAGTTCGCCCCCGAATGCGAATTTCACATTCCCCAGTGGGACAGCGAGCACAGCTACACCCGGGATCCCAAGCGGGAAATGTCGCTGATGTATTACCCCAACCGGGGCGGCATCGAGGATCGGGTGTTCCGCATCCGCACCGGCAAGTCGGCGGCCTGTACGCCCATGCCGCGTACCCTGCACCTGATCGACAACCTGCGCTACCGGCAGGAAGAGGACGGCCGGTTCCTGGTGAAGGTGAACTGGGTCACCCATTACTACCGTTTCGGTGAGAGCCACCACTTCTTCGGCACCGCCAATTACCGGCTGCGTCGGGAAGGGGACGACTGGAAGATCACCTACAAGCAGTCCATTTTGCTGAACGACAAGATTGATTCGGTACTGGATTTCTATCACGTCTAACTTGGGCCGAGGTTGTTATGTCCTATTCTGCCGCCATCGTTTTCCGTGATGGGAACACCCGCTTCATCGAAGTGAAGGAAAACGAGTTCCTGATGGATGCCGCCCTGCGCCAGGGCGTCAAGCTGCCGGTCGACTGCCGGGAGGGGGTTTGCGCCACCTGCCGCGGGCGCTGCGAGTCCGGCGAGGTCGAGCTCGAGTACGTGGATGACGAGGCCCTGAGCGAAAAGGAACTCGAGGCCGGCCATATCCTGGCCTGCCAGACCCGGCTGACGTCGTCCGGCTCCTTCTATTTCGATGTGGACTCCACCCTGTGCAGCGTGTCCACCGAGCTGTTCGAGGGTACCGTCAGCGCCTTCAAACAGGTGTCGGACGCGGCTGCCCTTATCGAAATCAAGCTGCAGGGCGAGGGCGGCCGGCTCAGGTACCTGCCCGGCCAGTATGCGCGGGTACAGGTGCCGGGCACGGATGAGTGGCGGGCCTATTCCTTCGCCAACCACTCGGCGGCAGAAGGTTTTGTCCGTTTTCTGATCCGCCTGCTGCCGAGCGGGGTGATGAGCGACTACCTGCGCCAGCGTTGCCGGGTGGGCGACGCCATCCGCTTCGAGGCCCCCATGGGCGCCTTTTACCTGCGGGAGGTGGAGCGCCCCCTGCTGATGGTGGCCGGCGGCACCGGCCTGTCCGCCTTCCTCGCCATGCTGGAGCGGCTGGCGGAGCAGGGCGACTGCCCGCACGCCATCCGCCTGTGCTACGGCGTGACCCAGGACCAGGATCTGAGCGAGCTGGAGCGGTTGGACTCCTTCAGGGAGCGGCTGGTCGACTTCGACTACGAGGTCATCGTGATGAAGCCTTCCGAGCACTGGCAGGGCAAGCGCGGCGTGGTATGCGACCTGTTCGACCAGGACTTTTTGCAGCAGCCCTTCGACGCCTACCTGTGCGGGCCGCCGCCGATGATCGACGCCACCCAGACCTGGCTGGCAGCCACCCCCGTGGCCGATCACCAGCTCTATTTCGAAAAATTCGTGTCCAGCTGATCCGGCGCCATGGTCACAACGCATTCTGGAGATGTACCAATGAAAAAACTCAAGGCGGCCATCATAGGCCCGGGCAACATCGGCACCGACCTGCTGATGAAGATGCTGCGCTCCGACTGGATTGAGCCGGTGTGGATGGTGGGCATCGACCCCACCTCGGAAGGCCTGAAGCGCGCCCGCGAGATGGGCATCAAGACCTGCGACACCGGCGTCGACGGCCTGCTGCCTCATGTGCTGGCGGACGACATCCGCATCGCCTTCGACGCCACCTCGGCCTATGTCCACGCCGAGAACAGCCGCAAGCTCAACGAGCTGGGGGTCATCATGATTGACCTGACCCCCGCCGCCGTCGGCCCCTTCTGCGTGCCGCCGGTCAACCTCAAGCAGCACGCCGCCCAGTTGGAGATGAACGTCAACATGGTCACCTGCGGCGGCCAGGCCACCATCCCCATGGTGGCTGCCGTGTCCCGGGTGCAGCCGGTCGCCTACGGCGAAATCATCGCCACCGTCGCCTCCCGCTCGGTCGGCCCCGGCACCCGCCAGAACATCGACGAGTTCACCCGCACCACCGCCGGCGCGGTGGAGTCGGTGGGCGGCGCCCGCCAGGGCAAGGCCATCATCATCATCAACCCGGCCGAGCCGCCGCTGATGATGCGCGACACCGTGCACTGCCTGGTGGACGGCGAGCCGGACCAGGCCGCCATCACCCGCTCGGTGCTGGACATGGTCGAGCAGGTGCGCCAGTACGTGCCCGGCTACACCCTGGTCAACGGCCCGGTGTTCGACGGCAACAAGGTGTCGATGTTCATGGAAGTGGCCGGCCTGGGCGATTTCCTGCCCACCTATGCCGGCAACCTGGACATCATGACCGCCGCCGCCCTGCGCACCGCCGAGCTGTTCGCCGAAGAAGCGGCCAGCGGCGCCATTACGTTGCCGGCCCGGGGCTAAGGAGACAAGCGAGATGAACCTGAAAGACAAAAAGGTCGTGCTGCACGACATGAGCCTGCGCGACGGCATGCACGCCAAGCGCCACCAGATTTCCCTCGAGCAGATGGTGGACATCGCCACCGGCCTGGACCAGGCCGGCATGCCGCTGATTGAAGTGACCCACGGCGACGGCCTGGGCGGCGCCTCGGTCAACTACGGCTTCCCCGCCCATGCCGACGAGGACTACCTCAAGGCGGTGGTGCCGCGGATGACGCAGGCCAGGGTGTCGGCCCTGCTGCTGCCCGGCATCGGCACCGTCGACCACCTGCGCATGGCGCGGGACCTCGGGGTGAGCACCATCCGGGTGGCCACCCACTGCACCGAGGCGGACGTGTCCCAGCAGCATATCGGCCTGGCCGCCAAGCTGGGCATGGACACCGTCGGCTTTTTGATGATGGCGCACATGGCCAGCCCGGAGAAGATCCTGGAGCAGGCCCGGCTGATGGTGGACTACGGTGCCAACTGCATCTACGTCACCGACTCCGCCGGCTACATGCTGCCCGATGACGTGACCGCCCGCCTGGGGCTGCTGCGCGCCGAGCTGCCGGCGGCGGTGGAGCTGGGCTTTCACGGTCACCACAACATGGGCATGGCGGTGGCCAACTCCCTGGCCGCCATCGAGGCCGGTGCCGTACGCATTGACGGCTCGGTGGCGGGCCTGGGGGCCGGCGCCGGCAACACCCCGCTGGAAGTGCTGTGCGCGGTGCTCGACCGGCTGGGCGCCGACACCGGCATCGACCTGTACCGCATCATGGACGTGGCCGAGGACCGGGTGGTGCCGATGATGGACCAGCCCATCCGCGTCGACCGGGATGCGCTGACCCTGGGCTACGCCGGGGTGTACTCCTCCTTCCTGCTGTTCGCGAAGCGCGCCGAGGCCAAGTACGGCGTGTCCGCCCGGGACATCCTGGTGGAGCTGGGTCGTCGCGGCACCGTCGGCGGCCAGGAAGACATGATTGAAGACCTGGCCCTGACCCTGGCCAAACAACAAGGACTAACACGATGAGCAAGCTGACCCAAGCACAGATTGAGCACCTGGCTGAGCACCTGGAAACCGCCGAGCTCGAGGCCTATGAGGTGACCAAAATCACCGACGACTACCCCGAGATGAGCTACCAGGATGCGTTCGACATCCAGTGGGAAATCCGCCGCCGCAAGGAGGCCCGGGGCACCAAGATAGTGGGCATGAAGATGGGCCTGACCTCCTGGGCCAAGATGGCGCAGATGGGGGTGGAGCATCCCTGCTACGGCTTTCTGGCCGACTACTTCAGCGTGCCGGACGGCGGCGACATCAAGTTCGATGAGCTTATCCACCCCAAGATTGAAGCCGAGCTGGCCTTCGTCACCAAGGCCGAGCTGAAGGGCCCGGGTTGCCACATCGGCGACGTGCTGCGCGCCACCGACTTCGTGCTGCCGGCGGTGGAGGTCATCGACTCCCGCTACAAGGACTTCAAGTTCGACCTGAAGAGCGTGATTGCCGACAACTCCAGCTCCAGCCGCTTTATCACCGGCGGCCGCATGGCCGAGGCGAGCGAGCTCGACCTGAAGACCCTGGGCGTGGTGATGGAAGTCAACGGCGAAGTGGTGCAGACCGGCGCGGGCGCGGCGGTGCTGGGCCACCCGGCGGCCTCGGTGGCGATGCTGGCCAACATGCTGGCCGAGCGCGGCGAGGTCATTCCGGCGGGCAGCTTCATCATGATTGGCGCCATCACCGCGGCGGTGCCGGTGCAGAAGGGCGACAGCTTCGTAGTGCACTACCAAGGGCTGGGCAGCATCAGCGGGCGGGTGGTGTAACCGCCGCCGCGACCGTCAGACAGCGCGATAACGTGACAAACAACAGAGCCACAGAAGGAGACGCCGCCATGCCGATAGTTCTGGTGAACATGATGGAAGGGCGCAACGACGCCCAGAAGGAAGCGGTCATCGAGGAAGTGACCGCCGCCCTGGTGCGGGCGCTGGACGCGCCGCGGGAGTCGGTGCGGGTGCTGATTAACGAGCTGCCCCCGCAACACTTCGGCATCGGCGGCCAGTCGGCCAAGAAGCGGGGGCGTTAGCCCGTAGGGTCGAATGTGTTCGACCTCAATACACAACAGGAGGCCAGGATGCCCCACTACACCATCACCCTGCATCACCCGGACCAACCCTGCGAGCAGTTCCGGGTCGCCCCCGGGCAAAGCCTGCTCGCCGGGGCCGAGGCCGGGCTCACGCGGCCGGTGCCGGTGGGTTGCCGCTGCGGCGGCTGCGGGCTGTGCCGGGTGCGCATCCTGCAGGGCCCCTACCAACGGCAGTGCATGAGTCGCCGCCACGTCAGCCTCGAGCAGGCCGAGCAGGGCTACGCCCTGGCCTGCCGGGTGCTGCCCGAGGGCGACCTGGATATCGAGCTGGCCACCCCCTGCCTGGACACCCCGGCGGCCCGGCTCTGCAATGGACATGGATAAAGGAGTAAGGACGATGAAAAAAGGTGTAATCCGCCCCGGCCACGTGCAGCTGCGCGTGATGAACATGAATGACGCCCTGGCCCACTACCGGGACCTGCTCGGCCTGATTGAAACCGACCGGGACGACCAGGGCCGGGTCTATCTCAAGGGCTGGACCGAAGTGGACCAGTTCTCGGTGGTGCTGCGCGAGGCCGACGAGCCCGGCATGGACTTTATGGCGTTCAAGGTGCTGGACGAGGCCACCCTCGACCGCCTGCACCGGGACCTGCTCGCCTACGGCGTGGCAGTGGAGGACATCCCCGAAGGCGAACTCAAGGGCTGCGGCCGCCGGCTGCGCTTCACCGCGCCCACCGGTCATGCCTTTGAGCTGTTCGCCACCAAGGCCCAGCCCGGCCGCTACGGCATCGGCAACCACAATCCGGAAGCCTGGCCCCGTGACCTCAAGGGCATGAAGGCCCAGCGCTTCGACCACTGCCTGCTGTACGGCGACGACCTGGACGGCACCTTCCGGCTGTTCCACGAGGTGCTCGGCTTCGACCTGTGCGAGCAGGTGCTGACCCCGGACGGCGAGCGGGTGGCCCAGTTCCTCACCGTGTCGATGAAGTCCCACGACGTGGCCTTTATCAAACATGCGGAGAAGAACAAGTTCCACCACGCCTCCTTCTTCCTGGAAACCTGGGAGGACGTGCTGCGCGCCGGCGACCTGATTTCGATGACCAACACCTCCATCGACATCGGCCCCACCCGCCACGGCATCACCCACGGCCAGACCATCTACTTCTTCGACCCCTCGGGCAACCGCAACGAGGTGTTCTGCGGCGGTGACGCCTTCTACCCGGACCACCCGCCCATCACCTGGGATGCGGACAAACTGGGCAAGGCCATCTTCTACCACGACCGCCAGCTGAACGAACGCTTCCTGACCGTGCTGACTTAAGCGCTGGAAGCTTGAGGCTGGAAGCTGGACGTAAACAGCGCACCGCAACATACCGTCACTCCCGCGCAGGCGGGAGTCCAGGCCCCGGGCGCCGGGGCAACCCATGACGAGAGCAACACATGAACGAATTCAAGCACTTTATTAACGGCGAGTACGTCGCCTCCGCCAGCGGCAAGACCTTCGACAACCGCTGCCCGGTGGACAACAGCCTGATCGGCCGGGTGCACGAGGCCGGCCGTGACGAGGTCGATGCCGCCGTGCGCGCCGCCAGGGCTGCGCTCAAGGGCCCCTGGGGCAAGCTCACCCAGGCCCAGCGCACCGCCCTGTTGCACAAGGTCGCCAACCGCATCAACGAGCGCTTCGACGAGTTCCTCGAGGCCGAGTGCCGCGACACCGGCAAGCCCTACCGCATCGCCAGCCACATCGACATCCCGCGCGGCGCCGCCAACTTCACCGCCTTCGCCGAGACCCTGGCCAACCACCCCACCGAGGGCTTCCGCCTGGACACCCCGGACGGCAAAGGCGCGCTCAACGTCGGCCACCGCAGCCCCAAGGGGGTCATCGCCGTTATCTCCCCCTGGAACCTGCCGCTGCTGCTGATGACCTGGAAGGTGGGCCCGGCCCTGGCCTGCGGCAACACCGTGGTGGTCAAGCCGTCGGAAGAAACCCCCGCCACCACCACCCTGCTGGGGGAGGTGATGAACGAGTGCGGCGTGCCGCCCGGGGTGTTCAACGTGGTGCACGGCTTCGGCCCCGACTCCGCCGGCGAGTTCCTCACCACCCACCCGCTGGTGGACGCCATCACCTTCACCGGCGAGACCCGCACCGGCGAGGCCATCATGAAGGCCGCCGCCGTGGGCCTGCGCAACATCTCGCTGGAATGCGGCGGCAAGAACCCCGGCATCGTGTTCGCCGACTGCGACCTGGAGAAGGCGGTGGAGGGCACCATGCGCTCGGCCTTCGTCAACTGCGGCCAGGTGTGCCTGGGCACCGAGCGGGTGTACGTGGAGCGGCCCATCTTCGACGCCTTCCTGGCGCGGATGAAGGAAGAGGTGGCCAAGCTCAAGCTGGGCCGGCCACAGGACCCGCAGGCCAACTTCGGCCCGCTGGTGAGCCAGGAGCACCGGGACAAGGTGCTGTCCTACTACCGCCTGGCGGTGGAGGAGGGCGCCACCGTGGAAATCGGCGGCGGCATCCCGGACATGGGGCCCGAGCTCAACGGCGGCGCCTGGGTCGAGCCGACCATCTGGACCGGCCTGAGCGACGACGCCCGGGTCATCCGCGAGGAAATCTTCGGGCCCTGCTGCCATATCCGGCCGTTCGACAGCGAAGAGGAAGTCATTGCCCTGGCCAACGACACCGACTACGGCCTGGCGGCGGCCATCTGGACCGAGAACAGCAGCCGGGCGGTGCGGGTGGCGGAGCAGATGGAAGCGGGCATCGTGTGGGTGAACAGCTGGTTCCTGCGCGACCTGCGCACCGCCTTCGGCGGCGCCAAGCAGTCCGGCATCGGCCGGGAGGGCGGGGTGCACGGCCTGGAGTTCTACACCGAGCTGAAGAACATCTGTATCAAGCTGTAAGGAGCGACCATGAACCAGGAACAGATTATCCACCACGGCGACGAGCTCTACCGGGCCCTGCGCCAGCGCGAGCCCCTGGCGCCGCTCACCCGCCGCGTCGAGGACATCAGCATCGACGATGCCTATCACATCTCGCTGCACCTGCTCGACCGCCGCCTGGCCGACGGCGAGCGGGTCATCGGCAAGAAAATCGGCCTTACCTCCAAGGCGGTGCAAAGCATGCTCAAGGTGAACCAGCCGGACTTCGGCTTTCTCACCGACGCCATGGTGTACAGCCAGGGCCAGGAGGTGCCCATCAGCCAGCAGCTTATCCAGCCGCGGGCCGAGGGCGAAATCGCCTTTATCCTCAAGCGCGACCTGATGGGCCCGGGGGTGACCGCCGCCGACGTGCTGGCCGCCACCGAGTGCGTGCTGCCCTGCTTCGAGGTGGTGGACTCGCGCATCGAGCACTGGCAGATAAACATCCAGGACACCATTGCCGACAACGCCTCCTGCGGGGTCTTTGTGCTGGGCGACACCGCGGTGAGCCCGCGCAAGCTCGACCTGGCCACCTGCGGCATGGTGGTGGAAAAGAACGGCGCCATCATCAGCACCGGCGCCGGGGCGGCGGCCCTGGGCAGCCCGGTGAACTGCGTGGCCTGGCTGGCCAATACCTTGGGCCAGCGCGGCATCGGGCTGAAGGCGGGCGAAGTGATCCTGTCCGGTGCCCTGGTGCCGCTGGAGCCGGTGCAGGCCGGGGACCATATGACGGTGTCCGTCGGCGGCATCGGCAGCGCCTCGGTGCGCTTTAGCTGAGTTCCTCGCCGGGGCCGGCAGGCCCTGCCCCGGCAGAAGCAACCGTGAGTCATAAACGGACTGAATAACATCATAATGGAGTTGAACATGACCAGATTCAAAACAGCACTCACCCTGGTAGCGGCCGCCGGCCTGGCACTGGGTTCCGTCACCGCCCAGGCCCGGGATTTCCGCCTGGGGCTTATCACCCCGCCGGCCCATATCTGGACCCAGGCGGCCACCGACTTCGCCCAGGAGCTGCGCGATCAGTCCCACGGCCAGCACCGGGTGTCGGTGTTTCCCTCCCAGCAACTGGGCAACGAAGCCCAGATGGTGCAACAGCTGCAAACCGGCGCCCTGGACATGGCCTTCCTGACCATCGCCGAGATCTCCAACCGGGTGCCCGACTTCGGCGCCCTTTATGCCCCCTACCTGGTGGAGGACATCGATCAGGCCGCCGCCCTGCTGCAGTCGGACGCGGCTTCCCGCTTGCTGGATCAACTGCCGGGCAGCGTCGGCGTGGTGGGCATCGGCTACGGCATGGCCGGCATGCGCCAGGTGCTGAGCCGGAGCGCGGTGGAAGGCCCCGGGGATCTGAAGGGCAAGAAACTGCGTATCACCCCCTTCGAGCCCATCCGCGACTTCTATACCGCCCTGGGCTCGGCGCCCACGCCGCTGCCCCTGCCCGGCGTGTACGACGCCCTGGCCAACGGCCAGGTCGACGCCATCGACATGGATTTCGACTCCATCCTGGTGCTGAAATTCTACGAGCGGGCCAACCACCTGCTGCTGTCCAACCACATGATGTTCCCCATGGTGGGCGTGGTGTCCGGCCGGGTGTGGCGCGAGCTGGGCAATGACGACAAGGCGCTGATCCAGACCCTGATGAAGGCCCAGTTGGACAAGGTGATCGAGCAGTTCCGGCAACAGGAGCGGGATCAGGAGCAGCAACTGCGTGACCTGAACATCCAGATAGTCGAGGCGGATCGCGCCACCTTCGCCGACGCCATCCAGCGCTGGGAAGCCACCTGGTCCAGCAAGGCCAAGGCGCTGGATGGGCTGCGCCGGGCCGCCCAGGATATCAAGGGCAGCTGAGCCGATTTGTAACCAGGAGAGCCCCGGCATGCCATGCCGGGGCCGGGGAGAGTGGAGTAATGCTTAAGCGCATATCGGATAGGGTAGCGTCGGTGGAAATGACGGTCGCGGCCTTGCTGGCCGGGGCCGTCACCTTGCTGGTGCTGCTCAATATCGTCACCCGGGCCATGGGGCAGGCGATCTACTGGGTGGACGAGCTGGCCATCTACTGCATGGTATGGATGACCTTTATCAGCACCTCGGCGGTCTTGAAAAAGCGCCGGGGTGTTGCCGTTACCATCCTCACCGACCAGCTGCCGACCGCCCTGCGGCGCTGGCTGACGGTGTTCAGTGACCTGATGATCCTGGGTTTTGCCCTGGCTCTCTTCGTGCTGTGCTGGCGTTGGTACAGTCCCCTGGCCCTGATGCAGGCGGGGTTCGATTTCCAGGCCTTTCAGTCGGAAACCTTCAACTTTATGTACGCGGAAAACACCAATACCCTGGGCATCAAGAAGTTCTGGGTCTGGCTGGTGCTGCCGGTGTTCTCCCTGTCCCTGGGAATTCACGCCCTGCTCAACCTGTTTGACAGCCTGAGCGGTTCGCAACAGACAATGACGGGAGAGCCCACATGACCCTGGTTGTATTCCTGATACTGCTGTTTACCGCCGTGCCCATCGCCCTGGTGCTGGCGCTGACCGCCATCTGGTATATCGGCTCCTCCGGCAATACCGTGCTGTTCGAGTCTTATCCTCAGCAGCTGTTCGGGGCCATCGAGAGCTATGGCCTGCTGGCCATTCCCCTCTTTATGCTGGCCGGCGAGCTGATGAACGAAGGCGGCCTGACCAAGAGGCTGATCAACCTGGCGCGGATCCTGGTGGGCGGCTTCAGGGGCGGACTCGCCTACATCAACCTGGTGGCCAACATGATGATGGCGGCCATCATGGGCTCGGCGGCGTCGCAGATCGCCATCATGTCCCGGGCCATGGTGCCGGCGATGGAGAAGGAAGGCTACGACAAGCCCTTCTCGGCGGCCATTACCGCCGCCGGCGGCCTGCTGTCGCCCATCATTCCTCCGTCCATGCTGTTCGTGCTGTTCGGGGTGCTGGCCCAGGTACCCATCGCCGAGATGTTTATCGCCGGCATTGTGCCCGGGCTTATCATGTCGTTGCTGTTCTTCCTGGTCATCAGCCTGATGGGGCTGGTCCACCAGTACCCGAAAGGGGACTGGCCCAGCCGCAGGCAGGCCCTGGAATACCTGCTGATGGGACTGCCGGCCGGGGTGATCCCGGTGCTGATCATCGGCGGCATCCTCACCGGCCTGGCCACCCCGACCGAGTCGGCGGCGCTGGCGTCGCTGGGCGCCCTGCTGATCGGCCGGTTCGTGTACAAGGATCTGCAGTTTTCCCACCTGTTCGGCATCCTCCGGCGCACCGCCATCAACTCCGGCATGGTGATCCTGCTGATCGCGGCGGCCGGGGTGTTCGGCTGGGTGATAGTGTTCGAGGAAATTCCCCAGGGCGCCGCCGCCTGGATTGCCGAGCAGACTTCGGATCCCTTCGTGTTCCTGCTGATGGTGGTGGGCATACTGCTGCTGGTGGGCATGGTGCTCGACGGCATCGCCGCCCTGATCCTGGTGGTGCCTATACTGCTGCCCATCGCCCAGCTGCAGTTCGGCATCAGCCCCTATCAGTTCGGGGTGGTGGTGTGCCTGACCCTGGTGATGGGCCTGCTGACCCCGCCGGTGGGCGCCGGGCTCTTTATCGCCTCCTCCATGACCGGAGCTTCCCCCCTGAGCATCTTTCGTGCCCTGCTGCCCTTCCTGCTGGCGACCCTGGTGACCCTGGTGCTGCTGAGCTGGAAAGGCAGCCTGGTGACCATGTTGCTGTGATGGCTGAACAGCCCGCGCCTGGGGGCGGGCTGTTCTTCTGCCCTGCGTTGCCTTGCCGCCGGCTCAGGCTTTTCTTCTGGTTTCATTCGGGTTCTCACCGAACAGCTTTTTATATTCGGCGCTGAACCTGCCCATATGGCCGAATCCCCAATAGGTGGCGATGTCGGTAATGGAGCGGGTGGTTGCCGCCTCGAGCAGCTCTTTTCTGACACGGTGCAGCCGGACGTTTCTCAAGTGCTCCATCGGCGTGATATTCCTGAAACTCCTGAAGCCGCTATACAGGGTTCTCAGGCTGACTCCCGCCAGCTCGGCCAGCATGGCCGGACTGATGTCCTGCTCCGCATGAGCGTCAATATAGTCCTCCACCTTTTTTACATGACGCGGCGCGACCGAGGAGGCCTTGTTTAAATCCTGGGAATAGTTGTGCGGCTGGGTCAGCAGCAGGGTATGGATAATGAGTTGTTCCAGTTGCCCTTTGAGCAAGGCGGGGTAATCGGCCTGTTTCACCATTTGACTGAAGTACTGCATCATGCCGTGCCAGCAGAGGTCCGATTGCCAGCTCAGGCAGAGGTCGAACACCAGGGGTGCCTTGATGGGGCGGCCCAGGTAGCTGCTACAGCTTTGTTCCAGTTTCTGCCGGTCTATTTTCAGCATGATCTGGTCGCAGTCCTGGCTCCAGATCATGTCCAGCGGCAGGGTCGGACTGATGATGACTCCTCTGTCCCCCTGGGAGTGGAAGTCCTGGGTGCCGGCGTGGATCTGCGCTGCCCCCTTGAGCGGCATCTGGATCAGGAAAAAGTCGTCCAGCCGTCCGGGCTGGATACAGACTTCGTTGCCGTAACTGAGCCGGTTGAGGGACAGCTGGCCCAGTGGAATGCTGTGCAGGCAGGTATCGAGCCGGTCGGTGCCATCCGGGATGATCAGCCGATGGGGCTTGAACAGGGTGGCGATGGTGTGCTGCACCTCCGCCGGATCCTGGGAGGCGAGCAGCAACAGCTCGGGATCGTTCAGCCAGCCTTGGGGACCGGGGGGAAAAGATGACACAGAGACCTCCTTATCGATGTGTCGGCAGGTGCCGCCGCGGGCTCACGGGCGAGATGATATTGTACATGTTTAAATATTGTTAAATTAAGTGCTTTTTCCTTGATGGGGATCATTGCGGGCGCTTTTGTGCAGGGAAGGGATCCCGGCTGCACGGAATGGATCTGCTCTCGTCCTGGCGGCCCTGTCACCGCCGCCTGGCGCCCTTGCTCGCCGATAAAAACAACCTCAGATAGTTGCGCTGACCGGATAGTCACGGCACTGAGCGGCCCGCATTGTTGAATCTTTGTTATTAGGATGTAGCTACCCCGACATCAAGGCAAAGGAGAGACAAGATGGGTAGCTCAATTGATATTCGCGCCCGGGACGGCAGCGGCAGCTTTTCCGGTTATCTGGCGGTGCCGGCCTCCGGATCCGGTCCCGGCCTGATACTGGCCCAGGAAATCTTCGGCGTTAACGCCAATATCCGCGACATCGCCGATTACTACGCCGAAGAAGGCTATGTGGTATTGGCGCCCGACTTGTTCTGGCGCCAGCAGCCCAGGGTCGAACTCGGTTACAGCCCGGAAGACTTCGCGCAGGCTTTCGGCCTGTACCAGGGGTTTGATCAGGACAAAGGCATCGAGGATATCGCGGCCGCCATTGCCACCCTGAAAGGACGGCCGGAGGTCAAGGGCGGCATCGGCGTGCTGGGTTTCTGCCTGGGCGCCCGGCTGGCCTACCTTGCCGCCTGTCGTTGCCCGGTGGACATCGCCATCGGCTACTACGGCATGGGCATAGAGCAGCACCTGCACGAGGCCGAGGGCATCCGGGGGCGGCTGGTGCTGCACTTTGCCGGCCAGGATGAATACTGTCCGGCCGAGGCCAGGGAGGCGATTTACCGCCATTTCGAACATAACGACGCCGCCGAACTTTACCTGTATCCGGGCGTGGATCATGCCTTTGCCCGGGCCGGCTCGCCCCATTACCACAAGCCCTCGGCCCTGATGGCCCATCAACGCTCGGTGTCGGCGCTGCGGCGCGCCATAGGCCCGCACTACGATCTGTCGGCGCTGTGGGACAAGCACTGTGAGTATGAGTTCGATACCCGCAATGTGGACGACACCATGGCCACCATGGTGGCCGAGCCCTACGTCAATCACATTCCCACCATGACGGGGGGCGTCGGCTACCAGCAGCTCTACCGTTTCTACAAGCATCATTTCGTCGACAACAACCCGCCCGATACCAAGCTGACGCCCATTTCACGCACCATAGGCGACACCCAGATTGTGGACGAGCTGATCTTCAGCTTTACCCACAGCCGCGAGATCGACTGGCTGCTGCCGGGCGTGGCGCCCACCGGGCGCTACGTGGAAATTCCCTTGCTGGCGGTGGTGAAGTTCCGGGGCGACAAGCTCTACCACGAACACATCTACTGGGATCAGGCCTCCCTGCTGGTACAGGTCGGCCTGCTGGATCCCACCGGCTTGCCGGTGGCCGGACGGGAAACCGCCGCCAAGCTGCTGGACGAGTCCTTGCCGTCCAACACCCTGATGGCGAGATGGCAACAAAGCGAAGGCAAGGACTGAATGGGAGCTTTCAGATGCACGATTTCAGTAACAAGACGGCGGTGGTAACCGGTGGTGCCACCCTGATCGGCCAGGCACTGGTGGAAAAGCTGGTGGCCCGAGGCGCCCGGGTGGCGGTGCTGGATGTGGACAGGGCCCAGGGGGAGGCGCTGGCCGAACGGCTGGGCGAGCGGGTGTTGTTCCTGGCCACGGACATCACCCGGGATGAGCAGCTGCTCGACGCCATGGAGGCCACCGAGGCCCGCTTCGGCGGGGTGGATTTTCTCGTCAACCTGGCCTGCAGCTACCAGGACGACGGCCTGCAGGCGGACAGAAGCGCCTGGCTGTCGGCGCTGGACGTCAACCTGGTCAGCGCCGCCATGGCGACCCGGGCGGCCTTGCCGGCCATGCGTCGCCGGGGCGGCGGGGCCGTGGTCAACTTCACCAGCATTTCCGCCAGGGTAGCCCAGACCGGCCGCTGGCTCTATCCGGTCAGCAAGGCCGCCATGCTGCACCTGACCCGCTGCATGGCGCTGGATCTGGCGCCCGAGCGGATCCGGGTGAACTCGGTGTCGCCGGGCTGGACCTGGTCCCGGGTTATTGCCGAACTCAGCGGCGAAGACAGCGCCAAGGCGGACAGGGTCGCGGCGGACTACCACCTGCTGGGGCGGCTGGGCCGGCCGGAGGAAGTGGCCAATGTGGTGTGCTTCCTCTGCTCGGAGGAGGCCGGCTTCGTCACCGGCGCCGACTATGCGGTGGACGGTGGCTACTCGGCCATGGGGCCGGAGCAGAGCCGGCCGGCGATACCGCGGCTGGCCGAGTAGTTCTTTATTTCTCAATCACAGACAAGGAAACAGTCATGACACGACGTATTGCCATTGTTGGTGCCGGCCAGTCCGGCCTGCAGACCGCGATTGGGCTGCTGGATCAGGGTTACCGGGTCACCCTGGTTTCCAACCGCAGCGGGGAAGAAATCGCCAGCGGACGGGTGATGTCCAGCCAGTGCATGTTCAACAATGCCCTGCAGACGGAACGGGATCTGGGGCTGAACTTCTGGGAAGAGGAATGCCCCCCGGTGGAAGGGATCGGCCTGACGGTGCCGGATCCGGAGGTGGCGGGGAGCACCCTGATCGACTGGGCGGCCAGACTGGATAGACCGGCCCAGTCGGTGGATCAGCGCCTGAAAATGCCCAGGTGGATGGAGGTGTTCAAGCAGAAGGGCGGGGAGCTGGTGCTGCTGGATGCGGGCATCGACACCCTGGAAGAGCTGGCCGCCAGCCATGATCTGGTGATGCTGGCGGCGGGCAAGGGCGAGATAGTGCGGCTGTTTGAGCGCGATGCGGAGCGTTCCGCCTTCGACAAGCCGCAGCGGGCCCTGGCCCTGACCTACGTCAAGGGCATGGAGCCCGGCGAGCCCTTTTCCCGGGTGGCCTTCAACCTGGTGCCCGGGGTCGGCGAATATTTCGTGTTCCCGGCGCTGACCGTCAATGGACCCTGTGAAATCATGGTGTTCGAGGGCGTTCCGGGGGGCCCCATGGATTGCTGGCAGGATGTGACCACGCCGGCACAGCACCTGCAGCGCAGCCTGGAGCTGGTACGGCGCTTCGCCCCGGCTCAGGCCGGCCGCTGCCGGCACCTGGAGCTGACCGACGACAACGGCATTCTGGCCGGGCGCTTTCCACCCACCATTCGCAAGCCGGTGGCCCGGCTGCCGTCCGGCCGCTGCATCTTCGGCATGGCCGATGCGGTGGTGGTCAACGACCCCATCACCGGCCAGGGCTCCAACAACGCCGCCAAGTGCAGCAAGCTGTATCTGGAGGCCATTATCGCCCGCGCCGACGAGCCCTTTACCCCGGAGTGGATGCAGCAGACCTTCGAGCGCTACTGGAACTATGCCAAAGACGTGGTGACCTGGACCAATACCCTGCTGCGGCCGCCGGAGCCGCACCTGCTCGAGTTGCTGGGGGCGGCGCAACAGGCGCCGGGGCTGGCCGCCATGATCGCCAACGGCTTCGACAACCCGCCCGACTATTTCCCCTGGTGGACCTCGCCCGAGGCCTGCCGCTACCTGATTGGCCAGCACCTGAAGAAGGAAGCATAAGATGACGAGCGCCACTACCTTATTGAAGGCGGAACAGCCCCTCCAGCCAGCCATGGATACCCGGGCCTTGCGCAACGCCATGGGGCATTTCGCCACCGGGGTGACCGTGGTCACGGCCCCCGGCGAAGGCAATGCCCTGGTGGGCATTACCGCCAACTCCTTTTCTTCCCTGTCGCTGGAGCCCCCGCTGATCCTGTGGAGCCTGTCGCTGAACTCCCCCAGCCTGGCCGCCTTTCAGGAAGGGCAGCCCTTCGCGGTCAACGTGTTGTGCCAGGGGCAGGAAGATCTCGCCATGCAGTTCGCCCGGGCCAGCGATGACAAGTTTTCCGGGGTGGAGTATCACCTGAATCAACGGCAGGTACCCCTGCTGGCCCATACCCTGGCCCAGTTCGAGTGCGAGGTGGCATTTACCCGTTGCTTGGGCGATCACCTGCTGATCGTGGGACGGGTACAGGCATTCCGCTGCCAGGAAGGAGAGCCGATGCTGTTCTTCAAGGGCCAGTTCAAGACGCTGGAAGCGGTGCCGGCTTAAATCGTTGCCGCCATGCCGGTGGGCATGGTGGCGGGATAATCTGAATAAGGACGATCGGATGAAAAGGGAAAAAAATGGCAAAAGGGCGGCCTGCCTTTCGCTGGGGCTGTTGCTGGGCACCACCTTGCCGACCGCGGTGCTGGCCACCGAGAACGGGGGCTCGGTTTATCCCATGGGCGCGGAAAACTTCGGCATGGCGGCCTTGCCACCGGCCGGGTTTTACCCGCTGCTGTATGCCAATCATTATTCGGCCAACCGGCTGAACGGTCCGGACGGTGAACGCCTGCCGGTGGACTTCAAACTCAGGGCCAGCGTACTGGCGCCCCGGCTGGTGTGGGTCAGCGAGCGGCAACTGCTGGGTGGCCAGGTGTTTTCGGCGGTGCTGCTCCCGCTAGTGGATCTGAGCCTGACGGTCAACGGCAGGCACCAGAGCAAGCAGGGGCTGGGGGACATCGACATCACCGCCCTGGGGCTGGCCTACCACCATAGCCCGCAACTGCACTCGGCGGTGTCGCTGGACGTATTCGCCCCCACCGGCGGCTATAACCCCAACGATCTGGCCAATATCGGGCGCAACCACTGGACCATCCAGCCGGTGGCGGCGGTGAGCTACATGCAACCCCAGGGGCTCAACTGGGATCTGAAGTTGATGTACGACTACAACTTCAGGAATCCGGACAGCCGCTATCGCTCCGGCCAGGAGCTGCACGCCGACTATTCGCTGGGCTATGGCCTGAACCCGCACTGGATCCTGGGCGTGGGCGGCTATGCCTACAAGCAGCTGACCGAGGACAAGCTGCACGGCATCACCCTGGAGAACAGCAAGGGACAGGCCCTGGCCATAGGCCCCTCGCTGAAGTATGACGGCGGCGCCGGTTTCTCCGTCAGCCTCAAGTATCAGAAGGAGTTTGCGGTGGAAAACCGGCCAGAAGGCGATGCCTTCTGGGCCAAGGTGGTGATACCGCTCTGATCAACGGGTGCCCGGTGCCACCCGTGCCAGGCAGTCGGCGAAGCGGGCGGTGGGGGAGTCGGGGGCCTCGTCCCTGCGCAGCAGCAGCTGCCAGTCCAGGTGGAGCCCTTCTTCCGTCACCCGCACCGTGCTCAGCCCGCCCTGGGCCAGGTAGGGTGCCAGCACCCACTCCGGCATGATGGTCAGCCCGAAGCCTTCCTTCACCAGGGCGATCACCGCCTCGGTTACCCCGGCCCGGATCACCCGGGCCGGCAACAGCCGGTAGTGGCTGAACAGCTGCTCGTATTCCCGTCCCTTGCCCGGCTGGGTGTGGTAGGTCACGTAGGTGTGGGCCGCCACCTGCCCGGCGCTCACCCAGTCTTCCCCGGCCAGTTCATGCCCCGCGGGCAGCACCAGCCGCATCTCGTCCCGGAACAGCCGCCGGCACTGGAAGCCCTCGGGCGGCTGGCCCGAGGTCAGCGCCAGGTCTATGCGCCCGGTGCGCAGGGCGGCGTAAGGATCGAGGGAGACGTCGGGGATGATCTCCACGCTGATGGTGGGCTGCTCCCGGGCGAAGGCGGCCAGGCAGGCGGGCAGCCAGTGGTAGCCGCCGTAGGCCTCGTTGCCCAGGCGCACCACGTGCTCTATGCCCACCGACAGCTTGTTGATATCGGCCTCGGCCCGCTCCAGCTCCGCCAGCACCAGCCGGGAGGAATGCAGCAGCCGCTTGCCGGCGCTGGTGGGCACCAGTTTCTTGTGCTGGCGGTAGAACAGCTCGGTGTTGAGCAGCCGCTCCGCCTCCTTGATGCGGTGGCTCAGGGCGGACTGGGTCAGGCCCAGCAACTGGGCGGCTTCCACCAGGCTGCCGGCCTCGCTCAGGGCCACCATCATCTGCATATGCCGGGTACTGACTCGAACGCTCATCTATTAATTTATTTAATTAAAAAGTGAATTTTAATGAAATTTACACCAAGGCCGGGGGCGGCGTAAACTCAAGTTATCTTCAATTGTTAACGGGATGTTGGTTATGCGTGGCAAGGAATCGATCACCGCCCGCCAGGGCATGGTGGATCTGGACAACGAGGGGGTGCACTGGCAACAGGACCTCAGCTACGGCCAGTACCTGGATCTGGACGCCCTGCTCCACTGCCAGCGGCCCCGCTCCGCCGAGCACGACGAGATGCTGTTTATCGTCATCCACCAGGTGTCGGAGCTGTGGATCAAGCTGTGCCTGCACGAGGCCCATGCCGCCGCCGAGCATATCCGCCGGGACCAGCTGCCGCCGGCGTTCAAGATGCTATCGCGGGTGGCGCGCATCCAGGAGCAGTTGATCAAGGCCTGGGAAGTGCTGGTGACCATGACCCCGGCCGACTATGCCCGCTTTCGCGGCAGCCTGGGGCAGAGCTCGGGGTTCCAGTCCTACCAGTACCGGGAGCTGGAGTTTCTGCTCGGCAACAAGAACGCCCGCATGGTGGAGGCCCACCGGGCCCACCCGGAGCATTACCGGCACCTGAGCGCCATACTGGAAGCCCCCAGCATCTACGACATCAGCCTGCAACTGCTGCACCGGCGCGGTTTCGCGCTGCCCGCCCACTGCCTGGAGCGGGACTGGTCCCAGCCCTACCAGGCCTGCGCCGAGGTGGAGGCCGCCTGGTCCCGGGTCTATCACCATACCGAGCAGTACTGGGATCTGTACGAGCTGGCCGAGAAGTTGGTGGACATGGAATACAACTTCCAGAAATGGCGCTTCAGCCACATGAAGACGGTGGAGCGCATCATCGGCCACAAGAAGGGCACCGGCGGCACCGGCGGTGTTTCCTACCTGGTGAAGGCGCTGGACCTGACCTTTTTCCCCGAACTCTGGGCGGTGCGCACCAGCATCTGAGGAGAACTATATGAGCCGGATCTGGGACATCTCCCAAACCCTGCGCCCCGGCATACCGGTGTGGCCGGGCGACACCCCCTACAGCGCCGAGCCGAGCTGGGTGATGGAAAACGGCTGCCCGGTGAACGTGGCGCGGCTGTGCCTGTCCACCCACACCGGCACCCATGCCGACGCGCCCCTGCATTACCACGCCGAGGGCCAGGCCATGGCCGAGGTGGCGCTGGAGGCCTATATCGGCCCCTGCCTGGTGCTGGACCTGACCCATGCCCGCGGCCGGGTGGAGCCCGGCGATTTGCCCGCCGGGCTGCCGGCGCGGCTGGAGCGGGTGCTGCTGAAAACCTGCGCCCGTTTTCCCCATGATCAATGGCGGGCGGACTTTACCGCCGTGGCCGCCGCCACCATCGATCTGCTGGCCGAGCGGGGCGCCCGCCTTATCGGGGTCGACAGCCCCTCGCTGGACCCCCAGGACGCCAAGACCCTGGACGCCCACCAGCGGGTCTGGCATCACCGCATGGCCATCCTGGAAGGGCTGGTGCTGGACGACATCGAGCCCGGCCATTACGAACTGATAGCACCCCCGTTGAAACTGGCGCACCTGGACGCCTCGCCCGTGCGCGCCCTGCTGAGGAGAAGTGAAGCATGACCACCCTGACCCGCGACCATCTGGCCCGGCTGGATCGGGACGATCCCCTGGCCCCTTACCGGCAGCAGTTCGAGCTGGAAGAGGGGCTTGTCTACCTGAACGGCAACTCCCTGGGCGCCCTGCCCGGGGCCGCCCGCCGGCGTGCCGCCGAGGTGGTGGAGCAGGAGTGGGGCCGGGGCCTTATCCGCAGCTGGAACACCCACGACTGGATAAGCCTGCCCGAGCGGGTGGGGGACAAGATCGCGCGCCTGATCGGCGCCGAGCGGGGCGAGGTGGTGGTGGCCGATTCCACCTCGGTCAACCTGTTCAAGCTGGCGGCGGCGGCGCTGGAGATGCGCCCGGGACGCGGCAAGATCGTCTCCGAACCCGGCAACTTCCCCACGGATCTCTACATCCTGCAGGGGCTGGAGCGGTTCCGGCCCGGCGTGCGGCTGGAAACGGCGCCGCGGGAGGCGCTGGAAACGCTTATCGACGAAGACACCGCCCTGGTGGTGCTGACCCATGTGCACTACAAGTCCGGCGAGATGTTCGACATGGCCGCCCTTACCGCCCGGGCCCGGGCCGTGGGCGCGCTGATGCTGTGGGATCTGAGCCACAGCGCCGGCGCCGTGCCGGTAGACCTGAACGGCGCCGGCGCCGACTTCGCCGTGGGTTGCGGCTACAAGTACCTGAACGGCGGCCCCGGCGCCCCCGGCTTCCTGTTCGTGGCCCGCCGCCACCAGGAGGCGTTCCGCCAGCCCCTGAGCGGCTGGTTCGGCCACGCCAACCCCTTCGCCATGCAGGACAGGTTCGAGCCGGCCGCCGGCATCCGGCGCGGCCTGTGCGGCACCACCGGGGTGCTGGCCACCAGCGTGCTGGAGGTGGGGGTGGAACTGATGGTTTCCGCCGACATGGGGCAGATCCGCGCCAAGTCCCGCCGGATGGGGGAGATCTTCATCGAGCTGGTGGAGTCGCACTGCGGGGACTTTGGTTTCGGGCTTGCCTCGCCGCGGGACGCCGAACGGCGCGGCAGCCAGGTGTCGCTCACCCATGAGCAGGGCTTCGCCATCATGCAGGCGCTGATCGCCCGCAACATCATCGGCGACTTCCGCGCCCCCGACATACTGCGCTTCGGCTTTACCCCCCTCTACACCCGCTACGTGGATCTGTGGGACACGGTGCAGGCCCTGGCCGAGGTGATGCGCCGGGAAGAGTGGAAGCGGCCCGAATTCCGCAAACTGACCGCGGTAACCTGAGCCCGGTATCGGGCTTTGGTTCCTGTTTACTATCTTCACAAGGCTTATCCGTTGTAGCCCTGAGAAGAGGCAGCAGGGCTGCCTCCACCGACACGCTTCAAGCACATCCCTGTGTCGCTCGGCACATGCCATCCCTGGCATGTGACGGTCGGTGGTGGCAATCCCTGCTACCTCTTTCAAGCCCCGACGCCGTCTGATGGTAGTGCCGGCAGGCGGCATTGGATCGCTGGAGAGGACAAAGAGTGCTACTCCGACGACCCTTCGCGCCAGGGATGGCGCGGCGGAGCCCCCAGGGATGGGTTTACGGCGTGTCGGCGGAGTAGTGCGCTTTGGCCGCGTGCTGCAACTTGTGAATTGGCTTTTCTCAACCCCCAAGGAGAACACCGTTATGGAAAACAACAGTCTGACCCGGCCGCTCGGCGGCCTGGGCCAGGTGGCCGCGTCCAGCTCTGCCGCCAGCCCCCAATGGTCCGGCCGCATGGCCTTCGTGCTGGCCGCCACCGGCTCGGCGGTGGGGCTCGGCAATATCTGGAAATTCCCCTACATCACCGGCGAGCACGGCGGCGCCGCCTTCGTGCTGGTATACCTGGCCTGCATCCTGGTGATCGGCATCCCGCTGCTGATGGCCGAGGTGATGATAGGCCGGCGCGGCCGCCACAACCCGCCCCATGCCATGGCCGCCCTGGCCGGGGAGGCGGGGGCGTCGCCCCGCTGGCGCTGGCTCGGCTGGGTGGGGGTGCTCACCGGCTTCCTGCTGCTCAGCTTCTACGTGGTGGTGGCCGGCTGGGCGGTGGCCTATATCTTCGACACCGGCGCCGGCAGCTTCAACACCGCCACCGGCGAGCAGGTGGGCGCCCACTTCGGTGCCCTGCTGGGATCGCCGCTGACCCTGATCTTCTGGGGCAGCCTGGTGCTGGCACTGACCCTGGGGATTGTCGCCCTGGGGGTCCGGCAGGGGCTGGAGCGGGCGGTCAACCTGATGATGCCCGGGCTCTTCCTGTTGCTGCTGGTGCTGGTGGGCTACTCCATGACCACGGGCCACTTCATGCAGGGGCTGGCATTCCTGTTCAACCCGGACTTCGGCAAGCTCTCGGGCAACAGCGTGCTGGTGGCCCTGGGCCACGCCTTCTTCACCCTGAGCCTGGCCGGGGGCGGCATGATGACCTACGGCGCCTACCTGCCCGGCAAGGTGTCCATCGCCAAAACGGCGCTGACCATCGGCCTGCTGGACACCCTGGTGGCGCTCTTGGCGGGGATGGTGATCTTCCCCCTGGTGTTCGCCAACGGCCTGGAGCCGGGCGCCGGCCCCGGGCTGCTGTTCGTGACCCTGCCCATCGCCTTCGGCCAGATGCCGCTGGGTGCGCTGTTCGGCGCCCTCTTCTTCGTGATGCTGTCGGTGGCGGCGCTGACCTCGGCCATTTCGCTGATCGAGCCGGCGGTGGCCTGGCTGACCGGGCGCTACCGCATCAGCCGGGCGCGGGCCTGCCTGGGTTCGGGGGTACTGATGTGGCTGCTGAGCCTGGGCACCGTCTTCTCCTTCAACCTGTGGGAGCAACACACCCTGTTCGGCAAGACTTTCTTCGGCGGCCTGGACTACCTCACCTCCAGCTGGATCATGCCGTTGTCCGGGCTCTTTATCGCCCTGTTCGCCGGCTGGGTGATGAGCCGCACCGCCACCGAGCAGGAACTGGGCCGGGGCCCGGGCTACCGGCTGTGGCGCTTCACCATCCGCTACCTGAGCCCGGTGTTTATCGTGCTGATGTTCCTCAATGCCATCGGCGTCTTTGGCTGAGGCGCCGGTCTTCCGAAGCGCTTCGCCTAGGGTGTTGCCGGCTCCTCCGTAAACATCTGTTTTACCTCCGCCATCACCGCCTCGGCCACCGGGGTGGGGGAAAAATGGTGGGAGTGGGCCAGCACCAGCCGCTGCGACGGCAGCGGGTTGGCGATGGGGCGGCACACCAGGCGGGCGCCGTCCTGGGTCTGATCCGACAGCGGACGGGTGATCAGCAGGGCGACCCCCAGCCCCTGGGCCACCATGCCGCGCACCATTTCCAGCGAGGTGGTGCGGTAGGCGATACGGGGCTCCAGCTGGTATTGCCAGAACGGCGACATCAGAAACTCCCGGCTGTGCGGCAAGTCGATCTGGATCAGCGCCTCCCCGGCCAGATCCTCCAGCGACACGGCCTGCTGCCGGGCCAGCGGATGCGTCGGGGGCAGGGCGGCGTAGAACCGGCACTCCTTGAGCAGCTGCACCCGGGGGCGTTCGGTCATGCCCAGATCGTAGGTCAGCGCCAGCTCGACCTGGCCGGTGTCCAGCATGCGGCTGATGGAGCCGAGATCCCCCTCGCGCAGTTGTACTTCCACCCCGGGCAGCGTTTCCCGCAGGCGGCGCAGCAGGGCGGGCACATAGGGCGGCCCCAGGGAACTGAAATAACCGATGGTGATCTGGCCGCGCAGCTGGGGGCCGGCATCCTGCGGCTCGGCGAACATCTCGGCGCGGGACAGCAGGGCCCGGGCTTCTTCCAGCTTGCCGCGGCCGAAGGGGGTGATGGCCAGCCCCCGTGGCGGGTTGCGGATAAACAGCTCGGCCCCCAGCTCGGCTTCCAGGTTGCGCACGATCAGCGATACCGACGGCTGGGACAGGTGCAGCTGGCGGGCGGCAGCGGCGGTACCGCCGCTTTCGGCCACCGCCACGAACACCTTGAGTTGATGCAGGGTTATCACTACTAGAAAAATCTATATTGAATATATGTAACTAATATTTTACACAATATTCACCCACTGACAAACTCAGAGCCAAGACTTCACCACCACTCTGAGGCCCATACCATGGAACAGCAGCACCAGCGTCAGCCCCTGGCCGGGATTAAAATCGTCGATCTCACCCGGGTCCTGTCCGGCCCCTTCTGCACCGCCCTGTTGTCGGATCTGGGCGCCGAGGTCATCAAGGTAGAACCGCCGGGCGGTGATGAGTATCGCCATGTGGGTCCCTTTGAGCAGGGAGAAAGCGCCCTGTTCACCCTGATGAACCGCAACAAGAAAGGGGTGGTGGCGGATCTGAAAAATCCCGGGCACCTGGCTCGCTTGCTGGAGCTGGTGCGCGAGGCCGACGTCCTGGTGGAAAACTTCAAGCCGGGGGTGGCCGAACGGCTGGGGGTGGGCTTTGCGGCCATCAAGGCCATCAACCCCGACATCATCTACGCCAGCATTTCCGGCTTCGGCCAGCGGGGCGAGTCGAGCGGCCTGCCGGCCTACGATCTGGTGGTGCAGGCCATGTCCGGCATCATGGCCATCACCGGCGAGCCCGACGGCGAGCCGACCAAGGTGGGCGAGTCCATCGCCGATCTGGCCGCCGGGCTCTATGCCTCCTGGGCCATACTGGCCGCCCTGTTCGACCGGCAGCGCAGCGGCGAGGGGGTCCACCTGGATATCGCCATGCTCGACTGCCTGTTCTCGCTGATGCCGACCCCGGTGGCCCAATGGATGTTCGGGGGCGAGGCACCGGGGCGGGTCGGCAACCGTCATCCCTTGTCCACGCCCTTCGGCTCCTTCAACGCCGCCGATGGCCGGGTCATTATCGCGGTGCTCAACAACCGCCAGTTTGCCGCACTGTGCGCCGTCATGGGCCGGCCCGGGCTGGCGCAGGACGCCCGTTTCGGATCCGACGAGGCCCGCACCCGCCATGAGCCGGCGCTGCGCGACCTGATCGAAAGCTGGCTGTCCGGCCACAGCGTGGCGTCGGCCATCGCCAGCCTGGCGGCGGCGGGCATTCCCGCCTCGCCGGTGCTGGACATGGGCGAGGTGCTGGCGCGGGCCCGGCAGGGCGAACGCCGGCTGCTGCGTACCCAGCGGCACGCGCGCCTGGGCGAGATCCCCATGATGACGCAGCCGGTACGGGCCAGCGCCTGGGCCAGCCCGGCGCCGGCAACGGCCCCCGCCCTGGGGGAGCACGACGCCGAGTTGTTCCGACCCTAAGCCGGGCCATTCCCACTTTCATTACGCCACACCGGCGCGGCCGGTGGGCCCCGTTGCGCCCTGGTGTCAGGGGGCGACGGCATACCGACAACCCAAGGAGAGGATCACCATGAACATCACCATTACCGAAGACGATCGGATGCTGGCCGACGCCATGCAGCGCTTTTGCCGGGAGGTGATAGCGCCGGCGGCGGCGGACATAGACGAAGGCAGCCATTCGGCGGTCCGCCACCGGGCGGCGCTGTCCGACATCGGCATCATGGGCATGAACCTGCCGGAACACTGCGGCGGCACCGGGGTGTCGGCGGTGGCGCTCTACCTGGCGGTGGAGCAACTGGCGGCGGCCTGCGGCTCCACCGCCTCCATGGTGACCGCCCATTTCCTGGCGACCGACTCCATCCTGCACGGTGGCACAGAGGCGCAGCGCCGGCGCTGGCTGCCGGGGGCGGCCAGCGGCGAGCTGTTGGGGGCCTTTGCCCTGACCGAGCCCAACGCCGGCTCCAATCCGGCGGCGATGCGCACCCTGGCGGAAAAAACCGGCTCGGGCTACCGGCTGCGCGGGGTGAAGCACTTTATCTCCAACGCCGCCGAGGCGGACTTTCTGGTGGTGTATGCCAAAACCGACAAGAGCGCCGGCCACAGGGGCATCAGTGCCTTTATCGTCGATCGCCACGCGGCCGGGGTGGCGGTGAGCGCGCCCGAGCGCACCATGGGCCTCAGGGGCGGGCATGTGTTCGAGGTGGCGCTGGACTGCGAGGTGCCGGCCGACCGCCTGCTGGGCGGCGAAGAGGGCCGGGGTTTTCGCACCGCCATGCAGGTGCTGGACAACGGCCGGGTGGAAATTGCCGCCAGTTGCACCGGCATTGCCGGCGCCGCCCTCGAGGCGGCCCTGCACTGGGCCAGGACCCGCGAGGTCAACGATCACCCCATCGCCGAGTTCCAGGGGCTGCAGTGGATGCTGGCCGACATGGCCACCGAGCTGGAGGCGGCGCGGATGTTCGGCCTGCGGGCGGCCACCAGGCGCGAACAGGGGGAACGCTTTTCCCAGGAGTCGGCCATGGCCAAGCTCTACGCCTCGGAAGCGGCCGGCCGCATTGCCGACAGGGCGCTGCAGATCCACGGCGGCTATGGCTACACCCGGGAAATGCCGCTCGAGCGCTATGTGCGGGACCTGCGCATCATGCGCATCTACGAAGGCTCGTCCGAAGTGCAGCGCAACATCATAGCGCGCACCCTGCTGAACCACTGAGGAGCAACGGCGATGAAGATACTGGTCACGGTAAAAAGGGTCATCGATTACAACGTCAGGGTCAGGGTGAGGGCGGATCAGAAAGACGTGGAGCTGGCCAACGTCAAGATGGCGCTCAACCCCTTCTGTGAAATTGCGGTGGAAGAGGCGGTGCGGCTGAAGGAAGCGGGCGTCGCCTCCGAGGTGGTGGTGGTGTCGGTCGGGCTCCAGGAGGTGCAGGAGCAGATCCGCGCCGCCCTGGCCCTGGGCGCCGATCGCGGCATCCATGTGCACACCGAACAACTGCCCGAGCCGCTGTCGGTGGCGCGCTTGCTGGCGCGGCTGGTGGAGCGGGAGCAGCCGGGGCTGGTGATCCTCGGCAAACAGGGCATCGACGCCGACCACAACCAGACCGGGCAGATGCTGGCCGCGCTCACCGGCATGGGCCAGGGCACCTTCGCCTCGGCGGTGAAGATTGCAGGGCAGGAGGCACTGGTTACCCGCGAAGTGGATGGCGGCCTGCAGACCCTGGCGTTGCGGCTGCCGGCAGTGGTGACCACGGACCTGCGGCTGAACGAGCCGCGCTATGCCGCCCTGCCCAGCATCATGAAGGCGAAGAAGAAGCCGCTGGAGCCGTGCACCCCGGAGGAACTGGGGGTGAGCCTGCGGGCCCACAGCGAGCTGCTTGGGGTGACGCCGCCGGCGGAGCGCCAGGGCGGGGTCATGGTGGGCTCGGTGGAAGAGCTGGTCGACAAACTGAAACACGAAGCGAAGGTGATCTGATGGCTATCCTGATCGTTGCGGAACACGACAACCGTATCCTCAAGGCCGCCACCCTGAATACGGTGGCCGCCGCCCGCCAACTGGGCGGGGAACTCATCGTGCTGGTGGCGGGCCAGGGCTGCCGGGCCGTGGCCGAGGCCGCCGCCCGGGTGGAGGGGGTGGCCAGGGTGTGGCTGGCCGACCATGCCGCCTACGCCCATCAGCTGGCCGAAAACCTGGCGCCGCTGGTGGCGGAGCTGGGCCGGGACTGCAGCCATCTGCTGGCACCGGCCAGCACCGACGGCAAGAACCTGCTGCCGCGGGTGGCCGCCCTGCTCGGCGTGGGCCAGCTCTCCGACATCATCTCGGTGGAAGGCGCCGATACCTTTCGCCGGCCCATCTATGCCGGCAATGCCATCGCCACCGTCCGTTCCCTCGATCCGATCAAGGTGCTCACCGTGCGCACCAGCGCCTTTGCGGCGGTGGCCGGCGCGGGCGGCAGCGCATCGATAGAAGCGGTGAATTCGGTACATGACACGGGGTTGTCCCGTTTTGTCTCCGAGCAGTTGTCGGTGTCGGAACGTCCCGAGCTGGGCGACGCCCGGGTGGTGGTGTCCGGCGGGCGCGGCCTGGGCAAGGCCGAACACTTCGCCCTGATCGAGGCCCTGGCCGACAAGCTGGGCGCGGCGATAGGCGCTTCCCGCGCCGCCGTGGATGCCGGCTTTGTCGCCAACGATCGCCAGGTGGGCCAGACCGGCAAGATAGTGGCGCCGGAACTCTATATCGCCGTGGGCATTTCCGGCGCCATCCAGCACCTGGCCGGCATGAAGGAGTCCCGGGTCATCGTGGCCATCAACAAGGACGAAGATGCGCCCATCTTCCGCATCGCCGACTACGGCCTGGTGGCGGATCTGTTCGAGGCGCTGCCCCGGCTCACGGCGCAACTGCCCTGAGCGCGGGGACGGGAACGGCAGCAACGAAGGAGTGAAGGGGCGCCGCTACCGGTGGCGCCCTGTCGAGGGAATGACCCGCCTGGGCGGGTCCAGCACTAGCCTGTCAACGGAGAAGAAGGATGAATAACGTCGAGGTAATGCAAGGAAGACGCGGGGGCGCTGTCAAGGCGCTGCTGGGCAGTTTGATCGGATTGTTGATTTTCTTTATTCCCTTGTCGCTCGGGGGCGACAAGGCCACTATTCCCCTGGTGAGCCTGATCGGGGCCATCAAAGGGGCGCTGGGCGACAGCCTCCAGTACCTGACCCTGGCGCTGACCCTGTTGCTCTGTCTGACCTGGGGGGCTGCCCGGCTGACCGGCAATGCCGCCCTGACACGCTACCATCGCAAGGACAATGCCCTGGTCGGCCTGCTGTTCCTGCTGGGCGCGGTATTTGCGGCCTTGCTGGTGTTCCGGATTGGGCCCGACTGGTTCCTGCACAAGGACGTGGGCGGGCTGGCGCTCTATCTCGGGGGCAGCGTCTTCCTGACGGTGGTGGTGGCCGGCTTCCTGGTGCTGTTCCTAACCGAGTTCGGTTTTCTCGAATTTGTGGGCACCCTGATGGAGCCGCTGATGCGCCCGCTCTACCGCCTGCCCGGCCGCTCGGCGGTGGATGCGGTGGCCTCCTTCGTCGCCGCCCCGGCGGTGGGGATTTTCATTACCAACAAGCTGTACCGCAGCGGCCACTATACCCAGCGGGAAGCGGCCAGCATCGCCACCAACTTCAGTATCTGCAGCCTGGGCTTCTTCGCCCTGCTGGCGTCCATCGGCGGCATCATGGAATACCTGCCGCACATGATCGTCTCGTCCTTCGTCATCAACTTCCTGCTGGCCGCCGTGGTCACCCGGCTGCCGCCGCTGAACCGCAAGCCGGACAGTTACTTCGACGGGCGCACGGCCCGGCAGGACAGGGACGGCGGCAAACCGCAGGGTCCCATCCTGTTGCGCGCCTGCCAGGCCGCCGCCGAGCGGGCGGCCACCACCGGTCCCGAGGTGTTCGGCCGTTACCTGTGGGAGGCGGCGACCTTCGCCCAGAAGATAGTGGCCTATATCCTGTCGATCGCCACCATCGCCCTGGTGATAGGCACCTACACGCCGCTGTTCGAGTACCTGGGGCTGGTGTTCGAGCCCTTGCTCAGGCTGCTGCAACTGCCCGACGCGGACAAGATAGCGCCCACCGTGTTGCTGTCCATCGCCGAAATCGCCCTGCCCGCCATCATCATCGCCGGGGGCGAGGTGGCGCCGATGAGCGTGTTCTTCGTCTGCACCCTGTCCACCATCCAGATCATCTTCTTCACCGAGAGCGCCAACGCCATGCTGGAGTCGGACATCCCGCTGTCGGTGACGGATCTGGTGCTGATCTTTCTCATCCGGACCCTGCTGGCCATCCCCCTGGTGGCGCTGGCGGCACACCTGATCTTCTGAACCTGGAGCAGGGGCGGGCCGCCGCCCCTGCCGTTTTGACGGGAAATAGCAATGAACAGAGAAATCATGGAGTTCGACGTGGTCATCGTCGGTGCCGGCCCCGCCGGGCTGGCGGCGGCCTGCCGGCTGATGCAGCAGGCGCGGGAGACCGGCCGGGAACTGAGCCTCTGCGTGGTGGAAAAGGGCTCGGAAGTGGGGGCCCATATCCTCTCCGGCGCCGTGATCGATCCCCGGGCCCTGGCCGAACTCTTCCCGGACTGGGCCGAGCGCGGTGCCCCGCTGACGACCCCGGTGGCGGCCGACGAGCTTTACTGGCTGGCGCATGAGGGTACGGCCCGCCGTATCCCTGGCTGGCTGGCGCCCCCCAGCCTGCACAACGAAGGCTGTTACGTGGCCAGCCTGGGCAAGCTGTGCCGCTGGCTGGCCGAGCAGGCTGAAGCCCTGGGGGCGGAGATTTACCCGGGCTTTGCCGCGAGCGAAGTGCTCTACCACGACGACGGCGCGGTCAGGGGCATCGCCACCGGCGACATGGGCCTCGGCCGGGATGGCAAGCCCAGGCCCGGCCATGTGCCGGGCATGGAATTGCATGCGCGCTACACCCTCTTTGCCGAGGGCTGCCGCGGCCACCTGGGCAAGGAGCTGATCGCCCGCTTCCGGCTGGATGACAAGGCGGATCCCCAGCATTACGGCATCGGCATCAAGGAGTTGTGGGACATCGATCCGGCCAGGCACCGGCCGGGACTGGTGATGCACGGCACCGGCTGGCCGCTGGCGGGCGACACCGGCGGCGGCAGCTTTCTCTACCACGGCGAGCACAACCAGGTGGTGGTGGGGCTGGTGGTCGACCTCAACTATACCAACCCCTGGCTGAGTCCCTTCGACGAGTTTCAGCGCATGAAACAGCATCCGCTGTTCCGCCGGTACCTGGAAGGAGGCAAGCGGGTGGCCTACGGTGCCCGGGCCATCGCCAAGGGCGGTTTCAATTCCCTGCCCAGGATGACGATGCCCGGCGCCCTGCTGCTCGGCTGCGACGCCGGCACCCTGGATCCGGCCCGCATCAAGGGCACCCACACCGCCATGAAGTCCGGCCTGCTGGCGGCGGAGGCGGTGTTCGAGGCGCTGGCCGGCGGCGAGGACGGGCGGGCGCCGACCTCCTTCGACGCCCGTTTCCGCGCGTCCTGGCTGTACGATGAGCTGTACCGCGGCCGCAACTTCGGCCCGGCGTTGCACCGTTTCGGCCCCTGGCTGGGGGGCGCCTTCAACTTCCTGGAGCAGAAGCTGTTCGGCGGCCGCCAGCCCCTGACCCTGCACGATCGCCGGCCGGACCATGAAGGACTGAAGGCGGCGGCGGGCTGCCCGCCCATCACCTATCCCAAGCCGGATGGCAAGCTCAGCTTCGACAAGCCGTCTTCGGTGTTTTTGTCCAACACCAACCACGAAGAAGATCAGCCCTGTCACCTGCAACTGCAGGATGCGGCCATCCCGTTGGCGCAGAACCTGCCGCGCTGGGCGGAGCCGGCCCAGCGTTACTGCCCGGCGGGGGTGTATGAGGTGGTGGCGCACGCTGCGGGAGCAGGGCTGCAGATCAACGCCCAGAATTGCCTGCACTGCAAAACCTGCGATATCAAGGATCCGTCCCAGAATATCCGCTGGGCAGTACCGGAAGGAGGCGGCGGGCCCAATTATCCCAATATGTAGCCGAAGTTGGAGATATGTTTTTTGTACAGGCGGTACATCATATTGCTACTACATAGCCAAAAAGTTATGAGGTTCATATACAAACTATATTCATTTTAAATGTTTACGGAGTGTTAATTTTCCCCTGTGGGTAGCGGGTTCAGAGCCGGTGCGCCGCATTAAAAGGACGTAACAACACAGGGGAGAGGAACCTATGAATGCCATTGTTTTGGCTATTTTGGTGATGGTAGGGCTGTGTCTGGCCCGGGTATCGGTGGTGTTTTCACTGGTGGTCGCCGCCCTGGTGGGCGGGCTTTGGGCGGGGATGTCGGTGGAGCAGGTGATCGGCGCCTTCAACGAGGGGCTGGGCGGAGGCGCCACCGTGGCGCTGGCCTACGCCACCCTCGGCGCCTTTGCGGTGGCGCTGTCGCGTACCGGCATTACCGGCCTGGTGGCCGACAAAACGCTGGCCTGGGTCGGGGCCCGCCGTGAGCCGGGCCAACTGGGGGACATCAAGTGGTTGCTGTTCGGCGCCCTGGTTATCGTGGGCGCCGCTTCCGGCACCGTGGTGCCGGTGCATATCGCCTTTATTCCCATACTGGTGCCGCCGCTGCTGGGGTTGATGAGCATGCTGCAACTGGACCGGCGCGCCGTGGCCTGTGTGATCACCTTCAGCATCACCATCATGTACATGACCACCCCCGTCGGGTTTGGGACGATTTTTCTCAACGACATTCTCACAGGCAGCGTCAACCAGGCCGGCAGTGAACTGGGTTTGCAGGTGACTCCTGAGATGGCGCCCAGGGCCATGCTGATCCCGGCACTGGGCATGCTGTTGGGGCTGCTGGTGGCGGTGCTGTTCAGCTACCGCCGGCCGCGGGCATATCGGCATCAGCCGGTGGCGGCCGCAGCCCGGGAAAAGACCGAGCTCCGGCTCTCCAAACGACAGTTGGCGATGATACTGGTGGCGGTGGTGGGGGCCCTGGCGGTGCAGCTTGCTACCGGCTCCATGGTGCTGGGCGGCCTGCTGGGCTTTGCCCTGTTGTCGATGAACGGCCTGTTCAAATGGAAGGAGCAGGACGACGTCTTCACCCAGGGCATGCGGTTGATGGCGCTGATCGGTTTTATCATGATTGCCGCCTCCGGCTTTGCCGGGGTGATGAAGGCCTCGGGCGCCATTCCCGAACTGGTGGCGGGATCGGGGGCGCTGATCGGCAACAGCCCGGCGCTGGCGGCACTGGTGATGCTGCTGGTGGGGTTGTTCATTACCATGGGCATCGGCTCGTCGTTTTCCACCGTTCCCATTATCGCCGCCATCTATGTGCCGCTGGCGCTGAGCTTCGGCTTCTCGCCCCTGGCCACCCTGGCGCTGGTGGGTACGGCGGGCGCCCTCGGCGATGCCGGCTCGCCGGCCTCCGACTCCACCCTGGGGCCCACCGCCGGGCTGAACGCCGACGGCCAGCACGATCATATCCGCGACTCGGTGATCCCCACCTTTATCCACTACAACATTCCGCTGGTGATCTTCGGTTGGGTGGCGTCCCAGGTGCTGTAGCCCCGTTGTCTACCGGGTATGGCTAGCTGGCTTGCCCGGCGACCAGGCCGAGGAACAGCCGGGCCGGCACCGACAGCGGAAAGCGGCGGGAGTGGGCCAGCACCACCCGCTGGGGCTGGACCTCGTCGGCGAGCGGCACGCAGGCGAGGGCCGCGCCATCGTAGCTGCGGTCTCCCGCCGGCCGGGTGCAGGACAGCGCCACCCCGTGACCGTGGGCCACCAGGCCCCGTTGCAGTTCGAAGGACGCCGTGGTGTGGACGATGTCGGGCTTGAGTCCCCGGTGCCAGAACAGGGAGAGGAAATACTCCCGGGTGAGCGGCAGATCCTGCAGTATCAGCCGCTCCGCCGCCAGCTCTGTGAGGCTGAGGGAAGGGCTGGCCGCCCTGGGATGGGTGGTGGGCAGCAGGGCATGGGGGAGCAGTTCATCCAGCACCTCGGCGTCTATCTCCTGCGGCAGGCCCAGATCGTAACTCAGGGCCAGCTCGGCCCGGCCCTGCTCCAGCGCCCGGCTCACGCCGGCCAGATCCTCCTCCTGCATCAATACCCGGATCCCGGGGTAGCGGCGCTCGAAGCGGCTCACCAATCGTGGCAGGTAGTAGGGCGCGATATCCCTGAAACAGCTCAGCACCAACTGGCCCTCCACCTCGCTGTCGTCCTGCCGCTGACGGGCCAGCAGGTTGTGGGACAGGGTGAGGATATGGCGCGCCTCCTTCAACAGCGCTTCGCCGCCGGGCGTAAGGCTGACTCCCTGGCCCCGGTGGCGCTGGAACAGGGGCTGCTCCAGCAACCCCTCGAGCTGGGTGATGGCGATGGACACCGAAGGCTGGGACACATGCAGCACCTCGGCCGCCTTGCTGACGCTGCCCTGCTGGGCCACCGCGACAAAGTAGCTCAGTTGCCGGAAGGTAAAAGGTATAGCCATTGCTCTATGTATCCCATATGTAAACTGTATTTATAAGCTATGTGATGCCGATGCTAAAGTCGAGTCGTCGCTAACCACAGGGAGGAATCATCATGGGTCACACAACCACCACGACCTGGCTGACACAGGATCAACGGGACGCCTATGCGCGAGACGGCGCCATCGTCGTCAAGGGTGTGTTCAAGGACTGGATAGAGCCATTACGGGCAGGTTTTGAACGGGTGCTGCGCGAGCCTGGCGAGCATGGCCGGGAGAACGTGACCGGCAACGATGGCGGACGTTTTTTCGAGGATTACTGCAACTGGCAGCGGATACCTGAATTCCGGCATTGGATAGAGGCGTCCCCCGGAGCGGCGATTGCCGGGGAGGCTACCGGCTCACGGCAAATTCAGGTATTCCATGAGCATATTCTGGTGAAGGAGCCGGGCACCGCCAAGCCCACACCCTGGCACCAGGATTTACCCTACTACTGCGTGGACGGTGACCAGACGGCCAGTTACTGGATACCGCTGGATCCCATTACCCAGGAAAATGCCCTGCGGGTGGTGCTGGGCTCCCACCGCTGGCCCAAGTTGGTGCGACCGAGCAAGTGGTCCACCAATGCGTCCTGGTACCAGGATGACAGCCCTTTTATGGACATGCCGGATATCGACGGCGGGGACTTCGAGATCCTCATTCCCGAGCTGGAGCCGGGCGATGCGCTGTTGTTCAACTTCAAGACGGTACATGGTGCTCCGGGCAACCAGACATCCAACCGGCGCCGGGCCTTTTCTACCCGCTTTATCGGCGACGACGTGCGCTATGTCGACCGGGGCGGACCCACCTCGCCGCCGTTCGACGGCATCGGCCTGCAAACGGGGGAGCGGATGCGGGAGGACTGGTTCCCGGTGGTGTGGCGGCGTTAGCCCAGCCGGCGCCAGCCGAAGCGGCGGCGAAAGGCCAGGGGGCTCAGCCCGGTATGGGCGAGGAAGCTGCGGTTGAAATGGCTGGCGTTGTTGAATCCCGCCTGTTCGCGCACCAGCGCCACCGGCAGGGGGCTGGTGGTGAGCAGGTGGCAGGCGTGGCCCAGGCGCAGGCGGTTGAGGTACTGGCTGAAGCTGGTGTCGCAGTGCTGCTGCAGCAGCCGCTTGAGGGTGGCGGGGCTCAGGTTGCAGTGGCGGGCCACCTGCTCCAGGCGCAGGGGCGCTTGGTAGTGTTGCTGCAAATGGCCGAGCAGCCGATCCAGGCGCCGGTCCGGCGGTTGCTGCAACCGCCCGCCCAGGGGGCGGCAATGCTCGTCCGCGCGCAGCAGTTGCAGCAGCTCCAGCAGGGCGGCCAGGGCCGACAGCGAGCCCGGTTGCGCCATGCGCTCGAACAGTCGCCGGGCCCGGCGGGCGGTGGCGGTGCCGAACACGGCGCCGTTGCCGAGCCCGGCCAGCCAGTCGAGCAGGGGCGACAGCTCCACCAGTCCCGCCTCCACCTGGGCCTGCAGCCAGTGCCTGGGCAGGAACACCACATACACCTCGGGCGCGCCGTCCGAGGCCTTGGCGTCCCAGGTGTGGGGCACGTCCGGTCCCACCAGCGCCAGATCGCAATGCCCGAAGGGGGCCACGTCCTCGCCGATATAGCGCATGCCTTCCGCCCCCAGGGTCAGGGTGATCTCGTATTCCGGGTGGTAGTGCCACTGAAAGGGCACGCCGGCGTCCTTGAGGTGGGTCAGGGCCCAGGATCTGTGATGGGGCAGGCTCAGCAGTTCGCGTTTAAGCATTTTGGGCCACCTTGGATCTTGGTAATGAGCCAATAGTATCTTTTTTCGGGCCAAAGGAATAAACGGTGTGTCTCTGGCGGTTTAACATCAAGGTAACGACAACAGCATGAGGAGAGCACCATGAACACAGTGGCGGCCAAGGGCCTGATCTTCGATTTGGACGGTACCCTGGTGGATTCCCACCGGGCGGTGGAGCTGGCCTGGGCCCGCTGGTGCGACCGGCACGGCATCCCCCTGAGCGATGTGCTGGCCATCTGCCACGGGGTGCGCAGTGAAGAAACCATCCGCCGACTGGCACCGCAGCTGGACGTGGCGGCCGAGTCCGCCTGGCTGGAAGCGGTGGAGAAGAGCCTGAATGACAGCGTGACCGCCATCCCCGGCGCACGGGAGCTGCTGTGCTCGTTGCCGGATGACTACTGGGCCATCTGCACCTCGGGCAGCCTGCCGCTTTCCATGCCCAAGCTGGATCGCAACGAGCTGCCCCTGCCGCGGATCCGGGTGACCGCCGAACAGGTGAGCAGGGGCAAGCCGGATCCCGAGCCCTACCTGCTGGCGGCCCGGCTGCTGGGGCTGGCGGCACCGGACTGCCTGGTGTTCGAGGATGCCCCGGCCGGCATCGCCTCGGCCCTGGCCGCCGGCTGCCGGGTGGTGATAGTGGGCGGCTGCCGCCACGAGCACGAGCGGGTGCTGGGCAATATCCCCGACTACCGGAAGGTCAGCTACCGGGATGGGCGGCTCAGTCTGCCGATATAACCAGACAATGGCGCCGTTTCGGCGCCATTAGCTTATTAATCGCTGATATTTGCCGATATTGATGCCATCCCCGTGTCATTCCCGCGAAGGCGGGAATCCAGGACCAAGGGCGCCGGGCCTGCAGCCGGCACAGGCACAGATGATGGCGCTACTACCCCAGCTGCCTGGCCAGCGCGGCCACCAGGATGCCGGCGGCGATGGCCGGCAGCGGCTTTTTCAGCACCAGCATGGTCAGCCCGGTGGCCAGCAGCGCCAGGCGGGCGCCGGTGTCGCCGTTGAGGGCCAGGGGAGTGAGGATGGCCACCAGCACCGAGCCGGACATGGCGCCGATAAACTGCTGCACCCGGCGGTTGATGGGCACGAAGGACATCACCAACACCCCGCCCCAGCGGGTGGCCAGGGTGACCAGTGCCATCACGCCGATGATAAGCCAGGGCCCGAGGCCTGCTGTGTCCAGGTTCATGCGCTTTCCTTCTCCATCCACAGGGCGCCGAGCACGCCGCCCGACAGGGCGCCCACCACCACGTGGCTGTTGGCGGGCAGATACCAGTAGGCCAGCATGGCCGAGAGCGCGGCCACCGTCCAGATCGCCAGGTTGCGCAGATCCTTGCGCCCACCCACCACCATGGCCAGCAGGAAACAGCCCATCACCATGTCCAGTCCCAGGCTGACCGGGTCCTCGATGGCGTTGCCGAAATGCAGCCCGAGCCAGGTGCCGAGGATCCAGAATGACCAGATGGCGAGCCCGCCGCCGAACAGCACGCCCAGCGCCCGCTCGCCCCGGTGAAAGCCCTGCATGGCCATGGCCCAGTTGGCGTCGGAGGCGAACAGCATCACCCCGTAGCGCCTGGCCGGCGGCAGGTGGCGCAGCCAGGGGTAGAGGGTGGCGCCCATCAGCAGGTGGCGGGCGTTGATGGCGAAGGTGGTGATCACCAGGGGCACCAGCGGCACCTGGGTACCCCAGAGATCGAGGGCGGCGAACTGGGAGGCGCCGGCGAACACCAGGGCGCTCATCAGCACGATATCGGTATCGTTCAGCCCCACCTGGGTGGCGGCCAGGCCGAAGGCCAGCCCGAACACGGCGACGAAAAGGGAAAGCGGCACCAGCTGCCTGAAGCCGTGCCAGGTGTCCTGCCCGTCCAGCCGGGCGAGGGCGGCGTGGTGTTCCATGGAATATCCCGCTTGTGGTTCTGATCAGGGGCGACAGCATAGCACCATGGCGAAGGCGGAGCGAGCTGGCGGAAAGTAGTAAAGACCGGACGGGAAGGCGGTGTTGTTTTGGTTCAATGCCGCTGCCGGCAGTGAAAAATACCGGTGAGCGCCAGGCTTGCCTTGAGCATGAAAAAGCCCGCGTGATGCGGGCTTGGGAATAACAATGAGCAAACCTTACTTGGCGATGCGCTTGTACTTGATGCGGTGGGGCTGGATGGCCTCGGCGCCGTAGGTTTTCTTCTTCCACTCTTCGTACTCGGTGAAGTTGCCTTCGAAGAATTCCACCTTGCCCTCGTCCTTGTAGTCCAGGATATGGGTGGCGATACGGTCGAGGAACCAGCGGTCGTGGGAGATGACCATGGCGCAGCCGGGGAATTCCAGCAGGGCGTTTTCCAGAGCGCGCAGGGTTTCCACGTCCAGGTCGTTGGTCGGTTCGTCCAGCAGCAGCACGTTGCCGCCGGTTTGCAGCAGCTTGGCCATGTGCAGGCGGCCGCGTTCACCGCCGGACAGCTCGCCCACCCGCTTCTGCTGGTCGGTGCCCTTGAAGTTGAACCGGCCCAGGTAGGCGCGGCTGGGGATCTCCAGGTTGCCGATGCGCATCATGTCCAGGCCGCCGGACACTTCTTCCCAGACGGTTTTCTTGTCGTCCATGGCGTCGCGGAACTGCTCCACCGAGGCCAGTTGCACGGTGTCGCCCAGGGTGATGGTGCCGGCGTCCGGCTGCTCGGCGCCGGTGAGCATGCGGAACAGGGTGGATTTACCGGCGCCGTTGGGGCCGATAATGCCGACGATGGCGCCCTTGGGAATGCTGAACGACAGGTCGTCGATCAGCACCCGGTCACCGTAGGACTTGGTCAGGTGCTCGACTTCCACCACCTTGTCACCCAGGCGCGGGCCGGGCGGGATGAACAGCTCGTTGGTTTCGTTGCGCTTCTGGTAGTCCTGGTTCTGCAGCTCCTCGAACCGGGCCATGCGCGCCTTGGACTTGGCCTGGCGGCCCTTGGGATTCTGGCGCACCCACTCCAGTTCCTTCTGGATGGACTTCTGGCGCGCGGCTTCGGAGGACTGCTCCTGGGCCAGGCGCTGATCCTTCTGCTCCAGCCAGGAGGAGTAGTTGCCTTCCCAGGGAATGCCCTCGCCCCGGTCCAGCTCCAGGATCCAGCCGGCCACGTTGTCGAGGAAGTAACGGTCGTGGGTAATGGCCACCACAGTGCCTTCGTAGTCGTGCAGGAAGCGCTCCAGCCAGGCCACGGACTCGGCGTCCAGGTGGTTGGTGGGTTCGTCCAGCAGCAGCATGTCGGGTTTTTCCAGCAGCAGCTTGCACATGGCCACCCGGCGGCGTTCACCCCCGGACAGCTTGCCTATCTGAGCGTCCCAGGGCGGCAGGCGCAGGGCGTCGGCGGCCCGCTCCAGCTGGTTGTCCAGGTTGTGGCCGTCGTGGGCCTGGATGATGGCTTCCAGCTCGCCCTGGCGCTTGGCCAGCTTGTCGAAGTCGGCGTCCGGATCCGCGTAGGCGGCGTAGACCTGATCCAGCTCCTTGAGGGCACCGGCTACCTCGGCCACGCCTTCTTCCACTTCCTGGCGCACCGTGTGCTCAGGGTTGAGTTTGGGCTCCTGGGGCAGGTAGCCGATCTTGATGCCGGGCTGGGGGCGGGCCTCGCCTTCGATTTCGGTGTCGATGCCGGCCATGATGCGCAGCAGGGTGGACTTACCGGCGCCGTTCAGGCCCAGTACGCCGATTTTGGCGCCGGGGAAAAACGACAGGGAGATATTCTTCAGAATATGACGCTTGGGCGGAACCACCTTGCCCACGCGGTGCATGGTGTAAACAAATTGAGCCATTGTTACTTGTCCTGATAAATCAGTAAGTTAATAGGTTTTTTGGCGGGCCTGGCGGTTGCCTGGGGCCAACCGGACAGCCATGGCGGTATATGGTACTTGGCTGGGCGGGGAATGCCAGTGGCGAATGGGGTGAAAAAGTGAAGATCCTGGTTGCCTGACGGTGGGGCGCAGGCAGCACCGGAGTTTCACGAAGCCGCAACAGGGATTGCCGCGTCGCGTCAATTTGCAGGCGAGCCGCCTGCGCTCCATCTGAGCAGTGCGCTGGGTGGAGCGCGGGCGGCCCGCCCGCATGAGCGCCGCAGGCGCTCATTTATTCAAAGGCATGGTATATCAGGACTTGGCTTTCAGCTCTTCCTTGAAGGACTGCGGCACGAATTCACCGGTGGCCGGGTTGAACTCGGGGCCTTCGTAGCTGGTGTTGATGCGGATCTCGCCGCTGATGAGCTTGGCGGCCAGCTCGTCCAGTTGCTGTCTTATCTCGGGTGAGACGTCCTCTGCCAGGGTCAGTTTGACCACGTCGCCCTGGCCCAGGCCGATCTCGGTGATCTGGTCGGGCTGCCATTGGCCGGTGGTAAAGTCGCGGGCGGCGTTGAGGATGGCTACGCTGGCGTCGGCCACCGCCGAGCCCACGAAGCTGGTGTCCACCTGGGTCCAGTCGGACACGTTGCCGATATGGCGTACCTTGCCGTCATGGGATTTGATCTCGTCGATCACCCCCTGGCGGCCGGCGTTGAGCATGGTGTAGATCACATCGGCGCCCTGGCCGATTTCGGCGGCGGCCGCCTGGGCGTTGATGTCGGTATTGTCCAGATCGCCGGTAAACCAGGTCAGGAACTTGGCGTCGGGATTGACGTGTTTGACTCCGTCGTAAAAGGCGGCGCGGCCGATCAGGCCGGGCTGGGGCCAGGCACCGGAAATATGGCCGACCACGTCGGTCCGGGTGGTCAGCCCGGCCAGGGCGCCGGCCAGCCAGGCCGAGTCTTCCTGGCGAACCACATAGCTCGAAAGGTTGGGGCCCTGTACATGGCCCTGGATCACCACGAACCGGATGTCGGGAAACTCCTTGCTCACTATCTCTGCCGGGCCGTTGCACTGGCCGCCATGGGCGATGATGAGGTCGGGGCCTTCCTGCGCCAGCTTGCGCATGGCTTCGGTGAGCAATGCCGGATCGGACGTGGCGGAAATATTGGATACATAACTGGCGTTGACATCGAGCTCCGCCTTGATCTTTTCATAGCCCCGGTAGGCGGCCTGCATAAAGCCGTTGTCGTCGTGCTTACCCGGGATCAATACGGCGATCTTGTGCTGATCCTCGGCGGCCAGGGCCTGTCCGAGAGGAGCCAGTGTCATACCGGCGGCGATCAGTAAGGCGCTTCCAAGCTTGTGCATGCATTCTCTCCTTGGCAATGGGGTCTTCTGCGTGTGTACTTTTTTGTTTGCTTTTCTGTGAACAATAACTTCACAGACAGACCTTAGTCTTTGGTTGCTAAATTGTTAACATTTTGTTTCGCATGCTGTGGCGAGGTTCACAGAAATCATTGCCGGAGAGCCGGAAAAGGGGGATAAGGCGGTAGCGGATGGGAGGATGGAAAGGGAAGAAAGGGGCGCGTCCCTGCGGCCGGGTTATTCGTCTTCTCTGCTGCTCCAGCGGGTGAGGCTGGCGGAGATGACGGTGTTGCCGAAGAAAGCCCAGTCCATCCAGACCGGCTTGTCGGCGTACTTGTCCATGGTGGCGGCGGTGGCGAGCAGCGGCGCCCAGAGGGCGACCATCAGCGAGCAGGCCAGCACGCCTTTTCTGATTTTTCTTGTTTTCATTGGGCACTCCCGGATAAGGGGAACTCATTTATAGCATGGCCGGGGCGGGCCCAGAAGACGAAATTTGGCATCGGTCACACTTTGAAAACTTTTGTGGATTGAATGTTTCGATTTTTGGGTTTGTGTGGAATATTTATTTCATTGTCTGTGCCGGTGCGGCGCCTTATCGCCCGCAACCGGCAGCATCAATAATGGAAGGAGCCGGTTCCCGCCGCCGGGAGCCGCCGCTGTTTGGACTGCTGAGTCAAGGGAGCAGAGTTATGCGTTTGGTATACGATCCGTCGCACTATCGTGACAACACCGGCCTGAAGGAGACCATCGACACCGTGGCCCGGCTGGGATACGAATGGGTAGAGCTGTCTCCGCGCAAGGATTTCATCTGGTTCTACGAGTATCCCAAGGTCGATCGGCAGCTGATCAAGGATCTTAAAAAGTATTGTGCCGACGCCGGCGTCAGGATCTCTTCGGTGCTGCCGGTGCAGCAGTGGTCCTCCCCGGTGGAGGAAGAGCGCCAGGCCGCGGTGCGCAACTGGAAGCGCTGCATCGAGATCACCGCCGAACTGGGGGTGGATCTGATGAACTCCGAGTTCAGCGGCAACAAGCGCAAGCCCCAGGCCAGCGAGGATGCCTTCGTCCGCTCGATGGAAGAGCTGATGCCGCTGTTCGAGCGCGAGAGCATCAAGCTCAACCTGCAGTCCCATCCCCACGACTTTATCGAGCAGAACATCGAAGCGGTGCGCATGATCCGCGCCCTGGACAAGGACTGGATCAAGCTGGTCTATTCGGTGCCCCACGCCTTCTATTACGACGACGGCATCGGCGATGTGGTCAAACACATCGAGGAAGCCGGCGATCTGCTGGCCCATGTGCTGATCGCCGACACCTTCAACCACAAGGCCGGCTTCGGCCTGCGCTACATCATCAACCCGCCGGACGCGGACGTGACCATTCACCAGCACCTCAACCCGGGCGAGGGCGAGGTGGACTTCGACGCCCTGTACCGCAAGCTCAGGGAGATCAAGTTCGACGGCATCGTCACCAACGCGGTGTTCGCCTATCCCGACCGGCCCGAGTGGTCCAACGAGCTGACCCTGAAATCGATTCGCGAGGGCCTTCATCTCTGAAGCAGGCCCGGGCCGGAGGAAAGACAATCACAACCGTCATAACATCAACCAAAAACTATAGCCTTGCCCTTTACGCTGCCTCCTTAATGGGGGCGTTTTTTTGGGCGCTGGCCCCGCCAGCGGGCGGCGACGCCGGCCTCCCCTTAGCCGGGCGTTGACGAAAGGGCGGGGCCATGCTCCAATTTTGCCTTTATAAGGCAACAAATGTCGGGCACAGAGGAACCTATGGAAACCGATGACAGATACATAGTCCCCGGCCTGGTGCGGGGGCTGGAGGCGCTGCAGGCGTTCAGCGACGAGAAAAGGAATTTGAGCGTGTCCGAGCTGGCCGAGATTATCGGGGTCAACCGCTCCAGCGCCTTTCGTATCGCCTATACCCTGGAGCACTGCGGTTTTCTGCACAAGGAAGACAACTCCCGCCGTTACAGCCTGAACTCCAGGGTACTGGATCTGGGCTTCACCTACCTGTCGGGGCTGGATTTGCTGGAGCCGTCGCGCCCCATCATGCAGCGGTTGCGGGATCAAACCACCATCGCCTGCCACCTGGTGATCCGCCAGGGCACCGATATCGTGTTCGTGGATCGCTACCAGGCCACGGGCCCCTTCACCAGCACGGTGGGGGTCGGTACCCGCTGGCCGGCCCACGCCACCGTCACCGGCCAGCTGCTGCTCTCCGACCTGTCCGACGAGGCCATCACCGAATTGTACCGGGACTACCGTTGGGAAACCTTCACCGAGGGCACGCCCACCAGCCTGGAGGCGCTGTTGGCGCGTATCCGCGAGGTGCGCGGGCAGCCGGCCCTGATCAGCTGGGGCTACTTCAACCCGGCCATGGCCGCCTGTGCCGCGCCCATCTACCGGCAGAGCGACAGCAGCATGATCGCCTCGGTGTCGGTCAGCTGCCCGCTGGGCGGCATTGCCCGGGAAGAGTTCGAAGGCCGCATCCGGGACGAGGTCATCGCCGCCGCCCAGAGCCTGTCCCGCACCCTGAGCCTGAACAACGCCCATCCCTGATCCCGCGCCCTCAAGGCGCCGAGACTCCCCCACCAACGCCATGCGACCGCATGGCGTTTTTTATGGCCGGCTCCCGGCGCTAATAACTCCTGGTCATAAAACACCCGCCCAATCCCCTCAAAAAATTTAACAACAAAGAAACCTTGTGTTGACAGAGGTCAATGAACGGATCTAATCTCTGTTTCGTAGGTAAATCATAGTTTCATATATAAAACACAAAGGAGTGACGGAGCCATGAACTGGGTTTCCATTTGCAAGCTGGGCGACATCTCCGATGAGAGCCCGCTGGCCGTCAAGGTAGGCGACAAGGAGATCGGCGTGTTCAGGGTGGAAGGCCGCCTGCACGCCATCGAGGACATCTGTCCCCATGCCTATGCCCTGCTCACCGAGGGCTTTGTTGAAGGCCGCACCGTCGAGTGCCCGCTGCACGAGGCCATCTTCGATATCCCCACCGGCAAGCTGCAAAGTGGCCCCGGCTGTCGTGATCTCCACATCTACGAGGTACGGGTCGACGGCGACGACGTACTGCTGAACATGGCATGACAAGGAACAGCACCATGGACAACTTCAATCCCAAACTGGCCGCCTGGCTGAAGAACGAGCCCGCCACCGAGGCCGGCCTCAACAACATCCAGATCCCGGGCAAGACCCGCAACTTGGTGTGGCAGAACCGCTACCGCGAGCCCACCCGCTACGAGCAGGCGCTGGTCAGCCAGCTGGAAAGCGCCTTCGCCGAGGGCATCGCCGAACTGGACGAACTGGTGGCCGCCCTCAACCGGCGCGGGCTGCGCAACGAAGCCGGCGAGGCCTGGACCCCCGCCAATTTTCAGGACGAAATGGCCCGCCTCGGTTACTGAGCGGCGCCTCACAGGGAAGCTAGGAGAACAAAATGAATCAACAGCTTGCAGTCGAACGCCATCTGGATTTGGGCCTCAAGGATCTGTGGTATCCGGTGGTGGCCAGCTGGGAAGTGGGCAACAGCCCGGTCGGCATCACCCGCCTGGGCGAAAACATCGTGCTGTGGCGCGACGCCGAGGGCAAGGTCAACGCCCTGGAAGATCGCTGCCCGCACCGGGGCGCGCGGCTGTCCCTGGGCTGGAACCTGGGCGACCGGGTGGCCTGCTGGTACCACGGGGTGGAAGTGAAGGGGGACGGCGTGGTCGCCGAGGTGCCGGCGGTGAGCGCCTGCCCCATGACCGGCAGCAAATGCCTGCGCTCCTACCCGGTGATCGAAAAGCACGGCGCCATCTTCCTCTGGTTCGGCCTGGATCCGGACGCCGAGCCCGCCGATCTGGTGCTGCCCGAGCAGCTCGACAGCGAGGAGTGGAGCAGCTTCCTGTGCCAGGCGGACTGGGCGGTGAACTACCGCTATGCCGTCGACAACGTCATGGATCCCATGCACGGCAGCTACCTGCACTGCACCTCCCACTCCATGGCGGAAGGGGACAAGAGCGCCGACATGCGTGCCCGCAACACCGAGCACGGCTTTATCTTCGAGAAAACCGGCCAGACCGGGGTCAACTTCGACTGGGTCGAGTTCGGCAGCAGCGGCGCCTTCTGGCTGCGCCTGTCCATTCCCTACCGCCGGCAGTTCGGTCCGGGCGGTGAATTCTGGATTGTCGGTTTCGCCACCCCGGTGGACGAGCACCACACCCGGGTGTTCTTCTGGCGGGCGCGCAAGGTCAGCGGCTGGCAGCGCGACGTGTGGCGCTTCCTCTACCGTAACCACCTGGAAAAGCTGCACTGGGACGTGCTGGAGCAGGACCGCGTCATCCTCGAGCAGCTGGCGCCCAACGCCCGCGACCACGAGTTCCTCTACCAGCACGATGTGGGCCTGTCGCGCCTGCGCCGGCTGATGAAGAAAACCGCCGAACAGCAGCTGGCCCAACTGGCGGCCAGGCAAGAGGCCGAGAACCATGGATAAGTTGCTGCAGGGCAAGAAGCTGCTGATCACAGGCGCCGCCCGGGGCCTGGGGCTGGACTTCGCCCGCGCCGCCACCGCCGCCGGCGCCGAGGTGGCCATGGCCGACATCCTCGCCGGGCAGGTGATGGCGGAGGCCAGGACCCTGGCCGCCGAGGGGCTCATCGCCCACGGCCTGGCGCTGGATCTGGCGGATCCGGCTTCCATCGAGGCCTGCGCCCGGGACGCCGCCGGCCTGCTCGGCGGCCTGGACGGCCTGGTCAACTGCGGCGCCATCGCCACCGGCATCGGCGGGGTCGACATGACCGATCTGGACATCGAGGTGTGGGACCGGGTGATGACCGTCAATGTGCGCGGCAGCTGGCTGATGACCCGGGCGGCGGTGCCCTACCTCAAGGCGGCGGGCGCGGGCAAGGTGGTCAACATCGCCTCCGACACCGCGCTGTGGGGCGCGCCCCGGCTGCTGGCCTACGTGGCCAGCAAGGGCGCCCTGCTGGCGATGACCCGCTCCATGGCCCGGGAGCTCGGCGAATACCGCATCTGCGTCAACGCCGTCAGCCCGGGGCTGACCCTGGTGGAAGCCACCCAATACGTGCCCCAGGCCCGCCACGACCAGTATGTGGACGGCCGCGCCATCCACCGGCCCCAGTTGCCGGAGGACGTCAATGGCGCCGTGCTCTACCTGCTGTCGGATCTGTCGTCCTTCGTCACCGGCCAGAACCTGCCGGTCAACGGCGGCTTCGTCTTCAACTGACCCGGCTGCCAACAAGAGAGAGTATGACCATGAAGATTACCGGAATTGAAGCCCTGAAATTCGGGGTGGACGACAGGCCAAAGGCCGCCAGCTTCCTCGCCGACTTCGGCCTGAGCCGTGGCGAGAGCGACATCCCGGGGGCGGATCTGTTCCTCACCCTGAACCAGAGCCGGCTCTACCTGTTCGACATCGACGACGCCCGGCTGCCGGCTGCCTTCGAGCCCGGCTCCACCCTGCGTGAAGTGGTCTGGGGCGTCGAAAGCGCCGCCTGTCTGGAGCAGCTGGCCGGGCGCCTGGCCGGGGTCGAGGGCCTGGCCCGCGACGCCGGGGGCCTGAGCTGCCGGGATCCCAACGGCATGACCCTGCGTTTCCGGCCGAGCGCCGTGCAGCCGGTCGCGCTGCGGGTGGCCGCCATCAACCAGCACGGCGACATCCGCCGGGTGGACGAGGCCAGCCCGGTGTACGAGCGGGGCGAGCCCATCGGCGTGGGCCACGTGGTGTTCTTCACCCCGGACCTGGCCAGGACCGAGGCCTTCTACCGGGACCGGCTCGGCTTTCACCTGTCCGACTGCTATGAGGGCAAGGGGGCCTTCATGCGCTGTGCCGCCGAAGGCCACCACCACGATCTCTTCCTGCTGCACGTGCCGGGCAAGGCCGCCGGGCTCAACCACGTGGCCTTTACCGTGCGCGATATCCACGAGGTGATCGGCGCCGGCATGGCGATGAACCGCAAGGGCTGGTCCACCTTTATCGGCCCGGGCCGTCACCCCATTTCTTCCGCCTATTTCTGGTACGTGAACAGCCCCCTGGGTGGTGCCTTCGAGTACTACACCAACGACGACTACCTCACTCCCGCCTGGCAGCCCCGCACCATGGAGCACCGGCTGGAACTCTTTACTGAGTGGGCGATCGAGGGCGGCCTGGACGGCCACACCCGGCGCCAGGTCAAACAGGGGGGCTGAACCATGAACCAAGCGATTTCCCGCATCGTCATTATCGGCGCAGGCCAGGCCGGAGCCTGGGCCGCCCATACCTTAAGGCAACAGGGTTATGGGGGCAGGTTGTCAGTGGTGTCCGACGAAGAGCGGGTTTTTTACGAGCGGCCGCCCCTGTCCAAGCAGGTGCTGGCCGGCGACATGGCCCCGGCGGCGCTGCAGCTGTTCTCCGACGAGGCCATCGACGCCATGAGCATCGACTGGCACAAGCCGGCCCGGGCCACCGCCATCGACCCCCGCGGCCATGTGGTGACCCTCGACAACGGCACCGAGCTGGCCTACGACAAGCTGCTGATCGCCACCGGCAGCCGGGCCCGGGTGCCGGTGCGGGAATGGCTGAGCCTGCCCCAGGTGTTCACCCTGCGCACCCCCGAGGATGCGGCCCGCCTGGGCGAGCGGCTGGCGCCGGGCAAGCGCCTGGCCATCCTCGGCGGCGGCTGGATCGGCCTGGAAGTGGCCGCCACCGCCCGGGCCAAGGGGGTGGCGGTGAGCCTGTTCGAGCTGGGCGAGCGGCTCTGTGCCCGCAGCGTGCGGCCCGAGGTGTCCGACTTCCTGCGGGAGCTGCACCGGGAGCAGGGCGTCGAGGTAGAGCTGGACTGCGGCCTCCTCGAGCTGGTGGCCACCGACCAGGGAACCCTGCGCCTGCTCCGGGACGGACAGCAACTGCTGGAGGCCGATGCGGTGGTGGTGGGGGCGGGCGCCGAGATCGCCACCGAGCTGGGCCGCGACGCCGGCCTGGACGTGGCCCAGGGGCTGGTGGTCGACGAGCAGGGCCGGACCTCGGATCCGGACATCTACGCCGCCGGCGACGTGGCCATCCACCCCGGGCTGGGCTTTTGCATCCAGTCCTGGGCCAATGCCCAGAACCAGGCCATCTCGGCGGCGAAAGCCATGCTCGGCGAGGACAGCCCCTACCGGGACGAGCCCTGGATCTGGTCGGATCAATACGACTGCAACATCCAGATCCTGGGCATTCCCGCCAACGGCGACAGCCGCCTGGTGCGGCGGCAGGTCGGCGACCGGCAGCAGGCCTTTATCTACCTGGATGGGGAGGGGAGGCTGGAGTCGATGATCGCGGTCAACGACGCCAGGCTGGTCAAGCTCGGCAAGCGCTGGCTCAGGGCCGGCACCCTGCTGCCCGCCGAGCAACTGGCCGATCCCGCCGTCAACCTGATGGCGCTGAAACCGTAAAACGGAATAAAGGGTTATAAGTATGGAAACGCTGAAAGAAACCATCGGGACTGCCAAGATGCCGGTGCCGTCGAGCCTGATCAAGCAATGGTCCATCTCCGTCGTGCTGATGGTGTGCGTGGTGCTGGCCTTTTTCGACAAGATCAGCATCGCCGTGCTGTTCTCGGACCCGGCTTTCCAGGACGCCATGGGCATAGGTACCGACAAGACCCGGCTCGGCTGGCTGATGACCAGCTTCCTGCTGGCCTACGGCTTTTCCTCCATCTTTCTGAGCGTTGTCGGCGATCTCATCAATCCGCGTACCTGTCTGCTGGTGAGCGTGGCTTCCTGGGGCGTGCTGATGGCGCTGATGGGCCTGGCCACCAGCTACGAACAGCTGCTGGCGTTGCGGGTGCTGCTCGGCATCGCCGAAGGCCCGCTGTTCGCCCTGGCCTACAGCATCGTCAAGCAGTGCTACAGCGCCGGCCAGCAGGCCCGGGCCAGCACCATGTTCCTGCTCGGCACCCCCATCGGCGCCGCGCTCGGTTTCCCCATCACCGCCTTTATCCTCAACCTGTACGGCTGGCAGATGACCTTCTTCGTGATGGCGGCGTTGACCCTGGTGACCCTGGCGGTGGTGTACTTCGGGCTCAGGGGGGTGCAGCTGCGCGCCGAGGCGCAGCTGTCCGGCCCCCGTAAGCGGATGAGCTGGCAGCAGCACCTGCGCAACAGCCGGCAGCTGTTCGCCACCCCGGCGTTCTGGGCCCTGTGCCTGTTCAATGTCGCCCTGCTCACCTACCTCTGGGGCCTGAACGGCTGGCTGCCGAGCTACCTGATCGAGGAAAAGGGGGTGGACCTCAAGTCCTTCGGCGCCCTGTCGTCGCTGCCCTTTATCGCCATGCTGGCGGGGGAGATCGCCGGCGCCTTCCTGTCGGACAAGACCGGCAAGCGCGCGGCCCAGGTGTTCGGCGGCCTGCTGATCGCCGGCCTGTCCCTCTACCTGGTGTTGCAGCTGGAAGACGCGGTGTTGGCCATCCTCGCCATGTCGGTCAGCGCCATGAGCTGGGGTTTCGGGGTGTCGTCGGTGTTCGCCCTGCTGGCGCGCATCACCCCGGCCGAGGTGAGCGCCACCGCCGGCGGCATCTTCAACGGCTTCGGCAACTTCGCCGGCGCCGCCGCCCCGGTATTGATGGGCTACATAGTGACCCGCACCGGCGACTTCAACCTGGGGCTGCTGTTCCTGGTCTGGGTGGCGGTGATCGGCTCCCTGGTGCTGGTGCCCCTGATCAAAAAATACTGATTCAACCCACTGTTTGCTTGATTCCGCCGGCGCGGAAGGGACTCCCCTTGCCCGCGGACGGCGTAACACCACCGAAAGAGGAAATAAGATGAACGCGAAATTCGATACCTGGAACAAGCCCGCCGACAAGAGCCTGGGAGAATGGCTGGACAGCCGCATCGCCCGCTTCAGCACCCGTCGTTACGACTTCGAGGCCCTGAAGTTCCAGGCCGATTACGATCCCAAGTACCGCCGCGCCCAGATGCGCTACATGGGCACCGGCGCCACCGGGGTGCAGAACGACAGCAATACCGTGCCCTCCGAGCACTTCACCTTCTCCACCATGGTGCTGCCGGCCCAGTGCGAAGGCCCGTTGCACGTGCACCACGATGTGGAGGAGGTGTTCTTCATGCTGCGCGGCGCCATCACCCTGTTCGTGGAGCATGAAGGGGAGAAGTTCGAAACCCGGCTGGGCGAGCGGGATCTGATCTCCATCCCGCCCGGCATCTACCGCGGCCTGTTCAACCACGGCGAGGAAGACGCCCTGATGTGCGTGATGCTGGGGGCCAACAAGCCGACCATTCCGACCTATCCGGAAGATCACCCCCTGTCCAAGATCAAGCGGGCCTGACCATGAGCGCCCTGGTCAACAGCCTGTCCCGCTTCCCGCTGCGCCACCTCGACCTCGGCGGTCGCCGGCAGGCCTACCGCTGCGCCGGCCGGGGCCCGGCCCTGGTGCTGCTGCACGGCATCAGCTCCGGCTCCGGCTCCTGGGTCGGCCAGCTGGAAGCACTGGCCCGGGAATTCACCCTGGTTGCCTGGGACGCCCCGGGCTATGGCCAGAGCGCGCCCCTGGCGACCGCCACCCCGTCGGCCCTGGACTATGCCGCCGCGCTGCACGAACTGGTGGTGGCGCTGGAGCTGGAACGGCCGCTGCTGCTGGGCCACTCCCTGGGGGCGATGATCGGCGCCGCCTACGCCAGCCGTCATCCGGACGGGGTGCGTGGCCTGGTGCTGGCCAACCCGGCCCAGGGCTACGGCCGGGCCGATGCGGACACCCGCGAGCAGGTGTACCGCAAGCGCCCGGACATGCTGCGCAAACTGGGCCACCAGGGGCTGGCGGCGGCGCGCGGGCCGGTGCTCTTGTCCCAGCATGCCGGCCAGGACCAGCTGGATCTGGTGGCCCACGGCATGATGGGGCTGACCCTGGACGGCTTCGAGGCCGCTTCCTACCTGCTGGCTCATGACGATATCCGCGATTACCTGGCGGACTATCCCGCGCCCATCGGCGTTATCTACGGCGAGGAAGACGTGATCACCCCGCCCGCCGGCGTCCTGGCGCTGGCCGCCGGGCACCCCGGGGTCGGCATCGAGCCCCTGGCCGGGGCGGGCCACGCCAGCTATATCGACCAGCCCGACGCCTTCAACCGGGCCCTGTGCCGCCTGGCCGGGGCCTTACCGAATCGAGGAGTACAAGCATGAGTTTCAAGCTGCAAGGCAAGGTGGCGGTGGTCACCGGCGGTTCGTCCGGCATCGGGCTGGAAACGGTCCGGCTGCTGCTGGCGGAAGGCGCCCGGGTGGCCTGGTGCGGCCGCAACCCCGGGCGGCTGGCCGCCTCCCTGGAAGAGATGCGCGCCGCCTTTCCCGGGGCCGAGTGCCTGACCCGGCCCTGCAACGTGCTGGACAAGGCCGAGGTGGCCGCCTTTGCCGCCGCGGTGGAGGCCCGCTTCGGCGGAGCCGACCTGCTGATCAACAACGCTGGCCAGGGCCGGGTGTCGAACTTCGAGCAGACCGAGGATGAAGACTGGGTAGCCGAGATCCGGCTCAAGACCTTCAGCGTGCTCCACCCGATCCGCGCCTTCCTGCCCCAGCTGGAGCGCTCGGACTGCCCGTCCATCACCAACGTCAACTCGCTGCTGGCGCTGCAGCCGGAGCCGCACATGATCGCCACCTCGGCGGCGCGGGCGGCGCTGCTCAACCTGACCCACTCCCTGGCCCACGAGTTTTCCGCCCGGGGCATCCGGGTCAACTCCATCCTGCTCGGCATGGTGGAGTCGGATCAGTGGCGCCGCCGGTTCGCCGAGCGCGGCGACCGGGACCAGGACTGGGACGGCTGGACCGGGGCCATCGCCGAGCGCCGGGGCATCCCCATGGGCCGGCTGGGCAAGCCGGAAGAGCCGGCCCGGGCCCTGGTGTTCCTGGCCTCGCCGCTGGCGTCCTATACCACCGGCGCCGCCCTGGACGTGTCCGGCGGCTTCAACAAGCACCTGTAGGAGGGGCGATGAAACAGCTGATGATGATCGGGTTCGGCGCCATGGCGCGGGAAGTGCTGGCGCTGCTGCCGGCGGAGCTGAGCCTGAAATGGCTGCTGGTGCCGGCGGCCCGGGTGGCCGAGGTGCAGGCCGAACTGGGCCCGGCGGTGACCGTGCTGAGCCGGGTGGAGGACTGTGCCGCCACCCCGGATCTGGTGGTGGAATGCGCCGGCCAGACGGCGGTGCGCGAGCACGGCAGCGCCGTGCTGGCCCGGGGCTGGACCCTGGGGCTGATCTCGGTCGGCGCCCTGGCCGACGAGGCCCTGGCCCGGGATCTGCGCCTGGCCGCCGGCCAGGGCGGGGGCCGCATCCTGGCCCTGGCCGGGGCCATCGCCGGCATCGACGGCCTGGCCGCCGCCCGGGAAGGGGGGCTGGAGTCGGTCACCTACCAGGGCCGCAAGAGCCCCCAGAGCTGGCGCGGCAGCCCGGCGGAAACCCTGGTGGATCTGGACGGCGTCACCGCGCCGACGGTGTTCTTCAGCGGCACGGCGCGGGAGGCGGCGCGGCTGTTCCCGGCCAATGCCAACGTGGCGGCCACCATCGCCCTGGCCGGGCTCGGCATGGACGAGACCCGGGTCGAACTGGTGGTGGATCCGGACAGCCGGCGCAACCAGCACCGGATCCGGGCCAGCGGCCGCTTCGGCGAGCTGGACATCGCCCTGAGCGGCCTGCCGCTGGCCGCCAATCCCAAAACCTCCACCCTGGCGGCACTGAGCGTGGTGCGCGCCTGCCGGCAGTGCACGGATCCCCTGGTTATTTAAGGAGTCATGTCATGGTTAGACCCATTTTTATCGGCGGTGAATGGCGCCAGGGCCGGGGCCCGGTGAGCATCAGCCATTTCCCGGCGGACGGCAGCGTCAACGCCGAGGTCAGCACCGCCAGCGTCGAGGACGTGGAAGAGGCGGTGCAGGCCGCCGAGCGCGCCTGGCGCCATCCGTCCTGGCGCCAGGCCCTGCCGCACCAGCGCGCCGCCGTGCTGTACCGGGTGGCGGATCTGATCGAGCAGCGCAGCGAACAGCTGGCCGCCCTGCAGACCCGGGATAACGGCAAGCCGCTGGCGGAAACCCGGGCCCTGGTGGCCAGCGCCGCCGGCACCGCCCGTTACTTCGCCGCCGCCTGCGAGACCCTGGACGAACAGCTCAATACCCCGCGCGCCCCGGATTTCATGACCCTGAGCGTGCATGAACCGATCGGCGTGGTGGCCGCCATCACCCCCTGGAACTCGCCCATCGCCAGCGAGATGCAGAAGATCGCCCCGGCCCTGGCCGGCGGCAACGCCGTGCTGCTCAAGCCCGCCGACGCCACCCCGCTGGCGGCGCTGGAGCTGGCCAAGCTGTTCGAGGAGGCCGGCCTGCCCAAGGGGCTGCTCAGCATACTGCCCGGGCGCGGCTCGGTGGTGGGCGAGGCCCTGGCCCGCCACCCCCTGGTGCGCAAGATCTCCTTCACCGGCGGCACCAACACCGGCCGCCGCCTGGCCCACGTGGCGGCGGACAAGCTGATCCCCACCTCGCTGGAGCTGGGCGGCAAGTCGCCCACCCTGGTGCTGGAAGACGCGGATCTCGAGCTGGCCGCCAAGGGCGTGGTCTACGGCATCTTCAGCTCCGCCGGCCAGGCCTGCATCGCCGGCTCCCGGCTGTTCGTGCACAGCAGCCTCTACGAGCGCTTCCTCACCCGGCTGCTGGGCCTGACCCGGGAGCTGCGGGTCGGCCATCCGGAGCGGCCCGGCATTCACATGGGGCCGCTCATCAACGAGGCCCACCTCCAGTCGGTGGCCGACTACGTGGCCCTGGCCAGGGCCGAGGGCGGCCGGGTGCTGTGCGGCGGCGAACGGCTGACCGTGGGCGAGCTGGCCGGAGGCTGCTTCTATCCGCCCACCATCATCGCCGGCCTGGCCAACAGCGCCCGGGTATGCCAGGAGGAAATCTTCGGCCCGGTGCTGGTGGTGATGAGCTTCGACGACGAAGACCAACTGGTGGCCGAGGCCAACGACAGCGTGTTCGGCCTGGCCGCCGGCATCTGGAGCGAGGACTTCCGCCGGGCCTGGCGCCTGGCGCGCCGGCTCGAGACCGGCACCGTCTGGATCAATACCTACAAGAAATTTTCGGTTTCCGCCCCCTTCGGCGGTTTCAAGGAAAGCGGCCTCGGCCGGGAAAAAGGCCGCCAGGGCGTGCTCGCCTACATGCAGCAGAAGAGCATCTACGTGGGCCTGAGTGACCAACCCAACCCCTGGTGCTGCTAAGCCCGGGCTAACGACTGAACAGAACAAGGACAGCATCATGAGCAACAGAGTCAATGTGGGCGAAGCCATCGCCCGGGTACTGGAAGCCCACGGCGTGAACAGCGTCTACGGGGTCATCTCCATCCACAACCTGCCCATCGCCGACGCCATCGGCCGGCGCGAGCGGATCCGTTTCGTGGCCGCCCGGGGCGAAGCCGGCGCCGTGACCATGGCCGACGCCCACGGCCGCTTCTCCGGCCTGGGCGTGGCCATCACCAGCACCGGCGCCGGCGCCGGCAACGCGGTGGGCGCCCTGCTGGAGGCGCTGAACGCCGCCAGCCCGCTGATCCATCTCACCGGCCAGGTGGAGCGGGAATACCTGGACCGGGACGCCAGCTTTATCCACGAAACCCGGGACCAGCTGACCTTCCTCAAGGCCAGCAGCAAGGCGGCCTTCCGCATCACCAGCCCGGAGCAGGCGGTGGGCGTGCTGCGCGAGGCGATCCGCGTGGCCACCACGGTGCCCATGGGGCCGGTGAGCGTGGAGCTGCCCATCGACGTGCAGGCGGCGGAGATCAGCCTGCCCGCCGAGCTGGGTCCGGTGCGCCCCCTGGCTGTGCCGGCGCCGGCACAGCCGGAGCTGGCCGCCCTGGCGGCGGCGCTGCAGGCGGCCAGGCGCCCGCTGCTGTGGGTGGGCGGTGGCGCCCTGCACTGCAGCGAGGAAGTGGCGGCGCTGGCGGATCTGGGGGTGGCGGTGATCTCCTCCACCCATGGCCGCGGCATCCTGCCCGATGCCCATCCGCGCAGCCTGGGCGCCTTCCACAACTCGGCGGCGGTCGAGGCGCTGATGGCCGAGTGCGATCTGGCGCTGGTGGTGGGCTCGCGCCTGCGCAGCAACGAGACCCGCACCTATTCCCTGGCCCTGCCGCGCCCCCTGTACCAGGTGGACGCCAGCCCGGCGGCGGCCCAGCGCAACTACCCGGTGGACCATTTCGTGTGCGGCGACGCCAAGGCGGTGCTGGCCGCCCTGGTGGCGGCGCTGCAGGGGCAGGCCAAGGCCAACCCCGAGTTCGACCGGGCCATCGCCGAGGCGAAAACGGCGGCGGTGGCGGCGCTCACCGAGCAGCTCGGCCCCTATGCCACCCTCTGCGGCCAGCTGCGGGCGGCGCTGCCCGATGACGGCATCCTGGTGCGCGACATCACCATGTCCGGCAGCACCTGGGGCAGCCGGCTGTTCCCCATCCAGGCGCCCAACACCAATATCCACTCCCTGGCCGGCGCCATCGGCATGGGCCTGGCCATGGCCATCGGCGCCGCCGTGGCCAACCCGGAGCGCAAGGTGGTGGGCCTGGTGGGCGACGGCGGCCTGATGCTGGGGGTGGGCGAGCTGGCGACCATGGTGCAGGAGCAGACCAACCTGATGCTGCTGGTGATGAACGACGGCGGCTACGGGGTGATGCGCGGCATCCAGAACCAGTACTTCGGCGGCCGCCAGTACTTCAACCAGCTGCACACCCCCGACTTCAAGGCCCTGGGCGAGGCCGTGGGCCTGGCCAGCTGGAAGGCGGCCAGCCTGGCCGAGTTCGAGCAGGCCATCGGCGAGGCCATGGCGGTGCAGGGCCCGGCCCTGGTGGAAGTGGAGATGAACGGCATAGGTCCGCTCAACTTCGCCGGCCCGCCCCAGAAGAAGCTGTACTGAGCGGGAGCGGGGGCCGACCGGGCACCGGGCAGGGTAAACGCTGGCCTGCATCAGGTGGTGGCGCGGGTCTTGTCCTCCGCAGAGAGGACGGCCGCCTGCTGGCTCAGCCATCCGACGACACTAGAGCACCGCTCAGTTTAAAACTTAGGCAGTGGTGATTCTTGGGGCGCGGGCGGCCCGCCCGCATAAGGATGGCACCGAGGCGGGCGAAGGCACAGGACAACCCGTGATGCCTGTTCTGCCTCAAGCCTCTTTAAAGCTGTGGTGTGGTAGGCCAGTCCGAGGGTTCCCGCTGCGCGGGAAAGCAGGCGGGCCGCCTGCGCTCCACCGGCAAGGCGCATATCTGCCAACGGCGGTGTTTTGCTGCCGGGGAGAAAGCGGAGCCAGGAGCGCCCTTTGTTTCACCGGAGCGTAACGGCCAGGCTTTGCAACCTTCATAAACAGGTGCCTGGGCACGCTGCGGCCCCGTCGTGCCCGCCGTTCTGGTGTTGCCGGCCGGCTTGCTTTTTACCGCTTGCGCGGTGGCTGTCGGCCCTGCCGGCAGGGGTCGGGATCCGGCCGGAGGGGTGTTAAAAAATTGTTTCAATTTTGGTTTGACAGGGGGAAACAAAGCGTTTTAGAGTTCGCATTGTCACATAAGAAACATTGTTTTGTATGTAAAACATTATGCCGGGGGCCGTTGGCACCCGGTGTCCTCGGATTCAACGGCACTTTTCAGGGTGCCAAGGAGAGCAAAATGGAATTGACTCGCAGACGCTTTATCGGCGCGGCCATGGCCGCCGCCGCCCTGCTGGCCGGAGGCGTGCAGGCCGACGGTTATCCCAGCAAGCCGGTGTCCATCGTGGTGTCCTACCCGCCCGGGGGCGACGTGGACGCCATCGCCCGGCTGTTCGCCGACAAGCTCACCAGCCGCCTGGGGCAGCCGGTGATCGTGGAGAACCGCCCCGGGGCGGCGGGCACCATCGGCAACAGCTATGTCAGCCGGGCCAAGGCCGACGGCCACACCCTGCTGTTCACCCCCAACACCTTCACCACGGCGCCGCTGGTGATGGCCCTGCCCAAGGAATCCCGCTACGACGTGCTCAACGGTTTCGAGCCGGTGATCCTGGCCAGCAAGCAGTCGGTGCTGCTGGTGGCCAACCCCAAGTCCGGCATCAGCAGCGTGGCCGACCTGGTCAGCCAGTCCCGCGACGGCAAGCGCCTCAACTACGCCAGCCCCGGTGCCGGCTCGCCCATGCACATCGCCGCCGAGTGGCTCAACAGCGCCGCCGACATCAAGGTGCTGCACATCCCCTACCGGGGCATCGGGCCCATCATCCCGGATCTGCTCGCCGGCCATGTGGACCTGGGTTACGTGGTCTACGGCCCCGTGGCCCAACTGATCGAGTCGGGCCAACTGGTGCCGGTGGCGGTGACCGATCCGGAACGCTCGCCGGTGCTGCCGGAGCTGGCCACCGTGGCCGAACAGGGCTACGACCAGGTGCGGCTCGGCGCCTGGCACGGGCTGATGGCGCCGAAGGGCACACCCGACGAGGTGGTGCGCCTGCTCAACCAGCACCTGAACGAGATACTGCAGCTGCCCGAGGTGGCGGAGCAGCTGGCGAGCTTCGGCGCCGTGCCGGTGGGCGGCGAGCCCGAGGCCCTGGGCGCCATCAACGCGGACGATCATGCCCGGCTGTCGGCCCTGATCGAGCAGCTCGACATCCGGGGCAGTTGAGTCCGGCCGACGGGGCCTGGGCCCCGCCGCCGGCGAGAGAGGAGTTCCCTGGCGGGGATAAATCCCGCCAGGGGATGGCGAAACAAGGAGGAGGGTTTTGCCATGTTGAAGCGAGACATCAAAGGCATTCTCGGGGGGGCCGGCCTTGCCGCCGTCGGTCTCTTCGCCGCCTGGTACGGCCAGGTGAATTATGAGTTCGGCGGTGTTCACAACATGGGGCCCGGCTTCCTGCCGGTGATCCTGGGCGGCGTGCTGGCGCTGCTGGGCGCCCTTATCGCCATACCGGCCTGGTTCCGTGCCGGCGCGCCGGTAAGCACCGAGTGGGGCAGCGCCGGTTTCGTCATCCTCAGCATAGCGGTGTTCGGCGGCCTGCTGGCCCTGGCCGGCCTGGTGGTGGCCACCCTGGTCGCGGTGTTGCTGGCCCTGGTGCCCGACCGCAAGCTGGGCTGGGGCACCAAGTGCAAGGTGGCGCTGGGGATCGCCCTTATCACCTATTCGATCTTCTCCCTGGGGCTGGGCATGGCGATCAAGACCTGGCCCTGGAGCGGCTGAGGTCCGCGAGGCTTACCGTCGTGGCCGCCACCTGCCTGGGCAGGTGCGCCGGCCGGTTCGAAACCTGAGGATAAACCGGAACAGACAATGGGTATTTTTGACGGACTATGGCTGGGGCTGCAGGCCGCTATCCAGCCGACCATGCTGCTGTATTGCTTCATCGGCGTGTTTCTGGGCACCCTGGTCGGGGTCTTGCCCGGGGTGGGCGCCATGGCGGCGATCTCGCTGCTGCTGCCCATCACCTACTACATTCCTTCCACCGCCGCCATCGCCATGCTGGCCGGGGTGTTCTACGGCTCCCAGTACGGCGGCTCCATCGCCTCCATACTGCTCAACCTGCCGGGCACCCCCTCGTCGGCGGTGACCAGCCTGGATGGCTACCCCCTGGCGAAACAGGGCAAGGCGGGGGTGGCGCTCTTCACCGCCATGACCGGCTCCTTCGTGGGCTCCATGCTGGGCCTGCTGTTGCTGATCGGCTTCGGCTCCGCCCTGTCCCGGGCCGGGCTGGCCTTCGGCCCGGCGGAGTACTTTGCGCTGATGCTGCTGGGGCTGATCGCCGCCTCGGCGGTGGGCTCCGGCTCGCCGGCCAAGAGCCTGGCCATGGTGGTGCTGGGGCTGCTGCTGGGGGTGGTGGGCACCGACGTGAACACCGGCCTGCCGCGCTTCACCTTCGGGGTGCCGGAGCTGATGGACGGCATCAACCTGGTCGCCCTGGCCATGGGGCTGTTCGGCATCTCCGAGGTGATCACCAGCATCAGGGCGGGGGGCGCGGGCAGCGTCAACGCCCGCTTCAGCCTGCGTTCCATGCTGCCCGGGCGGGACGAGGCCCGGCGTTCGGTATGCCCCATGCTGCGCGGCACCGCCATCGGCAGCTTCTTCGGCGCCATGCCGGGCACCGGGGCGGCCATCGCCTCCTTTATTGCCTACGCGGTGGAGAAGAAGGTGTCCCGGGAGCCGGAGCGTTTCGGCAAGGGTGCGCTGGAGGGCGTGGCCGGGCCCGAGGCGGCCAACAACGCCGGCGCCATGACCGCCTTTATTCCCACCCTGACCCTGGGCATTCCCGGCGACGTGGTGATGGCGCTGATGCTGGGCGCCATGATGATCCACGGCATCCAGCCCGGGCCGCTGATGGTGTCGGAAAACCCGGCCATGTTCTGGGGGCTGATCGTCAGCTTCGGCCTCGGCAACCTGATGCTGCTGGTGCTGAACCTGCCGCTGATCGGCATCTGGGTGTCGCTGGTCAGGATCCCCTTCAGCATGCTCTACCCGGCGATCCTGGTGTTCATCTGCCTCGGGGTCTACAGCGTCAACAACAATGTGTTCGACATCTACGTGGTGGCCCTGGTGGGGGCGGCCGGCTACCTGCTGGCCAAGCTGGGTTTCAACCCGGCGCCCCTGCTGCTCGGCTTCGTGCTGGGGCCCATGCTGGAGGAAAACCTGCGCCGGGCCCTGCTGTTGTCCCGCGGCGATCCCATGACCTTCGTCGAGCGGCCGCTGAGCGCCGGGCTCTTGTTCCTCTGCGTCGCCCTGCTGTCCTGGGCGGCCTGGGGCGCGCTGCGCAAGCTCATCCGCGAGCCCAAGCCGCTGGCCGACCCACAGGTTTCCTAACCCCTGGCATCCCTATCCATCCCCGGGCCCCGTCGGCCCGGGCGGGCGGCCTTTGTCCCGCACAGGGCGCCGCCGGTTTTTTTCAGGAGTATTCCGGCCATCCGGGCCGGTATTTAACGGAGTAAGTAACAGATGAAATTGCACAAACTGGCCACCGCCGTCACCACCGTTCTCGCCCTGTCCGCCCCCTTGCAGGCGGCCACCTGGTCCGACACCTTCGTCGGCTACCGCTACGGTTCGGATTTTACCGAGCCGAACAACCCCGAGAAGGTGAGCAAGAACATAGTGCAGCTGACCCACGCCAGCGGTTATTCCCTGGGCCAGAACTACTTCAACCTGGACGTGCTCAAGTCCGGCAGCGAGGATCCGGCCAGCGGCAGCAGCGACGGCGCCACCGAGTTCTACCTGGCCTATCGCCACCAGCTGCACCTGGGCAAGCTGTTCGACACCGATCTCGGCTTCGGCCCGGTGAAGGATGTGGCGCTGACCGCCGGCTTCGATCTCAACACCAAGAACTCCGCCTTCGCGCCGCGCAAGCGCTTCCTGGCGGTGGGGCCGACCCTGAAGTTCGACGTGCCCGGTTTTCTCGACCTGAGCCTGTTCTATGCCTACGAGAGCAACCACTGCGGCCTGGCGTTCTGCACCCACAAGGATCTGAGCTTCGATCCCTACTACCAGATCAACCTGGCCTGGGGTCTGCCGTTCGAGGCCGCCGGCCTGCCGCTGAAGTTCCAGGGTTTCACCAACTACAACGGCGCCAAGGGCAAGGACTATTTCAACAACGAGACCAAGCCCGAGCATCTGCTGCGCACCTCGCTGATGCTGGATGTAGGCCAGTTGGCCTTCAACAAGAAGAACACCTTCTGGGTCGGGGTGGGCTACGAGTACTGGCGCAACAAGTACGGCAACCACGGCAAACCGGGAGTCGATACCGACGCCCCCACCCTGAACATGGAATGGCATTTCTGAGCCGGCTGACCTTGCCGGGGGAGACCCCTGCACTGTCATGAAATCGTGACAACGGCCGTCATGAAAGCGTGACGGCCGGGGGGGCGGCCGCAGGGGGCGGCTCTCTTGGCGGCCGCCCCCTGCGGCCTTAGGATCTCGCCCCCTTGTGTTGCAGCCGTCGCCCCTATGAACAGCCGCCATCCCCTGTCCGAAGACATCATCGCCCTCCTGTCCGGTACCCTGCTGGTGGCCCTGGGGGTGTTCCTGCTCAAGCAGGCCGGCCTGCTTACCGGCGGCACCGCCGGCATCGCCCTGCTGCTCGCCCATTTCAGCGGCACCGGCTTCGGGGTCTGGTTCTTCCTGATCAATTTACCCTTCTATGCGCTGGCCTGGCTGCGGATGGGGCCGGCCTTTACCTTCAAGACCTTTGTCAGCGTGTCGCTGGTGTCCCTGTTCAGCGAGCAGCTTCCCCATTTCCTGGCGGTGGCCTCGGTGTCGCCGCCCTTCGCCGCCCTGATGGGCGGCCTGCTGATCGGGGTGGGCATGCTGATCCTGTTCCGCCACCAGGCCAGCCTGGGCGGCATCGGCATACTGGCGCTCTACCTGCAGGGCCGCTTCGGCATCAGTGCCGGCAAGCTGCAGATGGCGGTGGATTCCCTCATCGTGCTGGTGTCCTTCACCGTGGTGCCGCCCTGGCTGTTGCTGCTGTCGGTGCTGGGGGCCGTGCTGCTCAACCAGGTGCTGGCCTTCAACCACAAGCCGGGGCGCTACAGCGCCCCGGCCTGAGGCAGCCCCCGCCGCTATACTTGTAATGACCGGCGGGGAGGGGAACATCATGACCACAAGCGAACTGCGCGAGCTGTATCAGGCGGGAAAACTGCGCTCGGCCCGGGTGTGCCACGACACCCTGAGCATGGGCTGGCTGGTGACCTTTTACGACGACGAGGGCAACCAGTTCGAACTGACCGACACCCTGGGCTGCCGGGTCAGTTACGAGAGCCCCAAGGCTGCGGAAGACAAGGTGCACCAGGTGGCGGATTGCCCGACCCGGGTCGACAGCCTGTACCGTTTCTTCGAAGTCTGAGCCGGAGAGCCCGGCTCAGCGTCCTTCTTCCATCAGGATCTGGGTGGCCTGGATCTCGTGTTCCTGCAGGAAGGCGAGCAACTTCATCATGTTGTCCACCGTCACCTCCCGGTCGGAGGCCAGCACCAGCTCGGCTTCCTTGAGTGCGGGCAGGCGCTCGAGCAGCACCGGCTTGAAGCTTTCCCAGTCGGCGTATTTCTCCCCCTGCAGGGCCCAGGCGGGATCCCCGGCCAGCAGGTTGATGGTCATGGCCTTGTTGTCCTGCACGCTGTTCAGCGCCTCGCTGTCGGTCTTGGGCAGATCCACCTCCAGCGATTGCAGCGGGATATTGGCGGTGAGCATCAAAAACACCAGCACGATAAAGATGATGTCGAGCAGGGGGGTGATGTCGGGAGTGAGCGCCCGCCAGCCGGACTGGGCGGGCTCGGGGCGGCCTATCATGCCTTGCCTCCCAGCGCCACGCCTTCCAGGTAGAGGTTGCACTGGTTCAGCTCATGGGTGAGCTTGTCGAGCAGGCGGTCGGCCCAGAGCCCGAACAGCTGGGCGCCGGCGATGGCCGGCAGGGCGATCAGCAGACCGGCGGCGGTGGTGCTCATGGCCAGCCCCAGGCCGTCCGCCAGCAGCGACGGGGTCACCGGATCCTGGCTCTGGCTGATGCTCCTGAACATCTCGATAAGTCCCAGCACGGTGCCAAGCAGGCCCAGCAGCGGGCTGATGACGCCCACCAGGGTGAGCACCCGCAAACCGGCGTGCAGCCGGCGGCGCTGCTGCTGCAACCAGACCGAGGCCAGATCCTCGCGGGTGGACTTGTCGCATTGCCGGTGCCGGACCAGCAGGGAGCAGCCCTGCAGGGTCAGCGACCTGGCATGGCTCATTTCCGCGTCCGGATAGGCGTGGCCCTGGCGGCGCAGGCGGCGCTTTTCCTGCTCGCCGCGCAGGCTGGTCCACAGCAAAGTCAGGCCGCGCTCCAGCCAGAGCGCCAGGGTGAGCACCGAGCAGAGGATCAGGGGCCAGCTCATCGGGCCCAGTTGTTGATGCAGTTGGTTCAGAAACGACATGTGTTTTAGTCCAGTTTGAAACGAACGGGGATCTGTACGCGGTGCGCCAGGGCGCGGCCGTTTTCTACATAGGCGGAGAAATGCCATTTGGCGATGGCGGTCAGCGCCGTCTGATCCAGCACCTTGACGCCGGACGACCTGGCCAGCAATCGCTTGGTCTGCCGGCCGTTTTCATCCAGCCAGACCTCGACTACCACAGTGCCTTCGAGTCCCCGGCGACGGGCCTGGGACGGATAGGGGATGGGCGCCGGCCGGGTCTTGAAACTGGGGGTGTCAATCCGCTTGGGCGCGCTGCTCTGGGTCACCTGGGGCTGCGGCTTGGGATCGACCTTGGCGGTTGGCTCGGACACGGGCTCAGGTGCCGGTTTGGGCTCGGGCTTGGGCACCGGCTTGGGCTCGGGTTTGGGCACCGGCTTGGGCTCGGGCTTGGGCACCGGTTTGGGCTTGGGCTCCGGCTTGGGTTCGGGCTCCGGCAGCGGCGGTGTCGGTTCGGGCCTGGCCACGGCAGGCAACATCTGCACGCTGATCGGGCCCGGGTTGCTGTCGGGCGCCAGGGTTATTTCCAGCTCCTGGCGCTCCATGGCCTGAACCATCAGCCCGTGCAGGATAACGGAAGCCAGTGCGAACAGGGTGTAGCGACGAAAACTCAAGGTAAATCCCCGGATCCAGATAGCGATGACATACTGGGGCAATAGAATACGTATTTTAAAAAGGATGTCTATTGTTATGGCTAATGATAACCACTTTCATTTGTTTTGGCGGCACTTGTCCCGCTGCGCAACAGGCCTGACCACAAGCCAGGGAAGTGACTGAATTTCCCGGGCTTTTTTGTTTTTTTGTTTGCAAGAGCGGGGCCGCTGTGTCACAACATGGTGCATACTATGATGAGCCCCAACGCGAACAAACGAAAAGGAAGACCCTCATGGCTGTAGAACATGTCGGCGATATCATGGCCCGCCAGTTGTTGACCCTGAGCCAGGATGCCACCCTGAAGGACGCCCACGATCTGATGCGGGAGAAAAGCATCCGCCATATTCCGGTGGTGGACAAGGACAGCGGCAAGCTGCTCGGGGTGTTGACCCAGAAGCGGATGATCGCCACCGTCATGAGCCTGCTGGCGGATTACGGCGTCAGCGCCCTGGAGCGGCGCGAGCGCCAGGTCCGGGTGATGGACATCATCGACTCGGACTTCGAGAGCGTTGACGCCAAGGCTCCGCTGACCGAGGTGGTGCCCTTTTTCCTTAGCAACAAGCACGGTTGCCTGACGGTGGTGGACCAGGACGGCCGGCTGGAGGGCATGGTCACCTCCTCCGACTTTGTGCGACTGTGCGCCGAGCTGCTGAAGGAAAGGTCTAAAGCCTGAAGCCTGATGCCGGAAGCCAGAAGCTGGGGGCCGGAAGCAAAAGCAGGGCGTTTCCGGCCTCCAGCCTATGGCTTTCCGGTCACGCCGCCGCTGACGATAAAGGTGGTGACGGTGCCGGCGGGGATGTCCAGCGGCCGTACCTTGTCCTTGTCGACGATCAGCACATTGCCGGCGAAGTTGTAGGACTGGGGCAGGTAGACGGCGACCTTGTCCTTGAGTCCGAATTCCTCCATTTCCTCCCGGGTGATAAAGCCCAGCACCATCACTTCTCCACTCATCAGGCTGACCGCCACCGGCTTGTCGAAGCGTTTGTTGTCGCCGAGCAGGGCATTGAACAGATCCCGCAGGGAATTGTAGAGCATCTTCACCAGGGGAATGCGGGTGAGGACGGCGTCGAACAGGTTGAGGAAGAAGCGACCGAGGTAGAAGGAGGCGAACATGCCGGTGAGGATGATCAGCGCCAGGGTCACCAGGCCGCCGGCCAGATCCGACACCCAGCCCGCCTCCAGCGCCGGGAACACCAGTTGCAGCAGCGAACCCAGGGCCGAAAACAGGGTTTCGTTGAGCATGGTGAAGATCAGGTACACCAGGTAGACGGTCAGCACGAAGGGCAGCAGGATCAGCAGGCCCTGGAAGAAAAAGCGGATGAGTCGTTGCATGTCCGGGTTCCTTGAAAGGGGAAGGAGCATGATGGCAGAACTTTGGCCGAATGCCAGCCCGGCCGGGCCTGGCAGAGTCAGGACGGGTCGTGGGGCTAGTGCCGGCCTGCCAGGCCGCGCAGGACGTTCAGCCAGCGGGCGTACCAGGGCGGGCTGAACCGCCGGCTCTGCTCGGCGGCGAACAGCGCCTTCTGCAGCAGCAGGGAGCTGGGCCTGTGACCGTAGTGGGCGTGCCAGCTGCGAGCCACTTCATCCAGGATCAGCCGGCACTGGTGATCGTAGAGGGTATCGTTGTTGTAGGAAGGCGGGCTCCGGCGATAATCCACCCCGTAGTGATCCAGGATGCGGCGAAAGCTGGCCACCAGTTGCCGGTATTCGTGTTGGTTCATGCGCGCTCCTCTGTTGCTTCAAGTATACGCCGCCAGCCGTGCCATTCTGGCTCTTTTCTGCCCATTCGCCGCCATCAGGGTAAAATAACCGGTTTTTCACCGACATCAGGCTTTGCAAGGCCGCCCGGCCTTGGTATGGTGGGGGCGGTTGCGTAAAAGAGAAATCACTGTATGTCAAATAACGAGTGATTTTTCTTTAAGTTTGGTTGTAAAGATTTGTTTACATGTGAGGATGTCATCATGCAGAAAGACACACTGAATAATATCCATATCCAATCCGAACAGGTGATGATCACCCCGGCGGAGCTCAAGGCCAAGCTGCCCATCTCCGAGCAGGCGCTGGCCTTCATCGGCCAGGCCCGGCAGACCATCTCCGATATTATTCATCGCAAGGATCACCGTCTGCTGGTGATCTGCGGTCCCTGCTCCATCCACGATATCGACGCAGCCAAAGAGTACGCAACCCGCCTCAAAAAACTGCATGATGACTACCGTGATAGCCTCTATATCGTGATGCGCGTCTATTTCGAGAAGCCGCGCACCACCGTCGGTTGGAAAGGCTTTATCAACGATCCTCACCTGGACGGCAGCTTCGACATCGAACTGGGCCTGCACAAGGCGCGTGAGCTGCTGTGCTGGCTGGCCGAGCTGGAGCTGCCCTTGGCCACCGAAGCACTGGATCCCATCAGTCCCCAGTACCTGGCGGAGCTGTTTTCCTGGTCCGCCATCGGCGCCCGCACCACCGAGTCCCAGACCCACAGGGAGATGGCTTCGGGGCTGTCCATGCCGGTCGGCTTCAAGAACGGCACCGACGGCAACCTGGGCACCGCCATCAACGCCATGAAGGCGGCGGCCGAGCCCCATGCCTTCATGGGCATCAACCAGGAAGGGCAGGTGGCCCTGCTGGTGACCCAGGGCAACCCGGACGGCCACGTGATACTGCGCGGCGGCAAGCAGCCCAACTACGACTCGGTCAATATCGCCCTGGCGGAAAAGGCGATGACGGCGGCGGGCCTGGCGCCCAAGCTGGTGGTGGACTGCAGCCACGGCAACTCCAACAAGGACTACAGCCTGCAGCCGCTGGTGGCGGAGAACGTGGTGCACCAGATCCAGGAAGGCAACCAGTCCATCATCGGCATCATGCTGGAGTCGCACCTTGCCGAGGGTAACCAGTCCAGCGAGCAGCCCAAGGGCGACATGCGCTACGGGGTGTCGATCACCGACGCCTGCATTGGCTGGGACACCACCGCCGAGCTGCTGGCCAAGTGCCGCGAGCAACTGGCCGCGCCGCTCAAGGCCCGCCTCGGCTGAGCCGCCGGCTCGCCTCCTTGAACCTGAGCCCGTGCCGGCGGATGACTGTCGCCGGCGGCCAATAGCGGGCATAATAGAGCACCGTGTCCGGGAAGGGCCGGTGCTTTTGTAATTGGGATGAAGCCAATGGTAGATGAATTGCAGGTCCTGCGGGATCAGATTGACGAGGTCGACCAGCAGTTGGTCGAACTGTTTGCCCGCCGGTTGAAACTGGTGGCGGGCGTGGGTGAAGTAAAAAGCCGCCAGGGCGTGCCCATCTATGCGCCCGACCGGGAAGCCGCCATGCTGGCCCGGCGCCGTGCCGAGGCCGAGGCGAAAGGCGTACCGCCAGACCTGATTGAAGATGTGCTGCGCCGCGCCATGCGCGAGTCCTACGCCAGCGAGAAGGATACCGGCTTCAAATGCATCAAGCCGGAGCTGTCCAAGGCGGTGGTGATCGGCGGCGCCGGCCAGCTCGGCGGTCTGTTCGCCCACCTGCTGCGCTTGTCCGGCTACCCGGTCGAGATCCTGGAAAAGGATGACTGGGACGGGGCCGACGCCCTGTTGGGCGACGCGGGCCTGGTGGTGATTGCCGTGCCCATCGACCAGACGGTGGCGGTGATCGAGCGGCTGCCGGTGCTGCCCGCCGACTGCCTGCTGGTGGACCTGACCAGCGTCAAGAGCGAGCCGCTGGCGGCCATGCTCAAGGCCCACACCGGCCCGGTGCTGGGGCTGCACCCCATGTTCGGCCCCGACGTGTCCAGCCTGGCCAAGCAGGTGATCATCTACAGCGACGGCCGCGGCGCCGGTCAGTACGAATGGCTGCTGGCCCAGATGCGGATCTGGGGCGCCCGGCTGCAGGCGGTGTCGGCGCAAGAACACGACCAGGCCATGAGCCTGGTGCAGGCCCTGCGCCACTTCACCAGCTTCGCCTACGGTGCCCACCTGTGCGCCGAGCAGGCGGATCTGGCCCAGCTGCTGCGCCTGAGCTCGCCCATATACCGGCTGGAGCTGGCCATGGTGGGCCGGTTGTTCGCCCAGGATCCGGCGCTGTACGCGGACATCATTTTGTCCTCGCCCCGCAACCTGGAGATGATAAGACGCTACCACCGCCGCTTCGGTGAGTTGCTGGATCAGCTGGAAAATGGCGGACGTGAGGCTTTTATCGAGCAGTTCGCCACCGTTAGCGCCTTCTTCGGCGACTATGCCGACATCTTCCTCAAGGAAAGCCGACTGCTGCTGGCCCAGGCCAACGACAGCCGCCACCACCAGGACTGACGCGACCCAAAAAGGCCTGGGTCTCCCGGGCCTTTGGCCGACTTATTCGGTCATTACAACGCCTTTGTCATCAAACTGAAAAGGCCCGGTTTCCCGGGCCTTTTTACTGTCCGCGTTATCCCCGGTACAGCCGGTGGGCGAGGGGGGCGAGGGCATCTGCCTGCTGGCCGTCGGCCAGTTCGACGCAGAAGCCCTGCAGGCCCGCTTCCTTCAGGGCGTGGGCGAGCCCGGGCGCCAGCGCATCGTTGCCGTCGAGCCGGCCGAGCAGGGGCAGGTGGGTCTGCTGCTGCAGGGCCAGCAGTCCGGCCAGGGGCAGCCCCCGCTCGTCGAGCAGGGCCAGTTGCTGGTTGCCTTCGCTCAGGATGAGCTCGGCGTCCGCCAGCGAGGCGGCGGCGTCCTGCTGCAGGGGCAGCAGCAGGGGGCGGGTACAGCGGCCGGCGGCGATCAGCAGTTCGCTCCGCAGGGCCTGCTCCGGCTGCAGCAGCAGCAGGTCGAGGTATTCCGCCGCCCGGTTGAGTTCTTCCGCCTTGCTCACCCTGGTCATGGCCGCCAGATCGAAGCGGGCCGCCACCTCGCGCAACCGCTGCAGGTGCTGCAGCCCCTGCTGGATATCGCCGTTGTCGAAGCAGGGCACGGCCAGCACCTGGCCGCCGCTTTCCTTCAGCTTGCGGGCGGCTTCCTGCAACTGCTGATCCCCGGGCCAGGCGGGCAGCATGGCGATCAGCAGGGGCTCATCGGTGCCCAGGTAGAAGCGGCCCACCTGCAGGCGGGTGTCGTCGTGCTTGTAGGCTCGGCTGTGGCGGGGCTGCTTGTCCTCGGCCGGCGCCGCGGCCTGGCCCTGGCTGAGGGCGCCGGAGGGGATCCGGGTCGGCGCCACTTCGGCGCTGGGATAGCAGCCCAGCACCTTGATAAAGCGGGTGATGCGGCCCAGCTCCTTCAGCGCCGACTGCATCTCGGGACTGTTGACGTTGGCGGCGACGTCCACGTAGAACATCTCTTCCCAGGGATTGCCGATGATGGGGCGGGATTCCAGCTTGGTCATGGTGATGTCGTGGCTGCGCAGCACCAGCAGGGCCTCCACCAGGGCGCCGCTCTGCTGGCCGGTGGACATGATGAAGCTGGTCTTGGCCGGGATTTGCTCGGCCACGTCGATGGGCTTGCGCGCCACCACGATAAAGCGGGTCATGTTCTGCTTCTGGTTGGCCAGGCCGCGCACCAGCGGCTTGAGACCGTGCAGCTCGCCGCCGTCGGCGCTGCCCATGGCGCCCACGTCCGGGCGCTTGAGGCCGGCCACCAGCTCCATGGCGTTGGAGGAGGCGGCGCAGAACTCCACCTTGACCCCGGGCAGCGTCTTCAGGTACTGGGAGCACTGCTGGTACACCTGGGGGTGGGTGTAGAGGGTCTTCAACTGGCTGACGTCGGTGTCCACCGCCACCAGCAGGCAGTGCTCTATGGGCTGGGTCAGCTCGCCGACGATGGACAGGCTGGTGTGCTGCATCAGATCGAAGACGTCGTTGATGGAGCCGGAGCTGGTGTTCTCGATGGGCAGTATGCCGTACTGGGCCTGGCCCGATTCCACGGTGTCGAGGATCTGCTGGAAGGTCTCGCAGCTGTGCTCGATGATGCCGGCCTGGAAGCGGGACAGGTACTTGCGGGCCGCCAGGTTGGAGTAGGAGCCGCGCAGGCCGAGGAAGGCGACGCTGATGGACGGCACCTGGTCCTGGGGGTTGAGCAGATCCTGCAGCAGCGCCTGCTGGGACAGCACCGAGTCTTCGATGATGGTGTGGTAGAGGCGGGTAACATAGTGGGCGTCCAGGCCGAGCTGCCGGCCCTGGTTGACAAGCTCCACCAGCAGCGCCTGCTCCCGCTCCTGGTCCCGTATCGGCCTGGGGTTTTCCAGCTTGGCGCGGGCCACCTCCAGGCTCAGGGCCTTGCGCCTGGCCAGCAGGGTCAGCAGCTCGCTGTCCAGGCGGGTGATGTGGGTTCTGATCTCGTCCAGATTCATGAGTAGGGCTTCCTTCGTCGCCAGTCCGGCTGAATAAAAAAGCCTCCCGGTGGGAGGCTTGGCGGTTCGTCTTTCGCTTGTTTCTTGCTTGCGCCAATGCCTCCCGTGTCAGGATGCAAAAAAGAAGTGAAAGAAAAACAGGGATACGGGCATCTTAGGGTCGCAACGGCCATGGGTAACCCCCATAGGAATACTGAAAAGCGCCGGCGCTGGCAAGCCCTTTGCCGGATTTTTTGGCCTTCGATCCGGTAAAAGCACAAAAACGGCCTTGCGGCCGTTTTTGTGCGGATGAGGGGATTATTCGTCTTCTTCGATTATCGGTTGGGTCACGTTGGCCCGCTGGGCCAGGGGTTTTTCCGCGTAGCGGCCGAGCTGGCGTTCCAGCTTCTGCCCCAGTTCGTTGATGGCGGCGTAGAGATCTTCATGTTCCGCCTGGGCAAAGAGGGTGTCGTTAGGCACTCCCGCCTTGGCTTCCACCAGGTAATTCAGGCCTTCTTTCTGAATCACCACATGGGGGTTGATAAGCACGATTTGGCGCCGGTTGAGTTTGTCGAAACGACTTTCGATCCGTTCACGAATGGCGGGAGAAATGTCGACGACATGGCTGGTAATCGCAATAGACATAGGGACCCCCTTGCTGTTTCTTCGTTTGTGTTCGACTTCAGGTTACCCGGGCGGGGAATTAATTTTGTGATTGAAATCAAGTTTTTGTCGGCCGATACCGGGCTGCGGCAATATTTGTGAGCCAGCCGCGGCTCCGGCCAAAAAGCCCTTGTCAGCTGGGTGCGAAACAGGACAGACTCGAACGGATAAACTCTCCGTCCACTCCTGCCGGTCGTCCGCTGACGAGTCACCGCCGCCGCTGTCTCAGGATCGGGGAGAATTTGCCGTGCCCCATTGGCAGCCCTCCCCGTATTCCTTAGGATAGCGCTATCTTATTAGAAGAGGGGTGGAGCCGTGAAAAGCTGGGTTGGAGTTGGATTGCTGCTATTGAGCCTGGGGAGCCTGGCCGAGGCCTCACCGTTGCGCGAGCGCTATCAGCAGGCCGAGCAGGCGTTGAAAAAGAACGAGGTCTCCCGCTACCAGCAATTGCGCCAGGGGCTGGATGCCTACCCTCTCACCATCAACCTCGATTACCAGTACCTGGCCGATCGCATCACCCAGCTGAGCACGGCCCAGATCCGCGACTTTATGGCCCGTTACCCCGACTCCCAACAGGCGGATCGGCTCGAACGGCAGTACCTGTTCCGCCTGGCCCGGGAACAGCGCTGGCAGGAGTTTCTGGCCTTCTATCCCCAGTTGCCCAACAGCGTCGAGCTGCAGTGCGCCCACTACCAGGCCAAGTGGGCGACCGGCGATCGGGCCACCGCCATCGCCGGGGCGGAGCGGCTGTGGCTGCATGGCCAGTCCCGGCCCGGTATCTGCGATCCCCTGTTCGAAACCTGGCGCAGTGTTGGCGGGCGCAACGACGAGCACATCTGGCAGCGCATGCTGCTGGCCTACGAAAGCGGCCAGGAGGGGCTGATCGCCTTCCTGAGCCGTCTGCTGAGCCCTTCGGTCCGCCCCGCGGGGGAACTGCTGCAATCTCTTCACCAGAACCCGCGACAGCTGGACCGGCCCGAACGTATCCAGGCCCCCTCGGCGCGGCACAAGGCCGCGGTGGCCATGGCCCTGGCCCGGCTGGCGGACTCGGAGCCCGAACTGGTGATGAGCCTCTATCCCAAGTATCAGCGCAGCCACCATATCGACAAAGCCCAGATGGCGGTGGTGGAACGGGCCCTGGCCCGCCGGCTGATGTTCAACCGTACCCGGGACTATCGCAGCTGGCTCGACAGCCGGCTGCCGGAGGTGGGGGACGCCGAGCTGTTCGAGCTGCGGGCCCGCCTGGCGATCTGGGAGCAGGACTGGCCTCACCTGGTCGGCTGGATCGACCGGCTGCCGGCCGAAGCCCGGCAGGACAGCCGCTGGCTGTATTGGCGTGGCCGTGCCCTGGCGGCCCAGAACAAGGCGGCGGAAGCGGACGCGGCCTGGCAGAAGGCGGCCCAGTCCCGGGATTATTACGGTTTTCTGGCGGCCCAGCAGAGCCGGCGCGACTACGCCCTGCAGAAGAAGCCGCTGGCGCCGGCGCCGTCCTGGAGCCAGGCCAGCCGGCAATGGCCGGCCCTGCTGCGGGTCGAGGAATGGCTGGCCCTGGGCGACAGAACCGCCGCTCGCGGCGAGTGGCATCATCTGCTGGGCAAGGTCGACGAAGCGGCCGGGGTCGCCCTGGGCAGCCTGGCCCTGAGCCGGGGCTGGTACGACAAGTCGATCACGGCCAGCATCCGGGTGCAGGCCTGGGATCACCTGGATCTGCGCTTCCCGGTGGTATACCGGGACATCTTCCAGCGCCAGGCCCGGCGCCTGGGGGTGGACGAGGCGACCCTGTTCGCCATCGCCCGCCAGGAAAGCGCCTTCTATGAGCTGGCCCGCTCCCCGGTGGGGGCCGGCGGCCTGATGCAGCTGATGCCGGCCACCGCCAGGGAGACCGCCCGCAAGCACGGCATCACCCAGTTCCGCCACCCCGCGGACGTCTATCGGCCCGAGGTGAACGTGCAGCTCGGCTCCAGCTATTTCAAGGAGTTGCTGGAGCGTTACAACCATAACCGGATCCCGGCCATCGCCGCCTACAATGCCGGCCCCGGCCGGATCAGCCGCTGGCTGAGCGAGAGCGGCAGCCGGCCGCTGGATGTGTGGGTGGAGAACATTCCCTACCGGGAAACCCGGGGCTATGTGCAGAACGTGCTGGCCTTTTCGGTGATTTACCAGGATATGCTCGGCCAGCCCAAGACCTTCCTCAAACCGGCGGAACTCGCCTATGTCTACTGAGCCGAGCGTCGCCATCCTCGGCCTGGGCTGGCTGGGCGAGCCCTTGGCCGTCACCCTGGCCGGCCTGGGCTACCGGGTGGCCGGCACCACCACCGATGCAGCCAAGGCCGAGCGGCTGCGGCAAGCCGGCATCGAGGCCGCGCTTTGGAACATCAATGATCCCCTGCCGCCGGCCTGGCCGACGGCGCTTGCCGCCGATACCCTGGTGTTGTGCGTGCCGCCGGGCAAGGTGTCCGACTATGCCGCCACCCTGGGGCGGGTGACGGCGTTGGCGGCCAGGGCAGGGGTGCGCCGCCTGCTCTTTACCAGCGCCACCTCTGTCTATGGCGGCACCGGCGTCAAGACCGAGGCCGATACCGGGCCGGATTCCGAGCGCGGCGAGCGCATGCTGGCGGCGGAACTAAGGGTGCGCGCGAGCGGCATCCCCCGGGTGCTCTGCCTGCGGCTGTCGGGCCTGGTGGGCGGCAGCCGCGAGCCGGGGCGTTTTCTCGCTGGCCGCCGCTTCGAGGGCGGCGAGGAGCCGGTCAACCTGGTGGCGCTGGAGGATCTGCTGCGCTTTATTCCCGCCATACTGGCGCGGGAAGACTGGCCGGAAACCCTGAACGTCAGCGCCCCCCATCATCCCCGCCGGCAGGATTTCTACCGCCAGGCGGCCGAGCTGCGGGGCCTGCCGCCGCCGGACTTCGACGGCGGCGGCGAAGGCAAGAGCATCGACGGCGGCGCCCTCTGCCGCTGGCTGGGCCTCGACTACGAGGTGACGGACTGGTTCAGCTGGCTGGCTGAGCGTAAGGCGCGGGGCTGATCAACGGCGCCAGGGCCAGGATCAGGGCGTCCCGGTAGACGCTGCGCCTGTCCAGCAGGTTGCCGGTCAGCACGCCGATGGCGCCGCCCTGCTGCTTGCAGTTGGTTAAATTGAACAGGCGATCCATGGCCTGGCCCAGTTCCTCCCCCTGAGACAGGGCGCTGGCCACGAATGGCGGCAGGGTCAGGCTGGCGCTGCGGGCGGCGTTGTCCAGCCCGGGGCCCAGCACCTGCAGCCAGGCGAAGGTGAGCAAGCGTTCTCCCCGCCGTTCGACGCCCCCTTCCATTCCTATCCACAGCTCCGCGTCGGGGCGGCATGCCCGTGCCGCCAGCGCCCGGTTGCGGGCGCCGGTCAGGGTTTCCTCGTCGCTCATGGGCTGACTGGCCACGCCCGAGGGCACGGCCAGGCCATGCAGGCTGATGGCCCGCTCGGGAAACAGCAGCTCGAGCGCCTGGCGGGCGGCCGCTATCTTGGCCGGGTTGAGGGAAGCGACGATGACGTTCATGGGCAACCTTTGGTGTGGACAATTGCGGGTACAGGTCAGGCTGATTATTATGCCAGTTTACTTGCCAGATTGGAGCAATTGACGGAAATGAGTGAAGAGCTGAGCCCGAGGGGCGAGCTGTTGCTGCGCACCATGGCCATGCCGGCGGACACCAATGCCAACGGCGACATCTTCGGTGGCTGGATCATGTCCCAGATGGATTTGGGCGGCAGCCTGCTGGCCAACGAGATCGCCCTGGGGCGGGTGTGCACGGTGGCGGTGAACGAGATGACCTTCACCCGTCCGGTGCAGGTGGGCGATGTGGTGTGCTGCTATGGCGAGCTGCTGAAGCAGGGCCGCAGCTCCATGACCATCAGGGTGGAAGTCTGGGTCAAGCCGGTGCTGGTGCCGGAAAGCGGCCCCCGCTACCGGGTGGCCGGGGCCCAGTTCGTCTACGTGGCCATCGACGGGGACGGGCGCCCCCGTGCGGTGTCGCAACCGGCACTGGGCGGAACGGGAACGGCTGCCGGGGGAGCATGACCGCGGCGGCCTCCGGCCAGGCCCCCTGGCGGCGGTGCTCCGGCTGGGAGAAGAACATTAAAAAGGGAGCCTCAAGGCTCCCTTATGGTCATACTGACGCCTGAATCTCAGCCCGAGTTGACCGAAACGATCAGGGTCTGGCCGGCGCGCAGGCTGTGCTTGTCGTTCAGGCGGTTCCAGCGCAGCAGATCGTTGATGCTCACGCTGAAACGGCTGGCGATGGCCGACAGCGAATCACCCGCCTTGACCAGGTAGACGCCATCGGAAGGCGCCGGCTGGGCGGCCCGGGCGGCGGAGGGCAGCATCAGGGTCTGTCCCACCCGGATGGTATTGCCGCTCAGGTTGTTCGCCTGCCGGATGGCCTCTATGCTGGTGCCGTGGCGGCGGGCGATGGCGCCCAAGCTGTCGCCGCCCCTGACCTGGTAGCGCTGGAACTCCCGGCGCTCCTGCTGGGGCAGATCGGCCATGGCCAGCTCGAAGCCCTGGGCATGGTTGACCGGCACCAGGATCTCCGCATTGCGGGCGGGCGAGGTGGCGGCCTTCTTGAAGCCGGGGTTCAGGGCCTTGAGCTGGTTGCGGTTCATCCCGGCCAGGTCGGCGGCCATGTTCAGATCCACCTGACCTTCCACTTCTACCACCGCCAGCTGGGGACGGTTGGGGACTGCCGGCACGTCCATGCCGTAGTGGCTCTGGTGCTTCAGGATATCGGCCAGGGCCAGCAGCTTGGGCACGTAGTTCTGGGTTTCCTTGGGCAGGGACAGGGACCAGTAGTCGGTCGGCTTGCCCTGCCGGCGGTTGGCCTTGATCGCCTGCTGCACCCGTCCTTCGCCCGAGTTGTAGGCGGCCAGCGCGTGCAGCCAGTCACCATCGAAGAAACCGTGCAGGTATTCCAGATAGTCGAGCGCCGCCCGGGTCGAGGCCATGACATCGTAACGGCCGTCATACCAGCTGTCGTAATGCAGGCCGAAGTTCTTGCCGGTGCCCTGCAGCATCTGCCACAGGCCGGCCGCGTGTCCGCGGGAATAGGCCTTGGGATCGAAGGTGCTTTCCACCACCGGCAGCAGTACCAGTTCCATCGGCATGTTCCGCTTCTCTATCTCTTCCTTGATGAGATAGAGAAAAGGTCTGGCGCGTTCGGATACGGAACGCATGTATGCCGGGTGTTTCAGGTACCAGTTGCGCTGGGCGACCACCCTGGGGTGATCCAGCGGCATTTCGAGCTGCATCTGTTCGGCCAGTTCGAGCCACAGATTTTGCTGCTGGGCAGCCGTCTGCTGGCGGAACTGCCGATTGCTCGACGAGTGGGCGACGGTGCGGTAAGTGCCGCCGTCGGCGGATGCTTTGCTTTGCACCCTGAGCGACGAGTACGCCGCCGATTTCGGGTAGAGCTGGCTGTGTGTTGCCTGCCCTCCAGCTGTTTCCTGATGGCCATAGGGATGCCGCGCCGAATCGGCCGGCATCGCCTGGCAGCCCGCCAGGAGCAAGGCACTGGATATAATACAGAGTCTTCTCATGGTGTCTGCGTCTCACAAAAACGGCGGCCAGTGTATGCTTTGTGAGCAGTTTAATCAAGTTCGTTAAAAATCGTCCTTCCAGCGGCGAAGTGCGGCGAACACCTCGGCGTCTTCATTTAACTCCGCCATGGCATGGTGCCGGGCCGCGGCGCGAACCCCCGCCAGATGGGGGCGGAGGAAGACGTTGACGGCCTTTTCCAGGCCGATGGAGCTGGGCAGGGTAGGGATCCCCTGCTGGCGCAATTTGGCCACTTTTTGCAGATATTTTTTTAATTCGGGGTTGTTTGGCTCCACAGCGTGGCAAAAAGCCAGGTTGGCCTGGGTGTACTCGTGGGTGCAGTAGACCCGGGTTTCGTCGGGCAGGGCGGCCAGGCGGGAAAGGGACTGGTGCATCTGCTGCGGGCTGCCTTCGAACAGCCGGCCGCAGCCCCCCGAGAACAGGGTGTCGCCGCAGAACAGCAGCCCCTGGCCATGATAGGCGATATGGCCCAGGGTATGGCCGGGCACGGCCATCACCGCAAGTTCGAGCCCCAGCTCGGCCAGTTGGACCCTGTCGCCTTCCTGCAGGGCCGAGCCCCCGGGGGCCGGCATCGGCTCGGCGGCGGGGGCGTAGAGGCGGGCCTCGGGCCACCGGGCGAGCAGGGCCTTTACGCCACCGGTGTGATCCCGGTGATGGTGGGTGATGAGGATGGCGTCCAGGGTCAGGCCGCGCTCCGCCAGGGTCCGCTCGACCGGGGTGGCGTCGCCCGGATCCACCACGGCCGCGTGATCGCCATTGCTTATCAGCCAGATGTAGTTATCGTTAAAGGCGGGGATGGGACTAATGTTGAGCATGATGTGTCCTCGAGGTCGTGTTGTGCATTAGCTTATCAGAGGCGCCATGAAATCAGCCAGTACACCGCAGGTTCCTGACAGTTGGCGGCGATTGCCGCGCGGCGGCCAGCTTGCCGAGCAGTTGCAGCAGCGCCTGGACGAGTGGGCGCCGGGCCTGTTCGGTTTCAACCTGCTCAAGATCGACGCCCTGGGGGCCGCCCTGTCGTTGGACAAGAGCCGGATCCGCCAGTCGGTGGTCATGGGGCAGCGTCCCTTCGAGGGCATGGATCTGCTGGCGGACGCCACCGCCATGCCTTTTGCTCCCGGCAGCCTGGACGCCTGCCTGCTGGCCCACGTGCTCGATTACAGCGACCATCCCCATGCCATCCTGCGTGAAACGGAAATCGCCCTGCGCGATGATGGCTGGCTGATCCTGACCGGCTTCAACCCCTACAGCAGCGCCGGCCTGGCCTGTGCCCTGCCGGCCCTGCGCCGCCGCCTGCCGTCCTGGCACCGGATGCTGGCACCGGGACGGCTGGAGGACTGGCTCAAGTTGCTGGGATTCGAGGTGGTGGCGCGGGATTACCTGGGGTTCACCCGCGTCATGCAGTTTGCGTTACCCGGCCAGTGGCGCGGCCGGCTCTGTCCGCGGTTCTGTCCGTCGCTGGCGGCGGTCTATGTCCTGCTGGCCCGCAAGCGGCGTTTTCCGCTGACCCCGGTGCGGGAGCTCAAGCCGGTGCGCAGTGCCCTGACCCAGCCGGGCATGGCCCGTCAGCGCGAGTAGCCGGTGTCTTCATTGACGGCCTGGTGCAGGGCGGCTTCCCTGGCCAGCTCGTCGCAACGTTCGTTTTCCGGGTGGCCGGAATGTCCCTTGACCCAGTGCCAGCTTACCCGGTGCCGCTGGCACAGCTCGTCGAGCTGCTGCCACAGATCCGCGTTTTTCACCGGCGTCCTGGCGGCGGTCTTCCAGTTGTTGCGCTTCCAGCCCTTGATCCACTGGGTGATGCCCTGGCGCACGTACTGGCTGTCGGTGGTCAGTTCGACCTCGCAGTCGTGGCTGAGGGCGGCCAGGCCGGCGATGGCCGCCATCAGCTCCATGCGGTTGTTGGTGGTCAGACGGAAGCCCCGGCTCAGCTCCTTGCGGTGCTGCTTGTAGAGCAGCACGGCGCCATAACCGCCCGGGCCCGGATTGCCGAGGCAGGAGCCATCGGTATAAAGCTGGATCTGTTTCATGGGTGTTCATGTCTGGAAAATTGAAGGCGAAGTCTGCCACAGGGGCGGGGTCCGGGCCAGTGCCACCGCCCCGGTAGCGCGAGCGGGCCCGGTTATTTATACTGGCGGCCGTATTGTGCGGAGGAAACAGCGATGAGCCAGCAAGGCCACCAGCGGCAAATTGTCCTGGATACGGAAACCACCGGTATGAACATGGGCGCCGGGCCCCACTATCTCGGGCACAGGGTGATCGAAATCGGCGCGGTGGAGGTGGTCAACCGGCGCCTGACCGGCCGGCATTTCCATGTCTATCTCAAGCCGGATCGCAAGGTGGACGAGGAAGCCATCCAGGTGCATGGCATCACCGACGAGTTTCTGGCGGACAAACCGCTCTTTACCGCCAAGGTGGGCGAATTCCTCGCCTTTATCGCCGGGGCCGAGCTGGTGGCCCACAACGCGCCCTTCGACGTCGGCTTTCTCGACTACGAAATGGAGCTGATGGGGCGGCCGGAGCGGATGGCCCAGTTGTGCAAGGTCACCGATACCCTGGCCCTGGCGCGGCAACTGTTTCCCGGCAAGCGCAACAACCTGGATGTGCTCTGCGACCGCTACGGCATAGACAACAGCCACCGCACCCTGCACGGGGCCTTGCTCGATGCCGAGATCCTGGCCGATGTCTACCTGCTGATGACCGGCGGCCAGACCAAGCTGAACCTGCAGAGCGACACCGGCTCGCAGGAGGACAGCGGCCGTCAGGGAATACGGCGCCTGAGTGCCGAACGTCCGGCGCTCAGGGTGATCCGGGCCGGCGAACAGGAATTGCAGGCCCACGAGGCCAGGCTGGATCTGGTGATGAAGAAGGGGGGCAGTTGCCTATGGCGGGGAGAATGAGCCGGCTGTGGCTAGTGGCGCTGCTGGCGCCCGTCCTGGCCAAGGCCGCGGAACAGGAGAGCCGCTGGCTGAGCAATACCTTTCGCATCGACCCCTCCATTTCCGCCGTGACCTTGTTTATCGAGCGGGAAGATGACAGCACCCCCGTGGTGCTGATCCGTCCCGACGGCAGCAAGTATTACTACCAGCGTCATCCGGACACCATCAGTTGGGCGTCCACCGCCAGCCGCGACATCATCACCCTGTGGCAACCCGAACCCGGACCCTGGCAGGCCACCGGCAGGATCAGCGCGGAACGGGGGCTTTCCCTGGTGAGCCCGTTCCGCCTGCAACTGGCCCCCTTGCCCGCGCGCCTCTACCGGCAGGAAATCATCAAGCTCGACGCCGAACTCAGCCACGAGGGGACCCGGCTGGACGCGGCCTACTACCTCGAGGGACTGTCCCTGACCGCGCAACTGGTCGGCCGGCGCGATGCCGATACGGATCCCTTTGCCCTGGCTCCCCGGGTGATCGGCGTTTTTGCCGACGATGGCACCGGCCTGGATGCCTATCCCGGCGATGGCCGGCTGACGGCCGAAGTCCTGGTCGATGCGCTGCCGGGGCCGTACCTGTTTCAGGCGCAGACCACCAACCAGGTACTGGCGCGTACCCACGAGCAGGAGCTGCTGGTGTACCCCACGCCCCTGAGCCTGCGGATGACCACGCCGAACGAGGACGGGAGCTGGCAGATGCTGCTGGAGGTGGACAGCGAACTGCAACCCGACAGCCTGGTGGTAACGGGAACACTGACCAACCCGCTGGAGCAAAGCATCGCCGTGTCTGGTAGCGGACGGGTGATCGAACTGCCGCCGGCCGTGCAGCCCGGCAACTACCGCTGGCAGGGGCGAGCCTTCGCCACCACCCGGGAAGGGCGGGAGGTCCAGTTCCAGCTGCCGGAGCAGGTGATACGGGTCAGCCCCCCGCTCGCCGCGACCACTCCGGCGGCTCCCCCCTCGTTCTGGCTTTCCTGGCCGGTGCTGGGCGGGATCTCGGCGGCCGTGTCCGCGCTGCTGCTGGTGGCCATCTGGCGCTGGCGTCGCAAAGCCCGCGGCAGGAAAGTGTCGGGGAAGAAGGCCGCCGGGGGCTGAGCCTGGCGACCGGCGCGGAGGGAAAAAACCGTTCCGCTCCCGGTTCGGTTTAAAAAGTGTTCGAACGGTCGCAATGCAGCACTTTGCGCTTGACCCCGGCACTCGCCGAAACTATGATGCCTCCCGCCTGAAGCAAGCAGTATCAGGCCTCGGAGCGGTAGTTCAGTTGGTTAGAATACCGGCCTGTCACGCCGGGGGTCGCGGGTTCGAGCCCCGTCCGCTCCGCCAGATTAAAGCAAAAAGCCACCTCAGGGTGGCTTTTTGCTTTTATGTCCTCAGTGAAATTACACTTCATCAACCTGTCAAACCATTCCTCGTGACCCAGCCCCTGTTTAGACCCGATGTCAAAATGGATCTTCAGTGGAGTCACCTTTCTTTTTGGTGCCCAGCTCTGCAGCTCTGTAGGTGGTTGACTGAATTACTAAATCGCAGCCCAGCATCACCATTTTGCGATATATGCTGGTATAGTCTTTAGTTCTTGTACATGGCCATGTAAATAACTGTTCCGAATGGTAGATCACTACCGGCAGCGACTGGGTTCCGCTAAGCAAACCCTCCGCGGCGGAGCCCCCAGGGATGGGGTCATGGCGTGTCTGCGTGCGGGGACCGGTCGATGTAGCACTATTAGGATCAGTTATTTAGCTTGCAGTAACCAACAGTCAGCAAGGCGTATACCCAGCCATCGAGGAGATGGTTGCCTGCCGTGGCAAGCGGGCCCGGTGAACTACTTATGGTAGAGCAGATGACAACGACTCAATTCGAAAAATTTGCACAACAAGTTGATCCCTTCATCCTCGAATCTCTCGAGAATATGCGTAGGAAGTTGCTTGATCTGACTAGCAGGAACCGGCTGCTCAACTTTCCGATTGATCAGAAAAATCTAAAAAGTAGTTCGTTGCGTATTGTCAACGAGCTTCCGGACCAACTCTACCAAACCTTGCTCAGTGAGCAGGAAATGCAGTTTGTTGCTGTGCCTGACCCGAAGCGCAAGCAGCTTATCGCTCAGGGCTATCTGGGGATTGAAGAAGACGGCAGCGAGAAACGACTGAAGCCCGATCCCAGTGCGCGAGAGTGGGCCAGAGTCCTGGGGATCGATAACAGTTATGAACTGCCCAAGGCTGACCCGGAGCATACCAAGCCTGAGCATTGTGACAATGACATTCAGGTGCTGTTGTTTCCCAATGAGATGGAAGCCCGGTTGCGGGGTATCCGTAACAAGGCACAGACTGCGATTGAAGAAACCGGGGCTGGGATCCTCTATTTGGCGCTGGGATTTCTCGAGTGGTTTGAGTCTCCCATCTCAGACAAAAGCAGACTAGCACCGTTATTTACCGTTCCGGTCATGTTAGAGCGAGGCAAACTGGATGCCGCCGCGGGGGTGTACCGGTACCAGATAAAATACACGGGTGAGGATATCATCCCTAACCTGTCGCTCAGGGTTAAACTGCTCAACGATTTTGGTATCGAACTGCCGGAGCTGGAAGAGGATATGCTGCCCGAGCAGTATTTTTCCAAGGTTGAAGCCATCATCGCTCAATCCCAGCCCCGGTGGTCACTCAAGCGCTATGCATCCTTGGCCCTGCTCAACTTTGGCAAGATGCTGATGTATCTGGACCTTGATCCGGCGCGTTGGCCACTGGATAACTGCAATATCACTAAGCACCCGGTAGTGACTCGCTTCTTTACCAGTAAGGAGTCGGACGAAAACGGCGGTGACGGAACGGGTCTTGAGCATAAGATAGATGAGCTTGATGATATCCATCAGCGTTTTCCGCTCATTGATGATGCGGATAGCTCCCAGCACAGTGCCCTTATTGATGCGGTAGATGGCCATAACCTGGTCATTGAAGGCCCGCCGGGCACCGGAAAATCACAGACCATTACCAACCTGATTGCTGCCGCCATGCTGAGCGGTAAAAGAGTGCTCTTTGTTGCCGAAAAGCTGGCGGCTCTAGAAGTGGTCAAGCGGCGGCTCGACAAGGCCGGATTAGGCGATTTTTGCCTTGAGCTGCACAGTCACAAGTCGCAGAAGCGAAAAGTACTGGATGAGATAAACTCCCGAATCGTTGGTCAGTCAAAGCTGCAAAGTATCCAGAAAATCGATGCCGAAGTGGCCCGTTATGAAGAGCTGAAAGAGCAGCTGAATGACTATGCCAAAGAGATAAACGGGGTCTGGGGAGCAACAGGTAAAAGCATACATGACATTTTCAGTGGTGCTTCACGCTATCGTCGTAAGTTGACTATCGACCCTACTCGCTTACATGTAACCGGCCTGTCCGGGGCAGACCTTGATGAGGTTAAACTGCTCAGGCTGCGTGATCAGATCAAGGCATTCAAAGGCATTTATGCTGAAGTTCGTCAGCAGATTGGCGATGATGCGGCCATATACGATCACCCTTGGAGCGGTGTAACCAATACCGATATTCAGATCTTTGACAGTGAACGAATAGTCCTGTTGTTAAGCGGCTGGCAGCAGTCACTTGATCAGTTGCTTAATGCCACGGAAGAAATGCTCTCGAACTGGCGGCTTGATCCGGAAGAGCTCAAGACGTTGTCACAGCTTGCCAGCCTGAGCCAGGACTCTGCTCAGTTGCCGGAGTTGAATGGTCAGGAGCACTTCCCTGTCTTGAGTCAGTTGAGTCAAGAAACTATCGATGAAATTGACCGCTATGTGAACGACTTTATCGCCCTTCAGCAGTTGTATGAGGTGCTGGGAACGGAGCTGGTCCGGGAAAAACTCCCCCTGCTTGAGAGCGGCGAGGTGCCACCGGAATTTTCAAATCCTGTCGTCTGCTTTGGATCATCAGATCAGTTATTGCTGTCGGATGTTGTCAGGTCCGTGCTCAACCTGAGCAAAGTCTCAGAAAAACTGTCTGCGCTTGTCGTTAATCAACAAGAGTTAAAAGTGGCACTACCGGAGCCGCTTGCAGCCCTGATGACCAACAGCAAGCAGGGGCTGTCAGCCTTTGTCGAACTGATTGAGCTGGTGGCCGAGCTCCCGGTTGAGTTGGTGAGGTTACGGACAAGTTGTTTTGATGATGATGAACTGGATGCGGCTCTTGCTGATTTGAAGCAACAGTTGCAGGAGCTTTTGCCACTGCGAAACACACTGCAAAACACCTATCGCCTGGATGCACTGCTGTCTCATGAAGACTTGCTCCACATGCAACAGCAGTTTGCTAATGCAGGCATGTTCAAATGGTTCAGTAGTGATTGGCGTGCTGCCCGTAAATCTCTTAAAAACATGGCAAAGAGCCCTGACATTAAGGTAACGGAACTGGCCGGGCAACTGGACACGCTGATCGACTATTCCGAGCGGGTAGGGCGCTTGGAAGAATGTCATTTCAGCAAGTTCCTTGGGGAGCACTACGCCAGTCTGGACACAGATATTGAGTCATTACTGGCACTTAGAGCCTGGTATCGCCGGGTTCGGGAGACTTATGGCGTTGGCTTTGGTGCAAGAGTGACAGCCGGCAGTGCGTTGCTCGACCTTGACGCTCAATTAATCAAGGGCATCCAGCAACTCCATAAACAAAATATGGTTACTTCTGTTCGTGACACCATGACGGGATTCGAACAGATTTTAAGGTTCTATCCCAAGCTGCAGCAGTCATTTAGTGAACAGGAGCCGTTGACAGGTGCAGCGGGTCAGGTTGAACAGATCATTATGTCTCTTTCCTCCGTGCTCGAGACGATCCAGGCCTGGTTTGTGAAGCAGGATATTTCTTTGCTGGAGCTGGGGCAAAGAGTGTCACACCTTGAGCAGTTAGCCGGATTGCAGCAGCAACTGAGCCATAACCCGGTCGTCGCCAGTCTGTTTGGTGATGTTGCGCCATTGAACTGGGGGCTGGACAAAGATAACCAGGCTGCCCTAAACACCATTCGAAGTACACTGACCTTTGCCAGAAAACTGGAGCAGCTTTCGGTGATGTCGCTGGCACATACCATTACCCAGATGCAATCAGCCGAACAGTTTCAGCAGTTGCGGCGGGAGGCTCTCAAGTATCAGCAGCAATGGCGGCAGCAGGAAGCCAGCTATAACGCTTATGCAGAAGCCACTCAGCTTGATAAACATCTCTGGCTGGCGTCCACCGACTGTACCATCTCCGGAATTACTCAACGTAATGACAGAGCCATCTCCAACCCTCGCTGGCTGAACGGTTGGGTTAACTTTGTACGCTCAGAGCAAGAAATGTCCGCTAACGGTCTGGAGAAAATCTGGAAGGAAGTCATGGCGGGCAATCTCTCCGTTGATCAGGTTGATGAAGGCTTGTCACTGGCCATCTATGACCAGCTGGCCAGAGAGGTCATTGCAGCCAAGCCTCACCTGGCGCGTATCTCTGGCCTTAGCAAGAATCAGGATCAAAAAACATTCCGCCATTACGACAAGGAGCTGCAAACGCTGCAGCGCAAGCGTATTGCCAGTATTGTCGCCCAGAGAAAGGTATCGGACGGCGTGTCTGGTGGCCGCAAGTCGGAATACACCGAGCTGGCACTGATAAAGCACGAGCTGGGCAAGAAAACCCGGCATATCCCCATACGCCAGTTGATCAACCGTGCCGGCAGGGCCCTGCAGGAACTCAAGCCTTGCTTTATGATGGGACCCATGTCTGCGGCTCACTACCTGCAGCCGGGTGAAATCCATTTTGATCTGGTGGTAATGGATGAGGCCTCTCAGGTCAAGCCTGAAGACGCGCTGGGTGTTATTACTCGAGGTAGTCAGTTGGTGGTGGTGGGGGATCCCAAACAGTTACCGCCCACCAGCTTTTTCGACCGTTCCGACATGTCGGGTGAAGATGAGGATGTGGCAGCCGTGGTGCAGACCGACAGTATTCTGGATGCCGCCTTGCCGCTGTTTCCCATGCGCCGGTTACGCTGGCACTATCGCTCACAACATGAGCACCTGATTGCTTACTCCAACCGACACTTTTACGACAGTGATCTGGTGGTGTTCCCGTCGCCTCATGCCCAGTCGGGCGAGTTTGGTATCAAGTTTACCCATGTAAAACAGGGGCGATTTGTAAATCAGCACAACATAGAAGAAGCAAGAGTTGTGGCCGAAGCCGTGGCCCGCCATGCCGTTCGCAATGCTCAAGAATCACTGGGCATTGTTGCCATGAACTCAAAGCAGCGCGAACAGATAGAAAGAGCAGTGGATGAGCTTTGCAAAACACGGCCGGAGCTCAGCAACGCCATCGATGCCCTGCGCAATCAGGAGGATGGCCTCTTCATCAAGAACTTGGAAAACGTTCAGGGGGATGAACGGGATGTTATTTTTATTTCCTTTACCTATGGCCCTGCCGAAGTTGGAGGCCGGGTATATCAGCGCTTTGGGCCCATTAACTCCGATGTTGGCTGGCGTCGCCTGAACGTATTGTTCACCCGTTCTAAAAAGCGCATGCATGTGTTCAGCTCCATGAAGTCCGAAGACATTCTGGTGAGTGAAACAACCAAAAGTGGTGTGCGAGCCTTGCGTGGCTTCCTGCATTTTGCCGAAAGGGGCAACATGGATGGCATCAGTTACGCTACCGGCAAGGCACCGGACAGTGATTTCGAAATTGCGGTCATGGAGGCACTGCAGGCTGCCGGCTTCCATTGTGATCCTCAGGTTGGCGTGGCAGGTTTCTTCGTCGATATTGCGGTCAGGGATCCGGGTAATCCGGGGCGCTACCTGATGGGCATTGAATGCGATGGCGCTACCTATCACTCGGCAAAATCGGCCAGAGACAGAGACCGCCTTCGCCAGGAGGTTCTGGAGCGATTAGGCTGGCGCATTCGACGCATCTGGTCCACCGACTGGTTCAGTAATCCGGATGGGGAGTTGGACCCGATTATTCGAGAGCTGGATCAGCTGAAAACAGCCACCACACAGCAGCCTTTTGCCGAAGAAGCGATAGCAGATGAGGTGGATGAGCAGCACGAACCAGTTGTTCAGAGTGAAGGTCCGCAAGGGTTTGATTCAGGAGGTGAGCCTCTAACCGTGCGCCTTAAACGCTTTGCCGAGCAGGTGATTGAAGTGGCGTTCCCCGATACACCAGCCGAGCGGCGGCTGCTGCGCCCAGCCATGATAGAAGCGCTGGCCGAGCATCAGCCCTACTCGCGTTCCGAGTTTGTGGAGATGATCCCCAAGTATCTGCGTGACGCCACTGAGCCCAGGGAAGCGCATCGTTTCCTCGACCGTATTCTGGAGATCCTGGAAGGTAATGAAGTAAACACTGAAGTATTGCGCTAAACCCTCATCATGGGTCTGAACTGGCAGGCCCGTGATAATGCTCAGCATGCTTTGACCTTCACCGACGAAGCGGATAACTTACCCATAGGCATGGAGCCAATCGAATTATTCTATAAATAATCATAAAAAATGCACGCTTGGCGGAAGGCACATGGAACACAACTCCAACTTCGATTTTCTCAGCGAACACGATCCGCTGTTTTTGCAGCTGGCCCGGGCCGCCGAGCAGGCTTTTGCCGGTGATCCCAACACTACGCTTATCAAGCTGCGTCAGCTGGGCGAGGCGCTGGCTCAGCACATGGCCGCCCGCATCGGTCTGGAGCTGGAGGAGCGCAACACCCAGGCCGACTTGCTGTACCGGCTCAGCCGGGAGCTGGGGCTGGACCCGTCCGTGCGGCAGATGTTTCATGTGCTGCGCGTTGAAGGCAACCGCGCCACTCATGAGTTTCATACCCGCCATAAAGAGGCGATGGACGCCCTCAAGCTGGCCCGGGAGCTGGCGGTTTGGTTTCATCGTGCCTTTGGTGCCGAAGGCGATGGGTTCAGGCCCGGTGCCTTTATGCCACCCGCCGACCCCAGTGCCGAGCTGCGCCAGCTCAAGGCCCAGATTGCCCAGCTGAATGCTCAGCTGGAAGGCGCCAGCGAGCAGCTGGAAAATCAGCAGCAGGAAGCGGAAAAGCAGCAACAACTGGCCGAGCTGATGGCCAGGGAAAGCTCCGAATACGCCGAGCTGGCCAGCCTGATGGACCAAGAGGCCAGAGCCATGGCCGAGTTGGCCCGGCAACACGAGCAGGAGCTGGCGCGCCAGCAGGCCGCCTTTGAGGCCCGGCTCAAGGCCGAGCTGCAACAGCAGGCCGAGCAAAGCAAGGCCGTGGCGGAGGTATCCCGCCGCACCCAACAGGCAAGCAAGCAGCTGAACCTGAGCGAGGAGGAAACCCGCGTACTTATCGACATGCAATTGCTGGAGGCCGGCTGGGAAGCCGACACCGAGCAATTGACCTGGGCCAACGGCACCCGCCCGGAAAAAGGCAAGAATCTTGCCATTGCCGAATGGCCCACCCAGGGCAAGGCACCGGCAGACTATGTGCTGTTTGCAGGGTTAACTCCCATCGCGGTGGTGGAGGCCAAGCGCAAGAACCTGGATGTGGCCGGCAAAATCCATCAGGCCGAGCGTTATTCCCGCGGCCTGCAAATGGAGCAGAGCTGGCAAGCCCCCTGGGCGCTGGCGGGCTTGCCTCAGCCCTGGCAGGACGGCAATGGCCATAGCTTTCAGGTGCCCTTTGTCTATTCCTGTAATGGCCGCCCCTTTGTAAAGCAGCTGGCCGAGAAGTCCGGCACCTGGTTTCGCGATGCGCGCGCCGCCGCCAACCTGGCCCGGCCCCTGCAACAGTTTCACAGCCCACAAGGCCTGCTCGACTTGCTTACCCGCAGCCAGAGCGAGGCCGAGGCTCAGCTTGCGCAGGAGCCCTATGGTTACCTCAAGCTGCGGGACTACCAGCAAAAGGCCATTGAATCGGTAGAGCAGGCCCTGGCCCGGGGGCAGCGTCATTGCTTGCTGGCCATGGCCACCGGCACCGGCAAAACCCGCACCATCATTGGTTTGATGTACCGCTTTTTGAAGGCCGAGCGTTTCAAGCGCATTCTGTTTCTGGTGGATCGCACCGCCCTGGGCGAGCAGGCGCAAAACGCCTTTGACGACATGCCCCTGGAGCAGAACTTTACCTTAAGCAAAATCTATAACGTGGCCGAGCTGGGCGACATGGCCGCCGAAACCGAAACCCGCATTCAGGTCGCCACCGTGCAGGCCATGGTGAAGCGGGTGTTTCAGTCCGACAATCCGCCGGCCATTGATGACTATGACTGCATCATCATCGACGAAGCCCACCGCGGCTACACCCTGGATCAGGAAATGAGCGAGGGCGAGCTGGCCACCCGGGATGCCAGCCAGTATCTGTCCAGCTACCGGCGGGTGCTCGACTACTTTGATGCGGTCCGCATTGGCCTCACCGCCACCCCGGCCAAGCACACCTCGGAAATTTTCGGTCGCCCGGTATACACCTATTCCTACCGGGAAGCGGTGGCCGACGACTGGCTGATCGACCACGAGCCGCCCATTCGCTATGAAACCCTGCTCAGCCAGGAAGGCATTCACCTTGCCAAGGGCGAGCAGGTGGAGGTGATCAACACCCATACCGGCGAGGTGGAGCTGGCCGAGCTGGAAGACGAGCAGCACTTTGAGGTGGAAGCCTTTAACCGCCGGGTGATTGCAGAAGACTTTAACCGGGTGATCTGCCAGCAGCTGGCCCAGGAGCTGGACCCGTTGGGCGATGAAAAAACCATGATCTTCTGCGCCACCGATCTGCACGCCGACATGGTCAAGCGGCTGCTAGATGAGGCCTTCAAGGAGCAGTATGAAGAGGCCTACAACGAGGCGGCGGTACGCAAGATCACCGGCCAGAGCGACAAGGTTGGCACCCTTATCCGCCAATACAAGAACGAGCGTTACCCCAACATTGCCATTACCGTGGACCTGCTCACCACCGGCATTGATGTGCCGCCCATCTGTCATCTGGTGTTTCTGCGCCGGGTGAAAAGCCGCATTCTGTTCGAGCAGATGCTGGGCCGGGCCACCCGCCGCTGCGACGACATCGGCAAGACGGTGTTCAAAATCTACGATCCGGTAGACATCTACGCCACCCTGCAGGAGGTGAACTCCATGCAGCCCTTGGTGAAGGATCCCAATATCAGCCTGGATCAGTTGGTGAGTGAGCTGACCGACGACCACCTGATGGAGCAGGCCCAAAGTGCCCCCGGCACCTTGGCCGGCCAGTCCCATGCCGACGACCTGCTCAACGCCCTGTGCCAGAAGGTGATGCGCATTACCCGCAAGGCCGCCAGCAAGGCCGAAACCCGGCCCGAGCTCAAGCAAAAACTCACCGAGCTGGGCGACCAATGGGGCACCGAAGCTGATAAACTCCACCAGCATTTGCATGAGCTGGGCCCGGCCGGTGCCGCCGGCTTTATGCGCCGTCACGGTAACCTGCTTAGCGCCCTGGCCGAGGTAAAAGATCTGTTGGGCTCCGAGCGTAACCCGGTGATTTACGCCGGCTCGGACGAGTTCCGGGCCCGCACTCAGAGCTATGGTGTGCACGAAAAACCCGCCGACTACCTGGACAGCTTTGACGACTTTATTCGCCAGCAGCTTAACCAGTCGGTGGCCCTGGGCGTGGTGGTGAACCGGCCCAAGGATCTGACCCGGGAGCAGCTCAAGGAAGTGCGGCTGCTGCTGGATGCCCATGGCTACAGCGAGGCCAGCCTCAACAGCGCCTGGAGCAACCAAAGCAACCAGGACATTGCCGCCAGCATTATCGGCCATATTCGCCGGGCGGCCATGCGCGAAGAGCTGGTGCCCTTTGCCGAGCGGGTCAGCCGGGCCATGGCGCATATTTACAACCGCCACGACTGGACCCCCAGGCAGCGCAAGTGGCTGGACCGGCTGGCCAAGCAGCTGACCCACGAGGTGGTGATTGACGAGCAGTTTATCAATCAGGCCTTTGCCCGGGACGGCGGCGCCAGGGTGCTCGACAAGCAGCTCGATAACCAGCTAAAAACCGTGCTTACTGAGCTGGCTGAGCAGCTGTGGCAAGTGGCCTGAGCGCCTTAACGAACAATTTGAACAGAGAACCCGATGACCAATAACGAAATCGTCCAGAAGTTGTGGAACCTGTGTGATGTGCTGCGCGATGACGGCATCAACTACAGCGACTATGTCACCGAGCTGGTGCTGCTGCTGTTTATCAAGATGGAGCATGAAAACACCGAGGCCGGCCTGCTCGGCAAGCACGCCCTGCCCGAAGGGTGCCGCTGGCCCGATCTCACCGGTCGCAGTGGTCTGCCGCTGCTGAACGACTACAAACAGATATTGCTGGATCTCTCCAAGAGCCGGGACAGCCTGATTGCCGCCATTTATGCCGATGCCCAAACCCGGCTGCGCGAGCCCCGCCACCTGGAGCAGATGATCACCGCCCTGGACGCCATCGACTGGTTCAGCGCCCGGGCCGATGGCCTGGGGGATCTCTATGAAGGCCTGCTGGAAAAGAACGCCGGCGAAACCAAGTCCGGTGCCGGCCAGTATTTTACCCCCCGCGCCCTTATCGACAGCATGGTGCGTTGCATCAAGCCCCAGCCCGGCGAGGTGATTCAGGACCCGGCCGCCGGCACCGCCGGCTTTTTGATTGCCGCCGACCGCTACATCAAGGATCAGACCGACGACCTCTACGATCTGGACCATCAGGCCCAGGAGTTTCAGCGCAACCGCGCCTTTGTGGGCGTGGAGCTGGTGCCCGGCACCCGCCGGCTGGCGCTGATGAACTGCCTGCTGCACGGCATGGAAGGGGACGACGAAGGCGTGGTGCACCTGGGCAACAGCCTGGGCCAGGTGGGGATGAACCTGCCCAAGGCCGACATCATTCTGGCCAACCCGCCGTTCGGCACCGCCAAGGGCGGCGAGGCCAGCATCAGCCGGGACGACCTCACTTATCCCACCAGCAACAAGCAGCTGGCCTTTTTGCAGCACATTTATCGCGGGCTCAAGCCCGGTGGCCGCGCCGCCGTGGTGCTGCCCGACAACGTATTGTTCGAGGCCGGTGCCGGCACCGACATTCGCCGGGACCTGATGGACAAGTGCAACCTGCACACCATACTGCGCCTGCCCACCGGCATCTTTTACGCTCAGGGCGTAAAAACCAACGTGCTGTTCTTTACCAAGGGCAGCGCCACCGATCCCCGCCAGCAGGAAGCCTGCACTCAGCAGGTGTGGGTGTACGATCTGCGCACCAATATGCCGAGCTTTGGCAAACGCAGCCCCTTTACCGCCAAACATCTGCAACCCTTTGAAACCGTCTATGGCGACCAGCCCAACGGCACCAGCCCCCGCACCGAAGGCGAATGGAGCTTTGGCAGCGAGCAAATCGAAGTGGCCGAGACCGCAGAAAACCAGGGCGTAGCCCAGGATCTGACCACCAGCCGCTGGCGCTGCTTCAGCCGCGACTGGATACGCGACACCAAGGGCGACTCCCTGGATATCAGCTGGCTGAAGGACAACGACAGCGTGGACGCCGCCAGCCTGCCCGAGCCGGATGTGCTGGCCGCCGAGGCCATGAGCGAACTCACCGAAGCCCTGCGCGAGCTGGATCAACTGATGCAGGCGCTGGGCGCAGGGGATGAGGCGGATAGCCAGAAACAGCTGTTAGCTGAGGTATTGGGGTTGAATGAAGAGGTGAAGCAATGAGTCTGGACGCTTTGCCACAAGGATGGACAGAATCAACATTAGCAAAAGTCATATCAACCAATGGCGTCATATCGGATGGTGACTGGATAGAGTCAAAGGATCAAGATCCTGATGGCTCCGTCCGACTAATACAACTTGCTGATATAGGTGATGGTGATTTTAAAAATAAATCACAGCGATTCATGACACCTGAAAAAGCTGAGCTACTCAACTGTACCTATCTAAAAAAAGGTGATGTTCTAGTTGCTCGCATGCCTGATCCTCTTGGCAGAGCCTGTATTTTTCCTGGAGTAGGTCAGGACGCTGTCACTGTCGTGGATGTCTGTTTGTTAAGGGCCACAAACGATTCAGCGGTCGGAAATGATTTTTTGAAGTATTGGATTAACTCTCCACAGTTTCGAGCGGAAATAGAGCAGAATTCTTCTGGTACAACGAGAAAGAGAATTACACGGAAAAAACTAGAACAGATAAAGTTTCCGCTTCCCCCCCTCGCTGAACAGCGGGAAATCGCCAACCGCCTGGATACCCTGCTGGCGCAGGTGGACACCCTCAAGGGGCGCCTCGACGGCCTGCCGGCCATCCTGAAACGCTTCCGCCAATCCGTGCTGGCCGCCGCCGTCAGCGGCAAACTGACGGAAGAGTGGCGGGGCACGTTATCTACGGCTTTCCATCAGTCTCCTGTGACGATTGGCAGTGAAACTGATGAAGCACCAAGGGGTTGGGGTTGGAAAAAACTGGTCGAGCTCGCCACCCTCGAGTCAGGGCATACACCTCGTAAATCAGTTTCAGAGTATTGGGATGATGGAGATGTTTACTGGATAAGTTTGCAGGATATTAGAGCGGCTCATGGCACTGTTATTCAGGACACAAAATATAAGCCCACTATGCTTGGTATTGAAAACTCCAGTGCTCGTCTACTACCAGCAGGTACAGTTTGCTTTTCACGGGATATATCTGTCGGTTATACCACGATAATGGGGCATCAAATGTCTACAACTCAACACTTCGCAAATTGGATTTGTGGTGAAGAGTTGGTCAACAAGTATTTGATGTACGCACTAATGGCTGCAAAAGATCATCTAACTATTTCGGGGCAGGGCTCTACAGTTAAAACTATCTACATGCCTGCGCTCAAGCAGTTCCAGATACTGCTGCCACCAAAAACTGAACAAACCGAAATTGTCCGCCGGGTTGAGCAGCTCTTTGCCTTTGCCGATCAAATCGAGCAGCGGGTAAAGGCAGCGCAAAGCCGGGTCAACCATCTCACTCAGTCCATACTGGCCAGGGCCTTTCGCGGCGAGCTTACCGCCGACTGGCGTGAGCAAAATCCAGAGCTTATCAGCGGCGAGCACTCGGCCTCAGCCCTGCTGGCCCGCATTAAGGCCGAACGTGCGGCCCAAACGCCAGCCAAGCGCACCCGCAAGCAAAAGGCCAGCGCATGAGCATAGGGCGCACCATTCGCATTTATCTGGATGACGGCTCCATCACCGGCATTCGCCATGCCGAAATCGTTAACTGGACCGGCCAGGCTATTTCCGCGCCTCGCACCCAGCTTAAGGCCCTGGCCGGCTGGCCCGAATCCAACAAGCCGGGCGTGTATTTTCTGTTTGGCATCGACGACGACTCCGGCAGTCAGGCGGTCTACATCGGCGAGGCCGAGAACGTGCTGGAGCGCCTGGGCCAGCACCTCACCGGCAAGGACTTCTGGAACGAGGTGGTGTTCTTCACCAGCAAGGACGAAAACCTGACCAAGTCTCATGTGAAATACCTGGAGTCGCGGCTGGTGGAACAGGCCCGAGCCGCCAATCGCTACGTGCTGCTGAACGGTAACAGCCCTCAGTTGCCGTCTTTGCCCCGTGGCGATCGTGATTCCATGGAGGAATTCATCGGCAACCTGCGCACCCTGCTGGGTGTGATTGGCCACAAGGCACTGGAGCCGGTGGCCCGCCATGAAAAGGTGAAGCAAGAGCAGGTGGTGATTCCCAACCCGGCCGAAGAAACCACCGTACAAGCCTTTACCCTGAACCATAAAAAGCTCAAGGCCAACGCCATTGTCAATAACGAAGGCATAGTGGTGCTGCAAGGCTCTGAAGTATCTTCAGAGACGGTCAACTCACTGCCTGAGGGTTATAAAAAGCTGCGCCAGCAACTACAGGACAACGGCACCATTGCTAACATCAGTGGCCGGCTCATCTTCACCAGAGATCATCTGTTTACCAGCCCGACTCAGGCCGCCGCCATTATTGTGGGCTATTCCATCAATGGACGAACCTGCTGGTTTGATAAGCAGGACCGCAGTATTAAAGATCTCGAAGAGCAAACGGCCCCTGACTAGCACTCAACAAGCCGGCAGTAAAGATTTGGACGTTTCAGACAGACGCAAAATTTGGCGTCTGTCATTTTATCAAGGAGTAACCATGGCTATTGAGTGTAAGCACTGCCATACCGCGGTTGTTTTTGTTACCGAAAGCACATTGAACGATATAAAAAAGCTGCTGCAGCCAAACATCAAGACATTGTCAACACAGGCCACAGCGCCTTCCAGCAGCCTGCACGCCATTTGCCCCCGGTGCGATGCCTATGCCCTTGGACTGGATTTGAACACTGCCTTTCCCATCATTCTGCAAAACGGGCAGCAGACCACCATTCACGAGCTGGACCTTTGGTAAACCCCAGAGAAAGGGATATTGAATGTATCTGGATAAGTTTCTCACAGAATATGACGACAGCCTGAGCAGCGAGCTGAACATTGATCCGTTGGGGGTGCTGGTGATCTGGTCTGCATTTGGCCAGGCCATTTTCAAAGGTCGTGTTAACTCCATCTCAAATGATGTGCGCAATTACACCCTTAATTTGTTTCATCACTATGTGCTCAAGAGCCTGGTGGAAGACGATGCTGTATTACTGGGCTCGGCACTGCACAAGCGTTATTCCAGCAAGGCAGATCTCAACTTTCGCTATGCCTGCCTGATCCACCTGGAAAACCTGTTTGTGTATTCCATGCTCGCCCATGAATCGAGTGCTGGCGCAGACACGGTGGGAGTATTGGGCATATCCAAAGCCCGGCGCAGATGGAATGAGAGTCATCATAACCCTCTGATCTCGTTTGGCCACGAAGGCGACTGCCAGGTGCTGGTGCGGCAAACCATGCTGGGGGTGAGCGGCCGTTATAAAACACCCATGATTGAAATGAAATTTTTCGACCGGGAATATCGCTACGATCTGCCGGGGGGCGAGCCTCAGTGGAGCAGGGTGGAGGAACTGGTGGCTAAAACCCCATCACTGCAAAGCCTGTATACCCAGCTGCGCACCTATCTACAGCAGTTGATTGCTCAGTCGTCTGCCCGTGAGCTGAAGTTTAACGTTGAAGCGGTAAGCCGGTCTTTGCAGTTGGCGTATGTGGAAGCTTTTTCCACGCCCGCATTTGTGGGCTCCTATTCCCGGGAGTTCTGGCTTGCCGTTACTGAGCTGGACAGAGGCGCTGCCGGTGCTCTGTATCGTGTATTGCAGAAGAGCCTGAACAATCCCCGGGCTGAGAAACTCAGCCCCCCCGAGTTATTTGCCAAAGCCTCTGAAGACCCGTCGCTAGATGCTGCCGAGAAAGACAGAATAGCGCATATATGCCTGCTTGAACCTTTGCTTACCGAGCTGGATTTGATGTTTACCCTGATGCTCACGGATAAACGCCAGCCCCTGGAGCAGGCAGCGGAAGCATGGAGTCAACTGGGCCGCAACAAGCAAACCTTGCCCCGGCTGGCGGCCGAGATAGAAAACCAGCCATCCATGTTCAGTGTGTTGTCCGATACCGGCAGAAAGAGGCTCAGGCAATTGCTGGACGTGAGTAAAGAGCCCAGCATCGAGTGCCAGATGCGGGCGTTGCATGATTATCACTGCCGGGTAATGGAGCGTCGCGGGCAGTTACCCTGGCTGCGCCTTGGAGACAACACTTTGCATCTGGATGTGGCAGCAAGAAGACAGCCAACCCGGGAGCAGCGCGGCTGGGCCAACAACTATTACGTACCTCAGTTTAAAAACCTGCTGCTTGGATTGTGGGGGGTGACCGCATGAAACTGATGGCAGAGTTTAAAAAGCAGCTGGAGCAACTGAGTAAGATCAAGCGGGTGTGGTTGACCACCTTTAATCTGGATATCAGTTTTGTGGAAACCCATGTTCTGCCAGCGGTTTTGGGGGGTGATCCACCGCGTAACCGCATGGATTACGAAACCCTGCAACTGGCCCTACAGGATAATGGCATTGATTTCCGGGTATTTTGCGATAAGCGCATGCTGGGTGCAGAGCAGCACAAACGCACGGCCATACATGTGCAGCCGGTGGCCGTACGCTCGCTGAAAGCGTTTGCTGGCATGAGCCCAAAAAACAGCCTGTTTCATCCCAAGGTGATCTATCTGGAAGACGTGAACGGCAAGATGATTCTCGGTGCCGGCAGCGCCAACCTGACCATCAGTGGCTGGGGGCGCAATCAGGAGGCGATGGATTTTCGCGAAGTTAATAGCCAGAAACGTTACGAGCAGATAGAAGCCTTTTTCACTTCGATCGACCCCTCGCTTCAGTTCCAGAAACGTACTCTTCCGCAAAACGATAACAGCTGGAATTTTGTACACAGCTTTGGTGAGCGCAACCTGCTAGGTTCCCTGCGTGATAGTGGTGCTCCCAACAGGCTGACAGTTTGGTCCCCCTATTTGTCATCGGATCTGCCGGCGTTTATCTCTGCCCTGCGGGATCACCTCGAGGCCCCACATCTGACGGTTAACCTGGTGACAGACCGGATTGATGGGCGCTACATCCGCACAGGCTGGAGTGAAGCCATGGAGACCATGCTGAAGAGTGGACAACTTAAGTTCTTTGAGAACCCTTCACCAAAGCATGACTGCACGGAAATGACCCACGCAAAAATCTGGATGGCCGAGGGGCAGAAAGGCAGTGTGATTGCCATCGGCTCCTGGAACTTCACCACCCCCGGCTGTGCCAGCCTGGCTGTTGCAACGGAAGATGACGGCAGGTGGAACAACGTGGAGGCAGGCATCGTTCACCCTTGCGACAGCAGGCCGAAGATAACAGGGGCGGCTTACATGCCCGATGCTCAAGACTTTGCATCAGCCCAAATGCTGGAAGAGGAGGGCATTGATCCACCGGAATTACCTCCCTTTGATCTGACGGTTACCTATGACTGGCAACAGGGTTGTTATCAGGTAGACGGTAAATGGCACGAGGGTGCTGTGGATGATGGCTATTGGCTTAAGCTGCCTGGTGTGGATGCGCCTGTGGCGCTGAAGTGGAAACCCAGAAAAAAGTCACTGGAACCTGTTAAAGACATAATCCCTGAGAGTGACGCCTTGCTTACCGATCATTTTTATCGGATTGAGTATCAGGGGGAGGTGCGCTTTCAGGGACTGATCATTGAAAAGCGGGCAGAATTTCGACGGGCTCAGAGTTATGGATCCTTGCAGGAGTTGCTTAATAGTTATGTAAGCGAAGCAGACCCCAAGACCAATGACAGTGTGGGCTTACGTCATTGTCTGCGGAATATGGATGAGGCGGATCAAGGCTGGTTAGCGTCAGAGCTGGACGTGCAGGAGGTTTCTATCAGCTATTTTCGCCTGTTCTATGCCATGCAGGAATACCGCAAACGGCTGGAGAGCCTGAAAGAGCAGAACTCGGCTGCAGAGTTGCATAAATGGCTGTTTGTTTATCCCGGATGTTTGCAAGAGCTGGCAGAGAAGGTGCGTGAACACCTGAAAACATCCGATGCCACAGGCTTTAACTGGTTTCTGGCAAATGAAGTTAACGCACTGGGAGAGTTTGCCCGAAAAATCTACCAACGCCAGCAGTGTAGTGACAGCACCAGTAAAATAGAGCGCCATAAGTGGAAGCGTCTGGCTGTAGTGGTGCCTGAACTCCCCATGGGGGATGGACGTCGAGAAGCCTATATTGCGCTGATTGGTAAGGAGAACGGCTATGTCCTGTAAAACTTGGGGGCTGCTCTCTGCCAGTCAGGTGGGTGAATGGATCAATTTTGATCGAAATAATGCCAGTTGGCATTACCACCACACTGACAATTCCATGGCCGCCAAGCAGGCCGAAGGGGTTGCAGGCCTGTGGAATAATCTGGCGACCAAGGAGCTCGCTCTGCTGGCAGATGAGGTGGGCATGGGCAAAACGTTTCAGGCGCTGGGGGTGATGGCGCTGTTGTGGAAGATGAAACCCGATGCCCGGGTATTGGTTATGGCGCCGAACCGGGACATCTGTCGCCACTGGATGCGCGAGTACAACACATTTCTGAGAGAGCACTATCGTGATCGGGATCATCTGGTCAGGAATATGGTTGATGGCGGCCCCATTCACCACCCCCGTCTTTGTGCAAATCTGTTCGAGCTGGTGGAACAGTTATCACTGCATACCTGCCGGTTTTTCCTCACGACCATTCACTCCCTGAGTGGTCTGGTTCCTGACAAAGAAAAGGAAGAGGGAGATAAGCGTAAGAAAGCCAGAAGTGCAGCGGAACAGTTGTACCAGAAGGTTAAATCACTAATAGGCGACGATGGCTTCGATTTGCTGATCATTGATGAGGCCCACTATTTTCGCAACAAGCACGGTGGATCCCAGCGGGTGGCTGCGGCCGAGGCTTTTTTTGGAGAAAATGACAACAAACTGGCCCAAAGAACTCTATTGATGACGGCCACACCAAGCCATTCTTCCCCTGCTGATTTGAGTAATATTCTCGGTTACTTTGCCAATTTGGATGATTCATGCTCTGAAACAGACGCCTTGATGCGGGAGTTTGGCATCAGGCGCTTGCGTCATATGCAGGGGAGGGAACAGGCCCATAATAAATACAACTACAGGTCAGAAAACGCTGTCGCCTCAAGCTTTGCTGGCAATCTGGATGCAGAGCTGTTTTTTGCCCTTTACCAGAAAAAAATGGTGGAGTCACAGGGAGAAACAGGCGGCAACAGGCGTTTTTTATATGGCTATCTGGAAGGGTTTGAGTCTGTGGGGAATACCGCTACCAGCATTCCGCCAGAAGATGATGCAAATGATGAAGGTGTTCGGGACAGCAACGCCACGGATTTTGGCAGCCGGGTGGCCGACTCTCAGCTGTTGAGCAGGCTGACGGAGCAATTTCATGGTATCTATAACCGTTTTCCGGATCATCCAAAGTACGGTACCCTGGTGACAGACTGTGTTCCCAAAGATATTTTCTGTACGTCGGGAGCCTTACATGATGACAAACACCTTGTGTTTGTCAGGCGTATTCCGTCAGTGCGTGAAATTACCCAGCGCATCAATGCTGAATATGATGAACAACTGGCGAGCAAGTTGATAAAGGCATGGAGCGCAGAGGCTACAATTGCAACGCTGGATGAATGGCGAAAACTGGGGTGGTCCAGGGTATTTTTTAATCGCTTTGTCGAACAGCAGCAAAGTGTTCGACCGACGGGTGAATTGGGCTCGTTGGAAGAAACGGACGATGAAGATAACGCTTCAGAGGAGAGCGAACTCAAGCTTTCTTCCAAAATTTTTGATCTTTTTACCGTTAAAAAAAGTGGTGAAAAGCGGACGGACTGTACCAATGTAAGCCTTCGTTTTCGACGTCCTGAGAGTCTGTTTTCATTGTTTCTCGAACCGGCCAGTGATTATATTCAGGGAAAATATGATGCCTATGGGCGGAAAGTAATAAACGGGCGAGAAAGGGATCTATACGGTGATGTTGCCCGCGATATGCGTCTTGACTGTCACGAACTGTTCTCCCGGAAAAGTCAAAAAGAATATCGTGGTGATCTTGAACGACGCAGATATGACCTGCCCGTAACCACAGCCTGGGGTGAAATGTACGGTTTGTTACCAGAGACGTGCAAGGACCAGTTGAAGGACTGGAAAGAGCGCAATCCGGCTATTTTGGAAAATCTCGGGAATTATCTGAAAAGCGGCTTTATGTTTGCAAGCCCGGTGGTCATTGAACTGTATTGCTGGTTTACGGTGTTCAGCCGGGTTGATCAAGCAAAGGATATACAGAAAAAATATCACGCTTTTATTGAGTGGGTCCGGCCCCGGCTGCCCGAATCTCTGATGTATCGTTATTTCATTAACGCTATTGAGACCTTTGAGGCCATGTGTGAAAAAATCACGGATCACAGGTTGACGGATTGGGAACGACCCTGGCGGGAACTGACCAGCCTTCATAACCCAGCCTGGTTCGCCAGTGGCGAGACCAGTAACCGGCAGCGACTTATTTTAGGGTTTAACAGTCCCTTTTTTCCCAACGTACTGGTGGCGACGTCGGTATTCCAGGAAGGGGTTAACCTGCACTTGCAGTGTCATAAGGTTCATCATTACGGTATTGCCTGGACACCGGGTGATAACGAGCAGCGTGTTGGTCGGGTTGACCGCTTGTTCGGCAAGGTCAACCAAATGTTGAGAGATAGTGACCGGGCTACATTACATATTAACTACCCTTATCTTGATAAATCCTTTGACCAAGAACAGCTGGCTTCATTTATCAGGCTCAAACATGGTGTTGAGGCGAAACTGGATGCCTGCGATTTTCATCAGTTTAGCAGTGAAATCGATTTGAAAAATGCTATGGCGGGTTGGCAGGAGTTTTTACGAAAGCCTGATTACTCTACCAAGGTGAAGGATCCCTATCCGGCAAAGTCGAATAATGACCATGCGAGCTTCTTATACACGCCCTGTAACCATATTAAAACGACAGAGGTCGAGAGTCTGATCGGGAGACGATTACAGCATCTGGCTGAAACTCAGTCGGCTACATTGCACAAAATTAATGCCAATAACCATCATCCTAACGCTTTGTTCCTGATTGAGTCACAGCTTGTTAATAAAACCTTGCTACAGCATCAGCCTGTCATTCTGGAACGTCACTTTTCCTCTGAGTTTTCGGCGCTGGTATCGGGCACTGTGTATTACCTTTCTTTTAAATCACCTCTCGCTTCCAGGGATACGTTGAAAAAAATAGATGGAGCAGGCCCAAAGGAACTGACAGCACTGGCGAACAGGATCCTTAAGCACTATCCGCTGGTTAAGCTGGTAATGGATTTTGAACATGCCAATAGTCATTTCTATCTGCATACTCGTGTTGATCTTCCGTTATTTGTGCTTGGGGAGGATGCACATATGCTGTCAGATTACGAAATGGAAATGGCATATAAGCAGGTAATAAAAGCAACGGATGCTATAGAGTTTGGGCTTTTCAATGGTAGCCAGGATCTTAAGAAAGATGATCTGACTATCAATCAGCACTCTGAAGGAACAGATGTGGCTGCGGTGGAATTTGATGCAGTTACTTCAGCTGTTGTTGGTGAGAAATGGCATAAGGTTGATGGTGAAGCAGGAGAAATCGCACTGTTGTCTGCTTGCATTGACCTGAACGGACTAAGCAAGTTGGCAGATAATTATGGCATGCACGCTAAAAACACGCCTGAGATGCAGGCACTACAGCTTAATCATTTCCTGCCAATGATCAATTGCACCCGTAGCGAAGAGACGACCAAGCTTGAGTTGGGCTATCCTGCGGGTGATCTTCAGGAAAAGGAGCGGGAACTATTAGAGCGGTGGTTTGAAACTATCGTTAGTATCGCGCTGTAGTGATGCTGTTCACCTGTGCTGCACTGTGATTTTTGCCATGACCTTTGTTTGAAAATAGGACGACGCTTGGTGTCGCTGGGATGTACCATGCTGTGTCTACAGGCTTTGATCAGGAGGTTAACATGATCTTGTTTTTTCATGGTTTGGATTCCGACAACCAGACCACCAAATTTACCGCCATCAGTCATCCTCACAAATATTGTGAAACGGTAGATTACCGTTGCAGCGACAGGGAAGACATAAGCCGGCATTATGACGAGCTGATTACCCGGTACAGCCCCGTTTTGTTGGTAGGACACAGCCTGGGGGGCTACTGGGCACTGGTAAAGTCGCAGCAGCATGGCTTACCCTGTGTGTTGGTTAATCCTCAGCTCTATCCTTCTTTTCGTGCTGATTATTCGGAACTGGAGATTGCCGGCTGTGATGACGGCGTGTTGCGCTTTGCCTATCTTGAGCTGGGCGATGAGGTACTGGACATTCAGCGAATTCGCCGAGCTCTGGACGGAGGTGTGGCAGAGCTGTACTGCGCGGATGGCGGGCATCATAGAGTAGCGGATTTGGCGCGGATGGATTCGGTAGTGCGTGCGGCCCTGGAGCGAATCCAACAGCAAGGTTAGCCTGGATCGGTGCTGGCCAGGCTTAATGGCGACAGCGCCCGCATTACCTGCTCGATTTTTTCTGGTGTAGCCAGGTCTTCGCCAAACCCAATTAACAGCGGTTGACGCACGGCGTTTTCCAGGGTATCGCCTTTGTTCAGGGCTGTTAGAATATCTTCAGCCAAGTTGTCATACTCGTCTAAGCAGTCGTTTTCCTTGCAGCAGGTGTTCATGGGATCGGCTTCAAATAGCAGATGGGAAATCTGCTCTGGGCTCGGTGTTTTGGTCATGATGGCTCCTTGTCTTTTCGCCCGATACTACCGTTTAGCGCGGATTATTGCCGCCCTGCCTAGTGCCCTTTATACCAGGCCGTGGCTGTGTTCGAATCTACCGCTATCCAGTCACAGGGCAGGGTTGCCCGTCAAGCTAGACGCCATGACCGAGCTTGTCCTGAGACCCTGCCGGTATTACCCCCAGCCACGGGGGAATTTTTTCAATGAGGTGAATGGGCACGATAAAGTTCAGCATTTCCAGTGAGATGGCCATGACTTGTCTCCTGAATGCAGCAAGGCGTGTGGCTGGACGATAGGGCATGCGGGCGACATTCAGCGTCGCTTGTTAAGCCTTTCAGGGTCGTTACTCTGTGGAGCAACAACAAGATAACGGAGCAGGGAATGACACTGACTCACGAGATCCTGAAGGAGCGTCAACTCAGAAAACGAGACACCTATCCGGAAGGATTGGCCCTTCGGGTGCACTTGCCATCACCAGAATGTCGGTAACGGGATGACTACAGATAGCAGCAGGATTCTGATAAGTAGGCTTTTGTACTAGAAAACCACAACTTTTTGGCGCGGCCAAGTTCAGGAAGGGCAACTGTATGTCTGTGTGCGGTGCCTGGTCGCATTGTCGGCTTCTATGTGCACTCGCTGCTGGCAAGGTCCACAATTGTCCCCCTGGCCTGTAATTGAGTTACAAAGTTGTGCTACCCTTTATTACCTCGGAGGATAACCCGCTGATCAATGAGGGAAATTATTTATGGCTGATCAAGATAACCACGATGTTATCGCCCCGGAGGGAAAGGTTAATCCCATCGATACCGATTACCAGGTGGGGCAGGATAATATCGCACTGAAGATAGGCCCCTTCGGCCTCGACATCCACAACCGGGTGTTTATGATTTCGGGCCTGGCCATCGTCGCCTTCGTGTTTCTGACGCTGGCGTTTCAAAACCAGGTGGGTCCCCTGTTCGGGGATTTGCGCGGCTGGCTCACATCGAACCTGGACTGGTTCTTCCTGGCGTCCGGCAATATCTTCGTGCTGGTGTGCGTGTTTCTTATTTTCTCCCCCTTGGGGCGGGTGCGCATCGGCGGCACCGAGGCCAGGCCCGACTTCAGTTACCTGGGCTGGTTTTCCATGCTGTTTGCCGCCGGCATGGGCATCGGGCTGATGTTCTACGGGGTATCCGAGCCCCTGTCCCACTTCGGCAGCGCCCTGGGCGGCGTCAGCGTCGAAAACGGGGTGCGTACCGACTGGGCGCCGCTGGGGGCCGCCGCCGGTGATGCGGAGGCCGCCAGGCGGCTCGGCATGTCGGCCACCATCTACCACTGGGCGCTGCATCCCTGGGCCATCTATGCGGTGCTGGCGCTGGGGCTGGCCATCTTCTCCTTCAACAAGGGGCTGCCGCTGACGATGCGCTCGGTGTTTTATCCGCTGCTGGGCGAGCGGGTCTGGGGCTGGCCCGGCCATGTCATCGACATTCTGGCGGTGGTGGCCACCCTGTTCGGCCTGGCCACTTCCCTGGGGCTGGGGGCCTCCCAGGCCAGTGCCGGCCTGAACTACCTGTTCGGCCTGCCGACCGGCACCACCACCGAGGTGGTGCTGGTGATCGGGATCACAGCCATCGCCACCCTCTCGGTGCTGGCCGGGCTGGACGCCGGGGTCAAGCGGCTGTCCGAGATCAACATGGTGCTGGCGGCGGCGCTGCTGCTGTTTGTGATCGTCGTCGGGCCCACCCTGGCCATCGTCACCGGTTTCTTCGCCAACCTGGCGGCCTATCTGGAGAACCTGCCGGCGCTGTCCAATCCCATCGGGCGGGACGACGCCAACTTCTCCCAGGGCTGGACCGCCTTCTACTGGGCCTGGTGGATTTCCTGGTCGCCCTTCGTCGGCATGTTCATCGCCCGGGTATCCCGGGGCCGCACCGTGCGGGAGTTCATCATCTCGGTGCTGCTGGTGCCCTCCGCCGCCTGTGTGCTGTGGATGACCGCCTTCGGCGGCACCGCCATCAGCCAGCTGGTCAACGACGGCTACCAGGCGGTGGCCGAGGCGGCCCTGCCGTTGCAGCTGTTCATCATGCTGGATGCCTTGCCCCTGTCCGCGATCACCTCCTTTATCGGCATCATTCTGGTGGTGGTGTTCTTTATCACCTCGTCCGACTCCGGCTCCCTGGTGATCGACACCATCTCCGCCGGCGGCAAGGTCAACTCGCCCAAGCCCCAGCGGGTATTCTGGTGTACCTTCGAGGGACTGGTGGCGATCGCCCTGATCCTAGGCGGTGGCCTCATCGCCCTGCAGGCGATGGCGGTGTCCACCGGTTTTCCCTTTACCATAGTGCTGCTGATCTCCTGTGTGGCCCTGATCAAGGGGCTGCTATCGGAGCCCAGGGCGGTCTGAGCCGGGCCCAGGGAGGCAGGCGGGGTGACCTGCCTGCCTCTTTGTTTTTTCAGCGAGAAGGAGCCGGGTGATGGAAGTCGAACAACTGGAAATACTGGGGTTCATCCGCCGTTTCGCGCCCTTCGAGGGCTTGCCGGAGGAGACGCTGGCGCGGGTGGCCGGCCAGGTGGAAATCGCCTATTACCGGGCCGGCAGCCCGATCCTGAACTACGGCGACGAGGTGCACGATCTCTACCTGGTGCGCAGCGGCGCGGTGGAGATCTACCGGCGCAGCGGGGAGCTTTACAACCGCCTGAGCGAAGGCAGCCTGTTCGGCCAGATGGGGCTGCTGATGAACAACAGGGTGCGGCTGCCGGCCAGGGCACTGGAGGACACCCTGCTGTATTGCCTGCCCGAGGCCCTGTTCCACGCGCTGTGCGCCGAGTTCGAGTCCTTCGCCGACTTTGTCGAGGTGGACAGCAGCCGGCTGCGCCAGGCGGTGTCCCGCCAGGAGGGGGCCAACGAACTGATGACCTCGTCGGTACGGGAGCTTATCACCCGGGAGCCGGTGACCATCTCCCTGTCGGCCACGGTGCAGGAAGCGGCACAGAGGATGACCGAGGAAGGGGTGTCCTCCATCCTGGTGCTGGATCCCGCCCCCCGGGACGACGGCGCCCTGGTGGCCGGCATTCTTACCGACCGGGATCTGCGTACCCGGGTGCTGGCGGCGGGGCTGGCGCTGCAGACGCCGGTGGCACAGGTGATGTCGGCGGATCCGGTGGCGCTGGAAAGCGGCCAGTTCGTGTTCGAGGCCATGCTGGCCATGCTGCGCCACAACCTGCACCACCTGCCGGTGCTGCACCGGGGGCGGCCCATCGGGGTGATCGCCCTGTCCGATCTGATGCGCCACGAGTCCCGCAACAGCTTGTTCGTGGTGCGCCACATCTTCCGGGCCCAGTCGCTCGAAGAGCTGATCGGGGTCGCCGGGGAGGTGAAGGCCTGTTTCGTGCGCATGGTCAACGAGGACGCCAACTCCCGGATGATCGGTTCGGCCATGGCGGTGATCGGCCGCAGCTTCAAGCAGCGCCTGCTGGAGCTGGCCGAGGCCGAGCTGGGGCCGCCGCCGGTGCCCTACTGCTTCCTGGCGCTGGGCTCCATGGCCCGGGACGAGCAGCTGATCGTGACCGATCAGGACAACGCCCTCATCCTCGACAATCGCTACGATGCCCGGGCGCACGGCGACTATTTCGCCGCCCTGGCCGAGCGGGTGTGCGATGGCCTGGCGGCCTGCGGCTACAGCTATTGCAAGGGCGGCATCATGGCCACCAATCCGCGCTGGCGGCTGACCCGGCGGCAGTGGGAGCAGTGCTTCACCGACTGGATCGACAACCCCAGCCCCCAGTCGCTGCTGGACAGCTCCATCTTCTTCGATCTGGACGGGGTCTTCGGCAAGACCGAGTGGGCCGATCAGCTCAACGCCCTGATCGCCCGCCGGGCCCGGCAGCGTCCCCGCTTTCTCGCCAGCCTGGCCCGCAACGCCCTGAACCGCACCCCGCCGCTCGGTTTCTTCAAGGAATTCGTGATGGAGCAGGACGGCAAGCACAACAACTCCATCAACCTCAAGCGGCGGGGCACGGCGCCGCTGGCGGATCTGATCCGGGTGCATGCCCTGGCGGTGGGTTCCCGGGCCCAGAATTCCTTCGAACGGCTGAAGGACGTGATCGAGGCCGGCATCCTGCCCAAGGGACGGGGGCCGGATCTGCGGGATGCCATGGAGTTCATCGCCATGGTGCGCATCCGCCACCAGGCCCTGGATCTGGTGGCCGGGCGGGAGCCCGACAACAACATAGAGCCGGAACACCTGTCGGACTTCGAGCGCCGCAACCTGAAGGATGCCTTCCAGATCCTGAGCCATGCCCAGAAGTTCCTGAAGTTCCGCTACCAGCCCAACCGGGCGGGGTAGGGCCATGTTCTACCTGCGGCCCCAGCGTCCACCCGCACCGGCGCCCACCCCGGAATGGCCCGAGCTGTTCGGCCAGCTGGCCCGCTCGGCCCGGGACTACCGGCTGCAGCGTTACTACCGGGCGGGGGCGGTAGAGGGAGACAGGCCCCTGGGCGAGGTGCCCTTCGTGGCCCTGGATGTCGAAACCACCGGCCTGGATCTCCGCAGGGACGCCATCGTCAGCATCGGCCTGGTGCCCTTCGATCTGAGGCGTATCCGGGTGCGGGAGTCGGCCCACTGGATCCTCAACCCCCACAAGCCGCTGGCCGAGGAGTCGGTGGTGATCCACGGCATTACCCACTCGGCGGTGCAGGAGGCGCCGGATCTGCTGCTGGTGCTGGATGAGTTGCTCTGTGCCCTGGCCGGGAAGGTGGTGGTGGTGCATCACAGGGCCATCGAGCGGGGCTTTCTGGATCGGGCGCTGCGGGCCCGGCTGAACGAGGGTATTCGCTTTCCGGTAGTGGACACCATGGATCTGGAGGCGCGGCTGCACCGGCGCAAACCGCTCGGGCTCTGGGCCCGGCTGCGGGGTCAAAGGCCGGTGTCCATCCGCCTGGCCGACAGCCGCGGCCGTTATCACCTGCCCCATTACCATCCCCACCACGCCCTGACCGACGCCCTGGCCACCGCCGAGCTGCTGCAGGCGCAGATCCTGCACCACTACGGCGCCGACACGCCGCTGCGGGCCGTCTGGCGTTAGTCCGGCGTCCACCGGGCCCAGCCGCTGCCGATGGCGCGCAGCGGCAGCTTCAGGCCCAGCTCGGGCACCTGGCGGGCGATCCAGGCCGGAAAGGTGTTGCTGTTGGGGCCGGGGAACAGCCGGTACTGATCTTTCCAGGGGTAGGCCTGCGCCGCCCTGTCGATCCGGGCGATCAGCTCGTCCACCCCGGGGCCACGCCGGTCGAGCAGTATGGTCGGCTCGGCGCCGAACCAATGGCGGTCGGGGTGATCCCGGGCCACCCGCAGTGCCGGCAGGCCGCGGCGTACCCGCCAGCCGATGACTTCATAAACGGTATACTGCTCGGCCCTGCTGGGCTTGACCGCGATCCAGGTGTGCACCGCAAACCAGCCGCGCCAACCCCAGGCGTCGGCGCCGTACACCTGGATCACCGCTTCGGGGGTGCTGGCCGGATCCGGGGCTATGCCGGCCGGGGCCCGGCTGGCGGACTGCCAGCCGTCACTGGAACAGCCGGACAGCAGCAGGGAGAGGACGAACAGGCCCGGTCTTATCATGATGTCGGCTCCTTCTGGTGGGGAGGTCATGGAGAAGACCCCGCTGCCCGCCCGTCTTATTTCACAGCCGGAAACGGGGCTCGTCGTTGTCTTCCGGCAAATCCTGGTCGGACAGGCGGATCACCGGCTCCACCCGGCCCCGCCCCAGGATGGGCAGATCGAGCGGCCGGTGGCTGACCGCGGCCAGAATTTCCTCGCGCAGCTCTTCCGCACCCGGCCAGTCCTTGGGCGAGAGGTGGATCAGGGGCAGGCCGGCGTCGCTGATGTTCTGCAACAGCCGATGGCGCTGGCGGCCGTCGGTCTTGCTCAGGCTGTCGTCCACCAGCATGACGGCGCCCCGCACCTTGAGATCCTTGGGCGAACAGAGCACGAAGTCCAGCTTTTCGCCGAACAGCTCGTGCCAGGCCTGCTCCCGGTGGGCTTTCTTGAGGTCGGGGTTGAGTTCCAGCACCTCGCTCATGCTCACGCAGGGAAAGACCCTGAGCTCCCGGCCCAGGGCGCTATCCAGCAGCCGCAGGGCGGCGGCGGACTCGGCGCTGAACAGCAGCTTCTGCCGGTAGGGGTTTTTGGGGCTGCCCCGCCACAGCCGGCGCAGCAGGCTGAATGCGATCAGCAATACCAGCAGCGCCACCAGGGCGAACATCAACCAGTCGAGCAGGGATACGGGAAGCAGATCAATCATGGGATCCTGAGTCTTTCGGCTTATATCGAAGTGAGAAGAGAACCCGCCCAGTGTAGCAGAGGCGCGGGCATGAAATGAATATCCTGGCGGGGCAGGGCGGTCGCCCGCAACTATTCCGTGGCTTTGTGGTGGCGGTGCTGGCTTGTCGTGCGGCGCCCACCTATAATCCCCGCCATTAGAAAACCTTATCGAGGTATCGATGTCCCGGCGACTACCCCCGCTCAACGCGCTCAAGGCGTTCGAAGCCGCCGCCCGCAACCTGAGCTTTACCCGGGCGGCGGAAGAGCTGTTTGTGACCCAGGCGGCGATCAGCCACCAGATCAAGGGGCTGGAGGAGTACCTGGGCATTAAATTATTTCGGCGGCGCAACCGCTCCCTGCTGCTGACCGAGGAAGGGCAGAGCTACTTCCTGGAGATCAAGGACATCTTTTCCGCCATTTCCGACGCCACCGAGCGGCTGCTGGCGCGCAGCGCCAAGGGCGCGCTCACCGTCAGCCTGCAGCCCAGCTTCGCCATCCAGTGGCTGGTGCCCCGGCTGGTACGCTTCAGCGAGGTGCATCCGGACATAGACGTGCGCATCAAGGCGGTGGACCTGGACGAGGGCTCGCTCACCGACGACGTGGACGTGGCCATCTATTACGGCAAGGGCAACTGGCCGGGGCTGCGGGCCGACAAGCTGCATGCGGAATACCTGATCCCGGTGTGCTCGCCCATGCTGCTGATGGGCACCAAGCCCCTGCGCACGCCGGAGGATCTGACCCGCCATACGCTGCTGCACGATACCTCGCGGCGGGACTGGAAGGCCTGGTTCAAGCAGCTCGATATCCAGGCGGCCAACGTCAACCAGGGGCCCATCTTCAGCCACTCCTCCATGGTGATCCAGGCCGCCATCCACGGCCAGGGGGTGGCCCTGGGGCACAGCGTGCTGACCCAGCCGGAGATCGACGCCGGCCGCCTGGTCTGTCCCTTTGAGCAGGTGCTGATGTCCAAGAACGCCTATTACCTGGTGTGCCACGAGTCTCAGGCGGCACTCGGCAAGATCGCGGCCTTCCGCGAATGGATGCTGGCGCTGGTGACCAAGGAAGAAAAACAGAAGGCCCTGAACGGATGAGCAAGGTGCTGAAAAACGGATCCGATGATGCCGGCCACCGGGTGCTGCTGGCCCACGGCGCCGGCGCCGGCATGACGCACGAGGTGCTGGAGACCCTGGCCAGCGGCCTGGGTGACGAGCAGATCCAGGTGATCCGCTTCGAGTTTCCCTACATGCAGAAAACCCGGGACGACGGGCGCCGCCGACCGCCGGACAGGGAGCCGGTGCTGCTGGCCTGCTGGCGGGAGCTGGCGGCGGAATTCGCCCATCCCCGGCTGTTCCTGGCGGGCAAGTCGATGGGCGGGCGCATGGCCTCGCTGGTGGCCGACGAGCTTTCGCCCCGGGGACTGATCCTGCTGGGCTTTCCCTTCCATCCACCGGGCAAGCCGGAACGCTTTCGCGGCCAGCACCTGGCCAGCATCGCGACCCCGACCCTGCTGGTGCAGGGGGAGCGGGACAGCTTCGGCAACCGGGCGGCGGTGGCCGGTTACGATCTGGCCGAGGGCGTGGAGACGCTCTGGATCAAGGACGGCGATCACGGCTTCAGCCCGCGCAAGTCCTCGGGCACCAGCCTGGAACATAACCTGGCGACGATAGTGGCCGGGATGAGGAGCTTTGTCCTTGCTCGTTAAACTCTGGTTCTATCTGGCGGCCGGGTTCGGCCTGAGTGCCACCGCCCTCGGCGCCTATGGCGCCCACGGGCTGGCGGCGAGCGGCGTCGCCGGTCATCTGGTCTCGGCCTTCAACACCGGGGTGCAGTACCAGTTCCATCACGCCCTGGCGCTGCTGCTGGTGACCCTGGCGCTGCGCGGGCGGCCGCTGTGGCAACTGCACCTGGCCGCCGCTTTCTTTGCCCTGGGCATCTTGCTGTTCAGTGGCAGTATCTATGCCTTGGTGCTGTTTGGCACCAAGGGTATCGCTTGGCTGACGCCCCTGGGGGGCGTCGGTTTCATGGCTGGCTGGCTGAGTCTGTTGCTGGCCGGTCGTGCCTGGTTGAGGTCTGAATGAAACAGTTATTGATCTATTGCCGTCCCGGATTCGAGAAGGAAGCGGCGGCGGAAATTCAGGACAGGGCGGCGGCCATGGGTTGCCCCGGCTTTGCCCGCGCCAAGGACGACAGCGGCTTTGTGGTGTACGAATGCTTCCAGCCGGAAGACGGCGATCTGCTGGCGCGCAAGCTGCCGTTCCGGGAGCTGATCTTCGCCCGCCAGATGCTGGTGGTCTGGGCCGAACTCCAGGATCTGTCCCTGGAGGACCGGATAAGCCCCATAGTGGCGGCGGCCGAGGGCATGCCCCTGTGTGGCGATATCCGGGTGGAAACCCCGGACACCAACGAGGGCAAGGAGCTGTCCCGCTTCTGCCGCAAGTTCACGGTGCCGGTGCGCCAGGCACTGCGCGGCAAGGGCGTGCTGACCCGGGCAGAGGCCCGCAACAGGCCGACCCTGCACCTGTTTTTTACCGCCAACAACCGGCTGATGCTGGGCTACTCCTATTCCTACAACCACTCGCCCTTCCACATGGGCATCCCCCGGCTGCGCTTTCCCGCCGACGCGCCCAGCCGCTCCAGCCTCAAGCTGGAGGAGGCCTTCCATGTGTTTATCCCGCGGGAGGAATGGGAGACCCGGCTCACCTCCGGCCTGCGGGCGGTGGATCTGGGCGCCGCGCCCGGCGGCTGGACCTACCAGCTGGTGGCCCGGGGCATGATGGTGGCGGCGGTGGACAACGGCCCCATGGCCCAGAGCCTGATGGACACCGGCCAGGTCAAGCACTACCGGGAAGACGGCTTCAAGTGGCGGCCGGTGCGCAAGAACATCTACTGGCTGGTGTGCGACATGGTGGAAAAGCCGGCCCGGGTGGTGGCGCTGATGGCGGACTGGCTGGTGAGCGAAGACTGCCAGGAGGCCATCTTCAACCTCAAGTTGCCGATGAAGAAGCGTTACGCCGAGGCGGTGTACAACCTGCAGCAACTACAAGAGAAGCTCGACCAACTGGGTGGCTTCCAGGTGCAGGCCAAGCAGCTCTACCACGACCGGGAAGAGATCACGGTGCATGTGTTCCAGCCGCGCAAGGTGTCAAAACTTGTACCTAAGGTCTAGGCTGGATTCGTCGTCGGTGATTTTCAGGTCCACCTCCAGGCGGTTGCGGGGATCCCTGGGCCTGATACTGAGCTTGACCCCGTCGCCCCTGAGCCTGAGCGAGGTCTTGTAGCCGTCGCCTTCCAGGTTAAGGTTGGGTCTGTAGTCCTTTATCGACAGGCTCACCGAGCTTTCCGGGGTCAGCTGCAGCCGGGGGTAGGCGGCCAGACGGGCATTGCCGTCTTCATTTTCCCGCAGTTCCAGATCCAGGCCGTAGCGCTTGGGGGTGTCGCTGATCAGTTGTTGGGGGTCTATGCTAAAGCGCAGCTCCTGGGCCTGCGTCTGCAGGGGCAGGAGCAGAAAAATAAGCACCAGTCGACTGTCCATGATCGTCGCCTCGTTCTTCCGTTATAGCTAACTATAGCAGCGGGGCGGGGGCGAGCAGGCAGGAAAGAGAAAGGGGGCCCGAAGCCCCCTTTTTACCTTACAGGTTGGCGATGATCGCCTGGGTAAACTCGGTGGTGCTGGCGGTGCCGCCCAGATCCCGGGTGACCGTCTTGCCTTCGGCGATGGTCTTGCGCACCGCCTCGCGGATCTGGCGGGCCTTGTCTTGCATCCCCAGGTGCTCCAGCATCTGGATGGAGGCCAGGATCACCGAACAGGGGTTGGCGATGTTCTGGCCGGCGATGTCCGGCGCCGAGCCGTGCACCGCCTCGAAAATCGCCACGTCCTTGCCGATGTTGGCACCGGGGGCCATGCCCAGCCCGCCCACCAGGCCGGCGCACAGATCCGAGAGGATGTCGCCGAACAGGTTGGTGGTGACGATGACGTCGAAGCGCTCGGGATACATCACCAGGTTCATGCAGGCGGCATCCACTATCATCTCGTTGGTTTCGATGTCCGGGTAGCGCTTGGCCACTTCCCGGGCCACGTCCAGGAACAGGCCGGAGGTGGATTTGAGGATGTTGGCCTTGTGCACTATGGTCACTTTTTTGCGGCCTTCGTTGCGGGCCAGCTCATAGGCGAACACCACGATGCGCTCGGCGCCTTCGCGGGTGATGATGCTCATCGCCTCGGCGCTGGCGTTGTCGTCGGAGCGCTTCTGGCCGGCGCCCGAGTACATGCCTTCGGTGTTTTCACGGATGGTGATGATGTCGATGTTCTCGAACCGGCTCTTGGTGCCTTCGAAGGACACCACCGGACGGACGTTGGCGTACAGGTTGAACAGCTTGCGCAGCGAGACGTTGATGGAGGTGAAGCCGCCGCCCACCGGGGTGGTCAGGGGGCCTTTCAGGGTAATCTTGTTCTTGGCGATGAGGTCGAGGGTGGCTTGGGGGAGAAGTTCGCCGTGTTTTTCCAGGGCCATCAGGCCGGCGTCGGCGTAGTCGTAGTGAAAGTCACAACCAGCGTGATCCAGGATCTGCAGGGCGGCATCGATAATGCTGGGGCCTATGCCGTCACCCGGGATCACGGTAATACTGCGTTTACTCATGGGCAGTTTTTCCGTTATCAGTTACAGAGGTAGGGGAAGTTGTTTTGCGCGGCATTTATAACATTTTTGGCGCATTTTGCCTATGGCCCTTTAGTTGAAGGCCGGTACCGCAGATCCTTGAGGTTGAAGCCGAGCTCGATATCATCCACCAGCCTCACCAGCTGCCTGGCCAGCAGGGCGTCGTGTTTGTGCTGCTGTACGGTTTTTTGTTCTTTGCTGACCGGCTCGGCGGCCAGCAGGCTGTCGAGGTTGCCGAATTGTTGCAACAGGGCCTTGGCCCGCTTGGGGCCGATGCCCGGCACCCCCTTGATCTGGCTGCCGGAGACGCCGGTCAGGGCCCAGTAATCCACCAGCTGTGCCGGTTGCAGGCCATAGTGTTGCTGCACATAAGCCGTGTCCAGCCAGCGCTGGTTGAAATGATCCCACAGCCGGGTATGGGGGCCGAGCAACTGGCAGAAGCCCTGGTCGGTGGAGACGATGGTGGCCGCCAGGCCATGCCGGGACAGGGTACGGGACAGGGTGGCGACCAGATCGTCAGCCTCGTCCGTATCCGACAGCAGGGCGTCGATGCCCAGCTGCCACAACCCCTGCTGCAGCCGGTCGAGGTGGCCGGCCAGGGCCTCGGGCATGGGCGCCCGGCCGGCCTTGTAGCCGGGATGGAGCCGGTGGCGGAACCCTTGCGGGGCGCCGTCGAACACCGCCACCACATGGCTGGGCGCAAAGCGTTCGAGCAGGCGGCCGGCGGCGTGGTTCAGGGCCGCCTCGGTGGCCACCAGGGCCGCGGCCGTGTCCTGCTGCCGGTTTTCCTGTACCGCGTAGAGCCGGCGGATCAGGTTGAGGGCGTCGAGGATCAGTAGCTGCATGCCGCTCCCGGCTCAGCGGTGGATGCGGTAGCAGGGAACGTAGGCCGAGCCGGGCAGCTTCATCCGCTGCTGTTCCACGAACTGCTGCAGCAGCTTGTCCATCATCTTCATCAGCTTGGGATCGCCGTTGATCAGGAAGGGTCCCTTCTTCTCGATGGCGCGGATGCCGCCTTCCTTGACGTTGCCCGCCACTATGCCGGAGAAGGCCCGGCGCAGGTTGGCCGCCAGTTGCTGGGGCGCCTGCTCCCAGTGCAGGTTGAGGTTGGCCATGCTGTCGTGATCCGGGACGAAGGGCAGCTGGAACTCCGGCTCTATCTTCAGCGACCAGTTGAAGGAGTAGGCATCGCCCACCGACTTGCGGTAATCCCGCACCAGCGGCATGGCGTTCTTGACCCGGCGGGCCACCTCCGCCGGATCGTCGATGATGATCTGGTACAGGGACTGGGCCTCGGATCCCAAGGTATTGCCGATAAACTCGTCCACGCTGCGGAAGTAGTTGGCGCTTTCCTTGGGCCCGGTGAGGATGATGGGCAGCGGCTGGTGGCGGTTTTCCGGGTGCATCATGATGCCGAGCAGGTACAGGATCTCCTCGGCGGTGCCGACGCCGCCGGGGAAGATGATGATGCCGTGGCCCAGGCGCACGAAGGCTTCCAGGCGCTTCTCGATGTCCGGCAGTATCACCAGCTCGTTGACGATGGGATTGGGCGGCTCGGCGGCGATGATCGAGGGTTCGGTCAGGCCGATGTAGCGGCTGCCGGATACCCGCTGCTTGGCGTGGCCCACGGCGGCACCCTTCATCGGCCCCTCCATGGCGCCCGGGCCGCAGCCGGTACAGATGTTGAGTTCCCGCAGTCCCAGCTCGTTGCCGACCTCGCGGGTGTACTGGTATTCCACCGGGTTGATGGAGTGGCCGCCCCAGCAGACCACCATGCTGGGATCCACCCCCGGGTGCACGGCGCGGGCGTTGCGCAGTATGGAGAACACCAGATCGGTGATGTGCAGCGACGAGGTCAGGTTGAACTGCTTGACGCTCTGCAACTGGCTGTTGACGTAGATGATGTCCCGCAGCACCGAGAACAGGTGCTCCTGGATGCCGCGGATGATTTCGCCGTCGACAAAGGCGTGCTCCGGTGGGTTGAACAGCTCCAGCTTGACCCCGCGTTCACGACGTATCACGTTGATGTCAAAGGACTTGTATCGTTCCAGTATTTCCTTGGAGCTGTCGGTCTTGCTGCCGGAGTTGAGCACCGCCAGGGCGCAGTTGCGAAACAGCTGGTAGAGATCGCCGGAGGCGGACTGCTTGAGGCGGTCGACCTCGATTTGGGACAGCAGGTTCATGCTGCCGACCGGATTGATATGGGTGATCATGGTCACTCCCGTGCATAAGGTTGTTGGTGTCAGGCCATGACGGTTTGGTCGCGTCCCGCGTGCTTGGCACGGTACAGGGCCTGATCGGCGCGCTCCAGGGCTGAAGTGGTGCTGTCCCCGGTTCGGAACAGGGTGGCACCGATGGAAGCGGTGATGGTAACGCGCTCATCTTTAAAGCGAAACGGAATATTTCTTATTTGCTCGCGCAGTTTTTCCAGGGGGGTATTCAGCTTGTCCGGATTGACATTGGGCAGCAGCAGCACAAACTCCTCGCCGCCGAAGCGGGCGACGAAGTCGCTGTCCCGCAGGCTCTTCTGGATGGTGCGGGCGATCAGGCGCAGCGCCTTGTCTCCCGCCAGGTGTCCGTACCTGTCGTTGATGTCCTTGAAGTAATCGATGTCCAGCAGGGCGATGCACAGCGGCTCCTGGTAGCGCAGCCAGCGGCGGTATTCCACCTCCAGGCGTTCTTCCATGGCGGCCCTGTTGTAGATCTGGGTCAGGCTGTCGATAAACAGCTTCTCGCTCTGGACGCTGAGCCGCTGTTTGAAGTCTTCCGTCTCCTGCTTGAGCTCCTGGATCTGCAGCTCCATGGCGTTCATCCGGTTCAGCAGCGACTGTTCCCGCTCCTGCAGCCGCTCGTGCTGCACCAGCACGTGGGTGATGCTGCGCAGGCGCAGTTCTATCTCTTCCTTCAGCTGTTCGTTGTCCTGGCTGACCAGGTGCTCGCCGATGGCCCTGAGTTCGCCGGCGATATGATGGCCGTGGTGGGTACGGGCATCGAACAGGGCCTGCCCCTCGCTCAGGGAGATGGCGAAGTTGTGGTGCATTTCCCCCAGGTTGGTATTGAGCCTGGCGAGGAAGAGGGTCGAGTTCTGGCGTTCCTGCCGGCAGCCTTCTATGGTGAGCTCGATCAGGCGCAGGCACAGCGGGGGGAGGGCGAGGCCGTCCCGCTGTTGCAGCAGCTGGCTCTGGATCTTGGCGAGTTCGGCGCCGACGTCGCCGGAAAAGTGCAGCTCGTCGATCAGTTGCTGCAGCCGGGAGCAGAGTTCGTGCTGGTGGGCCCGGCTGCGCTGTTCCTGCTCGAGACAGAGCCGGAGGGACTCCTGGTAGCAGTCCAGCAGTTGCCAGAGCAGGCCCTGATGGGCGCCGCCGTCGAGGCGGGCGAGTTCGGCCAGCAACGCCCTGGCCCGGGCGGGGGTGAAGGGCGACTGCTGCAGCGCCTGCGCCACCTGCTGCAACTTCTGGCCATTGAACTGTTGCAGCCGGTGCAACTGCCCCTGCTGGTGGCGCAAGCGGCCAAGCAGGTGCTCAAAATCCGCCAGCAGCCTGGTCAGGTCGCTCGCCGAAGGCGAGGGGGGCGTGGACCTGGGCTGGCCGACAAACAGCTTTTGCCAGATGCCGTTGTTCTGTTCATGGCTCGCCTGTTGGGCATGATGGAGCGTCGCCAGGTTTTCCTGCCGTTGCAGATCGGCAAGCACATCACCCAGCTTGTCAATAACCGATGTCAATTCCTTTAACATCTGCTTATCGTTGAGATTGTCCATTGTTTACCCTTACAGCCTAGCGCAGGCGGGCCTTTGACATTATATCGGGGCTGCCGGCTCGGGAGCCAGGGCATGCCAGTCAATCTGTTGTTTCTTATGGGAACTGTTGACCTTGACCAGTCCTTTCAGGATAGCCTGTATGCAACAGTGGCGTATTTCGCCGTTAAAAAATGCCGCCTGCTGGCAGTCGACCGCCAGCAGTTCCACCCAGGCCTGCTCGCCGGTGCGCTCCGCCAGCTGGAGGGCGGCGGCCATGGCCAGATACAGGATATCGCCCAGCCGCATATCGTCCAGGGCGTGCGGGGCTTTGGGCAGGAACGGGTGTCCGATGATACCGATGGCCAGACGTCGATCAAGCTCAAATTGGCAGGGAAATTCCGTAAACATCCGTTCAAGACTCGATAGAGTCTGGTTCAGGTCGACCACCTGGCGCTGGGAGATGACATAGATGAACTGGCCTTCCCGCAGATCGTAGATCCGGGCCTTGGGATGGATGCGTCCCTGCAGATAATCGCCCAGTTTCTTCTGGATGGCGGCCGCATGCTCCAGGCCGACCCGCTCGCTCAGGTCGACCATGAAGGGGACATGGAGCAGGAAGTAGTAAATCTTGTCGTTGAAGGGCTGAGCTTCGGCTTCGTTCAGATACCATTGTTCGGAGCGCTGCTGGCGCTTGGCCATCTCCTGGGGCAGCCGCTGCATCAACTGGCGCCAATTGGGCAGGTTGGTTCTCGGCTCGAGCAGCAGGAGCCGGTTCAGTTCCTTGTTGTCGTGCTGCAGCCGGCGGCTGCGGATATGGTTGCGGATCATGCCGTAGAGCAGCAGGGGGGCGATCAGGCTCAGGCTGGCCGCCAGCAGCGCGAAGCGTTGCCGGTCCTGCTGCAGATCCTCGCCCTGCCGGCGCAGTTCGGTCAGCTCCCGTTCCTGCTGCAACTGCAGATCGTTGCCCTGCACCAGGCTCTGGGTCAGCAGCCGGTTGAGCCGGCTGGCCCGTTCGAAATAGGCGTGGAAGGCCTTGTGGTGCACCAGGGCCTGGCTCATGTTGCCGCTGCTCTCGAACAACTGCGCCAGTTGGTGATGAATTTCGATGAGCCGGGGCACGTCATCCCGCTGCTCGGCCAGCTGTTTGGCCCGCTCCAGCTGCAACAGGGCCAGGCCGGTTTCCTGCTGGGCCAGATGCAGCCGGCCCAGTTGCAGCAGGGTATCTATCTGGCGGGGAATGTCCTGGCTGCGTTCGAAGGCGGAACGGGCCAGGCCCAGGTAATGGCGGGCCTCGTCGAAGGATTGCAGCAGCAGGTAGGCATGGCCGATTTCCAGGTGCAGCCGGGCCATCAGCTCGGCATCGCCCTGGAGTTTGACCAGGTCGAGGGCGTTGAAGAAATACACCAGGGCCAGGTTGGCATCGTTGCCGGCACGGGTGACCCGGCCCAGGTTGAGCAGGGAGCCGATCAACAGGGGCGGGTTGCCCAGCAGCTCGAACTCGGTGGTGGCCAGGCTGGCATACTGGACCGCCTTGTCGGCCTCCCCCAGGGCGGCGTACAGGCTGGCCGCCTTGTCCGCCGCCATCGCCTTGAGGTAGTACTGGCGGCGCTTGCTCAGCAGATCCAGGGTTTCCACGTAATGGGCCAGGGCCAGTTCGCCCTGCTGCAGCCATTGATAATATTCGCCCAACAGGTAGTTGGCCCAGGCCTGCTGCAGGGCGTCTCCCTGTTGCAGGGCCTGCCGGCGGATCTGTTCGAAGGCCTGGCGGGCTTCGTCGAAACGGTGCAGGTGAAGCAGGGTGCCGGCCTGCAGCAGTTGCAGGGCGTCGTACAGCGGGGCGGCGGCCTCGGGCCCGAGCAGGGCGGCGGCTTCGTCCAGCTGTGCCTGGGCCTGCTCGGGCTGCTGCCGGGCCAGGGACAGCTTGGCCTTGAGCAGCAGACCGGTGGCCTGCTGTTCGGGCTGGTGATGGCGCCTGGCCAGTTCGATGGCCTGGTTGATGCTGGCATCGGCGGGCAGCAGCAGCCCTTCGTTGGCCTGGCACAGGGCCTGGATCTGCCAGGCGGCCAGGCTCTGCTCCCGGGTGCGGTAGAGCCGGGCCAGTTCCTGATGGTCGAAGTCCTGGCGCGAGTTGATCATCTGCGCCGGATCGACTTCCTTGCGTTGCAGAAAGTAGTTGGTGAGCGCCACGCATTCGTTGGGCCGGCTCAGCATAAGCTGTCGCGCCCGAAGCAACTCGTTGGGCTCGGGTTGGTATGGCGACAGCGGCGGCGCACCCGCCAGATGCGATACCAGGACGGCGACAGAAAAGATCACGATAAAGAGTACCGAAACAACACGGATAACAAGGCAGTTTACGGAGCCGGCCGGAGGGAGTCCAGCCCGGGGCGCGATCCGGGCGGCATCGGACTGCCGCCCGGGGGCTTACTGGCGCAGCAGGCGGACATTGGCGGCCTTGCCGGCCACGTTGCTGCGGTAGGGGTTGATGTCCAGGCCGCCGCGACGGGTGTAGCGGGCGTAGACCGTCAGTTCCTTGGGCCGGCAGTGGTGCATCAGATCCATGAAGATGCGCTCCACGCACTGTTCGTGGAACTCGTTGTGCTGGCGGAAGGACACCAGATAGCGCAGCAGCGCCTCCCGGCGGATGCGGGGACCCTGATAGCGGATCATCACGCTGCCCCAGTCCGGCTGGCCGGTCACCAGGCAGTTGGACTTGAGCAGGTGGGAATGCAGGGTTTCCTGCACTTCTTCCTCCTCGATGGCGTCGGCGAGCAGGGATTCGTCGGGTTGGTAGCGGTCTATTTCGACGTCGAGATCGTCGATGCAGTCGCCGGGCAGCACCCCGAACTGGGCCGGTGCGGCGGCCAGCTCGTACAGCCGGACCTTGACCTGGCCCTGGGCACAGAGGGACAGATCCCGGGTGAGGAGGTCGGCGACTTCTTCCAGGCTGTCGAAGCGGCTCTGGTTGAAGCTGTTCAGGTAGAGCTTGAACGACTTGGACTCGATCAGGTTGGTGCTGGTGGCCGGTATGTGCACCTCGCCCATGGCCACCACCGGCTTGCCCTTGTTGTTGAGCCAGGACAGTTCGTACAGGTTCCACAGATCCTCGCCGCCGAAGGGCAGGGCGCCGGCCTCTAGGCCGAGATCGTCCCGGTTCAGGCTGCGGGGCACGGGCTGCAGCTGGGCGGGATCGTATTCACACACATAGCTGCTTTGCTTGCCGAGGGGGAGGGCGTCCAGCGCCTGGCTGTTCTGGTACTTCTGCTCGGGTGTCATTTCGGGTTCCGGTTGATAAGATGCGGCTTTCTGGCCTTATTGTGGGACTTTGGCATGCAAGATCAAGTGGTGGTGGCCCTGGCTGCCTTGTTCGAGCGGGTGCGGCGGCACGGCGGCCTCCCCCTGGTGGAGCATGATCCCGCCTATCCGTCGCCGGCGGAGCTGCCGCCGGCCATCGATGGTCGGGTAGCCTGGCGCCCCTGGGAGCGCCACGAGCCGGGCGGCTTCGATAACCTGGCCACCGCCCTGGCAATGCCGGTGCATCCCGCCCTCGACGCCTTTTTCGGTCATTATTTCGCCGGCAACCTGCCGGTGTGTTTCAAGGGGCTCTTCCTCACCCTGCTGCAGCCCTGGAACCAGGACGACTTCGAGCGGCTGCAGCAGAACCAGATAGGCCATCAGTTGATGCTGAGAAAGCTGGGCCTGCCGGCCAGCTGGTTTCTGGCCAGCTGCCGGGACGAGCAACGCCTGGTGACCCTGGACAACGACAGCGGCGAGGTACTGCTGGAGCGCCTGGGCAAGGGCCGCATCGGGGTGTTGGCGCCCAGCCTGGCCGTGTTTTTGCGGAGGGTGGAGCCTTGTTGAGGGCTGGTGCAAGGTCTCAGCGAAGCTGGTCTGTAACAACTGAGCGAAGAATTGTTATCCGTGACTGGTGGTGGTGTTTGGGTGGCATGGCCCCAGGATATGTTGCTCAGAAAAGCAGGGGTTGCCCCCTGCTTTTGGCTTAGAAGAGGTATTTGAAACGCACCCGGGCGCCGTAGCGGTCGGTGGCGACGGTGGACTCTTCCACATCAAAGTCGGACCAGTAGGCGCCGAGCAGGATGTTGAAGTTGTCCAGATCCAGCACGTTGTCGAACCGGTAGGAGGTATAGACGGTGTTGCTCTTCTGGGTACCTTCGAGGTACTCGTAGCCGGCGGCGGCCTCGTCTATCTTGTTGCGACCGTAGATATAGCCCAGGCCGAACTTGTCGAACAGCACGTTGGCGCCCAGGGTCAGGTTCTCTTCGTTCAGGGCATCCAGATAGGCGGCGTTGAGGTTGGCCTTGATCAGACCGGACTGCCAGCCGAAGGTGGTGCCGTAACCGGTGCGGCGGGCCACCTTGCGGCCTTCGGCGTCGAGGATGGCGTCTTCCACCAGGTTGTGCTCGGCGCCCAGCGCCCAGCTGAAGTCGCCGGCCTGCCAGCGCAGCGCCGGCCGCACCACGATGGAGTCCTTCTCCTTGGTCAGTTCATGGCCGTGGTAACGGCGGGCGCCGTCGACCTCGGTGAACAGGTCGCTGCGATCGCCGAACAGGGTAGCCAGCTCCAGGTAAACATCGCCCAACTGGCGGCTGACCATGACGTGACCGGCGTCGCCGGCCCGACCGCGGGCTTCCTTGGCCATGTACAGGTAGGCGGAGCCGTCGGTGTAGAGGCCGGAGGAGGTGTCGCCGGAGTGTTCCACGAACACGTCCTGGCCCAGGGGGAACAAGTCCAGCGCCTCGAAGCGGCCGATCTTCATCTCGCCCACGTCGCTGCGGCCGAAGGCGAACCAGGCGTCGTCCGAGCCCACACCGCCGCTGCTGCCCAGGGTGGGCTGGGCCTTGATCCTGGCATAGGCGCCGGAGTCGGCGACCCGCTCCCCGGAGATGTCGATCAGCAGCCGGCCGGTCTGATCCCAGCGGTCGTTGCGACCGTCGTTCAGATACAGGTTGCTGTCTTCCTGCTTGTTGGCGGCGTTGATGTCGAACTCCACATCGCCGCCCAGACTCAGGCGGCCCTTGTTGCCTTCCCAACTGATTTCTGCCATGGCGGAGGTCGTGGTCCCTGCGACCAGCAGTCCTACCAGCAGATGTTTCCTTGTCATTACTTATCTCCTTTACTCTCAGGTTGCGATGATCCGAGCCGCCGTTGTTGCCGCCGATTACCGGCGGTAACCGTCAGGCCCGACAGTAGGCGAAAGCGGGTCTTCCGGGGCCGGAAAGCAGGCGGCAACAGCCGCGGATCAGGTTGAATCCGTCGATGTCGTTACATCGGGAGTGGAGCCCGGCGGCCAGGGGAGTTCCCGCCGGGGCATCCGATACTGGTGCTCGTGCCCTTATATGAAGGGCTGGGCGGCGCTGGTCGGGTCGTTATCCTTGTCCGGCGAGCGCGTTGTGGTGGTGAACGGCGCGAGGCGACGGCGGTGAGCCGTGCCGATAAGGCTGATTCTGCTGAGCATCACTTTTTCATCCATTAACAAAGTGGGTGTCTGCGGTGCCGGCCGGAGCTGGCGCCCGGGGTTCGGCAACGGCAGGGCCTGGACGTATCCGTGTCCTTGTCGGTGGCCCTGTTGTATGCAGTGCGGTATGGCATTAACATACCATTTACTTTTCATTGTGGAATATTTATTTTGTTGGCTTTGATCACGAAATTGTCATTTTATGCCGAATTTCCCTGATCGGTAGATTTGTGAGAGAAGGTTTTTTTGGATGAATTTTTTCATATTTTTATTTTTTATACTAAAAATTTGATTGATGAGGCGCCTGGATGCGAGATGTCTTCGCTCGGGAGTTACGGAATCGTGGATGCCATCGAGCGGCGTGACGCGGCGGCGGCGGAGCAGGCCGCCCGCAACCATATCCGGGAAGCCTACAAGGTACGGCTTGGGGAGTTGTTCGAGCGGGAGGTGTAAGGGGATTACCGGGACGTCATGGTGAGGCGGGTCAGGCCGGCACCGGCTTAAACCCCCCTTGTCAAAGAGCCAGCCTCCGGGCTGGCTTTTGCAGACTGCTGACAAAGCTTCGGACTTACCTGAACAGGCAACGCTAGTTCCAAAACAGACGGACAAAGGGAACGACTCCGCCGACCGTCACATGCCAGGGGGCGCGAAGCGCCTTGCACCGGAGGTATCGTCGCGACCGAGTTGCCAGTGACAAGTCGCAGCGCGGCGATACCGACGGTTTCCGCGACATTCGGCATGTGCCGAGCGACACAGGGATGTGCTTGAAGCGTGTCGGCGGAGCTGGCCCTTTGTCCGACTCATGCCTGTGAAACAGACGACTTTTTCATCAAGTAGAGAAAGCCAGCCCGAGGACTGGCTTTGGTTCAGCGTGTTCCGAGGAGGCGTTTAGATGGCCTGCTGGAAGATCACGGTATCGGCCTTCTCCAGGTAACTGTCCAGCTCGTCGAAGTTCAGGTAGCGGTAGGTGTCCGCCGCCGTGGCGTTCAGCTCCTGGGCGTACTCCAGGTACTCCGCCACCGTCGGCAGCTTGCCGTGGATCGCCGCCACCGCCGCCAGCTCGGCCGACGCCAGGTAGACGTTGGCACCCTTGCCCAGGCGGTTGGGGAAGTTGCGGGTGGAGGTGGACACCACGGTGCTGTTGTCCGCCACCCGCGCCTGGTTGCCCATGCACAGGGAGCAGCCCGGGATCTCGATGCGGGCACCGACCCGGCCGAAGATGCCGTAGTAGCCCTCGGCGGTCAGCTGGTCCTTGTCCATCTTGGTCGGCGGCGCCACCCACAGCCGGGTCGGCAGCTGGCCCTTGTACTTGTCGAGCAGCTTGCCGGCGGCGCGGAAGTGGCCGATGTTGGTCATGCAGGAGCCGATGAACACCTCTTCAATCTGCTCGCCCTGCACCTCGGACAGCAGGCGGGCGTCGTCCGGATCGTTGGGCGCGCACAGGATGGGATCCTTGATCTCGCTCATGTCGATTTCCAGCACATGGGCGTACTCGGCATCGGCGTCCGCCGCCAGCAACTCCGGGTTGGCCAGCCATTCTTCCATGCCCTTGATGCGCCGCTCCAGGGTGCGCCGGTCACCGTAGCCTTCGGCGATCATCCACTTCAGCATCACGATGTTGGAGTTCAGGTACTCGGCGATCGGCTCCTGGTCCAGCTTGATGGTACAGCCGGCGGCGGAGCGCTCGGCGGTGGCATCGGCCAGCTCGAACGCCTGCTCCACCTTCAGCTGGGGCAGGCCCTCGATTTCCAGCACCCGGCCGGAGAATTCGTTGATCTTGCCTTCCTTGGCCACGGTCAGCAGGCCCTGCTTGATGCCGTAGTAGGGAATGGCGTGCACCAGGTCGCGCAGGGTGATGCCGGGTTGCATTTCGCCCTTGAAGCGCACCAGCACCGACTCGGGCATGTCCAGCGGCATCACCCCGGTGGCGGCGGCGAAGGCCACCAGGCCGGAGCCCGCCGGGAAGGAGATGCCGATGGGGAAACGGGTGTGGGAGTCACCGCCGGTGCCCACGGTGTCGGGCAGCAGCATGCGGTTCAGCCAGGAGTGGATGACGCCGTCGCCCGGGCGCAGGGACACGCCGCCCCGGTTCATGATGAAGTCGGGCAGGGTGTGGTGGGTGACCACGTCCACCGGCTTGGGATAGGCGGCGGTGTGGCAGAACGACTGCATGGTCAGGTCGGCGGAGAAGCCGAGGCAGGCCAGGTCCTTCAGTTCGTCCCGGGTCATGGGGCCGGTGGTGTCCTGGGAGCCGACGGTGGTCATCCTGGGCTCGCAGTACTGGCCGGGGCGCACGCCCGCCACGCCGCAGGCCTTGCCCACCATCTTCTGGGCCAGGGTGTAGCCCTTGCCGGAGTCGGCCACGTCGGCCGGGCGCTTGAATACCTCGGAGTGGCCCAGGCCCAGTTCGGCGCGGGCCTTGTCGGTCAGGCCGCGGCCGATGATCAGCGGGATGCGGCCGCCGGCGCGCACTTCGTCGAGCAGCACCTCGGTCTTGAGTCTGAACTCGGCCAGCACCTCGTCGCTGCCGTGGCGGCAGATCTTGCCCTCATAGGGGTAGATGTCGATGACGTCGCCGGTATTGAGCTTGGTCACGTCGCACTCGATGGGCAGGGCGCCGGCATCTTCCATGGTGTTGAAGAAGATGGGGGCGATCTTGCCGCCGATGCACACGCCGCCGGCGCGCTTGTTGGGCACGAAGGGGATGTCGTCACCCATGTGCCAGAGCACGGAGTTGGTGGCGGACTTGCGGCTGGAGCCGGTGCCGACCACGTCGCCCACGTAGGCCAGGGGGAAGCCTTTTTCCTTGAGCGCGTTGATGGCGGTGATCGGGCCGACCACGCCGTCTTCGTCGGGGGCGATGCCGGGACGGGCGTTCTTCAGCATGGCCAGGGCATGCAGCGGGATGTCGGGACGGGACCAGGCGTCCTGGGCCGGGGACAGGTCATCGGTGTTGGTTTCACCGGGCACCTTGAACACGGTCAGGGTGATCTTGTCGGCCAGGGCGGGACGGCCCAGGAACCACTCGGCGTCGGCCCAGGACTGCAGCACCTGCTGGGCGTGGACGTTGCCGGCCTTGGCCTTGTCGGCCACGTCGTGGAAGGCATCGAACATCAGCAGGGTGTGGGACAGGGCCTGGGCGGCGATGGGCGCCAGGGCGGCGACGTCGAGCAGTTCGATCAGCGGCTGGATGTTGTAGCCGCCCTGCATGGTGCCCAGCAGCTCGGTGGCCTGCTCGGGGGAGACCACGGGCGAGCTCACCTCACCCTTGGCCACGGCGGCGAGGAAACCGGCCTTCACATAGGCGGCTTCGTCGACCCCGGGGGGGATCCGGGTGGAAAGGAGTTCATAAAGGAAGGATGCTTCGCCGGCGGGTGGGTTCTTGAGGTGTTCAACCAGGGCGGCCACCTGGGTGGCGTTCAGGGGCAGGGGGGCCAGGCCGTCGGCGGCACGCTCGGCGGCCTGGTTGCGGTAGTGTTCAAGCACGATGAGGTCCTTTTGTTGAATAAGGCGGGGCTCGGGGAGCCCCGCCAGGGTTACAGGTTGATCAGGCTCAGCAGGTAGGGATCCAGCAGGCCGGCGGGGTAGTCGATGCTCATGGCCTTGCCGATGCCCACCAGGAACAGCAGCTGTCCCGCCGCCACCGTGCCCGACAGTCGCCAGCGGGAGCCGGCGAACAGGCGCAGGAACAGCAGGGTGAAGATCACCGAGGTGCTGATAAAGCCCAGGGTGAAATAGAGCAGGGCAACGCCGAGGAACAGGCTGATGTAGAGCAGCTCACGGCCAACCCGCTGGCTGCCGGTGCCGGGTTCGGCTGCACGTCGGCGCGAACCGAAAACCAGCGCCAGTGCCGAGCCGGCGGTGAGCAGGATGGCGAACAGCGGGAAGGCCCGGGTCAGCTCTGACCGTCCCCACACATCGAACAGGGCAATGGCGCAGACGACGAGCAGCAGGGCGATGATGGCACCGTCCAGCCGGTTCAGCGGCGCGCGGGCCGGCTGTTCCTGTGAGTCTTCCTGTGGCTGCGACCTGGCTGCCAGACGCTTGCGGATCAAGGGCACTATGATGCTGAGCAGGATCAGGCCGGCGATGATCAGCACACCGGGGCGCTGCATCCAGCCGTAACCGTAGAACTGGATGCTCTGGAAGAAGTAGTTCTCGGCACCGGCCGCCAGCACGAAGCCGATCAGGAAGGCCGGGCGCGACCAGTTGGCGCTTTTCAGCAAGATCCCCAGGGTGGCGATGACGGCCAGCACCACGAAGTCGCCCAGGCTCTGGGTGGCCTGGTAGGCGGCGAACAGGATCAGGGTGAGCAGCACCGGGGCCATGCGCGAGAACGGGATCCGGGTGAGCATGGCCACCGGCGAGGCCAGCCCCAGGCAGAGCAGGGCGCCGAGGATATTGGCCAGGGCCAGGGACCAGACGATGGTGTAGGTCAGGCTCAGGTTGGAGCCCACCATGGAGATGCCGGGCTGGATGCCGAGCAGCAGCATGCCGCCGAGGAACACCGCCGCCGTGCCCGAGCCGGGCACGCCGAACAGCAGCGTGGGGATCATGCTGCCGCTGGCGCAGGCGTTGTTGGCGGACTCGGGGGCGATGACGCCACGTATGTCTCCCTTGCCGAAGTTGGCCTTGTCCTTGCTCGACTGCATGGCGAAGCCGTAGGTCATCCAGTCCACCACCGAGCCGGCCAGGCCGGGGATGGCGCCGACCAGGCTGCCGAACACCGAGCACTTGCCCACCAGCGGCAGGTTCCTGAACACGTCCTTGACGCCCTGCCCCCAGCCGCTGCCGAGGCTGTTGCCCTTGCCGGAGATGGACTTGTTGCGGATCAGCAGCTCGATGATTTCGGGCAGGGCGAAGATGCCCAGTCCCACCACCACCAGGGGAATGCCGTCGTACAGATAGTCGATGCCCAGGGTCATGCGGAACTCCCCGGTGGCCGGGGCCGCGCCTATGGTGCCCACCAGCAGGCCGACGCCACAGGCGGCCAGGCCCTTGAACAGGCTGCCGCCGGAAAGGGCGGCGACCACGCTCAGCCCCAGCAGGGTGAGCATGAACAGCTCCGCCGAGGAAAACGACAGCACCAGTGGCCGCGCCACTATGATAAAGCCGCTGAGGATGATGGCCCCCGCCACCCCGCCGATCAGCGAGGAGGTGAAGGCGGCGGACAATGCCCTGGCCGCCTGGCCCTGCTTGGCGAGGGGAAAACCGTCCATGACCGTGGCCTGGGAAGCGCTGGAGCCGGGAATGCCCATCAGTACCGAGGTGAAGGTATCGCCGGTGGGCACCACCGCGACCAGTCCCATCAGCATGCCCAGACCGACGGACGGCTCCATGCCATAGAGGAAGGGAAGCAGCAGGGACATGCCAGCGATACCGCCCAGGCCGGGAATGATCCCGATGATCAGGCCGATCACCACCCCCAGCACCAGATAACTGAGGTGCACGACGGTGAGTATCTGGCCCAGTGCTGCCAGTAATTCGTTCATGAGGTTAGCTCCTTGCGGCCGGATCAGGCCGGCTTATTCCACCGACACATTGAATTTGGACTTCAACCAGTCCTTGACCCAGGCTTGCAGCTCCGGCGTCATGTTCACCGCCTGCTTGAGGTGCACTTCCACCACGGCGCCGATCAGGTTCTGATAGGGACCTATCTGCTCGACCGCATCCCGTTGGAAGGCTTCATCCTCGACCATGCGATCCACCGCCAGCAGCAGCTCCTGTTTCATGGGCGCGGGAATGTCCTTGGGCACCAGCAGCACTTTCTGCAGGGCAAAGCCGGCGGTCAGAAACTTGTGGTAGGCGTCGTACTGCATGCCGGTTGGCTCTTCGCCCCTGTATTCCTTATAGACCTCTTCGAAGGTCGGGATATCCGGGAAGGCCGGGTCGCGGATCACCTGGCCTTCGTCGTTGATGATGCCGAGGGAGAACAGGGGCACCGCCTTGTTGCTGTTCACCAGGTCGGTGACCGAGTTGATATAGGCGGACGTGGTCTGGAAGTCGATCTTGGCCTCGCCCCGTTCGAATGCCAGCCGGCCTTCGCCCCGGCTGGTCATGCCGAATACCGGCCGCAGATCCAGGCCGAGCAGGTCGAGCGCCAGCATCACCGGCAACTCCAGCTGGGTGGGCCCCTGGGCGGCAAAGGGCAGGGTCACGCCGGCCAGCTTGCCCAGATCCTTGCCGGTGCTGACCCCGAGACCGGGCTGGATATAGACCACGCCGCCGGTGGGAGAGGCCATGATCGGGGTCCATTTGTCGAAGTCGTAGCGAACCCGGGAATCACCCAGCATATAGGGATAGAGGGTGGAAGCGGAAATGCCCAGCATCTCGCTGCCGTTGTCTTTGGCCCGCATGTAGAACAAGTTGGTGCCGGTGATGGAGCCGCCGCCGGGCACGTTTTTGATCACCAGGGTCGGTGAGCCGGGCAACTGTTTGGTCAGGTGGGGCGACATGAAGCGGGCCCAGACGTCGGTGCCGCCGCCGACCCCGAAGGGGATGGTCCAGTTGATGGTCGAGGGCAGGGCTTGCGCCAGTAAGGGTGCCGAGAGGGTGCAGGTGCCGGCCAGCAGGGTGGCACTCAATAACATCTTCAGTTTTTTCATGATTGACCTTCCTATGGTGAGTTTGCCTGGTTAGTGATGGCCACATTATTCAGGGTAGAAAAATGGTGCCGCTCAGTATCTTGCGGGCCGTGCGGATAAGGGACACGGCAGTAATGCTGTGCTCCTCGTCATCGTTCTTGTTGATTTCCAGCTCCAGCATGCCCGAGGGGTGCTCGATGCTGATGGTGGCCGCCGCGGAAGCGGGCGTCAGCCCCGAGGCGACGGAGCCTTCGATGCCACAGGCGGTGGCGATGGCGATACTGCCGGTCACCGCCAGTGCCTTGTGGCAACTGTGGGGCACGAAGTAGCGGGCGTGGATATCACCGCCATGGCGGGCGGGGGCCAGCAGCACCGGCTTGGGGATCACCTGGTTGCTGACGTCGCCCATGCCCATCAGTTGCCCGGCCTGGCGACGGATGTGCTCGATCCTGGCCAGCAGCACCGTATCCTGGTCGAGTTCGGCGGGGGATTCATAGCCGGTCTTGCCCAAATCCCGGGCCCGGATCAGTACGCAGGGGGTGGCGGCATCAATACAGGTAACGGCGATGTCGTCGATGGTATCAGTGACCCGGCCGGTGGGAAACAGTCGGCCGGTCTTGGCACCCTGTACATCCAGAAAGGTCAGCTTGATCGGCGCCGCCGGGTTGGGGGCACCGCTGATCAGGGCATCGCCTTCGTAGCTGATCTTGCCATTCGGCGTCGCCACCTGGGCATGAATGATCTTGTTGGTGTTGAGGTTGCGGATCCGTACCAGGGTGACGGGCGAGCCGGCGGCCACCAGGCCGGTTTCGATGGCGAAGGGGGCTACCCCCGCCAGCATGTTGCCGCAATTGGGGGAAAAATCCACGCTGTGCTCTTTGACTCCTACTTGGGCGAAGAGGTAATCCACGTCGGCGGCGGGGTCGGTGGAGACTCCGACCATGGCGACCTTGCTGGTCAGGCTGTTGCCGCCGCCGATACCGTCCAGCTGCAGTTCATGGCCGGAGCCCATGATCTTCTGCAGCATCAGGGCGCAGTCATCACGGTTCGCGGGCAGCTCGCTGAGCTTGAGGTAGGGTCCCCGGGAGGTACCGCCGCGCATGATGATACAGGAAATGGATTGTGACATGGTTGTTTCCCACTGGTTGCTTTCTTGGGGGGAAGGTTGTCACGTTTTTGACATTTGCATCAAATGCAAAGAAAATCGGGTATTGATTTGTTTATTGCATTAATGGCCTATGCACCAGATTGAATTCAAGGACCTGGCGATCTTTATCCGGGTGGCCGAGGGCGGCAACTTCCATGAGGCGGCGGAATTCGTGCACCTGTCCCAGCCAGCGCTGAGCCGGCGCATGCAGCGGCTGGAGGCGATACTGGGCACGCCCTTGTTCGAGCGCACCACCCGCAAGACCTGGCTGACCCCGGCCGGGCGGGAATTCCTGCCCAAGGCGCGCCGCATGCTGGAGGATTTCGAGCTGTCGGTGCTGGGCATCAAGGAAATGGCCACCCACCAGAAAGGCAAGGTCACCATCGCCTGCATACCGACCGCGGCCTTCTATTTCCTGCCCGGCGTGATCCGCGAGTTTAACCAGCTTTACCCCGGTATTCGCATCAAGATCCTCGACGTTAGCGCCAATGAGGGGCTGGAGTGCGTGATCCGCGGGGACGCGGATTTCGGTATCAACATGGCGATTGCCCAGTATCCGGAGGTCAGCTTTACCCACCTGCTGGACGATCCCTTCGTGGTCTGCATCCGGCGGGATCACCCCCTGGCGCAACAGCAGGACATCGGCTGGGCGGACATGGAGCCCCACAAGCTCATCACCGTCAGCAAGGACAGCGGCAACCGAACCCTGCTGGACAGCGCCCTGGTGGAAAGCCATGTCAGGCTGAACGGCTTTTACGAGGTGCAGCACCTGTCGACGTCGCTGGGGCTGGTGGAAATGGGGCTGGGGATAGCGGTGATACCGCAACTGGCGATGCCGAGCAACGACAGCTCCATGCTCACCTGCCGGCCGTTGCGGGGGGCTCCGATCAAACGGGTGATCGGGGTGGTCAGGCGGACCCATACCAGCATCACTCCGGCGGCGGATCTCTTTATCAATATCCTGCTGGAGAAATGGTCGACGCCCTGAAACCGGAGGGGGGCGCAGGGGCGCCGCCCCGTGTTCGGGCTCAGCCGGCGGACCAGCCCGCGTCCAGGTAGTCCTGGGGCTTGTCGGTGAACAGCATGTCCACGCCCCAGGCGGGAAAATCTTTCACCTTGTCCGGGGTGTTGGCGGTGTAGCAGTGCAGCCGGTAGCCGGCGGCCTTGACCGCCTCGGCCTGCTCCCGGCTCAGGTAGCGGTAGTTGCAGTGCAGGGCGGCGCATTCGAGCTGCTCCAACTGTTGCTGCCAGTCGTCGGGGATATGCTCCACCAGCAGGCCGCGGGGTACCTCCGGCTGCAGCACCTGCAGGTAGCGCAGGCAGTCGGGATCGAAGCTGGAGAACAGCAGGCTGTCCTTGTCGACCCCGTGCTTGTCAATCAGCTTGCTGACCTTGCGGCACAGCCGGCCGGCGTCGTCCTTGTCGTACACCTTGAGCTCGACGTTGACCCTGATGCCGAGCTCCCGGGCCAGGGCCAGGTAGTCCTTGAGTTTTGGGATGCGCTCCTGCGCGAAAGCCGGGTCGAACCAGCTGCCCGCATCCAGTTTGCGCAGCTCGTCCCAGGCGTACTTGCGCAGCTTGCCCTTGCCGTCGCTGCAGCGGTTGACCTTTTCATCGTGGATCACCACCACCTTTTCGTCCTTGGTCAGCTGTACGTCTATCTCCACCCAGGAGAGGCCCAGCTCGGCGGCCTTTCGCAGGCCGGCCAGGGTGTTTTCCGGGGCCAGGCTGGCCACGCCTCTGTGTCCGCACAAGATCATCGCAATGTCCTTCTAAATGGATCCTTGGCCGAGGGTAGAACGTCACCATGACAGATTTGTGACAAGGCCGCCAGCCATGCTCCCCGTTTATCCATGGCGCGTCCGGCCGGGGGGTGATGAAGCCGGCGCCCGCCCTTGTATTGCACTCATCCGGGGCGAGGGGCTGCCGACCCTGCACCCGGGGGAGGCATTCGGCGCCGGCCCGGGCCCCGGCTTTCCCCATCCTCAGCCCGCCCCGGCCGGTTCACCGCCTCTGGCGGGAGCTGGCGCAATTATTGCTTAAGCCAGCTAACTCTATGGTGTTACCCCCATGGGATTAGTGGCGAGAGACAGCCTGGGGCTTAAGGAGAAAACATGGACAAGTTGCTGGAGCGCCCTGTTGCGGGGACGCGGAGCCAGGGGCGGCAAGGCGCCCTGGCGCGCTGGCTGGTGGCGGCCTGGGGCGGTCCGGCCCTGGGCCTGGTGTTGTACTGGGCGCTGCCGTCGGCCACCACCGCCGCCCTGGCGGTGCTGCTGGCGCTGGCGGGCCTGGCGGCGGCCCTGCTGCTATGGCGCCAGTACCGCCGCGGATTGCAGGAGCTGGCCGGCTTCGCCGCCGAGCTGGAGGACGGGCGACTGACGGCGCGGTTGCCGACGGCCCGCGAAAACGACTTCACCCCGGTGGCGGAGCAGCTGAACGGTGCCATACGGGGCTTTTCCGGCGTGCTGCTCGAGCTGGGCCGGGCGGCGGACGAACTGCACAGCGTGGCGGCGGAGGCGACGCTCAATGCCGCCGCCGGCGAGGAGGGGGTACGCGCCCAGCGCGACACCACGGTGTCGGCCGCCGCCACCCTGGAGGAGCTGATCACCAGCCTGGCCGGCACCCGGGACGGCGCCGCCGAGGCGGCGCGGGCCGCGGACATGGCGGTGGCCGAGGCGCGCCAGGGCGCCGGCCTGGTGAGCGCGGTGGATCAGTCGATGCACGGCCTGGCCCGGGACGTGAGCGAGGCCGCCGGTGCCGCCGCCGCCCTGGCCGACGGCTCCCGCAAGATCGGCTCCATCGCCACCATCATCGCCGAGATAGCGGCGCGCACCAACCTGCTGGCGCTCAACGCCGCCATCGAAGCGGCCCGGGCCGGGGAGGCCGGCCGCGGTTTCGCGGTGGTGGCCGACGAGGTGCGCCAGCTGGCGGAGCGTACCACCAGCGCCACCAGCGATATCAATGCCCTGATCGGCGACGTCCAGCACAAGGCCGGCTACCTGACCCAGGTGGTGCAGGCGGCCGACGACAAGTCGAAGCAGAGCGCTCGCCAGGCGGCGGAGGCGGCGGAGGCGCTCGCCTCCATCGAACGGGCGGCGCTGTCGTCGCTCAGCCGCATGCAGGAGATCGCCGAGGCCAACGCCGGCCAGAGCGTGGCGGGGGAGCAGATTGCCATCGACAACCAGAAGGTGGCGGAGCTGGCCGACGGCAACGCCCGCCGGGTGAGCGAGAGCAGCGAGCTGGCCCGTTATCTGGAACAACTGGTTGCCCGGCTCAAGGAGCGGGTGGCGAGCTACCGCTATGAGTGAGGCCGGGATGAACAGCATGATTATCGGGGTATTGGCGACCGCCCTGCTGGGCGGTCTGTGGTGGGGCTGGCGCCGGCGGAGGCTACAGGCCTGGCGGTTGCCGCAGCGGGCCCGGGAAGGGCTCGACTGCGCCGCCGATTTGGTGGCGCTGGTGGCCGAGGTGCAGCAGCACAGGGGCATGAGCGGTGCCTGGCTGGCCGGCGATCAGGGCTTTGCCCGCCGGCTGCCGGCCAGGCAACAGGCGGTGGAACGCCACTTCCAGGCGCTGCTGGCCCACGGCGAGCGGGAGCAGCGGGAGCGCTACTGCTGCTTCGGCCGGGACCAGGTAACGGCGCTGCAGCGGCAGTGGCAGGCCCTGGTGCAGGGTCTGGCGGCCAGCACCCCGGAGCAGAATTTCCAGGCCCACTGCCGGCTGGTGTCGGTGCTGCTCGAATGGCTGGCGGCGGTGGCCGAGGCCCGTATCGAGCAGCCCGGGGTGCTGCCCGGCGAGGGCAACAGCGAGCGCAACTTCGGCCACCGCCTGCCCGCCCTGGCGGAATGCCTGGGCCAGGCCCGGGCCCTGGGCTGCTCGGTGGCGGCGCGGCGCTATTGTCCGCCGGTGGCCCGGGTGCGGCTGCTGTTCCTCACCGGGCGGGCCGAATCGCTGCTGGCCCAGGCCGCCGGCGACCGGGGCGCCGAGGTGGACGCGGCCCGGCAGGCGGTGCAGGCCTTCGTCTCGGCCCTGCGCGGCCGGCTGCTGGCGGCGGATGCCGCCGGCCTGTCCGCCGCCGACTGTTTCAGCCTGGGCACGGCGGCGGTGGACGCGGTGTTCCGCTGGCTGGAGCAGGAGCGGCTGCGGCTGGACGGTGCCCTCGGGCGGCGGGAGCCGGTGCTGGCCCTGGCGGCCTCGGGCGCCCTATGAAGCAGGCGGCGCCCGATGTTATCCCCGCGGCCGGCAACGAGGCGGCGGACGCGCTCACCCTGCTCAACCGGCTGGATGGCCTGGCCTATCGCGCCGGGCTGGACCGGCCCGCCGACTTCGTCAGCACCGGCAGCGTGGCGCTGTGCGGCCACCGGGCGGCCTGGCTGCAAGGGCGGCGGGACGGCCTGCACCGGCGGCTGGTGATGGCGGAAGACTGGCCGCGGGTGCGGCGCGCCCTGGCCCGGGCGCTGGCGGAGCAGGGCTACTACCGGCTGGAATACCGGCTGCGCTGCCGCGACGGCCGCATCAAATGGGTGAGGGACAGTGGCCGCGCCCTGCCCGGGGGCCTGCTTGAAGGCCTGCTGAGCGATCTGGACGAGCAGGTGGCGTTGCGCCACCGCCTGGCCCAGGCCGAGGCCCGCTACCAGGGCCTGTTCGACAACTCGGTGATCGGCATGTTCCAGAGCACGCCGGACGGCCACTACCTGGCCGCCAACCAGGCCCTGGCGGAGATGTATGGTTACGCCTCGACCGCCGCCCTGATGGCCGGCCTGCAGGACATCGGCAACCGGCTCTACGTCAGCCCCGGCCGGCGCGACGAGTTCAAGCGGCAGATCCGCGAGCGGGGCTTCGTCAGCGACTTCGAGTCCGAGGTCTACCGCCAGGACGGCTCCACCCTGTGGATCGCCGAAACCGCCCATGCGGTGCACGATCTGGACGGCGAACTGCTCTACTACCAGGGCACGGTCGAGGACATCACCGAGCGCAAGCGCTACCAGCAGCGGCTGGAATACCAGGCTAACTACGATCTGCTCACCGGCCTGCCCAACCGCCACCTGCTGGCGGAGCGCCTGGCCCAGAGCCGGAGCTGGCTTGCCGGGCAGGGCGGGCAGGTGGCGCTGGCCTTCGTGGATCTGGACAATTTCAAGGTGATCAACGACAGCCTGGGCCATGCCGCCGGCGACCGGCTGCTGATCGACATCGCCCGGCGGCTCGAGGCCGCCCTGGGCTCCCAGGACACGGTGGCCCGCTACGGCGGCGACGAGTTCGTGCTGCTGCTCCGGCACCGGGGCGAGCCGGCGGGCCTGCACCAGGCGCTGGAGCGGGTGCTGGCCGTGGTGTCCGCGCCCCTGCAGCTGGACGGCCACGAGCTGCTGGTGACCTGCAGCATCGGCGTGGCCCTGCTGGCGGTGGACGGCGACAGCCTGGAGACCCTGCTGCAGCACGCGGACGCGGCCATGTACTCCGCCAAGTCCCGCGGCCGCTCGGGGCTGTGTTTCTACAACCGCCAGCTCAACGCGGCGGCGGTGGAGCGGCTGCGGCTGGAGGCGGCGCTGCGCCGGGCGCTGGAGCGGGGCGAGATCGACGTGCACTTCCAGCCCAAGGTGGACCGTGAAGGGCGGCCGCTGTCGTTCGAGGCGCTGGTGCGCTGGCACAGCCCCGAATTTGGCGCCATCTCGCCGGCGGTGTTCATTCCCATCGCCGAGGACACCGGCCAGATCGAGCCCATCACCGAGTTCGTGCTGGCCCGGGCCTGCCGGCTGGCCTGTGCCTGGCCCCGGGAGCTGGCGGTGGCGGTCAACCTGTCGCCCCGGCTGTTCCACTCCGGCGGGTTGTGCCGTCGGGTGGAGCGGGCGCTGGCATTGAGCGGCCTGGCACCCCACCGGCTGGAGCTGGAGTTGACCGAGGGCATACTGATGGAGAAGAACATGAGGGCGGTGGAGCAGCTGCAGGCGCTGAAGGCGCTGGGGGTGCGGCTGGCGGTGGACGACTTCGGCACCGGCTATTCCTCGCTCGCCTACCTGCGCCGTTTTCCCCTCGACATCCTCAAGGTGGACAAGTCCTTCGTGGGCAACTGCCGGCCCGACGCCAGCGACGCCATACTGGTGCGGGCCATCAGCTCCCTGGGCCGGGAGCTGGGGCTGACGGTGGTGGCGGAAGGGGTGGAAACCCAGGCCCAGTGGGATTTCCTGCGCCAGGCCGGCTGCGACGAGTTCCAGGGCTACCTGTTCGCCCGGCCGCTGCCCGCCGAGCAGACCCACGCCTGGCTGGCCCGCTTTCCGGACAGCGTCTACCGGTCGTCCCGGCGGGCCCTGGCCTGAGTCAGTGGCCGCCGCTGTCGGACCAGAGCTGGATCACCATGACCCCGGCGATGATGAGCCCCATGCCGATCAGCGCCGGCAGATCCGGGATCTGCCGGTAGACCAGCACCGCCAGCAGGGTGATCAGCACTATGCCGGCGCCGGACCAGATGGCGTAGGCCACTCCCACCGGCACGGTGCGCATCACCAGCCCCAGCAGCCAGAAGGCGGCACCATAGCCGGCCACCACGATCAGGCTGGGCCCGAGCCGGCTGAAGCCCGCCGAGGCCTTGAGTGCCGTGGTGGCCGCCACCTCGGCGGCGATGGCCATGGCCAGCAGCAGATATGCGTTCATGATCCCAGTCTCCCGCACTGGACAGAAAGTGGCAATGTGCCCCATTTGAGGCGGGAGATAAAGTCATGTCCCATCGGCCTGGGCGATAGGTTTGCCTTCGGCGACCGGCTCAGCAGTCGGGTTCTTCCCGGGGAACGGCGAGGGGAGGCCCGCCCGTCGACGGCTCCGGCGGAGTGGCCACCGCCAGCCGCCACAGGGGCGGCGGCGGCGCGTTCTCGCCGGGGACGACCGGGTAGAGCAGCGCCAGCTTGAGCCCCGGCGCGCGCTGTTGCAGGCGCTGGGCGGTCCCCAGGCCGTCGCCGATATGAAAGCGGCCCACGGTCAGCATCACCCTATAGCCCGGATGGGCCTGCAGGTAATTGGCGATGCTCTCGGCCATGGTGTCGTCCCAGCTGGTCTGGGCGGCAAACTGGAACTCGGTGGGGGCCTGGCCGTGGTGGCGGGAGGCCATGAAGCGCGCCTTGTAGCCGTCGTCGGCCAGGGTCAGCCGCTCGGCCACCCAGGCCCGGTGGCTGGCGGGCAGGCGATCCAGGTAGCCGGGCCCTTCCCGGCCGATGCAGCGCACTATGTAGCGGGGAGCGTTGGCCGCCAGCACGTCGATGCCCTCGCGCCGGGCCAGTTCCACCAGGGGGCGGTAGTCGCGGCGATAGCCGGGCCAGGCGTTGGCCTGCTCGATAAAGGCGTCTTCCGCCAGTTTTCCGGCCAGATAGGCGTCCAGCACCGGCTGGCGATCCCGGCTGAACTGCTCCATGGCCAGGGCCAGGGGCCGGGGCTGGGCCAGCAGCCGGGCCAGCAGTTCGGCCTGGAAGCGGTGGATGGCCCTGTGGCCGTGCAGCTCGCCCACCATGATCACGTCCGCCGAGGCCAGCTGCCGCGTTGCCTGGCCCAGGTTCAGCGGCGTTCCAGCCGGGTCGTGCAACTGGTAGTCGAACGGGGTGGCGGGCGGGCTGGCTTCGGCCTGGCAACCGCCCAGCAGCCATGCCAGCAGCAGAACTATGGGTATACGCATGAAACCACCTGTAGCACAATGGATAACAGCAATTCGTCCCTAAAGTTATTATCATAGGCCCCATTATCCTTTTACCCCGTATCGACATGGCGCCCGCTTTCTGGCTTTCACTGTTTTTCGCCCTTTACTATTTCGGCTACGGCATCTTCCTGCCTTTCTGGGCGCTGTGGCTCAGCCACGTGGGTGCCGAGGCCGGCTTTATCGGCCTGCTGCTGGGGCTCGGCATGGCGGCGCGCTGCGTCGGCAACCTGGCGGTGATGAGCCGGGTACGGGCGGCGGACCACCTGCTGCCGGCGGCCCGCTGGCTGTGCCTGGCCAGCCTGGTCGCCTTCGCCGCCTTCTACGGCTGGCAGTCCAGCCCGGGATTGCTGGCGCTGATGCTGCTGGTCAACCTCATCTATCCGGCACTGATGCCGGTCTCCGAGGCCATTGCCAGCCGGCTTATCGTGCAGGTGCGGCTGGATTACGGCAAGGCCCGGCTGTGGGGCTCGGCGGCCTTTATCGCCGCCAACCTGGCGGTGGGCTACCTGAGCGACAGCCTGGGCCCCCAGTGGGTGCTGCACACCATGGTGCTGTCGTTGGTGCTGATGTGGCTGGCCAGCCTGCTGCCGATGCGGCCGGCGCCGAGGGAGCTGCACCAGGAGCGCCGGGGCGACGGCCTGTGGCAGGTATGGCGCCGGCCGGGCATGCCGCGCTTCCTGCTGATCGCCGCCCTGCTGCAGGGCAGTCATGCCTTCTACTACGGTTTCAGCGCCCTCTACTGGCAGCGGGAAGGCTATAGCACCGCGGTGATCGGCTACCTGTGGGGGCTGGGGGTACTGGCCGAAATCGCGGTGTTCGCCATGAACCGGCGCTGGTTCGAGCACCTCGAGGCTCGCCACCTGCTGCTGGCCGGGGCCGCCTGCGCCCTGCTGCGCTGGGGGCTGCTCGGCGCCACCACCGAGCTGGTCTGGCTGGTGGCGGCCCAGTTGCTGCACGCGGGCAGTTTCTGCCTGAGCCACCTGGGCGCCATCCGTTACATCAGCCGGGATCTGGACGGCCCCGCGGTGATCGGCGCCCAGGCGCTCTACGCCGCCCTGCCCATGGGCATGGCGGTGGCGTTGCTGCTGGTGCTGTCCGGCCAGCTCTATCCGCTGCTCGGTGGCCAGACCTTCTGGCTGATGGGCGCGGCGGTGCTGCCGGTGGCCTGGCTGCTGCGCAGCCCCCTGACTTCCCGACCCCAGGAGGCCTGATGCAGGGCTGGACCGTCATCAATATCGCCCTGGCCTACCTGGCGCTGCTGTTCCTCTTCGCCTGGCTGGGCGACAAGGTGCGCCTGGGGGCACGGGCTCGCCGCCTGCGGCCGCTGCTGTACAGCCTGTCGCTGGCGGTGTACTGCACCTCCTGGAGCTTCTTCGGCACCGTGGGCCAGGCCAGCACCGATCCCTGGTCCTACTTTCCCATCTACCTGGGCCCCATACTGGTATTTACCCTGGCCGGGCCCTTTATCGCCCGGCTGATCGAGGTGGCCAAGCGCGAGCACATTACCTCCATCGCCGACTTTATCGCCGCCCGCTACGGCAAGTCCCAGCGGCTGGCGGTCTATATCACCCTGATCGCCATCGTCGGGGTGCTGCCCTATATCGCCCTCCAGCTCAAGGCCATCGTCATGGGGCTCAACCTGGTGGCGCCGGACGTGGTGGGCGGGGACGGCCGGGACGCGGGGGAGGTGGCCTTTATGGTGGCCCTGCTGTTCACCGTCTTTATCCTGCTGTTCGGCACCCGCCACATCGACGCCACCGAGCACCAGCGCGGGGTCATGGTGGCCATCGCCCTGGAGTCGGTGGTCAAGCTGGTGGCCTTTATTGTGGTCGGGGGCTTCGCGCTCTGGCTGATCCTGGCCTTTCCCAACCAGCAGCGGATGCTGGTGACCGAGGATTACCTCGGGCTGCTGACCGAGGTGGGCGGGGGCAACCTGCTCGACATGGGGGTCTATACCCTGCTGTCGATGAGCGCCATCCTCTGTCTGCCGCGCCAGTTCCACGTGACCGTGGTGGAGCACCACGATCCGGCGGATCTGCGCTGGGCCCGGCGCATCTTCCCCCTCTACCTGTTGCTGTTCGGGCTCTTCGTGCTGCCCCTGGCCCTGGCCGGCCAGCAGTGGCTGTCGGCGGACACCTCGCCCGACACCTATGTGATCAGCCTGCCGCTGGCGCTGGACTATCCGGGCCTGGCGGTGCTGGCCTTTATCGGCGGCGCCTCCGCCGCCACCGGCATGATGATCATCTCCACCATCGCCCTGGCCATCATGGTGAGCAACGATCTGGTGCTGCCGATGATACTGCGCCGGCGCCAGCTGCAGGGGGCGGGCTTCGAGGACGTGGCCCAGCTGCTGCTCAACGTGCGCCGCACCGCCATCATCGTCATCATGGTCACCGCCTGGCTGGTGTTCCTCTGGCTGGGCGAGATCCACAGCCTGTCGCGCATCGGCTACCTGAGCTTCGCCGCCATCGCCCAGTTTGCCCCGGCCCTGGTGCTGGGGCTGCTGTGGCGCGGCGGCAACCGGCGCGGCGCCTACTGGGGCCTGAGCCTGGGCATGCTGATGTGGCTGCTCAACCTGATGGCGGAAACCGGGCTCTTCGCCGGCGACGCCGACACCAACGTGGTGCTGTGGCTGCTGACGCCGCCGGCCTGGGGCGCGGTGGGCGAGATGAGCCATGCCACCTGGGGCATACTGCTCAGCCTGTTGTGCAACCTGGCCGGCTACCTGCTGGGCTCCTGGCTGTCGGTGCCCACGGTGAGTGAGCGCTTCCAGGCGGCGGCCTTCGTCGGCCGCCAGCACAAGGACGACGGCGACGTCTACCGGGCCAAGGTGACGGTGCGGGATCTGGAGCAACTGGCGTCCCGCTTCGTGGGCGAAGGCCGGGTCAAGCGAGCCTTCGCCCGCTATGCCGGTGAACAGGGCACCCTGGACGGCAGCATGCAGGCGCCGGCCAGCCTGATCCGCCACACCGAGCGGGTGCTGGCCGGGGTGTTCGGCGCCTCTTCGGCGCGGCTGGTGCTGTCATCGGCGTTGCAGGGGCGCTCCATGGAGCTGGAGGAGCTGGCCGCCATCGTGGACGAGGCCGGCGACGTGTTCCGCTTCAACCGCGGCCTGCTGCAGGGGGCCATCGAGCATATCGGCATGGGCATTTCGGTGGTGGACAAGGAGCTCAAGCTGGTGGCCTGGAACCGGCGCTACCTGGAGTTGTTCCAGTACCCGCCGGGCCTGATCCGGGTGGGGCGGCCCATCGCCGACATCATCCGCTACAACGCCGAAAAGGGCCTGTGCGGTCCCGGCGAGGTGGACGAGCAGGTGGCCCGGCGGGTGGCCCACATGAGCGCCGGCACCGCCCATACCTCTTCCCGCACCCGTCCCGATGGCCGGGTGATCGAGATGCAGGGCAACCCCATGCCCGGCGGCGGTTTCGTGATGACCTTCAACGACATCACCACCTTCCGCCAGGCGGAGCAGGTGCTGAAAGAGGCCAACGTGGTGCTGGAGGCCCGGGTGGCCGAACGGACCCGGGAGCTGTCGGCGGTGAACCAGCAACTGCTGGCGGCCACCCGCCAGGCGGAGCGGGCCAATGCCTCCAAGGGCCGCTTCCTGGCGGCGGTGAGCCACGATCTGATGCAGCCGCTCAACGCCGCCAAGCTGTTCACCTCCTCCTGGCTGGAGACCTCGGGCGACGAGGAAAGCCGGCGTCTGGCGGGCCATATCGACCGCTCCCTCACCGCCGCCGAGGAGCTGATCGGCGATCTGCTCGACATGTCCCGGCTGGAGTCGGGCAAGCTCACCGCGAGACCGAAGGATTTCGCCCTGAACAGCCTGTTCGACACCCTCAAGGCCGAATTCGGGGCCCTGGCGGAGCAGGACGGCGGTCGCTTCGAACTGGTGCCCAGCCGGCTGCGGGTGCACAGCGATCCCCGGCTGTTGCGCCGCATACTGCAGAACTTCCTCACCAACGCCCTGCGCTACAACCCGGGCGGACGCATCCTGCTCGGGCTGCGCCACTGCGGCGAGGGCCTGCGCATCGAGGTGTGGGACAACGGTCCCGGCATTCCCGCCGACAAGCTGGGGGTGATCTTCGACGAGTTCCTGCGCCTGGAGCACGGCCAGCGTCACCACCAGCAGGGGCTGGGGCTGGGCCTGGCCATTGCCCAGGGGCTGGCGACCATACTGGGGCACCGGCTGATGGTGCGCTCCTGGGAGGGCAAGGGCTCGGTGTTCAGCGTGACGGTGCCGCGGGCCGAGTCCGGCGCCGAGCCGGCGGCAGCGGAGCCGGCCCCGCCGGCGGCGAGCGGCCAGTTGGCGGGCCTCAAGGTGCTGTGCATCGACAACGAGGCGGACATCCTCACCGCCATGGCCAGCCTGCTGGGACGCTGGGGCTGCGAGGTGCGCCTAGCCGGCAACGGCCAGGAGGCGCGGGCCCATTGCCGGGAGGGCTTCCGGCCCCAGGTGATCCTGTCCGATTACCACCTGGACGAGGGCGAGACCGGGGTGGCGCTGATCAATCTGCTGCGGCTGGAGTTCGGGCGGATACCGGCGGTGGTGATCAGCGCCGACCGTCAGCCGGAGCTGCAGGCCCAGCTGCACAAGTTGCAACTGAGCTACCTGAGCAAGCCGGTCAAGCCGCTCAAGCTGAGGGCCCTGCTGCAGCATCTGGTGTCTTGAGGGTGAGGGGTGAGGGAGTTTACAGAAGCTGTTGAGCACAAGAAAATCCGGCCAGTCCCCAGAGTACCGATCAGTTTAAAAAAATTAGTCACTGACGCATCTTGGGGCGCGGGCGACCCGCCCGCATGAGGGTGGCACCGAGCTGCTGTAGATGCCGCTGTAGATGCCGCTTTAGCTGGCATGAACCGGCATGAACCGGCATGAACCGGCACAAACCGGCGGGAAAGGATGCCCAATTTCCGCATTCCCCGCCCTTTGCAGGTTTGCGCCACGTAAACGGGCGCCTACAGGTGAGATATCGCACTGCTCACGTTTTAAACTGAACGGTGCTCTAGAGCGCCATATAGTTTAAAACTTAGGCAACGCCTTTCCCCTTTGTCGGAGGCGTCGATGGCTTCTGACGAGGTGTAGTCCGCCGTCCCCGCTCAGAGTTCCCCGCCTTCCAACTGGGACAGGGCGATCACCGCCTGGGTGCGGTTCTTCACCCCCAGCTTGCGGAAGATGGCGGTGACATGGGCCTTGATGGTGGCTTCCGACACCTCCAGCTCGTAGGCGATCTGCTTGTTGAGCTTGCCTTCCGACAGCATGGTCAGCACCTTGAACTGCTGGGGGGTGAGGCTGGCGAGACGGTCGGCGATATTGTCCTCAGGGGCGTTTTCCAGGCTGATGCCTTCGGGAAACCAGGTGTCGCCTTCCAGTATGGTATTGAGGGCGCTGACCAGGGTGCGCATGGGGGCGGACTTGGGGATAAAGCCCAGGGCGCCGAAGCGCATGGCCTGCTGTACCACGGCGGGCTCCTCGCTGGCGGACACCACCACCACCGGCAGTTCCGGGTACTGGTTGCGCAACTGGGCCAGGCCGGAAAAGCCGCTGGCTCCGGGCATCTTCAGATCCAGCAGCAGCAGATCCACCTCGCCGGTGTCGCTCAGCAGCTGCATCAGGTTGTCGATGCTGTCCACTTCCTGCAGCTGGGCGCCTTCCACCGCCAGTTGCACCGCCTGGTGCAGGGCGTTGCGAAACAGGGGATGGTCATCGGCAATGATAATGCTGTAGCCCGTTTCCATGGTGTTGTCTGAATCCTTGTGTCCGTGAGTGTTCAATGGAAACTGCTCCCATCGTTTTTCCCTTGGTATGATAGGGCTTTAGGCCCGGCCTGAGAACAGGGCGGGGTGATTTTCGTGATCCATCCGGGGGTCGGCCTCTTTCCCGGATGCCGGGGCCGAGCTTGGCCATTCGACGGCTCTGCCCGGCGGCGTCAATATTACCCTATGCCGCCGGCGGCACTATTGCCCCGTCTCGTGGTCATACTGGTGTTTTCGTTATGGGGTCCGAGTGGTGTATGGTTGGCGCAACCTTTGCCGGACGTCCGGGTTGAAGAATTAAATGAGGAAATCCTTAATGTTTCGAAAATGCGTGCTGGTGCTTTGCGGGGTGATGGCGTCCGGTAACCTGGCGGCCCGGGATATCGAGCAACTGAGGGCCGAGTTCAACGTGCTGCTCAACGGCGATCAGACCCGGGGGGTCAATACCCTGGCCATCGATCGCAACAAGGAACGCTACCACGTGCACTTCGCCCTCCAGCACTGGCTGCTGGACGTGGATCAGCGCTCCAGCTTCGACTGGGAAGACTGCACCGCCCGGCCCGACACCTTCAACTACAAGGCCAGTGCCATGGGGGTGCGGCGGGAAGAGCGGCTGGTGTTCGATCAGCAGACCGACATGGTGCTCTACCAGGATCGCAAGGGCGACCAGTTGCTGTCGGCCGAAGGCGGCGCCTTCGATCCGGTCAGCTTCTTCTTCGAGGCCCGTTGCGATCTGATGGCCGGCAAAACGGAGCTGACCTACCCGGTGGTACGGGATGGCGAGATCAAGTCCACCACCTTCAAGGTGGTGGGGGAGGAGGCCGTCCGTACCGGTGTCGGTACCTTCGACACCCTGGTGGTGGAGCGGGATCGGGGTGACAGCAAGCGCAAGACCCGCTTCTGGGTGGCGCCGGAGTTGGATTACCTGCTGGTGCAGATAAGCCACGAGGAAAACCGCCAGTTGGCGGTGACCGTGACCCTCGACAAGCTGAGCTACAGCCTGGTGGACGGCGAGGCGCAGCTGGCGACGACCGGGGCTCAGCCCGTCGCGACCGACTGATCCACCAGCAGGTGTTCGCTGCAGATACGGCAGCGGCCCTTTTCCTTGGCCCGGTACAGGGCCCGGTCTGCCCGCACCAGCAGATCGTTGGTGCCGTCGTGGTTGTGAGCCTCGGTCAGGCCGCCGCTGAAACTGAAGCTGATGGTCCTGTCGGCCAGGTAGAGCGGGGTGGCGGAAACGGTGTCCAGCAGGCGCCGCGCCAGGTGCAGCCCCTGCTGGTGGTCCGTGTCCGGCAATATCAGCAGAAACTCTTCCCCGCCGATGCGCGCCAGTACATCGGTGTCCCTTATCGCCTGCCGGCCGACCTTGGCGAAATGGCGCAATACCTTGTCGCCGATGTCGTGGCCGTGCTGATCGTTGATCTGCTTGAAGTGGTCGATATCCACCATCACGATGCAGAAGGGGTGGCCGTAGCGTTGCAGCTTGGCCAGTTCGTACTGCAGCCTGGCCTCGGCGGCCCGGCGGTTGGGGCACTGGGTCAGGGCGTCGGTGGTGGCCAGTTGCTTGAGCTGCTGGTTCAGGCGCACCAGCTCGGTATTGGCCCGGCCGATCGCCAGCCGATGGCGCCGGTTGCGCTTCAGGGTCAGTATGGTGAGCAGTCCTCCCCAGAGCGAGCCGGTGGCCGCCAGGGTGATGATGAGCGCCAGGTTGTCCCTTTCCCGGGCCAGGTGGTAGATGGCGGCGGCGTCCGCCAGGGCATAGACCCGGTAGTCGCCGTTGTCGGTGGTCCTGCTGGTCAACAGCACCGGGCTCTGCTGCGGGCCGAGCAGCTGGATCTCGGGCAGCAGCGGACTCATGACGATGGGCAGGGGAGCGGGTTGCGCTGTGCTGTCCGGCGCAGGGGCCTGTCCGCTGCCGAGCGAATGCAGCAGCCAGTCGGGATTGTCGGCCAGGGAGATGATGCCATCCGGATCCGTGACCAGCAGCTCTATGCGGTAGGCTCGCCGGCCGATGCCGTTGACGGCGGCCTTGACCAGCAGGGTGGCGTTGCCGGCGCCGGGTACGGGCGCGGCATAATAGAGGGTGGCCTGTTGCTGCTCGGGCTCGAGGATAAAGCGGGAGACCGGCTGGCGGTTGCCGAGGAAGCGGTTGAGCTCCGGTGGCGAGGGGCTGTCCGCGCCCTGGGCCAGCAGCCGGCCCCGGGCGTCGACGAGCCAGATGCCACCCAGCCCGAAGTTTTCGCGGAAGCGATCCAGATCCGCCTGCAGGGGAGCGGCCTGGCGCGGGCTGTTCAGGAAGGCGCGCAGGCTGGAGAGGGAGGCCAGGGTGTGGGCAATGTCCTTGATCTGCTGGCTGCCCCGCTGCAGATCCTGGATGGCGGTGGCGGCGGCCAGGCTGCCCTGTTGCCTGAGTTCTTCCTGCTGGGCCAGGATGCGCAGCCCTATCCAGTGGCGGCTGATAAACCAGCTCGACAGCGCCACCGCCACCAGCAGCAGCAGAATGGCACCGAAGCCATAGTAATCCCGGGGCAGCCAGCGAGTTTTGTTGTGCAGCATCATCCGCGTACCTGTGCGGCCCGGGGGCCTTGTTATCGTTGGGGGTGAGAGCGCTTTTATTTTAGTAGAGAAACGCGGGGACGGCGGTGTGGCAGTGGTGCACGGTTAAAGTTGCAAGTCACATGCCTGTTATGATGATCCAGATCAACGGCGATCCGGAGCCGATGCCACAGTATGGGATCCGCAGAGGGGATGAATGCCTGACCCCGGGAGTGATTATGCGCCTGACCCATTACACCGACTATGCCCTCAGGGTACTGATATACCTGAACCTGCACCGCTCGCGCCGCTGCACGGCGCCGGAGATTGCCGCCCATTTCCGGGTATCCCACCACCATCTGCGCAAGGTGATCCAGGATCTGCACCAGCGGGGCTATGTCACCACCATCCGGGGCAAGGGGGGCGGCCTGCACCTGCTGCGCGCCCCCGAGCAGATAGTGATAGGCACCCTGGTGCGGGAGCTGGAGCCGGACATGAAGCTGACCGACTGTTTCGAGTCGCGCCACCACTGCGTCATCGCCCCGGCCTGCCGGGGCCGGCAGATGTTCAGCCTGGCGCTGAAGCAGTTCCTGGCGGTGCTGGATCAGCACACCCTGGCGGATCTGATGCCGGCCCGGGTGCGCGGCCAGTGCATCGAGCTGCTCTATCAGGAGTGATGCCGGTACCGGGCCAGCTTGTCGTACAGGGTCTTGCGGGGAATGCCGAGCCGCTCGGCGGCCAGGGCCACGTTGCCGTCGGCCCGGGCCATGGCCGACTGGATCAGTTGCTGCTCCAGCTCCGCCAACTGCTGGGGCAGGGAGAGGCGGGTGTCGCTGCCGGCAGGCGGCAGCACCCCCAGCACGTACTGCTCCGCGGTATGGCGCAGCTCGCGCACGTTGCCCGGCCAGTCCCGCTGCAGCAGTTGCTGCATCAGTTCGTCGCCGGGGGGCGGCGTCTCCCGGTTGTACTGAGCCTTGGCCTGCTCCACGAAGTGCAGGAACAGCAGCGGTATGTCGGCCCGTCGTTCACGCAGGGGCGGCAGCGCCAGGGTGACCACGTTGAGCCGGAAATAGAGATCGGAGCGGAACAGTCCGGCCTCGCCGGCGCTCTGCAGATCGATCTTGGTGGCGGCCACCACCCGGGCATCCACCTCGATAAGCTTGTTGCCGCCGAGCCGTTCCAGCACCGACTCCTGCAGCACCCGCAGCAGCTTGGCCTGCAGGTTGAGCGGCATGCCTTCTATCTCGTCGAGGAAGAGGGTGCCGCCGTCGGCGTACTCCACCTTGCCGATGCGGCGCTTGGTCACGCCGGTGAAGGCGCCGGGCTCGGCGCCGAACATCTCGCTCTCGAAGATGGACTCGGGCAGGGCGGTGCAGTTGACCGCCACGAAGTTCCCCTTGCGGCCGCTGCCCTGGTGCAGGCTGCGGGCCACCATCTCCTTGCCGGTGCCGGTTTCCCCCAGGATAAGCACGCTGGCGCTGGTGTCGGCGATATTGTCGATCTGCCGGCGCAGCAGCTCGATCTGCGGGCTGTGGCCGAGCAGCAGGCCCGGATCCCGGCGGGCCGCCAGCTGCTCGCGCAGGCGGCGGTTTTCCAGCACCAGGGCGCGCTTGTCCATGGCCCGGCGCAGGCTGTGCAGCAGTTGCTCCGGTTCATAGGGCTTCTCGAAGAAATCCTGGGCGCCCTGGCGCATGGCGGCCACCGCCATGGGAATGTCGCCGTGGCCGGTCAGCAGCAGCACCGGCAGCTCGGCGTCCTGCTGGCGCAGTTGCTGCAGCAACTGCAGGCCGTCCATGCCCGGCATGCGTACGTCGGACAGCACCACCACCGGCGCCTCGGGGGACAGCGTCTGCAAGGCCTGCTCGGCCCGGGCGAAGCCGCGGGCCTTGATGTCGGACAGCAGCAGGGTCTGCAGCAGGGTCTGGCGCACGTCGTCGTCGTCCTCGACCAGCCAGACTTCAATCTCGGGGTTGTTCATGCTCTCTCCAGCTCAGGGTAAAACAGGCCCCGCCCTCGGGCCGGGCGGCGATCGCCAGCCGGCCGTCGCTGGCCTCCACCAGATCCCGCACTATCGCCAGGCCCAGCCCCAGCCCCTGTCCCGCCTGCTTGGTGGAGAAGAAGGGCTCGGTGACCTTGTCGAGCAGCTCGGGTGCGATGCCGGGGCCATTATCCCACAGGTGGAGGCGGCGGTCGTCCGCGTCCAGGGTGATGGCGGCGTCCGCGGTGTCCGCCAGGGCGTCCAGGCCATTGCCGATCAGGTTGGCCAGCACCTGCTCCAGGGCGTGCAGCTCCATCGGCAGCACCACCCCTGGCGCGGGGCGGTGGAGGCGGACGCCCTGTTCCTCGACCCGGGGGCCGAGCCAGCTCAGCACATTGTCCAGCGCCTCGTCCAGCCGGGCCCGGCCGCGGGTCTTGCGGCGGGTGGCGGCGAACAGCTTGAGCTGGGAGGTCAGCCGGGCGATGCGGTCCACCAGCCGGCCCATGGTCTGCAGGCTCTGCTCCACCTGATCGGCATGGCCGCGCTGGGCCAGCAGCAGGGTGTTGACCGACTGGTTCCTGAGCGCGGTGAGCGGCTGGTTGATCTCGTGGGCCACGCTGGCCGCCATCTGCCCCAGGGCGGCCAGCCGGTTGACCTGGATCAGTTCGTGTTGCATGGATCTGAGCCGGGCTTCGGCCTGGAAGCGCTCCTGTACCTGCCGCTCCAGCTGGCGGTTGGAGGCGGCCAGGGCGGCGGTGCGCGCCATCACCTTGCGCTCCAGCTCGCCCTTGGCCCTGAGCTGGGCCTGCACATAGCGGCGGCGCTGGCGCCAGTAGAGCAACAGCAGCACCAGGGCGATGATGCTCACCCCCGCCACGGCGGTGACCAGGCTGGCGGTGTCGTACAAGGGCCGGCTCGGCCACCACAGCTGCAGCCGCCAGCGCAGCCGGGGCAGGGGCAGCTCGCTCACCCGGTACTGGTGGCCCTGCCAGGACAGCTGCTCGCCCTGGCGGCCAAGCGCCAGGGGGGTGAGGGACATGGGATGGTACTGGCGGGTGCGTTCCAGCCGCGCACGGGCCTGGGGGGACAGGGGAAGCAGGGTCTGGAACTTGAGTTCGGCACGGGAGGCCAGGGCGATCACCTGGTCAGGGTCCACCACCATCACCAGATCCTGGGCCGGCTGCCAGCTCCGCTCCAGCTCGAGCAGGGTGATCTTGGTGGCCAGCACCCCGGTGACCCCGGCTTCCCGCCCCAGGCGCAGGCCGAAGAAGTAGCCGGGAATGCCGGTGGTGGCGCCCACGCCATAGAACTCGCCGAAGCTGCCTTCGAGGGCGTCGGTGAAATAAGGACGGAAGCGGTAGTTCTGGCCGATAAAGGAGTGGGGCTGATCCCAGTTGCTGGCGGCCAGGGTGGTGCCCTCGCCGTCCATCATGTAGAGCGCCTCCACTCCGGTGTCCGCCGCCAGTTGCGCCAGCAGCAGGTTGGCCTGGTGCAGGGCTTGCGCATTCCGGGGCGAGGCCAGGGCGCGAAGCAGCACCGGGTGGGAGCGCAGGGCGCGGGGGATGTTCTCGAAGCGGGCGATCTCCGACTCCAGCGCCGCCCGGTATACCAGCAGTTGCTGCTGGGCCCGGAGTTCCTGCTCCGTGGCCTGGCGTTGCCAACTGCCGTGCCAGATCCAGGCCAGCAGCAGGGCGAACAGGGTGATGCCGAGCAACCACAGCAGTCGCTTCTTGAGTGGGGTATTCAGTCGACCTCCGCAACCTCACAGGCGGTGAGGGTAACGCCGTGCCCGGCCGGCAGCCAGTGGCTCAGGGGCCGGCAGGGCCCCGAGCCCGGGCACAGGGTATATTCGCCGGTAAATTCCGAGCCGGCAAGGGTTAGCTGCGCCAGGTGCAGATCCGGGTGCCAGCGCCAGGCGCCGCCTTCCAGCCGGGCCTCGGGCGGCGGCTCCATGCCGGCGCCAGAGCCCCGCACGCTGGCCTCCACCAGGTGCAGCCGGTCCCCGTCGACCCGGTAGTGCTCGCTCCAGCGGATCTTCTCCACCGAGTGATCCCAGCTCAGGGTGAGGCTGCCGGTCAGCAGCATCACCAGGGCGGATCCCGAGGCCAGGCAGATCATCAGGCCACCGCCAGCGCCCGCTGGCGACGGTACCGCCACCAGTGGCGCCCCAGCAGCAGGGCGGCCAGCCCCAGGCCGAGCTCGTCGGTGAGCGGCAGCGAGAACACCAGCAGGGCGGCGGCGGCCACGGCGGCCAGCCGCTCCCACCAGGCGAAGGGGGCCAGCCAGTAGCCGATGGCGCCCATGCCCCACAGCGACACCGCCAGCAGCGCCTTGAACACTACGAAGACGGTGGCGGCGAGACCGGCATCGCCCTGCAGCATCAGCTCGGGGGCGTACACCGCCATATAGGGCACCACGAAGCCGGCGATGGCGATTTGCAGCGAGCGGATGCCTATTTTCAGCCCCGAGGCCTTGGCGATGGGCGAGGCGGCGAAGGCGGCCAGGGCCACCGGCGGGGTCAGATCCGCCATGATGCCGAAGTAGAACACGAACATGTGCGACACGATCAGCGGCACGCCGAGTTCGAGCAGCGCCGGGGCGGCGATGGAGCTGGTGATGATGTAGTTGGGGATGGTGGGAATGCCCATGCCCAGCACCAGGCAGGTGAGCATGGTCAGCGCCAGGGACAGCAGCAGGCTGTGCTCGCCCAGCTGGATGATGTAGCCGGCGACGATGGTGGCGGCGCCGGTGAGCGAGATCACGCCGATGATGACCCCCACCAGGGCGCAGGCCACGCCCACCGGCAGGGCGTGCAGGGCGCCCTGGTAGAGGGCGTTGACCACGGTGGCGAGGATGCCCTGCTCGCGTTTGGCCAGCAGCAGCACGGTGAGCACCGCCACGATCACGAAGATGGCGGTGATGCCGAACTGGTTGAAGGTGGCGCAGGCCAGGCCCAGGCCAATCCAGAAGGCGTAGCGCAGCCCCTTGGGACCCAGGTGTTTGGCGATGCCGTTGCCCATGATCAGCACCACGGTGAGCGCCAGGCCCATCATGCCGGCGAACAGGGGGGTGAACCCGGAGAACAGCATCACCACCAGCGCCACCAGCGGCAGCAGCAGGTACCAGCGGCTCTTGAGCGCGGCCAGGGGGCTCGGGCATTCATCCTTGGGCAGGCCGTGCAGGCCGGCGCGGCCCGCCTCCAGGTGCACCATCAGGAAGACGGTAAAAAAGTAGAGCACGGCGGGGATCAGCGCGGCCTTGGTGATCTCCACATAGGGCACGTTGATGGTTTCGGCCATGATAAAGGCCACGGCGCCCATCACCGGCGGCATGATCTGGCCGCCCATGGAGCTGGTGGCTTCCACCGCGCCGGCAAACTCGGCCCGGTAGCCGAACTTCTTCATCAGCGGAATGGTGAACTGGCCGGTGCTGACCACGTTGGCCACGCCGGAGCCGTTGATGGTGCCCATCATGCCGGAGGACAGCACCGACACCTTGGCCGGACCGCCACGGGTGTGGCCCACCGAGCCGATGGCCACGTCGTTGAACAGCTTGAGCATGCCCGCCTGCTCGAGGAAGGCGCCGAACAGGATAAACAGGAAGATGTAGCTCGACGACACATAGGTGGGGGTGCCGTAGATGCCTTCGGTGCTGAAGGCCAGCTGCGACACTACCTGATCCAGGCCGTAGCCCCGGTGCATCAGGGCGTCGGGCAGGTACTGGCCGAACAGGGCATAGGCAACGAAGGCCAGGCAGATCAGCGGCAGGGCCCAGCCCATCAGCCGGCGGGCGGCGTCGAACACCATCACCAGGGTGACGCTGCCGATGACCCAGTCCGCCTGGTTCATGTCGCCGGCGCGATAGATGAGGTCCGCCTCGAACCACCAGTGGTAGAAGGCGAACAGCAGGGCGAGGGCGCCCAGCAGCATGCTCCAGACGGACGGCCGGGACAGGGACTGGCCGCGCGCCCCGTAGAGCTGGTACACCAGAAACAGCAGAAAGCCGACGTGGATGGCCCGCACCACGGTGGTGGACAGGGGGCTGAAGGCGGCGGTGACTATCTGGAAGATGGAAAAGGCCAGGGCGCCGTAGAAAATCAGCGCGTGGGGCCGGGTATTGGCACTGTTCATCATGCTTGCTCCTGGGGACGGCGCCCGGGGCGCCGCCTCCTGTGGCCGGATGTGTTCCGGCCTTGTGTTATATGGGGTCGAGGGGGTGGGGGGAGCCGCTCCCCCCAGGGCTCAGTTCAGCAGGCCCTTTTCCTTGAAGTAGCGCTCAGCGCCCGGGTGCAGCGGCAGCGGCAGCCCTTCCACCGCCAGCTCGGGATCGATGCCGTGGGCGGCGCTGTGGGCGTTGCCCAGGGCGGGCAGGTTCTCATAGACCTGCTTGGCCATCTGGTAGGCGGTGTCGTCGGAGACCTTCTCGTGGGTGACCAGCAGGTTGCTGATGCTGACGGTGGGCACGTCCGCGTCCTGGCCGGTGTAGGTGCCGGCGGGGATCACCCCGGTGCGGTAGGCGTCATTGCCGATGCGGGCGACCACCTCCTCGGGAATGGGGATGAACACCACCGGGGCGTGGGAGGCCAGATCCCGGAAGGCGGCCATGCCGAGGCCGGCGGACTGCAGGGTGGCGTCCAGCTGGCGGTTTTTCATCAGCTCCACCGACTCGCCGAAGGGCAGGTATTCGGTACGGGAGAAATCCTCGTAGCCGAGGCCGGCGGCCTTGAAGATGGCGCGGGCATTGAGTTCGGTACCGGAGCGGGGGGCGCCGACCGAAATGCGCTTGCCCTTGAGATCTTCCAGGCTGGTGATGCCGCTGTCGGCCCGGGCCACGATCTGGATATAGTTGGAATAGGTGGAGCCCACGGCACGCAGTTTTTTCAGCGGCGCCTGGAAGCCGGCTTCCTCCACCCCGTTCCAGGCGTCGGCCACGCTGTCGGCCAGGGCGAAGCCGATCTCGCCCCGCCCGCGATCCAGCAGGGTCAGGTTTTCCACCGAAGCGCGGGTCGCCTGCACCTGCACGCGGGCGTTGGGGATGTGTTCGCCGTAGAGCTGGGAAATGGCCACGCCGAGCGGGTAGTAGACGCCGCTGGTACCGCCGGTGAGCACGTTGATGAACTCGTTGGCCTGGGTGGCGGTAACGGAGAGGGCCAGGGTGGCGCCGAGCAGACAGTGTTTGATGACCTTCATTGGTTAGCTTCCTTGGTTATGGGTGTGCAGCAATAAGGTTGCAGTTTTGATGCCAATGGTTAACAGGGTGTTTTATGTGGTAAGTTGTTGATTTAAATGAGAGCCTTTAAGAGGGTATTCCGGGTTTTCAGAATTTTTGCGGATACTGTTCTGATTTTTCAGAAGGCTGGGCGGTGGCGGCCCCATGCCGTTATCCGGCCCCCTGTAGTATGATCGGGCCCGGCCACAGGCTTGGTACCAGGATAATCACAAGGAGCCGACATTGATTTTGCTGAGTTTGGTGGTGCTGGCGATCGCCGCCCGGGGCGTGGACTGGCGGGCATGGCTGGCGGACAAGCCACGGCAGCACCTGTGTTTCGGGGCGGCCATCGCCCTGGTGCCCCTGTGGTGGCTGCAGGCCGGTGTCAAGGAGGGGCTGGAGGTGCACTTTCTCGGCCTGACCACCCTGGCCCTGGTGCTGGGCTGGCGGCTGAGCCAACTGATGGCCCTGCTCAGCCTGTTGCTGGTGACCTTTTTTGGCGTCGAATCCTGGGATGAGTTCGGCGTCAACCTGCTGCTGGGGGTGATATTGCCGCTTGGCGTCAGCTATTTCGTGTTCCTGCTGACCTATAGTTACCTCTACCGGCACCTGTTCGTGTATATCTTTGTGGCCGGTTTCTTCAATGCCGCCCTGACCATCGCCGTCAAGACCCTGGCCCTGGCCGGCTTTATGGTGTGGTCCGGCCAGTATCCCTGGCCGACGGTGCTGGACAACTATGTGGCCATCTTGCCGCTGCTGCTGTTTCCCGAGGCGCTGCTCAACGGCATGGCCATTACCCTGCTGGTGGTGTTCCGGCCCCAGTGGGTCTGTACCTTTTATGACCGGGACTACCTGAACAACAAGTAGTGCCGAGCACTGTTGGTGGCCGAGCCGGTCTGTTAGGCTGCCCTGACCCAAACCGAAGCGAGAACGTGATGAAACAGACATTGCTGAAAACCCTGGTGCCGGTGCTGGCCCTGGGCCTGTTGCCCGCCGCCCAGGCCGAGATGAGCCGGGAGGAATTCAAGGAGCTGGTGCGCGAGACCCTGCTGGAGCGGCCGGAGATACTGCGCGAGGCCATCATCAAGCTGGAAGAGAACGACAAGCTGGCTCAGCAGCAGCAGTTCGAGCAGCAGTTGAAGGAGCAGTCCGAACTGCTGTTTGCCAACAAGACCGACGGCATCATGGGCAACCCTAGGGGCAAGATAGAAATGGTGTATTTCACCGACTACAACTGTCCCTACTGCCGCCGCCTCAACCAGAGCCTGCTGGAGGTGCTGAAGACGGAGCCGGAACTCAAGGTGATCGTCAAGGACATCGGCATCCTGGGGCCGGATTCGGTGCAGGCCGCCCGCCTGGCCCTGGCCGCCGCCCGGGAGGCGCCCCGGCAGTACGAGGAGTTGCACCAGGCGCTGATGAGCCAGCAGCGGGTGCAGGCGGCGGCCCTGGCCACCATCGCCGACAAGGCGGGGCTGGACGCCAAGGCGCTGCAGGCCAAGGCCGACAGCAAGGAGATCGCCGACAAGCTGACCGAGAACCTGAGCCTGTTCCGCAGCCTGGGCCTGAACGGCACCCCGGCGCTGGTGTTCCCCGACGGCACCCTGATCCCCGGCGCCATCGACGCCGCCGGGCTGAAGGAGATCCTCAAGGACAAGCAGTCCTGAGTTCGGCCTGAGCCTAGAGCACCATATAAAGCAAAACCCCGGCCAATGCCGGGGTTTTGCTTGATGACAAGATCGCCTGTGTGATCGGGATGAGCCGGCCCAAGGGCCGGCCATACTGATCATCAGCGGCTTCTTATCCCCACTGGGCGGCGCGCTTGGCCTTTTGCAGCTTCTCGTAGGTGGCCAGCAGCGCCTGGTGGGCGGCGAAGTCCGCCAGGCTTTCGTCGGCGGCGGTCAGGCCGTGGAAACGGGCCTCGCCCGCTACCTGTTGCCAGGCCTGGGCCACGGTGTCGGCGCCGAACATGCTGTCGAAGGCGGCCCGGTATTGCGCCGGCTCGCGGTGCTCGTCCAGGTGCAGCTCCAGGGAGGCCTTGAGGCAGCGGTAGTAGCGGTGGCGTTCTTCGGTAAAGACGGAGGCGTTGAAGCTCAGGGTCCAGTCGGCGTAGTCCAGGGCGGTTTCCAGCTCGCCGGCGGCCAGGGCCAGCATGCACTTGAGTTCGCCCACCCGCAGGGTGTGCCAGGCGGTGCCCTTGTTGGGGGCGATGCCAATCAGCTCCCGTACCCGGGTAAAGTCGTCCAGCCCTTCTTCTTCCAGCTGCTCGTACAGGCCCATCAGCTGCTCGCCGTCGGCGTCGCTGCTGGGCAGGCTCAGCAGGGTGGCGCGCAGGTGGGCCCCCATGTTGTTGTTGGCCAGCTCCAGATCCTCCACCGGGTAGATGTCGGACATGCCGGGCACCAGGATACGACAGGCGTACACGCCCAGGTGTTCATAGTCGGCGATGTACACCGGCTGCTCCAGCTCGTTGAACACCGCCATCAGGTGGTTGAATTCCTGCTCGGACGTGCCGCTGAAGTCCCAGTCGGCAAAGGCGTAATCGGCCTGGTCCTTGAACAGATCCCAGCTGATCAGGCCGGAAGAGTCGATAAAGTGGGTTTCCAGGTTGTGGTGGTCGGCCACTTCGTCGTCGTCGAAGGAAGGCGGCACGAACACGTCCAGATCCTTCAGGCTGCGGCCCTGCAGCAGTTCGGTGACGGTGCGCTCCAGCGCGACCTGGAAGCGGGGATGGGCGCCGAAGGAGGCGAAGCAGGTGCTGTTGGCGGGGTTGAACAGTACCACGCAGATCACCGGATAGCGGCCGCCCAGCGAGGCGTCGAAGGCGTGGATGGGGAAGCCTTCCGCTTCCAGCGCCGCGATGGATTCCTGGATGTGCGGGTAGCGGGCCATCACCTCGGCGGGGATGGTCGGCAGGCTGATGCGCTCACTGATGATGCGGTTCTTGATATGGCGCTCGAACACCTCCGACAGCCCCTGGGTACGGGCTTCGGTCCTGGTGTTGCCGGCGCTCATGCCGTTGGACACATAGAGGTTGCCGACGATGTTCATCGGGATGTAGACGGTTTCATTGTCGCCCTGGCGCTCGAAGGGCAGGGCGCAGATGCCGCGCTCGGCGTTGCCCGATTGCAGATCGATCAGCATGTCGGCGGTAAGTGCCCGCTCCGGATCGTAGAAACCGCGGGTAAAGTCGTCGAGCAGCCCGGCGGGCAGCTGGTTGCTGGCCGGCAGGGGGAACCACTTCTCGTTGGGGTAGTGCACGAAGTCGCCCTCGGCGATGTCCCGGCCCAGGTAGAAGTCGGCGAAGAAGTAGTTGGTGGCCAGCCGCTCGAAGTATTCGCCCAGGGCCGAGGCCAGGGCCGCCTTCTGGCTGGCGCCCTTGCCGTTGGTGAAGCACAGCGGGCAGTCCTTGTCGCGGATATGTACCGACCAGACGTTGGGCACCGGGTTGAGCCAGGAGGCCTCTTCGATGTTGAACCCCAGGGACTGGAGCTGGCGCTGGAAGTAGTCGATGGAGTCTTCCAGGGCAGCATCTTTGCTGGGGATAAAGGTTTTCATGGTGTCCTCGGGCATGATCGGCAAAAAAGGGGGCGATCCTAACCCGAGGTGATAATTTGAACAAGTGGGAAGGAGAAAAGCGTAGCAACCGGGTGCTGGGGGTTATCCCCCCACCGCCCCGTCGTCGCGGTTTCAGCCGCGAGATCCAGCGCCATGTCACTCCCGTGCAGGTGGGAGTCCATCGAACCCAGCCAGGAGCAAGACCTGTGCTGGCCGCTTCTGGATGCCCGCCTTCGCGGGCATGACGGATTTTTGGAACCGGTGTTGTTTGCCGCACGGCTAAAGCTGAGCACCGCAGAGCGGAAATTGAGGTGGCCAAATAAAAACGCCCGCCAAGGGCGGGCGTTAGCTCGGCGCGTTAGTGCTGGCTTACGGCAGCAGGTGCAGCATGCGGCGCAGGGGCTCGGCGGCGCCCCACAGCAACTGGTCGCCCACGGTAAAGGCGGACAGGTACTCGGGACCCATGTTCAGCTTGCGCAGGCGGCCCACCGGCACGGTGAGGGTGCCGGTCACGGCGGCCGGGGTCAGCTCTTCCATCGACAGCTGGCGATCGTTGGGGATCACCTTCACCCAGTCGTTGTGGCTGGCCAGCAGCTTCTCGATCTCGGGGATGGAGATGTCCTGCTTCAGCTTGATGGTGAAGGCCTGGCTGTGGCAGCGCAGGGCGCCGATGCGCACACACAGGCCGTCTACCGGAATGGCGGCGCCGGTCTGCAGTATCTTGTTGGTCTCGGCCTGGCCCTTCCACTCTTCCCGGCTCTGGCCGTTCTCGAGCTGGGTGTCGATCCAGGGGATCAGGCTGCCGGCCAGGGGCACGCCGAAGTTGTCCACCGGCAGATCGCCGCTGCGGGTCTTTTCGGTGATCTTGCGCTCAAGCTCCAGGATGGCGGAGCCCGGGTCGGCCAGCTCGGCGGCCACTTCGTCGCGAAGCATGCCCATCTGGGTCACCAGCTCGCGCATATGGCGGGCGCCGCCGCCGGACGCGGCCTGGTAGGTGGCCACGGACACCCACTCCACCAGATCCTGCTCGAACAGGCCACCCAGGGCCATCAGCATCAGGCTGACGGTGCAGTTGCCGCCGACGAAGGTTTTTACGCCGTTGCTCAGGGCCTGCTGGATCTGCTTGCCGTTGACCGGATCCAGCACGATGATGGCGTCGTCGTCCATGCGCAGGGCGGAGGCGGCGTCGATCCAGTAGCCGTTCCAGCCGGCGGCGCGCAGCCTGGGATAGACTTCCTTGGTGTAGTCGCCGCCCTGGCAGGTCAGCACCACGTCCAGCGCCTTGAGGGCGTCGATGTCGTAGGCGTCCTGCAGGGTGCCGGCGTCTTTACCGAAGTCGGGGGCAGGCTGACCGGCCTGGGAGGTGGTGAAGAAGACCGGATCGATACGGGCGAAATCGCCTTCTTCCACCATGCGGCTCATCAAGACGGAGCCGACCATGCCACGCCAGCCGACCAAACCTACTTTTTTCATCATCGAGTGTCCTTTCTTGGAAAGTGAGTAAACAAAAGCCTCTTTCACAATACTGATTGAGCGCAAAGGTGCAAGGGGCAAGAGGGGATCACGGGAGGATTTTTGGCCGGCTCAACCGGCGAGCAGGGGGTTGGCCTGGGTCATGTCGGCGCAGGCGGCGACCACCGCCAGCGCCAGGGCGGAGCGGATCACCTGCTCCTGTCGCTGCTGCTGCATCTGCAGCAGGCCGGGATCCAGCTCGCCGGCCGGGGGCGGCGCCGTGAAGGGCTGCACCTCCATGGCGGCCACCATGTGCAGCGCCTTGAGCGGCTCGGCGATTTCCGGGTCGGCGAGGCGGTATTCGTGCCCCTGGCTGTTGAGGTAGTCCCTGAGCTTGATCAGCCGGTCGATGTCCTGGTACAGCTGCTGGGAAATGATGCCGAGGCCGTAGATAAGCTTGAGCCGCACCGCCAGATCCGCCAGCGGCCCCATGGTGCCGAGCAGGGGCTCGACCGCGAACTTGACCGCGTAGTCGTCCTTGCGAAACACCTTCTGGATCAACTGATCGAGCATGTCGTCGAACACCTCGACCATGGCGATCACAAAGCCCCGGGCGGAGGGGCTGCGGTGCAGGCGTTCGAAAATCTCGGCTTCTTGCTCGCGGCTTATCATGTTCTGACTCTTCGACTGCTCAATCCGCCCCGGCTCAGTGGCTGAGCGCGAGGTACCTCTGTTCTATCTGCTCGGCGACGACGCTGCCGGCGTCCAGCCCGGTGTAGTGGGCCAGGGCGGTCTTCAGCCCCTCCGTTGCCAGCCGCTGCTGCAGCTCCACCGCCTGGGGATCGTCGTCGTTGCGGTAGCAGAAGGCGGCGGCAATGCCTTTTAACAGATTTGCGTTGTCGATGCCATATTCCAGGGTGCCGAGCAGGGGTTTGATCAGCCGGTCCTCGGGGCCCAGCTTGCGGATGGGCTGGCGGCCGACCCGGTCTATTTCGTCCACCAGGTGGGGGTTGGCGAAGCGGCCGAGGATCTTCTCGATGTAGGCCTGGTGCTGCGCTTGGTCGAAGCCGTAGCGGCGGATCAGCACGGCGCCGCTTTCCTGCATGGCGGCCTTGACTTGCGCCCGGATCGCCGGATCGGCAATGGCCTCGCCGATGGTGCGATAGCCCGCCAAGGCGCCCAGGTAGGCGGTGATGATGTGGCCGGTGTTGAGGGTGAACAGCTTGCGCTCGACAAAGGCCATCAGGTTGTCGGTAAGCTCCATGCCGGGAATGGCGGGAACGGGGCCCCTGAACTGGGTCTGATCCACTATCCATTCGCTGAAGGTTTCCACCGTGACCGCCAGGGGATCGCTCTGGTCGGTGGAGGGGGGCACTATGCGGTCCACCGCCGAGTCGACAAAGCCGACAAACTGCTCCAGCTCGGGCAGGTAGCGGGCATCCAGGTGCTTGAGCACTTCGCCCTTGAGGAAAGTGGTACCGCGCACCTGGTTTTCGCAGGCGATGATGTTGAGCGGGGCGGTGTTGCCGCGCTCGAAGCGCCGTTGCAGGCCCTCGGCCAGGGTCCTGGCGATCAGGGTGAGCACGGTCGGGCCCACGGCGGTGGTGATGAGGTCGGTGTTGGCGATAAGCTCCAGCAGCTCGGGACGGCGGGAGTCGATGGCGTCGACGCCGGTGACGGTGTCGGTGCGCACCTCCTGGCCGACGATGTGCACCGGGTAGCTGTGCCGGCTGCTCAGGGCCTCTACCAGTTGCGGATTGACGTCGGCGAAGGTCACGTGGATGCCGGCGTCGGCCAGCAGCTTGCCGATAAAGCCGCGGCCGATATTGCCGGCGCCGAAATGAATGGCGGTTGTCATGGGTTCACCTGTTTAAGGGAGGCCCGAGGGCCTCGGGTTGCTGACTAGTTTTGGCGTACTCGGGCAAAGGGCCGACTCCACCGACACGCCGCAAGAGATGACACTCGCCGTTTCAGCCTGCTGCGAACATTCACTGGATGTTCGGTCAGGCTGAAACGACTCGTCACGGCGAGACAAGCTCGCCCCCTGGGGGCTCGGACATGCCGTCCCTGGCATGTCACGGTCGGTGGAGTCGCTCCCTTTGCCCTCTGGGTATCGCCAGTACCCTGGCTCAGGCTGGATTGAGCGCCTTCAGTACCTCGTCCACATTGCCGGTGGTGGTCAGTTTGGCGATCACGGCGTCGTCGTCGAGGGCGCCGGTGATGGCGGCGATCACGTCGAGGTGCTCGTTGTTGCGGGCGGCGATGGCGATCACCAGCCTGGCGATGTCGTCCTCGTCGTCACCGAACCTCACCCCCTGCGGGTACTGGCAGACGATGACCCCGGTCTTTTTCACCGCGTCCTTGGCGTCGCTGGTGCCGTGGGGTACGGCGATGGACTCGCCCAGGTAGGTGGAAGTCAGTTGCTCCCGGGCCAGCATGGCGTCCACGTAGGAGGGCTCCACGTAGCCGCCTTGCACCAGTTGTGCGCCGGCGAAGCGGATGGCGTCTTCCTTGCTGGCGGCGCTCAGCCCCAGGTGGATGTTTTCCGCCCGCAGCCGGAAGGGGGCATTGTCATCCGCGCCGGTCCCGTCGGCGGCAACCGGAGCCGCGACCGGGGCCGGTTCGGCCTTGGCGCGACCCTTGCTCAGCCGGGCGACCAGGCTGTCGTAGAGGGAGCCGTCGAGGAAGTTGCTGAGCGAGATATGCTCGGCCTGGGGCGCATGGCGGCGGGCCCGGTCGGTCAGATCCTTGTGGGTGAGCACGATGTCGACGCTGTCGTCCAGGTTGTTGATCGCCAGGTTGCTGACCGAGATGCCGAGTCCCGCCGCCGCCACCTTCTTGGCCAGCATGCTGGCGGCCATGGCGCTGGAGCCCATGCCCGCGTCGCAGGCCACGATGATCTTGCGCACCGCGGCCGGATCCTTGGTGACGCCGGCGATCGCGCCGGCACCCTTGCTCTCGGCCTTCATGGCCTGAACCTTGGCGGCGGCGGCTTCCAGCTCGTCGCCGTTTTCGGTCTGGCGCTGGGTCTTCAGCAGCAGGGAGGCGATGGTGAAGGACACCGCCATCGAGGCCAGTACCGCCAGCACCACCCCGGCATGGGCGCCCTTGGGGGTCATCAGCATCACCGCGAAGATGGAGCCGGGGGAGGCCGGAGCCTGCAGGCCGGCGTTGAACAGGGTCAGGGTGAACACCCCGGTCATGCCGCCGGCGATGACCGCCAGCAGCAGGCGCGGGTTCATCAGCACGTAGGGGAAGTAGATCTCGTGGATGCCGCCGAAGAAGTGGATGATGGAGGCGCCGGCGGCGGACTGCTTGGCGTTGCCGCGGCCGAAAAACATGTAGGCCAGCAGCACGCCCATGCCCGGGCCCGGGTTGGCCTCGATCAGGAAGAAGATGGACTTGCCGAATTCACTGGCCTGCTGCACCCCGAGCGGGGTGAAGATGCCGTGGTTGATGGCGTTGTTGAGGAACAGGATCTTGGCCACTTCCACGAAGATGGAAGTCAGCGGCAGCAGGCCGGCGTCCACCAGGAAGCCGACGCCGGCGGCCAGGGCCGTGGACATCAGCTTGACGAAGGGGCCGATCAGCAGGTAGGCGACGATGGCGCAGAGCATGCCGATGATGCCGGCGGAGAAGTTGTTGACCAGCATCTCGAAGCCGCTCTTGACCTTGCCCTCGATGGCCTTGTCGAAGTGCTTGATGGCCCAGCCGCCGGCGGGGCCGACGATCATGGCGCCCATGAACATGGGGATGTCGGTGCCCACTATCACCCCCATGGTGGTGATGGCGCCCACCACGGCGCCGCGGTCGCCGCCCACCAGCTTACCGCCGGTGTAGCCGATCAGCAGCGGCAGCAGGTAGGTGATCATGGGGCCGACCATGGTTGCCAGGGTTTCGTTCGGCAACCAGCCGGTGGGGATGAAGAGGGCGGTGATAAAGCCCCAGGCGATAAAGGCGCCGATGTTGGGCATCACCATGTTGGACAGGAAGCGTCCGAAGTTCTGAATTTTGATCTTGCTGTTCTGGGATAGCATAACTTTAACCCCGCCTGGTGCGATGTCAGTTCCGTTGTCGGTAGGCGATAGCCACGCCTAGTGTTTGAGCTCGTGAGAAATCTAACACTTCTGCGGGAAACGGGAGCCGGAGAGGTATTTATCGTGATCTGGTTCTCTTTTTGTAATCTGCCGATTCATTTTTAAGGTGATATCGATCACGCTTTCGCTTGGTAATTTTGCAACATTTAACAAAATTGAAGTTTGCCGGTTGCCTTTTTGTGATTTGAGTCACTAATTTTATTGATGCAGCTTCGTTTAACTGAGTGATATAAGTCACATTTATGACAATAACCTTCCCGCTCAAGAACAATGATGGTGATCCTTGTCACGCTTTGATTGGTTGTAAAAACGCCTGCCGTGGCCGGGCGGCCGCCGGCGGCGTCGATATGAAAAAAAATTACAGCCCGGGATCAGGCGGAAAGGGAGAGGAAGCTCAGGATAAACACCGGCGCGGCCAGGCTCAGGATAAAGCCGGAAACGATGGCCACCGGCACCACGGCGACGCCGCCGGAACGCTGCAGCACCGGCAGGGTGAAGTCCATGGCGGTGGCGCCGCCGTAGCCGACGGCACAGGACGGATGGCGCCGCATCAGCGCCGGGATGATCAGGATGGCCACCAGCTCCCGGGCCAGATCGTTGAGAAAGGCGGCGCTGCCGAGCACCGGCCCCAATTGATCGCTGATCAGGATGCCGGAGAGGGAGTACCAGCCGTAGCCCGAGGCGAAGGCCAGGCCCTGGGTTAGGGGCAGGTCGAGCAGCCAGGCGCCGGCCAGCCCGCCCACCCAGGAGCTCACCATCACCACCAGGGCGATGGCCAGGCCCCAGGGATTGAGCACTATCTGGCGCAGCTTCATGCCCGAGTTGCGCAGTTGGACGCCGATCAGCAGCAACAGCAGCATCAGCGCCCATTCGCTCAGGCTGTCCACCGCGAACCATTCCGGATCCAGGAACTGGCCGAGCAGCACGCCACCGAGGATCACCAGGCACAGCTTGGCGGAGTCGAGCAGCAGGGCCCATTTGCTGATGGCGGGCGCGCCGCGCTCGCCGCTGACCCGCCCCCGCTTGATATCGAGCAGCCATAATCCGGCCAGGTTGGCCAGGGTGATGCAGCCGAGGAACACCAGGCAGAGCGTGAAAATGGTGCCCAGGTGGCTGCTCAGGTTGTCGACGAAGGCCAGGCTGATGCCCATCAGGAACAGGATCAGGTACACCATGCGCGCCACCGACACATTGATAACGTGGACGATGGACTGGGAGCGACAGGGGATGCAGTAGCCCAGGGCCAGGGGCAGCAACACGATAAGCAAGCCGGAGTACATAGAATTTATCTTCCAATTTATTGATGCAGCTGGGTTTTTAAGCGCTATATTCGATTTGGGACAGAATACGTGAGGCGATATGGAAAAAAAAGCCGAATATTTGCGCCCGGTGGCGGGCATCCGGGGCTGGTGGCGGTTTTCCGCCCTGGCGGTCGCGGCGGGGGAGATTTTGAATAAATCTGCACGGGTGGGGACCTGATCCGGCGTATACATCACTGTTCCGAATGGTTGATCACCACCGGCAGAGAGCTGTTTCCGCGGCGAGTGTCACATCTCACGGCGTGTCTGCGTGCGGGGGCCGGTTGATATAGCACTATCCTGGGAGCGGCCATTTATCATCGGAGCGCGGAGGGGAACAGTCCGGATCTTGACGATTTATTCGCTATTTTTGAATAATTTTATACTGCAAAAGGATGTTAATGCTGTATAAAAAACCGACCGGTATGGCATTATGAAGGTGATTATGTTGTTATTGGTCGGAACTGATGGTAATTTTCCGGTAGCGGTTAACAAGTCGTTAACCATGGATGAAATACATGCCGCCCTGTCGGCATCGGGAATGAAGGTCTAACGGATGAGTAAACCTGCCCTCGAAGTATCGGGTCTGCACAAGCATTACGGCTCCCTGGAAGTGCTCAAAGGTATCGATTTAAGCGCCGTCAACGGTGACGTCATCTCCATCATCGGTTCCTCCGGATCCGGCAAGTCCACCTTCCTGCGCTGCATCAACCTGCTCGAAACCCCGTCGGCGGGGGAAGTACGGGTGCACGGCGAGCTGATCGAGATGCGCACCAACAAGGCCGGCGAGCGCGAGCCGGTGAGCATGCGCCAGGTGGAGCGGATCCGCTCCCGGCTGGCCATGGTCTTCCAGAGTTTCAATTTATGGTCTCATATGACCATACTTCAGAACATCATCGAAGTACCGGTGCACGTGCTCAAGGTGCCGAAGAAAGAGGCCATCGACAAGGCCGAGGCCCTGCTGCAGCGGGTCGGGCTCTATGAGCGGAGGGAGTACTATCCCGGCCACCTGTCCGGCGGCCAGCAGCAGCGGGCGGCCATCGCCCGGGCGCTGGCGGTGGATCCGGAGGTGATGTTGTTCGACGAACCCACCTCGGCACTGGATCCGGAGCTGGTAGGGGAGGTGCTGGGGGTGATGCGCGGGCTGGCGGAAGAAGGCCGGACCATGCTGGTGGTGACCCACGAGATGAGCTTCGCCCGGGACGTGTCCAACAAGGTGATGTTTTTGCACCAGGGGCGGGTGGAAGAACAGGGCGATCCCAAGCATGTCTTCGCCAATCCGACTTCCGAGCGATTCAAGCAATTCATCTCTTCGGCTTATTGATACACAAGCAATACCAAGGACGTTACACAAGGAGTAAGGCTTATGAAGAAACTGTTGGTTGCAGGCGCCATGATGGCCGCACTGGCCGCGGGCGCGGTTCAGGCCCAGGACTGGAAAACCGTACGCTTCGGTATCGAAGGTGCCTACCCTCCCTTTTCCTGGACCGATGAAAGCGGCCAGCTGCAGGGCTTCGACGTAGACATGGCCAATGCCCTGTGCGAGCAGATGCAGGTGCAGTGCCAGCTGGTGGCCCAGGATTGGGACGGCATCATCCCCGCCCTGCTGGCGCGCAAGTACGACGCCATCATCGCCGCCATGTCCATTACCGAGGAGCGCAAGCGCACCGTCGACTTTACCGGCAAGTATGCCCTGGTGCCCAACAAGTTCGCCGCCAGGAAGGGCGCCGAACTGGAGCTGAGCCGGGAAGGCCTGGCCGGCAAGCGCATCGGGGTGCAGATCGCCACCACCCACGACAAGTACCTGACCGACAACTACGGCAAGGATGTCGCCCTGGTGCGCTACGGTACCGCCGACGAGGCCTACCTGGATCTGAAGGCCGGCCGCATCGACTATGTGTTCCTGGATGCCACCGCCATCGAGGAGGGCCTGCTCAACAAGGAGGGCGGTGATGCCTTCGAGTTCGTCGGTCCCTCGGTGACCGACGAGCAGTGGTTCGGCGAAGGTTTCGGCATCGCCGTGCGCAAGCAGGATCAGAAACTGAAGGAGATGCTGAACAAGGCGATCCTGGAACTGCGTGAAAACGGCAAGTACCAGGAAATCAACAGCAAGTACTTCGAATACGACGTGTACGGCGGTTAATCAGCGGTTACCGGCCCCGGTTCGGGGCCGGTATGATAGGAAGTCGTTATGCTGGATCTGAAAGGATACGAAAGCTCCATTCTGGAAGGAGCCTGGGTGACCATAGAGGTGGCCCTGTTGTCATTGTTGCTGGCGGTCACCCTGGGGTTGCTGGGGGCGCTGGCCAAACTCTCTTCATTCAAGCCTGCCCGCTGGCTCGCCACCGGCTACACCACCGTCATCCGGGGCATACCGGATCTGGTGCTGATGATGCTGATCTTCTTCGGCGGTCAGGTATTGCTCAACAACTCCCTTTATTCGCTCAACCAGAAGCTGAACGAGTGGATCGGCGGCGGCAATCCCGATCACCAGTGGGTCAGCTATCTGCCCGACTATGTGGAAATCAGCCCCTTTATGGCGGGTATCGTCACCATCGGCTTTATCTTCGGGGCCTACATGACCGAAACCTTCCGCGGCGCCATCCTGGCGGTGGACAAGGGTGAGCTGGAAGCGGCCCGCGCCTACGGCATGAGGCCGACCCTGGTGTTTCGCCGCATCCTGTTTCCGCAGATGATGCGCCACGCCCTGCCGGGGCTGGGCAACAACTGGCTGGTGCTGCTCAAGACCACGGCGCTGGTGTCGATCATCGGTCTCGACGACATGGTGCGCAAGGCGTCGCTGGCGGCGGGGGCCACCCAGTTGCCCTTTACCTTCTATATGGCGGTGGCGGTGATCTTTTTGCTGTTCACCACCCTGTCCACCTCCATGCTCAAGTGGGCCGAGCGCCACTACGCCATTCAGACGAGGTAAACCATGGACTTTTCAATCATCGCCAATGAATGGGACGTCTACTGGCAGGGGCTTTATACCACCCTGTTTCTGGTGGCGCTGTCCCTGCTGCTGGGGCTGATCATCGCCATTCCCACCGGCATCTGTCGCAACAGCAACAACTGGCTGCTGAAGGGGCCGGCCTGGGCCTATATCTACTTCTTCCGTGGCACCCCGCTGCTGGTGCAGCTGTTCCTGATCTACTACGGGGCGGGGCAGTGGGACTGGCTGCGGCAGTCGGCGGCCTGGAGCCTGTTCAGCCAGGCCTGGTTCTGCGCCATCCTGGCCTTCACCCTCAATACCGGGGCCTACACCGCCGAGATCATCCGCGGCGCCATCAACGCCATGCCCAAGGGACAAATCGAGGCGGCCTATGCCTACGGCATGAGCCGGATGACCACGCTGCGGCGGATCATTCTGCCCAACTCCTTCCGCCGCGCCCTGCCCGCCTACAGCAACGAGGTGATCTTCATGCTGCACGGCTCAGCGGTGGCGGGGGTGATCACCATAGTGGATCTGACCGGCGCGGCGCGTATCGTCAATTCCCGCTACTACTCGCCGTTCGAAGCCTTCCTGGCGGCCGGCCTGGTCTACATGTGCCTGACCTTCCTGCTGGTGTGGGGTTTCCGCAAGCTGGAGAACCGCTGGTTCCGCCATCTTAAGCCGAGAACGGCGTAAGGGCGGTGACTGGGGACTAGAGCACCGACCAGTGTAACAATCGATCAATCAGCTATTTGTTGTCTGTTGCAACGTAGAGAAGAGTCAACAGGGCCACCTCCGCCGACACGCTGTAAATACATCCCTGTACGCTCGCACCTGCCATCCCTGGCAGGTGACGGTCGGCGGAGGCTATCCCTGTTGCCTTTTTCAAGCTCTGACGCCGTCTGAGGGTAGTGCCAGCAGGCGGCTGCGGTGCGATAGGGAGGGCAAAGGGTACTGCTCCGCCGGCCCTCCGCGCCAGGGAGGGCGCGGCGGAGCCCCCAGGGATGGGTTTACGGCGTGCCGGAGGAGTAGCACCCTTTGGCCGACGGTCTCTGCCTCGCCAGAATCAACAATGTCTTCGACCAAAGGTGTATCAGAGTCGCCTAAGTTTTAAACTATATGGTGCTCTAGGGGTTTGGGGCCCTTGCCCCAAATCCCTGCGCTTTATTCCCCGAAACTGGCCCAGATGGGGGCGTGATCCGAGGGTTTCTCCAGCCCGCGCAGCTCATAGTCGATACCGCTGTCGGTCAGTTGGGCCGCCAGGGGGCGGGTGGCGAGGATCAGGTCGATGCGCAGGCCGCGGTTGTCGTCGAAGCCCCTGCTGCGGTAGTCGAACCAGGAGTAGCACTGGCTTTCCTGCGGATGCTGCAGCCGCCAGGTGTCCACCAGGCCCCAGCCCAGCAGCCGGTCCATCCATTCCCGCTCTTCCGGCAGGAAGGAGCACTTGCCTTCGCGCAGCCAGCGCTTGCGGTTGGCCTCGCCGATACCGATGTCGAGATCCGTGTGGGAGATGTTCATGTCGCCCATCACCACCAGGGCTTCGTCCGGCCGGTGCTGTTCGCTCAGGTAGTGCTGTAGATCCTGATAGAAGCGGGTCTTGGCCGGAAACTTGGTCTCATGGCTGCGGTTTTCTCCCTGGGGGAAATAGCCGTTGAGCAGGGTGAGCGGGCTGCCGTCGGGGCGGGCGAAGCGACCCATGATCATCCGCCGCTGGGCGTCTTCCCCGTCGCCGGGAAAGCCCTTGCGGATCTCCAGCGGCTCGGCCTTGCTCAGCAGGGCCACACCATAATGGCCTTTCTGGCCGTGGAAATGGACGTGGTAACCCATGGCCTCGACCTCCGCCAGCGGAAAGGCGTCGTCGTGCACCTTGGTTTCCTGCAGGCCGATGATGTCCGGCTGGTGTTTGTCGATCAGGGCCTGCAACTGGTGCAGGCGCGCCCTGAGGCCATTGATATTGAAGGAAATGACTTTCATAAGGGTGCCCGTTGCTCAAAATGGGCACCATGCTAGCAGAAAGCGGCCTAGTCGGCAGCCGGCCCGTCCGGATAGATCATCCGTTTGCTCATGCCGCCGTCGATGATGAATTCCTGGCCGGTGATAAAGCCCGCTTCGGGGGACAGCAGGAAACGGGCGAGGGCGGCCACGTCTTCGGCCTCGCCCACCCGCCCGGCCGGGTGTTGGCGGTGATCCTCCGGGCTGGGCGCCGCGCCCTGCCGGTCCGGCTGCAACTGGCTGACGTCGATCCAGCCCGGGCTGATGGCGTTGACCCGGACTTCCGGCCCCAGGCTGATGGCCAGGGCGTGGGTCAGGGCGATAAGGCCGCCCTTGGCGGCGGCGTAGGCTTCGCTGTCGGGCTCTGACTGGTGGGCCCGGGTCGAGCCGATGTTGATGATGGCCGAGCCGGGGCGGAGCAGGCCCGACATATGCTTGCAGATCAGCATGGGGCCGGTGAGGTTGACCGCCAGTACCCGCTGCCAGTGGGCCAGGGACAGCTGGCGGATGGATTCGTGGTAGGGCAGGCTGACGGCGGCGTTGTTGATGATGCCGCTGAGCCGGCCGAACTGGCGTTCGACCAGCCGGCTGAGGGTCTGTACCGCCTGCTCGTCGGCCACATCCAGGTGGACCAGCTGCAGCCCCGGCAGCTGGGCCTCGTCCAGTTCGGTCAGGGCATACTTGTCGATATCCAGTCCCAGCACCTGGTAGTCGTGCCGCAGAAAATAGCGGGTCATGCCCAGCCCCAGGCCCCGCGCCGCGCCGGTGATCAGAATTTTGCCCTGGCTCATGCTGTCTCCTCAACCAAAGGTCATGGCGGTATCTCGGATCTTTTACTAAGCGTAGTGGGATTTTTCACGGGCGTTCAGGGTCTTGGGCTATGGGTTGCCACACTTTGTCACATCTTTCCCGCCGCTTGACATAGTCAGGCCGGATGAAGCGGGTAAACTGGGGCCAGCATCAGACTAGGAATGGAATAATGTTGAACAATAACAAGTACAGGGGGCTGCTGTTTGCCGGTCTGTTCGGCTGTGCGCTGGCGGCGTCGGCCCAGAGCGGCCCCGTGGTGTCCACTGTGCGGGTGACCGAGCAGCCGGTGGAGGCCGCGCTCGAACTGATCGGCACCCTCAAGGCCAACCGGCAGGTGGCGATTGCTCCCCAGGTCAGCGCCCGGGTAACGGAGGTGCACTTCGTGCCGGGTCAGCGTATCGAACAGGGGCAGCTGTTGCTCAGCCTGGACGACAGGGCGGCCCAGGCGGCGGTAAAGGAGGCGGAAGCCGCCCTGATGGACGCCCGCCGCATCCTCGGCAATTTCCAGACCCTGTTCAGCCGCAAGGCGGTGACCCAAACCGAACTCGAGGGCCAGCAGGCGGCGGTGGCCATGGCCGAGGCCAAGCTGCAGGCGGCCCGGGTGCAGGCCGACTACCTCAGCCTGCGCGCGCCCTTCGCCGGGATCATCGGCCTGTCCGATGTGGCGCCAGGCATGTTGCTGGCCGCCAACACCCCGGTGGCGGAGTTGCTCGACATTTCCACCCTCAAGCTGGATCTGGCCGTACCCGAGCGCCATTTCCGCCAACTGAAGGTGGGGGAGCAGCTCAGCGCCCGCACCGATGCCCATGGGGAGCAGGCCTTTATCGGCGAGCTGGCGGTGATCGCCCCCAGCGTCAATCCGGACACCCTCAACGCCGAGGTCCGGCTGCTGTTCGACAACGCCTCGGGGCTGCTGGTGCCGGGCATGCTGATGCGGGTACGTCTGCCCCTGAACAGCAGCGTGCAGGCGGTGATCCCGGCCCAGAGCCTGCTTTATACGGGCAACCAGCGCTACGTGTTCGTGGTGGATGACGAGGGTCGGGCCAGCCGGCGCAGCGTGGCCACAGGCCGCAACCTGGGCGACTGGGTGACCATCACCGAGGGGCTGAGCCCGGGGGAGCGGGTGGTCAGCGAAGGCACCGTCAAGGTGCGCGACGGCATGCAGGTGGAGGTCCAGGGTGAAGCTCTCTGACATTTCCATCGCCCGGCCGGTATTGGCCATAGTGCTCAGCCTGATGCTGTGCGTGTTCGGGCTGATCTCCTTCCTGGAGCTGCCGCTGCGGGAAATGCCGGACACCACCTCGCCGGTGGTGACGGTGCGCACCGATTACAGCGGTACCAGCGCCAGCGTGCTGGAAACCCAGGTCACCAAGCGGCTGGAGGACGAGCTGTCCGGCATCAGCGGGGTCAAGTTCATCAGTTCCAGCACCACCGACGGCCGTTCCAGTATCACCATCGAATTCGATCCCAGCCGGGATCTGGACAACGCCGCCAGCGACGTGCGCGAGGCGGTGTCCCGGGCCTCGCGCCGGCTGCCGTCCGACGCCGACGCGCCCATCGTCACCAAGGACACCGGCCGCAACGACGTCATCCTCTGGGTCACCCTCAGATCCACCGGCATGTCGCCGCTGGATCTGGGGGACTATGCCCAAAATGTGCTGGCGGATCGCTTCAGCCTGCTCGACGGGGTCAGCTCGGTATGGGTGGGGGGACGCAAAGAGCGGGTGATGAACGTGCGCCTGGATCCCGCCGCCATGGCGGCGCGGGGGGTGACGGTGGCCGATATCGCCGCCGCCCTGAGAGCCCAGAACGTGGAACTGCCCGCCGGCACCCTGGAGAACGCCCAGCAGAATTTCGCCGCCCGTATCCAGCGCGGCTACGATCAGGCGGTGAACTTCGAAACCCTGACCATCCGCCGGCTCGGCACCGGGGAGCGGGTCTACCTGCGTGACGTGGCCCAGGTGTGGGAAGGGGAAAAACCCGAGGACACCCTGTTCCGCTCCAACGGCCAGAACGTGGTGGGGCTGGGTATCGTCAAGCAGACCCAGGCCAACACCCTGGACGTGGTCAACGAGGTGAAGCAGGCCGTCATCGCCCAGCAGCCCTTCCTGCCGGAAGGCACCGAACTGACCTGGACCTACGACAGCTCGGTGTTTATCGAGAGCGCCATCGGTGAAGTCTACAAGACCCTGACGATCACCATGGCCCTGGTGGTGCTGGTGATCTACATCTTCCTGGGCCAGGTGCGGGCAACCCTGATCCCGGCGGTGACGGTGCCGGTGTCGCTGATCAGCGCCTTCATCCTGGCCTATGCCCTGGGCTTTTCGGTCAATCTCATCACCCTGATGGCGCTGATCATGGCCATCGGCCTGGTGGTGGACGACGCCATAGTGGTGCTGGAGAACATCTATCACCACCTGGAGCGGGGCCGCTCCCCCCTGGCCGCCGCCTGGCACGGCACCCGGGAGGTCGGCTTTGCGGTGATCGCCACCACCCTGACCCTGATCTCGGTGTTTCTGCCCATCGTCTTCATGGGCGGCATCATCGGCCGCATCTTCACCGAATTCGCGGTGCTGCTGGCGGCGGCGGTAGGGTTTTCCTCCCTGGTGGCCCTGACCCTGACCCCGGTGATGGGCAGCAAGATATTGCGACCGCACCGCCAGTCCGGCTGGCTGGCACGCCACTTCGATGCCGGTTTCGCCTGGCTGGAGGGGCGCTACCGCCGCCTGCTCGGCAGCGAACTGGGCCATGTATGGTGGGCGCCCCTGGTGATGGTGGCGGCGCTGGGGCTGATTGCCCTGCTGTTCCGGGAAATTCCCCAGAGCCTGACCCCGCGGGAGGACAGGGGGGTGGTGTTCGTGATGGTGCGGGGGGCCGAGGGTGCCAGCTTCGAGCGCATGAGCCGGGCCATGGGTGAGATAGAGTCTCGCATGACGCCTCTTCTGGAGGAAGGGCTGGCCACCAGCCTGACGGTGCGTACCCCCGGCTTCGGTGGCGGCGTCAACAGCGGCATGGTGATCGCCAGCCTGGAAACCTGGGACAAGCGGGAGGTGCCGGCGGAAGCGCTGGTGAGCCGGATCCGCAGCCTGACCCGGGACGTGGCCGACGTGCTGGTGATCCCCATATTGCCGTCCTCCATCCGCAGCGGCTCGACCTCGCCGGTGGAGTTTGTGCTGAGCGGCGCCGATTACGACGAACTCTACACCTGGGCCGAGCAGCTCAGGGAGCTGGCGCGGGACAACCCGGGCCTGAGCGACCTGGATCTGGACTATGCCCAGACCAAGCCCGAGCTGCTGGTGGAAGTGGATCAGCAGCGGGCGGCCAAGCTCGGCATTTCGGTCACCGACGTGGCCGACAGCCTCAACGTCATGCTGGGCGGCCAGGCCATCACCACCTATTCCCGTCAGGGAGAAGAATACGACGTTTACCTCAAGGGAGAGGAAAGGGCGTTCCGCCAGCTGCATGATCTGGCCGCCATCTATCTGCGCAGCGCCAACGGCGACCTGGTCTCGCTGGACAACCTGGTGAGCCTGAACGAGCAGGGGGCGTCGCCTTCGCTCAACCACTACAACCGCAAGAAGGCGATCACCCTGAGCGCCAACCTGGTGGGCAACTACAGCCTGGGCCAGGCCCTCGACTATCTGGATGGACTGGTGCGGGAGCACCTGCCGGACAACGCCACCGTCGACTACAAGGGCGAGTCCCTGGAGTACAAGAACAACCAGGGCGACGTGGCCTTCGTGTTCGGGCTGGCGCTGGTGGTGGTGTTCCTGATCCTGGCGGCCCAGTTCGAGAGCTTCATCCATCCCTTCATCGTGCTGCTGACGGTGCCCCTGGGGCTGTTGGGCGGCCTGCTCGGCCTGTACCTGGCGGGCATGACCCTCAATGCCTACAGCCAGATAGCCCTGGTGATGCTGATCGGCCTGGTGACCAAGAACGGCATCCTGATAGTGGAGTTTGCCAACCAGTTGCGGGACAGGGGGCTGGAATTCCAGCAGGCGCTGGTGGAAGCGGCGGTGCGCCGGCTGCGGCCCATACTGATGACCGCCTTCACCACGGTGGCGGGCTCCATTCCCTTGATCCTGGCCAGCGGCGCCGGCGCCGAAAGCCGGCAGGCGGTGGGGACAGTGGTGTTCGCCGGCGTGGCCCTGGCCACCCTGCTCACCCTCTTTATCGTGCCCGCCATGTACCGCATGCTGGCGCGCCACACCCAGTCGCCGGAGCACCAGCAGCGGCTGCTGGACAAGGCATTGCGGGAAAAGCCTGAATAGGCCGGAAGCGGTTGCGGGCGGTGAACGGGGGCTGGGGATCATCGCCCAATCCCCATCGCCTGCGCGCTCCTGCGATTGTAGGGTCGACTTCAGTCGACCAAAGCAGGGGGCGCCATTGATATGGACCTACGCAGGCGGAAAATAAAAAAGCCGGTGCAATGCACCGGCTTGAAGGATGGTGGAGGGGACTGGATTCGAACCAGTGAAGGCGGAGCCGTCAGATTTACAGTCTGATCCCTTTGGCCACTCGGGAACCCCTCCACGAGTAAACTTGCAACTTGTCCGCCGACGCTTGGCGCCGGCGCGGGAATATGGTGGAGGGGGCTGGATTCGAACCAGCGAAGGCTGAGCCGTCAGATTTACAGTCTGATCCCTTTGGCCGCTCGGGAACCCCTCCGCGTTTGTGGGGCGCATACTACCAAAAAGAATCGCTTTGTGAACCCCTAGAAAGCAATTAATTTACTAAATTAAAGGGATTTGCTGCCGATAACAGTTCAAATGCCTAATATTTGCACTTTTTATGCTGCCAGAAATCTCCGCCAACCTGCTCGTCAATGACAGTCAGCTCGGTGACAGCCTAAACCAGGCGGTCCACCAGGGCCGTCGTGGCGATTTTGGCCTGTTGCTGGCGCTGTTGTCGGAGGATGCCCGGGATCTGCCCCGGCTGGACGAGCCGGAGGACGAGCGGGGGCTGCCGGACTGGCGGCGCTATTTCGATTTGCCTGCCCCTGACCCCCTCTATGCGGAGGAGGCCGACGCCATCCGCGCGCCCCAGTTGTCCGCCCTGGCCGGCGGCTTGCAGCAGGACAGCCTGCGGCTGTTGCTGGCGATGCGGGCCGAGCCGCTCAGGCCGAGCGACGAGCGGCTGCCGGCGGAGGTGAGCGGCAACCTCAACCCCCGTACCCTGGCCCGGCTGGACGGTGAACTGAAGGTCGGGTTGCCGGTGCAGCCGTCCCGCATGCTGGCGGTGCTGGAGTCGGTCAGGGCGATGGCCTGAGGGTCAGGCGGGAAGAAGGGAAGACAACGGCGTGCCTTGTCTGCCTCGGCTTGTTGGTAAAACAGTCTGATTCACGGGGTATGAGTCGGCCCTTTGTCCGTCTGTTTGGTATGCGTGTTGCTTGTTTCAGCGGGCCTTGCCCGCCCTTGGTCAGCCGCCGTGGGCCCGACGGCAGCCTTCGATGGCCGGGGCCAGCAGCTCGAGTGCCGTCTGCTCGCAGGGGGGCAGGGCGGCATCGGACTGGGCCAGGGGGGTGATGCGCTCGCCCCAGCGGATCAGGGCGGCGCCCCAGGTCAGGCCGGCGCCGAAGGCGGCGGTGAGCAGCAGGGCGCCGGGCTTGATGCGGCCCTGCTCCAGCGCCTCGCACAGGGCGATGGGCACGGTGGCGGCGGAGGTGTTGCCGTACCGGCCGATATTGACCATCACCTTGTCCTCGGGCAGTTCCATCTTTTTGGCCAGGGTTTCGATGATGCGGATATTGGCCTGGTGCGGCAGCAGCAGGTCGATATCCTGCCCGGTCACGCCGGCCTGCTCCAGCACCATGGCGGCGGCATCGCCCATGCCCTTCACCGCCCGTTTGAAGATTTCCTTGCCCTCGAAATTCACCTCGAACAGGCCGTCCACATGGGCGAAGCGGCGCCGGCAGGTGCCGGAGTCGGGCACCGCCAGTATCTCCCGCGCCTCGGCGTCGCAGCCCAGCTTGTCGGCGATGACGCCCTGGGGCTCCTCACCGGCTTCCAGCACCACGGCGCCGGCGCCGTCGCCGAACAGCACGGCGGTGTCCCGCTGGGTCCAGTCCAGGTAGTGGGTCAGCCGCTCGGCGCCGATCACCAGGATCCGCTGCATGCTGCCGGCCTTGATCAGGGCGTTGCCCACGCTCAGGGCGTAGAGGAAGCCGGTGCAGGCGGCGTTGATGTCGAACACCGCCGCCCGGCCGGCCCCCAGGGCCTGCTGCACCGCCGAGGCGGCGCTGGGCACCAGGCTGTCGGGGCTGGCGGTGGCCAGGATGATGCCGTCGAGCCGGCCGGCATCGAGCCCGGCGGCGGCCAGGGCGTGGCGGGCGGCGACCACGGCCAGCTCGGAGGTGTTGACGTGGGCGATACGGCGTTCCCTGATGCCGGTGCGGCTATGGATCCAGTCGTCGGAGGTGTCGAGGAAGGTGCTGAGGTCGTCGTTGCTCAGCATGGCCGGAGGCAGGCATTTGCCCCAACCGGTAATATTGGCATAACGCATGGCGGGCCCGTATAGCGATGAAGGGATAGCCGCGATTATGCCCTAGCCGTCACAGGCTGTCATGCTCATGTAACAGGATTAGAGCAAAACCTCGGTGCCCTGTCCGCCGCGGGACACCGAGGGGGCGCCTGGACCTTCGGCTCTCAGCGCGCTTGGTATTGGCGAATGGCGTCGACCATGCCGTCCGCGTCCAGGCCCAGGAGGGCCAGGATCTGCCGCTGCTCGCCCTGCTCGATAAAGCGGTCGGGCAGGCCCAGGTTCAGCACCGGCACCGGCCGCTTGTGGCGCATCAGGCACTCGTTCACCGCCGAGCCGGCGCCGCCCATAAGGGCGTTTTCCTCTATGGTCACCAGCAGTTCGTGGTTATCCAGCAACGACAGCAACAGGGCTTCGTCCAGGGGCTTGACGAAGCGCATGTCGACCAGGGTGGCGTCCAGCCGTTCGGCGGCAAGCTGCGCTTCTGCCAGCAGGGTGCCGAAGTTGAGCAGGGCCACGCCGCTGCCCCGGCGGACGATCCGGCCCTTGCCCAGTTCCAGCGCCGTCATCGATGCTTCGATCTCCACGCCGCAGCCGCCGCCGCGCGGGTAGCGCACCGCCGCCGGTCCCGGGTGCATGTAGCCGGTGTACAGCATCTGCCGGCATTCGTTTTCGTCGGCGGGGGTCATGATCACCATGTTGGGCACGGTGCGCAGGTAGCCGAGATCGAAGGCACCCTGGTGGGTGGGGCCGTCGGCGCCGACGATGCCGGCCCGGTCGATGGCGAACAGCACATCCAGGTGCTGCAGCGCCACGTCGTGGATCAGCTGATCGTAGGCCCGCTGCAAAAAGGTGGAGTAAATAGCCACCACCGGCTTCTTGCCCTCTATCGCCAGGCCCGCCGCCAGGGTCACCGCGTGCTGCTCGGCGATGGCCACGTCGAAGTAGCGCTGGGGATATTCCCGGGAGAAACGCACCAGGCCCGAGCCTTCGCGCATGGCCGGGGTGATGGCCATCAGCCGGGGATCCAGCCGGGCCATGTCGCACAGCCAGTTGCCGAAGATGGCGGAGTAGGACAGGCCGCCCCCGCCGCTCTTGGGCAACTGATGGTGGTTGGGGTCGAACTTGGGCACGCCGTGGTAACCGATGGGATCCTGCTCGGCGGGCAGGTAGCCCTTGCCCTTGCGGGTCATCACATGCAGGAACTGGGGGCCCTTGAGCTTGCGCATGTTGCGCAGGGTTTCCACCAGGGTCTCGATGTCGTGGCCGTCGATGGGGCCGACGTAATTGAAGCCGAACTCCTCGAACAGGGTGCCGGGCACCACCATGCCCTTGAGGTGCTCCTCGGCCCGGCGGGCCAGCTCCTTGATCGGGGGCACCATCTCCAGCGCCTTCTTGCCCCCTTCGCGCAGGGTGCTGTAGAGGGAGCCGGACATGATCCGCGCCAGGTGGTTGTTGAGGGCGCCCACGTTCTCGGAGATGGACATCTCGTTGTCGTTGAGCACCACCAGCATGTCCTTGTGGATGTCGCCGGCGTGGTTGAGTGCCTCGAAGGCCATGCCGGCGGTGAGGGCGCCGTCGCCGATCACCGCCACCACCTTGCGGCCCTTGTTCTCTTCCGCGGCGGCGATGGCCATGCCCAGCGCCGCGCCGATGCTGGTGCTGGAGTGGCCCACCGACAGGGTGTCGTACTCGCTTTCTTCCCGCCAGGGAAAGGGATGCAGACCCTGGTACTGGCGAATGCTGGCCATGCGCTCGCGCCGGCCGGTGAGGATCTTGTGCGGATAGGCCTGGTGGCCCACGTCCCACACCAGGCGGTCGAAGGGGGTGTTGTAGACGTAGTGCAGGGCGACCGTCAGTTCCACCACGCCCAGGCCGGAGGCCAGGTGGCCGCTGCTGCGGCTCACCGAATGCAGCAGGTAGGCCCGCAGTTCGTCGCACAGGGCGGGCAGCCGCTCCTGGGGCAGGCTGCGCAGTTCGTCCGGCAGGTTGGCCAGGGCCAGGGTCGGGTAATCGGCAATATTCAGACTCATAGGCTTATTATTATCCTCGCCCTAGAACTCGCGTTTCACGATGTAGTGGGCGAATGCTTCCAGTGTATGGGTGGGGTAGGGGATCTCCGCCAGCGCCGCCAGCGACTGCTGATAGAGCTGCTGTGCCAGTTGCCGGGCGCCGTCCAGCCCGAGCAGCGCCGGGTAGGTACTCTTCTGCTGCACCAGATCCTTGCCCCGGGTCTTGCCCAGGGTCTGGGTATCGGTGGTGATGTCCAGGATGTCGTCCTGCACCTGGAAGGCCAGGCCGATGGCTTCGGCGTAGCGGCTCAGGGCGTTCAGGTGGGCTTCGTCCAGATCCCGGGCGCAGAGGGCGCCCAGGCGCACGGCGGCGCGGATCAGGGCACCGGTCTTGTGGCGGTGCAGGGTCTCCAGCCGGGACTGATCGATAAGCTTGCCTTCGCTTTGCATGTCCAGGGCCTGACCGCCGCACATGCCGGCGTAGCCGCTGGCCCGGGCCAGCTCCTGCACCATGCGCAACCGGCGGCCGGCATCGAGGCCGTCGTCCCACTGGCGGCTGAGCAGTTCGAAGGCCAGGGTCTGCAGGGCGTCGCCGGCGAGGATGGCGGTGGCTTCGTCGAATGCCTTGTGCACAGTGGGCTTGCCCCGGCGCAGGTCGTCGTTGTCCATGGCCGGCAGATCGTCGTGGATCAGCGAATAGGCGTGGATGCACTCGACGGCGGCGGCGGCGGCATCCAGTGCCCGGGGGCTGGCGTTGCCCAGCAGCTCACCGCTGGCGTACACCAGCATGGGGCGAACCCGCTTGCCGCCCTGCAGCAGGCCGTATTCCATGGCGGCCTTGAGTTCAGGCGCCAGTTCGTCCAGCTCGTGCAGGGTCCGGGACAGGACGGCGTCTATCCGCTCGCCGTACTGCTGCTGTAACAGCACAACGCTCACCTCAGCGCTCCTCTTGTCCTGGATTAAAGGCCACCAGCCGCTCTTCGCCTTCCTGTTGCAGCAGCACCTGCACCTGTTGCTCGGCCTGGGCCAGCCGCTGTTGCCCGGCCCGCACCAGCTGCACGCCCCGTTCGAAGGACTTGAGCGCCTGCTCCAGGCTCAGCTCGCCCTCCTCCAGTTGGCTGACCAGGCTTTCCAGCTCCGCGAGGGCGCTTTCAAAATCCATGTTTTCCGGTTTTTTGGTGGCCACGGCGATCCCCTGTGGTTCGACTTGCAAAATTGTCGGCAATAGTAACATTGCCGCCCGGGGTTTGGCGAAAGATATAGAGGGCGGGCCGGAGCCGGCTCGTCCTTTTCGGCTAAAGAAAATCTGCCGCTGCCGATAACAACATCGGCGACAAGAGAAGTCGTGACGAGGTAAGATTGGCGCCGTTTCAGGTACGCGATAACAGCAGAGTGAGGACCCTATTTTGGATCTGGCAACCCTTCTTGGATTGATCGGTGGTATGGCTTTTATCGCCATGGCGATGGTGCTGGGCGGTGGCATCACCATGTATATGGATGTGCCGTCGATCTTTATCGTCTTCGTCGGCTCCCTGTTCGTGGTGATGATGAAATTCAACCTCGGCCAGTTCCTGGGAGCGGCCAAGGTGGCGGTCAAGGCCTTTATGTTCAAGCTGGAAAAACCCGAGGAGTTGATCGAACGGGTGGTGCAACTGGCCGATGCGGCGCGCAAGGGCGGCTTCCTGGCGCTGGAGGAAGCGGAAATTACCAACCCTTTCCTGCAAAAAGCGGTCAACATGCTGGTGGACGGCCATGAGCAGGGGGTAGTGAAGGCGGCCCTGGAAAAGGACATCGAGCTCACCGCCGAGCGCCAGACCGAAGGGGCGCGTATCTTCCGCGCCCTGGGCGATGTGGCGCCGGCCATGGGCATGATAGGCACCCTGATCGGCCTGGTGGCCATGCTGGCCAATATGGACGATCCCAAGGCCATAGGGCCGGCCATGTCCATTGCCCTGCTGACCACCCTCTATGGCGCCATGCTGGCCAACATGGTCGCCTTGCCGATCGCCGACAAGCTCGAGTTGCGCATGGGGGAAGAGCGGCTGAACCGTACCCTTATCCTCGATGCGATCATGAGTATTCAGGACGGGCAAAATCCTCGCATCATGCAAGGCCTGCTGGAGAACTACCTGGCTGATGCCAAGCGTTTGCGGGAGGAATAGTGGCAAAACATAAAAAGGACAAGCCGAAACCGGCGGGCGCGCCCGCCTGGATGACCACCTTTGCCGATCTGGCCACCATACTGATGAGCTTCTTCGTGCTGTTGCTGGCCTTTGCCGAGATGGACGTGCTCAAGTTCAAGCAGATCGCCGGCAGCATGAAATATGCCTTCGGGGTACAGAACCAGCTGGAAGTGACCGAAATCCCCAAAGGCACCTCGGTGATCGCTCTGGAGTTCAGGCCCGGCCGGCCCGAACCGACCCCCATAGATACCGTGATGCAGCAGACCCTGGACTCCACCCAGGCGGAACTGGATTTCCAGCCCGGAGAATCCGATCGTTCCGCCGGCTTCGCCCGGGAGGTCGGGAACCTGAGCGGCAGCGAGCAGCCGGACATTCCGCAGACCGAGCCGGAAACCCTGACCATAGCCCAGGAGCTGGCAGAAAGCCTGAGCGAGCCCATCGAGCAGGAAGCGATAGAAATCGAGGCCCTGGGCCAGCAGGTGGTGATCCGCATCCGGGAGAATGCCTCCTTCCCCGCCGGCTCGGCCTTCCTGCAACCCCAGTTCTGGCCGGTGGTGCGCCAGATAGGCGGCCTGATCAAGGAGCTGCCCGGCGAGATCCTGGTGTCGGGGCATTCGGACGATATCCAGACCAGTAACGAGCTGTTCCGCTCCAATTGGGAACTGTCGACCCAACGGGCGCTGGTGGTGGCGGATCAGCTGCTGCGGGTGGAGGGGTTCGACGATGGCCGCATGGTGGTGATGGGCATGGCGGACACCCGGCCGCTGGCGCCCAACGACACCGCCGAAAACCGCAGCCGCAACCGTCGGGTGGAGATCACCATTTCCCAGGGCAAGCCCAAGTTCACCCCGCCGCTGGAACTGCTGTCGCCCTGAGGCGGCTCCCCGCTATTTTTTAAGCAAAGACCCGGCATTGTTGTATAATGCCGGGCTTTCGTTTTTTCGCTGTCCCGGACGTACCGAACCATGAAATTTATTATCAAGCTGCATCCCGAAATCACCATCAAGAGCAAGTCGGTGCGTCAGCGCATGAGCAAGATCCTGCAGGGCAATATCCGCAATGTGCTCAAGCCGCTGGACGAGCACGTCAAGATCCGCGCCGACTGGGACAAGCTGGTGCTGCGCAGCAATATCCTGACCGAGGAGCACCGTGCGGCCATGATCGCCGCCCTGGCCTGCATTCCCGGCATCCAGAGTTTTCTGGAGGTCAAGGAATACCAGGTGACCACCCTCGACGAAATCCTGGAACTGACCCAGGCCATGTTCGGCGACAGGCTGGCGGGCAAGACCTTTTGCGTGCGCGCCAAGCGCCGGGGCCAGCAGTCGTTCAGCTCCCTGGATGTGGAGCGCTACGTGGGCGGCGGCCTCAACCAGCGCTGCGCTACCGGCGGCGTCCGGCTGAAAAATCCCGATCTGCAGATCAACCTGGAGCTGGACGGTGATCGCCTCTTTCTGGTGAGCGGGCAACATGCCGGGCTCGGTGGCTTTCCCATCGCCACCCAGGAGAGCGTGCTCAGCCTGATGTCCGGCGGCTACGACTCGGGCGTGGCCTCCTACCAGTTCATCAAGCGCGGCAGCCGGGTGCATTACTGCTTCTTTAACCTGGGCGGGCGCGAGCACGAGGCCGGGGTGCGGGAGGTGGTGCACTACCTGTGGAAGAAGTACGGCGCGTCCCACCGGGTCAAGTTTATTTCGGTGCCCTTCGAGGGGGTGGTGGCCGAGATCCTGGACAAGATCGACAAGGGCCATATGGGCGTGGTGCTCAAGCGCATGATGATGCGTGCCGGCGCCGCCGTGGCCGAGAAGCTGGATATCAGGGCGCTGGTGACCGGCGAGTCCATGGGCCAGGTATCGAGCCAGACGGTGACCAACCTCAACGTCATCGACAGGGTCACCGACACCCTGATACTGCGTCCGCTGATCGCCGCCGACAAGCAGGACATCATCGATCAGGCCCGGCAGATAGGCACTGCCGCCTACGCCGAAAAAATGCCGGAATACTGCGGGGTCATCTCCCAAAAGCCCACCATCAAGGCGGACCTGGCCAAGGTGGAGGCCGAGGAGGCCAGGTTCGACTTCGGTGTGCTCGATACCGCCATCCAGGCGTCCTTCGTGGAGGATGTGCGGGATCTGGCCAGGGCCTGGACCCTGCCGGAGGTGGAGTTCAGCGAGGCGGCCGGCAACGACGAGGTGATCCTGGATATCCGCGCCCCGGAGGAAGAAGAGGAGGCGCCGCTGCAGGTGGACGGCCACCAGGTGCTGCACCTGCCGTTCTTCAAGCTGGCCCACCAGTTCGGCGAGCTGGATTCAAGCAAGACCTATCTGCTCTACTGCGCCCGGGGCGTGATGAGCCGGCTGCAGGCCATCCACCTGAAGGAGCAGGGCTTCGACAACGTCAAGGTGTACAAGCCTTAAATAACAGTTCCGCATGGTAGCTCACTACCGGCAGCGACTGGGTTTCGCTAAGCAGACCCTCCGCGCCAGGGATGGCGCGGCGGAGCCCCCAGGGACGGGTTTACGGCGTGTCTGCGTGCGGGACCCGGTCGATGTAGCACTATTAGGATCAGTTATTTAACACGGTGAGGCGCGAGGGGGAATGAGGAGACTCGCTCCCCCTCACCCCTCACGCCCCTTTACCCGCCCAGTTTTTTCACTTCGTTATACAGCTGACGGCATACCGGTACCGGTAAATGTCCCGCGTGCTTGAGCACGTAACCGGTGATGTAATCGATTTCGGTCGGCCGGCCATGGGCCAGATCCTGGTGCATGGAGGAATAATTGGTGGCGGTCAGCTCTATCACCTTGTGCAGGCGGCGGCGGAAATCCTCCAGCGGCTCCTGCTCGCCGAGGGCCGCCATCACCTGGTGCACTTCCTCGGACAACTGCGCCAGCACGGCATTGAAGCGAGGCTCCAGCAACTGGCCGTTGCGGATCCGGTGACAGGCGGTAAGCGGGTTGATCACCGCATTGATGGCCAGCTTGCGGTGCTGCAGGCGGGCGATGTCCGGGCTCCAGCGGATCTGCCCCAAGGCGCCGGCCAGGGCATCGGCCAGGCCGGCGTGGGCGTTGGCCGCCGGGTTGGCCGGCCCCAGCCAGGTTTCGCCCCGGCCGGTATGGCGCACCAGCCAGGGGCCTTCCTTCATGGCGCCGTGGCTGCTGACGCCGACGATGAGCGGGTTTTGGGGATACAGCGCCAGGACCTGTTCGGCCACGCCCAGACCATTGTGCAACAGTATGATGGGGGTCTCGTTCGGCAGCCCCCGCAGCGCCTGCAGCGCCGGCACCACCTGGTAGGCCTTGGTCAGCACCAGCAGGCGGCGGATTTGCCCCGCCTGCTCGGCGAAGAGGGGACGGGTGTGGACCAGTTGGTGGCGCCCGGCCAGGGTGATGAGATCCAGGCTGGGATGCAGGTGGCCCCGATGGCGTTCGGACAGCAGCAGCGACACCGGCTCGCCCCGGCCGCGCAACAGCCCGGCCATGACGCAACCCAAGGCGCCGGCCCCCAGAATGGTCCACTCCGTCATCGCAGTTCCCCTGTTATTTGGTATCATTATTTTTTCGAGTGAATCTATACGTTAACGGTGAAGCCGCATCGGTGCCAGTGTATTTTTTGTGGCGACCATGGGCCACCATCCAGATACAGGAGTCAAGATGCCGTCTTTTGATATTGTCTCTGAAGTGGAGATGAACGAGGTCCGTAACGCGGTGGACAACGCCAACCGGGAGCTGGATACCCGTTTCGATTTCCGCGGGGTGGAGGCCAGCTTCGAACTCAAGGACGACAAGGTCAAGCTGGGGGCCGATGCCGAGTTCCAGCTGCAGCAGATGCTGGACATACTGCGTGGCAAGCTGATCAAGCGCAACGTGGACACCAATGTGATGGACGAAGGAGAGGTGGTGCACTCGGGCAAGCGCTACTACCAGGAAGTCGGCTTCAAGCAGGGTATCGACAGCACCTTTGCCAAGAAGCTGGTCAAGCTTATCAAGGACAGCAAGATCAAGGTGCAGGCCTCGATCCAGGGCGATCAGGTGCGGGTCAGCGGCAAGAAACGCGACGACCTGCAGGAAGTGATGGCGTTGCTGCGCCAGAGCGAGCTGGAGCAGCCGGTGCAGTTCAACAACTTCCGGGATTGAATGGAAAGGGGCCGAATGGCCCCTTTGTCTTGTCAGAACTTGTAGGTGACGGAGAAGTAGTGGCCCAGGCCGGAGGTGTCCTGGGTGAAGCCGGTGCCGTCGCTGCCGTCCTTGAAGAAGGCCATATTGTTGTAGGCCTTGAGGCCGTAGCCCACGGCGTAGCGGTCGGAGTGCCAGTAGAGGCCGTTGAACCACTCCAGGGCGTTGGACGTGCGGCCCGGTTCGGCACCGATGGTGTCGGCGCCGAACTTGTAGTCCAGGTAGCCCTGGTAGGCCACGAAGCTGCCGTTGTCGAAGTGGTAGAAGGGCTTGAACCAGTTGGTGGACAGCATGTAGCCGTCCCACTTGCCCTCGTCCGGGGCGCCGTAGTTTTCGCGCACGTAGCGGCCGTAGAGGTTCAGCCCCATCTTGCCGAACCAGGGCACCTGGATATCGGAGCCCAGGCCCACGTAATGCTCGAACAGGCCGCCGAAGGCGCCGCTGTCGGCCACGTTGGTGACGGTGGCGATATAGAGTTCCTGCACCGGGCCGAAGGACAGATCGGTCTTGGTCAGGGCGTCCAGGGACAGGCGGGGCGCGAACTTGAAGAAGAAGTTGTCGCCGCCGTAGCGGTCGTCGCCCTTGCTGTCGAAGATGTCGAACACGTCCAGGTAGCCGTAGAGATCGAACAGGCCGGAGCGGCCGCCGAATTCCATTTCCAGGTAGGTGGTGTCCTGGGCGCCGAAGGGGATCTTGTTGCCTTCGCTGCGCATCAGGTTGAACTGCAGCCACTTGTAGTCGTTCTTGTGGATGTCGTCGCCGTAGTCGGCGGCAAGGGCCGCGGGGGTGGCGAGGGCGGCCAGCACGCCGGCGGCGACCAGGTTGGTAAGCATCTTAGCCATCTGTCTGTCTCTTCTTTTCATTTGAAATGACAAGGTTTTCCTTAACCGTCGAGGCAGGAATCCCTGGGGTGGAGGGGAGTCTAGGCGGGTGAAAAAACGGCGCAAGACCGCAAACGATTGCGCCGTTTCAGTTTTGTGACCGCGGTGGCATTCGCCTATCTGGCGGGGGGATGCAGCCGGGTCACCAGGTGGATCAGCAGCAGCACCGGAGCGCCGATGGCGGCGGTGCCGATAAAGAAAGTGGCATAGCCATAAGAGTCCACTACTATGCCGGAGAAGCCGGCGATAAACTTGGGCAGCAGCATCATCACCGAGCTGAACAGGGCGTACTGGGTGGCGGAGAAGGCCACGTTGGTCAGGCTGGACAGGTAGGTGATAAAGGCGGCGGTGGCGATGCCGGCGCTCAGGTTGTCGAGGGAGATGATCAGGGTCAGCAGCAGCAGGTCGGCGCCCAGCTGGCTCATCAGCGCGAACAACAGGTTGGTGCTGGCGGCCAGCATGGCGCCCAGCATCAGGATGCGCAGGGTGCCGAAGCGCATCACCAGCAGACCGCCCAGGGCCGCCCCCACCAGGGTCATGATGACGCCGTACACCTTGGTGACGGTGGCGATTTCCGACTTGCTGAAGCCCATGTCCACGTAGAAGGGATTGGCCATGACGCCCATCACCACGTCCGAGATGCGGTAGCAGGCGATCAGCGCCAGGATCAGCAGCGCCTGCCAGCCGAAGCGCTGGAAGAACTCGGCGAACGGCGCCACCACGGCGCTTTGCAAAAAGGCCAGTAGGGCCGCCAGGGGGCGGGGCCAGCCCCGTTCCATCAGAGCCTGCTTGTGCTCGGCCTGGGCCTGTTGCTGGGCGGCCAGATCCACCTCGGGCTCGTGCAGCAGCAGGCAGGTGATCACCCCCACCAGCATAAAGCCCATCATGCACAGATAGGCCACCTTCCAGCCGACGGGATCGTAACCCAGATCCGAACCGGCCCAGGCGGCGATGGCCAGCGCCCCGGCCCCCGCCAGTATCATCGCCAGCCGGTAGCCGGTCATGTAGGCGGCGGCCAGCGCCCCCTGCAGCCGTTCCGGTGCGGCCTCGATGCGGTAGGCGTCGATGACGATGTCCTGGGTGGCGGAGGCGAAAGCCACCGCCAGGGCGAACAGCGCCAGGCTGACCAACTGGGTGGTGGGATCGGAAAACGCCATGCCGGCCAGTGCCGCCATGATGGTGAGCTGGGAAAACAGCATCCAGCTGCGCCGCCGGCCCATCCTGCGCGACAGCCAGGGCAGCGGCAGCCGGTCGACCAGGGGCGACCACAGCCACTTGACACCATAGGCCAGCGCCACCCAACTGAAAAAGCCGATGCTGGTGCGGCTGACGCCGGCCTCCCGCAACCAGAATGACAGGGTGCCGAACACCAGCAGCAGCGGCAGGCCGGAGGAAAAGCCGAGGGCGAACAGAATAAGGACCCGTCGCTCCAGGTAGATCGACAGGCTCTGCTGCAACCGGGTCATGGTCAGGGCTCTGATGGGGGTTCTCCCGCATCGTCGGCGAGCCGGCGCACTTCCAGCAGGATAATGGGCTGCTGGGGCACGTCCCGGGCGCGCAGCTGCAGGTTCATGCCGGTGGGCACGGCCGCCATCTTGCCCAGTACTTCCTCGCCCCTGATCACCTTGCCGAACACCGTATAGCCGGGTTGGCTCCCCGCATCCAGGGCGGTGTTGTCCTTCAGGTTGATGTAAAACTGGCGGGTGGCGCTGTCGGGCGCCTGGGTACGGGCCATGGCGATGGTACCGCTCAGGTTGGACAGGCCGTTGGCCGACTCGTTGGCCACCGGCTCATAGGTGGGCAGGGGGCTGAAATCGGTACCGTAGCCGCCGCCCTGCACCACGAAGCCGGGGATCAGACGGTGGAACAGGCTGTTGTTGTAGCTGCCGTCGTCGACGTAGCGCAGGAAGTTGGCGACCGTCCTGGGAGCCGCCACTTCGTCCAGCTCGACTTCCAGCCGGCCCATGTTGGTGACCAGCTCGACCCGGGGGCCGGCCAGCACCGGCAGGGCCAGCAGGGTGCCCAGTAACCAAAGGATAGCTTTCATATGTTCTCCTTGCCCCAGGCCCGGGCGGCGAAGCCCGGGCCATGATGCCGCTGCGGGGACAGCGATGACTCAGTTGCCGCTGATAAAATTCTGTACGTCGCGATCGGCCAGCATGTCCTGCACCAGCAACGACAGCTGCTTGTTCAGGGCTTCCTTCACCTTGTCCAGCTCGGGGTGCAGGCGACCGGGGAATTCCTCCTGGGCGCTGCGGCGGTACTGCTTGGTCATGGTGCGGCCGTTGCGCTCCAGGGTCAGCTGCAGGCGCAGTTGCTGGACCACGTCGTAGCTGATATGGCCGCGGATCACCCGGGCCAGTACCTCCTGCAACTGCAGGTTGACGCGGGTGCCGGCACCCTGTTCGATAAAGGCGCCCTGGGTGCTCAGGCCCTGGGCCAGGGCCTGCTCCAGCTGGATGCGCAGGTTGTTGCTGGCGCCGACCACCACCGGGGATTTGTTCTGCTGCTCTATCTGGATGATAAAGTCGTTGGCGCGCGCGTCACTGCTGCTCAGGGCGACCGACTGGCCGCGATAGACGCCGCCGCCGACCTGGGCAGAAGGGCTGACGTCGACGGCGATGGGATAATAGCTGGCACAGGCGCTCAAACCCAGGGTCAGAATGATGGCGGTTAACCATTTCATGGATTTCATCTACAGGCTTCCTTAAGGGGTTTTAATGGCTCTCAGGATAACGAATTTGCGATTGGATGCCACTACCCGCTGATTACCGAACAGCCGCTTCAGCTTCTGATGGTAATCGAGGTGGCGGTTGGCCACCAGCAGCAGCTCGCCGCCCCGGCGCAGCACCCGTTTGGCGTCCACGAACATCTGCCAGGCGATATGATCGGTGATCGCCTGCTGCTGGTGGAAGGGCGGGTTGCACAGCACCAGATCGGCGCTGTCGGCCGTCAGGCCCTCGAGACAGTTGTTGACCATAAAGCGGGCGCGCTCCATCGCCCCGGGCAGGTTGTGCTCCAGGTTCAGCCGGGCGCTGGCGATGGCCATATGGGACTCGTCCACGAAGCAGACCCGTGCCTGGGGATTGCGGGCCAGGGTCATCAGCCCCAGTACGCCGTTGCCGCAGCCCAGATCGATGATCCGGCCCGGATGATCGCTCGGCAGGTGCTCGAGCATAAAGCGGGCGCCGATATCCAGGCCGGCGCGGGAAAACACGTTGGCGTGGTTATAAATGGTAAAGCCGGTGCCGTCCAGCGGCCAGGCCAGGGGTGGCGGCAGGGGGGAGGGGGCCCTGGCCGGGTCCGGGGTGCAGAAAATAAGGCGGGCCTTCTTCCAGGCCAGGCTGGTGCGGGTGGGCCCCAGGTACTGTTCGAACAGCGCCAGGGTGGAGCTGTGGATATCCCTGGCCTTGGCGCCGGCGATGACACGGGTTTGCGGGCCCGCCACCCGGCTCAGGGCGGCCAGCTGGTACTCCAGCAGGGCCTTGGTCTTGGGCAGTTTGAGCAGCACCAGCCCGGGTTGCTCGGGCCAGGGCGCCAGGCTGTCGAGCGACTGCCAGTCGGGCGCCAGGCCGTTGTCCATGGCGTTGGCGTTGAGGGCCAGCTCGGCTACCCGGGAGTCGGTCATGGTCCAGGGCTTGAGGTGGTGCAGGGCAAGGGTGAGGGCGCCGCAGCCGTCGTTGACGATCAGCAGCGGGGCTTGCCGGTCCCATTCCTGTGAGGCCAGCTCGTTCATGATATATTCATCGGCTGCGTCCCAGGCCTGCAGGCCGTGCTGGGCGTGGCGGGGGTAGCGGTGCAGTATCAGCTCGCCGCCCTGGGGCAGGGGAAAGTGATGATTCATAACGATGGATGGCCCGAATAGCAAAAAAGGGGCATTTTAACAGCTCGGGAGGGAAAAGCAGCATGGGCTTGTGGGGCGGGGCACCCGAGTGGATAGAACTGAGCGGCGGACGCCTGTTGTGGTGGCCCGGGGCCTTCGCCGCCGAGGCGGACGCCTGGCTGGCGCAACTCGGGCGGGAGATCCCCTGGCGGCAGCACCGGCTCCGGCTGTTCGGGCGCGAGCTGGACGAACCCCGCCTGTCCTGCTGGATGGGGGAGGCGGCCTATCGTTACTCGGGCCGTACCCGTGCGCCCGAACCCTGGCATCCGCTGGTGGCCGAGATGAGGCGGCGGCTGGAAGCCCTGTGCGAGCGGCCCTTCAATGGGGTGCTGCTCAACCTGTACCGGGACGGCCGGGACAGCATGGGCTGGCACGCGGACGACGAACCCGAACTCGGCCCCGATCCGCTGATCGCCTCGGTCAGCCTGGGCGCCGGCCGCCGCTTCCTGCTGCGCCATGGCGGCGGCGAGCGGCGCGAGCTGATGCTCGACCATGGCAGCCTGCTGGTGATGGCGGGCGAAATGCAGCATCATTGGCAGCATGCTCTGCCCAGGATGGCCGGCGTGACCGAGGCACGGATCAACCTGACCTTCCGTTATCTGCCGCCCCAGGGCCGTGAAGAGTGAGGGGGTAGGCGTGAGGGTCACTCCACACCCCGCCTTCCTCACGCCTACCCCTTACCCCTCACAATACCAGGAGTCGATTATGTCCATACAAGCCGCCATAGAACGCAAGGTGCAAGAGGCCCTCGCCCCCCAGCATCTGGAAGTGATCAATGAAAGCTATATGCACCGGGTGGCCCCCGGCTCGGAAACCCATTTCAAGCTGGTGGTGGTGAGCGACCGCTTCGAGGGCCAGCGCCTGCTGGCCCGGCACCGGCTGTTGAACAGCCTGCTGGCCGAGGAGCTGGCGGGCGGCGTCCATGCCCTGGCGCTGCACACCCTGACCCCGGCCGAGTGGCAGGCCCGGGGCGGGGTGCCGGACAGCCCTGCCTGCCGTGGCCAGGGCGGCGTGTCGGCCTGAAGACCATGTTGCCCGGGCTTGACGGTGTTGTTGCCCGCCGGCTCCGACATCATGATGGGGCGGGCTCCAAGTGGGGCTGAGTCATCTTCGACCAAGGCATAATAACTGGCCGAATATCATGGCGTTATTCTTGCTTACCCGGTGCGTGGCCCCGTCGTTTTTGGCGAAACAGGCGGTAATTTTTGGTAATTGCCATGGCAGCCGTCGCGTTAAAAGTGCTAGAATTATGCGCCTTTTATATCGGGCTGGATGTTACCGGACTGTAGTCACGCTGTTGCCAAGACGATAGAGGCAGGCCGGTAGCGACTCATCAGCATGTTGTCATGTCTGACATGGCAAGTACCTGTCTTCCCCTAACAAGTAGTGCAAGTGAGTATGATTACAATTAAAAAAGGACTGGACCTCCCGATCTCCGGGGCCCCAGAGCAAGTAATCTACGATGGTCCTGCCATCAAGCGCGTTGCTACGCTGGGCGAAGAGTATGTGGGCATGCGCCCTACCATGTATGTCAAGGTAGAGGACCGCGTCAAAAAAGGTCAGGTGATCTTCGAGGACAAGAAGAACCCTGGCGTTAAGTTCACAGCTCCCGCCGCCGGAACAGTGGTTGAAATCAACCGTGGCGCCAAACGTGTACTGCAATCGGTCGTGATTGCCGTCGATGACAGCGAAGAGCAGATTACTTTTTCAAAATATTCTTCCGCCGAACTGTCCAAACTGGAACGTGACACCGTCAAAGAGCAGCTGGTTGAGTCCGGCATGTGGACCGCCCTGCGCACCCGTCCCTTCAGCAAGGTGCCTGCCGTCGACTCCGCTCCGCGTTCCATCTTTGTGACCGCCATGGACTCCAACCCCCTCTGTGCCAACGCCGAACTGATCATCAAGGAAAACGCCCAGGCGTTTACCGATGGTCTGCAGGTGCTGAGCCGCCTGACCGATGGCCAGGTGCACGTGTGCAAGGGAGAAGGCAGCCTGCCCCAGGCCCAGGCCGACAACATCAAGGAACACGTCTTCGTGGGCGTGCATCCCGCCGGTCTGCCGGGCACCCACATTCACTTTATCGACCCTGTCGTTCCGGGCAAGGTGGTCTGGTACATCAACTACCAGGACGTCATCGCCTTCGGCAAGCTGTTCACCAGCGGTGAGCTGTTCACCGACCGGGTGGTGGCCCTGGGTGGTCCCGTGGTGCAGAAGCCGCGCCTGCTGCGCACCCGTATCGGCGCCTCCCTCGACGAGCTGACCGCCGGTGAACTGCAGAACGGGGAAAATCGTGTCATTTCCGGCTCGGTGCTGTCCGGCACCACCGCCAACGGTCCCCATGCCTACCTGGGCCGCTATCACCTGCAGGTGTCGGTGCTGAAGGAAGGCCGCGACAAGGAGTTCATGGGCTGGCTGGCGCCGGGCGCCAACAAGTTCTCCGTGACCCGCGCCTACCTGAGCCACCTGGCCAAGGGCAAGCTGTTCGACCTGACCACCACCACCAACGGCTCCAGCCGTGCCATGGTGCCGATCGGCAACTACGAGCGCGTCATGCCGCTGGATCTCCTGCCCACCCTGCTGCTGCGTGATCTGCTGTCCGGCGATACCGACAGCGCCCAGACCATGGGCTGCCTGGAGCTGGACGAAGAAGATCTGGCGCTGTGCACCTATGTGTGCCCGGGCAAGTACGATTACGGCCAGGTACTGCGTCAGTGTCTGACCAAGATTGAGCTAGAGGGCTAAGTGAAATGAGTTTGAAGCACACTCTGGAAAAGATCGAACACCATTTCGAGCCGGGTGGTAAGTACGAGAAGTTTTACGCCCTGTACGAAGCGGTGGCGACCGTGCTCTACACCCCGGGCATGGTGACCCGCAACGCCTCCCATGTGCGCGACAGCATCGATCTGAAGCGCATCATGATCATGGTGTGGATGGCGACCTTCCCGGCCATGTTCTTCGGCATGTACAACGCCGGCGGCCAGGCCATCGCGGCCCTGACCAGCATGTACAGCCCGGCCGATCTGGCCGCGGTGATCGACGGCAACTGGCGCTATGGCCTGGCCCAGGGCCTGGGGGCAACCCTGGGTGAAGGCGCCGGCTGGGGCAGCAAGCTGCTGCTGGGCGCCACCTACTTCCTGCCCATCTACCTGACCGTGTTCGTGGTGGGTGGTTTCTGGGAAGTGCTGTTCGCCACCGTGCGCAAGCACGAAGTGAACGAAGGCTTCTTCGTGACCTCTGTGCTGTTCGCCCTGATCGTGCCCGCCACCCTGCCCTTGTGGCAGGCCGCCCTGGGTATCACCTTCGGCGTGGTCATGGCCAAGGAAATCTTCGGCGGTACCGGCAAGAACTTCCTCAACCCCGCCCTGGCGGGACGGGCCTTCCTGTTCTTCGCCTACCCGGCCGAGATCTCCGGCGACGCGGTCTGGACCGCGGTCGACGGCTTCTCCGGTGCCACCGCCCTGGGTCAGTGGGCCGCAGGCGGCCAGGCCGCGCTGCTGGACGTGAACACCGGCGCCGCCATCAGCTGGATGGACGCCTTTATCGGCAACATGCAGGGTTCCATCGGCGAGGTCTCCACCCTGGCCATTTTGATCGGTGGTTTCTTTATCATCTACCTGGGCATCGCTTCCTGGCGCATCGTCGCCGGCGTGATGATCGGCATGGTGCTGACCGCGACCCTGTTCAACGTCGTCGGCTCCGACACCAACCCCATGTTCTCCATGCCCTGGCACTGGCACCTGGTTCTGGGTGGCTTCGCCTTCGGCATGATGTTCATGGCCACCGATCCGGTGTCCGCCTCCTTTACCAACAAGGGTAAATGGTGGTACGGCGCCCTTATCGGTGTCATGGTGGTGCTGATCCGCGTGGCCAACCCGGCCTTCCCCGAAGGCATGATGCTGGCCATCCTGTTCGCCAACCTGTTCGCTCCCTTGTTCGACCACTTCGTGGTGCAGGCCAATATCAAACGGAGGCTGGCTCGTGGCTAAGAAAGAAACAATGGGCAGAACCTTTGCCGTGATCGGCGGACTCTGCCTGGTCTGCTCCATAGTGGTGTCCGTCGCCGCCGTGGGACTGAAGCCGATCCAACAGCGCAACCAGGTACTGGATGTGCAAAGCAACATCGTCAGCGTGGCCGGTTTCGATGCCAGCTCCGCCCGGGCGGTGGAAGAGAGCTATGCCCGCTTTATCGAGGCCCGCCTGGTGGACCTGGATACCGGCGAGTTCTCCGACCTGCCGGTAGAGGGATACAACCAGCGCAATGCCGCCAAGGATCCGAATGCCAGCATCCGCCTGAGCAGCGATGAAGACCCGGCCGGCATCCGCCGCCGCGCCAACCTGGCGCCGGTGTACCTGGCCAAGGACGAGAACGGCGAGCTGGACAGCATTATCCTGCCGGTACACGGCCAGGGCCTGTGGTCCACCATGTACGCCTTCGTCGCGGTCGCCCCGGACGGCAACACCATCAAGGGCATCACCTACTACGAGCAGGGGGAAACTCCCGGACTCGGCGGTGAAATTGAAAACCCCAACTGGCGCGCCCAGTTCGTCGGCAAGCACCTGTTCGACGGCAACGGCCAGCCGGCGCTGCGGGTGGTCAAGGGCGGTGCGCCCGAAGGATCCGAGCACGGTGTGGACGGCCTGTCCGGCGCCACCCTGACCTCCAACGGCGTGCAACACACCTTTGAATTCTGGATGGGTCCCAAGGGCTTCGGTCCTTTCCTGGCCAAGATTCGTGAAGGAGAGCTGAACAATGGCTGATAAAGCTGAAATGAAAAAGGTTCTGTTCGGGCCCGTCATCGGCAACAACCCCATCGCCCTGCAGGTACTGGGGATTTGCTCGGCCCTGGCGGTGACCACCCAGATGCAGACGGCATTCGTGATGTCGCTGGCGGTAATCGCGGTAACGGCGTTTTCGAACCTGTTTATCTCGCTGATCCGCAACCAGATCCCGAACTCGGTACGGATCATCGCCCAGATGGCGATCATCGCCTCCCTGGTTATCGTGGTGGACCAGATCCTCAAGGCCTACGCCTACGACATCTCCAAGCAGCTGTCGGTATTCGTGGGTCTGATCATCACCAACTGTATCGTGATGGGGCGCGCCGAAGCCTACGCCATGAAGAGCCCGCCCATGATGTCCTTCCTGGACGGCATCGGCAATGGCCTGGGCTACGGCCTGATCCTGCTGGTGGTGGCGACCGTGCGCGAGCTGTTCGGTGCCGGCACCTGGTTCGGCATCGAGATCCTGCCGCTGATCAAGAACGGTGGCTGGTACCAGGCCAACGGCATGCTGCTGCTGCCGCCGAGCGCCTTCTTCATCATCGGTGGTTTTATCTGGATTCTGCGTACTTTCCGTCCGGAGCAGGTGGAGGCGAAGGAGTAACATGGAACATTTTCTGAGTCTGTTTGTCCGCGCCGTCTTTATCGAGAACCTGGCGCTGGCCTTCTTCCTGGGGATGTGTACCTTCCTGGCGGTGTCCAAGAAGGTGAAAACCTCCTTCGGCCTGGGGGTGGCGGTGACCGTGGTACTGACCATTTCGGTGCCGGTCAACAACCTCATCTACAACTTCATCCTCAAGGATGGCGCCCTGGCGCCCGGGGTGGATCTGAGCTTCCTGAACTTCATTACCTTTATCGGGGTAATCGCAGCGCTGGTGCAGATCCTGGAGATGACCCTGGACAAGTTTTTCCCCGCGCTCTACAACGCGCTGGGGATCTTCCTGCCACTGATCACCGTGAACTGCGCCATCTTCGGCGGCGTGTCCTTCATGGTACAGCGGGACTACAACTTCGCCGAGTCCATTGTCTACGGCTTCGGTTCCGGTATCGGCTGGATGCTGGCGATCGTGGCCCTGGCCGGTTTGCGTGAGAAGATGAAGTATGCGGATGTGCCCGATGGCCTGCGTGGCCTGGGGATCACCTTTATTTCCGCCGGCCTGATGGCCCTCGGCTTCATGTCTTTCTCTGGCATTTCTCTGTAAACCCAGTGACGGAAAAGGAATAATCGATGGAAATCATTCTAGGCGTGGTCATGTTCACCGTGATCGTGCTGGTCCTGGTAAGCATTATCCTGTTTGCCAAGTCCAAGCTGGTCGCGGAAGGGGATGTGACTATCAGCATCAACGACGATCCCGAAAAGGCGATCACCTCCGGTGCCGGCGTCAAGCTGCTGGGCGCCCTGGCCGCCAACGGTATCTTCGTGTCTTCTGCCTGTGGTGGCGGTGGCTCCTGCGGCCAGTGCCGGGTGCGCGTGATCGAGGGGGGCGGTGAAATCCTGCCCACCGAGCTGGATCACATCTCCAAGCGCGAAGCGCGCCACGGCGAGCGCCTGTCCTGCCAGGTGAACGTCAAGAGCGACATGAAGATCGAGCTGCCGGAAGAAGTGTTCGGCATCAAGAAGTGGGACTGCGAAGTTATCTCCAACGATAACAAGGCCACCTTCATCAAGGAACTCAAGCTCAAGATCCCCAACGGCGAAAGCGTGCCTTTCCGTGCCGGTGGTTACATCCAGATCGAGGCGCCGCCCCACCACGTCAAGTACAAGGACTTCGACGTGCCCGAGGAATACCGGGAAGACTGGGACAAGTTCAAGATCTTCGATCTGGAGTCCAAGGTAGACGAGGAAACCATCCGCGCCTACTCCATGGCCAACTACCCGGAAGAAGAAGGCATCATCATGCTGAACGTGCGGATCGCGACCCCGCCGCCCAGCAACTGGAGCGCGCCTCCCGGCAAGATGTCCTCCTATATCTGGTCACTGAAGCCCGGCGACAAGGCCACCATTTCCGGCCCCTTCGGCGAGTTCTTCGCCAAGGACACCGATGCCGAGATGGTGTTTATCGGTGGTGGTGCCGGTATGGCGCCGATGCGTTCGCACATCTTCGATCAGCTCAAGCGCCTGCACTCCAAGCGCAAGATCAGCTTCTGGTACGGTGCCCGTTCCAAGCGCGAGATGTTCTACGTGGAAGACTTCGACGGCCTGCAGGAGCAGTTCGACAACTTCAAGTGGCATGTGGCACTAAGCGATCCCCAGCCCGGTGACAACTGGACCGGTTATACCGGCTTCATCCACAACGTGCTGTACGAGAACTACCTGCGGGATCACGACGCCCCCGAGGATTGCGAGTACTACATGTGTGGTCCGCCCGTGATGAACGCGGCCGTGATCAACATGCTCAAGAACCTGGGTGTGGAAGACGACAACATCCTGCTGGATGACTTTGGTGGTTAAGCGATAGTGGTCAAACACTGATGAAACTTCCTGTAAGCAACTGGCTGGCCCCCCTGGGGCTGGCCTTTTTATTGGCGGCCTGCCAACCGGCGGGCTCCGAACAACCCCAAGTCCATCTGACCGGCAGCACCATGGGTACCTATTACTCGGTCAAGGTGGTGGGAACCGATGAAACCCGGGCCCATGAGCTGCAGGCGGAGATCGATCGGCGGCTGGAGCTGGTCAACGATCAGATGTCCACCTACCGGGAAGACTCCGAACTGAGCCGCTTCAACCGCCATGCGGACGACAGCCCCTTCCCGGTGTCGGCCGATACTGCCCGGGTGGTGACCGCGGCCCTGCAGCAGGGGCGGCTGACCGGTGGTGTTCTGGACGTGACCGTGGGGCCCCTGGTCAACCTCTGGGGCTTCGGACCCGATGCCCGGCCGACGCGGATCCCGAGCGAGCAGCAACTGGCCGAGGTGCGCACCCGAACCGGCCTGCAGCACCTGCGGGTGCTGGTCGATGACAAGGGGGAATACCTGCAGAAAAGCGTGCCCGGCCTGTATGTGGATCTGTCCGCCATCGCCAAGGGCTTTGGCGTGGACGTGGTTTCCGAATACCTGGCGGAAGAGGGGCTGACCAACCACCTGGTGGAGATCGGCGGCGAAGTGCGGGTATCCGGGCTGAACGCCCGGGGCCAGCAATGGCGCATCGCGGTGGAAAAACCGGGGCCGGGAACCGGCTCGGTGCAGCAAGTCGTCGGGCTCGACAACAACAGCATCGCCACCTCGGGCGACTACCGCAATTACTATGAGCTGGACGGCAAACAGTTGTCCCATACCATAGATCCGGCCACCGGCCACCCCATCGACAACCGGCTGGCTTCCGTGACAGTGATTCACCCCTCCTGTATGATCGCGGATGCCCTGGCCACGGCGCTGCAGGTGATGGGCACGGAGCGGGCCCTGGCCTTCGCCGAGGAGCACCGCCTGGCCATCTACCTGCTGACCAAGACCGACGAAGGCTTCAGGGTGGACATGTCCAGCGCCTTCGAGAAATATCTGAGAGGTTGATATGCTGTATTTCTTTATTACGCTCGGAGTCTTCGCCCTGGTGATCGCCGCCATGGCCATCGGCTATATCGTCCAGCGCAAGACCATTTCCGGCTCCTGTGGCGGCCTCGGCAGTATCGGCGTGGAAAAGGCCTGCGACTGCCCGGACCCGTGCGACAACCGCAAGAAGAAGATGGCCAAGGAAGAAGCCCGCCGCAAGATGCTGGAAGAAAACCGCATCATTTAGCGTTAAGCCAGAAGCTGGAAGCCTGAAGCAATCCGGGTTGCCTTGAACGACACAGGCGGCCATTCTTGCCCGGCTTCCGGCTTCCGGCTTCCGGCTTCCGGCTTCCGGCTTCCGGCTTCCGGCTTCCGGCTTCCGGCTTCCGGCTTCCGGCTTCCGGCTTCTAGCTTCCGGCTTCCGGCTTCCAGCTTCCAGCTTCCAGCTTTTCGCGTTAGTATCTGGGTACTGTCTATTTATCCAGTCTGGTCATGCGCAAGATCATCCACGTCGATATGGACTGCTTTTTCGCCGCGGTGGAAATGCGCGCCCATCCCGAGTGGCGTGATATTCCCCTGGCCATCGGCGGCAGCGCCAGCCGGCGCGGGGTGATCGCCACCTGCAACTACCCGGCCCGGGCCTTCGGCGTACGTTCGGCCATGGCCAGCCACCAGGCGCTCAAGCTCTGCCCGGGACTGCTGCTGATCCCCGGCAACATGGCCGAGTACAAGGCGGTATCGCGCCAGATCCGCGAGATCTTCCATCGCTATACCCCCCTGGTCGAACCCCTGTCCCTGGACGAAGCCTACCTCGACGTGACCGACAGCCCCTGGTTCGGCGGCAGCGCCACCCTGATCGCCCGGGATATCCGCCGGGCCATCCGGGAGGAGCTGCAACTGACCGCCTCCGCCGGGGTGGCGCCCAACAAGTTCCTGGCCAAGATCGCCTCGGAAGAAAATAAGCCGGACGGGCTCTTCGTGCTGTCGCCGGAGCGGGTCCAAGACTTCGTGCACCGGCTGCCCCTGGCCAAGATCCCCGGGGTCGGGCGCAAGACGGCGGAGAAGCTGTCGGCCCTGGGGCTGGAAAGCTGCGGCCAGTTGGCGGCGGTGGGCGAAGCCGAACTGGTGCGCCGCTTTGGCAAGTTCGGCCGGCTGCTGTGGCAACGGGCCAGGGGCATCGACGAACGGCCGGTGGAGACGGAATGGGTGCGCAAATCGGTGGGGGTGGAGACCACCCTGGCCGAGGATCTCCACCAGCCGGAGCAGGGGCGGCTGGTGCTGGCCAGGCTCTGGCCGGAGCTGATCCGCCGGCTGGACGGCAGGCCGGTGTGCGGCCTGTGCATCAAGCTCAAGTTCAGCGATTTCGAACAGACCACGCTCTCGCGGCGCACCCATGCGCCCGAGCTGGACTCGGCACTGAAGCTTTGCGAACGGGCCTGGGAGCGCGCCGAAGGCCGGGGCGTCCGGCTGGTGGGAGTCAGCGTGGAGCTGGCCGACGACAGCCAGGGCATTCAACTGGGGTTTGAATGGTAGCCCTTGCCGGGCTCAATGGGCAGCCTGCGTCAATCATTCGGCTATCACATTCGCGCCTCACGCCTTACACCTCACTGCCCCTTGAGATGGTCTTCCTCCACAAACTGCCAGCCCTGGTTGGCGGAAGGGGAGGCCGGCGGCGGCAGACTGGCGGACTCGGCAGGCGCCACCGGACCCAGCTCTATTGCCGGGCTGTGCCGGCCGTCGTCCGGGGCGGCCTGGCTGACCTGGGCCGGTTGTTCATGGCGGCGATCGTTCTGCACGCCGGGCGCCAGCTTGCGGGTTTCATCCAGCACTTCCCGACCGAAGTTCACCATCCGGTTCAGCAGGTTGTCGGCCATGGCCGGCGCCGCCAGCAGGGACAGCAACACACACAGGGGGGCGAATTTCATGGCGTCTTCCTCCATTCGGGCTATTGGCCAAGAGCATAAGCCAATTTGCCCTCCTTGCCTACCGGGGACGCCATGGCTGGGTCCGATGCTGACGCTCAGCGGCCGTCGCTCTCGGGGATTTGCCTGAGCACCCGTACCAGCAGTTGCCAGAAGCGGGACACCGCTTCGATATGCACCCGCTCGTCCGGGGAATGGGCGCCCTGAATGGTGGGTCCGAACGACACCATATCCCACTCCGGATAGACCGCCTTGAACAGGCCGCATTCGAGGCCGGCGTGGATCACCTTGACCGCCGGCTGCACCCCGAACAGGGCTTCGTGGGTGTCGAGCAGCAGCCTCATGATGGGGGAGTCGGGATCCGGTTGCCAGCCCGGGTAGGCGCCGTCGAAGCGGCAGTCGGCCCCGGCCAGGCGGAACACCGCCGCCGTCATTTCCGCCACCCGGTCCCGGCCTGCATCGCTCAGAGAACGGATCAGGCACTGGACGTAGACCTGCTCCGCTTCCGTCTTGATCACCCCCAGGTTGGTGGAACTCTGCACCACCCCGGCCAGGGCCCGGCTCATTTCCATCACCCCGTGGGGGCAGGCGAGCAGGGCGGCCACCAGCCGGCGCTGCAGGTCCGGGCTCATCACCCGCGGCGGCAGCCCGGCGGGCTCGAGTTCCAGGCGGATAAAGTCGTCTACGCCGGCGAACTCGGCGGCGTACTGGCGACGGTATGACTCAATCAGATCTTGCGCCCGCGCCAGCCCGGCGGCGGGCAGGGTCAGCAGGGCCCAGGCTTCCCGGGCGATGGCATTGCGCAGGGTGCCGCCGTGCAGTTCCGCCAGGCGGATGTCGCCCGACTGACCGAGTTGGTGCAGCAGCTCCGCCAGCAGCTTGTTGGCACTGGCCCGGCCCTGGTGGATATTGATGCCGGAGTGGCCGCCGCGCAGGCCGGTGATGGCCAGGCGCACCGCCTGGTGCCCGGTGGGGACGGGCTCGGCCTCATAGGGCAGGGTGATGTTGGCGTCCACCCCGCCGGCGCAGCCCATGTAGACGTCGCCGTCCTGCTCCGAGTCGGTGTTGAGCAGGATCTCGCCGCGCAACAGACCGGGCTCCAGGCCGAAGGCGCCGGTCATGCCGCTTTCCTCGTCCACGGTCAGCAGTACCTCCAGCGGGCCATGCTGCACCTTGTCGTCGGCCAGCACCGCCAGGCAGGCGGCCAGGCCGATGCCGTTGTCGGCGCCCAGGGTGGTGCCGCGGGCGCGGACCCAGTCGCCGTCGATCCAGGGCTGGATCGGATCCCGGGTAAAGTCATGGGGGCTGTCGGCGTTGGCCTGGGGAACCATGTCCATATGAGCCTGCAATATGACGCCCTTACGGTGTTCCATGCCGGCGGTGGCGGCCTTGCGGATGACGAGGTTGCCGACCCTGTCCTGGCGCACGTCCAGCTCCCGCTCCCGCGCCCAGTCGGCAATCCACTGGCGCAGGGCCGCCTCATGGCCGGAAGGGTGGGGAATGCTGCAGAGGGTGTCGAAAAACTGCCACAGCAGGGCAGGGGAAAGGCTGCGGATCTCGCTCATGGGGTACCTTGCATCAGACGTCGGTAGGGGAAAGCCGATAGCTTACTCCCCCACCGCGGTCAGGATCCATCATTCAACTGCTTGCTCTGTTTATTTTGGTTTATTGCTCTGTAAATTTATTAAATTAAAGATAAATATTCCTTTTTTATGCCTTGAACATGTTTACTTCGTCCGACAGCTGGCGCCCCAGGCCGGACAGGGCCTCGCCGGCGCTGTCGGTCTCCTGGGTTTTCAGGCGCGCCTCCGCCGCCAGTTCGCTCAGCCGCTCCAGGTTGCGGCTCATCTTTGCGGTGGTTTGTCGCTGCTGTTCGGCGGCGGTGGCGATCTGGCCGTTCATGTCGTTGATAAGCGTCATGCGCTCGCTGATGGCGGTTAGGGCGTCGCCGGCCTCATCGGCGGTACCCTGGGTGTCCTTCGCCTGCTGCATCAGGCCGTGCATATGGGCCACGGTGTCGTTGGCCTCGGACTGCAGCCCCTGGATGATGTCCTGGATCTCGTCGGTCGAGCGCTGGGTACGGGTGGCGAGGCTGCGCACCTCGTCGGCCACCACCGCGAAACCGCGCCCCTGCTCGCCGGCCCGGGCCGCCTCGATGGCGGCATTGAGGGCCAGCAGGTTGGTCTGCTCGGCGATGGCGCTGATCACCTCCAGTACCTTGCCGATGTCCTGAGCCCGCTCGGACAGGGCGGCCAGGCGGTGCTGGGACGAGGTCAGCTCGGACACCAGGCCGGTCGCCACCTGGCGGGTCTGGGCCATCTTGCCGGTGCCGTCCCGGGCGGCCTCGGCCGAAGCATGGCTGGCCCGGGCCGCCTGCTCGGCGGATCTGGCCATTTCCTGGCTGGTGGCCAGCATCTGCTGCATGGCGGCGGCCACCTTCTCGGTTTCGGCCGACTGCTGCTCGGCAAGCTGGCGGTTGTGGCGCACGATGTCGGACAGGCGGCCGGCGGCGGCGTTCACTTCCTGGCTGATGGGGGAGAGCCGGCGGATGGTGGCGGCCAGCCGCGAGCAGAACTGGTTGAAGCTTTTACTGAGCTGGGTCACCTCGTCCCGGCCGTGCTCGTCCAGCCGCCGGCGCAGATCCGCCTCGCCGTGGGAGATGTCGCGCAGGGCCCGCACCGTGTCGCCCACCGGGTGCAGTATGCTGCGGATCAGGGCCACCGCCACCAGCACCGCCAGGGCGCCGAGCCCCAGCACCACCAGCAGCACCTTGGTGGCGGTGGCCACCAGTTGCTCGTGCACGTCGTCGATATAGATGCCGGTGCCGATGATCCAGCCCCAGGGCGCGAACAGCTCGACGTAGGACACCTTTTCCACCGGCTCGGTCAGGCCCGGCTTGGGCCACAGATAGTGCACGAAGCCGGCGCCGCCGGCCCTGACCTGTTCCACCATGTCGAGGAACAGCGCCTTGCCGTTGGGATCCTTGAAGCCGCTCAGATCCTCGCCGTTGAGCCTGGGCTGCATCGGGTGCAGTATCATGCGCGGCTGGCTGTCGTTGATCCAGAAATAGTCGTTGTTGCCGTAGCGCAGCTCGGCGATGGCGGCCAGGGCCGCCTGGCGGGCCTCGGCCTCGGACAGCAGCCCCTGTTGCTGGCGCTGATGGTAGAAGCCGGCCAGGCTGACCACCGACTGCACCTGGCGCATGGCCTGGGTGCGTTTTTCGTCCACCAGGCTGTGGTAGAACAGCCACAGCATCAGCAGGGTAATCGCCAGAATACCGATGGAGAGCAGCAACAGGTTGAGATAGAGACGTTTGGCAATGGAGAGCGAGCGCAACAGTTTCACGTCCTGGGTTCCTCTGTGAATGACCTCGGCCCTGAGGCGGATGATTGCCCATACTAAAGCAATGGGGAAGGCGTTGCGGCTGACCTGTATCAAAAGTGAGATCTTCCCGGTTAATCCTTTAGTCTAATGGCGGGCCGCCGGCGGGCCCGCGGCAATAAAAAGTTGTAACGCTGGTCAAGAATGGGCGCTATCTCTATAATGCGACCATTGTTTGCTCGTCATCCGGCCAAGGCCGGCACCAGGGCCGGGGCGCGTCGAGGGGGCACCGCCTGCCGGGTACCATGGCGGACGACGGTGGCCAACTTGTCTCGAAAGCCAACATCCAAAGGTTCTGTTTATGTCCAACAAATTCGTCGTCACCTGGGATTCATTTCAGCGCGAAGCGCGCAAGTTGGCCCAGCGTCAGCTTCCCGCCAGCCAGTGGAAGGGCATCATCGCGGTGAGCCGCGGTGGCCTGGTGCCGGCCGCCATCATGGCCCGGGAGCTGGGTATCCGCCATGTCGATACCCTCTGCATTTCCAGCTACGAGCACGACCAGCAGCGCACCGATCTGCAGGTGCTCAAGCAGGTATCCGGTGACGGCGAAGGCTTCCTGATCGTCGACGACCTGGTGGATACCGGCAATACCGCCCGGGTGATCCGCGAGCTCTACCCCAAGGCCAAGTTCATCACCGTCTTCGCCAAGCCCAAGGGCGAGCCGCTGGTCGACGACTTCGAGGTGCGGGTCGGCCAGGACACCTGGATTGAGCAGCCCTGGGACATGAGCGTCACCTTTGTGCCGCCGCTGTGTGAACAGGACAACGGCTGATAAGAAACAAAAAGGCTCCCCAGGGAGCCTTTTTGTTTCTTATCGGTATGTTGAGGATTCAGTCATGGCGGAACAGGACCAGACATTGAGCGAACGTCTGTTCACCCAGGTGGAGCAGGTACAGGAAACCTCCACCATTTCCTTTGCGGGCAGGCGCAGCGAGGCCCCGGTGCAGATCGCTCCCTATGTGGACGGCGCCCACCTGCCCGGTTTCTACCGGCTGCAAAAGCGCGCCTTCTGGCGCTGGCAGGGCACCGACAGCATCGAGATCGAGTCCACCCTGGCCCGTATCGCGGTGGCTGCCGGGCCGCGCAGCGTGGAGCAGTGGCTGGACACGGTGAGCGAGTACAAGAGCGGCAACTGGGTATTCGAGTGGAGCCAGCTGGGGGCCGAGGCCTACCAGGCGGGCATGGCCCTGCTGGCCGCCGAGCCGGCCCTGGCCCGGCAAAAGCTGCTGGCGGCGGCCCGCTATTTTTCCCTGGCGAGCTACCCGCACCTCAAGGGCGACGTGCTCAGCCTGCAGGCCCAGTTGCTGGCCAACAAGGCCTATCGCCAGGCCGGGCAACTGCTGCCGGTACCGCTCAAGGAGCTGCGCATCCCCTACAACGGCAAGGAGGTGCAGGGCTATCTGCACCTGCCGCGCCAGGACAAGGTACTGCCCCTGGTGATCGTCAGCGGCAGCCTGGACAGCCTGCAGCTCGATTTCTGGCGCTTCTACGAGGAGTACCTGGCGCCGGCGGACATCGCCATGCTGACGGTGGACATGCCGGGCATCGGCTATTCCTCCCACTGGCCCCTGGTGCAGGACAGCAGCCGGCTGCACCAGGCGGTGCTGGATTATGTGCCCCAAATTCCCTGGGTGGACGAGCGCCGGGTCGGGCTGGTGGGGGTGCGCATGGGCGGCAACGTGGCGGCCCGGCTGGCCTTTCTCGAGCCGTTCAAGCTGCGCACCGCAGTCAGCATCGCCGGGGCCGCCAACCTGTTCTTCACCGACCGCGACCGTTTCATGCAGACCCCGGCCATGCTCAGGGATACCATCGCCAATCGCATGGGGGTGCGCAGCAACGACTGGGAACAGCTCTATCACCACTGCCGGGGATTCTCCCTGAAGACCCAGGGCCTGATGGGCCACAGGACCACGGTGCCGCTGCTCAGCATCGGCCACAAGCGGGACTTCATTTGTCCGGAATCGGACATCCAGGCCCTGGCGGCCTCCAGCCGGGGCGGCCAGGCCCTGGTGCTGGACAAGCTGCCGCTGTTCGAGGTTTACGGCCAGGCCCTGGCCAAGGCGCGGGACTGGTTGCTGGTCCATTTATAGCGCGGAAAGCGGCCGGCCGGTGTTTTTTCAGGCCAGGTCCCGGGCCGGCCTTTACCCTGGAACGAAAAAACGTTACATATAGGCAAGTTAACAGGGAGGCTGCATGACCACAGACAAGGTTACCCATCACAAGTTGATACGCAAGTTCGCCGCCATAGGTCCCTATTTGCGGGAGCCCCTGTCGAGCGAGGCGGAGTATTTCTTCGATTGCCTGGCGGTCTGTGCCAGCGCCAAGGCGGCGCCGGAGAAACGCGAGTTTTGGGGCTGGTGGCTGACCTTGACCACCGAGGATCAGCAGCTCTTCGAGTTTTATTACCAGCTCGGCTTCTATGATGCGGCCGGGCAATGGCAGCCCCAGGCGCTGCCGAAAAAACACGAAGAAGAAGTGGTGCGTACCCTGCGGGATTTCTACGACAAGCTGGGGCTGTGCATGGAAAGTCTTTCGCTCAGTATCCGACCTTCCCCCTCCCTGGGAGAAAAGCATCTGCTGAGCGCGGCCTGAGGGGCGCGCCATCATGACGGTCCTTGCCTCCGGGCAAGGGCCGGGTTTTCATCCCTTTTCATTATTCTGCCGGCGCTGCCGGCATTGCTGTTACTAAGGAGCCGCAGGGCGTTCCATGAAAGGCAAGACCATAGTCGTAAAACTGGGCACCAGCGTGCTGACCGGCGGTACCCGCCATCTGGACAGGGCGCACATGGTGGAGCTGGTGCGCCAGTGCGCCAGCCTGCACCGGGCCGGCCACCAGATCATCGTGGTCACCTCGGCGGCCATCGCCGCCGGCCGCGAGCACCTGGGCTTTCCCGAGCTGGCCGGCACCATGGCCAACAAGCAGATGCTGGCGGCGGTGGGCCAGACCCAGCTGATCCAGAGCTGGCAGTCCCTGTTCAATATCTACGGCCTGCACGTGGGGCAGATACTGCTGACCCGGGCCGATCTGGAAGACCGCGAGCGCTATCTCAACGCCCGCGACACCCTGCGCGCCCTGCTGGCGCATCGCATCATACCGGTGATCAACGAAAACGACGCCGTGGCCACCAACGAGATCAAGGTGGGCGACAACGACAACCTGTCGGCCCGGGCCGCCATCCTGGCGGAGGCGGATTTGCTGATCCTGCTGACCGATCAGAAGGGCCTGTTCACCGCCGATCCGCGCCATGATCCCAAGGCCCAGCTGATCGAGGAAGTGCAGACCATCGACGACACCCTGCGCAAACTGGCCGGCGGCAGCATCAGCGGCCTGGGTACCGGCGGCATGGCCACCAAGCTGCAGGCGGCGGACGTGGCCCGGCGGGCCGGCATCGACGTGGTGATCGCCACCGGCCAGATGCCGGAGGTGATCGGCCGCCTGGCCGAGGGCGATCGCATCGGTACCCGTTTTCCGGCCCTGGCCACCCCGCTCGAGAGCCGCAAGCGCTGGATACTGGCGGGGCCCCCGCCCCACGGCGAGATCCATATCGACGCCGGCGCGGTCAAGGCGGTCAAGGACAAGGGCTCCAGCCTGCTGCCCAAGGGCATAGTGCGGGTGGAAGGACGCTTTCGCCGGGGCGAGGCGGTGCGCATCGTCAACCCCGAAGGCCGCGAACTGGCCCGGGGCATCTGCCGCTACGACGCCCTCGACCTGAACAAGATCAAAGGACAACACTCGGAGCAAATTGAATCCCTTTTGGGCTATGGCTACGGCAGCGTGGCCATCCATCGGGACGATCTGGTGCTCTTGTAGGAGAAATGACATGAATCTGGAACAAATGGGCCGGGCGGCCCGCGACGCCGCCTTTATCCTGGCCGAGACCCCGACCGCGGCCAAGAACGCCGCCCTGCTGGCCATGGCCGAGGCCCTGGAAGCCAGCGCCGACGCCATACTGGCGGCCAACGAAAAGGATCTGCAGGCCGCCCGGGAAAGCGGCATCGGTGAGGCCATGCTGGACCGGCTGATGCTGAACCCGGCCCGGCTCAAGGCCATCGCCGACGACGTGCGCAACGTGGTGTCCCTGCCGGATCCGGTGGGTGCCGAGCTGGACTCCCGGGTGCTGGAAAACGGCATGCGACTGTCGCGCCGGCGGGTGCCGCTCGGGGTGGTGGGGGTGATTTACGAGGCCCGGCCCAATGTCACCATCGACATCGCCGCCCTCTGCCTCAAGACCGGCAACGCCAGCATACTGCGCGGCGGCCGGGAGACCTTCCACACCAACCAGGAGCTGGTCAAGGTGATCCGCCAGGCGCTGGCGGTAAGCCGGTTGCCGGAAGGCTGCGTGCAGTACATCGGCGAGCCGGGCCGGGAGTGGGTGAGCGGCCTGCTCCGGCTCGACCAGTATGTGGACATGATCATCCCCCGCGGCGGCCCCGGGCTGCACCAGCTGTGCAAGGAGCAGTCCACCATACCGGTGATCATCGGCGGCTTCGGCATCAGCCACACCTTCGTGGACGAGAGCGCCGACCTGGTGCGCGCCATCGAGGTGATCGACAACGCCAAGACCCACAGGCCGAGCGCCTGCAATGCCCTGGACACCCTGCTGGTGCACCGGGCGGTGGCGGCCGGGCTGCTGCCTCGCCTGAGCGAGCGCATGGCGGCGAAAGGGGTGGAGCTGGTGGCCGATGAGGACGCCCTGGCCCTGCTGCAGACCGGCCCGGCCCGGGTGCGGCCTGTCGCCGAAGGGGATTTCGACACCGAGTGGCTGGGCCTGACCCTGGGGGTCAAGCTGGTGAGCGATGTGGGCGAGGCGCTGGCGCACCTGCGCGCCTACAACGCCAGCCATTCCGACGCCATCCTCACCAACAGCCTGGCCAGCGCCGAGCGCTTTATCAACGGCGCGCCCTCGGCGGCGGTGTACGTGAACGCCTCCACCCGCTTTACCGACGGCGCCCAGTTCGGCCTGGGCGCGGAGGTGGCGGTGTCCACCCAGAAGCTGCACGCCCGCGGCCCCATGGGACTGGAAGAGCTGACCAGCTACAAGTGGATCGGTCAGGCGGATTACCTGATCCGCCAGTAACGGCTGCCCCGGCCCGGCCGGGGCGAGATTGAGAGGGGGATGTTATGCCATCCAAGCTGCTGGATGCCCTGCTGCTGGCGATGCCGCTGTCGCCGACGCTGGAGTCGTGGCGACAGCACCTGAAAACCCGTCTGTCCTACCCGGTGCGGGGGGCGCAGACGCTGTTTATCGGTGAGCCGACCCTGGCCATCGTTTCCTTTCAGCACGACAGGGCGGAAGTACTGCTACCGGCCATGGAATGGCGCCATCACGATATCCACACCGCCAAGCCCCGCTCCCAGGGAGTGGTGGAGGAGCATAACGGCAGCCTGGAGCAATTGCTGGCGCTGGTGGAGGACACCATAGCGCTGCGGCTCAAGTCGTTCCGGGAGTGCAGCAGTTGCGGCAAGCACTGTGCGCCCGAAATGCTCGGTTCCCTGCAGGGCGAGCCGGTGTGCCGGGACTGCATCAAGGGCCGGCGGGTCCTGTTTTAAGCGCGGGGGCCTGGGATGTTATTCTTCCCAGCTTCCAGCCTGACTCTTGGTCACAAGTCCGACTGTCTGATTTGACGCAGATAAGAGGCAACAGGGCCACCTCCGCCGACACGCTGTGAATACATCCCTGTACGCTCGCACCTGCCATCCCTGGCAGGTGACGGTCGGCGGAGGCCATCCCTGTTGCCTCTTAGCCCCGCTGCCGCCTGAAGGTGGTGCCAACAGGTGGCTGCGGGGCGACAGGGAGGGCAAAGGGCGCAGCTCCGCCGGCCCTCCGCGCCAGGGAGGGCGCGGCGGAGCCTCCAGGGACGGATTCACGGCGTGCCGGAGGAGCTGTGCGCTTTGGCCGATGTTTTGTCTGATCGAAAGTCAATAGAAACTTGTGACCAAGAGCCAGGCTTCCAGCTTCCAGTCCCTAATCCCGGCCAAGGCGTGCCAGCCACAGCCGCAGGTACATGCCCGGCAGGGTGGTAAAGCCGGTGGTGGCATACTTGAGTTCCCCTTTGGTTGCCACCAGCAGGGTGGGGGTGACCTGGATGCCGAGCCGGCGGGCCAGGATGTTATGCTCGTCGTTGACCACCGCAAAGTCGTAACCGTGGTGGGCCAGGTAGCCTGCCACCCGGGCGTCCGGGCCCGAGGCGATGGCGATGCTGACCACGGGCGCGCCCACCAGGTTGACCATGGGGGAGACGAACCGGCAGACCCCGCACCAGCTGGCCCATACATAGATCAGCACCGGCTCTTCCCGGCTGAGTTCGGCCAGATCCACTTCCTCTCCCTCCAGGGTGGCCAGGGGGCCGAGCACCGCCAGCGCCGTCGGCATGTCCCGGCTGCGCCACAGATCCACTGCCGTCACCACCACCGCCAGCAACAGCAAATAGCCGATGGCGGAGCGCAGCCGCTTTCGCCAAGGCCGGCTCATTGCCGCGCCTCGGCGAGGGCGTCCATCACCTGGTTGGTGGTGAGCAGCACCTCCAGCTCCCGTCCCCGGGGTAGGCCGGGGCCGAATACCTGGTTGAAGGGGATGCCGGCCCGGCCGTGCTGGCGCAGGTAGTCGGTGATCATGCCGTCGGGACGGGTCCAGTCGCCGCGCATCAGCACCATGTCTTCCTGCTGCAGGGCACCATAGACCGGCTCCCGCAGCAAGACTCCTATCTTGTTGGCCTGGCAGGTGATACACCAGTCGGCGGTGATGTCCACGAACACCCGCCTGCCCGCCGCCACTTCCTGCGCGATGCGGGCGGGATCCAGCGGCTGCCAGGCCAGCTCATCCTTGACCGGGCTGACCCAGCGGGACTGGGTGACCAGGGCCAGGCTGCCGCCCAGGGCACCGAGCAGCAGCAGGCCGGCCAGCCCGAAGACGAGCCCCCGGGCGCCGTGGCGGCGCAGCAGGGAGCCCAGCGCCAGCAGCGCCAGCAGCACCAGCAGTGCCAGGCTGGCGGGGGTGCCGATGGCGGGTCTGAGCAGGGACAGCAGCCACAGGCTGGTGGCCAGCAGCATCAGCCCGAACAGCCACTTCACCCTCAGCATCCAGGGGCCTGGCCTGGGCAGCAGCCGGATAAAGCCGGGGAACAGGGCCAGCAGCAGCCAGGGCAGGGCCATGCCCACTCCCAGACCGGTGAAGATGGCGATCAGCACCAGGGGCGAGGAGGCCAGGGCCACCGCCACCGCCGTGCCCAGGAAGGGCGCGCTGCAGGGGGTGGCGAGCAGGGTGGCGAACATGCCTTGCAGCAGGTGGCCGCCGTGGCCATGGCCGGGGCGGGTTGCCAGCCAGGTGTTCATGGTGGCGGGCAGGCGCAGCTCGAACAGGCCGAACAGGTTGAGGGAGAACAGGGCGGTGACCAGCAGCATAAAGCCGATAAAGCCGGGCTGCTGGAATTGGATGCCCCAGCCGAGCTGGGCGCCGGACCAGGTCAGGGCCAGCATAAAGGCGGCCAGCAGCCAGAACGACAGCAGTATGCCGGCGGCGGACAGCAGCAGCGGGCGGCGCACGTCGGCCCGGGAGCGGTGGCCCAGCAACAGGCCGTTGAGCTTGAGTCCCAGCACCGGCAGCACGCAGGGCATGATGTTGAGCACCAGGCCGCCGAGCAGGGCGTAGAGCAAGACCAGGGGCAGGGGAGCCCGGGCGGCGGCGGGCGGCAGCACGCCGGCTTCGATCTGCCCGGCCAGCTCTTCCGCCAGGCCCTCGTCGGTGGCGGTGATCACCACCACCTGGCCATCCAGGTCCAGCGCCGGATCCCAGCTGCCGACCCTGAAGCGGGCTTCCAGCCGTTCGCCCTCGACCTTGAGCCGGGGCTGGCTGAAGATGCCGTTGTCCAGCTCGTCCACGAACACCGCCGGCCGTTGCCAGCCGCGGGGGTTGTGCAGGCTGACCGCCAACTGTTGTTGTGCCTTGTCCCACACCAGCTGCCGTACCTGTACCAGGCTGGCGGGCCTGGGCACCCGGGACACCGCCTGCTGATAGCGGTGGTAGAGGGTTTCGTCGGCAACGACAGCATCCGGATCCAGATCCAGCTGCAGGTGATAGTCGGTGAGCACACAGATGGTGGTGCAGCTCGGCAGGGTGAGGGTAGCGTCGAGTCGCACCGGCAGGGTGCCATCGGCCGGCGTCAGCTGCAGGGGGAAATCCACGTCATGCTGGTAGCCCTGGGTCTCCACCCCGAGCAGGGTGAAGCGTTCGGGCAGGGGCCACTGCCAGTCGAGGCCGAGCAGGTTGCCGGACGACTGCCAGTCCAGCCGGGGGGCGATGCCGCCTTCGCCGGGGGAACGCCAGTAGGTTTTCCAGTCGTCGGCCAGGCGGACCTGCAGCAGGGCCGGGTAGTGAGCGGCGGCGGCATCGAAGGGGCCGGTCTGCACCAGCCGCACCTGCACCGGCGGGTGTTCGGGGGCCTGCAGCCAGCCGGTGTCGGCGGCGAGCAGCGGGGGCTGCGGCAGGAGCAGCAGCAACAGCAAGGCAAGGATTCTGTTCACTAAGGGTCTCCGGTCGGTTAACGCAAGCTTACAAAATAGCGGCGTCAATCGCTATTCCCGACACAGCTAAATAACTGATCCTAATAGTGCTACATCGACCGGGCCCCGCACACAGACACGCCGTGAAGACACGCCACTCACTGTTTCAGCCTGCTGCGAACATTCACTGGATGTTCGGTCAGGCTGAAATAGCTCGTCCTGGCGAGACAAGCTCGCCCCTGGGGGCTCCGCCGCGCCATCCCTGGCGCGGAGGGTCTGCTTAGCAGCACCCGGCCGTTGCCGGCAGTGATTTACTGTTCGGAACAGTTAATGACAACAGGGCCAGCGGCTGTTTCCGCGTCAACCGGCCGCCAGCCACAGGGCCACGCCCAGCATCAGGGAGCCGGCGATGCGGTTCATCAACTGCACCTTGCCTTTCTGCATCAATACCCGGCTCAGGGTCCGGCCGCCGCTGGCGTAGAGCAGCAGGCAGAGGAACTCCAGCAGCAGTATGATGGCCACCAGGGTGACCAGCTGGCCGGCCAGGGGCGCCTGGTTGTTGATAAAAGGCGGCAGCAGGGCAATGAAGAAGGCCCAGCCCTTGGGATTGGCGATGGCGGTGATAAAGCCCTGGCTGACCAGGGTGGGGATTGGGATATGGCGCGGGCCGGCATCCACCGGGCTCAGGGCCAGCTTGCCCTTGGAGCGCCACAGCTGGATGCCGAGCCAGGCCAGGTAGAGGCCGCCGCCATACTTGAGCAGCAGGAACAGCTGGGGATATTGCAGCATCAGGGCGGCCACCCCGATCACCGCCAGGCAGGCCACCAGGCCCACCCCGACCAGCTCGCCCAGCATCATCCACAGCGCCCGCCGCACGCCCACCGTCATGCCGAGCGACAGGGCCAGGGTCATGCACATGCCGGGGGTCACCGACACGAAGAAAAAGGTGGGGATAAACACCATTAATACTGCAGTATTGATAGGACACCTGCCTGTGTATCTTTATCGACTGCCCATAATGTACGCCATTTTGGGAGAAAGACCAGAGATCGGGCTGTGGAAAATCCTGCCAGTCCAGCAACCAGCTAGTCGCTGAAGCGGGGGCTGAACACCAGCCGGCCGGGCTGGATGTCCATGGCCACCGGCACCGTCTTCAGCCAGCCGTAGCGGCTGTCGTCGAGCCGGTAGACCGGCTGGTTCTCGAGCACGGCGCGCACCAGCTGCATCATGCCGGCGGAAGCGGCGGCCATGTCGCCCTGGTAGCCGAAGGCATCCACCTTGCTCTGCAGCAGGTTGAGATCGCGGATAAAGATGGCGTTCTGCTGGCGGTCGTACACCGGCCGGCCCTCTATCGCCAGATCGAGCTGGGCGGGGAAGCGGGCCACCAGGGCGTTGAGGGCGGTTTCCCCCTTGAGGTTCAGGCGCACCACCTGGCGGTTGTCGGGGCCTATCTGCAGATCCAGGTTGTCGACCCGGGTCTGCACCAGGCCCTGGGTAAAGCGCGGCGCCTGCTCTTCCAGCAGGGTGTAGAGGGATCTTTCTATCTCGCTCTCCGCCACGCTGTACTGGCTGATGCCGGCGCAGGCACTCAGCAGCAGGGAAAAGAGGACAACAAGGGGCTTGAACATGGTACATCTCCAGGAGGTTCGGGGTCGGCAGTGTAAGCCCGGCCGGCGAGCGACACAGCCGGCCGGGCGCGGCCTTCAGGCAATTACTGGCGCAGCAGTTGATCCAGTTGGTTGGCGAAGGCCTGGCGGTCGGCGGGGCTCAGGCTGGGCGGGCCGCCGGTCTGGACCCCGCTGGCACGCAGGGTCTCCATAAAATCGCGCATGGTCAGCTTTGCCCTGATGGTGCCCGGGTCGAAGCGCTCGCCGCGCGGGCTCAGCACCCGGGCGCCCTTGTCCAGGGCCTCGGCGGCCAGCGGGATGTCGCTGGTAATGAGGATATCGCCGGGCTCGAGCCGGGCCACGATTTCGTTGTCGGCGATATCGAAGCCCTTGGCCACCTGTACCTGCCTGACCAGCCGGGAGGCGGGCAGGGGCAGGGGGTGGTTGGCCACCAGGATGAGCGGGGTTTGGGTGCGCTCGGCGGCGCGGAACAGAATGTCGCGGATGACCCTGGGGCAGGCGTCCGCATCGACCCAGAGCTGCATCAGTTGCGCCGCCCCAATGCCTGCTTGCGCTCGATGGCCTCTTTCAGCTCGTAGGGGTCGACCACCACCCCGGTGGCGTCGGCGGTGGGGAACACCGCCACCAGCAGTTCGTCCTCTTCCATGCCGGGTACCCAGCGGGCCAGCCACACCTGGAGGCTGATGGCCTCGGGCTTGCACTGGCTCCAGTCGTCCACCGCCCAGTCCCGGGCGTAGTCGGGGTGGGGCCAGACCGGGATGCAGTCCTCGTCGTCGTCCGAGGTCAGCATCATGCAGCCGTGCTCGTCGGTGAGGATCCACAGTTCCTGGTGTTCGCACACCCGGGCCACGAAATGGTTGAAGCGTTCATCGTCCCGCATGGTCTGGGCGGCCGCCTTGTCGGCGGCGCTGAGGGTATAGCTCATGGTGCTGTCTCGTCCGGTGTTTTTCCCGCATGTTCACACCCCAAGGCCCTGGTTGTCCAGCTGAAAGCGGCGACGGCGGCCGAATTTGCTCCACGCCTTTTCATGGAAGAAGTAGGCGACGGTGTTGACCATGGGCTCGACCAGGGCGATGAGGCCGCCGACCAGCACATCGCCGGACAGCAGCCAGGCCACGGTGAAGGCAACGGTAAAGTGCACAAGGGCAAAGGTGATGGTCTTGTACATGATGGCGTTCTCCGGCTGGAATATTATTTAAATGATAATGATTATCAGTATTTTATCCAGAGGTTCTTCGCTATCGAATTTATCGGCCATTCCTATCAGACAATTGGCCTCTGCGGGCAATCGGGCGTTTACAGCCGGCCCTTGCTCGGGATAGATTGAATTCAGTCTTTTCCGATAACAACGAGCGCTGGCTCGACCAAAGCAATCAGGGTTGCCCATGCATTTTCAAACCGACGATATCCGCATCAACGAGATCAAAGAACTGCTGCCGCCGATAGCGGTGCTGGAGAAATACCCGGCCACCGATACCGCCTCGACCACGGTGTTCGAATCCCGCCAGGCCATTCACCGCATCCTCACCGGCGAGGACGACCGCCTGCTGGTGGTGATCGGGCCCTGCTCCATCCACGATCCGGCGGCGGCGGTGGAATACGGCAAGCGCCTCAAGCCGCTGCGCGACAAGTACGCCGACCGGCTCGAAATCGTGATGCGGGTCTATTTCGAGAAACCGCGCACCACGGTGGGCTGGAAGGGGCTGATCAACGACCCCTACCTGGACAACAGCTTCCAGATCAACGACGGCCTGCGCATCGGCCGCAAGTTGCTGCTGGATCTGAACGATCTGGGCCTGCCCACCGCCAGCGAGTTCCTCGACATGATCACGCCCCAGTACGTGGCGGATCTGATGAGCTGGGGCGCCATCGGCGCGCGCACCACCGAGTCCCAGGTGCACCGGGAGCTGGCCTCCGGCCTGTCCTGTCCAGTGGGCTTCAAGAACGGTACCGACGGCACCATCAAGGTGGCGGTGGACGCCATCGGCGCCGCCAGCGCTTCGCATCACTTCCTGTCGGTGACCAAGTACGGCCACTCCGCCATCGTCGCCACCGCCGGCAACCCGGACTGCCATATCATACTGCGGGGCGGCAAGGAGCCGAACTACAGTGCCGAGCATGTGGCGGCGGTGTGCGATGGGCTGGCCAAGGCCGGCCTGCCGCAGAAACTGATGATCGACTTCAGCCACGCCAACAGCAGCAAGCAGTACCAGCGCCAGATGGTGGTGTGCGAGGACGTCTGTGGTCAGTTGGCCGCCGGCCAGCAGGCCATCATGGGGGTGATGGTGGAAAGTCACCTGGTGGCCGGACGCCAGGATCTGGAGGAAGGCAAGCCGTTGACCTTCGGCCAGAGCATCACCGACGCCTGTATCGGCTGGGAAGATACCGAGGCCCTGCTGGCCCAACTGGCGGAGGCGGTCACCGCCCGCCGCCAGGCCTGAGCCGATAGTTGCACATTAAAAAAGGAGCCGAAAGGCTCCTTTTTGTTGCCACTCCTGATTACCGTCGGGAGCAATAAAATCGGCCCAAGGACCTCCTCTTTGGCACTAATGTTGTTTGCCACCAGACATAAAAAGCAAGCGAGTCCCATGCCAAAACAGGCGGACCGAGGGAACGGCTCCGCCGGCCCTCCGCGCCAGGGCCGGAAAATGCTCCTGCCGTTCCGGCATTCCCGCCATCCCTGGCGGTCAGAAGCGCGGCGGAGCCCCCATGGATGGGTTTACGGCGTGCCGGTGGAGTCGGCCCTCTGGCCGCCTCTCCGGGGAGAATCAGACCACATCGATACTAAAAAGGAGCCTTTCGGCTCCTTTGTTGTCGTCAGGCTGGAGGCGATACCCCCTCGCTCCTCACGTATTTATTTCACTTCCACGCCCTGGGCTTGCAGATCCGCGTGGTAGGAAGAGCGGACGAAGGGGCCGCAGGCGGCGTGGCTGAAGCCGATGCTGTCGGCCACGGCTTTCAGTTCGTCGAACTCGGCGGGCGGCACGTAGCGCTTCACCGGCAGGTGGTGGCGGCTCGGCTGCAGGTACTGGCCCAGGGTCAGCATGGTCACGTTGTGCGCACGCAGATCCTTGAGCACCTCCACGATTTCCTCGTTGGTTTCGCCCAGGCCCATCATCAGGCCGGACTTGGTGGCCACCTGGGGATGCATTTCCTTGAACCGGCGCAGCAGCTCCAGCGACCACTTGTAGTCGGCGCCGGGGCGAGCCACCCGGTACAGGCGCGGCGCGGTTTCCAGGTTGTGGTTGAACACGTCCGGCGGGGTGTCCTTGAGGATCTCCAGCGCGGTGTCCATGCGGCCGCGAAAGTCCGGGGTCAGGATCTCGATCTTAGTGTTGGGGCTCTGCTCGCGGATGGCGCGGATGCAGTCGGCGAAGTGCTGGGCGCCGCCGTCACGCAGATCGTCCCGATCCACCGAGGTGATCACCACGTATTTCAGGCCCAGCTCCTTGATGGTCTTGGCCAGCTTGGCCGGCTCTTCCGGATCCGGCGCCAGCGGGCGGCCGTGGGCCACGTCGCAGAAGGGACAGCGACGGGTACAGATGGCGCCCAGGATCATAAAGGTGGCGGTGCCGTGGTTGAAGCACTCGGGCAGGTTGGGGCAGGAGGCTTCCTCGCACACCGAGTGCAGCTTGTTCTCGCGCATGATGTTTTTGAGCCCCTGTATGCGCTGGTTGCTGGGAGGAAGCTTGATCTTCATCCACTCCGGCTTGCGCAGCACTTCCTCTTCCGCTTCCGGCATGTACTTGACCGGGATCAGGGCCATCTTGTCGGCGTCACGCAATTTTACGCCGGGCTCGACGCGTACAGGTTTGCTCATAATTTCAGTTTCTCTGTGGTGTAGTAGAGATGTTGATAGCCAAGCTGCTCTGCCAGCAAGGGTACCAGCCGGGATTGGGCTTCTTCAAGGCTCTGGGGACCGCCGAGGGCGCAGCACTGGGTCATGGCCATGCCCGCGTAACCGCAGGGGTTGATGCGCAGGAAGGGCGTCAGATCCATGTTGACGTTGAGGGCCAGGCCATGAAAGGAGCAGCCGCGCCGTACCCGCAGGCCCAGCGAGGCGATCTTGCTCTCGCCCACGTAGACGCCGGGGGCGTCGGGCTTGGCATAGGCGTCTATCTGGTAGAGGGCCAGCAGCTTGACGATGGAGCTTTCCATGGCGGTGACCAGGTTGCGCACGCCCAGCTTCTTGCGGCGCACGTCCAGCAGCAGGTAGAGCACCAGCTGGCCGGGACCGTGGTAGGTGACCTGGCCGCCCCTGTCGGTCTGGACCAGGGGGATGTCGCCCGGGTTCAGGATATGTTCGGGTTTGCCGGCCTGGCCCTGAGTGAAGACCGGCAGGTGTTCCACCAGCCAGAATTCATCCTCGGTGTGTTCATCCCGGCGGTCGGTAAAGAGCCGCATGGTATGCCAGACATGCTCGTAAGAGGCCTGCCCCCAGTGTCTGACGGTGAGATGATCCTGCTGCATGGCGGCGTCCTAGAGTACGTATTTGACCAGGTCCAGTTTGCCCAGCTCCTGATAGAGCAGCTCGACATGCTCCTTGCTGTGTACCGTGACGTGCACGGTCACCGCATGGTAGTTGCCCTTGCTGCTGGGACGGATCTGGGGACTGTAATCGCCGGGAGCATGCTGCTGCAGGACTTCCACCACCATGTCGGGCAGGCGGGCATCGGCCAGGCCCAGTACCTTGAACGGAAAACGGCAGGGGAATTCGAGCAACTCATCAAATTTGGTGTTCATGGCAACCTTTACAACGTGCGGTGTTCGATGGGCGGAGGAAAGCATTTCCACAACCTGTGTCGCATTTTTATCACAAAACCGGTTGTTCTAAAACCGGCAAGTTGCAGGGTCATGGCGCCAGGGCCAGAAGCAAAAAGCCGGAAGACCTGCGTCTTCCGGCTCTCGGCGTGAAAGTGAGGGCTCAACTCAGCTGAACAGCCCCTGGATCAGCAGCTTGATATAGTCGACGAGGCGGCTGAACAGCCCGCCCTGCTCCACCTCTTCCAGCGCCACCAGGGGCAGGGTGACCACGTCTTCCCCGGCCAGCTTGAGGTGCAGGGTGCCCACCTGCTCGCCCTTGGCCAGGGGCGCCTTCAGCGCCTGGTCGAGGGTAAAGTCGGCCTGCAGGTTCTGGGCCTGGCCGCGGGGAATGGTCACCGCCACCGCCTTGTCCACGCCCAGGGCGACGCTGTTTTTGTCACCCATCCAGATGCGCTGGTCGAGCAGCTTGGTGCCGGCCTGGTAGGGAGTCAGGGTCTGGTAGAAGCGAAAACCGTAGGTCAGCAGCTTCTTGCTTTCGGCGGCCCTTACCCGCTCGTTGGCCGCCCCCATCACCACGGCGATCAGGCGCATGTCGTCCTTGGTGGCGGAAGACACCAGGTTGTAGCCCACCTGGCTGACGTGGCCGGTCTTGATGCCGTCCACGTTCAATGACTGATCCCACAGCAGGGAGTTGCGGTTGTGCTGGGTGATGCCGTTGAAGCTGAAAGACTTCTCGGCATAGATGGCATATTCCTCCGGCACGTCGCGGATCAGCGCCTGGCCGAGCAGCGCCATGTCGTAGGCGGTGGTGAGCATCTCGTCGCTGTGCAGGCCGTGGGGGGTGACGAAGTGGCTGTCCTTCATGCCCAGGCGGGCGGCCCAGGAGTTCATCAGATCGGCGAAGGAGTTGACGCTGCCGGCCAGGTGCTCGGCCACGGCGATGGTGGCGTCGTTGCCGGACTGGATGATGATGCCCCGGTTGAGATCATCGATGCTGACCTGTTTGCCCACCTCCAGGAACATCACCGAGGAACCGGGAAAGTTCTGGGCCCAGGCGGCTTCGCTGACGGTCACCATGTCTTCCCGCTTGACCTTACCTTCCTGCAGCGCCTGGCCGAGGATATAGGAGGTCATCATCTTGGTCAGGCTGGCCGGTGGCAGCTGCTCATGGGCGTTCTGGGACACCAGTACCTGGCCGCTGGCGTAGTCCATCAGCACGTAGGACTTGGCGGCGATGGCCGGCGGCTCGGGGATCATGGGGGCTACCGTCTGGGCCTGTGCCGAGAACGACACCAGGCCGGCCAGAAACAAAGAGGGGAGAGTGTTAACCATGCGCATAACGTCTGTCGGTTCCCTGTTTTTATGGGCAGTATCTGCCGTCTAGGATAAAAAAAGCTCTGTCAGTTCAGGAAATAGGCCTGGGAATAGCCGGCGGCGATCAGCCTGGCCAGGGTGTCCTCGGTCTTGTTGGCCGGTATCGGGCCCATCTGGAGTCGGTACCACTCCGAACGGCGCTCCACCCGGGCGGGGAAACCATACTCCTTGCTCAGGCGGGCGGCAAGCTCCTTGGCGGTATCGGCGGAGCGGGTGGCCAGCAACTGGATATGGCGGCCGCCATGGGCCTGGGCCAGCCGGGTCTCCTGGCCGCTGGGCGCCACCTTGATCAGTTCCACCTTCACCGGCGCCGTGCCGGTCTCCAGCATGCCGAGCTTGTAGGCGGCGGCATAGGACAGGTCGATAACGCGTCCCTCATGAAAGGGACCCCGGTCGTTGACCCGCACCACCACCTGCTTGCCGTTGCTGGTGTTGGTCACCCGCACGAAGGAAGGCAGCGGCAGGTGCTTGTGGGCCGCGGTCATGGTGTACATGTCGTACACTTCGCCGTTGGAGGTATGGTAGCCGTGGAACTTGGAGCCGTACCAGGAGGCCAGGCCTTCGTCCTTGTAGTTTTCCACGTCCCGCCATACCACATAATCCTGGCCCCAGACGTTGTAGTCCTTGTTGCCCTGGCGGCTGTAGGGCTCGTAGCGGGGCACGGCGTCCTTGACATGATCCAGGTTGGGCGGCGCCTTGGGTGCCTTGTCCTGGCGCAGGGCATAACGGCCGCCGGCGGTTTCCTTGTCCCAGGCGGCGTCCTTGCCCTGGTGTTGTTGCGGCTGGCTGCTGCAGGCCGCCAGCAAAAGGGCGGCCAGGGGAACCAGGTGTTTAGTGAGATTGTTCATAAGCCTGCTTGATCTGCTCACTCAGTTGGTAAACCGCCATGGCGTACAAAGGACTGCGATTATAGCGGGTAATGACGTAAAAGTTATGCCTGACCACCCAGTATTCGGGGCCTTCCACGCCGTCCAGCTTGATCAGCTTGACCGGGGTGCCGGCATCCAGCTCCGGCTCGATCAGCACGCCGGCGGCGACCAGCTCGGCCCAGCTGTGCTTGAGCTCCAGGGCCGGGTCCAGCAGCGCCTCGGCGGCGTCGGGCTGGGTGACCATGGCCGGGTAGGCGACATCCTCGCCCCATTGCCAGCGGTGTTCGTGGAAATAGTTGGCCACGCTGCCGATGGCATCGGTCGCCTCGAACAGGTTGATGTGGCCGTCGCCGTCGAAGTCGACGGCGTAGTGGCGGTAGCTGGAGGAGATGAACTGGCCCATGCCCATGGCACCGGCATAGGAGCCCTTGGGTTCATCCAGCGTCCAGCCCTGCTCCTTGGCCAGTTGCAGGTAGTGGCCGAACTCGGAGCGGAAGAAGAGGCCGCGGGGCGGATAATGGAAACCCAGGGTATAGAGGGCGTCGAGCACCTTGTGGCCGCCCATGTGGGCGCCGTAGAAGGTTTCCACCCCGATGATGGCGGCGATGATCTGGGCCGGCACCTGCAGCTCCCGCTCGGCCCGCTCCAGCAGCTCCCGGTGCTCCTGCCAGAAGGCCACCCCTTGCTGCAGCCGTTTCTCGGTGAGGAAGATGGGCCGGTACTGGTGCCAGGGCTTGGCTTCCGCCGGCCGGGTCATGGCATCGATGATGCCCTGCTGGTAGTTGGCCTGGCTCATGGCCTGGGTCAGCTCGGCCAGGGGCAGCTCGAACTTGCCGGAAAGCTCCTCAAGCCATTGCTGCTGCTCGCCGTTGGGCTCGGTGGCGTGAATGGAAGAAGTCAGGAGGACGGCCGCGGAAAAAAGGGCAAGGCGCATTCGGTAATCCTTTTATTTCGCCAACAGGCGCTTATGGGTATGAACGGACATGAGAATGCCAAATCCGGCCATCAGTGTCACCATGGAGGTACCCCCGTAGCTGATCAGCGGCAGGGGCACGCCCACCACCGGCAACAGGCCACTGACCATGCCGATGTTGACGAACACATAGACAAAAAACGTCAGGGTCAGGGCCCCGCCCAGCAAGCGGGCGAAGGCACCCTGGGCCTGGACCGAGATATAGAGGCCGCGGCCGATGATAAAGAGGTACAGCAGCATCAGCAGGCTGACCCCGACCAGGCCGAATTCCTCGCTCAGCACCGCGAAAATGAAATCGGTGTGCCGCTCGGGCAGGAATTCCAGCTGGGACTGGGTGCCCTGCAGCCAGCCCTTGCCCCAGGTGCCGCCGGAGCCGATGGCAATCTTGGACTGGATGATATGATAACCGGCGCCCAGGGGATCGCTCTCGGGGTTGAGCAGGGTCAGAACCCGTCGCTTCTGGTAGTCGTGCATCAGGAAGAACCAGAGCGCGGGCAGAAAGGCGGCCATGGCCGCCGCCGCCGCCAGGATCAGCCGCCAGGACATGCCCGCCAGGAAGATCACGAAAAAGCCCGAGGCGGCCACCAGCAGGGAGGTGCCCAGGTCCGGCTGCTTGGCGATCAGCAGGGTGGGAAACACCACCAGCCCCAGGGCCAGGAACAGGTGCAGCAGGTTGGGCGGCAGCGGATAGCGGCTGATGTAGGCCGCTATCATCATCGGCATCACCAGCTTCATGATCTCCGAGGGCTGGAAGCGGAAAGAGCCCACCTCCAGCCAGCGCTGGGCGCCCTTGCCGATGTCGCCCACCAGCAGCACCAGTACCAGCAGCAGCACCCCCAGGGCGAACACCGGTGGAGCCCAGCGGGCGTAGAAGCCGGGCGGCAGCTGGGCCAGCACCAGCATCACCACCAGGGACAGGCCGATGCGCATGCCCTGACGGGTAACGGCGTCGAGATCCTCACCGGTGGCGGAATAGAGGATGGCCATGCTGGCGCCCAGCAGGAGCAGCAGGGCCAGCAGCAGCGGCCAGTCCAGGTGCAGCAGCTCCCACAGCGGGCGGCGGCGGTGTTTATTCATCTTTGCTGGGCTCCTCGTTCTGCGCCAGGGCGGGCAGCATATAGAGATCGAGCAGGGCGCGGGCCACCGGGGCGGCGTTGGAACTGCCCCCGCCGGCGTTTTCCAGCACCACCGACACCACCACCTCGGGGTGTTCGTAAGGGGCAAAGGCCACGAACAGGGCGTTGTCGCGCAGGTGCTCCTTGGTGTTGTCGTGATCGTACTGCTGGTTCTCCGCCAGGCTGAACACCTGGGCGGTGCCGGATTTGCCGCCGGCCTTGTAGGGGCTGTCGAGGAAGGCCCGGCGGGCGGTGCCCTCGCTGCCGTGCACCACCCGGAACATGCCGGCCAGGCCCACGTCCCAGAAGCTGTCCTGCTTGAGCAGGATGGGCTCGCCCTTGCTGATCGGCATGGGGATCATGCCGTCCGGCCCCTTGATGCCGTGCAGCAGGCGGGGATGCACCGTCTCGCCCCTGTCCACCATGATGGCGGTGGCCCGGGCCAGCTGCAGCGGGGTGGCGGTCCAGTAGCCCTGGCCGATGCCCACCGAAATGGTGTCACCCTGGTACCAGGGCTGCTTGTGGCGGGCCTGTTTCCAGCCCCGGGACGGCATGATGCCGCTGGCTTCCTCGTGCAGGTCGATGCCGGAGAACTGGCCGAAGCCGAAGCGGGTCATGTAGTCGTGCAGGGTGTCTATTCCCAGCCGGTAGGCCAGATCGTAGTAGAAGGTGTCGGCCGAGATCTCGATGGCCCGGTACACGTCCATCCAGCCGTGGCCCCAGCGGCGCCAGTCGCGGAACTTGCGGCTGGTGTTGGGGATCTGGAAGTGGGGCCCGCCGAAGAAACGGGTGCCGGCGGTGAAGGCGCCCTCGTTCAGCCCCATCACCGACAGCATGGGCTTGACGGTGGAGGCGGGAGCGTAGATGCCCTGGCTGGCCCTGTTGATCAGGGGACGGTTGGGATCGTTGAGCAGGGCCCGGTATTCGGGGCCGCTGATGCCGTGCACGAAGGGGTTGGGATCGTAGCTGGGGCTGGACACCAGGGCCAGCACCTTGCCGTCCTGGGGGGTCATGATCACCGCCGCGCCACGCCGGTCGGCCATCAGCTTCTGGGCCTTCTGCTGCAGGCCGATGTCGATGTTCAGGTAGATGTCGCTGCCGGGGACGGGCGGCTGGTACTTGAGGGTGCGGATCACCCGGCCCCGGTTGTTGACCTCCACTTCCTGGTAGCCGGCCTGGCCGTGCAGCAGGTCTTCGTAGTAGCGCTCGACCCCCAGCTTGCCGATGTCCCGGGTGGCGGCGTAGTTGGCCAGCTTGTTTTCTTCCCGCAGCCGCTCCACGTCCCTGTCGTTGATGCGGGCGACATAGCCGATGACGTGGGTGAAGGTGGCGCCATAGGGGTAGAAACGCTTCAGGTAGGCTTCTATCGAGGCGCCCGGAAACTTGTGCTGGTTGATGCTGAACAGGGCCACCTGCGCTTCGGTCAGGCGGCTGACCAGCACTATGGGGTTGAAGCGGCGCTGGCGGCGCACGTCGGCCAGAAAGCGCTCCTTGATCTCCGGATCCAGCTCCAGCAGGGCGATCAGGCTGTCGACGGTACCTTCCAGATCCCGGGCCTGTTCGGGAGTGATTTCCAGGCTGTAGATGGGACGGTTTTCCGCCAGCAGCACCCCGTTGCGATCGTAGATAAGGCCGCGGGTGGGGGCGATGGGCACCACCTTGATGCGGTTGTCGTTGGAGCGGGTCTGATAGGTCTGGTGCTCGTTGACCTGCAGGTGATAGAGGTTGGCGAGCAACACCCCCATCAGCAGCACTATGCCCATGAAGGAGATCAACGCCCGGCGCCAGAACAGGGAGGATTCGGCGCCGTGATCGCGCATCTTTACCCGGCCTTTTGCCATTCTTATTCTCGGTGGTAGGGATGGTTGTTATTGATGCTCCAGGCCCGGTACAGGCTCTCGGCCGCGACCACCCGCACCAGGGGATGGGGCAGGGTCAGTGGCGACAGCGACCAGGACTGTTCGGCGGTGGCCTTGCAGGCCGGCGCCAGGCCTTCGGGGCCGCCGATCAGAATGGCCACGTCCCGGCCGTCGAGTTGCCAGCGGGTCAGTTGTTCGGCCAGTTGCTCGGTGCTCCAGGGCCGGCCCGGAATGTCCAGGGTGACGACGCGGGCCGACTTGCCCACGGCAGCCAGCATCTGCTCCCCTTCCTTGTGCAGGATGCGGTCGATATCGGCATTCTTGCCCCGCTTGCCGGCCGGGATCTCGACCAGCTCCAGTGGCAGATCTCGGGGAAAGCGGCGTTGATACTCCTGAAAACCGTCGGATACCCAGGCCGGCATCCTGGTGCCGACCGCCACCAACTGCAATTTCATCAGGCCAGGGCCCCGACGGCGCTGCCACCCCAGAGTTTTTCAAGCTGGTAGAAGTCGCGGGTTTCTTCCTGCATCACGTGCACTATGGCTTCACCCAGATCGACCAGCACCCACTCGCCGGCGCCCTTGCCTTCCACCCCCAGGGTGTGCAGGCCGGCATGCTTGGCTTCGGTGGCCAGGTGCTCGGCGATGGCGTTGACATGGCGGCTGGAGTTGCCGGAGCAGATGATCATGCAATCGGTGATGGTGGACTTTCCGCTGACGTCCAGGACCTGGATGTCCCGGGCTTTGAGATCGTCGAGCTTGTCGACGATAAAGGCATGCAATTCGTGACCTTGCAAAGGGGTTTTCTCCTCGATTCCAATTGGCGGCGGATTATAACACGGGCCCTTGGTAGAGTCCCTTATCTCGAATATAGACCGCTACCGGATCAGGCAACAAATATTGCGGATTGTTCCCGGCGCGCAGCAGTTCGCGGATCTGGGTGGAGGACACCTCCAGCCGGGGATTGTCCATCAGGTAGATGCAACCGGCCGGGCGGCGGTGCAGCAGCTCCGCGTCCCGGGTGCCGTGGGTCCGGTAGAGGGCGGCGATGTCGTCATTGAAATCGGGCTCCCAGCCGGGCCTGTGGCTGACCACCAGGTGGGTGTGGTCGAGCAGCTCCCGCCAGCGATGCCAGCTGTTGAGCGAACAGAGCGAGTCCATGCCCATCAGGAAGCACAAGGGCGTGGCGGGCAGCTCCCGGCGCAGTTCGATCAACGTCTCTATGGTGTAGGAGGGACGGTCTCGCCTGAGTTCGCGATCGTCCACCACCAGGCCCGGGGTCTGGGTCGCCGCCAGCCGGGCCATGGCCAGGCGGTGCGCGGGGGCGCTGTCCGGAGTGGTCCGGTGCGGCGGGATATAGTTGGGCAGCAGCCGCACCTCCTTCAGCCCCAGCCGCTCCAGCGCGCTGATGGCCGGGCGCAGGTGGCCGATGTGGATGGGATCGAAGGTGCCGCCCAGCAGGCCGATGGGTTTGCTCATGGTGAAATGACCAGGGGGTGATCGTCGAGAAAGCCGACGCAGACAGCGTACAGCCAGCGCCAGGCTTCGTCGTCATCGAAGGCGGCCACGGCCTGGTCGGCGGCGGCCAGCATGACCTGCAGCTGATGCAGCTTGGACGGCGGCAGCCGCCCCAGGGCGGCCTGCAGCAGCGGCTGCCGGCTGGACCAGACATGCAGGGCGGCGGCAGCCTGGTGGAAGGACTGGCCCGCCTGCAGGCCCAGTTGCAACTGCTGCAGCTGATCCAGCTCCCGCGCCAGCAGGTGGCACAACATGCCGGCTTCCACCCCTTCCTGGCGCAGTTGCAGCAGGATGCGGCAGGCGCGCTTTATCTTGCCCTGCAACAGGGGATCGAACAGCTGGAAGGGGTTGAAGTGATGGTGGGGCTGGACCTGCTGCTGCAGCGCCGCCAGGGTCAGCGGCTGGGGCAGGGCGAGCAGGCTCAGTTTTTCAATCTCCCCGGCCAGGGCCAGCAGGTTGCCCTCGAAGGCGTAGGCCAGCCAGTGCAGGGCGTCGGGTTCGGCCTGCAGGCCATGCCGGTGCAGCCGCTGGCCCAGCCAACGGGGCAGGTGGCGGGCATCGGGGGTGGTTACCGGCACCAGGGGGCCGGCCTCGGCCAGGGCCTTGAACCAGGCGGCTTTCTGCTGCTGCTGGTTGAGCCGGGGGCCCGCGATCAGCAGCATCAGATCCGGGTGGCTCTGGCGCAGCAGTTCCCGCAGCCGCTCCGAGGCGGTCTTGTCGAGCTTGTCCGGCAGGTGGAGTTCGATGATCTGGCGGGCACTGAACAGGCTCAGGGACTGGCTGGCATCGAACACGAGGTCCCAGTCCAGGCCCTCGTCGGCGTCGAAACGGTGGCGCTCGTCGAAGCCCTGCTCCCGGGCCGTCCGCCGCAGTTGGTCGAGCGCCTCCATCTTCAGCAGGGGTTCGTCACCGTAGATGAAATAGCAGGGCGCGAGCCCGCCCTTGAGATGCTGCGGCAACTGCTCGGGGTAGAGGCGCATCAGAACGACAGGCGGTTCAGCTGGCGCAGTATCTGCTCGGCGGCCTCGCGCTCCATCTGATCCTGCAACTGCTGCCGCTCACGGCTGGAGGCCAGCGCCTGGTCGGACTTGTCCAGGAAGCTGCGGTTGAAGGCGACGTTGAACACCTGGCGCGGCTCGCCGGGCATGTCCAGGGTAAAGCGGGTACCGAAGCGCATGGCGTATTCCAGGGTATCGGCCCGGGCGTTGACCGAGGCGACGGTATTGCCCTGGCCCAGGGGGGCCAGGGTCAGCACGGGAGTGGCGCCGTCCGGCTCCACCAGTTGGACCCCGGCCCGTTGCAGCCGGGCCGAGACCAGGCGATAGAAGGGGGTCTTGTCGTCCCCGGCCAGCGCCAGCCGCTGCAGCTCGGGCGGCAGGTTGTCGCCGCCCCTGAGCTGGAAGCCGCAGCCGGCCAGCAGCAGGGTCAGGACGATTAGCCCCCCAGCCTTGATTCGAGTGAGCATAACAACTCCTTTAAAAACAGCGATAAGCTTGAAGCCGGAAGCGTGAAGAGAAGGGCTTGAATAATCAAGCCGTTATGCACTCCTTTTCCAGCTTCCAGCTTTTAGTTCGCCACGATATTCAGCAGTTTGCCGGGCACGTAGATCACCTTGCGGATGGTCTTGCCGTCCAGGTGGCGGGCCACGTTGTCCTCGGCCTTGCCGGCGGCTTCCACCGCGGCCTGATCGGCGTCGGCGGCCACGGTCACCTTGCCGCGGACCTTGCCGTTGACCTGCACCACCACCAGTTTTTCGTCCTCCACCAGGGCTTCGGCGTCGGCCACCGGCCAGCTGGCGTGGTCGATGTCCTCATGGCCCAGGGCCTGCCACAGCGCGAAACAGGCATGGGGCGCTATGGGATGCAGCATCACCACCACGGCTTCCAGCGCTTCCTGCAGCAGGGCGCGGTTCTGTTCGTCGTCCATGTCCACCCGGGCCAGCTGGTTCATCAGCTCCATGATGGCGGCGATGGCGGTGTTGAAGGTCTGGCGGCGGCCCACGTCGTCGCTCACCTTGTTGATGGTCTTGTGCAGCTCCCGACGCAGGGCCTTCTGACCGTTGTCGAGGCGGGCCAGATCGAGCGCCGCCACCGGGCCGCGGGCCTGGTGCTCGTACACCAGCTTCCACAGCCGCTTGAGGAAGCGCTGGGCGCCCTCGACGCCGGAGTCGGACCACTCCAGGGTGAGATCGGCGGGGGAGGCGAACATCATGAACAGGCGCACGGTGTCGGCGCCGTAGCGGTCCACCATCACCTGGGGATCGATGCCGTTGTTCTTGGACTTGGACATCTTGGTCATGCCGGTGTGCACCAGCTCGCGGCCTTCCTGGTCCACGGCGCGCTTGATACGACCCTTCTCGTCCCGCTCGACGGTCACGTCCAGCGGGCTGACCCAGGTCCGGCCGCCCTTGTCATCGGTGTAATAGAAGGCGTCGGCCAGCACCATGCCCTGGCACAGCAGGCGCTTGAACGGCTCGTCGGACTCGACCAGGCCGGTGTCGCGCAGCAGCTTGTGGAAGAAGCGGGCGTACAGCAGGTGCATGCAGGCGTGCTCGATACCGCCGATGTACTGATCCACCGGCAGCCAGTAGTTGGCCTTGTCCACGTCCAGCATGCCCTGATCGTAGTCGGGGCTGCAGTAGCGGGCGTAGTACCAGGAGGACTCCATAAAGGTGTCGAAGGTGTCGGTTTCGCGCAGGGCCGGCTGGCCATGGTAAGTGGCTTTGGCCCAGCCGGGATCGGCCTTGATCGGACTCTTGATGCCGTCCATCACCACGTCTTCCGGCAGCACCACCGGCAGGGTCTCTTCCGGGGCGCCGACCACGGAGCCGTCTTCCAGGTTGAGCATGGGGATGGGCGCACCCCAGTAGCGCTGGCGGCTCACCCCCCAGTCGCGCAGGCGGTAGTTGACCGTTTTGCGGCCCAGGCCTTTTTCCGCCAGGGCGCCGGCGATGGCGTCGAAGGCCTGCTCGAAGGTCAGGCCGCTGAACTCGCCCGAGTCGAACAGCACGCCTTTTTCGGTGTAGGCGGCCTCGCCGATGTCGAGCTCGCTGCCGTCGGCGGGTTTGATCACCGGCACTATGTCCAGGCCGTATTTGGTGGCGAACTCGTAGTCGCGCTGGTCATGGGCGGGCACCGCCATGACGGCACCGGAGCCGTAGTCCATCAGCACGAAGTTGGCGACCCAGATGGGCACCTGCTTGCCGGTGAGCGGGTGCACCGCGTAGAAGCCGGTGGCCATGCCCTTCTTTTCCATGGTGGCCATCTCGGCCTCCGCCACCTTGTGGTGCTTGCACTCCTCGATAAAGGCGGCGAGCTCGGGGTTGTGCTCGGCGGCGCGGGCGGCCAGCGGATGGGCGGCGGCCACGCCCACGTAGGTCACCCCGAACAGGGTGTCGGGGCGGGTGGTGTAGACCTCGAGGCCCTCATCCTGGCCGTCCACCGCGAAGCGCAGGGTTACCCCCTCGCTGCGGCCGATCCAGTTGCGCTGCATGGTCTTGACCTGCTCGGGCCAGCCGTCCAGCGTCTCGATGTCGTTGAGCAGCTCTTCCGCGTAGTCGGTGATCTTGATGAACCACTGGGGAATTTCCTTCTGCTCCACCGGGGTGTCGCAGCGCCAGCAGCAGCCGTCGTTGACCTGCTCGTTGGCCAGCACGGTTTCGTCGTTGGGGCACCAGTTGACCGAGGAGGTCTTCTTGTACACCAGGCCCTTGTCATACAGCTTGGTGAAAAACCACTGTTCCCAGCGGTAGTACTCGGGGGTGCAGGTGGCCAGCTCCCGATCCCAGTCGTAGCCGAAGCCCAGCCGCTTGAGCTGGTTCTTCATGTAGTCGATGTTTTCGTAAGTCCAGGGGGCCGGGGCCGTCTTGTTGTTGATGGCGGCGTTTTCGGCAGGCAGGCCGAAGGCGTCCCAGCCGATGGGTTGCAGCACATTTTTGCCCTGCAGCCGTTGATAACGGGAGATGACGTCACCTATGGTGTAGTTACGCACATGCCCCATATGTAGCCGACCTGAGGGGTAGGGGAACATGGACAGGCAATAGAATTTGTCCTTGCCCGGCTGCTCGGTTGCCTTGAAGGTCTGCTGCTCGGCCCAAAAGCGTTGCACTTCGGGCTCAATGTTCTGGGGATTGTATTGCTCTTGCATCGGTGACATCCGGTTCCGTGAATTGGGTGCTAACACACAGGATAAATCGGCATAGAATACCCCAGGGGGTAACAAGCAACAATAGCCGCCCCGGCTCGACGGAGGAAACTGCCATGAGTGAAAAAGACGACAAGCACAGGAAGGGTTACGAGGCTTTTGTGGAGGAGCTGCACCGGCAGTGGGAGGCGGCCGAGAACACCACCATCAAGGAGATGGTGGAGAAGACCCAGGCCTACATGGAGGCGGCCGGGGACCTGACCAAGGACGAGCTGGCGCTGATCGCCGAGTACGTGAAGCGGGACCTGGCCGAGTACAGCGGCGAGGAGTTCAGGGACAGCCTGTTTTACCGGCGGATCCGTGAGACGGTGTGGGGGTGGCTGGCCAATGCCACCGACAAAAGCCAGCTGGAATGGCGGGAATTCGTACAGGATCTGGAGCACAACGGCGAATACCGGGCCGGCGAGGTAGTGGGCCCGGGCCTGTACGACTGCACCCTGTGCGCCCACGTCCACGAGATCAGTCACCCCGAGGTGTTGACCACCTGCCTGGAATGCGGCCACGACACCTTCATCCGCCGGCCCCTGCGGCCCTGAGCCGGGCGTGGGGCGGCACGGCCGCCGCCACCGTTCCTACTTGAACAGCCGTCTTCCTTCCAGCCGCCAGGCGGGCTGCCGGCGCCGGCCGTAGGCCCCGGCCAGCAGCAGGCTGAGGGCCAGCCAGGCCACCAGGGGCGCGCTGCCGAAGCGGGCATAGGGGGTGAGGCCGGTCATGCCGGTCACCTCGGCGCGCAGCACGCCCGGCTCGAACTGGGGCAGGCTGGCGGTAATACGGCCCTTCTCGTCGGTGACCAGGGTGACCCCGTTGTTGGTGGCGCGGATCAGCGGCCGGCCCAGCTCCAGGGCGCGCATGCGGGCGATCTGCTGGTGCTGCCAGGGGCCGATGGACTGGCCGAACCAGGTGTCGTTGGACACCGTCAGCAGGTAGTCGGTATCCGGCTTCATGTTGGCCCGCACCAGCCCCGGAAAGGCGACCTCGTAGCAGATGGCCACGCTGAAGTGGCGGCCGGCGGCGTCCAGATCCGGCTGCTCCGGCTCGCCCCGGGAGAAGGACGACATGGGCAGATCGAAGAAGGGCGCGAGCGGGCGCAGCAGGTCGCCGAAGGGCACGAACTCGCCGATGGGCACCAGTTGCTGCTTGTAGTAGCGGTTGCCGTGACCCGGTCCGTAGGGGACCGGGCTCTGACCCAGGGCGATGACCGCATTGTAGACCTCGCCGTCGCCGGGGCGGGAGACGATGCCGGTCAGCAGGCTCTGGCCCCGCTCCCGCATCAGGGCGTCCACCTCGTTCAGCCAGGGTGCCAGGTGCTGCTCGGAGGACGGCAGGGCCGATTCGGGCCAGATCACCAGGTCGGCGTCCTGCTCCGGCAGGGTAAGGCCCAGGTGGCGCTCAAGGCTCAGTTCCAACTGGCCCGGTATCCACTTGAGCGACTGTTCGATATTGCCCTGCACCAGGGCGAAGCGGCTGCTCTGGGTCGGGCTGACCCACTGGATCTGGCCCAGGCCCAGCACGGCGGTCCACAGCGCCAGGGCGGCCAGCCCCGGCCACCACCGGCGACGGCCGAGCAGCCAGAGGGCGCCGGCGGAAAAGCACAGCAGCCAGCTGATGCCCTGCACCCCCAGCACCGGCGCCAGCCCGGCCAATGGCCCTTCCAACTGGCTGTAGCCGAACCACAGCCAGGGGAAGCCGGTCATCACCCAGCCGCGCAGCCAGTCGGCCGCCACCAGCAGGGCCGGCAGCACCAGCAGCACCCGCAGGGCCGGCGAAGGCACCAGGCGCTGGCCCAGCCAGCAGGCGGCAGCGGTATAGAGGCTGAGGTAGGCGGCCAGCAGCGCCACCAGGAAAAAGGCGGCCGGCAGCGGCAGGCCGCCGAACATGGTCATGCTGACATGGATCCACCACAGTCCCGGCAGGAAGAGCCCTAAGGCCCAGGCGAAGCCTCGCCTGGCGGCGACGGCCGGGGTGGCGCTCTGGGTGGCGAGAAAGAGGCCGAGCAGCGACACCAGGGCCAGCGGCCAGAGGTCGAAGGGGCTGAAGGCTAAAACGCCGAGGGCCCCGCTGAGCAGGGCCCCGAAGGTTGGCAACAAGGTGCGCACTATGCTGGCTCCGAGGAGGAGGTTTCCTGACTGTCCGGTATCTTAACCTGCAACTGCAGCAGGCGTCGACGATCCGCGTGGGCGACCTTGAACACGAAGCCCTCGATCTCGACCTGTTCGCCCTTGGCCGGCAGGTGGCCGAAGGCGTGCATCACCATGCCGCCGACGGTGTCGGCCTCTTCGTCGCTGAAGTGGGTATGGAAGAATTCGTTGAAGTCCTCGATGTCGGTGAGCGCCGCCACCGCGTAGACCCGCTTGCTGATCTGGCGGATTTCGGCGCTTTCCTCGGCGTCGTACTCGTCTTCGATGTCACCGACGATAAGCTCGAGGATGTCCTCGATGGTGACCAGGCCGGAGACGCCGCCGAACTCGTCCACCACTATGGCCATGTGGTAGCGTTCTTCCCGGAATTCCTTGAGCAGCTTGTCGAGCCGCTTGCTCTCGGGCACCACCACCGCCGGACGCAGCACCTTTTCGATGGCGAAGGGCTCGTCGGTGAGGCCGAAGCCGTATTGCAGCAGGTCCTTGGCCAGCAGTATGCCTTCGATGTGATCCTTGTCTTCGTTGACCACGGGAAAGCGGGAGTGGGTGGACTCGATGATCATGGGCAGGAAGCTGGACACCGGCTGGGACTTTTCTACCGTCACCATCTGGGAGCGGGGGATCATGATGTCCCTCACCCTGAGCTCGCTCACCTCCAGCACCCCCTCGATCATGTCCTGGGTGTCCTGGTCGATAAGCTCGCGCTCGCCCGCATCCATAATCACTTCCACCAGTTCTTCACGGCTCTTCGGTTCGCCCTGAAAAAGCTGGCCGAGTCGCTCAAGCCAGTTTTTCTTGCTGGACGAACCGTTTTCTGAGTTCGAATTGTCGTCGCTCATGGACTTCGTTAACCTTCCTCGTCGTCTTGATAGGGATTGGCGATGCCCAGACCGGCCAGTATCGCTATCTCTTTGGATTCCATTATCTCGGCTTCGTCATCCTTAATATGGTCAAAGCCGAGTAAATGCAAGCAGCCGTGCACCACCATGTGCGCCCAGTGGGATTGCAACGGTTTGTTCTGCTCCACCGCCTCCCGCTCCACCACCTGGCGGCAGATCACCAGATCGCCCAGCAGGGGCAGATCGATGCCCGGCGGCGCCTCGAACGGAAAGGACAGCACATTGGTGGCATAATCCTTGCCGCGATAGTCCCGGTTGAGTTCGCGGCTTTCCGCCTCGTCCACCAGCCGTACCGTGACTTCGGCATCCATGCGCTCGCCGGCCAGCGCCGCGCTCAGCCAGCGTTCGAATTCCTGCTCGCCCGGCAGGCCGGGGGCCTCATCGCAGGCGATTTGCAGATCCAGCCACAGGGTCATGCTTTCTTGTCCTCATCGGGATGACGTTCGCGTTTCTGCTGTTCGTCGAAGGCCTCGTAGGCGCGCACGATGCGGGCCACCACCGGGTGCCGCACCACGTCCTCGGCGCGGAAGAAATTGAACGACAGCCCCTCGACCTCGCTCAGCACCTCGATGGCGTGGCGCAGGCCGGACTTGGCATTGCGCGGCAGGTCGATCTGGGTGATGTCGCCGGTGATCACCGCCTTGGAATTGAAGCCGATGCGGGTCAGGAACATCTTCATCTGTTCGACCGTGGTGTTCTGGCTTTCGTCCAGGATGATAAAGGCGTCGTTCAGGGTGCGGCCGCGCATGTAGGCGAGCGGCGCCACTTCGATGACGTTGCGCTCGATAAGCTTCTCCACCCGCTCGAAGCCCAGCATCTCGAACAGGGCGTCGTACAGGGGGCGCAGGTAGGGGTCGACCTTCTGGCTCAGATCCCCGGGCAGAAAGCCGAGCTTCTCGCCCGCTTCCACCGCCGGCCGGGTCAGCAGGATGCGGCGGATCTCCTGGCGCTCCAGGGCGTCCACCGCGGCGGCCACCGCCAGGTAGGTCTTGCCGGTGCCGGCCGGGCCTATGCCGAAGGTGATGTCGTGGGTCAGGATATGGGCCACGTACTGGGCCTGGTTGGGGGTGCGCGGCTTGATCATGCCCCGCTTGGTCTTGATGGTCACTTCCTTGCCGTACTGGTAGCCGCTGTCGGGCTCGGCATCCTGCTCCAGCACCCGGCTCTCCTTGATGGCGAGATGGACCTGCTCGGGGGTGACGTCGGGCACGGCCTGGCCCTTGACCGGCTGGGTCTCCACATAGAGCCGCTTGAGCAGCTCGCCGGTGACCTGGGCCAGGTGGGTCGGCCCCAGGATCTGGAAGTGCTGGTTGTGGTAGTTGATCTCCACGCCCAGGCGGCGCTCCAGTTGCTTGAGGTTGTCGTCGAAGGGGCCGCACAGGCTGGCCAGGCGCTGGCCGTCCGCCGGTTGCAGTTCGAGTTCCAGATGGGTGACGTTGGGGGTCAAGGTAACTCCTTTCAAAAGCCGGAAGCTGGAAGCTAGAAGCTAGAAGCTAGAAGCTAGAAGCTAGAAGCTAGAATAGCTTTTGATGTCAGGAAGCCGTTGTCAATCGCTATTCCTGCGCCAACGGCTTCCAGCTTCCAGCTTCCAGCTGTCGTTAAGGGGTAAAGGTCGCCACGCCGACCTCGTCGGCCACGCCGTCGGGGCGGCGGGAGAGGATGCTTTGGGGTGACACCTGCACCCGCAGATCCATCTCGTCCTCGCCGCGCAGCAAGGTAGCGCGCAGGCTGTGGGGCATCACCTCGGTGATCTCCACGTCGGCGAAGCCGCCGATAAGGCGATGGGGCCCTTCGAAGTTGACCACCCGGTTGTTCTCAGTGCGGCCGCGCAGCTCCATGGGGTTGAGCTTGGAGGGGCCTTCCACCAGGATGCGCTGGGTGGACCCCAGCATCTGCCGGCTGATCTGCTGGGCCTGGTTGTTGATCACATTCTGCAGCCGGTACAGCCGCTCCTTTTTCTCCTCCATCGGCACGTCGTCGGGCAGATCGGCGGCCGGGGTGCCCGGGCGGGGGCTGAAGATAAAGCTGAAGCTCATGTCGAAGCCCACGTCCTCGATGAGCTTCATGGTCTTCTCGAAGTCTTCCGCCTCTTCCCCGGGGAAGCCGACGATAAAGTCGGAACTGATGGTGATGTCGGGCCGGGCCGCGCGCAGCTTGCGGATCTTGGACTTGTATTCCAGGGCGGTGTGCGGCCGCTTCATCAGGGTGAGGATGCGATCCGAGCCGCTCTGCACCGGCAGGTGCAGGAAGCTGACCAGCTCGGGGGTGTCCTTGTACACCTCGATGATGTCGTCGGTGAATTCGATGGGGTGGCTGGTGGTGTAGCGGATGCGGTCGATGCCGTCGATGGCCGCCACCAGGCGCAGCAGCTCGGCGAAGCTGCAGATGTCGCCGTCATGGGTCTCGCCCCGGTAGGCGTTGACGTTCTGGCCCAGCAGGTTGACCTCGCGCACGCCCTGCTCGGCGAGCTGGGCGATTTCATAGAGCACGTCGTCGAGCGGCCGGCTCACTTCCTCGCCGCGGGTATAGGGCACCACGCAGAAGGAGCAGTACTTGGAGCAGCCTTCCATGATGGACACGAAGGCGGTGGCGCCTTCGGCCCTGGGCTCGGGCAGGCGGTCGAATTTTTCGATCTCGGGGAAGCTCACGTCCACTTGGGCGCCGCGGCCCTCAAGCACGGACTTGATCATGGCCGGCAGCCGGTGCAGGGTCTGGGGCCCGAACACGATGTCCACGAAGGGCGCGCGGGAGCGGATGGCTTCACCTTCCTGGGAGGCGACGCAGCCGCCCACGCCGATCACCAGACGCGGGTTGGCTTCTTTCAGCGGCCGCCAGCGGCCGAGCTGGTGGAACACCTTCTCCTGGGCCTTTTCGCGGATGGAGCAGGTGTTGAGCAGCAGCACATCGGCCTCTTCCGCTTCCTCGGTGAGCTGGTAGCCGTGGCTGGCGTCCAGCAGATCGGCCATCTTGGATGAATCGTACTCGTTCATCTGACAGCCCCAGGTTTTGATATGAAGTTTTTTGCTCATGGCACTCTTTGAATTACGGCAAGGGACATGCGTTTTGGACCGGGGATTCTACTCTTTTCTACCGGCAGTGACCAGATAATATCCAGCGCCGACGGGGCCAGAACGATGCCGAAATGACGCCGCATTTGCGGTAGAATGGCTCAAAAATCCAGAGGTTATACGATGCAACACTGTGATATCGCCATTGTCGGCGGCGGCATGGTCGGCGCCCTGGCGGCGGCCTTGCTGGCGCCCAGCGGCCTGAGCATCCGGGTTATCGAAGCCAGGGCGCCCGCCGCCTTCGAACCCGGGCAGGCGTTTGACCTGCGCATCTCCGCCATCAGCGCCGCCTCGGTGCGGCTGTTGCAGCAGGCCGGCGCCTGGGACGCCATCCTGGCCATGCGGGCCTGGCCCTACCGGGGGCTGGAGGCGAGCGAATGGGAAGGCTTTGCCACCCGCTTCGAGGCCCGGGAGCTGGACTGCGACCACCTGGGCTTTATGGTGGAAAACCGGGTCATCCAGCTCGGCCTCTGGCAGGCCCTGGCCCAGTGGCGCAACGTGGTGTTCGACTGCCCCGATGGCCTGGCCGGGTTGAGCCAGGGGGAGGATGGCGCCGAGCTGGTGCTGGAGAGCGGTCAACGGCTGCGGGCCCGGCTGGTGCTGGCCTGCGACGGCGCCGAGTCGCGCACCCGTGGCTTTGCCCGCATCGGGGTCACCGCCTGGGATTATGCCCAGCACTGCATGCTGATCAGCGTGGCGGGGGAGGGCATCGAGCAGGACATGACCTGGCAGCAGTTCAGTCCTTCCGGCCCGCGGGCCCTGCTGCCGCTTGGCGGGGAGCACGCCTCCCTGGTCTGGTACGACGACAAAGAGCGCATCAAGGTGCTGGCGCAGCTGGACAACGCCGTCCTGGCGGAGCAAATCGCCGTTCACTTCCCGCCCCGGCTGGGGCCGGTGCGGGTGCTGGACAAGGGACACTTTCCCCTGCGCCGCCGCCACGCCAACCAGTATGTGAAGGGCGCCGTGGTGCTGCTGGGAGACGCGGCCCACACCATCAACCCGCTGGCGGGGCAGGGCGTCAACCTCGGCTTCAAGGACGTGGCCTGTCTGAGCGAACTGGTGCACCGGGCGGTGGAGGCGGGCCGGGACTTCGCCGCCCCCGAACTGCTGGCGCGTTATGAATGCCGGCGCCGGCCCGACAACCTCTTGATGCAGGGCGCCATGGATCTGTTCTACCAGACCTTCAGCAACGATCTGCCGCCGCTTAAACTGCTGCGCAACCTGGGGCTGAAGGCGGCCCAGCACAGCGGTCCGCTGAAAAACCGGGTGATGAAATACGCCATGGGGTTGTAAGGGCAGCCGTAAGCCGTAAGCTGGACGTTGGAAGACACGCCAGCGGTGCTGCTGAAGGCTGCGCCATTCTTGTGAAAGCAGGAGTGGGATGTGTTGGTAGGGTCGACTCCAGTCGACCTTATTACGGCAATGGAGCTTATGGGGCGGTAAAACAAAAAGCCGGCACAGAGGCCGGCTTCTTGCTTTCGATATGGCTGGGGTACCAGGATTCGAACCTGGGCACGGTGCCGGGATCAAACCCCGTGGCTCCTGATGTCGATAAACAAAAAGCCGGCACAGAGGCCGGCTTCTTGCTTTCGATATGGCTGGGGTACCAGGATTCGAACCTGGGAATGGCGGGATCAAAACCCGCTGCCTTACCGCTTGGCGATACCCCAATTTTGAATGGTGCGGGAGGCGAGACTTGAACTCGCACACCTTGCGGCGCCAGAACCTAAATCTGGTGCGTCTACCAATTTCGCCACTCCCGCTGAGAGTGGTGGCTATGGCGGGATTCGAACCTGCGACCCCATCATTATGAGTGATGTGCTCTAACCAACTGAGCTACATAGCCACATAAGCATTGAGTCGCCTCAATGGTTTTCCTGAAAATGGCTGGGGTACCGAGTTACTAACCTGGGCACTGATGCCGGGATCAAAACCCGCTGTTTATCCAGCTTTACAGTAAAATGGCTGGGGTACCAGGATTCGAACCTGGGAATGGCGGGATCAAAACCCGCTGCCTTACCGCTTGGCGATACCCCAATTTCGACAACAGAGATAATAAAAAATCTCAGCCATCTTGAAAATGGCTGAAGGTGTTGGCCTTGAACCTGGGCACTGAGGCCGGGAGCAAAACCCGCTTTTCTTCAACCACTTCTTAAAAATGGCTGGGGTACCAGGATTCGAACCTGGGAATGGCGGGATCAAAACCCGCTGCCTTACCGCTTGGCGATACCCCAGCAGAGTGGTGGCTATGGCGGGATTCGAACCTGCGACCCCATCATTATGAGTGATGTGCTCTAACCAACTGAGCTACATAGCCACTTTGCTGTCGATGACTGCTCGTCACCGGACGGGGCGCATTATGCGTATCCGGCTCGGGAGCGTCAACCGTTTTTTCCCGAAAAATAGGCCAGCCTCAACCGTTTGGCCAGAAACTAGGCATGGTGGTGCAGGGCTGGCCAGGGCGGCCGGTTTTTTGTGCGAAAAACAAAAAGGCCGGGGATGAGCCCGGCCTTCTGGCAATGGTGGTGAACGGGTCAGACGTTGAACAGGAAGTTCATCACGTCGCCGTCCTTGACGATGTAGTCCTTGCCCTCGGAGCGCATCTTGCCCGCTTCCTTGGCGCCCTGCTCGCCCTTGTAGGCGATGAAGTCCTCGAAGGCGATGGTCTGGGCGCGGATAAAGCCCTTCTCGAAGTCGGTGTGGATCTTGCCCGCCGCCTGGGGCGCGGTGGCGCCGACGGGAATGGTCCAGGCGCGCACTTCCTTCACCCCGGCGGTGAAGTAGGTCTGCAGGTTGAGCAACTGGTAACCGGCGCGGATCACCCGGTTCAGTCCCGGCTCTTCCAGGCCCATGTCGGCCATGAACTCGGCGGCTTCTTCCGCGTCCAGCTCGGCGATTTCCGACTCCATGGCGGCGCACACCGGCACCACTATGGCGTGCTCGGCGGCGGCGATGGCTTCCACCTCGGCCAGGTAGGGGTTGTTCTCGAAGCCGTCCTCATTGACGTTGGCGATGTACATGGTGGGTTTGATGGTCAGGAAGTTCAGGTAGGCGATGGCCGCCTTTTCTTCCTTGGTCAGCTCCACGCTGCGCAGTACCTGGGCCTGCTCCAGGGCCGGCAACAGCTTCTCCAGCACCGTTACTTCAAATTTGGCGTCCTTGTCGCCGCCCTTGGCTTTTTTGGCGTTGCGCTGGATGGCCCGTTCGCAGGTGTCCAGATCCGCCAGCGCCAGTTCGGTGTTGATCACCTCGATGTCGTGCCGGGGTGACACCTTGCCCGCCACGTGCACGATGTTGTCGTTCTCGAAGCAGCGCACCACATGGCCGATGGCGTCGGTTTCACGGATGTTGGCCAGGAACTTGTTGCCCAGGCCCTCGCCCTTGGAGGCACCCGCCACCAGGCCGGCGATGTCGACGAATTCCATGGTGGTGGGCAGGATGCGCTGGGGCTTGACGATCTCGGCCAGGGCGTCGAGGCGCTTGTCCGGCACCGGCACCACGCCGGTGTTCGGTTCTATGGTGCAGAAGGGGAAGTTGGCGGCTTCGATGCCCGCCTTGGTCAGCGCGTTGAACAGGGTGGATTTGCCCACGTTGGGCAGGCCCACTATACCGCATTTGAAACCCATAACAGTGTCCTGAAAATTACTTGGTGGAATCGGCATTGAAGGCATGCAGGCGGTTCATCGCCCTGGTCATGCCGTCACTGAATAACATATCGGTGGCGCGGACGGCTTCGTCCACGGCGGCGTCGAGCAGGCCCTGCTCGGCCGCCGGCGCCTTGGTGAGCACGAAGCCGGCCACCTGGGACTTGTGCCCCGGATGACCGATGCCGAGCCGCAGCCGGTAAAAGTCCTTGCTGTTGCCGAGGCAACTGATGATGTCCTTGAGCCCGTTGTGGCCGCCGTGGCCGCCGCCCTGCTTGAAGCGGGCAGAGCCCGGCGGCAGGTCGAGTTCGTCGTGGGCCACCAGTATCGCCTCGGGCGGGATCTGGTAGAAGTTGGCCATGGCCGCCACCGCCTTGCCGGAGCGGTTCATAAAGGTGGCCGGGATCAGCAGGCGGACGTCACGGCCCGCGATGCGCACCCGGCCGGTCCAGCCGAAAAACTTGGCTTCTTCCTTGAGCTGGCCACCGTGCTGCCGGGCCAGCTCGGCCAGGTACCAGGCGCCGGCGTTGTGGCGGGTATGGGCGTATTCCGGGCCCGGGTTACCCAGCCCGACGATGAGTTCGATAGGGTGCATATGCAGAGTCGGCCGTTAAAATGACGCCATATTCTAATGAAGAGCGGCAATAATGGCCACCTCGGTGACTTCATCCGCCGGAATAGGTATTATGATCGGCATTGTGCACAATGCCATGTGTTATTGTTCGCGCTTTCCCGGGTGTATCGTTGCCCGTCGTTCCTGCACGGATGCCTGTCACAGGATTCTTCTCAAATGTACGAGTTATTCGGCTGGGCCCTGCTTGCCGGGGTGCTCAATGCCCTGGCCGGTGGCGGCCTCTTCCTCACCCTGCCGGCGTTGCTGGCCGCCGGGGTACCCAGCACCGGTGCCGTGGCCACCGCCAGCGTGGCGTCCTGGCCTGGTTATCTGAGCGCCTTCTGGGGCATGCGTCGCCAGCTCGGCAGCGGCCCCTGGCTGGCGCTCACCCTTATCGGCCTGGGTGGCGGTGGCCTGGGGGCGCTGACGCTGGTACAGTTCAACGCCGACAGCTTCAACTACCTGGTGCCCTGGCTGCTGCTGGGGGTGAGCCTGCTCTACGCCCGCCAGTTGCTGAGCCGGTCGGGGTTCGAAGGGCCGCTCAGGATGAAGCGGCGGGCCTGGCCGTTGCTGCTGGCCGGCAGTTTCTACGGCGGCTTTTTCGGCGGCGGCCTGGGGGTGCTGCTGATGGCACTGACCGGCCAGCTGCGGCTGGGCTCCAACCTGCAACAGCACGCCATCAAGCTTTACCTGTCGATGCTGGCCAGTGGCGCCACCATCCTGGTGTATTCCCTGTCGGGGCTGGTGCACTGGCGGGCCTGCCTGCTGCTGGCGCTGGGCTATCTGATGGGCGGCAAGCTGGGCGCCCGGCTGCTGGTGTGCCTCAGGCCCCGGCTGCTGGCCTGGGCCATCGTCGCCTTCGGCATCGGCCTGAGCGGTTATTATTTTGTGCGCTTTTACGGGTAATGTGGTGAGGGGTGAGGGGTGAGGGGTGAGGCGTACCCCCGGTTGCTGTGCACCTCACGCTTTCCGCCTCACCCCTCACGAAATAAAAAAGCCCGCGAATCCGCGGGCTTTCTAGACTTTCAGCTTCCAGCCATCAATGCTCGAACATGGCGGAGATGGACTCTTCGTTGCTGATGCGGCGGATGGCTTCGGCCAGCATGCCGGACAGGGACAGCTGCTTGACCTTGGTCAGGGCCTCGATTTCCGGTGTCAGCGGGACGGAGTCGGTGATGATCACCTCGTCGATCACGGAGTCGCGGATGTTCTGGGCGGCGTTGCCGGAGAAGACGGCGTGGGTGGCATAGGCGAACACCCGCTTGGCGCCATGGTTCTTCAGGGCTTCGGCGGCCTTGCACAGGGTGCCGCCGGTGTCGATCATGTCGTCGACGATCACGCAGTCGCGGCCTTCCACGTCACCAATCAGGTGCATCACCTGGGACACGTTGGCGCGCGGGCGGCGCTTGTCGATGATGGCGATGTCGGTGTCGTCCAGCAGCTTGGCCACGGCGCGGGCACGGACCACGCCGCCGATGTCGGGGGAGACCACCACCACGTTGTCCAGGTTCTTGGCTTTCATGTCTTCCAGCAGCACCGGGGTACCGAAGACGTTGTCCACCGGCACGTCGAAGAAGCCCTGGATCTGTTCGGCGTGCAGGTCAACGGTCAGCACCCGGTCGACACCCACGCTGGACAGGAAGTCGGCCACTACCTTGGCGGTGATCGGTACCCGGGCGGAGCGCACGCGGCGGTCCTGGCGGGCATAGCCAAAGTAGGGGATGACGGCGGTAATGCGGCCGGCGGAGGCACGGCGCAGGGCATCCACCATCACGATCAGCTCCATCAGGTTGTCGTTGGTGGGCGCGCAGGTGGACTGGATGATGAAGACATCGCCGCCACGTACATTTTCGTTGATTTGTACGCTGATTTCGCCGTCGCTGAAGCGGCCGACATCGGCTGCACTCAGTTTGATAAAGAGACGATCGGCGATACGTTGGGCGAGTTCCGGCGTTGCATTACCAGCAAACAGCTTCATGTCGGGCACGGTTGAAAACCTCGGGGTTGTTTCATGGGTGGCGAGACTGGACGGGGCCGTGAACCCGTATTACGGAAGCGAGTTCCGTTATCCAGCCCGTTTTTTAGAATTCTGAGCTGAGCGTGTCTTGCAGGCACCGGGCCGGATGGTCCGGACGGCGAGCCGGCCGCGGCCGTGTCGTCCTGCAGACATCGCCCGGCAGCGGATCGGCCCTTGGGATAAGGGAGAAAGCGGGCCCACCCCCACTCTCTTGCAAGCGCTGCCTAGGATGCCGTAATCGATGACGGGGCCGCCTCCTTGAGTTGCCGCAGGGCGGTAAACAAGGGCGACTGGTTGCAGCCTTTGGCAACGAAGCCGGCGCTGTCCGCCGGGGCCGCTGCCAGGGCCTTTTCGGCCGCTTCCCGGTTGTCGAAGCTGGCGAAGATGCAGGCTCCGGTGCCCGTCATTCTTGACGGCGCGTATTCTAGCAACCAGCCAAGGAGCTTGGCAACCTCGGGGTGGCGCTTTTTGACCAGGGCCTCGCAATCGTTTTCCCAGGGCTGGGCGAGCCGTTGTTCCAGGGATAAAACCGGGCTCGAACGGGGCAGATCCGGGTCGCTGAAGATAGCGGCGGTGGCCACATTGATACCCGGATGGAGCACCAGGTACCAGGGCTCGGGCGGGGCCGCCGGCGTCAGGATATCGCCAATGCCTTCGGCGAAGGCGGCCCGGCCGCGCACGAACACCGGCACGTCGGCGCCCAGCCGGCGCCCGAGCCTGGCCAGTTGCTCCTGGCCCAGGCCCAGTTGCCACAGCCGGTTGAGTGCCACCAGGGTGGTGGCGGCGTCGCTGGATCCGCCGCCCAGGCCGCCGCCCATGGGCAGGCGCTTGGTCAGGTGGATACGTGCGCCCTTGGTGCAGCCGGTCTTGCTCTGCAGCAGGCGAGCGGCCCGAATGATGAGATTCTGCTCCGGCGCGACCCCGGGCAGGGCCGGGCTCAGGCTGAGCTCGCCGTCGGGGGCCGGCTCGAAGCCGAGTTCGTCGCCGTGATCCAGAAACTGGAACAGGGTCTGCAGGTTGTGGTAGCCGTCGTCGCGGCGGCCGGTAATGTACAGGAACAGGTTCAGCTTGGCGGGGGCGGGCAGGACTATCATGGTTTCAGCTCCCACTGGTTGATGGCCAGGCGCAGGGTGGTGGTGTCGTGGCTCAGGTCGAGCCGGCTCGGCAGCCAGAGGCCGTCGATGCGGGTATAGCCCAGGTAGTTGAGCCGCCAGCCGTGGGAGCGCAGGCTCTGCGGCCGGCCGTCGGCGTCGTACTCCACCTGGTCCGCCTCGCCGGGCAGGCCCTTGATCCAGTGGGCCAGCTGCTCCACCGGCAGATCCCAGCCGGTCAGGCGGAACACCAGATCCCGGGCATTGCCGGCGGAGTGCAGCTGTCCCTCGCTGTCGGTAAGCTGGATGGCGCCCCGGCGGCGGCTGAGGTCGAACACCCGCCGGCCCACCACGTTGGTCAGGTTCATCCGGTAATCGTCCTGTTCCTGGCGCCAGAACAGGCTGAGGCTGCCGCGCTCGTCCGGGGTGATGATGCCGAGCCGGGCCGACAGCTGCCAGTCCTGCAGCCGGGCCAGGGTGGCCTGCTGGGCCTGCCAGGAACCGGGGGGCGCTTCCTGGGCGCGGTAGGCACAGCCGGAGAGAAACAGCAGAAGGAAAACAGTGACTAAGGCGCGCACGGGAGACTCCCTGGTGAGATTTGGGCCCAGTATAAGGGCAAGGTCGGCGCCTTTTAAAGCCTTACCCTTTCTCGTACAATAGCCGGCTACACGTAAAGATGTTGTGAGCCGCAGAAAACCCTCATGAGCCTGCTGGTACTGGGAATCAATCATAAGACAGCCACGGTCGCCCTGCGCGAGCGGGTGGCGTTCGGGCCCGATATTGCCCCCAAGGCACTGCAGGAGCTGATGCACACCCGAGGGGTGGAGGAAGCGGTGATCGTTTCCACCTGCAACCGTACCGAACTCTACTGCTGCCTGGATCAGCGGGGGGAAAGCGACGCCGTGCGCCACTGGCTGCAGCACTTCCACCACCTGGACGAGGACGAGCTGACCTCCTGCCTGTACCAGCACCAGGGCGAAGAGGCGGTGCGTCACCTGATGCGGGTGGCCTGCGGCCTGGACTCCCTGGTGCTGGGCGAACCACAGATCCTGGGCCAGATCAAGCAGGCCTACAACCAGTCGCACCAGGTGGGCAGCCTCAAGGGCATCCTCGAGCGGCTGTTCCAGAAGTCGTTCTCGGTGGCCAAGCGGGTACGCACCGAAACCGAGATCGGCGCCAGCGCGGTGTCGGTGGCCTTTGCCGCCGTCAGCCTGGCCAAGCGCATCTTCTCGGATCTGGGGCGCACCAAGGTGCTGCTGGTGGGGGCGGGTGAAACCGTGGAACTGGTGGCGCGCCACCTGAAGGAACAATCGGTTTCGCGCATCATGGTGGCCAACCGCACCCTGGAGCGGGCCCAGAACCTGGCCCGGGAGTTCGAGGCCGAGGTGATGACCCTGGAGCAGATCCCCGACTACCTGCCCCAGGCCGATATCGTCATCAGCTCCACCGCCAGCCCCCTGCCGATCATCGGCAAGGGCATGGTGGAGCGGGCGATCAAGGCCCGCCGGCACAAGCCCATACTGCTGGTGGACATCGCGGTGCCGCGGGACATCGAACCCGAGGTGGACGAGCTGAGCGATGCCTACCTCTACACGGTGGACGATCTGCAGGGCATCATCGAGCAGAACCTGGAGGCCCGCAAGCGCGCGGCCGGCCAGGCCGAGCGCATCATACTGGAAGAGCGGGACCAGTTCATGGGCTGGTTCCGCTCGCTCAAGTCGGTGGATCTGATCCGCGACTACCGCACCCAGGCCAACGCCGTGCGCGAGCAGGAGCTCGGCCGGGCGCTGCAGGCCCTGGCCCAGGGCGAGGACCCGGCCAAAACCATGGGGGAGCTGGCCCGGCGCCTCACCAACAAGCTTATCCATACTCCCACCCAGGCGCTGAGCCAGGCGGGCAAGGACGGCGATCAGGAAATCCTGGCCGTGCTGGCCCAGAGCCTGGGCCTCGGCCAGCGCTGACAAGGCCATAGCGGCGAGACACAGATGAACGAATCCATACTGAAGAAACTGGAAGGCCTGCAGGAGCGCTACGAAGAGGTGCAGGCGCTGCTGGGCGAGGCCTCCGTCATCAACAACCAGGACCAGTACCGGGCCCTGACCCGGGAGTACGCCCAGTTGGAAGACGTGGTGGGCTGCTTTCGCCGCTACCGCCAGGCCGAGGCGGATCTGGCCGGTGCGCGGGAAATGCTGGCGGAAGACGACGCCGAACTCAGGGCCATGGCCGAAGAGGAAATCGACGCCGCCGAGTCCGCCATCGAGGAACTGGGCCGCGAGCTGCAGATCCTGCTGCTGCCCAAGGATCCCAAGGACGACAACAACTGTTTCCTGGAGATCCGCGCCGGGGCCGGCGGCGACGAGGCGGCCATCTTCGCCGGCGATCTGTTCCGCATGTACAGCCGCTACGCCGAGACCCGGCGCTGGCGCATCGAGATCGTCAGCGCCAGCGAAGGGGAGCATGGCGGCTTCAAGGAAATCATCGCCCGCATCGAGGGGGCCGGCGCCTACGGCAAGCTCAAGTTCGAGTCCGGCGGCCACCGGGTGCAGCGGGTGCCCGAGACCGAGTCCCAGGGCCGCATCCATACCTCCGCCTGCACGGTGGCGGTGCTGCCCGAGATCCCCGAGGCCGAGGTGCCCGAGATCAACGCGGCGGATCTGAAGGTGGACACCTTCCGCGCCTCCGGCGCCGGCGGCCAGCACGTCAACAAGACCGACTCCGCCATCCGCATCACCCACCTGCCCACCGGCATGGTGGTGGAATGCCAGGACGAGCGCTCCCAGCACAAGAACCGGGCCAAGGCCATGGCGGTGCTGGCCTCGCGCCTGGCCCAGATGGAGCAGGACAAGCGCCAGGCCGAGGAGCAGAACACCCGCCGCAACCTGCTCGGCAGCGGCGATCGCTCCGATCGCATCCGCACCTACAACTATCCCCAGGGCCGGGTGTCGGACCACCGCATCAACCTGACCCTGTACCGGCTGAGCGAAGTGCTCGAAGGCCAGCTCGAGATGCTGACCCAGCCGATACTGCAGGAGCACCAGGCCGACTTGCTGGCCGCCCTGGCGGGACAGTAAATGACCCTGGCCGAGCTGCGCCAACGACTGCGCGAACAACTGGCGGGGGGCGAGTCGCCCGCCCTGGATGCGGACGTGCTGCTGTGCCACGTGCTGGGCAAGCCGCGCAGTTTCCTGCTGGCCTGGCCGGAACACGAGATCACGCCGGCCGAGCAGGCCGAGCTGGCCGCCCTGGTGGTCCGGCGGCAACGAGGCGAGCCGGTGGCGCACCTCACCGGCCGACGCGAGTTCTGGTCGCTGGAGCTCGAGGTCTCCCCCGACACCCTGATCCCCCGGCCCGATACCGAACTCATGGTGGAGGCGGCCCTGGCGCGGCTGCCGGCCGGCCCCGCCACCCTGGTGGACCTGGGCACCGGTACCGGCGCCATCGCCCTGGCGCTGAAGAGTGAGCGCCCGCAAGACGTTGTGCTGGCGGTGGAATTCAACCCGGCGGCGGCGGCCCTGGCGCGGCGCAACAGCGAACGGCTGGGGCTGGCCATAGAGGTGCGCCTGGGCGCCTGGTTTGCGCCCCTGGCCGGCCTGCGCTTTCATATGATCCTCTCCAACCCGCCCTATATCGATGCCGCCGATCCCCATTTACAATGGGGGGATGTACGCTTCGAGCCGGCCTCGGCCCTGGTGGCGGAGGAAGAAGGGCTGGCGGATCTGCGCCATCTGGTCGAGCAGTCGCCCGTCTACCTGGAGGAGGGGGGCTGGCTGCTGCTGGAACACGGTTGGCGGCAGGGGGAGACGATCAGGGCCCTGCTGCGCCGTCGTGGTTTCGAACGGGTCGAGACCCTGCGCGACTACGGCGGCCAGGAGCGGGTTTCATTGGGCCGCTGGCCCGGGAGGCAAGATGCTGAAAACCAAGATCAGTGACGATTGGCTGGGGGCCGACAAGAGTCCCATGACCCTGGCGCTGGACGTGGTGGAAAGCCTGCAGGGAACGGCGGCGCGGCACCGGGCAGAGCACGACCTGCTCATCCTGGAACGGGAACTGGCCGAGGTGCTGGCCGGCCAGGACGCCACTGCCCAACTGCTGCCGGCTCTGTTCGGCCCCCTGGGGCTGGCCGGCGACTGGGAGCGGTTCTTCTCGGTCGACAACTGCCTGCTGGACCGGGTGCTGGCGCGGCGCCGGGGCATTCCGGTGACCTTGGGGATCCTTATCCTGCACCTTTGCGAACGGTTCGGGGTGCGGGCCGAGGGCATCTGTTTTCCCGGCCACTTCCTGCTGCGGCTCTGGCTCGGGGACGCGGAGGCGATCATCGACCCCTTTACCGGGCGCGAGTTGTCCAAACGGGAAATAGAGCAGCTGCTGCGCGGCGCCAGCGGCAACCTGGCCCGGCTCAAGCCCGAGCACCTGCAGCCGGCCGGGGCCATGGACATTCTGACCCGGCTGCTGAACGTGACCAAGGCGGTGTTCATCCGCCACAAGCAGTTTTCCCAGGCCCTGGCCTGCAGCCAGCTGCTGTTGAAAATCAAGCCCGACTGCCCGGTAGAGCGGCGCGACCGGGGCTTTCTGTTCGAGCAGCTCGACTGCGATCGGTTCGCCGCCGAGGATTTCGAATTCTTCATCCAGCACTGCCCCGAGGATCCGGTGGCCGACGTGCTGAAAGCCCAGATAGCGGCCCTCGACCTGGGCCCCAAAACCCTCCACTAGGAGCAGCGATGAAAACCGTCAAGATCAATCAGATAAGTGTGGCCAACGATCAGCCCTTCGTGCTGTTCGGCGGCATCAATGTGCTGGAATCCCGGGATCTGGCGCTGAAAGCCTGCGAGCACTATGTCGAGGTGACCGCCCGGCTCGGCATCCCCTATGTGTTCAAGGCCAGCTGGGACAAGGCCAACCGCTCCTCCATCCACTCCTTCCGCGGCCCCGGCCTGGAAGAGGGCATGAAGCTGCTGGCGGAAATCAAGGACACCTTCCAGGTGCCGGTGATCACCGATCTGCACGAGCCCTGGCAGGCCGCAACCGTGGCCGAGGTGGCGGACGTGATCCAGCTGCCCGCCTTCCTCGCCCGCCAGACCGATCTGGTGGAAGCCATGGCCAGAACCGGCCGGGTGATCAATATCAAGAAGCCCCAGTTCCTGAGCCCGGGGCAGATGAAGAACATCGTCGACAAGTTCATCGAGTGCGGCAACGACCAACTGATCCTGTGCGAGCGCGGCGCCAACTTCGGCTACGACAACCTAGTGGTGGACATGCTCGGCTTCGGGGTGATGAAAAAGGCCACCGCCGGCGCCCCCATCATCTTCGACGTGACCCACGCCCTGCAGTGCCGGGACCCGCTGGGCGAAGCCTCCGGCGGGCGCCGGGAGCAGGTGGTGGACCTGGCCCGGGCGGGCATGGCCACCGGCCTGGCCGGCCTCTTCCTCGAATCCCACCCGGATCCGGAGCACGCCAAGTGCGACGGCCCCAGCGCCCTGCCGCTGGCCAAACTCGAGCCCTTCCTGGCCCAGATCAAGGCCCTGGACGAACTGGTGAAAAGCTTCGAGCCGCTGGACACCCAGGGCTGAACCGGGTTTGAGCTCTTGTGCTTAACAAAGGCGGCCGGGGGGCCGCCTTTGTGTTTCTCAATGGTTGAGCCGGATCGCCGAGTTATTTAGAATAGCCGTCCAGCCGTATTTATGGCTTCAACCATCCGACGGGATCCAGCCGGCAATGAGTTACAACCTCGACCAATTCGATCGCAAAATACTCGCCATCGTGCAGCGCAACTGCCTGACCCGCAGCGAAGTCATCGCCGAAGAGATAGGGCTGTCGCCGTCGGCGGTGCAGCGGCGGCTGAAGCGGCTGCGCCAGAGCCGGGTGATCAGCGCCGACGTGGCGGTGGTCGACAACCGCAAGCTCGACAACCTGATGACCTTTATCGTCGGCCTGGAAATCGAGCGGGAAAACTACCCGGTGATGGACAGGTTCATGCGCTGGGCCCAGGGCCAGGACGCCTTTCAGCAGATTTTCTACGTGACCGGCGCGGTGGATCTGGTGGCGGTGATCCTGGCGCGGGACGTGACCGAATTCGACGCCATCGCCGAAGCCACCATGAGCCAGTTCCCGGAAATCAAGCGCATGAACACCAATGTGGTGCTCAATGTGCTGAAATCCGGGCTGCACCTGCCGCTCTGACCCTTATCCCGCCGCCGGGCGCAGCAGGGCGGCCACGGCGGCGATGTCCGCCGGCGAGGTGCGGCAGCAGCCGCCGATAAGGGCGGCGCCTTCCCGCTGCCAGCGTCCGGCGGCCAGGGCGAACTGTTCGCTGTCGGCCGGGCCGTGCCAGCACTTGTGGCCGGCGTCGTACTGCTCGCCGGAGTTGGGGTAGACCAGCAGCGGCTTGGCGGTGGCGCCCCGCACCGATTGCAGCAGCCCGGGCACGTGCTCGGGGGCGGTGCAGTTGAGGCCCAGCGCCACCACCGAGTCGAAGGGGGCCAGGGCCGTGACGCAGTCGCGCAGCCGCTCGCCCTGGCTGTTGTGTTCCCCATCCCGGCAACTGAAGCTGATCCAGCCGCAGGCGCCGGGATGGGCTTCCATCAGCCGGGCCAGGGCCCGGGCCTCGCTCAGGCAGGGCAGGGTCTCGCAGGCCAGCAGGTCGGCGCCGGCCGCCAGCAGCACCTCCAGCCGGGGGCGGTGAAAGGCCATCAGGCCGGCTTCATCCAGCTCGTAATGGCCCCGGTATTCGGAGCCGTCCGCCAGCATGGCGCCGTAGGGGCCGACCGAGGCCGCCACCAGGGGGCGGGGACGCAGGGCGCGCTGTTCGGCGCTCAATCCTTGCCAGAAGTCGTCCCGCGCCGCCACCGCCAGTTGCACCGCCCGCTGCATCAGGACGGCGGCCTGTCCGGCGTCCAGCCCGCGGCGGGCGAAGGCCTCGAAGGTGGCCTGGTAGCTGGCGGTGATGGCCACATCGGCGCCGGCGGCGAAATAGTCGTGGTGAACGGCGTAGATAAGCTCGGGCTGCTCGATCAGCACCTTGGCCGACCACAGCGGATCCTTGAGGTCGCAGCCCCGGCTTTCCAGCTCGGTGGCCAGGGCGCCGTCGAGGATGGCCAGGGGAAACTGCGCGAGCAGGGTTTCAATAGGATTGGTCATACACACCTTGAACAACACCGGCGAGGCGGTGGATGGGTTAGAGGATCTGCGATAAGAACTGCCGCAACCGCGGGTGGGCGGGGCGGTTGAAAAAGCCGTCCGGGGTGTCTTCGGCCAGCAACAGGCCGTCGGCCATAAACAGCACCCGGTCGGCCACTTCCCGGGCGAAGCCCATCTCGTGGGTGACCACCACCATGGTCATGCCGTCCCGGGCCAGGCTCTTCATCACCTCCAGTACTTCCCCCACCATTTCCGGATCCAGCGCCGAGGTGGGCTCGTCGAACAGCATGATCTGCGGCTGCATGCACAGGGCCCGGGCGATGGCCACCCGCTGTTGCTGGCCGCCGGACAGCTGGGCGGGGTAGTGGTCCATGCGCTCGGCCAGGCCCACCTTGGCCAGCAGGCCCCGAGCCTGCTGCTCGACCTCGGCACGGGGACGCCGGGCCACCTTGAGCGGAGCCAGCATCACATTTTGCAGGGCGGTCTTGTGGGGGAAGAGGTTGAAGCCCTGGAACACCATGCCCACCCGCTCCCTGAGCCGGTTGACGTTGGTGCTGCGGGCATGAATGTCGATGCCTTCGAGTTCGATGCGCCCGGCGCTGATGCTTTCCAGCCGGTTGAGGGTGCGCAGGAAGGTGGACTTGCCCGACCCCGAGGGGCCGACGATCACCACCACTTCCCCGCGGCGAAGGGTCACCGACACCTGGCTGAGCGCCCGGCAGCCGTTGTCGAACACCTTGTCGACCCGGTGGGCGTGGAGCATGGTTTCTGCGTGTTTTATCTGCATGGGGCCTCCTAGTGTCCCGCCGACAGGCGCCGTTCCAGCCGTTGCACCAGCCAGGACAGGGACGCCGTCATCACCAGGTAGAGCAGGGCCACGGTGAACCACACCTCGAAGGGGGCGAAGGTGGAGGACACCACTTCCCGGCCGGCCTTGGTCAGGTCGGTGAGGGAGATCACCGACACCAGGGAGGAGTCCTTGATCAGGTTGATGAACTGGCCGGCCAGGGCCGGCAGGCTGCGCCTGAGCGCCTGGGGCAGCACCACCTCGACCATGGCCCGGCCGTAGCTCATGCCGAGGGAGCGGGCCGCCTCCATCTGCCCCACCGGCACCGCCTGGATGCCGGCGCGGATGATCTCCGCCACATAGGCGGCGCTGAACAGGGTGAGGGCGGTGGCGCCGGCGGTGAAGCGATCCAGGGACAGCACGGTGCCGACGAAAAAGTAGATGATGAAGATCTGTACCAGCAACGGGGTGCCGCGGATGATCTCGATATAGAGGATGCACAGCCGGCGCAGGGCCGGGTTGGCGGACAGCCGTCCCAGGCCCAACCCCAGGCCGAGCAGGATGGAGCACAGCAATGACACCACCGACAGTTGCAGCGTCATCACCATGCCATGGAGGATGGGGCCGGCGCGCAGGCTGTCGAGCCTGGCGACTTCGTCCCCTTCGAACAGCAGATCGCCGTCCGCCACCAGCAGGGTACTGAAGCTGTCCAGCACCAGGGGCGCGTCGCCGTGATCGGACACCAGGGTCAGGGTACGGCCGTCGTCGCCCAGTTCGGCCTGGCCGTCGAAGGGGGCGCGGATGGACTGGGGCGAGCTGTCCACCACATAGGGCAATACCCGCTCCCAGCGCCAGTGGTAGTCGATGCTCTGGGTGGACCAGTAGAGGGCGCCGGCCAGCATGAGCACCACGCCCACAAAGACCCCGTTCCACAGCCAGCGCTGTTTGGCAGTCTGCATATTCGTTCCCGTCAAACCCGCCGGCGGCCCGGGCCGCCGGCAACAACCAGAGGATTACTGTACCCGGCCGACCCAGGCGTCGCTCTTGAACCACTTGTGGTAGAGCCGGTCGTAGCTGCCGTCTTCCCGGATCTGGCGCAGGTAGTTGTTGAGGAAATTGAGGAAGTCCCCGTCGCCTTTACGCACCGCCCAGCCCAGCGGGCCGTAGGTGAAGGCCTGGTCCAGGTGCACCAGCCGGCCCGGGTTCTGGGCGGCGTAGACGGCGTTGTAGCTGATGTCGTAGACGAAGGCGTCGGCCCGGCCGTTGGCCACTTCCTGGGCGGCGTCGGCGGAGCTTTCGAACAGCCGCACCTTGGCCCGGCCCAGGTGGCGCTTGATGGCGTATTCGCCGGTGGTGCCGAGCTGGGCGGTGACGGTGTAGTTTTCATCGTTCAGCTGGCGATAGGAGTCGATGCCGTCGGCCAGTGCCGGGCGGATTAGTACCGTCTGGCCGGCGTCGAAATAGGGCTCGGCGAAGTTGACGCTGAGGTTGCGCTCGGGGGTGACCGTCATGCCCAGGATCAGATCGCACTTGTTGGTCTGCAGGGCGGGGATGATGCCGTCCCAGCCGGTGTTGACCGGCACGAACTCGACGTTGACCGACCTGGCCATGGCCTTGGCGATATCGATGTCGAAGCCGATAAAGTCGCCGCCCTTGTCGGTCATTTCGAAGGGCATGTAGCCGGATTCGAAGCAGAAGCGGAATTCACCGGAGCGCTGGATCTGCTCCAGGGTGGAGCCCTGGGCACCGGCGGCGAACAGGCCGAGGCCGCTGCCCAGCAGGAGAAGGCGGAGGGTTGTTTTCATGAGACAGTCCCTGTGGCGAACGAGGCATCGAGGGCGAGGACCCCGATGGCGATTAACGGAGCCCCGTATTCTAGCGGCTGCGCACGGGGATATTCCGCGTTATCGGGGAAAAAAGCGGGGAGGAACGGCGCCGGCCGGCACCGTTTCCGGCAGGGGGCTCAGTCCCGGGTACGACAGCGTTCGGCGGGCACGGCGAGGGCGCGCAGCAGATAGGCCTTGAAGTCGTCGGCGTAGTCCTGAGTCGCCAGCGCCTCGGCCATGCAGGCCAGCCAGGCGTCCCGCTCGGCGGGGCCTATGTCCAGGTGGGCGTGGGCCCGGGGTATGCTGATGGGGCCGTATTTCTCCCGGTAGCGGGGCGGGCCGCCCAGCCAGCCGCACAGGAAGCGGGCCAGCTTGTCGGTGCTCTCGTCGAGGTTGTCCGGATGCATGGCACGGATCAGGGCGGCGTCGGGGCGACGTTCCATGGCGGCATAGAAGGCTTCGGCCAGGCGGCGCAGGCCGGCTTCGCCACCGGCGGCCTGGAAGGAAGTGTCACCCTGCCCGTAGGCGGAAGGCAATAACATGGCGCCTCACCAATGATTCATCTGAAATGCCGGTTATTCTGGCCCAAAACACCCGCGGTGTGAAGTGTCGGGCGCCGTCCTCAGGTCATCTCGCTCGGCGACTTGGGATCCGTCGGATTATGCTGCCCCGCCAGGCGCTGCAGTATCTGCCCCAGCTCCATCGGCAGGGGGAAGACGATGATCTTGCTGTTCTCGCTGCTCACCTCGGTCAGGGTCTGCAGGTAGCGCAACTGGATGGCCTCGGGCTGCTGGGCCAGGATATGGGCGGCTTCCAGCAACTGCTTGGACGCTTCCAGTTCGCCGGTGGCGTGGATCACCTTGGCCCGCCGGGCCCGCTCGGCTTCCGCCTGGCGGGCGATGGCGCGGATCATGGATTCATCGAGATCCACGTGCTTGATTTCCACCGCCGTCACCTTGATGCCCCAGTTGTCGGTGCTCTGATCCAGGATGCGCTGCAGATCCGCATTGAGGGTATCCCGGGCCGAGAGGATCTCGTCCAGTTCGTGCTGGCCGAGCACGGATCTCATGGTGGTCTGGGCCAGCTGGCTGGTGGCCTCCAGGTAGTTTTCCACGTTGATGATGGCCTTCTGCGGATCCAGCACCCGGAAATAGAGCACCGCATTGACCCGCACCGTGACGTTGTCCTTGGAGATCAGATCCTGGGAGGGTACGTCCATGGTGACGATACGCAGATCCACCCGGACCATTTGCTGCACGAAGGGGATCACCAGGATAAGGCCGGGCCCCTTTATCTTGTAGAAGCGACCGAGCAGGAAGATCACGCCCCGTTCGTACTCGCGCAGGATGCGGAACATGCTGCTGAGCAGCATGACCACCAGGATCACGATCAGCAGTTGAAAATACAGAAAATCGATCATCATGACTGGGTCTCCTCCAGGGGGGCCACGTTGAGGGTAAGATCTTCCACCGCCAGCACGACGATCGCCTGGTGCGGGGCTATGGGATGCCGGCTGTGGGCCTGCCAGCGTTCGCCCTGCACCAGCACGGTGCCGGTGGGGTCGATGGGGGTGAGGGCGATGCCCTGCTCGCCGACCATGGCGGCGGTGCCGGACACGGGGGCGGCCCGGCGCTGCTTCACGATAAGCCGCACCACCACCAGGACCAGGGTGAGCGAGAACAGGGTGAATGCGGCCACGAAGGGCCAGGCGACCCGGAACGCCTGATCCGGGGTATCGAACAGCAGTACCGAGCCGATGGCGAAGGCCACCAGGCCGCCGCCACCGAGAATGCCGAAACTGGGCGACAGGGCCTCGCCCACCATCAGCGCCAGCCCCAGCAACAGCAGGGCCAGGCCGGCGGTGCTCACCGGCAGCATCTGCAGCGCCAGCAGCGCCAGCAGCAGGCAGATGGCGCCGGTCACCCCGGCCACCCCGAAGCCGGGGCTGTAGAATTCCAGCAGTATGCCGTACATGCCCACCAGCATCAGCAGGTAGGCGATATTGGGGTTGGTGATGATCATGATGAAGCGCTGGCGCCAGTCGGGCTGGCGCTGCTCGGCCAGCAGCCCCTTTGTGGCGAAGGTATAGGGCTTGTCGTGGAGCCTGATTTCCCGTCCGTCCAGGGCCTGCAGCAGTTCGGGAATGTCCACCGCCACCAGCTCGATGACCCCCTGCTCCAGGGCCTCGGAGGCGGTGAGGGTGGCGGCTTCGCGCACCGCCTGTTCGGCCCAGTCGGCGTTGCGCCCGCGCAACTGGGCCAGCGACTTGATATAGGCCACGGCGTCGTTCAGGGTCTTGCGCTCCATGGCGCCGCCGTCGGAGGCGGGGCGCCCCTCTTCTTTTTCCTTGTCTTCCGCCTGGTCCCGTGGCCGCTCGGTGCTGCCGGGAGGGCCTATCTGCACCGGGGTGGCGGCGCCCAGGTGGGTGCCCGGGGCCATGACCGCCACATGGCTGGCATAGAGGATATAGGTGCCCGCCGAGGCGGCCCGGGCGCCGCCGGGGGAAACATAGACCACCACCGGCAGCCGGGATTCGAGCATGGCGCTGATGATGTCGCGGGTGGCGCTGTAGAGGCCGCCGGGAGTGTCCATGGTCAGCAGCAGGAAGGCGGGACGGTCCAACTGGGCCTGTTGCAGTTCGGTCACGATAAAGTCCGAGGTGCCGGGGCCGATGGCCCCCTTGATGTCCAGTTGCCAGTAGCGTTCCTGGGCCAGGGCCGGCATGCCCAGCAACAACAACAGCAGTAACAGGCCGCGCCAGTTCATCATATCCAGCTCCAATACAGTCTCTATTAGAGCTTAGTGCATGGGGCCGGAGTGGTGGTTTTTTAGCCGGAAAGGGCGAGGGCAACGGCCGTATTGCACCGTTGCCCGGGAGAAGGCACCATCGGCCCTTTTGGACCAGCCGCCAGTGCGGCCATTAGACTTTACGGGAGTGCATATGTCGGTCAGAACGGCAACCAGGGGGGATCTCGCGGCCATTGATGCCCTGGAGCGAGCCGCCTTCGGCAGCCACTGTTATCCGGATTTTTTCTTTCGCCAGGCGCTGGATCTGTGGCCGGCCTATCTGCTGGTGGCGGAAGGGGAAGAGGGCGAACTGGCGGGCTACTGCCTGGGCGGGACGGGGGCGGCCCCCGGCGAGGGCTGGATACTGTCCCTGGCGGTGGCCGGATCCTGCCGGGGGCGGGGCCTCGGCAAGGCGCTGTTGCAACAGGCCCTGGCGGCGCTGGAGGCGGGCGGTTGCCGCTCGGTGCGGCTGACGGTGGCGCCGGACAACCCGGCGCTGGGGCTTTACCTCGCCCTGGGTTTTGTGGAGGAACGCCGGGACGAGGCCTATTTCGGCCCGGGCGAGCCCCGGCTGGTGCTGCGGCGGGGGTAAGCCTGGCGAAGGGAGCGCCTTTCCTCCGCGCTCCGCTGGCCTGCACGGTATTTTTGAGTACAATGTAAAAATATTTTTAATACAATTTACTTACAGGTCTGGCACATGGACGTAAAACCCCGTATCGCGGCATTGATTGAACAGTTGCAGCAGGGCTTGCTGGAGCGGGACACCCCGGCCCGGCTGGCGCTGCTGGCGGCGCTTTCCGGCGAGCACTTGCTGCTGCTGGGCCCGCCCGGCACCGCCAAGAGCGAGCTGTCCCGCCGGCTGCACACCCTGCTCGCCGACGGCGCCTACTTCGAACGGCTGCTGACCCGCTTCTCGGTGCCCGAGGAGCTGTTCGGCCCCCTGTCCATCAAGGCGCTGGAGCAGGACCGCTACCTGCGCCAGACCAGGGGCTACCTGCCCGAGGCCTCCATCGCCTTTATCGACGAGATCTTCAAGGCCAACAGCGCCATCCTCAACAGCCTGCTCACCCTGCTCAACGAGCGCCGTTTCGACAACGGCAACGAGCGGCGGGAGGTGCCCCTGGTGTCGGTGATCGCCGCCAGCAACGAGCTGCCGGAGGGAGCCGAACTCAACGCCCTGTACGACCGCTTCCTGCTGCGCTACCAGGTGGCGCCGGTGAGCGACCAGGCTTTTACCGCCCTGCTCACCCTCGACCAGGGCTACCGGGCGCCGCCGCCGGAGCTGCGCCTGAGCGGCTGCGAGCTGGCCGCCATCCGCGAGCTGGCCGGCCGCCTGCCCCTGGCCCCGGCCCTGGTGCGGCTGCTCACCAGCCTGCGCGCCTTCCTGGCCGAGCAGGAGATCGCCGTCTCCGACCGGCGCTGGCGCAAGCTGGTCAAGCTGCTCCGGGTGTCCGCCTATTGCAACGGCGAAAAGGAAGCCGGCCTGCTCGACGCCTGGCTGCTGCCCCACTGCCTGTGGCAGCAGCCGGATCAATATCCCCGCCTGGCGGCCTGGCTGCACGAGCATATCGCCGCCGACCCCGGCTTCAGCCCGGCCCTGGTGGCCGAGCTGGTGGACAGCTGGCAGCAGCGCCTGGCCCAGGACGCGGATCCGGTGGTGCCGGCCCTGGACGAACAGGGCTACCAGCTTTACCTGGACGAAGCCGGCCAGCCGGTGACCGAGCGCGAGGGCCTGCGACCCTGTCGCAACGCCGCCGGTGAGGTGCTTTACCGCCAGCCCCGCCTGCCGGACAGCAGCTTCACCGAGCGGGAAATCCGCAACCTGGGCGGCAGCCTGGATCAGTACGAGCCGGTGCTGGAGTCCTACCCGCGGCCGTCGGCCCTGCAGCCCCGGGCCTGGCCGGCGGCCCACCTGGCCGCCCGCCTGGCGCAGCTCGATGAGCGCATCGACGAGCTGGACCAATACCTGGGCTGGCTGGCCGGACAGCGCCAGGGCCTGGAACGGCGGCTCGAACAGCACCTTTGGCTGAGCCCCGCCCTGGGGGAGCAGGTGCGCCGGCAACTGGAGCGGCAGCAGCAGGAGCTGGGTCGCCAGCGGGAACGGCTGGGGCAGCTCCGCCAGGCCTTCGCCGCCCTGCCGGTGGAGGACTGAGCCGTGCAGGATCAGCCCGCCGGCATCGGCCTCCTGGCGGCGCTGCCGGAAAGCCTGTTCGCCCTGGTGGCCACCCACCCCCTGGGCCGGCTGCTGCCCCGGGTCCGGTGGGTGCTGGCCTGGCTGCACCGGCTGGACAAGGGGCGCCTGCCGGCCCCGGGCGACTGGCTGAACGGCAGCACCGAACGGCGCCTGCGCCACCTGCTGGTGCGCTCGGGCGCGCTCGGTTACTGCCGGGACACCCCGGAAGTGGCGCGGGTGGTGGTGCAGGACATACTGCTGGCGCTGGAGCAGGTGGAACTGCTCTGGCCGGCCACCGCCGCCCTGCTGGCGCGGGCCGGCATGGACAGGCGGCAGGCCGAAGGCCGCGCCCGGGCCCGCCACGCTCGCCGGGCCATCGCCCGCCTTGCCGAGCAGTGGCGCCAGCGGGTCAGCCTGTGGCAGGCCCTGGACGAGGTGACCGAGGAATTCGGCATAGCGCCGGCCATCGGCACCGACGTCAACGGTGGCCAGCTGCGGGATCGGGCCTGGTTCGACATACAGCGGTTGTCCCAGTGGGTGGCTCAAATTCGTGAGCTGCAACGCCTGCTGAACCAGCTGGGCCAGCAGCGCCCGGATCCGTCGCAAAGCGCCACCCTGAGCCAAATTCGCCAGCAGATGAGCCCCCGGGACGCGGGCCCCCAGGAACGCCTGTTGCCCGGCATGCCGATGGAAACCCAGGGCCTCACCCGCTCCGACCGGATCAACCGCATGCTGCCCCAGGAGGCGGCCTTTCTCGGCCATCCGCTGCTGCACCTGTTGTGGCATGCCCGCCGTGCCGAGCAGGGGCTGCTCAGCTACGCGGTGGCCGGGGTCATGCCCATCGACGCCGGCAACGACTGGCCCCTGCCCCGGGCCGGCCAGGGCCAGGGGCAGGGCAAGGGCAGCCAGATGGGACCCATCATCCTCTGCCTGGACACCTCCGCCTCCATGCACGGCCTGGCGGAGCAGGTGTCCAAGGCCATGGTGCTGGAGGCCCTGCGTCTGGCCAAGCGCCAGCGGCGGGGCTGCCTGGTGTACCTGTTCGGCGGCGAGGGCGAGCTGCAGGTGCTGGACAACGGCCACCTGACCCTGGCGGAGCTGATGGCGTTGCTGCGGGCCTCCTTCAGCGGCGGCACCGAGGTGGTCACCCCACTGACGGCGGCGCTTTCGCGCCTCAGGGAGCAGGAGTGGCGGCAGGCCGACATCCTGCTGGTGAGCGACGGCGAGTTCCAGGTGCCCGCCGCCCTGCGGGAGCAGGTGGCGCAGACCAAGGACAGCCTGGGCGTGCGCCTGGTCGGCCTGCAGCTCGGCTACGCCACCGCCCTGCACGCCATGCGCCAGCTGTGCGATCCCGTGCACCTGTTCAGCGACTGGCGCAGCCTGGAGCAGGCGGCCAGGAGTTAGCCGGGCACCGGAGAGAGGAAATCGAGATCCCTGACTTTATGATCCTGCTCGAGTGCTCTGCCGCGAATACAGGAGTTGAAAACAAAGGGAGGCAATTCACATTGCCTCCCTTTGCGTTTTCAGGGGGAGATGAAGGTCAGAACCGGTAGCTCAGGCTGGCCTTGAGCTCGCGTTCGGCGCCGAACCAGCAGTTGCTCTCGTCGAAGCAGCTGTAGTAGCGCTTGTCGAACAGGTTGTTGGCGGACAGCTGCACCCGGGCACCGTCCCAGTCGCCATTGAGCCGGGCCAGATCGTAGCCCAGCGCCAGGTCCACCAGGGTGTAGGCGGGCACCTGATCGGTATTGAATGCGTCCATCTGGGTCTTGCCCACATAGCGCACCCCGGCGCCCAGGGTGGTGCCGGCCAGGGCGCCGTCGAAGATGTCGTAGTTGGCCCACAGGCTGGCCTGGCGTTCCGGCACCCAGATCGGCGTCTTGCCGGCGAGTCCGCTGTTGTCCCTGGTCACCTCCATGTCCATCAGGGTCAGGCTGGCGGCCAGGCTCAGGTTGTCGGTCAGGTAGCTGCCGGCTTCCAGCTCCAGGCCCTTGGCCACCACCTCGCCGGTCTGGATCTTGTCGTAGGCGCTGCCGTTGGGATCCCGGGTCGGGTCATTTTCCTTGGTGATGTGGAAGGCGGACAGGGTGCCCTGGTGGCGCCGGTCGGCGGACTGGTACTTGACCCCGGTTTCCCACTGCTGGCTGGTGGTGGGCTTGAAGGTGTTGCCGTGCCGGTCGTGACCGGTGATGGGCTCGAAGCCTTCGGCATAGCTGACGAAGGGAGAGAAACCGCCCGGCAGTTCGTAGAGGGCGCCGGCGCGGAAGCTGAACTTGTTCTGCTCCACCGTGCTGTCGACCTGGGCACCGTACTGCATGCCCTTTTCATTGCCCACGTAACGGTCGTAGCGGCCGCCGGCGATCAGCACCAGCCGGTCCAGGCGGATCTGGTCCTGCAGGTAGAAGCCGGTCTGGCGGGTGCTGCGGCGGAAGTCTGCCGAAAAGTCGGCGGAAAAATCAGCGGGCTGGAAGAGGCGGTGGTTGCGCGCGAACAGATCGATGGCGGGCATGGCACCGTCTTCGTAGCGGATATCCGAGTTCAGCCAGGTATAGTCCACCCCCAGCAGCAGGTTGTGCTCCAGGCTACCGGTCTGGATCCGGCCGGACAGCTGGTTGTCGATGGCCCAGCTGCGGGAGGCCTCGTCGGTCAGGTAGGCGCGCCGGGCCAGGGTGCGCTGGTCGGCATCCAGGCCCGCGCCATAGCTGTTTTCCTGATAGGCGGTGGCGTCCATGAAGCGCAGGTTCTGCAGCAAGGTCCAGTCGTCGTTGAGTTCGTGGTTCAGCTTGTAGCCCACCAGCAGCACTTCCCGATCATAGGTGTTCCAGTTGGCGTCGCCGGAATAGGCATCGGCGGGCAGCCGGCCGTTGACGTTGTCCTTGAACAGGCCAGCGGCCGGCAGGGTATTGAAAATGCCGGCGGAGGGGTCGTGCTGGTAATAGAGGTTGAGGTTGAGCAGGGTGCGATCCGAGATATGCCAGTCCACCGAGGGGGCGATCAGGTAGCGCTCCTCCTCCGAGGTTTCGGCCTGGCCGTCCTTCTTGCGGCCCAGGGCCACCAGGCTGTAGTTGAGGCTGCCGTCGTCCTTGAGCGCACCGCGGGACTCGAAGGTTCCCTCGCGCAGATCATGGCTGCCGCCGGCCAGGGTCAGCTCGTTGAAGGGCTGGCTGCTCGGTTGCCTGGCGATCAGGTTGACCATGCCGCCGGGCGGCATGGCGCCGTACAGCACCGAGGTGGGGCCCTTGAACACTTCGACCTGTTCGATGGCGAAGGCGTCGATCTGGGGCTGCAGGTTCCAGTCATTGTAGGTGAGCGGCAGGCCGTCGTAGAAGTTCTGGTAGTTGATAAAGCCGCGGATGTTGAACAGATCGAGCCGGCTGACGGCGCCACCGCGCAGCTCGGTGTGCACGCCGGGCACATAGCGCAACGCCTCGGCCACCGAGTCCACGCCCCGCTGGTCCAGGGTTTCCCGGTCGACCACGCTGATGCCCTGGGGCGTTTCCTCCGGCGCCAGGGCCGACTTGGTGGCGGTATGGCGATAGGCCTTGCCCTGCACCACTACGGTGTCTTCGGTGAGCAGGGGAGCGTCGTCGGTGCCGGACTGGGCCAGGGCCTGGCCGCTCAGGGCGCTGGAGACCGCCAGGGCCAGCAGGGAAGGGGTAAAGGCGCGTTGCCGCCGCATGAGATCCTCTCTTTGGGATGGTTAAATGACAATGAATCTCATTTTACTTTTCTGGCGGCGAACAGACTTAACATTTTGGTGCAGCGGCGATGGGGATCCAGTATTCCATCCCGCCGCGCGTGTCGGCGGGGGCGTAGATTTCCAGATCGCAGGCGGACAGGGCGCGATACCCCGAGCCGGGCAGCCATTGGCGCAGTATCCAGGCGAGATTGGCGGCCAGGGTGCCGGGCTCGCCCCGGTGAGGGACCACCAGGTATTCCGACGCCGGTACATCCAGCAACTCGAGACCCGCGGTGGCGGTGCCGCCGAAGGGGGTGCCGGCCCAGTAACGCAGGCGACCCGGCTGACATACGTCGATTTCGATAGCCGCCATGGGCGCCTGCCGGGCATGGGGGCAGCGTTGCAGCAGCCGCCGCCAGATCTGGGGAACGCGTTCGGCGAAGTCGGGGTGCTCGGCGAACAGGCCGCCGCAATGGTCGCTCAGGCCCATCAGCCGGCAGGCGGGACGGCTGTCGATGCGGAGCTGCAGCAACTGCCGATTGTCGGGGCGTAGCAGGGGAGCGCTCAGGCCCCGGCGTATGCCGGCCTGGCGGTACTGGCCGGGGGCGCAGCCGAACTCCTGGCGGAAGGCGCGGCTGAAGCTGACTTCGGAATCGAAGCCGCAGCCCAGGGCGATGTCGAGCTGGCGCAGCCGGCCGCTCAGCAGCCATTCGGCCGCCCGGCTCAGGCGCAGCCGGCGGATATAGCGGGCCAGGCTCAGGCCGGTGGCGGCCTGGAAATCCCGTTGCAGCTGCCAGCGGGAGCAAGCGGACAGTTGCGCCAGCCGTTCCAGTTGAAGCGGTTCATCCAGGTGCTGGTGGATATGCTGGAGCAGGCGGTCCAGCCTGGACTGGGGGGATAAGGGGGTGGGGGCCGTCATGGTGTGCCTCCGGCAAGAGCCGGCCCGGGGCCGGCTCGGTCGTTATTCCTGTTTAGAACTTCCAGTTGACCGTCAGCTTGGCGTTACGGGGTTCGCCATAAAATGCTTGGCTGCCGCCCCAGTAAAGGCTGTTCAGGTATTTTTCGTCGGTCAGATTGTCGACATTGAGGGTGGCGTCAAGCCGGGGGGTAAAGTCGTACTTGGCCATCAGCCCGAGCAGGGTGTAGGCATCCTGGCGGATCTCTCGACCGGCGCCCAGATCGACATAAATATCGTCCTGCCATTTGATATTGGCGCCCAGCTTCAGCTGCTCCATCATGGGCAACCGGTAGGTGGTGGCCAGCTTGGCGCTTTGCCGCGGGGTATAGGTCTTGGTGGTGTTGCCCTCGCTGTCTTCGATATCCACATAGCTGTAGCCGGCGCTGGCTTCCCAGCCCGGCAGCAGCTCGCCGGCCAGCTCCAGCTCCACGCCCTGGCTGGTAACGCCGTCCACGGCGCGGAAGTGGGTCCTGCCGTCGACAACGCCGGCCGCCTCGGCCAGGTTGGACTGCTCTATCCGGAACAGGGCCAGGTTGGCGTAGAGCCGGCCGTCGAGCCATTCGCTCTTGACGCCGGTCTCCATGCTGCTGCCCTCGACGGGATCCAGGCGGTTGCCGTCGATATCCGCCGCCACCTGGGGGGTGAAGATTTCGGTGTAGCTGGCATAAAGCGAGTAGTTCGGGGTCAGGTCATAGACCAGGCCGGCGTAGGGCACCAGCACATTGTCGTGACGGGTGGCCTTGTCCTTACCGTAGCTGGTGCCGTGGCTGTCCCAGTTGGAGAGGCGGGCGCCCGCCAGCAGGCTCAGATCCTCGGTCAGGCTGAAGCGGGCGGCGGCGTAAAGGCTTTGCTGCTTATCGGTCCAGTCGCTGCCGCCGCCGTCGACTGTGAACTGGGGCTTGGCTATGTGACCATTCCAGCCATTGAGGCTTGGTAATGTTTCTAGTTTATTGTTGGCTCCACTCATCGATTTGTCTGTCGTGCTTGTGAAGGACCAACTGGTGCCGGCCACCAGCTCGTGCTCCCGGCCGGCCAGCCGGAAGGGACCGCTGGCGTAGAGATCGACCAGATCCTGGCGGGAACTGAAAGTGTAATGACTGGCGTGATTACCCTGAGGGATGCTGCCATCGGGAATGGGGTTAGCCCTAATATAAAACATCTGTCCGTCGGACTCGATTTTCACATGGGAGTAGGCCGCCTTGGCGGTCCAGCCGTTGCCCAGCTCTTGGGCCAGCTCGACGAAGCTGCGGTTGTCCTCGTTGTTCCAGTAGGCCCAGTCGGCGGCGCTGCTGTCGGAGCGGCTGTAGTCGGTGCGGCTGCCGTCGGTATAGAACAGCGGCAGCGAGCCCCACAGCGGGCTGTCGGCGTCGTTTTGCTGGTAGCTGTGGCCCAGGGTGAGCAGGGTGCTGTCGGTCAGGTCCGCCTCCAGCACGCCGTAGGCCAGGCCCCGTTGCTGCTCGTAGCGATCCAGGTAGGAATGCTTGTCCTGGCCGGCCACCACCAGGCGGGCGCGTACCCGCTCGCTGAGGGCGCCGGAGATGTCGCCCTCCAGTCGGCGATAGTCCCAGGAGCCGACGCCGGCCTTGGCCGAAGCCTGGAATTCCTCGGTGGGGCGCTTGCGCACGAAGTTGACGGTGGCGGCGGGGCTGCCGGCGCCGCTCATCAGGCCATTGGCGCCCTTGAGTACCTCCACCTTGTCGAACAGGGCGGTATCCAGATCCCCCATCAGGTTGCCGTAGGTCAGGGGCACGCCGATACCGTCCACCTGGAAGTTGGTGATATCGAAGCCGCGGGCGGTGAAGTAGGTGCGGTCGGTTTCCACCTTCTCCACATTGACGCCGTTGGTGTTCGCCAGCACGGCATTGACGTCGTTGAGGGCGAAGTCGTCCATCTTGGTACGGGTGGTGACCGATACCGTCTGCGGGGTTTCCCGCGGCGACAGGCTCAGCTTGGTGGCGGTGCGGCTGCTCTTGGTGGTATAGCTGTCGCTGCCCTCGGTGACGTCGTTCTCGCGCTCGGCGTTGACGGTGACGGTGCTCAGCACCAGGGGGTCCTGCTGCTGGGCCAGGGCGGGGGCCAGCACAGCGCCAGCCAGCAGGGCGGCAATCACACGGGACAGGTGTTTCTTCTGAAACGGCATTCCTTTAAATCTCCTTGATAGTAAAATTGTAAAAACAAATGATTTTTATTTAATTATTGACGCCTTTACCCGGCCTGCGCGGGAGTCCGCGCGGGCGGCGCCTTCTATCCCGTGGTTACAGGGCCCGTTTCCGGGCCAGCAGGTAAATAAAGTAGGTCCCGCCCATGATGGAGGCGAGGGTGCCGGCGGGCAGCTGCATGGGGTAGAGCAGCACCCGGCCCAGCCAGTCCGACAGCAGCATCAGCGCCATGCCGAGCAGGGAGGCCAGCAGCAGCTGGGGGCCTGCCTTGCGCGCGCCCAGCAGGCTTGCCATGTGCGGCGCCAGAAGGCCGACGAAGGCCACCGGCCCCATCACCGCCGTGACCATGGCGCAGATCACCGAGACCAGCACCAGCAGCAGCACCCGGGTGCGATCCAGGGCCAGGCCGCGGCCGAGGGCGATGCCGTCGCCGATGGACACCAGGGTCAGGCCGCGGCCCGAGGCCAGGGCCAGCAACCAGGTGAGCAGGATGCCGGCGGTGAGCCAGCCGGCCTGGGCCTCGCTCACCCGGTAGGTGGAGCCCGACAGCCAGCCGAGGATGGCGAACACCTGATCGTTGCCCTTGGCCAGGGTGAACTGCAGCAGGGCGTCGAGGAAGGCGGCGAGGGCGATGCCCACCAGCGCCATCATCGCCGGGGCGTAGCCGTGGCGGCGGCCGAGCAGCAGCAGGATGGCCAGCACCGCCATGCTGCCGCCGAAGGCCAGCAGCGGGCCGCCGTCGTGAATGGAGCTGCCGCCGAGCAGCACGCCCAGCACCAGCGCCAGGGTGGCGCCGGCGGAGATGCCCATGATGTCCGGGCTGGCCAGGGGATTGCGGATCAGCCGCTGCAGTATCACCCCGGCCACCGCCAGGCCGGCGCCGGCGCCGGCGGCGGTGAGCAGGCGCGGCCAGCGCAGCGACCACAACAGCTCATCGGGCCAGGACCACTGCCAGCCCTGGCCGGTGGGCGCCAGGGTCAGGTTGATCAGGATCAGGGCCAGGATGGCGGCCGCCACCGTCAGCCAACTGGCCCGGGTGACCCGCCAGCGCTCGCCGGGCAGGCGGATGGCGCTCTGATCCTGGGCATGCATCCGGCTGCGCAACAGCCACAACAGGGCGGGCGCGCCGATCAGCGCCGCCGCCGCGCCGCTCGGCACCAGATCGGTGGAAACCCGGCTGAAGCCCAGGGCGATGGCGTCGGTGGCCAGCAGCAGCAGGCCGCCGAGCAGGGTGGAGAAGAGCAGCTCGTCGCGGGCGGTGCGGGCGCCGAAAAAGCGCGCCATGTTGGGGGTGAGCAGGCCGATAAAGCCGATCAGCCCCACCGCGGTGATGGCCAGCGAGCTCAGCCAGAGCGCGGCCACCAGCAGGGCGAGCAGCACCGGCCACAGGCTCAGGCCCCGGGCGCGGGCGGCGTCGTCCCCCAGGCGCAGCAGGGTCAGCGGCCGGGGCGCGAACAGCGCCAGAGCCACCGCCACCGGCAGCAACCGGGGCAGCAGCCAGAGCACCCAGTGCCAGTCGGTCTGGGCCAGATCGCCGGCGCCCCAGATAAAGAGGTTGCGGGTGTACTGATCGTTGAGCAGCACCAGCCCCGAGGCCAGGGCGCCCAGCAGCAGGTTGACCGCCATGCCCGCCAGTACCACCGGCAGGCCGCGGATGCCGTGGCGACCGGCGATCAGCAGCACCAGCGCCGCCGACAGCGCCGCCCCCAGCAGGGCAATCCAGTGGCCGTGGCTGGCCGCCAGGGCGGGCGCCCAGACGGCGGCGCAGACCAGCGCCAGCCAGGCGCCGGACGAGGCGCCCAGGGTCATGGGCGACACCAGCCGGTTCTGGGTAAGCTGCTGCAAGATGCTGCCGGAAAGCCCCAGGGCGCCGCCCACCAGCAGCGCCATGGCCACCCGGGGCAGGGCGCTGTAGAAAAACTGGAATTCCTCGAACAGCTCGGGCTCGGCGCCCCGCAGCAGGGCCCATTGCCCGGCGAGGGGCACCGTCGGCTCCAGCTGCAGGTGCAGCAGGGCCAGCGCCAGCAGGGCGGGCGGCAACAACAGGTAGCGGCTCATTCCGTCGGCACGCTCAGCAGGGCCCGGGTCAGGTTGTCGGCCAGGTAGCCGAGGGACATGACGCCGCCGTAGGTCCAGGTGGAGGGCACCGCCGCCAGCCGGCCGGCACGCACGAAGGGCATGGCCCGCCACAGCGGGGTGGCGAACAGCTTGTCCGCCTCGGGGAAGGGCTCGATATAGAGCACCACGCCGTCGCGGATGGCGCCCAGATCGGTCAGCTTCTTCTGCACCTGGCCCCACTGGCTGACCGGCACTTCCAGGGCGGGAGCGATACCGAGGCGTTCCAGGGCATACTGGGGCATGCCGTTGTCGCCGTAGATGCGCACATGGCTGCTGTCCATCAGCCGCACCACCGTCACCCTGGGCAAGGTGTCGCCGAAGTGGGCGTGCAGCCGGGCCTTCAGTTGGTCGAAGCCCTGCTCCAGCTCGGTCAGGCGCTGTTCGGCCCGTTCCTCCCGATCCAGCACCCTGGCCAGGGTCAGGAACACCCGGCGGGCGGCCTCGGCGTTGTTGTGCTCGCTGCTGAAGCTCTCGAAGTGCAGCACGGGGGCTATCTGGGACAGGCGGGGCACCAGATCCCGCTGCTGATCACCGCTCAGGATCAGATCGGGCTTGAGTTCCGCCAGCCGCTCCAGGTTGGGCTCCTGGCGCATGCCGACGTCCTCGACCCCGGCGGGCAGGGTCGGCTGCACCACCCATTCCCGGTAGCCGGCGGTATCGGCGATGGCAAGGGGCGTCACGCCGAGTTCCAGCAGGTGCTCGGCGGCGGCCCAGTTGAGGGCGACTACCCGCTGCGGCGCAGAGGTGAATTCGTGGCGGCCCAGGCTGTCGGTGACGTCAACGGCCTGCGCCTTGAAAACGGCAAGGAGGAGCAACAACAGGGTAAGGGGTGTTTTCATCAACATGACTCAGGCGACAACGGCGATCTTTTCATCCTGGTCCGGATGGTCGATCAGGCGAATGGGAATGTTATAGAGTTCGGACAGCAGCCGCTCCGACATCAGCTCGGCCGGGGCACGGTCGAACAGCAGCCGGCCCTGTTTCAGGGCGACGATGCGATCGGCGAAGCGCAGCGCCAGGTTGAGATCGTGCAGGATCACGATAACCCCACGGCCCTGCTCCCGGTTGAGGGTTTGCAGCAGTTTGAGCAGTTCGTACTGGTGGCTGAGATCCAGCGCCGAGGTGGGCTCGTCCAGCAGCAGCAGCGGCGACTGCTGGGCCAGCAGCATGGCCACCCAGGCCCGCTGGCGCTCGCCGCCGGAGAGCAGATCGGCCTGGTGCTCGGCATGCTGGCCGACCCTGGTATGGCTCATGGCCTCTTCCACCAGGGCATGGTCGGCGCGTTGCCAGCGGCCCAGCATGCCGCGCCAGGGAAACCGGCCCAGCCGCACCAGCTCGCGCACGTTCAGCCCGGCCACTTCCGGCAGGCGCTGGGGCAGAAAGGCGATGCGGCGGGCGAATTCGCGCTGAGAATAGTGGCCGAGGGGCCGGCCGTCGAGGGCGATGCGGCCCTCGTCCGGCGGCATCTGCCGGGCCAGCAGCTTCATCAGCGTCGACTTGCCCGAGCCGTTGTGGCCGAGGATGACGGTAAAGGCATCCGCCGCCAGGGACAGCTCGTCCAGGCTTAAAATGGTCCTGTTATCGCGGTGTACGCGGATACCTTGCAGTTCCAGCATCGGGGCTTAGGGGGATATGAAATTGTGGTGCGTATGATAGTGAGATTGATTATCACTTTTCAAGTGTTTTGCGTAAGGGATGGCCCATTGAAATGGGCCCTACCGGAGTCGTGGGGTGACAAGGGTCGAATTTATTCGACCAAACACGGCGGCGGTAGTGGATTGGTCCACTGAAGTGGACTACATCGGACCAAACCACGGCGCCGGTGGCGGGATGGTCCGTTGGTATGGATCTACGGCGGGGCTTGTAGGGTCGAATTTATTCGACCGAACACGGCGCCGGGGTTGAAATGGCCCATTGAAATGGGCCCTACAGGAGCAGTGCCGTTCAGGCGGCCTTGTTGAGCATGGAGTCGTCGAAGCTGGCCTTGTTGACCACCAGCTCCAGCGGATCGAAGTCGTCCACGTTGATGGTGCGCAGCCGGCTGGCTTCCGCCGCTGTCAGCAGGGCGGCTTCCTCCTGGCTGATGGCACCGGCGGCCAGGGCTTCTTCCGCCAGCTGGTCGAGCATGGTAAAGGGGCGGCGGCCGACGGCCCTGGTGGCCTTGTCGAACACCGGCTCGGCGCGCAGGATGTCGGTGAGCGCCTGCTCCAGCATGCCGAGCGGGTTGCCTTCCTCGGCGGTGAGGTAGAGGTCACCGGCCAGGCTGTTGCGGGCCAGGCCCGGGGTTTGCAGCAGGCGGGCCACCTGGTGATCCAGCCGGTCGGAGGGGCGCTTGAGCGGCGCGCCAAAGGGCATCAGCAGCAGCTTGAGTACCCTGCCGAGGCCGCGGGCGGGGAAGTTGTCGAGCAGCTCCACCAGCGCCACCTGGGCCCGGTAGAGGCCGTCCTGGCAGGCCCAGTGCACCAGCGGCAGCACCTCGGCCGGGCGGCCCTCGTCGTTGAAGCGCTTGAGGGTGGCGGACACCAGGTAGAGCTGGCTGAGGATGTCGCCGAGGCGTGCCGACAAGCGCTCCTTGCGCTTGAGCTCGCCGCCCAGGGTGGCCATGGCCAGGTCGGACAGCAGGCCCAGGTTGGCGGACAGCCGGTTCATCTGGCGGTAGTAGCGGGCGGTGGCGTCCTTCACCGGCGCCGGGCTCAGGCGGGCGCCGGTCAGGCCGAACCAGGCGCTGCGTGCGAAGTTGCCCAGGGCGAAGCCGAGATGGCCGAACAGGGCCCGGTCGAACTGGGCCAGCGCCTTTTTGGCGTCCGGCTCCTGCACCGACAACATTTCCGCCAGCACGTAGGGATGGCAGCGGATGGCACCCTGGCCGTAGATGATCATGCTGCGGGTCAGGATATTGGCGCCTTCCACCGTGATGGCGATGGGCGCGCCCTGGTAGCCCCGGGCCAGGTAGTTGTTGGGCCCCATGCAGATGCCCTTGCCGCCGTGGATGTCCATGGCGTCGATAATACTGCGCTGGCTGCGGTCGGTGAGGTGGTACTTGACGATGGCGGAGATCACCGAGGGCTTCTCGCCCAGATCGATGCCGGTCACGGTGAGCATGCTGGCCGCGTCCGACAGGTAGGCGTTGCCGCCCAGGCGGGCCAGCGGCTCTTCAATGCCTTCCATCCTGCCGATGGGCAACTTGAACTGGCGGCGGATGCGGCTGTAGGCGCCGGAGGCCAGGGCCGACACCCGGCTGCCGGCGGTGCCGTTGGAGGGCAGGGTGATACCCCGGCCGACGGACAGGCATTCCACCAGCATGCGCCAGCCCTGGCCGGCCATCTCCTGGCCGCCGATGATGGTGTCGATGGGCACGAACACGTCCTTGCCCTGGGTGGGACCGTTCTGGAAGGGCACGTTGAGCGGGAAGTGGCGGCGGCCGATGTTCACCCCCGGGGTGTGGGTGGGGATGAGCGCGCAGGTGATGCCGAGATCTTCCTCGCCGCCCAGCAGCCGCTCCGGGTCGCGCAGCTTGAACGCCAGCCCCAGCACGGTGGCCACCGGGGCCAGGGTAATGTAGCGTTTGTTCCAGGTGATGCGCATGCCGAGCACCTCTTTACCCTGCCACTCACCCAGGCACACCACGCCATAATCCGGAATGGCGCCGGCGTCCGAGCCCGCCTCCGGGCTGGTGAGGGCGAAGCAGGGGATTTCCTCGCCCCGGGCCAGGCGCGGCAGGTAATGGTCTTTCTGCTCCTTGGTGCCGTAGTGCTGCAGCAGCTCGCCGGGGCCGAGGGAGTTGGGCACGCCCACGGTGGAGGCCAATACGGCGCTGGTGCTGCACAACTTTTGCAGTACCCGCGACTGGGCATAGGCGGAGAATTCGAGGCCGCCGTATTCCTTCTTGATGATCATGGCGAAGAACTTGTGTTCTTTCAGGTAGGCCCAGACTTCCGGCGACAGATCCGCGCGCTCGTGGGTGACTTCCCAGTCGTTGGTCATGCGGCATACGGTTTCCACCGGACCGTCCATAAAGGCCTGCTCTTCCTCGCTCAGGCGGGGGCGGGGATAGTTGTGCAGGGTCTGCCAGTTCGGCTTGCCGCGGAACAGCTCGGCTTCCCACCAGGTGGTGCCGGCCTCGATGGCTTCCTTCTCGGTGCGCGACATCTCCGGCATCAGCCCCTTGTATACCTTGAACAGCGGCCGGCTCAGCAGGCCGTGGCGCAGGGCCGGCAGGTTGAGCACGGCGGCCACGACAGCGAACAGCAGCCAGACAAGCGGGCCCACCTCGCCGAGCAGGGTGCCCAATACCAGTATGGCGGCGGTAAGCAGGGACGCCGTCACCAGCCGGCTCTGGCGATAGGCCAGTCCCCCCCAGGTGATCAGTAGCAGCAATGCGGTAACCATAAACGACTCCTTGTGCAGATTGAAAGGTAAGAGGTCAGACCTGTGTGGTTTCCCTAGTTGTAATTCATACGGATGTTTAAATCAAGCTGCGCGGTCGTTATCAAAGTGTATATCCTGAGTCGGGGCAGGAGAGGGGAAGGCGAAGGCCGGGGTGGACCGCCGTTGCCGGCCGACGGAAGGGATTGGCAACGGCGGATGGTTCAGTTATTTCTTGCCACCTCCCTTGCCGCCGCCTTTGCCGCCACCGCCGCTATTGCCACCGTCCTCGACGGACAGGGCGCAGGAGGGCTTGTGCAGCTGGATATTGCCGCCCTGGCTGAGGACTCCGCTCACGGCGTAGCCCGAATCACAGTCGATGGCGAAACTGTCGTCGCGACCGGGTTCACCGTTATCGGCCACCTCCAGGATGCACTGGGTGGCCTGGCCGTTCACCGTGGCGGCATAGGTCAGCCGACGGGTGGTTTCGTCCAACGCCGAATATGCCAGCAGGCTCTGGCCCTGGGCATGGACGCCGCTCCCCACCAGGTTGAAGCGGCCGCGCAGCTCGCCATCGCCGCGCACGCCGCCGTGCAGGCCGAAGTTGACCTTTCTACCGCTGCCATCCAGCACGAAACCGCCCCCGGTGACGAAGTCGGCTGGCGCCGGACAGACGCCGTCCGGGCCCGAGCCGCAGTTGATGCCGGACTCGCTGCGCGAGACCACCACTTCCGCCACCGGTTTGCCCAGCAGGTCGAGCACCTTGATGTAGAGGGCGTCCACCTGCAGGCCCTTGGCGGTTTCCACCTGGCGGTTCAGGATCACCTGCAACAGCGGGCCCAAATCCACCCCCTGGTTGGGATGGCCCGAGGCCTCGACGGATTTGCCGTTGATGGTGAGCCCAACGATGTCGGCATAGCCCGACAGCGCTGCCTGGCCGTCGAGGCAGTCGGCCCAGGTGAAGGACTGCAACAGGCCCGCGCCGACGGTAAGGCCCAGCAGGCCGAGATCCAGATCCAGCCCCAGGGTGGATGCCATGGAGTTGGCCAGGTTGCCCGAACCCATGGTGGCGGCGTTGAGTACCGACGCCTTGACCAGGCCGCTGGCGTTCACGTTGGCCAGGGTGGCGTCCTTGCTGCCTCCCGTGCTGTCCAGTTGCCCGGTATCGGACAGTATGATGTTGGTCTTGAGCAGCAGGGCATTGGCCGATACCCTGACCGCCGTGGCCTGCCCGCTGTAAGTGGTCATGACGCTGGGCTCGGCGTCACCACCTCCTCCTCCCTTTCCTCCTCCCTTGGGTGCCGCCATCGTCTGGTGGGACAATCCCGAGCCTAGCCATAGTATTGTGATGGCGACGAACACCAGCCACCGTGCTTTGTTATTGGACATTGGTTAACCCTCCTCCTGGGGATAAAATGACACAGCGTCGGCCTTTGAGTCCTATCCCTGCCGTGCAGGAAAAGTATAGGTTCGGGTTTGCCGGCTTGGTCAAATAATATTCAGTCTCGTTGCGATTGGGGGTTGCCATGGGTACAAGAGCGGCAGGGGGGCTTCTGTCGCTGCCGGCGCAAGGTGGCAGGGAAGGAATGCCACCCGCTTCCCGCTCCTGGCCACTTGTGCCAAAATGCCCCCTTATCCCGCAAGTGAGAGGCCATTTCATGTATCAGGATCTGATCCGCAACGAACTCACCGAAGCCGCCGAGGTGCTGAACCGCTTCCTGGCCGACGACGCCAATATCGCCGCCATCGAGCGGGCGGCCAAGTTGCTGGCCGACAGCTTCAAGGCCGGCGGCAAGGTGCTTTCCTGCGGCAACGGCGGCTCCCACTGCGACGCCATGCACTTTGCCGAGGAGCTGACCGGCCGCTACCGGGAAAACCGCCCCGGCTACCCGGCCATCGCCATTTCCGATCCCAGCCATATCTCCTGCGTGTCCAACGACTTCGGCTACGAATACGTGTTTTCCCGCTACCTGGAGGCGGTGGGCCGCGAGGGCGACGTGCTGTTCGGCCTGTCCACCAGCGGCAACTCCGGCAATATCCTCAAGGCGATAGCGGCGGCCAGGGCCAAGGGCATCAAGGTGATAGCGCTGACCGGCAAGGACGGCGGCAAGATGGCCGGCCTGGCGGACGTGGAGATCCGGGTGCCCCACTTCGGTTATGCGGATCGCATCCAGGAGGTGCATATCAAGGTGATCCACATCCTGATCCAGCTGGTGGAAAAAGAGATGGAGCAAGGGTAAGCCGGATGTGCGAACTGTTAGGGATGAGCGCCAATGTGCCCACCGACATCTGCTTCAGCTTTACCGGCCTGATGCAACGGGGCGGGCGCACCGGCCCGCACAAGGACGGCTGGGGCATTGTCTTCTACGAGGGCAAGGGGGTGCGCACCTTCAAGGATCCCCAGCCCTCCAGCCAGTCGCGCATCGCCCAGCTGGTACAGGAGTATCCCATCAAGAGCTGTGCCGTGGTCAGCCATATCCGCCAGGCCAATCGGGGCGGCATCGCCCTGGAGAACACCCATCCCTTTACCCGCGAGCTGTGGGGCCGTTACTGGACCTTTGCACATAACGGCCAGCTCAGCGGCTACAAGAGCAAGCTGAAAACCGGGCGGCACAAGCCGGTGGGCGACACCGACAGCGAGCTGGCCTTTTGCTGGATACTGCACGAACTGGAGCGCAGATACCCGCGCAAGCCCGGCAACATGGCGGCCATGTTCCGCCACGTAGCCTCCCTGTGCGACCGGCTGCGCGCCCTGGGGGTGTTCAATATGCTGCTCACCGACGGCGAGTACCTGATGACCTACTGCAGCAACAACCTGCACTGGATCACCCGCCGCGCCCCCTTCGGCCCGGCGCGCCTTATCGATGAGGAGGTGGAAATCGACTTCCAGCAGGAAACCACCCCCAACGACGTGGTGACGGTGATCGCCACCCAGCCGCTCACCAACAACGAGCAATGGCGCAAGATGCAACCCGGCGAGTTCAACCTCTTCCACCTGGGCGAGCGCATCGCCGGCAACGGGGCCTGGAGCACCATATAGTTTAAAAATCAGGCAGCCCGGCTCTGCGTCGCTGCCGGTTTGTGCCGCTGTAGCCGTCGCTTCAGCCGACGGGAAGACGGCGCTCAATTTCCACACCCCACGCCGTTGGCAGCTTTGCGCCACGTAAACGGGCGCCTACAGGTAAGATATCGCACTGCTCACGTTTTAAACTGATCGGTGCTCTAGCCGCTAAGCCCCAAAAAGGGGGCGGAGTCATTTTCTGATGGAAAATGACACCGCCCCCTTTTTGGATGGCAATTTTGGCTACGCTTTGAACAGCACTGTTCAGCGAGGCGAGCCATGGAATTCCTTTCTCCCCTAGCCCCCGAGCGGCTTTACCGCGCCTGCGACGAGGCTGCTTTCGGTTTTACCACCACCGACGAACTCACCGATTCCGGCGCCCTGGTGGGCCAGGAGCGGCTGCTGGAGGCCCTGTCCTTCGGTACCGGCATCCGCAGCCAGGGCTTTAACATCTTCATGATGGCGCCGGAAAGCTGTGCCCGTCACTCCCTGATCCAGCGTTTCCTGAGCGGCCGGGCGGCCCATGAGCCGGTACCGCCGGATATCTGCTACGCCTACTGCTTCGAGGAGCCGATCCGGCCGGCGCTGCTGACCCTGCCCGCCGGGGTGGGACGGCGCTTCAAGGCCAGCCTGGAGAAGCTGGTCGAAGAGCTGCTCATCGCCATTCCAGCGGCGTTTGAAACCGAGGAGTACCGCCTGCGGCTGGAAGAGCTGAACCAGCAGCTGGCCGAGCGCCAGGCGGCAGCCATGGCCGAGGTAAAGGCGCTGGCCAAGGCCGAGCAGGTGGCCCTGCTCAGCACCCCCACCGGCTTTACCCTGGCACCACGCAAGGGCGACGAGGTGCTGGACGCCAGGGCCTTCCGCCAGTTGCCGGAGGCGGAGCGCACCGCCATGGAGCAGGCCATCGCCCGGGTCGAGGCCAGGCTGCAGGAGGTGCTGCAGCAGTTTCCCCTGTGGCGGCGGGAGACCCAGCTGCATATCCAGTGGCTGAACGAAGAGATGGTGATGTTCGCCGGCGGCAACCTGATCGACGAACTGCGCCGGGAATACGGTGGCTGCGATCCCGTGCTCCGCCAGCTGGAAGCGATACAGCAGGACTTGAGCGGCAATGTCAACCTGCTGCTCGGGCACATGCGCGAGGGAGAACTGCCGGCCCAGTTGCTGGCCCGCTACCAGCTCAACCTGCTGGTGGACAACGCCGACACCGAGGGGGCCCCGGTGATCTACGAGGATCTGCCCAACCTGTCCCGCCTGCTCGGCCGGGTCGAGCACCACGTGCAGCAGGGCGCCCTGGTCACCGACTTCACCCTGATCCGCAGTGGCGCCCTGCACCGGGCCAACGGCGGCTACCTGATCCTGGACGCACGCAAGCTGGTGATGCAGCCCATGGCCTGGGAAGCGCTGAAGCGGGCCCTGTTCGCCCGGGAGATCCGCATCGAATCGCTGGAGCAGTTCTACAGCCTGGCCAGCACCATTTCCCTGGAGCCGGAGCCGGTGCCCATGGAACTGAAGGTGGTGCTGATCGGCGAGCGCCAGCTCTACTACCTGTTGGCGGCCTACGATCCCGACTTCGGCAAGCTGTTCAAGGTACAGGCGGACTATCAGGACGAGGTGGACGTCAGCCCGGAAAACCTGCAGCGTTACGCCCGCTTTATCGGCTGGCTGGCCCGCCAGCAGGACTTGCGCCCGCTCACTCGGGGCGGGGTGGCCAGGATGGTGGAACATGCCGGCCGGCTGGCCGACGATCAGTTGCGGCTGTCGGCCCACACCCAGGAGCTCACCGACCTGTTGCACGAGGCCAACTACTGGGCCGAGCACGGCGGCGAGCAGAGCATCTCGGCCGGGGCCATCGAGCAGGCGCTGGAGGCCGTCCGGCGGCGGGCTTCGCGCATCCACCGGCAGATGGAGGAGTCGGTGCTGCGCGGCAGCAAGTTTATCGATACCGACGGCGCCGTGGTGGGCCAGGTCAACGGCCTGACGGTGCTGGATCTGGGTAATTACCGCTTCGGCCAGCCGGCGCGGATCAGCGCCACCGCCCGGCTCGGTTCCGGTTCGGTGCTCGACATCGAACGGGAGGCCAAGCTCAGCGGCGCCATCCACGCCAAGGCCATGCTGATCCTGTCGCGCTTCCTCGGCAGCCGCTACGCGCCCGAGGGGCCCATGGCCGTGTCCGCCAGCCTGGCGTTCGAACAGTCCTACGGCATGATCGAGGGGGACAGCGCCTCGGTGGCGGAGTGTTGCGCCCTGATCTCGGCCATCGCCCGGGTGCCGCTCAGCCAGGCGCTGGCGGTGACCGGCTCCATCAACCAATACGGCCAGGTGCAGCCCATCGGCGGGGTCAACGAGAAGATCGAAGGCTTCTTCGACATCTGCCAGGCGCGTGGCTTTGCACCGGGGCAGGGGGTCATCATCCCCAGGGCCAACGAAGACAACCTGATGCTGAACCGGGAGGTGCGCCAGGCGGTGGCCGAGGGGCGTTTCCGGGTGTATTCGGTGGCGCACCTGGACGAGGCGCTGTCCCTGCTCGCCGGTCTGCCGGCGGGGGAGGCGGACGAGCAGGGCAATTACCCCGAGGGCACGGTCAATGCCAGGGTGCGGGAACGGCTGGCGAGGCTGGCCGAGCTGCAGCGCCGCCAGAAGGCGGCAGAGCATGAGGACGGGACCAAGGGCCCGGATGAGGAATCATGATAAGGCATATCGTATGGTATCTGGATCTGAGCCAGGCCGAGCTGGAGATGCTGGAGCGGGTGGCCGAGTTCGCCGCCCGGCACGGGGCCCGGCTGCGCGCCGTTTTTATCGAGGATGAAAGCTTGCTGCGCTCGGCCGAGCTGCCCTGCACCCGGGAGGTGAGCCTGACCACCGGCCGGGTGCGGGAGCTGGATCCGGAGCGAATACGCCTGCAGCTGCGCCGCCGGCGCGAGCATATCCGCCAGCGGTTGCAGCAGCTCGCCCGCAACCGGGCCCTGGAGTGGAGCCTGGAGGTGGAGTACGGCCGGCGCGAGCAGTTGCTGGCCCGACCGCCGGCTTCCCGGGACGAGGTGCCGGTGCTGGTGCTCGACCCGGCCACCGAGCTGCCAACCTGGGACAGGCCGCCGGAGCATGAGGTGCTGCTGCTGAGTCGCCGGTTCAGGCCGGTGGAGCTGGTGCTGGCGGTATGGGAGGAGGCGGCGCGGGATGCACCCGTGCTGGCCCGGGCCGAACAGCTGGCCCGGCAGCAGCAGTTGCCCTTGTGGATCACGGTGCCGGCGGCCGGGGCCGACGAGTTGGGCCCGGCGCTGGAGCCCCGGGGGTTAAAGGGGGCCATGTTGCCGATCACCGACTGGAGCCTGCCGGGGGTGATGGCCGCCGCCAGCGACCGGGCTTCGCTGCTGGTGCTGCACCGGGACAGCCCGCTGTTGGCGGGCGCCCGCATGAAGAACATCAACGCCGCCCTGCTGGTTGCGCCTGAACCTCAGTCTTCGGCGTAGCCCTGGGCGGGCAGGGCCCTGCCGTCAAGCACCGCCTGGCCGTCCCGCATTTCAAGCCGGCCGTCGCAGAACCAGCGCACCACCAGGGGATAGATGGCGTGCTCCTGCACCAGCACCCGGGCGGCCACGGCGGCTTCGTCGTCCCCTTCAAAGATGGGCACCCGCGCCTGCAGCACCACGGGGCCGCCATCCAGCTCCTCGGTGACGAAGTGCACGCTGCAGCCGTGCTCCTCGTCGCCGGCCTCGATGGCGCGGCGGTGGGTGTGCAGCCCCTGGTATTTGGGCAGCAGCGAGGGGTGGATATTGAGCATGCGGCCCTGGTAGTGACGCACCAGGGCGGGGGTGAGGATGCGCATAAAGCCCGCCAGCACCACCAGATCCGGCTGGTAGCCGTCGATAAGCGCCATCAGGTCGGCGTCATAGCTTTCCCGATCCGCATAGCCCTGGTGGGGCAGCACGGCGGTGGGCACGCCCGCGATGCGGGCGCGCTCCAGGCCGTAAGCCTCGGCCTTGTTGCTGATCACGGCGACGATGTCGCCGCCCAGCTGGGCGGCGGCGGCCTGGCTCAGCAGCGCCTGCAGGTTGCTGCCGCTGCCGGAGATCAGTACGACGATGCGTTTCATTGGATCTCGACCTGTTCTTCACCCTCGGCGGCGGCGTCGATGCGGCCGATCAGCCAGGCGTTTTCACCGGCATCCTGCATGAACTTGACCGCGGCCGCGGCCTGCTCGGCGGGCAAGGCGATGATCATGCCCACGCCGCAGTTGAAGGTGCGGTACATTTCAAAGGTTTCCACGTTGCCGGCCTGTTGCAGCCACTGGAACACCTGCGGCCACTGCCAGCTGGCGCCGTCGATCACCGCCTTGGCGTCGGCGGGCAGCACCCGGGGAATGTTTTCCCAGAAGCCGCCGCCGGTGATGTGGCTCAGGGCGTGGATGTCGAACTGCTTGATGAGTTCCAGCACCGGCTTGACGTAGATGCGGGTGGGAGCCATCAGGGCATCGGCCAGGGAGCCTTCGCCCAGGGGCTGCTGCAGGTCCGCGCCGCTCACTTCCAGGATCTTGCGGATCAGGGAGTAGCCGTTGGAGTGCGGGCCGCTGGAGCCCAGGGCGATCAGGGCGTCGCCGGCGGCCACCTTGGAGCCGTCGATAATGCCGCTTTTTTCCACTACGCCGACACAAAATCCTGCCAGGTCGTAGTCGCCTTCTTCGTACATGCCGGGCATCTCTGCGGTTTCACCGCCGATCAGGGCGCAGCCGCTCAGCTCGCAGCCGGCGCCGATACCGGTGACCACGTCGGCGGCGGTGTCCACGTCCAGTTTGCCGGTGGCGTAGTAGTCGAGGAAGAACAGCGGCTCGGCGCCCTGCACGATCAGATCATTGACGCACATGGCCACCAGATCGATGCCCACGCCCTGATGGCGCTTGAGGTCGATGGCCAGGCGCAGCTTGGTGCCCACCCCGTCGGTGCCGGCCACCAGCACCGGCTCCTTATAGCCGGTGGGCAACTGGCACAGGGCGCCAAAGCCCCCGAGGCCGCCCATCACTTCCGGGCGTTGAGTACGACGGCTAACGCCTTTGATGCGTTCAACCAGGGCGTTACCGGCATCGATGTCTACGCCGGCGTCTTTGTAGCTCAGGGGTTTGTTCTGCGTCACGGGGGATCACCTTGTTTTTGGATTCAAAGGCCGGCGGGGCAATTGGCGCCTTGTTCCGGCTGGTACTGATGTGTTCGGGCGCTATTCTAATTTAATGGGCAGGCCAGTGCCACAGCCATAAACCGCCTAATGGAGCAAGGCGGCGGCCTTTGCTAAAAGTTGCTCTGTATCCCTGCCGCTGGACACTATTTTATGCTAGTATTCCGCGGTTTTTTTATACGTCGGGAGATCGGGTTGATGAAAGTCGTCGAGGTAAAGCACCCTTTGGTGAAACACAAGCTGGGTCTGATGCGGGAAGCCGACATCAGCACCAAACGCTTTCGTGAACTGGCGAAGGAGGTGGGCAGCCTGCTGACCTACGAGGCCACCGCCGATTTCGAAACCGAAAAGACCACCATCAACGGCTGGAACGGCCCGGTCGAGGTCGACCAGTTGAAGGGCAAGAAGGTGACGGTGGTGCCCATACTGCGTGCCGGCCTCGGCATGCTGGACGGCGTGCTGGAACACATGCCGAGCGCCCGGGTCAGCGTGGTGGGGGTCTACCGCGACGAGGAGACCCTGCAGCCGGTGCACTACTTCAACAAGCTGGTCAGCCACATCGAGGAGCGGCTGGCGCTGGTGGTGGATCCCATGCTGGCCACCGGCGGCTCCATGGTGGCCACCATCGACCTGCTCAAGCAAAAGGGCTGCAACCAGATCAAGGTCATCGTGCTGGTGGCCGCGCCCGAGGGCATCAAGGCCCTGGAGCAGGCCCATCCGGACGTGGAGCTGTACTGCGCCTCCATCGACGAGCGGCTCAACGAGCATGGCTACATCATCCCCGGCCTGGGCGATGCGGGCGACAAGATATTTGGTACCAAGTAAGGCAAAACCGGCTGAGGCCGGTTTTTTTCCGTTTATTCAAGGTTGAGACAGATGAATTCAGCAGAGCAAACCGACGCCTTGGCCACCGCCCAGGCGGCGGTCAATACCCCCCTGCGCCAGGCCCTGGCCGGCTCCCAGATGCTGTTCGTGGCCTTCGGCGCCCTGGTGCTGATGCCGCTGATCACCGGGCTGGATCCGAACGTGGCACTCTTTACCGCCGGTATCGGTACCCTGATCTTCCAGCTGTGCACCAAGCGCCAGGTGCCCATCTTCCTGGCGTCCTCCTTTGCCTTTATCGCCCCCATCCTCTACGGGGTGCAGACCTGGGGCATTCCCGCCACCATGAGCGGCCTGATGGCGGCGGGCGCCGTTTACGTGCTGCTCAGCCAGCTGGTGCGCTGGCGCGGCACCGCCCTGCTGACCCGGCTGCTGCCGCCAGTGGTGGTGGGGCCGGTGATCATGGTGATCGGCCTCGGGTTGGCACCGCTGGCGGTGAACATGGCCATCGGCAAGACCGGCGACGGTGCCGCCGAGCTGATGCCGCAGGAGGTCGCCCTGTGGCTGTCGCTGGGCTCCCTGGTCACCACCCTGCTGGTGTCCACCATGGCCAGGGGGATTTTCAGGCTGGTGCCCATTACCGCCGGCATCGCGGTGGGCTACGGCCTGGCGCTGTGGTTCGGGGTGGTGGATTTCACCCCGGTGCGGGAGGCGGCCTGGTTCTCCGTGCCCAATTTCGTTGCGCCCGAGTGGCACTGGCAGGCGGTGCTGTTCATGATCCCGGTGGCCATCGCCCCGGCCATCGAACACATCGGCGACATCCTGGCCATCAGCTCGGTCACCGGCAAGGACTACGTCAAAAAACCCGGCCTGCACCGCACCCTGCTGGGCGACGGCCTGGCCACCGGCGCGGCGTCGCTGTTTGGCGGCCCCCCCAACACCACCTATTCGGAGGTGACCGGCGCCGTGATGCTGACCAAGAACTTCTACCCGGTGATCATGACCTGGGCGGCGGGCTTTGCCATCGTGCTGGCCTTTGTCGGCAAGTTCGGCGCCCTGATGCTGACCATTCCCACCCCGGTGATGGGCGGCATCATGATACTGCTGTTCGGCTCCATCGCCACCGTGGGCCTCAACAGCCTGATCAAGCACCAGGTGGATCTGTCCCAGGCGCGCAACCTGTGCATAGTGGCGGTGATCCTGGTGTTCGGCATCGGCGGCATGGCCTTCGGTATCGGCGGTTTCAGCCTGCAGGGCATCAGCCTGTGCGGCATTGTCGGCATACTGCTCAACCTGGTGCTGCCCAGGGCGCGCGGCCATTGAACCTGGCAAGGGCCTGGCTCAGTGGTTATCATGAGTCCCATGCTCCGTTAACGATGGACAATCGATGCTGAAAACTCTGTTACTGGCGGCCATGGCGCTGCTGTCCTCGGTGGCGGTGGCCCAGCCGCTGCTCGAGGTGACCCTGGATCCCGCGCCCTACAGCCGGGACGAGGCCCGCGCGCAGGCCCTGGAGCTGGTGCTCGACCGGCTCACCGGCGACCGGGCCCGGGATTCCTGGATCCGGGAGGAGGCCCTGGCCGAGCCCGAGCGCTACCTGCGGGACGAACCCCAGGGGAGCGGCTACAGCGCCCGCTTCGACGGCGAGGAGCTGCGGGCGCTGATCGACAGCGCCGGCCTGCCGTTCTCACTCGACCCCAGGCCCGCCCTGCTGGTGTGGCAACTGGACCAGGGCCAGGCCCGCAGCGAGGCGGACGCGGACTGGCGCCGGGCCAGCTCGGCCTATCCCTTGCCGCTGTTGTGGCCGCTGTGGGATCTGGAAGAGCACATGGCCATCGACAAGTCCCGGTTGTTCGACGAGGAGCAACTGCGCGAGGCCAGCCGGCGTTACGGTGCCGACTACTGGCTGGCGCTGGAGCGGGAGGCGCAGGGCGGGCGCTGGCAGTTGTACGCCGCCGGCCAGGACGGCGCCCTGTTGCAGGGGCGGCTGGAGCCGGATGCCGGCCTGCTGGAACTGGCCTCGGCCCTGAACCGTTACTGGGTGGAGCGGGGCAACGGCGGCGGCGAGCCGGCCCGGGCCGACAACCCGGATCCGGTGGAGCCCCTGCAGCTACAGCAGGACGGAGCCGGTGAGCTGACCATAGTGGTGTCGGGGCTGCGCCAGTTTTCCGATGCCATCCGTCTGGAGCAGCGCCTGCGCCAGCTGGACGGCGTGGAACAGGTCTACCTGATGGACAGCGCCGGCCACCAGGCGCGCTATCGGCTGTTGGTACCCGGCTCCCGGGCGGCGGTGCTGCAGGCGCTGGCCGCCGTGGCGGGGCTGTCGGCCAGCGGCGAGCGGCAGTTCAACTGGTCGGGGACGGCGAGTGAGTAACGATGGCGAAGACGAGGCGGTACCGGCCCAGTTGGCGCTGGCGGTGCAGTTGCCGGACGACGAAACCTTCGCCAGTTTCTACCCCGGCGACAATGCCCAGCTGATCACCGCCCTGAAGAACGCCGCCATCGGCCAGGGCGACGAAGTGCTCTACTTCTGGGGGCAGCGCGGCAGTGGCCGCTCGCACCTGCTGCACGCCACCTGTGCCGAGGTGAACGCCGCCGGCGAGGCCGCCGCTTACCTTCCCCTCGATGGCCACCGGCAGATGTCGCCGCGCATGCTCGACGGCATGGAGCTGCTGCCGCTGGTGTGCCTGGATAACCTGGATGCCATCGCCGGGGTGGAGGAATGGGAGCGGGCCGTGTTCAATTTCTTCAACCGGCGGCGGGAGCGGGCGACGGGCTCGCTGCTGATCAGCGCCGTCAGCGCCTCGCGCAACCTGGGGCTGGGGCTGCCGGATCTGGCCTCGCGTCTCGACTGGGGCGTGGCCTACCAGCTCAAACCCCTGGACGACGAGGGCAAGCTCAGCGCCCTGCAGCTCAGGGCCGAGTTGCGCGGTTTCAAGTTGCCCACCGATGTGGGCCGCTTCCTGCTCAACCGCCTGTCCCGGGACATGCGTACCCTGCTGGCGGCCCTGGATCTGCTGGACAACGCCTCCTTCCGGGCCAAGCGCAAGCTGAGCATCCCCTTCGCCAAGGAAATACTGGGACTGTAAGGGGCGGGACGCCAAGGCAGGGACTAGAGCACCGATCAGTTTAAAACGTGAGCAGTGCGATATCTCACCTGTAGGCGCCCGTTTACGTGGCGCAAACCGGCCAACGGCGTGGGGCGTGGACATTGGGCGCCGGTTTGTGCCGGCTAAAGCGGCACCTACAGCGGCACAAACCGGCAGCCAGGCGCAGTGTATTTCTGTCTCTTTAGCTGGCAGACAAACGCCGCCGTTTACAGATTTGCACTTGCTGGTGGAGCGCAGGCGGGCCGCCCGCGCCCCAAGCATCATCACTGCCTAAGTTTTAAACTGAACGGTGCTCTAGGGATTGGTGACTGGGGATTCGAGAGCCATTATTCTGGTCCCGAGTCCCGAGTCCCGAGTCCCGAGTCCCGAGTCCCGAGTCCCGAGTCCCTAATTCTGGCCTTTTTTCTTGCGGATGCTCAGGCCCAGCTCGCGGCCGCGGAACTTGGCGTAGTAGATATTGCCCACGAACATGGTACAGGCCAGCAGCAGTTCGACCAGGGCCAGCCAGCGTTCCCCCTCGTCCACCCACAGCAGGGTGAGGGCGTGCAGAAAGTAGGGCATGATCAGGAAGATGGCCCAGGCATGGGTATAGGGATTGCCCCGGAGCATGCCCACCATGGGGATGAACAGCCAGGGCAGCCACAGCATCAGCATAAAGCCGGCACCCAGCTCAGGATGGGGCGAGAGCAGGCCGTGCCAGAGGGCGACCCAGAAGATGAGCCCGAAATAGCCGACCAGGGCCAGTCGGCGTGCCAGTTGGGTGCTCATTACAGGATATCCAGGATCTGCTCGGGCGGACGGCCGAGGGCGGCCTTGCCGTTATGGACCACGATGGGGCGTTCTATCAGTTTGGGGTGGGCCACCATGGCGGCGATCAGGGTCGCTTCGTCGGTCACCCCGGCCAGGCCCAGCGCCTTGTATTCCTCTTCCTTGGTGCGCATCAGCTCCCGGGCCGAGCTCATGCCCAACTGACCCAGCAGGGTTTTCAGTTGATCCGCGTCAGGCGGGGTTTCCAGATATTTGATAATCTCCGGCTGCAGGCCCCGCTGCTCCAGCAGGCTCAGGGTTTCGCGGCTTTTAGAGCAGCGGGGATTATGGTAGATACGTAGGCTCATTCTAGACTCCTGTGGCAAAGCTGCGGGCATTGTATAAAAGCTGCCGTGGAGGGTACAGCGTATGGGCAAACATCAGGCCCTGTTTTTGGCGGTGTTGTTGATGGCAGGCTGCCGGGAGGCGGCCACCCTGACGCTGGCCGACGGCCAGCGTCAGGATCTGGGGGACTACCGGGGCCAGTGGCTGGTGGTGAATTACTTCGCCGAATGGTGCGCTCCCTGCCTGCGGGAGATGCCCCTGCTCAACGAACTGAGCGCCACGGCCGGCCCGGCCGTGCTGGCGGTGAGCTTCGACGCCCTGCCGGCCCAGGCGCTGCACAGCCTGAAGGAACGTTACCAGATGCTGATGCCGGTGGTGGCGAACCTGGAAGGGGCCTGGCCTTTCGAAACGCCCCGGGTACTGCCCACCACCTTCGTGATCGATCCCAGGGGCCGGCTGGCGGAACAGCACCAGGGCGAGCTCCATGCCGAGGATATCGCCCGCTGGCAGGCGCTGTACTGGGGTAATTAGGGGTTATCAGTTCCTCAGGGCGTCCCAGTCTTTCTGCTGCTGGCGCAACTGCTCCAGACGGGCACCGAGCCGGGCCCGCTGCATGGGGTCGGTGGCGAGGTTGGCGGCGATCTCCATCTGATCCACCGCCACCTCGTAACGCCCTTTCAGCGCTGCCACTTCGGCCTGGGCCTGGCGGAAGGCCGACTCGTCGCTGAGTGGCCGGTAGGCCTGGGCGATCAGCTCCCAGGCCAGGGGATTTTCCGGGTGCCGGCGCAGGTAGCCGTCGAGCAGCTCGGCGGCCTCCTGGTTGCGCCCGGCCTGCAACAGGCTGTCGGCCAGGTTGATCATCACCACGGCGTTGTCGGGCAGCCGCTGACGGGCCTGGCGCAGGCGGGCGATGGCCGCGTCGTGCCGTTTTTCGGCGTTGTCCAGATCGGTCAGGGCGTCCAGTACGAAGACATTGCTGCCGTGGCGTTGGCTCAGCTCGTCGAGCAGGGCCCTGGCCTTGTCGTATTCGTGGATCTGCAGCAGGCTCAGGGCCTGGCCGTAGCGGGCGGCATCGGGCTGCCAGTCGCCGCCGCGGCCGGCTTCCCGCTCGAAGAAGCGGTGCAGCTCGCTGGTGTTGCCCTGCTGGAAACGGACCATGATCCTGGCCTTGGCCAGTTGGAACTCCAGGCTGGGCGGATAGGGTTGGGCGGGGTACTCCGCCGCCCGGCTGCGGGCCTCGGCGATCCGGCTGGCGGGCAGGGGGTGGGTCAGCAGCATTTGCGGCGGCGTGCTGGCGAACTGGTATTTTTCGGCCAGTTTCTGGAAGAAGCTGGCCATGGCGTTGGGATCGAAGCCGGCATTGTGCAGCAGGCGCAGGCCGATGCGATCCGCCTCGAATTCGTTGTCCCGGGTATAGTTGATGGCCGACTGCATCTTGAGGCCCAGGGTGGTCTGCAACGCCGCCATGCCCGCCTGGGGGTTGACCACCGCCAGCGCCACCGAACCCACCAGGCCGGCGATGGTCAGGGGGGTGCTGCGCGACTGGGACTCCAGGTAGCGGGCGATGTGGCGCTGGGTGACGTGGGTGATTTCATGGGCCATGACCGAGGCCAGCTCGCTCTCGTTGTCGGCATACAGGAAGAGTCCGGAATGGATTTGCACCACGCCGCCCAGGAAGGCGCTGGCGTTGATGCTGTCGTCCCGGATCAGCAGGAAGCTGAAGGGAAAGCGCACCGAATCGGCCTGGGACAGCAGCTTGAGCCCGAGGTCGGTGAGGTATTCGTTGAGCACGGGGTCGTCGATGACCGGCTGGTTGGCCCGGGCGAAGCGGATAAAGGCCTGACCGAAGCGGGCTTCCCGTTCCACCGACATGGCACTGACCCCGGCGGTGCCGATATCGGGCAGGTTGTTGGCGGCGAGCCAGGGGGCCGCGGTACAGAGGGAAAAAGCCAAAACCAGCCTGGCGGCACGAAAACCCATGTCAATAACCTTATTGCTGTTGTACTCACCGCAGAATACTCTCCGCAATAGGGCGGAACAAGCATTGTTTGGCAGCCAGAACAAAGGGATAATGCCCTTTCTTTTGGTTCGGGGGCTCTCATGGATACGCTGGATGCACGCGCGCTGCGCTGCCCGCTGCCACTGCTCAGGGTCAAGCTCTGGCTGAAGGCGGCGAAGGCCGGCCAGGCCCTGCGGCTGTGGCTGGCGGACTCGGGCTCCCGCCGGGATATTCCCGCCTATGTCTCGGGCATCGGTCACCGGGTAGAGGTGGTGGCCGATGAACCCGGACGACTCGAACTCATCATTACCAAGGCACCTTAAGGAAATTTTGCATGCTGGATGTTATTAAGCACTGGTATCGACAGCGGTTTTCCGACCCGGGTGCGGTTGCCCTGTTCCTGCTGCTGCTGTTCGGTTTCGTGGTGGTGTACTTCATGGGCCACATACTGGCGCCTTTCTTCGCCGCCGTGGTCATCGCCTACCTGCTGGAATGGCCGGTCAGCCGGCTGGAGCGGCTGGGGCTGGGCCGGGGACTGGCCGCCGGCGTGGTGCTGCTGCTGTTCGCGGTGGTGATGGTATTGTCGCTGGTGAGCATAGTGCCTTCCTTCCTGGTGCAGACCGCCAACCTGGCGCGGGAAGTGCCCGCCATGATCAACCGCACCCAGGAGGCACTGCTGACCCTGCCGGAGCAGTATCCCGAGCTGGTGGACGTGACCCTGGTGCAGAGCGTGCTGGACGATCTCCGCGGCCGGCTGCTGGGCTCGGCCGACGCCATCTTGAGCGTGTCGATCAGCTCGCTGACCAACGCCGCCGTGCTGCTGGTCTACCTCATCCTGGTGTCGGTGCTGGTGTTCTTCATGCTCAAGGACAAGCGCCATCTGCTGGACGGCATGAGCCGTTTCCTGCCCCGCAACCGGGAACTGGTGTCCCGGGTCTGGCTGGAGATGAACGGCCAGATTGCCAACTATGTGCGCGGCAAGGTGATCGAGATCCTGATCGTCGGCGTGGTCAGCTATGTCACCTTTGCCCTGCTGGATCTGCGCTATGCCCTGCTGCTGGCGGTGCTGGTCGGCTTTTCGGTGCTGATCCCCTATATCGGCGCCGCCGCCGCCACCGTGCCGGTGGCCATGGTGGGGCTGTTCCAGTGGGGCTTTACCCCGCCGTTCTTCTACCTGATGGTGGCCTACGGCATCATCCAGGCGCTGGACGGCAACGTGCTGGTGCCCATCCTGTTCTCGGAGGCGGTCAACCTGCATCCCATCGCCATCATCGTCGCTGTGCTGGTGTTCGGCGGCCTCTGGGGCTTCTGGGGCGTGTTCTTCGCCATTCCCCTGGCCACCCTGGTCAAGGCGGTGCTCAACGCCTGGCCCCAGCACGAAGATGCGCCTGCAAATACCAACAATTGATGAAAGACGTAAGGACAATACAGTGAGAGAACATTTCGGCTCGCGCTTCGGGTTTATCATGGCCGCCGCCGGGGCGGCGGTGGGGCTGGGCAATATCTGGGGTTTTCCCACCCAGGCGGCAAGCAACGGCGGCGGTGCCTTCCTGGTCGCCTACCTGATGCTGGTGCTGGTGCTGGCCTTCCCCATGCTGGTGATGGAAGTGGCCATCGGCCGCTACGGCCAGGCCAACCCGGTGGATTCGGTGCGCAAGCTGGGCCGCAGTCGAGGCCAGAAGGCCATGGCTTCCCTGGTGGGCTATGCGGGCATGCTGGTGCCCAGCCTGGTGCTGTCGTTCTACGCCATCGTCGCCGGCTGGCTGCTGGCCTTCCTGGCGGCGGCGGTGACCCGCATGCTGGGCTGGGAGGCGGCCACCGGCTGGCTGCAGGGCTTCGGGCTGTCGCGCAACATCGTCTGGACCCTGGTGTTCTACCTGCTCACCATACTGGTGGTGCAGGCCGGGGTACGCAAAGGGATAGAGCGCTGGTCGGCCCGGCTGATGCCGGCACTGTTCGTGCTCTTCCTGGTGCTGTTCGCCTATATCCTGACCCAGAACGGCGCCATGGAAGGGCTGCGTCATTATCTGGTGCCGGATTTCAGCAAGGTACTGGAGCCGGGGCTGCTGATCAGCGCCATGGGCCAGGCCTTCTTTTCGCTGACCATAGGCGGCTGCTCCATGCTGATGTACGGCTCCTACCTGAGCAAGCAGGAGAGCATTCCCGGCACCGCCTTCCAGGTGACCCTGATCGATACCGGCGTGGCCTTCCTGGCCGGGCTGGTGATACTGCCGGCCATGTTCGTGGCCATGAACAATGGCGTGACCATCTTCGCGGAAGACGGCAGCCTGCTGAGTTCCGATACCCTGGTGTTCACCGTGCTGCCCGCCCTGTTCGACACCATGGGGCCGGTGGGGCTGGTGATGGCGCTGGTGTTCTTCGTGCTGATGGGCATCGCCGCCCTGACCTCGTCCATCTCCATGCTGGAAGTGCCGGTGTCCTACACCACCGAACGGTTCAAGGCTTCCCGTCCGCTGGTGACCTGGCTGCTGGGTGGCGGCCTGGCGTTGTTCAGCGTGGTCATCTGCCTGAATTTCGGCGCCCTGTTCGGCTTCGTTATCCGCCTGTCCACCCAGAATCTGCAGCCGCTGGTGGGCCTGGGTTTCTGCCTGCTGGGGGGCTGGCTGTGGGGCAGGGCCAAATTGTTCGAGGAGCTGGTACAGGGTTCGCCGGAACTCGCTTCCAGCCTGTTCTGGCGCATCTGGCCCTGGTACGTGCGGCTGGTGTGCCCGCTGCTGGTGCTGCTGGTGATCGGCGCCAGCTGGTAATCGGGCGGAACAAAAAGGGCGGGGGTCATCTCGATGATCCCCGCCCTTTTTTGTCTTCGAAATTGTACTCAGTAGAGCATGCTGTAGAGCTTGCGGCGGTAGCGGGAGGCGACGGGATCGGCACCCATGGTGGTGAGCATGTCGAGGAAACGCTTCTTGGCCTCGCCGAAGCCCAGATCCTGCTGCAGCACCTCGACCAGCAGTTGCAGGGCCTCTTCCTGGCGACCGGCCTGGAAGTAGAGCACCGCCAGTTCTTCCTTCAATTCCAGCGAGTCCGGGGCGTCGGCCAGCTTCTGCTCCAGCTCGCGCAGTTCGGGGCTGTCGGCGGCTTCTTCCGCCAGCTCCAGCCGGGCCAGGATATGCTGGTACTGGCTGTCCTGATCGGCCATGCCGATGGTCGCCAGCAGTTGCTTGGTTTCCTCCAGCTTGTTCAGGGACAGGGCGGCTTCGGCCAGGCTCAGGCGGATGGCGGCGCTGTCCTCCAGCGCCCGGGCCTGCTGCAGCAGGCCGTAGGCGGCCTGGGGATCCAGGCCCAGGGTCTGCTTGGCCTGCTCCAGCAACAGCGCGGCTTCGTTGGGTTGGTAGGGTTGCAGAAAGGCCTTGAGGGCGGCTTCGTCCTGGGGGCCTTCCAGTATGTCCACCGGCTGGGCGTCCTTGAAGGCGACCAGGGCCGGCAGGGCCTGCAGCCCCAGCTGGACCGCCAGGCTCTGCAGTTGCGGATCGGCGACATCGACCCGGGCCAGATCGATATGACCGTTGTCGGCGCCGATCAGGCGTTCCACCACCGGGCCCACCGTCTGGCATTCGGGGATCTGCTGGGCATGGAAGTAGATCACCACCGTCTTGCTCATGGAGGCCTGGATCAGCGCCTGCTGGAAGTTCTGCACATTGATGTCAACGATCATGTTCGAGGTCTCGTTAAGGGTTTATGGTTAGATTGGGCTGGGGGCCGCCGATTTCAAGGTCGAAGGGCAAATCCGGGAGGCGCAGCAGCAGGGGCGGGGGGCCATCCGTGCCCGCCACCGCCAGGGTCAGCCAGGCCCTGTCCAGGGTGTACTGATACAGCCGGTAAGGCTGGTCGTCGAACAGAGCCCGGTGGCTGCCCGCCTGCCACTGTACCCGCTGCAGGTTGTTGGCGATGCCGCCGCCCTGGGCCTTGAGCACCGCTTCCTTGACCGTCCAGAGACGGATAAAGTCCAGTTCCGGCTCGCGGCTGTGGGCCAGCCACCGCTGCTCGGTGTCACTCAGGTAACGGTGGGCGAGGCGAAGGATCCTGGCAGGATCCAGTCGTCGTCCTTCCAGATCGACGCCGAGCGGGCCGGCGTTACCGATGGCCAGCGCCAGCAGGCTGCCGCTGTGGCTGATGTTGAAGTGCCAGCCCGGCCGGGCGAGGCGGGGCTTGCCCCTGCTGTCGATCCGGATGGGGATCCGTCCCGGATCCTCCGCCAGGTGGACGGCGAGCCAGCGGCGCAGCAGGTAGCGACCCAGCAGGAACAAACGGGCCTGTCCCGGATGGCGGATGCCGGCCAGGCGCTTGTGCTCCGCCGGGGAGAGTATTTTTTGAGCATTTTCCGGCAGTTTTATGTTCGCACTGTCACAAATTAGTAACTTGGTGACGATATCGTTGTTTTTGCTCATATTCTCTTTTGCAAAATACCCTGGATCTGCTCTAGTATCTTTCAGATTGATAGCTGGTTGCCATTATTTGCATGAAAAAGGTCATAATTCTAAGCAGTGTGCTCCTGGTCGCCGGTTGCAGCAGCGCCCCGAGCCCGGAGTCAGGCAAAAAGATGGCTGGAAAAAAACCGTCTTCTTCCCTGACTTACAGCATCAGTACCGGCCCGATGAAGCCCAGGCGTTCCGTGGGAACCGTGCAGGATCTGCATCAGGTGTACCAACGCTGGCGCGGCGTGCCCTATCGCTTCGGCGGGGTGGATGCCGAAGGCATCGACTGTTCGGCCTTTACCCGTACCATGTACCAGGAAGTGTTCGGCATGGAGCTGCCGCGCAGCACCTATGAACAGGTCAACCTGGGGCGGGCGATCGGCAAGAACGAGCTGCAGCCCGGGGATCTGGTGTTCTTCCGCACCGGCAGCGGCCAGCACAACGGCATCTACATCGGTGACGGCAAGTTCGCCCATGCCTCTTCCAGCGTGGGGGTCACCATCTCCCGCCTGGACAACGTCTACTGGCGCAGCCGCTACTGGCAGGCCCGCCGCCTGCTGGACGACATCTGAAAAAGAACATTGGTGACCGGGGATTGGAGGCAGCGATAATATTGCCAGTCACCGGTGACCGGTCACCAGCCTGTTATTTCGCCTGAAAACGGTTCAGCTCATTCATCACCTGCAGCAGCAGCGACAGCTCCGGGCTGGCATCGGCCTTGACCCGGTAGTCCGCCGCGCTCAGTAACTGGAAATCGCCCCGCCGGTTGAACAGGGTGATCTCGTCCTGCTGGTAGATGACATATTCCTCTTCGTCCGATGCCAGTCGCCAACGCTCGGGTACTATCTCGAACAGCGATTGCCCGGTGCTGTAGCTGCGCATCGGACTCTGCACACCCAGTACCTGCTGCATCAGGGTGGGCACCAGATCCAGCTGGCTGGTCGGATGGGTAAACCGGGCCTGGGCCTGACCGGGCCAGCCGATCACCAGGGGCACCTGCAACTGCTGGGGCGAATAGGCGCTGCCGAAGCCCCAGGTGTTGTTGCCGTTGTCGTTGAATTCCATGCCGTGACCCGAGGTCACGATGATCAGGGTGTCCCGGCTGCCGGGCCGCTGGGCCAGGGCCAGCAACTGGCCCAGCAGCTGATCGGTGTAGAACACCGCGTTGCGGTAACGGTTGAACAGGGCCTCGCGCTGCTCGTCATGATAGGCCAGGGCCGGATTGAGGCGTTCCAGGGAGGGCTGGAAGGGGCCCCGGGTGTCCGCCGGCAAATCCAGTGCCTTGAGGGCATCCAGGTACAGGAAGGAGAACCAGGGCCGCAACTCGTCCTGCTCCGTCAGCCAGTCGGCGAAGCCGGCCAGCACCTGGCGGTCGCCTTCGGCACCGCCGGGGGCGGTAGCGAAGGACTGGTTGCGCAGGCTGGAAAAGATGGCGTTCTCATACAGCGGCTGTGCCAGGCCGCCGCTGGCGAACAGGCCGAAACGGTAGTCCTGGCGCTGCAGCTCGTCGATCAGCGCCGGGGCCATGCCTTCTACTTCGGCGTCGTGGCGATAGTGGGCCGGCAGGCTGTAGAACAGGCTGAACAGGGCGGACTGGGGCTGGTTGCCGGCGCTGAGGTGGTCGTCGAAGCGCAGGTTCCGCTCGGCGAAGCGGTACAGGTTGGGCATGGTGATGGCGTCGAGCTGGTCGGCGCGCAGACCGTCGACCACCAGCAGCAGGATATTGGGCGCGTGCGCCGGCGCCGATACCGACAGCGGGCGCAGCGGGTAGTTCAGCCGGCGCTGGGGCTGGTCGGCGGCCTGTTGCGACAGTTGCCGGTATTGATCCGCATCCAGCCAGCCCTGCTTGATCAGGAAGCTCTTGGCGGTCATGGGATAGGACAGCGGGAAGTTGGCCTTCTGGTTGGTGATGGGGGTATAAACCAGGGCATCGGCCCAGATGTGCACGCTGTGGGTGAGGAAGAAGCTTACCAGCAACGGCAGGGCCAGGGGCAGGGCCAGGGAGCGTCGCCGGCGCTGACTCCAGCGCCACAGCCAGGCCGCCAGCCACAGTTCGAACAGGAACAGCAGCGGTACCCAGACGAACAGCCAGCCCCAGCCGGAGGCCTCCTCGGCCTGGGCCTGATCCAGCAGCAGCCGCCAGACGGTGGGGTTGAGGTGGAACTTGAACAGGCTGAATACCTGGGTATCCACCAGCAACAGGGTCAGGGCCCCGGTGGCGATGGCCGCGCCCAGGAATTGCACCGCCCTGAGCCTGGGCAGCAGGAAGGTGAGGGGAAACAGGGTCAGCAGATAGGTGAAGAAGGTCAGAAAGGCGAAATGCCCGACCCAGCTTACCAGCATGTAGCCGATGCCGAGGGGAGTCTCGGGCCAGCCGGCGGCCAGCAGGTAGCGGCTCGACACCGCCATGGCCAGCAGGATATTGAAAAACACGAACCAATGCCCCCAGCCAATCAGGCGGGAAACATTATCGCGATAGAGGTTACCGGTTTCGACCATGGTTCAGACTGTTTCGGCTAACAAAAAGGCTCTTAATGAGCCCCTTTTTGTGTGTCGACGGAGGCGGTGAGCACCTTGGCGAACTTGTCGGCGATGGCCTTCCGCTGCCCGGGGGCGACCTGGTGGTTGAGCACATGGGTGACCAGGTTGCCCAGCACCATCAGCCGCAGATCCGCCGGGGCCTGGTGCTTGTCCATCACGGCTTCCAGCTCGCTCAGCAGTTGGTCGTATTGTTTATCGTATTTGGAAAGGACGGGCATGGGCGTTCAATCATGTAACTTGGTGACAGGGCGACTATAATACCCCACCCCTTCTGGCAACTCTACGGCAATCTGTTATGAGCTTGGATATCGAACACATCATAGTACATTCCCTTTTTCTCGATGAGCAGGGCCAAACCCAGCTTGCCACCCGGGAGCAGGAGCTGGCCACCGGGCCCGCGGTGAACCAGCTGATGGGCGAGTTGCACCATATCTACAACACCAAGGCGGGCAAGGTGTTCGGCTATTTCAGCGAGGAGGACACCGGTTTTCGCGACCTGGTGCGGCGGGTGCAGGATCAGAGCCTGACCTTCGCCGCTTTTTCCCACCTGGCGGCCGAGCGGCTGTTGGGCGAACTGTACCGGCTGGAGATGAACGAGGCCGGCGTGCTGCTGTTCGTGCGCTACCAGTGGCTCGGCGCCCACTATTTGCTGATCGCCCTGCTCGACAACAAGGACAGCGTCACCGTCACCGACAAGCTGGAAGTCAGCCACGCCAGCTACCTGGATCTGGGCAGGATGCAGCTGGCCGCCCGCCTGGATCTGACCGAATTGCAGACCCGCCCCGAGTCGCACCGTTATTTCTCCTTTATCAAGGGCCGGGCCGGACGCAAGGTGTCTGACTTTTTCCTCAACTTCCTGTCCTGCGTGGAGGGCATGGATCCCAAGGCCCAGAGCCAGGGCCTGCTGAAGGCGGTGGACGACTATTGCGAGTCCCGCCAGCTTAGCACCGAGGAGAAGCTGGAGAGCAAGGCACTGGTGAGCAAGTACTGTCGCGATCAGCTCAAGGAAGGGGAGGAGCTGGAGCTGCGCGAGCTGTCCGCCGAGCTGGGCCGGGACGATGACCTGGACTTCTACCAGTTCGTCAGCGAGGAATACCAGCTGGAAGAGCGCTTCCCGGTAGACAGATCCGCGCTCAAGGGGCTGACCAAGTACGTGGGTTCGGGCGGCGGCCTGACCATCAGCTTCGATCAGAAGCTGCTGGGCGAGCGCATCCAGTACGACGCCGCCACCGACACCCTGGTGATCAGGGGTACCCCGCCGAACCTGAAGGCCCAGTTGCAGGGCGGAAACTGAGAAAGGTGGGGCAGGCATCCTGCCGCCCCGGGACTGTAACAAGTAGGCATACTTGGGACAGAAAAGGGAACTCATTCGATAGCGGCCAGTGTAGAGGCTGTGATAGCGTTAGAGAACCGAAATAAACAGATAGCCCTAATCGAGTTGTTCAATGAGTCGTCTGCCCAGCCTGAAGCAATTGACCTACCTGGTGGCCCTGGACGAGCACCAGAACTTCAACCGGGCCGCCAAGGCCTGTTTCGTCAGCCAGTCCACCCTGAGCACCGGCCTGCAGAACCTGGAAAGCCTGCTCGGCGGCGAGCTGATCGAGCGGGATCACAAGGCGTTCGTGATGACGCCGCTCGGCCGGCAGGTGGTGGTGCGGGCCCGGGAACTGCTGGCCCAGACCCGGGAGCTGATGGAACTGGTGGAAGGGCAGAAAGGCGCCATGCAGGGGGCCATCCGCCTGGGGTGCATTCCCACCATAGCGCCTTTTTTGCTGAGTGGGCTGGTGCAGCGCTGCCGCCGGCACTATCCCGAACTGCAGTTGTTGCTGCGGGAGGACACCACGCCGCAGTTGCTGTCCCTGCTGCGGGCCGGCGAGCTGGACCTGCTGTTGCTGGCCCTGCCCACCGACACCGAGGGGCTGCAGACCCGGGTACTGGGCCAGGATCCCTTCGTGCTGGTGATGCACCAGGAGCAGGCCAGGCGGCATGGCCGGGTGCCGGTAGACTATGCCGACCTGCCGGATCAGAGCATCTTCCTGCTGGAGCAGGAGCACTGCCTGACCGAGCACGCGGTGAGCGCCTGCAAGCTGACCGACAGCCGCAAGGTCAACCCCTTCGCCGCCACCAGCCTGCATACCCTGGTGCAGATGGTGGGCGCCGGCCTCGGTACCACCTTCCTGCCGCAAATGGCGATCGACGCCGGTATCCTCGCCAACACCGAGATCGTCGCCATGGCGCCCCAGGGCGACAAGGCCTACCGGGATATCGGCCTGGTGTGGCGGCCCACCGCTACCCGGGTGGAAACCTTCTACCGGCTGGGCGAGCTGGTGAGCGAACTGCTGTAAACAGAAAAGGCGGAGTACCGGGGTACTCCGCCTTTTTTGCGTTGTGAGGCGCCGGCGCCGTTACGAGCCGGCGCGGATCAGGTGGTCGAAGGCGCCGAGGGCGGCGGTGGCGCCGGCGCCCATGGAAATGATGATCTGCTTGTAGGGCACAGTGGTGGCGTCGCCGGCGGCGAACACCCCGGCCATGGAGGTGGCGCCCTTGGCGTCGATCACCACCTCGCCGAAGCGGGTCAGCTCCACTTCCGAGCCCTGCAGGAACTCGGTGTTGGGCACCAGGCCTATCTGCACGAAGATGCCCGCCACCTCCAGCCGTTTGCTGTCGCCGCTGACCCGGTCGGTGTACTGCATGCCGGTGACCTTGCTGCCGTCGCCCAGCACTGCGGTGGTCTGGGCATTCATGATGATGTCGATATTGCCCATGGAGCGGGCCTTGCGTTGCAGCACCTCATCGGCGCGCAGGCTGTCGGCGAACTCCAGCACGGTCACGTGTTCGACGATACCGGCCAGATCGATGGCCGCTTCAATGCCCGAGTTGCCGCCGCCGACCACCGCCACCCTCTTGCCCTTGAAGAAGGGGCCGTCGCAGTGCGGGCAGTAGGCCACGCCCCTGGTACGGTATTCGGCCTCGCCGGGCACCTTCAACTCGCGCCAGCGCGCCCCGGTGGCCAGGATCACCGCCTTGCCCCTGAGGGTGGCGCCGCTGGCCAGCGGCAGCTCGATAAGCTCCCCGCGGCGGATGCCGGCGGCACGCTGGTCGGTGATGATGTCCACCCCGTATTCCCTGACGTGCTGCTCCAGGCTGGCGGCCAGCTTCGGGCCTTCGGTGTAGGGCACGGAAATGAAGTTTTCGATGCCGACGGTGTCCATCACCTGGCCGCCGAAGCGCTCGGCCACCAGGCCGGTGCGAATGCCCTTGCGGGCGGCGTAGATGGCGGCGGCGGCACCGGCCGGGCCTCCGCCGACGATCAGCACGTCGTAGGGGGCTTTTTCGTCGAGGGCGGCGGCCTTGCGCTCGGCGGCGCCGGTGTCGAGTTTGCCGATGATCTCTTCCAGGCTCATGCGACCCTGGCCGAAGTGTTCGCCGTTCAGGTAGACGGCGGGCACCGCCATCACCTGGCGCCGGTTCACCTCGTCCTGGAACAGGGCGCCGTCGATCATCACGTGGCTGATGTTGGGGTTCAGGGTCGCCATCAGGTTGAGCGCCTGCACCACGTCCGGACAGTTCTGGCAGGACAGGGAGATGTAGGTTTCAAAATGGAACTGGCCCTCGAGGTTGCGGATCTGCTCCAGCAACTCGGGGGAGGCCTTGGACGGATGGCCGCCGGCCTGCAGCAGGGCCAGTACCAGCGAGGTGAATTCGTGGCCCATCGGAATGCCGGCAAAGCTTACCCGCGGCGCCTGCCCGGCGGGGGCGACGCTCATGCTGGGAGTGCGGTCGGCGGCGGCTTCCTTGAGGCTGATGTTGCCGGAAAGCCCGCTGATCTCGGCGGCCAGTTCCAGCAATTCTTTGGATTTGGGGCTGTCATCACCGGACACGCTGATCTCTATCGGAGAGACGATGTTCTGCAGGTAGGTGTCCAGTTGTTTTTTGAGATTCGCATCTAACATAGTCGTGTCCTGTGCCGAATTTTGGGTATAAAAAACCCGGCCCGCCGACCGGATGAGGCATCATCGCGGCGGGCCGGGGTAGTTGTCTGGGTCTTAGATCTTGCCGACCAGGTCGAGGGACGGTGCCAGGGTGGCTTCGCCTTCCTGCCATTTGGCGGGGCAGACTTCACCCGGGTGGGCGGCCACGTACTGGGCGGCCTTCACCTTGCGCAGCAGGTCGGAAGCATCACGGCCGATGCCTTCGGCGGTCACTTCGATGGCCTGGATCACGCCCTGGGGGTCGATGATAAAGGTGGCGCGGTCGGCCAGGCCCTGGCCTTCACGCATCACGCCGAAGTTGTTGGTGATGGTGCCGGTCTGGTCGCCCACCATGTAGTACTTGATCTTGCCGATGGTCTCGGAACTGTCGTGCCAGGCCTTGTGGGTGAAGTGGGTGTCGGTGGACACGGAGTACACTTCGACGCCCATCTTCTGCAGTTCGGCATAGTGGTCGGCCAGGTCGCCCAGTTCGGTGGGGCAGACGAAGGTGAAGTCGGCCGGGTAGAAGAACACGATGGACCACTTGCCTTTCAGATCGGCCTCGGTCACTTGAACGAAGTCGCCGTTGTAGTAAGCCTGGGCGGTAAAGGGTTTGATTTCGGTGTTGATTGCAACAGCCATGTTAGCTCCTAAATGTGTCGTTAGTGGGTGTGTCTCTCGAACGGTTTCCATACTAGGCCCTGTCCTGAATCCAATAAAGTGATTATTTTCTATTGTTCTAATAGGTAATTTCTATCGCTCCTTTTTATCGCCGCCGTCGTGGCCGGCAGCCGTGTTGTCGGACTCCTGTGGGTGCCCAAGCGACGGAGCAGGCCCGGTCCGGGAGGAGGACCAAAAATGACAAAACAACCACAGATACCCGCAAGCCGGTGTTGGTTGCCTGTCACCGCCGGCTTTTTGCGAGCGCAAAAAGCCGGGAAAATCCCGGAAAACTTTTTTAAACATGTGTTTAAATGCTTGTATTTCAAGCCTTGAAGAAGAGCGGCAGGGTATTTGTCAAACCTTGGAGTTTAGTCGGGATAATATATTGCATATGAATTAAATTAACGTAATTTAATTACACTTATATTTGTCTTGGTCCAGTGGTGGTTAATGGGTTAATCCAGTAACTAAGTGATTTTTATGGGGTTTGACTTTAGTCGTAAAGCGAATTTGTAGTGTGACCTGTGTTGTATTTTTGTGAAATTGGATCTTGATCTTTTCCGGTCTATTGCGCACCTTAATAACCGTACAGCGATGCAGAGCAACAAGGAAAAGGGGCACCAATAACGGAGACACCGATACGGTGTCCGGATAACAAGCACCGGCCTTGTTGCGAAGCCAAATATAACGAGAGCATCACTGCCAATGCCGGCAAGCGGGAAGGACCCGGAGGTATTGCCGGTTTGACAGGGAAGTTTAATGCCGCTGAACAGAGCGCAAATCATACAAGAGAGGACTTGAGACCATGCCATACGCACACGACCTTGATACCCTGGCGTCATTGATCAAGCAGAATCCGAGCTGGAGCGCCATCAAACCCGAGTACGCCGCCCGCATGCGTGCCCAGAACCGGTTCAAGACCGGCCTGGACATCGCCAGGTACACCGCCAGGATCATGCGCGAAGACATGGCCGCCTACGACCAGGACTCGTCCCAGTACACCCAGTCCCTGGGGTGCTGGCACGGTTTCATCGGCCAGCAGAAACTGATCTCCATCAAGAAGCATTTCGGCAGCACCAAGCGGCGCTACCTCTACCTGTCCGGCTGGATGGTGGCGGCCCTGCGCTCCGAGTTCGGCCCGCTGCCGGATCAATCCATGCACGAGAAGACCTCGGTGCCGGCCCTTATCGAGGAGCTCTACACCTTCCTGCGCCAGGCCGACGCCTGGGAGCTGAACCATCTGTTCCGCGCCCTGGAAGAGGCCCGGCAAGCCGGTGACGAGGCCAAGGCCAAAGAGCTTCTGAGCCAGATCGACAACCACGAAACCCATGTGGTGCCGATTGTCGCCGACATCGATGCCGGTTTCGGCAACGCCGAGGCGACCTACCTGCTGGCCAAGAAGATGATCGAAGCGGGGGCCTGCTGCATCCAGATCGAGAACCAGGTGTCCGACGAGAAGCAGTGCGGCCACCAGGATGGCAAGGTGACGGTGCCCCACGCCGACTTCCTGGCCAAGATCAACGCGGTACGCCTGGCCTTCCTGGAACTGGGGGTGGACGACGGCGTGATAGTGGCGCGCACCGACTCCCTGGGTGCCGGCCTGACCAAGCAGATCGCGGTGACCAACGAGCCGGGGGATCTGGGGGATCTGTACAACAGCTTCCTCGATGGCGACTACATCGACTCGGCCGACGACATCGACAACGGCGACGTGGTGATCAAGTCCCAGGGCAAGCTGCTCAAGGTCAAGCGCCTGGCCTCCGGCCTGTTCTGCTTCAAGCCGGGCTCCGGCGAGGATCGGGTGGTGCTGGATTGCATCACCAGCCTGCAGCACGGCGCCGACCTGCTGTGGATCGAGACCGAGAAGCCCCATATCGGCCAGATCAAGGGCATGGTGGACCGTATCCGTGAAGTGGTGCCCAATGCCAAGCTGGTGTACAACAACAGCCCGTCCTTCAACTGGACCCTGAACTTCCGCCAGCAGGTGTTCGACGCCTGGGCCGCCGAAGGCAAGGACCTGTCCGCCTACGACCGCGCCAAGCTGATGAGCGCCGACTACGACGACACCGAGCTGGGCCGCCTGGCCGATCAGTGGACGGCCAACTTCCAGCGCGACGCGGCGCGGGAAGCCGGCATCTTCCACCACCTGATCACGCTGCCGACCTACCACACCGCGGCCCTGTCCACCGACAACCTGGCCAAGGGCTACTTCGGCGACGAGGGCATGCTGGCCTATGTGGCGGGCGTACAGCGCAAGGAGATCCGCCAGGGCATCGCCACCGTCAAGCACCAGGACATGGCCGGCTCCAACATCGGCGATGATCACAAGGAGTTCTTCGCCGGCGAGGCGGCGCTGAAGGCCGGCGGCAAGGACAACACCATGGGCCAGTTCGAGAACATCTGATTGCAAAACAGGGTCAACTGAGAAAGAAAAATACCAACTAGGTCCATCTCGTTTTGGCAGCCTCCGGGCTGCCTTTTTTATTTGCCATATTCCTGTACAGGTGTTAAGTAAATGCACCCATGGCCGATACAGGGAAAGTATTGCTTCCCGGAATAAGGGGACCAAGGCTGTTGTCATCCGGCCCCATGGCAATCCAACGCAGAAGGATCTGAAACAGAATGATGCAGATAAAGAAAACGGCGCTGTCGGCCAAGCTGTTCCTGGCCACCGGCCTGATGCTGTTGCTCAGCATACTGGTGCTCAATGGGGTGGTCAGCCTCTTCCTGCAGCGCACGGCCGGCCAGGTCGGGGACGACAGTTCCCGGGTGCTGATCCGGGAAGTCAGCGAACGGCTGCAGAGCCAGGCCGCCGAGGCCGGAACGCAGCTGGCCGGCTTTATCAACGAGAGTTTCCGCTCGCCCCTCACCCTGGCCACCATACTGGCCGAGAATGCCGTCCTGCCCGCCTTCGAACGACTCAGCCGGGAGCAGGTGGTGGCCCTGAACCGGCAGCTGTTGCTGGCCAACCGGCAACTGGGTTCCAGCTACAGCCAGTTTGAAGCCAACGCCTACGACGGCGAGGACGCCCTTTTCCTCAGCGGCTACGACCATTCGGTGACCGGGGCCGGCAGCCTGGAGGTCTATGTGGTGCGCCACCAGGACGGACGCCTGGAGCAGCAGATCATCGGCGGTGCCGACGAGAAGCACGATCAGAGCCGCAACGAGTTCGGGGTGCGCAACGCCGAGTGGTACCTCTGTCCCATGGAGACCGGCCGGCCCTGCCTGATGGAGCCCTACCTGTACGAGATCCAGCCCGGCTACAGCGAGCTGATGACCAGCCTGACGGTGCCCATCGTCGCCGAAGGGCGCTTTCGCGGCGTGGCGGGCTCGGACATCAACCTGCCCGCCTTTCAGCGGCAACTGGAGCAACTGGCCGCCTCCCTCTACCAGGGGCAGGCCGAGGTGCTGCTGCTCAGCAGCCAGGGTCTCATCGTGGCCTCCAGCCGCTATCCCGACAAGCTGGGGCGCCCCCTGGCGGAGGCGGCGGGAGCCGAGGACAGCGGCCAATGGCAGGCCCTGGCCAGGGGGGAGGGCAGCCTGGTCACGGCCGAGCACCTCTACGGCAGCTACCGGCTGCAGATACCGGCGGCGGAGGCGAGCTGGTCGCTGTTGATCGGGGTTCCCCGTTCGGTGGCCCTGGCCGAGGTATCGGCCCTGCAGGCCGGGCTGGCCGCGGGAGTGGCCAGCCTGACCCGGCAGCAGTGGCTGGCCGGCGGTCTCGTCATCCTGGCTGGCATCGGCGCCATGATGTTGCTGGTACGTACCATCACCCGGCCACTGCAATTGATGCGGGAGCGAATCCATGAGCTGAACAGTGCCGAGGGAGACCTGACCCGAGTCATCGACATCGATACCCACAAGGAGCTGATCGCCCTGTCCGGCGGCTTCAACGGCTTTATCGACAAGCTGCGCCAGCTGGTCGGCCGGCTCAAGCATACCGGGGCCGAGGTCGGCAGCGAGTCGGAAAACGGCGCCCGCCTGGCCAGGCGTATGCGCGAGGAGGTGGGGCGCCAGAATCGGGAGCTGGAGTCGGTGGTCACCGCCATGAACGAGATGAGCGTGGCGGCGACGGAGGTGGCCCGCTTCTCCGAGCAGGCGGCGATAGAAGCGGGCCAGGCCAACCAGGCGCTGAAGGCGACCCAGGACCGGCTGGCGGGCACGGTGGACGACATCGGCCAGCTGGCCACGGAAGTACAGGAGGCGGCCGGTGCCGTCAACCAGGTGGCGGAGCGCAGCGATGCCATCAACAGCATCCTCGAGGTGATCCGCGCCATCGCCGAGCAGACCAACCTGCTGGCCCTGAACGCCGCCATCGAAGCGGCCCGGGCCGGCGAGCAGGGCCGGGGCTTCGCGGTGGTGGCCGACGAGGTGCGGGCCCTGGCGGCCAAGACCCGCCAGTCCACCGATGACATCGCCGAACTCATCGAACGGCTCAACAGCCAGGTGGGCGCCACGGTGCGGATCATGGAGCAGGGGGCCTCCCGGGCCGGGCAGACCTCGGCCAGCTCCCGCGAGGCCTACCAGGAGCTGGCCCGGGTGGCCGGCCTTATCGAGACCATCAGCGATCATGTGACCCAGATGGCCACCTCCGCCGAGGAGCAGAGCGCGGTGTCCGGCGACATCAACCGCAACCTGACCACCCTGGGCGAGGCCGCCGCCGAGCTGGCGGAGCTGGCCGGGGAGGTGGGCGAGCACGGCCAGCGGCTGAGCGGCCTCTCCGCCGGACTGGATCAGGATCTGGGGCGGCTGAGGACCTGAGCAGGTCCTGCGACTTGTTGCCCAGGTGTTATAATTGGCGTCATATTGAGCTGCCGCTTATCGCGGCGGCTCCGTTTCCTGACTCGCCAGCGGCGATGGGAGTGACGCCATGACCAATCCCAGCAATGCCAGCACCACCACTGTGCACCAGGCCCAGTTCACCGGGGCCCATGCCCTGAGCATTCCCACCCTGAGGATATTGCAGGACGACGGTACCCTCTTTGCCGGCGCCTCGCCGCCGGTACTGGACCGGGATACGGCGCTCCACATCTACGACAGCATGGTGTTTATTCGGGTGCTTGACGAGCGCATGCTGGCGGCCCAGCGCCAGGGGCGGATCAGCTTCTACATGCAATGCCTGGGGGAGGAGGCCGCCGCCGTGGCCAGCGCCGCCGCCCTCGACAGGCACGACATGATCATGGCCCAGTACCGGGAGCAGGGGGCCCTGCGCTACCGGGGCTTCACCCTGGAGCAGTTTATGAACCAGCTGTTTTCCAACGAGCGGGATCTGGGCAAGGGGCGGCAGATGCCGGTGCACTACGGCAGCCGGGACATCCGTTTCATGACCATTTCCTCGCCCCTGGGCACCCAGATCCCCCAGGCCAGCGGCTATGCCTACGCCCAACGGCTGAAGGGGGAGAGCAACACCACCCTCTGCTATTTCGGCGAGGGCGCCGCCTCCGAGGGGGACTTCCACGCCGGCCTTAACATGGCCGCCGTGCTACGGGCGCCGGTGATCTTCTTCTGTCGCAACAACGGTTATGCCATCTCCACCCCGGCCAGCGAGCAGTTTATCGGCGACGGCATCGCCTGCCGGGCGGTGGGCTACGGCATCCAGGCCATCCGGGTGGACGGGGCCGACGCCCTGGCGGTGTACGAGGCGACCCGGCTGGCGCGCAAGCTGGCCCTGGAGCAGCAGGAGCCGGTGCTGGTCGAGGCCATCGCCTACCGCCTGGGCGCCCATTCCTCCTCCGACGATCCCAGCGGCTACCGTTCCCGGGAAGAGGAGGAACGCTGGCGCAAGCAGGATCCCATCGCCCGCTTTCGGCGCTGGTTGCTCAACCAGGGCTGGCTGGACGAGGCGGCGGATCAAATCGCCACCGACGCCCTGCGCCAGGAGGTGCTGGAGGCGGTGAAGGAGGCGGAGCAGGTGCCCAAACCCCGCCTGGACAGCCTGATAGAGGATGTCTATGTCGAGCCCCCGCCCGCCCTCAAGGCCCAGCTCGAGGCGCTAAGGGAGCATATCCGCCGCTATCCGGACGCCTATCCGGTGACCTCAGGGAGGCTTGACTAATGGCACAGATGAACATGCTGCAGGCCATCAACAACGCCCTGGATCTGGCCATGGCCCGGGACGAGAGCGTGGTCTGCTTCGGCGAGGACGTGGGCCACTTCGGTGGCGTCTTCCGCGCCACCAGCAAGCTGCAGGACAAATACGGCAAGCACCGCTGCTTCAACACCCCCCTCACCGAGCAGGGCATCATCGGCTTCGCCAACGGCATGGCGGCCCGGGGGCTGAAGCCGGTGGCCGAGATCCAGTTCGCCGACTACATCTACCCGGCCTTCGATCAGTTGGTCAACGAAACCGCCAAGTTCCGCTATCGCTCCGGCAACCAGTTCGACGTGGGCGGCCTGGTGCTGCGCACCCCCTACGGCGGCGGCATCGCCGGCGGCCACTATCACAGCCAGTCGCCGGAGGCCTACTTCACCCACACCCCCGGCCTGCGGCTGGTGGTGCCCCGGGATCCGGCCCAGGCCAAGGGGCTGCTGCTGGCGGCCATCAATTGCCCGGATCCGGTGTTGTTCTTCGAGCCCAAGCGACTCTATCGCGCTGCCGTGGGCGAGGTGGACGAGGACTACTACGAGCTGCCCCTGGGCCAGGCCGAGGTGGTGCAGGAGGGGAGCGATGTCACCGTGCTGGCCTGGGGCGCCCAGATGGAAGTGGTGCAGAAGGCGGCGGAGCTGGCCGGGCAACAGGGCATTTCCTGCGAGCTTGTCGATCTGCGCAGCCTGGCGCCCTGGGACCTGGAGCGGGTGGCCGAGTCGGTGCTCAAGACCGGTCGCCTGGTGATCAACCACGAGGCGCCGCTCACCGGCGGCTTTGCCGGGGAAATCGCGGCCAGCATCCAGCAGCGCTGCTTCCTCTATCTCGAGAGTCCCATCGCCCGGGTCTGCGGCCTGGACACGCCCTACCCCCTGGCGCTGGAGAAGGAATACATGGCGGATCACCTCAAGACCTTCGAGGCGATAGTGCGGACGGTGAACTTCTAGGGGGCGGCATGAAACAGGATTTCTACCTGCCGGATATCGGCGAGGGCATAGTGGAATGCGAACTGGTGGAGTGGCTGGTCAGCGAAGGCGACAAGGTCGCCGAGGATCAGGCCATCTGCGACGTGATGACCGACAAGGCCCTGGTGCAGATACCGGCGGTGCATGGGGGCACCATCACCCGGCTGTACGTGGCCAAGGGCGAGATGGCGCGGGTGCATGCGCCCCTGTTCGAGATGGAAGTGGCCGGGACCAACGACGGCAAGGCGGCCAGCCAGGCATCCCCGCCGGCGCCGGGTCAGACCGCCGAGCCCGCGGCTCCCGGGCCGGAGAGCGAGGCGGCCAGCGCTCAGCCGGCGGTTTCACCGGCGGCACCGGCCGGCGGCCGGGCGGTGGCCAGCCCGGCGGTACGGCGCCTGGCCCGGGAGCTGTCGGTGGATATCGGCCAGGTGCCCGGCTCCGGCGACAAGGGCCGGGTCTACAAGGAGGACATCGAGGCCTACCTGGCCCGGCGGGAAGCGGCCGCCGCGCCAGCTCCGGTCGAGCCGGCGGCGCCGGCCGGCCGGGAGGAGCCGCTCAGAGGTGTGCGCGCCGCCATGGCCCGGCAGATGACCGCCTCCCTCGGCATCCCCCGTTTCACCTTTTGCGACGAGTTCCGCCTGGACCAGTTGCTGGCGCTCAAGGACAAGCTCAAGCCCGCCTTCGCCGCCGAGGGCGCGCGGCTGACCCTGTTGCCCTTCTTTATCAAGGCACTGTCCCTTAGCCTGAAGCAGTATCCCCTGCTCAACGCCCGCCTGGGCGAAGACGGCGCCAGCCTCCGCTACCAGGATCACCACCATGTCGGGGTGGCGGTGGACACCGAGGCCGGCCTGCTGGTGCCCACCATCAGGCATTGCGAGCAGAAATCCCTGCTCGCCATCGCCGCCGAGCTGGAGCGGCTGAGCGAGGCGGCGCGCCAGGGCGGGCTGTCCCCCGCCGAGCTGCAGGGGGGCACCATCACCCTGTCCAACATCGGGGTGCTGGGCGGCACCGTGTCCACCCCGGTGGTGAACCCGCCGCAACTGGCCATCGCCGCCCTCGGCCGCCTGCAGCGCCTGCCCCGCTTCAACGCGGCGGGCGAGGTGGAGGCACAACAGCTGATGACGGTGTGCTGGTCGGCGGACCACCGGGTGATCGACGGCGCCACCCTGGCCCGTTTCAACAACCGCTGGCGGCAGTATCTGGAGCAGCCGGAGCTGATGCTGGCGCAACTGACCTGAGCCATGTACCGGCACCAGCTGCGCAACTTCTATATTCCGGAAGAGCAGTCCATCTATCTGCTCAACGCCAACGACGCCAGGAAACTGAAGGACTGGATAGCCCTGTGCATGGGCGAGCTGGAGAAGCTCGGTTATCGCCGGATCAGCCTGGCGGGCAAGGGTGCCTACGGCTTCACCTTCGTCGGGGTCGGCGCCGACGGCGAGGAGGTGGCCTTCAAGTTTTCCCGCATCAACCTGCCGCCGCACATCCGCGAGCGGCTGGCCGACGAGGCCTATATGCTGTCCCAGGTGTGCCACCCCCTGGTGCCCCGCTACATCACCTACCAGGTGGTGAGAAAGCAGGGCATCCTGATGATGGGGCGGGCCCGGGGGGAGGATCTGGAGCGGTTCAGCCTGAAGACGGGGCGGCTGCCGCCCCGGCTGCTGGTGGACATCGCCGCCCAACTGGCCGACATACTGCAGGCCCTGCGCCACCACCACAAGGACGGCCAGCCCGCGCCCCTGGTGCACGGCGACATCAAGCCCTCCAACATCGTGTTCGACCCGGAGTCGGGGCGGATCAGCCTGGTGGACTGGGGCTCCTCGGTGTTCGCCCAGACCGACAGCGACGGCCAGTTCGTGGCCAGCAACGTGATGGCGCTGATGTCGGCGGATCTGCAGCATTCCAACGCCCGCCTGGGGGATGTCTATTTCATCGGTCCCGAACAGCGGGAGGGCGGGCTGTCCAGCCCCCGTTTCGACGAGCAGGGGGTGGCCGGCACCCTCTACGCCCTGGCCTCGGGCCAGTCCTGCCGCTTCGGCTGCCGGGCCCTGCCGGCGACCAGCCTGGGGTTGCCCCGGGAATTCGCGCTGATGCTGGACGGCCTGCTGTCCGAGGACGCCGGGCTGCGCCGGCGGGCCGGAGACTATTTCCTGGCCGCCATGCCGCGCCTGAAGCGGCTGGTGCTGCCGACCCTGGTGCTGTTCGACGACAGCCCGCAACTGCCGGTGTGGGTCAGCCCGGAGCAGCACGAGATGGATACCGTGGTGTACTCCTCGCGCAAGTCCTTCCTGCGCGAGCACAGCGAGGAGGAGGGCATCCACTACGTGGACGACGCCCAACTGGAGCGCTACTACAAGAACTACCTGGCGGGCATGGGCGAGACCGAGAAGGCGTTCGTGGCGGCGGTGAGCCGGATCGGCCGCTACCCGGTGGTGGGGGGGCTCGCCATCCACTGGGAGGAGGAGGGCGTCTATATCGACTCCAGCCTCAACCTCTACGACCAGGCGCTGAAGGAGGCCTTCGCGGTGGCGGTCAACAACGTGGTGATGCTGGCCCGGGCCATCGACAGGATAGGGGTGTTCAAGGCCTGCCTGTTCAACGCCCGCAACACCCTCCACCTGAGCCGCTCCGACGAGCACAGCCCCTTCCTGCCACCGCCCGGCACCCGTATCCCCTACCGGCTGGCGGACATTCCCAGCACCGATGACGCCAGCCGCCAGCATTCCTATTTCGAGGACGGCCGGGATCCGGACGAACAGCTGGTGCTGCCCTACGCCATCGTGGACGCCATCGCCCGCCTGAACCGCATCCACCATACCGGCTGTATCATCTTCGAGGTGACGCCGCTCTACCTCAAGCTGCACAGCTACTACCGGCTGCTGGACCGGGGCGCCGAGGAGGAGTTTCGGGCGCTGCTCGCCTTTATCGTGGACAAGATACCGCTGATCAGCGACCAGGGGGTGGGGGGCTTTATGAAGCTGCCCCACAAGAATACCCGCTTCTTTTCCCACCAGCCGGTGCAGCCCGAGCTGTTCTATCCGGCCAACCCCAGGGCTTAGCGGTGGTACTATTTGGCTGTTTGTTACGAAGAAGAAGAGGAAGAAGCAACAGGGCCACCTCCGCCGACCCGCTTCAAGCACATCCCTGTGGCGCTCGGCACATACCGGATGTCGCGGAAACCGTCGGTATCGCCGCGCTGCGACTTGTCACTGGCAACTCGGTCGCGGCGATACCTCCGGTGCAAGGCGCTTCGCGCCCCTGGCATGTGACGGTCGGCGGAGGCCATCCCTGTTGCCTCCTTCAAGCCCCGGCGCCGTCTGATTATGGTGCCTGCAGGCGGCTGCAGGGCGATAAGGAGGACAAAGCATGCTGTTCCGCCGGCCTTCTGTTTCAGGGATGAAACAGAGAGCGTACATGGATGTATTCATAGCGTGTCGGCGGAACAGCATGCTTTGACCGAGTCTACCTGAGCTGGAACAGGTACTAATCCGGTCGGGTCTGGCTCAGTACAAAGTCCTGCAACTCGGGGTAGAAGGCGAGAAAGGCCTGCTCCATCTCGTCGTAATGGGCCCGCAGCAGGGGCGCGCAGTCGGGCAGGGGGGTGGGACGGCGAAAACGGCCGTCGATGCGGATAATGGCCCGGGTGATGCCCTCCAGGCTCCGGTACTGGGCCAGCAGCCGGTGCTGCTTGAGCCGCTCCACCAGCATGACCATGTCCTGCGGCCAGTGTGCCCCGGGCTGCAGCCGGCGGTGGCTGTAGCCGATAAAGTCGGCCAGCGCCCAGGGATGGTAGCGGGACCAGTGCCGGGCCAGGAAGTGATCGAACATCATGTCCATGATGATGCCGCCGTAGCGGCGAAAGGGGCTGGGCAGGGCGCGCACCGCTCCCAGGTGCCGCGGATGGGCGTCGGCGAAGCTGTCGATGCGCCGGTGCAGCAGGATGCCGAGTTGCAGTTCCGGGGGCAGGGCCGGGTCTATGGCACCCCGGGCGAACTCCCCCAGCAGGGCGCCGGCCAGGCTGGTCTGGCTGATATGGGCCAGGTGCAGGTGGGCCAGGTAGTTCATAGATCCCGCGAGCCGTCCAGATAATCCTGGGCGTCCGGCGCCAGATCCAGATCGTCCAGGTCGGCTTCGTCGCTCCCTTCGTCGGCCAACTGGTTGTCCAGCACCTCCAGCAGGTGGATGGCCACGGCGACGAAATCGCTGTCGGTGACGATGCCCACCAGCTTGCCCTTGTCCACCACCGGCAGGCAGCCGTACTTGTGTTTCTGCAGGTAAAGGGCCGCCTCGCGGATGCCCGCTTTGGGGCTGACGGTGGTGACCCCGGTTACCATGATCTCCGCCAGCTGGTGGTGCTCCAGGAAATGGCCATTGGTGCCTTTTTCCAGGCTGGACTCCTGGGCCGCCAGGATATCCCGCTGGCTGACCAGGCCCACCAGCCGATCCTGCTCCAGCACCGGCAGGTGGCGGATGTGCTGGCGCTGCATCAGGGTGCGGGCCTCGGCCAGGGTGGCGGACGGGGGCAGGCCGATAACGTTGCGTGACATGATTTCGGAAACGACGGCTGGCATGATGCTTCTCCTCTTTTTATATCAAGATAGCCCAAGCGGGGAGGCGGAGAACATGACCCCGGTCACGACCGGGCGGAAGTTTCTGCCGTGCTCTTGTTCCCCGCGTGGCATATTCCATGGCGCAGGCCCCGGGCCGAATTGCCTTGATCCCGTGATGCAGCCTCACTAGACTAGCGCCCGTTATAACAAGAGGTTGTCTATGCAGGTCCGTGATTTCCATTTCGAACTCCCCGACGAGTTGATCGCCCGCCACCCCATGCCGGAGCGCACCGCCAGCCGCCTGTTGCAGCTGGACGGCAACAGCGGCGCCCTGGTGCACGGCCGCTTCGGCGACATCCTGAACCTGGTCAACCCGGGTGATCTGCTGGTATTCAACAACACCCGGGTGATACCGGCGCGGCTGTTCGGCCACAAGGCCAGCGGCGGCAAGGTGGAAGTGCTGGTGGAGCGGGTGCTGGACGACAAGCGGGTGCTGGCCCATGTGCGCGCTTCCAAGTCGCCCAAGCCGGGGGCCGAACTGATCCTGGAGCCGGACGTCCGGGCCACCATGCTGGCCCGCCACGACGCCCTGTTCGAGATCGAATTCAACGACCCGCGCACCGTGCTCGAGATCCTGGAGGCGGTGGGCCATATGCCGTTGCCGCCCTATATCGACCGGCCCGACACCGAGGCCGACAAGGAGCGCTACCAGACCGTCTATAACGAAAAGCCGGGCGCCGTGGCGGCCCCCACCGCTGGCCTGCATTTCGACGAGCCGCTGCTGGCCGAGCTCAAGGCCAAGGGCGTCGAGCTGGCCTTTATCACCCTGCATGTGGGCGCCGGCACCTTCCAGCCGGTGCGGGTGGACAATGTGCTCGAGCACAAGATGCACGCCGAATACATCGAAGTGCCGGCCGAGGTGGTGGCGCAAATCGAGGCCACCCGCGCCCGGGGCGGCCGGGTGATCGCCGTGGGCACCACCTCGGTGCGCTCCCTGGAAAGCGCCGCCCGGGCCAGCCTGGGCAAGGGCGAGCCGCTCGCCCCCTTCTACGGCGATACCGACATCTTTATTTACCCGGGTTATCGCTTCCAACTGGTGGATGCCATGGTCACCAACTTCCACCTGCCCGAGTCGACCCTGATCATGCTGGTCAGCGCCTTCGCCGGCCACGACCACATCATGGCCGCCTACCGGGCGGCGGTGGCGGAGCGCTATCGCTTTTTCAGCTACGGCGACGCCATGTTTATTACCCGGCAAAGCCAGGGATAAAAAGGTGAGGCGTGAGGGGAAAGGCGTGAGGCGTGCAAGATAGTGTTTTTCACCTCACTCCTCACGATTCACCCCTCACCAGTTTTAAAAATAAGGTCGGACTGTTTCTCCGGCCAGTAGAGGTAACCGATGAAATTTGAACTGCAAACCACCGATGGCCGCGCCCGCCGCGGCCGGCTTGTCTTCGACCGGGGCGTGGTGGAAACCCCGGCCTTTATGCCGGTGGGCACCTATGGCACCGTCAAGGGCATGACCCCGGAAGAAGTCACCGCCACCGGCGCCCAGATCCTGCTCGGCAACACCTTCCACCTGTGGATCCGTCCGGGCCAGGAGGTGATGAAGCTGCACGGGGATCTGCACGACTTCATGAACTGGCAGGGCCCCATCCTCACCGATTCCGGCGGCTTCCAGGTGTTCAGCCTGGGCGACATCCGCAAGATCACCGAGGAAGGCGTCTACTTCCGCAACCCGGTCAACGGCGACAAGATCTTCCTGGCGCCGGAAACCTCGATGGAGATCCAGTACGATCTGGGCTCCGACATCGTGATGATCATGGACGAATGCACCCCCTATCCGGCCACCTGGGAGGAAGCCAAAAAATCGATGGAGATGTCCCTGCGCTGGGCCAAACGGTCGCGGGATCACTTCGACAAGCTCGGCAACAAGAACGCCCTGTTCGGCATCATCCAGGGCAGCGTCTATGAGGATCTGCGCGACCAGTCCCTGGAAGGGCTGCTGGACATCGGCTTCGACGGCTACGCGGTGGGTGGCCTGGCGGTGGGCGAGCCCAAGCACGAGATGCACAAGGTGCTGGAGCACACCTGTCCGAAGATCCCGGAAGACAAGCCCCGCTACCTGATGGGCGTGGGCAAGCCGGAGGATCTGGTGGAAGGGGTGCGCCGGGGCATCGACATGTTCGACTGCGTGATGCCGACCCGCAACGCCCGCAACGGCCACCTGTTCACCACCGAAGGGGTGGTGAAGATCCGCAACGCCAAGCACAAGACCGACACCGGCCCGCTGGACGCGGATTGCGATTGCTACACCTGCAAGCACTACTCGCGCTCCTATCTGCACCACCTGGACAAGTGCAACGAGATCCTGGGTGCGCGTTTAAACACCATTCACAACCTGCGCTACTACCAGCGGGTGATGGAAGGTTTACGTGGAGCCATAGAGCAGGGTAAATTAGACGACTTTGTAGCTGAGTTCTATGGCCGGCAGGGCAGACCCGTGCCGCCATTGGGCCAGAGCGCAGTTGAACACGGCGAAGGATAAGAGCGGTGAGAACAGGCAGCAGCTAAGCCGACCGTCACCTGCCAGCGCCGAAAATTGCTCCTGCATTTTCGGCATTTCCGCCATCCCTGGCGGTCAGATGCAGGTGCGAGCCAAGAAGTGAATGTTCATGGCGTGTCGGCGTGCTGTGCCTGTTTTCGCCGATGCACTATGCCGGATAACAGCTTTTAACCATCAACGAGGAACCAAAACGAATGGATATTATCTCCAAAGCTTATGCCCAGGGCGGCTCCGCCGGCGGCGGTATGGAAATGATCATCATGCTGGTCGTGTTCGGCCTGATCTTCTACTTCATGATCTTCCGTCCCCAGTCCAAGCGGGTGAAAGAGCACAAGAACCTGATGTCTTCCCTGAGCAAGGGCGACGAGGTGCTGACCAACGGCGGCCTGGTGGGCAAGATTGCCAAGATCTCCGCCGAGAACGACTATGTGGTGCTGAACCTGAGCGAACAGACTCAAGTGACCATCAAAAAGGACTTTATCACCGCCGTCCTGCCCAAGGGCTCTATCCAGTCCCTTTAATTTCCTATCGAGGAGCACAGCGTGTTAAATCGATATCCGCTGTGGAAATACTTGATGGTGATCTGCGTGATCACCATCAGTTTTCTTTATGCAGCACCCAATCTGTTCGGTGAAGACCCTGCCCTGCAGGTGTCCGGCTCCCGTGGTACCCAGGTGACCCCTGAGGTCCTGACTCAGGCCCAACAGACCCTTGATCAGGCCGGCATCGAGGTGCTCAGCGCCGCCCTGGCCGACAACCAGTTACTCATCCGTTTCCGCAATACCGACGATCAGCTCAGGGGCAAGGACCTGGTGGCCGAGGCCCTGGGCGAAAACTACATCACCGCCCTCAACCTGGCCCCCGCCACCCCCTCCTGGTTGCAGGCCATCGGCGCCGGTCCGCTCAAGCTGGGCCTGGATCTGCGCGGCGGCGTGCACTTCCTGATGGAAGTGGACATGGAGGAAGCCCTCAGCCGGGTGCGGGAACAGATGGTGCAGGACTTCCGCACCGATCTGCGCGAGCAGCGCCTGCGCTATTCCGGCGTGGTCGCCCAGGATCAGGGCGCCTTGGTGGTGTTCCGTGAGGCGGACGTCCGCAACCAGGCCCTGACCTATCTGCGCGGGCGCTACCCCGACCTGGTGTTCTCGGAGCGGGACAGTGGCGACAGCTTCGGCCTGTTCGCGGTAATGGGCGAGCAGCGGCTGAAGGAAGTGAAGGAATATGCCCTGCAGCAGAACATCACCATCATCCGCAACCGGGTCAACGAGCTGGGCGTGGCCGAGCCGCTGGTGCAGCGCCAGGGCGCCGAACGCATCGTGGTGCAGCTGCCCGGCATCCAGGATACCGCCCGCGCCAAGGAGATCCTCGGCGCCACCGCTACCCTGGAGTTCCGCCTGGTGGATGAAAGCGCCGACCTGACCGCCGCGGCCGCCGGCCGGGTACCCCCCAACAGCGATCTGCTGCGGGACCGGGAAGGCCGCCCCGTGGTGCTGCAAAAGCGCATCATCCTCACCGGTGAGCATATCGTCGACGCCAGCTCCGGCATGGACGAGTTCAGCCGCCCGCAGGTGAACATCAGCCTGGATGCCCCTGGTGGCAGCCGCATGGCCGATTTTACCAAGGACAACGTGGGCCGGCCCATGGCGACCGTGTTCACCGAGTACAAGCCCACCGACGAACTGAACGAAGACGGCTCCCGCAAGTTCCGCAAGGATCAGGAAGTCATCAACGTGGCCACCATCCAGTCGCGGCTGGGACGCAGCTTCCGCATCACCGGCATCGGCTCCATGGCCGAGGCCCAGAACCTGGCGCTGCTGCTGCGGGCCGGCGCCCTGATCGCGCCCATCCAGATAGTGGAAGAGCGCACCATAGGCCCGAGCCTGGGACAGCAGAACGTGGAAAACGGCCTGATGGCCATGATCTACGGCATGCTGGCGGTGGTGCTGTTCATGACCATCTACTACCGCAAGTTCGGCCTGGTGGCCAACGCCGCCCTGCTGGCCAACGTGGTGATCATCATCGGCGTGATGTCGATGGTGCCGGGGGCGACCATGACGCTGCCGGGCATCGCCGGTATCGTGCTCACCATCGGCATGTCGGTGGACGCCAACGTGCTGATCTTCGAGCGGATCCGCGAGGAGTTGCGCGGTGGCCGCAGCGTGCAGCAGGCGATACACCTGGGCTACGAGAAGGCGCTCAGCACCATTGCCGACGCCAACATCACCACCCTGATCACCGCCGTCATCCTGTTTGCGGTGGGCACGGGCCCGGTCAAGGGCTTTGCCGTGACCCTGATGATCGGCATCCTCGCCTCCATGTTCACCGCCATCGTCGGCACCCGGGCGCTGGTCAACCTGATCTGGGGCGGCAAGCGTCTCAGCAAACTGCCGATATGAGGAAAGTGACCCATGTTTGAGATCCTCAAGACCAGAGCGCCCATCCGCTTTATGCGCTATTCCAGGGCGGCGACGGTGCTGTCCCTGGTGCTGATCGCCCTGTCCTTCTTCAGCCTGGCCACCCGTGGCCTGAACTGGGGCCTGGACTTTACCGGCGGCACCGTGGTGGAAGTGGCCTTCGAGCAGGCGGTGGACCTGGACCGGGTGCGTGACCGCCTCGACGGGGCCGGTCTGCCCGGCGCCACGGTGCAGCATTTCGGCACCAGCCGGGATCTGCTGATCCGCCTGGCGCCCCAGGAAAACGTCAACGTGCAGCAGCAAGGCGAGTCGGTACTGGCGGCCATGCAGCAGGTATCCCCGTCCGCCGCGATGAAGCGGCTGGAGTTCGTCGGCCCGGCCATCGGCGCCGAGCTGGCCGAGCAGGGCGGCCTGGCGATACTGGTGGCGCTGCTCTGTATCCTGGTGTACGTGGGCATGCGCTTCGAGTGGCGTCTGGCCTCCGGCGCCGTATTGTCCCTGGCCCACGACGTGGTGATCACCCTGGGTGTGTTCTCCTGGCTGCAGATCGAGGTGGATCTCACCATAGTGGCGGCCCTGCTGACGGTGGTGGGTTACTCCCTCAACGACACCATAGTGGTGTTCGACCGGGTGCGGGAAAACTTCCGCCGGGTGCGGGACACCACCACCGCCGAGGTGTTCGACGAGGCCATTACCGATACCCTGAGCCGGACCCTGATCACCTCGGCCACCACCCTGGTGGTGGTGGTGGCGCTGTTCCTCAAGGGCGGGGCGCTGATCCACGGTTTTGCCACCGCCTTGCTGCTGGGCATCGGCTTCGGCACCTACTCGTCCATCTATATCGCCAGCGCCTGGGCCATGCTGCTCGGGGTACAGCGGGAGCACATGCTGCCGCCGCAGGTGGAGAAGGAAGGGGCGGACCAGGAACCGCTGCCGTAATGGGGATTGCAAAGGGGCCGGTCGCGCCCCTTTTTATTTGTGAAATGCATTTGCAACATGACAAACGTCGTGGAGCTGCATAACATGTGGCCATAATAAGACAAGTTCGGAGCCGACTTGAAAGACAGATTTTTGCTCGGTCCTTTAGCCCTTCTCGGAGTGCTACTGACCGGTTGCAGTGCGCCCAAGGCAGTCACACCCACCCTGGTGCTGCCGGTGCCGATGCAGGTTTCCTACGAGAGTGAACTGGGTATCGCCCGCCTGGGGCAGATGCTGAACGCGCCCGGCCTGACGCCGGAGCAGCGGGCCGAGCTGTTCTTTCAGCGCGGCGTGGTGTTCGACCGGGTCGGGCTGCGGGCCATGGCCAGGCTGGACTTCAACCGCGCCCTGCGCGAGCGGCCCGACTTCGCCGACGCCTACAACCTCAACGGCGTCTACCTGACCCAGAACCAGGAGTTCGACGAGGCCTACGAGGCGTTCGACTCGGCGCTGGAGCTGGCCCCCGACTATGCCTATGCCAACCTTAACCGGGGCATCGCCCTCTATTACGGCGGCCGGCCCGGGCTGGCGGCGCGGGATCTGAAAATCTTCCTGGATGAGGATCCGGGTGACCCCTACCGCCTGCTGTGGTGGTATCTGGCGCTGGAGCAGATTGATCCCCGGGCGGCGCTCGAGCAATTGGCCGCGCACCGTCAGCAATATGCCACCGAGGAGTGGGCCTGGGATATCGTCGGTGTCTACCTCGGCGAAGTGAGCGACGAGCAACTGCTCAACCGCATATCGGAAGAAAGCGCGGACAACCAGGAGCTGGCCGAGCGGCTGTGCGAGGCCTATTTCTATCTCGCCAAACAGGCTCAGCGCAACGGCCAGCCGGACCAGGCGGCGGTGTATTTCAAGCTGGCCCTGGCCACCAACATCTACGACTTCGTCGAACACCGCTATTCCCTGCTGGAGCTCGATCTTATCGGCGAACAGGCCCGGCTGCGGCGATAGCAGAGGGGGCCTGCGCCCCCTTTCCTTATTCTACCTCCATCCCTGCCGGCGACGGCAGCCACTCCATGCCCGGCAACTGGTTCCAGTAGCCGTTGCAAAAGCGGGAAGCCAGCCGATAGGGGCGGGGCTGCCCGGCCTGCTCGGCAAAGCGTCCTATCCACTCCAGGCAGTCGCGGCTGTGGGCGCTGATGCGCACCGCGTCCACCCAGCCGTTCATGCCCGGTACCTCGTTGATCAGGTTGTAGCAGTAGCCCGACTGGGTCTGGATACCGTTGAGGTTGAACACCGGCTGGCCTTCCTGGGTGTTGGCCTGGCGGCCACTGGGATAGTTGATGCATACCAGCTCGCACTCGTCCTTGGGCCGGTTTTCCGCCCGGGCCGTGAAACAGCGCGCCGAATAGGCCAGGGGCAGGTAGCCGTAGCCGAACACCTCGAGCTGGAAGCGGGCACGCAGGCCTGCTGCCTCCGCCGCCCGGTGGATGTCCCACAGCCAGGCGCGGGACAGCTCCACCGGCGGTACCCAGGTGGTCATGCCCTTGTCCAGCAGCAGCCGCAGTGTCTCCAGGTTGTAAACATTGAGCGCCGGCCCGCCGACGAAGGGCAGGCGGTGCTCATGGGCCAACTGCACCGCCCCGAGATCGTTGGCTTCTATCTGCAGCTCGCCCTGTTCGCACAGCTTTTTGATGGTGAGCAGCTCCGCCGGCGCCTGGATCAGCGCCAGGGTGGACAGCACCACCTCCTTGCCGGCGGCGGAGAGCTCCCGGGCCAGGTCAAGCCAGTCGGCGGTTTTCAGCTCCCGGCGCTTGGGACAGACGGTTTCGCCCAGGTAGAGGCGTCGGCAGGGGGTGGCCAGGGCGGCCTGGTAGAAATCCTCGACCTGTGCCCTGGGCCAGAAGAACAGCAGGGGTCCGAGATGAAGTTGCATATGTGCTCCTATTGCCATTTGCGATGATAGGCGCCCAGGGTGGTCTGGCTGCCTTCGGAGACCCCGTCGAGCCGCTGCGTCCAGGCCGGCCGTACCGCATAGCCTTCGGGCGTGGCGAGGTAGGCATCCAGGGCCTGGCGCCAGACCCGGGTGACCTCGGCCACGTAGGCGGGGCTGCGCTGGCGGCCCTCTATCTTGACCGACTTCACCCCCAGCCGGGCCAGATCGGGGATCAGGCTCAGGGTATTGAGGCTGGTGGGCTCTTCCAGGGTATGGAAGCGCTTGCCATCCACCTCGAAACGGCCCTTGCACAGGGTGGGGTAGCCGGCCTGTTCGCCTTCGGCGAAGCGGTCGATCAGCACGCCGTTCAGGCGCGATTCCAGTTGTTCGCCTTGCTCCTCCCAGCGTACAAAGCGGGCCGGGGAGCAGGCGCCCACCGTATTGGGGCTCTCTCCGGTGAGGTAGGAGGAGAGGTAGCAGCGCCCCTCGGCCATGATGCACAGGCTGCCGAAGGCGAACACCTCCAGTTCGGCGTCGGTGTCTTTGGCTATCTGGCGTACCTGCTGGATGGAGAGCACCCGCGGCAGCACCACTCGCCGGACCTTGAAGTTGTCCCGGAAAAAGCGGATGGCGGCGGCGTTGGTGGCGCTGGCCTGCACCGACAGGTGCAGCTCCGCCTGGGGATAGGTGCGGGCGGTATAGGCCAGGATGGCGGTATCGGCGATGATCAGGGCGTCGGCGCCCAGGGCCACGGCCTGATCCACGGCGCCCTGCCAGAGCGCTTCATTACCCTGGTGAGCGAAGGTGTTGATGGCCACATGCAGCTTGCGGCCGTGCCGGCGCAGGTAGTCCACGCCCTCGCGCAGGCCGCGCTCGGTGAAGTTGAGGCCGGCGAAATGGCGGGCGTTGGTCTGGTCTTTGAAGCCGATATAGACGGCGTCGGCGCCCTGGTCGACGGCCGCCTTCAGCGCCGGCAGGCTGCCGGCGGGACAGAGTAGTTCCATAGCGTTCACTCCGGTTTACAAGGCGGTCAGTCTAAGCAGGGATGCATAACCGGCATTTGATTTGAAACAAAACAGCCGTGATTTGATTTGGCGCAGGACGACCTCGTCCGTAGCCTGCTTTGATATGCCTTTACCCCTGGACCAGGCCCTGTGGCCGACGCCGAGAAAGGGTCAGAAGATAACTAACTGTTCCGGATGGTAGATCACTACCGGAAGCGACTGGGTTCCGCTAAGCAGACCCTCCGCGCCAGGGATGGCGCGGCGGAGCCCCCAGGGGGCGAGCTTGCTCGCCGTGACGAGCGGTTTCAGCCTGGCCGAATATCCAGTGAATGTTCGCAGCAGGCTGAAACAGTGAGTGTCATGTCCTCACGGCGAGTCTGCGTGCGGGGCCCGGTCGATGTAGCACTATTAGGAACAGTTATTTATTGTCAATCAACCGAGAGGAGCCCGTTATGTTGCCCCTGTTATGCCGGACCCTGAGCGAGCGGGGGCCGGCCCTGCTGCGTCCCCCCTTGCGTTACCTGCCCCACCGGCTGCAGACGCCGCTGATGGAAGCCCTGCTCAACCGCGGGCTGGCCGAGCCCATCAAGGACGGCGAACTGGATTTCCTGGCGCACCGTTGCCTGCAGCTGTGGGTGCCGGATCTGGACTACCGGCTGAGCCTGGGCTATGCCGGGGGGCGCCTTACCCTGCTGCGGGACAGCGAGGCCGACGTGGTGATCCGCTGTGCCCTGAACGATCTTATCCGCCTCAGCGCCGGTGAGCGGGATCCGGACACCCTGTTCTTCCAGCGCCGGCTGCTGATCACCGGCGACACCGAGCTGGGGCTGGAGTGCAAGAACCTGCTCGACCGGCTGGAGCCGGGCCGCCAGCCCCCCTGGCTGCAGCGCCTGTTGCGGCTGCTGGCGACGGTGCTGGCCCAGGCCGGACGTGCGCCCGCTCCCAAAGCCGGTGCCGGGCTGCAGGATAACACCTGATCCCGCACCGCGACTGTGCTAGAATCCGGCGCCTTAAGCACTGTTGGACCAAGTGGATATGCTTGAGCAAATACGCATTGTGCTGGTGAACACCTCCCACACCGGCAACATCGGCTCGGCCGCCCGCGCCATGAAGACCATGGGGTTGGGGGATCTGTGCCTGGTCGATCCGGTCAGCCCGCCCGACGGCCAGGCGGTGGCCCTGGCCGCCGGCGCCAGCGACATCCTGGCCAATGCCCGCATAGTGCCGACCCTGGCCGAGGCGGTGGCCGATTGCGGCCTGGTGATCGGCACCAGCGCCCGCTCCCGGACCTGGTCCTGGCCCATGCTCGATGCCCGCGAGGCCGGCGAAAAGGCCATGGCCGAGGCGCCCCGGCACCGGGTGGCGCTGGTGTTCGGCCGGGAGCGCACCGGGCTGAGCAACGAGGAGTTGCAGCAGTGTCACTACCATGTGGCCATCCCCGCCAATCCGGAATACAGTTCGCTCAACCTGGCGATGGCGGTGCAGACGCTGAGCTACGAAGTGCGCATGGCCTGGCTGGCCCGGGACTCCCATCCGGTGGCGGAGCAGGAATACCCGCTGTCGGCGGATTTGGAACGGTTTTACGCGCATCTGGAGCAGACCCTGCTGGACACCGGCTTTATCATCAAGCCGCACCCCGGACAGGTGATGACCAAGCTGCGCCGGCTGTTCAACCGGGCCAGGCCCGAGTCCCATGAGCTGAACATACTGCGCGGCATCCTGACCTCGGTGCAGCGCCGGCAAAAGCAGCGGGAATCCAATAGCTGACTGTTTTGGTAGGACAAATACTTGACTGAAACACTCGGGTATGACACCCTGACGCCATGTCTGGAAACGGTTCAATTACATGAGACTGACATCAAAAGGGCGTTACGCGGTGACCGCCATGCTGGATGTGGCATTGCATGCCGATACCGGTCCGGTGTCCCTGGCCGACATCTCCGAGCGTCAGGGCATTTCCCTGTCTTACCTCGAACAGCTGTTCGCCCGGCTGCGCAAGCAGGGCCTGGTCAGCAGCGTGCGCGGACCCGGTGGCGGCTATCTGCTGGGCATGCAGGCCTCGGCCATCTCGGTGGGGGCGGTGATCGCCGCCGTCGACGAGTCGGTGGATGCCACCAAGTGCCAGGGCAAGGGCGACTGCCACAGCGGCAGCCAGTGCCTGACCCACTCCCTCTGGTGCGCCCTCAGTGATCGGATCAGTAATTTTCTCGACGGTATCAGCCTGGCGGAACTGGTCAGCCAGAAGGACGTCCGGCGGATTTCCGAGCAGCAAGACAGCAATCTGAGCCTGTTGACTCTGGCCGAGCCCGAGCAGCACGAAGTGAGCCTGAAGGTTCAACTTTAATATGTCGATGACAAGACTGCCGAACAGGGCAGCGTTGGAACGGAGAATATGATGAAACTGCCCATTTATCTCGACTATGCGGCGACCTGCCCGGTGGACCCTCGCGTTGCCGAAAAAATGATGCAATGCCTTACCCTCGACGGTATTTTCGGTAACCCGGCTTCCCGCTCGCACCGCTTCGGCTGGCAGGCGGAAGAGGCGGTGGACGTGGCCCGCAACCAGGTGGCGGAGCTGATCAACGCCGACCCGCGCGAGATCGTGTTCACCTCCGGCGCCACCGAGTCCGACAACCTGGCCATCAAGGGTATCGCCAACTTCTACGGCAAGAAGGGCAAGCACATCATCACCTCCAAGACCGAGCACAAGGCGGTCCTGGACCCTTGCCGCCAGCTGGAGCGGGAAGGTTTCGAGGTCACCTACCTCGAGCCCCAGTCCAACGGCCTGTTCACCCTGGAGCAGATCGAAAACGCCATGCGTGACGACACCATACTGGTGAGCATCATGCACGTGAACAACGAAACCGGCGTGATCCAGGACGTCAAGGCCATCGGCGAGCTGTGCCGCAGCCGCAAGATCATGTTCCATGTGGATGCCGCCCAGAGCGCCGGCAAGATAGCCATCGATGTGCAGGACATGAACATCGACCTGCTGTCCCTGTCCGCCCACAAGATTTACGGTCCCAAGGGCATCGGTGCCCTCTACGTCTGCCGCAAGCCGCGGGTGCGGCTCGAAGCCCAGATGCACGGCGGCGGCCACGAGCGCGGCATGCGCTCCGGCACCCTGGCCACCCACCAGATAGTGGGCATGGGCGAGGCCTTCCGCATCGCCAGGGAAGAAATGGCCGCCGAGGGTGAGCGCATCCGCGCCCTGCGCGACCGCCTCTACCAGGGCGTGAAGGATATCGAGGAAGTCTATGTCAACGGCGACCTGGAGCAGCGGGTGCCCGGCATCCTCAACATCAGCTTCGCCTATGTGGAAGGCGAGTCCCTGATGATGGCGCTCAAGGATCTGGCGGTGTCTTCCGGCTCTGCCTGTACCTCCGCCAGCCTGGAGCCGTCCTACGTACTGCGTGCCCTGGGGCTGAACGACGAGCTGGCGCACAGCTCCATCCGCTTCAGCATCGGCCGTTTTACCACCGAGGAAGAGATCGATTACGCCGTCCGCCTGGTCAACGAGGCCATCGGCCGCCTGCGCGAGATGTCCCCCCTGTGGGAGATGTTCAAGGACGGCGTGGATCTGGAAAAAGTTGAGTGGGTACACCATTAAGGGTGTCTAACGGATTAAAGGATTGGTGAGGAGTTTTACATCATGGCTTACAGCGAAAAAGTAATTGACCACTACGAGAACCCCCGCAACGTGGGCGGTTTCGACAAGAACGATCCCAACGTGGCCACCGGCATGGTCGGTGCCCCGGCCTGCGGCGACGTGATGAAGCTGCAGCTCAAGATCAATGACGACGGCATCATCGAAGACGCCAAGTTCAAGACCTACGGCTGTGGCTCCGCCATTGCCTCCAGCTCGCTGATCACCGAGTGGGTCAAGGGCAAGAGCCTGGACGAGGCGGCGAGCATCAAGAATACCGACATCGCCGAAGAGCTGGCCCTGCCGCCGGTGAAGATCCACTGCTCCATCCTGGCGGAAGACGCCATCAAGGCGGCGATCGACGATTACAAGAAAAAGAAGAACCTGGCGTAAGGCGGAGCAAGCATGGCGATTACCATTACCGACGCGGCGGCCCAACGGGTGCGGAATTTCCTGGACAACAGGGGCAAGGGCATCGGCCTGCGCCTGGGCGTGAAGACGTCCGGCTGCTCCGGCCTGGCCTATGTGCTGGAGTTCGTGGATGAGCTGGCCGAAGGCGATCAGGTCTTCGAACACGGCGAGGTAAAGGTGATCGTCGACAGCAAGAGCCTGGTGTACCTGGACGGCACCGAGCTCGACTTCGTGAAGGAAGGCCTCAACGAAGGCTTCAAGTTCAACAACCCCAACGTCAACGGGGAATGTGGCTGCGGCGAAAGCTTCAACGTTTAAGGATGCCGGCATGAACTATTTCGAGCTGTTTGGCCTGCCGGAGCAATTCGCACTCGATACCCAGACGCTGTCCGATACCTACCGCCAGCTGCAGATGCAGTTCCATCCCGACAAGTTTGCCTCCCGCCCCGAGCGGGAGCGCCTGCAGGCGGTGCAGCGCGCGGCCCAGATCAACGACGCCTTCACCACCCTGAAGCAGCCCCTGGCCCGCGCCGAGTACCTGCTCTCCCTCCACGGCACCGATATCCGTGCCGAACAGCAGACCCTGAAGGATCCCCTGTTCCTGATGCAGCAGATGGAGTGGCGCGAGCAGCTCGAGGCCATTCCCGGGGCGGATGACGTCTTCGGCGCCATCCTGGCCTTCGACCGGGAGCTGGCCCAGGTATCGGCCGAGCTGTTCGGGGAGCTTGAACGGCAGCTGGACACCGGCCAGTGGGACGCCGCCGCCGATGCGGTACGCAAACTCAAATTCATGACCAAGCTGCACGCCGAACTCGAGCGGCTGGAAGACGCGCAGCAGGAACTCTGAACTCCATGGCATTATTACAAATATCCGAACCGGGCCAGAGCGCGGCCCCGCACGAACACAAATGGGCGGTCGGTATCGATCTGGGCACCACCAATTCCCTGGTGGCGGTGGTGCGCAGCGGCCTGGCCGACACCCTGCCCGACGATCAGGGGCGCGATTTGCTGCCCTCGGTGGTGCACTACCTGGAAGACGGCCTCCGGGTCGGACACGAGGCCAAGCGCGACGCCGAACTCGATCCCCAGAACACCATCGTCTCGGTCAAGCGGCTGATGGGCAAGGCCCTGGCGGACGTGCCCCGGGCCAAGCTGCCCTACGCCTTCCGCGAGCAGGATGGCCTGGTCGAACTCGACACCGTGCAGGGGCCGGTCAATCCGGTGCAGGTGTCGGCCGAGATCCTCAAGAGCCTGGCTGCCCGGGCCGAAGCCAGCCTGGGCAATCCCATCCAGGGCGCGGTGATCACGGTGCCGGCCTATTTCGACGACGCCCAGCGTCAGGGCACCAAGGACGCGGCCCGGCTGGCCGGCCTGGAGGTGCTGCGGCTGCTCAACGAGCCCACCGCCGCCGCCATCGCCTATGGCCTGGACTCGGGCCAGGAAGGGGTGATCGCGGTCTACGATCTCGGCGGCGGCACCTTCGACATCTCCATACTGCGGTTGCACCGGGGCGTGTTCGAGGTACTGGCCACCGGCGGCGACTCCGCCCTGGGCGGCGATGACTTCGACCATGCCCTGGCCGACTGGATCCAGGACCGGGCCGCTGTCGGCGAGCTGAGTCCGACCCAGCAGCGCAACCTGCTGGACCTGGCCTGTGCCGCCAAGCAGGCGCTGACCGACAGCGACCGCGTGGCGCTCGAGTGGGAAGGCTGGCAAGGGGAGCTGACCCGGGCCGGGTTCGACGCCCTGATCCAGCCCTGGGTCAACAAGACCCTGCTGGCCTGCCGCCGGGCCCTGAAGGACGCCGGCGTGACGGCGGCAGAGGTGCTGCAGGTGGTGATGGTGGGCGGTTCCACCCGGGTACCGCTGGTACGCAGCCGGGTAGGCGACTTCTTCGGCCGCGAGCCCCTGACCAGCCTGGATCCGGACAAGGTGGTGGCTATCGGGGCCGCCATCCAGGCCGACGTGCTGATCGGCAACAAGCCCGACAGCGAGATGCTGCTGCTCGACGTCATCCCCCTGTCATTGGGGCTCGAGACCATGGGCGGCCTGGTGGAAAAAATCATACCGCGCAACACCACCATTCCCGTGGCCCGGGCCCAGGAATTCACCACCTTCAAGGATGGCCAGACCGCCATGGCCATCCACGTGGTGCAGGGCGAGCGGGAGCTGGTGGCGGATTGTCGCTCCCTGGCCCGCTTTACCCTCACCGGCATCCCCCCCATGGCGGCCGGCGCCGCCCATATCCGGGTCACCTTCCAGGTGGACGCGGACGGCCTGCTGTCGGTCAGCGCCATGGAGAAATCCTCCGGGGTGCACGCCAGCATAGAGGTCAAGCCCTCCTACGGCCTGAAGGAAGACGATATCGCCAGCATGCTGAAGGCCTCCTTCGAGCATGCCAGGGAGGACATCGCCGCCCGCATGCTGGCGGAGCAGAAGGTGGAGGCCGCCCGGGTGATAGAGAACATCCTCAGCGCCCTGCAGGCCGACGGCGACGAGCTGCTCGACGAGCAGGAGCGGGCCGGGATAGTGGCCGCCATCGAATCCCTGCAGCGCAGTGCCGGGGGCGACGACCCCGAGGCGATCAAGCAGGCGATAGAGCAAACCGATAAAGAAACCGCCGAATTTGCGTCTCGCCGGATGGATGCATCCATTCGCAAGGCACTTGCCGGACAACGTGTTGATAAGGTGTAATAATGCCAAAGATTGTTTTTCTGCCTCATACCGAGTTGTGCCCCGAAGGGGCCGCGGTGGAGGCCAAGCAAGGTGAAACCGTGCTGGACGTGGCCCTGCGCAACGGCATCGCCATCGAGCACGCCTGTGAAAAATCCTGCGCCTGCACCACCTGTCATGTGATAGTGCGCGAGGGCTTCGACTCGCTGGAAGAAAGCAGCGAGCTGGAGGATGATATGCTGGACAAGGCCTGGGGGCTGGAGCCGGAATCCCGGCTCGGCTGCCAGGCCAGGGTCGCCGACGAGGATCTGGTGGTGGAGATCCCCAAATATACGGTGAACATGGTATCCGAAGGTCACTGACCGGGGAGGGGGTATGAGTCTGAAGTGGATAGACAGCCGGGAAATCGCCCTGGCGCTGCTGGAAGCCTATCCGGACACGGATCCCAAGACGGTGCGTTTTACCGATCTGTACCAGTGGATCTGCGAGCTGGAAGACTTCGATGACGATCCTGCCCATTCCAACGAACGCATCCTCGAGGCCGTGATCATGGCCTGGATGGATGAATACGAATAAACGTAAGCTTCCGGCTTCCAGCTTTTTCAAGCCACAGTCCGACTGTGGCTTTTTCCGTTTTCTGTCAACAGAATTAAGGAAGTGTTATGCCCGCAACCATGAAGGTCATACTGAGTCATGAAGCCGCCGCCGCCCACTGGGGCGACAAGGCGCTGTTGAGTTTCCGGGACGACGAGGCCCGGGTCCACGTTACCGACGCTGCCGCGCTGGTGCAGAAGGCCCAGCAGGCGGGGCGCAAGCTCGATGCCATGGGCATCAAGCAGGTGGCGCTGGCCGGCGAGGACTGGACCCTGGAAAGCCGCTGGGCCTTCGCCCAGGGCTTCTACAACGCCAAGGGCGGACAGCAACTCGACTTTGGCACCACCTCGCCCGAGGAGCGGGCCGAGCTGGAGGCCCGGGAGCGGGCCTGCCGCTGGGTGCGGGAGATGATCAACGGCACCCCGGAAGACATTTACCCGGCCGCGCTGGCCACCGAAGCCGGCAAGTTCCTCCAGGCCCTGGCGCCCGAGGCGGTGAGCTACCGCATCTACAGCGGCGAGCAACTCAAGGATCTCGGCTATGTGGGCATCTACGAGGTGGGCCGGGGCAGCGAGCGGCCGCCCACCCTGCTCGAGCTCGACTTCAACCCCACCGGTGATGCCGGTGCTCCGGTGGCGGCCTGCCTGGTGGGCAAGGGCATCACCTTCGACTCCGGCGGCTACAGCATCAAGCCTTCCGACGGCATGGCGGTGATGAAGTCCGACATGGGCGGCGCCGCCACCGTGACCGGCGCCCTGGCCCTGGCCATCCAGCGCGGCCTGGGCAAGCGGGTCAAGCTGTTCCTGTGCTGCGCCGAGAACCTGGTGTCCGGCCACGCCTACAAGCTGGGCGACATCCTTACCTACAAGAACGGCGTCACCGTCGAGATCCTCAACACCGACGCCGAGGGCCGGTTGGTGCTGGCCGACGGCCTGCTGGCGGCGAGCGAGACCGGCGCGCCCTTCATCCTGGACGCGGCCACCCTCACCGGTGCCGCCAAGATGGCCCTGGGCCGGGACTACAACGCCGTGTTCAGCATGAACGACGAGCTGGCCCAGGCCACGGTGCGGGCCGCCCGGGACGAATACGAGAAGGCCTGGCAACTGCCCCTGGAGCCCTTCCATCTGGGCCAGCTCGGCTCCGCCTTCGCCGACATGGCCAATGTGCACGGCGGCGAGGGCATGGCCGGCGCCTCCACCGCCGCCGCCTTCCTGTCCCGCTTCGTGCCTGAGCAGGGGCGCAACTGGGTGCATATGGACTTGTCGGGTTCTTACCAGAAGGCGGCCAACGATCTCTGGGCCACCGGCGGCAAGGGGCACGGCGTGCGCACCATCGCCGCCGTGCTGGCCCGGGTCTGCGGGGAGGAGGGACTATGCTGAAGGTCTGCCTGAGCGCGGCCCCCGCCGCCGAGGCCTGGGGCGAAGGTGCCCTGTTGAGCTACGGCGAGCAGAGTGCAACTGTGCATCTGGGCTCCTTGCCGCTGCGCCGCATCCAGCGGGCCGGCCGCCGGCTGCACGCCCAAGGCGTGCGGCGGGCGCAACTGGCCGGCGACTGGAGCAGCGAACAGCAATGGGCCTTCGCCCTGGGCTGGATGAGCAGCAAGGACGAAGGCGAGCTGCACTGGGCGGGCGAGGATGGAGAGCAGCACCGGCTGCTCGACGCCCGCCTGCGCTGCGCCCGCTGGGTGCGGGCCCAGACCAACGCCACCCCCGAGCAACTGAGCCCGGTGGCCCTGGCGGTGGAGGCGGCCAGCTTCCTCACCGAGTTGGCGCCCAGCCGGATCAGCCACCGCATCCTCAAGGGCGAGGCGCTGCGCGAGGCGGGCTTCGTCGGCATCTACGAGGTCGGCCGGGGCAGTGACCGTGAGCCGGCGCTGCTGGAGCTCGACTTCAACCCCACCGGGGATCGCAAGGCGCCGGTGGCCGCCTGCCTGGTGGGCAAGGGCATCACCTTCGACTCCGGCGGCTATTCCATCAAGGCCTCCGAAGGCATGCTGCACATGAAGGGCGACATGGGCGGGGCGGCCCTGGTCACCGGCGCCCTGGGCCTGGCCATGCTGAGCGGCCTGGACAAGCGGGTCAAGCTGTTCCTGTGCTGCGCCGAAAACCTGATCTCCGGCCATGCCTACAAGCTGGGCGATATCCTCGCCTACCGCAACGGGGTGACGGTGGAGATCGTCAACACCGACGCCGAGGGCCGGCTGGTGCTGGCCGACGGCCTGCTGGCGGCGGGGGAAACGGGGGCGCCGCTCATCATCGACGCGGCCACCCTCACCGGCGCCGCCGTGATGGCGGTGGGCCAGGAGTACAACGCCCTCTTCGCCCTGGATCAGGGGCTGGCGCAGCGGGCCCTGGAGCTGGCCGGGCAGGAGCAGGAACCCCTGTGGCAGCTGCCGCTGGCGCCCTGGCACCGGGAACAGTGCCCCTCGGCCTACGCGGATACCGCCAACAGCCGGCCGGTGAAGGGCGGCGGCCCGGGCGGCGCCTCCAACGCCGCCGGCTTTTTGTCCCGCTTCGTGCCCAACGAGGGGAGGGGCTGGCTGCACTTCGATCTGGCCGCCGCCTACCGCAACAGCGCCGATGCGGACTGGTCCGCGGGTGGCACCGCCCTGGGCCTGCGTACCCTGGCGCGGCTGCTGCTGGAGCCGTAGGGCTGAGGCAGTACATTATGTTGCCCCTATGCAATAAAAATGCTGAACAAGAGTGTTAACTTGAGCGGGCTTTACGTATAATTCGGCCCGTTTTTACCTAGCCCGTTTACTTTAAAGGAACACACATGGCTCTCGAACGTACTTTCTCCATCATCAAGCCTGATGCCGTCGCCAAGAACCTGATCGGTGCCATTTACCAGCGCTTCGAAGCGGCCGGCCTGAAGATCGTCGCCGCCAAGATGGTTCACCTGAGCCGCGAGCAGGCCGAAGGCTTCTACGCCGAGCACAGCGAGCGTCCCTTCTTCAAGGCCCTGGTCGATTTCATGACTTCCGGCCCGGTGATGGTACAGGTACTGGAAGGTGAAGACGCCGTGCGTCGCAACCGCGAGATCATGGGCGCCACCAACCCGGCCGACGCCCTGGCCGGCACCCTGCGCGCCGACTACGCCAACAGCATCGACGAAAACGCCGTGCACGGCTCCGATGCCGCCGCTTCCGCCGCCCGCGAAATCGCCTATTTCTTCAGCGACGAAGAAATCTGCCCGCGCACCCGCTAAGTGTCGCGCGCCCCGGCAAAAAAGGAGCTTCGGCTCCTTTTTTCATGGCCGGCCGGTCCGGTCGCCGGGGCGGTAGCACTGGCAACCGGATGCTAAACTCTGTACAATTTCGCGCCCTGTGGGCTCTGGTCAAAACGCGAGAGGCAACCGATGAGTGAGACAAAAATAAACCTGCTGGATCTGGATCGTGACGGCATGCGCGAGTTCTTCAATGAACTGGGCGAGAAGCCGTTCCGTGCCGATCAGGTGATGAAATGGATCTATCACTTCGGTTGCGACGACTTCGAGCAGATGACCAACATCAACAAGGCGTTGCGCGGCAAGCTGGCCGAGCGGGCCGAGATCCGCGCCCCCGAGATCAGCCGGGAGCAGAAGTCCGCCGACGGCACCATCAAGTGGGCCATGCAGGTCGGCGGCCAGGAGGTGGAAACCGTCTATATCCCCGATGGGGACAGGGCCACCCTGTGCGTTTCTTCCCAGGTGGGCTGCGCCCTGGACTGCAAGTTCTGCTCCACCGCCCAGCAGGGCTTCAACCGCAACCTCAAGGTGTCCGAAATCATCGGCCAGGTGTGGCGTGCCGCCAGCAGGGTGGGGTTCAGCAAGGACACCGGGCGCCGTCCCATCACCAACGTGGTGATGATGGGCATGGGCGAGCCCCTGCTCAACCTGACCAATGTGGTGCCGGCCATGCGGCTGATGCTGGAGGATTACGGCTTCGGCCTGTCCAAGCGGCGGGTGACCCTGTCCACCTCCGGCGTGGTGCCGGCGCTGGACAAGCTCGGCGACATGATAGACGTGGCCCTGGCGGTCTCCCTGCATGCGCCCAATGACCGCTTGCGCTCCGAGATCATGCCGATCAACGACAAGTACGACATCGCCACCCTGCTGGACAGCGTCAGGCGCTATATCGCCAAGTCCAATGCCAACCAGGGCAAGGTGACCATAGAATACGTGCTGCTCGATCACGTCAACGACGACATGCAGCACGCCCACGAGCTGGCCCAGCTGTTGAAGGACCTGCCCTGCAAGATCAACCTGATCCCCTTCAATCCCTTCCCGGGCAACCCCTACGGCAAGCCGAGCAACAGCCGCATCGACCGCTTCAACAAGGTACTGATGCAGTACGGCAATACCGTGACCATCCGTAAGACCCGGGGCGACGACATCGACGCCGCCTGTGGTCAATTGGTGGGCGATGTCATCGACCGGACCAAGCGCACCCTGAAAAAACGGATGCAGGAGCAAAGCATATCCGTCACAATGGTTTAAAGAAAAACCATGGGTGCAACCAGGGAATGCAGAAGCTCAAACTGCCGGCGGCGATACTGATAACGGGGATGCTGGGGGGCTGTGTCAGCGAGACCACCTACCTGGCCGACGGCAGAGCTTCCCGCGAGCCGGTGTTCACCCCGTCGGATGCGGCCATGACCCGGATGAACCTGGGGCTGGAATACCTGCGGCGGGGCGACCGGGAGCAGGCCAAGTTCAATATCGACCGGGCCCTGTCCCAGGATCCCCGCAATCCGGATGTCCACCTCGCCCAGGCCTATTTCTACCAGTCCGTGTCCGAATTCGAGCTGGCCGAGAAAAGTTACCGTCAGGTGCTGAAACTGTCGCCGAATCATGGCGATGGGCTCAACAATTACGGCGTTTTTCTGTGTGGGCGGGAACGTTTCGACGAAGCGGATGTCATGTTTAGGAAGGCGGTAACGGTGCCCGGTTATGTGCAGGTGGCGGATACCTTTGAGAACGCGGCCCTCTGCGCCAGGCAGAACAATAAGTCCCAGGCGGCGCTCGACTATTTCCGGCGGGCCCTGGAATACAGTCCGTCCAGGCCGAGATCCCTGCTGGGGGCGGCGGAGCTGGCGGCGGAGTTTGGGGATCAGGCGGGGGCGCTCGATTACCTGGCGCGCTACCGGCGCGAGCATTTGCCCAGTCCACAGAGTTTATGGTTGACAGTGCGTACCGCACAAGCGCAGGGCCGGGTGGCACAAGCCCAGGTGGCCGGCGCCGAGCTGGTACGATTATTTCCGGATTCAGAACAGGCCAGGCGATTCCTAGCAAATGACTATTAACGAAGCAGAACAGCAGCCCCAGGCTGAAGCAGTGGTAACGGCCGGTCCCGGCGCCTTGTTGCGTCATGCCCGGGAGGCCAGGGGATGGACCCAGGCCGAGGTGGCCCGCAGGCTGAATCTGCGGTTGGCGGTGATCGAATCGATCGACAGCGATCAGTACAAGGCCGGGGTGGCGGTGACCTTCCTGCGTGGCTACGTCAAGGCTTATGCCAAGTTGGTGGGCGTCAGGGAGCAGGAAGCCCTGGCCGCCTTCGACGGCATGAGCGGGGTCGAACAGATAAAGGCCGCCGCGCCCATGCAGAGTTTTTCCAGGAAAACCCGCCAGCAGGCCAGCGACAACTGGCTCAAGCGAGTCAGTTGGCTGGTGCTGCTCGGCCTGGTCGCCTCCCTGGTGTACTGGTGGTGGCAGGACAGCGGCGCCAATTACATGGAGCGAACCCTGGAGCCGGTCATCCAGCAGGAGGAGGCGGCCCCCTCCCTGCCGGCGCCGATCGAGGGCGGCGAAGTGCCCCTTCCCGTCGCGCCGGTGGCCGAGCCCGCCGCCCAGCCGGTGCCCGATGCCCCCCTGACCACGGCGCCGGCCGGTGACGATGCTGCTCCGGCGCCCCAGGATCTGGCTCCGGCAACGGATGCCGCGCCGGCGGCCGAGCCTGCCTCGCCCGAGGCAACGGCCAGCGTCGAACCGGCGGCCACGGCGGAGCCGGCCGAGCCGGCTGCCGAAGCCGAGGCTCCCGTGGTGGCGGACGCCAATCCCCGGCTGCTGAGCCTGCGTTTCAGCGACGACTGCTGGATCCAGATCACCGACAGCCGGGGTCGGGTGCTGGCCGAAGGCGTGAAAAAGGCCAACGACAGCCTGGCGCTGGAAGGGGAACCGCCCTTTCGGCTGGTGCTGGGCGCGCCCCGGGCGGCCAGCGTCGAATACATGAACCAGGCGGTGGATCTGTCTTCCTTCAGTGCCGGCCGGGTGGCCCGCCTCACCGTCCCCCAATCCTGATCGAATCAAGAGTAGAGCAATGTCTCAGCACCAGTCTCCGATAGTTCGCCGCCAATCCAAACAGATCCGTGTCGGCTCCGTGCTGGTGGGGGGGGACGCCCCCATCAGCGTGCAGACCATGACCAATACCCTGACCACGGACGTGGCGGCCACCCTGGCCCAGATCCGGGCGGTGGAGAAGGCCGGCGCCGACATAGTACGGGTATCGGTGCCCACCATGGAGGCGGCGGAAGCCTTCAGGGCCATCCGGGCCGGCACCAGCATGCCGCTGGTGGCCGATATCCACTTCGATTACCGCATCGCCCTGCAGGTGGCCGAATACGGCGCCGATTGCCTGCGCATCAACCCGGGCAACATCGGCCGGGAGGACAGGGTGCGGGCGGTGGTGGACTGCGCCCGGGACAAGGGCATTCCCATCCGCATCGGGGTCAACGGCGGCTCCCTGGAGCGTGATCTGCAGGAGAAGTACGGCGAGCCCACGCCACAGGCCCTGGTGGAGTCGGCCCTGCGTCACGTGGACATTCTCGACAAGCTCAACTTTGACCAGTTCAAGGTCAGCGTCAAGGCCTCGGACGTCTTCCTGGCGGTGGGCGCCTACCGGGAGCTGGCACGGCAGATAGTGCAGCCCCTGCATCTGGGCATCACCGAAGCCGGCGGCTTTCGCAGCGGCGCGGTCAAGTCGGCCATCGGCCTCGGCATGCTGCTGGCGGAAGGCATCGGCGACACCCTGCGGGTGTCGCTGGCGGCGGATCCGGTGGAAGAAGTCAAGGTCGGCTTCGACATCCTCAAGTCCCTGCGTATCCGTTCCCGGGGCATCAACTTCATCGCCTGTCCGTCCTGCTCCCGCCAGGAGTTCGACGTCATCGGCACCGTCAATGCCCTGGAAAGCCGGCTGGAGGACATCGTCACCCCCATGGACGTGTCCATCATCGGCTGCGTGGTCAATGGCCCGGGCGAGGCCCTGGTCTCCGATCTGGGGCTGGCCGGCGCCCAGCGCAAGAGCGCCCTGTACGACGGCGGCAACCGGGTCGACCGGCTCGACAATAGCACCCTGGTGGACGAGCTGGAGAGCCGCATTCGTGCCAAGGTGGCCAGGCTGGATCCGGCGGGCCGCATCCCGGTGCAGTCCAAGGACTGATATTCCCCCTTTCCTTCATGTTTCAAGAACAGAGATAGTTGTTGTGGCCAAACAGATTCAAGCAATTCGTGGAATGAACGACTGCCTGCCGGAGCAGACGCCGGCCTGGCAACAGGCGGAGGCGGTGCTGCGCGACACCATGAACGCCTACGGCTATGCGGAGATCCGCCTGCCCATCATGGAGGTCACCGGATTGTTCCAGCGGGCCATCGGCGAGGTGACCGACGTGGTCGAGAAGGAGATGTACACCTTCGAGGATCGCAGCGGCGACAGCCTGACCCTGAGGCCCGAAGGCACCGCCGGTTGCGTGCGCGCCGGCATCGAGCACGGCCTGCTCTACAACCAGGAGCGGCGCATGTGGTACATGGGCCCCATGTTCCGCTACGAGCGGCCGCAGAAGGGCCGCTATCGCCAGTTCCACCAGTTCGGGGTGGAGGTGTTCGGCCTGCATGGCCCGGATATTGACGCCGAACTCATCATGCTCACCGCCCGCCTGTGGAAGGCGCTGGGAGTGAGCGAGCACGTCACCCTTCAGCTCAACAGCCTGGGTGCTCCCGAGGAGCGCGCCGCCTACCGGGACGCCCTGGTGGCCTACCTGGAACAGCACCGGGAGCGGCTCGACGAGGATTGCCGCCGACGCATGTACACCAATCCGCTGCGGGTGCTGGACAGCAAGAACCCCGAGGTGCAGGCGCTGCTGGCGGATGCCCCGGTGTTGTCCGACTACTTCGGCGAGCAGACCCGGGCCCACTTTGCGGGACTGCAGGCCCTGCTTACCGCCGCCGGCATCGGCTTCGAGCTCAACCCCCGCCTGGTGCGCGGCCTGGACTACTACAACCTGACGGTATTCGAGTGGGTCACCGAGAGCCTGGGAGCCCAGGGCACCGTCTGCGGCGGCGGCCGTTACGACGGCCTGGTGGAGCAACTGGGGGGCCAGGCCACCCCGGCGGTGGGCTTTGCCATGGGCATGGAGCGCCTGGTACTGCTGCTGGAGACCTTGCAGCGGGTGGCGCCGCAGCCGGCCCTGGCCGACGTCTATGTGGCGGCGGCGGGCGAGGGTGCCCAGGCGGCGGGCTTCGCCCTGGCCGAGCGGCTGCGGGATCAACTGCCCGGGTTGCGAGTGATGAGCCATTGCGGCGGCGGCAACTTCAAGAAACAGCTCAAGCGCGCCGACAAGAGCGGGGCGGCCATCGCGCTCATCCTGGGCGAAGAGGAAATCGCCCGGGGCGAGGTGACGGTGAAGTATTTGCGCGGCCAGGGCGAGCAACAGACCCTGGCTCTGGATGAAGTCATCGAACAGCTCAAGCAAAAGGGGATCTGAGTGGATATCTACAGCACTGAAGAACAACAACTGGATGCCCTCAAGCGCTGGTGGCAGGAATACGGCAAGGCCATCATCCTGGGCTCGGTACTCGGCCTGGGCGGCCTGTTCGGCTGGCGTTACTACCAGAGTTACCAGATAGAGAGCCGCTCCGCGGGGGCCGAGTCTTTCGAGCAGATCAGTCAGCGCCTGGCGGCCGAGGGCAGTGCCGCCTTCGCCGAGGCGAGCGCCTTCGTCGAACAGAACAGGGGCAACAACTACGGTGAGCTGGCCGCCCTGCTGCTGGCGGCCGAAGCGGTGCGTGCCAACGATCTGGCCCTGGCCCGGCAGCAGCTGGAGCTGGCCCTGGCCGGCACCAAGGACGCCGTGCTGGCCGACACCATCAACCTGCGCCTGGCCCGGGTTCTGCTGGCCCAGAACGAGCCGGCGGTGGCCCAGACCCGTCTCGATCTGGTCAAGAGCGACGCCTTTGCCGCCCTGAAGAGCGAGGTGCAGGGCGATCTCTTCCTTGCCGAGGCGCAGCTCGATGCGGCCCGCGACGCCTACCGGGCGGCGCTGGACGCGGGCGGCCTGGCCGACAACCCCGGCCTGCAGCTCAAGCTCGACAACCTGGCGATTGCCACCGAACTCGGCGATGAGGAATGACCATGGCTAACCACCTGATGCGGATGCTGCCCCTGGTGCTGGGGCTTGGTCTTGCGGCCTGCTCCAGCCAGGAGCCGGTGGCGCCAGCCAGCCCCCTGCCCGAGATCAGCAATGCCTTCACCGCCAAACCCCGCTGGTCGGCGTCGGTCGGCCAGGGCGTGGGCGACTTCTACTCCCAGTTGCGGCCCGTGGTGGACGGGGAGCGGATCTTCGCCGCCTCCCGGGACGGGGTGCTGGCCGCCTACGACCGGAGCAGCGGCAAGCGCCAGTGGCAGACCCGGCTCGACAAGCTTGATATCAACAAGAACCAGCGCAGCCCCCGCATTTCCGGCGGCCTGACCGCCGCCTACGGCAACCTCTATTTCGGCTCCGAGAACGGCATCGTCTATGCGGTATCCCAGGCCGACGGCGAGGTGCGCTGGACCCGGGAAGTGCCGGGCGAGGTGCTGGCGGCGCCGGCGGTGGACGAAGGCAAGGTGGTGGTGCACACCAGCGCCGGCAACCTGGTGGCGCTGGACTCGGACAGCGGCGCGCCCCAGTGGCTGCTGCGCAACGAGCAGCCCAGCCTGACCCTGCGCAGCATGTCGACCCCGGTCACCGCCGGCGGCGCCGTGCTCTACGGCCGGGCCGACGGGCGGCTGGGCATAGTGCTGCTGGCCAACGGCCAGCCGGTGCGCGACACCCGTATCGCCAGCCCCCGGGGCGCGACCGAGCTGGAGCGGATGGTGGACGTGGCGTCCCGGCCGGTGATTCTGGGCGATATCCTGTTCGCTATCGCCTATAATGGCCAACTGACCGCCCATCAGCTCATCTCCGGGCAGGAACTGTGGAAGCGCCAGTACCAGGGCTCGCGGGATCTGAGTACCGACGGCGGCCGGCTCTACATCAGCGACAGCCGCAGCCATCTGTTCGCGGTGGATGCGCGCAGCGGCATGGAGCTGTGGTCCAACACCGAGCTGGAAAACCGCCAGCTGACCGCCCCGGCGGTGTTCGGCGACCACCTGGTGGTCGGGGATGCCGAGGGCTACCTGTACTGGCTGGATCGGCAGAGCGGGGTGCTCAAGTCGTTGCAGCGCATCGACAGCAAGGGGCTCTATGGCGCCCCGGTCGTGGCCGGCGATACCCTTTACGTGCAAAGCCGCAGCGGCGATCTGGTGGCCATCGGCCAGCCCTGATCCGGCGGAAACCGGCACCACCGGCTCCTGATCTCGCGTCAGGAGCCGTTATTGTTTTTTGGAGACCCTGTTTATGATGCCTGTAGTGGCTCTGGTGGGCCGCCCCAACGTGGGCAAGTCCACCCTTTTCAACCGACTGACCCGGACCCGGGACGCCCTGGTGGCGGATTTTCCCGGCCTGACCCGTGATCGCAAGTATGGCCAGGCCAGGGTGGGCGAGCTGGAGTTCATCGTGGTCGACACCGGCGGTATCGACGGCAGCGAGGAAGGCATCGAGCTGAAGATGGCCGAGCAGTCCCTGGCCGCCATCGACGAAGCGGACGTGGTGCTGTTCATGGTCGACGCCCGGGCCGGCCTGACGGTGGCCGACGAAGCCATCGCCAACCACCTGCGCCGCTGCGAGAAAAAGACCCTGCTGGTGGCCAACAAGACCGACGGCATCGACGCCGACTCGGCGGTGAGCGAGTTCTACCTGCTCGGCCTGGGCGACATCCACCAGATCGCCGCCGCCCACGGTCGCGGCGTGCTGAGCCTGCTGGAAACCGCCCTGGCGCCCCAGCTGGAAGCCCTGGCGGCAGAGCGGGAAGCGGTGGAGGCCGATGAGGCCGACGGCGAGGCGCTGGAGTTTGACGAGCAGGAGCTCGCCGAGGCCATGGAAGCCCTCGACGAACTGGAAGACGAAGAGGCCACGCCCTTCGAGGATCTGCCGATCAAGCTGGCCATCGTCGGCCGGCCCAACGTGGGCAAGTCCACCCTCACCAACCGCATCCTCGGCGAGGAGCGGGTGGTGGTGTACGACATGCCCGGCACCACCCGGGACTCGGTCTATATCCCCATGCAGCGGGACGAGCGGGACTTCATCCTGATCGACACCGCCGGGGTGCGCCGGCGCGGCAAGGTGCACGAGGCGGTGGAAAAGTTCTCGGTGATCAAGACCCTGCAGGCCATCGAGGACGCCAACGTGGTGCTGCTGGTGCTGGACGCCCGGGAAGGCATCTCCGATCAGGATCTCAGCCTGCTCGGCTTCGTGCTCAACGCCGGCCGCAGCATCGTCATCGCGGTCAACAAATGGGACGGCCTCAGCCAGGAGGTGAAGGACGACATCAAGCGCGAGCTGGATCGGCGCCTCGGCTTTATCGACTTCGCCCGTCTGCACTTTATTTCGGCCCTGCACGGCAGCGGCGTGGGCAACCTGTTCGGCTCCGTGGTCGAGGCCTACGAGTCCGCCACCAAGCGGGTGAGCACCTCCATGCTGACCCGCATCATGCAGATGGCCCAGGACGACCACCAGCCGCCCCTGGTGCGCGGCCGTCGGGTCAAGCTGAAGTACGCCCACGCCGGCGGCTACAACCCGCCACGCATCATAGTGCACGGCAACCAGGTCAAGGATCTGCCGGACTCCTACAAGCGTTACCTGATCAACTATTTCCGCCGCTCCCTGCAGATCATGGGCACGCCCATCCGGGTGGAGTTCCAGGAAGGGGACAACCCCTACGCCGGCGTCAAGAACAAGCTGACGGCGACCCAGTTGCGCAAGCGCAAGCGGTTGATGAAATTCATCAAGAAAAAATCCTGACCCCAGAACGCCGGCATTGCCGGCGTTCTGCTTTGTTGCCGCTGCCCCCTGAGCTGGATCACGCCTCGTCCGGGGTTCTGGTCTAGGCTGAATACGGGGCCGCCGGGGCGGCGTCAGGTCAAGGAGAAACGATAATGTACAAATCACTGCTGGTCGCCGTGGATGGTTCCAAATACGGCAAGAAAGCGCTGGAGCTGGCCGCCTACCTGGCCTGCCAGGACGATGCCAGCCTCCATATAGTGCATGTTCCCGAGGTGTTGTCCCACGATGCCACCCTGGTGTGGGGGATTGGGGCGGTGTCCATCGAGGCTGGACGCCAGGAGCTGGAGGAGGCGGGCCGGAAGGTCATGGCGCGGGCGGAAGAGCAGGCCCGTGCATTGGGCGTCAAGCACCTGCAGACTCATCTGGTTCAGGGAGAGCCGGCCCGAGCCATCATTCGCACGGCCGAGGAGCTGGGCGTCGATGTCATCGTCATCGGCAGCCGAGGGCTCGGCGATCTGGCCGGCCTGGTGATGGGCAGCATTTCCCACAAGGTGACCCACAGTGCCAAGTGCGGCGTGATCACGGTGCGTTGAGGGGCTGTCCCCGCCAGTCCGCTGGCGGGGGGCGGGAATTATTCGGCGGTGGCCTGGGTCAGAAAATAGGCGTTATTGCGGCGCAGTATCTTGCGGCGAAGATCCTGCATCAATATCTTGCGCCGGGGCGACCAACCGGCCGGCTTGCGCTGTTTCAACAAGGCGCGTCTGCGTTTCAACATGGTGGATTCCCCTTCACAAAACTCGTCTGACAAGACGATGTTGCATTGCTTCACTTGATAGCAGTTTGCCATGCTCGAGTAAAGTGACATTCCGGTTAAAGTGGTGGAACTGTCGACGGGCTCTCACGCTGGGCCGTGGTCAGCCCCGGATCCGTGCCGGGTGCGTGCAGCCACTGCAGGCTCTGGTAGTACTGGCGCACGTTGTTGACGAACTTCTGCGCCTCCCGCCCCCGGGCATAGCCGTAGCGGGTCTGGCTGTGCCAGCGCGGCTGGTGCAGCAGCGGCAGGTTCTCCTTGACCTGGCTCCAGGAGTTCGGATCCTGCTCCCTCATCTTGGTCAGCCGGCGCACGTCCAGCACATGGCCCAGGCCCAGGTTGTAGGCGGCCAGCGCAAACCAGATCCGTTCATCCTCCGGTATGGCCTCCGGCAGCCGGCCCATCAGCGACGCCAGGTACTGGGCGCCGCCGCGGATGCTCTGCTCCGGATCCAGCCGATCCTCCACCCCGAGCTGGCGGGCGGTGTCCTCGGTCAGCATCATCATGCCGCGCACCCCGGTGTAGGAACGGGCCCTGGGGTCCCAGTGGGACTCCTGGTAGCTCACCGCCGCCAGCAGGCGCCAGTCCAGCTCGCCGGCATGGCGCTCGAACAGGGGCTGGTAGCGGGGCAGCAGATCCTCGGCCCGGCGCAGGAAGGTGCGGGTGTCCACATAGTCGAAGTCCTGCACATGGCCGAAGTACTTTTCGTTCAGCCGGGCCAGGGTGCCGGCCTGTTGCTGCTCGTTGAAAAAGCTCAGCATCTTGCCGAGCAGGCTGTCGTCGTCGCGCCGGTCGATGACCCAGGCCACCGGCTGGGGATCGCCCAGGCTGAAGGCCGCCTCCACATTGGGGTAGTAGCGTTGGGTGCGGGCCAGCAGGGTATCCTCCACCAGGGTGTGGGCGGCGCGCCCTTCCGCCACCTGGCGTAGCAGATCCTCCGCATCCGCATCCCGTCGCGTTTCCCAGTTCAGTTCGGGCAACTGCTGTTGCAGCCCATGCAACCATTCGGCCTGGCTGGAGCCGGCCAGCACCCGGATGTCGCCCGCTATCTGTTCGGGCTCCTTGGGCCGGGGCTGGCCCTTGCGGTAGACCAGGGTCTGGGCCACTTCGTAGTAACTGGGCCCGAAACGATAGTGCTGGCGGCGCAGGGGGGTACTGGTGAGGCCCGCGGCCAGCATGTCGACCTTGCCGCCGTCGAGCAGGGCGAAGAGGTCGTCCAGGTTGTAGGCCGGAACCATCCGAAGCTCGACGCCCAGGCTGTCGGCGAACAGCCGGGCCAGTTCGTAATCCAGGCCTTCCTGCTGCTCGTCGCGCAGGAAATAGTAGAGGGGATGGTAGAGGGTGCCGACCCTGAGTTCACCGCGGGCCTGGATCTGGGCCTGCTGGGTCTTGGGCTGGGACTCGGCCTCGCAGCCGGCCAGGGTCAGCAGGCCGAACAGCAGGGTGACTTTGGAAAGGCTAACAATACGGCGCAACAGCGAATCCTCATTCTGGGCAACCGACATTTTATAGCAGAAGTCGACTTCTTCGTCAGGTAATTGCCGGTATCGGCGGCGTCAGGCCCAGGACAAGGCTCGGGAAATCGGCGTCGACAGGGCAGGGGTGTAAACCTATAATACCGCCAATTTCTCAACCCCCCATTCACTCACGCTTTGAGAATAGCCACTATGGAAATACTGAGAGGCTCGCCGGCCTTATCCGGTTTCAGGACCCAGGCCCTGGTTCGCCGTGCCCAGGAGCAGAACCTGCCCCTGCTGGGAGTCGAAACCGAGTATGTGCACTTTGTCGCGCTGAACGCCAACCTCGAGGGCGACAGCCGACAAACCCTGAGCCAGCTGCTCGACAGCCCCGCTCAGGGCATCACCCCGGCCGCCGGCAGCCTGCTGGTCCTGGTTACCCCCCGTCCCGGCACCCTTTCCCCCTGGTCCAGCAAGGCCACCGACATCGCCCGTAACTGCGGCCTGGGCCAGGTCAAGCGCATCGAGCGCGGCATCGCCTATTACCTGAGCTTCGAGCGTGAGCCTTCGGCCGTTGAGCTCGGCGCCATCAAGGGCCTGCTGCACGACCGCATGACCGAAACGACCCTCGACAGCCTGGACGCCGCCGCCTGCCTGTTCGTGGAGGCCGAGCCGGCGCCCCTGACCAGCGTGGACATCCTCGCCGGCGGCCGCGCCGCCCTGGCCGAGGCCAACCAGCGCATGGGCCTGGCCCTGGCGGAAGACGAAATCGACTACCTTTATGAAGGCTTCAGCGGCCTGGGGCGCAACCCCAACGACATCGAACTCTACATGTTCGCCCAGGCCAACTCCGAGCACTGCCGGCACAAGATTTTCAACGCCGACTGGACCATAGACGGCATCGAGCAGCCCAAGTCCCTGTTCAAGATGATCAAGAACACCTTCGAGCAGGTGCCCGATCATGTGTTGTCCGCCTACAAGGACAACGCCGCCGTCATGGTGGGCTCGCCCGCCGGCCGCTTCTTCCCCAGCCCCAACTCCGGCGAGTACCTCTACCACCAGGAAGACATCCATATCCTGATGAAGGTGGAAACCCACAACCACCCCACCGCCATCTCCCCCTACCCGGGCGCCGCCACCGGCTCCGGCGGCGAGATCCGCGACGAGGGCGCCACCGGCCGCGGCTCCAAGCCCAAGGCGGGTTTGGTGGGCTTCAGCGTGTCCAACCTCCGGATCCCGGGTTACCAGCGCCCCTGGGAGCAGGATTTCGGCAAGCCCGAGCGCATCGTCAGCGCCCTCGACATCATGATCGACGGCCCCCTGGGCGGCGCCGCCTTCAACAACGAATTCGGCCGTCCGGCCCTGCTCGGCTACTTCCGTACCTACGAGGAGCAGGTATCCAGCTTCAACGGCGAGGAAGTGCGCGGCTACCACAAGCCGATCATGATCGCCGGCGGCCTCGGCAACATCCGCGCCGAGCACGTGCAGAAGGGTGAGATCACCGTCGGCGCCAGGCTGGTGGTGCTGGGTGGCCCGGCCATGAACATCGGCCTGGGCGGCGGTGCCGCTTCCAGCATGGCTTCCGGTCAGTCCAGCGAGGATCTGGACTTCGCCTCGGTGCAGCGCGACAACCCCGAGATGGAGCGGCGCTGCCAGGAAGTGATCGATCGCTGCTGGGCCCTGGGTGAAGCCAACCCCATCCAGTTCATCCACGACGTGGGCGCGGGCGGCCTGTCCAACGCCATGCCCGAGCTGGTCAACGACGGCGGCCGCGGCGGCCGTTTCGAACTGCGCAATATCCCCAACGACGAACCGGGCATGAGCCCGCTGCAGATCTGGTGCAACGAATCCCAGGAGCGCTACGTGCTGTCGGTGGCCGCCGACCGCCTGGCCGAGTTCGAGGCCATCTGCCGCCGGGAGCGCGCGCCCTTCGCGGTGATCGGCGAGGCCACCGCCGAGCCGCACCTCGGCCTGCACGACAGCCACTTCGACAACCAGCCCATCGACATGCCGCTCAACGTGCTGCTGGGCAAGCCGCCCAAGATGCAGCGGGACGTGGAAAGCCGTACCCACCACAGCCCGGCCCTGGATCTGCACGGCATCAACCTGAAGGAAGCGGCCGAGCGGGTGCTGACCCTGCCCACCGTGGCCGACAAGGGCTTCCTGATCACCATCGGTGACCGCACCGTCACCGGCCTGGTGGCCCGGGATCAGATGGTGGGCCCCTGGCAGGTGCCGGTGGCCGACTGTGCCGTCACCGCCGCCGCCTTCGACACCTACGCCGGCGAGGCCATGTCCATGGGTGAGCGCGCCCCGGTGGCCCTGCTCGACTTCGCCGCCTCCGCCCGCCTGGCGGTGGCCGAGGCCATCACCAACATCGCCGCCACCGACATCGGCGAGCTCAAGCGCATCAAGCTGTCCGCCAACTGGATGTCCGCCGCCGGCCACCCGGGCGAGGACGCCGGCCTGTACGAAGCCGTCAAGGCGGTGGGCGAGGAGCTGTGTCCCGTGCTGGGCCTGACCATCCCCGTGGGCAAGGACTCCATGTCCATGAAGACCCGCTGGCAGCAGGACGGCGAGGACAGGACGGTTACCGCGCCCCTGTCGCTGGTGATCTCCGCCTTTGCCCGGGTCAATGACGTGCGCGCCACCGTCACCCCCTGGCTGCGCAGCGACCAGGGCGAGACCGACCTGATCCTGGTGGATCTGGGCAACGGCAAGAACCGCCTGGGCGCCTCCGCCCTGGCCCAGGTCTATCGCCAGTTGGGCGACAAGCCCGCCGACCTGGACAATCCCGAGCAGCTCAAGGGCTTCTTCTACGCCATCCAGGCGCTGCTGGCCGAGCGCAAGCTGCTGGCCTACCACGACAAGGGCGACGGCGGCCTGTTCGTCACCCTGGCGGAAATGGCCTTCGCCGGCAAGACCGGCCTCGACGTCGAGCTGGATCTGCTCGGCGCCGATCGGCTGGCGGCCCTGTTTAACGAAGAGCTGGGCGCCGTGCTGCAGGTGCGCCGGGAAGACAAGGAAGCGGTGCTCACCTGCCTGGCCGGCCACGGCCTGGCCGCCTGCAGCCACGTGATCGGTCACCTCAACCAGGACGACAGCCTGCGCTTCTTCTTCGCCGGCGAGGAAATCTACGCCCAGCCCCGCGCCGAGCTGCGCCGGCTGTGGTCCGAGACCAGCTACCGCATGCAGGCCCTGCGCGACAACCCCGAGTGCGCCCTGTCCGAGTTCGACGCCAAGCAGGATGCCACCGACCCCGGCCTGTCGGTGTCGCTCAGCTTCGATCCGAAGGAAGACATCGCCGCGCCCTTTATCGCCAAGGGCGTGCATCCCAAGATGGCGATACTGCGCGAGCAGGGCGTCAACTCCCATGTGGAGATGGCGGCCGCCTTCGACCGGGCCGGTTTCACCGCCATCGACGTGCACATGAGCGATCTGCAGAGCGGCCGCCACCGGCTGGACGAGTTCGCCGGCCTGGTGGCTTGTGGCGGCTTCTCCTACGGTGACGTGCTGGGCGCCGGCGGCGGCTGGGCCAAGAGCATACTGTTCAACGAGGCGCTGCGTGCCCAGTTCGAGGCCTTCTTCGCCCGTCCCGACAGCTTCGCCCTGGGGGTGTGCAACGGTTGCCAGATGCTGTCCCGGCTGCGGGATCTGATCCCCGGCGCCGCCCACTGGCCGGACTTCGTGCGCAACGCCTCCGAGCGTTTCGAGGCCCGTTTCAGCCTGGTGGAAGTGCAGGACTCGCCCAGCCTGTTCCTGGCGGGCATGGCCGGCTCGCGCCTGCCCATCGCCGTGTCCCACGGCGAAGGCCGGGTACAGCCGCTGCGCGCCGATATCGCCGCCATCGAGGCGAGCGGCACCGTGGCGCTGCGCTATGTGGACAACCATGGCCAGGCCACCGAGCGCTATCCGTTCAACCCCAACGGCTCCGCCAACGGCATCACCGGCCTGTCCAGCGAGGACGGCCGGGTGACCATCATGATGCCGCACCCGGAGCGGGTGTTCCGCACCGTGGCCAACTCCTGGCATCCGGACGGCTGGGGCGAGGATGGCGGCTGGATGCGCATCTTCCGCAACGCCCGCAAAAACCTCGGCTAGATCGCAAATCGAATCCGGTGTTTCAAGCCCGCAGCAATGCGGGCTTTTTATTTTTCATATGAGTCTATATGATGGAGGCGCCCGAAAAATAACCAGCTGGATCAAGCGTCAAAACCAAAAAAATAAAGGGCGATGAACAGAGCGAATCTCATTCATTCAACCATATAGAGCACGGACATGGACCACAGCGATTTGTTATGGGCAACACCGACGGATCTGCACCAGACCAGCCTGGACGGCTTGCGGGAGCTGGCCAACTCCTCCCTCAACCTGGCCCGGCAGATCATGCAGCATACCCGGGAAGGCATAGTGGTAATGGATCCGCGGGGGCGGGTGATCGGCGTCAATCCGGCCTTCTGCCGGCTCAGCGAGCTGGACGCGGCGGATATCGAAGGCCGCCATATCACCAATATCAACCATGATCTGCACGAGCGCCGCTACTACCGCCAGATCTGGCAGCGCCTGCTGCAGCAAGGGCACTGGCAGGGAGAGGTGCAGCACCATACCCGGCAGGGACGGCTGGCCACCCACTGGCTGATGCTGCACCTGCTGCGCGACGGCCGGGGGCGGGTCAGCCATATCATCGGCATCCTCGACGACATCAGCCGGCTCAAGCAGTCGGAGGAAAAGCTCAGCTACCTGGCTCACCACGATGCCCTCACCGGCACCGCCAACCGCAGCTTCCTGCTGAGCTGGTTCAACAAGGTACGGCTGTCATTGGACGAGGGCGAGCAACTGGCCCTGCTCTTTATCGATCTGGATCGCTTCAAGCCAATCAACGACAGCTTCGGCCACGGGGTGGGGGACCAGGTGCTCAAGGCCCTGGCCGGCCGTCTGCTGGCCCGGGTGGATGCCAACGAGCTGGTGGCCCGCATCGGCGGCGACGAGTTTGTCATGATATGGCGGGGGCGGCTCAGCACCGGCGAACTGCTGGCCAAGGCGGAGCAGTTGCTGGAAGAGCTGGAAGCCCCGGTGCTGGTGGGCGAGTATGAACTGAGCGTGGGGGCCAGCATCGGGGTCAGCCTCTATCCCGAGCACGGGCTGGAAATCGAGACCCTGCTGCGCTACGCCGATACCGCCATGTACGAGGCCAAGACGTTCAGCAGTGCCAAGGTGTGCCTGTTCGACAGCGCCCAGTTTGCCCGCCTGGAACAGCAACATCGTCTGGCCGGCGAGTTCCGCCTGGCGATAGAGCGCCGGCAGCTGTTTCTGGAGTACCAGCCCAAGCTGGAGCTGAGCTCACGGCGCCTGCTCAGCCTGGAGGCGCTGCTGCGCTGGCGCCATCCGGAATTGGGGGTGCTCTACCCTGATCAGTTCCTGCCCGCGGCCAAGGATGCCGGCCTGCTGTGCCGGCTGGCGGACTGGGTGTTCGGCGAGGCGGCGCGGCAATACCGTTGCTGGCGGGAGCAGGGCGGCTGGCAGGGGCGGGTCAGCATCAACCTGAACGGGCTGGAGCTGGAGCAGCACAGGGCCGCCCAGTTGCTCGACATCTTCGCCCGCGAACGGGTCAGCCCGAGCGACTTTATCCTGGAGCTGCGCAGCGACTTCATCATGCGCCGCAGCGAGTCGCTGATGGGCGCCCTGCACGCCTTCCGCAGCGCCGGCATGGCGGTCTACCTCGACAACGTGGGGGAGGGCCGGCTCAGCTTCAGCAAGCTGCGACAGTTGCCCATCGACGGCATCAAGATAGACCGCAGCCTGCTGTCGGATCACTTCGATCCCCTGGATCGGTCGGTGATCCGCTCCCTGCTGCTGTTGTCCCAGACCCTGGGGATAGAGGTGGTGGCCTGCGGGGTGGAAACCGCCGAGCAGATGCAGTTCCTGCACCAGCACGGCTGCAGCTCGGTGCAGGGGCAACTGCTGGCCGCCCCCATGACGGCAGGCCAGCTCGAGGCCTTCTACCGCAACGCCAGCGACGGGCTACGCCACTAGCCTTAATCGAGCCCGTGCAGGGAGAGGCGGCCCGGCGCCAGCTCCAGGCCCAGCACCCTCTCCTTCAACTGGCGCTGCAGCGGGTCTTCCTCATCCAGTACATAGACCGGATACTGGGACAGGTAACCGGCTATGCCCTGCAGCAGCATGGGCAGCATAAAACCGGCCTGGGGCGAGCTGCCGTCCTCGTTCAGCCGATAGCCGAGCAGCTCGAACTCCTCCAGGTAGAGGGCGCCCTGCTCGCTGTCGTAACGGGGACGGGCGCTGAAGTCGCCGCTGATATCCCAGTGATAATGGTTCTCTCCCTGACGGACCGAGACGATGCCCCGGCCCGAGACCCGGGCCTTGTCCGCTTCCTGCCGGCCCAGTTCGACCCCGAGATCCTGCAGCCTGATCCCCGCCGACAGCCATTCCCCCAGGGTGAGCGGGAACTCCCGCCCGAGCTGACGGTTGAGTTCGGTGTTGAGCTGCTGCTCGGTGATGGTCAGGGTTTGCGAGCAAGCAAAACTACTTATCCCAAACGTGATTAAAAAAAGTATAATTTTCATAAGCCTATATCTCTGTCCGGATTCGCTGCATCAGGGACAGTCTGCACCGTCCCGCTTGAAAGGAGCAAGGCGTTTTTGAGTGACTACATCTATACAGTATTGGGCTGGCTGCTGTTTCTCGCCCATACCAGCCTGGTGATAGGGGTGACCCTGAGGGTCATCATGAAGCGCCGGGCGGTGGGCGTGTCGCTGGCCTGGCTGGCGCTCATCTACGCCATTCCCATCCTGGGGGTGGCGGCCTATATCCTGCTCGGCGAGGTGCGCCTGGGTCGCAAGCGGGCGGAGCGGGCCAAGTCCATGTACCGGCCCTATGCGGACTGGATCAACGTGCTGGTATCCCGCTTTCCCGGCCAGCGCTTCGAGGTGAGCGACCCGGTCAGGCCGATCTACGAGCTGGTCAAGGCGCGGCTCAACATGCCGATGCTGAGTGGCAACGGCATGACCCTGCTGCAGCGGCCGGAGCAAATACTGGCGGCGATGCGGGCCGATATCCAGGCCGCGCGCAGCTCCTGTTACCTGGAGTTCTACATCTGGCATCCGGGCGGGCAGGCCGACGAGGTGGCCTACGCCCTGATGGAGGCCGCCCGGCGGGGACTGGACTGCCGGTTGCTGCTGGATTCGGTCGGCAGCGCCGATTTCTTTCGCAGCCGCTGGCCCAAACGGCTGCGGGAAGCGGGGGTCAAGGTGGTGGAGGTGCTGCCGGTGGGTGCCCTGCGGGTGCTGTTCGAGCGCCAGGATCTGCGCATGCACCGCAAACTGGTGGTGATCGACGACGACGTGGCCTATACCGGCTCCATGAACCTGGTGGATCCCTCCTGCTTCAAGCAGGACGCGGGGGTGGGCCAGTGGGTGGACATCATGCTGCGTATCCGCGGCCCCATAGTGCCCATCATCTGGTCCCTGTTCGTGTGGGACTGGGAGATGGAAACCGGCGAACGCCTGCTGGAGCAGCTGGAATACCACCCCATCAGTTGCCTGGACAACCAGCTCAAGCTGCAGTTGCTGCCCTCGGGTCCCTTTATGGGCGGAGACGCCATCCAGCAGAGCCTGCTCACCGCCATTTACCAGGCCAGGCGCAGGCTGGTGCTGATCACCCCCTATTTCGTGCCGGACGACCCCCTGGTGGCCGCCCTTTGCTCGGCGGCGGACAGGGGCGTGGAGGTGCAGCTGGTGCTGCCGGCCAAAAACGACTCGCGCATGGTCAACCACGCCTGCAACGCCTTTTTCGACGAACTGCTGCAGGCGGGGGTGGAGATCCACCTCTATGCCGCCGGCCTGCTGCACACCAAGTGCGTGCTGGTGGATCACCAGTTCGCCCTGGTGGGCACGGTCAACCTGGACAAGCGCAGCCTGTGGCTGAACTTCGAGATGACGCTGTTGGTGGACGACGGCCAGGCCATGGGCGAGCTGCTGCGGCTGGCGGACGATTACCTGAGCGATGCCCGGCCCCTGTCCTGGCTGGAATGGCGCAAGCGCCCGTTGCGCAAGCGGGTGGCGGAAAACCTCTTCTACCTGCTGAGCCCGCTGCTGTAGCCTGCAGCGAGAAGCTGGAGGCTTGCAGGCGGCCGGCGTTGTATAACGACAAGGCGTCATCGTCCGGCGTCGAGCCGGTCTGTGAAAATAAAAATGGCGCTGCATTGCAGCGCCATTTTTATTTTGCTTCCAGCTTCCAGCTTCCAGCTTCCAGCTTCCAGCTTTACTGCTGGTAATGCTTGAGGAAGCGGGCGATACGGCCGACGGCGTCCTCGATATCGTCCACCCGCGGCAGGGTGACCAGGCGGAAGTGGTCGGGCTTGGGCCAGTTGAAACCGGTGCCCTGCACGATCAGCAGTTTTTCCTGCAGCAGCAGGTCGTACACCATCTTCTGATCGTCCTTGATGTCGTACACCTTGGGATCCAGCTTGGGGAACATGTAGATGGCGCCCTTGGGCTTGACGCAGGACACCCCGGGGATCTGGTTGAGCAGCTCCCAGGCCTTGTCCCGCTGCTGGCGCAGCCGGCCACCGGGCAGCACCAGCTCGTTGATGCTCTGGTAGCCGCCCAGCGCCGCCTGGATGCAGTGCTGCATGGGCACGTTGGCGCACAGCCGCATGGAGGCGAGCATCTCCAGCCCCTCGATATAGTCCCGGGCCAGGTGCTTGGGGCCACTGAGCATCATCCAGCCCTGGCGGAAGCCGGCGGCGCGATAGCTCTTCGACAGGCCGTTGAAGGTGGCCACCAGCACGTCGTCGCACAGGGTGCAGACCGAGTGGTGGGCCACGTCGTCGTACAGGATCTTGTCGTAGATCTCGTCGGCGAAGATGATGAGCCGGTTCTGGCGGGCGATTTCCACCACTTCCAGCAGGAACTCGCTGCCGTAGACGGCGCCGGTGGGGTTGTTGGGGTTGATCAGCACTATGCCCTTGGTGCGGGGGCTGATCTTGGCCTTGATGTCGTCCAGGTCCGGGTACCAGTCGGCCTGCTCGTCGCACATATAGTGCACCGCCTTGCCGCCGGACAGGGTAACGGCGGCGGTCCAGAGCGGGTAGTCGGGGGCGGGTACCAGCACCTCGTCACCGTTGTTGAGCAGGGCCTGCATCGACATCACGATCAGCTCCGACACCCCGTTGCCGATGTAGATGTCTTCCAGGTCGGTGGTGCGCAGCCCCTTCTGCTGGTAGTACTGCATCACCGCCTTGCGCGCCGAGAAGAGTCCCTTGGAATCGCAGTAGCCCTGGCTGGTGGGCATGTTGAGGATGGCGTCCTTGAGCAGCTCCTCCGGGGCCTCGAAGCCGAAGGGCGCCGGGTTGCCGATATTGAGCTTGAGGATGCGGTGACCCTCGTCCTCCAGGCGGCGGGCCTCCTTGTGGACGGGGCCGCGGATGTCGTAACAGACGTTGTCCAGCTTGTGCGATTTCTCTACGGAATACATGGGTATCAAGGGCCTCGGGTTATGCAACTGCCAGGGAAACCACGGACAGGAGAGGCCGGCATGAGGCGCGGGCTTCGGGAAAGGCGTGTCCGGGAACGGGCAGTACAGACAGTCAATGGCGTCCATGATGGAGCTTTGGCAACCGGATGAAAAGGGGTAAAAGGGAGCTTTGGACGAAAAAAATCCTGAAAATGGCGCTTTGGCGTGAATGTCGGCGTCGGGACGCTGAAAAGGCGGCCTTGCGGCCGCCAGGGCAGGGCAGTGAAAGGAATTACTGGTACAGGTTCAGGTTGGTCTTGGCATAGGCCTCGAAGTCGGTGAAACCGCCGATGTGCTGCTGGTCGAGGAAAATCTGGGGCACCGTCTGCACCGGCTTGCCCACCGTCTTTTCCAGGTCTTCCTTGGAAATGCCCTCGGCGTGGATGTCCACATAACGGAACTTGAAATCGTCGCGCTCGGTGGTGAGCTTTTCCGCCAGCTCCTTGGCGCGAACACAATAGGGGCAACCGGGACGACCAAAAATCACAGCAAACATGGGCTCTCTCCTTAACGGGTTAACGGGGGCCAGTATAAGCAGCCGGGGGGCCCCGGTTAAATCGTTAATCCATTAATTATTGATTGGTTTTAACGATGGAGTCGGCAGCCAGGGCCTGCTCCAGCCACTGCCGCTCGAAGGCCCGGGCCGGCCAGTCGCCTTCGCCCCGGGCCAGTTGCTGCTCCTGTTCGGGACTGATGGACAGGCCGTTTTGCAGCAGCACGAAGGCCTTGCGGCCGCCGTCGGTGTCGATAAAGCCGGCCAGGTTCTGTACATGGGCGATGGTACCGGTCTTGGCCTGCACCCGTCCCTTGAGCGGTGTCTGGAGCACGCTCTTACGGTACTGGAGGGTGCCGCTTTCGCCGCTCACCGGCAGGGCCGCCACCAGCCAGTCGAGCGCCGGGCGCTCTGCCATCACCCGCAGTACCGCCAGCAGATCCGCGGCCCGCAGCAGGTTATGGGCCGACAGGCCGGAGCCGTCCGCCAGCCAGGCGGGACCCAAATCGATGCCGGCCTGCGCTTTCAGGATCTCCCGCACCGCCTGGCCGCCGTTGCGAAAGCTGCCGGGCTGGCCGAAATGCTCGGCGCCCAGGGTGCGCAGCAGGCTGTCGGCGTAGAGGTTGTCGGAGTGGATCAGGATGCGTCGTACCAGTTCCCGCAGGGGCGGCGAGGCGTGGCTGGCGAGCACCGGCCAATCGGCGGCATCCTGCCGGCTGCCGCTGATCCGGCCGGAAAGCGCGATGCCGGCCTGCCCCAGGGCCCAGCGGCTGAGGGCCTCGCCCCAGGCGTCCAGATCCTGGATGGCGAAGCGCAGCGGCCAGGGCTCCTGGCGTGGCCCTGTGCAGCCGCTGAGGTGATAGCGGTTGGGCGGGCTCATGTCCACCTCCAGCTCGCAGAAGCGGGCCCGGCGCTCGGCCTCGCCCAGCACCGCCACCTCGGCGCTCACCGACACCGGCTGGTGCGCCGGCACAGTGGCGCGGGCCGGCTGGCCGAGGCGGGCGTAGAGGGCGCCCTGCACGCAGTTCCTGTCCAGGATCAGCGCCGCCGGCGGTGCCGTGTAGCAGACCCCGAGGTCGTTCCAGGACCAGCCGTTGCCCCTGTCGTAGCCGCCGAAACGGGACTGGTTGAGCAGCAGGTTGCCGCTGATGCGGCGGATGCCGCTGCCGGCCAGCAGATCCCGCAGCTGCTCCCGGGTAAGGCTGGGATCGCCGACAAAGTCGATCAGCAGATCCCCTACCAGCAGGCCGTTTTCGAGCCTGCCCCGGTAGCGCAGCCGGGTTTCATAGCGCCAGTCGGGCCCCAGGGCCAGGGCGCCCGCCAGGCTGGTGAGCAGCTTCTGGGTGGAGGCGGGCTTGAGCAGTTGCTCGGGGTTGTGGCTCTGCTCGATACGGCCGCTGTCGAGGTCGGCCAGCAGCCAGGCGGCCTGGCCGTGCTCCGGCGGCGTGGCCGCCCGGGCGGCCAGGGCGGTAAAAAGAATGGCGAAGCCGGTTAATGCGGTTTTTATCATGGATGTGCTCTTTGGTGATGTCTTGCCTGTGGTCTGCGGGGCCAATATAGCATGCCAGTCTCCGGCCCTTATCCCAATTCATGGGCGCGCCGGTAGCGGCCCTGGTAGTCGAAGATCTTCTCCTTCACCTGCCAGCCCCGTTTGTGCTTGCGGGCGATGACGAAGTCCGGGTGGCGAAAGCGCGCGGCGGCGGCCTCCACCTCGGCCAGGCCGGCGAAATCCGGCTCCAGGCCCGGGGCGGGCCAGTGGGGAGCCACGAAGTCCCGGAAAAAGCGGCCCTTGGGCCCCTTGGCGTCGAAGCCATACCATTGCACCAGCTCGGTGCCGTCCTCGTCGTGATAGGTCACCTTGAGCGCCGGGCCGAACCTGCCCTGCTCCGCCGCCAGCGTCATGCCGGCGCAGCGCAGCACCAGGGCGTCCTTCAGCGCCAGGGCTTCCTTCAGTTGCTTGTCCGGATCCACCAGCAGCTGGCCGCAGTCGTGGCACTGGCGGGCGGCGATGTCGTTTTCCGCCAGGCACTGGGGGCAGGACTTGAAGCGGAAACGGTAGCCGCATTCCTCCCGTTGGCCCTCGTCGTCTTCGAACAGGCCCTGGCAGCGGCGGCCGAAGTGCTCCAGCACCCGGCCCTCGGCGTCGGTCTTGCCCCAGAAGATATTGGCGAAACCGCAGGCGGGGCAGGGCACCTGCACCTGGGTGCTGTCCGGATGGGGCCTGGGCTCGCCCACTTCGGGGGCGAAGAGGTCCATGTTGTTGCCCGCGTAATCCAGCACCAGGCAGTCGTGCTTGCCCGGCGAAAGGCGCAGGCCCCGGCCCACTATCTGCTGGTACAGGGCCACCGACTGGGTGGGGCGCAGAATGGCGATAAGATCCACATGGGGGGCGTCGAAGCCGGTGGTGAGCACCGCCACATTGACCAGGAACTTCAGCTCCCGGGCCTTGAAGCGGCGGATGATGGCGTCCCGCTCCGGGCCGGGGGTCTCGCCGGTGATCAGCGCGGTCTGCCCGGGCGGCAACAGGCCGGCCACTTCGGCGGCGTGGCGCACGGTGGCGGCGAAGATCATCACCCCTTGCCGGGGCTCGGCGTAGTCCTGAATTTGCGCCACTATGTGGGGGGTGACCCGGGGCTGGCGGGCCAGTTCCCGATCCAGCGCCTGCTCGCTGAACAGCCCCTGCTCATAAAGACGGGAAAAGTCGTAGTGCACCACGGGGGCGTCCACCAGTTGCGGCGGGCACAGGTAACCCTGCTTGATCATCAGCCGCAGCGGCAGCTCGAACAGGCAGTGTGTGAAAAAGCGCGGCGCACGACTGCGCACCATGCCGTGGTGGTGGCTCTGGTAGATCCAGCCCAGCCCCAGACGGTAGGGAGTGGCGGTGAGCCCCAGCACCTTGAGCCTGGGATTGTCCCGACGCAGGTGGTTGACCACCTGCAGGTACTGGCTGTCATCGTCGTCCGACACCCGGTGGCACTCATCGATCACCACCAGGCTGAAGCCGGAAAAGGCGTCCAGGTTGCGTGCCACCGACTGCACCGAGCCGAACACCACCTGGGTATGGGCCTGCTTTTGGCCCAGGCCGGCGGAGAAGATGGCCGCCTCCCGGCCGTAGGCGCTGTACTTGGCGTGGTTCTGCTCCACCAGCTCCTTGACATGGGCCAGCACCAGCACCCGGCCCCGGGCCAGGCGGGCCAGCTCGGCGATCACCAGGCTCTTGCCGGCGCCGGTGGGCAACACCAAAAGTCCCGGCGCATCATGGCGGCGAAAGTAGTCCAGGGTGCGGTCGACCGCGTCCTGCTGATAGGGGCGAAGGGTAAACATCGGGCCTCACATTTGCCCCGGAATAGGGTATCTTTAGCCTCTATTTGTGAATAACCGAGGCAAACATCTCTATGATCATCAAACCCAAGGTCCGTGGCTTTATCTGCACCACCACCCATCCGGTCGGCTGTGAGGCGAATGTACGCGAGCAGATCGCCTACGTCAAAGCCAAGGGCAAACTGGCGCAGGGGCCGAAGAAGGTGCTGGTGATCGGCGCGTCCACCGGTTACGGCCTGGCTTCCCGCATCAACGCCGCCTTCGGCAGCGGCGCCGCCACCATCGGCGTCTTCTTCGAAAAGCCGGGCACCGAGAAAAAGACCGGCACCGCCGGCTGGTACAACGCCGCCGCCTTCGACAAAGCCGCCAAGGAAGAGGGCCTGTACGCCAAGAGCATCAACGGCGATGCCTTCTCCAACGAATGCCGCGAAAAAGTGATTGAGCTGATCAAACAGGACCTGGGCCAGATCGATCTGGTGGTCTACTCCCTGGCCTCGCCGGTGCGCAAGCTGCCCGACAGCGGCGAAGTGGTGCGCTCCGCGCTCAAGCCCATCGGCGAGCCCTACAAGTCGGTGGCCCTCGACACCAACAAGGACGTGCTGGTGGAAGCCGTGGTCGAGCCGGCCAACGAGCAGGAAATTGCCGATACCATCCAGGTGATGGGCGGCCAGGACTGGGAACTGTGGATGAATGCCCTGGACGCCGCCGGCGTGCTGGCCGAGGGCGCCAAGTCGGTGGCCTATTCCTACATCGGCACCGATCTGACCTGGCCCATCTACTGGCACGGCACCCTGGGCAAGGCCAAGGAAGACCTGGACCGCGCCGCCCATGCCATCGACGCCAAACTGAAGGCCGGTGGCGGCAACGCCCATGTGGCGGTGCTCAAGTCGGTGGTGACCCAGGCCTCCGCCGCCATCCCGGTGATGCCGCTGTACATCTCCATGGCGTTCAAGGTGATGAAGGAGCAGGGCATCCACGAGGGCTGTATCGAGCAAATCCAGCGGCTGTTCCATGATCGTCTCTACAGCGGCCAGCCCGCGCCAGTGGACGAGCAGAACCGCCTGCGCCTGGACGACTGGGAACTGCGCGACGAGGTGCAAAACGCCTGCCGCGAAATCTGGCAGAAGATCACCGACGACACCATCTATGAGCTGACCGATTACCAGGGCTACAAGGACGAGTTCCTGCGCCTGTTCGGCTTCGGCCTGGCCGGTGTCGACTACGACGCCGACGTCAACCCGGAAGTCGGCTTCGATGTGATCGAACTGGTGTAAACCGCTTTTTTCTGCGAAAGCCCCCGAAGCGGGGCTTTCTTTTTTTCAAGGAGCAAGCTCATGCCCCACTGCGTCATTGAATACTCCACCACCCTGGGACGCCAGCTCAGTCCTTCTGCCCTGGTCATGGCGGTGCACCAGGGGGCCCTCGACAGTGGCCTGTTCGAGGAGGCCGACATCAAGAGCCGGGCCATCGGTTACGATTACCACCACAACGGCGGCTCCAGCCGGGATTTTGTGCACGCCACCCTGAAGATATTGTCGGGGCGCACGCCGGAGCAGAAACAGGCCCTGTCGGCCGGGGTGCTGGATGCCCTGGCCGGCCTGGGGCTCAAGGATATCTCCCTCACCGTGGAGGTGGTCGACATGGAGCGGGAGTGCTACGCCAAGCGGCTGGACTGAATCCGACAGAACAGGTCCCATGGCGTGCCGGCGGGGTTTGCCGCCCGCGGCCGGCGGGAGTAGAGTGAAGAAAAGACCGCAGCCCCGGAGGCCTTATGCAGACCAGATACAAGTTGGGAACCTTATTGCTCGGTGGAGTACTGGGCCTCGGCCTGGCGCCCGCCTGGGCCCAGCCGCCCGAAGGCAAGGGCCAGGGGAATGCCCCGGGGCAGCAACGGGAGCAGTTGCTGCGCAACGAGAGCCGGGGGGATGTGTCCCGGGAACGTGAGCGGGACTGGCAGCGGGACGAGCGCCGCGGCGAACGGCGTGACTACGATCGGCGCGAGCCCCGGATTGACGAGGCCTCCCTGCGGGTGATCTTCCGCGAGCACCGCGACTGGATCGGCTACGATCAGAGTCGCGATGCCCTGCCGCCGGGTATCCGCATGAATCTGGCTCGGGGCAAGCCGCTGCCCCCGGGCATCGCCAAGCAGTTCGACCCGCGTCTGCGAGCCCGCCTGCCCCACTATGATGGCTACGAATGGCGCCGGGTTGGCGACAAGGCGATACTGGTCGACATCGCCACCCAAAACGTGCGCTTTATCCTGGAAAGCATCCTCGACTGAGACAGGGCCCCGGCCGGGGCCCTATCTCATCACCACCCGATTACGGCCGCCGTGCTTGGCGGCGTAGAGCGCCTCGTCGGCCTGACGCAGCCATTCCATGTGGCTGTTCGGGCCTTCCCGCAGGGGGGCCGCCCCCAGGCTGACGGTGTAGCGGATCTCGCCCTCCCGGGTGCTGACCACCGCGGCTTCAAAGGCCCGGCGCAGCCGCTCGCAGATAATGCGGGCACCTTCGGCATCCGTCTGCGGCAGTATGATGCCGAATTCCTCGCCACCATAACGACCCGCCTGATCCGCCTGGCGCAGGGCGTCCCGGGTAATGGCGGCCACCTGGCGGATGACGTCGTCCCCGGCCAGGTGGCCGAACCTGTCGTTGATCTGCTTGAAATGGTCGATGTCGAACAGCACCAGGGTGGATGCCTGGCCGTAGCGGCGGAAGCGGGTGAATTCGGCGTCGAGCAGGGTCTCCCAGGTACCGCGGTTGAGCAGGCCGGTGAGCCGGTCGGTCATGCTCAGCCGGGCCAGCTGTTCGTTGGCCTGCTCCAGGGCCAGCCGGCTGCTGGCCACATCGGTGACGTCATACACCATCAGGCAGACCCGCCGGATACTGCCGTCGGGATCAGACAGCGGGCTGATGGTCAGGTTCTGGAACATGTATTCCTGGGTGCCGGTCACCGGGCGGCTGTTGCGAAAGCGGAACAGCCAGGGCCTTTGTTCCCAGGAGGTGAAGGCCCGGGTGTTGAGGGTGACCACGGTGTCCACCTTGCGCCGCAGCCAGGTTTCGGGCAGCTCCGGGAAGAGACGAAACAGGTTGCGGTCGCGCACGGCGGTGGAGGTCAGGCCGCTGTGGTTTTCCATAAAGCCGTTCCACAGCTGCACCCGAAAGTCCAGATCGACCACCACCAGTCCTATTTCGACCGACTCCAGCATATCCGCCAGCCAGTGGAATCCATGGGCATCCTGCTCGGTGAGGTTCATCGCTTACTCCGCCATGTAGCAAAGGCGTTGCTCCAGTCGGCCGACCGACTCTTCCGTGAGCAGCACCAGTAAATTGCAGTGAATATGATGGTGTTCGAGTTCGTAGGGGATCTCGATGCACAACAGTTGCTCGCTCTGCCGGCGGTGGTGTTCCAGCAGCACGTCCACCCGCTGGTGCCGGCCGAGCACTGTGGGGTGGCCGAGTCCGAGGCGGATGTCGAGCTGGTCTCCCAGCCCCTTGAGGAAGGCGCCGAACAGTATGCTCGACATGTCCATCAATATCTCCACGTCCGGCGCCCCGGCGTCCCCATCGTAGTGCAGCAGCCGTGCCATTTCCGCCATGCTGGCATCCGAAAACAGCAGCAGCGCCTCGCCGGACACGCCGGCCCCGACAAAGCCCTGGCAGACCGCGGAATAGCACTCGCCGTTTTTCGCCGCCGAGATGGCCATGCTGAGTTCGCTGCGGGCGATGGGGGCCACCTTGGGGATGGGCTGGCGGATGAAGATCTTGAGCAGACGGGCCAGCAGATCCGAGGCCTGGCCCATGGCGACGTTGGCCAGTTCCTGCAGGTAGTCGTCCAGGGAGAGGGAGGCATCGGGGAGCGGGGCCGCTGATGGCACCAGCGGGGCGGCTTCGGCCGGCTGGTAGAGGCCGTACCGGCGCAGCAGCCCGCTCAGCTCGGTGGCATCGACGGGTTTGCGGACAAAGGCCATGGCGCCCAGGGCCTGGACTCGTTCCTGGGCCTGCGGCTGGATATCGCCGGACACCACCAGGGTCATCACCGGCAGATCCTCGGCCCTGATGGCTTCCAGCACCCCGTAGCCGTCCAGCTCGGGCATGTTCAGATCGAGAAAGAGCAGATCGATGCCGCCGGTGCGCAACTGTTGCAGGGCATCGAGGCCGTGTTCGGCGAAATGGAGTTCAAGCTCCCAGCCCGCAGGCAGGGATCTGGCCATTTGCTTGCGAGCCAGGGCCGAGTCGTCACAGATCAGAACGCGTGTCGTCATGCCATCCTTTGCCTGTCGATAAATGGGAGAGAGCCGTCATCCGGCCGAAAGGCGATTATTCAACCATAATCGGAGGCCGGAGGACAGGTGACAAACGGCACCTAGATCGCATTCTGGGTGTTCGGGTTCTTTTTTTGCGATCCGGGACCACATCCCGGGCCGCAGCTCTCCGTCCCCTGTCCAGGCGAGGGGGACTGGGATAACCTAAATAACCGCTCCTAATAGTGCTACATCGACCGGGTCCCGCACGCAGACGCGCCGTTAACCCATCCCTGGGGGCTCCGCCGCGCCATCCCTGGCGCGGAGGGTCTGCTTAGCGGAACCCTGTCGCTGCCGGTAGTGATCTACTATTCGGAACAGTTAGTTAGAACATGACCCTGACTCCAGAACCACGAGGAAATCCTATGAAGCTTTATGAACTGGCGACCACGCCCAATGCCCGGCGGGTGAATCTCTTTCTGGCCGAGAAGGGGATAACGGTCGAGCGGGTGCAGGTGGACGTACGGGCCGGGGAAAACCTGACGCCCGAATTCCGGGCCAAGAGTGCCAACGGCCGCATTCCCTTGCTGGAGCTGGACGATGGCGGCTATCTGTGCGAGTCGGTGGCCATCTGCCGCTATTTCGATGAGCTGTACCCGGATGAACTGGCCCTGTTCGGCGACAGCCCCCTGGACCGGGCCCGGGTGGAGATGTGGCACCGCATCGTCGAACTGGACGGACTCATCCCCGCTTTCCAGGCCTTCCGCAACCTGAGCGGCGTCTATCGGGATCGGGAACACTGCGTCCCCGCCTGGGGCGAGGAGTCCAGGGCCCGGCTGCAGGCCTTCCTGCCCCGGCTGGAGCAACGCCTGGGCGAGAGCGACTATCTGGCCGGGGCTCGCTACTCCATCGCCGACATCGCCGCCTATGTGCTGATAGGCTTCCTGCCGCGGCTGGACATTTCGGTGGCGGAGCTGCCCCAATTGCAACGCTGGCTGGACCGGCTGCGCCTGCGTCCCGCCCTGGCCGGGTGCTGAGCCGCGTCGCCGTTTCCAGGAACTGTGGCAATGCTCGCGCATTTTCCCGCTCGGCCGCTCTATACTTAAAGCGAGATAACTAACTGCAAGTGGTTGAAAAATGCGCGATTTTTTTTCCCTGGCCCGCTGGATGCCGGGGTTGGTGGCGCTGCTGGAATATCAGCGGGCCTGGTTGTTGCCGGATCTGCGCGCCGGTCTGTCGGTGGCGGCGGTGGCGCTGCCGGTGGCCATCGCCTATGCGGAGCTGGCCGGGGTGGGGGCCGTGGTCGGCCTTTATTCCTGCATACTGCCGATGCTGGCCTACGCCCTGTTCGGTACCTCCCGCCAGCTGATCATCGGCCCCGATGCCGCCACCTGTGCGGTGATCGCCGCCGTGGTCACCCCCCTGGCGGCGGGGGATGCCGCCCGCCACTGGCAACTGGTGATGACCATGACCGCCATGACCGGCTTCTGGTGCCTGATCGCCAGCCGGTTCAAACTCGGGGTACTGGCCGACTTTCTGTCCCGTCCCATCCTGCTGGGGCTCTTGAACGGCGTGGCCATCACCATCATGGTCGGCCAGCTGTCGAGCATTTTCGGCTTTACCTTCGACGAGTCGGAGCTTATCGAGCGGATCGCCGCCGCGCCCAGCTACCTGGCGTTGATCCACTGGCCCACCCTGGGCATCAGCCTGCTGACCCTGGCGGTGATGCTGGCCTGCCGGCGCTACCGGCCCCAGTGGCCCAGCAGCATGCTGGCGCTGGCCGTCGCCGCCGCCCTGCTGTGGGGACTGGGCCCGGAGCGCGCCGGTATCATGGTGGTAGGAACCATCAGCGGCGGTATTCCCTCGCTGCAGATCCCGGAATTTCCGCCCGGCCTGATGCGGGAACTGGTGCTGCCGGCGCTCAACCTGGCGATGGTGAGCTTCGTGTCGATGATGCTCACCGCCCGCAGCTTCGCCGCCAAGAACGGCTACGATATCGATGCCGACAAGGAATTCCGCGCCCTCGGCGTGGCCAACCTGGCCTCGGCGGTGTCCCAGGGGTTCGCCATCAGCGGCGCCGACTCCCGCACCGCGGTCAACGACGCCAACGGCGGCAAGAGCCAGTTGGTGTCGATCGTGGCCGCCACCGTGATCGCCCTGGTCACCTTTTTCCTGACCGCGCCCCTGCAGTACATTCCCACGGCGGCATTGGGCATAGTGCTGGTAATGGCCTCCTGGTCGCTTATCGATCTGCGCGGCCAGTGGGCGCTGCGCCACTCGGACAACGCCGCCTTCTGGCTGGCCTGGATCACCTTCGTCAGCGTGCTGTTTATGGGGGTGATCCCCGGCATCACCCTGGCGGTGCTGCTGGGGCTGTTCCAGTTTCTGCGCAACGTGATGCGGCCCACGGACCAGTTGATGGGCATGAACGACGAGGGGGTAGTGCATACCCTGGGCCACAACGAGGAGGTCAAGGCCGTGACCGGGGTGCTGATCTATCGTTTCAACTCGCCGCTCACCTATTTCAACGCCGCCTATTTCAAGCGCCGGGTGCTGCAGTTGCTGGGACGGGAGCCCCATCCGCCCAAGTGCCTGATCATCGATGCGGTGTCCTGCTTCACCCACCAGGACATCAGCGTGATGAGCATGGTGGGGGAACTGCACAAGGAGCTGAAGCGGCGTGGCATCCAGCTGCTGATGGCCGGCCGGCGCAGTCAGATGACCCACTGGCTGCACCAGGCCGGCATCCGGGTGGGGGAGGACGGCATCCTGCTCTACCCGGATTTGTATGAGGCCTTGCGCATGACCCGTTGCTACCGGGAGCCGGAAGAGCCGGTGGCGGAAGGGGAAGCCTCGCCTGTTGCCCCTGCATTGCCGCAAGAGCGGCTGGCGGAGTCCTGATGCGCCCGGCCACCCTGCGCCGCCTGCTGTGGCTGCCGCCCCCCGGCGTGGTGGTGCTGATCGCCGGCCTGATGTGGCTGGTGCGGCGCTGGAGCGGCGGGCTGGCCTTTGCCGGCCAGGGCTGGGTTGCCCTGCTGGTGCTGGCGGCGGGGCTGGCGCTGATGGCGGCGGCGGCGTGGCAGTTGGCACGGGCCCATACCACTGTGCTGCCCTTTCATCCGGAGCAGGCGTCGCACCTGGTGACCACCGGGATCTTTCGCCGCTCGCGCAACCCCATCTACCTGGGCGATCTGCTGCTGTTGCTGGCCTGGGCCCTCTGGCTCGGCAGCCTGTTCAACCTGCTGTTGCTGGGACTGTTCGTGCTCTATATGAACCGGGTGCAGATAGCGGCGGAGGAGCGGGCGCTGGCGCGCAAGTTCGGGCCGGCCTACCTCGGTTACTGTGCCCGGGTCCGGCGCTGGCTCTAGCTGTCCGGGGAAGGGGCTTGCGATGGCCGGCCCGGGCGCCTACACTGCCGCTTTTCAGCCAGCCGCCCCGGATCCGTCCGGAGCGGGCCGGTTTATCGCCACCGAGGGAGAGCGTCAGGGCCCATGACAGAAGACAACGGCGGCACCCGCCTGAACAAATTTATCAGTGAAACCGGCATCTGTTCCCGCCGGGAGGCCGACCGGCTGATCGAGCAGGGGGCGGTGGCGGTGAATGGCCAGGTGGCCGGCATGGGCGTCAAGGTAACCGCGGCCGACAGGGTCACCATCAACGGCAAGCCCCTGCGTGCCAGGCCCCAGCCGGTGTACCTGGTCTACAACAAGCCCATCGGCATTACCTGCACCACCGACCAGGCCATTCCCGGCAATATCGTCGACGCGGTCAAGTATCCTGCGCGCATCTTCCCCATCGGCCGGCTCGACAAGCCCTCGTCCGGCCTGATCCTGCTGACCAACGACGGTGACATCGTCAACAAGATACTGCGTGCCGGCAACGCCCACGAGAAGGAATACATCGTCTCGGTGGACAAGCCCATCACCGAGGATTTTGTGGCCAAAATGGCGGCGGGGGTGCCCATTCTCGACACCGTGACCAAGCCTTGCAAGGTCAAACAAATCGGCCCGCGCAGCTTCAATATCATCCTCACCCAGGGGCTGAATCGCCAGATCCGGCGCATGGCGGAATACCTCGGTTTCGAGGTCACCAGCCTGAAGCGGGTCAGGATCATGAATATTTCCCTGGGCGGACTCAAGGCCGGCCAGTGGCGGGAGGTCAGCCCCCAGGAGCTGGCGGTGATCAACCGCATGGTGCAGGGGTCGAGCAAGACCGAAGAGGCATCCCGGCTGGACGTGCCGAAAGCGGCCCGCAAGGGGCCGCGGGTCGGCCAGGACGGCAGGGGCAAGGCGGCCCCGGGGCGGCGACCGGCGAAGCCGGGCCGGGAGAGCGCCGGTACCGCCGGCAAACGGAGCAGCGCCGGGCGGCGCGGCCGCTAGAGTACCGAACAGTTTAAAACTTAGGCAGCGCCTTTCCCCTTTGTCGATGGCTTCTGACGAGGTGTAGTCTGTCGGCCAAAGGGCACTACTCCTCCGACACGCCGTAAAGACAGGACACTCGCAGTTTCGACCTGCTGCGAACATTCACTGGATGTTCGGTCAGGCCGAAACAGCTCGTCACGGTGAGCAAGCTCGCCCCTTGGGGGCTCTGCCACGCTTCTGACCGCCAGGGATGGCGGGAATGCCGGAACGGCAGGAGCATTTTCCGGCCCTGGCGCGGAGGGCCGGCGGAGCTGCCCCCTTTGTCCTCCCTATCGCACCGCAGCTGCCTGCTGGCACCACCTTCAGACGGCGTCAGAGTTTGAAAGAGGTAACAGGGATGGCCTCCGCCGACCGTCACCTGCCAGGGATGGCAGGTGCGAGCCTACAGGGACGTACTTGCGGCGTGTCGGCGGAGGTCGCCCTGTTGACTCTTCTCTGTGTCGCAACAGACAACAAATAGCCGACTGGTCAATATTTGAGCTGAACGGTGCTCCAGGATTCAGGCCGGGTCGAACTTCAGCAGGTGGAAGTGCTTCTTGCCCCGGCACAGCACCAGGTAGCGGTGGTGCAGGGGAGCAATGCCGGCCAGGCTGTCGCCTCCGGCCCGGACGCCGTTCACGCTGATGGCGCCCCGGGCGATCAGTTCCCGCGCCTGGCGGTTGGAGCCGGCCAGCTTGGCTGCGACCACCAGCTCCACCAGCGAACCCGTGGCTTCCACCCGGGTCAGGGGGATGCCGTCCAGCTCCAGTTGGGCGAACTCGGCCGGGCTCAGTCGACCGAACTCCCCGGAAAACAGCGCCGAGCTTATCCGTTCGGCACCTCGCAGCGCCTCCTCGCCATGCACCAGCCGGGTCAGCTCCCGGGCCAGCACCCCTTGGGCCCGGGGCTTGCCGCCTTGCCGGTCCTCCGCCTCCATGGCGGCTATCTCCACCAGGGGGAGAAAGCTGTAGTAACGCAGGAAGCGATGGACATCCTCATCGGCGGTGTTCAGCCAGAACTGGTAGAAGGCGTAGGGCGAGGTCCTGGTCGGATCCAGCCAGACGGTGCCGCTTTCGGTCTTGCCGAACTTGGTGCCGTCCGCCTTGGTGATGAGCGGCAGGGTCAGTCCGAATACCCGCTGCCGGTTGAGCCGGCGCACGAGATCGATGCCGCTGGTAATGTTGCCCCACTGATCGTTGCCGCCGATCTGCAGGCTGCAGCCCCGCTCCCGGTTGAGCACGGCGAAGTCGTAGGATTGCAGCAGGGAGTAGGAAAACTCGGTGAACGACAGCCCCTGCTCGGGGCGGGCCAGTCGTTGCCTGACCGATTCCCGGGCGATCATGGCATTCACCGAAAAATGCTTGCCGAGGTCCCGCAGAAAGCCGAGCACGTCCATGCCGGCCAGCCAGTCGCGGTTGTTGACCAGTTGCACCCGATCATTGCCGTCCGCACCCAACAACCGGCCTATCTGCTCACCCAGTGCGTCCACCCAGCCTTGCACCGCCTCGGCGCTGTTCAGGCTGCGTTCCTTGGCCTTGAAGCTGGGGTCGCCGATCATGCCGGTGGCGCCGCCGATCAGGGCCACCACCCGGTGGCCGGCGTCCAGGAAGCGGCGCAGCATCAGCAAGGGGACCAGATGGCCGATGTGCAGGCTGCCGGCGGTGGGATCGAAACCGCAGTACAGGGTGCGGGCATCGGCGTCGAGGTGCGCCGCCAGGGCGGCGGGATCGGACAACTGGGCAATAAGGCCGCGCCGTTGCAACTCGTCGAGCAAGGAGGAACCGGTCGTATCCATGGGAAGACTCCGTTGGCAAAAGCCCGATCCTGCTCCGGACGCGGCCGGCCAGCTATGTCCTTTATGGGACAGTTTGCGATAATCGTCGGCTCCAACCTCCGGAGTGAATAGCGATGAAAGACCTGGACGAAGCCCTGCTGGCCAGGGCGATCGATGCCTTGGGCGGTGCCGCCTTTTCCCGGGCGCTGGCCCGCCTGCTGGAAGCCCTGCTCGGGTGCGATTGCCTGCTGATGGTGGGCTATCGCACCGGGGGCCGCGCGCTGTATCTGTACGACAACCTGCGGCATCGGCGCGAGCTGCTGTTTCAGCAGTACCTGAACGGCCTTTACACCGAGGATCCCTTCTGCCGGGCGCTGAGCGCCGGCCTGGCCGAGGGCGTCTACTCGCTGCGCGCACTGGCGGCGGCGCAGGGCATGGCGCCCCATTATCTGGCGGCCTTCTATCGGGACACCGGCTGGCAGGAGGAGCTGGGGCTGGTGATCAGGCTCAACGACGGCCAGTGGCTGATGATCTTTTTTGGCCGCCTGCAGGCCAGACCCTTCACCCCGGCGGAGCAGGCGGAGCTGCGCCGCCGTCTCCCCTTGCTGGGGGCCCTGTGCCGGCGGCACTGGCCCGGTGGCATCGGTCCGCTGGCGCTGTCGCCGCCCGGTGCGGCCGACATGGACCGCCGGGTGCAGGCGGCCCTGGCCAGTTTCGGCCGGGCCAGACTGACCCGGCGCGAGGGACAGGTGGCTTCCTTGCTGGTACAGGGCCTCGACAACGGCGCCATCGCCGCCGGGCTCGGCATCGGCGAGGGCACGGTCAAAAACCACCGCAAGCATTTGTACGCCAAGTTCGGGGTGGACTCGCGGGCAGCGCTGTTCGCGCTTTTTCTCAACCACCTGATCACCGGTGACGGCGAGTCCGGTCGAAGGGAAGGATAAGGCCGTCGGCAGGCAACAGTAGCCCCTCGCCCCCGGGGCCCATAGGCGTGTATAATGGCCGCCTCTTCTGGGCGCACTGATACAGGATTCAAAGGGGACAGATCGTTATGATCCCAAGGATTGATCTGCAGCAGCAGATAAACCCCACCTATTTTTCGTTTCTCGAGGCCTTGGCCGACAGCGGTTTTCGCGGAGACATAGAGCGCGGTTACGCCAGCCGGCTGGCGGTGGCCACCGACAACAGCGTTTACCAGTGCCTGCCGCAGGCGGTGGTGTTTCCCCGCTCCAGCCAGGATCTGGTGGTGATGCTGACCCTGGCCGGCAAGGAGGCCTACAGGGATATCCGTTTCTCCCCCCGGGGCGGCGGCACCGGCACCAACGGCCAGTCGCTCAACGACAACATCGTGGTCGACCTGTCCCGCCATATGCACCAGTTGCTGACCCTGGATGCCGAGGGGCGCCGGGTACGGGTACAGACCGGCATGGTCAAGGACAAGCTCAACCAGCTGGTGGCCCCCCAGGATCTGTTCTTCTCGCCGGATCTGTCCACCAGCAACAGGGCCACCATCGGCGGCATGATCAACACCGACGCCTCCGGCCAGGGTTCCCTGGTCTATGGCAAGACCTCGGATCACGTGCTGGGGGTGACCGCCGTGCTGGTGGACGGCACCCTTATCGAAACCGGGCCGGTGTCCGGCGAGGCGCTGGACCAGAAGCTCGAGGAAGACAGCCGGGAAGGGGAGCTGTACCGCTGCGTCTACCACAGCGTCACCGGGCACGCGGGCGAGATAGAGCGGCGCTTCCCCAAACTCAACCGCTTCCTGACCGGCTACGACCTCAAACATGTTTACGACAAGCATACCCATACCCTGGATCTGACCCGTATCCTGTGCGGCTCCGAGGGGTCGCTCGCCTTTATCACCGAAGCCTGGCTGGATCTGACCCCCATTCCCAAGTACCGTACCCTGGTCAACGTCAAGTACGACAGCTTCCAGTCCGCCCTGCGCAACGCCCCGCTGATGGTGGAGGCCAAGGCGCTGTCGGTGGAAACCGTCGACTCCAGGGTGCTCAACCTGGCGCGGGAAGACATCATCTGGCACTCGGTGAGCGATCTTATTCAGGACGTGCCGGGCAAGGTGATGGACGGCCTCAACATGGTGGAGTACGCCGACCAGGACGAAGTCGCCCAGCGCGACAAGGTCGAGGCCCTCTGCGCCCGGCTCGACGAGCTTATCAAACGGGGCGAGGCGGGCATCATCGGCTACCAGCGGTGCGACGATCTGGCCTCCCTCAACCGCATTTACGCCATGCGCAAGAAGGCGGTGGGCCTGCTCGGCAACGCCAAGGGCCGCAAGAAGCCGGTGGCCTTCGTGGAGGACACCGCGGTGCCGCCCGAGCACCTGGCCGACTACATCATGGAATTCCGCCAGCTGCTCGACGACCATGGCCTGCAGTACGGCATGTTCGGCCATGTGGACGCCGGCGTGCTGCACGTGCGCCCGGCGCTGGACCTGACCGACCCTGAGCAGGAGGTGATGCTGCGCCGCATCTCCGACCGAGTCAACGCCCTCACCGCCAAATACGGCGGCCTGATGTGGGGTGAGCACGGCAAGGGCTACCGCTCTGAATACAGCCCGGTGTTCTTCGGCGAAACGCTCTTTACCGAGCTGCGCCGCATCAAGTCGGCCTTCGATCCCTTCAACCGTCTCAACCCGGGCAAGATCTGCACCCCGCTGGACAGCCTGGAGCAACTGGTGTCGGTGGATGCCACCAAGCGCGGCTTCTTCGACCGGCAGATCCCGGTGCACGTGCGTGACGGCTTCACCCAGGCCATGGACTGCAACGGCAACGGGCTCTGTTTCGACTTCGAGGTGCGCTCGCCCATGTGCCCCTCGATGAAGCTCACCGCCGACCGGCGCCACTCCCCCAAGGGCCGGGCCGGCCTGGTGCGGGAATGGCTGCGCCAGCTCTCGGCCCAGGGCTTCGATCCCATGGCCGAAGAGGCGGCGGTGATGAGCCGGGGCACCAGCGTCAAGGGCATGGTGGAGCGCATCAAGCACACCCTGGCCAGGCGCCGGGGCGAATACGACTTCTCCCACGAGGTGAAGGAGGCGATGGACGGCTGCCTGGCCTGCAAGGCCTGCTCCAGCCAGTGCCCGATCAAGGTGGACGTGCCCACCTTCCGCGCCCGCTTCCTGCAGCTCTACCACCAGCGCTACCAGCGCCCGCCCAAGGATTACCTGGTGTCCTGGGTGGAAAGCTACACCCCCTGGATGGCGAAAGCCCCGGGCCTGGTCAACCCGGTGATGAAAAAACAGTGGGTCAAGCGCGCCGCCGCCTCTTGGCTTGGCATGGTGGACATGCCGCTGGTGAGCAACCCCAGCCTCAAGACCCTGCTGGCCGACGGCCCGGCCGGCCAGTTCGACCTGGCCCGGCTGCAGGGCCTGAGCGCGGAGCAGAAGGCGAAAACCGTGCTTATCGTGCAGGACCCCTTCACCTCCTTCTACGATGCCCAGGTGGTGTTCGATCTGGTGCGCCTGGCCACGGCGCTCGGCTTCGCGCCGGTGGTGCTGCCGTTCAAGCCCAACGGCAAGGCGGCTCATGTGAAAGGCTTTTTGCGCCGTTTCGCCGCCATGGCCGCCGACAGCGCCCAGTTCCTCAACCAGCTGGCCCGGCTCGGCATTCCCATGATGGGGGTGGATCCCTCCCTGGTGCTCTGCTACCGGGACGAATACGACAAGATCCTGGGCCCGGCCCGGGGCGACTTCGAGGTGCTGCTGCCCCAGGAGTGGCTGCTGCGGGTGCTGGAGCAAATCCCGGCCCGGCAGCCGGCCGGCGAGCCCTGGTACCTGTTCGCCCACTGCACCGAAAAGACCGCCAAGCCCGCCACCCACCAGGACTGGGGCAGGATCTTCGGCCACCTGGGCGCCCGGCTCGAGCCGGTGGCGGTGGGTTGCTGCGGCATGGCCGGCACCTACGGCCACGAAACCAGGAACCTGGAAGGCTCCAGGACCCTCTATGGCCTGAGCTGGGCCGAGCCCATGGGCAGGTTGCCCCGGGAACGCTGCCTGGCCACCGGCTTCTCCTGCCGCAGCCAGGTCAAGCGGATGGAAGGGCAGCCGGTCAAGCATCCGGTGCAGGCTCTGCTAAGCTTGTTGACGTAAGGCAATAAGGAGAAGCATATGGGTCTGTTATGGGGGTTGATCATCGGCGGCCTGGCCGGCTGGATAGCGGGCAACCTGATGAAAGGGCAGGGCTTCGGCCTGCTCGGCAACATCGTCGTCGGCCTGGTGGGCGGCTTTCTCGGCGGCCTGGTGTTCCGCCTGCTGGGGCTGGCCGCCACCGGCATCATCGGCTCGCTGGTGATGTCGGTGATCGGCGCCGTGCTGCTGATCTTCGTGGTCGGCAAAATCGCCCGGCGTTAGCGGTGATGTGAAGCCTGAGGGGAGAGGCGTTGGGCGTGAGGCGCCTAACGCCTAACGCCTCACTTCAAATTGCGTCTTTTATGTGGAAACGTGAATTTACACTGGACTCTTTGAACCAACTGTCAGAGAATACGCTCGCAGCCCAGTTGGGCATGACCTTTTGTGACGTGGGTCACGATTATCTGCGCGGCAGTATGCCGGTCGACCATCGCACCCACCAGCCTCTTGGCATGTTACATGGCGGCGCTTCCGTAGCGCTGGCCGAGACCCTGGGTTCAGTAGCTGCCAATATGTGCGTTGAAGCGGGTTATTATTGCGTTGGTCTGGAGGTTAACGCAAATCACGTCCGCGCCAAGCGAAGCGGCCTTGTCATAGGTACCGCACGTCCCCTCCATTTGGGCGCGACGACACAAGTCTGGCAGATCGACATCCATGATGAGAAAGATCGACTGGTTTGTACCAGCCGGTTGACCATGGCGGTGTTGAGACAAAAACGGCCAGATTAGCCTTGTGAATCTTTGTGTGACACACACTGTGTGAAGGGAAGCCCTCACCCCCGGTGAGCAATGGGTTGTCCCTGGCCTTTTACTGTATCAGTCCGCCGACATTTTATTTATTTCGGAACTGTTAAATGACAAATACTTCTGTTGTACCTGCTTTCGCTGACCTCGGCCTGGCGCCTGCCGTTCTTCAAGCTCTGACCGATGCCGGTTACGAGCAGCCTTCTGCCATCCAGGCCGCCGCCATCCCCACCCTGCTGACCGGGCGGGACGTGCTGGGTCTGGCGCAAACCGGTACCGGCAAAACCGCCGCCTTCGCCCTGCCGATGCTGAGCCGTATCAGCGGCGGCAATGCCTATCCCCAGGTGCTGGTGCTGGCGCCGACCCGTGAACTCGCCATCCAGGTGGCCGAGTCCTTTGAAAACTACGCCAAGTACCAGAAAGACATTCGCATCCTGTCCATCTACGGTGGCCAGGCCTACGACAGCCAGATCCGCGCCCTCAAGCGTGGTGTCGACGTGATCGTCGGTACCCCGGGCCGGGTCATGGATCACATGCGTCGCGGCACCCTCAAGCTCGACAACCTGCAGGCCCTGGTGCTGGACGAAGCCGACGAAATGCTGCGCATGGGCTTTATCGACGACGTCGAGTGGATCCTGGAGCACACGCCCGAGAGCCGCCAGATCGCCCTGTTTTCCGCCACCATGCCGCCGGCCATCCAGCGCGTGGCCCAGAAATACCTGAAAGATCCCCAGGAAGTGCGTATCGCCAACAAGACCCGCACCAATGCCAGCATCCGTCAGCGTTACTGGTTCGTGCGCGGCATGAGCAAGCACGAGGCCCTGTGCCGCCTGGTGGAAACCGAAGAGATGGACGCCATGCTGGTGTTCGTGCGTACCCGCAAGGATGCCGAAGATCTGGCCGAGATGATGGTGCGCGAAGGCCATGCCTGCGAAGCCCTGCACGGCGATATTCCCCAGAAGCTGCGCGAGAAGGTGGTCGATCGCCTGAAAAACGGTCGCCTGAACGTACTGGTGGCCACCGATGTGGTCGCCCGTGGCCTGGACGTGGAGCGTATCAGCCACGTGGTCAACTTCGACATGCCCCACGACAACGAGTCCTATGTGCACCGCATCGGCCGTACCGGCCGTGCCGGTCGCGAGGGCGACGCCATCCTGTTCGTGACCGGTCGTGAAAAGCGCAACCTGTTCAACCTGGAGCGCCACACCCGCCAGCCGATCGAAGAAATGCAGATGCCGTCCGCCGACGACATCAACAAGATCCGTGCCGAGCGCTTCAAGTCCCGCATCCGTGCCAGCGTGGAAGCCGACGAGCAGGCCCTGGCCCCCTTCGTGGCGATGATCGACGAACTGCAGGCCGACGGCATGGACACCGCCCAGCTGGCGGCCGGCCTGGCCCGCCTGCTGCAAGGCGACCGCCCGCTGTTCGTGGAAGACCGGCCGATGGCGGCCCGCCGCCCCGACGTGCGTGAAAGCCGTGACGGTGGCCGCGAGCGCTTCGAGCGTGCCGAGCGTGCCGATCGTCCCCGCGCCGCCCGGGGCGGCAAGGACGATGTCTCCGGCGTGGTGATGGAAACCTTCCGCGTCGACGTGGGCCGGGTGCACGGCGTCAAGCCGGGCCACCTGGTCGGCGCCATCGCCAACGAGGCGGATCTGGAATCCCGTTACATCGGCCAGATCCAGATCCACGACGACTTCTCCACCGTGGACCTGCCCGAGGGCATCCCGGCCGAGATCCAGCAGGTGCTGCAGAAGGTGCGCGTCTGCCAGCGTCCGCTGAACCTGGCCAAGTACGAAGGCGGCCCGCTGCCCCGTCGCAGCTTCCGCGGCAACAACGACGACCGCGGCGGCAAGTTCCGCCCCCGTCGCAACGACAAGCGCCTGAACGGCTAACCGCCGTTTTGCGCCAGGTCTGAAAAGCCCGCCGGTATTCCCGGCGGGCTTTTTTGTTTTATCACGGGCGTGGAGGCGTGGAGGCGTGGAGGCGTGGAGGCGTGGAGGCGTGAGGGGAAAGGGGCTTTCCTCTTCGAGGCGAGTGCCGAACCACCGAGTTGCTCCCATGTTCCCTTGGCTTTGAAGGCGTACACCGCCCTGGAGCGCAGGCGGCTCGCCTGCTTTCCCGCGTAGCGGGAACCCTTGGGCCCACCAACCACACCCAAGCAATGGGCATAACACCCATGCGGGCGGGCCGCCCGCGCTCCAATGCCCTGTGCATCCACTCGGCAAAGGTGCAACTTCCATGCGGGCGGGCCGCCCGCGCTCCAATGCCCTGTGCATCCACTCGGCAAAGGTGCAACTTCCATGCGGTCGGGCCGCCCGCGCTCCATTAGCCCGTGCCATACCTCGGCTCTAGCGGGTACGTCGCTCCATCACGCCTAACGCCGAACGACGCGCACAAAAAAGCCCCGCCGGAGCGGGGCTTGAGATCAGCCGAAGCGCATCAGTTGGCCAGGGATTCCGGCAGGTGCTCGCGAATACTGGCCAGCATCGCCTTCAGCACCTTGGGGTTGGCGCACACCACATTGCCGCTGCGCTCATGGTTGTGGCCGCCGACGAAGTCGGTGACGATGGCGCCCGCTTCCCGGGCGATCAGGCTGCCGGCGGCGGAGTCCCAGGGCTTGAGGCCCAGCTCCCAGTAACCGTCCACCCGGCCGGCGGCCACATAGGCCAGATCCAGGCTGGCGGCGCCGGCGCGGCGGATATCGGCACACTGCAGGAACATGGCCTTGAACATGGCCAGGTAGGCGTCGGCCTGGTGTTTCTGCTTGAAGGGGAAACCGGTGGCCAGCACGGTATTGGACAGATCCTTGGCCTTGCCGGTGCGGATACGGTAGCCGTTCAACTGGGCACCGGCACCGCGGCTGGCGGTAAAGAGTTCATCACGAATGGGATCGTAGACCACCGCCTGTTCGGTACGGCCCTTCACCCGCAGGGCGATGGACACCGCGAAGTGGGGAATGCCTTTCATGAAGTTGGTGGTGCCATCAAGGGGGTCGATGATCCACTGATAGTCCGGATTGCTGCCGGTCAGCTCGCCACACTCTTCACCGATAATGGTGTGCTCCGGGTAGGACTTGCGGATGGTGTTTACCACGGCGTTTTCCGCATCAAGATCGATATTGGTAACAAAATCGTTCTGGCCTTTTTGGCGGCTTTCCAGGTTGTCCGGATTGGCGAAACCTTTGACGATAACTTGACCGGCGTTACGCGCAGCGCGCACCGCAATATTCAGCATCGGATGCATATCAGTGAACCCACTTGATGTTAAAGAACGAAATTTGAGCGGCGAATTATACCAGCGTACCCGGGCCAGGCAAGGACTAAATGGCGCCCCTCGGCGGAACCCCGGCGCCTGGGCGGCGCCTCTTCATACGCAGGAGCGGATAAAAAAATGGAAAGAGAGGCCAATGGCGCCCGCGGAGGCGGGAAAGCCAGCTATCTTTGATGTAGTGGTGGCAACAAAAGAGACTCAAACATGAACAAACGGATATTGTTATCCTTTGTGCTGTTATCCGTTCCGGCCTATGCGGAAGTGGGGGTGGTGGTCGGAGCAGGCAGCGGGGACGGGGCGGATCGCTACACCCTGGGGGTGGAATGGATGGAAAACTGGCGCAGCCTGGGGGCGGGGCAACTGGCCTATGGCGTCGGTTTCGACAGCAGCTACTGGGAGCTGGACGACGATGATCTGGTGCAACTAAGCCTGGTGCCGACCCTGCGCTACCTGTCCGGCGATAACCAGGGGTTCCGTCCCTTCGTGTTCCTGGGGGTGGGGCCGGCCTGGATCAGCGATACCCGGCTCGGTCGGCGCCAACTGTCCAGCCAGTTCCAGTTTTCCAGCCGGGCCGGCGTCGGGGTGGCGCTGGAGCAGCACAGCCTGGCCCTGGAGGGCTGGCACCTGTCCAATGGGGGCATCAAGCAACCGAACGATGGCCTGAGTTCCTGGGGCGTCAGCTACCGCTATAATTTCTGATTAGAAAATCTAGGCCTGGACATTATAAAAGGTCGTTCAGGCCGCTATTGCCAGTCAATCTCTCCATTCATTATGATGCGATCCAAGTCACAGTCTGCCCGACCGGGCACTTTTTGGAGATCGCGGCCATGTCGGGCCTGTCCTTGGTATTACTCACCGTATTGATGGTCGCTTCCGGTCAGATGACCCAGACGCTCTATGTTCCCGCCATGGGCGACATGGCGGCCGAGCTGCAGGTGGCGAGCGACAGCCTGCCGCTGGTGATGGCGTTCTACTTGATCCCATATGGATTATTTCAGTTTATCTATGGCCCGCTGTCCGACCGTTTTGGCCGACGCCCGGTCCTGCTGGCCGGGCTGTCCATCTATATGCTGGGTTCGGCGCTGATCCTGGCCTGGCCGGTGTTTCCCATGCTCTTGCTGGGCAGCTTTATCCAGGGCGCCGGCACGGCGGCCGCGGGCAGCCTGTGCCGCAGCCTGATGCGGGACAAGTTCGAGGGCACCGATCTGGTGCGCTACAACGGCTATGTCTCCATGGGCATCATGCTGGCGCCCTTGCTGGCGCCGCTGATCGGCGGCTATCTCAACCTGTACTTCGGCTGGCAGTCCATGTACTGGTTTCTGTTGGGCCTGGGGCTGGCGATCACCCTGGTGATGGTGTTCTTCTTCCGGGAGACCCTGCCACCGGCGCGGCGCCATGCCCAGCCCATGCTGCCGGCCTATCAGTATGTGCTGCACGATGCCGGCTTTCGCCGCCAGCTTGGCATGCTGATCGCCACCTTCGCCGGCGTCATCCTCTATGAGGCGGTGTTCAGCGTGCTGGTCGGCAAACAGAGCAACCTGAGCAGCGCCGAAATCAGCCTGCTGTTCATTATGCCGCTGCCGCTGTATTTCGCCGGCGCCATGCTGGCATCCTGGAAAGCCGCGAGCTGGTCCCTCGCCCGGCTGCAGTGGATTGCCACCACCGGCCTGTTGCTGGGAGCGGCCATGGTGCTGCTGTCCGCCTTCGAGCCCGCCTTGAGCGTGGCCGGCCTGGTGCTGGGGGGCAGTGTCTATTTTGCCGGTGCCGGTCTGTTGTTCCCGGTGGCCACTTCCAAGGCGGTTGCGCCCTTTCCCCAGCACAGCGGCACCGCCGGTGCCCTGCTGGGCGGCAGCTCCAACCTGGGGGGCGGCCTCTTCCTGCTGGTTCAGGGGGGCTTGCCGGAGATGAACCAACTGGTGCTGGGTGGCCTGCTGCTGGCCTTTGCCGGGTTGGTGGCCTGGTTCCTGATGCCGAGCCGGGAAGCCCTGCCGGAACACGGGGTATAAGGTGCCGGGACCGGGGAGGTTATATTGCCTGGTCCCCGGTCTTCAGCCTCAGGGCTGGTGGTGCAGCAGCACGAACTTGTCCCACAGCTGTTCCTCGCTTTCCCGGTGCTCGGGATCCTCGATGATGCAATCGATGGGACAGACGCTGATGCAGGTCGGTTTGTCGTAATGGCCCACGCACTCGGTGCACAGGGCCGGGTCTATCTCGTAGATCTCCGGGCCGAAGGAAATGGCGCCATTTGGACACTCCGGTTCGCACATGTCGCAGTTGATGCACTTGTCGGTGATAAGTAGCGCCATGGTGTAATGCTCTTGTTGACCTGGGTGGCTGATAAGGGGTGAACGGGGCGGATTCTAGCATTTTTTGCCGCCGGCGGGGGCTCTTTGTCGTGTGGACGGCCGGCCTCAGGCTCAACTGGCGACAGGCGTGGCCCGGCTTGCCAATCCCCGGCGGTCAACGCACAATAGCGGCTACCCTCCGATACATGAGAGACCCTATCTATGGAATTGGCTGACTACCGGCGGGAATACCTGCAGGGCGGTTTGCGCCGCAAAGATCTGCCGGCAGAGCCCCTCAGGCTGTTCGAAACCTGGATGAAACAGGCCATCGCCGCCGGCCTGGCCGATCCCACCGCCATGGTGGTGGCCACGGTGGACGAACGGGGACAACCCTTCCAGCGCATCGTGCTGCTCAAGCACGCGGACGAACGGGGCTTTGTGTTCTACACCAACATGGGCAGCCGCAAGGCGGGCCAACTGGCCCGAAATCCCCGCATCAGCCTGCTGTTTCCCTGGCACAGCCTGGAACGGCAGGTGCATATCACCGGCCAGGTCGAAAAACTGTCCACGGTCGAGGTAATGAAGTACTTCAGCAGCCGGCCCAAGGACAGCCAGATCGGCGCCTGGGTATCGCAGCAGTCTTCCCGTATTTCCGCCCGTGGCCTGTTGGAAGCCAAGTTCCTGGAAATGAAGCAGAAATTTGCCAGCGGCGAGGTGCCCCTGCCGAGCTTCTGGGGCGGCTTCCGGGTGCACTTCGACAGTGTCGAGTTCTGGCAGGGCGGAGCCAACCGCCTGCACGACCGTTTTCTCTATCAACGCAGCGGCGACGGCTGGACCATAGATAGACTGGCGCCATAGGAGTCCTTATGCTGATATTCAGAACCGAACGTCCCGGTGACGGCGACGATATCGACGAAGTGGTGTATGCCGCCTTCGACCGGCCGGCCGAAGCGGATCTGGTATTGGCATTGCGCGAGCAGGGCGCCATCAGCGTCAGCCAGGTGGCCGAATACGAAGGTGCCGTTATCGGCCATCTGGCCATGAGCCCGGTGCTGATCGACGGCGAGGACCTGGGCTGGCTGGGGCTGGCGCCGGTGAGCGTCTGGCCCGACTGCCAGCGCCAGGGGGTGGGCTCGGAGATGATCAAGGAGGCGATCAACGCCGCCAACGAGCTGGACTGGGCCGGCATAGTGGTGCTGGGCGATCCGGCCTTTTACGGCCGTTTTGGCTTCAGGCCGGCGCGTGAGCTGCAATTGCACAGCATCTACCCGGATGCAGGCGATGCCTTTATGGCGTTGCCCCTGAAGCAGCCCCCGCCCAAGGGACTGGTGACCTATCATCCCGCCTTCGACGAGCTGTCGTAAGCCGGTAAGGTGCCAGGAGTTGGATGTGAGGCGTAAAGAAGAATAGGCTGTTCACGCCTCACGCCTCACGCCTCACGCCTCACGCCTCACGCCTCACGCCTCACGCCTCATTCCTCTTCATCTTCCTCAAAGTACCAGTAACCCTGGTTGACCAGCGGCAGCAGCACTTCCAGCAACACCTTGGGATCCTTCAGACAGGCCACTTCCGGGCCGCAGATGCGGGCCTGGTCGCACAGCAGGGCGATGGCGTCCGCATCGGGCTCGGCCAGTTGGTAGCGATCGCCGTCCAGGTAGAACAGCTGCTCGCTGCCTTCGTGATAAAAGCAGCGCACGCCGCCCAGGCGATAGAGGTGATCGCCGTGATCCAGGCGCAGCACCAGCTCCTCCAGGCTGTAGGCCGGCTCGGCCGGCTCCAGATCCAGATCGTGCTTGGCTTCCGACATCATCTCGCCGAACCAGTCGGCCAGGCGGGCCGGGTCATCCAGCAGCTCCGTCATCAGCGCCTTGACCTGGGCCAGGGCGGTGGCATCGATACGGCCGTGGGCCCGTGCCGGCGCCATGCCCGCATCGTCGAAGCGACGGCTGGTCGTCTCGTGGGCCAGCAGGTGGTCGGCGAAGCTCGAGATCAGATCCCGGGCGTCGGGGGCGCGAAAGCCCACCGAATAGTTGAGCGCCGGCGTCACCGCATAACCTTCGTGGGGGCAGCCGGGGGGGATATAGAGGATGTCGCCGGGCTCCAGCACCTCGTCGATCTCCGCCTCGAAGGCTTCGCAATGGCGCAGGGCGCCGTGGGCGGCAAACTCCTTCAGGCGTTGCTGTTTGCCCACCCGCCAGTGGCGACGGCCTTCACCCTGGATGATAAAGACGCCGTACTGATCGATATGGGGGCCGACACCGCCGCCCGGGGTGGAGAAGCTCACCATGACGTCGTCGAAGCGCCAGCCGGGGATAAAGCGGAATTCCTCGGCGATGTCCTGCACCGCCGGATGCCACTGGTTGACCGCCTGTACCAGCAGGGTCCAGTCTTTTTCGCCCAGGTGATCGTAGCTGTCGAAGGGGCCGGTCTCCGCCTGCCAGCGCCCGGCTTCGCGCCATACCCGGCGGGACTCGATGTGTGGCTCCAGTGCCAGTCCGGCCAGCTCGTCCGGGCTGAGCGGATCCTCGAAACCGGGCAGGCCGGCCTTGATCAGCAACGGCCGGCGTTGCCAGTCGTGGGCGAGAAAGTGTTCTATATCCAGTTTGAGTGCGCTGTGCATGGGGGCCTGCCGGAGTGGGAAGGATGCTTAAAGAATAGCGAAGTATTATGCCAAGGCGCGGCGGGGAAGGGAATGATGGTGAGGGGTGAGGGGTGAGGGGTGAGGGGTGAGGATTACGCCTCACCCCTGTCACCTAACCCATTACGCTGTTACTTCAGCTCGTCGGTCAGTTTGACGGCGCGGCCGATGTAGTTGGCCGGGGTCAGCTTTTTAAGCTCGGCCTTCACCGGCTCGGGCAGTTCCAGGCCGTCGATAAAGGCGCGCATGCCCTCGGCGTCCACCCGCTTGCCGCGGGTTAGCTCCTTGAGCTTCTCGTAGGGCTTTTCGATACCGTAGCGGCGCATCACCGTCTGCACCGGCTCGGCCAGCACTTCCCAGTTCTGATCCAGATCGTCGGCCAGCGCCTGGGGGTTGGCTTCCAGCTTGCTGATGCCCTTGAGGGTGGCCTGGTAGGCGATAAGCGAATAGCCCACCGCCACGCCCAGGTTGCGCAGCACCGTGCTGTCGGTCAGATCCCGCTGCCAGCGGGAGATGGGCAGCTTGGCGGCCAGGTGGTTGAACACGGCGTTGGCCAGGCCCAGGTTGCCTTCGGAGTTTTCGAAGTCGATGGGGTTGACCTTGTGCGGCATGGTGCTGGAGCCGATTTCACCGGCCACGGTACGCTGCTTGAAGTAGCCCACGGAGATGTAGCCCCAGATATCCCGATCGAAGTCGATGAGGATGGTGTTGAAGCGGGCCAGGGCGTCGAACAGCTCGGCAATGTAGTCGTGGGGCTCGATCTGGGTGGTGTAGGGGTTCCAGGTCAGACCCAGGCGGGTGACGAAGCGCTCGGCGAAGGTGTGCCAGTCCACTTCCGGATAGGCGGACATATGGGCGTTGTAGTTGCCCACGGCGCCGTTGATCTTGGCCAGCAGCTCCACCGCCAGGATCTGCTTGAACTGGCGCTCCAGCCGGTAGGCCACGTTGGCCATTTCCTTGCCCAGGGTGGTGGGCGAGGCGGGCTGACCGTGGGTGCGGCTCAGCATGGGCACGTCCCGGTACTGGCGGGCCAGCTGCTTGACCGCATCGATAAGCTCACGGCAGTAGGGGGCGATCACTTCTTCCCGGGCGGCCTTCAGCATCAGGGCGTGGGCGTTGTTGTTGATGTCCTCGCTGGTGCAGGCGAAGTGGATGAACTCGCTCACCGCCGCCAGCTCGGGCAGGGCCTCGACCTTTTCCTTCAGGAAGTATTCCACCGCCTTCACGTCATGGTTGGTGGTGCGCTCGATGTCCTTGATGCGCTGGCCGTCGGCCTCGTTGAACTCGGCGACAATGCGGTCGAGCAGGGCATTGGCCTCGGCGGACAGGGCGGGCACCTCGGTGATTTCAGCATGCTCGGCCAGGGCCTGCAGCCAGCGGACTTCCACTTCCACGCGGAAACGCAACAGACCGAACTCGGAAAAAATGGCGCGCAGCGCCTCAGTTTTGCTGCCGTAACGGCCATCGACCGGGGAAATGGCCGTTAATGCTGACAATTCCATGAACAAGGACTCCTGAAGGTTGGGGGGTAACTAAGGATAGCTTAATAGCGCAGCGCGGCCTGGGCCTGGGCCACCAGCCGCTTGCGCGAAAACAGGATATGGCGGCGCTTGCCGCCGAGCTGGCGCCACAGCACCGCGCTGCGGATGCCGGCCAGCAGCAGGGCGCGGATCTGGTGCTGCACCAGGGGCTGCTGCAGGTAGCCGGGGTTGCCCGCCACCTGGATGCGCGGCCCCAGGGGGCTGATGATGTCGCTGTAGATGCTCGCCAGGTTGGCCAGCACCTGCTCGTCGAGCAGCTCGAAGTGGTGCAGCTGGCGCTTGACCTGGCTGATGCGCTCGCCCAGCATGGACAGCAGGTCGCGGCGGCGGGCCAGCTTGCGCTCCAGCGCCACCAGGCCCACCAGGTAGCGGGTGAGTTCGGCGTTTTTCTGGGCGCTGTCGGTGCTCAATTGTTCTATCAGGGTCTGGTAGCCCAGATGCAACTGGGGATGACCGCCGTAAATGTCTTCCGAGCGCTCGGCATCGGTGACCAGAATGCTGTTGAGGGTGGCCTTGAACACCTCTTTATCTTCAATGCTGCCCTGGCGGGCCACCTGCTGCACCAGGCTGACCGCCTGGCAGATGCCGGCGAAGGCCAGGGTTTGATTTTCCAGACTCTTGCTCACGCTTGCTCCTGACTGAATCGGGTTTCGATGATGCCACCGCCCAGGCAGACCTCGCCCTGGTAGAATACGGCGGACTGTCCCGGCGTCACCGCGGCCTGGGGGCTGTCGAAGGTCACCCTGATGGTGTCGGCGTCCACCGGCTCCACCAGGCAGGGAATGTCGGCCTGGCGGTAGCGGGTTTTCACCGTACAGCGCATGGGGGCCGTGACCGGCTGGCGGTCCACCCAGTGCAGCTGGCGGGCGATAAGGCCATGGGAATAGAGACGGGGATGATCGCCCTGGGCCACCACCAGCACGTTGCGCTCCAGATCCTTGTCCACCACATACCAGGGATCGTCGGTGGCGTTTTTGAGGCCGCCGATGCCAAGGCCCTTGCGCTGGCCCAGGGTGTGGTACATCAGCCCCTGGTGCGTGCCGATGACCTCGCCGGCCACGGTTTCAATGTTGCCCGGCTGGGCGGGCAGGTAGCGGGCCAGAAAGTCGCGGAATTTGCGCTCGCCGATAAAGCAGATGCCGGTGGAGTCCTTCTTCTTGGCGGTCACCAGGCCGAGCTGTTCGGCGATGCGGCGCACCTCGGGCTTTTCCAGCTCGCCCACCGGGAACAGGCTCTTGGCCACCTGCCGGGAGCTCAGGGTATAGAGGAAGTAGCTCTGATCCTTGTTGCCGTCGAGGCCGCGCAGCAGTTTGGGCTGGTCGTCGAAGCTGCGGCGCACGTAGTGGCCGGTGGCGATATAGTCGGCGCCCAGATCCTCGGCGGCGAATTCCAGGAAGGCCTTGAACTTGATTTCCTTGTTGCACAGGATGTCCGGGTTGGGCGTGCGCCCGGCCTGGTACTCGGCCAGGAAGTGCTCGAACACGTTGTCCCAGTACTCGGCGGCGAAGTTGATGGTGTGAAGCTCGATGCCGAGCTTGTCGCACACCGCCTGGGCATCGCGCAGATCCTCGGCGGCGGAGCAGTACTCGTCGGTGTCGTCTTCTTCCCAGTTCTTCATGAACAGGCCTTCCACCTGGTAGCCCTGCTGTTGCAGCAGCCAGGCCGACACCGAGGAATCCACACCGCCGGACATGCCGACAATCACTTTTAGCTGACTGTTATCGCTCATACGCGCCCGTTACCTGTTAGCAAAACGGGCGGCATTTTACCAGACAAATGCCGCCAGGGGGAGGCGTTGTGACGTAAGGGGGGAGGCGCACCCCTCACGCCTCACGCCTCACCCCTTACCCCTCACGCTCTTCAACGCGTCCAGCGGAAAGCGTGCCCCGGCCAGGTAATCCCGGAACGAGGCGAGAATAAGCGGGCTGCGCAGCTGGCTGCCCAGGGCCTCGATCTCGGCCAGGGTCAGCCAGTGGCAGCGGATGATGTCGCCGTCCGGATCCTGGGGATGGGTGGCCAGCGGCTCGGCCACCTCCACACAGAAGGTAAAGCGCACGAAGTGCTTGCCGCTGTCCGGCGCCTGGTACTGGTAGATGCCCACCGCCTGCTCGATGGGCAGGGCAAGGCCGGTTTCTTCCAGCAATTCGCGGCGGGCGCCGGCCAGCAGATCCTCGCCCGGCTCCAGGTGGCCGGCGGGCTGGTTGAACATGATGCGCCCCTGCTGCCACTCTTCCACCATCAAAAAGCGCTCGCCGGCACGCACTATCACCGCCAGGGTGACCGCATGGCTCATAGCTGCCTCCATTGTCCGGGCTGCAGCTCGCCCAGGGTCCAGTCGCCCATGGCATAGCGGATCAGGCGCAGGGTGGGAAAGCCGATATGGGCGGTCATGCGCCGCACCTGGCGGTTGCGTCCCTCGGTGATTTTGATCTCCAGCCAGCTGGTGGGAATGGCCTGGCGCTCGCGGATGGGCGGCACCCGCGGCCATACCGCGGGCTCGGCCATCAACCGGACCCTGGCCGGCAGGGTGGGGCCGTCGTTCAATTCCACCCCCTGGCGCAGACGTTCGAGGTCCGCGTCGGTGGGCACACCCTCCACCTGCACCCAATAGGTCTTTTCGGTCTTGCGTCCGGGTTGGGTCAGGCGGGCGTTGAGGGCGCCGTCGTTGGTCAGCACCAGCAGGCCCTCGCTGTCCCGGTCCAGCCGGCCGGCGGCGTAGACACCGGGCACGTCCACATAGTCGGCCAGGGTCTGACGGCCATCGCCGTCGGTAAACTGGCACAGCACCATATAGGGCTTGTTGAACAGCAGCGTGGTCGGCGGCCCGGCCGGCGGCCTGTTAGACTTTGGTCGGGGTGCGGGACGGGGTCTTCTGGTCTTCATGGTGAAAATGCTTGATGAAACAGGGGGTTCAGCATAACAGAGTGCGCCCCGGCCGGCGAATGACAGGTCCCCGGAACTGTGACTGGGCCAATATTAATAGCCGGATCTTTAACCTATGATGCCAGGGCCTATGTGGCGTGCGGTGCGTCCAATGGAGCGCGGCCCACCCGCCTGCGCTCCGGTAATAATTCAATATCAACAAGCCAGGAGAAAGCCATGACATCAAAAGTGACGGTGCCAACGGACGGACAAAAGATCACCCTGGATGCCGACGGCAAGCTGGTGGTCCCCCGGGATCCCATCATTCCCTTTATCGAAGGCGACGGCATCGGGGTGGACATCACCCCGGCGATGCTGCGGGTGGTGGATGCGGCCGTGGCCAAGGCCTACGGCGGCGAGCGCAAGATCAGCTGGATGGAGATCTACACCGGCGAAAAATCCACCCGGGTTTATGGCGAGAACACCTGGCTGCCGGAAGAAACCCTCGACTTTATCCGCGACTATCATGTGGCGATCAAGGGGCCGCTGACCACCCCGGTGGGCGGAGGCATCCGCTCGCTCAACGTGGCCCTGCGCCAGGAGCTGGACCTTTATGTCTGCCTGCGCCCGGTGCGTTATTACCAGGGTACCCCCAGCCCGCTGAAACAGCCCGAACTCACCGACATGGTGATCTTCCGCGAGAACAGCGAAGACATCTACGCCGGTATCGAATGGAAGGCCGGCAGCCCCGAGGCCCAAAAGGTCATCGACTTCCTGCGCGATGAGATGGGAGTGCAGAAAATCCGCTTCCCCGAGGATTGCGGCATCGGTATCAAGCCTGCCTCCCGCGAAGGCAGCCGCCGCCTGGTGCGGGCCGCCCTGCAGTACGCGGTCGACAACAACCGCGACTCGGTCACCCTGGTGCACAAGGGCAATATCATGAAGTTCACCGAAGGCGCCTTCAAGGACTGGGGCTACGAGCTGGCGCGGGAGGAATTCGGGGCAGAACTTATCGACGGCGGCCCCTGGTGCGCCTTCAAGAACCCGAACAACGGCCGGGAGATCGTGGTCAAGGACGTGATCGCCGACGCCTTTCTGCAGCAGATCCTGTTGCGTCCGGCCGAGTATGACGTGATCGCCTGCATGAACCTCAACGGCGACTATATCTCCGACGCCCTGGCGGCCCAGGTGGGCGGTATCGGCATCGCCCCCGGCGCCAATATCGGCGACGGAGTGGCGCTGTTCGAGGCTACCCACGGCACCGCGCCCAAGTACGCGGGGCAGGACAAGGTCAACCCGGGCTCGCTTATCCTTTCCGCCGAGATGATGTTGCGCCACCTGGGCTGGGTGGAAGCCGCCGATCTCATCATCAAGGGCATGGAAGGGGCCATCGCCAACAAGACGGTCACCTACGACTTCGAGCGGCTGATGGAAGGCGCCATCCTGCGCAAGTGCTCGGAATTCGCCGAGGACATAGTGGTGAATATGTAAAGAGGGGGCGTACGCCTCTATAGCCGAGGGTTTGCACGGGGCATTGGGGCGCGGGCGGCCCGCCCGCATGGGTGTCATGCCGTGGTGTGGGTGTGGCATTGGGTCTGTAGGGTCGAATTTATTCGACCGTTGGGGTATGACGCCGTGGCTTGGGTGTGGCGTTTGGTCGACTGAAGTCGACCCAACAGACACCTCCGTCCGTAGGGTCCACTTCAGTGGACCGTCCCGCCACCGGCGCCGTGGTCCGGTCGAATAAATTCGACCCTACGGTTTAGCGGTTCCCGCTTCGCGGAAAAGCAGGCGAGCCGCCTGCGCTCCAGGGGACGGCGTACGCCTCTATAGCCGAGGGTTTGCACGGGGCATTGGGGCGCGGGCGGCCCGCCCGCATGGGTGTCATGCCGTGGTGTGGGTGTGGCATTGGGTCTGTAGGGTCGAATTTATTCGACCGTTGGGGTATGACGCCGTGGCTTGGGTGTGGCATTGGGTCTGTAGGGTCGAATTTATTCGACCGTTGGGGGTTACGCCTGTGGCTTGGGTGTGGCGTTTGGTCGACTGAAGTCGACCCAACAGACACCTCCGTCCGTAGGGTCCACTTCAGTGGACCGTCCCGCCACCGGCGCCGTGGTCCGGTCGAATAAATTCGACCCTACGGTTTAGCGGTTCCCGCTGTGCGGGAAAGCAGGCGAGCCGCCTGCGCTCCAGGGTACGGCGTACGCCGCTATAGCCGAGGTTTTGCACGGTTCATTGGGGCGCGGGCGGCCCGCCCGCATGGGTGTCATGCCGTGGTGTGGGTGTGGCATTGGGTCTGTAGGGTCGAATTTATTCGACCGTTGGGGGTTACGCCTGTGGCTTGGGTGTGGCGTTTGGTCGACTGAAGTCGACCAAACGGTTTAGCGGTTCCCGCTTCGCGGGAAGGCAGGTGAGCCGCCTGCGCTCCAGGGGACGGCGTACGCCTTCAAGGCTGAAAAAAGCTGGAGACATGTTGGTCGTTGGCTAAGCAGCCTCACGCCTCACGCCTTGATAATACGCGGCAGATGGTCGTCCTTGCGCAGGGTCAGCACTTCGCAGCCGTCCTCGGTCACCAGTATGGTGTGCTCGTACTGGGCCGACAGGCTGCGGTCCTTGGTCACCACGGTCCAGCCATCGCCCAGCATCTTGCTGTGGCGTTTGCCCACGTTGATCATCGGCTCTATGGTCAGGCACATGCCGGCCTGCAGCACTTCGCCGGTGCCCGGCTTGCCGTAGTGCAGCACCTGGGGCTCCTCGTGGAACTCACGGCCGATGCCGTGGCCGCAGTATTCCCGTACCACCGAGTAGTGGTGGGCTTCCGCATGCTGCTGGATGGCGGCGCCGATGTCGCCCAGGCGCACCCCGTGCTTCACCATCTTGATGCCGAGTTCCATGCATTCCTGGGTCACCCGGCACAACCGCTCGGCCATGATGCTGGGCTTGCCCACAAAAAACATCCTGGAGGTATCGCCGTGGTAGCCGTCCTTGATCACCGTGATGTCGATATTGATGATGTCGCCGTCCTTCAGTTTCTTGTCGGACGGAATGCCGTGGCAGATCACATGGTTGACCGAGGTACAGATGGACTTGGGAAAGCCGTGGTAGTTGAGCGGCGCCGGAATCGCCTGCTGTTCGTTGACGATATAGTCATGGCAAATCTGGTTCAGCTCGTCGGTGGTGACGCCGGCCTTGACGTAAGGCTCGATCATTTCCAGCACCTCGGCGGCCAGGCGGCCGGCCACGCGCATCTTTTCTATTTCTTCCGGGGTTTTTATGACTATGCTCATTAAACTCGTCTCTGTGATGTGGGTGCCCGGTTTTGTCGCATCCGTGTCGCTCGGGGCGGCTGTCGGCCATGCCGTTGAAGGGGCAAAAGTGTAACCGCAAGCGGGTTCAACTTCTAGTGGCGGTCTTGCCTTGCCTCGCGCTCGTACTGGCGCGCGGCGCACTTTCATGGTATAAAGCGCGCCGTGACAGCCATGCCTGCCGGTTTGGCCGCTCACGACACATTCACTTTTTAACACACACACACATCGGCACATGCTCCAGGGTGCCTTCGGGTCGGAGCCATGGGATGTGTGGAGGCCTAACCCAATACACTATTTAGAGGAAATCATGGCACAAGTTTCTATGCGCGACATGCTGAAAGCCGGCGTTCACTTCGGTCACCAGACCCGTTTCTGGAACCCCAAGATGAAGCCCTTTATTTTCGGCGCCAGCAACCGGGTTCACATCATCAACCTGGAAAAAACAGTACCTATGTTCAACGACGCCCTGAACTACCTGGGCAGCGTTGCCTCCCGCAAGGGCAAGATCCTGTTTGTTGGTACCAAGCGCGCAGCCTCTGAAGCCGTTAAAGAAGCCGCTACCAAGTGTGATCAGTTCTATGTCAACCACCGCTGGCTGGGTGGCATGCTGACCAACTGGAAAACCGTACGTCAATCCATCAGCCGCCTGAAAGAGCTGGAAACCCAGTCTCAAGACGGCACCTTCGACAAGCTGACCAAGAAAGAGGCGCTGATGCGTACTCGCGAAATGGAGAAGCTGGAGAAGTCCCTGGGCGGTATCAAGGACATGGGCGGTCTGCCCGACGTACTGTTCGTCATCGACGCCGATCACGAACACATCGCCATCAAGGAAGCCAACAACCTGGGCATTCCTGTGGTTGCGGTAGTGGACACCAACTCTAACCCGGACGGCATCGACTACATCGTTCCCGGTAACGATGACGCCATCCGCGCCGTTCAGCTGTACCTGAACGCCGCTGCTGACGCCGTGACCACCGCCCGTGCGCAAGACTTGGCCGTGCAAGCCGAAGACAACTACGTCGTTGAAGAATAATAAAGTCTGAGCGAAGAGCTCGAGCCTTTATTAACCATACGCAAGTAATGGGTTAACGGGGGCCTTGTGCCCCTGTTTTCTTGTAGACCAAGACCGAGGATATTAGAGATGGCAAATATTTCCGCCGCCCTGGTAAAAGAACTGCGTGAGCGCACTGGCGCCGGCATGATGGATTGTAAAAAAGCCCTGATCGAAGCCAATGGCGACATCGAGAAGGCCATCGAAGACATGCGCAAGTCCGGCCAGGCCAAAGCCGCCAAGAAAGCCGGCCGCATCGCCGCCGAAGGCGTCATCCTGGTGCGCCAGGCTGGTAACACCGCCGTGATGATCGAACTGAACAGCGAAACCGACTTCGTTGCCAAGGACGCCGGCTTCCGCGCCTTCGGCGAGAAAGTGGCCGACATCGCCCTGGCCAACAAGATCAACGATCTGGACGCCCTGAAGGCTGCCGAGTTCGAGAATGGCGAGAGCGTGGAAACCACCCTCACCAACCTGATCGCCAAGATCGGCGAGAACATGAGCCTGCGCCGCATCGTGCTGGTGGAAGGCGACAACCTGACCACCTACCTGCACGGCACCCGCATCGGCGTTATCGTCAACCTGAAAGGCGGTGACGAAGAAGTGGCCAAAGACGTGGCCATGCACGTGGCTGCCTGCAGCCCGCAGTTCGTCAAGCCCGAAGACGTGTCCGACGAAGTGGTGGCCAAAGAGCGCGAAATCCAGGTGGACATCGCCGTCAACTCCGGCAAGCCGAAAGACATCGCCGAGAAGATGGTTGAAGGCCGCATGAAGAAGTTCACCGGCGAGATCTCCCTCACCGGTCAGCCCTTCGTCAAGGATCCGTCCGTCTCCGTTGCCGACGTACTGAAGCAGAAAGGCGCCGACGCCCTGGGCTTCGTCCGCTTCGAAGTGGGTGAAGGCATCGAGCGTAAAGAAGAAGACTTCGCCGCCGAAGTTCAGGCGCAAATCGCCGCCGCCAAGGGTTAATTCCCGCCATTTAGTGCTATCCAGACCGCGACACCCGTCGCGGTCTTTCTATGACCAGGAATAGAAAAGCATGAGTACCAATCCCAAACCCGCATACAGACGCATTCTTCTCAAACTCAGCGGCGAAGCGCTGCAAGGAGAGGAAGGCTTTGGTATCGACCCCGCCGTACTGGAGCGTATGGCGCAGGAAATCAAGGAACTGGTTGAATTGGGCGTTCAGGTCGGCCTGGTGATCGGCGGCGGCAACCTGTTCCGTGGTGCGGGCCTGGCCAAGGCGGGAATGAACCGCGTGGTGGGCGACCACATGGGTATGTTGGCGACCGTGATGAACGGACTGGCCATGCGTGATGCCCTGCACCGTGCTTATGTGAATGCTCGCCTGATGTCCGCCATTACCCTGGAAGGCATGTGCGACAGCTACAACTGGGCGGAAGCCATCAGCCTGCTGCGCAAGGGGCGGGTGGTGATCTTCTCCGCCGGCACCGGCAACCCCTTCTTCACCACCGACTCCGCCGCCTGCCTGCGCGGCATCGAAATCGAGGCCGACGTGGTACTCAAGGCCACCAAGGTTGACGGCGTGTTCAGCGAAGATCCCATGAAGAACCCCGAGGCGGAGCTGTTCCACCATCTCGACTACAGCGACGTGCTGGAAAAGGAGCTCAAGGTGATGGATCTGGCCGCCTTTACCCTGGCGCGGGATCACAACCTGCCGATCCGGGTCTTTAATATGAATAAGCCGGGTGCGCTGCGCCGCGCCGTGATGGGGGAAACCGAAGGCACCCTTATCTGCCGCAAGTAACTCTGTGGAGTGAGGTGTCAGGCGGGAGGCGTGAGGCGAATTTCCCCTCGCACTTCATGTTGCTCCTCACGCCTCACGCCTGACACTTCACCCAGGACCAAAGAGGATAACGACTGTGATTAACGACATTAAGAACGACGCCAAGGTGCGGATGGAAAAAAGCGTGGAAGCGCTGAAAACCCAGATGAACAAGGTGCGCACCGGCCGGGCCCATCCCAGCCTGCTCGACACCATCTACGTGGACTACTACGGCAGCTCCACCCCGCTCAAGCAGGTGGGCAACATCACCACCGAAGACTCCCGTACCCTGGCGGTGACGGTGTTCGACCGCTCCATGATCCAGGCGGTGGAAAAGGCCATCATGAGTTCCGACCTGGGCCTGAACCCTTCCAGCGCCGGTACCACCATCCGCATTCCGCTGCCGCCGCTGAACGAAGAGCGCCGCAAGGATCTGATCAAGGTGGTCCGTCATGAAGCCGAACAGGGCCGGGTGGCCATCCGCAACATCCGTCGCGATGCCAACGGTGATCTGAAAGCGCTGTTGAAAGAGAAGGAAATTTCCGAGGACGACGACCGCCGCGCCCAGGACGATATCCAGAAACTGACCGATCTCTACATCAAGCAGGTGGACGAAGCCCTCGCCGCCAAAGAGAAAGAGTTAATGGAAATCTGATACTTACATCAGGTATAGTAGCCGACGCCGTGTAGCTGCCTGCACGGCGTTTGTCTTTGTGCAGGAGTGATTCAATGCCAACCACGGCAGCATTCAAGGAGCCATCCCAGCTACCCCGCCACGTCGCCATCATCATGGACGGCAACGGCCGTTGGGCCGAGCAGCGCGGCAAGTTCCGGGTAAGCGGCCACAAGGCCGGGGTCAAGGCGGTGCGCGAGGCGGTCACCTTTGCCTACAAGCTCGGCCTCGATGCCCTCACCCTGTTCGCCTTTTCCAGCGAGAACTGGCGCCGCCCGGAAGAGGAAGTCAGCGCCCTGATGGGCCTCTTTATCGCCGTATTGGGTTCCGAGGTGCGCAAGCTGCACCGCAACAATATCCGCCTGCGCATCATCGGCGAGCGCGGTGCCTTCAGCGACCACCTGCAGCGCAAGATTGCCGATGCCGAGGCCTTGACCGCAGCCAATACCGGCCTGACCCTCAATATCGCCGCCAATTACGGCGGGCGCTGGGACATCGCCCAGGCGGCGCGCCGCCTGGCTGAACGGGTGGCCGCCGGCGAGCTGGCCCCGGGCGACATTACCGAACAACAGCTGGACGCGCACATGCAACTGGCCGATCTGGCACCGGTGGATCTGCTGATCCGCACCGGGGGCGAGCAGCGCATCAGCAACTTTTTGCTTTGGCAACTGGCCTATGCCGAGTTGTATTTCACCCCCGTGCTCTGGCCCGACTTCGGCGAGGAGTCGTTCAGCGAGGCGGTGGCCGCCTTCGTGGAGCGGGAGCGTCGCTTCGGCTGCACCGGGGCGCAGATCCGTGCCCTGGTGGCGGAGCGCGAGGCGTGAGGCTGGCGGGAATCCGAGAGTAGGGTCGAATTTATTCGACCGGGTGCGGCACCGTGGCTGGGACGGTCGATTGAAATTTCAATAAGAGAGGATATTGCTTGCTGAAGCTTAGAATCATAACGGCCCTGTGCCTGATCCCCCTGGTGCTGGCCGCCATTTTCCTGTTGCCGCTGCCGTTCTTCGCCCTGTTCGCCACCGGTGTCTTCCTGCTGGCCGGCCGGGAATGGGGGCGCTTTATCGATGTCCGCAAGGCCAATGTGGTGATGGTTTCCCTGGCCCTGGTCCTGATCGCCCTGATGGCGTCGGTCCCCATCGCGCAGATCTGGGCCGCCGGGCTGCACCCCTGGGTGGCGGCGGTACTCTATGGCGGCGCCCTGTGGTGGCTGCTGGCCCTGGGATTGGTGCTGGCCTATCCCCGCTCCGCCGCCCTCTGGCGCGATCACCTCTGGCTGAAGGCGCTGTTCGCCCTGATGAGCCTGATCCCCTTCTTCTGGGCCCTGCTGGTGCTGCGCAGTTACCAGTATGAGCAGAATCCCTATTTCGGCGCCTGGCTGCTGCTGTTCGTGATGTCCCTGGTATGGGCGGCGGACACCGGCGCCTATTTCGTGGGCAAGGCCATGGGCCGCCACAAGCTGTGCCCGCGGGTCAGCCCGGGCAAAACCATCGAAGGCATGCTGGGCGGGGTGGCCGCCGCCAGCCTGCTGGCCCTGGTGGTGACCCAGGCCCTGGGCCTGCCGTGGCGGGAAAGCGGCGTCCTGCTGCTGGCCTCGGTGGTGGCGGTGTTCGCCTCGGTGCTGGGCGATCTGGTGGAGAGCATGTTCAAGCGGGAGGCCGGCATCAAGGATTCCGGCCAGATACTGCCGGGCCATGGCGGCATCATGGATCGAATTGACAGTCTTACCGCCGCCTTGCCGGTCTTTATTGTAGTTGTGCAGTTGATGGGGCGGGGCTGAGCATGGAAAGGCTGACCATACTGGGTGCCACCGGCTCCATCGGCCAGAGCACCCTGGGCGTGGTGCGGCGCCATCCGGCGCGGTTCTCGGTATTCGCGCTCACCGCCAGCCGGCAGGTGGACAGGATGCTGGCCGACTGCCTGGAGTTCGGTCCCCGCTACGCGGTGATGGCCGACGAGCAGGCGGCGTGCGAACTGCGTCGCCGGCTGGCGGAGCTGGGCTCCTCCACCCAGGTGCTGAGCGGGCCCGCGGCCCTGTGCGAGGTGGCGGCGGAGCCCGAGGTCGGCTGCGTGATGGCGGCCATTGTCGGTGCCGCCGGCCTGCTGCCCACCCTGGCGGCGGTGCGGGCCGGCAAGCGGGTGCTGCTGGCCAACAAGGAAGCGCTGGTGATGAGCGGCGAACTGTTCATCGAGGCGGTGCACCGGCACGGGGCCCGGTTGCTGCCGGTGGACAGCGAACACAACGCCATCTTCCAGTGCCTGCCGGCCGAGTTGCAGCAAACGCCGGGACGGGGCAGCCTGAGGGAGGCCGGCATCGGCAAGATACTGCTCACCGGCTCCGGCGGGCCTTTCCGCTACACGCCGCTGGCGGAACTGGCGGCGGTGACCCCGGCCCAGGCGGTGGCGCATCCCAACTGGTCGATGGGGCCCAAGATTTCGGTGGACTCGGCCACCATGATGAACAAGGGGCTGGAATACATAGAGGCGCGCTGGCTGTTCAATGCCCCGCCCGAACAACTGGAGGTGCTGGTGCATCCCCAGTCGGTGATCCATTCGATGGTGCAGTACTCGGACGGTTCCGTCTTGGCCCAGCTGGGCCAGCCGGATATGATGACCCCCATCGCCCATGCCCTGGGCTGGCCGGAGCGCATCAGCTCGGGGGTGGCGCCGCTGGACTTCTGCCGCCTGGGGGAGCTGACCTTTATGGCGCCGGACATGGCCCGGTATCCCTGCCTGCGGCTCGCCATCGAGGCCTGCGCGGCGGGGCAGGGCGCCACCACGGCGCTCAATGCCGCCAACGAAGAGGCGGTGGCCGCCTTCCTGGCCGGCGGGCTGGACTATATGGGCATAGCGGCGGTAAATGAAACGGTGGTGCAAAACCTGGGGCTGACCAGGGTAGGCAGCCTGGACGACATCCTCGCGCTGGATGACCAGGCCCGTCGTAGTGCAACAGAGATAATCAGGAGACGGTGATGACAGGCGTATTGTGGAACCTGGGCGCCTTTATCGTCGCCCTCGGCATCCTGGTGGCGGTGCATGAGTTCGGCCACTTCTGGGTGGCCCGGCGCAACGGGGTGAAGGTAGAGCGATTTTCCATCGGCTTCGGCAAGCCGATCTGGCGCCGTATGGGCAAGGATGGCACCGAGTACGTGGTGGCCATGATCCCGCTCGGCGGTTATGTGAAGATGCTGGATGGCCGGGTGGACGAGATCCCACCCGAGCAGCGCCACCAGGCGTTCGACAGCAAGTCGGTATGGGCGCGGATGGCGATAGTGGTGGCCGGGCCCATGGCCAATTTCCTGTTTGCGGTGTTCGCCTTCTGGCTGATGTTCATGATAGGGGTGCCGGCGGTCAAGCCGGTGCTGAACGAGGTAACGCCCGGCTCGCCGGCGGCCCAGGGCGGCCTGGCCCCGGGCATGGAAATCGTGGCCATCGACGGCAAGCGCGTCCGTACCTGGGAAGACGTGAATTTCGCCCTGATCGGCCGCCTGGGGGAATCCCAGACCCGTTTCGAGGCCGAAGACGGCTACGGCCAGCGCCGGGAATACCGGATACCGCTTGAGCAGTGGCAGTTCAACCCGGACGAAACCTCGCCCATCGCCGCCCTGGGACTGGTGCCGGTGGGGCCGGAGCTGACCCTGACCGTGGCCGAGGTGGTGAGCGGCGGGCCGGCGGCCCTGGCCGGGGTTCAACCCGGCGATACCCTGCAGGCGCTGGACGGTGAACCCCTGGCACACTGGAACCAGGTGGTGGAGCTGATCCAGGCTGCTCCCGAGCAGCCGATGGAACTCTTGTTGAATCGTGAAGGTCAGACAGTGGGTTTGACCCTGACCCCGGAGCGGCGGGAAAGCCGGGAGCGGGTGATCGGCTATGCCGGCCTGGCGCCGGAGGTGCTGCCGGTGGCCGAGCAATACCGGTTCGAACTCAGCTATGGCCCGGTGGCGGCCATCGGGGCGGGCCTCCAGCGCACCTGGGAGCTGACGGTGCTCACCTTCAAGATGATCGGCAAGCTGCTTACCGGTATCGTATCGGTCGACAACCTGAGCGGCCCCATCTCCATCGCCAAGGGGGCCGGGGTCAGTGCCGAATTCGGGCTGGTGTATTTCCTTGCCTTCCTGGCGTTGGTGAGCGTGAATCTGGGCATCATCAACCTGTTGCCCTTGCCGGTGCTGGACGGTGGCCACCTGCTGTTTTATCTGGTGGAAGCGGTCACCGGGCGGCCGGTGCCGGAAAAAATACAGGAAATCGGGTTCAAGATTGGGGCTGCCCTGCTGCTGATGCTGATGGGGCTGGCGCTGTTCAATGATTTTGCTCGCCTCTAGGGCGAACGACACAAGGATAACGTCTAATAATGACAGTCAAAAAAACGCTTGTGGCCTCCTGCCTGCTGGGAGCCAGCCTGCTGGCCCAGGCACAGGGTGACATGACCCCCTTTGTGGTGCAGGACATCCAGATCAACGGCTTGCAGCGGGTCACCCTGGGGGCCGCCCTGCTCAGCCTGCCGGTGCGGGTGGGCGAGGAAGTGGACGCCGCCCGTCTGTCCGAGGCGATCAAGAGCCTCTATGCCTCCGGCAACTTCGAGGATGTTCAGCTGCTGCGCGATGGCGACGTGCTGGTGGTGCAGGTGACCGAGCGGCCCACCATCGCGGGCATCAGCTTCAGCGGCAACAAGGAAATCAAGGAAGCCCAGCTCATGGAAAGCCTCGAGGGCGCCGGGGTGCGGGTGGGCGAGCCGCTGGATCGCACCACCCTGAGCTCGCTCGAGAAGGGGCTGGAAGATTTCTATTACGGGGTGGGCAAGTACTCCGCCCAGGTCAAGGCGGTGCTGACGCCGCTGCCCCGCAACCGGGTGGATCTGAAGTTTGAATTCGTGGAAGGCCCGGCCGCCGAGATCAAGCAGATCAACATCGTCGGCAACAAGGCCTTCAGCGAAGAGCAGCTGCTGGCCCAGTTGCAGCTGTCCGACAGCGTGCCCTGGTGGAACTTTATGGCCGACCAGCGCTACCAGAAACAGAAGCTGGCCGGCGACATCGAGACCCTGCGTTCCTACTACCGGGACAGGGGCTATCTCAAGGCGGAAGTCACCTCCACCCAGGTGTCCATGTCCCCCGACCGGGAAGGGGTTTACATCACCCTGAACGTGGAGGAGGGCGAGCAGTACCGGGTGTCCGGCGTCAGCCTGCGCGGGGATCTGATCGACCGCCGCAGCGAGCTGGAGGCCCTGGTGCCGGTGCAGGCGGGGGATCTCTACTCCGCCGCCGACGTGGCCCATATGGAGGAAGTGCTGTCCAAGTTCCTGGGCCGCTTCGGCTACGCCTATCCGCGCATCAGCACCTTCCCGCAGATCGACGAAGGCACCAAACAGGTGGATCTGGTGGTCAACATCGAGCCGGGCAACCGGGTCTATGTGCGTCGCATCAACTTCAGCGGCAACATCATCACCAAGGATGAGGTGCTGCGCCGGGAGATGCGGCAGATGGAGGGCACCTGGCTGTCGAGCGAAAACGTCGAGCAGTCCCGCACCCGCCTGAACCGCCTGGGCTATTTCTCCGACGTGCAGGTGGAAACCCGCCGGGTGCCGGGTGAAGAAGACCTGGTGGATCTGGACGTGAACGTCAAGGAGCAGCCCGCCGGCTCCATCAACTTCGGCGTGGGTTACGGCACCGACTCCGGTTTCAGCATCCAGGCCGGCCTGCAGCAGGACAACTTCCTCGGCACCGGCAACCGGGTGGGCATCAACTCCCAGATGAACGACTACTCCAAGGACGTGTCCCTGGAGTACACCGACCCCTACTTCACCGTGGACGGGGTCAGCCTGGGCGGCCGCCTCTACTACCGCAAGTTCGAGGCGCGGGACGCCAACCTGGCCGACTACGACAGCACCACCTACGGCGCCCGCCTGCTCAGCGGTTTCCCCATCAACGAAACCAACAGCCTGAACTTCAGCGCCGGTTACGAGCACAACTCCCTGGGCAAGCCGGAAGACAGCTACCTGCAGCTGGACGACTTCTGGACCCTGCACGGCGCCAATGTCGACAGCAGCAACGAGATCAGCTTCAACACCTTCGACCTCAGCGCCGGCTGGACCCGCAACACCCTGAACAAGGGCTTTTTCCCCACCGCCGGCAGCCGCCAGAGCCTGAACGCCAAGGTGGCGGTGCCCGGCTCGGATCTGCAGTACTACAAGCTGAGCTTCGACGACGCCCATTACCTGCCGATCGATCGGGAGCACAACTGGGTGCTGCACGGCAAGTTCCGCGCCGCCTACGGCAACGGCTACGGCGATGCCAGCAACGGCAGCCAGCGCCTGCCCTTCTTCGAGAACTACTACGGCGGTGGTTTCAGCACCCTGCGCGGCTTCAAGAGCAACTCGGTGGGCCCCCGGGCCATATATCCCGAGGGCAGTGGTCTGCGCGGCTCCGACAGCGCCATCGGCGGCAACGCCCTGCTGGCGGGCTCGGCGGAGCTGATCGTGCCGACTCCCTTCGCCGGCGAGGATCTGCAGCGCTCGCTGCGCACCAGCCTGTTCGTGGACGTGGGGACCGTCTGGGATACCGAGTACACGGCCTACGACAGTGATTGTGTCAGCAGTTGCGAGCTGATCTACGACTTCGGCTCCCTGTCGAACTTCCGGGCCTCGACCGGGGTCAGCATGCAGTGGCTGTCGCCCCTGGGGCCGCTGGTGTTCTCCCTGGCCACCCCCATCAAGAAGGTGGAAGGGGACAAGACCGAAGTATTCAACTTCAATATCGGCCGGACCTTCTAATTCGGAGACTGTGGGGTCGACTTTATTCGACCGGGCGAGGCGTGGTGGTTGGAGTGGTCGATTGAAATCGACCCTACAGGGCCAGGCATCGGTCTTCGGCGACAGTAGGGTTGAATTTATTCGACCGGGCGAGGCGCCGGTGTTGGGAGTGGTCGATTGAAATCGACCCTAGATTAAAATATGGCTTACAAGCAGGAGTGTTATCTTGAAACAAATGATGAAAATGTTGGGTGTAATGGCGCTGGTGCTGAGCGCCGGGGTGGCCCAGGCCCAGAGCGGCAAGATCGCGGTGGTGGACACCGCCGAGGTGTTCCAGAAAATGCCCCAGCGACAGGTAGTGGCCAACCAGTTGCAGAAAGAGTTTGAAAACCGGGTCAAGGAAGTGCAGAAACTGGAAGCCGACGGCCGTACTTTTGTTGAAAAACAGCAGAAGGACATGGCCTTTATGAACGATCAGCAAAAGGCCGATGCCCAGAAAAAGCTGAACGAGATGCAGGGCGCCTATGTGCAGAAGCGCCGTTCCCTGGAAGAAGACCAGGCCCGCCGCGAGCATGAAGAGCGGCAGAAAATGCTGGCGCGCATCAAGACCGCCATCGACGAAATCACCAAGGCCCAGGGGCTGGAACTGGTGATCGAGCGCGGTGCCGCCATCTATGTATCCCCCTCGCTGGACATCACCGAGCAGGTGATCAGCAAGGTCAGCAAGTAAGAGACGGGTCAATGAACGTAACGCTGCAAGAGCTGGCCGGCCATCTGGGTGCCGAGCTGAAGGGCGATCCGGGGGTGAAGATCACCCGGGTCAACACCCTGGACAAGGCCGGCCCGGGCGAGGTGGCCTTTTTGTCGGACAGCAAGTATCGCCACCTGCTGGCCGAGACCAAGGCGGCCGCCGTGATCCTGAAAGCCGAAGACAGCGTCGCCTGCCCGGTGGCCAGCCTGGTGATGGCCGACCCTTACCTCGGCTTCGCCCTGGCCGCCCAGCGGCTGGACACCACGCCGGCGCCGGCGGTGGATATCCACCCCAGCGCCGTCATCGCGGAGGATGCCGTGCTGGGCGAGGGCGTGGCCATCGGCGCCAACGCGGTGATTGAATCGGGCGTGGTGCTGGACGCGGGGGTCATCGTCGGTCCCGGCTGCTTTGTCGGCAAAAATACCCGTCTGGGGGCCCGTACCCGGCTGTGGGCCAACGTCACCCTCTACCACAACGTGGTATTGGGCAGCGACTGCCTGGTGCAGTCGGGGGCGGTGATCGGCGCCGACGGCTTCGGTTACGCCAACAACAAGGGCGAATGGGTCAAGATCCCCCAGCTCGGCGGCGTGGTGATCGGCAACCGGGTGGAAATCGGCGCCTGCACCACCATAGACCGCGGTGCCCTGGGCGATACCCGCATCGCCGACAACGTTATCATCGACAACCAGTGCCAGATCGCCCACAACGTGGAGATCGGCTATGGTACCGCCATGGCCGGTGGTACCATCATGGCCGGTAGTCTCAAAGTCGGTAAATATTGTATCATTGGCGGCGCTTCGGTCTTCAACGGCCATATGGAGATTTGCGACGGGGTCACCATCACCGGCATGGCCATGGTGATGCGGCCCATTACCGAACCTGGCGTCTATTCCTCCGGCATACCGCTGCAGACCAACAAAGAGTGGCGCAAAACGGCGGCGCGGGTGATGCGCATCGACGACATGCACAAGCGGCTCAGCCGGCTTGAAAAACAACTAGACAAAAAAGACTAAGCGATTGGTAGGGTTACATTTTGAATAACGAACTGAATCAGTTGGATATCCAGGAGATCCTGGAACTGTTGCCGCACCGTTACCCCTTTCTGATGGTGGACCGGGTGGCCCATTATGAAATTAGCCCCGAGCGCAAGACCCTGAGAGGCATCAAGAACGTGTCTTTCAACGAGCCGATGTTCACCGGCCACTTCCCCCAGAAACCGGTGTTTCCCGGCGTGCTGATCCTGGAAGCCATGGCCCAGGCCACCGGCATACTGGCCTTCAAGATGGTCGGCAAGCCCAAACCGAACGAGCTGTACTACTTCGCCTCCATCGACAACGCCCGCTTCAAGCGCCCCGTGGTGCCGGGAGACCAGTTGATCCTGGATGTGGAATACCTGAAGGAGCGCCGCGGCATCGCCAAGTTCACCGGTGTGGCCACCGTGAACGGCGAACTGGTGTGCTCCGCCGAACTGATGTGTGCCAAACGCGAGGGTTGAGTGTGACCGAGTTGAGTGCAGTGATCCATGAAACCGCCATCGTCCACCCCGATGCCAGCATTGGCCAGGGTGTGGAGATCGGCCCCTGGACCCTGATCGGACCCGAAGTGGAGATCGGCGACGGCTGTCGTATCGGCTCCCATGTGGTGATCAAGGGGCCGACCCGCATCGGCCAGCGCAACCGTATCTTCCAGTTCGCCTCCATCGGCGAAGACTGCCAGGACAAAAAATACGCCGGCGAGCGTACCTTCCTGGAGATCGGTGACGACAACGTGATCCGTGAATCCTGCACTTTCCACCGGGGCACCAGCCAGGATGAAAGCATCACCCGGGTGGGCAGCCGCAACCTGTTCATGGTGAACGTGCACGTGGCCCACGACTGCCGTATCGGCGACGACTGCATCTTCGCCAACAACGCCACCCTGGCCGGGCATGTGCACATCGGCGACCATGTCATCTTCGGTGGCCATGCCGCCATCCACCAGTTCGGCCGGGTCGGCAGCCACGCCTTTATCGCCGGTTGCGCCGCCCTGAACAAGGACGTGCCCCCCTACGTGATGGCCGCCGGCCTCTATGCCAAGCCGTTCGGCATCAACTCCGAAGGCCTGCGCCGCCGGGGCTTTTCCGCCGAGGCCATTTCCGCCATCAAGCAGGCCTACAAGGAAATCTTCCGCAGCGGCAAGACGGTGGCCGAAGTGCTTCCCGTGCTCGAGGCGCTGAACGAAAAGCAGCCCGAGGTGGGCATCATGATCGACTTCCTCAAGCAAAATGAACGTGGGATCATTCGTGCCTGAGTCGCAACGCCCCTTACGCATCGGAATCGTCGCCGGGGAAGTCTCCGGCGATACTTTAGGTGCCGGTCTGATCCGCGAGCTTCGTGCCCGCCATCCGGACGCCATCATAGAGGGCATCGCCGGCCCGCAGATGATCGAGGCCGGCTGCAACGCCCTGTTCGACATGGACGAGCTGGCGGTGATGGGGGTGGTGGAGGTGCTGGGCCGGCTGCCGCGCATCCTGCAAATCCGCCGGCAGATAGTGCGCCATTTTATCGACAACCCGCCGGACGTGTTCGTGGGCATCGATGCCCCCGATTTCAATATCGGGGTCGAACTCAAGCTCAAGCGGGCCGGCATTGCCACCATCCATTATGTCAGTCCCTCGGTCTGGGCCTGGCGGCAGAACCGCATCCACAAGATCAAGGCCGCCACCGATCTGGTGCTGGCCTTTTTGCCGTTTGAAAAGGCCTTCTACGACCGCTTCGACGCCCCCTGCCGCTTTATCGGCCATACCCTGGCGGATCAGATGCCGCTCACGCCCGACACCCGGGGCGCCCGCGAGCGGCTGGGGCTTGCCCCCGACGGCCCCTATCTCGCCCTGCTGCCCGGCAGCCGTCACGCCGAAGTGACCCTGCTGAGCCCGGTGTACCTGGAGGCGTGCAAGCAGCTCAAGGTGCGCCACCCGGAGCTGAAGTTCGTGGTGCCCCTGGTCAACGCCAGGCGCCGGCAGGAATTCCTCGCCATCAAGGCGGAAGTGGCGCCCGAACTCGACATCACCCTGATCGAAGGCCGGGGGCGGGAGGTGATGACCGCCGCCGACGTGGTCCTGCTGGCCTCGGGCACCGCCACCCTGGAGGCCATGCTGGCCAAAAAGCCCATGGTGGTGGGCTACAAGCTCAAGGACTTCAGCTACTGGCTGGCCCAGCGCCTGGTCAAGACCGAACACGTGTCCCTGCCCAACCTGCTGGCCGACCAGACCCTGGTGGCGGAGCTTATCCAGCACGAATGCACCCCCGGCCACATCGTGGACGAGGTGGGCAAGCTGCTGGAGCACGACAACGGCGAACTGCTCGCCCATTTCACCCGGCTGCACAAGCAGATCCGCTGCAACGCCGACGAGCAGGCCGCCCTGGCGGTGCTGGAGCTGGCCGGACAGCCATGAGCGAGATCATCTACCCCGAACATGTCCTGGTCGCCGGCGTGGACGAGGTGGGGCGCGGCCCCCTGGTGGGCGACGTGGTCACCGCCGCCGTCATCCTGGATCCCGCCAATCCCATCCCCGGCCTGGCCGACTCCAAGAAACTCAGCGAGAAAAAGCGCGAGCAACTGGCTCCGCTGATTCGCGAGCGGGCCCTGGCCTGGGCCATCGGTCGCTGCTCGCCGGCGGAGATCGACGAACTCAACATACTGCACGCCACCCTGCTGGCGATGCAGCGGGCGGTGGCGGGGCTGGCGGTGCAACCGGGCTTCGTCTTCGTCGACGGCAACCGCTGCCCGGTGCTGCCCATGGCCGCCCGGGCGGTAGTGAAGGGGGACGACCGGGTGGCCGAGATCGCCGCCGCCTCCATCCTGGCCAAGGTGGCCCGGGACCAGGAAATGGTGGCGCTCGACGCCCGCCATCCCCAGTACGGTTTTGCCCGCCACAAGGGCTATCCCACCCGGGAGCACCTGGCGGCCCTGGCCGAGCATGGCGCCCTGCCCGAGCACAGGCGCAGCTTCCGGCCGGTGGCCTTGATACTGGCGGAGGCCTGATGCCGGTTCCCTTTATCCATCTGCGCGTCCATTCGGATTTTTCCATGGTGGACGGCCTGGCCAAGATAGGCCCCATCAACAAGCGGGTGCGGGAACTGGGCTATCCGGCCCTGGCCCTGACCGACCAGATGAACCTGTGCGGCCTGGTGCGCTTCTACGGCGACGCCCACGGCAAAGGACTCAAGCCCATCGTCGGCACCGATATCTGGGTGCAGAGCGAGGAGCTGGGCGAGCAGCAGTTCCGCCTGACCCTGCTGGCCATGGACAACACCGGCTACCAGAACATCACCCTGCTGATCTCCAGGGCCTACGAGCGCGGTCATGTGCAGCACAGGCCCGTTGTCGACAAGGCCTGGCTGGCCGAGCACAGCGAAGGGGTCATAGTGCTGTCCGGCGGGCGCGACGGGGACGTCGGCATTTACCTGCTCAAGGGCAACGACGAGCTGGCGGCCCAGTGCCTGTCCTTCTACCGGCAGCATTTTCCCGATCGCTACTACCTTGAGCTGCTGCGCACCGAGCGGCCGGACGAAGAAAGCTACCTGCACATGGCGGTGGCCCTGGCCGGGCGGGAAGGGCTGCCGGTGGTGGCCACCAACGAGGTGGTGTTCCTCGACAAGGACGACTTCGACGCCCATGAGATCCGGGTAGCCATCCACGACGGCTACACCCTCGACGACAAGCGCCGGCCGCGCCGCTACAGCGCCGAGCAGTACCTCAAAAGCCCGGCAGAGATGGCCGAGCTGTTCGCCGACATCCCCGAGGCGCTGGAAAACAGCGTGGAGATCGCCAAGCGCTGCAACGTGACGGTGCGCCTGGGCGAGTATTTCCTGCCGGACTTTCCCACCGGCGACATGAGCATCGAGGACTACCTGGTCAAGTGCTCGCAAGAAGGACTGGAGGAGCGGCTCGAATTCCTGTTCCCGGATCCGGCCGTGCGCGCCGAGAAGCGCGGCGAATACGACGAGCGGCTCAAGATCGAGCTGGAAGTGATCAACCAGATGGGCTTCCCCGGCTACTTCCTGATCGTGATGGAGTTTATCCAGTGGTCCAAGGATAACGGCATTCCGGTGGGGCCGGGGCGGGGTTCGGGGGCGGGCTCCCTGGTGGCCTATGCGCTCAAGATCACCGACCTGGATCCGCTCGAGTTCGACCTGCTGTTCGAACGCTTCCTCAACCCGGAGCGGGTGTCGATGCCCGACTTCGACATCGACTTCTGCATGGACAGGCGCGACGAGGTCATCGACCACGTGGCCGAGCTGTACGGCCGGGAGGCGGTGAGCCAGATCATCACCTTCGGCACCATGGCCGCCAAGGCGGTGGTGCGCGACGTGGGCCGGGTACTGGGCCACCCCTACGGCTTCGTCGACCGTATCTCCAAGCTGATCCCGCCGGATCCGGGCATGACCCTGGCCAAGGCGTTCGAGGTCGAGCCCAAGCTGCCCGAACTCTACGACCAGGACGAAGAGGTCAAGGCGCTGATCGACATGGCGCGCAAGCTGGAGGGGGTGACCCGCAACGCCGGCAAGCACGCCGGCGGCGTGGTCATCGCGCCCACCAAAATCACCGACTTCTCGCCGCTCTACTGCGACGAGCACGGCCGCAACCCGGTCACCCAGTTCGACAAGAACGACGTGGAATACGCCGGCCTGGTGAAGTTCGACTTCCTCGGCCTGCGCACCCTCACCATCATCGACTGGGCGCTGGGCATGATCAACCCCAGGCTGGCGAAGGAAGGCAAGCCGCCGGTGGACATCGCCGCCATCCCCATCGACGATAAGGATTCGTTCAAGCTGCTCAAGCGCCATGAGACCACGGCGGTGTTCCAGCTTGAATCCCGCGGCATGAAGGACTTGATCAAGCGGCTGCAGCCGGACTGCTTCGAGGACATGATCGCCCTGGTGGCCTTGTTCCGACCGGGGCCGCTGCAGTCGGGCATGGTGGACAACTTCATCGACCGCAAGCACGGGCGGGAAGCCATCTCCTACCCGGACGAGCAGTGGCAGCACGAGTCGTTGCAGCCCATCCTCGAGCCCACCTACGGCATCATCCTCTACCAGGAGCAGGTGATGCAGATAGCCCAGGTGCTGGCCGGCTACTCCCTGGGCGGCGCCGACCTGTTGCGCCGGGCCATGGGCAAGAAGAAGCCGGAGGAGATGGCCAAGCAGCGCGCCGGCTTCGAGGCCGGTGCCGTGGCCAACGGCATCGACGGCGAACTGGCGATGAAGATCTTCGACCTGGTGGAGAAGTTCGCCGGCTACGGCTTCAACAAGTCGCACTCCGCCGCCTACGCCCTGGTGTCCTACCAGACCCTGTGGCTCAAGACCCACTACCCGGCCGAGTTCATGGCGGCGGTGATGACCGCCGACATGGACAACACCGACAAGGTGGTGACCCTGGTGGACGAATGCCAGCGCATGGGGCTTTCCCTGTTGCCGCCGGACGTCAACTCCGGTCGCTACCGCTTCACCGTCAACGAGGACGGTCATATCGTCTACGGCATCGGTGCCATCAAGGGAGTGGGCGAGGCGCCCATCGAGGCCATCCTCGAGGCGCGGGAGCAGGGCGGGCCCTTCCGGGATCTGTTCGACTTCTGCAACCGGGTCGATCTGAAGAAGCTCAACAAGCGGGTGATGGAAAAGCTGATCCTCTCCGGCGCCATGGATCGGCTGGGCCCGCACCGGGCCTCGCTGATGGCGACCCTGGAAGAGGCGATGAAGGCCGCCGACCAGCACGCCCGCGCCGAGGCCCTGGGCCAGGGCGACATGTTCGGGGTGCTGGTGGAGGAAGAAAACATCGAGCATGCCTTCGCCGACGTCGCGCCCTGGCCGGACCAGGTGTGGCTGGAAGGGGAGCGGGACACGCTCGGGCTCTACCTCACCGGCCATCCCATCAACCAGTACGCCAAAGAGCTGCGCCACTACACCGGCGGCCGGCTCAACGAGGTGCAGCCCACCGGGCGGGATCGCAGCACCACCGTGGCGGGGCTGGTGATCGCCGCCCGGGTGATGACCACCAAGCGCGGCAACCGCATGGGCATCCTCACCCTGGACGACAAGTCAGGCCGGCTGGACGTGACCCTGTTTTCGGATGCCCTGGATCGCTATGAGTCTTTGCTGGAAAAGGATAAAATCCTGGTCATCAGCGGACAGGTCAGCTTTGACGACTTCTCCGGCGGACTTAAAATGTCGGCACGGGAAGTGCTAGACATTAATGAGGCGCGCGAGCGGTTTGCCCGCGGGCTACAGTTGAACATCGACAAAAGCCAGATCGATCAGGGCTTTTTCACCCAATTATTGGACATTCTCACGCCGGTGAGGGCGGGAGTCTGTCCTGTTCGAGTGACCTATCACAGACCGGGAGCACGGGCGCAGCTTCAGCTTGGAACCGAATGGCGGGTAACCCCCACCGATCAGATGCTGGAAGCGCTGAAACAGTTGCTGGGTCGGGATAAGGTCGAACTGATTTTTGAATAGAGGGGACCTATGAGCCACCATTTTCTGGATTTTGAACAACCCATCGCAGAGCTTCAGGCCCAGATTGAAGAACTCCGCCACGTCAGCGAAGGAGACGGCCTGGACATCGACCTGGACGAAGAAGTCCGGCGCCTGGAGATGAAGCGGGACGAACTGACCCGCAAGGTGTTCAGCAACCTGGGGCCCTGGCAGATCTCCCAGCTGGCGCGCCACCCGCGCCGCCCCTACACCCTGGACTACATCGAGCTGATGTTCGGCGAGTTCGACGAGCTGGCCGGTGATCGCGCCTACGCGGACGACAAGGCCATCGTCGGCGGCGTGGCCCGCTTCGAGGGCCGCCCGGTGATGGTGATCGGCCAGCAGAAGGGCCGGGAGACCAAGGAGAAGATCAAGCGCAACTTCGGCATGCCCCGCCCCGAGGGCTACCGCAAGGCGCTGCGGCTGATGGAAATGGCCGAGCGCTTCAAGATGCCGATCCTCACCTTTATCGACACCCCCGGCGCCTACCCGGGCGTGGGCGCGGAAGAGCGCGGCCAGTCCGAGGCCATCGCCCGCAACCTCAAGGTGATGGCCGGGCTCAAGACCCCCATCGTCTGCACCGTGATCGGCGAAGGCGGCTCCGGCGGCGCCCTGGCCATCGGCGTGGGCGACCGGGTCAACATGCTGCAGTATTCCACCTATTCGGTGATCTCGCCGGAAGGCTGCGCCTCCATCCTGTGGAAGAGCGCCGACAAGGCCTCGGTGGCGGCGGAAGCCATGGGCATCACCGCCGGCCGTATCCACGAGCTGAAACTGATCGACAACGTGGTGGAAGAGCCCATGGGCGGCGCCCACAGCAATCCGCCGCTGATGGCCGAGCGGCTCAAGGCCCGCCTGCTGGCGGATCTGAATGAGCTGGACGCCCTCGACACCGACACCCTGCTGGAGCAACGCTACCAGCGGCTGATGAAATACGGCTACTGCTGATTTGGGGCGCGGGCGGCCCGCCTGCGCTCCAAAACGGCCTGCGCCCTAAATGCCGGGGCAGTGCACGCCCTGGGGCGCGGGCGGCCCGCCCGCATGGAACCTTGCACCCAAGCCGAGAGTCCCCGCTGTGCTCCTGTTGTAGGGTCGAATTTATTCGACCGGACCACGGCGCCGGTGGCGGGACGGTCCACTAAAGTGGACCCTACGGTTGGAGGTGTTTGTAGGGTCGAATTTATTCGACCGGACCACGGCGCCGGTGGCGGGACGGTCCACTAAAGTGGACCCTACGAGTTAGAAATGCAGGCGAGCCGCCTGCGCTCCAGGCAAAGTGCCCCCAAGCGGCTCGAACGTATTGGACCAGAGGTATGAAGTTCTCGCCATGAAGCTCAAGATCCCGCCGCCTCTCCTTCGTCGATTCAACTGGCTCCTCGGCCTGCTGCTGCTATTGTCATCCTCCCTTTCTGCCGCCCAGGCGCCGCTTTCCCACTATTACCAGGACACCTGGACCACCCGCAACGGCCTGCCCCACAACTCCATCAACGCCATCGCCCAGACCAGCGAAGGCTACCTGTGGTTTGCCACCTGGGAAGGGGTGGCCCGTTACAACGGCCGGGAGTTCAGGGTGTTCGAGCGGGGCGAGCACACCGGCCTGCCCGACTCCGGGCTGCGCAGCCTGACGCCGGACGGCCAGGGCGTGCTGGTGGCCGGGGCACGGGGCGGCGTCAGCCGCTACGAGCAGCAGCGCTGGACGGCCGAGCCGCCGGTGGCCGCCATGGTCAACCATGTGCTGCGCGACCGCCGCGGTCGCTTGTGGTTCGCCACCGAGGGCGAGGGCATCTATATGCGCGACGGCAGGGGCGAGCACCACTACGGCGTGGCCGAGGGCCTGCCCGGGGCCGGGGTCTACCGCCTGCTGGAAGACGACGACGGGCGGATATGGGCCGGCACCTCCCAGGGCCTGGCCTGGATCCGGGACGGCGAGGTGGCCGTGGTGCCCGGGGTGCCGCCGGTGCCGGTGCTGGCCCTGCTGCACGACGAGCGGGGGCGGCTGCTGATCGGCTCCGAGCAGGGGCTCTATGTGTGGGAGGACGACAGCGCCCGGCCCCATTCACCGGCCCTGGCCGGGGAGGCCGTCAGCAGCCTGCTGCTGGATGATGAAGGTTCCCTCTGGCTGGGTACCATCGACCGGGGGCTGGTCCGGGTCAGCCGGTTCGGCCTGGAGCGCCTGGGGCTGGCGCAGGGGCTGCCGGACAAGCGGGTGGTGTCGCTGTTCCAGGACGCCGAGCGCAGCATCTGGGTGGGCACCAATGGCGGCCTGCTGCGGCTGCGCGACGCCCCCTTCACCAGCTACACCCAGGACGACGGCCTGGCCGGCAACTATGTGCGCACCGTGCTGGCCCACAGCGACGGCTCGGTCTGGGTGGGCAGCAGCAACGGGCTCAGCCAGATCCGCGGCGACAGCATCACCAGCCTGCCGCTGCGCCTGCCCGATGGCGGCATTCCCTCCGTGCTCAGCCTGGCCGAAGGCCGGCGAGGCGAGCTGTGGGTGGGGACCTATACTCATGGCCTGCTGCGGCTGCAGGACGGGGAGCTGGCGGAGATCCTCGACCGGGAGAGCGGCCTCGGCGCCAACGAGGTGCGGGCCGTGCTGCCGGCCCGGGACGGCAGCCTCTGGGTGGGCACCGCCAAGGGGCTGAACCGGCTGGCGGAGGACGGCATCCGCACCTATACCCAGGCGGACGGCCTGCCCGGCGACTTTGTGATGAACCTGTTCGAGGCGGTGAACGGGGATATCTGGGTGGGGACAGGGGTGGGGGCGGCCCGGGTGCGCGACGGCACCGTCACGCCGCTCTACCTCAACAGCCAGGAAAACGCCGAGTACGCCTTCGGCTTTTACCAGGAGCCGGATGGCCGCCACCTGTGGATGGCCACCGACCGGGGCCTGCTGCGCTACCGCTACCGGGACGCCAGCCTGGCGGTGGTGGGGCGCCGGCACGGCCTGCCGGTGGAGAAGATGTTCCAGCCCGTGGCGGACCGGCTGGGCGGGCTCTGGCTGACCACCAACAGGGGCATTATCCGCATTGAGCAGGCCGATGCCCACCGGGTGGCCGACGGCGAGCTGGCGCAGGTTGGTTTCGAGCTGTTCGGAGAAGGGGACGGCATGGCCAGCAGCCAGGCCAACGGCGGCTCGGGCCCGGCGGCGGTGCAGGCCGCCGACGGCAGCGTCTGGATTGCCACCGCCAAGGGCGTGGCCCGGGTGCAGCCGGAGCGGCTGGCCGACTTTGGCCGGAGCCGGCTGCCGGTGGTGCTGGAGGGGGTGGAGGTCAACGGCCAGTTGACGGGGATAACGGGCCCCCAGCGGCTGGCGGCGGGCAGCGAGCGCCTGCAACTGCGCTTTGCCGGCCTGGGCTACGTGATGCCGGAGCGCATCCGCTACCGTACCCTGCTGGAAGGCTTCGATCAGGATTGGGTGCCGCGTGAGCACCAAGCCCAGGCCGAGTACACCAACCTGCCGCCGGGGCGTTATCTGTTCCGGGTGGCGGCGGCCTATCCCTACGGTGACTGGAGCGAACAGGAAGCTCGCCTGGCCTTTACCATTGCGCCCTTTTTCTGGCAGCGGTCCCTGTTCTGGTGGAGCCTGGGCATCCTGGGGCTGGGCGGTATCTGGCTGCTGATGCGGTTGCGCCTGCGGCTGCTGCGGCGGCGGGCCGAGCAGTTGGAGCAGCAGGTGGCGGAAAAGACCGGCGAGCTGCAACGCCAGTCCCAGGCGTTCGAGCGCCAGGCGCGGGAAGACCAGCTGACCGGCCTGGCCAATCGCCGGGCCTTCGACGAAGGGCTGCAGGCGGCCTGGGCCAGCCGGGGCACGGCGCCGCTGTGCCTGGCGGTGCTGGACATCGACCATTTCAAGCAGGTGAACGATCGCTGGTCCCATGCGGTGGGCGACCAGGCCATCCAGGCGGTGGCCGCGGTATTGCGGCGCGAGCTGCGGGCCGGGGATCTGGCGGCGCGCTGGGGCGGCGAAGAGTTCACCCTGCTGTTGCCGGACACCGCCGTCGAGGATGCCCGCCGCATCTGCGAACGGGTGCGCCGGGCCATTGAGGAAATGGACTGCGGCCCCATCGCCGCCGGCCTGCGCCTGAGCGTCAGCCTGGGGCTGGCGGAGGCGGGCACCCTGCCCGACGAAGACAAGCTGCTGTCCTGCGCCGACAAGGCCCTGTACCGGGCCAAGCGCGAGGGACGCAACCGGGTGGTGTTATGGTCGTGAACGCGCTTTACCCGCACTTTTGCCGCAAGATGCAGGAGCTGGCACCGGAAGGGCGCTGGTTCGTGGCCTTCAGCGGCGGGCTCGATTCCACCGTGCTGCTGGCCCTGTGCGCCCGCCTGGCCGCCGAGCAGGGCAGGGCGCTGACCGCGCTCCACGTGCATCACGGCCTGCAGGCGGCGGCGGACGCCTGGCCCGCTCACTGTGCCGCCGTGGCGAGTGCATTGGGGGTGCCGTGCCGGACCCTGTCCGTGCAGGTGGCGCTGGGGCCGCGCATCAGCCTGGAGGCGGCGGCGCGGGAGGCGCGTTACCGGGCGCTGGCGGCTGAGCTGGCGCCCGGAGACGCCCTGCTGACCGGCCACCACAAGGACGACCAGGCCGAAACCCTGCTGCTGGCGCTCAAGCGCGGCGCCGGGGTGGCGGGGCTGGCGGCCATGCCCGCGAGCCGGCCGCTCGGCGCCGGGGTGCAGCTGCGCCCCCTGCTGGACTGCTCCCGCACGCAGCTGGAAGCCCATGCCCGGGAGGCCGGGCTGAGCTGGGTAGAGGATCCCAGCAACGCCGACAACCGCTTCGATCGCAACTTTCTGCGCAACGAGATCCTGCCGAGGCTGCAGGCCCAGTGGCCCTCCTTTATGGATACCCTGAGCCGCAGCGCCGAGCTGTGCGCCGAGCAACTGGCGCTGGCCGGCGAGCTGGCGGAGCAGGATCTGCCGGGGCTGCTGACCGCCGGCGGCGGCCTGTCGGTGGCGGGGCTGGCCCGGCTCAGCGCCGCCCGGCGCGGCAATGCCCTGCGCCACTGGTTGCAGGGCCAGGGCATCCATTGCAGCCGGGCCCAACTGACGGCCCTGTGGCGGGAGCTGGCCCTGGCCCGCCCCGATGCCACGCCGCGGCTCCAACTGGGCAGCAAAGAGATCCGCCGCTACCAGGGCGCGCTCTACCTGCCCGAGCCGGGGGCGGCGCCGGTACCATTGCCGGCGCTGCAGGCCGGCACCTGGCAGGACTGCGGGGTGGGGCGGATAAGGCTGGAATGGGTGGAGACGGGCGCGGAGCTGGCCGCCGGGCTGGATCCGGCCCGGCTGCGCCTGGCCTTTGTCGTACCTGGCCTGCGTGCCCGGCCCCAGGGCCGGGCCGGCTCCCGGCCGCTGAAGAAGCTGTGGCAGGAATACGCCATTCCGCCCTGGCAGCGGGAGCGCCTCCCCCTGCTGCTGGACGGCGACCGGCTGGTGGCGGCGGCCGGCCTGTTCATCTGCCAGGAATACACCTCCCCCCCGGATCAGCCCGGCTGGCGACTGCAGTGGCAACCCCAGGACGGGCAGAACCACTGAATTGGAGTGCGGGCGGCCCGCCTGCATGGCTTTTTTGGAGCGCGGGCGGCCCGCCCGCAAGGGGGCTGCACCCAAGCCAAAGGTTCCCGCTGCGCGGGAATGCAGGCGAGCCGCCTGCGCTCCAGGGAATGGCGTACGCCTTAAATGCCGGGGTATTGCACGAATTGGGGCGCGGGCGGCCCGCCCGCAAGGGGGCTGCACCCAAGCCAAAGGTTCCCGCTGCGCGTGAATGCAGGCGAGCCGCCTGCGCTCCAGGGAATGGCGTACGCCTTAAATACCGGGGGTATTGCACGAATTGGGGCGCGGGCGGCCCGCCCGCAAGGGTGTTGCACCCAAGCCAAGGGTTCCCGCTGCGCGGGAATGCAGGCGAGCCGCCTGCGCTCCAGGATAATGCAGGCGAGCCGCCTGCGCTCCAGGGAATGGCGTACGCCTTAAATGCCGGGGTATTGCACGAATTGGGGCGCGGGCGGCCCGCCCGCAAGGGGGCTGCACCCAAGCCAAAAGTTCCCGCCGCGCGGGAATGCAGGCGAGCCGCCTGCGCTCTAGGGAATGGCGTACGCCTTAAATGCCGGGGTATTGCACGAATTGGGGCGCGGGCGGCCCGCCCGCAAAGGGGGCTGCACCCAAGCCAAAGGTTCCCGCTGCGCGGGAATGCAGGCGAGCCGCCTGCGCTCCAGGGAATGGCGTACGCCTTAAATGCCGAGGTATTGCACGAATTGGAGCGCGGGCGGCCCGCCCGCAAGGGGGCTGCACCCAAGCCAAAGGTTCCCGCTGCGCGGGAATGCAGGCGAGCCGCCTGCGCTCCAGGGAATGGCGTACGCCTTAAATGCCGGGGTATTGCACGAATTGGGGCGCGGGCGGCCCGACCGCAAGGGGGCTGCACCCAAGCCAAAGGTTCCCGCTGCGCGGGAATGCAGGCGAGCCGCCTGCGCTCCAGGGAATGGCGTACGCCTTAAATGCCGAGGTATTGCACGAATTGGGGCGCGGGCGGCCCGCCCGCAAGGGGGCTGCACCCAAGCCAAAGGTTCCCGCTGCGCGTGAATGCAGGCGAGCCGCCTGCGCTCCAGGGAATGGCGTACGCCTTAAATGCCGAGGTATTGCACCTATTGGGGCGCGGGCGGCCCGCCCGCAAGGGGGTTGCACCCAAGCCAAAGGTTCCCGCTGCGCGGGAATGCAGGCGAGCCGCCTGCGCTCCAGGATAATGCAGGCGAGCCGCCTGCGCTCCAGGATAATGCAGGCGAGCCGCCTGCGCTCCAGGATAATGCAGACGCTCCAGGGAGCGGCGGGCGCCTTAAATGCAAAAGCGCGTCCATTCAGCCGGTTTTTCGCAGCGGCTCGTCCACCAGCAGAAAGCGACACACTTCCTCCAGGCGGGCGTGGGTATCCTTATAACCCAGCTCGATCAGCTCCTGGCAGTAGTCCTGCTCGAACAGCAGGAAGCTGGCCAGGCCGGTGGCATCCCCCGCATTGACCCCGAACAGCCGCAGCAGGCCGCGGATATTGAGCGGCAGCTTGTGGAAGTGATTGAGGGTGAGATCGTCCAGGTTCTTGCTCGGCTTGAGCACCAGGTTGTCGATATGGCGCAGGGAGAGCTGCTCCCGCTTGCGCTCCGGCACCAGCTTGATGGTGCTGTTGATGCGTTGCAGCCGCTCTATGTCGGAGGTGAGGGCGTCGGTAAAAATGGTGTCCAGCAGGTGGCCGGCGATATCGGAACTGCTGGGATCGCTCGGCAGCACACCGGGCTCCGCTTCTTCCGACGCCAGGCTGATGATAAGGATCTTGCGGGCCCCCAGGTGGATGGCCGGGCTGAGCGGATTGAGCTGGTGGATGGAGCCGTCGCCGTAGTGGTGGTTCTGCAGCCGGCAGGGCTTGAACACGAAGGGCAGGGCGCAGCTGGCCAGCAGGTGCGGCGGCGCTATGACGGCGGAGCGCCCCGAGCGCCCGGCCCTGGCCCAGGGCTGGTGGTAGGGCCGGCCCTGGAAAAAGGTGGTGGAGTCGCCGGTGTCGTAGTTGGAGGCGGTGACGGCCAGCACCTCCAGGGCGCCGTAGAGCAGGTTGTTGTCGATACGCTGAAAGTCGATCAGCCGCTCCAGCAGGCGTTCGAGCGGACTGTTGTCGAACAGGGAAAGGCGGGTCTGGGTGGGCCTGCCGATCAAATCCAGCATCATGCCTTTGAGGGAATGCCAGGCTACCCGGCCAAGCTGCAGGCGCAGGATATCCTCGGTATGCAGGTGGCGCCATACGTACTCCAGCTTGCGCACTCCCAGGTGGAAACAAGAGGCATAGCAGGCCAGGCCGGTGGTATTGATGGCCCCGGCCGAGGTGCCGCAAAGAATGGGGAAGGGAATATGATGGCCGCGCGGGTAGCACTCGGCGATGGCCTTGATCACCCCCACCTGGTAGGCGGCCCGGGCACCGCCGCCGGTAAGCACCAGGGCGCAGGCATTGCTTTCTTCTTGTTCCATGACGACCCCCTTTTTAGCAAGTATAAGTGCTTGTTAATGGGGCAGAAAGCGCCTGTTGGCCGGCATGTGAGCAAGCGCAGGTTGTGGGGCTGATGGGGCGCGAGCGGCCCGCCCGCAAGGGTGTTTGCCGAAGTTGGGGTGTGGTTTGTGGAGCCAAGGGTTTCCGCTGCGCGGAAATGCAGGCGAGCCGCCTGCGCTCCAGGGGGCGTGCTCCACCCAGGCTGAGATGTTGCACAAATTGGGGCGCGGGCGGCCCGCCCGCACTCCCATTTTATGCCTAACCGGCCAAGGCCTGGCGGATTTGCGCCACCACGTCGTCGATGGCCACTTCCACCTTGTCGCCGCCGCGGCGGTGCTTGTACTCCACCACGCCGTTATCCAGGCCGCGCTCGCCGATGACGATGCTGTGGGGAATGCCGATCAGCTCCATGTCGGCGAACATCACGCCCGGGCGCTCCTTGCGGTCGTCGAACAGCACATCCACCCCGGCGTTTTTCAGCTCGGCATAGAGCCTTTCCGCTACTTCCTGCACCCGGTGGGACTTGTGCATGTTCATGGGGATGATGGCCACCTGGAAGGGGGCGATGGCGTCCGGCCAGACGATGCCGCGCTCGTCATGGTTCTGCTCGATGGCGGCGGCCACGATGCGGGACACCCCGATGCCGTAGCAGCCCATCTCCAGCACCACGGCCTTGCCGTCTTCGTTCAGCACGGTGGCGTTCATCTTGGCGGAGTAGTTGTTGCCCAGCTGGAAGATGTGGCCCACTTCGATGCCGCGCTTGATCTGCAGCACGCCCTTGCCGTCCGGGCTGGGGTCCCCTTCCTTGACGTTGCGCAGGTCGGCCACCTGGGGCAGCGGCAGATCCCGGCCCCAGTTAAGGCCGAAGTAGTGCTTGTCTTCGATGTTGGCGCCGGCGCCGAAGTCGCTCATCACCGCCACAGCGCGGTCGATGATCACCGGCACCGGCATGTTGAGCGGCCCCAGGGAGCCCGGGCCGGCACCCACCAGGGTGCGGATTTCTTCTTCGGTGGCGAAGGTGAGGGGGCTGGCCACCTGGGGCAGCTTCTCGGCCTTTACTTCGTTCAGCTCGTGGTCGCCGCGCACCATCAGCGCCACCAGGGAGCAGTCTTCGTCTTCGGCGGCGCGCACCAGCAGGGTTTTGACGGTTTTGGTAATGTCCAGCCCGAACTGCTCCACCAGATCGGCAATGGTCTTGGCGTTGGGGGTGTCGACCAGGGTCATGGCCTGGGTGGGAGCATCGGCGTGCTCCTTGGGCGCCACCGCCTCGGCCATCTCGATGTTGGCGGCGTAATCGGACTCGGTGGAGAAGGCGATGTCGTCCTCACCGCTCTGGGCCAGCACGTGGAACTCGTGGGAGGCACTGCCACCGATGGCGCCGGTATCCGCCAGCACCGCCCTGAAGTCCAGCCCCATGCGCTCGAACACCCGGCTGTAGGCCTGGTACATGTCGTTGTAGGTTTGCTGCAGGCTTTGCTGGCTGGTGTGGAAGGAGTAGGCGTCCTTCATCAGGAACTCGCGGGCGCGCATCACCCCGAAGCGCGGACGGACTTCGTCGCGGAACTTGGTCTGGATCTGGTACAGGTTGAGCGGCAGCTGCTTGTAGGAGGCCACTTCGTTGCGCACCATGCTGGTGATCACTTCCTCGTGGGTGGGGCCCAGCACAAAGGGGCGATCGTGACGGTCTTTCAGGCGCAGCAGCTCGGGGCCGAACTTGTCCCAGCGGCCGGTTTCCTGCCACAGGTCGGCGGGCTGCACCATGGGCATAAGCACCTCGACGGCGCCGGCCCGGTTCATCTCTTCCCGCACTATGGCGGCCACCTTGTTCAATACCCGCAGGCCACTGGGCAGCCAGGTGTAGAGGCCGGAGGCCAGCTTGCGGATCATGCCCGCGCGCAGCATCAGCTGGTGGCTGATCACTTCGGCATCGCTCGGGGTCTCTTTGAGGGTGGAAAGCAAGTATTGACTGGTACGCATGCGCTTAAACCTTGTTGAGCTGAAAGTCCGTTAAAGAAAGCGATTGTAGCAGGGGGGCTGTGCAGCGTGAAGCACGAGGCGTAACAGCTGAGGCGTGGGGCGTTGCACGGGCTGATGGAGCGCGGGCGGCTCGCCCGCATGGGTGTTATGCCTGTGGTTTGGGGAGGTGAGGAACCGCGGGTTCCCGCTGCGCGGGAATGCAGGCGAGCCGCCTGCTCTCCAAGGGGAGGGTTCACTCCTCTTCGGTAATACTCAGCACTCGGGTGAGCTGTCCGAACACCTCGTAGCGCACATTGTAGTGGTACAGGCGCACCCCGTACTGCTGCCAGCTCTGGGCCACCCGCTTGTAGGCCGGGCGCGGATCCTGCACCAGCACCTCGGTGATAAACTCTTTAAGCTCCGGAATGGAGGAACGCTCGCAGGCAAGCTCGGCCGCCGGGCTGAAGATTACCTCCATGCTGATGTCCGGCGGCGCCGGCGCAAAGCCGCCGTGGGCGCCCGGCACCGCGTCGGCCCAGGGCAGGTAGGGCTTGATGTCCACCACCGGAGTGCCGTCCACCAGATCCACCCCGCCCAGCTCCAGCCAGACTTTGCTGCCGTCCCGGCACATGTCGAGCAACTGCACCACCGACAGCCCCAGGGGATTGGGCCTGAAGGTGGAGCGGGTGGCGAACACGCCCACCCGCTCGTTGCCACCCAGGCGCGGCGGGCGCACCGTGGGGTTCCAGCCCTGCTCCCGGGTGTGGTGGAACACGAACACCAGCCACAGGTGGCTGAACTCGGCCAGGCCGCGAAAGGCGCTGGGCTCGTTGTAGGGGGGCAGTATCTCGAGCCGGGCGCGGGCGCGGGTAACCAGCCCCGGCTGGCGGGGCACGGCGAACTTTTCCTTGTAGGGCGAGCGGACCAGGCCTATGGGGTCGAGGCAGACCGGCTCCATCAGTCGGCAACCACCACGGCCTGGCCGCTGCACAGCACCTGCTCCAGGCAGCCGGGCATGTCGTTAAAGCGGATGCAACTGTCTAGCACCACGCCGTTGGCGCCCATGTCGGCGGCGCGGCGGCGCAGCTGGGCGCGGGCGTCGGCCTCTTTGGGTGGTGCCTCGTTGGCCTCTATCTGGCAGGCCTCGCCCTCCACCGAGCCCAGGGTCACGTAGTTCACCCCTTCCAGCTCCGCCTTGCTGTAAAGCCGGACCGCATCGCCCTTGTAATATTCCTTGATACCGGCGGGAGAAACGTTGCTGTCGAAACCCCAGCCGGCACAACCGGAAAGGGCGAGGGCGGCGAGGGTAACACCAAGAAGACGCATGACTTGTCCTTAATAGAAGAGTGAAGCTGCGCCTATTCTGCACCATGGCGGCAAGGCTGCCAATGGCTCCGCGGAGCGCAGCGGGTTCTTGGAGCGCAGGCGGCCCGCCTGCATTCCCGCGCAGCGGGAACAAACAGGCCCGCCTGCATTCCCACCCCTGGAGCGCAGGCGGCTCGCCTGCATTCCCGCGCAGCAGGAACACATCATGTAGGGTCGAATTTATTCGACCAAGGTTCTCGACCAAGACACCCGACCAAACCACCCGACCAGGCCCCCTCGACCACTCCTGTCGCAAAAAGCACCGCAGCCGCCCCCATAAAATCGGCACAAGACAAAACCTGCCCTTAATATCGCTCACTCCTTGTTCAATCAACCACTTGGGGGATTGCCGAACACACAAAACCGGTTATAGTTAAGCACTTGCAAGCACGCCTCCCATGCGGGTGTAGTTCAATGGCAGAACGGCAGCTTCCCAAGCTGCATACGAGGGTTCGATTCCCTTCACCCGCTCCAAGCATTTGAATAAAATCCATTTTTATCCCTTCCCTAATAAACCCCGGCCTTTGCGGGGCCACTAACTTTTATTTATTTTTGATATTGATTCTCATTTTTAATTTCACTCCCTAACCCACACTAGCGACAAAAATTGCCATATATCCAAGGTTTTATCGTTCCCTGAATTTCAGTACACTTGGCCCACATTTTTGATCTGCAGTCCGAATGATTCTCAAAATGCAAAAGAATGCTCACCCATGCCGGGTGGTCATGTACCTTTGCTGACCGAGAAGCTTCGGCTACACCGGCACCAGGTGCCGGCGGCGCTAACGGCCGTGGGGGATTGGCCAACACAACCCTACGGGCGGTAGCGTGCCCGGCGTAAAAACTCTTGTCTTACATCAACTTTAGAAGAAGCACATGAACAAGCAGCAACTCCCGCAAGATGCCCAGTTTGCCCAGCCCCTTCCTCCCTATCACTACCGCGATGATGAAATCTCTCTTGTTGACCTCGCCAAGATACTGGTCAAACGTCGTAACTGGCTGCTCGCTACCTTCATTCTGGTCTTTCTGGCTTCGTTGGCTATAGCCTGGCTGAAACGCCCGCAACCAATGGCAGAAGATCAAGTGGCTTTCACCACCCTTTTGGCTGTGGGTTATAAATCACCTACAGTGTTTGTTGAACCTCTGAGTGGTATCAAAACGCAACTCGAATCAGCGTTTATTCCACGGGCTCATGGTTCAAAAAAATTTAGTGTCGATATAGAAGTTGAAAATAACAATAACATTATCAAGTTGATAACTGTTGCGCCTTTGGAGCAAAAAGAGGAAGTCACTAGTTATCATGACAATATTCTCTCTCCATTACTTGCTCGGCACGAACAGATGGTGGTGAATTTAACAGAACAACTGAAAATGTCAGCGGCAACAAGCGAGTTGCAGCCGTTGAACTCTTCTGTTGCATCCGTTGCTCAGCCCTTACCAGCAACCCAACCTAAAGATAAAACCAAGCTGATAGCTGCACTAGGTTTTATGCTAGCCATTATGTTTTCCGTTATTGCGGCTTTTATGCGTGAATTTATAGGTAAAGTGTGTGCCAGTCTTGGTGAATAATGGTGACTTGTCTGGTACTTGTTTTATGACAGTTAATGTTCCTTACGGATTTTGGTGTGCCTAATGAAAGTTTTAATTACTGGCGGAGCTGGTTTTATCGGCTCAGCCGTTATCCGTCATATCATTCATAACACTAACGATAGTGTTGTCAACGTAGACAAGCTCACCTATGCCGGCAACCAGGAAAGCTTGGTAGAGGTAAGTGGCAGCGCCCGCTACGCCTTTGAGCAAGTGGACATTTGCAACCGGCCCGAACTTGAGCGCGTATTTGCCGAGCATCAGCCCGATGCCATTATGCATTTGGCAGCAGAAAGCCATGTGGACAGGTCCATCGACGGCCCGGCGGAATTTATCACCACCAACATAGTGGGTACCTACACCCTGCTGGAAGTGGCAAGAAGCTACTGGAACGGCCTGAGCGCAGAGCGCAAACGGGCCTTCCGTTTTCATCACATTTCCACCGACGAAGTGTACGGCGACCTGCCGCACCCGGAAGAAGACGAAGCCGCGCACCAAACACTGTTTACCGAAACCACCGCCTACGCGCCCAGCAGCCCCTATTCCGCCAGCAAGGCCAGTTCCGATCACCTGGTGCGGGCCTGGCAGCGTACCTACGGGCTTCCCACCTTGGTGACCAACTGCTCCAACAACTATGGGCCTTACCATTTTCCGGAAAAGCTCATTCCGCTGGTTATCTTCAATGCCCTGGAAGGCAAACCCCTGCCCATCTACGGCAAGGGCAACCAAATCCGTGACTGGCTCTATGTGGAAGACCACGCCCGCGCACTCTACCAAGTCGTTACCGAAGGCATAGTGGGCGAAACCTACAACATCGGCGGCCATAACGAAAAAACCAACCTTGAAGTGGTGCAAACCATCTGCACTCTGCTGGATGAGTTGTCTCCTTCACGCTTTACGCCTCACGCCTCACTGATCACTTACGTGGCCGACCGCCCCGGCCACGATATGCGCTATGCCATCAACGCTGGCAAAATAGAGCGCGATCTGGGCTGGAAGCCGCTCGAAACCTTTGAAAGCGGCATCCGCAAAACCGTACAATGGTATCTGAACAACCTGGACTGGTGCCGGCGGGTGCAGGATGGCAGCTACCAGCGCGAGCGGTTGGGAGTAAGCCATGAATAAAGTCAATCGCAAGGGGATTATCCTGGCCGGCGGCTCCGGCACCCGCCTTTATCCCATTACCATGGGCGTTTCCAAGCAGCTGTTGCCAGTTTACGACAAACCCATGATCTACTATCCGCTGTCTGTGCTGATGCTGGCCGGCATTCGGGAAGTTCTGATCATCACCACACCCGAAGATAGTAGTGGTTTCAAGCGGCTGCTGGGTGACGGCAGCCGCTTTGGCATTGAACTCAGCTACGCCGCGCAGCCCAGCCCGGATGGCTTGGCCCAGGCCTTTATCATCGGTGAAGAGTTTATTGGCGACAGCAATGTCTGTCTAGTGCTGGGTGACAACATCTTCTACGGCCAGGGTTTTACTCCCATGCTGCGTGCTGCGGCTGCACGGCCAGCTGGCGCTACTGTATTTGGTTATCAGGTAAAAGATCCGGAACGCTTTGGCGTGGTGGAGTTTGATGAAAACAAGCGTGCTGTTTCCATAGAGGAAAAACCCCTTAAGTCCAGGTCTCACTATGCAGTAACCGGCCTGTACTTTTACGATAACAAGGTAGTGAACATTGCCAAAGAGGTTCGGCCCTCGGAGCGTGGCGAGCTGGAAATTACCAGTATTAACCAGGCATATCTTGAGCGTGGCGAATTGAACGTAGAGCTGCTGGGCCGTGGCTTTGCCTGGCTGGACACTGGCACTCACGAAAGCTTGCTGCAGGCAGCCTCTTTTGTGGAAACCATAGAAATGCGCCAGGGCTACAAAATAGCCTGCTTGGAAGAAATTGCTTTTAATAATGGCTGGTTAACTGCAGCGCAGTTACATAAAGCCGGCACTGATTTGAAAAAGAATGGCTACGGTCAATATCTTCTTGAACTGCTGAGAGATAAATAATGAGTTTAGTTCAATGGATCCCGTTTCCTTCGTTGGGAGATGAGCGAGGGTCCCTAATCGCACTGGAAGCTGAAAAAATCATTCCCTTTGCCATTAAACGGGTTTATTACATCTTTGGCACTCAGCCCGGTGTTGCTCGTGGTTTTCATGCACACAAGGCATTGAAACAAGTTGCGGTATGCGTGTCGGGAAAGTGCCGAATGCTTCTGGATGATGGCAAAAAAAAAGAAAGTGTATGGCTCGATTCGCCGTCGAAAGGCATTCTGATTAATGATTTTATTTGGCGAGAAATGCACGATTTTAGCTCGGATTGTGTACTGCTGGTGCTGGCCAGTGAGCACTATGATGAAATGGATTACATCAGAAACTACGATTCTTTCATGGAGAAAGTACATGAAAAAAAATGAAATAATAATATTTGGCTGTGGTGAGACAGCATTATTGGCTTATGAATACTTCACTCATGACTCGGAGTATGAAGTTGTTGCATTCACAGTGGATAAAGAATTTTTAAATGAGAGTTCTTTATTCGGTTTACCTGTAATTGCAACTGAAGAAATTGTAAAAAAATACCCACCTGAATGCTATGGAGCATTCGTTGCGGCAAGTTCAACAAAGCTAAATAGAGTCAGAAAGCAACTTTACATGAAAGCTGTTGGTTTGGGCTATGAGCTGGTTTCTTATGTTAGTAGCCGAGCATTCGTGTGGCAGAATGTAAAAATTGGTCAGAATTGCTTTATTCTTGAGGATAATACATTGCAACCATTCACTGAGGTCGGTAACAATGTTGTAATGTGGAGTGGTAATCATCTTGGTCACCGTTCTGTTATTAAAGACCACTGCTTCATCTCTTCCCATTGTGTTATATCCGGCTTTTGTGAGATAGGTGAAAGTTCGTTTTTAGGTGTGAACTCTACACTAGAAGACGGTGTTAAACTGGATGACGATAACTTTATAGGTGCAGCATCACTTATCCAAAAGAGTTCAGCGTGCAGGGCATTATATCAAGAGCGACAAACTGATATATCTAAAGTTACTACGCATAAACTTTTTAGGATAAAAGAATAATGAATTTGAAATGGAAGAAAAAAGGTCTCGTATATTCACCCAAATATGATGGTGGTTGGATGGATAACTCGGCACTAACACCAACTGCATTTTTGTTAAATAAAGATGTTATTAGGGTTTATGCTGGGTTTCGTGATACTAACGGCATCAGTCGTATTGGTTATGTTGATGTATCAAGTGATAATCCATCAATGATTCTAAAAGTATCTGAGCAACCTGTTCTGGACGTAGGTGAGCCAGGAATGTTTGATGATAATGGTGTCATCCTTGGCGATATTATTAATGTTGGCGAAGAAATAAGAATGTATTATGTAGGCTTTCAGCTTGTCAAGAAAGCTAAGTTTCTTGCATACACTGGGCTTGCAGTTAGTAACGACGGAGGGGATAACTTTGATCGAATCAGCCCTACCCCAATACTTGATCGCACTCAAGAAGGTAAGTTTATTCGTGCCATTCACTCCGTTCTTGTCGAAGATGGAGTTTTTAAAGTTTGGTATGCAACAGGTAATGGTTGGGAAACGATAAATAACACAGACTATCCTCAATATGATATAAATTATATTGAAAGTCGAGATGGTATTTCGTTTCCTTCGTCAGGGAATAAAATCATTAAAAACAATTTGAAAAACAAAGAATATAGAATTGGTCGTCCTCGAGTGCATCGTTTCGGTGAAAATTATTTGATTAATTTCACTTATGGAACAACAGATGGTCGCTATGAAGCTGGTCAGGCTATATCTAGTGATGGTGTTAATTGGATTAGGGATGATAAAGGTATTGGAATTACGGTATCCCAAGAGGGTTGGGATTCAAAACATTTAAGCTATCCTTCATTAATTACTGTTCCGAATGGTAAAACTTATATGTTTTATAATGGAAATGATATGGGGCGTGAAGGCTTTGGCTATGCAGAATTAGTTGAAGGTGCTTTGTGATTAAAGTTATTCAATATGATCAAAGTAAAGAGCTAGCATGGAATGAGTTTGTAGAGAAATCTAAAGGCTCTCACTTTATGTTTATGCGTAACTTTATTGAGTATCATGCTGATCGTTTTTTAGATAGTTCTTTAATGTTTTATGATCAAAAAGAACGATTGATAGCACTGCTACCGGCTAACAGAAGTGAAAATATATTATATTCACACCAAGGACTTACTTTTGGTGGGTTAATTGTTGATCCTAAAATCACAGCACCTGATGTTATTTCTATTTTTGAAAGCCTATTAATGTTCTGTAAGAATGAAAATGTGGAAAGAATGATATATAAAAAAATGCCGGATTTCTATAGTGGTACTTTTGCACAAGATGATCTTTACGCATTGTTTCGGTGTGGGGCTAAATTATTCAGACGTGATTTGAACTCTACAGTCGATTTGACTTTACCTTATTCATATTCAAAAGGAAGGAAGTGGGCAGTAAATAAAGCCAAAAAAGAATCAATTGAAATTGTTGGTAGTGATAATTTTGACCTTTTTTGGCCTGTACTAATTGACGTATTATCTAGGCACGATGCAACACCTACGCATACAGTTGAGGAAATAAATAAGCTAAATGCTCTTTTTCCTGAAAATATAAAGTTATTTTTAGCGGTGAGGAAGGGGGTAGTTCTGGCCGGAACAGTCTTGTTTATTACCAAACATGTTGTTCATACTCAATATATGGCCACTACAGAAGAAGGTAAGGATGTTGGAGCACTTGATTATTTGATTTCTCATTTAATGAAAGATGAATATTCAAGCAGACATTATTTCAACTTCGGAATATCGACCGAGCAGGCAGGAACTGTTCTTAATGAGGGGTTGCTAGCACAAAAAAATGCTTTTGGTGCAAAATCAACAGTTCATGATTTTTACGAGATTAATATCCAATGATTTCATTTCTTGATCTTAAATCTATTAATGCCCAGTATCGAGATGAGCTTGTGGATGCAGCAACAAAGGTTGTTGAATCAGGGTGGTATATTCAAGGCTCAGAGCTGAAATATTTTGAGTCTGAGTTCGCCGCTTATTGTGGCACTAAACACTGTATTGGTGTTGCTAATGGTTTGGATGCGCTCACACTTACATTACGTGCTTGGAAAGAGCTTGGGAAAATTAAAGAAGGTGATGAAGTAATCGTCCCTGCTAATACCTACATTGCCAGTATTCTTGCAATAACTGAAAATAGATTAAAACCAGTTTTAGTTGAGCCAGATGAGCAAACATATAATCTTTGTCCAATTAAAACAGCAGCGGCAATTACACCCAGCACCAAAGCCATTCTTGCGGTTCATCTTTATGGTCAGCTCGCCTCAATGCCTGAACTTATGGCCTTAGCAGAACAGCATGACCTGCTGGTTCTGGAAGATTCAGCGCAAGCACATGGAGCGGCGATTAATGGCAAAAAGGCGGGCAGTTGGGGGCATGCTTCAGCTTTCAGTTTTTATCCAGGTAAAAACCTTGGGGCCTTGGGGGATGCAGGTGCCGTCACAACCAATGATGATGAGCTTGCGAATACGATTCGTGCCTTGGGTAACTACGGTAGTCATCAAAAATACGAAAATAAATATAAAGGGGTTAACAGTAGGCTCGATGAAATACAAGCAGCTTTTTTAAGGGTTAAACTCAAGCATCTCAATACAGAAATGATTCTCAGAAAAGAAGTTGCGTATGAGTACACAAGGCGGATAGATAATTGTAACTTAACACTGCCAGTTGGTGTGGAGAGTTTTCCGGCTATTGAATGGCATGTTTTTCATTTGTACGTTATACGGTGCCATAAGCGGGAAGAGTTAAGAGAGCATTTGTTAAAAAATGGTATACAAACGTTGGTTCATTATCCTATCTCACCTCATCAACAGAAGGCGTATAGTGAATATTCAACCCAAAGTTTACCAATAACAGAGCGTATTCACAAACAGGTTCTTAGTCTCCCTCTTAGCCCTGTTATGTCACGTCAGCAGGTTAATAAAGTTATTGATGTTTGTAACTCTTTTTATCCAATTGATATATGACTTTTATCAAAACCAGTTTTCTAAATGGCATTGCAGTTTTAATTAGAATGGGTTGTATGCTTGCACTTAACAAAGTACTTGCTATTTACGTTGGCCCATCAGGTTATGCGGTGGTGGGGCAGTTACAAAATGCCATACAAATGATCTCTACCATTGCTAGTGGTGCAGTAACTACTGGTGTTACAAAGTATACTGCGGAGTATTTTGATAACGAAGAACAACAAAAAACACTTTGGAGAACAGCAGGTACAATAGCGATAGTAGGCTCTTTGCTTACTTCTATACTTATGGTTGTTTTTAGTAAAAGCTTGGCTGTATTCTTTCTCGAAGATGATACGCTAGGATATGTGTTCATCTGGTTTTCAGTAAGTTTGCTTTTCCTTGTACTAAATACATTATTACTGTCAGTAATAAATGGCAAAAAAGAAGTTAGGTGTTATGTTCTGTCCAGTATTGTTGGGAGTATTCTTTCGCTTTTAATTACATCACTTCTTTCTTTTTATATGGGGCTGAGTGGTGCCTTGATAGGACTTACTGTTTATCAGTCTTTGTCTTTTATCGCTACAGCATATTTGGTGTCTAGGCTTTCATGGTTTCATATATCTAACTTTTTTGGAACGATTGACTTTACGATTGCAAAAAAATTGCTCAAGTATACTGCTATGGCTATAACATCGGCAATTTGTGTTCCACTGAGTTATATTTATATTCGTAATTATATTGGAGATTCCCTAGGGTGGGATTATGCCGGTTATTGGGAAGCGGCAAATAGACTGAGTAATGCTTATTTAATGTTTTTGATAAGCACCTTGTCGGTTTATTATATCCCTAGGATATCTGAAATAAAAGAAAACAAAGAGATTGTGAGTGAGGTTAAAAAGGTTTTATTGCTGGTTTTTCCAACTTCAATAATTTTATCTGTTTCTGTCTTTATATTTAAGGAACAAGTTGTTTCTTTATTGTTTACCAAGCAGTTCATGGTGCTAAACGAATTGTTGCCTTGGCAGTTGTTTGGTGATGTGATAAAGATTAACGCTTGGGTCTTGGCATGTATCATGCTTGGTAAAAACATGTATAAAACATTTATAATAACCGAGGTATTTTTTTCGGCGTTATATTGTTTTTTTATTACGCTCCTTGTGCCGGCTTACGGGTTTAAAGCTGCATCCATGTCATATGCACTGAATCATATTTTATATTTCATACTAATGGTTTTTGTATTTGTATATTGGCTTAATTGCAACTCCAGTAAAAAAAATGGGGAAATTAAGGTTGAGGTTTTTTGATATATTATGGTAGCTACATCTGTAATCTTCTTGGGTTTTACAATACCAGATGAAGATATTCAAACGATTTGCGAGAATGATCAGCAAATGCCCATTCAAACGCACAAGTTTGCATGGAATTTTGTCGATTGCCTGTCGAAAGCGGGTATTGATGTTGAGCTGGTTAGTTCGGAACCTGTTAGCAATTACCCCAGATATAAAAAGATTTTTTTTAAAGGGGGATTGAATGATTGCAAAGGATATAAGCTACAAAAGCTTTTCTTTATTAATGTTCTTGTTTTTAAGCATATAACCAGATTATTTTCTTCGATCATATCATTGTTTTCTATTAATAAAAAAAAATCTTTTGATATAGTGTTTGTTCATGGTGTTCATTCACCATATCTGGTTTCTTCTTGGTTGTTCTGTTTCCTATTAAAGAAGAAATTTGTGGCGATATTAACTGATCCACCTGGAGTGATCATCGGTAGTGATGGGGCTTTCTCAAGGTTTTTGAAAAAAATAGATGTATTGATAGTCAGAACTCTGCTCAGCAAAGCGGATGGAGTAATAGCTGTTGCACCAGGGTTAATTGAAAATTTATCATTAGATACAGAAAGTATAATTTTAGAAGGCTTTGTTGAACCTTCAAAAGCTTTATTGTCTAAATCATTTTCCAACAAGCAAGAGACTGTTAACTTTCTTTATGCTGGAGGTTTGTTTAAGGAATATGGTATTAACGAATTTGTGGATGCGTTTAGTAGTTGTAAGTTAGATAATATAACTTTAACTGTTCTAGGGAAAGGCAGTTCTGCTGAATATATTCAGGGTGTATCTGACAAGGATCCCAGAATTAAGTATTTAGGTTTCAAGTCAGGTGACGAGCTCGATGGCTTGTTTTCAGGTGCAGATGTATTTGTTAATCCTAGAATGAAAGATGGCTACATTGAAAATTTGTCGTTCCCATCAAAATTGCTAGAATATCTTTCATTTGGTAAGCCAGTTCTAACTACTAAGCTTAATTCCATACCTAGCGACTACGATGAGTTTTTTATATATTTTGATAGTGATAACGTCACGGACTTTAGAGAGAAGATAGAGGCAGTGGCATCTATGAGTAAGTCTGAACTTTTTACACTAGGTGATAAAGGTAAAAAGTTCAGTCTTTCCCAAAAAACACCTCAAGGACATGCTCATAAAGTAGCAATGTTTATTAACAAGATACTAGGTAAAAAGTAAGAAGGTTTTTATGATGTGTCCATTGGTTACTGTGGCTGTTCCAGTTTTTAATCATGAGGCTTATGTAGAGAAGACTATATTAAGTATTTTGAATCAAACATATAATAACATTAAATTGGTTGTTATTGATGATGGATCTTCAGATAATTCTGTTGAAGTAATAAAAGAGCTTAATGAACGATTTGATTTTGTTTTTGTTTCACAAGAAAACAGAGGGTGTGCAGCGACGTTAAATCGAGCTATAAGAGAATTTTCAGAAGGAAAGTATTTTTCTATCAGTGCCTCTGATGATTATTGGGCTCCAGATAAAATTGAAAAGCAAGTTGCCTATATGGAAAAAAATGAGGATGTACCTTTTGCATATAACAAGAATTACTTTGTGGATGAAGATGATAGAATTCTGGAGAGGGAAACCGAAATGGCAAACTCCAACTTGAAAGGGGGGGAAGTTTTCAATGAACTGATTTTTCAAAAGTTTCATCCGTTGCCAGGTTATATTTTCAGGAGGGATCTCTTCGATGATGAAGAGGTTGGCCTTTATAAAGAAGGTATATGGACTGAAGACTTTTATCTGAATTTGAAGATAGCAAAGAAGTATAAGATCGGATTCATAGACGATTACCTTTCTTATTATCGTTACCCGAGTAATTTTAATGACAAGTTGAAAAACATAAGGATATCTGAAGGTCATAAATTTTGTATTGATATGTATAAGAGTGAGCCTGTTTATGCGCAAGCAATAAAGTTATGGCACTTTAGAAACTTTGTTTGGTATTCATCGATTAAAAAACACAAACTTTTTGCCATTAAGTCGATGCTCCATTCTTTGTCTTTTTGGAGCGAAAAGGACTTTTATGTTGCGCTTGCGAAGTTAGTTTTGCTATGGCGATAAAAATTCAGTATCTTTTTGTTGTTGTAATGTTGTTTTTTTATCTTTTCTTTAATGGGGGGGGGGTCGGCTTTTTTCTATCATCTATGTTTTGTTTTATCATTTTTTTGTGGGATAGAAATAGCCTATTTTGTTTTTTTTCTTTTTTGAAACGAAACCTTTATATCGTTTTTGCTTTTGTGTTTTTTTTGGTTTTCTTTTTGCTTCGTGAGTTTTTCTCAGCTTTTCACAATGACTTTGAACTGGAAAATCTTGTTTTTGTTTACAGGGTTATTCAGGTTTTTCTTGGTGTCATTCCATTTTCATTTTTTCTTTCTTATTTTGTTTTTTTTAAAAGTAATGGAGAGGATAAGCTTTTTAAGTTATTTTTTCTGGTTTCAATAATTCAATCTTTTTTTGTTGTGATTTCATATTTTTCTTCATCAGTAAGAGAGTTTCTCACATTGGCTGTTATTGATGATAGATACAAGGAAGTGTTAAGCGCTGTGTTGCATTATAGAATATATGGCTTTTCGACAAACTACACATTTACTATGCCGGTATTTATGGCTATTGCTGCTTTGTTCTCTTTTATTAAGAGTGTTAGGAGTAATATATTCTACTTTTTGTTTGTTCCTTTTTTTATTTTTTCTATATACCTTAATGCCAGAGTCGGATTGTTGGTTTTATTTTTTTTGGTTGTTTTTTATGCTCCATATTTAATTAAATATAGTAACTTTTATAAGTTGCTCTCTTTGTTTCTTTTGTTGTCTGTGTTTGCTTATTTTCTTTCCTTTTGGTATGACTTGGAAGTCGGTTTAAATCATTGGTTCTTAGCTGGAGTGGAAGAGTTGCGTCAGTTGCTTGATGGGCGATTGCTTGGAACTTTTTCAGTCTTGGGTGACATGTTTTTTATTCCTGATGGCTGGGGTCTTTTGTTTGGTGATGGGGTCAATGTTTTTCATGCTGAAAGAAATTCTGATGTTGGATATATAATATCTATAAATTATGGTGGTCTTTTTTACCTTTTGATGCTGTTGGGGTTTTATTTTCTGTTTGTTTTTAATTCTCTTTATCTGGGTAAGCAATGTTTTTGGGTTGTCTTTTCAGTTTTTTTATGTTTAATCTTAATAAATTTTAAAGGTGATGCTTTTTATAGGAATGAAGTAACTACTTTGTTTTTTTCTGTGTTTTTTTATTTCTATTTTAAGTATAATTTCTTTTGTTACTGTCATATTTCAAAATGAGTTTTTATGTTTAAGAGTAAAGTTCTTTTTATCTCTGGTGGTACTGGTTCTTTTGGTAACGCTGTGCTTAATCGCTTCCTCGATACCGATATTGCCGAGATCCGCATCTTTAGCCGGGATGAGAAAAAACAGGATGATATGCGCAAGCGCTATGCCAATCCCAAGCTTAAGTTTTACATCGGCGATGTGCGTGACTATCAGAGCGTGTTAAACGCCACTCGTGGTGTGGACTACATTTTCCACGCTGCGGCCCTCAAACAGGTGCCTTCCTGTGAATTCCATCCCATGGAGGCGGTTAAGACCAATATTCTGGGTACCGAGAACGTACTGGAAGCGGCCATTCAGAACCAGGTACAGCGGGTGGTGTGCCTGAGCACCGACAAGGCCGTTTACCCCATCAATGCCATGGGCATTTCCAAGGCGATGATGGAAAAGGTGATGGTGGCCAAGTCCCGCAATGTGGATAGCAGCAAAACCGTGATCTGTGGCACCCGCTACGGCAACGTAATGGCGTCTCGCGGCTCGGTGATTCCCTTGTTTGTGGATCAAATGCGTGCCGGCAAGCCGCTGACCATTACCGACCCCCACATGACCCGCTTTATGATGACCCTGGCGGACGCGGTGGATCTGGTGCTCTACGCCTTTGAACACGGCAACAATGGCGATATGTTCGTGCAAAAAGCGCCTGCCGCCACCATCGAGACCCTGGCCCGGGCCATTACCAGCCTGCTGGAGCAGCCGGATTATCCCATTCAGGTCATTGGCACCCGCCATGGTGAAAAGCTGTACGAGGCGTTGCTCAGCCGGGAAGAAATGGCCTGTGCCGAGGATTTGGGAGGCTACTACCGGGTGCCGCCCGATCTGCGTGACCTCAACTACGGCAAGTTTGTGGAGCAGGGCGAAGAAAAAATTTCCCACACCGAAGACTACAACTCCCACAACACCGAGCGGCTGGACGTGGCCGGCATGCAGAAGCTGCTGCTCAAGCTCGACTTTATCCGTGCCCTGCAGCAAGGCGAATACATCAATCCGGAGGAATAAGCATGCGTGTGCTCATTACCGGCGCCAACGGCTTTGTGGGCCAGAACCTGGTGGCCCACCTCGGCGAGCGGGCGGATATCACCCTGGTACCCTTTACCCGCGCGCATCGGCTGGCAGATTTGCCGGTGTTGCTGGAAGGAGTGGATTTTGTATTCCACCTGGCCGGCATCAACCGCCCGCAGGATCCCGCCGAGTTCAGCACTGGCAATGCCGATCTTACCCGCAGCCTGTGCCAGGCCATTGCCGGCAGTGGTCGTCAAATTCCCGTGCTTTACACCTCCTCCATCCAGGCCGAGCAGGATAACCCCTACGGCCAAAGCAAACGCCATGCCGAGCAGGCACTGCTGGATTTGGCCGAGCAGCATGGCAGTGCCGTGCACCTGTTCCGCCTGCCCAATGTATTCGGCAAGTGGGCCAGGCCCAACTACAATTCGGCGGTGGCCACCTTCTGCCATAACATCAGCCGTGATCTTCCCATCCAGATCAACGATCCGGCCGCCGAGATCCGCCTGGTGTACATTGATGATGTGATCAGCCACTTCGTGGCGGGGATGGAAGGCAAGTTAGCCGGTAACCCCTTTGTGGCGGTGGCGCCGGAATACCGTATTACCGTGGGCGAGTTGGCCGGGCAGTTACAGCGTTTTCGCGACAGCCGTACCAGCCTTGTCAGCGAGCGGGTAGGCACCGGCCTGGTGAGGGCGCTCTACTCCACCTATCTCAGCTATCTGCCGCCCGAGCGCTTTACCTACCCGGTGCCCAAATACGGTGATGAACGCGGCGTGTTTGTGGAAATGCTCAAAACCCCCGATGCCGGCCAGTTCTCGTTTTTTACCGCCCATCCCGGCATTACCCGTGGCGGCCACTATCACCACTCCAAAACCGAGAAATTTTTAGTGATCAAGGGCAAGGCCTGTTTTCGGTTTCGCCATATTATGAGCGGCGAGTTTTATGAGCTGTTCACCAGCGGCGAGCAGCCGGAAATAGTGGAAACCGTGCCGGGCTGGACTCACGATATTACCAACGTGGGCAACGATGAAATGGTGGTCATGCTGTGGGCCAATGAAATTTTTGACCGCGAGCATCCGGATACCTATGCCCGCCCGGTGGGCACCCAGGCCTGAGCAAGCAAAAGCAGGAATAATAATGAACAAGTTAAAAGTCATGACCGTAGTGGGCACCCGCCCCGAGATCATCCGCCTTTCCCGTGTGCTGGCGGCGCTGGATGCACATTGCGAGCACATTCTGGTGCACACCGGCCAGAACTACGATTACGAGCTGAACGAGATCTTTTTTCAGGATCTGGGCATCCGCAAGCCGGACTATTTTCTTAACGCGGCAGGTGCCAGCGGTGCCGAGACCATAGGCAAGGTGATCATCGCGGTGGACAAGGTGCTGGCCGAGGTGCAGCCCCAGGCGCTGCTGGTGCTGGGTGACACCAACAGCTGCATGGCGGTGATCCCGGCCAAACGCCGCAAGATCCCCACCTTCCATATGGAGGCGGGCAACCGCTGTTTCGACATGCGGGTGCCGGAAGAAATCAACCGTCGCATTGTGGATCACACCGCCGACATCAACCTTACCTACAGCACCATCGCCCGCGACTACCTGCTGCGCGAAGGGCTGGAGCCGGACCGGGTGATCAAAACCGGCAGTCCCATGTTCGAGGTGCTCAACCATTACCGTGGCGGCATAGAGGCCTCGGACGTGCTGGAGCGGCTGGGCCTGGAAGCCGGCAAGTTCTTTGTGGTGAGTGCCCACCGGGAAGAAAACGTCGACTCCGACAAAAACTTCCTCAAGCTGGTGAATATCCTCAATACCGTGGCCGAGCAGTTTGGCTACCCGGTGATTGTGTCCACTCATCCGCGCACCCAAAAACGGGTGGATGCCATGGGCGTGAGCTTTCATGCCAACGTGCGTTTGCTCAAACCGCTGGGATTTAAGGACTACAACAAGCTGCAACTTACCGCCAGGGCGGTGCTGTCCGATAGTGGCACCATCAACGAGGAGTCTTCCATCCTCAACTTTCCGGCGCTGAATATCCGCGAAGCCCACGAACGCCCGGAAGGCATGGAAGAGGCCGCCGCCATGATGGTGGGCCTGGAGCTGGAGCGGGTGCTGCAGGGCCTGCAGATCCTGGAAAGCCAGGCCAGGGGAGAAGCGCGCAGCCTGCGCCTGGTGGCCGACTACAGCATGCCCAATGTGGCCGGCAAGGTAGTGCGGATCATCCACAGCTACCGGGATTATGTAATGCGCACTGTGTGGAAGCAGTATTGATGACCCGAAAGCCTATTAAAGTGGCTGTTATTAATCGCAGCTTTTGGCCAGTATACCCTGTAATTGGCGAAGCCCTTTTGCGATTTGCTGAAGGTGCGTCAGCCAAGGGATACTCTGTGTCGGTAATTATGCAGGATCATGCTGGTATCAAGGCCAGGCTGGCGAAAGAAAATCGCGGTGAGGGTGTAAATTTCTACCCTGCCAAAGCCTTAACCACATCAGCCAGTGGCATATTGCTCAGAGCCTGCGATGCCGTGTTTTTCATGCTCTGGGTGCTGGCAGTGCTGCTGTGGGTAAGGCCCCGCAAAGTCTATGTTTCGACAGACCCGCCGGTTGTTGTTCCCTTTATTGTCATGCTCTATAGCCGGTTATTTGGTGCTGAATATATCTACCATCTGCAGGATATCCACCCGGAGGCTGCGAATGTTATCATACCGGTTAACAAGTGGGTGTATAATATCCTGCTGAAGATGGACGCTCTGACCATGCGCAAGGCGAAGTGTCTGATCACCATCACCGAGCAGATGGCGGCTGAAATTCGTGCCCGATCAGGCACTGCCGCACCTGTTCATGTGCTGGACAACCCGGCTGTATCATTCGATGGTATTGATACAACCAAACCTAAAGTTTCGGGTTTTTCCTTCTGCGGCAATGCCGGAAGGTTGCAGCGGATACCTCTGGTGCTTGATGCAATAGAAACGTACTTTGCCCGGGGAGGCCAGCTTTTATTCAGTTTTGCAGGTGGTGGTGTATATGCAGACCACTTAAGGGCCTTTTCTGATAGATTCGAGCATTTCCATTACCACGGCCAGGTTACTCCCACTGAGGCTGCTCAGATTAATGCCGATTACACCTGGGCATTGCTACCTATTGAGGATGATGTAACGCGGTTTGCTTTTCCCAGTAAGTCGTCATCCTATGTTTTTTCAGGTGCAAATATACTGGCCGTTTGTGGTGAACATACGGGGGTGGCTCAATGGGTAAAGGAGAACCGCGTGGGTTTGGTTGTAAAACCGGAGATTGATGCATTGGCTGGCATTTTTTCAGATATTGAAAATGGTGCTGTAAATGAGGCCGGTGATCAAAATGCAAGAGAAATACTGAAGGCCAGGCTCAGGTTTGATGTATTTGTCAATGCGCTGGACAAGATAGTGTTGGAGTAATATGAATCTACTACTAACGGGGGCCACCGGTTTTCTGGGTAGCCGGCTTGCTGAAGTACTGCAGTCCAGGCCGGATATTCACCTGACTGCCGCCGTGCGTCGCCATGCTGAAGTTCCGGCTGCTTGCATTGTTGAAGTGCAGGGCCTTGATGCCGGCACCGGCTGGTCAGCCGCCCTGGCCGAACAACAAGTTGTTATTCATGCCGCGGCCCGTGCCCACATCATGAAAGATGAAGTGGCTGATCCCTTGGCGGAATACCGTAAGGTGAATGTAGAGGGCTCGCTTAACCTTGCCCGGCAAGCGGCAGTTGCAGGCGTGAAGCGCTTTATTTTTATCAGCTCCATCAAGGTGAATGGTGAGCAAACGCCGTTGGGCAAGCCCTTTACGGCTGAAGATGCTCCCGCACCGGAAGATGCCTACGGTATTGCCAAGCGTGAAGCCGAACAGGGCTTGCAGCAACTGGCTGCCGAAACCGGGATGGAGGTGGTGATTATCCGCCCTCCACTGGTGTATGGGCCGGGTGTAAAGGGCAATTTTGCCAGCATGATCAAGCTGGTTGAAAATGGTTTGCCGTTACCTTTGGGAGCCGTTCACAACAAGCGAACGCTGGTTGCACTGGATAATCTGGTTGACCTTATCATCACCTGCATCGATCATCCCGCCGCTGCCAACCAGGTGTTTCTGGCCGGGGATGGTGAAGATGTCTCCACTACCGAGCTGCTGCGTGGAGTGGCCAATGCAGCAGGCAAACCTTGCCGATTGTTGCCGGTGCCGGCGGGCTTGCTGCAGTTGGGGGCTACTGCGTTGGGTAAAAAGGCGGTTGCACAGCGCTTGCTGGGCTCGCTGCAGGTGGATATTTCCAAGGCGCGTAATGTATTGGGCTGGATGCCGCCGCTGTCGGTGGAGCAAGGATTAAAGAGGTGTTTTGATGATTCGGTTGTTTGATATTGTATTTTCGCTGCTGGGGCTGGTGTTCGGCTTTCCGGTGCTGGTGCTGCTTACCCTTATCGGCCTGTTTGACACCGGTTCTCCCATTTTTCGCCAGGTGCGGGTAGGGCGTCACCAAAAGCCCTTTACCCTGGTCAAGTTTCGCACCATGAAGGTGGACACTGCTTCTGTAGCTTCTCACTTGGCAAGCGCATCATCCATTACTCCTTTTGGCCATTTTTTGCGCCGTACCAAACTGGATGAACTGCCTCAGCTGTGGAACGTGCTGAAAGGTGAAATGAGCCTGGTGGGGCCACGGCCCGGCCTGTTTAATCAGGAAGAGCTGACGAGAGCCCGAGCTGCTCACGGTGTGTATGATGTGCGCCCCGGCATTACCGGCCTGGCACAGGTGAATGAAATTGACATGTCCACCCCCGTGCTGCTGGCCGAGACGGACAAAAAAATGATCCAGTCGCTGTCGGTTAAGGATTATTTTCGCTACATACTGCTTACCGTATCCGGCAAGGGCAGTGGCGATCGGGTAAAAAGCTGAAATAACAATACACCAACGGGATATTGCATGATCCATCAGGCCATTCACTGGTTGTTTCAACAGCCTCGCTCGGTAAAGCGTATTATCAGCTTGTTGCTGGATACGCTGTTTATTTCGCTGGCGTTCTGGGCAGCTTACCTGCTGCGGCTGGACAGCGTCAGCCTGCTGGGCTCGTTCCGGCACTGGCTGGTGTTGGCGGCCATGGTGCCGGTTACCCTGCTGTGTTTTGTGCGCTTTGGCCTTTACCGGGCTGTACTGCGTTACCTGGGGCATCACGCTACCCTGGTGATGATGGGCGGGGTGGCGGTGTCGGCCGTTACCATGGTGCTGGCGGCCTATTACTTCAATGCGTTTTTGCCCCGCTCGGTGCCGGTTATTTATGCATCGTTGGCGTTGCTGCTGTGCGGCGGTGCCCGCAGCATGGCCCGGGCGCTGTATAACCAAAGCACCAAAAAGCAGAAAACCCCGGTTATTATTTACGGGGCCGGATCTTCCGGCCGTCAGTTGAACACTTCGCTAACCCATGGCAGTGAATATCGCGCCGTGGCGTTTGTAGACGACAACCCCGGCCTGCAAAAGGCCCTGCTGCAGGGATTAACGGTTTATTCCCCGGCCGAGCTACCCTGGCTGGTGGAGCGCTATGGTGCACAAAAACTGTTGCTGGCCATGCCCAGCATCAGCCGCCAGCGCCGGCGGGAGATTGTGGATGCGCTGGAAGACTTGCAGATAGACATGCTTACCATTCCCGGCATGGCCGATATTGTAAGTGGTAAGGCAAAACTGAATGAACTGCACGAAGTGAGTGTGGAAGACTTGTTGGGTAGGGATCCGGTGGAGCCTTTTCCTGATCTGATTAGTGCCAACATTCGCGGCAAGGTGGTGATGGTAACCGGTGCCGGTGGCTCCATTGGCTCCGAGTTGTGCCGGCAAATTGTGCAGCAGGGGCCGCGCACTCTGGTGTTGTTTGAAATGTCGGAATATGCCCTGTATCAAATCGATCAGGAGCTGAATGGCATGTGCCGTGAGGCTGGTTACGCTGTGCGCATTGTGCCCATTATGGCCTCGGTGCAGCGGCAAAACCGGCTGGAGGCGGTGATGCGCGCCTTTGGCGTGCAAACCGTTTACCACGCCGCCGCCTGCAAGCATGTGCCCCTGGTGGAATACAACGTGGTGGAGGGGGTGCGCAACAATGTGTTCGGCACCTGGCGGGCGGCGGAAGCCGCCATCAACTGCGGGGTGGAAACCTTTGTGCTTATCTCTACCGACAAGGCGGTACGCCCTACCAACGTGATGGGTACCAGCAAGCGCCTGGCCGAGCTGGTGCTGCAGGGGTTGGCCCTGCGGCAACAGCAAACCCGTTTTTGCATGGTGCGCTTTGGCAACGTGCTGGGTTCAAGCGGATCGGTGGTGCCCTTGTTCAAAAAACAAATCCGCGCCGGCGGCCCCATTACCCTTACCCACCAGGAGATCACCCGCTACTTTATGACCATTCCCGAGGCCGCCCAGCTGGTGATCCAGGCCGGCGCCATGGGCCGGGGAGGGGATGTCTTTGTGCTGGACATGGGCGAGCCGGTCAGGATCATCGACCTGGCCCGTAAAATGGTCCGCCTGATGGGCTACGAGGTAAAAGACAAACAAAACCCCGATGGAGATATCGAAATCAGGGTTACCGGTTTGCGCCCGGGAGAGAAATTGTACGAAGAACTGTTGATCGGGGCCGATGAACAGCCTACCCTGCACCCGCGCATTCGCGCCGCCCGCGAGGTACATTTGCCCTGGCCGGAAGTGGCCAGGCTGTTGGATGAACTGGAGCAGGCCTGCGAGCATTATAACCAACCGCGTATCCGCGAATTGCTGCTTGGCGCCCCCACCGCCTTCACTCCCCAGGATGGCATCTGCGATCTGGTCTGGACAGAAAAGCAAAAACCGGGAGCGGAGCCCGAAGCGTTAACAGCCGCAACGGCGGAAAAAAACGTAGTGCAATTACTGCGCTAAGGCGCGCCTTAGCCAGGTTTTGCGGTGCCGGGCACTACAACCATATTTTGGCCGGGCTTATGCCCGGCTTGTTGTTTTAGGGATATATCATGACCATTCTGGTAACAGGGGGAGCCGGTTATATCGGCTCCCATACACTGGTGGAGTTGCTGGGTTCGGGGCGGCAGGTGCTGGTGCTGGACAACTTGTGCAACGCTTCGGTTGAGTCGTTGCGCCGGGTAGAACTTATCACCGGTCGGAGCGTGAACTTTGTCCGGGGGGACGTGCGTGATGCCGCCTTGCTGGACAAGCTGTTTACCAAGCATGCCATCGAGGCGGTGGTACACTTTGCCGGTCTTAAAGCGGTTGGCGAGAGTGTGCAAAGACCGCTGGAATATTACGACAACAATGTAAACGGCACCCTGGTGCTGGCCAATGCCATGCGCAAGGCCGGGGTGTTCCGGCTGGTGTTCAGTTCCTCCGCCACCGTGTACGGTGCAGATGCCCCCGTTCCCTATGTGGAAACCATGCCGAGGGGGCACACCAGCAACCCTTATGGTACCTCCAAGGCCATTGTGGAGCAGTTGCTGACGGATTTGTCGGTGGCCGACCCGCGTTGGTGCGTTGCCCTGCTGCGTTATTTCAACCCGGTGGGGGCGCATGAGTCGGGGCTGATTGGGGAAGATCCGTTCGGCATTCCCAACAACCTCATGCCTTTTATCGCCCAAGTGGCGGTGGGCCGGCGGGAGCGGTTGTCGGTGTTTGGCAATGATTACCCCACGGCCGATGGCACCTGCGAGCGGGATTATCTGCATGTGGTGGATTTGGCAACAGGCCACGTCAAGGCGCTGGATTTTCTGGCCGGCAATACGGGTGTGCATCCGTTTAACCTGGGCACCGGGCGGGCGGTGTCGGTGCTGCAAATGGTGCGTGCCTTTGAGCAGGCTTGCGGAAACCCCATTCCCTTTGAGTTTGCGCCGCGCCGGCCCGGCGATTTGCCGGCATTTTGGGCCGATGCCACCAAGGCACGAGAAGAGCTGTGTTGGGTGGCCGAGCGTGATTTGGCGAGGATGATGGCGGATACCTGGCGTTGGCAGAAACAGAATCCGCAAGGGTACCGATGAGTTTGTTCCGCGCCGACTGTAGCAACGTGCTGGGTTCAAGCGGATCGGTGGTGCCCTTGTTCAAAAAACAAATCCGCGCCGGCGGCCCCATTACCCTTACCCACCAGGAGATCACCCGCTACTTTATGACCATTCCCGAGGCCGCCCAGCTGGTGATCCAGGCCGGTGCCATGGGCCGGGGAGGGGATGTCTTTGTGCTGGACATGGGCGAGCCGGTCAGGATCATCGACCTGGCCCGTAAAATGGTCCGCCTGATGGGCTACGAGGTAAAAGACAAACAAAACCCCGATGGAGATATCGAAATCAGGGTTACCGGTTTGCGCCCGGGAGAGAAATTGTACGAAGAACTGTTGATCGGGGCCGATGAACAGCCTACCCTGCACCCGCGCATTCGCGCCGCCCGCGAGGTACATTTGCCCTGGCCGGAAGTGGCCAGGCTGTTGGATGAACTGGAGCAGGCCTGCGAGGATTATAACCAAGAGAAAATCCGTGAGCTGATGTTACAGGCACCAACGGCCTTTACCCCCCAGGATGGTATTTGTGATCTGGTGTGGAATGAACTGCTTGTGGATGAAAAAAAGGTAGTAAATGAATAGGTTGCAGCTATGCGGGAGTGTTAATGGAACGCTGGATTAATAACAACAAGTTAACGTCATGGATGGTGTTTTTGTCACTGGCACTGCTGCTGGCAACGCCGGGCGTGTCGGTGGCGGCCTTTGCCATTTTGCTGTTGGTAGGGGTACTTTTCATGTTCAGGGTGAAGAACAAGCCTGAGCTGACATTTACGGATAAACTGCTTATCGTGACCCTGCTGTTTATCTTTTTGACGGTGCTGCCTCCCTTTGTATCGGATGGTTTTCGTGGCCGTTATCTCGATCTTACCCTGCGCTACCTGTTGGCCATTCCGGTGCTGTTGCTGCTGCTTAACACCCCGCCAAAAGCCGGATGGTTGTTTGGCGGGGCCAATGTTGGCGCGGTTGGAGCCTTGTTGTTGGCCCTTTATCAATATTTCTACCTGGGCATGTCGAGAGTAGATGGATTTTTATACAGCATTAATTTCGGTTACCTGGCCTGTGCCCTGGCGTTTTTATGCCTGCCCGGTATCTGGTTTTTTGATAACAACCTGAAACGAGCTTTTTCTTTGGTTGGCTTTGTCAGCGCCCTCATCGCCATGCTTCTCACCGGCACCAAAGGGGCCTATATTGCCGTGCCCCCCTTGCTTGCGATAATGTTGTTTATTTACCGAAAGGAAATTGGTGGAAAACTGCTGTTAGCCTGTTTGGCGGCGACTGTATCTCTTCCGGTTGCAAGTTATGTGGCCATACCCCAGGTAGAGCAACGTTTTCATGTTTTGATCAGCGATATTGTGAACTATGAAAGTGCCAACCAAGAAGCGGCCTATACTTCCGCCGGTTTGCGGCTGGAGCTTTGGAAAGCAGCTATTTCCGCCTTTAAGCAAAGCCCGGTTTACGGGCTGAACTACAACCAAAGGGAAGCGCTAAACGCCGATCTGGTGGAAGAAGGTATTGTTATACCCCAGGTGCTGACTGTGTCGCGCGGGCATGCGCATAGCGAATATTTCGAAGCGCTGGCCGGGCGTGGTGCTCTGGGGTTAATGGCCTTGCTGATGCTGTTTTTGGTGCCCGGTGTTATATTCTTGCGCAAGGCCGTGCAAAGCGAGGGACAAACCAAGGCGCTGGCGGTGACCGGCGTGGCCTTTGTGGGAGGCTTTATGATTTACGGTATCAGCGAGGCGCCCTTGCAAGGCAATGTGATGTCCAGCTGCTATGCGCTGACCGTGGTGGCCATTTATGCCATGCTGCGCCGGCCTGAGGAAAGTGGTATCACCGCCGGCGAGCGGGTGCCATAGTTCTGGCTGTGGCGCGAATCTTAAACAAACGGGGGAGCTTTGGCTCCCCCATTTGTTTTTGGGCCGATGAGGCGCGGACGGCTCGCCCGCAAGGGTGCTGCTCTTTGGCTCGGGTTCCCGCTGCGCGGGAATGCAGGCGGGCCGCCTGCGCTCCAATACACCTCACACCTCACACCTCACACCTCACACCTCACACCTCACACCTCACACCTCACGCTTCCCCGCTTATTGGTTTATATTTAGCCTCAATTGGTTCTAATTCACGGGAGGCGCTATGGTCCAGGTGCTGCACCACGGGGCGGTGAAGGGGGTGACCGGCTCTTGCCACGAGCTGCGGGTGGATGATGCCGGCATTCTTATCGACTGTGGCCTGTTCCAGGGGGCGGAGGCCGGGGCTAGCCCGGCCATCGACTTCGACATCGGCCATATCCGGGCGCTGGTGGTCACCCATGTGCATATCGATCACGTCGGGCGTCTGCCCTATTTGCTGGGCTCCGGCTTCACGGGGCCCATTTACTGTTCCCAACCTTCGGCCCTGCTGTTGCCGGCCATGCTGGAGGATGCCCTCGGTATCGGCTTTACCCGCGACAAGGCGCTGGTGCGGCGGGTACTGGCCTTGCTGGAGTCGCGTCTGGTGCCCTTGCCCTATGGCCAGTGGCAGCCGGTGCCCGATTGTGCGGTGCGGATACGGTTGCAGCGGGCCGGCCATATCCTGGGTTCGGCCTATGTGGAGTGCGAGGCCTGGCACAAGCGGGTGGTGTTCAGCGGCGACCTGGGGGCGCCCCATTCTCCCTTGCTGGTGGCGCCAAGGCCGCCGGAGGCCTGTGATTTGCTGGTGCTGGAAAGCACCTATGGCGACAAGAATCACGAAAGCCGGCAACACCGCCGGCTGCGGCTGAAAGAGGCCATAGAGCACGCCCTGGCCGATGGCGGCACCCTGCTGATCCCGGCCTTCAGCCTGGGCCGCACCCAGGATATTTTGTATGAACTAGAAAGCCTTATCGCCGAATTCGGCACCGAGGCGGCCGCGCCCGACTTGCCCTGGAACCAGTTGGAGGTGGTGGTGGACTCGCCCCTGGCGGCCAACTTCACTGCCCTTTACCGCCAGCTCAAGCCGTTCTGGAACGCCGAGGCCCAGGCCCTGCTGGCCGATGGCCGGCATCCGCTTTCCTTCGAGCAGTTGACGGTGGTCAACAGCCACCGGGATCATCTCAACGCCGTGGGCTACCTGGCGCGTTCGCGCCGGCCCTGCGTGGTGCTGGCGGGCTCGGGCATGTGCGCCGGCGGGCGGGTGGTGAATTACCTCAAGGCGCTGCTGAACGAGGCCCGCAACGACATCCTGTTTGTGGGCTACCAGGCCGAGGGCACGCCGGGGCGCGCCATTTTGGACTACGGCCCCAAGGGCGGCTGGGTGGAGCTGGACGGGGAGCGTTATGACATCAAAGCCCAAGTGCACCAAGTCAGCGGTTACTCGGCCCATGCCGGCCAGCAGGATTTGCTGGATTTTGTGGCGGGGATAGCGCCGCCGCCGGGGGAAATCCGACTGATCCACGGGGAGGGGAAGGCCAAGGCGGTGCTGAAGCAAAGGCTGGAGGCGATGCTGCCGGCGACCCGGGTGGTCATTGGGCGCTAGTCGGGGGTGCCGCTGCGCGGCAATGCAGGCGGGCCGCCTGCGCTCCGGGGGTGGCGAGCCCTCCAAGCCGGGGTGTTGCACGGGTCGGTGGGGCGCGGGCGGCCCGCCCGCAAGGGGTGTTGCAGTTTAGTTGAGGGGTTGCCGCTGCGCGGCAATGCAGGCGGGCCGCCTGCGCTCCAGGGGTGGCTACCCCTCTAAAGCCGGGGTGTTGCACGGGTCGATGGGGCGCGGGCGGCTCGCCCGCAAGGGGTGTTGCACTTTAGTTGAGGGGTTGCCGCTGCGCGGCAATGCAGGCGGGCCGCCTGCGCTCCAGGGGTGGCGTACCCCTCTAAAGCCTGGGTGTTGCAGGAGCCGGTGGGGCGCGGGCGACCCGCCCGCAAGGGGTGTTGCACGTGTCGGTGGGGCGCGGGCGGCCCGCCCGCAGCAGAGAATCGCCGGCATTGCCGGGGAAAACTGCTTACTCCTCTCCTGTGCAAGCGGCAGGGAGGCTGCTGAAAATTTTTATCGCATAGCCAACATTTTTTCCGCAAAGGTAGATTAAGGCAATTTTTTTTGCGCATCTGGTACATTTCTTTGGCGGGATCTGCTGGTGCTGGAAGGCACCTACGGCGACAAGAACCACGAAAGCCGGGGTGTTGCACGGGCCGATGGGGCGCGGGCGGCTCGCCCGCAAGGGGTGTTGCAGTTTAGTTGAGGGGTTGCCGCTGCGCGGCAATGCAGGCGGGCCGCCTGCGCTCCAGGGGTGGCGTACCCCTCTAAAGCCGGGGTGTTGCACGGGTCGGTGGGGCGCGGGCGGCTCGCCCGCAAGGGGTGTTGCAGTTTAGTTGAGGGGTTGCCGCTGCGCGGCAATGCAGGCGGGCCGCCTGCGCTCCAAGGGTGGCTACCCCTCCAAAGCTGGGGTGTTGCACGGGCCGGTGGGGCGCGGGCGGCCCGCCCGCAGGGGGTGTTGCACTTTAGTTCAGGAGTTGCCGCTGCGCGGCAATGCAGGCGGGCCGCCTGCGCTCCAAAGTGAATGCAGGCGGGCTGCCTGCGCTCCAAAGTGAAGCAGGCAGGGTGCCTGCACTCCTACTACTATGGAACTGTGCAATTGTTAAAAGTGTGCCCGCGAGGTAACGGATGTAGGGGACGCAGCCCGGGCGCATGCCGCCGCCCGCTCAGGATGAAGGAGTCTGCGTGACTTTGCCCATATTGGCCAGGATGGTGGAATTTTACCGGCGCAATCCGCTGTCGCTGCGGCTGGTGGCGGCCATTCTGGCCGTCAGCACCCTGTTCGCCACCCTGGCGGTGGGGGTCCAGCTTTATACCGATTATCGCCGGGACATCACCAGCCTTGGCCTGCGCCTGTCGGACGCCGAACGCACCTTTGTGCCCGGGCTGGTCGACAGCCTCTGGCTGATGGACGAGCAGCGCATCCGCCTGGGGCTCGACTCCATCGTCACGCTGCCCTATGTTTCCTACGCCACCCTGCGCACCGCCGAGGGCCGGCTCTATACCAGCGGCAGGGCCACCAACAGGGGCCACGAGTCCAGCCACCTTTATGTGTTGCGCCACCAGGATGACAAGCAGCAGCAGTGGGTGCTGGGCGAGCTGACGCTGCTGGTGGACAAGGAAGAGATCTTCGCCAGCCTGTGGCAAAAGCTGTGGGTGGTGCTGGCCAGCCAGGCCGCCAAGACCATGGGGGTGACCCTGGTCATCCTGCTGCTGCTGCATTTTTCCCTGTCGCGTCATCTCGCGGCGCTGGCGGACGTGGCCGAGCGGCTCAACCTGAACCGGCTGACCCAGCTTGTCCGCCTGGATCGCCGCCGCGGCCACCACCCCGACGAACTGGACCGCCTGGCGGATGCCATGAACGGCATGCAGCAGCGGCTCCAGCGGGAGGTGGCCGAACTCGAGCGCGTCCACGCCCTCAACCGCCGGCTGTCGGCGGCGGTGGCCGCCAGCCCCGCCGCCATGATCATCATGAACGAGCAGGGGAGCGCGGAATACGTCAATCCCGCCCTGTGTCGCCTGCTGGAGCTGCCGGAGGCACGCTGCCTGGAGCTGGACTGGCCCACCCTGCTGGAAAACCGCCTTTCCCAGGGCATGCTGTCCTCCCGGCCCGCCGGCTGGCTGCTCGACAAGGTGCGCCAGGAAAGCTGGCAGGGCGAGCTGCTGTGGCGCACCGAGTCGGGCCGGCCCCGCTGGCTGCTGGCCCACCTTTCGTTGTGCCGGGCTACCCCGGACGAGGCGGGCCATGTGCTGCTGGTGATGGAGGATATCACCGGGCTCAAGGAGTTTGAGCACCAGCTGAGCTACCAGCGCCGCTACGATCACCTTACCAACCTGCCCAACCGGGTGATGGCCATGGAACGGCTGGAGCAGATGCTGCTGCAGTCGGTGCAGGAGGGTGGCCACCTGGCGGTGATGGTGATTGCAGTGCCCGCCTACAAGGAGGTGACCGAGAGCCTGGGCATAGCCTATGGCGACGCCCTGCTCCAGGAGTGTACCCAGTCCCTTAACGCCGCCCTGGGCGAGGCCTGCTTCAGGGCACGCACCGGTGACGACGAATTCCTCTGTGCCCTGCGCTTCGGCCAGTCCGCCGAGCCGGTGGAAGCCTGCCTGCAGCAGATAAAAAAGGCCCTGTCCCGTTCCGTCCGGCTGGACAACCTGCCGGTTACGCCGGGGGTGGCCGTGGGCGTTGCCGTGTATCCCAACGACGGCAACCAGCCCGAGCGGCTGTACAGCCGGGCGCTGTCGGCGCAACAGCGGGCCCGGAGCCAGAAGGAGCCGGTGCAGTTTTTCGAGCCCGAAATGCAGGCCGCCTCTTACCGCTCGCTGCATATCGCCACCGCCCTCAAGCACGCCGTGGAGGCGGGGGAACTGCGGCTGTTTTACCAGCCCATCGTGGATCCGCGCACGGGCGACTACGAAGGGGTGGAGGCGCTGGTGCGCTGGCAGAACGCGGAGCTGGGCTGGGTGTCGCCGCTGGATTTTATCGATATCGCCGAAAATACCGGGGAGATCGTGGCCATTGGCCAGTATATCCTGCGGGAGGCCTGCCGCCAGGCCCGCCAGTGGCAGCTGCAGGGGCGCAATATCCGGGTGTCGGTGAATGTCTCCCCGGTGCAGTTCGGCGAGCCGGACTTCGTCGCCTCGGTGGCCAACTGCCTGAAGGAAACCGGGCTGGATGCGGATTGCCTGAAACTGGAGATCACCGAGCGGCTGCTGTTCGCCAGTTCGGAAGCGGCACAGCAAAAGTGCAGGCAACTGGCGGATATGGGCATACGCCTGGCCATGGATGATTTCGGCACCGGTTATTCCTCGCTCAGCTACCTGCGCGACCTGCCGTTCGACATCGTCAAGATCGATCAGAGCTTTGTCCGCCACATGACCCGCAACAGCCGGGACAAGGCCCTGGTAAGGGGCATTATCGATCTGGCCCACCAGCTGGGGATGAGCGTGGTCGCGGAAGGGGTGGAGGATCATGTGCAGCTGGAGTTGCTGACCCGCTTCGGCTGTGATCTGATGCAGGGCTATTACTTCAGCAAGCCGGTGCCGCCGGAGCAGCTGTTCAGCAAAGAGGAGAGCTCCTCGTGCTCCGGTTAGCCGCTTGCCTGTTGTTGCTGGTGGCCACCGGGCTGCCGGCCGTGGAGATCACCCACCGGCCGGCGGAAAGCCGCCAGGATCAGCGGGTGAACTACTTTATCGCCCTGCTCGATCTGGCGCTGGAAAAGACCCGCGAAGACTACGGGCCGGCGCGCAGCAGGCCCTATCACGAGCCCCTGTCCCAGGCCCGGGCCTTCGAGATGGTGGCGCAGGGGCAGCTCGACCTGGTGTGGAGCATGGCCAGCCAGGAGCGGATGAACAAGGCCAGGGCCGTGCCGGTGCCCCTGCTCAGGGGGCTGCTGGGTTACCGGGTGCTGCTGGCACACCCGAGCCAGGCCGAACGGCTCGGGCGTGTGCGTTCCCTGGCGGATCTGTCGGGGCTGACCGCCATCCAGGGGGCGGGCTGGCCGGACGTTGCCGTGCTGCGGGCCAATGGACTCGGGGTGATCACCTCGGCGGATTACGACGGCATGTTCAACATGGTCATGGGGCGTCGGGTGGACTACTTTCCCCGCAGCGTGGCCGAGGTGTGGCCGGAGCTGCAGCGCCATTCCGCCCTTGCCCTCCGGCTGGAGCCCTCCCTGGCCCTGTATTATCCGGCCCCCATCTACTTCTTTGTACACCCCGACAACACCGCGCTGGCACAGCGCCTGGAGGCGGGACTGATGCGGGCGGTGGAGGACGGATCTTTCGGGCAACTGTTTATGGCGCAGGAGGAACACCGCCAGGCCCTGGACTTTATCGGCAATCCCGGACTGCGGTTGTTGCGGTTGGACAATCCGCTGATGCCGGACTTTGTTCCCCCCCAGGATCCGCGCCTGTGGCTGGAGCCCTGAAGGGGAGGTGGTATTACCTGGGGCGCAGGCGGTTCGCCTGCATTGTCTGGGGCGCAGGCGGTCCGCCTGCATTGTTTGGGGCGCAGGCGGCCCGCCTGCATGTCTGGAGCGCAGGCGGCCCGCCTGCATTGTGTGGGGCGCAGGCGGCTCGCCTGCATTGTTTGGGGCGCAGGCGGCTCGCCTGCATGTCTGGAATGCAGGCGGCCCGCCTGCATGTCTGGGGCGCAGGCGGCCCGCCTGCATGTCTGGAGCGCAGGCGGCTCGCCTGCATTCCCGCGCAGCGGGAAACCCGAAAAGAACAAAGCCCGGCATAAGCCGGGCTTTGTCGTATCAGGACTCCAGATCGCCGCAGAAGCGGTAACCTTCGCCATGGATGGTGGCGATGATCTCGGGCGTGTCCGGCACCGACTCAAAGTGCTTGCGAATGCGGCGGATGGTCACGTCCACGGTGCGGTCGTGGGGTTTGAGCTCGCGGCCGGTCATCTTCTTCAGCAGCTCGGCGCGGCTCTGGATCTGGCCCGGGTTCTCGCAAAAGTGCACCATGGCGCGGAATTCGCTGCGGGGCAGCTTGAACACTTCCTCGCTGGGGCTGATCAGGGCGCGGCTGTTGATGTCCAGGGTCCAGCCGTTGAAGCGGTAGGCTTCCACCTGTTTTTCTTCTTCCTGGGCCTCGGGGGCCTGCATGGTGCGACCCAGCAGGTTGCGGGCGCGGATGGTCAGCTCGCGGGGGTTGAACGGCTTGGTGATGTAGTCGTCGGCGCCGATTTCCAGGCCCAGGATCTTGTCGACCTCGTTGTCGCGACCGGTCAGGAACATCAGCGCCAGGTTGTGTTGCTCGCGCAGCTCGCGGGCCAGCAGCAGGCCGTTTTTGCCGGGCAGGTTGATGTCCATGATCACCAGGTTGATCTTGTTGCCGGACAGGGCCTGGTACATTTCGTCGCCGTCGGTGGCTTCAAGCACCACGTAGCCTTCGGCCTCGAAGATGCCCTTGAGGGTGTTGCGTGTGACCAGTTCGTCTTCAACGATAAGAATGTGAGGTGTCTGCATGAGCGTACCTGTTTTTAGATGTAAAGATAATTCAGTGCCAACAGCCGCCGGAGCCAAGCAGGCGCTACTCAGGAAAATAGTGTAACTAAATTACGCTATCTACCACTAAATGCATAGTGTGTTAGCCCGGTGATACTGTTTTTTTAAGCCGTTTTTACTTGCATCCCATGCAGTTACTGCTTCATGCCCAAAAAATAAGTGGACGGGACGAACAGAGGTCCATTACATAAAGTTGTCTTATTTTAACAGTTAACAGGGGCATAACAACAGTCTGCGGCCAATAATGTTAAATAGTTTTATGGCCCCTCTTGATCCAGGTCAAGGGCGGATTTAACAAAAATCGTGGAATGTTATACAACTGTCCCACTGTTTAAGGCATTGATACGGCAGCTTTGGTCTCAGGCCTGAGGCCGGGGCCTGTCGCCCACAAGGAGGAACGAATGCTGGATTTACTGCCCGATTTATGTGACGAGCACGCCGACAAGGTCAGGGTGCTGGACCCCCTGTTCCGGGACTTTGGCGGCGAGCGGATTTTCTGGGGCCAGGTGGTCACGGTGCGCTGCTACGAAGACAACTCCCGGGTGCGGGAGCTGGTGGCCACCCCGGGCACCGGCAAGGTGCTGGTGGTGGACGGCGGCGCCATGGTGCGCCGGGCGTTGCTTGGCGATCAACTGGCGGAAAAGGCGTTGGAAAACGGCTGGGAGGGCATCGTCATCAACGGCGCCATCCGCGATGCCGGCGCCATCGGCACCATGGCGCTGGGCGTCAAGGCCCTGGCCAGCTGCCCGATGAAAACCGAAAAGCGCGGCCTGGGGGATGTGGATGTGCCCGTGACCTTTGCCGGCGTCACCATCTACCCCGGCGACTACCTCTACGCCGATATCAACGGCATCCTGGTAGCCCGCGAACCCTTGAGCCACCCGCAGCTGTAAACCACAAAGCCCCACGGCTTTTTTGGAGCGCGGCCGGCCCGCAAGGTTTTTTTGGAGCGCGGGCGGCCCGCAAGGCTTTTTTGGAGCGCGGGCGGCCCGCCCGCATGGGGGTACGCCTGTGGTTGAGGCATGGCTTGCCAGGCCGCAGGTTCCCGCTGCGCGGGAATGCAGGCGAGCCGCCTGCGCTCCGGGGTTGGTGCTCGCTTTTAGACCGCAGGATGACGCTGTTTGGGGCGCGGGCGGCCCGCCCGCATGGTTTTTTTGGAGCACGGGCGGCCCGCCCGCATGGGGATACGCCTGTGGTTGAGGCATGGCTTGCCAGGCCGCAGGTTCCCGCTGCGCGGGAATGCAGGCGAGCCGCCTGCGCTCCGGGGGGTGGCGCTCGCTTTTAGACCGCAGGATGGCGCTGTTTGGGGCGCGGGCGGCCCGCCCGCATGGGGGATACGCCTGTGGTTAAGGCATGGCTTTCAACGCCGCAGGTTCCCGCTGCGCTCCTGTTGTAGGGTCGACTTCAGTCGACCAAACCACGGCGCCGGTGGTGGAAAGGTCCACTGAAGTGGACCCAAGTTAGGAATACCGGCGGCCCGCCTGCGCTCCAACAAAAAAGCCGGTCGCAAGACCGGCGTCAAAAGGAGCCGTCCCTGCCCTTGATGGCCGGCTCGGGTACTTCGCGGCCGTGGCCGTTATTCCTTTGCCTGCACCAGGGTCAGGATGTCGTAGCTGGCCACCAGTTGGTCGCGCTGGTTCTTGACCTTGATGTCCCACACCACCACGCCCTGGGGCAGATCGTCCGGGGTGCGCCTGGGCTTGCGGGTTTTCTGCTTGCAGGTCAGCTCCACCTGTATGGTGTCGCCTATCTTCACCGGCTCGATAAAGCGCAGCCCTTCCATGCCGTAGTTGGCGATCACCGGGCCCGGTGCCGCGTCCACGAACAGGCCGGCGGCGGCGGACACCACAAAGTAGCCGTGGGCCACCCGCTCGCCGAACAGGGATTCGGCGGCGGCAATCTTGTCCATGTGGGCATAGAAGTGATCCCCGCTCAGGCAGCCGAAGTTGACGATGTCGGCCTCGGTCACGGTGCGGCGGGCGGTCAGCAGGCGCTCGCCCACGGCCAGCTCCTCGAAGTATTTGCGGAAGGGGTGCACTCTGTCTTCCACCACCGGCGCGCCCGTGGTCCAGCTGTGGCTCAACTGGGTCATGGCACCAGGGGAGGACTGCACCGCGGTGCGCTGCATATAGTGCTTCACCGCCCGCAGGCCGCCCATCTCCTCGCCGCCGCCGGCCCGGCCCGGGCCGCCGTGCACCAGGTGGGGCAGGGGCGAGCCGTGGCCGGTGCTCTCCTCGGCGCTGACGGGGTCGAGCAGGTGCAGTCGGCCGTGCCAGGCGCCCAGTTGTGCCACCAGGGCGGACACATTTTGGCCGGCGTTGAACACCACCGAGGCGACCAGGCTGCCTTCGCCCAGGGCCACCAGTGCCAGCAACTCTTCCTCACTGTCGTAGGGCAGCAGGGTGCACACCGGGCCGAAGGCCTCGGTCTGGTGCACCAGCGGGCTTTCCTTGGGCTGGTCGCACCGCAGCAGGGTAGGCGGATAGAAGGCGCCGGCCTCGGGGGCCTCGGCGTCCACCGCAAAGGGCTGCTGGTGGCCGCCGCACAGGATGCGGGCCTGGCTCGCCAACTGCTCCACCTTGTCGCGCACGTCCGCCAGCTGGCGCTGGCTGGCCAGGGGGCCCATGGTCACGCCTTCCCGCGCCGGATCGCCCAGCACCACCTTGCCGAGTTTGGCGAGCAGGGCGTCCTGCACCCCGGGCAGCAGGGCCCGCGGCACGAAGGCGCGGCGGATGGCGGTGCACTTCTGGCCGGCCTTGGTGGTCATCTCCCGCACCACCTCGCGCACGAACAGGGCCTGGGTGGCATCGTCGGCGCCTTCTACCAGTATGGCGCTGTTGACCGAGTCCGCCTCCATGGTGAAGGGGATGGAACAGCGGTTGAAGCGGGCAGTGGCGCGCAGCTGCTGGCCGGTGTGGGCCGAGCCGGTAAAGGTGACCACGTCCTGGGGGCCCAACTGGTCGAACAGATCGTTGACCCCGCCGCAGATAATCTGCAGGGCGCCCTCGGGCAGCAGGCCGGACGCCAGCGCGCATTTCACCACCGCCTGGGTGAGCTGGGCGCCGTCGGTGGCCGGCTTGACGATGGCCGGCATGCCCGCCAGCAGGGTGGGGGCCAGCTTTTCCAGCATGCCCCACACCGGGAAGTTGAAGGCGTTGATGTGCACCGCCACCCCCGGCTTGGGGGTCAGCATGTGGCGGGCGCCGAAGCCACCCCGGCGCGACAGGGGGATCCAGTCGTCTTCCAGCAGGATGCGCTCGTCGCTCAGCTCGCGCCGCACCAGGCTGGAATAGGTGAACAGGGTGGCGAAGCCGCCCTCGATGTCGATCCAGCCGTCCTTGCGGGTGGCGCCGGTGGCGGCGGACAGGGCATAGAATTCCTCCTTGTGCTCCGCCAGGTGGCTGGCCAGGGTCTTCAGCATATGGGCCCGCTGATGGAAGCTCATGGCCGCCAGCGACTTGCCGCCCTGCTTGGCCCAGGCCACCATGGCGGCCATGTCCAGCCCCTGGCTGGTCACCTCATACAACGGGGCGCCGGTGACCGCGTGGCGCACCAGGCGTCCTTCGCCTTCTCCCTCCAGCCAGCGGCCGGCCACATAGCTCTGCAGTTTTTCCATCACTCCTCCCTCGGATACGACACCAAAAAATCACTGAACACATGAATTGTGTTACATAATTTGTTGTCATTTTTGTGCCTTGTCAATGCTGATTGCCGCCTGATTATCGATTGATTCAAGGTGTCATTCTCTTATCTGTTTGAAAATAAAGGGTTTGCTGGAATTATTAAATGATTCACTAAAAAATATATTGAAATATTTTTCGTGTCACATTAAGTTTTCACCATGTTTTTGAAATGTTGCACGCCATGGTGCAGGAGGTTGAGTGATGGAAAACGCCGAACAGCTCGCACGGTTTGAGCAGGCCGTACGCGACGAAGTGAACATAGAGCCCAAGGACTGGATGCCGGAGGCCTACCGCCGGACCCTGATCCGCCAGATTGGCCAGCACGCCCACTCCGAAGTGGTGGGCATGCTGCCGGAAGGCAACTGGATCACCCGCGCACCCAGCCTGCGCCGCAAGGCGGTGCTGCTGGCCAAGGTGCAGGACGAGGCGGGCCACGCCCTTTATCTGTACAGCGCCGCCGAAACCCTGGGCGCGGACAGGGACGAGATGATGGAAAAGCTGAACAACGGCAAGATGAAGTACTCCTCCATCTTCAACTATCCCACCCTGGGCTGGGCCGACATTCCCGCCATTGGCTGGTTAGTGGACGGCGCCGCCATCGTCAACCAGGTGGCCCTGTGCCGCACCTCCTACGGGCCCTACGCCCGGGCCATGGTGCGCATCTGCAAGGAAGAGAGCTTTCACCAGCGGCAGGGCTTCGAGGCCATGATGGCCCTGGCCAACGGCAGCGAGGAGCAAAAACGCATGGCCCAGGATGCGGTAAACCGCTTCTGGTGGCCGGCACTGATGATGTTCGGCCCCTCCGACGCCGACTCGCCCCATTCCGCCCAGAGCCTGGCCTGGAAGATCAAGCGCTTCGGCAACGACGAGCTGCGCCAGAAATTCGTGGACAACACGGTTCCCCAGGTGCACGCCCTGGGCCTGACGGTGCCGGACCCGGATCTGAAATGGAACGAGGAAACCGGCCACTACGAGTTTGGCGAGATCGACTGGGACGAGTTTTACGCCGTGATTGCCGGCCAGGGGCCCTGCAACCACGAGCGCCTGGCCGCCCGCAGCAAGGCCTGGGAAGAGGGCCGCTGGGTGCGCGAAGCCGCCAGCGCCTATGCCGCCCGCCGCCGGCACGCGGCCTGATGAACAAGCAAGGAGAGCAAGCAATGAACAAGCAATGGTCTTTGTACGAAGTCTTTATCCGCAGCAAGCAGGGCCTGCACCACCGCCATGTGGGCAGCCTGCGCGCCGCCGACGATGAAATGGCCCTGGAGCACGCCCGGGACGCCTACACCCGCCGCAAGGAAGGGGTGAGCATCTGGGTGGTGAAGTCCGAGCTGATCACCGCCAGCCAGCCCGAGGAAAAGGGCGCCTTCTTCGAGCCGGCGGAAGACAAGGTGTATCGCCACCCGACCTTCTACCAGATCCCCGACGGCATCGAGCACATGTAGGAGGCGGTATGGACAAGGCACACAAAGACGCGCTTTTCACTTATCTGCTGCGCCTGGGTGACAGCCAGCTGGTGCTGTCGCACCGGCTGTCCCAGTGGTGCGGCCACGCTCCCGAGTTGGAGCTGGACATCGCCCTGGCCAACATCGGCCTGGATATCCTGGGCCAGGCCCGCACCCTGCTGACCATGGCGGGCGAGCTGGAAGGCCAGGGGCGGGACGAAGACCGGCTCGCCTTTTTCCGGGACGAGCGGGAGTTCTGCAACCTGCTGCTGTGCGAGCAGCCCAACGGCGACTTCGCCCGGACCCTGATGCGCCAGTGGTGGCTTGATAACTACCACCAGCTGCTGTTTTCCGCCCTTACCCAGTCGGGGTATGCGCCCCTGGCCGCCTTCGCTGCCAAGTCGCTGAAGGAGGTGAACTATCACCTGCGCTTTTCCAGCGGCTGGATCCAGCGGCTCGGCCTCGGCACCGAGGAGAGCCACCAACGCACCCAGGCCGCCCTGGACGAGCTGTGGCGCTTTACCGGCGAGCTGTTCGCCACCGACGAGGTGGAAGCGACGCTGGTGGCGGCGGGCATCCTGCCCGGGTTGGACGAGCTGGCCGGCCAGTGGCGGGCACGTATCGAGGCAGGCTGCCGCCAGGCCGAACTGACCTTGCCGGCCCAGGCGCCCTATCGCCAGGGTGGCCGTCAGGGCCTGCACACCGAACACCTGGGCTACCTGCTGGCGGAGATGCAGTCGCTGCCGCGCAGCCTTCCGAACGTGAGCTGGTAAGGAGAAACAAGGTGCAGATCGCCGATCATCGCATTCCCCGCTGCTGGGAGCTGCTGAAAACCGTGTCCGACCCGGAGATCCCGGTGCTGTCGGTGACCGATCTCGGGATGATCCGCGGGGTGGCACTGGCCGACGACGGCGCCCTGGTGGTGCGTTTTACCCCCACCTACAGCGGCTGCCCGGCCACCGACGTGCTGGAGGCCGACATACTGGCGGCCCTCGGCCGGGGCGGGCTGGGGCCGGCCCGGGTGGAGCTGGACCTGTCCGAGGCCTGGACCACCGACTGGATGAGCGCCGAGGGCAAGCACAAGCTGCGCCGGTACGGCATAGCGCCGCCCCAGGGGCCGGCCTGCGGCCAGCACCTTATTCCCCAGGACGGGGTGCCCTGCCCGCAATGCGGCAGCCCCCATACCCGGCTGGTGAGCGAGTTCGGCTCCACCGCCTGCAAGGCCCAGTACCAGTGTCGCGACTGCCTGGAGCCGTTCGATTACTTCAAGTGCATCTAGCCAAGCCGCACAGGGAGCAGAGTATGAATCAGTTTTATTCGCTACGGGTCAAGTCCGTACAGGAGCAGACCCAGGACGCCATCGCCATCGCCTTCGAACTGGAGGGCGACAACAAGGAGCGGTTCCGCTTCAAGCCGGGCCAGCACCTCACCCTGCGTTATCAGGATCAGGGGGAAGAGCTGCGCCGCTGCTACTCCATCTGCAGCCGCCAGGGCGAGGAGGAGCTCACCATCGCCGTCAAGCGGGTGCCCGGCGGCCGTTTTTCCAACTGGGTCAACGACAACCTCAAGGCGGGAGATGCGCTGGAGGTGATGCCGCCCCAGGGCGTGTTCTTTCAGCAGGCGGAAAAGCTGGGCGGCGAAAGCTACCTGGGCTTTGCCGCCGGCAGCGGCATCACGCCCCTGTTGTCCATCGTCAAGGCGGTGCTGGCCGAGCGGCCCGACAGCCGTTTCACCCTGGTGTACGGCAACCGCAGCTGGCGCCAGACCATGTTCGCCGAGGCGCTGGCGGATCTGAAGGACCGTTACCCCAACCGTTTTCAGCTGATCTGCCTGTTCAGCCGGGAGCAGGGCGAGAGCGACATCCTCAACGGCCGGCTCGACGCCGAGCGGATCCAGTCCCTGTTTGCCAGCCGGCTGCTGTCCGATGAGTACGACCACTGCTTTGCCTGCGGTCCCGAGGAGATGATGCAGGCGGTGGAGCAGGTGTTGCCCGAGCAGGGCCTGGCCCGGGAGCGCATTCATACCGAGCGCTTCAACTCGGGCGCGCCGCGCGCCATCAGCGCCGAGCAGCGCGCCGCCCGCAGCCAGGGCGAAGTCAGCCTGGTGCTGGACGGCCGCGAGTTCCGGGTGGAGGTGAGCGCCGAGGACGACAGCATTCTCGACGCCGCCCTGCGCGCCGGGGCCGATCTGCCCTATGCCTGCAAGGGCGGGGTTTGCGCCACCTGCAAATGCCGGGTGCTGGAAGGCGAGGTGGACATGGCCCTCAACTACAGCCTGGAAGAAGACGAGGTGGCCAGGGGCTATGTGCTGAGCTGCCAGGCCCGGCCCCGGAGCGGTGCGGTACGCATCAGCTTCGATGACTGAGCCAGGGGGGAGGAGAGGATGACGGAGCGGGATATTCTGAGCCGGTTGGGGGACGACGGGGTCTTGACCCTCAGCCTCAACCGGCCCGAGCGGCGCAACGCCCTGCGCAACCAGAGCCTGCGCGAGCTGGGCGATGCCCTGGCCGGGGCCGCCAGTGACGAGCGGGTGCGCGCCGTGGTGCTGCGCGGCGAGGGCCGCGGCTTTGCCGCCGGGGCCGACCTGGAGGAGATGCGCCACCTGGACGCGGTGGCCCTGCAGCAGGACGAGCGGCCGGCCCTGTGGGCGCGCATCGAGGCCTTTCCCAAGCCGCTGATCGCGGCGGTAAACGGCTTCGCCCTGGGCGCCGGGCTGGAGCTGGTGCTGCACTGCGACCTGGTGGTGGCGGGGGAGGGGGCCCAGCTCGGGCTGCCCGAGATCACCCTCGGCATCATGCCCGGTGCCGGCGGCACCCAGCGGCTGACCCGCCAGCTTGGCCAGCAGACCGCCATGCGCATGGTGCTTACCGGCGAGCCGATCAGCGCCGAGCGCGGCCATGAGCTTGGCCTGGTGAGCCGGGTCTGTCCGCCGGCCCTGACCGACGAATACGCCCACCAGCTGGCCCGGCGCATCGCCGCCCAGGCGCCGCTGGCGGTACGGGCCGCCAAGGCCGCCGTGCGGGCCTGCCAGGAAACCAGCCTGAGCCAGGGCCTGCGCCAGGAGCGCCAGGCCTTTGTCTGGCTGGCCGCCACCGACGATCGCAACGAAGGCATCAACGCCTTTCTGGAAAAACGCGCACCGCACTACCGGGGGAAATAATGGAATACCAGCATATCGAATGTTACAGGGAAGGCGCCGTGGGCGTGCTTGCACTCAACCGTCCGGCCCAGCTCAACAGCTTCAACGAACGCATGCACCAGGAAGTGGCCGAGGTGCTGAAAGCCTGGGAGCAGGACGCCGAGGTGCGCGCCATCCTGCTCACCGGCCGTGGCCGGGGCTTTTGCGCCGGCCAGGATCTGGGCGATCGGGCCGTGGCCCCGGGCGGCGAGGCGCCGGATCTGGGCCTGTCCATCGAGCGTTACTACAACCCCCTGATCCGCCGCCTGACCAGCCTGCCCAAGCCGGTGGTGTGCGCGGTGAACGGCGTGGCCGCCGGCGCCGGCGCCAACATTGCCCTGGCCTGCGACATCGTGCTGGCGGCGCGCAGCGCCTCCTTTATCCAGGCCTTCTGCCGGCTGGGCCTGGTGCCCGACTCGGGCGGCACCTGGCTGCTGCCCCGGCTGGTGGGCCGCGCCCGGGCCATGGGCCTGGCCCTGCTGGGCGACAAACTCGGCGCCGAGCAGGCGCTGGCCATGGGCCTTGTCTGGCGGGTGGTGGACGACGAGCAGCTGGACAGCGAGGCCATGCAACTGGCCCAGCACCTGGCCCGCCAGCCCACCTATGGCCTGGGGCTGATCAAGAAGGCCATCCACCAGGCGGAGAGCAACAGCCTGGAGCAGCAACTGGAGCTGGAGAGGGATCTGCAACGCCTGGCCGGCCGCAGTGAAGACTACCGGGAAGGGGTGGATGCCTTCCTGAACAAGCGCACGCCCGAATACAAGGGGCGCTAACATGAGCAACCGCATCAACATTCAACAGGTGGCGGTGATCGGCGCCGGCACCATGGGCCTGGGCATCGCCCAGGTGGCGGCCCAGGCCGGGCACGAAGTGCGCCTTTACGACGCCCACCCGGCCCAGACCGCCCGCGCCCTGGACGATTTTGCCAGCCGCCTGGCCGACCGGGTGGCCCGTGGCAAGCTGAGCGAGCAGGATGCCGCTGCGCTGAGGGCCCGGCTTACTCCTGCTGCCAGCCTGAACGAGCTGGCCGATGCCGACCTGGTGATCGAAGCCATCGTCGAGCGGCTGGACATCAAGCAACAGCTCTTTGCCGAGCTGGAAGGGATCTGCGGCGAGCGGTGCATACTGGCCTCCAACACCTCGTCCATTTCCATCACCGCCATCGGTGCCGCCCTGGCGCGGCCCGAGCGGCTGGCAGGGTTGCATTTCTTCAACCCGGCGCCGGTGATGAAGCTGGTGGAGGTGATCTCCGGCCTGGCCACGGCGGCGGCGGTGCGCGACACCCTGCTGGCGCTGGCCCGGGACTGGGGCAAGGTGGCGGTCCATGCCAGCTCCACCCCCGGTTTTATCGTCAACCGCATCGCCCGGCCCTATTACGGCGAAACCCTGCGCGCCCTGCAGGAAGGGGTGGCGGAGCCCCAGGTTCTGGACGCCCTGATGCGCAGCGCCGGTTTTCCCATGGGCGCCTGCGAGCTGACCGATCTGATCGGCCAGGACGTGAACTTTGCGGTGAGCGCCAGCGTCTACCGGGCCTTCTTCGACGAGCCCCGCTACCGGCCCTCGCTGGTGCAGCAGGCGCTGGTGGAGGCCGGCCGCCTGGGGCGCAAGTCCGGCCGGGGCTTCTACCGCTACCAGGGCGGCCAGCCGGAGGTGCCGGCCCTGCCCAGCCCCGCCGGCCGGGCGCCGGAGCGGGTGATAGTGCGCGGCGATTGGTCCGGGCTCAGGGGCGTCGAGGCCCTGCTGGCCCGTTATCCGGGCACCATTGAGCGCGAAAACGGCGCGCCCGCCCTGTTGATCGACGGGGTCTGCGTCGAGCTGACCAACGGCCAGAGCGCCGCCCTGCGCCACCCGGGCCGGGCCGCCATGGCCCTGGACTGGGTCGAGGATTACGAGCAGGCCCCCTGCTTGGCCCTGGGGGTGTCGGCCTGCTGCACACCGGAGCAGGTGGCCGCCGTGACCGGCTTTTTCCAGGCCCTGGGCAAGCAGGTGCTGCTGCTCTCGGATCACCCGGGCCTGCTGGTGCTGCGCACCCTGGCCACCCTGGTCAACGAGGCCGCCGAGGCCTGTTTGCACGGGGTGGCCAGCCCGGAAGACATCGACCTGGCCATGCGTTATGGCGTGAATTACCCCAAGGGGCCGGTGGCCTGGGGGGCGGAAATCGGCTACCGCCGGCTGCTGGCCCTGCTTGAACAACTGCACGCCCTGTACGGCGAGGACAAATACCGCCCATCGCTCACCTTGCGGCACTGGGCGGCCATGGAGGAAGCCCATGACTGAACGGATGGAAGAGGATCTGGCCCGGCGCTGCGCCGAGGCCATGTTTGCCAACGACGCCTGTAGCCAGCACCTGGGGTTGGAAATCGAGAGTGTCACCGTCGGTGCCGCCGTGATGACCATGCGGGTGCAGCCGTGGATGCTCAACGGCCATGGCAGCATCCAGGGCGGCATACTGTTCACCTTCGCCGACGCGGCCTTCGCCTTCGCCTGCAACGGCTACAACCGGGTGACCATAGGGCAGGGTTGCAGCATCGATTACCTCAAACCCGCCTTCGCCGGCGAGTGTTTGCGGGCCCGGGCCGAGGAGCGGCACCGGGGCGGGCGCACCGGCACCTACGACGTGCAGCTGGAAAATGAGGCGGGAGAGGTGCTGGCGCTGTTCCGGGGCCGCTCCTACCAGGTAAAGGGAACCATTTTAAAGGAAGAACACCATGACTGATGCCTATCTGTGCGACATGGCGCGTACCCCGGTGGGCCGCTACGGCGGCGCCCTGAGCGGGGTGCGGGCCGACGATCTGGCCGCCATTCCCCTGCGCCGGCTGATGGAAAACCATCCCCAGCTGCCCTGGGAGCGGGTGGACGAGGTGATACTGGGCTGCGCCAACCAGGCCGGCGAGGACAACCGCAACGTGGCGCGCATGGCGGCCCTGCTGGCGGGGCTGCCCGTCACGGTGCCGGGCACCACCGTCAACCGGCTGTGCGGCTCGGGGCTGGACGCCCTGGGCTTCGGCGCCCGCAGCATCAAGGCCGGCGAGGCCCATCTGGTGCTGGCCGGCGGGGTCGAGTCCATGTCCCGGGCGCCCTTCGTGATGGGCAAGGCCGAGAGCGTCTTTTCCCGCCAGGCGGAGCTCTTCGACACCACCATCGGCTGGCGCTTTATCAATCCGCTGATGAAAAGCCAGTACGGCAGCGACTCCATGCCGGAAACCGCCGAAAATGTGGCCGAACGCTATGGCATCAGCCGTCACGATCAGGATACATTTGCGCTACAAAGCCAGCGGCGCACCGAGCGGGCCCGCCAGAGCGGCATGCTGGCCCGGGGCATGGTGCCGGTGCTGGTGCCGGGGCGCAAGGGCCAGGTCACCGAGGTGAGCGCCGACGAGCACCCCAGGCCCGAGACCACCCTGGCGGATCTTTCCCGGCTGCCGACCCCTTTCCGGGCGAACGGCACCGTTACCGCCGGCAACGCCTCGGGGGTGAACGACGGTGCCGCCTGCGCTCTGCTGGCCAGTGGCCAGGCGGTGCGCCAGTACGGCCTGGTGCCTCAGGCCCGCATCCTGGCCATGGCCAGCGCGGGGGTGGAGCCCCGCTACATGGGCATAGGGCCGGTGCCGGCGGTGCGCGCCGTGCTGGAAAAGGCCGGTCTTAATCTTGAGCAGATGGACGTGATCGAACTGAACGAGGCCTTCGCCGCCCAGGCCCTGGCGGTGCTGCGCGAACTGGGGCTGCCGGGCGATGCCGCGCACGTCAACCCCAACGGCGGCGCCATCGCCCTCGGCCATCCGCTCGGCATGAGCGGGGTGCGCCTGGTGATGGCGGCGGTGAATGAACTGAAACGCACCGGCGGTCGTTACGGCCTGTGCACCATGTGCGTGGGCGTGGGTCAGGGTGTGGCCCTGATCGTCGAGAACCTCGCGTAACCAGCCAAAGGGAGGAGGCTACCAATGAGCAAGCTGGACCATATCGAAACCGCATCCGTCGACGAACTGCGTTCGCTGCAACTGGCGCGGCTGCAAAAGACCCTGCACCACGCCTATGAGAACGTGCCCATGTACAGGCGCAAGTTCGACGAGGCCGGGGTGCATCCCTCCGACTGCAAGACCCTGGAGGATCTGAACAAGTTTCCCTTCACCACCAAGCAGGATCTGCGCGACAACTATCCCTTCGGCCTGTTCGCGGTGCCGATGGAGAAGATAGTGCGGCTGCACGCCTCGTCCGGCACCACCGGCAAGCCGACGGTGGTGGGCTATACCCAGCACGACATCGACGTCTGGGCCGACGTGGTGGCCCGCTCCCTGCGCGCCGCCGGCCTCAGCGCCCGGGACAAGATCCACGTGGCCTACGGCTATGGCCTGTTCACCGGCGGTATGGGCGCCCACTACGGCGCCGAGCGCCTGGGCGCCACCGTCATCCCCATGTCCGGCGGCCAGACCGAGAAGCAGGCCCAGTTGATCCAGGACTTCCAGCCCGACGCCATCATGGTCACACCCTCCTACTGCCTCAACATCATCGATGAGCTGGAGCGGCAGATGGGCGGCAGCGCCAGCGCCTGCTCGCTGCGGGTGGGGGTGTTCGGCGCCGAGCCCTGGACCAACGCCATGCGAGCCGAAATCGAGCAGCGCCTCGGCATCGACGCCCTCGACATCTACGGCCTGTCGGAGGTGATGGGGCCGGGAGTGGCCATGGAGTGCCTGGAGTCCAAGGACGGCCCCACCATCTGGGAAGATCACTTCTACCCGGAGATCATCAACTCGGAAAACGGCGCCGTGCTGGCCGACGGCGAGCTGGGCGAGCTGGTGTTCACCACCATCACCAAGGAAGGGCTGCCGGTGATCCGCTACCGCACCCGGGATCTGACCCGCTTGCTGCCCGGCAGCGCCCGCACCATGCGCCGCATGGACAAGATCACCGGCCGCAGCGACGACATGCTGATCATCCGCGGGGTGAACGTGTTCCCGTCCCAGGTGGAGGAGCAGATCCTCAAGTTCCCGCAGCTGACCCCCCACTACCAGCTGGAGGTGAGCCGCCACGGCCACCTGGACTCGCTGATGGTCAAGGTTGAGCTGCGCCACGACTGCGCCAGCGCCGATCTGCATTCGCTCGGCCACCAGCTCAGGCACCGCATCAAGGCGATGATCGGCATCTCCACCCAGATAGACATAGTGGGCGAGGGCCAGTTGCCCCGTTCCGAGGGCAAGGCGGCCCGGGTGCTGGATCTGCGCAAAAGCGCCTGCGCCTGAGCGCCGGACCTGATACACAAAAGTGGCGGTAACGCCACTTTTGTGCTTGATGTCCGCCATTTAAACGGGGTGTAATGGGCTCATCCCGGCCGTTGGCCGCCTTTTCACACCCTGACTCATACCCCAGATTGGACACCATGGATTCCCGACTCAGCCACTTTATCCAGCAGGCCCTCGACTACGAAACCGTGAGCGGCACCTCGCTCATCATGACCATCTTCGGCGACAGCCTCGCCCATCGGGGCGGCGGCGTCAGCCTGGCCAGCCTGATCGAGCTGGTGGCCGGCTTCGGCTTCGGCGAGCGCTTCGTGCGCACCTCCGTCTTTCGCCTGGCCAAGAACGACTGGCTCAGCTCGGAGCGTATCGGCCGGCTCAGCTTCTACCGGGTGACCGACAGCAGCGTCCACCGCTTCCGGCAGGCCGAGGCCCGCATCTACGGCATCGGCCAACGGGACTGGGACGGCCAGTGGGATCTGGTGCTGCTGAGCTCGGTGGAGCTGGAGGCCAAGGCCCAACTGCGCAAGGAGCTGGAATGGCTGGGCTGCGCCGGCATCGCCCCCAACCTGATGGCCTACCCGGGGCTGGACCAGGGCAAGCTGCGCCAGTTGCTGCTGGATCTGGACATGGCCGAGCAGGTGGTGGTGTTCAGGGCCCAGACGCCGGACTTGTCGCTGGGGGTGGCTCCGCCCCTGCCGCGGATGGTGAGCGTCAACTGGCCGCTGGAGGACATCAGCCAGCGTTATCACGAGTTTCTGGCGTTGTATCGGCCCCTGCTGCCGCTGCTGGAAGACGGCGCCGGGCTGGATCCGGCCCAGGCCTTCCAGCTGCGCACCCTGCTTATCTACCACTACCGGCGGGTGCTGCTGAAGGATCCCAACCTGCCCATCGGCCTGCTGCCGGCGGGCTGGCCCGGCGCCGCCGCCCAGACCCTGTGTGCCAATATCTACAACCTGCTCTACCGGGCGGCGGATGAACACCTCTGGGCCACCGGCCGCACCGCCGAAGGCCCGCTGCCGCCGGCCGGCCCCGCCTTTTACCGCCGCTTCGGCGGTTTGAGGCAATAGCCGGAGCCGTCGGTGGAGCGCAGGCGGCCCGCCTGCTTTCGCGCGTAGCGCGAACCCTAGGATGGGCCTGCCACACCGTGGGTGGGAGGTCCGTTGAAACGGACCCTACAGCACCCCGGCGGATCCTGCAGGGTCGAATTTATTCGACCGAACACCGTCGGCCGATTGAAACCGGCCCTGCACCGGCTACCCATGCCAAAGGAGACTATCGATGAATTGCTATGAAATTGACGGCCTGGTGCCGGTGGTGGAAGAGGGCGCCTATGTGCACCCCACCGCCGTGCTGATCGGCGACGTCATCGTGGAGCAGGGCGCCTATATCGGCCCCCTGGCCTCGCTGCGGGGTGACTTCGGCCGCATCCATGTGCAGCACCATGCCAATGTGCAGGACAACTGCGTGATGCACGGCTTTCCCGACGCCGATACCCTGGTGCGCCCTTGGGGCCATGTGGGCCACGGCGCCATCCTCCACGGCTGCGTGGTGGGGGAGAATGCCCTGGTGGGCATGAACGCCGTGGTGATGGACGGGGCCGAGGTGGGCGAAAACAGCATAGTGGCGGCCCACGCCTTCGTGAAGGCCGAGATGCGGATCCCGGCCAATGTGCTGGTGGCCGGCACCCCGGCCCGGGTGATGCGCGAGCTGCGCCCGGAGGAGATCGAATGGAAGCGCCAGGGCACCCAGACCTACATCGACCTGGTCGGGCGCTGCCTGCACAGCCTGCGCCCGGCCACCCCGCTCAAGGCGGTGGAGCCGGATCGCCCCCGCCTGTTCCAGCACGCCGACTACCTGCCCAAATACAAGGCCTGAACGGCCTCCTTCCTGCCGGCCCCGTCCAGTGGCGGGGCCTTGTTGTCTCTCTGTCTGGGGCGCGGGTCTTGTCCCCGAATGGGGGCGGCCCCCGCATGGGGGGGCACCCAAGCCAAAGGTTCCCATATTGGGGCGCGGGCGGCCCGCATGGCTTTTTTGGGGCGCAGGCGGCTCGCCCGCATGGGTGCACGCCTGTGGTTAAGGCGTGGCTTGCCAGGCCGCAGGTTCCCGCTGCGCGGAAATGCAGGCGAGCCGCCTGCGCTCCGGGTTGGTGCCTGCCTTTAGGCCGCAGGATGGCGCTGTTTGGGGCGCGGGCGGCCCGCCCACATGGCTTTTTTGGAGCGCGGGCGGCCCGCCCGCATGGGTGCACGCCTGTGGTTAAGGCATGGCTTGCCAGGCTGCAGGTTCCCGCTGCGCGGGAATGCAGGCGAGCCGCCTGCGCTCCAGGTTAGGAATGCAGGCGAGCCGCCTGCGCTCCGGGGTTGGTGCCCGCCGTTAAGGCCAAGGAATGGCGCTCCAAAAAATGCCGGCGGGTGCCGGCATTGAAACAGGGAACGACAGTAACACTCAGCGATACAGCAGGTTCGGCAGCCAGAGGGTGAGGGCCGGCAGCAGGATCAGCAGCCCCAGGCGGATGACGTCGGCGCACCAGAAGGGGATGACGCCCCTGAATACGGTGCTGCTGTTCACGTCCTTCAGCATGCCGCTCAGCACGAAGACGTTCATGCCCACCGGCGGGGTGATCAGGCTGATCTCGGTGGCCACCACCACTATGATGCCGAACCAGATGGGGTCCAGTCCCAGGCTGTGGATCACCGGGAAGAACACCGGTACCGTCAGCAGCATCATCGACATGCTTTCGAACACGGCGCCCAGCACCAGGTAGATGGCGATGATCATCAGCAGCACCGTCATGGGCGAGACCGAGAACTGGGTGATCATCTCCACCAGGTGCTCCGGCAGGCCGGCGCGGTTGATGAAGTTGGAGAAGATGAGGGCACCGATCACCACGCAGAACAGCATGGCCGAGGTGCGCACCGTTTCGGTTAGCACCTCCAGCAGATCCTTCATGCTCAGGCTGCGGCGCTTGAGGGCGATGCCCAGGGCCCCGGCGGCACCGATGCCGGCGGCTTCGGTAGGGGTGAAGATGCCGAGGTAGATGCCGCCCATCACCAGGGTGAACAGGCTGAGAATGCCGCCCACGCCCTTGAAAGCCTGCCATTTCTCGGCCCGGCTCATGGCGTCGCCGGGCGGGCCGGCCTTGGGATTGCGCCACACCACGTAACGCACGGCGCCCAGGTAGAGCAGTATGCCGAGCAGGCCGGGCACGAAGCCGGCGGCGAACAGATCGCGGATGCTCTGCTCGGTGAGCACGCCGTAGATGATCAGCGCCACGCTGGGCGGAATGAGGATGCCCAGGGTGCCGCCGGCGGCGATGGCGGCGGTGGCCAGGCTGTCGGCGTAGCCGTATTTGCGCATGGGCGGAATGGCTACCCGCGACATGGTGGCGGCGGTGGCCAAGCTGGAGCCGCAGATGGCCGAGAAGCCGCCGCAGGCGGTGATGGCGGCCATGGCCATGCCGCCCTTGCGGTGGCCGACCAGGGCGTGGGAGGCCTGGAACAGCTCACCGGACAGGCCGGAGCGGCTGACCAGGTTGCCCATCAGGATGAACAGAGGGATCACGCTCAGGCTGTAGTCCTGGGCGGTGTCCAGCAGGCGGCGGGCGCTGATGGACAGGGCGGCGGCGAAGTTGAAGTCCATCAGGGCGGCGAAGCCGACCACGCCGACCCCCGCCATGGCGAAGGCGATGGGAATACGCAGGAAGATGAGTACCAGCAGTATTCCGAATCCGATCATTGATTCCATCATAGGGCGGCCGCCTCCTGCTGCGGTGCTTGTTGTTGCCAGGCCTGGTCGGCCTTTTCCCCCAGCAGGGCCAGCACCAGGAAGGTGAAGGCGGTCAGCCAGAGGCTGGCGGCGATCAGGTACATGGCCCAGGCGCTGGGAATGGACAGGTATTCGGTGACCGAGTTGAAGCGGGCGGCCCGCTCGGCCAGCTTCCATACCGTCGTCGCCAGGTAGGCGGCGCCGACGGCCATAAAGGCGTGGCACAGCCGGTCCCGCAGCCGGCGCAGCCAGGGCGGCAGCAGGTGCTCGGTCAGGTCCACCGCCACGTGTTCCCGGTGCCAGGTGATGGTGGGCAGTACCAGGAAGATGGCGGCGGCGAGCATGATCTCGATAAGCTCGGAGGCGCCGATCAGGGGCTGGTTGAACAGGTAGCGTCCGGCCACGTCATAGGCGGTGAGCGCCATCATCAGCAGCAGCATCAGGGCGGCCAGCAGGTTGAGCAGCCGCTTGAGGGCGGCCGCGCTGCCACACCAGAGCCGGGCTGAGGTGTGAGTCATGGTCTTCATCCCTGGTTCCCGTCGAGTTGAGCCTGGTATTCACGGGCGATGCGGCGGAATTCGGCCAGGGCCTGCGCCGCGTCGACCTTGCGATCGGCCACGTCGTCCAGCCAGCCGTGCTCGATGCCGCGGGTCAGCTCGGTGAACAGCTGCACATCCTGCTCGCTGGCCTGGATGATGGTGTTGCCGAATTCGAGGGCGTCCTGTTCCGCCTCCTGGTCGCCCTGCACCCAGGCACGGGCGGCCATGGCCGACAGCTTTTCGCCGGACACGGCCATGATGGCCTCCCTGTCCTGCTCCGACAGCCGGTCGAGGAAGTCGTGGCCGATAAAGATGCCGAAGCTGCCCAGGTACATGCCGTGGGGCATTTTCAGGGTGTAGGGGGCCACTTCCTTGAAGCGCATGGTGCGCTTGGTGTTCATGGGGTTGAACACGCCGTCCACTACGCCCTGGGTCAGCATTTCGTAGACCTTGGTGGTGGGGGCGGCCACGCCGATGATGCCGAGCTGCTCGCCGATGCTGTTCTGTACGCCGCCGCCGACCCGGATCTTCTTGTTGCTGAGTTCGCTCAGGCTGTTGATGGGCTGGCGCATGTGTATCTCGCCCGGGCCGTGGGTGAACAGGCCGGCCACCACCACGTCGCCGTGCTCGTTGGCCTTGGCCAGGTACTGCTGGTGGACCCGCCAGTGGGCCACGGAAGCGGCCTCGGCGCCGGCGCCCAGGTTGGGCAGTTCGGCGATGGTGGTCAGCTTGAAGCGGCCGGGAAAGTAACCATGATACGTCCATGAGGCATCAACGGCGCCATCCTGAACCAGGTCAATCATGCTCTGGGGTTGGCCCAGATCGTGTTCCAGCTTGATTTTGACCCTTCCTTCGGTGGCTTCCTCGATCCACTGGCCCCAGGTAGGCAGCACCACCGTATTCATCTCGCTGGTGGGCGACAACCAGGTGGCGATGCGCATGGTGGTTTCGGTGGCGGTGGCCTGGCCATGCCAGAGCCCGGCGGCAGCGAACAGAGATATCCATATTCCTTTCATAACACTCCCCTTTTTGCGAATGGAACATTGCCATAACAAACATGATACACATTACACTAGTTTATTTTTAAAAGTGAAGTGTTTGTTTGAGTTGTTGTTAACTTTTGCGTAACAGTCGGTAAAAGCAGGGGAAGGGCGCATAAAAAAGGTGCCGGCCGAGGCCGACACCGAAAACAGCAGGCAAGGGAAAGGATCAGAAGCGGTACATCACCATGGCCTGCAGGCGGGTGGCGTCGCCGTCCCGGCCATCCTGCACCTCGCGGGTATGGTGGCTGGCTTCCACGCCGTAGCTGACCTGGCCTGCGGGCGACCAGATGTAGTTGAGATGGATGGCCTCGAACTGCTCGGTGGTATCGCCGCCGAAGCCGGTGGCGCCGGCGCGGACGGCATCGTCGATATCGGATCGGGCGATGCCGTAGCCCAGGGTGGCGGCGCCCGGGCCGGCCTTGACGGTGATCCCCGCAGTGGCGCCGGTGGCCTTGATGGTTTCCAGCTCGCCGCTGACGGGATCCACATAGCCCGGGCGGGCGGGGCTGCCTTCCAGATAGCCGCCGATGCCGTCGCCGTGGGTGAGGGCACCGCGCAGGGTGACATCGCCCAACTGGTAGCGGGCTTCCAGGTTCAGGCCCCAGCCGAGGGCGGTTTCATCGCTGTCGGTGGCGTCCCGGTAGTATTCGAGCTGGCGCAGCATCACCGATGCGCCGTAATCAAGGGCCGCGATCTGGCCTTGGTAGCGCAGGGTCAGATCCGGCAGGCCGCTCTTGTTTTCATCGGGCGGGGTCACGCTCACTTGCCGGCCCAGGTTGTCGGGGTCTTCCAGCGCCACCGAGAATCCCTGTAGGGTGTAGCGCAACTGGGCCTGGCGGCTGGCGTTGGCCATGCCTGGCCAGGGAGCGAAGTCGATGGTCGGGTACATGGCGAGATGGCCGCCGAAGTTGCTCCAGGTTTGGCCGGCGGTGATACCGTTCCACTCGCCATAGGCGTGACGCAGGCGCAGGTTGCCCCCGCCACTGCCGTAGAAGTCGCCTTCCAGGGTGGTTTTGAGCTCGCCCATCTGGGTGGGGGTGGCGGTGCTCACCCCCAGCCGGCTCTGGAAGGCATGCAGGGTGGTGTGCCCGTCCGGGCCCTTTTCGCCGTCGAGGCGGATCTTGTTGCGATCCACGAAATTGCCCAGATCCGCGTCCAGATCGTGAATGATGTCCAGTTTGGCGTAGCCGTAAAGGCTGGCCTTGGTGTCGCCCACCTGCACTTCGAAGGCGGTTGCGGGGCCGGCTACCAGCAGGGCCAGCAGGGAGAGGGGGAAGACGCGCGATTTCTTGCTTGGGTAAGTCATGTCATCAAGTCCTTTTATCAACAGATTTCCTGCCTGAGCGGCTCAGGCAGCCGGGGGCGGAGCCGTGGACAAAGGGATCCCTCACGCCGCTCTGCCGCGCAGAGGCGTGTGCCGTTCATGACGTTGATGGAGGGCTGTGCTCCCGGAGCAGGAGCCCGATATCGGGGCCAGAGCCATTAAATTAAAGCGATACGATAATTTTTATATGTCGCTTTAATGTGTTGCTAGGTTTGTGGTGAGGCGAATCCGGTATCTACAGGACCATCCATGGTCAGGCAAGGGATCATGTCTTTGTTTTATCTACTCCATTGTCGTGGGTGCTTCGGCCCTTTATCTCGGGCCTGGCTCGTAAACCCGATACGCAATATGCCATATACTGTAAAAAAGTGAAGTGTTTTGTTTCGCTTTTTTAACCGATATGTAACCTTGCCGTATCGCTTTTTGCGTTACTCGCCTTCAGGCTCGAGACCTTGCACGAAAACTGCGGAGCGCGGGCGGCCCGCCCGCATGGGGTTACGCCTGTGGTTAAGGCATGGCTTTCAACGCCGCAGGTTCCCGCTGCGCGGGAATGCAGGCGAGCCGCCTGCGCTCCGGGTTGGCGCTCGCCTTTAGGCCGCAGGATGGCGCTGTTTGGGGCGCGGGCGGCCCGCCCGCATGGGGGGTGCACGTACGTTTCCCGCTGCGCAGGAATGCAGGCGAGCCGCCTGCGCTCCGGGATTTGGCGCTTGCCTTTAGGCCGCAGGATGGCGCTGTTTGGGGCGCGGGCGGCCCGCCCGCATGGCTTTTTTGGAGCGCGGGCGGCCCGCCCGCATGGGGATACGCCTGTGGTTAAGGCATGGCTTTCAACGCCGCAGGTTCCCGCTGCGCGGGAATGCAGGCGAGCCGCCTGCGCTCCGGGTTGGCGCTCGCCTTTAGGCCGCAGGATGGCGCTGTTTGGGGCGCGGGCGGCCCGCCCGCATGGCTTTTTTGGAGCGCGGGCGGCCCGCCCGCATGGGGATACGCCTGTGGTTAAGGCATGGCTTTCAACGCCGCAGGTTCCCGCTGCGCGGGAATGCAGGCGAGCCGCCTGCGCTCCGGGTTGGCGCTTGCCGTTAAGGCCGCAGGATGGCGCTGTTTGGAGCGCGGGCGGCCCGCCCGCATGGGGATACGCCTGTGGTTAAGGCATGGCTTTCAACGCCGCAGGTTCCCGCTGCGCGGGAATGCAGGCGAGCCGCCTGCGCTCCGGGTTGGCGCTTGCCGTTAAGGCCGCAGGATGGCGCTTTTGGGGCGCGGGTGGCCCGCCCGCATGGGGATACGCCTGTGGTTAAGGCATGGCTTTCAACGCCGCAGGTTCCCGCTGCGCGGGAATGCAGGCGGGCCGCCTGCGCTCCGGGGGTTGGTGCTTGTCTTTAGGCCGCAGGATGGCGCTGTTTGGAGCGCGGGCGGCCCGCCCGCATGGCTTTTTTGGAGCGCGGGCGGCCCGCCCGCATGGGGTTACGCCTGTGGTTAAGGCATGGCTTTCAACGCCGCAGGTTCCCGCTGCGCGGGAATGCAGGCGAGCCGCCTGCGCTCCGGGGTTGGTGCTTGTCTTTAGGCCGCAGGATGGCTCTTGGGGCGCGGGCGGCCCGCCCGCATGGGGTTACGCCTGCGCTCCATTAAGGCTCAGGTTTTTGGCGATGGGCACTGCTCCAGGCCCAGTCTGACGGCTGGGAGACCAGACCGGCTTTAACCGGGTTTTGGTGGATGTATTCGACCACACGATCGAAGTGGGCTTGATCGCGGATATAACGGTCCCAGTATTCTGGCTGCCATATCCTCTTTGGCACCGTTTCTTCCCCTTGCGTACGCCTGATGTAGGCCTGAATTGCCTTGGCGCTGTAGGATTTCCAGCCGTGTACTATGGTGGACAGCTGTGCTTGTGGATACACCCGGATTAAAAGATGTACATGGTTGGGCATGACGATATAGGCGATGAGTGCGTAGCGTTTGCCATCGAAAAAGCGCCAGTTCTGTACCACCGTAGAGGCAATGGAGGGCAGGCGAAGCCAGCATTGGCCATGGCCTTTTCCTAATTCATGCTCTATGAGCCGTTTTCTTTTGGGCTTGCTGTTCTCGGTAAGTATTTGTCTTGTCGTTTCCCAAGGGAGAGAGTCGGCCAGCCGATAGGTGATGGCCTGATATTCGGCGCCTTCGAGGTGGGGTAGGTAGCCTCGTGAATGTTCGCCCTGGCGCATGTCGAGATCTCCGGCGGTGTTTGTGAGTTAAAGGCTAGTTTAGCTGGTTTGCCAAGGGGCTTAGGGGCCGGTCTCAGGTTGGTACAGTTCTGGTTCCCGCTGCGCGGGAATGCAGGCGAGCTGCCTGCGCTCCGGGTTTGGCGCTCGCCTTTGGCAGGCGAGCCGCCTGCGCTCCGGGTGATCCCGTTCCCGGCTTTGTGTGGATATGCGTACCGGACGGTCAGCGCACCCGGCCCAGCTCCAGCTCCACCAGTTTGGCAAAGTAGCTGGCGCCCACCGGTATGATGGCGTCGTTAAAGTCGTACCTGGGGTGATGCAAAAACACCTTGTTGTGGGGGCTGTCGTGGTCCCTGTCGTTGCCCAGCAGCACATAGCAGCTGGGCACGGCTTCGGCAATGTAGCTGAAATCCTCGCTGCCGGGCACCGGCGCCACCTGATCCTTGACGTTTTCCGCGCCCACTACCTCCCGGGCCGCTTGCAGGGCAATGCGGCTGGCTTCGGCATCGTTGACCAGGGGAGGATAGCCCACCTTGTTGCCCAGGTTGAAGCTTACCTCAGCCTGGGCGCCGAAGCCGGCGGCCAGGTTGGTGGCCAGGGTGGCGATCCGCGTTTTGATCAGCTCGCGATTGTCGGCGCTAAAGGCGCGCAGCGTGCCCTGCAGGGTGGCTGCGTCGGGGATCACGTTGGTGGCCTCGCCGGTGTGCACCATGGTGCAGGACACCACCGCTGGCTGGATGGGGTCGATATTGCGGCTGACAATGGTTTGCAGCGCCAGTATCAGGTTGGCGGCAATCACTACAGGATCGTTGGCCAGGTGTGGCATGGCGCCGTGGCCGCCCTGGGCGACAATGCGGATATGAAAGTTGTCGGAGCTGGCCATCATGGGGCCGGGACACAGGTGGATATGGCCCTGGGGAATACGGGGGAAGTTGTGCAGCGCATACATCCGCTTGCAGGGAAAGCGCTCGAACAGGCCGTCGTCCAGCATGGCCTTGGCCCCGCCCAGGCCTTCTTCCGCTGGCTGGAAAATCAGCACTACCTGGCCGCTGAAGTTGCGCTGTGCGCACAGGTATTGGGCGGTGGCCAGCAGTATGGCGGTGTGGCCGTCGTGGCCGCAGCCGTGCATTTTGCCCACGTGGCAGGAGGCATGGGCAAAGTTGTTTTCCTCGGTCATGCCCAGGCAGTCCATGTCGGCACGCAGGCCAATGCTCTGGTTGCCCGGCCGGCCCTGGATAACGCCCACCACGCCGGTTTTTCCCACGCCGGTGTGCACCTCGTCCACGCCGTATGACCGTAGCCGCTCTGCCACCAGGGCGGCGGTGGCTTGCTCTTCAAACCCAAGCTCGGGGTGCTGGTGCAAATGGCGGCGCAGGGCGATAAAGGTGTGGTGTTCCTGGCAAATTTCCGGGTATAGCTTCATGGCGTGCTCCTTTTATTGTTGGAATAGCGAGATATAGAAAGACAGAGCGTCCGGCCCCAGCGGCAGGTCCAGCAGCATCCACAGGCCGAGCTGGGCTATCCACAGCAGCAGGAACACAACGGCGTAGGGCAGCGCCAGGGAGAAGAGGGTGCCCACGTGGGCGTCTTTGTTGTACTTGGTAATAAAGGACAACATGATCGGCAGATAGGGGAACAAGGGCGAAATGGGGTTTGTGGCCGAGTCGCCAATGCGGTAGGCCATTTGCACCACGGCGGGCGAAATGTCCAGAAAGGCGAACATAGGGATCAGTACCGGCGCCAGCAGCGACCACTTGGCCGAGGCGCTGCCCAAAAACAGGTTGAGAAAGGCCACCAGCAGGATCAGCGCCACCAGCAGCGGAAAGGCGCTCAGCCCGCTCTGCTTGAGGATGCCGGCGCCCTGAATGGCCAGCACGGCGCCCAAGTTGGTCCAGTTGAACATGTAGATGAACTGGGCGATCACCAGGGTCAGCACAATAAAGGGCACCACCACCTTGGTGGCCTGGTTGAGCTTGGCGGGAATGTCGGCTTCCGAGCGCAGGGTGCCGACGGTAAAGCCGTACACCAGGCCAATGACGATAAAGTAGAAGAAAATCAGTGCCACCAGCCCGGCCATAAAAGGCGAGGGCACCAGGCCACCAGTGTCGGGGTGGCGCAGTGGCGAGCTGTCGGGGAGCACCAGGGCGGTCACCAGGCCCCAGAACAGCAGGCTGGCATACAGCACCCGGCGCAGGCCCTTGTGCTCTTGCGCAGTGAGCTGCTCCAGGCTTTCCTGCTCGGTGGTAGGCTGGTAGCGCCCCAGACGCGGCTCTATCAGGCGGTCGGTGATCAGGCCGCCGGCCAGGGTGAGGATGAACACACTGACGATCAGGAAATACCAGTTAGACACCGGCGAAACCTGCAGCTGGGCCGACACGCTTTGCAGGGCTTCGTTGGTGATGCCGGCCAGCAATACGTCGTTGCCACCGATCAGCAGGTTGGCCGAAAAGCCGCCGGCGGCGCCGGTAAAGGCACTGATAAAGCCGGCCAGCGGGTGGCGGCCGGCGGCCAGAAACATCAGGGCCGCCAGTGGGGGCACTATGATAAAGGCAGCGTCGGAGGCCATGTTGCCCATAATACCGGTAAAGGCCATGGCATAGCCCAGGCTGGCCCGGGGCACCCGGCTGATCATCAGGCGCAGGGCCGCGAAAATACAGCCCACCTGCTCAGCAAAGCCGATGCCAATGGCCATGACAATCACCACCCCAAAGGGCGCAAAGCCGGTGATGTTGGTGATGAAGCTGGTTAAAAACCACACCAAGCCTTCGCCCGAGAGCAGGCTGCGAACCTGGATCTCCTGGCCGCTTAGCGGGTGCACGCTGGTCACGTCCAGCCAGGAGAGCAGCGCCGACAGACCCAGGGTCAGCAGCACCAGGTAGAAAAAGAGGGTAAAGGGGTGGGGCAACTTGCTGCCTGCCAGTTCCACCCAGTTGAGGGTACGGGCCAGCCGGCCCTGGGACATTACTGCTTGCATGGAATGACTCCTGTCTCCAGATAAAGCGACCTTCCGGGTTGGTGTCGGTCTGGAGTGGGTTATGCCACAACAGGGGCCAAAAATGGATTCGACTTGCTTATGGGTTCATAAGCACAACAGGCCGGGGGCCGGATTACAGCAGCATGATGGCGTTTTCCCGCAGGGCAGCGGCGCGGAGCAGGTGCTCCCGGAATACTTGGCTGAACACCTGCACCCGGTGATCGTCGCGGGCCACATGGGCGCCCAGCAGCAGCCCCAGGGTGCGGTATTCCCTGGGTTCGGCCACTGGCACAAACACAATGTCGCCCAGCGGCTGGCAATAGGCAAAGGTGGACGACAGCAGGGCGGCGCCCATGCCGGCCCTGAGCATGCCGAGCATGGTGGAGGGCTGGGCCACGGTAATGCCTGGCTGGTAGTGGATGCCGAGCTGGGTAAAGGTGTGTTCTGCGTGCAGGCGTAGGTTGTTGTCGGGCGGCACGCCGATGTTGGCCGCCTGGGCCGCCTGCTCCCAGCTGATGCTGGCCTGGCAGGCGAGGGGATGGTCGCGGTGGCAGTACAGCCCGATAAAGTCCCGGTAGAGTGGAATAAAGTGGTAGCTGGCATCGAAGGGCGCCGTGCTCACGGCAATGTCGAACTCTCCCTTCGACAGCACCATGCTCAAGGGCAGGCTGCCGATTTCTTCCAGCTCCAGGGGCAGGTCGGGCAACTGGCGCAGTAGGTCGGGCAGGCTTTCGGTCACCAGAGGGGCAGTGGTGTACAGGGTGGCAATGCGAAACGGCGGTCGTTTGCCCTGAGCCTGCAGATCGTTTTCGGCCCGCAGCCGCTCCAGGCGATTGACGATGATCCTGGCTTCCCGGTACAGGGCTTCGCCGGCCGGGGTCAGAATGAGCTGACGCTTTTCCCGTAGCAGTAGTTGGCTGTTGAGTTGTTCTTCCAGCCGCTTGACGATTTGGCTCAGGGCCGACTGGGACAGGTGCACGGCTTCGGCGGCGGCGGTCATGCTGCCGATTTCCACCAGATGAATAAAGGCCTTGAGTTGGCGATAGCTGACGTCCATGGCTGGGTTTCCGGCATTGAGTGGGACAGATGGCCTCAAGCATAACGCCAACTCATTTTGGCATCACCTCCTGGCCTGGCGCAGGCATTCCAGCAGATCCAGGGTGGTGGGGTCGGGGTGTTCCTCGTCGCGCCAGCACATGCCCACATAGCCTTCGCCGCTGTCGAGGCGGATGTCCAGCGGCACCACCAGGCCGCGGCCGGTGAAGTGGCGGGCTACCCGCTCGGAGCTGACCGACAACATGTCGCTGTGCTGCAGCAGCCAGAGGTTGCCCACCTGGGAGGAGGACTCCACCCGGTAGGGCGGCGGCTTGCGTCCGGCCAGGGTCAGGGCCATGTCCAGCTTGCTGCGGATGGGGGTGCCCTGGGGCCAGACTATCCAGTCGTATTGATAGAGGTCGTCCCAGCCCAGCCCCGGTCGCCCGGCCAGGGGGTGGTCGGGGCGGGCCACGATGCGCAGCGGCTCCTCGTAAAGCATTTCACTCTTCAGGCTGGCGCGGGGCTGGTAGTTGTCGAGCCGGCCCACCACTACGTCCAGCTTGCCCAGCTCCAGTTTGTCCAGCAGCGAGTTCATGGTGCTTTCCTGTATTTCCACCCGCGCCCTGGGGTGCCGGGCGATGAAGGCCATGATGGCCGCCGGCACGAAGCTGGGCGCCGAGGCCGGCGAGGTGCCCACCGCCACGGTGCTGGCGCTGCCTTCCTGCAGGGCTTCCAGGTTGTGCTGGGCCCGGGCCATCTCGGTCACCATGCGCCGGGCATGGCTCACCAGCAACTGGCCCATGGCGGTGGGCCTGAGGCCGCGGGCATGGCGCTCGAACAGCGGCGCGCCTATGTCTTCCTCCAGCTCCTTCAGCCACTTCGACAACCCCGGCTGGGTGGTATGCATGATGCGGGCGGTATCGCTCAGGCTGCCGGTGTCGGCCAGGTTGATCAGCAGGTGCAGGTGCCTGAGGCGCAGGCGGCGGGTCCAGTCCATTGAGCTATACCATAAAGTGTATGACGGTATCTCAAAATATCATTATTCGATATGGGTTTCACGGACAATACTGTTGCTCAGAAGTTACGAAGCCGTGAGCGAGACATTGGAAGAATGCTATCGCCGGGCAGTACCAGGGCGCCGACGCAGGGCCGCTCAATCAGTCAGGAGAGTGTCACGTGAGTTATGTCGTAGAACCCCAAGCCGTCACCAGCATCCCCGTCGTCGGCGGCGAGCAGCAGTTTCCGGTGCGCCGCGTCTATTGCGTTGGCCGCAACTACGCCGCCCATGCCCGGGAGATGGGCTTCGACCCGGATCGGGAGCCGCCCTTCTTCTTCTGCAAGCCCGCCGACGCCGTGGTGCCGGTGGCGGAAGGCGACACCCTGGCGCTGCCCTATCCAAGTGAAACCGGCAACTACCATTATGAAATAGAGCTGGTGGTGGCCATCGGCAAGGGCGGCAGCAACATCCCCCTGGAAGAGGCCAACGACCATGTGTGGGGCTACGCCGTGGGCCTGGACATGACCCGCCGGGATCTGCAGATGAAGATGCGCGAGATGGGCCGCCCCTGGGAAATCGGCAAGGCGTTCGACGCCTCGGCGCCGGTGGGCCCGCTCCATCCGGCCAGCCAGATTGGCCACCCCGGGCAGGCCGCCATCTGGCTGCAGGTGGACGGCGAAGACCGCCAGCGCAGCGACATCGACAAGCTGATCTGGTCGGTGCCCGAGACCATCAGCTACCTGTCCCGCTTTTTCGAGCTGCAGCCGGGCGATCTCATCATGACCGGCACCCCGGAAGGGGTGGGCGCGGTGCACCGGGGCGAGCTGATGGTCGGCGGCGTCGAGGGCCTGGGCGAACTGCACGTGCGTGTGGTGTAAGGGAGAGAAGACCATGCAGCTTTACAGTTTTTTCAACAGCTCCACCTCCTACCGGGTGCGCATCGCCCTGGCCCTGAAGGGCCTGGACTACGACTACAAAGGCATAAACATCCGGGTGGGTGAGCAACGGGCCGACGACTACCGGGCGCTGAATCCCTCCCAGGGGGTGCCGTTGCTGGTGGAGGACGACGGCACTGCCCTGAGCCAGTCGATGGCGATCATCGACTATCTGGACGAGACTCATCCTGAGCCCAGATTGTTGCCCGCCGAGCCCCGGGCCCGGGCCCGGGTGCTGGAACTGGCCAATGCCATCGCCTGCGACATGCACCCGGTCAACAACCTGCGCATCCTCGGCTACCTGAAGAACCGCCTCGAGGTGAGCGAGGAGCAGAAGAACGACTGGTACCGCCACTGGATAGCCGAGGGCTTCGGCGCGGTGGAAGCCCTGCTCGAACGTTATGGCCATGGCCCCTACTGTTTTGGCGAGGCGCCCACCCTGGCCGACTGCTGCCTGGTGCCCCAGGTGGCCAACGCCGAGCGCATGGGCTGCGACCTGAGCGCCTATCCCAGGGTGATGGCGGTGTACCAGCACTGCCAGCGGCAGCCGGCCTTCCAGCAGGCCGCCCCCTCCCGCCAGCCGGACTTTACCGCCTGAGCCGGGCGACAGACAGATTGAAAGGAGAACAGTGATGGACAAGCAACAGACAGAGCAAAACGTCATCGTGGTCGGCGGCGGCATCGGCGGCCTGGCCGCGGCGCTGGCCCTGGTGCGCCGGGGCTTTAGGGTACAGGTGTTGGAGCAGGCGCCGGAAATCGGTGAAATCGGCGCCGGCATCCAGCTCGGGCCCAACGCCTTCCACGCCTTCGACGCCCTCGGCGTGGGCGACAAGGCGCGCAGCCGCTCGGTGTTCACCGACTTTATGGTGATGCACGACGCCATCGACGAATACCAGATCGGCAAGATCGAAACCGGCGAGGCCTTCCGCCAGCGCTTCGGCAACCCCTATGCGGTGATCCACCGGGTGGACGTGCACCTGTCGCTGCTCGAAGGCGCCCAGGAAACCGGCCGGGTGGAATTCAAGACCGACACCCAGATCCAGCGGGTGGAGCAGGATGAAAACGGCGTGGCCGTCTACGACCAGCGCGGCAACGTCTACCGGGGCGTGGCCCTGATCGGCGCCGACGGCGTCAAGTCGGTGGTGCGCGCCACTTACGTCAATGATCCGGCCCGGGTCACCGGCCATGTGGTGTACCGCGCCGTGGTCGACAAGGAAGACTTCCCCGAAGAGCTGCGCTGGAACGCCGCCAGCCTGTGGGCCGGTCCCAACTGCCACTTGGTGCATTATCCGCTGCGCGGCGGCGAACAGTACAACGTGGTGGTGACCTTCCACAGCCGCGAGCAGGAAGAGTGGGGCGTAACCGAAGGCAGCAAGGAAGAGGTACAAAGCTACTTCCAGGGCATCTGCCCCAAGGCGCGCCAGTTGATCGACCTGCCCAAGAGCTGGAAACGCTGGGCCACCGCCGACCGGGAGCCCATCGAGCAGTGGACCTACGGCCGGGCGACCCTGCTGGGCGACGCCGCCCACCCCACCACCCAGTACATGGCCCAGGGCGCCTGCATGGCGATAGAGGATGCCGTGACCCTGGGCGAGGCGCTGCGGGTACACGACAACGACTGGGACAAGGCACTGGATCTGTACCAGCGCTCCCGGGTCGCCCGTACCGCCCGCATCGTGCTGTCCAGCCGGGAAATGGGGCGCATCTATCATGCCAAGGGCGTGGAGCGGCTGATCCGCAACGACCTGTGGAAAGGCCGCAGCCAGGAACGTTTCTACGATGCCATCGAATGGCTGTACGGCTGGAACGTGACCAACTGCCTGAAAGACGACCACCGCTAATCGTATCGCGCGCCGGCCCGGCCGGCGCCGCAAGGAGACAGAGAAGATGCATCAACTCGGAACCCTGGAAGACCTGCCCGAAAGCTACCGTAATGAGCTGACCGAACAGAACCTGGTGCCGCTGTGGCCCAACATGCGCGCCGTGCTGCCGCCCAAGGTGCCCAGCCGCAAGACCCGCACCCTGCGCTGGGGCTACGAGGTGGTGCGCCCGCTGCTGCTGCAGGCCGGCGAGCTGACCCCGATGGAAAAAGCCGAGCGCCGGGTGCTGGTGCTGGCCAACCCGGGCCACGGCCTCAACAACATGCAGGCCACCCCCAGCATCTACATGGGGCTGCAGCTGATCCTGCCCGGTGAAACCGCGCCCAACCACCGCCACACCCCCAACGCGGTGCGCATCATCATCGAGGGCGAGGGCGCTTACACCACCGTCAACGGCGAGCCCTGCCGCATGGAGCGGGGCGATCTGATCCTCACCCCCTCCGGCAAGTGGCACGAGCACCACCACGAGGGGGAGGGCCCCATCGTCTGGCTGGATATCCTCGACCTGCCGCTGATCTACCAGCTCGAAGGCTCCTGGGCGGTGGAAGGCCAGCCCCAGCAGACCACCCTGAGCCGGGACAAGTCGTTTGCCGACTACAGCGCCGCCGGCGTGGTGCCCAACCTCAACTTCCAGCGCGGCACCGCCGACTCGCCCATGCTGCGCTATCCCTGGGGCAAGACCCGCGCCTGCCTGGTGGAGATGGCCGAGCATTATCAGGACGGCCTGCTGCAGGTGAGCTACGTCAACCCGGAAACCGGCGCCAGCCTGTTCCCCAGCATCGGCTTCGGCGCCCTGATGCTGCGCCCGGGCGAGACCGTCACCCTGCCCAGGCGCACCACCGCCTGCGTGTTCCACGCGGTGGAAGGATGCGGCCAGCTGAGCGTGGACGGCGGCGAGCCCCTGGCCTGGAACGACAAGGACACCCTGTCGGCCCCCGGCTACAGCGACATTACCCTGAGCAACGGCTCGGCCGACCAGCCGGCCTTTATGATCACCGCCGACGAAGCCCCGCTGCATCGTTATCTCGGCATTTACTGAGTCAAGGTTGAACAAGATGAGCGCAAAACTGTTATTTCCCGCTAAAGAGCAGACCCTGGCCGCCGTGGCCGGCACCGACGCACTGTTCCCGGTGCACCGCATCTTCTGCGTGGGCCGCAACTACCATGCCCACGCCGCCGAGATGGGCGTGAGCGTCGACAAGAGCAGCCAGGAGCCCTTTTACTTCACCAAGCACCCGAGCAGCCTGATCCCCTCGGGCAGCGAAATCGCCTATCCACCGCAAACCGCCAATTACCATTATGAAATGGAGTTCGTGGTGGCCATCGGCAAGGCCGGCTTCGAGGTGAGCGAGGCCGAGGCCGACGAGCTGGTGTTCGGCTACGCCGCCGGCCTGGACATGACCCGCCGGGATCTGCAGCTGAAGGCGCGGGAAACCGGCCGGCCCTGGGATCTGGGCAAGGACTTCGAGGAGTCCGCGGTGCTCGGCCCCATAGTACGCAAGGAAGAAACCGGCATCGTCGACAGCGGCGTGATCACCCTGAGTGTGAACGGCGAGGTCAGGCAGAACTCGGATCTGACCAAACTTATCTGGAACGTGCCGGAGATCATCGCCCACCTGTCCCGCTTCTACCACCTGCAGCCGGGTGATCTGATCTACACCGGCACCCCCGACGGGGTAGGCCCGGTGGTGGCCGGCGACCATATCCTCGGATCTGTGGCCGGGGTGGGCGACGTGGAACTGCGTATCGCCAAATAACGACGGGGCCGGGTCATGGACCCGGCCGGACCCGTTGATGATGAAAACGGATGTCAGGCCCAACGGCCGCAATGGTGGGGGATACCCCCGGACTCAAGGATTACAGGGAGCTCGACTCGTCATGGTAACTTTCAAAAAACTCTTCGCGGTGACCGCCATCGCCTCGGCACTGACCTTCAGCTTCTCCGCCAGCGCGGAGCGGATGCGCCTGGGCCACGTGACCCCGCCCAGCCATATCTGGAACCAGGTGGCCGAACGCTTCAACGACAACCTGAAGGAAGCCTCGGGCGGCAAGCACACCATCATGATCTTTCCGCTGTCCAAGCTGGGCGGCGACGATCAGATGATCGATCTGCTGCAGTCCGGCGGCCTGCAACTGGCCATCCTGACCGCGGGCAGCCTGTCCAACCGGGCCGAGGACATGAACGCCTGGTTCCTGCCCTATCTCTTCGACGACGTGACCGACGCGGCCGAGGCCAGCAAGCATCCCGCCGCCCAGGAAATGCTGGACAACCTCAAGCAGCACAAGCTGGTGGGGCTGGGCTACACCTTCGCCGGCATGCGCCACGTGATTTCCTCCAAACCCATGACCTCGGTGGACGACTTCAGGAACAAGAAGATCCGCTCCTTCCCCAACAAGCTGTTCAACGACTGGTGGAACCAGCTGGGCGCGGCGCCCACCGCCCTGGCCATCAGCGACGTGTCCTCGGCCCTGACCACCAACCTGCTGGACGCGGTGGACGTGGATCTGGACATAGTGGTCGGCCTCAAGATGTACCAGCAGGCGCCCTACCTGACCCTGACCAACCACATGGCCTTCCCCGGCGTGGTGGTGGCCTCCGAGGTCTGGTGGAACCGGCTGTCGGATGAGGATCGCACCCTGGTGCTGAACGCCTTCAAGGAGGCCGAGGAATGGGGCTTTCGGAAGCAGGCCGAGGCCGAGCTGAGCAACCTGGAGCTGCTCAGGCAGGAAGGGGTCACCATCAATGAATTCGACGCGGCGCAGCTGAGCCAGGCCGCCGAGGCGATCGTCGGCAAATACAGCGCTGCCAGCGAAGGCATCAACGCCTTCTACCAGCAGCAAACCCAGTAATCAAGCACAAGGGGCGGGGCCCGGGTCCCGCCCACCGAGGTGATTATGTTCAAGATCATCAAGACATTGGATGGACTGCTCGGCAAGCTGGAATACGCCTTGCTGGTGCTGCTGACGGCGGCGCTGACCCTGATCCTCTCCGCCCAGGTGATACTCCGCTATTTCTTCAGCAGCCCGCTGTTCTGGGCCGAGGAAGTGTCGGTGCAGATCCTGATTTCCGCCACCTTTATCGGCGTCAGCTACCTGCTGTTCAGCAACAAGCTGGTGCGGGTGGACTTTATCCTGGAAAACCTGGGCAAGCCCTGGGGGGCCTGGCTGAACAAGGGGCTGCAACTGCTGTCCCTGCTGGTGTTGCTGGTGCTGTGCTACTACGCCACCGAATGGATACTGCGCCCGGAGATCAAGGCCGACGTTTCCCCCACCACCCAGTTGCCGCGCTGGTACAACTACGCGGTGCTGGTGGTGTCCTTCTATTGCATGGCCTGGCACCAGCTGATCAAGATAGTCCTGCCCGCCAGGCTGGTTCACAGTGAGGCGGCATTATGATGACCTCCATTACCTTCTTCGTCGCCCTGCTGCTGGGGCTGCCCATCTTCATTACCCTGCTGCTGGGCACCCTGGTGTTTTTGTGGCAAACCGACCTCACCGTGCTGATGAGCTCGCTGCCGATCCAGCTTTACGGCTCCCTCAACCAGAACGGCCTGCTGGCCATTCCGCTGTTCATGCTGGTGGGCGAGCTGATGAACAAGGGCGGGCTCACCTCCCGGCTGATGAACGCCGCCGACGTGTTCGTGGGCGGCTTCAAGGGCGGCCTGGCCTATGTGAACCTGCTGACCAACGCCATGGCCGCCTCCATCCTCGGCTCGGCCACCGCCCAGATAGCGGTGATGAGCCGGCTGATGGTGCCCACCATGGTGGAAAAGGGCTACAAGAAGGAATTCTCCGCCGCCGTCACCATGGCCGGCGGCCTGCTGGGGCCCATCATCCCGCCCTCGATGCTGATGATCATCTACGGGGTGGTGGCCTACCAGCCGATCTCCGCCCTGTTTATCGCCGGCATAGTGCCCGGGCTGTTGATCATCGCCGGCTTCGCCCTGGTGATCTTCCTCACCGGGTTGTTCGCCGGCCTGCCCTCGGGCGAGCACCTCAAGCACAAGAACATCCGCCAGGAGCTGGTGAGCGGCCTCTTGCCCGGCACCATTCCGGTGGTGGTGATCATCTGCATCATCACCGGGGTGATGACCCCGACCGAAGCCGGCGCCATCGCCTCCATCATGGCCTTTATCATCGGCGCCGTGGTCTACAAGAGCATCGGCCTGAAGGAGCTGCCGGGCATTTTCGCCTCGGTGGCGCTCAACACCGCCACCATCACCGGCCTTATCGCCACCGCCTCGGTGTTCGGCTGGGCGCTGTCGTTCGAGGCGGTGCCGGACATGCTGGTGGAATGGATCAGCGGCATCACCACCTCGCCGCTGCTGTTCCTGATGCTGGTCTATGTGCTGGTGATCCTGCTCGGCATGTTCCTCGAGAGCATCAGCGTGATGATCGTCATTGTGCCGATCATACTGCCGGCGGCCATTTCCTTCGGCATCGATCCCATCCACTTCGGGGTGATCATCAGCCTGGCCACCCTGATCGGCCTGGTCACGCCGCCGGTGGGGCCGGGGCTCTATATCGCCATGACCTCGGCCAACCTGCCGATGGGCGCCCTGTTCAAGGCGATGCTCCCCTTCCTGGCCTCCATGCTGATCTGCATGCTGATCATCGCGGTGTTCCCGGCCATTTCCCTGTGGCTGCCGAGCCTGATGTAGTTAGAACGACAATAAAAAGCGTTAAGACACCCGTTTTGCCCTTTCACCCCAGGTGAAAGGGCTTTTTTTTGGAGCGCGGGCGGCCCGCCCGCATGGGGGTACGCCTGTGGTTAAGGCATGGCTTGCCAGGCCGCAGGTTCCCGCTGCGCTCCCGTTGTAGGGCCGACTTCAGTCGACCAAACCACGGCGCCGTGGCGGGATGGTCCATTGATATGGATCTACGGCGGGGCTTGTAGGGTCGAATTTATTCGACCGAACACGGCGCCGGAGGTGGATTGGTCCACTGAAGTGGACCCTACATCGGACCAAACCACGGCGGCGGTGGCGGGATGGTCCATTGAAATGGACCCTACAGGTTAGAAATGCAGGCGAACCGCCTGCGCTCCGGAGGGTGGTGCTTGCCGTTAAGGCCGCAGGATGAGCAATTCAAAGAGCTGGAGTTGAACGTCCTGATTCTGACGGAGAATGGCGTGAACGGTGACGGTGCTGCCAGCCGGCTCGTATTCGTAAAAAATACGGTAACCCTTGTGAAGATACTCGCGATAGCGGGCGACACCCAACTCCAGCAACTGCCTGCTGGCTGGGCCCAGTTCGGGGAAGGCTCCGAGTTGTTCAATAATGTGTTTAACCAGCTCCTTTAGATGCTCACTGGCGTTGCCGGGGCTTCGTGCACCAGTTGAAACCAGATACGCCTTTTGGCTTATCAGCGTCTGTTGTGCCAACTCGGTAAACTCTACCTTCATGGGTGCCTCTTAATCGGGTTACAAGCTGGCAAGCACTTGATCACCGGTAAGGACTCGACCCTTCTCCTTGTCCTGGCTGGACAGCGTCATCATCTTCAGCAGTGCAACCGCTTCATCACGGCGTTTTCGATCAGCATAAGATTCAATAACGTAGGCCGGTTCGCCATTTTGGGTAACCATGATGGGCTCGGAAACATCCAGCGCCGCGGCGTGCTTTTTCACATAGCTGATGGTGTGGGTTTTCATAGGGCTCCTGAACAGCGCGTCCTGCTTGTTTATAACAAGACCAAATATAGTCTAAATTTAGCCTTGCAGCAAAGGTGCAAACCCGGACCTGGGCTGGTGGCGCCGACTCTTGGAGCGCGGGCGGCGCACCGGCAAAGGTGCTGCACCCAGGCCAAGGGTTCTCATAATGGGGCGCGGGCGGCCCGCCCGCAAAGGGTGTTGCACCCAAGCCAAAGGTTCCCGCTGCGCGGGAATGCAGGCGAGCCGCCTGCGCTCCGGGGAATGGCGTGCGCCTTATAATGCCGGAGTATTGCACCTATTTTAGTGGACCGCCCACCAGCGGCCCGCCGGCACCTACTGCCCGGCGATCACCTTCATGGCACTGGTCAGCCGGCTGAGTTCGTCGGGTTTTATGATGTAGGGCGGCATCACGTAGAACAGCTTGCCGAAGGGGCGGATCCACACGCCCAGCTCCACCAGTTGCTTTTGCACCTCGGCCACCGCGAGCGGCTCTTTCATCTCGATCACACCGATGGCGCCCAGCACCCGCACCTCCGCCACCCGGGGCAGATCCTGCGCCGGTGCCAGTTCGCGCTTGAGCTGGTCCTCGATGGCCTGGATGTGCTCTTGCCAGGGGGAGGCGAGCAGCAGCCTGAGGCTTTCCAGGGCCACGGCGCAGGCCAGGGGGTTGGCCATAAAGGTGGGGCCGTGCATCAGCACCCCGGCCGGGCCGTTGCAGATGGTGTCGGCCACCGCTTGCGTGGTGATGGTGGCGGCCATGGTCATGTAGCCACCGGTGAGCGCCTTGCCGATGCACATGATGTCGGGCCTGATACCGGCCCACTCGCAGGCGAACAGCCTGCCGGTGCGGCCGAAGCCGGTGGCGATTTCATCGGCGATCAGCAGCACCTCGTAACGGTCGCACAGCTCCCGCGCGCCTTTCAGATAATCCGGATGATAGAAGCGCATGCCGCCGGCGCCCTGCACCACCGGCTCCAGGATAAGCGCCGCCAGCTCCCGGTGGTGTTCGGCCAGCACCGCCTCCAGCGCTTGCAGATCGGCCGGATCCAGCTCGCCGCCGAAGGGGCTCTGGGGCGTGGGCACGAAAATATGCTCCGGCAAAAAGCCCTTGTACAGGCTGTGCATGCCGCCGTTGGGGTCGCACACGCTCATGGCGCCGAAGGTGTCGCCGTGGTAGCCGCGGCTGAGCGCGGCGAAGCGGGTTTTGGGCGTGCCCCGGCCGTGCCAGTACTGGATGGCCATTTTCAGCGCCACCTCGACCGATACCGAGCCCGAGTCCGCCAGGAAGAAGCGATCCAGCCCCGCCGGCAGCACCTGGCCCAGTGCCCGGCACAGCTGGACGGCGGGATCATGGGTGAGGCCGCCGAACATCACGTGGGACATCTTCTCCAATTGCCCGGTGGCGGCGGCGTTCAGCTCCGGCACATTGTAGCCGTGCAGGCAGGCCCACCAGGACGACATGCCGTCGACAAGCCGGCGGCCATCCGCCAGCTCCAGGTAAACGCCGCTGGCTCGCTCGACCTGATAGCAGGGCAGGGGACGGGTGAGGGAGGTATAGGGGTGCCAGAGGTGGTGCAGATCGAATTCTTGATTGGTCATAATATAGTCAAATGTAAACTTGTTATGATCTTGATGGTTGACAGGCTAGCATCCGTCCTTACACTAGCCAAGCAAAACCCCGCTTTAATTTAAGGACATAGGGTGACCATGAGCCGCCAGAACTGGACCCGCGAGCAGGTGCTCGCGCTGTTTGAACGCCCCTTCTTCGATCTGCTGTTTGAAGCCCAGCAGGTGCACCGAGCCCACTTCGACCCCAACGAGGTGCAGGTGAGCACCCTGCTCTCCATCAAGACCGGCGCCTGCCCGGAAGACTGCAAGTACTGCCCCCAGAGCGCCCGTTACAGCACCGGGCTGGAAACCGAGCGGCTGATGGAAGTGGAAAAGGTGCTGGAGCGGGCGCGGGAGGCCAAGGCCAACGGCTCCAGCCGCTTCTGCATGGGCGCCGCCTGGCGCAACCCCAGGGAGCGGGACATGCCCTACCTGCTGAAGATGGTGCAGGAGGTGAAGTCGCTGGGGATGGAAACCTGCATGACGCTGGGTATGCTGGATGCCTCTCAGGCCGATCGCCTGGCCGAGGCGGGGCTGGACTACTACAACCACAACCTGGACACCAGCCCGGAATTTTACGGCGACATCATCACCACCCGCACCTATGCCGACCGGCTCAACACCCTGGAAAACGTGCGCGGCGCCGGCATGAAGGTGTGCTCCGGCGGCATCGTCGGCCTGGGTGAAAGCCCGGAAGACCGCGCCGGCCTGCTGCTGGCCCTGGCCAACCTGCCGCGCCAGCCCGAAAGTGTGCCCATCAACATGCTGGTAAAGGTGAAGGGCACCCCGCTCGAAAACCAGGAAGACCTGGACGACTTCGACTTTATCCGCACCATCGCCGTGGCCCGCATCCTGATGCCCCAAAGCCATGTGCGCCTGTCCGCCGGGCGTGAAAAGATGAACGATCAGATGCAGGCCCTGTGCTTTATGGCCGGCGCCAACTCCATCTTCTACGGCTGCAAGCTGCTCACCACCCCCAACCCGGACGAAAACAGCGACATGCAGCTGTTCAAACGCCTGGGGCTGCGCCCCAGCGGTGTGAGCCAGAAACCGGACGAGATGACCGAAATCGAACTGCACGAGCAACTGGCCGCCCAGAACGCGCCCAAGCCGCTGTATTACGAAGCGTAAAACACAGCTGGCAGCCCCGTAGGGTCGAATCTATTCGACCGAACACGACGCCGCCGTTGGGATGGTCGATTGAAATCGATCCTACGGCGGCCCCTGTAGGGTCGAATTTATTCGACCGAACACGACGCCGCCGTTGGGGTGGTCGATTGAAATCGATCCTACGGCGGCCCCTGTAGGGTCGAACTTATTCGACCGAACACGACGCCACCGGTGGGGTGGTCGATTGAAATCGACCCAACGGCTGACCGCTTTTCATCATCCCGGAATTATGGAAACTGCTATGCCCTTTCACTTAAGCCTGGCCGGCCGCGAAGCGGCGGGGCTGAAACGCAGCCTGCCCCTTATCGACAAGGTGGCAGGCCGGCTGCTGTGGTCCGCCGGCCAGAGCTACCTCAACTTTGCCGGCAACGACTACCTGGGCTTAAGCCAGGCACCGGAATTGCGTGAGGCCGCCGACCGGGCGGCGCGGGAATTCGGCGCGGGCGCCGTGGCCTCGCCGCTGGTGGTGGGGCACCAGGCCGTGCACCGGGCGCTGGAGGCGGAGCTGTGCGACTGGCTGGGGCTGGAGGCGGTGCTGCTGTTCTGCTCCGGTTTTTCCGCCAACCAGGCGGTGATCAAGGCCCTGCTCGGCAAGGAGCACCTGCTGTGGCAGGACCGGCTCAACCACGCCTCCCTGCAGGAGGCGGGCCTGCTCAGCCCGGCGCGCCTGCTGCGCTTTGCCCACAACGACATGGCCGCGCTGGAGGCCCGGCTCAAGCCCAGCGCCGGTTTGATCATCTCCGAAGGGGTGTTCAGCATGGACGGTGATCTGGGTGACTGGCCGGGGCTTTCGCGCCTGGCCGGGCAGAGCGGCAACTGGCTGATGATAGACGACGCCCACGGCCTGGGCGTGCTCGGCCGGGAGGGCAGGGGGACCCTGGATGAGCTGGGCGTGGCACCGGAACAGGTGCAGATCTTTATGGGCACCTTCGGCAAGGCGCTGGGGGTGGGCGGGGCCTTCGTCGGCGGCAGCCGCGAACTGGTGGACTACCTGCTCAATTTTGGCCGCAGCTATGTGTACAGCACCCACCTGCCGCCGCCCCAGGCCGCCGCCGTGCTGGCCGCCGTCCGCCTGGCGCGCCGGGCCGACGACCGGCGCACGCACCTGAACCAGCTGGTGCAACAGTTCCGCGCCGGTGTGCAATCCTTGCCGTTCGAGCTGCTGCCCTCCGCCACCGCCATCCAGCCCCTGGTGATCGGCGACGAGGCCCGCACCCTGGCCCTGGCGGCGCGGTTGAAGGAACGCGGCATCTGGGTGGGCGCCATCCGCCCGCCCACGGTGCCGGTGGGCGGTGCCCGGCTGCGCATTACCCTGAACGCCGCCCATACAAGGGAAGACGTGCACACCCTGGTTGCCGCCCTGATGGACGCCTCCCGGGAGTAGGCAAGAAATTCAAGGTCGGCGATAAAACGTGGGGAACGACAAGGTGTGATGGATCTGATGGTGAACGAAACGGGTAACCAGTTGCTGATGGAGCATATCGACAAGCAGAAAGTGGCCGAAGCCTTCGGCCGGGCCGCCCACAGCTACGAGCGGCACAACGGCCTGCAGCGCCGCAGCGGCGAGGCGCTGCTCGAACGGCTGCCGGCCCGCGCGGGCACCGGCCTGGATCTGGGCTGCGGCAGCGGCTGGTTCCTGCCCGCCCTCAAGCAACGGGCCGAGCGCTTGCTGGCGCTGGACCTGTCGCCGGCCATGCTGCAACAGGCGGCGGCCAAGGCACAGGTGGAGCCCATCTGCGCCGACATGGACCGGCCGCCGCTGCCCGAGCACAGCCTGGACTTTATCTTCGCCAACCTCTGCCTGCAGTGGAGCGCCGATCCCGCCGCCTGGCTCGCCCAGTGGAGCGCCCGGCTCAAGCCCGGCGGTGTGATGGTGTTTTCCACCCTGCTGGCGGGCAGCCTGCACGAGCTGGAAGCCGCCTGGCGGCAGGTGGACAATCATGCCCATATCAACCGTTTTATCGGGCAGGAGCAACTGGCGGCCCACCTGGCCGCCACCGGCCGGCGCTGGCGGCTGGAGCGGGCCGACATCCGCCTGGCCTACCCCGAGCTCAAGGGATTGCTGCTGGATCTGAAAGGCATCGGCGCCAATCGCATCAACAGCGACCGCCGCCCCGGCCTGCTCGGCAAAGAGGCCTGGCAGCGGCTCAATCTGGCCTATGCTAAAGACCGGCAAGGACAATGCGTGGCCAGCTATCACCTGGCCTATGGAGTGATTTATGGCTAAGACGTTTTTCGTGACCGGCACCGACACCGAGGTGGGCAAGACCTTCGTGACCCGCGCCCTGATGCGGGCGGCCAGGCAGGCCGGCAAAAAGGTGCTGGGCTACAAGCCGGTGGCCTCCGGCTGCGACTGGGTGGAGGGCGAGCTGAAAAACAGCGACGCCCTGGGGCTGCAGGCCGAGTCCAGCATCCCGCTGCCCTACGCCATGCACAACCCCTACGCCTTCGCCCCGGCCATCGCCCCCCATATCGCCGCGCGGGAGGCCAGTGAGCTCATCAGCATTGCCCGCATCGGCGAGGGCCTGGCCCGGCTCAAGGAAACCGCCGCCGACTGGATTTTTGTGGAAGGCGCGGGGGGCTGGCGGCTGCCGCTGGACGAACGGCACTTTTTGTCGGACTGGGTGAAGAAGGAGCACCTGCCGGTGATCCTGGTGGTGGGCGCCCGGCTGGGCTGCATCAACCACGCCCTGCTCACCCTGGAGGCCATCCGCCACGACGGCCTGGTGGTGGCCGGCTGGGTGCTGAACCGGGTGGATCCGCAGATGAGCCACTACCAGGACAACGCCAATACCCTTAAGCAATTGATTTCCGCGCCCTTGTTGGGTGAAATACCCTGGCTGGAAGAAGGCGGGGCCGAGGCGGTCGACAGCTTTGTCGATCTGTCGCCGCTGCTCAAATAGGGCGGAACAGGCCGAAATAATTCGCCGGCCTCGTCTTGAAATTTGCGTAACCGGACATATTATGTCGACAGACCTCTTTGTTTAAGGAAACCCCTATGAAACGCATTCTGCTGTTTATTGCCACCAACCTGGCCGTGGTAGTGGTGCTGGGCGTGGTGCTGAACATCGTGTTTTCGATGCTGGGCATTGATCGCAGCAGCATCGGCGGACTGCTGGTGTTCTGCGCCGTGTTTGGCTTTGGCGGCGCCACCATCTCCCTGTTTATGTCCAAGTGGATGGCCAAGCGGGCCTACAACGTGCAGGTGATCACCCAGCCGCGCAACGAAATGGAACACTGGCTGGTGACCACGGTCGCCCGCCAGGCCCAGCAGGCCGGCATCGGCATGCCCGAGGTGGGGGTTTACAACTCGCCCGACATGAACGCCTTCGCCACCGGCGCCCGTCGCAACGATTCCCTGGTGGCGGTGTCTTCCGGCCTGATGTACAGCATGAGCCGGGACGAGGCCGAAGCCGTGCTGGCCCACGAGGTAAGCCATATCGCCAACGGCGACATGGTGACCCTGACCCTGATCCAGGGCGTGGTGAACACCTTCGTGATGTTTTTCGCCCGCATCGTGGCCAACATCATCAGCAGCTTCCTGAGCCGCGGCGAGCAGGAAGAAGGCGGCGGCCTGGGCGGCCTGGCCTACTTCGGCGTGGTGATGGTGCTGGAAATCGTGTTCGGCATCCTGGCCTCCATTATCGTCATGTGGTTCAGCCGCCAGCGCGAATACCGCGCCGACGAAGGCGCCGCCCGCCTGGTGGGCAAAGAGAAGATGATCGCCGCCCTCGAGCGCCTGCGCCGCGGCCCGGAAACCGAGCTGGAAGGCTCGCTGGCCGCCTTCGGCATTAACGGCAAGCGCCACAGCGAGCTGTTTATGAGCCACCCGCCCATCGAAAAACGCATCCAGAGCCTGCGCGAATTGCGTTGATCCTTTTGTAGTTTGGTCTCTGTTTACCCCGGCCTGGCCGGGGTTTTTTTGTGCCCGAATCGGCGGCGAGGGGTGAGGAGTGAGGTGTGAGGAGTGGGGAGTGAGGTGTGAGGAGTGGGGAGTGGGGAGTGGGGAGTGAGGAGTGAGGGGAACCTTGGGGCGCGGGCGGCCCGCCCGCTTTTCGCGCAGCGATGAGAACCGTCAGCCGTTCCTGTGCTGTAAACAAGGCTATCCTCTGACAGTGGGCCACTGATAACAATGACGGCAAACGGGGTTGAAATGGATATCTACAGGATGTTTGGCCAGGTTTTTGGCGCCGTGTGGTTTTTGATCCCGATGCTCATCGTGCTGGTGATTGTCAGGACCCCCTGGTTCAAGGGGGTCTTCGGAGAGTGGCAGGTCAACTTGCTGTTCCGGCTTTTCCTGCCCAAGGACAGATACCACTTGCTCAAGGATGTGACCCTGCCCACCGAGGACGGCACTACCCAGATAGATCAGATCCTGGTCTCCCGCTATGGGGTTTTTGTGATCGAAACCAAGAACATGAAAGGATGGATTTTCGGCTCCGCCGGGCAAAGGCAATGGACCCATAAGCTCTACAAAAAATCCTTCAAGTTCCAGAATCCGCTTCATCAAAACTACAAGCACCTGAAAACCCTGGAGTCGGCATTGGAGCTGAAGCCGGACGCCTTGTTCTCGGTGATCATCTTTATCGGAGACAGCCACTTTAAAACTCCAATGCCGGAGAACGTGACCTATGCCAGGGGCGGCATCCGTTTTATCCAGTCGAAAAACGAAGTGCTGCTCAGTGAAAAACAGGTGCGGGACATTGTTTGCTTTATCGAACAGAGGCGCTTGCAACCAGGCTTTGATACCACCCGCCGGCATGTGGTCCATATCAAGGAGTTGGAGGAGCGCAGGGCTGGGGAGAAGATTTGTCCCCAATGTGGCTCCGGCATGGAGCTGAGAGAAGGCAGAAAGGGCAAATACGCGGGCCGCCGGTTTTGGGGCTGTTCCTCCTATCCCCGCTGCCGGGCGGTGGAAAAGATAGACTGAATTATCGCCTAAACTTGGGGCTGCGTGATGTTTCCACGGAGGGAGTACGGCAGATGGAATTACTTTCACCGATCTACCTGGTTGGCTTGTTCCTGGCGTGCGCTTTTGTGCCTTTGCTGTTGCTGGTTGCGTTTATCCAGTACATCAAGAAAAAACAGGCCAGCCACAGTGTGACCCCGCTAACGTCCGATCTGCTGCGTCCCCCCGGTTTTTCACTGCAGCAACGGCTCGACGATATCCAGTGGGATCTGATGGAATGTTTGTCGATTATCCCATTGCTCATGACAGCCGGCCCCATGCTATTGCTGCTGCAGACACTGGCGAAAGGCCGCTATCCCAGCCTGGTGGAGGGCCTGCTTATGGCCGGCATACTGCTGCTATTTGTGGGTTATTAACCCGGCGGCAGTTTAGATCTGATATACTGTGCGAATGAAAACAGATGCACGCAAGCTCACCACCGAGCAACAAGAGCTGCTGAGGCAGCAGGCCATCCGACTTCGACTGGAAAATAAGACCTTCCGCGAGATCGGCCGATTACTGAATGTTCATCCGGATACCGTGGGCCGTTGGTTCAAGCGCTACGAGGCCGGCGGCAAAGCGGCTCTCGCCGTCCAGAAACGGGGTCCAAAAAACAAGCCCGGCCGCCTGAACGCCGTGCAACAGCAGAAGGTGATCGAGGCTATCCGCGACCATATGCCCGATCAGTACAAGCTGGGGTTTGCCCTGTGGACCCGGCGCTCCATTGCTGAACTGATCAAGCAATTTTGGGGCATCCACATTCCGGTTCGCACCATGGGGGACTACCTCAAGCGCTGGGGATTTACACCCCAGAAGCCCTTGAAAAAGGCATGGGAGCAGAGCCCGGCTCGTGTCGAAGCCTGGCTGAACGAGGAGTATCCACGTATCAAGGCCCGTGCCAAGACTGAAAAGGCCCAGATCTTCTGGGGCGACGAAACCGGCATCAAGAACACGGTCCAACATGGGCGCAGCTATGCCCCGGTTGGCAAGACGCCGGTACAAGCCCTGCCGGCCAAGCGGGTTTCCCTGAACATGGTGTCGGCCATCACCAACCAAGGTACGGTCCGCTTCATGCTGTATGAATCCACCATGACGGCAGACGTGTTGATCAAGTTCATGCGCGGGCTGATTGCCTCCACCCCGGGAAAAGTATTTCTGATCCTGGATAACCTGCGGGTTCATCATGCCAAAAAGGTCAAACGCTGGCTGGAAAAAGGGACGGTAAAGCGTTTTCTGGAGGTCTTTTTCCTGCCCGCCTACTCACCGGAACTGAATCCGGATGAGTATCTCAATGGTGACCTGAAAGGCATGGTGCACAGTGGGCCGGCGATTCGCAGTGTGGAAGAGCTCAAGAAGCGAACCCGCTCCTCTATGCGGAAGTTGCAGCGCAGGTCGGAGCGGGTGAAAAGTTACTTCCGATCGGAGCACATCGCTTATGCGGCATAATCGATGTATTTTGCCGCCGGGTTAATACTATGTTCGCAAGGCGGTCAGGCTGGTCAAAACACGAACTGCGCTCAGGCTGGGGCATGCCTGCGAACGTGCCGTGGGCCAGGAACTGGAGCAGCTTATCCGCCCCCTCGACCGGCCTTATCGGGTATTCCATGACATTCCTTTCGAGGGCTTCAATGTCGACCATCTGGTGGTCAACCCCAACGGCGTTTTTGTGGTTGAAACCAAGGGGCGCTCCAAGCCGCTCAACAAGGGTAACAAGCAATTCAAGGTTCGGATTGAAGGCGACGCCCTCCATTTTCCCCATCGTATCGAGCGGGAGCCGTTGCAGCAGACCCGACGCAACGTCCAGGCCGTGCGCAAGTGGCTGTGCGAAGCCACCGGCTTCGAGGTGCCGGTGGCGGGCGTGCTGGTACTGCCCGGCTGGTTTCTGGAGCGTAAACAGCGCATGGCTGACCCTTATGTGATGAACGCCACCGAACTGGCCAGGCAATTACCTACCCTGCATGCAGGCGTGCTGGAACTCGGCCAGGTACAGGCCATCGCCCATCAGGTGGCTCAAAGGGTGCGGGATGTGGACCGGGAGCGGGCGGACCGGGTCGTCTCCCGCCCGGTAGGAAGCCATTGAATAAAAGCAACTTCTGTCTTCCGCCGGGAGGGCTGCACACGGCATGCTTGTTTTCCGCAGAGGGCGGCCCGTCTGCATGGTGGTCTACCCCCTGTTTCCCGCTGCGCGGGAAGGCAGGCGGGCCGCCTGCGCTCCGGCGGGAAGGTGTAAATCCGCGCAAGGCGGTGTCTGCCGGCCAGTCAAGGCGGCGTGCGTGCGGTGCGGGGTGGATTCGGTCTGCTGGATACTGCACTACCCTTAATAGGCGATAAGTCACTGGAGGAAGTACGTATGCGTTCCTTGATTTCCACCCTGCTGGCCGGGGTATTGCTGCTGGCGAGCGGGGCCGCCCTGGCCCATGGCTGTCCGGGCGTGATGCGGGCGATCGATGCCAAGCTGGAGGAAATGCCCAGGTTGTCGGCGGAAGATGCGGCCAGGGTGGCCGAGCTCAGGGCCGAGGGCGAGGCCCGGCATAATGCGGGGGATCACGACGAGTCGATGCGCCTGTTGTCCGAGGCCAAGCAGATACTGGGTATCTAACGAGCAAAAGGGTAAAAAGCCCCGCGCGCCGGTGCTCGCGGGGCTTTTTTACGTTTTGTTCTGCCGGTTCAGGGAGTATGGCGCGGCATGGGGGCCATGATATGGACGTAGGGGGTGTCGCGCCACATCACCCAGGGGCCGCCGTTGTCGTGCTGGTGGGGCAGGGCATCGAGCATGGCGGCATCGGGTACCAGTATCATCAGGTGGGGGACCGCCTCGGTGATCCATTCGTTGTCGTCGGCGGGGCCGGCGGCGTAAGGGTCGGTGTTGCTTTCGGGGGTACCGCCCTGCAACATGTAGCCAAAACCCATCTTGTCTATTTTGGGCGGGGTCTTGGTCATCCAGGCGTGCAGCCAACCCATCCAGACGTCGTCCAGGCACATGGGGTCATTGCCCGGGCTGGCGGGCATGTCCGGCAGGCAAACCCAGCCGTTGCTGCCGGCCCTGAGTTCGGGCATGGGGTCGGCCATGTTGTCCGGCCAGTCGAGGATGGTGGCCGCGGCACTGACCGAGGGCGGGGCCGCGCTCATGGCGCTGGCGATTTTTTCTTCCGGGGTGGCACTCAGGGCCGGGCCGCACAGCACGAGCAGCAGCAGGCCCAGGCCTGTTCGGGAAAGAGTGGGAAAAGGGTTCATCATGGACTCCTTGGGGAGGTTGCTGTGGGGCCGGCCAAAATGGCCGGCGCTAAGGGTAGGCAACATCTTAGGTATAGTGGCCGGCAAGGGCCCTGGCAACCGCCGGTGGCGGGCCGGCAAACAGCGAGCGTGGTTGAAAATGACGGATCTTGAGCAATCCTCTCCCATCGCCTGGCCGGCGATCATCGAGTTTGCGGACGGCCACGGCTATGCCTGGGTGGAAAACGCGGACGACTGCGAGGCCCACCATCCCCACGCGGGGGACGGGCTGATCGACGGCGAGGGGCGGCTGCATCTTTTGTCGCAGCGGGACGACGGTAGTCTGTACTGGCAACGGCAACTGCGGTTAATATCCGTCCCTGCCCTGAACGAGAGCCTGCGCGCCCATGCCGCCCGGCTCGGTATCTGCTGTATCCCCAAGCTGAGGGTAACGACCCCCGCCGAGGCGGTGGCACTGGTGGCCTGGCTGGATCAGCAATAACGAACAACGAGGTAGAGTGGTGAAAGCAAGTTATCTGCGCTGGCTGTGGTGGCTGCCGGTGCTGTTGCTGGTGCAGGCCTGCAGCAGCGACCCCGAGCCGGTGCCCGAACCATTGGCGCCCAGCTATCAAATCGAAGGCAAGGCCTCCTTTTACGGCCAGCCCCACCATGGCCGTAAAACCGCCAACGGCGAGCGTTTCGACAAAAACGCCCTCACCGCCGCCCACAAGACGCTGCCCTTCGGCAGCCTGGTGCGGGTGACCAACCTCAACAACCAGCGTTCGGTGGTGGTGCGCATCAACGACCGGGGCCCCTATGCCCGGGGGCGGGTGATCGACCTGTCGGAGCAGGCGGCGCGCGAGCTCAACATGCTGCGGGCCGGGGTGGCGCCGGTGCGGCTGGAGCTGCTGGAATAAGGCTGAGGGCGTTGTAGGCCACGGGCCGGGGCCAGTCCCGCGCCTGTTGCGGCACGCCATGGCCGCCGGCCAGCAGGCGGGCGACGCCAATCCAGCCCGCGTGGCCCACCGCCAGCACCGGCCCGGCGGGCAGTTGTGCCAGCCAGGTTTCCACCCGGGCAAACAGGGCCGTCAGGCTCTCGCCGCCGCCGGGGGCATGGGCGGCGAAGTCCGCGCACCAGGCATCCATCTCGGCCAGTTCAATCTCCCGCCAGGGACGGCCGTCCCAGCGGCCGAAGTCCGCCTCCACCAGTCCCGGCTCCACCCGGCAATGCCAGCCCCGTCGCTCCAGTATCCTGCCCACCTCCCGCGCGCGGCGCAGGGGGCTGACCCGTATCTCCCGGGGTAGCCGGTGGCGCCGGGCAAAGCGCTGGATCCGCCCCGCCAGGCGGCGCAGCTTGCGCCTGTCCACGGCCAGATCGGTGCGCCCCAGGCAGAGGCCGGTCGCATCCAGGGGCTGGGGGTGGCGCCAGATATAGAGCATCACCAGGCCCAGGCGGCCAGGCCGGCATGGATGGCCAGCTCGCTCAGTTGCTGGGTGGCGCCCAGGCCGTCGCCGGTGTAGCCGCCCAGGCGCCGTTTCAGCAGCCGGCGCATGTGCTCGGTTACCGCCAGGGCGAGCAGCAGGGGCAGCAGCCAGTGCCAGGGCGTCAACTGCGGCAGCCACTGCCACGCCAGCAGCAGGGGCAGCGCCACCCACAGGGCGCCGAGCAGGCCCTGGGCCGGGGTGAGCTGCTGGGCCATGGGCTTGGCCTTGGCGTGCTCAAGGTCGCCGCCGTAGGGCAGCAGGGCGATAAGGCTGATGCACAGCAGCCGCGAACCGGCATGGCCCACCACCAGGGCGGCCAGGGCCAGGGGCAGCGGCATGGTCGCCAGCAGGGCGATTTTCAGCAGCAGCGCCAGCACCAGCCCCAGGGTGCCGTAGGTGCCCAGGCGGGAATCCTTCATAATCTCCAGCGCCCGCTCCCGGGTGTGGCTGCCGCCCAGGCCGTCGCAGGTATCGGCCAGGCCGTCTTCGTGGAAGGCGCCGGTCAGCCAGACGCCGAAGGCGGTGCTGGCCACCGCCGCTACCAGGGGGCCGAACAGCAGGCTGGCCGGCCAGAGCACGGCGGCGCACAGCAGCCCCACCAGCAGGCCCACGGCGGGAAAATAACGGCTGCTCTGGTGCAGCCAGTGGGGCTGGTAATCTTGCAGGGCCGGCACCGGCAGCCGGGTGAGGAACTGGGTGGCCACCAGCAGCAGGCGCAGTTCATGGTGCAGCATGGTTGTCTCCGCTCACGCCGGCCTCGCTGAAGCTGGCCATCTCGTTCACAAAGGCGCAGGCCGACTGCAGCAGCGGATAGGCCAGGGCGGCGCCGCTGCCTTCGCCCAGGCGCAGATCCAGGTCGAGCAGGGGGGCGGCGTCCAGCAGCCGCAGCAGGTGGCGGTGGCCGGGCTCGGCGGAGCGGTGGGCGAACACCGCGTACTGGCGTACCCCGGGGGCCAGGCGCTCGGCCACCAGCAGCGCCACGCCGGCGATAAAGCCGTCCAGCAGCAGGATGCGGCGCTGGCTGGCGGCCTGGATCAGGGCGCCGGCCATCATGGCGATTTCCAGTCCGCCGAGGGCGGCCAGGGCGTCCAGGGGCGCGCTGGCGTCGGCGTGGCGCGCCAGCACCCGCTGCAGTATCTGTGTCTTGCGGGCCAGTCCGGCCTCGTCCAGGCCGGTGCCGCGCCCGGTGCATTGCGCCAGGGGTAAGTCGCCCAGCCGGGCCAGCAGCAGGCTGGCGGCGGAGGTATTGCCGATGCCCATCTCCCCCGGGAGCAGCAGGTTGCCGGGCATGTCCGCCACCAGCGCCATGCCAAAGCGCAGCGCCCGGCGGCATTCGTCCGTGCTCATGGCGGGTTCGGCCAGGGCATCCCGGCTGCCGTGGCGGATTTTGCCGTCGATAAGAGCAGGGTGGGGCTCGAAGTGCGCATTGACGCCCGCGTCCACCACCTTGAGGGCAATGCCGTGCTGGCGGGCGAACACATTGATGGCGGCGCCGCCCCGCAGGAAGTTGTGCACCATCTGGGCGGTCACCTCGCCGGGATAGGCCGACACCCCGTGCCGGGCCAGGCCGTGATCGGCGGCAAACACCCGGATCTGGGGCGCCGTTATCACCGGGCTCAGGCTCTGCTGGATAAGCCCCAGCCGCAGGGCCAGGGCTTCCAGCCGGCCCAGGGCGCCGAGGGGCTTGGTCTTGTGATCGATTTTGTGCTGCAGCGCCCGTTGCAGTTCGGGGTTGGCGACGGCGGGAATGGCGGGCAGGATAAGGGTATCGGGCATGGGCGATGGGTTTGGGTTCTCATGGCACAGGCCCCGTATGCTACCAGAAAGCGGCGACAATCGGGTCGCCCCTTTCAATAACCGGATATAAAGGGAGAACGATGGATTCTGTTTCGCAACTGGCCCTGGGGGCCGCCGTCGGCGTGGCGGTAATGGGCCGCCGGGTGGGGGTAGGCAAGGCCGCCCTGGCGGGCGCCGCGTTCGGCACCCTGCCGGATTTGGATGTGTTCATCGACTACGGCGATCCGGTGAGCAACATGACCGAGCACAGGGGCAACAGCCATTCGCTGCTCTATCTCAGCCTGCTCTCGCCCCTGTTCGCCTGGCTGCTCTGCCGCCTGCCGGGGCAGCGGGTGCACTGGCGGGCCTGGACCCTGACCCTGTGGCTGGTGCTGGTGACCCATGTGCTGCTGGACACCATGACGGTATACGGCACCCAACTGCTGCGGCCCCTTACCGATTATCCTTTCGGCGTGGGCAGCATCTTTATCATCGACCCTTTTTATACCTTGCCGTTGCTGCTGGGACTGGCGGTGGCCCTGGTGCGGCGCGGTACCCGGGGCCTGGGCGCCAACCGGCTGGGGCTCTGGCTCAGCAGCCTCTATTTGGGCTGGAGCCTGGTGGCCCAGTGGCAGGTCGGCCTGGCGGTGGACCGGGCGCTGGCGGCGCAGGGGGTGGAGGTGGAGCGGCGGCTGGTCATTCCCACCGCCTTCAATACCCTGCTGTGGCGGGCCCTGGTGATCACCCCCGAAGGCTACCTGGAGGGGTTCTACTCCCTGCTGGACAAAGGGGCCGCGCCCGAGTTCACCGCCTACGAGCGGGGCATGGAACTTTACCCCGCGCTGGCCGGCAACCCCCATGTGGCGCGCATCGCCCGCTTCAGCAAGGGGTTTTTCAAGATGAGCGAACGGAACGGCCAGGTGTTTGTCACCGATCTGCGCATGGGCCAGGAGCCGCGCTACAGCTTCAACTTCGTGGTGGCGCAGCGTCATGCGGAAGGGCTGGCCCTGGTCCGGCCGGAGCAGTTCAGCGAGCGGCTGGAACTGTCCCGGGCCCTGGACTGGCTGTGGCGCCGGGCCCTGGGCGAGCCCCTGCCGCCGCCGGGGCAGTGGGCCAGTCAGGTGAGGTAAAGAGCGTGAGGCGTGAGGATGTACACTCCTCACTCCTCACTCCTCACCCCTCACTCCTCACTCACCCCTCACTCTTTATCATTCCCGCCTCCTTCGGCTCGGGGCTGGCGGCCAGCTGCTGCTGGCACTGGCTCCGGGCACCCGGCTGCAGGTAGGGGCGCAGTATCGGCTCCATGCCTTTCAGCACCTGTACCGGCAGGGCGGAGGTAAAGCGGAACTTGTCCGACTCCCGGCCCGGCACATAGGCGGTGAGGGTACCGAAGTGGTTGTCCCCCAGGAAGAACACAAAGGTGGCGGTGCGGTTGCGGGCCAGGGAGCTCAGCACCTGGCCGCCGCGGCCCACGGTTTCGATGCGGTTGTCGCCGGTGCCGGTCTTGCCGCCCAGCACCAGGGGAGTGCCGTCTTCAAGCCGGAAGCTGCCCTGCAGCCGGCGGGCGGTACCGCCGTCCACCACCTGGGAGAGCGCATTGCGCAGGGCCGCCGCCACTTCCTTGTCCATCACCCGCTGGCCCTGGCCGTGCAGGCGCCCCAGGCGGGCTTCGTAGGGGGTATGGGCGGCAAAGTGCAACTGGTCGATGCGCACCGTGGGCAGGCGTACGCCGTCGTTGAGGATGATGCCGATCAGCTCCGCCAGGGCGGCGGGTTTGTCGCCCGAGCTGCCGATGGCGGTGGCCAGCGACGGCACCAGGTGGTCGAAGGGAAAGCCCAGCCGCTGCCAGCGCAGATGGATGTCGGAAAAGGCCTCCACCTCCAGCATGATGCGCAGCCGGCTGTCGCGGGCGCTGCGGTGGCGGGTTTTGAACAGCCAGCCGTACACCTCCTGGCGCTCGTCCTTGCTGGCCTCGGCCGCGTTGGCGAAGGTCGCTTCGGGCGACTCCTGCAGATAGCTGAGCAGCCACAGCTCCAGCGGGTGCACCCGGGCGATATAGCCCTGATCCGGCAGGCTGTAGGCGCCGGGCCCGTAGCGGGTGTAGAGCTCGTCGAGGCGTTTTTCGGTCAGCCGCTCCTGGGGCAGCCGGGTCTGCAGGAAGGCGGCGAATTCCTCGGGGCTGGCCTCGGGCATCAGGTAGCGGTGCACCGCCGCCAGGCGCACCGCGGTCGGCCGCAGGCCGTCGAAAAAGGTGTCCAGCCGCTCTTCGGTGGTCTTGCCCTGGTACTTGCGCCAGAAGCGCAGCAGAAACACCTGGCCTTCCCGGTCGGCAAAGCGGCTCAGGTATTCCTGGCGGCGCGGATCCTTGTCGTCTTCAAGCAGTTGGGCGCGGTTCTCGCTCTGGTAGATGCTGTAGCGCACGATATCGCGCATCAGCCGTACAAAGGGCAGGTTGATCGACTCCCGCAGGGCCTCGATCAGGGTGGGGTTGCGGCCGTTGTCCTCCCGGCGGAAGTTGCCGAAGGTGTGCATGCCGCCGCCGGTAAAGAAGCGCTCGCCGGTACTGGCGGAGTAGCGGCGTTCCAGGGCGGCGTTGAGCATGGGGGGCAGGCTGCGATCGGGGGTGCGGATCAGGTAGTCGATGGCCCAGCGGCTGAGCAGATCCTGCCGGTCGGGGCTGAGCTGGCGCAGGCTCTCGACCGACTTGCTGCCGTAACGCTGGTGCAGCTCGGCGATGATCTCCAGGTAGGTGGTCAGCACCCGGAGTTTGGCGGTGGAGCCCAGCTCCAGCTTGCTGCCCTCGTTGATGTCGAAGGGCTGGTTGGTGTTGTCGGTTTGCACCCGCACGTCGAAGCTGTCGGCGCCGCGCTCGAACAGGGTGAAGCTGTAGCGCACGTCGGCGGTTTTTTCCGGCGACAGCAGGCGCTCGCCGAACAGGCCGATTTCCCGGGCGAATTCCGGATCCGCCAGCCGGTGCAGGTAGTCGCTCACCTTCTGCTGCAGCTCGGCGTTGAGGGTGGTGCTGGCGGAGAGATCCAGCCGGTCAAGCTCGTAGAGGGAAAGCCCCAGCAGGCTGGCCAGCCGTCCCCGGGTCACCTGCAGGGTCTTGTTGTTGTCGATAAAGACGGTGGCCGGATCTTCCCGGAAGTTGCGGAAGTTGAGCTTCTGGGCCAGGGCGGCGTCGCGCAGGGCCGGGTTGATAAGACCCGCCTGGGCCTGGATGCGCAGGTAGCTGTCGGTCAGGGTGTTGAGGTCGTCCCTGCCCCGGAACAGGTAATAGGAAGGCCGGCGCTGGGCGATCATCAGCGCCATCACCTGGCGCAGGGCCTGGCCCTGCTCGGCCAGGGGCGAGTCCTTGTTCTGGGTGGGATCCAGCAACTGGTTGACCCGTGCCAGTTCGGTGCCGAACCAGATCCACAGGCCGTCGCCCAGGCCGTGCACCTCGCCATGGCCGGGGGCGGCGGCCAGGGGCACCGAGTTGATGTAGTCCAGGGCCACCGCCTTGCGGGCTTCGAGGGTTTCGGGGCCCTGCTGGTAGGCGCGCACGCTGGCGGAGATCATCTGGCGCAGCTTTTCGCCGGCGGAGTGGGTCAGGCCGCCCGGAGAGTGGCGGTATTTTTCGATTTGGGTGGCCAGGGTGCTGCCGCCGGCCGAGTCGTCCTGTATCTCCAGTGCCCGGCCCAGCTGGGACATGGCCGCCTTGGCGAAGCGGGGCCAGTCCACCGCCGGGTTGGCCAGGGGCTGTTCGTTATTGAGCAGCTCCCGGTTTTCGATAAACAGCAGGCTGCTTACCACCAGCGGCGGTATCTGCTCGAAGCGCTCGTAGTGGCGCTGGGGATAGCGGTAGTCGTGGATGGACTCGGCCCGGCAGTCGTTGATAAAGAGTCCGGCCTGGGTCTTTTCCTGATAGGGGGTGAAAAAGCCGCGCTGGGTATATTCCAGCAGGGCCGGGGAAAACTGGGCCTGCTGCTCGATCACGAAGCGGTTTTGTTGCAGCCGGGCGAGCAGCTCCGGCAGCCGGGTGTAGCCCATGCGCTGATCGAAGGGGCCATGGCTGGGGTAGCGCACCGCCTGGGTGGCGCCGGGCTCGAGGGAATAGGTCAGGGTCTGGGCATAGCGGGAGATTTCCCGGGCCTGCAGCCAGGAAGTGCGCATCTCGTAGGCCACCAGCACCCCCGAGGCCGCCAGCAACAGCAGCACAAAAAACCACAGCACCCACCGCCAGCGTCGGGGGCCGGGTTTGGTTACCGGCACCGCGGCCGGCTCCTGTTCGGGTAATGGAACGGGAGGGTGTTCTGCATGCTGTATCGCGCCCATAAAGGTCCCCTAAGCGCCACTATCGGTATCAGGGCTTCTTATATAAAAAGCGTAGCTTGGCGGGGCTGCTTGGGGGCCGTGGGCGTAAAAATATTTGCAACCGCCCCGACCGCCCGGAACGCCTTTCCGGGCGGACTCTCCGCCTCGTCCGACGCCGGAGACAGCTTATCCCCGGGCGACAGTACTTGTCCACCGGGGCATCAGGCTTCCTGCTCCGCCAGCGCCACCTGCCGGGCCTGTTGCTGCAGCCGGTACATGGCCCGGTAGCGGCCCTGGGGCAGGGCCATCAGCTCGGCGTGGCTGCCGCTTTCCACCAGCTCGCCGTGGGCCATCACCAGGATGCGGTCGGCCTGGCTGACCGTGGACAACCGGTGTGCCACCACCACCATGGTCACCTTGCCGTGCAGGGCCTTCAGCGCCCGCTGCACCACCTGCTCGGTTTCGCTGTCCACGTTGGCGGTGGCCTCGTCCAGCAGCAGTATCCGGGGCGAGGCGGCCAGCGCCCGGGCGATCACCAGCTGCTGGCGCTGGCCGGTGGAAAGCCGTGTGCCGCGCTCCCCCAGGCGGGTGTCCAGGCCCTGCTCCAGGCCGCTTATCAGCTCCTGCAGGTGGGCCTGGCGGGCGGCCTCTTCCACCTGCCGGCGGGACAGGCCCCGGCCCATGTCGATGTTGTCGTAGAGGCTGCCGGCCAGGATAAAGGGCTCCTGGGGGATCAGGCCGATGCCCCGGCGCAGGGCGTCCCGGCTGTAGTCGGCCAGGGGGCGGCCGTCGAGGCGGATCTCGCCGCCGCCGGGGGGGTAGAAACTGAGCAGCAGGTTGAGCAGGGTGCTCTTGCCGCTGCCGGTGTGGCCCACCACCCCGATAAAGGCGCCGGCGGGAATGTCCAGGCTGAGTTGCCGGAACACCGGCTTGTCGGGCCGGTAGGCGAAGTCGACCCGCTCGAAGCGGACCGCGCCTTCGGGAATGTGGTCGGCCGCCCGGCCATAGTGCTGCACCGGCTGGTGCATCAGCTGGTAGACGCGATCCCCGGCCACCATGGCCTGCTGGTAGAGGTTGAAGCGCTGGGTGATCTCGGCCAGGGGTTCGGTGAAGCGGCCCATAAAGTTGAGAAAGGCGTACAGCACCCCCACCTCGGCCACGCCGTTGACCACCTGCCAGCCGAACACCTGCAGGATGCCGAGCAGGGCCAGCACGCTGAGCAGGTCGATGGCCGGGCGCAGCAGGGCGGCGCCGATCTTGATGGTGCGCATGCGGGCGGCGTAGTAGCGCTGGTTGAGCTGCTCGAAGCGCTCGGCGGCGGCCTGCTGGCGGCCGCAGGCCTGCAGCACCGCCATGCCGGCGATGGACTCGCTGATGTCGCTGTTGATCTCCGAGCGCAGCTGCCGGCTGTCGGCCACCGCCGCGCCGCTCAATTTCTGGTACAGGTAGATGACCCCCATCACCGCCGGGATCAGCAGCAGCGCCACCAGCATCAGCTGCACGTTGAGCAGCGCCATGGCGATGATGATGCCCACCAGCAGCACCAGGTTGGTCAGCACCACCGACAAAAACTGCACATAGAGATCCTTGATCGCCTCGGTGTCGTTGGTGACCCGGCTCACCAACCGGCCGGTCATGGCCCGGTCGAAGAAGGCCATGGGCAACTGCTGCACATGGGCGAACACCTTCTGGCGGATGTCCAGCACCGCCGCCAGCGCCATCTCGGTGAAGCGCAGGGTCTGCTGGTACCTGAGCCAGGCGGCGGCCACCTGGGCCAGCACATAGGTCGCCGCCAGCCCCGCCACCGGCCACAGCGGCAACCGGCCCGCCAGCAGGTAGTCGTCGATAAACACCTTGGCCAGCAGGGGGCCGGCCACGTCGGCGGCGGTGGCCAGCAGCAACAGCAGCAGGGCCTTCACCAGCAGGCGCTTGTCCCGGTAGACGTAATCCAGCAGCAGGCCGAAGGTGCCCTTGCCCTGGGGGAGATGATCAGGCTTCATCCAGCACTGCCTCCAGCTGTTGATAGGCCCACATCCGGCTGTACCAGCCGTCTTGTGCGATCAGTTGGCCGTGGCGGCCGGCTTGCTGCCGCCGGCCGTGGTTGAGCACCAGTATCTGGTCGGCGTGCTCCAGCGCCGACAGCCGGTGGCTGACGATGATGCAGCCCTGGTCCCGGCGGCCGCGCAACTGGTGCAGTATCTGCTGCTCGGTGTGCACGTCCACCGCCGACAGGGCGTCGTCCAGCACCAGTATCGGCGCCCGGCTGAGCAGGGCGCGGGCGATGGCCAGGCGCTGGCGCTGGCCGCCGGACAGGGTCATGCCGCGCTCGCCCACCTGGGTGTCGTAGCCCCGGGGCAGGGCGGCGATGTCGTCATGCACGCAGGCCTGGCGGGCGGCGTCCATCACCTCGTCCTGGCTCGCCTCGGGGCGGCCCAGGCGGATGTTGTCGGCGATGCTGGCGCTGAACAGGAAGGCGTCCTGGGGCACATAGGCGAACAGGCCGCGCAGGGCGTCGAGGCGGCAGTCGGCGATGGGGTGTCCGCCGATGCTGATCTGCCCCGGCTCGGTTTCCCAGTAGCGCATCAGCAGTTGCAGCAGGGTGCTCTTGCCGGCCCCGGTGGGGCCGGCCAGGCCCAGCACCCGGCCCGGGGCCAGCTCGAAGCTCAGTCCGCTCAGGGCCGCCTGGCGCTGTTCAGGATAGTGGAAGCCGAGCTCCCGCACCCGGATATGAGCGTCCTCCGGGCGGTGCTGGCCCCGGTCGGAGACGCTGTCGGGCACCGCCAGCAGCGCCTCGACCCGGGTCAGGGCGGCGCTGCCGCGCTCGACGATGTTGAGCAGCCAGCCGAAGGCGAACATGGGCCAGATCAGCTGGGCCAGATAAAGGGTGAAGCTGGTGAGCTGGCCCACGCTCAACTGCTCATGCCAGATAAGCCAGGCACCAAAGCCCAAGGTCAGCAGCAGGGCGGCGGACATGGACAGGAACACCACCGGCTCGTACAGGGCCTCGGCCCGGGCCACCTGGTAGTTGCGCTCGGCGGCCGCCTCGGCGATGGCGCCGAACTGGCGGCTTTCTATCTCTTCCCGGCCCATGGACTTGACCAGCCGCACCCCGGCGATGGCCTCCTGGGCCTTGTCGTTGAGCACCGAAAACTGCTCCAGCGCCGCCTTGAAGTGGTGGTGGATGCGGTTGGATATGCGGTAGAAGGCCAGCCCCATCAGCGGGAAAGGCAGCAGCGCCACCAGCGACAGCCGCCAGTCGATCACCCCGAAGATGATCACCAGCACCAGCAGCAGGGTGAGCAGGCCGTCGAAGCCGGACAGCACCCCTTCGCCGGCGGCCACCTCGATGGCGTCGATGTCGTTGGTGGCCCGGGCCATCAGATCGCCGGTGTTGTGCCGGCTGTAGAAGGCCTGGCCCTGGCGGGTGAGCAGTTCGAAGAAGCGGCGGCGCAGCAGGTTGCCGAGGCGATAGGAGGTGCCGAACAGGATCCAGCGCCAGCCCAGGCGCAGGCCGTAGATGGCGATCCCCAGCAGCAGGATGAGCACCAGCAGCCGGCCCTCGGCCTCGCCGGTGGGGGAGGCGATCAGGCTGTCCACCGCCTGGCCGATCAGGTAGGGGATGCTCATGTTCATCACCGCCACCGTGGCCAGCATCAGCAGCGCCAGGCTGTAGGTGCGCCAGTGGGCCTTGAAGAACCAGGCCAGTTGCCTGAACAGTTTCATGGTTGTTTCCCGCTCTTTATCCCGCTATCAGGAGCCGCTCAATACCACAGATCGAAGCCCAGTTTGCCGATAATGGCGACTATCATCACCAGGGTCAGCCATTTTATCCACTTTACCCCGTTGGCGCCGATGCTGAGCCGGGCGCCGAACCAGGCGCCGAGCATGCTGCCCACGGCCAGCACCAGGCCGTAGCCCCAGGCCACCTTGCCGCCGATCACGAAGATAAGCAGGGCGGGCACCATATAGACCAGCACGATCAGCACCTTGAGCCGGTTCACCTGCACCAGGTCGATGCGCAGCACCCGGTACAGCAGGGTGATAAACAGGATGCCCACCGCCACCTGGATAAAGCCGCCGTACAGGCCGATCACCGCCAGCGCCAGATAGACTTTGGGGCCGAGGTGGCCCTCGTCCAGGGGCCGGGTCGGCAGGTGGGCGGGGGCGGGCAGCAGCATCAGCACGGCGCAGCCCGCCATCACCAGGATCAGTATCCACTGGAACAGCCGCTCGTCCAGCCATACCGCCACCCAGGCCCCGAGCAGGGCGCCGGCCACCGCAGGCAGGCACAGCCGCAGGCCCAGGCGCAGATCCCGAAAGCCGGCCCTGTGGTACTGGCCCAGGGCGGTGAGGTTCTGCAGCACTATGCCCACCCGGTTGCTGCCGTTGGCGGTGGCGCCGTCCAGCCCCATGAACATCAGCAGCGGCAGCGTCAGCATGGAGCCGCCCGCCGACATCACGTTGATAAAGCCGGACAGTACGCCGGCGGCCAGCAACAGCAGGGCTTCGGTCGGGGTCATCGGATCCTCGTCGGGGGGCCATCCGTACCGGCGCCTGGCCCGCCTCGGGTGGGTGAAAATCAGTGGGACTCATTATGCCCCAAAGCGGCATATAGTTTAAAAAATCAAGCTGCCAGCATGTGCCACCCCTGCCACTCTCGCCGGCAGGAAAACACCGCCGTTTGCAAAGGTGCGCCTTGCTGGCGGGGCGCAGGCGGCCCGCCTGCCTTCGCGCGCAGCGCGAATCCTCGGGTTGGCCTACCACACCACAGGTTTAAAGAGGCTCAACGCAGAGCAGGCTGCGGGTTGGGCTGTGCCTTCTTCGCCCACCTCGGTGCCACCCTCATGCGGGCGGGCCGCCCGCGCCCCAAGAATCGCCACGGCCTAAGTTTTAAACTATATGGCGTTCTGGATTGGTACCGGAAAGGGCGGAAATGACAAGAGGGGCAAAAAATGCTTCCATCCGCTTTTTATCGATTAGCATAATTCCGCAGATTGGGGATTGAGATTGGGTAAGCGCGTGTCTGGAAAGATCCTGTTGATAGGGCTGCTGTTGCTGGCGCCCGGGGCCTGGGCGACCCAGGCGGTGTTCGCCGGTGGCAGTTTCTGGGTGATGGAGGCGCTGTTCGCCGGCCGGCCCGGGGTCGAGCGCATCGAAGCCGGCTGGATGCAGAGCGGCAGCCAGCACCAGCGCCGCCAGGTGGTGCGGGTGCACTACGACGACAACCTTGTCGGCTACGGCGAGCTGCTGACCCTCTACTGGGCGGCGGTCGACCTTTTCGACGACGAGGGCCAGTTCTGCGACAGGGGCCGCGAGTACAGCCCGGCGCTCTATGTACAGAGTTCGCTGCAGCAGAAATGGGCCCAGCAGAGCCGGGCCAAACTGGAGCTGGAAACGGGGCGGGAGCTCGGCGTGCGCATACTGCCGGTGGGCGCCTTCGCGCTGGCGCTGCCCCGGCACCAGGGGTACGCCGAGCGCAATCCCCTGCTCTATGGCGCCTACCGGCGGGCCTGCGGCTACCCGGCGGGGGAGCGGCTCAATCCCGAGGCGCTTGCAGGCGTCCTGCCGCCAGCCATTGCCCGATAAGGTCGGCGATGGCGGGCGGGTCGTTCAGATCCAGCAGCGGCACCGGGGCCTCCAGGCCGGGGTCGTCGGTGGCCACCGCCAGGATGTGGGGGTCGTGCCGGCACAGCAGCGGCTTGCCGTGGGCGGGCCTGTGCACCTCCAGCTTGGGAATGGGCGCCTCGCGGAATCCCTCCACCAGCACCAGGTCGAGCCGATCCAGGCTCAGCCGTGAAAGGGATTCATTTAGATCGGGCTCCTGTACCTTGGGGTTCTCATAGGTCAGAATACTACGATGAGGTCCGGCCAGCAGGCATTGGCTGGCGCCGGCGTGGCGCAGCTCGTAGCTGTCCTTGCCGGGGGTATCCTGCTCCACGTCGTGATGGGTGTGCTTGATAACACCGATGCGCAACCGGCGTTGGCGCAGCAGGGCGACCAGTTGGCGCAGCAGCGTGGTTTTGCCGCTGCCGCTGAAACCGGCCAGGCCCAGCAGGGCATAAGGGCTGTCGAGTCGGGACATAAGGGGCTTCGCAATGGAACTGACAAGGGCTTAAGTGTGCCATGGCCGCGGGCCCGGACCGAACGACAAGATCAATAAAAATCGACGTTGTGCCGTAAGTCGACGACTTGCGGCAGAAACTGTCAGATACAACACAGAGTGAACGGGTTGCGCTATGAGCAAAGCTGTGTGGGGAATACTGATCCTGATGCTGCTCGGCCAGCAGGCCCGGGCGGAGGAGATCAGTTTCCGCCTGTCGGGCCTGAGCGGCGAGCTGGCGGACAACACCCGGGTTTACCTGAACCAGTTGCCGGCCATCCAGGCCGAGCAGTTGCCCCGTTTCCGCAAGGACATAGTGACGGCGGTGGAAGACAGCCTGCAGGCGCTGGGGTATTACAGTCCGCAGATAGAGGTGGAGGCGGACCCGCGCAATCCGGCCCGGGTCAATGTGCGGGTGGAGGCGGGGGAGCCGGTGCGCATCCGCCGGCTGGAGGTGCTGCTGCAGGGTGACGCGGCCTCGGATCCCCTGTTCGAGGAGCGGGTCGGCAACCTGGGGCTGAACGAGGGCGACATCCTCAACCACGAAACCTATGAAAGCGCCAAGACCGGCCTGCTCAGCCTGGCGCTGACCCGCGGCTATTTCGATGCCCGCTACCGGCGCAGCCAGGTGCTGGTGCATCCCTGGGAAAACGCCGCCGACGTGATACTGTCGTTCGACTCCGGGCCCCGCTTCAAATTCGGCGAACTCAGGGTGGATACCGATCGCCCGGTGGAGCGGCTGCTCAGTCCCCTGGTCAATGTCCGGCCGGGCGATCCCTACCTCGCCAGCCGGGTGGCCGAACTCAGCCGCTCGCTCTCTTCCACCCGCTATTTCCGCCAGGTGGAAGTGCTGCCCCTGGTGGCCGAGGCGGACGAGGACAACCATATTCCGCTGTCGGTGGTGCTGCGCGCCAGGGCCGACAACGAGGTGGAGCTGGGCGTGGGTTTTTCCACCGACGAGGGCCCGCGCACCTCGGTCAGCTGGGACAAGCCCTGGATCAACAGCCTGGGCCACAGCGTCAACACCAGCCTCAAGCTGTCGGCGCCCAAGCAGGACATCAGCTTCGTCTACAAGATCCCCCGCGGCCATCCGCTCGACAACTACTACACCCTGCAAAGCGGCTACCAGCGCCTGGATCAGCGCGACACCCAGAGCGACCGCCTGGTGGCCTCGGTGCATCGCTGGGACAAAAACGCCTACGACTGGACCCGGGACGTCTTTATCCGCTCGGAATACGAGTCCTACACCCAGGGCGAGCAGAAGGACGACAGCTTCCTGCTGATCCCCGGGGTGTCCTACAGCCGGACCCGGGCGCGCGGTGGCCTGGACCCCTACTGGGGCGATTCCCAGCGCATCACCCTGGAGCTGTCCGAGCCCTGGTGGGGCTCCGATACCCGCTTTATCCGGGCCTGGGGCCGCAGCAAGTGGCTGCGCTCCCTGTCCGACAACCAGCGCGTCATCGCCCGGGCCGAGCAGGGCGCGGTCTGGGTGGACGAGGTCGAGGACCTGCCGCCGTCGCTGCGCTTCTTCACCGGTGGCGACCTCACGGTGCGGGGCTTCGGCTACGAGAGCATCAGCCCCCGCGACGAAAACGGCGATCGCACCGGCGCCAAGTACACCACGGCCCTGAGCCTGGAATACGACTACAAGGTGGCGGAAAAGTGGCGGCTGGCCACCTTCGTCGACACCGGTACCGCCACCAACGACTATAACGATGCCTGGAAGGTGGGCACCGGCGTGGGCGTGCGCTGGCTGACCCCGGTAGGCTCGGTGCGCCTCGACCTGGCCTTTGGCGTGTCGGAGGACGACACCCCCTGGCGGCTGCACTTTACCCTGGGGCCTGAATTATGATCTGGTTGAAACGAAGCCTGTTCGGCGCCATCGCCGCCATCGCCCTGCTGTTGATGCTGCTGGTCAGCCTGCTGTTCACCCATACCGGCAACCAGTGGCTGTGGGCGCTGGCCAAGCGCCAGGTGCCGGGGCTCGACGGCACCCTGGTGGCCGGCCAGCTGGGCACCGGCTGGCAGTTTTCCGAGCTGAGCTACCAGCAGGACTCCCTGGCCTTCTCGGCCCGGGCCGTCACCCTCGACTGGCAGCTCGGCAAGCTGCTCGATGGCCGCTTCTGGCTGCAACGGCTGGACGCGGCCGACATACTGGTGCGCATCACCGCCCTGCCCGAGGGGAGCGACGAGGAGGAGGCATCGGAGCCGCTGCTGGATCTGACGCCGCCGCTGCGCATCGATCTGGACGAGATCCGCGCCGATCGGGTGCGCATCGAGCTGCCCGGCCAGACCGTCGCCTGGGACAGCCTGCTGGTGGCGGCCCAGTGGGACGACGACGGCATGGTGATCACCGGCCCGGAAATGGCGGGGCTGACCCTGACCCTGCTGCCGGGCGAGGATGAAGTGGCGCCGGCACCGGTCGAGACCGACGCCGCCACCGCCGACCGATCGCCGCTGGCGCTGCCGGAAATCGTGCTGCCCTTTCCCCTCAAGCTCGAGCGGTTCAGCCTGACCGACAGCCGCCTGGTGCAGGGGGAGGAAGTACAGGCCCTGCACCGCCTGCAACTGGCGCTGGAAGGCGAGGGCAGCCGGCTCGATATCCACGGCCTGGAGCTGTCCCACGAGCTGGCGGATCTGCAGGCCGCCGGCCAGATCACCCTGAGCGGGGACTATCCCCTTGAACTCGGCCTTGCGGCCACCCTGCACGAACCCCTGCTGGAAGGGCAACTGGCGGGCCAGCGGCTGGAGCTCGAGCTGCGCCAGAGCCTGGCCGAGCTGTCCGCCGAGCTCAGCCTGGAAGGGGTGATCGCCGCCCGGGCCCGGCTGCAGGCCAAGCCCCTGGACCCGGCGCTGCCCTTCGAGCTTGCCCTGGACTGGCAGCGGCTGGGTTGGCCCCTGGCTGAGCCGGAATGGCGCCTGGAGCAGGGCCGGCTGACCCTGGATGGCCGCCTGGAGGATTACCGGCTGCGGCTGGCCGCCGAGGCGCAGGGCCCCGAGCTGCCGCCCATCGGTATCGAACTGGCGGGCGAGGGCAATCTGCAGGGCCTGGCGCTGGCGCCCCTGGCGCTGCGCCTGCCACAAGGCGGGGTAAGGGTGGAGGGACGACTCGGCTGGGAAGAGGGCATCGACTGGCAGGGCCGGCTGGTGCTTGAGGAGGTGGATCCGGGCAGTTTCGTGGCGGATCTGAACGGCCGCCTCAACGGCGAACTCGACACCCGCTTCACCCTGCGCGGGGAGCAATGGCAGCTGGACGCCAGCCCCGATATCCACGGCCAGCTGCGGGATTATCCGCTGTCGCTCGAGGGCCAACTCAGCCTCAACCAGGATCTGCAGGGTACCCTCGACCAACTGGTGCTGGCCAACGGCAACAACCGGCTGACGGTCAACGGCACCATCACCGAACGCTGGCAGCTCGACGCCGAGCTGCAGGCCCCGGCGCTGGCGGTGTATGCCCCCGGCCTGTTCGGTGACCTGGCCGGCGGTATCCGGGTGCGCGGCGAGCTGGCCGCCCCCGAGGTCCGGGCCAGCCTGCGGGGCGGCCGCGCCGGGTTCAACGAAACCCTGGCACAAGATCTGTCACTGGAGGTGGAGGCCCGGCTGGGGGAGGACATCGGCGGGGATCTGCGACTGACGGTGGCCAAGGTCAAGGCCGGCGAGCTTGAGTTCCAGGACCTGCGGCTCACCGCGGCGGGCAACGAGGCGGCCCATCGGCTGGAATTCGGCGTGGCCGGCGAGCCGCTCGCCGCCGAGCTGTCGCTCACCGGCAGCCTGGGTCCGCAGGGCTGGCAGGGCAGCCTGGCCCGGGCCTGGCTGGATACTCCGCTGGAACGCTGGGCCCTGCAGCAGGCGGTGGCGCTGTCCTGGCGCGAGCAGCGGCTGCGGGCCAGCGCCCACTGCTGGCGCTCCAACGGGGCCAGCCTCTGTTTCGATCCCCTGGTGGCCGGGGCCGACCAGGGCCAGGCCGGGGTCGATATCCGCGACTTCAACCTGGCAAGGCTGGCTCCCTTCCTGCCCGAGGATTTCGCCTGGGAGGCCATGCTCGGCGGCCGGGCGGATCTGCGCTGGCAGGGAAACGAGCCCCGCCTTAATGCCGACATCGCCACCACCCCCGGCACCTTCGTCAGCGGCGACACCCGGCTCGACTACCAGCGCCTGCAACTGCGGGCCGAGATGGCCGGCAACCGGCTGCAGTCGTCCCTGCTGTTTGACTCCGCGGCGCTGGGCAACCTCTCCCTCGACGCCAATGTGGCGGATCCGGGCGGGCGCCGGGCGCTGTCCGGCAATCTCGCCATCCGCGAACTCAAGCTCGACTGGCTGGCGCCGCTGCTGCCGGAGGTGGCCCGGCTGCAGGGCACCCTGGCCGGCCAGGCCCGGTTGGACGGCACCCTGGACGCCCCCCTGCTGTTCGGCGACATCAGCCTGAGCGGCGGCGAGGTGGACACCTATTCGGACATGGTGCAGGTGCGGGACTTCAGTACCCGCCTGAGCGTGAACGGCAACGCCGCCACGATCGATGGCCGGCTGCGGGTGGGCAATGGCCCCCTCAATATCAGCGGCGAGCTGAGCTGGCAGCAACTGCCGGTAAGCGGCGAAATCCGCCTGCAGGGTAGCGAGCTGGAAGCCGGCTACCCGGGCATGGGCCGGGTAAGGGTCAGCCCGGATCTGCAGATCAGCCTGGGCGAGCAGGCCAGGGTGCGCGGCAACATCGTCATTCCCTGGGCGCGGATCGAGGTGAAGGAGCTGCCGGAGAGCGCCGTGTCCAAGTCGGCCGACGTGGTCATAGTGCAGCCTTCCGGCATCATTCCCGACACGACCCCCAGCCTGCCCCTGGACATCCGCATCCAGGTGCGGCTGGCGGAAGACGTGCGGCTGTCGGCCTTCGGCCTCAATACCCGGCTGACGGGCCAGCTGCGCATCACCCAGCCGCCCGGGCGGCCCATGCGCGGCAACGGCGAAATCCGGCTGGTGGACGGCAACTTCCGCGCCTACGGCCAGAACCTGCTGATCCGCGAGGGCAGCATACTGTTCAGCGGGCCCCTGGATCAGCCCAACCTGTCGGTCGAGGCCATCCGCAACCCGGCCACCATGGCCGACAGCAGCATCATAGTGGGGGTCAGGGTGACGGGCAGCGCCACCCAACCCGACATCGCGGTGTTCTCCGAGCCGGAGATGCCCCAGGTGGAGCAGCTGTCCTGGCTGCTGCGCGGGCGGGGCATGGAAGGCAGCGAGAGCGACGGCAACATGCTGGTACAGTCCATGCTGCTCGGCGCCGGGGTGGGCCAGATCGGCGGCATCGTCACCGGTATCGGCGAGGCGCTCGGCTTTCAGGACGTGTCGGTGGATACCGCCGGCGCCGGCGACAGTACCGAGGTCAATATCAGCGCCTATGTGTTGCCGGGCCTGCAGATCGGCTACGGGGTAGGGGTGTTCTCCGCCATCGGCGAGCTGCGGCTGCGCTACGAGCTGCTGCCCAGGCTCTACCTGCAGGCCACCAGCGGCCTGAGCCAGGCCATCGACCTGTTCTACAAGTTCGAGTTTTAGAGCACCATGTAGTTTAAAAATCAGGCAGTCAGACTCTGCGTAGCTGCCGGTTTGTGCCGCTGTAGCCGTCACTGTAGGTGCCGCTTTAGCCGGCACAAGCCGGCGCCCAATGTTCACGCCCCACGCCGTTGGCCGGTTTGCGCCACGTAAACGGGCGCCTACAGGAGTGCGGGCGGGCCGCCCGCGCCCCAAGTGTCGCGGCCGGGTGTGAAACGAGAGGCGCCTCGGCCGGCGGGAGCGGGAAGTCGGAAGCGACGGAAATCTTCCGGCTTTCAGCTTCTGGCTTTCAGCTTCCGGCTTCCAACTGGTAAAGTAGGGGCTTGTTGATGGCTTCCGGCCCGTGAGTTTCCGCCCTATTATGATGTCTCAGCCCCTGCTGCAACAGGAACGCCTGGCCAAGATCATGCTGGCCTGCGCGGCCTGCTACGCCCTGTTCGGCATGCACCTCTACCTGCCCCATCTGTTCGGCATTGGTTTGCAGCTGCCCTTCAACGTGGCGGGCTGGTTCTTCATCGGGCTGATGACGGCCGTGGGCCTCTGGCACTGGCACCGTCGCCGCCTGCTCACCAGCCGTTTCTGGCTGGGGCTGGTGGCGGCCAGCGGCCTGCTGTGGCTGCCCTTCTTCTACCTGCACAACAACTCGGTGGCCGGCCACGCCCTGCCGCGCATGCTGGGGCTGACCGGCGGCCTGCTGTTCTACCTGGCCCTGCAGCAGTGTCGCTTCAACGCCCGCGGCCGGCGCTACCTGCTGTATTGCCTGCTGCTGGCGGTGAGCGTGGAGATCCTGCTGGGCATGGTGCAGTTCTTCCTGCTGGAGCCGGGCAACTGGTTCGGCTACAACACCGAGGTGCGCTCCCCCTATGGCATTTTCCAGCACCGCAACGTCATGGCCAGCTTCGTGGTCACCGGCATGGTGCTGGCGGTGTATCTGTGGCTGAACGAGGCCAAGTCGCCCTGGCGGCCCTTTTTGCTGAAGTCGGCCTGGTTTGCCGCCGTGCTGGGGGCGGGGGCGGTGCTGGTGGTGCTGCTGCAGTCCCGGGCCGGCCAGCTCGGCCTGCTGCTGGGGCTGGGACTGATGCTGCCGCTGGTATGGCAGACCCTGATCAAGACCCGCTCCAAGCGGCTGCTGGCCAGCCTGACCCTGATCCCGCTCGGCATACTGGCGGGGGTGTTCGGGCTGGAGGCCTTCGAGATGAGCAAGCGCAGCCTGAATATCTACACCCAGGCCGACGGCCGTTTCGACATCTATGCCCATGGCCTGCGTATGTGGCTGGACAAGCCCTGGTTCGGCCATGGCTACGGCGGCTTCGAGTCCGCCTTTTACCAGACCTACGCCCAGTGGCGGGAGCAGAACGGGGCCGATGCCCTGTTCACCGAGATGGGCCATCCCCACAACGAATTCCTGTTCTGGGCCATCGAAGGCGGCCTGGTGCCGCTGCTGGGGCTGGTGCTGATCACCGTTTTGGTGCTGCGGCTGCTGCACCGGGTGCCCTTCGCCCAGGCCCTGGCCTGGGTGGGCATACTGACGCCCATTTTCATCCACAGCCAGACCGAGTTTCCCTTCTACCACTCGCTGCCGCACTGGGTTATGGTGCTGGTGCTGATCTTCGTGATCGATGCGGAGTACGGCCAGCGCCGGCTGCTGGCGGCGCCCCCGGCCTGGAGCCGCTGGCCGGTGCGGGCCTGGAGCCTGGGCCTGATGCTGTTTATGGCCACCGGGCTGTACGCGGGCCAGCAGTTGACCCGCTACGCCCAGCACGAGGGGCGCGGCGAAGCGGAGCTGAAGGCGGTGGTCAATCCGCTGATCTGGTACGACAGGGTCGCCTTCTACCGCCATCACTGGCAACTGAAGAAGGCCTTGCTGGTCCGGGATGGCGAGCAACTGCTGGACTATGCCGGCTGGGCCCGCCGTTTCCTCACCCACACGCCCCGGGCGGGCATCTACTACAACGCCTACCTGGCGCTGACGGCGGCCCGGGCGTCGGAGCAGGCCGAGCAGCTGCTGGCCGAGGCCCGGCGCCTTTATCCCAACGTGCAGCTGTTGCGTCCTTCCAGCATCAAGCGGGCGCTGGAGCGGCTGGAGCAGGTGACACCCCAGATGTCTCCGGCCGAGCTGAACGACTTTATTCCCCTCTACGACAACCTGCGGCCGGCCATCGGCGGAGCCTACTAAAGCTGGAAGCTTGCTGGGGCGCGGGCGGCCCGCCCGCATAAAAGCGGCACCGAGGTGGGCGAAGGCACAGCCCAACCCGCGATGCCTGTCCTGCCGTGAGCCTTTTTAACCCCGTGGCGTGCCATGCCAACCCGAGGGTTCGCGCTGCGCGCGAAGGCAGGCGGGCCGCCTGCGCTCCTGAAAAGCTTCCCGCTTCCAGCTTCCTCCCCCGTCAGGCCAGCTTGAAGCGGGCGATCTGCTCCTGCAGCTCGCCGCCGAGGCGGGCCAGGCTGACGCTGGTGGCGGCGGTTTCCTCGGTGGCGGCGGCGGACTGCTCGGCCACGTCGCGGATATTGGACACGCTGCGGTTGATTTCCTCCGCCACCGAGGTCTGCTCTTCGGCGGCGGTGGCGATCTGCTGGCTCATCTGCTGGATGCTCGACACCGAGCCGTTGATCTCGTCCAGGGAACTGCCGGCCTGGCGGGCCGCCGCCACCGTGCTGTCGGCCAGCTGGCGGCTGGCGTCCATGGTGGTCACGGCGCCCTGGGCCCCTTGTTGCAGGGCACCGATCAGCCCCTCTATTTCCACGGTGGATTCCTGGGTGCGCCTGGCCAGGGCCCGCACCTCGTCCGCCACCACCGCGAAGCCCCGGCCGGCGTCGCCGGCCCGGGCCGCCTCGATGGCCGCGTTGAGCGCCAGCAGGTTGGTCTGCTCGGCGATGCCCTTGATCACGTCCAGCACCGTGCTGATGTTGCCGCTGTCGTGCTTCAGCCGCTCTATGGCTCCGGCCGATTCCTCGATTGACCGGGCCAGGCTTTCGATGCGGCCTATTGCCTGCTGCACCACCTGGGCTCCCTGCCGGGCCTGGCCGTCCGCTTCCTGGGCGGAGCCGGCGGCGGCCTCGGCGCTGCGGGCCACTTCCAGCACGGTGGCGGTCATCTGGTTCATGGCGGTGGCCACCTGCTCGGTGTCCATCTTCTGCTGGGTGACGCCGGCGCTGGTCTGCTCGGTGACGGCGGACATCTCCTCGGTGGCGGTGGCCAGTTGCTCGATGCCGGAAGTCAGCCGGGTGAGCAGGTCGCGCAGGTTCTCGGTCATGTGCTGCATGGCCTGCATCAGCTGGCCCAGTTCGTCCCGGCGATCGCTTCGGATATTGCGGGACAGATCGCCGGCGGCGATGGTGCGGGACAGCGCCACCACCTGGTGCAGCGGCGCCACTATGCTCTGGGTGATCAGCAGGGCGATCAGGATGCCGGCGGCAAAGGCAATGCCGGTGGACACCAGCATGATCAGCCGGGCTTCATCGCCGTTTTGCTGCAGTATGCCGACCTGCAGTTCCGCCGCTTTCGAGGCCGAAGCCATCATCTGGCGCGCATGCTCCGTCATCCCGTCTTCGGTGTCGAGCAACTGGCTATAGCCCTGCTGCAACCGCTCGAAGCTCTGCCGGTAGCGGCCCAGCTCGGCCAGGGCGGCGTCGACCAGGGCGGCGGCGGCATCGGCGCCGAGGCGTTCGCTCAGGTTACGGCTCTGGTAGTTGTTCTTGAGCACATTGGCCTTGGTCGCCAGATCCTGCAGTTGCTTGAACGCCTCGTCGGCATAGAGCGGGTTGCGGTTGCTGACGTAGTTCTTTTCCGCCTGGCGCACCATGAGTACCGCCTTGCTCAGCACATTGGCCTGGCCGGCCACATCCAGCATCCGCAGGCCGTTGGTCTCGCCGATGCTCCTGAGCTGGCGGATGGCTTCGCTGCTCAGCCTGAACTCCAGTTCCTCGAACCGCTCTATGGCCTGGCGGGCGCTGCTCTCCAGCTGCTGCTGGGCGTCGATCGCGCTCTGCTGGTGCTGGCGCAGGCTGGCCAGGCTGTCCCGATAATTGCCGAGGTACTGTTGCAGGCTGCCGATCTGGGCCGCTATCTCGGGATAGCGCAGTATCTTGCGGGTTTCCTCGCTCAGCTCGGCCGCTTGCTGGGTCAGGGCAAGTGCCTGCCCGATATATTGTTCGTCATGGCGCAGCAGGTAGTTCTTTTCATTCATCCGGGCGTCGACCACCAGGGTCTCGATTTCATCGACTTTCACCAGGCGTTCGATCAGGTGCTGGATAGTCTGCATCCGCCCGTAACTGAGCCAGGCGCTGAGCAGGGAGATCAGCAGTACCACCCCGAACCCGAAGATCAGCTTTTTACGTACGCTCATATCGACGATAAAACGTAAAGCATTCATGAAGATATCCTCAAACAGCGGGGGTGGTGGCAAGAGGGTGGCCCAAGGTCCGGCCGCGGCCGTGTCGCGAAACAGCAAAGATGGGGGCTTTATTCATCGGGCTTCCTTTCAGGGTGTTTTTTGCGTGAGATACGCCGGCAACGCCTGCACGTCACTCGAGTCGGTACTGACCCAGCAACCATATCGGCCTGTCCGGGCAAAAGCTTAGTTTTTTGTCTCTTAAAGCTTCATCTGGCACTTTTTGCCCCCGCTTTTTTTAGCTGGATCACAAAGCTGAAACGTTTTAGCTGGAAGTCGTTGTTTGGCTAAATCGGTTTAGCTATGGTGCATCCATCAAGCACGAGCGGAGAAAATGATGTCTGTGATTTATTGCCTGGGTGATGGTGTGATGGACTTGCTGCCGGCCGAAGGCGGCCAGTTGCTGCCCTGTGTGGGTGGAGCACCGGCCAACGTGGCCGTGGGCATCCGCCGGCTGGGCGGGGCCTCCGCCTTCGTCGGCCGTCTGGGCCAGGATCCCTTCGGCGACATGATCATCGACACCCTGGCACGGGAGGGCGTCGTCACCTCCTGGGTTCGGCAGGATGCGCGGCTGCCCACCAGCTCCACCCTGGTGGCGCTGGATGCCCGCGGCGAGCGCAGCTTCTTCTTCCTGGCCCAGCAGTCGGCGGACCAACTGCTGGCGCCGGCCGACCTGCCCGAGTTCAAGGCCGGCGACTGGCTGCACCTCTGCTCCCTGGCCCTGACCGCCGAGCCGGCGCGGGGCACCACCCTGATGGCGGTGCGCCGCATCCGCCAGGCCGGCGGCTTCGTCAGCTTCGATGCCAATATCCGCCTGAGCCGCTGGCCGGATGAGGCCAGCCTCAAGGCCTCGCTGGAACGCATTATTCCGGAAGTGGACCTGCTCAAGCTGTCCGGCGAAGAAGCCGAACTGCTCACCGGCCACGCCGATCCCAACCTGGCCATGACGGCCCTGGAAAACGAATACCGGTTGCCTTTTGTGCTTATTTCCCTGGGCGCAGAAGGTGTACTGGCCTCCCTCAAGGGGGAGCGACTGTGGCAGCCCGCCTTCGCGGTGGAAGCTGTCGACACCACGGGGGCGGGAGATGCCTTTATGGCCGGCCTGCTGGCGGGCCTGGCCACCTACCCCCAAGCCGATAAGGCGCAATTTGCCACCGTACTGACCCAGGCCCAGGCCTGTGGCGCCCAGTGTTGCCTACGACTGGGTGCCATGGCGGCCCTGCCGGATACGGCGGCGATGGAAGCCTTTATCGCCCACAACCTCACTCTCGTTTAATTGCAGGAGAAGAAAATGACAAGGAAAGCATTATTGTTGGGTTTACTGGTGGCAGGGACCGCGGCCACCGCCAATGCCGAAGTGACCTGGGAAGGCAACAAAGGCCGCCTGAGCCTGGGTGGCGATGTGGAATTCGACATCAACGTCGCCAACAAGCAGGAAGACAGCAACCTCTACCGCAACGACGGCCGTGACGACCGCTGGGATCAGACCGGCCGGCTGCTGCTCGACATCTCCGGGGAGCGGGTCGCCGACTCCGGTGCCTATGCCAAGTTCAAGGCCCAGCCCACCCTGGGCAGCAGCGGCGGTGTGGGCTCGGACGACGCCTGGTTTGCCTTCGGCCGCAGCGACGTGGGCGAGATGAAGATCGGCCGCTTCGAGGCGCTGGACTTGTTCCCCCTGGGCCAGGACGTGTTCGTGGAGCACTCCGGCGACACCTCCTCCGGCCTCTACACCGACGGCTCCGCCTACCTGTACATGGCCAAGGAAGCCCGCGGCCGCGCCGGCGACGCCGGTCACGTCATGGTCAGCCGCCAGCTGGGCGACGTTTACCTGGAGCTGGCCACCCTGTTCGGCGATCGCAGCGACCTGTTCAACGTGGTCGACGGCGCCCGCCGTTACCACGGCCATGAACTGACCAAGGAGAAGGACTCCATCGTGGTGCGGCCGGCGCTGCGCTGGCAGGCCGGCGACTTCAGCTGGGCGCTGGGCGCCGAGCACAACCTGGTGGAAGACGCCATCATCGACGCCGAAGGCCGCAAGGTGGCCCGCCGCACCGGTTACGGCACCACCTTCGGTTGGCAGTCCGGCCTGATCAAGGCCAACCTCAACGCCGCCTATCTGGATGCCCTGAACGAAGAGAACCTGACCCTGGGCGCCAACGTGCTGTTCGACAAGTTCGGCCTGGGCTATATCTACGGCCGCAACAAGATAGACGAGGCCGCCGCCGGCTACGAGTACCTCGAAGGCACCCAGAAGAGCAACACCGTCTATACCTCCTACCGGTTCGACAACGTGCTGGATCTGGACAACTTCGGCATCCTGCTCGGCGCCTACTGGTCCGACTTTGATGTGGAAGAGTCCACCGTCGCCACCGACCGCTACGGAGCCCGGGTGCGCTTTAAGTACGTGTTCTAATCTTTATGGGGACGGCGATCGTCCCCATCCTTGTTTTTGTAATGGGAACTTGCTGTTATGAATATTGAAGCCATTGCCAAAGGACTGCTGCCATTGCTGGGCGGCAAGGAAAACCTCGTCAGTGCCGCCCATTGCGCCACCCGGCTGCGGCTGGTGCTGAGCGACGACAGCCTGGTCGACAAGGGCGCCATCCAGGAGCTGGAGGGGGTGAAGGGCTGCTTCGCCAACGCCGGCCAGCTGCAGGTGATCTTTGGCACTGGCCTGGTCAACAAGGTGTACGCGGAGTTCACCAAGGTCGCCGGCCTGGGTGAAACCAGCAAGGCGGAGCTGGTGGACGCGGCCGCCGCCAAGCTCAATCCGGCCCAGCGCCTGGCCCGGACCCTGTCCAATATTTTCGTGCCCATCATCCCGGCCATCGTCTCCGCCGGTTTGCTGATGGGCCTGCTCGGCATGGTGCGCTCCTACGGCTGGGTGTCCCCCGAGAGCGCCCTGTTCATCATGCTCGACATGTTCAGCTCGGCCGCCTTTATCATACTGCCGGTGCTGATCGGCTTTACCGCCGCCCGCGAGTTCGGCGGCAACCCCTACCTGGGTGCCACCCTGGGCGGCATCCTCACCCATCCGGCCCTGACCAACGCCTGGACCGTGGCCGACGGCTTCAAGACCATGGAATTCATGGGGTTGGAAGTGGGCATGGTCGGCTACCAGGGCACCGTGTTTCCCATGCTGCTGGCGGTGTGGGTGATGAGCCAGGTGGAAAAACGCCTGCGCAAGGTGGTGCCCAACGCCCTGGATCTGATCGTCACCCCCTTCCTCACCCTGCTGATCGCCGGCTTCGTGGCCCTGCTGTTTGTGGGGCCCCTCGGCCGCGGCCTGGGTGACGGCATCTCGCTCGTGCTCAGCACCCTCTATGATCACGCCGGCTGGCTGGCGGGCCTGGTGTTCGGCGGCACCTATTCGGCCATCGTGATCACCGGCATCCACCACAGCTTCCACGCCATCGAAACCGGGCTGCTGACCAACCCGGCCATCGCCGTCAACTTCCTGCTGCCGATCTGGGCCATGTCCAACGTGGCTCAGGGCGGCGCCTGCCTGGCGGTGTATTTCAAGACCAAGGACGCCAAGCTCAAGGCCATCACGGTGCCGGCCGGTGCCTCCTGCCTGCTGGGCATCACCGAAGCGGCCATCTTCGGGGTCAACCTGCGCTACGGCAAGCCCTTCCTGGCCGGCCTGTTCGGCGGCGCCCTGGGCGGCGCCTACGTGGTGGCCTCCAAGGTGGGCATGACCGCTGTGGGCCTGACCGGCCTGCCGGGCCTGGCCATAGTGCAGCCCGCCTCGCTGCTGAACTACGGCATCGGCATGGTCATCGCCTTCGGCGCGGCCTTCACCGCCTCCACCCTGCTGAAGTACAAGCTGGACTGAGAAAATCGGGTGGCCGACAAGGTTTCGTGCCGGCTCTTCCCGTAGTCCGCAGGCGCCCGTTTACGTGGCGCAAGGCGATAAACGGCGGGGCCTGCGGGCCCGCCGTTGCGTTTCCCGGCAGCTAAAGCGCCGGCTACAGGAGCGAGGAGCGGGCTGGTCATCAAGTTGAGAGGAGATATGGCAATGACCGAACAGCAGTGGCTGAACAGGCTGAGCGAGGCCTTGCTCGGGGGGCTGAACCGGGCCGAGGGGGATCCCCATCGGCCCGGTTGGCATATCGCCGCCCCGGTGGGCCTGCTCAACGATCCCAACGGCTTTATCCAGTTCGACGGCCGCTACCGGCTGTTCTACCAGTGGAACCCGCTGGCCTGCGCCCACGGCGCCAAGGCCTGGGGCCAGCTGGTGTCGGACGACCTGGTGCACTGGCAACACCTGGGCCTGGCCCTGGCCCCCACCGAGGACTACGAGCGCAACGGCTGCTACTCCGGCTCGGCGGTGGACAACAACGGCGAGCTGACCCTGATCTACACCGGCAACGTCAAATACGACCGGGAACGGCGCACCGCCTTCCAGTGCCTGGCGGTGGAGCGGGAATTCGGTGAGTTCGAAAAGCTGGGCCCGGTGCTGGATCTGCCCGAGGGCTATAGTGGCCATGTGCGGGACCCCAAGGTATGGTGGCACGACGGGCGCTGGTGGATGGTGCTGGCGGCCCAGAGCGAAGACGGCCAGGGCAAGGTGCTGCTCTACCAGAGCCCAGATCTGCACCACTGGCAGCAAACCGGGGTGCTGGCCGGCAGCGGTGAGGGGAATATCGGCGAGTTCGGCTATATGTGGGAATGCCCGGATCTGTTCGAACTCGGCGGACGCCAGGTGTTGATTTGCTGCCCCCAGGGCCTGCCGGCCGAGGCCGAGCGCTACCAGAACCTGTACCAGTGCGGCTGGCTGGCCGGCGAGCTGGACTGGCACAGCGGCCGCCTGGCCCACGGTGATTTCCACGAGCTGGATCTGGGCTTCGAATTCTATGCCCCGCAGACCACCCTGGATGAACAGGGCCGGCGCCTGCTGATCGGCTGGCTCGGCCTGCCCGACGACAACGAGCCGGCCCAGCCGACCCGGGAATACGGCTGGATGAACCAGCTCAGTTGCCCGCGGGTGTTGAGTTGGCGCCAGGGCCACCTGTACCAGAATCCGGTGCCCGAGCTGGCCGCCCTGCGCGGCGAAGCGCTCCGCTGGCAGGGGCTGGCGGTGCAGGCGCCCCGGCTGCAGGGCGGCCGGGCCGAGCTGGAACTCGACGTCAGCGGCGAGGTGCGGCTCTACCTGGGCCAGGCGGCGGTGCTCACGCTGAACGCCGACGGCCTGGAGCTCCGGCGGCTGAACTGGCGCAGCGGCGAATGGGAAAGCCGGCGCTGGCGCGGACAGGTGTCGGATCTGCGGCTGCTGCTCGACAGCTCCAGCATCGAACTCTTTATCAACGGCGGGGAGGCGACGATGTCGGCCCGTTATTTCCCGGGGGCCAATCCCGAGATCCGCTGGGGCGGGGCGGGAGAAATCCGCTTTTGTTACTGGCCTCTGGGCTCGGCTTGGGTAGAATGACCGCAACAGCCGACATAACGATAAGCCCGTGGATAAAAAGAAACTGACCATCGCCCGGCTGGCGGAGCTGGCCGGCGTGTCCAAGGCCACCGCCAGCCTGGTGATGAACGGCAAGGCCGGCCAGTACCGCATTGCCGACGAAACCCGCGAACGGGTGATGGCGGTGGCCAGGCGCTACCAGTACCAGCCCAACCTCCATGCCCGCGCCCTGGGCTCCCGCCGCAGCCATACCCTGGGGCTGGTGATCCCCGATCTCACCAACTTCGGCTTTGCCAGCATCGCCAAGTCGCTGGAATCCCGTTGCCGGCAGGCCGGGCTGCAACTGCTGATCGCCTGTTCCGACGACGATCCCGAACTGGAGCAACAGGTGGTGGCGGGGCTGGTCCAGCGCCAGGTGGACGCCCTGATCGTGGCCTCCAGCGCCAGCGACGACGCCGTCTATCGCCAGTTGACCGAGCGGCTGCCGGTGATCCAGCTCGACCGCCATATCGGCCAGTCGACCCTGCCGCTGGTGATCTCCGACGCCTGCCGGGCCACGGCGGAGCTGGTGCAGTCCATGGCCCTGGGGCAGGAGGCGGTGTATTTCCTGGGCGGACAGCTGGCACTGTCGCCCAGCCGCCACCGCCTGGCGGGCTACGAGCTGGGTCTGCAGCGGGCCGGGATCGAAGCCAGGCCGGAGTGGATCTGGATGGCGGACTATCGCCCGGTGTCGGGGTATTGCATGATGGAGCAGTTGCACCGGGAGCTGGGCCGGCTGCCCGGGGCCCTGTTTACCGCTTCCTTTACCCTGCTCGAGGGGGTGCTGCGCTACCTCAACGAGCACCATCTGCTGGCCGAGCCCATCCGGCTCGGCACCTTCGACGATCACGAGCTGCTCGACTGCCTGCCGATAGCGGTGGATGCGGTGGCCCAGGACTGTGAGGCCCTGGCGGGGGCGGCCTTCGAACTGTGCAGCCTGCTGCTGCAGGGGGAAACCCCGGTCCAGGCCGCCCACGTGGTGCCGACCAGGGTTCACTGGCGCAGCCGCGCTCAGCGCGAGGCGTAATCGCCGCTACGGGACAGGGAGGCGACCAGCAGCCGGGCTTCGTCGACGGAGTGGAGCTGCTCGACCAGCACCTCGTCCTGCTGCCAGTCGACGCGGGTGCCGGTGGCGGCGTAGAGCTGCGCGTTCAGGCTGTCGGGGGTGATCCGCTCCTGCAGCTCGGCCTTGCCGCCCGGCAGGTAGATGGTGCCGTTGGAGAAATCGACCGCGAAGGCCACCACCCCGGGCACGATAAAGAACAGCAGGCCGATGCCGTTGGCGATGGCCACGACCGGATCGATGCGACCGCTGATCTGGCCCTTGCGTTCGGGATAGAAGATGGTGCCGCAGGCGGCCAGCTGGGTGGTGAGCACCCCGGCCAGGGCCAGCGCCAGCGACTTTTGTTTGAGCCCCGTCATACAGTTACCTCATGTGGTTAAACGCCGCCCCAGTTTATACGATAACGGTATTATCTGAATCCGTTTTTGAGGGGCTGTGACAGTGGCTGGCGCCGGTGCGGCCGGCCTGGAGGGGGAGGGCGGAAGGCGCTAACGTAAGGCATAAGGCCTTACGTTAGCGGATATTCAGGCCTTGAACAGCCGGTGGAAGGCCTCGGCGTGATCCTGGCTGGCCTGTTGCTTGTCGTCGAAGGCCCGGGTGACCTCATCCAGGGAGCAGGCTTCCTCCCTGAATTCCTGCACCTTGCGATCGTAATGGTCGCACGCCTCCTTCAGTTTCGCCCTTTTGTCCTGCAGTTCATCCCAGGCGTCTTTGGTCGCTTCGCTGTACTTGGCCATAGGGTACCTCCTGTGTGGTTGAGCCCCTAAAGTGTAGTACGGGGTGCCGGGGTTGGGGGCATTGCAAGGAACCCTTTGGGGCGCGGGCGCTCCGGGTGGGTGGGCTATTGCAAGGGGCCTTGGGGCGCGGGCGGCTCGCCCGCATGGGGTGTTGCGCCTGTGGTTTGGCGGTGGTGCCGGGCCCGGGGGTTCCCGCTTCGCGGGAATGCAGGCGGGCCGCCTGCGCTCCGGGTTGGGATGGTCCATTGAAAGTGGCCAGACAGAGAAGGCCGGAAAGCAAAAAGCCCACCTTGCGGTGGGCTTTTCAGGATGATTTGGTCGGCGTGAGAGGATTTGAACCTCCGACCCCTGACACCCCATGACAGTGCGCTACCAGGCTGCGCTACACGCCGAAATCGTCGTTGTGTCGACGGGGACGGATTCTAGGGAAGTGGCCGGGGGCTGTCAACACCCGTTCCGGCCACCGTGGTGCGTTTGCCTGCTATTTGCGCACTAGCGGGTAAATTGCATCCGCTGGCCGAAGGCCTGCTCGCTGACCTGGCCGTTCTGGTAGGCGATGTGGCCGTTGACCAGGGTGGTGTCGACCCGGCTCTTCAGGGTGGTGCCCTCGAGCGGCGACCAGCCGCAGTGGTAGAGCAGGTTGTCCTTGCTTACCGCCGTGCGGTCGTTGAGGTCGAACAGCACCAGATCGGCGAAATAGCCTTCGCGGATATAGCCTCTGTCCTTGATCTGATAGCGCTCGGCCACCGCGTGGGAGGTCTTGCGCACTATGGTCTCCAGGCTGAAGATGCCCTTGTGGTAGAACTCCATCAGCATCGGCAGGGCGTGCTGGCACAGGGGCAGGCCCGAGGGCGCGCCGAAGTAGGAGTTTTGCTTGTCGACCCAGGTGTGGGGCGCGTGGTCGGTGGCGATGATGTCGATGATGTCCTGGTTGACCGCGTCGATCAGTGCCTGCTGGTCGGCGGCGGTCTTGATCGCCGGGTTGCACTTGATCTGGGCGCCCAGGCGCTCGTAGTCGGCCTCGTTGTAGAACAGATGGTGCACGCACACTTCGGCGGTGATGTTCTTGTCCTTCAGCTCGGCCAGGGAGTGGCTGGCGGTGAAGTGGCTCATCTCCCGGGCGGTGGTGAGGTGCAGCACGTGCAGCTTGGACTGGTAGCGCTTGGCCAGGCTCACCGCCAGGGAAGAGGACAGGTAGCAGGCCTCGGCGCTGCGGATATGGCCGTGCTCGCTGAAGGGCACGGCGTCGCCGTACTTGGCGCGGGCCAGCTCTTCGTTGCGCTTGATGGTGGGCGAGTCTTCGCAGTGGGTGGCGATCAGTACCGGGCTGTCGCGGAAGATGCCGGCCAGGGCCGCTTCGCTGTCGACCAGCATATTGCCGGTGGAGGCACCCATGAACACCTTGACGCCGCAGGTCTGGTTGGGCTGCAGACGCTGGATTTGCTCCAGGTTGTCGTTGGTGCCGCCCAGGTAGAAGCTGTAGTTGCCGGCGGCCCGGCCCTCGGCCAGCTTGAACTTGGCCTCCAGCGCCTCCAGGGTGGTGGTTTGCGGGTTGACGTTGGGCATGTCCATAAAGCTGGTGGTGCCCCCGGCCACGGCAGCGCGGGATTCTGACGCTATGTTGCCCTTGTCGGGCATGCCGGGCTCGCGAAAGTGTACCTGATCGTCGATCATGCCCGGCAGCAGGTGCTTGCCGGCGGCGTCCAGCACCCGGACTCCGGCGGGAGCGGAAAGGCCGAAGCCAATCTGCTCGATGCGCTCGCCCGCGATCAGCACGTCCTGCACCTGGACACGGCCTTCGTTGACCAGGGTTGCGTTTTTAATCAATAGTTTATTCATTGTGACTTCATTCCTTTGGCAGCTAACAAGGCTATAATAGCGAATCTTGCCCGGGGCCGACAGGCGAAGCCCGGCGATTTACCTCAAGGAGACAGGCAATGGCAGAAGAGACCATTTTCAGCAAAATCATCCGCAAGGAAATTCCCGCCGAGATCCTGTACCAGGACGAACTGGTCACCGCCTTTCGCGATATCCATCCCAAGGCGCCGACCCATGTGCTGATCGTGCCCAACGTGCTGATCCCCACCGTCAACGAGGTGGAGCCCGAGCACGAGCTGGCCCTGGGCCGGCTGTTCACCGTGGCGCGCAAGCTGGCGGCCGATGCCGGCCTGGCCGAGGATGGCTATCGCCTGATCGTGAACTGCAACCGCCACGGCGGCCAGGAGGTTTACCACATTCACATGCACCTGCTGGGTGGCCGCCCCCTGGGCCCCATGCTGGCACGGTGAGGAGAGGCCGATGAAGTTGTTCCGTTCCGGCCTGGTGCTGGCGGCCGCCGTGCTTGGCGGCTGTACCCTGCCCAACCCCTATTCCTCCCAGCCGGCGCCGGTCACCCCGGCCACGCCGGGCACCCAGCCGGCCGCGCCCGTGGTGCAGCCGCCCCTGCGGCCGACTCCGCCGCCGGTGATAGAGCTGCCCGAGCCGCCGGTGGTCACTCCCTTGCCCGAGGCGCGCAGCGCCAACCTGGATCAACTGGCCGACGGCCTGGCCGCCCGGCTGCGCAACAGCGGCGTGCTCGGCGAGGTGAACGGCGTGGTGCTGCTGGACGAGATCCGCAACCTGGCCGGCAGCCCGGTGGACACCCGCGGCCTGACCGAGCGGCTGCGGGCCAACCTGGCCGGCAGCCTGCGCTTTGCCGACAGCGCCCGGGTCAGCAGCCTGCGTCAGCAACTGGCCTATCAGGATGGCCGGGCCGACATGGCCGCCCTGGTGCGCCTGGGCCGGCAAAGCGGCGCCGACTATGTGCTGTCCGGCAACCTGAACCGCAGCGGCACGGGCTTCAGCCTGCAGGGCCAACTGATGGAAATCGCCAGCGGCGAGGTGCTCTGGTCCGACAGCGTCAGTGGACGCTGAGCCACTGCTGGCCAGCCTGCCCGCCGACTGGCAGGGGCGGCTGACGCCCCTGGCGGGCGGGTTTACCAACCGCTGCTGGCGGCTGGACACCCCCGCTGGCGCCTACTGGCTGCGCCAGGGCTGTGCCGATCCGGCCGCCCTGGGCATAGACCGGCGGTTGGAGTTGTTCGCCCACCGCACGGCCGCCGCGGCCGGGCTGGCGCTGCCGGTGCGTTTCGCCCGGCCCGAACAGGGCCTGCTGATCCTGGACTGGCGGGACGAGCCGGACTGGCGGCAGCGCCCGCCGGACATGACCCGGCTGATGGCGCGGGTGGCGGCCCTGCACCGGCTGCCGGCGGCCCTGCCGGTGCTGGATTTGCGCGCGCGGCTGGGTCATTATCTACGGTTGTTGTCGCCGCTGCCGGCCGACATCGCCCGGGTGCTGCCCCTGTTCGAGCGCGCCGAGCTGAATCCGCCCTTTTCCCCGGTGTTCTGCCACCACGATCTCAACGCCGCCAACCTGCTGGGCGAACGCCCCTGGCTGCTGGACTGGGAATACGCCGCCCGGGGCGACGCCGCCTTTGAGCTGGCGGTGATCGCCGACAGCTTCGGGCTGGATAGACCGGGGCGGGCGGCCATGCTGGCCGCCTACCGGGCCGGGGGCGGCGAACTGAGCGAGGCCCGGCTGGCCGCCCGCCGGCCCTGGGTGTGGCTGCTCACGGCGCTGTGGGCAGCGGTGCAATACCGCCAGTGCGGCCAGGCCGGATACCTGGAACAACAGCAACAGGCAGTGCAGCGGCTCTGCCAATATCAACGTGAACGGGAGTGATGATGGGCCCTTTTATCCTCGACCTGAACGGCCACGAACTGGAGGCGGAAGAGCGCGAGCTGATTGAGCACCCCGCCGTGGGCGGGATCATCTTTTTCAGCCGGAATTATCATGACCGGGCCCAGCTGGGCGCCCTGGTCAAGGCCATCCGCAAGATCAAGCCGGGGCTGCTGCTCACCGTGGATCACGAAGGGGGGCGGGTACAGCGCTTTCGCGAGGGCTTTTTTCCGCTGCCGGCACCGGGCAAGCTCGCCGGGCTGGACCACCCCGAGCTGCCCTCCCTGCTGGAGGACGCCGGCTGGCTGATGGCCGCCGAGCTGCTGGCCCATGACATCGATCTCAGCTTTGCGCCCGTGCTCGATCTGGAGCGGGGCAGCGAGGTGATAGGGGATCGCAGTTTCGGCGCCGAACCCGAACAGGTGATAGCGAGGGCCGGCGCCTACATCGGCGGCATGAAGGCGGCGGGCATGGCGGCGGTGGCCAAGCACTTTCCCGGCCACGGCAGCGTGCGCGCCGACTCCCACAAGGAAAGCCCGGTGGACGAACGGGCGCTGGCCGAGATAGAAGCGGCCGATTTGGTGCCCTTCAGGGCCCTGATAAGCCAGGGCCTGGTGCAGGGCATGATGCCGGCCCACGTTATCTACCGCGCGGTGGACCCGGAGCCGGCGGGGTTTTCGTCGTTCTGGATCAAGGAGATGCTGCGCCGCCGGCTCGGCTTTACCGGCCTGGTGTTCAGCGACGATCTGACCATGGAAGGGGCGGCGGTGGCCGGCGGCTACGCCGAGCGGGCGCGGCGGGCACTGGCGGCGGGCTGCGATCTGCTGCTGGCCTGCAACCACCGGGCGGGGGCGGTGAGCATTATCGACAGCCTGCCCCACGATCTGGCGCGGGACCTGTCGCCCCTGCGCAAGCGGGACAACGCCGGCGCCGCCCACCTTTACGGCAGCCGGCGCTGGCGCGAGGCGAGCGAGCGGCTGCTGCGCATCTCCCGGGAGCAGGGCTGGACCGGCTGAGCCGATGTTGATTTGATGTGAAAATAAAGTTGTGCTCTCAAACACAGCTTTTAGAATGGCTCCACTCGGCGCGAGTGGAGCCAAGCAAGAATCTGCCGCTATGGGCCGGCCATAGCCGCAGGTTTTTACTTTACACATTGAAGAGGTCAAACATGACAAGGATTATCGTGGTCGGCGGCGGCGCCGGCGGCCTGGAGCTGGTGACCAAGCTGGGACGACAACTGGGGCGCAAGGGCAAGGCGGAGGTGATACTGGTGGATCGCAACCGGACCCACCTGTGGAAACCCCTGCTGCACGAAGTGGCCACCGGCGCCATGGACCCGGGCATCGACGGCCTGAGCTACCGCTCCCAGGCCCACAACCACGGCTTCAGCTTCCATCTGGGCACCCTCACCAATATCGACCGGGAAGCCAAAACCATCACCCTGGCGCCCCTGCGCGACGACCATGGTAATCCCATGGTGGGCGAGCGCTATCTCAAATACGACATCCTGGTGCTGGCCATCGGCTCCGTGTCCAACGACTTCGGCACCCAGGGCGTGCGCGAGCACTGCATCTTCCTCGACAGCCCGCAGCAGGCCGAGCGTTTCCACGACGAGCTGATGAACCGCTTTTTGCAGTACGCCGAGAGCGAGACCGTGGACGAAAAGGTCGACATCGCCATCGTCGGCGGCGGCGCCACCGGGGTGGAGCTGTCGGCCGAGCTGTACAACGCGGTGGAGCACCTGGCGGCCTACGGCTTTAAAAAGCTCAACCGCAACTGCCTGCGGCTGACCCTGGTGGAGGCGGGGCCGCGCATACTGCCGGCCCTGCCCGAGCGCATTTCCGCCATGGCGCACAAGGAGCTGCGCGAGCTGGGCGTGGACGTGCGCGTCAACACCATGATAGTGGAGGCCACCAACGAGGGGCTGAAAACCAAGGACGGCGAACTGATCCCCGCCAAGCTGATGGTGTGGGCGGCGGGCATCAAGGCGCCGGACTTTATGAAGGACATTGCCGGGCTGGAGACCAACCGCATCAACCAGCTGGCGGTGACCAGCACCCTGCAGACCACCCGCGACGAGAACATTTTCGTGATCGGTGACTGCGCCTTCTGCCTGCAGGACAACGGCAAGCCGGTACCGCCCCGGGCTCAGTCGGCCCACCAGATGGCCAGCCAGGCCTATGACAACATCATGGCCAAGCTCAGCAACAAGCCGCTCAGGCCCTATGTGTACAAGGACCACGGCTCGCTGGTAAACCTGAGCCGCTACTCTACCGTGGGATCCCTGATGGGCAACCTGATGCGCGGCTCCATGATGGTGGAAGGGCGCATCGCCCGCACCGTGTACATTTCCCTCTATCGCATGCACCAGGTGGCGCTGCACGGCTACACCCGCACCGGCCTGATGATGCTGGTGGGCCGCATCAACCGCTACCTGCGCCCGCGGCTCAAGCTGCACTGATTTTTTAAGCCGGAAGCCAGAAGCCGGAAGCTTGAGGCTGGAAGCCGGAAGGAGCCCCTCCTTCCGGCCTGTTCCCTTCTCCGTCATATAGCCGTTGCTGAGGATGCTGCTTGGTGTTGCTGTAGGTGCCGCCTGTAGGTGCCGCTGTAGGTGCCGCTTTAGCTGGCACAAGCCGGCACAATCCGGCACAAACCGGCTTGCACCACCTGAACGGTTGCCTGTGCTGTGCTTCCCGCTTCCCGCCATCCTGCATAAAAATATTTTGGTGATGATTTGCACACAGCTCCGATGGGTGCCGTTCCGGTGCCGAATATCGGCGTTATCCGCGACAATGGCGGCATCGTGACGGCATCATGAATAGCTTCACATGAAGACTGATCGCGGCTGCTGCATAATTAATATCACTGCTGGCATAACGAAAAGAATTAAGATCTGATTTTGTCTTTTATCTTGGTTTTTAATGTCAAATAAAAGTTAAATTGCACTATTAAGTTTTGATTCTTTCCTTGTATAGTGACCGGGCCATCTGCGGGCCGGAAGGGGTTTCCGGCCGGTGAACTTCACCAATGGAGCAGATGCCCGCCAACTCAAGGAGAGCATTCGATGAAAATGACCCCCACCGTACTGGCCGTGGCCCTCGCCGCCTGTTTGTCCACCCAGGTCCAGGCCGCGCCCATACTGCCGGTGACCGGTCTTGATACCAGCAGCCCGGTTTATCAGACCACCAACGCCTGGATTGAAATCGACCAGGCCGCCTTCGAACACAATATCCGTACCCTGCAAACCCTGCTGGACGGCAAGTCGCAGATTTGCGCCATCATGAAGGCCGACGCCTACGGCCACGGCATTGCCAACCTGATGCCCTCGGTGATCGCCGCCGGCATTCCCTGCATCGGCATCACCAGCAACGAGGAAGCACGGGTAGTGCGGGAAAGCGGTTATGAAGGCCGCATCATGCGGGTACGCAGCGCCACCCAGGCGGAAGTGCGCGACGGCCTGCAATACGACATGGAAGAGCTGTTCGGCGATATCGAGGCCGCCCGCCTGGCCGCCGAAGTGGCCAAGGCCGAGGGCAAGACCTTGCGTTACCACCTGGGCCTGAACGCCGGCGGCATGAGCCGCAACGGCCTGGAAGTGGCCACCGACGACGGCAAGAAAGAGGCCCGCGAGCTGCTGGCGCTGCCCAATCTCGAGCTGGTGGGCATTATGACCCACTTCGCCCACGAGGAAGTGGACGAGGTGAAGAAGGGACTGGCGCTGTTCCAGCAGCAGGCCCAGTGGCTGATTGAAGACGGCAAACTGGACAGGGCCAGGCTCACCCTGCACGCCGCCAACTCCTTCTCCACCCTGGAAGTACCGGAAAGCTGGCTGGACATGGTGCGCCCGGGCGGCATCATCTACGGCGACACCATCCCCAGCTACACCGAGTACCAGAAGGTGATGTCGTTCAAGACCCGGGTGGCCTCGGTGAACAACTACCCGGCGGGCAGCCAGGTGGGCTACGACGGCACCTACACCCTGGAACGGGACTCGCTGCTGGCCAACCTGCCCATGGGCTATTCCGACGGCTACCGCCGGGTATTCACCAACAACGCCCATGTGGTGGTGAACGGCCAGCGCGCCCCCGTGGTGGGCAAGGTGTCGATGAACACCACCATGATCGACGTGACCGACATTCCGGGTGTGAAGCCGGGTGACGAGGTGGTGCTGTTCGGCAAACAGGGCGAGGTGGAAGTGACCCAGGGCGAGCTGGAAGACGCCAACGACGCCCTGCTGGCGGATCTATACACCGTATGGGGCAACTCCAACCCCAAGATCCTCAAACGCGCGCAATAAAGCGGGAAGCTTGATGCTGGAAGCCGGAAGAAAAACCGCTTCCGGTTTTTTAGTTTGTCGCTTTTCCCGCCTTGCCGCCGTAGGCGCCGCTTTAGCCGGCGCAAGACAACGGACGAAGCGGCCCTTGCCGGCATGGCACCTCTTTGCAACCCTCCCGCGAACAGCCGCTACCACAGCACCAGCCTGGCACGGGAGAGGGGGAGCCGCTTGGATTTACATCAGCCTCGGCGGCTGTTGCCGGAGACGGCGCCGATTAACGGGCGTATTTCTCGGCGCGTTTGCCGCGCAGTACTTTTTTCTTTGGGCCGGTGCTTTTCGGGGTGCTCGGCTTTTTCAGGCGCACGGGCTTGGGCGCGGCCTGGTTGCCGGTGGCATCGGCCGGCTTGGCGCGGCGCGGCTTGCCCTTGGCATTGCCCGAGCCTTCCAGCTCAATCACCGTTTCGCTGGCCCGGTTTGAACGCCCGGACAACACCTTGCGCGAGATGCTTTTGAGCAGGGTGCCGCGGTTGCTCACTTCAAAGCCCGGCTTGACGATGCGTTTGATCTCGCCGCCAATCAGCTTTTGAATGCGCTCCAGGGTTTGCTCTTCTTCCCGGCTGACAAAGGAAATGGCGGTGCCGGCGGCCCCGGCGCGGCCGGTGCGGCCGATGCGGTGCACGTAATCCTCGGGCAGATAGGGCAGGTTGAAGTTCACCACATAGTCCAGGCCCTGGATATCCAGGCCACGGGCGGCCACTTCGGTGGCGATAAGCACCTGCAGCTTGGCGGACTTGAAATCGGCGATGGCGCGGCGCCTGGAGCCCTGGCTTTTGTCGCCATGGCACACGGCGGCCTCGATTTTGCGCTGCTTCAGGCCGGCCAGCAGCCGGTCGGCCTGCTCCTTGGTGCTGGTAAACACCAGCACCTGGAACCAGTTTTTCTCTTCCAGCAGCTGTTCAAACAGTTCTATTTTGCGGCTTTCTTCCACCGGATAGACCGCATGGCGGACGGTATCGGCCGTGCTGTTGACCCGGGTGACCCGGATTTGCTGATGATTGTGCAGGATCTTGTGGGACAGCTCGTTGACCGCCGGGGAGCTGGTGGCGGAAAACAGCAGGGTCTGGCGCTTGGGCGCGGTCAGCTGCATCAGTTTCAGCACATCGGTGATAAAGCCCATGTCCAGCATGCGGTCGGCTTCATCCAGCACCACAAATTCCACGTCGCTCAATGCCACGTTGCCCAGGGTGATGTGCTCCATCAGGCGGCCGGGGGTGCTGATCACCATGTCCACGCCCGCTTTCAGCTTGTTGGCCTGGCCACCCATCTTTACGCCGCCGTAAAGCGCGGTGACGCTCAGCGGCAGATGCCGCGCGTAGCCGCCGATGGCATCGGCCAGCTGCTCGGCCAGCTCGCGGGTGGGGGTGAGGATCAAGGCGCGCGGGCGGCGCTCGACCCTGGCTTTGGGGTTGTCCAGCATGCGCTGCAGTACGGGAACGGCAAAGGCGGCGGTTTTGCCGGTGCCGGTTTGGGCGGTGACCTGCAAATCCTTGCCGCGCCGAGCGGGCACTATGGCCTGGGCCTGTACGGGGGTCATAGCACTGTAGCCACATTCTACAAGAGCGCGCTGTAGATCCGGGGCCAGATCCAGAGATGAAAATTGCATAAGAGTTCCTCTGTAGAGTCGCTACAGTCAAAAAAACGAGGGCAGAATATACAGGATTTTGCGGGTGGAAGAGAGGATTGTTTGTGGTTTTGGCTAAATCTTGGCCGGTGGGCCGGGGCGCTGCCGGACCTGGCGGCAGGTCCGGCAGCGGGCAAGGGCTTAGCCTTGCTCGGCCTCGTCGGCGGCGACGCGCGGCTGATGGTTGCAGGCCCGGGCGAGGATCTCCACATAGAAGGAGGGTAATTCCTGCGCCACGGCGGCATCGATATGGGCGTTGATTTCAGAGGTGAAAATCTTTTCCGCCGCGGCTTCGGTGGCACCGAAGCGGCAATCGAAGGTCCAGTAATCCATGCCCGCCGGCAGTGCCTTGCGGCGCTCCCGGTTCAGGTATTTTCTGATGTCGTGCTTGATGGCGTCCACCAGACGAGCCGGCTTCAGCCTGGGGTGGGTCAGGGCGATGGTCTTTTTCATTCAAAATCCTAGGGGTGTGTACAAGAGTCAAGCCGAGTCGGCTTTTAAAGGCGGATTCTACATGGATGGGCAGAAGATAACTGCCCATTTCTGCGATTTTTTGTCCGTAAGGGGAGGCCAGCGGGGTCAGATGGGGATGTTGACAGGACTAAGCCAGGAGATGCCAATGGGATGCTAAAATGTAAGGCACACGCCAATTCTGAGCGCTCATCTGTTGCTTTTTTGAAGCCTAATGTATCCCTCACGACACATCCCCGGACTCTCGATAAGAACCGATGCGTTTTCAGGCTCTCGGTGGAGGGCATTGTTCGGTCCGTCCCCGCTCTCTCTACGCAGCTGAACCGGGTGTGTTCTGTTCTAGCCAATTCAATTGCTCACCGATCCGAAGCCCCTCCATGGGAATAGACACCAATACACCACGACTGAGTAGGTATCCTGACAAGAATTCGCGATACCGCTTACCAGCTAGGAACACTACTCGGGAGAGATTTGGAATAGTCTCATCAATTTGCTGAGAAGCCTGTTCGGCCCACTCGTGGCGCTCAGCGGCAGGCATCGTGTTGAGAGTCCGCTCGTATGGTTCGATTATCCGTTCCGGCGATACAAGACCGTATTTGGCCGAAAGCACAAACCACGGGAAACCTGAACTTTCGGCATACCGTCGTGCTTTAAAAAACCAAGGCGAGGTGTAAAGATCGCGGGCAGCGCTTGGCTTCTCGCGCTTGCGGCTAACGCAAGACACAAGGACAATGGTGGTGCTATTTGAGCACATGATACTTCTCCAAGGAATCCAAGAATCGGCGTTTATAAGCACTTCGGGTGGACTTCAAATACCGGATATACTGAATCAACTCAGGTCGTCTATTCCCTTGAATGTTGAGCGGGTAGTGGTACTCTCCGCAGAGTTCATGGTCCTCCATAGACTTCGCCTCATCTCGTGTTTCAGCCAATTGCCAGCCTACTGCGAGCTTGTCAAAATACTTGTTTATTTCCTCCTCTTCTCTGAAGTAATCAAAATTGTTCAGGGCGAGCAACGAAAAACGAAAGGTTGATAGAAAGCCCGACTGCAAGTGTTTGAGCGTCAAGCTCTGAGCAGCATGCCACTCTATACGCTGAGAGAGGTTTTTTGCCATTCCGTGATACAGGCATACTTTTCCATCTGAAGCACGCCGGAGGTGAAGTTGGTCCAAGTTGCACAACTCGGCAACACCGAGGGCTTTGATTTCTTGTTGTGGGAAGTACCACCAATAAACTCCTGATGATGAAGGGATACTATCCCAGTCCAACTCCCGAAGTTCAGAAACAGCCTTTGGTTCAGTCATCGTGCCTCCTTCCATCTGAACGTTCGACTTCAGCCGTCGGATGCTATCGCAACGTGTTTGAAGCCGATTGTTAGGGCTATATTGCATTACCCGTAAAAAAATAAAATATCAATGCCGCAGCCAACGACGCCGCCACTGCTCCCACCCATGAAAGAATAGAAGGTCCAAATCGTTGGATAAACGTTGGCTCTTCATCAGTTAGGTAAATGACAGTATTTGGAATAAATCTGCTATGCAACCAATATAAACCGCCGAGCAGAAACAGTACAACAAGTACAAAACTTGCTCTCTGCCATAATTCACCTATGGCGGGAATTAATACTAGCATAGCGAGAAATATAAACTGATTCAGAGTTAAGCCGAACTTCTTGTAATTGGTAACAAGGACCTTCTCATGGGTTTTGAGTATTCTCGAAATGGCTTCGGCCTTTCCTACCACCCATGATTCATTAACCCCTTGAACACGAATCTCATTTTTCCCAAACGAGCTCAACTCCAATGAAACGACTTTGTTTATTCCATAGGTATCTGGCTCTTGAATCATTAGTTTCAAGGATTTCAACTCTCGAAGCCCATCGTAATCGCTGGAGAAATCATCCCAATACTTAGTGACTTCGCTATCACGTGCACTGTACGTCACCACTGGCCAACCAATAACAAAATCGCGCTTGATCCTTTCAATGATCGCCTTGAGATCCTCCGCATAAAGACGAATAGCGCCAATGACTATGTGAGACGTATATAGTTGCTCCGGATTATGCGCAGAATTTTGAACTCTCTGATTTGGAGGAGGCACATCGTGCGAATAGGCTTCAAATGTCCCAGCTGTTCCAATTTCAGATTTCCATTCTCCTCTCAAGTTACCTTGTTCAGTTAGTATTGCTATTACATCGATTGGACCTGCATCTACTCCCTCAGGGACGTGTATTACTTCTCCATGCAAACGCAACTGTTCCTCAAAGGATCCGCTCAGACGATAAACAGTCAGTCCAAAGGCGCTATCCATAAATCGCAAAACACCACTAACCTCTCCGTCTGAAGCATTAAGTTCCATAAACAGGTTACCGGTATTGGTTCCATATACGCGGCCTGCCCAGAGTTTTACGATATTTGCCATGCGCTCCCCTTATCGCCCTAACGTCGAAAATCAGTCGCCGCGTTGGCGGTTTGATTGTTGTGTTAAAAGGGTAATCAGAAAATACTATAGTTTAATGAGTAAATAACTCAGTTGTTTAAACAATGTTGTTAGCCAGTAAGCTATAGTCGAAACGATTGATTTTAGCCATGTGTAGGCTGACACAATCCATTCTGATATACTAGGCCAATAGTTTTCCCAGAAAATATCGCTAAATATAAAAACGGCAAACAAAATCATGTAAAGCGCCATTTTTGTAAAGCTGTAAATCTCTTCAAGGTATACTCTCTGGGTTTTTTGAAGGTTGCGTATTTCAAAGAGTTTTTCGTCATAATCTTTGTTTCTGAAATTTCTGTCACTTACATGTTCTCTCTCTAGTGTTTCATTGTAAATGTCTTTCTCTATTTCATGTAAAGGTTTCATATTTAATAGCTTTCTAATTAAATCAAATAGCCAGTGCGCAAATTGAGCGAATGTAACCCCCAAAAATAAACCAAAAATCCATGCAGGTATAAATAAAAAATATTTCCATGGTGACTCAATTTTATACATATAAAGATCATGGATTATAGATATGGTTAATATTGGGATTATATAAATGGCCGAAGCGGTACACATAAATTCAACTGCCTTTTGAATTCGAGAGAAGCTGTCCAAGTATTTCATATTAGCACCTAGTAAGCTTGAGATCGGTATAGTATTGAATTTTGGCCCAATTGTGGATCGGTTTCCATTCTGATTGGTCTACATGAAATTAGCTAGAAAAAATGAATGGCGGGGTAGGCATTTTCTAAGCATTGACTAAATCGACGTGGATGCATTCGGAGCTACCGAATTACCACTCTAAAAGTAGAGGAAAAAAGAGACCTTATCCCATAACCTTCTCTGTTCCTTCTAATTATAATCTGTCAGGAACTTGCTTTACGGCAAGTCACCTTTCTTTTGTTTTAGTATAATGTTCCGTACACACTGGAAATAGTTTCTAGGTTCCGGGCTGATGTCGTAACGGTTGATTCCCCAGCAGTCAGCTTCACTGTCACTAATCCAAACGATCTCATTGCGTGGAATCTTCTCAATAAATGCCATAACAGCACCATACGCCGTTCCATGTTCAAATGCGTGGTTAGCGATACGCTCGTTGCACAGTTGTTCAATTTTTCTTGTGTTTAAGTTTAAGCAGCCGTGAAACCAAGAAATGCATCTGTAACTGCTACATGTTCACGGCCTGCAATGAATACGATTGCTACACATGCAGACACGCACCGGCCTTCAGGCGCCACGTATGTGTTCACATAGTGTCGATCCAACACTCGGGATAGATCAAAGGCAGCTTCGACACTCCAGCCGGGGCTATCCAGAATCAAGGAGTAATATCCAAATGAGTGCCTTGACTCCGGTGTTAGCACTGCTTCAAATCGCTCTGCATCCCCGGGAATGATCTCTCCCCTAGCCTTTATAGCTGGTTCGTCGCGTATCATTATAACCTCAAACGTCATCGCGGTTGCGTTCTGCGAGCCAAGAACTGTGCCGACACTGACGATCAATGCTACTAGGGATTTCCGTATATTATGCACGATAAGCTTTGGTCTACATTAAGGTATAATGAGCCACACAAGGGACCGGAACTGAATAGCAGCAGAGATCCATTATGCTTTCATGAGTGTAGTAATGTGTAGTAATTAGGATGTTTTTACTGCAACAGGATGTAAACTATGATTGATAGAAGTGCAATTATTGCTGTAAGCATGTATTTTTGATTTTTTGTTCTGGTTACATTGTTAATCTCCTGATTGAGGGGTTCGTTACTCTTATTTCTAGTGGGGGTAGTGAGTTTATCGCTATTTTCATCGATTTCCGGTAAGTATTTCTCTAGGGTTATTTTATCTATTAAGTTTAATTTCTCCCATTCCAATGAATAATTCATGAAGGTCTTCCATATATCGTTATTTACTGTGTAACTATAAAGGAAATTTAGATTTTCATTATGGCTGTAGGTGTTCTTCTCTGGTTTTTTTAGGGAGTTGTATTTAGCTAGTTTATAGATTCTGAGTTCTAAAGTCTGATTTGTTAAATCATCTTTACTGAGTGAGTTGAGTTTTTTCTTTATCCAATCTCTATCAAAAGAAGAAAGGTTAGAGAAATGATTTGATTTCTTCCTGGTATCTTCTATTGCTTCATAAAAGACAAGCTTTAATTTCGATTTTGTGAATGACAATTCATCCAGTAGTTCATCTAGTAACACTGTCTTTCTATCATCTTCTTTTTGTAATATTGCGTAGAAGTCATCATATGATAAAGTGAAGTTGTGTGAGGTTGCGGCCAAGCGTAAAGTGATTTCGTTGTGATTTTTAAAAACATACCTTCTTAATTTTTCTATTACCAGGTCCTCTCTTTCGAGAATCCTTTCTAATTGTTTGTCGCTTAGGTGTTTTATTAATTCCTCTGGTGAGTTTAAGGTTTCACTATTGCACTCTGGAAGATTATCTAGAAAAATAAATGAGATTTTTTCTGGTAAATATAAGGCGGATTTCCATAAGGCATCTAAGTCAAGGGTAAGATTCTTGTTTTTATGGCTAAACTGGTAATGAATTGAAAAGTTTGGAGATAGTATGTAGTCAATTAATATGTCATGTAGCTCATCTTCTTTTATATAACCCATTTTTATATACTTATTCAGTGCGGTGTCTATAAGGTTGGCTAGAGCTCGGCCCTCTCCTTTTGTATTTCTGATTATCGACAATCTTAGATCTTGCTGATAGTTGAAGAAGTATTGAGGTATTAAATCGTTTTTGTTGGGCTCCATGATGGAATTTTTAACTAGTGATTCTTTGTCAAAGTTTATCTTGCTTGAAATCATTGTTTTATCTGGCTCATTATGGAAGTGTATTTTTTTAAATCGTATCGCTATTAAATATCTAATGTAAGGGTTTTTGTCATCCAGTATTTTGTTGATTAATTTTAGTTCTAGATGAGGGGGTAGATTGATCTCGTTCAATGATTTTATTATCTTTACTTTTGTCTCTAAAGATAAATCGACCCATGCGAAAATAAGTTGCTCTACCCCAAGGCATGAGGGTGTTGTGAAGTCAGAAAAGTATGAAGGTAATTTTTGGTTGAATATCTTCATGGGGTGAACCTTTTAATTATGATGTTTTAATTATATGGCTGTAAATTAAGGTGGATAAAAATGCAATTGGTCACCTGAGTTATAATTAATTTTTAATTAACTTTTAATGGGTTGTTGAGGGAAATCTCTTGATGTAGGCTGAGCTTTATTTTGGTGTCATCGGATTTTGCGTTTTGAAATTCTCCTCACCCTTTTGTAAAATTTTAGTATAAGACTCTAAATGCCTTCTGATCGTGACCGTAGCAGGGATTGTCGGGTCTTCAAAGTAATAGAGAACCGCAGCAGTCTCTATGGAGTTGAGCGAGATGATTTGCCCAGCTTTTGGAGAAGATTCCTTTAACACGACGTTTCGATGTTGACGGAAAAATTCTACAGCCGGGTCGCCCTTTATACTTTCAAACCACTCTTTCCAAGAAGTATGTCGCTTGTAGTTATTTTGGAGATGATGTAATGTGGCCCGAGCGAAGATGATAGATGCTTCAATAAATGCCTCAAATTCGGCGCGTTGTTTTGGAGTGCATTGCTCTGCAAGAGACAAAAAGAATTCAGCTCGAGCGAGAGCAGTACGTGTATACGTAGCATTCATAGACAAATAAAATCCACACTAAAGCGAGATGAAGTGCCGGCATGTCGGCGGCTCATTTGCAAATCACAGTCATGGTTCTGGTCATATGTTGCGTTGATGTGGCTACCCCGTAATACGGGTTGTATAGAACGCTTGCTCTACCTTCGGGCTGCTCCTGTGCTCCTGCAATGTCGTAGCCTCTTGGGCACACTGAATTGGCTTTTTCGATGCATGAAGACATTGTCCCACCTGAGCAATCAACATAGTACGCCTGCCGGGGGCCGCCGGTATTTATAGGGGTCGCCGTTGCACACCCATTAATCAATGCCACACCCAAAAGTGCTGGAACTAAGAAGATGAATCTATCCATAACTACACCTGCAACTTCAGAGTTGAATCAATAATTTTAGTTGACCACTACATTTGGCACTTGGCCAAAAATAAATTCACAAGTTGATGTGGAATGTCGGTTTTAAGCCTGTCGGGCACACTTCAACGACTACGCTACCGCCCTTCTCTTGCAGGCGAGCGACCTCTCCTTGTCGCGGTGGTCAGGCCAGCGGCTTGACTACGGCTGAATTAATGTGATGCTTTGAATTATAGGAGGTGGAGCTTGCAGATAGGAAGGTTTGGCAGACGGAGTAGGGGGATGCCGGGCATAGGCCCGGCATGGACTCAGCCCAGCTTGTGGGCCAGCTCCCGGGGGTAGCCGCGCTGGCGGGCCAGGTGCACGGCGGTGGCTTCCACTTTGGCCGGATCCTGGTCGGCGGTGATGGCCAGGGTGGGGGAGAGCGCCGGGGGCCGGCTTGCCGCGGACTGGCCCAGCCAGCCCAGCTCCGCCAGCTTGCCGACGATGCGGTCGGCGGCGGTGAGCGCCGAGGAGGCTTTGACGATTTCCACCCGGGCGTAATGGCTGCCCTCGAAGGAGACGTCCGCCGCCCGCAGCTTGGGGTCAGAGCCCGGGATCTGCTGGGCGCCGAACAGCGGCTGGCCGGCGGGCTCGGCCCCGGCAAAGGCGGGCAGCAGCCGGGCCAGGTGGGCGATGGCGCCGCGGGTGCGGGCGTCCACGTCCTCGGCCTGCCAGCCCTGGTCGATCTGCCGGCGATAGTGCTCGGGCAGGCGGGGCTGGGCGCTGTCGGCGCCGCTGGCCACCAGGCCGTCCTTGAACAGGGTGATGGCGTCGGTCATGCCGTGCAGCTGGAACAGGCCGCCGGGGTAGGGGGTAAGCTGGGCCATGCCGTCCGGGGTGCCGCGCTCGCCGTGGAAGATCACCTCGGGCCACTGGCCCGGCACCGGCCAGCGGGCCAGGTAGGCGGCCTTGTATTCCACCAGCCGCTGGCGGCGGTAGCCGGCCATGTCGTCCACCAGGCCGGTGCGAAAGCCGCAGGCGTTGACCAAAAAGTCCACCTCGTCCTGCCGCTCGCCGGCCGGCCCCTGGCTGTTAATGCGCCAGCCGCCCTCGACGGGGGCCAGCTCGGTGGCTTTGGTGTTCAGCCGCAGCTCGCAGTGGGGCGAGGCGGTCAGCGCCAGGGTGGCGGTGGCGGCCATGCGGAACAGGCTCCAGCCGTATTCCTGCACCAGCACCAGGGGGAACTTGAGCCGGTCCGGATCCAGCCGTTGGGCCAGGGGCACCAGCCAGTCGTCCGGGCGCTGGGCCCGCTCAGGCAGGGGGCGGTGGGCCAACGCCTCGAATTGTTCCCGGTTGTAGCAGCGGTAGTAGTCTTCGGGCTCGCCCAGCACCCGGTTGGCCGGGTCTTGTGCCACCAGCCGGCGGTATTCCTCCGCCAGCAGGGCCAGGCGCGGCAGCAGGGCGTTCGGGTCGCCCGCGTCGGTCACCGGCACCGCCACTACTGTGGGGCGGCGGTTGATGCAGTGGGGGTAGGCGCGCACCGAGGCGATGGACTGGCGCAGCAGCGCCAGGCACTGGTCGTCACTGATTTCCCGGTAGAGGTTGCCGCCCGCGTGCAGGTGGCAGATGGGCGGGCCCTTTACCAGGCCGTCGCTCGCCTCCAGCAGCAGGCTGTCAATGCCCAGGTCGGCCAGGCGCAGCGCCACCGTGGCGCCGGCCACGCCGCCGCCCAAAATGCCGACCCGCAGCGGGCCGTGGGCGGTGGCGTTACAGCAGGGTGATGTCATTTGGTCTCTGTCATTCATCGCAGGCCGGCGCCGCCCCTCCCGGGCGGCGCGGGCGGGGTCAAATCCGGTGAGCCTCCAGCTCCTTCAGCATGTCGCCCACCAGGGCCAGCCGGGCCTTGGCGTCCTGGCTTGGAATGGCAAAGCGCAGCCTGGTCGGGCCTTCCATCTTGTAGATGCGCGGCTGGCTTTGCAGCAGGCCCACCAGGTAGCCGGGGTCGACTTTCGCATCCTGGCCAAAGGCGAGGGTGCCGCCCTGGGGGCCGGCGTCGATTTTCTCTATGCCGAGCCGGCTGGCCCTGAGCTTGAGCCCGGCCAGGGCCACCAGGTTCTTGCCCGGCTCCGGCAGCAGGCCGAAGCGGTCAATCAGCTCCACCTGCAGCTCGCGCAGGGCGGCGTCGTCCTCGGCGGCGGCGATGCGCTTGTACATGGACAGGCGCATGTTCACGTCCGGAATGTAGTCGTCCGGCAGCAGGGCGGGCAGGCGCAGCTCTATTTCGGTCTGGGCGCGCAGCAGCTGATCCAGGGCCGGCTCCTTGCCGGACTGCAGCGCCTTCACCGCCTGCTCCAGCATCTCCATATAAAGGCTGAAGCCGATGGCGGTGATCTGGCCGCTCTGCTCCTCGCCCAGCAGCTCGCCGGCGCCGCGGATCTCCAGGTCGTGGGTGGCCAGGGCAAAGCCCGCGCCCAAATCCTCCAGCGCGGCAATGGCCTCCAGCCGCTTCTTGGCGTCGGTGGTCATCCGCTTGGGATGGGGGGTGAGCAAATAGGCGTAGGCCTGGTGGTGGGAGCGGCCCACCCGGCCGCGCAACTGGTGCAACTGGGCCAGGCCCAGCTTGTCGGCGCGGTCCATGATGATGGTGTTGGCGCTCGGCACGTCGATGCCGGTTTCGATGATGGTGGAGCACAGCAGCAGGTTGAAGCGCTGGTGGTAAAAGTCGGACATCACCCGCTCCAGCTCGCGCTCGCGCATCTGGCCGTGGGCGATGCCGATGCGCGCCTCGGGCACCAGGGCGCGCAGGGCGTCGGCGCTGTTCTCTATGGTCTGCACCTCGTTGTGCAGGTAGTACACCTGGCCGCCGCGCTTAAGCTCCCGCAGCACGGCCTCGCGCACCAGGGCCGGATCGTGCTCGCGCACAAAGGTCTTCACCGCCAGCCGCTTGGCGGGCGGGGTGGCGATGATGGACAGATCGCGCATGCCGCCCATGGCCATGTTGAGGGTGCGGGGAATGGGGGTGGCGGTCAGGGTAAGGATGTCCACGTCGGCGCGCAGCGCCTTGATCTGATCCTTCTGCCGCACCCCGAAGCGGTGCTCCTCGTCCACGATAAGCAGGCCCAGATCCTTGAACTTCACCTCCTGGCTCAGCAGCTTGTGGGTGCCGATCACAATGTCGATGCTGCCGTCGGCCAGGCCGGTGAGCGCCTTGTCCTGCTCCTTGCCGGTCTTGAAGCGGCTGATCATCTCCACCCGCACCGGCCAGTTGGCGAAGCGGTCGCGGAAGTTGTCGTAGTGTTGCTGGGCCAGCAGGGTGGTGGGCACCAGCACCGCCACCTGCTTGCCGCCGTGCACCGCCACAAAGGCGGCGCGCATGGCCACCTCGGTCTTGCCAAAGCCCACGTCGCCGCACACCAGCCGGTCCATCGCCTTGGGCTGGGTCATGTCGGTCAGCACGGCGTTGATGGCCCTGAGCTGGTCGTCGGTTTCCTCGAAGGGGAAGGCGTCGCAGAACTGGCGGTAGGCGCTCTTGTCGTGGGTCACGGCCTGGCCCGGCTTGGCGGCCCGGCGGGCGTACACGTCGAGCAGCTCGGCGGCCACGTCGCGCACCTTTTCCGCCGCCTTGCGCTTGGCCTTGGCCCAGGCGTCGTTGCCCAGCTTGTTGAGGCTGGGATCGTCGGCGCCGCTGTAGCGGCCCACCAGGTGCAGGGCGGTCACCGGCACATAGAGCTTGTCGCCGCCGGCGTATTCCAGGGTGAGGTATTCGGACTTGAGCCCGCCCGCCTCCAGGGTCTGCAGCCCCGTGTAGCGGCCCACGCCGTGATCCAGGTGCACCACCGGCTGGCCGATGGACAGCTCCGCCAGGTTGCGGATAAGCGTATCCGGGCTCAGGGCCGTGGACTTTTCCCGCCGCCGGCGCTGGATCACCCGGCCGCCGAGCAGGTCGCCCTCGCACACCAGGGCGAAGTCATCATTCAGCACAAAACCCTGGGACAGGGGGCTTACCAGCAGGCCGAGGCGCTCGTCGCCGGCCGCAAAGCGGCCCAGGCTCTCTACCGGCCAGGGCTTGAGCGGGCTGCCCGCCAGCAACTCCAGCAGGGCCTCGCGCCGGCCAGCGCTTTCCACCGAGAACAGCACGCGGCCGGGGAATTGTTCGCAAAAGCCCAGCAGCCGGGCCAGGGGCTCGGTTTTCTGGTGCTCCACCTCCAGCGGCGGCAGGGGTGCCACCGGGGCGTTGGTCCGGTCGCCCTTTTCCAGCACCGGGGTCTGGCTCAGTTGCAGCCGGGGCCAGTGGTTGAGCCGGTGCAGCAGTTCGTCGGGCCTGAGGTAGAGCTCCTCGGGGGCGAGCAGCGGGCGCAGCGGGTCGTGGCGGCGGTCTTCGTAGCGCCCCGCCACCTCCTGCCAGAAGGTCTCGGCGGCCTCGAGCAGCTCGCCCAGGCCCAGCACCAGCAAGGGGTCGGGCAGGGAGTCGAACAGGGTCTGGGTCTGCTCGAAAAACAGCGGAAAGTAATATTCGATACCGGGCGGAAACTGGCCCTGGCTTACCCTGTGGTAGAGCGCCTCGGGTTCGTTGCGCAGGGCAAAGCGCTCCCGGTACTGGCCGCGAAAGCGCTCGATGGCGGCGGCGTCGGTGGGAAATTCCCGCGCCGGCAGCAACCGGATCTGCTCCACCTTGTCTTTGGAGCGTTGGGTGTCCGGATCGAAGGGGCGCAGGGTGTCGATTTCGTCGTCGAAAAAGTCGATGCGGTAGGGCTCTTCCGCCCCCATGGGAAAGAGATCCAGCAGGGCGCCGCGGGCGGCGAACTCGCCGTGCTCCAGCACCTGGTCCACCGCCCGGTAGCCGGCCTGCTCCAGCCGCCGGCGCAGGGCGTGCAGGTTGAGCCGGTCGCCGGTTTTCAGCAGCAGGCTGTTCTGCTCCAGCCAGGCCCGGGGCGGGGTGCGCAGCATCAGGGTGGTCACCGGCACGATCAGCAGGCCCCGCTTTAGGGCCGGCAGGCCGTACAGGGTTTCCAGCCGCTGGGAGAGGATGTCCTGGTGCGGCGAAAAACTGTCGTAGGGCAGGGTTTCCCAGTCCGGGAACAGGTGCACCGGCAGGGCCGGGTCGTCGGCCAGCAGGTGGCTCACTTCCTGCTCCAGGCGCAGGGCGGTGGGGGTGTCGGGCACCACCAGCAGCACCAGTTGGGCCTGCTGGCGCACCTGCCCGGCGATGGCGAGCGACAGGCTGCTGCCGATAAGCCCGCCCAGGCTGGCCCTGGGGCGGGGAGTGGGGCTGGGGATCTGTATCATGAGGCGGAGTGGTCGTCTTGTTGGGCGCGGCGCTCGGCGCGGGCCTTGAGTTGTTTGGCCTGCAGTTGCAGGCTGGCGCGGATCAGGGCGTCCCTGTCCTGCTCGCGGATGGCGATAAAGTCGCAGCGGTAGTGGCCGGGCTCGGCCTCGGCGCAGAGGGCGCCGTAGGCGTATACCGCCACCGACTGCTCCGGCAGAAACAGTTTGACCCTTACCCGGGCCCCGTCGGCCAGGGGCTGACGCGAGACGAAGCGAAAGCCGCCGCCGCCCAGGCTGGTGGTCTGGTAGCGCTGGTCCGGGCTGTCCTGGCCGGCGAGCACATAGCTCAGCACCAGGTCGATTTTGCGCGACTGCTGGTTGATCACCTCCACCAGCTCGGCGGCGTGCTCGTCCAGGTTGCGCAGCAGCCGGGCGTTGTTGGTGTCGATGCGGGTGACTTCGCTGACCAGCTTGAAGGGCGCGGGAATTTCAGCCTCCAGGGCGTCCTCGCCGGGCACGCTTTCGCCCTCGGCCAGGGGGATCAGATTGACCTGGGCCTGGTAGTCGACGCTGAAATAGGGGTCTGTCATGGTTTGCTGCTCTTGTTGCGCCATTCACGAACCTTTATTATTCCGCAACTCGCGGGTGACGTAAAACCCTTTGAAAAACGGATGATTAGACCATGTTTCAACCCCTGACGCTGATGTTGGGCCTGCGTTATGCCGGCGCCCGGGGGCGGCGCAGCTTCGCCTCCTTTGTTTCCGGCTTCTCCACCATCGGCATTCTGCTGGGGGTGGCCGCCCTGATCCTGGTGTCGGCGGTGATGAACGGTTTCGAGCAGCAACTCAAGGATCGCCTGCTCGGCGTCATCCCCCATGCGCTGGTCACCGGCGACCAGCGCCGCCTGGCCGAGCCTTCGCAGTACGCCGCCCTGTTCGACGGAGCCGCCGTGGTGGCGGCCAGCGCCCCCTTTATCAGCGCCGAGGCCATGGTGCAGGGGCCGGGCCACCTCACCGGGGTGGAGCTGTACGGCCTGGATCTTGCCAACGATCAGGACCGCCTGCTGCAGGGGCTGGACCCCCGCACCCGGGAATATTTCGAATACCTGCCCTACGGCCTGGTGATGGGCGTGGGCGTGGCCCGCAGCCTGGGGGTGGTGCCCGGCGACCAGGTGCGGGTGACCGTGACCGAAGGCAGCCGCTTTACCCCCCTCGGCCGGGTGCCGAGCCAGCGCATCTTCACCCTGGTGGGCACCTTCAGCACCGGCCAGGACGTGGACAACCAGGTGGTGCTGGCCCGGCTGGAGGACGCCGCCCGCCTGCTGCGCTACGGCGACGGCGAGGCCTCGGGCCTGCGCCTGTGGCTGACCGACCCCTTCGAGCTGGAGCGGCTGCCGGCGCTGCCGGCCGGGCTCAAATACGAGAGCTGGCAGCAGAGCCGGGGCGAGCTGTTCCAGGCGGTGGCCATGGAAAAGCGGCTGATGAGCCTGATGCTGGCGCTGATCATCCTGGTGGCGGCCTTCAACATCCTCTCCGCCATGGTGATGGTGGTGACCGACAAGGAGGCCGAAATCGCCATGCTGCAAACCCTGGGACTGAACCGGGAGCGGGTGATGGCGGTGTTCATGATCCAGGGCGGCTTCAGCGGCGTGCTGGGCAGCCTGCTCGGCTTTGCGCTGGGGCTTTTGCTCTGCCTCAACCTGGACGGGGTGCTGAACACCTTCGGCATCAACTTTTATTCCGCCGCCGGCGGCAGCCAGCTGCCGGTGCTGCTGCTGCCCGGCCAGCTGATCCTTATTCTTGTTTCCACCCTGTTGTTGTGCGTGCTGGCCAGCCTGTATCCGGCCTGGCGCGCGTCGCGCGTTCATCCTGCCGAGGCACTGCGTTATGAGTAACCCCCTGTTAGTGGTCGAATCCTTAAGCAAAACCCACCAGGACGGGGACCAGCCGGTGCATATCCTGAACGGCGTGAGCCTGACGCTCGAGGCCGGCCAGAGCCTGGCGGTGGTGGGCAGCTCGGGCTCGGGCAAGAGCACCCTGCTGCACCTGCTCGGCAGCCTGGATGCGCCGAGCAGCGGCCGGGTGCTGGTGGAAGGGCAGGATCTGCACCGGTTGCCGGCCCGGGCCCAGGCCCGCTTTCGCAACCAGAAGCTGGGTTTCGTGTACCAGTTCCACCACCTGCTGGGGGAGTTCAGCGCCCTGGAAAACGCCGCCATGCCGCTGCTGATCGCCGGCCGGCCGGTGGCCGAGGCGAAGGCGCGGGCCGAGGCCCTGCTGGGCCGGGTGGGCCTGGGCCACCGGCTGGAGCACAGGCCGTCGGCCCTGTCCGGCGGCGAGCGCCAGCGGGTGGCGATCGCCCGCGCCCTGGTCAACAATCCCCGCCTGGTGCTGGCGGACGAACCCACCGGCAACCTGGACGCCCACAGCGCCGCCGAGGTGTTCGCGCTCTTGGCCGAGCTGCAGAGCGAGCTGGGCACCGGCCTGGTGGTGGTGACCCACGATCTGGCCCTGGCCGCCCGGCTCGACCGCCAGGCCCGGCTGGTGGACGGCCACCTGGAGGAGCAAGGCTGATGTTCCGCCCCTTGAGTGTCTACCTGGGCTGGCGCTTCAGCCGGGCCAAGCGGCGCAACCGCTTTATCTCCTTTATTTCGGTGGCGTCCATCCTCGGCATCGCCATCGGTGTCGGCGCCCTGATCCTGGGGCTGTCGGCCATGAACGGTTTCCAGCGCGAGCTGGAAAACCGCATCCTGTCGGTGCTGCCCCACGGCCAGCTCTACGCCGCCGAGGATCCGTTGCCCCACTGGGGCGAGCTGGTCGCGCAGCTGGAGGCGGCGCCCGGCATCCTGGCGGCGGCGCCCTTCGTGCCGCTCGAGGGCCTGCTCAGCAAGGGCGCCAAGCTCAAGGCGGTGCAGTTGCAGGGGGTGCTGCCGGCGCTGGAAGGACGCATCTCGCGGCTGGAGCCCTATCTCGGCGGCGCCAGCCTGGCGCGGCTCGAGCCGGGCGAGCGGGGCATCATCCTGGGCAAGGCCATCGCCGAGCAACTGGAGCTGGCGGTGGGCGACAGCGTCTCGCTGCTGCTGCCCGCGCCCGGCGCCCAGGGCTTCGGCTCGCCCCGCCGCCACAGCTTCACCCTGGTGGGCATCCTCAGCCTGGGCGGCCAGCTCGACACCGTGCTCGGCTACACCCACCTGGCGGACGCCCAGGCCCTGCGCGAACTGGACGACGAGGTGATGGGCTTCCACCTGCGGGTGGACCAGGTGCTGGCCGCCGACCAGCTCACCCTGAACGCGGCCATGCCGCTGCCGGCGCCCTTCTACGTGAGCAGCTGGATGAACAGCCAGGGCAATATCTACCGGGACATCCAGCTGGTGCGCACCCTGATGATAGTGGTGCTGCTGCTGGTGATGGCGGTGGCCAGCTTCAATATCGTGTCCACCCTGGTGATGGCGGTCAACGAGAAGAAGGGCGACATCGCCATCCTCAAGACCATGGGCGCCGGCCCCTGGCAGATCCGCGGCGCCTTCGTGGTGCAGGGCATGCTCAACGGCGTGGCCGGGGTGGTGGTGGGCGGCCTGCTCGGCGCCCTGCTGGCGACCCGGCTGTCGGACATGGTGGCCGGCTATGAGCGCCTCACCGGGCACCGGCTGCTCAACCCCGAGGTGTACTTTATCGACTTTATCCCCACCGAGTTCCACTGGGCGGATCTGTGGCTGGTCACCGGCTCGGCCCTGGGGCTTATCTTCGTCGCCACCCTCTACCCCGCCTGGCGCGCCGGCCGGCTGCTGCCGAGGCAACTGCTGGGAGAAGCTTAATTTGGAGCGCAGGCGGCCCGCCTGCCTTCGCGCGTAGCGCGAACCCGTGGGGTGGGAGTAGTAGTTGGAGGGAAGCCCTCGGGCAAGAAGTGGTATGGCGGGTTGGGCCATGCTCTCCACGTCAGCGTGCGGCTTTTATGCGGGCGGGCCGCCCGCGCTCCATGTTGGGCAAGCCCTCACGGTTTCCTATTCACCTTCCGCAGCCACCAGGAGAACAGCACCTTGGCGCGCCAGCCCAGTTGCACCAGCAGCCAGCCGAGCAGGGCCGAGCCCAGGCCCAGCAGCAGGCAGCCGGTGAGCAGGGGCAGGGCGGCGGCGAGGGCTTCTTCTTCCAGCGGGCCGTCGAAGTCCAGCTCAGGGGTGCCCAGCAGGTGGGCGCCCAGGCGGTAGCCCAGGTAGAACATGGGGGCCAGGGTCACCGGGTTGTTGACCCAGACCATGGCGATGGCCAGCGGCATATAGCCCTTGAGCATCAGGGCCAGGGCGATGGCCACCAGGGTGTGCATGGGCAGGGGCAGCCAGGCGGCGAACAGGCCGGCGGCCACCGCCACGGCGGCGGAATGGCGGTTGCAGAACCAGTAGTCGGGCTCGAGCAGGCGCTCGCCGAACAGCCGCAGGGTCCGGTGCTGGCGCAGGGTGGCCTGGTCCGGCATCTTGCGGCGCAGCCACTGGCGCAGCATCAGCGGCTCCGCCGCCTGAGCTTCCAGCGTCGGGACACGGACCAGCGCCACATGGCGTGGATCACCATGTAGCCGGTGGCCGAACTGACCAGCCCCAGCACCAGGCAGCCCAGCAGGAAGGGAGGGGCTGCCGTGGTCATGGCGCTGCTGAGCCAGCTCAGGCTCATCTCGAAGTGCTGGTAGTGGTGGGGCTTGTTCAGCAGGAAGGAGCCCAGTCGGTAGGCGAAATAGAACATGGGCGGCATGGTCAGCGGGTTGGTAAGCCAGACCAGTACCACCGACAGCGGCAGGTTGACCCTGAAGCTCATGGCCAGCACCGCCGCCACCACCATCTGGAAGGGGATGGGCAGCCAGGCGCAGAACAGGCCCACCGCGAAGGCGCCCGCCGCCGAGTGGCGGTTCAGGTGCCAGAGGTTGTTGTCGTGCAGCCGGTGCCCGAGCATGCTCAGGTACTTGTGATTCTTGATGGTGCCCGGATCGGGCATCAGGCGTTTTAACGTCTTTTTTGGCATCTGCTCCGGGTCCGCAATACTTATCGGATGGACAAGCGGCTGTTCTTCTTCTGTGCCGGCGTGTCGAGCCTCCTGCTCTGGCCCTGGTTGCCGGCGTGGGACTGGTGGCTGCCGCTGGCCCTGCTGGGCGTATCGTGCTGGCGCAGCCGGCCGGCAACGGCCTGCTTCCTGTTCGGTATGATCTGGTCTCTGTGCTACAGCCACTGGCAACTGGGCTGGCTGCAGCATCCCGGCCTGTTCCAGCGCAGCCAGATAATGGCGGGTACGGTGGAGGCCGTTCAGCGCCGGGACAAGGGCGCGAGTCGGCTGATTGTCAGTCTGAAAAGTATTGATGGTCAAGTATTTTCCCCCCAACCCCGGGTGCTGCTGTCTTGGTACGGGGAGGGGCCGGCGCCGGCGGAGGGGGATTTCATCCGCTCGGTAAGCCGGCTGCAGCCGCCCCACGGGCTGCACAATCCGGGCGGCTTCGACAGCGCCCGCTGGTTGCTGGGGCAGGGCATCACCGCCCGGGGCTACCTGACCGGCAGCCTCCATCACCAGCCGGCACCGCCTTCCCGCCGGACGCGGTTGCTGGAGGCATTCCGGGATCTCAGCGCGGAACTGCCGAGCCAGCGCTGGCTGCTGGCCCTGAGTTTCGGCGATCGCAGCCAGTTGCAGGCGCAGGACTGGGAAACCCTGCGCGCCCTGGGCGTCAGCCACCTGTTCGCCATCTCCGGGCTGCATATCGGGCTGGTGGCGGGGCTGGGCCTGCTGCTCGGCCGGCTGGGGGGCGGTCGCCTGCCGGGTGCCTTGCTGGCGGCCGGCCTGGCCCTGGGCTACGCCTGGCTGGCCGGCTTTTCGCTGCCGACCCAGCGGGCGCTGCTGATGTTGCTGCTGTGGCTGGCGCTGACCGGCTGGGGCCGCTTCTGGAGCGGGCGGCGCATCCTGCTGGTGACCATGGCGCTGCTGCTGGCCGGCATGCCCTGGCTGGCGCTCAACCAGGGCTTCTGGCTGTCGGTACTGGCGGTGGCGGCCCTGCTGGCGAGCGCCGGCTGGCTGGGCGGGCGCAGCCTGTGGCGGCTGCAACTGGGGTTGACCCTGTTGCTGCTGCCGCTGGTCATGGTGCTGTTCGGCGGCCTGAGCTGGCTGTCGCTGCCGGTCAACCTGCTGCTGATCCCGCTGTTTTCCCTGTTGTTCATTCCGCTGTTGTTGCTGGCCTGCCTGGCGCTGGTGCCCTTACCGGGGTTGGCGCGGCCGGTGCTGGCGTTGCTGGATGGCCTGTTCGCGCCCCTGATGGCGTCGCTGCACTGGCTGGAGCAGGTGCTCTCGCCCTGGCTGGTATTGTCGGCCTTTGGCCAGGGCGCCCTGCTGCTGGTCCTGCTGGTGCTGCCGGCGGCGCTGTTGCCCGGGGGGCGCGGGGTGGCGGGCCTGGCGCTGTACCTGCTGCTGTTGCTGCCCTGGTCCCGGCCGGCCTGGGAGGTGCGGGTGCTGGACGTGGGCCAGGGCCTGTCGGTGCTGGTGACCCAGGGGCGGGAGGCGCTGTTGTACGACACCGGCAACCGTTTCCCCACCGGCTTCAATATGGCCGATGCGGTGATCCTGCCATTGTTGGGACACCTGGGGGTCGACCGCCTGGAATACCTGGTGGTGAGCCACGACGACAGCGATCACAGCGGCAACCGGGACTACCTGGCGTCCGTGCTGCCGGTCACCCACCGCCGCGGCGCCTGGCCCGACGGCCAGCATTGCCGGGCCGGGCAGAGCGAACAATGGGGCCGGCTGCGCCTTCGGGTGCTGTGGCCGCTGGCGCCGAGCGGCCACAGCAACAACGACTCCTGTGTGCTGCATATCGGCGACGGCCGGCTGTCGCTGCTGCTCACCGGCGACATCGAGGCGCCGGCCGAGCGGGCCCTGCTCGCCACCGGCCAGGCGCTGGGTGCCCAGTTGCTGTTGAGCCCGCACCACGGCAGCCGCAGCTCTTCCACCGAGGCCTTCAACCGGGCGGTGGCGCCGGACTGGGTGGTGCATACCGCCGGCTTTTACAACCGCTGGGGCTTTCCCTCGCCGGAGGTGGTGGCCCGCTTCGAGCGCCAGGGGGTGGCGCAGCTCACCACCGGCGAGCACGGCATGGTGCACCTGGCGGCGGACGGCCACCACTGGCGGCTGCTGAACCCCAGGCGCTCCGGTGCCTGGTATCATCGGCTCAATGCTTGGTTGCAGGAGGCGAAGCCGTTAGAATAGCGCCTTGTTTTTCAAGGCAGAGACCTTATGTCCCAAGATGCACACTCCTCCTCCTGGCCGGTGCTCAAGCGCCTGCTCGGCTATGTGAAGGAGCGCAAGCTCGGTCTGGTGGCCGCCATCATCGGCATGGCCGGCTACGCCGCCGTCGACACCACCTTCGTCTATTCCATCAAGCCGCTGATCGACGAGGGCCTGACCGGCCAGGATCCGAACGTGCTGAAATGGATGCCGCTGTTCGTGATCGGCATCGTCTTCCTGCGCGGGGTCTGTACCTTCCTGTCCGGCTACTGCATGGCCTGGGTCGGCAACCATGTGGTGATGACCCTGCAGCAGCAGGTGTTCAACAAGCTGATGGCCATGCCGGTGGCCTTTTTCGACCGGCACAACACCGGCAACCTGTTGTCCAAGGTGACCTACGACGCCTCCCAGGTGTCGTCCGCCGCCAGCTCCACCCTGGTGACCCTGGTGCGGGAAGGGGCCACCGTCATCGGCCTGCTGGGGCTGATGTTCTACCATTCCTGGCAGCTGTCGCTGATCTTCTTCCTGGTCGGGCCCGTGGTGGGGGTGATGATAGCGGTGATCAGCCGCCGTTTCCGCCGCATCAGCCGGGGCATGCAGGACGCCATGGGCAACATCACCAGCAGCACCGAGCAGATGCTCAAGGGCCACAAGGAAGTGCTGATGTTCAACGGCCAGCAGGTGGAGTCGGGGCGCTTTTTCGGCGTCAGCAACAAGGTGCGCCAGCAGAACATGAAGATGGTGGCGGCGGATTCTATCGGCACCCCATTGGTGCAGGTGATCGCCTCCACCGCCCTGGCTATACTGCTCTACGTGGCCACCTTCGAGGATATTCAGCAACAGCTGACGCCGGGCACCTTCACCGTGATCGTCACCTCCATGATGATGCTGATGCGCCCGCTCAAGAGCCTGACCCAGGTGAACGCCTCCTACCAGCGCGGCATCGCCGCCTGCCAGAGCCTGTTCGAGCTGCTCGACAGCGACGGCGAGCAGGACGAGGGCGACAGGCCGCTGGCCAGGGCCCGGGGCCGGATCGAGTTCGATCATGTCACCTTCCGCTACCCCACCAAGGACACCCCGGCGTTGAAGGACGTCAGCTTCAGCCTGGAGCCGGGCAAGACCATCGCCCTGGTGGGCCGTTCCGGCTCGGGCAAGAGCACCATCGCCAGCCTGCTGACCCGGTTCTACGACGTGGACCAGGGCGAGATCCGCCTGGACGGGGTCGATATCCGCGAGTACCGGCTGAGCGATCTGCGCCGCCAGTTCGCCCTGGTGTCCCAGCACGTGCACCTGTTCAACGACACCATCGCCAACAACATCGCCTATGCGGCCCAGGGCGAGTACAGCCGCGAGCAGATCATCGCCGCGGCCAAAATGGCCTACGCCGATGAATTCATCCAGAAACTGGATCAGGGCTACGACACCGTGATCGGCGAAAACGGCGCCAGCCTCTCCGGTGGCCAGCGCCAGCGCATCGCCATCGCCCGGGCCATGCTGCGCAACGCGCCGCTGCTGATCCTGGACGAGGCCACCTCGGCGCTGGATACCGAGTCTGAGCGCCATATCCAGGCGGCGCTGGAGGCATTGCGCAAGGACAGGACGGCCCTGGTGATCGCCCACCGCCTGTCCACCATCGAAAATGCCGACGAGATCCTGGTGATCGACGAGGGCCGGGTGGTGGAGCGGGGCACCCACGCCGAGTTGCTGGCACGCCAGGGCGCCTACGCCCAACTGCGCAGCATCCAGTACGGCGAGGCCTGATGCGGGCCTGGTACAAGGCGCCCACCTGGCTGTGGCTGCTGGCGCCGCTGAGCGCCCTGTTCGCCCTGGTGAGCGGCCTGCGCCGCTGGCTGTTCCGGCGCGGTTTCAAGGCCGTGTACCGGGCGCCGGTGCCGGTGATAGTAGTGGGCAACCTCACCGTGGGCGGCAACGGCAAGACGCCGCTGGTGGTCTGGCTGGTGGAGTGGCTGCGCGGCCAGGGCTACCGGCCCGGGGTGATCAGCCGGGGCTACGGCGGCAAGGCCGAGCGCTATCCCCTGGTGCTGGATAAGACCACTTCCGCCGCCGAGGCCGGCGACGAGCCGGTGCTTGTCCACCGGCGCACCGGCTGCCCGGTGGTGGTGGGGCCCAACCGGGGCGAGGCGGCCGCCCGGCTGGTGGCGCTGGGGGTGGACATCATCGTCAGCGACGACGGCCTGCAGCATTACGCCCTGGCCCGGGACATCGAGCTGGTGGTGGTGGACGGCAAGCGCCGTTTCGGCAACGGCCACCTGCTGCCCATGGGGCCCCTGCGCGAGGGACTGTGGCGGCTTGGCCGGGTGAGTGCCGTGATCAACAACGGCGGCCCGGCCCGGGCCGGGGAATTCCTGATGCAGCTGGCGCCGGGGCCGCTCCGGCCCCTGGCCGGGGCGCGGCCGCCCGCGCCCGGCGAGCGGGTCCATGCCCTGGCGGGCATCGGCCATCCGCCGCGCTTTTTCGCGACCCTGGAGCAACTGGGCTTTGTCCTTGACCGGCGCCAGGCCCTGGCCGACCATAAGAAGGTGACCCCGGAGCAGCTGGCGGCGCTGGCGTCGGCGCCGTTGCTGGTGACCGAGAAGGACGCGGTCAAGTGGCCAGGCGGACACGACAACGCCTGGTACCTTCCCGTCGATGCCCGGCTGCCCCCCGAATTTGAACAGATGCTGTTAACCCGACTGAAGGAGCAAGACCATGGCGATTGACGCCAAACTGGTGGAAATCATTGCCTGCCCGGTATGCAAGGGCAAGCTGCAGCTGGACCGGCAGCACAACGAGCTGATCTGCCGTTTCGACCGGCTGGCCTATCCGATCACCGAGAACATTCCGGTGCTGCTGGAAAACCGGGCCCGTAAACTCGACCTGGACGAACTGCCCGGATGAGCTTTATCGTCGTGATCCCCGCCCGCTTCAGCTCCACCCGGCTGCCGGGCAAACCCCTGGCCGATATCCACGGCAAGCCGATGATCCGCTGGGTGGTGGAGCAGGCGCAAAAGAGCGCCGCCGCCCGGGTGGTGGTGGCCACCGATGACGAGCGCATCCGCGCCGCCCTGGCGGATGCCGGGGTGGAGGTGTGCATGACCGGAAGCCACCACGAGTCCGGTACCGAGCGCCTGGCCGAGGTGGTGGAACTGTTGGGGCTGGCCCCGGACGAGATCCTGGTCAACGTGCAGGGGGACGAGCCGCTGCTGCCGCCCGAGCTGGTGGATCAGGTGGCCGGCCTGCTGGCGGGCAGCGACGCCCCCATGGCGACCCTGGCCACGCCTGTCGAGACGGTGGAACAGTGGCTGGATCCCAACGTGGTCAAGGTGGTGCAGAGCCAGGCGGGCAGGGCGCTCTATTTCAGCCGCGCGCCCATCCCCTGGGACCGGGACGGCATGGCGGCCGAGGCACCCGAGCTTGCCGGCTGCCTGCGCCATATCGGCATCTATGCCTACCGGGCCGGCTTTATCCGCCGTTATCTCGAGCTGACCGCCAGCCCCCTGGAGCAGCGGGAAAAACTCGAGCAGCTCAGGGTGCTGTGGCACGGCGAGGCCATCGCCCTGGCCGAAGCCCGGGTGGTGCCGCCGGCGGGGGTGGATACCCAGGCGGATCTGGACGAGGTCCGCCGCCGGCTGCGGGAGCGCTGACGCGATTAAGCCGCCCTCGCCCGAGAAAATTCACTGCAAGAAAAAAGATAACGGGGTACATTGCCCCGCAATAACGGCGTACCGCCGCCACAAGGAAACCTCTGAGGAAAGTTATGATTACCCTGGGTGAATACATCGTCAAGAAACAAGCTGAATACCCCAGCGCCACCGGCGAACTGTCGTCGCTGCTGTCTTCCATCCGCCGTGCCGCCAAGGTGGTCAACCGGGAGATCAACCGGGCCGGCCTGGCCGTTGACATCATCGGCGGCAGCAGCGGCAGCGAGAACGTGCAGGGCGAGGTGCAGCAGAAGCTGGATGTATACGCCAACGATATGTTCAAGGCGGCGCTGGAAGCCCGGGGCGAGGTGTGCGGTATCGCCTCCGAAGAGGAAGATCATTTCGTGGCCTTCGACAGCGAAAGCCATTCCAACGCCAAGTACGTGGTGCTGATGGACCCGCTCGACGGTTCTTCGAACATCGACGTAAACGTTTCCGTGGGCACCATCTTCTCCATCTACCGCCGCATCAGCAAGCCGGGCGAGCCGGTGACCATGGAGGACTTCCTGCAGCCGGGCATCAACCAGATCGCCGCCGGCTACGTGGTGTACGGCTCCTCCACCATGCTGGTGTACACCACCGGCCACGGCGTGCACGGCTTTACCTATGATCCCACCCTCGGCTCCTTCTGCCTGTCCCACGAGAATATCCGCATTCCCGAGGAAGGTACCATCTACTCCATCAACGAGGGCAACTACATCAAGTTCCCCGACGGGGTGAAGAAGTACCTCAAGTATTGCCAGGAGAAGGACGACGCCAGCAAGCGGCCCTATACCTCCCGCTACATCGGCTCCCTGGTGTCCGACTTCCACCGCAACATGCTCAAGGGCGGCATCTATATCTATCCGTCCGGCACCAGCGCCCCCAACGGCAAGCTGCGCCTGCTGTACGAGTGCAATCCCCTGGCCTTCCTGGCCGAGCAGGCGGGCGGCAAGGCGTCCGACGGTTTCCGCCGGATCATGGAGATCAAACCCACCTCCCTGCACCAGCGCACGCCCTACTTCGTCGGCTCCACCCGCATGGTGGAAAAGGCCGAGGAGTTCATGACCCAGTACTCGTCGCCCGCGGCCGAATAAGGGCCGAGCGGGCGCCACGGCGCCATCCCGTATGAAATCGAGGCCGGGCTTGATCCTGATCAAGCCCGGCCTTGTTGTCTGCCTTGAAAGCCGACGGCGAGGGATAATACTTGATCCTTGGAGTGGTCGAAAACAATCAATCCGAGGAGGTGAGTCTCATGGCTCTGAAAGATCTGTCCCCGTCCAGGCTGGCGCCCTGGAACTGGTTCCGCCACGAGCAGGACGAGGCCATGCCCATGGTGGACAAGGAGGACGTTCATCCCATGCTCCGGCTGCAGCAGGACATGGACCGGCTGTTCGAACGCAGCCTGCGCCGTTTTGGCGCCCCGGCACTGGACGACTGGCCCAGCTTCAGCCAGCTCAAGCCCAGCCTGGACATCAGCGAGCGGGAAGGCAACTACCTGATCAGCATGGAGGTCCCCGGGGTCAAGAAGGAAGACATCAGCCTGACCCTGGAAGGGAACCGATTGACCATCCGGGGCGAGAAGAAATACGAACATGAAGAAAAAACCGACAAGCTGCACCGGGTGGAGCGCAGCTACGGCCATTTCCAGCGGCTGCTCACCCTGCCGGACGATGCCAGGGCAGACGACATCAAGGCCGAGTTCAAGGACGGGGTGCTGAAGGTCAGCGTGCCTCGCCAGCAGCAGAGCGAAAGCAAGGCCAAGCAGATCGATATCGGCCCCTCGGCCTAGGGGAAGCCTCATAACAAAAAAGGCCGGCGTGACGCCGGCCTTTTGCTTGCCCGAAGAGGGGCTTATTTTTCGACCAGGGACTTGAAGTCGCGCTGGGCGGCGCCGGTGTACAGCTGGCGCGGACGGCCGATCTTCTGCTTGGGATCGGAGATCATCTCGTTCCAGTGGGACATCCAGCCCACGGTACGGGCCAGGGCGAAGATCACGGTAAACATGGAGGTCGGGATACCGATGGCCTTCAGGATGATGCCGGAGTAGAAGTCCACGTTCGGGTACAGCTTGCGCTCGACGAAGTAGGGGTCGGACAGCGCGATGCGCTCCAGCTCCATGGCCACGTCCAGCAGCGGATCCTGGATCTTGAGATCGTCCAGCACCTCGTGGCAGGTTTCGCGCATGACCTTGGCGCGCGGATCGAAGTTCTTGTACACCCGGTGGCCGAAGCCCATCAGGCGGAAGGGATCGTCCTTGTCCTTGGCCTTTTCGATGTATTCGGGGATGCGATCGACGGAGCCGATCTCTTCCAGCATCATCAGGCAGGCCTCGTTGGCGCCACCGTGGGCCGGTCCCCACAGGGAGGCGATGCCGGCGGCGATACAGGCGAAGGGATTGGCACCGCTGGAGCCCGCCAGGCGCACCGTGGAGGTGGAGGCGTTCTGCTCGTGATCCGCATGCAGGGTGAAGATGCGGTCCATGGCGCGCTCGACGATGGGGTTGACCTTGTAGTCCTCGCAGGGCACGGCGAACATCATCTGCAGGAAGTTGCCCGCATAGCTCAGGTCGTTGCGCGGATACACGAACGGCTGGCCGATGGAATACTTGTAGGCCATGGCGGCGATGGTCGGCATCTTGGCGATCAGGCGATGGGCCGCGATCTCACGATGCCGGGGATCGTTGATGTCCATGGGATCGTGGTAGAAGGCGGACAGGCCGGCGATAACGCCGCACACGATGGCCATGGGGTGGGCATCGCGGCGGTAGCCCTTGAAGAAGGACGACAGCTGCTCGTGCACCATGGTGTGGCGCATGATGTTGCGGTGGAATTCTTCGTACTGCTTGGCGGTAGGGGCCTCGCCGTAGAGCAGCATATAGCAGACTTCGAGGTAGGTGGCGTCTTGTGCCAGCTGGTCAATGGGGTAGCCGCGGTGCAGCAGTATCCCTTTGTCACCGTCGATGTAGGTGATTTCGGACCGGCAGGAAGCGGTGGCCATAAAACCGGGGTCGAAGGTGAAGTAACCGTGTGAACCCAGGGAACTGATATCGATCACATCGTAACCAGCAGTGCCTGACGCGATCGGAAGCTCGATGGGTTCCTTGCCGGGCAGATGCAGTGTGGCCTTTTGGTCAGCCATAGCACGTCTCCTTTGCTTTTATAATAGATCCACGGGTAAGAATATTTACGCAGATTAAACGATTTTTTAATCGCTTTCACCTCCCGTGGTGCGGCCATATTGAAGACAGAAGCGGGGGCGAATGTCAATTTTCGTCGGCGCGCCGCACAGCCCGTTAACCCCGTTGTGCGATCGAGTTTACATATTTGGCAATTGTTTCAGACGCTTCGTTGTAATTGCTCCCCCCCCTCCTTATACTGGCCGCCGAGGGTATAGAATGCAGTTGTGGCCATGCCGCAGATGCTGTCCAGGGGGTCCCGAGCGGTAGTTGGGCTAGGGTTGCCGCCATGCATTTTTTGTCATGACCTCATTTTCCTATACCCGGGCAACACCTGTTAAATACAATAACTAACGTGCTCAATGGAGCTAGTGGGCAAGACCGTGACTAAAAAACAGAGACCTGTAAACCTCGACCTACGGACTATTCGCCAACCTGTCACCGCTATCGCATCCATCCTCCACCGGGTTTCCGGTGTCATCACGCTGTTTGCACTCGCCATCCTGCTGTGGCTGCTCAGTTACTCGCTCTCTTCCGAGGCCGGGTTCCGCGCAGTCGTGGATATTCTCGACGGTTTCTTCGTCGGGTTCATCCTCTGGGGTGTGCTGACTGCACTGGCCTACCATATCGTGGGCGGCATCCGCCACCTGATTATGGACCTGGGCTACTGTGAGGAGCTGGAGTCGGGTGCGCTGAGCGCCAAAGTGGCGTTCGGTGTGACAATCGTATTGTCACTGCTGGCGGGAGTACTGGTATGGTAACCAATTCTGCAACCTTCGGCCGCAGCGGCGTGCATGACTTCATGCTGATCCGCGCCACGGCCATCATTCTGACCTTATACACCATCTATCTGGTGGGCTTTATCGCCTTCAACGACATCACCTATGAGGTCTGGACCGGCTTTTTCGCCAAGACCTTCACCAAGGTGTTCACCCTGCTGGCCCTGTTCAGCGTGCTGATGCACGGCTGGATCGGTGCCTGGCAAGTGCTGTCCGACTATGTCAAGCCGGCGCTGTGGCGCGGCCTGGCCCAGTTCGGGGTGGTGGTGTTGCTGCTGGTGTATCTGCTGACCGGTATCGTTGTTCTGTGGGGTGTATAAGGTGACTATTGCAATTCGCGAATTCGACGCCGTGGTAATCGGCGCCGGCGGCGCCGGCATGCGCGCCGCCTTACAAATAGCGGAATCCGGCAAGAGCTGCGCGCTCCTGTCCAAGGTATTCCCGACCCGTTCCCATACCGTGTCCGCCCAGGGCGGCATCACGGTGGCGCTGGGCAATGCCCACGACGACAACTGGGAATGGCACATGTACGACACCGTCAAGGGCTCCGACTACATCGGTGACCAGGACGCCATCGAGTTCATGTGCCAGACCGGCCCCGAGGCCATCCTCGAGCTGGAAAAAATGGGTCTGCCCTTCTCCCGTTTCGATAACGGCAAGGTGTACCAGCGCCCCTTCGGCGGCCAGTCCAAGGCCTTCGGCGGCGAACAGGCGGCCCGTACCGCGGCAGCGTCCGACCGCACCGGTCACGCCCTGCTGCACACCCTCTACCAGCAGAACGTCAAGCACCAGACCACCGTGTTCTCCGAGTGGTACGCCCTGGATCTGGTGAAGAACCAGGACGGCGACGTGGTGGGTTGTACCGCCATCGATATCGAAACCGGTGAGGTAGTCTACTTCAAGGCCAAGGCCACCATCCTGGCCACCGGTGGCGCCGGTCGTATCTTCCAGTCCACCACCAACGCCCACATCAACACCGGCGACGGTGTCGGCATGGCGCTGCGCGCCGGCGTGCCGGTGCAGGACATGGAAATGTGGCAGTTCCACCCCACCGGCATCGCCGGCGCCGGCGTGCTGGTGACCGAAGGTTGCCGGGGCGAGGGCGGTTACCTGCTGAACAAGGACGGCGAGCGCTTTATGGAGCGTTATGCCCCCAACGCCAAGGACCTGGCCGGTCGTGACGTGGTGGCCCGCTCCATGATGATCGAGATCCGCGAAGGCCGCGGTTGCGACGGCCCCTGGGGTCCGCACATCAAGCTGAAGCTGGATCACCTGGGCAAGGAAGTGCTGGAAAGCCGCCTGCCCGGCATCTGCGAACTGTCCCGTACCTTCGCCCACGTGGATCCGGTGAAAGAGCCGATCCCCGTAATCCCCACCTGTCACTACATGATGGGCGGTATCCCCACCAACGTGCACGGCCAGGCCCTGAAACAGGACGCCAACGGCAACGACGTGCCGGTGAAGGGCCTGTTCGCCGTGGGCGAGATCGCCTGCGTGTCGGTGCACGGTGCCAACCGCCTGGGCGGCAACTCCCTGCTCGACCTGGTGGTGTTCGGTCGTGCCGTGGGTCGTCACCTGACCGAGGCCCTGAACGAGCTGGGTGAGGTGCGTGGTGCGTCCGAGTCCGACCTCGAGGCCTCCCTGGCCCGTTACCACCGCTGGGAAAACACCCGCAGCGGCGAGGATCCGGTACAGATCAAGAAAGACCTGCAGCGCTGCATGCAGAACAACTTCTCCGTATTCCGGGAAGGCGATGCCATGGCAGAAGGCCTGGCCGAGCTCAAGGTGATCCGCGAGCGTCTGAAGTCCGCCCGTCTGGACGACACCAGCCGCGACTTCAACACTCAGCGCATCGAGTGCCTGGAGCTGGACAACCTGATGGAAACCGCCTACGCCACCGCCGTGGCCGCGAACTTCCGTACCGAAAGCCGTGGTGCTCACTCCCGCTTCGACTATCCGGAGCGTGACGATGAGAACTGGCTGTGTCATTCGCTGTACAGCCCGGAAACCGAGTCCATGACCAAACGCTCCGTGAATATGTCACCGAAGACCCGTGACGCATTCCCGCCGAAGGCGCGGACTTACTAAGGGGAGGGGATAACATGCAAATCACGATTTCTGTCTACCGCTACAATCCGGAAACCGACTCCGCTCCGCACATGAAGGACTATCGGCTGGAGGTCCCCCAGGGCTCCGACATGATGGTGCTGGATGCCCTGCTGCTGCTGAAAGAGCAGGATCCGTCCCTGGCCTTCCGTCGCTCCTGCCGTGAAGGCGTGTGCGGCTCCGACGGCCTGAACATGAACGGCAAGAACGGCCTGGCCTGTATCACCCCGCTGTCCGATCTGCTGGCCAAGGGCGACAAGGTGGTGATCCGCCCGCTGCCCGGCCTGCCGGTGGTGCGCGATCTGGTGGTCGACATGAGCCAGTTCTACACCCAGTGGGAGAAGGTCAAGCCCTTCCTCATCGCCGAAGACAAGCAGCCGCCCGCCCGCGAGCGCCTGCAGTCGCCGGAAGAACGTGCCAAGCTGGACGGACTGTACGAGTGCATCCTGTGCGCCTGCTGCTCCACCTCTTGCCCGTCCTTCTGGTGGAACCCGGACAAGTTCATCGGCCCGGCCGGTTTGCTGGCTGCCTATCGCTGGCTGGCCGACAGCCGCGACACCGCCACCGATGATCGCCTGTCCAACCTGGATGACGCTTTCAGCGTGTTCCGCTGCCACGGCATCATGAACTGCGTGAACGTGTGTCCCAAAGGCCTGAACCCCACCAAGGCCATCGGTCATATCAAGTCCATGCTGTTGAAACGGGCCGTGTAATAGTCCCGAACTGATAATCCGCCGCCCGCGAGGGCGGCTTTGACTCGACGACCAGAACGACAGTAGCCCTGTCGAGAAGTTACAAAGGGATAAAGATGCACAATGGCGTAATGCAAGCCTGGCTGGAATCTTCTCACCTGGCCGGTGCCAATGCGACCTATGTAGAAGACCTGTACGAGGCCTATCTTGCCGATCCTGAAGCCGTTCCCGACCAATGGAGGTCCGTGTTCGACGGCCTGCCTGCGCAAGACGGCAACGTTCCGGACCAACCCCACTCGCAAGTAAGAGATTATTTTCGCCGCCTCGCCAAAGACACCTCCCGTTATGCCACCCCGGTCAGTGACCCCCATACTGACGCCAAGCAAGTCAAAGTTCTGCAGCTGATCAACGCCTACCGTTTCCGGGGCCATCAGAACGCGAACCTGGACCCGCTCGGGCTGTGGAAGCGTGATGTGGTGGCGGAGCTGGATCCGGCCTACCACAACCTGACCGGCGCCGACCTGGACGCCACCTTCAACGTGGGCTCCTATGCCATCGGCAAGGAAACCATGAAGCTGAAGGACCTGGTGGCCGCCCTGAAGAAGACCTACTGCGGCTCCGTGGGTGCGGAATACATGCACATCACCAGCACCGAGGAGAAGCGCTGGATCCAGAGCCGTCTGGAGCCGGTTGTCGGTGCCCCCCAATACAGCAAGGAAGACAAGCTGCGCTTCCTCGACAGCCTGACCGCCGCCGAGGGCCTGGAAAAGTACCTGGGTGCCAAGTTCCCCGGCGCCAAGCGCTTCTCCCTGGAAGGTGGCGATGCGCTGATCCCCATGACCAAGGAGCTTATTCGCCGCTTCGGCGAGAAGGGCGGCCGGGAAGTGGTGATCGGCATGGCCCACCGGGGCCGCCTGAACATGCTGGTCAACGTGCTGGGCAAGCGCCCGCAGGACCTGTTCGATGCCTTCGCCGGCAAGTACGACACCCAGAGTTCCGGTGACGTCAAATACCACATGGGCTTCAGCTCCGACTTTGAAACCCCGGGCGGCGTGGTGCACCTGGCACTGGCGTTCAACCCCTCCCACCTGGAAATCGTCAACCCGGTGGTCATCGGCTCGGTGCGCGCACGCATGGACCGGCTGGAGAACCCGGACGGCCGTCAGGTGCTGCCGATCACCATCCACGGCGACTCGGCCTTCGCCGGCCAGGGCGTGGTGGCGGAAACCTTCAACATGTCCCTGACCCGCGGCTACGGCGTGGGCGGCACGGTGCGCATCGTGGTCAACAACCAGGTGGGCTTTACCACTTCCAACCCGCGCGACACCCGCTCCACCGAGTACTGCACCGACATCGCCAAGATGGTGCAGGCGCCGATCTTCCACGTCAATGCCGACGATCCGGAAGCCGTGGTGCAGGTAACCCAGCTGGCCCTGGACTTCCGCAACGAGTTCGGCCGCGACGTGGTGATCGACCTGGTGTGCTACCGCCGCCACGGCCACAACGAGGCGGACGAGCCGAGCGCGACCCAGCCGCTGATGTACCAGAAGATCAAGAAGCATCCGACTCCGCGCAAGATCTATGCAGACCGGCTGATCGAAGAGAACACCGTCTCTACCGAAGACGCCACCGCCATGATCAACGAGTACCGGGATGCCCTGGATCACGGCGAGTGCGTGGTCAAGGAATGGCGGCCGATGGAGAAGCATTCCGTCGACTGGTCACCCTACCTGGGCCACGAGTGGGACATGCCCTACGACTCCACCTATCCGCTGGACAAGCTGAAGGAACTGGGCGACCGGGTGACCAGCTACCCCGAGACCCACACCCTGCAGCGCCAGGTGGCCAAGATCTACGAAGACCGCAAGCTGATGGCCAAGGGCGAGAAGCTGGCGGACTGGGGCTTTGCCGAAGTGCTGGCCTACGCCACCCTGGTGGACAGCGGCTACGAAGTGCGCCTCACCGGCCAGGATTCCGGCCGTGGCACCTTCTTCCACCGCCATGCGGTACTGCACAACCAGAACGACGCCAGCACCTACACCCCGCTGTGCCACCTGTCCGACAGCCAGGGCCAGTTCCAGGTATACGACTCGGTGCTGAGCGAAGAGGCGGTGATGGCGTTCGAGTACGGCTATGCCACCGCCGAGCCGGAAGGCCTGACCGTCTGGGAAGCCCAGTTCGGTGACTTCGCCAACGGCGCCCAGGTGGTGATCGACCAGTTCCTGAGCTCCGGCGAGCAGAAATGGGGCCGGATGTGCGGCCTGACCCTGCTGCTGCCCCACGGCTACGAAGGCCAGGGCCCCGAGCACTCCAGCGCCCGCCTGGAGCGCTACCTGCAGCTGTGCGCCGAGCACAACATGCAGGTGTGCGTGCCCACCACCCCGGCCCAGGTGTTCCACATGCTGCGCCGCCAGGTGCTGCGCCCCATGCGCCGGCCGCTGGTGGTGATGACGCCCAAGTCGCTGCTGCGCCACCCGCTGGCGGTGTCCGAGCTGGACACCCTGGCGAGCGGCACCTTCCTGAATGCCATCGGGGAGATCGACGAGCTGGATCCCAAAGGCGTCAAGCGCGTTGTCCTGTGCTCCGGCAAGGTCTATTACGATCTGCTGGATGCCCGGCGCAAGAATGAACAAACGGATGTGGCCATTATCCGGATCGAGCAATTGTATCCGTTCCCTCAGGAAGAGGTTGCCGCGATTCTTGCCGACTACCAGCACGTGAAAGACTTCGTCTGGTGTCAGGAAGAGCCGCAAAACCAGGGGGCCTGGTATTGCAGCCAGCACCACTTCTGGGCTGCCATCCCGGCAGGTGCCAACCTGCGTTATGCCGGTCGCGCCGCCTCGGCATCTCCGGCCGTGGGTTACACCTCTGTTCACTTACAACAACAAAAAGCGTTGGTCGAAGACGCACTGACGTTGACTGAAGCATAACGCACAAAGGACATATTGATGACCATCGAAATCAAGGTTCCCGACCTACCAGAATCTGTCGCCGATGCCACCATTGCTACCTGGCACAAGCAGCCGGGTGACCGGGTTGAGCGCGACGAAGTGATCGTCGACATCGAAACCGACAAGGTGGTGCTGGAAGTACCGGCTCCCGAAGCGGGCGTACTGGAAGCCATCCTCGAAGACGCCGGCGCCACCGTGCTGGGTCAGCAGGTGATCGGCAAGCTCAAGCAGGGCGCCGTGGCCGGTGAAGAGACCAAGGACAAGCCGGCTGCCGCCAATGGCGAAGCCAAGGAAGAGGCCAAGGCCGACGCCGATGATGCCTTGAGCCCGGCGGTTCGCCGCCTGGTGGCCGAGCACAACATCGACGTGGCCAAGCTGGCTGGTTCCGGCAAGGGCGGTCGCATCACCAAGGAAGACGTGGAAGCCTTTATCAAGGGCGGCAACAAGCCGGCCGCGCCGGCCGCCGAGGTCAAGGCCCCGGTCATCCCCCTGGGCGAGCGCACCGAGAAGCGCGTGCCCATGACCCGTCTGCGCAAGCGCGTGGCCGAGCGCCTGCTGGAAGCCAAGAACACCACCGCCATGCTGACCACCTTCAACGAGGTCAACATGGGCCCCATCATGAGCCTGCGCAAGCAGTATCAGGAGGTGTTCGAGAAGCGCCACGGCATCCGTCTGGGCTTTATGTCCTTCTATGTGAAGGCGGTGGTGGAGTCGCTCAAGCGTTATCCGGAAGTGAACGCTTCCATCGACGGTGACGACATCGTCTACCACAACTACTTCGACGTCAGCATCGCCGTGTCCACCCCCCGTGGCCTGGTGACCCCGGTACTGCGCGACTGCGATCGCCTGAGCCTGGCCGACATCGAGAAGAGCATCAAGGATCTGGCCATCAAGGGCCGTGACGGCAAGCTGACCGTGGACGACATGACCGGCGGCAACTTCACCATCACCAACGGTGGCGTGTTCGGCTCCCTGATGTCCACCCCCATCATCAACCCGCCGCAGAGCGCCATCCTGGGCATGCACAAGATCCAGGAACGCCCCATGGCGGTGAACGGCAAGGTGGAAATCCAGCCGATGATGTACCTGGCACTGTCTTACGACCACCGCCTGATCGACGGCCGCGAGTCCGTGGGTTACCTGGTGTCCGTGAAGGAGCTGCTGGAAGATCCGACCCGTCTGCTGCTGGACGTGTAACGCGATAATAACAAGAGGTCGGGTTGCGGCCCGACCCGTTTTTATGCCCTGAACCCAAACACAACAACGGAAAACGCAACATGAATTTGCATGAATATCAGGCAAAACAGCTGTTTGCCGAATACGGTCTGCCCGTATCTGAAGGCTACGCATGTGACAACCCGCAAGAAGCGGTAGAGGCTGCCAGCAAGATCGGCGGCGACATGTGGGTAGTGAAGTGCCAGGTCCACGCCGGTGGCCGCGGCAAGGCGGGCGGCGTCAAGCTGGCCAAGACCAAGGAAGAAATCCGTGAGTTCGCCGAAAACTGGCTGGGCAAGAACCTGGTGACCTACCAGACCGACGCCAAGGGCCAGCCGGTAGCCAAGATCCTGGTCGAGTCCTGCACCGACATCGACAAGGAACTGTACCTGGGCGCCGTGGTCGACCGTGGCACCCGTCGCGTGGTGTTCATGGCCTCCACCGAAGGTGGCGTGGAAATCGAGAAGGTCGCCGAAGAGACCCCCGAACTGATCCACAAGGCCGCCATCGATCCGCTGGTGGGCCCGCAGCCCTACCAGGGCCGTGAACTGGCGTTCAAACTGGGCCTGAAAGGCGACCAGATCAAGCAGTTCACCAAGATCTTCATGGGCCTGGGCCAGATGTTCCTGGACTATGATTTCGCCCTGCTCGAGATCAACCCCCTGGTGATCACCACCGCCGGCAACCTGCACTGCCTGGACGGCAAGATCAACATCGACTCCAACGCCCTGTTCCGCCAGCCCAAGCTGCGCGAGATGCACGATCCGTCCCAGGACGACGCCCGTGAAGCCCATGCCGCCAAGTGGGAGCTGAACTACGTGGCCCTGGACGGCAACATCGGCTGCATGGTCAACGGTGCCGGCCTGGCCATGGGCACCATGGACATCGTCAACCTGCACGGCGGCTCTCCCGCCAACTTCCTGGACGTGGGCGGCGGCGCCACCAAGGAACGGGTGACCGAGGCATTCAAGATCATTCTCTCCGACAGCAACGTGAAAGCGGTACTGGTGAACATCTTCGGTGGCATCGTCCGTTGCGACATGATCGCCGAGGGCATCATCGGCGCGGTGAAGGAAGTGGGCGTCAAGGTCCCGGTGGTGGTACGCCTGGAAGGCAACAATGCCGAAGCCGGTGCCCAGAAGCTGGCCGAGTCCGGCCTCAACATCATCGCTGCCACCAGCCTGACCGATGCCGCGGTCCAGGTCGTTAACGCCGCACAGGGGAAATAAGAGAATGAGCATTCTGATCAACAAAGACACCAAGGTTATCTGTCAGGGCTTTACCGGTGGCCAGGGGACTTTCCACTCCGAGCAGGCCATCGCCTACGGCACCCAGATGGTCGGCGGCGTGTCCCCGGGCAAGGGCGGCACCACCCACCTGGGCCTGCCGGTGTTCAACACCGTGCGTGAAGCGGTCGAAGCCACCGGCGCCACCGCCACCGTGATCTATGTACCGGCGGCCTTCTGCAAGGACGCCATCCTGGAAGCCATCGACGCCGGCATCAAGCTGATCGTGACCATCACCGAGGGCATCCCCACCCTCGACATGCTGGACGTGAAAGTGAAGCTGGACGAAGCCGGCGTGCGCATGATCGGCCCCAACTGCCCGGGTGTGATCACCCCGGACGAGTGCAAGATCGGCATCATGCCCGGCCACATCCACAAGAAGGGCAAGGTGGGCATCGTGTCCCGCTCCGGCACCCTGACCTACGAAGCGGTCAAGCAGACCACCGACGAAGGCTTCGGCCAGTCCAGCTGCGTGGGCATCGGTGGCGACCCCATTCCGGGCTCCAACTTTATCGACATCCTGAAGCTGTTCCAGGAGGATCCGGAGACCGAGGCCATCGTGATGATCGGTGAAATCGGCGGTACCGCCGAGGAAGAAGCCGCCGCCTTCATCAAGGCCAACGTGACCAAGCCGGTGGTGTCCTACATCGCCGGTGTGACCGCTCCTCCCGGCAAGCGCATGGGCCACGCCGGCGCCATCATCTCCGGTGGCAAGGGCACCGCGGACGAGAAGTTCGCCGCCCTGCAGGACGCCGGAGTGAAAACCGTGCGCTCCCTGGCCGACATCGGCAAGGCACTGCGCGAAGTGACCGGCTGGTAAGACAAAGCTGGAAGCTTGAGCACCATATAGTTTAAACATCAGGCAGCCAGGTTCTGCGTAGTTGCCGGTTTGTGCCGCTGTGGCCGTCGCTGTAGGTGCCGCTTTAGCCGGCACAAACCGGCGCCCAATGTCCACGGCCCATGCCGTTGGCAGGCTTGCGCCACGTGAACGGGCGCCTACAGATGAAATATCGCACTGCTCATATTTTAAACTGAACGGTGCTCTAGAAGCCAACCGCATAAAAAAGGAGCCTGTAACGGCTCCTTTTTTCTTCCAGCTTTCGGCTTCAAGCGTCCAGCTTCCAGCTTCAGTCACATGCGTTCCGTTCTGCTCCAGGGATCCGGTTTCATGCTGAACTGGCCGTGTTGCCAGTGCCGTGCCAGGCGACGGAAGTCGTCCCCCGCTACGTGGATCAGATCCCGGTGGTCGCCGCTTTCCAGGTAGACATCCGCCATGCCGAGCAGGGCGTCGTCCACCAGGGTGTCGATGGCGTAGGGATCGCCCAGGGCGGGGATGGCGCCGGGATCGCAGTCGTTGAACCACTGCTCCAGGGTGCGCTCCGGGGCCAGCTGCACTTCACCATGAACCAGATAGTTCAGGCGCTGCAAGTCCACCTTGTCGGCGGCGGGGATCACCGCCATGATCGACTTGCCGTCGTCCCGCTCCAGGATCACCGCCTTGGCCATCTGGGCGAGGGGAACATGACCGGCGATGGCACTCTGTGCCGCCCCTTCGGAATAGGCGTGATGCACCATGTCGTAGGGGATCTGATGTCGGTCCAAGTACTCTTTCAATCTGAGTGACATACCCATAACTACCTCCTGAAGGCCATACCGTAGCCGGCCGCCTTCCTCTGCTGCATAACCAGTATAGACCCTCGGATAAAACTTGACTTTGTAATGCTTCATTTGAGGCTTTGATCCAGATCAAGCACGAGTGGGATTACCATTTTTTAACCGGCCAATTACCTTAGAATGACTTTCTTTTACGGACCCGAACGAGAGTCTCAAGGAATGCGTAACCTCTCATTGAACTGGAAGATTTTCCTGCCGCTGCTGGTGATTTTCGTGCTGGTATTCGTGCTGTGCTTTGCCGTGTCCACCCAGTTGCAGCGGGCCCTGGCCCTGCAGCTGGCCGAGGAAAAGATTGAAACCACCGCCAACCTCTATATGGATCAGCTCAATGTGCTGATGGTCAACGGCGCCATCCACCAGCGTCAGCTGGTGCAGACCAAGGTGCAGGAAGAGCTGGGTATCCAGCAGGCGAGGGTGATACGGGCACCGGCCGTGACCCAGCTGTTCGGGCCGGGCGCGCCGGATCAGGGCGTGGAGGACGAGCTGGACCGGCGGGCCATAGAGCAGGGCGAAACCGTGCTCGAACTGCACCTGGACGACAATATTCCCAACCTCACCCTGATCAAGCCCTACAAGGCCTACCAGGAGTACCGCGGCACCGCCTGCCTGCAGTGCCACCAGGTGCCGGAGGGCACCGTCATGGGGGCGGTGCGTATCAGTTACGATCTGAGCGACACCTTTGCCCGGATCCACGACAACAACCTGCGCCTGGGGGGCGTGCTGCTGCTGGTGTTCGGTGCCGCCTTCCTCCTGTTGTGGCGGGTGCAGAACCATTACCTCAAGCGGCCCATCCTCAATATCAGCGGGCGGTTGCAGCAACTGGCCAGGGAGCGGGATCTGGCGACCCGGCTGGTGCCCCTGGGCAAGGACGAGCTGGGCGGCCTGGTCGGGGCCATCAATGGCCTGCTTGGCAGTTTCCAGAAGAGCCTGCAAGAGGTACGCCAGGTGACCGGCCGCATCTACCAGGCGGCGGATCAGATCCAGCAGGGCGCCCAGAGTACCGACAGCTCGGTCAAGGCCCAGGACGGGGAAACGGCGCTGATCGCCACCGCCGTCAACGAGATGGAAGCCTCGGCCCGGGAGGTGAGGGAGAATGCCCGCCTGACTGCCGAGACCTCCGAGCAGAGCCATGCCTTCGCCCTGACCGCCAATGATCAGGCCCAGGTGGCCATCTCCGGTATCCAGGCCCTGCGCGGCGAGATCGGCCGTATCGATGAGGTGATCCGTACCCTGGACGGGCGCTGCGATCAGGTCGACAAGGTGCTGGACATGATCAAGGGGATTGCCGAGCAAACCAACCTGCTGGCGCTCAACGCGGCCATTGAAGCGGCCCGGGCGGGAGAGTCGGGCCGGGGCTTCGCGGTGGTGGCGGACGAGGTGCGCACCCTGTCGCTGCGTACCCAGCAGTCGGCGGAGGAGATCACCGGCATGATCCGCCTGCTGCAGAGCGAGGCCAAGGATGCGGTTTCCGCCATCGAGAAGGCGGAAGGGCAGACGGTGGACAGCGTGGAACGTACCCAGGCGGCGATGGACTCGCTGCAGGCCATCATCGGGCAGGTGGCTCGCATCAACGAGCTCAACGCCCAGGTGGCGGCCTCGGCGGACGAACAGAGCGCGGTCTGCTCCGAGGTGAGCCGCAATATCACCCGGGTGCGGGATTCGTCCGGCGATACCCTGGTGCAGGCTCATTCCGCCGCCACCGCCAGCTTGCAGCTGGTGGCCGAGTGCAGGGTGCTGGAGCAGATGATCGCCCACTACCGGCTGCAGGGGCGGGACGAGGGCGATGACGAGGCCTTGCCGGCAGGGGAGCCGGTGGCGGGTTAAGGGAAAAGGGGACGCTCAGGCGTCCCCTTTGACTTCCAGCACCCGGCTCAGCACCTCGCCCCGGGCCAGGCGGGTGCGCAGCTCGTCCCCGGGTGCGAGCCGGGACGCGTCGGTGACCAGCTGATCGTTGCAGAGGGTGATGCTGTAGCCCCGGGACAGGGTGGCCAGCGGACTCATGGCGTCGAGCCGGGAGGCGGCCAGCGCCAGCCGGTGCCGGTTTTGCTCCAGCCGGCGGTCCAGCAGGCCGGCGAGCCGCCGCTCCAGGTGGTGCAGCCGTTCCCGCCCGTCTTGCAGGCGGCGGGCCGGATGCTGGTACTGCAGCCTCAGGCGCAGGGCTTCCAGGCGTTGCCCGGCCTGCTCCAGCCGGCGCTGCCAGGCCCGCGACAGGCGTAACTGCAGCTGGTCCAGGCCCTGGGCCTGTTGCTGCAGGCGGCGTTCGGGATGCTGGCGGCCGAGGCGCTGCTCCAGTTGCCGCAGGCGCAGGCCCTGGCCCTGCAGGTAGCGGCGCTGGGCCGAGGCCAGCCGCTGGCCCCACTGGTGCCATTGCAGGATTTGCGCCTCGCCGTCCCGGCTGACCAGTTCGGCGGCGGCGGAGGGGGTGGGGGCACGCAAGTCGGCCACCAGATCGCTCAGGGAGATGTCCACCTCGTGGCCGATGGCGCTGACCACCGGCAGGGCGGAAGCGGCGATGGCCCGTACCAGCCGTTCGTCGTTGAAGCACCAGAGATCTTCCAGCGAGCCGCCGCCCCGGGCCAGGATCAGCAGATCCGTTTCCGCCCGGCGGTTGGCGGCGGCCAGGGCCGACAGCAACTGGGGCACCGCCGCCTCGCCCTGCACCTGGCTGGGGTAGAGGACCACCCGCAGGTGGGGTGCGCGCCGGGCCAGCACGGTGAGGATGTCGTGTAGGGCCGCGCCGGTGGGCGAGCTGATGATGCCGATGCGGGCCGGATGGGCGGGCAGGGGGCGCTTGCGCCCGGCGTCGAACAGGCCCTCGGCACTGAGCCGCTGCTTGAGCGCCTCGAACTGCTGCTTGAGCAGGCCCTCGCCGGCGGGTGCCATGGTCTGGGCCACCAACTGGTAGTCGCCCCTGGGCTCGTACAGGGTGACTTTGCCGAAGATCAGTACCTGATCGCCGTCTTTGGGCCGGAAGGTGACGCTGCGGTTGTTGCCGCGGAACATGGCGCAACGCAGCTGGGACTGGTTGTCCTTGAGCGAGAAGTACCAGTGGCCGGATCCCGGCGTGGCCAGGTTGGAGATTTCCCCGGTCAGCCAGACCGCGCCCATTTCGCCTTCCAGCAGCAAACGGGCCTGGCGGTTGAGGCGGCTGACCGTGTAGATGTCCGTTAACTTTTCCTGATACAAAATGGCCCCTGAGTAGTATTTTTATATAAAAATAAACGGCTTTGCCCGATATTTTGCGCTTAATTTGCCAAAATAACAAAAATCGCTTTACCGGAGGGGGGCGGATGCCTACAATTTGTCGGCAATATTTTTCCCCCAACCTATGGTGAATATTGCGATGCTTAGGATTGCCCAAGACGCCCTGACCTTTGACGATGTACTGCTGGTCCCAGCCCATTCCACCGTGCTGCCCAACACGGCCGATCTCCGCACCCGCCTGACCCGGGAAATCAATCTTAACATTCCTATCGTTTCCGCCGCCATGGACACGGTGACCGAGGCCGATCTGGCCATCGCCCTGGCCCAGGAAGGGGGCATCGGCTTTATTCACAAGAACATGTCTATCGAACAGCAGGCGGCGCAGGTGCGCAAGGTCAAGAAGTTCGAGAGCGGCGTGGTGTCCGATCCGGTCACCGTCCGTCCGGACATGACCATCGCCGACGTGCGGGAACTGACCCGCCAGAACGGATTTGCCGGTTACCCGGTAGTGACGGCCGAGGGGGAACTGGTCGGCATCATCACCGGGCGGGATGTCCGTTTCGTACAGGACATGAGCAAGAAGGTGCACGAGGTCATGACCGGCAAGGAGCGGCTGGTGACGGTGCAGGTGGGTGCTGCCCGGGAGCAGGTCGAGGCCCTGATGCAGGAGCATCGCATCGAGAAAGTACTGGTGGTGGCCGCCAATGGCCAGCTGACCGGCATGATCAGCGCCAAGGACTTCCAGAAGGCCGAGAGCAAGCCCAACGCCTGCAAGGACGACCAGGGCCGGCTGCGGGTGGGTGCGGCCGTGGGTGCCGCGCCGGGCAACGAAGAACGCATCGCCGCCCTGGTGGCCGCCGGCCTGGACGTGCTGCTGATCGACTCTTCCCACGGCCACTCCGAAGGGGTGCTGGAACGTATTCGTGAAACCCGCAAGGCCTATCCGAACCTGCCGATCATCGGCGGCAACGTGGCCACCGCCGCCGGCGCGCTCGCCCTGGCCGAGGCCGGCGCCAGCGCGGTCAAGGTCGGCATAGGCCCCGGCTCCATCTGTACTACCCGTATCGTGACCGGTTGCGGCGTACCCCAGATCACCGCCGTGGCCAACGCGGTCGAGGCCCTGAAGGGCACCGGCATTCCGGTGATCGCCGACGGTGGCATCCGTTTCTCCGGCGATATCGCCAAGGCCCTGGCCGCCGGCGCCCACTGTGTGATGATGGGCTCCATGTTCGCCGGCACCGAGGAATCCCCCGGTGAAATCGAGCTGTTCCAGGGCCGTTCCTTCAAGTCCTACCGGGGCATGGGTTCGCTCGGCGCCATGACCAAGGGCTCCAGCGACCGCTACTTCCAGACCGACAACGCCGCCGACAAGCTGGTGCCGGAAGGCATCGAAGGCCGGGTGCCCTACAAGGGCAAGCTCAAGGAAATCATCCACCAGCAGATGGGCGGCCTGCGCAGCGCCATGGGCCTGACCGGCAGCGCCACCATCGACGACCTGCGCACCAAGGCGGAATTTGTTAAGATATCCGGCGCCGGCATCCAGGAATCCCATGTCCACGATGTGACCATTACCAAGGAAGCCCCCAACTACCGGCTGGGCTGAACCCGAAAGCAACAAACGGGGGAGCAATCCCCCGTTTTTCTATTGCCGTCTGGCCCCCCACAGGCGGCCCTTGAAACTAGTAGGAAGACGATGACCAAGAATATTCATGATAACCGGATCCTGATTCTGGACTTCGGCTCCCAATACACCCAGCTCATCGCCCGCCGGGTGCGGGAGCTCGGGGTGTACTGCGAGCTGTGGGCCTGGGACGTGACCGAAGCTCAGATCCGCGACTTCAATCCGAACGGTATCATCTTGTCCGGGGGGCCCGAGTCCGTCACCGAGGCCGGCAGCCCGCGGGCGCCGGAGTATGTGTTCAACGCCGGGGTGCCGGTGTTCGGCATTTGCTACGGCATGCAGACCATGGCCGAACAGCTGGGCGGCGCCGTGGCCGGCTCCAGCGAGCGGGAGTTCGGCTATGCCCAGGTGCAGCGGGTGGCCGAGTGCGCCCTGTTCGCCAACATCGAAGACGCCATTGACGACCAGGGCAACGCCCTGCTCGACGTGTGGATGAGCCACGGCGACAAGGTGGTGGCCCTGCCCGAAGGCTTCACCAAGGTGGCCCAGACTGGCAACTGCCCCTTCGCCGCCATGGCCGACGAGCAGCGCCGTTTCTACGGCGTGCAGTTCCACCCCGAGGTGACCCACACCCGCCAGGGCGCGCGCATGCTGGAGCACTTCGTGCGCGGCATCTGCGGCTGCGAGGCGCTGTGGACCCCGGCCTCCATCATCGAGGACGCGGTGGCCCGCATCCGCGAGCAGGTGGGCGACGGCAAGGTGTTGCTGGGCCTGTCCGGCGGCGTGGACTCCTCCGTGACCGCCATGCTGCTGCACCGGGCCATAGGCCCGCGGCTGACCTGCGTGTTCGTGGACAACGGCCTGCTGCGCCTGAACGAGGCGGACCAGGTGCTGGAAATGTTCGGCGATCACTTCGGCCTCAATATCGTGCACGTCAACGCCGAGCAGCGCTTCCTGGCCGCCCTGGCCGGCGAAAACGATCCGGAAGCCAAGCGCAAGATCATCGGCCGGGTGTTTATCGAGGTGTTCGACGAGGAAGCGGGCAAGATCCAGGACGTGAAGTGGCTGGCCCAGGGCACCATCTATCCGGACGTGATCGAATCCGCCGGCTCCGCCACCGGCAAGGCGCACGTGATCAAGTCCCACCACAACGTGGGTGGCCTGCCGGAAGACATGGAGCTCAAGCTGGTCGAGCCGCTGAAGGAGCTGTTCAAGGACGAGGTGCGCAAGGTCGGCCTGGAACTGGGCCTGCCCTACGACATGCTCTACCGCCACCCCTTCCCGGGCCCGGGCCTGGGCGTGCGGGTGCTGGGCGAAGTGAAGAAGGAATACTGCGACCTGCTGCGCCGGGCCGACGCCATCTTCATCGAGGAGCTGCACAAGCATGACCTGTACAACAAGGTCAGCCAGGCCTTCACCGTCTTCCTGCCGGTGCGCTCGGTCGGCGTGATGGGCGACGCCCGCAAGTACGACTGGGTGGTGTCCCTGCGCGCGGTGGAAACCATCGATTTCATGACCGCCCACTGGGCGCACCTGCCCTACGACTTCCTGGGGCATGTGTCCAACCGGATCATCAACGAAATCGACGGCATCAGCCGCGTGGTGTACGACATCTCCGGCAAGCCGCCCGCCACCATCGAGTGGGAATGATCACGCGTTAGGTAACAGCTGGCACCAACCGGCATAAAATGACACTTAAGCCCATGTTTTAATGGGCTTTTTTGTCTCTGGTGTCTGCACTGTCTGGCAAGATTTGGCAGCCCCAAGCAGGTCTTGAGCGTGGTATTCAGGGTGGTATTATCAGCGGGTGATGCCATAAGCGAGAGCCGATACCATGCTGCGCTGCCTTGTGAACTCATGGTATCAAAAGTCAATAACTAGCTGTTTTTAAATAAATTAATGGCTATTTTGTGGGGTGTTTTCAGCATGGTATCAAAACCGACGAAGGACAAGACTCATGCTGACCGATACCAAGCTGCGTAACCTCAAGCCCAGGGAGAAGCTCTACAAGGTGAACGACCGGGATGGCCTCTATGTGGCCGTGACGCCGGCCGGCACCGTCTCGTTCCGTTACAACTATTCCATCCATGGTCGGCAGGAGACGATCACCTTCGGTCGTTATGGCGTGGGCGGCATTACCCTGGCGGAAGCCCGGGAGCGGCTGAATGAAGCCAAGCGCATGGTGGCCGATGGCAAGTCACCGGCCAAGGAGAAAGCCCGGAACAAGGCCCGGGTGAAAGACGCCGAAACCTTTGGTGCCTGGGCGGAAAAGTGGCTGCGGGGCTACCAGATGGCGGACTCTACCCGTGATATGCGCCGCTCGGTTTATGCCCGGGAACTGGAGAAGAAATTCGGTAATCAGAAGCTGACCGAGATCACCCATGAAGATTTGCGCATGCTGACCGATGCCATTGTGGAGCGAGGCGCCCCTGCGACGGCCGTTCATACCCGTGACATTGTGCTCCAGGTTTATCGCTGGGCCATCGAGCGAGGGCAGAAGGTAGAGAACCCGGCCGACCTGGTAAGGCCCACCAGCATTGCCAGGTTTGAGCCGCGAGACCGTACCCTGTCGCCGGAGGAAATCCGGCTCATGTATGAGTACATGGGGCGGATCGGTACATCGCCCTCCATCCGGGCGGCGGTCAAGCTGTTGCTGCTGACCATGGTGCGCAAAAGCGAGCTGACCAATGCCACCTGGAGCGAAATTAACTTCAGCGAGGCGCTGTGGACCATCCCCAAGGAGCGGATGAAGCGACGGAACCCCCACCTGGTGTTCCTATCCCGGCAGGCCCTGGATATTCTCATTGCCCTCAAGACCTTCTCGGGTGGCTCAGACTACGTTCTGCCGTCCCGTTACGACTCCGACTTGCCCATGAGCAGTGCCACCCTGAACAGGGTGATGGACCTGACCTATAAGCTGGCTCAGAAAGAAGGGCAGCCCCTGGCCAAGTTCGGCCCCCATGATCTGCGCCGCACCGCCAGTACCCTGTTGCACGAAGCGGGCTACAATACCGACTGGATCGAGAAATGCCTAGCCCACGAGCAGAAGGGGGTAAGGGCGGTGTACAACAAAGCCGAGTACCGCGAGCAGCGCACAGCCATGTTACAGGACTGGGCAGATATGATTGATGAGTGGACTGTCGGAAGTGCTTGCTAATCTTTTTTAGCTGAACGCATAGGTAACCTGTATACGCTAGTCAGACTCGATGTATCGAGTGTGTAGCTGTTTCTTTCAGCAGGTACTGTCATAACGCCAGATATTTTGCTTAGCGCACGTTGCGGACGCGGCCAACTGTAGCTTTCGGCCCAAAGCGGTCAGCGGCGACTGGCAGAATTGGCCATTAGCGGCACTGTAGTTGGCCTGGCCGGAGTCAGGGAGCCCAGTATTGCAGGTGAGACTTCCCTGGCAGGTCGAGCACGATTGCAAGGCTTTGCTTGGCGCGGGTGACTGCAACGTAAAACGCTGCAGCAGCTGTCGACTCCAAAGGTGTTCCGTTCTTGATGAAGTTTTCTATGTTTTTGGTAGGAGCAATCAGCACACGCTCAAAGGTGGCACCTTTAACCCCTTTGAAATTCTGGAATGGAAGATCCAGATGTTTGGCCGAGCTTATACTGTACCTTAAACATTGAGGGCTGAACTGGGCCATGTACTCATAGACATGCTCGGAACGCACCAGGTAAACACCGTCGTGCCCCGTCTCATCATTGTTTTCTGATGTGGTCCTCGGAAAGGCCCATCTCGCATCAAAAATGCTGTCCGAAAAGGCCGCAATTTCCTCCCTGCACCGATAAGTAATCGTTGCATAGGTGATGTTTAGGCAGCCTTCTGCCTCGCGCTCTAGAAACCATTCCAACGAAGCGGCGTAACCAAACTGCTTGTTCTTGCGCCCTCGAGGATTTGTGGAGAGAACGGCCTGACGCACATCACCAACCAACCGCACTTCAATATTGGAATGCAGTAGCAACTGTAAGATCTCCCAATCGTAGCTAGCAAGATCCTGAACCTCGTCGATTAGGATTTCGTCGTAGATGCATTCCAAGCGGTTTAGCAGCGCCGGTGTGGCCTCCATTAATTCAAAAGCCAGCCGGCCTAGCTCGCAGCTAAAGATTCTGTTGTCGGCAGTCATGAACCTGCTTTTGCCTCGCGCAAATCTGCCTGGACGCCCGTCAAAATCGAAGCCCCCGACTCGCTCACCAGGAAACTTGAAGCGCAGAAATGGCTTTGCAAAATGCCTGAGCAGAAACGTGTACCACCCCATGACCTCCACTCCAGTGGCATGGCCAGCCTGAGCAGTTAGCCTAGCCTTCACCTCCTGTTGGTTCGTTTGAGTGAACGTCAGTAGCGCAACCTTACGCTCTGAGGGCAATGCTTGGCAGTGATTCACTAGACTTTGGGTCTTACGACCGCCAGCCACCGCTAAAGTAAGGAAGTTAGACATGCTGGATGAACTCTGCAGCTGCGCTCATATACCCTGGCGGCGTCAAAGGCTTATCTGACTCGGCGATTCGTATCGCTCCTTCGGTCTTCTCGCGCGTCATCCAGGTATCCAAACAAGCCCTTGCAGCGATTCCTAGTACCTCTCTTAGATGCTCTTCTCCATTCGCTTTGACCAACTGAGGTTCAAGAGTTCGTCCATCAGCCACAGCGCCGATGAAAAGCTCCCGCTTTTTGCCGTCCAGCCACTGCTTAACGGTCTCTCTTAGCTCCTCGGGCTCGACTCCATCGTTGTCTCGCATGACCGCTACCGGCTTGTCGATAGCCTGGCATAGCTCCAAGCAACGCGCGAGAGCAAGCCCACGCATGCTGACGACATCAACCCCAGCCTCCATTGGACTATGTCCGAATCGATCTTTAAACACTCGCTCGAAGATTATTTCATCGGAAGGCCCTTCAACCAGCACCACCTTTCTTGCCAGAACCAACCGCAAGGTGTCGTATCCAGGCAGTCGCTGGAAATAACGGACAGTTTCTGGAGACAGGTCAGTAATTTTCGACACTTGGTTACGGTTCAGAAGATGTAAGGCATCCAGACCAAGTCGGTTCAACACGTAGGTACTGTGAGTCGAGATGAAGAGCTGCTGCTCATCCGAGGCCAGCGACTCAATACGGTCCAGCAAAATTCTCAGGCTGGTATGGGAGAGGTGATTTTCGGGCTCCTCGATCATCACAATCTTCACCTTAGCTGCATGCCGTTTCATAGCTAGAGAGATCTTTATCGCTGCCTGCTGGCCAAGCCCTGCCATTGCAAATGGCACACGATCTACGTGAGGAGTAATGGCGCTATCCCAGGATGTCCTGGATGTCTGATCCATAGCTAGAGCCATGGGCTCGGATTGCAGCGCAGCACCCAACTCCGCGATGCGAGCATTGATCGGTGCAAGCGCCCCCTCAGTCATCGATGCTTTGATCTTTCGGTAGTCCAGCGATATTGCCGCCTTCTCAGGGGGCTCTAGATGATCGCTCAGGATCTGCCGTAAATGGTAGTCCACACCGGTTGTGGACTTAACTGTGCGGGAATCAATTGTAGCAACAGACAGGACTCTCGGGCGCTTAATCAACTCACAGTCTGCAAACGAACGCCACTCGTACATATAGTACTCCACGGGCAATAGCTCGCTTGGGGCCTTCAACCATTCGTCCAACATGTCCTGGTATTCCTCATTCGGGAATATCCGTAGGAACACACCGGGACAGGCATTAGTAGGTACGTCGGTGTTAACCGCCCCACACAGCACCTGGAGTTCAGCATCATCACGCAGGTACAGCTCAATTAGAATTTCGGGGAAGGATGGTTTATCACCCGCATTTCGGGCGGCAACGAATTGATCAACCAACTCGGAGTTGAACCAGTGCGGGTTTAGCTCATCCAGCACGTTTCGGCCACCGATTCGCCCGTTAAGTGCCAGTGACACAGCCTCCATCAAGGTAGATTTGCCGGCGTCGTTATCACCTATCAGGATGTTCTTCTTCGGGTTTGGGTAGAGCGTGAAGTCCTTGTATATCCGATACCCACGAATACGGATTTTGGTGATCATAATCAACAGTCCTTTGATGATTTTATTGGAGCCTGACCAACCTAGGCTACAAGTTTTCGCCGTTCTCAGATAGGGGGAGTTAAGTACTCAAGCAACAGCTAAATATGCCCTGATTTCTTAGAGAACTCAAAGCCTCATCGTGATTTTAGCCGCTAAAATTCCTCTTCAGCCTCGGCGGACTTCATAATCGGAATTCCTTTCGAACTGTCGCCAACGCTTTAGACACAGCTTGGCGCGTCATAGGCTGTTGTTCGCTGTTTAGTATACGTTGCCCAATTTCAGACTGGTTGGATCCAGATTTCTGTAGTACCAGCATCTTTTTCTTGGTGTCCGACAACTTGGAATCTACCATCCAACGGGCAAGGTGACGCAACTCGGCTTTATCTGCTGGCTGCAAGGTTAGCCGCAGCATTAATTGGAAGAAATAGCTGTCGATCAGCTCATCGCCAGACATGGCGTGAGGTTTGGAACGATTGGCGCACTGATGAGTTAGCCTGGCGAGTTCGATATTAAATTGTGCCAGGGAACGTTTTGCTTGTCTGTATGCGGGGTTCCACTCGCCATTTACCAGCTTGGGGCGATGCTCGGTGCAGTACTGGTGGCTGAGTTCGAATTTCTTGTGGTCTTCGAGTTCGGCATCATTGATCTGCTCTTCCGCTACCGTCGTCATAAAGGCGGCGAACTCTGTCGGGTTGCCGCAGAACTCGCAAAAGCCATGTTTGCGTTGACCATTTAGGTTGACTCCCTTTTTGGAGACTGACTTCTTGGGGCGCTTGCACGCGCAGTCCCAAACCAAACCGACCAAGGATTCAAGAGTCGCAACAAAGCACTGGTCTCTCGTAGTCTGCCGATCTTCCGTCTTGATGAACTGGCGCAACAACTGACGTTGCATGCGAACCATGGCCTCAAGCCCCACCAGTCGAATGATGGCGCTGAGCCCCACTCCTGTGCCGGCACCAGGGACATAGCCTGTATAACTCACCGGAAGGGTCGCCATGTAGGCGGCCACAGCGGGATCGATCACTTCCTCTATTAGGCGCACTATGGGGTAGCGCCGTGAAGACACTGAGTATGGCTGCCAGCGTTCCTCAAACTGCCGGATGGCTGCTGAAACGGCCGGGTCACAGTTCTCCCAGACGACGATGTTTGGTTTATTTTTCATGTCAACCATTTTAGCCAACTAATAGCCTTAATCAAGTAGCATTGTTGGACATGATCAAGCCTTCACTGGTTGTTGGAGGTAAACACATGCAAACAATGGCACACAAGACACTCATCAATAGAAAAGCGCTCCTGGAGATGATCCCGCTTTCAGCACGGACAATCTACAACCTGGAGCAGCGAGGCGAATTTCCGCGCCGCATTGTGCTTACAAGCAGAAACGTCGCCTGGGATCTGTCGGAGGTCGAAGAATGGATTGAAGAGCGTAAATCTTCAGGAATCCAGGCTATGCGACCCGGCCAGACTATCGGAGGTTGACAGTATGGCCCTTGATCTTATGACGGCTTTTACTGAGCTGCCGCCGGCGATTGATTACGTTTTGCCGAATATGGTTGCGGGAACCGTGGGGGCTATTGTGTCGCCTGGCGGGGCGGGTAAGTCCATGCTGGCCTTGCAACTGGCGGCACAGATTGCCGGTGGTCCCGACCTGCTGGATATTGGCGAGTTTCCCTCCGGCGCCGTGGCTTACCTGCCAGCCGAAGATCCGACTGCGGCTATCCATCATCGGCTGCACGTCCTGGGAAGCTACCTCACGCCTCCACAGCAGCAGGCGGTGGCTGATGGACTGCTGGTTGAGCCATTGATTGGCAGGTGCCCCGACATTATGTCTTCGGCATGGTTTGATGGCCTCAGGCAGGTTGCAGAGGGTCGACGCCTGCTGATCTTGGATACACTGCGCCGTTTCCATATCGAGGAAGAGAATGCCAGCGGGCCCATGTCGCAGGTGATTGGCCGGATGGAGGCCATCGCCGCCGAAACGGGCTGCGCCATCGTATTTCTGCATCATTCCAGCAAGGGAGCGGCCATGATGGGCGCTGGCGACCAACAGCAAGCCAGCCGTGGCTCATCTGTGCTGGTCGATAACATCCGTTGGCAATCCTACCTCTCAGGCATGACGCCAGGGGAGGCCGAGGAATGGGGAGTGGATGACGGCCAGCGGGGTTACTTCGTCCGCTTTGGCGTAAGCAAAGCCAATTACGGCGCACCTTTTCCCGAACGTTGGTTGCGCCGACATGAAGGGGGCGTACTCAAGCCGGCCGTTCTGGAGCGGCAAAAGCGGCAGCAGTTTGTGAAGCCGAAAGCAGTGGCAGGGATTGGTGATGACAACTGGTAACAAGGTCGCTCCCACCAGCACGGCGTTACAGGCTCGTGTGATGATCTATCAACCCACTCAGCGTCCCCGAGAACGCAAGGGGCAATGGATGGACACCTGCTTTGGTCGCTGTCGAGTAACCGGCAGGCTCGGACAGCGCCATGCCGACCTTATGGAATCCATGCTGTATGTTGCCGAGCGGAAGCGGGATGTGTCGGATGGCGGAGTGGAGCTTCTGGTAGACCCTGCGAAGCTTCGCCGGACAATGTCCGATCATCAATACAGCCTTACCCAGATTGAGAAGCTGTTGGCTGAACTGCGGGCGGCGACCATCACTATAGAGACGCCGCAGTTTGATTTCCCAATTATCGGGGGCCTGATCGATCACGTAATACCATCACCGATGACTCGTCCCGACCCTCTGACCAGGGGAAAACGCAACCTGTGGCGTGTCCGGTTGGGAGTTGCCCTGGTCATGCTGCTGGAGCACGACTTATCCCTTCACTACCAGCCGGCGCCTATCACCAGGCTCAAGCATGGGATCAGTCAAGCGGTAGCTCGCCATGTGCTGACCCATAAGCATGATCCAGCTGGGGGCTGGCATATGGATACCCTGATCCGTGCCGTATGCGGTGATGATGTTGCTGGCCAGGCCGTGCGGGATGGGCGTAGACGACTGAAACATGATGCCGCTGGGCTTGCCGAGCTGGGGATAGAAATCACTGATGATAATAGGGTGAAGCGTGGCACAGCCGCCCGATAGCGTGGCGTACCCGCCCGAAGGCGTGGCACAACCGCCCGGAAGCGTGGTACAGCCGCCCGAATTTTTGCCGTTTTAGCAGGATCTTCAGGATATTTCAGGATATCCAGGCGGTATAACCGCCCGCTTGATGCGGGCGATTACACCTTTCTTGATAAAGCCCTTGTCGGGCTTTATCAATCGGCCTATGGCCGATGGTTGAACGCCAGGAGGGGAGGGTTGCCAGGTCCGAGTTGGCCTCCGGCTACAGTGCTGCCGGAGAAGACAAAGGAGCGCCGCAAAGGAATTGCTATGGCGTGGTTTATTGACACTTGAGGGGCGGGCCTCGGTTTTATTGACATTTGAGGGGCAGCCATCCGGCTTGATTGACACCTGGGGGCGCCGGTTACGGTTGTATTGCCACCTGGAGTCAGCATTTTGGTCTGGTTGACGGCTTGAGGCACGGCACTTTGGCGTTATTGACATTTGAGGGGCGGCCGGGCTGGTAGTGGGGAAAGCGGGTGGAAACCTGTGTATTCCAAGGTGTAAAGCGCAAGGTCAGCTGCCATGGGGCGAACACGATTAGAGCGCTGTTTTACCACTGTTGGCGCGCTGCATTATCGCTGCAAGCATCAGCTACTGCGCTGTTTAAGGCTGATTGTGTGCGATTCCACAGGATTACACGACGAGTGCACGGTAATAGCGATGCTTTGCACATGGCGTACGCGCAAGAATCAACGCCGAGGTGCGGGCAGGATGTGTGAAGTAGGCCCACCATGCAAGCATGGCGGAGCCTCTTCACTGGCCCTTATTCGCACCTGCGGTGCTCAACGTTCATCCTGCCCTGCGGGGCCGTCCAGCTCAGCTGGCAATCACGAAGAGGACGGTGACATGGAGACAAGCGAGAACAAGCCAACGAGAAAGGGCAGTAATCCGATCAAGGTCTATTGCCTGCCCGAGGAAAGGGCGGCCATCGAGACCAACGCCAGGAGGGCGGGTCATAGCGCCTCGACCTATCTGCGCTTGGTCGGCCAGGGCTACCAGGTTCGCGGTGTGACCGATGCCGAGCAGGTGCGCGAACTGGTCAGGGTGAATGGCGACCTGGGCCGCCTGGGTGGCCTGCTGAAACTCTGGCTGACGAATGACGCCAGGGTGGCCGGAGTCGGGGCCAATACCATCCTGGCGGTTCTGGGCCGCATCGAGGCGACGCAGGAGCAGATGAGCCTCCTCATGGAGTCCATACTTCGGCCGAAGGCCGAGTCATGATAGCCAAACACGTTGCCATGCGCTCACAGGGCAAATCCGACTTTGCCGGGTTGGTGAATTACATCACCGACAAACAGAGCAAGGAGCATCGGTTGGGGGCCGTTCGGCTGACCAATTGCGAGGCGCATTCGGTCCGGGACGCGATCAGCGAAGTGCTGGCGACCCAGTTTGCCAATACCAGGGCGAAGAGTGACAAAACCTATCACCTGATTGTCAGCTTCCGGGCTGGGGAGCAGGTTGAAGCCGAGACCCTGGCTGCCATCGAGGATCGTATTTGCGAGGGACTGGGCTTTGGCGAGCACCAGCGTATCAGTGCCGTTCACAACGACACCGACAACCTGCATATCCATATCGCCATCAACAAGATCCACCCGACGCGGAACACCATCCACGAGCCCTACTACCCACACCAGACGCTGGCCGAGCTGTGCGAAGCCATGGAGCGGGATTACGGGTTGCAGCGGGACAATCATATGCCGCGCCGGCGTGGTGCCGAGGCCCGGGCGGCCGACATGGAGCGCCACGCCGGCATTGAAAGCCTGATCGGCTGGATCAAGCGCGAGTGCCTGGACGAACTCAAGGCCGCGCAGTCCTGGGGTGAGCTGCACCGGGTGATGCGTTACAACGGCCTGGAACTCCGGGGGCGGGGCAATGGGTTGGTGGTGATGGCCGGCGATGACGTTATGGTCAAGGCGAGCACCCTGGGGCGGGATTTCTCCAAGCCGAAGCTGGAAGCCCGTTTTGGCCCGTTCGAGCCTGACCAGGCGCAACAGGCCAGGCCCCGCCGACAGTACCGCAAAGATCCGGTACGGCTGCGGGTGAACACCAGCGCGCTTTACGCCCGGTACAAGTCAGAGCAGGCGACAGCGGCGGCCAACAAAACGGCCGCCCTGGATAAAGCCCGGCGACAGAAAGACCGCCGGATTGAGCACGCCAAGATGAACGGCAGGGCGAGGCGGGCGGCCATCAAGCTTGCCGGCGGCGGCAAGCTGACCCAAAAGCTCCTGTATGCCCAGGCCAGCAGTGCCCTGAAAGCCGACATTGACGCCATCCATAAGCAGTACCGGGAAGAACGGCAGGCCATCCATGAGGCCCACGGAAAGCGCACTTGGGCCGATTGGCTCAAGCGGGAGGCCCTGCAGGGCGATGCCGAGGCCCTGGCCGCGCTGCGGGCCAGAGAGGCCGCTCAGGGCCTCAAGGGCAATACCCTCAAGGGAGAGGGGCGGGCAAAGCCCGGTCATGCGGCGGTGATCGACAACATCACCAAGAAGGGCACCATCATTTACCGGGCCGGCTCCAGTGCAGTGCGCGACGATGGTGACAGGCTCCAGGTATCCAGGGAATCCGACCAGACAGGTATCCAGAATGCGCTACGGCTGGCGATGGAGCGTTATGGCGACCGCATTACCGTGTATGGCTCGCCGGAGTTCAAGGCCCGAGTGATCCGGGCGGCCGTGGATGGGCAACTGCCTGTTAGGTTCGCGGATGCCGGTCTGGAACGCCGTCGCCAGGCCCTGGCCAACAGCCAGGGTACAACCGGGGTCCAGGAGCGGGCCAAACGGTCGGGAGTAACGCCAATCGGCCAGGAGTCGCCGCCGATGCGCCGTAACCGGCTGCAAACCCTGTCTCAACTCGATGCGCTGAGTCTTGGAAACAAGGCCGTCAGCACACCGACCCCGCCAGGGCCGAGCGAGCAGGAGCGCCGCAAGGCCAAGCTACGGGCGGAGCTGGACGCCAAGAAGGCGAGGCGGCAGAGCAAGGGGCGGGCGCGGTAAAATTTGTTCAATGCTTGCAGTGTGCTAAAATGCAGTCATGTAAAGCAAGTGCGGGGTTTGAAATCATGCCGTCTATCACTGTTAGAAATGTGCCGGATGAGGTGCATCGTGCCCTGAAGGTGCTGGCTGCTCAGCATGGGCGCAGCGCCGAAGCGGAAATCCGCGACATCCTGGAAAATGCCGTAAAGCCGAAAGGCCGGAAGAAACTGGGTTCTCTGCTGGCCGAAATCGGCCGTCGGGCCAAGTTGACCGATGAAGATCTTAAAACCATCGAGCAGGTGCGCGACAAGACCCCTGCCAAGCCGATGACGTTTGAATGATCGTACTGGATACCAATGTCGTTTCGGAGCCACTGCGTCAGGCCCCCGAAGCCCGGGTGATTGAATGGATTGACGCGCAGGCGCTCGAAACGCTTTACCTGTCGGCAATCACGGTGGCCGAACTGCGTTTCGGGATGGCATCGTTGCCTGCCGGCAAACGCCGTGACGGGTTGCAAGAGAGCCTGGAAAAGCAAATTCTGCCGCTGTTTGCCGGGCGGGTGCTGCCGTTCGATATGTCGGCATCGAAAGCCTACGCCGAGCTGATGGCGAAGGCACGGGCAGCCGGCCTGGCAATCGGCGCAGCCGACGGATATATCGCCGCGACGGCCGCCGCCAATGGCATGATCGTCGCCACGCGAGACGTCAGCCCGTTTGAAGCGGCGGGCGTAGACACTATTAACCCTTGGGAAGCCTAACCGTCCCCAAGGACAATGACACCGATGTTCAACAACAATGCGGCCGCGCGTTTTAACGGTGTCGCGCAGGTCGGACGCCGGGATAGTAAGTAACGAGCTATCTCTGTAGAGGTCCACATTCACCGCTGACGTTCAGCAGGGGTAGCGGTTTGCAGCCATATCCGGCGAGCCGCTACAGGTTGGTGGGTGCAACTTAGTTACGACAACACTAAGAGCACTCAATCATGCAAAAAGAACGTATTTTAGCGGCTAAAATGGCCGCGCTCGCCATCTCCCTGGCGTTGACCACGTCCGTGCCAGCACGGGCGGGCATTCCGGTTGTCGACGGCACCAACCTGTCGCAAAACATGATGTCAGCGATGGAGGCCGTTGCGCAGACGCTCAAGCAAATTGAGCAGTATCAAACCCAGCTCCAGCAGTACGAAAACCAACTGCAAAACACCATGGCTCCGGCCGCTTACATTTGGGATCAGGCCCAGACCACCATCAATGATCTGGTCCAGGCCACCAACACGCTCCAGCATTACCAGAACCAGCTTGGCAGCCTCGATGCCTACCTGGGCAAGTTCCAGGATGTGGCCTATTACCGCAGCTCGCCCTGTTTTAACGGCTCCGGTGGCTGCACATCGGCCGAAAAAGCCGCGATGGAAAAAAACCGCCGCCTGGCGTCCGAGTCCCAAAAAGCGGCCAACGACGCGCTGTTTCGCGGGCTTAACCAGCAGCAGCGCAACCTGCAATCCGACGCTCGTCAGCTTGAACGCCTGCAATTCGCCGCCCAGGGCGCAGACGGCCAGCTTGCCGCCATCGGCTACGCCAACCAACTCGCCAGCAACCAGGCCAACCAGCTCCTGCAGATCCGTAGCCTGCTGATTGCCCAGCAGAATGCAGAGGCAGCCCGGCTGGCGTCCGAAATGGATGCCTACGCCAGGGGCGAAGCACGGGAACAGCAGCTGCGCACCTGGACCTATCAACCCAGCTCAGCAGATCGCTACTAAGGGAGGCCGCCATGAAAAGAATCATTCCATTGGTGGCCCTGGTTGCCTTGTTCGGATGTGAGCAGGAAGTAGTACCGGAGGCGAGCGCGGCAACCTGTGCGCCGGCCGCATTTCAGCAGGCCATCCGCGAGCTGAGAAACGAGGCGAACCGGAAAGCCTTCACCCAGGCTTGCCGATCCTTCGAGAAAGCCCGGCAAATGCGGAGCTGGGAGTTTAAGCCCAGCTCCCCCGACCGGTATTGATGGGGGGCCACAGCATGAAACGAATAGCCTTTTGTGGCCTGGGAGTGTTGGCCGCCGTTGTCGTGTCGGAGCCTGTTCTGGCGCAGGAGCTGTCCAGCAGCAACATCATGGATGATGTGCTGGACCGTTTTCATGGTGCCGCCTCGACCTGGGGGCCCGCCATAGAAGCGGCCGCGAGCCGTCTCTTCTGGACCCTGGTGGTGATCTCGATGGTCTGGACCTTCGGCATGATGGCGTTGCGCAAGGCCGACATCGGCGAGTTCTTCGCGGAGCTGGTGCGATTCACCATCTTTACCGGGTTCTTCTGGTGGCTGCTGACGAACGCGAACCAAGGCATGAACATTGCCGGAACCATAGTCCAGTCATTGCAAACCCTGGGCGCGCAGGCCGGCGGCCTTTCCAACAGTAATCTCGGCCCGTCCAGCATCCTGGATCTTGGCTTTGAACTCTACGACCGGACGGTACAGGCCACGTCGGAGCTGAGCTGGCAACAGTTCGCCACTGCGCTGGTGATGGAGCTGATGGCCTTGGCGGTATTGCTGGTGCTGGCGATTATTTCCGTCAACCTGCTGTTGTTGCTGGCGGCCAGTTGGATAGTGCTGTACGCGGGCGTGTTCTTCCTGGGCTTTGGTGGTTCCCGTTGGACCTCGGACATGGCGATCAATTACTACAAGGCCATTCTCGGCATTGCGGCCCAGTTGATGGCCATGGTGCTGCTTGTCGCCATCGGTCGGGATTTCCTCGTTCATTATTACTCGCAGATCAGCGAGAACATGGCGTCCCAGGAGCTGGTGGTGATGCTGGTGGTGTCGGTGATCCTGCTGTTCCTGGTGAACAAGGTGCCGCCCATGATCTCCGGCCTGGTATCCGGCGGCAGCGTCGGTGCCATGGGCATTGGCTCTTTTGGGGCCGGTGCTGCAATGGGCGCAGCCATGACGGCGGCCGGCATGGCCATGGCAGGGGCCAAAATGGCCGGTGGCGCCATGCTGGGAGGGGTCGCAAATGCGGTAGGTGGCGCCTCGGCCCTTAAGGCGGCATTTGAAAAGGCGTCGGCTGCCGCCTCGGCATCCGGTGGCGAGATGCCAGGCTTCGGTGAAACTGGCCATGGCGGCGGTAACTGGGCGGGTGAAAGCTCAAACGGTGGCGATACGGGCACGGGAGACACCCCGTTCGCGCAAGCAGCAGGTTTTAGTGACAGTTCTACTGGCGGGATAAAGCGTGCAGCAAGCCTTGCTGCTGTGACAGCCGGGAATCTGGCTAAGGGGGCTGGTTCTATGGCTGCGGACAAGTTCAAGGATCGCGTGGCTGATACGGCCGGTGGCCGCTTGGCATCCTCGATCCGTTCCAGCTCGCCTTCATTTGAAGGTAACAGCTTGGGTGGCACAAACGACAGCAACAAGAAGCGGGAGGGCTGACGATGAAGCGCAGTTTTTTTGACGGGTTAGATGTTGTTGCTAGCCAAGACACGGCAGCCCATTTTGAGCCGGTAGGGGATCAGTCGGCAGAGCTGGATGCAGCCGCAGAGGTTGCCGCTTTCGTGGGCCGACCTGATCCTTTCCCTGATGTTGAAACTGGGAGAGAAGAAGCCCGAGTGATGGATAAATCCGCTGGAACGAGTACGGGCAGCACACCATTTGCTGAGGCTGCCGGCTTTCTCAGCTTAGGCCGATAAAAGTGCGCCGGCCGGCATCGCGGGCCGGCCGGTACTTCCTTAATCCACCAGATAGAGTGGGAATATTGGCAATACAACAATTTATAGACCCCTGCCAAGCTGTGTATCAAGCGGCTGCTGCTTTGGCGGCGCTGGAATATCTCGACCGGGAGTATGCCCAGCAACTCGGGTTGCTGGCTGAGGTAGTTGCCAATATGTTCATGGTGATGTTCTACCAGGCCGAAACCGTCCAGGCATCAAGGGGGAAGTTCCAAGAGACCATCGAGGCCGCGCGGCAGTCTTTGACACCCTGACAGTGCTGAATACCAAGAAGGGAAGAGCGGTAAGTTGGTCGCTCTTTTCTTTTTAGCGGCTAAAAGTGTTCATCAAATGATGGTTTTATGGACAATCTGAAGGGACTCGGTTTTTCATGGCTGATGAGGTTCAAAACCGTTAAGATATCCGTCAATTTTTCAATGTCCTGGTTCTGTCAATGAATCAACGCATAGGGTACGCTCGCGTTTCGACGGACGACCAGCACCTAGACCTGCAGCGCGACGCGCTCACGCAGGCCGAGTGCAACGTGATCTACGAAGAAGCGATCAGCGGTAAGAACGCGGTACGCCCAGAGCTTGAGCAATGCCTCAAGGCGCTACGATCCGGGGATACTCTTGTGGTATGGAGGTTGGATCGCCTTGGGCGCAGCCTGCCCGACCTAGTGAAGATCGTGGCCGAGTTGGAGCAGCGCGGCGTGCATTTTGAAAGCTTGACCGAGAAAGTCGAGACCGGCAGTGCGGCGGGGAAACTGCAATTCCACGTTTTCGCAGCCTTGGCAGAGTTCGAGCGCGCATTGATTCGGGAGCGGACGCAGGCCGGGCTTGCCGCCGCTCGCGCGCGTGGACGGGCCGGTGGCCGAAAGCCTAAGCTGGACGACCAGCAGATGCGGGAGATCAAGGCACTTTTGCGCGATCCTGACATGCGCGTTGCAGATGTAGCCCGCCGTTATGGCGTTTCCCGTACCACCCTTTACAAGTACGTTGGTATCGTTACGCCGCGTCAATGAGGATTGGATATGGTGAATGAAAGACTGAATATTACGCGTGGTGTAAATAAGAAGCCGGTTGCTACTGACGCCCTGGAGCAAAGTCTTGAAAGCTTGCGAGGCATACAGGGTGAGGTATTCACAGGCTATCCATTGATCGCCACGCCAGATGGCAAATATTCGATTGATGCTGCCTTGGTGAGCCCATCCAAGGGTATCGTGTTATTTGATTTGATCGAAGGGCCTGACGTTGGGGAATATGAAGAACGTCAGGATGATTTGGCAAACAAGATTGAAGCACGATTGAAGTTACACCGTGAACTGGTCAAGGGGCGCCAGTTGCTAGTGCCATTGTCGGTGATTTCATTTGCCCCAGGAATCAACAATGTCGCGGCTCTGGCGGTAGATAACTATCCTCTCGTCAATGAGCATGGTCTTGCCGCTGCTTTGAACGAACTGAATTGGACGGATGGAAGCGACGATCTCTACCGAATGACGTTGTCGGCTATCGAAAGCCTCAGCAGCATTAGGAAAAGTCGCTCCAAGCGTGAGGTTTACCGCGAAGATTCTCGGGGATCTAAACTCAAGCGTCTCGAGGATTCCATCGCGACGCTTGATCACCGCCAGAACAAAGCTGTCATTGAAACGGTGGATGGCGTTCAGCGTATTCGAGGACTGGCTGGTTCGGGAAAAACCATTGTGTTGGCTCTCAAGGCTGCTTATCTACACACGCAGTATCCTGATTGGCGCATCGCTGTAACTTTCCATACCCGCTCCCTCAAAGGGCAGTTCCGCCGTTTGATCAACAACTTTTGTATCGAGCAGAGTGGTGAAGAGCCAGATTGGACGAAGATTCGGGTCATCAATGCTTGGGGCGCTCCTGGCGGGGATGCGCGGGACGGTATCTATTATGAGTATTGCCGCGCTACAGGAACGGATTTTTTCGACTTCAGGAGCGCATCTAGCAGATTCGGAGGAAGTGAGCGAGCCTTCGACGGGGCTTGTCAGGCTGCGTTGGCAAATGCTTCGGATGCAGCGCACATCTACGACGTCATTCTTGCGGACGAAGCACAGGACTTTGCACCAAGTTTTCTAAGGCTTTGTTATTCCATGCTGAAGCCGCCAAAGCGATTGGTTTACGCCTACGACGAGCTTCAAAATCTCTCAGGAACTTCTCTTCCACCGCCGGAGGAAATTTTTGGAAACGACAAGACTGGGCGGCCACTCGTCACGTTTGGCGACGACCGCAGACGAGACGTGATCTTGCAGAAATGCTACCGAAACTCTCGCCCAGTGTTGGTGTCAGCTCACGGCCTTGGTTTTGGCATTTACCGAGACGCTCCGCAAGGTGCCCCGACAGGCTTGGTTCAGATGTTTGACTACCCAGCGCTATGGGAAGAGATCGGCTACAAGGTTAAGCATGGGCAGTTGGCGAAAGGCCAGCATACCGTCCTCGAGCGTACAACTGAAACTAGCCCAAAGTTTTTGGAAGAGCATTCGGATATTAGTGATCTCGTTCAGTTCATCAAGTTCGATGATGAAGAACAGCAGAACGCATGGCTAGTTCAACAGATACAGCACAATTTGACTGAGGATGAGCTTCGCCATGATGACATCATCGTTATTCACTCAGATCCTCGGACTGCCCGTGGTAGCACTGGCCCCATCCGTAAAAAACTTTTTGAGGCCGGAGTTCAGACCCATTTGGCTGGTGTCGATACGGATGCGGACGTATTCTTCCGAACTGATACTCCGTCAGTAACCTTCACTGGAATTTACCGTGCCAAGGGGAATGAGGCGGGCATGGTCTACGTCATCAACGCCCAGGATTGCAACGGTTCCGGTCCAGGTCTTGCCAGCCTGCGCAACCGTCTTTTCACAGCGATCACTCGAAGTAAAGCTTGGGTTCGCGTAATAGGTTATGGCCCTCAAATGCAGGAGTTGATCGACGAGTTTTCTGCTTTGACGAAACGTGACTTCGTTTTGGACTTCACCTATCCCGACGATGCCCTGTTGAGCAAGTTGCGCATTGTTCACCGTGATTTGTCTCCACAAGAGCGGCAGCGTCTTGAGCGAAGAAAGAGCCAGCTTGCCGATCTTTTGGGCGACCTGGAGAGTGGTGAGCTACATCCGGAAGACCTTGATGAAGTTACCCGGGAGAAGCTCAGAAGATTCCTTGGGGGCAATGAGTGATGGCACTAGCTCCGAAGAGTATTAAAGAAGATATTGATGGGTTGATTTCTGAATTGATAGGCAAAGGGGTTTGTGACGACTCAAATTTTTCTGCAATTCGATCATATGGCGGTGTGGTTGACGTTACTTATAGCGGTTCGGAGCATGTCTCCATTGCGTTGGGTGATATCGAATACGCTGAGGTTTACCATGAGCTGGCAGAGAAACGTTCATTCAATATGAAGCTGGTCGATGGCGCATTGCTTCAGATGATGTATCGCATCGAAGATGACGATCTGCTACAGCACAGGCTTGCCTTTTACCCGTCGCCAAGTCTGTTGCCATTTCAAGATGATCCGGATGCGTACATGCGTGATGAGCTGTTTATCGAGATTGTTCAACGCAGAATTGTTCCGTTCCCGTTGCGTTTTGATTTTGATGCGCGAGAAGGTGTTCACGTTGATATTGCCCATCCCAAAAGCCATCTTACGTTGGGCGATGTAAAGGGATGCCGTATTCCTGTCTCTGCACCATTGACGCCTCGGTGGTTTGTCGAATTTATTTTGCGAAATTTCTACCAGACAGAATCATATGATTTCGTCGGCGGCTTGCCTCGGCACAAAGTGAGATTTTCAGCGTCCATCACCGCAAATGAGACTGCTCTTATGCACATGGTCATTCCATACTAATGGAAGTGGGAAGGCACTCTGAGTGCATCAAAGCCGGCAGTGAGAACACGGGAAAAGGCCCGCAAGAATCGATGGCTCCTAAACTAGATGACCTGCTCACAGATGACCGACTGGCGAGGCTGTTCACGACGGATGGCCGCGACTGTGCGCTCCAATTGTGGGTTTTGCAGATCAAATGCGGTCAATCGACTGAAAATCGAGTGGTTTACGGTCGCCTTCTTCCTTACAGTCATTCCAGTAATAGCTGGTCCTTTAGCAATAACGACGATTTCCATGCCTTTGGGCAAGCAAAGGCGAAGGTTACTCGGCTTAATCTGTACGTCAAAAGCGACCGCTGCGCAGAGCTTATACGGCTATTGAGCGGTGGGCGGTCCATATCGGTGGCCAGCGAGGAGTTGGGGTTACGACTTCCGGATAAATTAAGAGTACAGTTCGGAGAGACTTCGCTCGGGACAGGCAATCAAATCTACCGTCCAGTTGCCTATCTGCTAAACCGTGATGCACACGATTGGCGATCGACCTCTAGCCCACATGGCGCAGCAGGGGCTTTTAGCGCTTCTATTGTCCAGGCCAACAAGAAGGCATTGTTTAATCTGGGTGAGGTCTACGAAACAGCCTTGACGGCAATGGTGATCAAACATCTCAATGCAGACACCGGGTTGGATTTCGGTGGGGCTGATATTACGAGATTTGGCGACCTCGAACTGTTGGTCTTTCCTACGCTTGATGATAGTGAGCAGAGCTTGCTGAGCGTGAGTTGGGTAGATTCTCCATGCGCCCTGGTTGCACGGTTAAATCCGGTACAGGTACCGCACTTCAGTGGTTTTCAATTTCGTCTGAGCATCGCAAATGACGGCCAAATCGTTTACTCGGGCTTGGCCACAGCTGTGCGCGATGAAGCGGGCGAGTTCGTGTGCGAGTTTGTACTAAGTGACCAACTTCGTGAGAGGACCGATAGCACTGAATTGGAAATTTTTGGATTCCATGGAGATCACTCCAGTGGAGGCTTGCTTTGCTGCCGCTGGCGGGTCGGATACGTCCGAGAATTAAATTTTCAAGGGCATCTAGTGAATCACGGAGGCAGTCAGGTCAAGTTCGATTGGCTAGAAAAGACGGTCCGACCGTCCGTATCGGCGCGGGCGAAGGCCGCCCTGACTATTAATCGCGGCGATCTGGGATTCGGCAATAGCATCGGGGGACGTAAGGTGGACCCGTGGGTGCCGGTCAACCGTGACCTCGTATCCCTTTTTGCGAGACTCCATCCTCCGAAGTCTGAGGGGCAGTTTTTATTGCGCTGGGGTAACGAAGATCCCGAGAGTCGATTGCAATTCATTGAATGGTTCAAGGCACTGCTGGCCAAGTACCAACAACACCAAATTGTCATCTTCGATCCTTACTTCGAAGATGCCGGTTTGGGTTTGGTTTTGCTCTGCGCGGCACAGAATGCGAACTACATCGTCTTCAGATCTTTACCCAAAAGACCATCCAAGGAAAAAGAAGCTGCTCCGAACGAATTTGAAGAGGCTATTTCGAGTGGGATTGATAACCTGCTGAAGAACTGCGAACACAACCGGCACCTATTAAGGCGCTTAAAGCTCCGCATCTATGGGTTGAAGGAAGGTCGGCTGCACGATCGTTATATCTTGATTATCGGGGCTGATAGTCTGCCAGTCGCAGGATTCAATCTGTCCAACTCATTTCAGAAAGCCGCTGAAAACTATCCATTGCTGATCACTCCGATCCCTGCGGACATTTTGTTCAAGGTTGAAAAATATATGTCTGAGCTAGTGGAGGAGGCCGAGAACACGAAGCCTAAAGACGAGATTGAAAATCCATCCATACGGGTTCTCTTCGATTCCATGGAATCACCAACGATGGGGAAGAACTACGAGCCACTAAACTTTCTTAATAATAACCATGCAGGCGACGTGCTGAGCGCGTGGGTCGGCGAGCAATCCTTACAAGGCTTGAGTGGTGATTCGTTGAAAGAGCGCATGAGGGTATTGGACCTACTCAAGGATGGGGCGCTCGCACTGTCAGAAACGACAGGCCTGCACAATTGTCTGCGCCAGAAAGCGGGTGACTTCACGGACTTTGTAGCTGCTTGGGAAGTAATCGGTGAGGTGCTCGCACATTCACACATAGAGGAATACCGTTTACGCGAACTCGAACCAGAACCAGAACGTGGTTTTCTGGAATTTCTGGCGAGGTTTCTTGAGGCGTCGTTCAGCCGTACTCACGACGAGTTTGGGAAGGAAGTGACGGTGATGGATGCCCGGTTTTTCCAGATGCCGGTCGAAAAGTTGCTGCACAGCTCTTATCATCCGCATCATTTGTTCCATGCGACAAAATACACAGTATTGACCTGGATGGAGTACTACACAATTAAGTTTTTGTGGTGGTATGCCCCAGATGCTCTGCTGTCGATCGCAGAGGCGCAGATTGCTAGCGTACCCATGGAGCCTCAGGGAACGAATACGGTGCGGCTATCCCTATTGAGTCAGATCTTCAGTGAGATTTCGCTGACGGTGCAATTCGGCGCCAACGCGGGGCAGCGGGACCGACTCGTTCAAAGCAGCAGCGGCCTGATGCAATGGATGGGGTTAAATGCGATTAAGACGCAGCTGGGAGAGCCGGGAGGCCTTGCTGCCGTGTTGCAGTTGATAGCAGCCTTTGGCTATCCAGAGCGGGTGCGCGCTCTGGGTTGGATGGTTCACCATGCGGCCATGGATTCGAATAAAGAGGAAATTTTTAAAGACTTGGTTGCGGCGCTGCATAAAGTGTTGCCAGGGACAATCACCGGGGAGGAGCTCCGGCACTTGGTCGACTCCATGCGAGGCCACATGGGACAATTAGCATGGGCTGAGCCGTGGTTGTTCCGAGATGTGGTCTTCCCGTTACTACAGAGTGAGCGCGTCTCTACTGAAGAGTCCTGTGACATATGGATGCGAGAGCTGGTTAGTATGTTGGAACCACGTTCAAACAACCAGTCTCGCTTGTTTGTTCGAGCTCGTGAAGGGCAGACGACTAACATTGCTTCGTTCCTTTTCGCTTACAGTAACCCTAAACAGCGGGAAGTTAGCCTGAAGATGATGGCTGATATCTTGAAGCGGCAACGGCGGATTTTACAACAGCCACTCGCTAGCACCTCGGGATGGACCACATGGAACGACGCACTCAGAGTGTCGCTGTGGATATTGGCTTTCGGCAGGTGGAGTGAATTCTATTTGCATGAACGTGGCGCGACCGATCAAAAATTGGAACAGCTATCACGGGATGCACGTGGGCTTACAATGATTAGGCCGATAGAGGAGTGGCAATCAGAGCGGGGAGGTAAGCAGGACGAACTCGTTGCGTTCCTAGATCAGGTGGAGGGGCTTTTGAACGCAGATGGTTAGCTGAAATAGGCTTCAAAATAAATTAGATTCAAAAGTCCAGAAAACATTTTATGGTATTTTAGATGGTATCATCTTTTGTTTTTGTCTTTTACTCTGTTTTATAAGGTTTTTTTGTAGCTATTTATAATAGAGTGGGAGTGAGGCCGGTTATCGGTGAATGACAAAAAGCCCCTGCAATGCAGGGGCTTTTTGTTATTGGGTGCATATAACCTATGATGCCGGCGCACCCGACATTTTCACACTCATGACACAGAAGTTCATTCTTTGAGCAGGGAGTTATCAAAACCTTTGGCGCTCGGACAGGTTCAGCTAAGAAGACACCAGCGGGGAGAACCAGTCACTTGCAGACGCAGGTGTTCATGTTTATAATTTGTTCATGATTCATGAACGGTGGTGGTGTGTGAACACTAACGCGACTCTGCTGATGCTGGCCCTGGATAGTCTGCCCTCGCACATCCAGGGCGAGTCTACCTTTGATCCAAAGCCGGATGGCCATCCTTACTCTGATGCCCAGGTCACCCTGACGGTACACGGCGAACGCTACCGGTTTAGCGCTGAAATAAAGCATATCCACCGTAAAGAGAGCCTCACAGCACTGCTGGGAGCTGCTCGTCCCGACACCCTGTTGGTGTGCAACAGACTGACTACTCATCTCGCCGATTTTTGCTCCAGCAACGCTATCAACTTCATTGATGAGGCCGGCAACGCCAGGGTGAGCTGTAACGGGCTGAATCTGTGGATTGAGGGGAGAAATAGCTCCGTAAGTCCTTCTGCAACTCAGCAGCAGGCAAAGCCGGGGCTGGGCTTTATGAAGCTGCTGTTTGCCTTATTGGCTCAAGAGGATGTGTTACGTCTACCGTTTCGAACCATTGCCGAGATGGCAAATATTTCGTTGGGCATGATCAGCAAGGGGTTTAAATACCTGGAGTCTGAAAAGCTTGTCAGTCTGGGCAGTACCCGGCGCATTCTGGATAAGGAAGCCCTTTATCACATCTGGATTGAACACTATCGCACCGTATTAAGACCAAAACTCGGTGGGATAAGACTGGTGGCTCCCGATGATTGGCGTGAAGTCCCCTTAACACCCAAGGATTGCTGGGGGGGAGAAGTGGCTGCCGATGAACTGACAGGCTATTTACAGTCTTATGAGTTACAGCTTTTTACCTTCGAGCCACTGCAGAAAAAGCTTGCTTTGCTCAAGGCAAAACCTGACCCTGCCGGCAGACTCTGGTTGGTTCCGGCATTCTGGGGGAAGGAGCTGGACATCAATATCAAAGCCAGGGCATTGCTGGCTGTTGCCGAGCTGCTTGCAAGCAGCGATAGCCGAAATAAAGAGGTTGCCGAACTCATCAATGAGCAATATCTACACCTTAAAACACTCCCTGAAACCTGGGTTTGAGCCTGTACTGACATTGATCACCCGCACAACCAGGCAAACCGGAGTACCATTTTTTGTTGCTGGAGCAACGGCGAGAGATCTCGTTCTGTATCATGTGTTTGGCCGGGATCCCGGTCGTCAGACCCGGGATATTGATACCGGTATTCTGGTGCCGGATTGGGACGCTTTCGCCAGAGTAAGGCAGGCTTTGCTGGATGCTGGTTTAACCGTAACCAATAGAGTCCATCGACTTAAAGATCCCGACAGTGGCTTGCCAATTGATATTATTCCATTTGGTGCCATAGCCGATGACGCAGGTGAAATACAGTGGCCACCAGAGCATGCTGTCACCATGTCGGTGGCTGGATTTCAGGAAGCGTACGATGCCGCCTTATCAGTAGAAGTAGGGCTGGGCGATACCATCAAAGTCGCGTCGCTGGCCGGGTTGACTCTGCTAAAGCTGATAGCCTGGCAGGAGCGGGGAAACGAAAGTAGCAAAGACGCGGCTGACTTTTTAACCATTCTGCTTGAGTACCAGCATGTTCAGGAGGATCGTCTGTGGGAGCCTTATGTCCCGGCAGAGCGCCTGGAGTATGATACCGAGAGACAAGGGGCTTTCCTGCTCGGGTACGATTTGAAAATGATCTTGTCTGAGCCAGCAACCAGCCCGGATACCGTCAGCCGGATTACCGCATTGGCGGCTGATATTGATGGACTGGTCGGGGCTCAGTTCAGAACTCAGAACCTCTGCGGTTACGAGAGGATAGAGCAGCTGCAACAGGACTTTTGGACGGGACTGGAGTTGTAAGAGCAGCCTCGAGTCAGCAAAAAATTAATAAAATTCTGTACGTGGTATTTTTCTTGGTATCGAAGGGATTGTGCTTATTAAAGTATTGATATTTAAAGGCTAAATCCCACTCTTGATAATAGAGTGGGAATAGACATCTGTTGCCAATATTGAAAAAAGACGCCCTTGTGGCGTCTTTTTTTTCTCAATAGATTGCGTTGCAAATTTTCTCGGGCTCTTGTGTCCCTTATCAAGGGGAGGCGGTTTATTTTCTAGGACCCGTATTGATACTATCTGTCAACCACACGACCACCCTGTCTTTCTCTACCTGATGTAGGTAAACACGCTTTCGAAAGGATGATTGTCTATGGTGTGCCTGATTGAAAATCCATGATGTTAAGAGGCGTTGCTGCATATGAGATTTTTTGCCGATGGTCCATCTATCCCGGATCTCCTCCTTGAGCGATGTGATGCTGGTCGAGTGGTATTTTTGTGTGGCGCAGGAGTCTCGATCCCGTCTGAAATGCCTGATTTTGTTGAGCTGACCCGATACGTTGTCGATTTCTTTGACCCTGCACCGAATTCCGAGATAGCTAAGGCTTTTAAACCATGGGTTGAAGCTAGTTCCGACATTCAGCCCGGCACTAAGACGCCGTTGGATCAAATTTTCAATCTGCTGCATCAGGAATATGGCAGAGAGGAAGTAAATGCGTTAGTCACTGAGCGACTGCAAGCGTCAAACGAAACTACAAAGCTCGGTGTTGCGCACGGGTTAATCAAACGGATCTCTGCACGTCAGCCCGGGGTACCTCAGGTCGTCACCACTAACTTTGATCGGCTATTTGAGCTGGGAGAGGGCGATCTTGTTACCCATGTTCCCCCGGCCTTCCCGGATCTTTCCTTGGGGGCATCGCTGGATGGTATCACCTATCTGCATGGGCGTTTGTCTGATATTGGTGCCGAGCAGCACGGCTATGTGTTGAGCAGTGCCGATTTTGGACGGGCATATCTATCGGAAGCCTGGGCCACCAACTTTATTCGCAGCCTACTCGAGCACTTTACTGTCGTGTTGGTGGGTTATCAGGCAGAAGATCCACCCGTTAAGTATCTGTTGCAGGGGCTGAATCATGACGGTCAGTTCGACCGCTCCAGACTCTATGCCTTTGATAAGGGGCGAGCGGAGGATATTGAGGTGAAATGGCGCGATAGAGGGGTGACTGCTATCGCCTATGAAGATTATTCTCATCTTTGGCAAACCTTGGCCGCATGGGCAGAGCGGGCCGACGATCCGCGTAAGTGGCGAGCGTCTGTTATCGCCATGAGCCAGCAGGACCCGAAAGAGCTGACTCCTCACGAGCGTGGCCAAGTGGCTCATGTTCTTCGCACAGTACAGGGTGCGAGATTGTTCTCGGAGGCTGAACCGAAACCTCATCCGGAATGGGTGTGTGTAATGGATGCAAATGTTCGGTCAACTAAGCCGGATCGAAGAGATGGCGATGATGAAGATAAAGAAGTCTTCGATCCCCGGGCTGCTTATGGACTCGATGATGATCTGATAGATATCTCTGACGATGACCGCAGACAGGGTGTCAGCAACGATAACCTTCTTGTCTGGCGCGATGAAGACGACAATCCGCATGATTTTCATCGGCTGGGCGGACGACAGGCCGAAGGTTCCGAGGCGACGCCGATAAGGCTTAGCCACCTCATCAACTGGGTCAGTAAGTCCATCGATAGCCCAGTGCTGGCATGGTGGTCCATTCGGCAGAACGGACTGCATCCGCGACTGCTGCAACAGCTCGAGTGGCAAATGGGACGTTCGAAGGCTCTCCACGAGCGCGCTCGTCATATCTGGCACCTGATCCTCGAACATCATAGAGACCCTCGCAATCGTCAGTGGAATGGCGACTGGTTCGACTTGAAGAAACGGATCAATGCAGAAGGGTGGACGGCCAGTGTTCTACGGGACTTCCGGAGGGTTACGACGCCGCGATTGGAGATCAAGCCACCGTTTGGCTTGAGGCAGTCCAGGCCGCCCTGTTTGCGTTGGAAGGAAATTCATCTCAGCGACCTCGGGCGGTGGGAAGTTGAGTTCCTTAAACGGCACGGTGAAGGCTTGGACGTCCCCGACGATCTATTGCCACGGGTAGTTGGCATCCTGGAGGAACAGCTTACCGTCGCCTCTGGACTATTGGGGGATATCGAGACTGTCTATTTCCAGACACCGACCTGCTATCCGAACCGTGAGGTCGATGGAAGAAAGCACATCACGGAAAGTGCGGAGGTCGTGACTTGGTTCGTCCAATTTTTTGACCGAATGGTTGCCAAGTGGCCAGAACTAGCGAAGGCACATGCAACGACCTGGTCTACGGCAGATCGGTTCTTCTTCCGTAAGCTCAAGCTGTATGCGTTCAGTAAAGCGGAAGCCTTTGAGGCCGACCATGTAGCCGAAGAAGTTTTGTCTTTGGATCAGGAGACATTCTGGGACATCGATGTGGTTCGAGAGCTTCTTTTCCTGCTGGTGGATCGGTGGGTAGAGTTCTCTCAGGAGAGCCGAAACCAACTTATCGACCGCATCTTGACGGGCCCCGATCAGTGTTCCCACTGGTCTGACGACGAGTTTCCTGGGCTGCGGGACGAGTTTGCCGCCAGATACATCCGATATCTCGAACTACAGGGTTGTGAACTGACGGCAGATCGCAGTGAACGGCTTGCCGAGTTGATCAGAAGCATTCCTGGATGGAGTGATGGCTGGGCGACCTCGACGGTGGTCGAATGGGGCTCTCACACGGGCTGGGTCGGTACGGATGAAAAACCAGATGCCATCTTGGAGCTTCCCGTCAATGAGGTGGTCTCCAGGGCAAAGGAAGACCTGAAGCGGGACTTTGACAGCTTCACCGAGAAGCGGCCCTTTACTGGTTTAGTGAAAGCCAATCCGCGAAAGGCGCTGTCTGCGTTGACGATTGCAGGAAAGGCTAACGACTACCCGGAGGCATTCTGGTCGGCCATGATCAATGAGCTTCCCGCAGACATATCGCCCAGGCTGAGACGAATATTCCTGAACCGAGTAGCGCGACTCCCACAGGCAGTTATCATCAAACTGCGCCATACCTTAGGCCGATGGCTCAAAGAGAACTTGGTCACGGTCCTTGAGTTTGATGATGGTCTCGGTTGGGCGCTCTACGATCACATCGCCGATGCCATCCTGAACGGTGGAGCAGATGCCGCGAAAAGCGGCCTTGGCGAAGTCCGCCGAGGTGGAAAAGTCATTCAACAGTCCCGGCGCACATTCGGCCATGCGATCAACGGCCTTGTTGGTATGTGTGCTGAGGCCCTTTTGCATGCGGTGCCAGGTGAAAAACAGGAGGCCGGGTCACTCATCCCAGATCACATCAAGTTACGCCTCGAGCGCCTCTTTGCGGCACCAGGTGAGGGCTCAGATCATGCTGTGTCAATAGCCTGCAGACAGCTGAACTGGCTTATGTTCGTCGATCCGTACTGGACTAAGGAACGCCTTATTCCAATGTTGGCTTTCGAGCATCCAGCTTCGGAACCAGCTTGGAACGGTTTTCTTCGTGGGGATGTGCCTTCGGCGCCCTTGGCCGAGTTCATCAAACCGCACCTACTCGGCCTCATTCCATGGCTCGAAAGATTTTCTTGGGAGGACGACTTTTCTGTGGTTGCTGCCCAATGGCTAGGTTTTATGAGGGTGTTTCACCGGAATGAGCCATGCGGTCTTTCACGAGGTGAAATGCGTTCGGCCTTACGAGCGATGTCTGACGATACTCGGAACCAGTTTATTTTCTGGTTGGGCCGGGTTGGACAGGAAAACGAAAACGGCTGGGTCAAATACGTCATTCCCTTAATCAACGAGGACTGGCCGAGAGAGCGCCGATACAGGACTTCTGCATCGATGAGGGCGTGGATCGGTCTGCTTGATGATACCGGCGATAGCTTCCCCGCTGTTTACGAAGTGGTGAAAAAATTCTTGGTGCCGGTGGAGACAAATGACCATCCTTTCGTCCGGTTCACCCGAGAGATCAATGATGAACAGCCGATTGCTGCCCTATTCCCTGAAACGACGCTGGATTTGATGAACAGAGCTACACCTCATGCCCTTACCCGTCCGCCGTATGAGTTACCGAAGGTACTAGCACTGATTGCGGAAACCGAGCCTGACTTGACATCAGACCCACGCTATTTACGCCTTATCGATCTTGTGGAACGCAACTAAATAACTGATCCTAATAGTGCTACATCGACCGGGTCCCGCACGCAGACACGCCGTAAACCCGTCCCTGGGGGCTCCGCCGCGCCATCCCTGGCGCGGAGGGTCTGCTTAGCGAAACCCAGTCGCTGCCGGTAGTGATCTACCATTCGGAACAGGTATTTAGAGCTCGATCTTCATGACCGGCAACGTCTTCTCGCTTCTGTGTACCTGAGCCGATTGGTTCAAGCGGGAGGCCCTACAGGGCGATGCCCAGGCACGGGCGGGCGCGGTAAAATTTGTTCAATGATTGCAGTGTGCTAAAATGCAGTCATGTAAAGCAAGTGCGGGGTTTGAAATCATGCCGTCTATCACTGTTAGAAATGTGCCGGATGAGGTGCATCGTGCCCTGAAGGTGCTGGCTGCCCAGCACGGGCGCAGCGCCGAAGCGGAAATCCGCGACATCCTGGAAAATGCCGTAAAGCCGAAAGGCCGGAAGAAACTGGGTTCTCTGCTGGCCGAGATTGGCCGACGGGCCAAGTTGACCGATGAAGATCTTAAAACCATCGAGCAGGTGCGCGACAAGACCCCTGCCAAGCCCATGACGTTCGAATGATCGTACTGGATACCAATGTCGTTTCGGAGCCACTGCGTCAGGCCCCCGAAGCCCAGGTGATTGACTGGATTGACGCGCAGGCGCTCGAAACGCTTTACCTGTCGGCTATCACGGTGGCCGAACTGCGTTTCGGGATGGCGTCGTTGCCTGCCGGCAAACGCCGTGACCGGTTGCAAGAGAGCCTGGAAAAGCAAATTCTGCCGCTGTTTGCCGGGCGGGTGCTGCCGTTCGATATGTCGGCATCGAAAGCCTATGGCGAACTGATGGCGAAGGCACGGACAGCCGGACTGGCAATCGGCGCAGCCGATGGTTATATCGCAGCGACGGCCGCCGCCAATGGCATGATCGTCGCCACGCGAGACGTCAGCCCGTTCGAAGCGGCGGGCGTAGACACCATTAACCCTTGGGAAGCCTAACCCTGGCCCTGTAAAGGACGTAGGAAGTGCTTGCCTGCCCCTGGGGTGTGCTAGTCTGAGCTGCCTGGGTGGGTGAAAGGTTGACGATGGCGCCTTGGTGACAAGGGGCTGGTGAGGGCGGACTGTGCCGTTTAAGCATTATCATTTTTTGGATGAACTGACGTCTCTACCCTATGTCGAGGCTATCTATCTGTTTGGCTCAAGAGCGCGGGGCGACCACAGGGAACGCTCCGATATTGATTTGGCCGTTGTTTGCCCAGAGGCGAGCGCGCAGGACTGGCTGAAGGTGTTGTCCATTATCGAGCAGGCCGATACCCTGCTGACCATCGATTGTGTCCGGCTGGATGCCGAGCCCGAGAACAGTCCGTTACGGGCGGCCATCGAGCGAGATAAAAAGGTACTGTATGAGCGTTGAACTGAACCTGGGGCTGTTGAGCAATGCCCTGGCTCGTTTGCAGGAATCTCTGGATTTTCCGGCCAGTCAGCCGCTGGTGGTGGACGCCAGTATTCAGCGTTTTGAGTTTTGTATCGAGTTGACCTGGAAAACGTTGAAAAAGGCCCTGACGGTGGAGGGGATTTCGGCCAACACACCGCGGGAATGCCTGCAACAGGCCTATGCCGCTCATTGGTTGGAAGATGAAGGAGAATGGCTCTCCATGCTCAAGGACCGGAATCTTACCTCGCACACCTACAAGGAAGAAGTGGCGTGGGATATCTATCAGCGACTGCCGGATCACCTGGCCGCCATGCAGGCGCTACATCGGCTGCTCAGCCAGCGTTTTGGCGGTAGCGCCGGCGAGTAGAGCTATTTAGCTTTGATGAGCGACTGGCTCTGTGTGTGGATGCCCGTTTGCGCAACCTTTACACCGTGGTTCAATGCCGGGGCACTGGACGCCTCACGCCTCCCGCCTCACGCTTCCCGCCTCACGGCCATCAAAGATTCAGATAGCGGTTCATATCCAGCAGGCCGGCTTCCAGGGGCGTGGTTTCCTGCTGGTAGCGGTGCATGTCGTGGAAATAGAACCAGAACTCGGGGTGGGTGCGGCGGATGCCGAAGTGGCGCGCCAGGGTATGGATGTCCTCGGCCCGGGCCATGGCCATCAGTGCCGCCACAAAGTCGTCCAGCTCTTCCAGTTTGACGTTGAAGATAAAGTTGGGGTAGCTGCCGACCACGCCGGGCAGTACCGTCAGGGTGTCGTTGCGGGGCCGCAGGCGCAGATCCTCCCCCAGGATAAAGGCCACGTTGGAGTGATCCCGGTTGTGCAGCAGGCTGTACACCAGGCGCCGCTCGCCGGCCTCGATGCGCAGCAGGCTGACTTCCGGCAGCCACTGGATGGCGGGCAGGGTGGCGGCGGTGATGCCGGTCAGGCGGCGCAGCAGGGCCTCGGCCTCCCGTTCGGCGGCGCTGTCCGCCTCGGCGCAGGCTTGCCGGTGGCAGCGGTTGAGCCGCTCCGGCGGGCCGGCGACCGGGGCCAGGGTGGTGAGCACCTGGCGGCCGAAGTCGGCCAGGGGGGCCTTGGTGTCCACCGCGATACGGCTGGGGGTGCTTTCGTCCACGTCCGCATAGGTGGTGAACAGCTTGATGCGGGCGCTGTTGTCATACCATTTGTGCAGCAGCGGGTTGCGTACCGGGGGCGGCAAAAAGCGCAGCAGGTTGGCCTCGGCGCCGTTGCGGATCAGATCGAAGTAGAGCCGGGTCTGGGCCTGGTGGGCCACGCTGCCGTAGACGTTGAAGTTGGCCACCAGGGCGTAGTAGGTGCGCTCCAGCAGCGGGTAGTCCATCACCCACAGGGTGGTGGGCAGGTCTCCCTGCCAGCCGCGCAGCACGCTGGCGCTGTCGTAGTGGCGGAAAATGGTGAGCAGGGCGTCCTGGTTGTGGCCGTCTCCGTCCCACAGGTGATCGAGTGACGGCCCCTGGGGATAGGTGCGGGCGTAGTCCTGCTGGCGGGCGGTCAGGTAGCGGTTGCGGGCGTCCCGGTGGGCTATCCAGTCCGGGCCCAGGCTCAGCAGATCCGAGGTCAGCCCGGGCAGGGCCAGCCAGGCCTTTACCCGGGCACGGTGGTTGGCATCGGTCACGAAGAGGTCGTGCTGCGGGTGCTGGAAGCTCACCCAGAACTGATCGCGGATCACGTCGGTGGCGATCGGCCCCCGGCACACCGGGCCGCGGATAAAGGTGCGCACGAAGTATTCGGCGTTGTCCAGCAGGTACTGGTAGCGGGCCCGGGCGGGGATGGCGGCGTAGGTGGTGAAGGGATTGGCAGCGGCCTCGGGGCCGTAGCCGGGCAGGGTGGTGACCGTCCAGTCCGGCGCGAAGAACAGTTGCTCCAGCCGGGCCATTTTGGCCTCGCTCAGGGGATAGGTGATATGGGTCTTGTGCACCCGGCTTTCCAGCCGGGGCCGCAGCCGGTAGAAGAAGTCACCCGCCACACCGTCGGTGGGGCGTACGGTCGGGATGATCGCGATGGGCTCCCCGGGCGGGGTGCGGGAGCGCACCAGCTCGAAGAACACCTGATCCTGGTCGCCCTCGAAATGCAGGTGGGCCAGAAACCAGTGCTCGTACAGGTAGCGGGCCACCAGCCGGTGGCGGTTGTCATCGCGGTTGAGCCAGTGCTCCCAGCGGCGGACTTCCCGCTCCAGGCCGGCGGACAGGGGCTGGGTTTGTTCGGGCACCCTTGCCCCCTGGGCCAGCCAGTCCACCAGCAACTGATACTCCTCGCCGCTCAGCCCGGTCACGGCAAAGGGCATGCCGGCCTGGGGATGCTTGGCGGCGAAGGCGTCGAACTCGTCGGCGTTCACGCACTGGTTGTTACGCTTGATGGAAATGTCCAGGCTGTCCGGCAGCCGTTCGTTGGCCGCCCAGGGGGCCTGATGGCCCAAGGCCAGCATCCGGGCCATCAGGGCGGGGGCCTCGGCCTGGCCGTCCAGCACGCTGAAGAAGCCGCGCTCCCGCCAGGCCGGTGTTCCTTCCGCATCCACATAAAGGCGGTTGGGCGGCGCGTCCTGGGTGCGGGTGCCGTCGTAGACCACCTGCTTGCTGGCGCCCCGCTGTACGCCCTCGTGGCTGGCGAGCTTGAGCTGGCAGGGGGCATCGTAGCAGGCGTGGCAGGCGATGCACTTGTGCTCGAAGATGGGCCTGATGTCCCGCTCGTAGTCCACCGGCCGGTCGCCGGGTGCCGGCAGCGACAGGGCCAGGGGCGGCGCCGAGGCCGGCTGGCGCAGCAGGAGGAAGAGGGTCGCGGCGAAGATCGGGACAAGCAACAGCAGCCAATGGGATTTTTTCATGTCGGGCCTTGTCGACGGGGTCTGGGACGGTGGTACCATGTGCCGGACCCGGGGTAAAGAGGAAGTTGACCATGATGATAAGAAAGCTGTGCTGGGGAGTGCTGCTGTTCAGTGCCGTGGCCGGGGCCAACCCCATCACGACCCGGCCGCCGGTGGAGCTGAATATTTCATCGGGGCTGGAGCCGGTGTGTTTCTACGCCGATCAGCGCTATTCGAAGGGATCCGTGATCACCGTGGGCGACCAGCTGTTTATCTGCGAGCGGGAAAAGTCCTTCGAGCAGAACGGCCGGCTGAGCTGGCACCCCTTTCCGCTGAAGGAAGAGGGCAGGCCCTAGGCCTGTTTTTTTATTTCCAGCAGGGGGATATCGAGGCTGACCGGCTCGGTCGGCCGGCAGCAGCAGGGCAGTATCTCCCCCTCGGCCAGGTAGGCGAGGGGGGCTTCATGGTAGGCCACCCGGCCGGCCAGCAGGGCGGTGCGACAGGAGCCGCAGTAGCCGCTGCGGCACTGGTATTCCACCGCGTGGCCGGTGCGCTCCAGCCCCTCGAGCAGGGTTTCCCCCGCCCGCAGTTCGAAGCTCAGTTCCCGGGTGCGGACTCGGCTCACAGCTCGAAGTCACCCAGATCGTCGTGGCTCACCTGGGAGTCAATCTGGCCTACCAGGTAGGAGCTCACCTCCACCTCCTGGGGCGCGACCTGGACGTTGTCGGACGACAGCCAGGCGTTGATCCAGGGGATAGGGTTCTGCTTGGCACCCTCAAAGGCGGGCGCCAGTCCCACCGCCTGCATGCGCAGGTTGGTGATGTATTCCACGTACTGGCACAGGATATCCTTGTTCAGGCCGATCATGGAGCCGTCCTTGAACAGGTATTCGGCCCATTCCTTCTCCTGGATGGCGGCGGCCTTGAACAGCTCGAAGCACTGCTGTTCGCAGTCGCGGGCCACCTGGGCCATCTCCGGATCGTCCTCGCCGGCGCGCAGGATATTGAGCATGTGCTGGGTGCCGGTCAGGTGCAGGGCCTCGTCCCGGGCGATCAGCTTGATGATCTTGGCGTTGCCTTCCATCAGCTCGCGCTCGGCAAAGGCGAAGGAGCAGGCGAAGCTCACGTAGAAGCGGATCGCCTCCAGGGCGTTGACGCACATCAGGCACAGGTAGAGCTTCTTCTTCAGCTCGTAGCGGTTGACGGTGACCTTGCGGCCCTTGATCTCGTGCTCGCCCTCACCGTAGAGGTGATAGAAGTTGGTGTACTCGATAAGCTCGTCGTAGTAGCCGGCGATGTCCCTGGCGCGCTTCTGGATATGTTCGTTCGCTACAATATCGTCGAACACCTTGGAGGGATCGTTGACGATATTGCGGATGATGTGGGTATAGGAGCGCGAGTGGATGGTCTCGGAGAAGGCCCAGGTCTCGATCCAGGTTTCCAGCTCGGGCAATGACACCAGTGGCAGCAGGGCCACGTTGGGGCTGCGGCCTTGGATGGAGTCGAGCAGGGTCTGGTACTTGAGGTTGCTGATAAAGATGTGCTTCTCGTGATCCGGCAGGGCCTGGTAGTCGATCCTGTCCTGGGACACGTCCACCTCTTCCGGACGCCAGAAGAAGGAGAGCTGCTTTTCGATCAGCTTCTCAAAAATTTCGTATTTCTGCTGGTCATAGCGGGCCACGTTCACCGGGTTGCCGAGGAACATGGGCTCTTTCATGTGATCGTTCTGAACTTGACTGAAAGTGGTGTAAGACATTTTTCTCGTTCCGCAAAGACAATGAGCGCAGTGCCGCTCAGCCCGCGTTGGCGGTAGTGAGCGACGCTGCGCACAGCGGCGAGGTGGCCCTCGCCGGGATTATTTGAGTGTGACGGTGCCTTAAATCTTGCAGGCACCGCCGGCGCAGCCGTCATCTTCCTGCATGTCGTTCTGGGCGTCTGCCGCACCGTCACGGGTGTTGTGGTAATACAGGGTCTTGAGCCCGAACTTGTAGGCGGTGAGCAGGTCTTTCAGCAACTGCTTCATCGGCACCCGGCCACCCTCGAAGCGGGCCGGATCGTAGTTGGTGTTGGCGGAAATGGCCTGATCCACGAACTTCTGCATCACCCCCACCAGCTGCAGGTAGCCGTCGTTGGAGGGCATCTGCCACAGCAGCTCGTACTGGCCCTTGAGGCGCTCGTACTCGGGCACCACCTGCTTGAGGATGCCGTCCTTGGAGGCCTTGACCGACACCAGGCCACGGGGCGGCTCTATGCCGTTGGTGGCGTTGGAGATCTGGCTCGAGGTCTCGGAGGGCATCAGCGCGGTCAGGGTGCTGTTGCGCAGGCCCACGGTTTTTATTTCCTCGCGCAGGCTTTCCCAGTCCAGGTGCAGCGGCTCGCTGCAGACGCCGTCCAGATCCTTCTTGTAGGTGTCGATGGGCAGTATGCCCTGGGCGTAGGTGGTTTCGTTGAAGGCCGGGCAGGCCCCGAACTCCCTGGCCAGTTGCACCGAGGCTTTCAGCAGGTAGTACTGGATGGCCTCGAAAGTCTTGTGGGTCAGGCCGATGGCGCTGCCGTCGGAATATCTGACGCCGTGCTTGGCCAGGTAGTAGGCGTAGTTGATCACGCCAATGCCCAGGGTCCGGCGGTTCATCGAGCCCTTGTGGGCGGCCAGCAGCGGGTAGTCCTGGTAGTCGAGCAGGGCGTCAAGGGCGCGTACCGCGAGCTCCGCCAGCTCTTCCAGGTCGTCCAGGCTGTCGATGGCGCCCAGGTTGAAGGCGGACAGGGTGCACAGGGCGATTTCGCCGTTCTCGTCGTTGATGTCCATCAGCGGCTTGGTGGGCAGGGCGATCTCCAGGCAGAGGTTGCTCTGGCGCACCGGGGCCACCGCCGGGTCGAAGGGGCTGTGGGTGTTGCAGTGATCTACGTTCTGGATATAGATGCGGCCGGTACCGGCGCGTTCCTGCATCATCAGCGAGAACAGCTCCAGCGCCTTGACGGTGCGCTTGCGGATGCTGTCGTCGGCTTCGTACTTGACGTACAGTTCCTCGAATTTCGCCTGATCCTCGAAGAAGGCGTCGTACAGGCCGGGCACGTCGGAGGGGCTGAACAGGGTGATGTCGCCGCCCTTGATCAGGCGCTGGTACATCAGCCGGTTGATCTGCACGCCGTAGTCCATGTGGCGGACCCGGTTCTCTTCCACGCCGCGGTTGTTCTTGAGCACCAGCAGGGATTCCACCTCCAGGTGCCACAGGGGGTAGAACAGGGTGGCGGCACCGCCGCGCACGCCGCCCTGGGAGCAGCATTTGACCGCGGTCTGGAAGTGCTTGTAGAAGGGGATGCAGCCGGTGTGGAAGGCCTCGCCGCCACGGATGGGGCTGCCGAGCGCCCGGATGCGGCCGGCGTTGATGCCGATGCCGGCGCGCTGGGACACATAACGCACGATGGCGCCGGAGGTGGCGTTGATGGAATCCAGGCTGTCGCCGCACTCGATCAGCACGCAGGAGCTGAACTGGCGGGTGGGAGTGCGCACGCCGGACATGATGGGCGTGGGCAGGGAGATCTTGAACTGGGACACCGCGTCATAGAAGCGGGTGATATAGTCCAGCCGGGTCGCCTTGGGGTACTTGGAGAACAGGCAGGCGGCCACCAGCATGTACAGGAACTGGGGGCTTTCGTAGATGGCGCCGGTGACCCGGTTCTGCACCAGGTACTTGCCTTCGAGCTGCTTGACCGCGGCGTAGGAGAAGTCCATGTCTCGCTCGTGGTGCAGGCGGGCGTTCAGGGTCTCGAATTCCTCGCGGCTGTAGTCGGCCAGGATGTGCTGGTCGTACTTGCCCATCTCGGTGAGCCTGACCACATGGTCGTAGAAGTGGGGCGGCTCGAACTGGCCGTAGGCCTTCTTGCGCAGGTGGAACATGGCCAGGCGGGCGGCCAGGTACTGGTAGTCCGGGCTCTGTTCGGAGATCAGATCGGCGGCGGCCTTGATGATGGTCTCGTGAATGTCTTCGGTGCGGATGCCGTCGTAGAACTGGATATGGGAGCGCAGCTCCACCTGGGAGACGGAGACATTGTCCAGGCCCTCGGCGGCCCAGGTGATGACCCTGTGGATCTTGTCCAGATCGATGGGCTCCTTGGCGCCGGAGCGTTTGGTGACCAGCAGATGTTTGTTCATAAGGCGGACCTTCTCCCAGTGGTGTTGTGTCTGCTCCGGCAAAACCCGTGCGGCCAGCCACCCTATATAGTGTGGTCGGCAACCGGAGGAAGCACAACATCTAGTTGTGATATTGAGGATGGGCACAATATAGTGGGTTACCCCCCGATTCTCAAGCCGGCGGCCACGCGCAAATCTTGTGGATAATCTGTGATCTTCGGGCTTGGGTTTGCACTCACTAACTTCTGCTCCGTTGGGAGTCTGGCGCTGGCCGGCGGCTGTCGTTTTTATGGTCGGGAAGAAACTTTTTTTGAAAAATTTGGCTTGCAAAAAAAGGCGTTTGGGGATCCCGCCGGAACTTTCAGCAGGTGGCGCCGAATGCGCCTTGCAGCCAGTGCTGCAGGGCCGGCACCGAGTCGAGCCGGTGGTCCGCCCGCCAGTCGTCCGGGTGTTCGCCGGCCGAGATATAGCCCCAGGCGGCGGCGATGGTCACCATGCCGGCGGCCCGGCCCGCTTCTATGTCGCGCCTGTGGTCGCCCACATAGACGCACTGGGCCGCCGCCACCGCCAGCCGTCCGGCGGCGTGGAGCAGGGGCGCCGGATGCGGTTTTTTCTGGGGCAGGGTGTCGGCGCTGACGGTGACGCCGCAGCCGGCGAACAGCGGCAGCCCGGCCAGCAGCGGCTCGGTCAGGGCGGCCGGCTTGTTGGTGACCACCCCCCAGGGAATGCGGCGTTGGTCGAGCCAGCCGAGCAGCTCCGCCACCCCGTCGTAGGGGCGGGTATGGCGGCAGAGGTTTTCGCCGTAAAAGGCCAGCATCCGCCGGCGCAACTGCTCCAGCCCGTGCTGCTCGATCAGCGCCGGGTGGATGCCGGCCTGGAGCAGGGCGTAGGCACCGTCCGAGGTGGTGCGGCTCAGCACCTCGGCGGAAAGCGGCGGCAGTCCCAGGGCGGTGATGACATGGTTGGCGGCCGCGCCCATGTCGCCCGCCGTGTCCAGCAGGGTACCGTCGAGATCGAACAACACCGCCTTAACCTGCATGGCTTACTCCGGCTTGATGGCGTGGACCATGTAGTTGACGTCCGCGTCCCGGCTCAGCTTGAAATCGCCGGTCAGGGGCCGGTAGACCACGCCGCTGATGTCCTTCACCACCAGGCCGGCCCGTTCGATATAAGTGCACAGCTCGGCGGGGGTGATGAACTTGCGATGATCGTGGGTGCCCTTCGGCACCATTTTCAGCAGGTGCTCGGCCACCCCTATCATCAGCAGCCAGGCCTTGGGGTTGCGGTTGATGGTGGAAAACACCAGGGTGGCGCCGGGTTTGGCCAGCTCGGCGCAGGCCTGCACCACCGAGGCGGGCTCGGGCACGTGCTCCAGCATTTCCATGCAGGTGACCAGGTCGAACTGTCCGGGCTGCTCTGCGGCCAGCTGCTCGGCGGTGCCCTGACGATAATTGACGCTCACCCCGGCTTCCAGGGCATGCAGGCGGGCCACCGCCAGCGGCTCGCGGCCCATGTCCACCCCGGTGACCTCGGCGCCTTCCCGGGCCATGCTCTCGCTCAGGATGCCGCCGCCGCAGCCGATGTCGATCACCTGCTTGCCGAACAGGCCGCCGGCCTTGTCGGCTATCCAGTCCAGGCGCAGGGGGTTGAGCCGGTGCAGGGGCTTGAAGTCGCCCTCCGGATCCCACCAGCGGGAGGCCATGGCCTCGAATTTGTCGATTTCCTGTTGATCTACGTTCATGGTCAAAGCCTTAAAGCCGGGCACACTGAGGAGGCCATTATAACCAAGCGGCCTGTCGCCGCCAGCTTCCCTGCTCCCGTCGGGCCGGAACTGTGCTAGAATGGCGCGTTTTTCAAAGCCATATAATCAATAAAATTGGGGACAAGGCTTGCTATGACCGATCTGGCCCGAGAAATCATGCCGATAAACATCGAGGAAGAGCTCAAGCGCTCCTACCTGGATTACGCCATGAGCGTGATCGTGGGACGGGCCCTTCCCGATGTGCGAGATGGTTTGAAGCCGGTGCATCGCCGTGTGCTGTTCGCCATGAACGAGCTCGGCAACGACTGGAACAAGCCCTACAAGAAATCAGCCCGCGTGGTGGGTGACGTAATAGGTAAATACCACCCCCACGGCGACAGCGCGGTATACGACACCATAGTGCGGATGGCGCAGGACTTTTCCATGCGCTACACCCTGGTCGACGGCCAGGGCAACTTCGGCTCGGTGGACGGCGATTCCGCCGCCGCCATGCGTTACACCGAAGTGCGCATGGACAAGATTGCCCACGAGCTGCTGGCGGATCTGGACAAGGAAACCGTCGACTGGGTGCCCAACTACGACGGCACCGAGATGATACCGGCGGTGATGCCGACCAAGGTGCCGAACCTGCTGGTCAACGGCTCTTCCGGCATCGCCGTGGGCATGGCCACCAATATCCCGCCCCACAACCTCAACGAGGTGGTGGACGGCTGCCTGGCGCTGATCGACGACGAGCACATCACGGTCGACCAGCTGATCGAGCTGATCCCGGGTCCGGATTTCCCCACCGGCGGCATCATCAACGGCAAGTCCGGCATTATCGACGCCTACCGCACTGGCCGTGGCAAGATCTATGTGCGCGCCCTGGCCGAGATCGAGACCGACGAGAAGAGCGGGCGCGAGACCATCATCGTCTCCGAGCTGCCCTACCAGGTGAACAAGGCGCGGCTGATTGAAAAAATCGCCGAGCTGGTCAAGGAAAAGCGCATCGAGGGCATCTCCGCCCTGCGTGACGAGTCCGACAAGGACGGCATGCGCATCGTGATCGAAATCCGCCGGGGCGAGGTGGGGGAGGTGATCCTCAACAACCTCTACGCCCAGACCCAGATGCAGACGGTGTTCGGCATCAACATGGTGGCGCTGGACAACAACCAGCCGCGCACCTTCAACCTGAAGGAAATGCTGGAGTGCTTTATCCAGCACCGGCGCGAAGTGGTCACCCGCCGTACCATCTTCGAACTGCGCAAGGCGCGGGATCGGGCCCACATCCTGGAAGGCCTGGCCATCGCCCTGGCCAACATCGATCCGGTGATCGAGCTTATCCGCCGCTCACCGACCCCGGCGGAGGCCAAGGCCGGGCTGCTGGCCCAGGGCTGGGCGCTCGGCAACGTGGCCGGCATGCTGGAGCGGGCCGGTGACGACGCCGCCCGCCCGGAATGGCTGGAGCCCGAATACGGCATCCGCGACGGTCACTATTACCTGACCGAGCAGCAGGCCCAGGCCATCCTGGATCTGCGCCTGCACCGCCTGACCGGCCTGGAACACGAGAAGATCCTGGAAGAATACAAGGCGCTGCTGGAGCAGATCGCCGAGCTGCTGCATATCCTCAACAGCACCGTCCGCCTGATGGAGGTGATCCGCGAAGAGCTGGAAGCGCTCAAGGAACAATTCGGCGATGCCCGCCGCACCGAGATCACCACCTCCAGCGCCGAGATCAATATCGAAGACCTGATCACCCAGGAAGACGTGGTGGTCACCCTGTCCCACCAGGGTTATGTGAAGTACCAGCCGTTGTCCGACTACGAGGCCCAGCGCCGGGGTGGGCGTGGCAAGTCGGCGACCAGCATCAAGGAAGAGGATTTCGTCGAGCGCCTGCTGGTGGCCAACACCCACGACACCATTTTGTGCTTCTCTACCGCCGGCAAGGTGTACTGGCTCAAGGTCTATCAGTTGCCCGAAGCCAGCCGCGCCGCCCGCGGCCGGCCCATCGTCAACCTGCTGCCGCTGGATCAGGGGGAGCGCATCACCGCCATACTGCCGGTCAAGGAATACGCCGACGACAAGTACGTGTTCTTCGCCACCGCCGACGGCACCGTCAAGAAGACCAGCCTGTCCGCCTTCAGCCGGCCGCTGGCCTCCGGCATCCGCGCCATCAACCTGAAGGACGGGGATGAGCTGATCGGAGTCGACATCACCGACGGCAGCAACGAGATCATGCTGTTCTCCGCCGCCGGCAAGGTGGTGCGTTTCGCCGAGGGCGGCGGTCGCGCCGAGTCCGAGGGGGCCGATGAGGGCGAGGAGCAGGCCGACGAGGCCGCCGCCGGTGGCTCCAAGGGCGTGCGTCCCATGGGACGCACCGCCTCCGGGGTACGCGGCATCCGCCTGGCCGAGGGGGATCGGGTGGTCTCCCTCATCGTGCCCCGCGGCGACGGTGCCATCCTTACCGCCACCGCCAATGGCTATGGCAAGCGTACCGGCCTCGACGAGTACCCCACCAAGAGCCGGGCTACCCAGGGCGTGGTCTCCATCAAGGTGAGCGAGCGCAACGGCGAGGTGGTGGGTGCCATCCAGGTGGATGAAAGCAATGAAATCATGCTGATCACCAACGGTGGCACCCTGGTGCGCACCCGGGTGTCCGAAGTCAGCTTGATCAGCCGCAACACCGCCGGTGTTCGCCTGATCCGCACCGGCGAGGACGAACAGGTGGTGGGCTTGCAGCGCATTGAGGAAACCGAGGACGACGAGCTGGCCGAAGGCCAGGACGGCGCGGCCGAGGAGTAAATGCACAGGGGGCCTTTGGCCCCCTTTTGTTCGGGTAAAAACCTGACCCGAAAATCATTTTGACTCGGTGGCTTGCCGCCGTGTAAAAGCTAGTAATAAAGCAGCGCAGGTCGGGGAGGGGATGCCCCCTTTCCGCCGGGCGCTGTCGCCACTTTGGTTCAAATGAGGGTAACCCAGGGAAAATGGAGAAGATGGTTTATAACTTCAGCGCAGGCCCGGCCATGCTGCCGGTAGAGGTAATGAAACAGGCCCAGGCCGAGTTCCGTGACTTTCACGGCCTGGGCGTGTCGGTGATGGAGCTGAGCCATCGTGGGGCCGACTATATGGCGGTGGCGGCCGAGGCCGAGCAGGACCTGCGGGATCTGATGCAGATCCCCGACAACTACAAGGTGCTGTTCCTGCAGGGCGGCGGCCGGGGCCAGTTTGCCGCCGTGCCGCTCAACCTGATGGGCATCAACGCCAAGGCCGACTACATCGTCACCGGCCAGTGGTCCAAATCCGCCGTGGCCGAAGCCGAGAAGGTGGGGGACGTGCGGGTACTGGAAGGGCTCAAGACCGCCGAAGACGGCCGCCAGGGCCTGGCCACCAGCTGGGCGCTGGACTCCACCGCCGCCTATGTGCACTACTGCCCGAATGAAACCATCGAAGGCATCGAGTACAACTTTATTCCCGATACCGGCGACGTGCCCCTGGTGGCGGACATGTCCTCCACCATCCTCTCCCGTCCCATCGACGTGACCAGGTTCGGCATCATCTATGCCGGCGCCCAGAAGAACATCGGCCCTTCCGGTCTGGCGGTGGTCATCGTGCGCGAGGACCTGCTTAGCCAGGCCTGCCCCCAGGTGCCGGGCATTCTGGACTACGCCGCCATGGCCAAGGCCGACTCCATGCTCAACACCCCGCCCACCTATGCCTGGTATCTGGCCGGCCTGGTGTTCAAGTGGCTGAAGGCGCAGGGCGGGCTGGAGGCCATGGGCGAGCGCAACAAGGCCAAGGCCGAGCTGCTGTACAACTACGTGGATGCCAGCGACTTCTACCGCAACGAGGTGCATCCCAGCGCTCGCTCCTGGATGAACATCCCCTTCCAGCTGAAGGACGACAGCCTGAACGACGCCTTCCTGAAGGGGGCCAAGGCCGAGGGTCTGCTGGCGCTCAAGGGGCACCGCATCGTGGGCGGCATGCGCGCCAGCCTGTACAACGCCATGCCCATCGAAGGGGTGCAGGCGCTGGTCGCCTATATGGACAAGTTTGCCAAGCAGCACGGAAGCTAAAGCTTGAAGCCATGATAAGTCACAAGTCTGTCTGATTTAACGTTAGATAAGAGGCAACAGGGCCACCTCCGCCGACACGCCGCAAGTACATCCATGTAGGCTCGCACATGCCATCCCTGGCATGTGACGGTCGGCGGAGGCCATCCCTGTTGCCTCTTTCAAGCCTCGATGCCGTCTGCTGGTGGTGCCAACAGGCGACACAGGGCAAATATAAAACGTTCAAAAGGAGTCACCGTGAGTATTGATTTTCTGGCCCTGGCCAACCCCGGGGTGGAGGGGCTGCACCCTTACCAGCCGGGCAAGCCGGTGGAAGAGCTGGAGCGCGAGCTCGGTATCAGCAACAGCGTGAAACTGGCCTCCAACGAAAACCCTCTGGGGCTGGGGCCCAAGGCCCGGGCCGCCATCGAACGCGCCCTGCCGGAGCTGGCCCGTTACCCGGACGCCAACGGTTTTGCGCTGAAGGCCAAGCTGGCAGACAAGCTCGGCGTCCACCGCGAGCAGCTGATCCTCGGCAACGGCTCCAACGAGCTGATTGACCTGGTGTTCCACACCTTCGTGTCGCCCGGGCAGCAGGTGGTGTATTCCCAGTACACCTTTATCGTCTACGCCCTGGCCACCCAGGCCCATGGTGCCGAGGCGGTGGTGGTGCCGGCCAGGGACTTCGGGCACGATCTCGAGGCCATGGCGGCGGCCATCACCCCGGCGACCCGGCTGGTGTGCATCACCAACCCCAACAACCCGACCGGCACCTTCGTCGGCGCGGCCGAGATCCAGGCCTTTATGGACAAGGTGCCGGCCCAGGTGCTGGTGGTGCTGGACGAGGCCTATACCGAGTATGTGGCGGAAGACGAGCGGATCCCGTCCATCGACTGGCTGGCCCGTTATCCCAACCTGATCGTGTCGCGCACCTTCTCCAAGGCCTATGGCCTGGCGGGGCTGCGGGTGGGCTACATGGTCTGCCATCCGGAGCTGGTGGCGGTGCTCAACCGGGTGCGCGAACCCTTCAATTGCAACAGCCTTGCCCTGGCGGCGGCGGAAGCGGCGCTGGACGACGAGGACTATCTCAACCAGGCGGTGGAACTGAACCGGCGGGAGATGGCGCGCTACGAGGCGTTCTTCCAGGAGCAGGGCCTGAAATACATTCCTTCCCGGGCCAACTTCATCACCCTGGATCTGCAGCGGGAAGCCGGGCCTGTGTATGAGGCGCTGCTGCGCGAAGGCGTCATCGTACGGCCCATCGCCGGCTACGGCCTGCCGACCTGCCTGCGCATCAGCATCGGTCTCGAGCACGAGAACCAGCGTTGCCTGGAAGCCCTGGCCAAGGTGCTGGGCTGAGGGAAGGCCGGTGCAAACCGGCCTTTTGTTTATCTTGCCCTGATGCACCAGCCCTGTTAACGTCTAGAAAGCTTCAGTTGTTGTTTACCCCGAATCTCCAGGAATCATATGGAAAGCCTCAAACTATCCCCTATCGCCCGGGTGGAGGGCACCGTCAACCTGCCCGGCTCCAAGTCCGTGTCCAACCGGGCCTTGCTGCTCGCGGCACTGGCCCAGGGCACCACCCGCCTGACCAACCTGCTCGACAGCGATGACATCCGTCACATGCTGGATGCCCTCAAGATCCTGGGGGTGCAGTACGAGCTGTCGGACGACAAGACCGAATGCGTGGTGCATGGTCTGGGCCGGGCGTTCAGCGTGAAGGAGCCGGTTTCCCTGTTCCTCGGTAATGCCGGCACCGCCATGCGCCCCCTGTGCGCCGCCCTGTGCCTGGGCACCGGCGAGTTCACCCTGACCGGCGAGCCGCGCATGTGGGAGCGGCCCATCGGCCACCTGGTGGATGCCCTGCGCGAAGCGGGCGCCGACATCAGCTACCTCAAGACTGACGGCTATCCGCCGGTGTTTATCAACGGCAAGGGCCTGTGGGGCGGCGATGTGCACATCGACGGCTCCGTTTCCAGCCAGTTCCTGACCGCCCTGCTGATGGCGGCCCCCATGGCCTCCGGCGATACCCGCATCCATATCAAGGGCGAGCTGGTGTCCAAGCCCTATATCGACATCACCCTGCACATCATGAAACAGTTCGGGGTGAGGGTGGAGCACGATAACTACCAGGTGTTCTATATCCAGGGCAACCAGGGCTATGTGTCGCCGGGGACCTTCCTGGTGGAAGGGGACGCCTCTTCCGCTTCCTACTTCCTGGCGGCGGGCGCCATCAAGGGCAAGGTTCGGGTGACCGGCATCGGCCGCCACAGCATCCAGGGCGATATCCGTTTCGCCGATGTGCTGGAGGCCATGGGGGCACGCATCACCTGGGGCGATGACTTTATCGAGGCCGAGCACGTGGCACCGCTCAAGGCGGTGGACATGGACATGAACCATATTCCCGACGCCGCCATGACCATCGCCACCACCGCCCTGTTTGCCGAGGGCACCACCCGTATCCGCAATATCTACAACTGGCGGGTGAAGGAAACCGACCGGCTGTTCGCCATGGCCACCGAGCTGCGCAAACTCGGGGTCGAGGTGGAGGAAGGGGAGGATTACCTGGTGGTGACGCCGGCCACCAAGCTGCAGGAAGCGGAGATCGCCACCTACAACGATCACCGCATCGCCATGTGCTTCTCGCTGGTGGCCCTGAGCGACACCCCCGTGGTGATCCTGGATCCCAAGTGCACCTCCAAGACCTTCCCGGACTATTTCGACAAGCTGGCCAGCATCAGCCAGGCCGAGTAAGCCGGTTTCTTGCCCCGCTGCGGCGGGGCTTTATCATTGCTTCCCGCTTCCCGCTTCCCGCTTCCCGCTTCCCGCTTCCCGCTTCCCGCTTCCCGCTTCCCGCTTTAGTGATGCTTCATCTTTTCCAGCGCTTCCCGTGCCTTGATGTCGGCGGCGTCCAGCTCCGCCAGCACCTTTTCGATGTCTTCCTGCTGTTGCTGCAGGCTGGCGCGCTTTTCTGCGATCATCGCTATCATGGAGTGCAGCTGGGGGCGTGAGCTGTGCTCGGCATCGTACAGCTCGAACAGCTCACGCATTTCCGCCAGGCTGAAGCCCAGGCGCCTGCCGCGCAGGGTAAGCGCCAGGCGGATCCTGTCTTTGTGGCTGTAGATGCGGGTGTTGCCCTTTCTCCTGGGATTGAGCAGGCCCAGCTCTTCGTAATGGCGCAGGGTGCGCGGGGTAATGTCGAATTCATCGGCCAACTCAGAAATGGTGTAGGTGACTTCCTTATTGGGCATCATCGATCACTCCTGCGCAATGTCGGTAAGGGCTGCGGACGAAGCCAGACCTTACACCCATACGCCCGGGCTGTGAAGTCCGGCTTTGACTCGCCCCCGAGATTGGGCCAAGATGAAGGCTTTGCCGCTATTTCGGAGAGGCTGTGTTTATCTTCAAGGTGCAAGACGGGCAGGGGGGGCGGGCCGAGATCCGCATCCAGGCGCTGGACTGGAGCGAGCAGGGCGAGGTGGTTTTTTCCTGCAACAGCGATGCCCTGGCCATACTGCTCCTGTCCGGCTGTCGCTCCGGCAAGGGGTTCTTTTCACTGCTGCCGGGTACCAAGCCGATGTACGTGGAGCAGTGGCTGGAGTACCTGCAGGAAGAAGGGAAGCTCGGGCAGGTCGAGGTGGAGATCAAAACTCCCCTGGATCCCGGTTACGGTGAGCTTTGCGGCCTGGACTCGGAGCAGATAAAGACCCTGCTCGAGCTGGTTTACCGGGTCGGCGGCTTCAACCGGTTGCAGATCATGCGCTACCTCAAGCATCGGCATAATCCGTCCACCATGTCGACCCGCTACAGCCCGGAGGAGATCACGCGCTACCGTCACCTGGGGGAGCTGATCAACTACCTGCTCCGGCTTAAATCGTCAGCCCCTTGAAGGTGGCGAGGTCGCCGGGTTTGGCGACCAGGTAGCCCTGGACGCCGTCGATGTACATGCTCTCCAGCACCCGTTTTTGCTCGGCGGTTTCCACCCCCTCGGCGATCACATGGCAACCCAGGCGCTGGGCCAGATCCACTATCATGCGCACGAACTGCTGGTTGGTGCTGTCCTCTTCCAGGTGTTTCACCAACTGGGCATCGAGCTTGATGTAATCGGGCTTGACCTCTTTCAGCAGGCGGAAGGAGCCGTAACCGTGGCCGAACTTGCTCACTGCCGAGCGGGCCCCGCAACGACGGATCATCTCCAGCAGCCGCTTGCCGGCTACCAGCTGGTGTTCCAGCACGTGCTCGTCCAGCTCGAACACCAGGCTGGAGGTGATGTTCATGTCGCGTAGCAAGACCCGCTCCAGCCAGATCAGGAAGGAGTTCTGCTGCAGGCTGGCGGGGGTCAGGTTGAGTGCCCAACGCTGGGCCGGTATGTCCTTTTGTATGATCTGGCGCAGGCTCATCTCGATGATCTTCTGCTCGAACTGCATCGACATATCCAGCCGCTGCACCATGGTGAATACCGTGGTGGTGGGATAATAGCCGCCGCTGCCGTTGGGAAAGTGAGAATAAATCTCGTTGTAGCCGGGCATGCCGGGCTTGCGGATCTGCACCGGCTGTACCAGCAACTGGATCCGGTCTTCTTCCAGCATGGCCTGCAAGCGCTGGCGCCACTGACTTTCACCCAGATCCTCGTCCTCCTGGTTTTGCAATACGATGCGCCAGCCGTTGGGCTCGCCGCCCTGGGCCAGGGCCAGGGCGTAGTCGGCACGGATCAGCACCTGCTCCGGCGACTGCCCCGGCAACAGCTGGGTAAAGCCCATGTAGGCGGCGCAATCCAGCTCGTGCAACCGCTGGTAATGGTTCAAATCCTGGTGCAGCTGGGTGCCCAGGCTGTCGGCCAGGTGCTCGCACTGCCCCTTGGCCAGCACGGCGATGTCGCTGCCATTGATGCGATAGGCCCGGGCACCCAGCACCGGCTGTATGGTCTTGCGGATCAGGCGGGCAATATCCTGCAGGTACTGATCACCGGCCTGGAAACCCAGGCGGCTATTGGTATCCTGCAGCGCGCTGGCCCTGACGATCATCAGGGTGGCGGTGGCGAGCTTGTTGTCATCGGTCAGCATCAGGGTCAGGTCGCGCCGGAAGGCATAGCGGTTGCCGAGCGCGGTCAGGCTGTCCTGGTGACTCTGCTGATGGGCTTCGCCGAGTTGCTGCTGCAGGCTCTCTATCTGCTCCCTGTAGCTCTGGTGCAGGCCGACGATACCCTGCTCCACCGGATCCCGACCGCCGAGCTGATTCAGCTCCGGGTCGAGCAGGAGGGCGCGCAGATGTTGCTCTTTTTCGAGGCTTTCCCGGGTCCAGCGCAGGTAAAGGCCGCCAAACACCAGCAAGGTGGTCAGGCCCAGGGGAAGGGAGAGCAGCAGCCATTGCTGGCTGGCGGGCCGGGTATCGAGACGGTAAAACACCGGGGTCTGAGCCACGACTCGGCGATGGTTGCCCGCGGCCTGGCCAAACCACCAGGCCTGGCTGTCGCTGGCGAGCGGTTGTCCTATCGACAGCTCGGCCAGGCCCGGCAACAGGCCGGGGGTATCCTCGGCCAGTAGCTGCACGAGGTGCTCATCGATTTGCCGCTCCTGGTGGGCGAGGGCGCGATAGCTGGCCCACCAGGGAAGCAGGAGGCTCAGAAGGATTAAGATGGCGCCTGCCAAGAGCAGCACCTGGCCGAAGGGGCGAGTTTCCCGCATAACCATTATCCTTGCAAAACGGGACAACAGGGTTAATAAAAGGGGGCATCGTTAGGAACTGATGGTCATCGGCTCATCATGGGCCAAGGGAGGGGAAATAACAAGGAAATTGGCTCCTCCTGCTGGACTCGAACCAGCGACATACGGATTAACAGTCCGCCGTTCTACCGACTGAACTAAGGAGGAACAAAAACTGATGAAACTGGCTCCTCCTGCTGGACTCGAACCAGCGACATACGGATTAACAGTCCGCCGTTCTACCGACTGAACTAAGGAGGAACAAAACTGGTTAAACTGGCTCCTCCTGCTGGACTCGAACCAGCGACATACGGATTAACAGTCCGCCGTTCTACCGACTGAACTAAGGAGGAACAAAACTGGTCTAACTGGCTCCCCCTGCTGGACTCGAACCAGCGACATACGGATTAACAGTCCGCCGTTCTACCGACTGAACTAAGGGGGAAACGCATTCTTGAATGCGAGGCGCATGTTAATGTCTGCCCCCAAGGCTGTCAACACTCAAAGCCGCGTTACCAACGAAATCAGGCTGTTTGCTCTAAGAATGTGCAATGGCCGTCGATTTATGCGGCAACCCTGTGGCGGGGAAGGGGCTGCGCAGGCGCGAAGGCCTGCGAGCGCGGCCTATCCTGCCGCCAATGGCAGGCGATGGACGTAGCCGGGGCGTGGATGATTACCTTGCTGCCTTGTGGTGCTTCGATGCCCCGATATGGTGTAAAAGTAAATACCGGTTGAAGAATAATGCACCAGAACAAGACAGGCGCAGAGTAATAACACTAGCGGTGTAAAGTGTCTGTTTCATTTTACGGTTCTGGTTTTATTTGAAAATGCACACCCGGATGTCGTTGATGATATTTCAGATATGAACCTGGGAGCTTGCGAGCGGGCTGCGAATGCGGCGAGAGGGTTTACATTGCTGGAGTAAAACGCCAAGGACACGTTATTTTTGGTTTTTTGAATTGCAGTCAGTGTGCTTCTTGGTTTTTTATTCTGTAATTTATCTATTGAATAGTATTGGCTTTTAAGTGAGGCTGTTTAATGAAAAAAACGACTAAAGTTAATTTATTTGTCATAAAAATAGGCTTATAGTGGTTTGGTCAAGACGCTCAAGCTTAAATAAAAAAGTTAAAGAGAGTACGAGGATTTTGGTATTGCTTCTGGCTTGAACAAGAGGAGCCTTACCTGTGATATCGGTGTATCGCCGAATTTGATATGGCTGTAAACAAAGGAGTGGATTTGATGACTGATAAAAAAGTTGCGCTGGTGACCGGAGCCGCCGGTGGAATAGGAACAGAAGTGTGCCGTTTGTTTTTGGAAAATGGATACAAGGTTGTGGCGACACACCGTCCAGGAAAAGAACAACAGGCCACCAACTGGTTGCAGGAAGAAAACCTGGCCGACAAGGACATCCAGTTGCTGGCACTGGATGTGAGCGATCACAACGGGGTCAGCGAAGTACTGGCCGAAACCCTGCGTAAGCTGGGACATATCGATGTCCTGGTCAACAACGCCGGCATCACCCGCGATGCCACCTTCAAGAAAATGACCTTCCAGCAGTGGCAGGAAGTGATGGACACCAACCTCAACAGCCTGTTCAGCGTTACCCAACCCATATTCAATCAAATGTGTGAGCAGGGCAGCGGTCGCATCATCAATATCTCTTCCGTCAATGGCCTCAAGGGGCAATACGGTCAGGTGAACTATTCCGCCGCCAAGGCGGGCATGATCGGTTTTACCAAGGCCCTGGCCGCGGAAGGTGCGCGCTTTGGTGTCTGCGTCAATGCCGTGGCGCCCGGTTATACCGCGACCCCCATGGTGACCGCCATTCGTGAAGACGTGCTGGATTCCATCAAGGCCACCATTCCCCTCAAGCGGTTGGCTACCACCGAAGAAGTGGCCGGAGCGGTATTGTACCTGGCCGGTGAATACGGCGGTTACATTACCGGTGAAACCCTGTCGGTCAACGGCGGTCTCTATATGAAGTAAGGCCCGCTGGCCTGTTATCAACGGAGTGAGCATTATTTATGTCTGAATCTGTATATATTGTTGCGGCCAAACGCACCCCCATCGGCAGTTTCTGCGGTGCCCTGAAAACCGTTCCTGCCGCAGAGCTGGCCGGCATTGCCATCAAAGGCGCACTGGCGCAGGCCGGCCTGTCGCCGGACAAGGTCAACGAAGTGATCGTCGGCAACGTGGTGAGTGCCGGCCAGGGCATGGGCGTGGGTCGCCAGGCGGCACTGGCCGCGGGCATTCCGGCCGGAGTGCCGGCTTACACCCTGAACATGGTGTGTGGCAGCGGCATGAAGACCCTGATGGACGCCTGTGCCCATATCAAGGCGGGCGATGCCGAAGTGGTGGTGGCCGCCGGCTGTGAAAACATGTCCCAGATCCCCTTCGTGGTGAAAGGCGATCTGCGGGGCGGCAACAAGATGGGCGACATGGCCCTGTCCGACCTGCTGATCAGCGACGGCCTGACCGATGTGTTCAACAAGTACCACATGGGCGTGACCGCCGAAAACGTGGTGGCCCAGGAAAAGATCAGCCGCGACGAGCAGGATGCCCTGGCCGTGGCCAGCCAGGCCAAGGCGGTGGCGGCGATTGAAGCCGGTCACTTCAAGGCCGAGATAGTGCCGGTGGAAGTGAAAAGCCGCAAGGAAACCCTCACCGTCGACACCGACGAGTATCCCAAGGCCGGCACCACCCTCGAGACCCTGGCCAAGCTGCGCCCGGCTTTCAAGCCTGATGGCTCGGTCACGGCGGGCAACGCCTCCGGCATCAACGACGGCGGCAGCGCCATTATCGTGGCCAGCAAGTCGGCCGTGGAGAAATACGGCCTGACTCCCTTGGCGGAAGTGGTCAGCTATGGCCAGGGCGGTATCGACCCCGAGATCATGGGGCTGGGCCCGGTGCCGGCTATCGACCAGGCGCTGTCCCGCGGCGGCCTCAAGCTCGAGCAGATGGAGCGCCTGGAGCTCAACGAAGCCTTCGCCGGCCAGGCGCTGGGCGTGGTCAGACAGCTTTCCGGCAAATACGACATCGCCGAGCAGGCGCTGCTGGAGAAGACCAACATGAACGGCGGCGCCATCGCCCTGGGTCATCCGCTGGGTGCTTCGGGCAACCGCATCCTGGTTACCCTGCTGTATGAGCTGCAGCGCAGCGGTTCCACCCTGGGGCTGGCGTCCCTGTGCGTGGGCGGTGGCATGGGCACCGCAGTAGTACTGAAACGGGTCTGAGGCAAGACGCCGCCCGAATAACAACGATTTACTTTCCCTTTAAGGAACTGGTTATGTACACCGATATTTTCAAAAGCTTTAACGATCAAACCGAAAAGGCCTTCGGCCCCCTGATGAAATACAACCAGCTGGTGGCCAAGAACTTCACCGATCTGACCAACCTCCAGCTTGAAGCCGCCCGCCAGTATGCCGATATCGGCCTGGCCCAGCTGCAGGCCAACAGCCAGGTCAAGGACGTGCAGAGCCTGGTCAGCTGTGGCGCCAAGCAACTGGAAACCATGACCCGCATCAGCCAGCAGATGATCGAAGACGGCAAGAAGCTGGCCGACCTGGCCCAGGAGTTCAAGGCCGGCCTCGATGCCCTGGCCGCAGACGCCCAGAAAAAATAACCGTCTGGGATGGCCTAGCCCGTCGGGGATATAGATACAGCCAGGGAAGGGGCTCTCAGGGCTCCTTCCCGTTGTCGTTGCCGTATTTCCCTGCTCTTGCGGGCGCTATCTCAATCAGGGAGGGACAATGCAGCAAGATATGTATAACGGTACCGATCCCATACGTCAGTTCTTTCAGTGGAATGAGACCATGTGGTCGGACATGCAACGTGCCAGCCTGGGAGACAACCCGGTGACCCAGGCGTTATCGGAAGTCAATGCCCAGGATCTGAAGACCTTTTATGACGCGGTCTCGACCAACCCGATGCGGCTGCTCGACCTGCAGATGCAGTGGTGGCAGGGCCAGCTGGCCATCTGCCAGAACAGCATGGTCAAGACGCTGGACAAGGATGCCGTCAGCCTGATCCAGGATCCGCCCGGCGAGCGGCGCTTTCAGCATAAATCCTGGCGGGAGGATCCCCACTTCGACTTTATGCGCCAGTCCTACCTGCATTTCGCCAAGTCCTTGGCCAATATGCTGGACGTGGTGGAAGGTCTGCCCGAGCCGGTGCGCCAGCGGCTGCACTTTTTCTTTCGCCAGACCATCAACGCCCTGTCGCCCACCAACTTTATCTGGAGCAACCCCGAACTGTTGCACCGGACCCTGGAGGAAAAGGGAGCCAACCTGGTCAAGGGCATCGAGTTGTTCCAGGAAGACCTGGCCGCCAGCGCCAACCTGCTCAAGATCCGCATGACCCGGCAGTCCGCCTTTACCCTGGGCCAGGATCTGGCCACCACCCCCGGCGAGGTGGTGTTCAGGAACGACATCTTCGAGCTAATCCAGTACCAGGCCAGCACCGAGACGGTGCACCAGACTCCGTTGCTGGTGGTGCCGCCCTTTATCAACAAGTTCTACATCCTGGATCTCAAGGAGCAGAACTCCCTGGTGCGCTGGCTCAGGGATCAGGGCCATACGGTCTTTATCATGTCCTGGCGCAATCCGGGCAAGGAGCAGGCCAGCATCGGCTTCCAGGATCTGATCCACTCCGGCACCATGGAAGCGATCCGGGTGATCGAGCAGATCACCGGCGAGAAGGAAGTGAACGCCATCGGCTACTGCATCGGTGGTACCCTGCTGGCTTCCACCATGGCCCTGTACGCGGCCCGGCGGATGAAGCCCAGGGTCAAGAGCGCGACCTTCCTGACCACCCTGCTGGACTTCACCCAGCCGGGAGAGGTGGGGGTCTTCATCAACGAGCCCGTGGTCGGCGCCATGGAGCAGATGAACGATGCCCAGGGTTTCTTCGATGGCCGGCAGATGGCGGTGACCTTCAGCCTGCTGCGGGAAAACAGCCTGTACTGGAACTATTACATCGACAACTACCTGAAAGGCGAAGAGCCGGCGGATTTCGATATCCTGTACTGGAACAGCGACAGCACCAACCTGAGCGCCACCTGCGCCAGTTTCCTGCTGCGGGAGCTGTACCTGAACAACCGGCTGAGCCGGGCCGGCGAGGTGAAGGTGGGCAACTTCGGCATCGACCTGTCCAAGGTGAAGACGCCCAGCTATTTCCTCTCCACCAAGGAAGATCATATCGCCCTGTGGGATGCGACTTTCATGGGGTCCAGACTGCTCGGCAGTGAGACCACCCTGGTGCTTGGCGAGTCAGGGCATGTGGCCGGTGTGGTCAACCCGCCGAACAAGAACAAGTACGGCTACTGGCTGAGCGATGCCCCTTTCGAGAGTGCAGAGCAATGGCTGGCGTCCGCCAGGCGGGAAGGCGGCTCCTGGTGGCCGCACTGGCAGCAGTGGGTGACGCCCTACCTGGGTGAGCAGCCGGTGCCGGCGCGGGCGGTGGGCAGTGCCGAGTGCCCGGGCCTGATGCCGGCGCCGGGCCGCTATGTGCAGCAGGCGCTGCCGATAGAAGACTGAGCCTCTCAAGCCGCCTGCGGGCGGCTTTATTGATGGTAAAGCCGGTTATTCCGGCTCTGGCTATTGAGCCCCGGGCGGAGATCATGGATCATGAGCGTTTGATTATGCTATCCCCACACTCGAGGTGCATGAATGAGTCAGGCGGACCATCGTCCCAGCAATTTTATTCGCCAAATCATCGATGAAGATTTGGCCAGCGGCAAACATCAGTCGGTACAGACCCGTTTCCCGCCAGAGCCGAATGGCTATTTGCACATCGGCCATGCCAAGTCCATTTGTCTCAACTTCGGGATCGCCCAGGACTACCAGGGACAGTGCAACCTGCGTTTCGACGACACCAACCCGGAGAAGGAAAGCGTCGAATACGTCGAGTCCATCAAGCGCGATGTGCACTGGCTCGGCTTCGAATGGAGTGGCGATGTCCGTTATTCCTCCGACTATTTCGACCGGCTGCACGGCTACGCGGTGGAGCTTATCGAGAAGGGCCTGGCCTATGTGGACGAGCTGGCGCCGGAGCAGATCCGCGAATACCGTGGCACCCTGACCACGCCGGGACGCAACAGTCCTTACCGGGACAGGCCGGTGGACGAAAACCTGGCCCTGTTCGCCCGCATGCGCAACGGCGAGTTCAAGGAAGGTGAAGCCTGTCTGCGCGCCAAGATAGACATGGCCTCGCCTTTTATGGTGATGCGCGATCCCGTCTTGTACCGGGTACGCTTTGCCCACCATCACCAGACCGGGGACAAGTGGTGCATCTATCCCATGTACGACTTTACCCATTGCATCTCCGATGCCATCGAAGGCATCACCCATTCGCTCTGTACCCTGGAGTTCCAGGACAACCGCCGCCTGTACGACTGGGTGCTCGACAACATCAGCATCGACTGCCATCCGCGCCAGTACGAGTTTTCCCGGCTCAACCTGGAATACACCGTGATGTCCAAGCGCAAGCTGAACCAGCTGGTGACCGACGGTCACGTGGAAGGCTGGGATGATCCGCGCATGCCCACCATCTCCGGTCTGCGCCGCCGCGGTTATACCCCGGCCTCCATCCGTGAATTCTGCCAGCGCATCGGTGTGACCAAACAGGACAACACCGTCGAGATGAGCATGCTGGAAGCCTGCATCCGCGACGATCTCAACGAGAACGCGCCGCGGGCCATGGCGGTGCTGCGTCCGCTACGGCTGGTGATCGAAAACCTAGCCGAGGATCACCTGGAAACCCTGAGTGCGCCCAATCACCCGAACAAGCCCGAGATGGGCAACCGGGAGCTGCCCTTCACGCGCGAGCTGTTCATCGACGAGGCGGATTTCCGGGAGGAGGCCAACAAGAAGTACAAGCGGCTGGTGCTGGGCAAGGAAGTGCGACTGCGCAACGCCTATGTGATCAAGGCCGAGCGGGTGGAGAAGGATGCCGATGGCCGCATCACCACCCTCTACTGCAGCTACGACCCCGATACCCTGGGCAAGGATCCGGCCGATGGCCGCAAGGTCAAGGGCGTGATCCACTGGGTCTCCGCCAGTCATGGCGTGCCCGCCGAGGTGCGGATCTACGATCGGCTGTTCAGCGTGCCCAACCCGGGAGCGGCGGAGTCCTTCGAGCAGGCGCTGAACCCGCATTCCCTGCTGGTGCTGAAGGACGCCGTGGTGGAACCCTCCCTGGCACGGGCCGAACCGGAAAAGGCACTCCAGTTCGAGCGGGAAGGCTACTTCTGCCGGGACAACAAGGCCGAGGGGCTGGTGTTCAACCTGACCGTCGCCCTGCGTGATTCCTGGGGCAAGGAAGAGGGCTGAGCCCGCAGGGGCCGTCACCGGCGGCCCCTTGTCATCCAATAAAAAGCCGCGACCCGGTCGCGGCTTTTTGGTGTCTGGCGGACGACCAGTGGGGCCTCAGTCGTCGTTGTGGTTGCACTGCTCGTTGGTGCAATGGCCGTATAAATACAGGCTGTGGTTGGTGAGCTTGATATTGTACTGACTGGCGATATCACGCTGGCGCTGCTCGATGATCTCGTCGTGGAACTCGATGACCTTGCCACAGTCCAGGCATACCAGATGGTCATGGTGCTCCTGGGTAGCCAGCTCGAACACCGACTTGCCGCCCTCGAAATGGTGACGGGTAACGATACCGGCATCGTCGAATTGGTTCAGAACCCGGTAGACGGTCGCCAGGCCGATTTCTTCCCCTTGGTCGATCAGCAGCTTATACAGATCTTCCGCACTGACATGCTGGGTTTCCGGTTGTTGCAGCAGCTCGAGTATCTTCACTCGCGGTAGCGTCACCTTGAGCCCTGCTTTTTTCAGTGCTTGATTGTTGTCAGCCATAAAAATAAAGGTTCGCATTTCGTTTGGGTATTGCTTTTATTGTGCTTCTTCCCGCCCCTGATGGCAACCTCAATCTGGCCTGCGGGCGAATGGCCAGGATCCCGGCGAGAGGGCTGACAAGGATGATGCGTCTTTGTTAGTATCGGCTTCAATGTTAACTGGTCTGATGAGTTTATGAGGCTGATATTTTCTCGCCCCTGGCTATTGCGCCGCCTGTTGAACGGCTGGCCCCCCTTCTGGGGGGCGGGGATCCGCATCGAGCGGCTCAGCACCGACTACAGCTACTGCCGGGTGGGGCTGGTGCTGCGCTGGTGGAACAAAAACGCCAACCGTACCCAGTATGGGGGTAGCCTGTTCTCGATGACGGATCCGGTCTATGCCATGATGCTGATGGCGGTGCTGGGGCAGGACTACCATGTATGGGACAGGGCGGCCAAGATCACTTTCCTCAAACCGGGTCGGGGGCGGGTCTACGCCGATGTCCATCTGAGTCGCGAACGAGTGGACGAGATCCTTCGTGCCACCGAGCAGGGTGAAAAATACTTCCCCCATTTCCGGATCAATATCCTGGACGAACGGGGAGAACTCATCGCCGAGGTGGAGCGGACCCTCTATGTGCGCAAAAAACGAGCAAACAAACGTTAAATCATGACGTTAAGCAAAAATTCCTAATGTCATGGTCTATAAAATAATTTGCGATAAGCAGGGAACTTCGTCCATACTTATGGCGCCTAATGTGGTCTTTTTGACTCCCAAAAAAAACAAGGAGCAGGTAATGCGTAATAAAATGATGTTAGTAGGTGGTGTTGTTAGTGCTCTGTTGCTGGCTGGCTGTAGCTCTACTACCGCTCTGGAAAGCAAGCTGGATAGCCTGGCCCAGGACGTACAGGCCGTACAACAAGGCCAGCAAATGAACTCTGCCAAGATCGACCGTCTGGCCGCCGACGTTGCCGAAGCTCGCGCTTCTGCCGACCGCGCCAACTCTCGTCTGGATCAGATGGGCCGTTACACCAAGTAACATTGGTTGCACGGAAAAAAGCCTGGCCACTGGTCAGGCTTTTTTGTTTCTGGCGCCGGGCCCGTCGTTCCAAAAGATAGGCTTGGCCATTTATCCGCTTGTTTTCCTGGTCGGTGGATAAATCTTCCCTCCCACACACAGCCAGGCAATGCTGGCGGTGTTTGTCGCATGATACCCATGGCAGTTTTCCCCGCGCATCGTTATTGTTATGTCTAGTATCGATCACAAATGAGTCTAAATAACGGTTCTGAATGGTCGGTGTAGCACCATTAGGATCGGTTAGTTAGGTGTGGTTTAAGCTCAGTGCCAAGAGGATCCTGGACAGATGGAGGTGCCGATGGAGTGGAGCCGGTCATTGCCCCTGTGGGGTGCCGGGATACTGTTTATGCTGCTGGTCTTGCCCTGGTGCCTGGTCTGGCATTACCGGCAGGCCTGGCGAGGCGCCCGGCAGCGACGGCGCTGGCAGGAGGAGCGGGCTTCCCTGGCCCTGGCCGGTGCCGGCCTGGGGGTGTGGGAGTGGCGGCCGGAAGCGCGGCAACTGTACTGGAGCCCGGCGGTGTTCGGTTTTTATGGGCTGGAGGCGAGGGCGGAGGTCACGCTGGAACAATGGCTGGCCTGTCTGGCGCCGGAGCAGGCGGCGGCATTGAACCGCTGGCTGGGGCAGTGCCGGCCGGACGCCTCCGGGACCGAGCTGACGCTGACACTGCCGCGGGGAGGACGGCTCCGGCTGACCGGAACCTGGCTCAATGAGCACCGCCAGTGGCGGCTGGTGGGGATGCAGCAGGATATTACCCATGCGGATACCGAACTCAGGCGCATGTCCCGCCAGGCATACCTGGACAGGCTGACCGGCCTGCCCAACCGCAACGCCCTGCTGGGCGAGCTGGAGCAGCGATGCCGTGAATCCCAGCCGGGCGTCCTGGTGTTCCTCGACCTGGACGGTTTCAAGGCGGTGAACGATCGGCATGGCCATGAGGTGGGTGATGCCCTGCTGCTGGCGGTGGCGGAGCGCCTCAGCCATACCCTGCGGTTATGCGATCGGATCTATCGCCTCGGGGGGGATGAGTTCGTGATCTGGCTGCAACTGGATACACCGGACGATATCCGGTCGGCGGAGCGGGTGGCCGGGCTCGTCATCCGCAGGCTCGGTACCCCTTTCCAGCTGGCACAGGTGCAGTGCCGCATCTCCTCCAGCCTGGGACTGGCGCGCTACCCGGCGGATGGCGACCAGCCCGGGGTCCTGCTGAACCTGGCGGATCAGGCCATGTACCAGGCCAAAAGGTCGGGCAAGGGCTGCTTTGTCTGGGCCGGGGAATCCGTGCGGGAGATCACGGCATCCCATCTCGGCACATAAAAATCACTTGGAGTTGACTTGAATCAAGGAAAAGTTAATCTAGACTCAAATTGAACAATAAATAGAGCACTCTTTCAGGGAGAAGAATTATGAGTGTTTTAATCCGGTTCTGGAGTTATCTCAAGTTTCAATCGCTTCGTTTTATCAAGGAGGATAAGGCGGCCAGCGGTATCGAATATGTCTTGATAGCGGTTATGGTGGCCGTGGCCATAGCAGCGGTTTCTCCTGATATACGCACCGAGGTCGGGCTCGTCATGCAGGATGTACTGTCGGCGATCAAAGGTGATGCGATAGCGAGTAGCGAGTGAACCCTAGCGAAACAGTGCCTTGACCATGTTTTTGGCGATTTTTCTGTTTCTCGTCTGGTTTGCTGTCGTTGATGTTCGAAAGGGGAAAGTCGCCAATTTACTTGTTTGTTATTTGTTATTGTTTGTTGTTGTTTTGGGTGCTTCCGGCGCGCTTCCTTTTTTTGATTTGATAGATAACCGTTATCGTTTCGTTTTATTGGTTGTTGCATTGCTTCTTGGCTTTTTGGGCAATGTGTTCGGCGCGGCCGATATTAAAATTATATTGATTTTGGCGCTGGTGATTCCCTTCGACCCCTTGTTGCATGCCCTGATGATCGCCTTTTCCACCCTGGCTATCTGGTGGCTGCTGTGGGACAGGCGACGCCGGGAATATCCATTTATCCCTTTTCTGACTCTGGGGTTTGGGTTATCGCTATGGATGCACGGGATCTTGCTCTAGCCAATACCGATATCAAAAGCAGCCGGGGGGCGGCGGGGATTGAAGCCATACTGATCCTCCCCGTCATCTTCATGCTGTTTTACGCCATCGCCACCTACGGCATGATTTTCTACACCCAGCACCTGCTCAACCATATTGCGGCGGAAGCCCTGCGGCGCGGGGTCTCCTACGTGAATGAACAATGCCTGGTGTCCGGTACCAGCGGTTGCGGCCAGGCCGAGCTGGCCGCACAGGTCCGCAGCAATACCGAAGCCCTGTTCCGGGATTTTCTGTCCAATCCCGAGCGGATTTTCGGCAGGGAGAGGGCGGCGGCCCTGACCGTGGACATCGACGAGGCCGAGTGCTGCCGGCTGACCCTGAGCTACAACTATCGCGATTATCCCTTTATTCCCCCCTTGCTGCCGGTGCCGGAGGTGATCCAGACCCATGCCAGACTGACCTTCTGAAAACAGCCTGCGGCGAGGCCGCACCCTGCAACAAGGAGTCGTTATGAAAGGAAAAGGTCTGTATCTGCTCGCCTTTGCCCTGCTCGGACTGGCACTGCTGCTCGGCGCCTACAGCCTGCGTCAGGGGCAAGTACCGCCAGAGCCGGAAAAGGTGGCCGCTTTGCCTCCCCCGCCCGAGCAGCACAGGGTATGGGTTTTCCGCGAGCCGGTGGAGGCGGGGGCCGTGCTGACGGCCGCCATGCTGGAGCAGCAGGGCCGCCCCGGGCCGGCGCCGGGGATGCCGGTCGAGCCCAGGGGGCTGCTGGGGCGGGTCCTGCTGGAGCCGGTGATGGCCGGGGTGGACCTGGATGAGAGCCTGCTGGTGGCGCCTCGCCCCTTGCTCGACGCCCTGCCGGCGGGCTACCGGGCCCTGGCGCTGAAGGTGGACGAGGTAACGGCGGTGGGGGGCCATCTCAACACCGGCGATCGGGTGGATGTTATCTATTACCTCAAGGCCAACCGGGAGAGCGGCCAGGAGTCCACCGCCCGCCGCCTGCTGGCCGATGTGGCCGTGCTGGCCTACGGGGCCGAGCTGATCGGCCAGGCCCAGGACAAACCCGAGCAACGCCAGGAAAGGGCCCGTTCCGTGGTGCTGGCGGTGCCGGAGCAACAGGTGGCCGCCTTGCTGCTGGCGGAAAGTACCGGCAGCCTGCGGCTGGCGGTGCTGGGCCGGCGGGAGGAGGTGCAGCCGAGCAAGGCGGCGGTGCCGGTCAGCCTGAAGGCGCTGGCCGGCGTAGAGCGGACCCCGTCGCCGGCCGCGCCGGCTCCCCGGCTGGCGAAACAGGCGCCGGGGCAGCGGGTCGAGGTGTTTTACGGGGAACAGAAAGCCGTGGTGACAACGGCGCGCTAGGGAGTCGGGCGATGAAATCGATAAGGGGATGGTTGCTGGCAGCCCTGCTGGCGGGGCAGGCCCAGGCCGGGGAATGGTTGTTGCGGGAAGGGGAGCAGCACCCCCTGGTCACGGCAGAACCCGTGGTCAGGGCGGCCATGGGCGACCCCGAGGTGGCCGGGGTGCAGGTGCTGTCAAGCCGGGAACTGCTGATCACCGCCAAGTCGGCGGGGCGTACCCGGCTGCTGGTGTGGCACCGGGGGCAGCAGGAGCCTGAACGCCATTCGGTGGTGGTCACGGCTGCCGGGGTGGCGAGCGGCATGCTGCAGGTGCAGGCCGACATCAAGGTGGTGGAAGTCAGCCGCAGCGCCCTGCGCGCGATAGGTACCGGCCTGTTCAAGCAGTCGGTGAGAGGCAACACGGTGATCAACGCCGGCTCCGGCATATTGTCCGGCTTCAGTCCCGGTAGCGACCCCGGGCTGGGCGAGGGAGTGCTGAACATCTTCGCCGGCAATGCCGCCCGGGGGTTGTGGGGGGCCATCACCGCCCTCAACCAGAGCGGTTATGCCTATACCCTGGCCGAACCGAGCCTGGTCACCCTGTCGGGGCAGACCGCCACTTTCCTGGCCGGGGGGGAGTTTCCCTTCCCCAGCACCAACCGGGACGGGGATGTCCGCATCGAGTTCAAGGAGTTCGGGGTGCGCCTGAACCTGACCCCGACCGTGATGGAGGATGAGCGCATCCTGCTCAAGGTGGCGCCGGAGGTCAGCGAGCTGGATTTCATCAATGGCGTATCGACCTCGGGCACCATGGTGCCGTCGCTGCGTATCCGCCGCACCGACACCACGGTACAGCTCGGTCATGGCGAGAGTTTCGTGATCAGCGGTCTGGTCAGCAGCAATACCCAGCGCAACGCCGAACGGCTGCCCTTGCTCGGCGATGTGCCGGTGCTGGGCGCCTTTTTCCGCTCGACCCGCTTCGACAGCAGTGACAAGGAGCTGCTGATGATAGTCACCCCCTACCTGGTCCGCCCCCTGGCCGCCGACGCCCGCCTGCCGGATCTGCCCGGCGAGCTGTACCGCCATTACCGTCCTTCCTTTTTCGAGATGCTGTTCCTGGATATGGATCCCGCCGAGGCGGCGGCCGGCCTTCCCCCGGGCATGGGGTTTGTACGGGGAGGTATTCGATGATGATCCTGGCCTATTGTCCCGAGCCGGCCGAAAGGGCCGGGCTGGCGGCGGCCCTGCCGGCGGGGGCCGAACTGTACTGGTGCTCCTCGGAGCAGGAGCTGGACGGCAGCCGGGAATGGCGACAGGCCCGGGTGCTGCTGCTGGTCGCCACCGCCTGGCCCGATGCGGCCCTCGAGCGACTGCTGACCGCTTTCCTGCCCAGGCCTGTGGTGTTGCTCGATATGACGGAAGAGGGACACTGGCGCTTGCTGCATCGCCATCGTCATCTTTACCGGGCCGATCGGCAGAGCCTGGGGTCGGTGATGAGCTGGCTGCTGCTGCCGGATCCGGTCAGCAGCGGCAAGGGGCTGGCGATACTGACCGAACGCAACGACTACGACGGCGCCATGCTGACCATAGCGGCGGCCTGGGCGCTTTCCGGTGAGGGGAAAAAACGGGTGCTGGTACTGGACTTCGCCCTGCCTCACTGCGATATCGCCGCCTACCTGGATATGGAGCCGCGCTTTTGCCTGAGCGAACTGGCCCGGCAGCGCCACCTGGTGGACGAGGCCTGGCTGGCGCCTGGTCCCGGAAAGGCGGGCGGTCTCGATCTCATCTGCCTGCCGAGCTACGGCGAGCTGGCCGCCATCAGCGTGCCGGCGCTCCACGATACCCTGGAGCGGCTGGCCCGGCATTACGATCACCTGGTGTTCAACCTCACCGGCCAGGGCAGATCCAGCCTGGTGACGCTGGTGGCCGGTCATTGCAGCCATCTCTGGCTGCTGGCGGACCAGAAGAACATCAGCATCAAGAGCGCTGCCTGCCTGGCCGATTACCTGCTGGAGCAGGGCGCGCGGCCGGCCGGCCTGGGACTGATGCTGGCGCCCTATTATCCCGGCCAGGTGCCCGATGCCGCCGCCGTGGCCGCCCGCCTGCCCATACCGCTGCTGGCCTGCCTGCCCGATACCCATGCGGCGGTGACGTCCATCAACTCGGGGCTGCTGCCGGACAGCGAGGCCCTGTCTCCGCTGCTGCAGGCGATGGCCGGCCAGCTGGGCCGGCATTCGCCGCCCTGGTGGCAGCGCTGGATGAAGAGGAGTGCCCTATGACGGAGAAGGGATTGCATCTTGCCGGCCGCCGGCTGGAGCTGGGGGGCGATGAAGGCCTGGTGGCGCTCAAGGCCCGGCTGCACCATTTTATCGTGGAGCGGCTGGAGGAAGACGGCCTGATGTTCGAAATGGAGCGGAGCGAACTCTCCCCCCTGGTGCACAAGTATGTCCAGGCCTATCTGCTGGAACACGACAACGGCCTGGACGGGCTGGTGTCGCCCGCCGCGATTTTTGAAAAAATGCGTCGCTGAAAGTGAAAGAATATCGGCGGGGTTTGGGTGTCGCGGGGAATGATAAATTTATCAAAATAAGCGTTACGGATGCTTGATTACACCAAAGCTGTTTAAGGCCGGTTTTGTGCCGGGCGCCTTAAACAGCTTTTGTTGTTTTGATGTTTACCAGCCGACGGGGTAGGCCTTGACCGCCTCGATATCGGCCAGGGCGTCGACCTCGGCTTTCATCTGCCGCTGGCGGGCGTGGATCAGCCCGCCCTGGTGCACGATGACGGCGTAGAGTTCGCGCAGTTGCGCCAGGGTCATGGGCTGATCGAGGTTGTCGGCGTCGGTCCAGTAGCCCAGTGGCATGGTATCGGCCAGCAGCACGGCCTCGATGCGCCGCCGGCTGATGGGATCGGCGTCCCACTGGGCGCCGAGGTGCTCGACCGTGGCGTGCTCCTGTTGGTCACGCCACTGGTTGATTTCGGTGTGTTTGGCCGCCCGGTGGCGGTGGATGGCCTCGGGATCGAGCTGCCAGCCGCTGTCGATCCAGATATCGTCCTCGCCCGGCTTCAACTCGGTGTCAGTGTCCGGTAGAGGCCCCAACTCGGTCACCTCCCGGCTTTCCCCTGTCAGCTTGCTGTAGACAGTCTTGCCTCTGTGGTCTTCGATGTAATCGGTGCCGCTGCCGTCGGGCAGGGCCAGCACCGCCTGGTCGGGCTGGGGCGGCAGCGGCTGGGCGGTGATGGCGTTGCGCGGGATATGCCAGACACCGCCCCGAAAAAGCGCAGCGTGGGGGCCGCTGATGATCTCGCGGGTGGAGGGGTCGTAAGTCCAATACTGGGTGGTCATGTTGCAGTCCTTAGATTTCGATGATCATGGCGCGGGCGATGGAGCGGGGGCGTACTCTCCCCCACATGTCCGGGCTAGCGCTGTTTGACGTCGTGGGGCTACCGACGTAGTAGATAGTTCTGACGCTGCCGTCGGGACTGTCGACGTGGCATTGGGACAGATTTCCGATCCCTTGCGCTGCTGGAGCTACTCCGTTATCTCCAGTGATGTGCGTCCCCTCCTGATAACTGTTTATTGCGCGACTCGGGTCTACCCCGCGCCCGTTATCCCACACCCGCAAAAATTCGCCACGGATGTCGCCGGTATTGATGTTTGCACCGGTGACCAAGTGCGGGTACTGACGGGCCAACCGCCAATAGACAGCGGTCGGCAGATCCTGGCCCATTTCCATCACCGCCCGCTCTGGCGCGGTTTCCGCCAGCCACCAGGACGGGCGACCAGGCACGTTGCCATAGGGTATCCACCACCACGGCGCACTGTCCAACAACCAGCCGTCGTGCCGATTAGCGGGGTCGTTCGGGTCTTTGCCGACGCAGGTCATATCCGGGCCGGCATACATCTCCCAAATGCGCAACTCACCGTCGACCAGGGTGGTGCAGGTTTCACCGGTGCTGTAGGTGCGGGTGGCACTGTAAGGCGCGAACTGGCCGGTGGCGCCGGCGATGGCCTGAATGGCGGTCGCCAACTGGTTCAGCTTGGTCTTGTCCGGCGCTACGCCGGCGGCGGTGAGCACCGACAGCAGCTCGGCCTGGATGATGTTGAACCACTCCGGGCCCGGGTAGGTTGGCGGCACGCCGGGGGCGCCGGCGGTAAACCAGCCGGGGCTGCCGGCGGCGGCCAGGGGTGGCATGGTGGCCACGGCCGAATTGTTATCCACCTGAAACATGCTTACTCCTCGTAAACGTAAATGAATTCCTTGTGGGCCGGCTTATAGCGGTCCAGCAGGCAGGGCAGTTCGCCTGCCTCGTACACCTGCAACGGCACCAGGCAGTGGTCCAGGCAGGTTGCCGGGCGCGATTCACTGGGGCCGATGTTCACGTACACCCGGTGGCGGTCTGCATCCGGGTACAGCGGATGCAGACAGTCGCGCAGGCAATGATGGGCCAGGTTCGCGCTCAGGCTAATGTCGTAGCCGTAACCCGCCGCCAGCGCCCGGTAATAGTTGGCATTGAGCGAGCCGGTCATGGTCAACTTGGCGGCCACCGCCGCCTGGCGGTCCCGCACCAGTTCGGTGCCCAAATCACACTCGGGCAGGCCGGCAAAGGCTTCCCACTCCTCCAGCAGCATAAAGGCCCGCTCGGGCACCAGTTCCGCCACCAGCCGGGCGGCATCAGCATCGACCCGGGCCAACCCCTCGTTCAGGCCCAGCAGCAGCAACCCCAGGGTGCCCTCTTCATCCCTGGACCAGGCCGCTCCCGGCGGCAACAACGCCAGGGCGGCACGCTGGTAGTCAACCGCCGTCATAGCCATGTGATAGTCCCCAGGGTGATGATCTCATCATGGGCGGCCAGCACATCGCCGGTCGGCCAAGTCAACGTGTGGTTGCGCTCGCCCCGAGCGTTGGCGATGGCGCCTCTGATCTGGGTCAGATAAAGCTGTCCGCCGGGCTCTGTATCCAGCACCAGCGCCTGCAGTGCCGCCGTCACCTCGGCACGCACCTCGGGGGTATCCGGCGTCAGGCCGATTTGCGGATTCATCGGTAACGCCTTGGGCGCAAACAACACAAGTTCGGCCTCAGCCGGCTTGCCCTGCCACTGGTTGGTCACCGGGTTCTGGTGGCCGTCAATGTGCGCCCCCACCCGGTCCAGATCGGCCTGGGTGGGCAGAATGTCGGCCTGGCCGTCGAGCACGCAGGTCAGGCCCACGGTGCCGCCGCCCTGATACAGGGGATAACACCAGGCGCGGGTAATGCCGGGCACTTCCCGCGCCCAACGTTCATAGTCATGTTTGGCACCACCATGGGGCGGGTATTGCACACGAAACAGCAGCCGTTCCACCAATTCCCCCAGGGGTTCAATATCGGTGCCGCCGGTCAGGCCGGCGGCATCCACGGTCAGGGTGCTGCGCACCCCGGGCACTGGCGACACCAGTTGCAACACCACGCCGGCCGGGGTATTGCCGGCCACGCCCGGTTCCACCGCCAGCAGCGGTACCGTTACCGGCTGTCCCGGCGACAGCAGGGTGGCCTCGGCAACCACAAACTGCCCCCCATCGGGCCGTTGTAGCGGCGTGCCTTCGGCCAGTTCGCCACCCTGGTCGGCCAGGGCCACTGCACTCCCTTCGGACACCTGCGCCTCTTTGCGCCACAGGCCCCAGAACCGGCAATGCTCAAGCAGGAACTCTTCATCCGAGAGGTGCGGCACCACCTGCCGCGCCACCCAGGCCAGGTGCTCATGCAGGGCCTTGGTATTACCCGCCTGAGCGGCGGCAATGGCATAGAGCACCTTTTCCTGGATACGAGCGTAGGAGCGCGGCAACCGGCTCTCGATATCAGCCTGGGTACGGGTCAGCAACTCGCTCAGCTTGGGGGCGGCATAGGCCATTTACAGGCTCCTTAAACGGGTGGTAAAGCTAAATGGCAGCGGGCTGCCATCGGGCAGGGTCAGACGGATGGTCAATCGCAAAACGCCCTCTACGGGGTTGCTGGCGACTACATCCACCGCCCGCACCAGTCCATCCTCCCGCAACCAGGCCAGTGCCTCGGCCGCATACTGCTCGGCTCTTTGCCGCACCTCGCGCATTTGCTTCTCCCGCCCCAACAGCCACAGGCGGGAGCCAATAGGGCGGGCCCGGTAGCTATCGGCCCACCAGCCGCGCCGCTCTTCTCCCTCGGCCAAGGGATCGGACAACAGCGCCCGGCGGTCGGTAAACAGGCTGATCACCACCGCCGTGGCCAGGCTGTCGTCGGTCAGCAAGTCGGCGCCCTGTTGTACTATGGCGCCACTGCCGTCCTGCCAGACCAGGGCAATATCCGTCATTGGGGGCCTCCCGAACTGCCATCACCAGGCTGCACCTGGTCATGGGTATGGTTTTTGCCACTCACGCCGTCCGACACATGATCGGCGGCGGCGCTAACGCCCAGTATCTCCACATCACCACCGAAGCGGGTTTGTGGCGTGTCAAAGAACACCTCCTGCTCGGCCTGCACCTCAAACCGGCGGCAGCTCAGTATCGCCACGCCCTCTTTGGTCAACCGCAGCATGTGCCCCTCATGGTGATACAGCACCGAGTCGCCCGCCTCCAGGCCGGTGGGCCTGTGGCCCTTGTGCTCCACCGCCAGCGCCACCAGGTGCTGCCGCTTGCCGCCCACCGCTACCACCACTGCCTCAGCGCCGGCCAGCGGCACCGAGCTGTGGCCATAATTCTGGAACCGCTCCACCCCGTCGGCGCCTTCGCCCGCCAGCAAAGAAAGCTGCAGGTTCTGCCGGGCAAAGGCGTCGTCCACCAGCCGCACCACGGCCCGGCTCACCATCAGCCGCAGCCGGCGCTGGAGCGGCCCCAACACCCTGTTCAACACCCGTTCACTCATAACCACAATTCCTCCTCGCGCTGGGCCACCCGTTCCGGCTGAGCCAGTACATCGAAGCCGGCGCGGGGCATCAGGGTCAAATCAGCCACCGTGCCCTCCTCATCATCCAGCCCCAACTCCACCGCCGTCACCAGCAAGGTGCTGTCCGGGTGACCGGCCTCCGGCGCCTGCACCCGCACCTGCACATTGGGCAGCCACAGACCCTGGCCGTGGCGCCAGCCCTGCACCCGGGCCCGCACCGGCTGGCCGTGGGCCATGGCCCGGCGCTGCTCAAAACGCACCCGCGCCTGACCTCCGCCACCGTCCAGATTGTCGTCCGCCAGCAGCACGGTCGGGCGGTAGCGGTCAATGGCCGGGTCGGTCAGGTCCACCCGCACCGCCGTGGTCTGCTCGGCATCCAGCTCCTCGCCCCACTCGCCGCCCCCAGCGGCGCTGTCACCAAGCAGACGCCACAGGCTGAAGCGGTCTTTCCAGCTATCCTTGGCTTCGATGCGCAACAGGTTGTCCCCCAACACCAGGGCCGTTTCCAGCACCTCGCTCCCCGCCTGGGTAAACAGCAACTCGCCAGTCGGCGTACTGGTCACCAGCACGCCCCGGTGCCTGGCCGCCCGGGCCAGGTTCTCATATACGGTTTCGCCCGGCTCCAATTGCCACTGGGCGAAGGCCTTGGCCGCCGCCGGATCCGACACCTCCCAGCGCACCGCCACGCCAAATGGCCGGCACAGATCGGCGGCAATGGCCGCCAGCGGCCGGCTCCGCCACTGGCCGCTGGCATGGATGGCGGCGCAGTCCACCAGATCGCCGGTCTTGTCGCGGCCGCTCAGGCGAATGGTACGGGCCTTGGCCTCGGTCAGGCGCTCAATCTCATCCACATAGCCGGTGATGACCGTCTCGCCGCCAATGGTCAACCGCATGGGGCGCCCGGCCCCCAGTTGGCCCGCCTGATCACCGGGGCGCAACGACACCCCCAGCGAAAACTGGCCGGCCATGGCCTCCAGCGAGCGGCTCAGCCGCACCGACTCCCAGCCACTGAAAATGCGCCCGCCCAAAAACAGCTCAACGGCCTCCACGGATCACCTCCAACACCACCCCGCTCGGCAAAAACGACGGATGACGCACCCCGTTACGGCGCACCAACTGCTGCCACAAGCGGGCGTCCCCCCCCTCCCGGTAGGCCAGCACCAGGGCCGGCATGGTCTGGGGCAACGTCAGGCTGGCCGCGCCCGGCAAGCGAGTACCCCGTTGCTGCAGGTCGGTTACCAACGCCAAGCGCAAGGCGCGCAGGCTCCGCCAACTGCGGATCCATCCCGCATCCGCACTGTCCATCGCCGCCGACTCCAGGGTGGCGGCCAACTCCCGCTCCAGCCGCTCCACATCCTGCCGGGCCTCCAGCACCAGAACCGCCTCAGACTCGGCCCGCCCCGGTCGCAATGCCTCCACCAAGGCATTGCTGGCCGCCTCGGCCTGGCCCGCCAGTGCCGCCTGGCGCACCAGCCGGTGCAGGGCCTGTCGGTTGTGCTCGGCCCGGGGCCGCACATGGTGCCCCCCACCGCCGCCCAGGCGCGCAAACAGGCTACGATATACCCCAAACAAATCAGCCGGTCGGGCCAGTGCCTTCAGCCCGTCCAACTGTCCCAGCAAGCCACCGGCCAAGTCGGCCGGTGCACGCACCAGGGCCAACACCGAATTTTTCAACCGGCCGCCCTGACGCAGCAGTTCCCCCACCCCGGCCACACCACCCAGGCTGCGGATGCCCTGGCTCAGACTATCCAGCACCTGAGTCACGTCATCCATGGCCAGCCCTTCCAGCGCGACGTCGCCCTCCACGTCAAAATCATCGGCAAAGTCGGCGGCCATGGCCTCATGGCTGGCCGCGCCCGCCTCGGCCACCACCTGGTTGCCATCGGTTTCCACCTTCGGTGCCGGCTGTGCCTCGGCCGGCAGCACGGTAATGGAAAAGGTCGCACTGCCCCCGGCGCGGCTAGACTGACGCAGCCGAAACTGATCCACCTGCACCTGCAACATGCCCCAATACGGGTGCTCCAGCTCGCCGGGCCCGGCGGCTTCCAATGCCTCCAGCAGGGCATCGCGCTGTTCCAGGTAATCCGGCCCCAGCACCACCGCCTCAAAGCTCCACTGGCGCATGGCCCGACCCAGATCTTCCGTCCTGCCGTCATCCTTGTGCGGATACTGGTGGCGCACCACCCGGCGCCCCCCTTCCAGGTCATCGCTCTGCAGCCAGAACGGCACCCCCCGAAAACGGCCCTGTCCCGCCCCCACTTTTTCATGCCAGCTCATCCGCGCCCCCGCAAATAGGTCATGCCCGTGTCCACGTTCACCTCCATCCCGCCACTGCCCTGGGCCCGCACCGGTCGCACCCGCATGCCCGGATCCGCCTCAATCTTCACCGTGACTTCACCTTCCTGTTTCTCCAGCGCCGCTCCGGCCCTGGCGCCCAGCCAGTCACCCACCAGGCCGCCCAGCACCGAGCCCACGGCGGTGCCGATGCCCGGCGCAATCACGGTGCCAATGGCCGCTCCCAAGGCACTGCCGCCCATGCCGCCCAGAATGCCGCCTTTGTCGGTTTTGCTGGCGTCGGAGGCCAGCACCGATCCCGTGGCCACCAACCCCACGGCCGCCCCGGGCAGGCCGCCAAAACGGCCAAGCCGGCCCAGCCAGCGCGCGCCCCTGGCCCCGGTGGTCATGCCATTGGTCACCGCCGGCACGGGCGGTCGAACGCCGCCCCGCCCCTTGCGTCCCCGTTTGCCGCCTCGGCCTTTCCGGCCAGTGCCACCGCCACCGCCCATGGCCACCGGCCAATTGGTCACCACTACCGGAATGGCGCTCGTTACCGCCCCCGTCGCCAGGGTCGCCGCCGGCCCCACGGCCGCCCCCTCTCCCGAGCGACGGCCCCGGGCCCAGCCCCAGGCCGAGCGGCCCGCCTGCACCGCACCCACCCCCTTGCTCACCCCCCAGGTAGCCATGCGCAGCGCCTTATTGCCCAGGTATACCGCCGCCAGGATCTTGGCCAAATTGGCATAGCCGCCGGCCATGTCGGCCACCGCACCCACGCCACTGCCCACCTGTTGCAGCACCTGCCACAGGCCCTGGCCCGCGTCCTTGGCGGCACGCAGACCCACCACCAGCTCTTCCGACACCGTTTTGGCCATCTCGTCCAGGTTGCCCGACTCCCGCAGCTCGGTCATGGCGGCCAACACCCCCGCCAGCTCGACCTTGAGCGCATCAAAGGCGCCGCCGTCCATCACCTGCTTCTGCAGCAGGGTCCACTGGTCCCCCAGGTTGGAAGTCAGGCCGTCCCAGGTCTCCATCTGCCGGGCGGCCGCCCCCGCCGACTGCTTGCCCATCTCGTCCAACAGGGCGCGGATGGCTCGCCGGCCCAGCCGGCCCTGAGTTGCCATCTCCTGCAGTTTGGCGGCGGTCAATCCCGTTGCCTGAGACAGCAGATCCCACACCGGCACCCCACGTTCAATCAGCTGATTGGCTTCCTCCGTTTGCAGCTTCTGTTTGGTCCAGGCCTGACCAATCGCCAGCACGATGCCTTCCAGCTCCTGCTGGCCGCCGGCCAGTTTGGCGGTCTGGTCGACAATGGCCTGCATGGAGCCATCCATCGGATCCAGGCCCATGGCTCTCATCTTCACGAAGGATTTCGTCACCTGCTCCACCGAGTAGGGGGTATCGGAGACGAAGTCGGTGATCCAGTCCATGGCCCGGGCGCCGTTCTCCGCGCCGCCGGTCAGCTCATTGAGCATGATCTGGTAGCGTTCGAAGGTCGCGGCCGTGGCCACAAAGGTGCGGTTAAAACCATAGGCCAGGCCCACCCCCGCCAGCGCCGCCCGGTTGCCGATCCGGTCGATGCCGTCCGACGCCCGGGTGGCCGAAGCTCCCAGGCTGCCCAGGGAGCGGCGGGAACTGCTGGCCATCTGCTGGATGGACTGACTATAGGCCTGGGCCCGGCGGGAGATATTGCCCGCCAGATCCACATAAATGCTGGCTTTCAGTTGGGTCATGACTTAAACACCCGTTGATAGCGCACAAGGCGGGAAAGCGTCTGGCGAAAGGCCCACTCGGGCCCGCCGCCACATTGCACCCCCAAGATCAGGGCGGCCTGCTCAATGGTCTCCCGGTGCGCCATCAGCTCGCCCCCGGTCGGCGATCTCCCGGGCAAGCAACGCATCGCGGGCCACCACCTGGGCGTTCAGCAATTCCAGGTCATCCGGGTGCAGACTCTTCAACTGACCCAACGACAACCCCTGCAGTTTGCCCACCCGTTTCACCTGGCGGCGCAACAACTCGGTACCCATACGCGCCGGGCTCGACACCAGCACCGGGCCGTTCGGCCCCAGCATCAGCTTCTCGCTGGCCTCCTCGGCCTCGATAATGTCGCCGGCGGTCAGCTCGCGCAGCTCCACCCGGTACTGCATTTCCGCATCAGCGTCCTTGCCGAACGGCAGGCCGTGCTTCAGTTCAAACTCCATTTACGCCTCCTTGCATTCCACCGCCGCCATTTTCATGTCCACTTCACCCTTGTCGGTCAGGGTGGGCGGCTCCGTGGTCCAGGCATTGGCCAGCATAAACACCTGGCCGGTGTCGGCCTCGAACTCCACGGTCGCATCCACCAGGTCGCGCAGCTCCAGCAGGTTCAGCTCCTGGCCATAGGCCAGCTTGCACTCCAGGGTGGCCTCCACCGGTTCTTCCTGATAGCCCAGCACCCGGGCGCCCTTGACCACGTTGCGGTTCACCCCGCCGGGGTTGAGGGTGCTGCCCTCCAGGGTTGGCCACTCACGGCCATTGGCCCGAATAAAGGCCCTGCCTTGATATTTCATGTCGGCTCCTTACAGCACGTATTGCACGGAATGGGCATATACCCGGAACTGGTTCACCAGGTTCTCGTGGCTGAGCACATCCAGGCGGTTGCGGTCATTGGCGTTGCGCTCCACCACCAGGGTGGATTTGAACGCCTCGAAGTCCTCCACCAGCCCCCGGGTTTCCAGCTCGGTAAACAACGCCAGCAGCTCGGTGCGGATGATTTTGGGGGTCACGATGGCCTGCCCCGGCCCCACCCGAATGCCGTCGTCCGCCAGCTTGTGGCGCGGAAACTTCTGGGTGATGCGGGTGCGCACCGCATAGCGGATATAGCTGAGGGTGGCGATGGTGTTCACATCCAGGTAGCTGGGGTCCGGGTCGCCGTAGGCATTCTCCCGATACAAGGTGATCAGTCGCTCCAGCCGAACCTGGCCGCCCGCATCCACGGTAAAGGTACTGATGCCGTCATACAGCAGCAGGTTGCGCTCGGGCAGATCCCAGCGGTCGGCGATGGCCGGCGGCAACAGGCCGATCAACGGCAGCGTCTGCAGCGGCCGCGCCGGGTCAATCCCCAGATGGTAGGCCGCCACCCCCGCCAGCACACTGGCCCATACCCAGGGGGCTTGGGGCGCCAGACCGGTACCGATGCAGCTGAACAAATGATCGTTACGGCTCAGGCCAAAGGTGCTGGCCTCGCCATGGGTACCGCGCACCGCCATAAAGGCCACGCCGTCAATCTGGCGCAGCGGCCCCCAGCGGCTCAGCAGCTCGTCGCGCAGGGCATCGAGTGAGGCGGTATCGGTGAACGGGTTCACCAGGTAATGCCACCATTCGTCGCCTAGGGCGGCCAGCGCCGGCGCCAAATCGGGGCTGCCGGCGCCACCGGCCATGGCCACCAGGGTCACCGCTACCCCCACCGGGGTGCGCTCGTCGGAGTAATAGTTCAGGCGCAGGTCAATGTCGTTGCCGGTCAGTCCCTTCCAGCGGGCGGTCAGCACCACCTCGCTGGTCTGTGCGCCGTCCACCGCCGCCGTGACCGGCAGCTCGGCCATGGCATTGATGGCCGCCGCCACCCTGGTGGCCAACACCTGGGCGGTATCCCCCACCGCCACGGCCACGGGCACCCGATGACCGGTCATCAGCAGGGCCAGTTGGCCCGCTTCCGCCGCCGTACCGGCCAGCTGAATGCGACCGGTGGCCGCCGCGCCGGTGGCGGGCTCGTCCACCGCCAGCGCCCATACCTCGCCATAACTGTTGGCCTGGCGCAGCGCCTGGCACTGGGCCGCCAGCATGCTGCCCCGGCCAAAAGCGGCCGCGCCCTGGTCGGTGCGGGTAATGCGCACCGGCACGCCGGCGGCCACCTCGCTGCCCGCCAGGCGCTGGCCCAGCACCAGGGTCTTTTGCATCAGGGTCGGGGTGCCGGTCACCGCCCCCGAGTTATCGAATTCCACATAGGCCAGCGGCACCCGCAGGTTGCCCGGGATCTCGTTAAATGACACCGCCATCAGTCGGTCTCCTTGCCGGTTCGCGCCCGGGGCGCCTTAGGTTTAACGTCAGTTTCAATCACATCGCCGTCACGCAGCCGCTTCAGCCAGTAGCTGCTGCGCGGCTTGCGTTCTCCTTCTGCCGCCAGCGGCGCCAGGGTCAGCGGGTCACGCACAAACCGGCCCGGGGCCGGCTTCACAAATACCTCAGCCATCATTGCTCTCCAGGGTGATATGGGCCTGCTGGTCCACGGTGGCGGCATCGCCCCGGGGCCAGGTCTGGTAATGGGTCTGGAACTCGTCAAGGGTGGTCAAATCAACCACCGAGGGCAGCGTCATGGTGGCCTGCCAGTACAGGCCGTATACCGCCACCCCGGCGCCGCTCTGGGTGTCGGACCAGAGGTTCTTGATGTCGCGCAGGGTGAAGCCGCAGCCGGCCACCCGCTGGCCATTGAAGCGGGCCACCAGCCGCTCCAGCAGTTGATAAATGCCCAGCTCCCGCTGGCCATTCAGCACCCGGGCGGTCACGAACATGGCCCACTGGGCATCCAGTTCGTCGGGGCGGCGGCCGGGCCGTCCCCCCAGAAACGCCAGGTACACCGACGGCGGGGTCTGTACCAGGCGGCGCACGGCGTCGTCGTCCCAATGGCCGGGGTGCGACTCCACCCGCTTCACCGTGGCGCCCAGGGTGTCGCGCACGGCAGCCAGCAGCTGCTGCTCGGCGTCGGCAATCATCAGATGAACCCCTTCGACCGCTGACGACCGAACACGCTGCCGGCCGACACCAGTTGGGCGCCATTGTCGCCCGCCGGCTGGGTGCCCTGCTCGGTCAGCCCCAGGCTGACCACACCCCGGGCCACCTGCTCCAGCCAGCGCACCGCGTCTTCATAGTCTTGCCGGGCCTGGTCGGTGGCTCGGCCCTGTTCCAGGTAATAGCGTGCCAGCACACAGCAGATACGGGTCAGCACCACCGGCACCGCCGCCAGCGGCAGCCGGTAGCGGGAGGCCAGGTAACCGTCGATGGTAGCCTGGGCATCGCTCAGGGCTTCGGCCAGCACCGCCTCGTTCAACTGGCCGCTGAAGTCGCGGCTGGTGAGGGTGGCCAGCTCGTCGGCGCCGTAACGAGCCTGCATCTCGGCCAGGTCGGCGTAACTCACTCGGCCTCCCCGGCCTTATGGGCCTGCCAGGCCGCGTCCCGCTCCGCCGCCGTCACCTTGTGCCCGGTCAGCCGGGCCAGGGCATCGAGCTGGGGCAGGCCATTCACGGTAAAGTGCGCCGGGTCGGCTGGATCCAGCGCCGCCAGGGCCTGGGCCAGGGTCAGGCGCTCACCCAGTGGGTCAGGCTCCACACCCCCGCCCGCGTCTGAATCGCCAGTTGCTTCTTCGAGGCCGGCCACCAGCAAATAGGGGTCGTTGGCCACCTGCTGCCACTGGGCCGGCGACAGCGCCGAACGCGCCACCACTTGTTCACCCGGGCGCCATGCACGGCCGCCACGGCGATAACCAGCCGGCGCCACACTGCGCACCACCACCGCCTGATCCTGTTCCAAATCCTTGTTATCCATGACATGAATCCACCTGTTATGCCTTCACCGGGGCCGCCAGGCGGCCCCACCTTATGCCGCCGGCTTAGTCGAGCCAGGGCACCACCATCACCTTCACCGCCTGATAGTTGGGGTTGGAGGCACCGTTGGCCTTGGTTTGCGTTTCAATCAGCGCCTTGGCCGCGGCCCGGTTGGACGGACCGACCACCAGCACACTGGGGTTGATGCCGAGCGGCCGGCCCTTATCCGACTTGTGCGCCATCATGCCCGCCACGGCGCCGTCGAAGTTGGCTTCGTCCAGGGCCGCCTTGGAGGCGAACGCCTGCTGCCAGAAGCCAAAGCCCACGTTTACCCGGGCGTCCACGCCATAGAGGTACTCGTCGGCCATGAACACATGGTCCGAGGTGCCGGCATCGGTCTTGGCCAGCAGCCGGTAGTCGCGGCGACGCTGGAAGATCAACGGCTTGAGCGGTCGGCGGGTGTCGAGCAAGAACCAGGGCTTGCCGGCCCCCTCTTGCAGGTTGGCCACGCTCTGCTCCTGGCCCTCCGGTCCCACCGGGTGATCGGTGTCGAAGAAGAACTGGCCGTCGTAGCACTTTTGAGCAAAGCCGTTGGCCAGCAACGCGAACACCATCTCGTCGGGATGGGTGGCGGCGGCATAGCCCATGTCGGCGAACTTGGGCATCAGCACGCCATAGGTGTCGTCTTCGATGTAATCGGCCGGAATGCCTTCGGTGGCCTCGAACTTCTTGTTCTTGATGCTGTAGTCGTGGGCCTTCATGCGGTTGATCTGGCGGTCGCCAATCCACTCGCGCAGGCGGGAAAACTCGCCCAGCCAGGCATAGTTCTCCTGGGCCGTGGTGCTGGGCACCAGGGTGGCAATCTCTTCCCACAGCGGGCGGTAACTTTCACGGCCCTGGTTAAAGTGCAGTTTTACCGCTGTATAAATCGCCGTTAAGGCATTGGCACTGATATCCATGAAACACTCCTGATAAACGGAACTTAAACGCCCAGTTCAACCCAGACGCCGTCGGCGTCCACCTGAACCAGCTTGCCGGCGGTGGCCCGGGTGCCGGTGTCATCCGATACCGACACCGTATTGGCATCGGCGAAATACACGGTGGCGCCCACATTGGCCACGGTAATGTCGCCGGCGTTGGCGAACTTGAACTCGCCCACCTCCACCTCGGCGGTCAGTTCCCCATCCAGTCCGGCGCCGTTGTCGGCGGGCAGGGTCACCATGCCCACGCAGCTGGCGGTGCCCAGCACATTGGTGAGGTAGCCGGCGGCCAGCACCACCGGCTCGCCGCTGAGTAGGGCGATGCCGGCCTTGACCGGATACGCCCGCTTGTTGCCTGTACGTTTGGCGATCATTGCGCTGCTCCTTTGGCGTTGATAAAGGCCTCTTCACTCAGGCCGGTGGCCTTGAGCACCGCCAGCTCTTCCTCGGTCAGCCGGGCCGGCCTGGTCTCGGGCTCTTTCTTGCCCTGGCTGCCACTGAGGGCCGCCAGAGGCTGGCGTTGGCTGAGCATGGCGCTAAGCGCGGCCACCCCCTGCTGACGGGCGAACTGGCCCAGGTAGTCTTCTTCACAGGCCAGCACCCGGCCTTCGGCCCGTGCCTGGCTGATCAACTGCTCGGCCTTGTCGGTGTCGCTGGCGGCCTTGAGCACCGCCAGTTCACCGGCCAGGGCGTCGTAGGTGGCCTTGGGCACATAGCGGCTGAGATCCACGCCCTTGTCCTGGGCAGAGAGCGCGGCCACTCTGCCCTCCAGTTCGGTGCTCTTTTGGGTCAGGGCGTCGAGGGCGGTCAACGCCGCCAGGCCCTGCTCCTCGGTGGGGGCGGTGTCGGCCGGCAGCTCGATACCGAGCTTGCCCAGCAGTTGGCACAGCAAATCGTTCATGGGGTTTTCCTCCGCAGGGGGTAATAAACGGGCGGCCAGGCTGGCCAGGGAAGCCATGCCCACCACGCCCGGATCATTGGTGATGGCGGCCATGCGCAGCTCCAGCGGCCGGCCGGTGTCGTCGTAGGGAAACACCGCCGACAGAAAGCGGTATTCGTGCCGCTCGATAAAGCCCTGAGCCCGCTCGGTCCAGCGTGGCTTGATGAACAGCCCCTGGTCCTCGCGCCACTGTATTTCGGCGCCGTTGAACCAGCCGGCCGCCGGGGCCGGCTTGCCGTTTTTGGCGGCATGCAGGGTCTGGTGCTCGTAGTCGATCAGCAGGTCCTGGCCCAGTGCCTGGGCGCGGGCAATCAGCCCGGCGGCGATGTCGCCGTCGAGCTGCCAATGGCCGCCGGGCACATCAAAGGGCCGGCCATCACGGGCCTTGAAACGCCCGGCCGGCAGCAACTGGTGCCAGCCGTCGTGGCTGTCGGCCAGCTCGGCGGTGAGAATGGCCAGGCGCTCGTGCTGACCGGCGGTCAGCACGGCCAAAGGCGCAGGGGGTGAGAAAGCGGATACGATGTTCATGCCGCCAGTATCGGCGGCGAGGGGAGTCAGGCGGGTTTATTAGGGCGCAAAGAAAAAGCCACCCTGGGGTGGCCTGTATAAAAAGCGAGTTCGCCGGTTACAACCACAGGTCGTCGTCTTCGTCGTCCTCGTCTTCTACTTCCGGAACGGGCTCTCCGTTCAACACCGGATCGTCAACCCGCACATACCATTTGTCCAGCAGGATAAACTCATCCAGGCAACGCCATGAATCGCTTACGCCAAAGGCATCGCAGATACGGCCACCTACTACCTTGTCTTTCTCAAAGGCACTGATGCGACCGAGCAGGATCTTATCTCTGTCCACCCGACCAACATACAGCGTCACTCCAACCCTGATATTGGACTGCGCCTGTGCCGCCGGCATAAACAGCAACTGCTCATATTCCTTGGCCTGAGCAATGCCCGCCCACAGCATGAAAATCAGTGTCAGTATTCTTGTCATCGGTGCATTCCTTGTTCTGGTTGAAAACAAACTACTGCTCTTCTATCTCGGCCAGCTCGGCCCGAATAACCAATGCTGACTTAATGTCACCTTTGAGCTGCCTGGCATTAATACGCAAGCGCACGGGCTGACGACGCCACTCCCCCTCCTGCAGTGCATCCAGGTAACGTCGTTCCAGGGTATTGTCCTGTACCTTGGCGATAAAAACGTCGCCGGAATCAAGACTTTTCACCTTCACCTTGAACTCCTCCGGATTCGACGAGTCCACGTTCAGAATGCGATAGTCACCATCCAGCCGGACCTCTTCCGACTTGTTCCGGGCGTTTTTAACCAGCTCCCCGGCCTCTTCACCGGTGACGTGGATTCCCTGAATGGTCACGTCCTGGGCCACGGCACTGCGCTTGACCAGCTCGGTGCGAGCGTCTTCGGCAATATCGGCTATAGACTGCAGCCGAGCATTGTTTTGGAACACGTCAGCCATGATCTGCATACGCTGGGTCTCCTGCTCTGAAGAAAACTTCAGATGCTCAATCAGCGCCTGCTGCTCCTCGCTTTTGGCCTCTTCCTGCCGAATTTTCACACGATGGTCCAGGTAATGTTTGTAGCTTGAGGTTCCTCCCCAAACGACGGCCACCCCCAGCACCATTGTCAGCAACATTTTGGGATCCATTTTGCCCACCAATTCCGAACTGAACTTCTCAAGGACCTGTTGCAGATCAATCTTAAAAATCGAGCTTCCCTGCTCTACACGAATAGCAATCTCAAGGCCTTCGCGTTCGTCATTTGACAATACCGACGCCTTGGGCGAATTATACTTTGCAATCGCATAGCTACGGTAAATGTTTGCCTGCAGGGCCAGAAACGCCCTCATCAATGGCGGTGTAATGGTGGAGTCGAACCCTTCCCCCCGCAGGTGCAAAGTGATGACCGGCCAGCCCTCAAAAACGATGTCTTGCGCCTGCAAATCAAGCCCTTCTGCCGTTAATTGCTCCAGCAGCTCAAAGGCCTGCTCTTCACTCTTAATAACCAGGGTACTTCCATTGGGCATAAACAGGGATCCGACCGAGGAACGAAGGCAGAATCGTACCCAGATAAACCCGACAGGTAAACCCAAACACATCTCGGCAAAGCTCCATACCCCGTTTAAAAACGCCGTGGCGCGTTTAAACCGGTTCGACCCAGGTCAGCGTACCGGTTACCCCCTCAACGAGCGTCCAGCGCGTTTGAGAGCGCCTTTTTGATAATGCGGGCAATGGCCCGCTCACCCTCGTTGCCAATGCCCAGGAAGGGCCGTGCCGGCACGGCCGCCGGGCCGGGGGCCATGCCCGCCTTGCCGCCGAACTGATGAATGGTGGCGTAGATCATGGCCGAGCCCGCCACGGCGTGGTTGTCGCCATACTCGGTGCTGAGCGAGCCCGCCAACAATCCCTTCATCTGCAGCAGGGGGCCGTCGTAGCCCTGGCGCTGCCGTCGCCGGCGGTGCGCCTGGCTCAATGCCGTCCAGGGCCGGCCGGTTTCCGGATCCGCCTCGTCGGCAAAGGCGTCCTCGGCCCGATCGGCCAGCACCCCGGCAATGGGCCGCATCAGATCCCGGCCCTGGCGCTGCAGCGCCTGCAGTTGGGCAAAGGCGCGGAACACCGCCTCGAACTCGTAACGTGTATCGACCCGCATGGGCCCTCCTTCTACACTGACTGTTCGCTATAATGACAGGGCGACGGGCGACCGCTGGAAATCAGACGGCGAGCCAGCGACCATAACCACCTTGCCGTGGGGACGTGATGGAGGACAGCCGGCCTCCCGCCCGCCGCTCTCTTCCCTCACCGCACCCGCTCAAAGCGCTTCTTGTCCAGGAACATTCTGGCATCACTCACCTTGAAGGCGTTCACCAGCACGTCCAGCCGTTCGGCCTGTTTCTTCAGCCGCCGTCCGGGGGTGACCGGCATCATCACAAAGGCCCCTTCCCCGGCGTATTTCACCAGCACCAGGTTGTCGTGCTTGTGGTCCCAGAACACCGCATCGGGGGCGCCGACCATGGCCGGCAGCCGGGCCAGTTCAGCCGGGCTCAGGGCAATGCCGCCCGCCTCGTGCTTGCCGCTGGCGGCGTGCAGCAGCTGCTTTTCCCCCATGGCCAGAATGCGGGCGGGCTCACCGCCCCGGGCCGCCACCGCCTGCACATCGCGCTCGCTCAAAAAGCCCAGCACCGCCACCCCGTGGCCGGGCCGGGCCTGCTTTACGACCCGCTGCAGCCAGTGGCCAAAGGCCTGGCGGCGGGCGGGGCTGTTGTTTAACTGCTGTATCAGCTGCTGCCGGAGGTCCCTGTCTTTTGTTTCTTCCAGCTTGCGGGCCACCGCCGGGTCGGTGCCAAAGGCCAGGCCGCCGGGGCTGTGGGACCAGCCCGGATCCGGGGTCATGCTGTGGTCGCCGTCGCGCCAGGTAACCACCTCGGTGAAATACTCCTCGCCGGTGCGCTTATCCACGCCCGTCTTGACCCTGTGGGTGGTGAGCTTGCCGGCGCTCGACTCCACCTTGAGCCCCCGCTCCTTCACCTGTTCGGCGCTCAGGGCCCGCACCCGGCAGCGGCACCCCCAGCCGTTGGGCGGATACAGGCTTTGCCAGATGGGGTCGTCGGCGCGGAACACCCGGCCATGCAGGGCCGCGTGGGACGGCCGGGTGCGGCTGTCGCGCACCGCCACATATTGCCAGTAGGGCCGGTCGTCGCTGTTGGCCAGTTGGCTGGCCTGGCGCCCGGCCTGATAGGCGGCGGTCAGGTTGGCCCGGTAAATGGTGCCCAGACGGTGCGGGCTGCCCAACTGCACCGCCTCGGCATTGCCGTCGCCATCCACCACCAGTTGCCGGCCCCACCAGCCCAGCTTTTTCAGCCGGGGGGTGAGGCTTTGCACAAACTCCCGCTCGGTCAGCCCCTGGGCCAGGGCGGTATCCAGCTCGCCACGGATGGTGGTGAGCACGTCCATGCGCACCGCCTTGGCCACGGTAAAGGCCCGGGCATGGGCCTCGGCCGCCGTCTCCTGCCAGTTCCAGCTTACCTGATAGCCCTTGGCCCGAAAGTAATCCACCGCCAGTCTGGGCTCCAGGCGGGCTGCATAACCCAGGTCAATGTCCGCCATTCAGCCGCCCCCAGGTGTCCGCCACAAACAGCGCCCGGCTCAGCAGCTCGGTGAGCGCCTCGTCGTTCAGGGTGGGATAGCGCCCGGCCAGTTCGGCCAGGGCCGCCTCGGGCCCCTGCTCCTGAATGGCCGCCACCAACGGCTCCAGCAGGGGCGCGGTCACCGCCTCCCATTGTGCCGGGGTAACGGCCCGCTCCAGGGCGTCCAGCGCCGGCTCGGGATCGGGCTCACCACGGGCGCTGAGCGCCGCTAGCGGCCGGGGCCCGGGCCCTGCCGTGAGCGCCGCCGTGGGCGCGGTCGCCATGGCCAGCACCGGCTCCTTGTCGTCGGCCTTGGGGATCTGCAGCTTGTCGTGGGCCCAGGCCAGCGGAATGCGCATGCCCATCTGCACCAGCCTGGGCAGGCTCTGGGCGTACTGCTCCAGGTCTTCCGGTTCGGCAATGTCGAACTCCAGCCGGGGGATGCGGCGCGGACTGCGGTAGCTCTTGCCGTTCAGGGCATAGAGCGGATAGACGATATCGCGGGTCAGGGTATTGGCCAGCTGCTTCAGGTCGGCGTCGCGCAGCTCCTGGCGTACCTCGTTGTGCACATTGCCCAGGGCGTTGGTGCTGGATTTGCCGTCCGCCTGGCTGGTGAGGGTGCCACCCAGGATCGCCTTGCTCTGGGTGCGTTCACACCAGTCCATCATCGCCATAAAGGGATCGCTGCCGCCCTCGGCCGCTTTCTGGAACTCGATGTCCATGCCCTTGGGAATAATGCCGCCGGCGTTATGGCCGATGCCCATCACCGCCCGCAGCAGGGTGAGTTTTTCCCGCTCGGTGGCGCCCTCGGGGTATTTGCCCAGGCGCAGCGGCAGGCCGTAAATTTCCAGAAACTCGGCCAGATCGCGCACGCTGTAGTTCTTGAACAAAAACGGCCAGGCCAGTACCCGCACCAGGCCACGCCGGGCCAGGTAACCGCTCTTGGCCCGCGCCTGGTGCTGCACCCAGCCAAAGGGGCGCAACGCCTCCCCCTCATAGCTGCCGTCGCGCAGGCGCAGCTCGTTGCGCCGTTCCGGGTGGGTCTGAAACCAGCTGGGGTCGCGCCAGTCGGCGCCATCGATATAATGTTCGCCCTCGGCGTAGTCCCAGCGCAGCTCCAGGCAGGCAAAGCCCTTGAGAATGGCGTCGGAGGCGTCGAAGATGGCGTCATCCAGCCAGGTGGCGGAGCGCAGCAGGGCTTCTATTTGCTCGGCGTCGTGCTGCTCTTGTGCGCTGGCCCCAGGCGGCGGCTTGATCCGCCACTCCACCCCCTGCAGCGCCAGCCGGCGTTTGCCCAGCTCACTCTGAATGTGGCCGTCTTTTTCTTCCATGTCTTCCGCCAACTCGCACTGGCGGATCAGGTCGCCCTGCTCGGCGGCACGCATCACCTCGGCCAGCCGAGGCGGAGTGAGGCCGCTGGAAGGGTGGCCGCCATAATGACGATGCAGCGCGGCGAGCTTGGCGTTGGACTCGGTTTGCTGCTCGTCCAGCTCGATATCGAACGGCTCGCCGTTGATATCCAGGATACGGGATTTAGCCATTACCAGGCTCCTCTTTCAAAACTGGGCAGGTCGGAGTCGTCGTCCTCGTCGGCGGTGCCGTGCCTGGAGGGCAGCGGTGTGTAGTCGATCTTGGTTCCGGGACTGCCAGCGGCATGTATGGCCAATCCAAGTGCCCAAAAGCGGTCGGCGTGACCGTCTGGCGAACGCTCGGCGGTAAACCTTACATTACCGGCCGCCGTGACCTGCTTCGTGACTTGCCGCAGGTCGGCACGAATGGCCGGATCGTGGGGAATGCGGATACGGCGGTCCTCCATCGCGGAGCGGATGGGGTAGGCCAGTTGCTCCTTAATCGGGCCCGTAAAATTGACGCCCTCTACCCGATAGCTGCCAAACCGGTCCTGGGCGTCATCCGCCCAGCCGGTACCAAGGCCAGTGGCATCGATACAGATGCGGTGACAGCGCTCGAACCAGGGCCACAGGATGGCTTCCTGCTCCGATTTGCGCATGTTTTGCAGGCACTCGACGTGCCGCGTGTACAGCACGTCACCCAGTTTCTCCAGTATCCACAGCACGGTAAGGTCTTTTTTACGGCCTATATCCACACCGGCAAACAGTGTGCCCCCTTCCTGCTGCTGCCAGTTGGCATCGGCGGGGTACTCGGCGGAAGCGATCAGGTCGTACTCCAGGAACGCCACATCGTCATCGGCCGGATTGCACATGTACTCCTGTTGGAACGACTCCTCGTCTGCACAGCCAGCGCGGACAAAATCAAAATACGCAGCCTCGTCCATCACCTGCCGTTCGTCATCGGCCGGCAGCATCTGTTGCAGCTTGAAAAGAAAGCCCTGCTCCAGGGCATCCTGCAGGGTTACCCGGTGCAAGCTGATGTTTTTGGGGTTGCCGTGCTCGCGCACTTCACGCACCAGCTCATTGAAAAAATTATGGCTGCCCCGGTGAGTAGAGATCACTTCCATGCTCCCGCCCCAGGTGATCCCCGGATAGGCGATGGACCAGAGTTTGCGCGGGTCGGGGTGCAGGGCGAACTCGTCGAGCACCCGGCCACCCCGTTTTCCCGCTTGGGCGTCAGGATTGGAACTCATGGAGTGAATACGCCGGCCACTGGCAAACTCCAGTACATAGGCGGATATTCTGCTGCTCTCATCTATCACGATTTGGCCCAGGTCTTTGGCGGCCATACTCATGATGCCCGCCCACATCTTGCAGTCCTCAATAAACAGCCGGGCCTGCAAATCGTCGCGGCTGCTGACCCACTGATCGCGTAGTGCGCCCTGGGCGGCGGTACGCTCGTCACAGGCATACGCGGTTGACCAGGACAACCCTATCTGGCGCGATTTTTCCATTAGCTTCAGACGACTGTCGTCCTTAATCCACGCCGACTGATACGGCAGAAAAATGCCATCAGGATTAACCGGTATACATTTGGCGTTGCCTTTGCGCTTCATCAAACTATCCCCAACGCTTCACGAATCGCCGCCTTGGTCTCTTCGGTTACGCCCCCCTGGTTGGGCATGGCTTCCAGCTTGGCGCGTTGTTCATCCAGCAGCTGTTGACGGATCTCCTTCTCCCGCCGGTGACTGCTCATGGCCGCCGCTTCCAGGCGCTGGGCGGCGAGCATGGCGTCTTTCACCATGCCGATGTCCACCTCTTCATTCGGGCTTTCGGCCTGGCGCATCATGGCCTTGAACAGCTGGGTGCGGCCGATTTCCAGGATCATGCGGCTGAGGTCGCCGGTAGGTTTGTCGCCCAGTTGCGAGACCAGGGCATTGGACACCTCCCGCAGTTCGCGCAGGTCCTTGCCAATGGATTCAATGCGGGTGGCGTAGCGGTTGAGCCCGGATCGGCTGAGCTGCATGTCTTCCGGCAGGTTGTGCTGTTCGATCAGGTCGTTGATGCCGTCGAGAATGTCCTGCTGGGTGAGCCGGCCGTCGCGCAACATGGCGTCCAGCTCCCGGCGAATGGGCTCGGGCAGCAGGTCCACCTTGGAACGCCGGCCCCGGGTGGGTTTGTCGGTCATGGCTCAGTCCCCCGCCCGGGGGCGCTTGATGCCGGGCACCCGAGCGCGGCCGGTGGCCACGTCTTCGCCCCGGCCGGTGAGGCTGGCCACGCGGGTGCCCATCACCTGCTCCAGGGTGATCAGGCCCTGCTCGGCCAGCCAGGCCAGTTGGGTACGGGTTTGATCGCGGCTGATGGGCACCGCACAGCGATTCACGCCGTCGCACAATATCGATTCGTTCAGGGCCTGACCTGCTTCCCACAACAGGCGCAGGATCACCAGCCGTTGATGCTCGGTCATCAGTTCAGCCATCGCCATTAGCTTTTCTCCTTTAATTCATTTTCCAGCAGCAAATCACTCAGCCGCTCCAGCCGGCTCAGCACCGGGCGGATTTCCTTGAGATCGCCGCGCAACTCGCTGACCTCCAGCCGCAGTGCCGCCAGTTCGTTGTGACCGGGCAAGTCCGATACCTTGGCTTCCAGATGGGCCAGTCGTTGCTGAACCGCCGTCATCTCACCATTCAGTGCCTGGGTTTCTTCCCGCTTGGCATAGGTTTTACCCAGCAGGCTCAACCCCACGGTGCCGACCAGGCTCAAGGCGGCCAGCACCGGGGGCCAGTTATTGGCGATAACGTCCCACACGAGTAGCCTCCTGCTTTTCTCGGATGTGCTGGCAGTCGACGCAGCGCACGGCATTGACCCGCGCCACCCGTTCGGGCGGGATGGCGATTCCACAGGCCAGGCAGTAGCGGCCGTGGGCATCCTGATCCGGGCGCTCCTGTGGCCGGTTACGGTGATTGGCCAACAGCCGTTCCCGCTCCTCGGCCTCCAACTGGCTGGCCCGGTCGAATATATCGCTCACCGGCTGACCCCCTTGGCGATAGCGCCCAGCACACCGGGCAGTTTCTGGCCGCTGCTTTTGGGATAGGGGGCGAAGCCGTCGAGGGTGCGCAAGCCGATATAGGCCCAGCAGGGGGCGGCCAGCAGACTCGCCACGGCGATCTCGGCTCCCTCCTCGGCCAGGCCGCCCAGGCGCGCCGCCTCCGCCGCCAGGCAATAGAGCGCGGTCAACCAGAACGAGCGCCGGGCCAGCAGCGGCCGGGTTTCGCGCACCAGCTCGTCGCTGGCCTGGTCACCGCCACGGATGGTGGCCTGGGTTTGCTCATGCTCGGCCTGCCGGTCCTGCAGCCGGGCCAGTTCCCGATCCACCTCCAGCCGCAGCGCCTCGCTCTCGGCCTGGGCATGGATGCGGGCCAGCTCTACCTGGTGCTCCGCCGGCAGCCCCTGGATGACGTTGGCCAGCGCCTTGGTTCGGTCGCCCGGGCTGATGCCCGCAACGTTGCCCACCTGTTCGGTGAGGGTGGCGATAGTGTCGGCGGTAGCCTGGGCCTTGCCGCCCAGCAGTTGGCCCACCGAGCGCAGCAGACCGGGGCCGTGTTCAGTGGCCAGCCGGGCAATGCCGGTGGCCGTGGCGATCAGGGATAGCGGTTCCATATCAGGCGGCCCTCCGCTCATGCTGGCCAACTACCTGCCAGCAGGCATCGGTCAACTCTCTTAAACGGTTGTGCCAGCCCTCGATAAACACACCCTGAGCGGGCTTGGTACGCAGAATGCGGGCATAGAGCCGGGCGCGGCGCAGATTGAGCCGGGCGATCAGCCACTCGGGGTCGGCGCCGGTAACGGCGGCGCGGGTTTTCGGGCCCACCAGGCCGTCGGGTTTAACCCCGGCCACTTCCTGCAGCAGCTTGATGGCCACCAGGTAGCCGTGCTGCACGGCGGCATCGAGTACCGCAAGCGACACGCCGTCTTGCCATTCATGGCAATGAGCCGACTTCCAATAGTCCCGGTGATAGAGAAACACCGCCCGCTCGCGGCTGAGGTTTTTAATGTCTTCATGCGGGTAGGCGCGTTTGGATATGCCGTGTTTCGTTTCGCCGCCCGGATCATTCGGGTGGATGATGTAACCGCCGTCGGGCCTGAAGCTGCCCTCGGCGGCAAGAATAAAGGTCACGCCGTGGCGAAACGCCTCGCCGTAGGCCGGATTGAATGCGAATACAGACATGACAGAGGCCACTTGGTGAACAGGTGGCCTCAGGGTAACGGGGGGAAAGACTCAGGCGGGTTTATTGCGCGTTAAAGGGGCCGAACAGGTCAGGTTGCTGCCGGGCCCGGTGCAGGGCGCGCTGCTGCCGCAAGATGGCGTAAAGATGGGGCTGACTGAGCCGGAATTTGCTGGACAACTCGTCCATGTTGCGGCCGTTGAATTCGGCCCAGATCATATCATCGCGCAGGGCGTCTTTCAGCTTGTCGCCGGTGGGCAGGTAGTAGACCCGCCCCCCCAGAAAGTGCGCCACCGCCCCGGCCTGCTTGCCGGCCATGCGCCGGGCCTGATCGGAGGCCAGCCCCTGGCGCTCCAGCTCGGCGGCCATCACGTCAATCAGCTCCGCCAGGCTCTTGGGCCATTTGCTGCCCAGCTCATCCTCCGGCAGTTGATCCATGCGGTCCAGCAGTTGCCCCAGTTGCTGGTGCTCGTCATTAAACAGCTTGCGTTGGTGCTCCATGGCACCTCCCCGTTCAGTCTCAAACATAACCTGATTATTTATCCAGCGGATCCCGAGTGCAACCCCCAAAAAAACCCGCCGAAGCGGGTTTTATCAGTTTGTGCGGCGCTGGCCTCCGCGCCTAAACGCCCAGTCAACACGGGTATAACTGGCGATATGGCCCCGTTCATTGAGCGGGGGCGGGTCACCCCGGTCGGCGATGGCCTGCACCATCTCCCGCTTGTGCCAGTTCTTCAGCGCCTCCAGCACCCGCCAGGCAAGATCGGGGGTCAACCAGCTGACATTGCCGACCCCCACCCCGTGGTTGATGACCACCGTAGTGCGCTGGCACCAGCGGTTAAGGGCGGTTTCGCTGTTGTCGCGCAGGAAGCCATCCTGGCCCATCTGTATCCACAGGCCACGTATTTTGTCGGCCTCGGCGGTGCGGGCATAGCCCGAACGGGGGCTGTATTTGCGTTTGGGCTTAAGGCGCTTGAACCCGGCCTTTTCACAGGCGGCCAGCACCTGCTCCAGCTCCTTGTCGTTCATGGCGCTGCAGCTGGCCTTGCCGGTGGCGCCCTCCAGCAGGGCACGGTAGGCGATCTCGTCCAATTTCAGCTCACGCTTGGCCACATGGATCAGCTGTATCAGGCGGTTACGCATCGGTCACCCCCAGCTTGCCGGTCTCGCGCCCGGTCATGCCGGGGTTGAGCTGTACCTGGCGGCCAGCCACAAAACCCTCACCCCGGGCATTGTCGCCCCCGCGCACGCTGCCGGCACTGCGGCCGGTGGTGGTGCCATTGGGCTTGATCACCTGCTCCTGGTAGCGCCGCATCAACACCTGCTCCCGCTCGCTCGGCACCAACTTGTCTACCGCCTGCCGCACCCCATAGCACCACCCTTCGCAGAACTGATCTGCCCGGGCGGTTTTGTTGGCCGGCTTCATCCGCTTGCTTAACCCGGCGATGTAGTCCTTGCGGGCCCGGGCCAGCTGGCGGCGCAGCACGTCGTGGCAATAACCGGCAATCTCCGCCCGCTCCGCCAGGCCGTAGAACCGTACCTGTCTGGTTGCGCTGAACAGCTCCCGGGTTATCACCGCTTCCACCCCGAACGCCTCCCGGATCAGGCTCACCAACATCAGCGACCAGCGCGGCGGCTTGTCCGAGTTGGTGGCCATGCGCACCAGGCTCTCGCCCAGGTCGGCCAGTTCCAGGGCATCGGCATCGATCTTGTGCTCGGCCATCAGCTTCTGCGCCTTGGCCAGGGCGTTGGCCGCCTCATGGGGGTTGCCCGACTGAGCCAGGGCCATCAGCTTTTTCAGCTTTTCCATCACACGCTTATTCACCGGCCACCTCCGCCATGTTTCGATACCCAATCCTCACCAGTTCCAGTCCCTCTACCCGCTTGAACTGGGCAATCATGCGCGTGGCCGAGCCCCAGGTGTCGGTCGGCATTTCCACTGCCGCATCCAGGTTGGGGAACAACCGCTTCACCTGGCGCTTGCCAAACCCCTTGGTCAGCCGCTCCTGTTCCTTACGGCTGTAAAGGGCCGAGCGCTTCACGCTCCAGAACAGCGGCACCAGCGCCACTTCCGGGTCACTGCAGGGGTGCTTCTCCGGCTCCCTGACCGCCAACAGCCAGGCACCTTTAATGGTACCGTTCAGGTAAACCCGGATAACCAGCTTGCGCTTATGATCCAGCCGGGCCTGACAGCTGATTCGGTGGCCCTGGTAAACAAACTCCACGCTGCCGCTGAAGCTGTCCCACAGCTCGGCCCGTACCGCTTCCCACTGCGCCTTAGTGATCGCCATCGTCGGCCTCCTGCGTTGCATCCAGTTCGATTAGCCCATGAGCATCCGGCAAAGGCTCTTGCCAGCGCGGGCAATGGGTGTTCAGCCATACGCGGGCTTGTTCGTCACTCATGCGCTGCTGTTTCAGATAGCCAAGCAGTTGCTGCTGGTGGTTCATGACGCCACCCCCATCTGATGCAGTTCGGCCACCAGGTCGAGCTTGAGGCGCAGGGCCTCGGTGGCCAGCTCCGGCCGGCCCGCCCCGTTAGCGGCGGGGCAAAAGTCGTCCAGCTTTTTGATGACCGATTGCTTGGCGTCCGGCGCCATGGCAATGGCCGCCTCCCCGAAGATCCGGGTGAGGTGCGTGTCTAAATTGTGTGTTTGCATGTGTTGTCTCCGCCTTGTTTGCGATAAACAGTGAACGGATGACAACCGGGGCCCTGGCTGCTCATCAGTGCCCGGCCACCACGCCGGACAGACGCCCCCACAGGGGCGTTTCGCTTAACCCACCTCGCCCTCTATCTTCCAGCGGCTGCGGCGGTTATCGGTAGCGCTGTGGGGGTATTCCTCCAGCAGCGTCACTGACCAGCGGCGGAACAGCTTGCCCGCCAGCGCTTCTACCGCTTGGGCCTGGCTGTGGGTGCAGCTGGCCTGCTGGCCGCACACCCGGTCGGTGCGAAAGCTGCCGCCGCTCTCCCTTACCGTGACCTCCAGCGCTTCCAGCCCGGCAGTGGTTTTTTCCATCGTCTCTTCCATCTTGCCCTCCCTTTCATCAGGCCACATGCTGGCGGTTGATGCCCCGCTCCACCCAGCGGCGGGCGTGGCGGCAAAAGTCGGCGCGCAGCTTGCACCACAGCAGGTTCTCCAGCTGGCAAGCCCATTGGTAGGCCTGCTCCCAGGCCTCGGCGGCCTGGTAGTAACACTGCTCCCTCTCCAGTTGCGCGGCCTGTTCGGCCAGCTTGCGATACGTGCTCATTCAGTCTTCCTCCGTGCCCAGGGGAGCCGGGGCCAGCCCGGCTATCCATTTAAGGGCGTCGAGCACGCCCTCCTCATAGGTGGCATCCGGGTAGTCGGTGCCGTTCAGGTCAATCCGCGTTTCGGCCTGGGTCAACTGGTCGGCAATGTCGCCCTCGGTCACCCTGGCCTGGAACAGCTCGTTCACCCCAGCCTCCCGCTGCACAGCAGCCACAGCCATACCAGGACTTCAAGACCGCATACCACCAGCAGACCCAGCGCCAAAAAGGCGGCAAAGTCCAAATGCTTCAGCGCTTGCTTCATATCGCACCTCACAACTTGGCCGGGTCCAGGGCGATCTGCAGGTAGCGGCCGTCGCCCTGGCGTTCGTACATGCGCACATAGGTGCTGGTGCCGTTCACCTGAATGGCGTCGGCAATGGCGTCCATGGCCTCTTTCCATTCCGGGTCGGCAATGTCCAGCTGCCGCAGGCTGAGCACTTGGTTTACATCGATGCGGCCCTGCTTGTTGACCCGGAAGGCGTGTTCAATCAGCGCCTTCAGCTCGCTGCGGGCACCGTCGCTCCAGCGGGCAATGCACTGGTCGATCAGCGCCTTGGCGGCCTGTATCCGTTCATCAAAAACCCGGTGCTCGCCCACCGCCCGCACCAGCTTGTAGCGACCGTCGAAGCTGGTCAGCGTCACGTTGCCCTTGGCGCCGCCGTACTCCACGCCGTATTCCTCGGCGGACAGGTCCACAAAGTCGGCAATCTCAGCCATGGCACCCAGCTTGAAGGCGGCCAACGCCTCCCGGTGCGCCTTGGCCTTGGTGATGATGCCCAGCACCAGGTCGTCGCGCAGTTTGTCGATGGGGGCGATCCGCTCCTCCGGCACCAGGTGGCCCATGGCGTTCTGGCGAAAACCGGCGGGAATGGTGGTATCAGTGTGTTGCATTGCTGTGCTCCTGCTGCTTTTCGTTGATATCGTTCAAGATGATGGCCATCAGCTCAGGGAGGTTTTTGGCCAGTCCCTGGGCCAATGCCCAGGCAAGGGTTTTCTGGTTTCCACCAGCCACCTGACAGGTGCCAGACAAGGCACCGTTGGCTTCGTTAATTTCTACGGTCAAAGTCACCTTGCTCATGCCGCCTCTCCTTCTGCCCAGGTCACAACACACCCACCCAGGCGAGCGGCCCATACCCGGCGGCGCAGGCCGTTTACGGTTTGGGTGATTTCCACCGCAGCTCCGGCCAGATCCGGGCAGGGCTGGTCGATTTCAATATAGGGCCGGCGCGGGGCGGCCTTTACCGCCCGGGCCATGACCCCGCGTTCCGCCAGCCAGCGCACGGCGCGGCGGGCCTGATTGTGCATTGCCACTGTTTGAGCCATGTTCAAGTCCTCTTGTATTTGCGTTGCCATAACAGGTCGTTTAAACGCTGGGCCACCTGGCGCAGCTCCCGGCGCAGCAGCTCCACGTGGCGGGCGTCGTCCCCCGCCGCCATGCGCTCGCAGTAGGCCAGTTGCTGCTCCAGCAGGTAGCGCCCTTCCTCCGCCGGCTGTACGTCAATCCGCTGGGTGGTGGCGGTGCTGGCAAGCCGGGAGTGCGGGCAGCCGGCCCGGCAGGCCCGATACAGCCGCACCCGCTGGGGGTTGCTGGCGGTAAAGGGCCGCTTCTGGTTCTCTTCGCATTCGTGCACCGGCAGCCGTCCCAGCACCGGGCATTGCACGCAGCGATCCAGGTACGCGCCCTCCACCTTGGTGCGCAGGGTGTCCAGGTTGCCGCCATAGGTGCCCTTGAGGGCCTGGTTCACCATGGCGGCGCTGACACCCAGCTCCTCCGCCACCTTGCGCTGGGATGACTGGCTCACCCGCTCCCTGAGTGCGTCCAACCATTGTTCGCTCATAATTCCTCCCGATAGGGGTACAGCTGCTGCCGCGACGGCACATAGACCCCGCCCGGCTTCACCTGCGGCGGCTCGGTCCCCGAGTCCAGATTCAGCCGGTACAGCACCCGCCCCTCTTCGCGGTTCACCACCCGCAGCAGCCGGCTGCGCTCCAGGGCCCGCAGGTAGCGGCGGGTGGTGATCTCCGAGGCGCGGGCGGTGGCGGCCACCTCGGCCACGGTGAACATCCGCAGGATGCGCACGCTGTTCCAGATCCGCTGGTGCACTAGGGGCTGCTTGCGCGGTTGCTTGCGCTTGAACAGCGGCAGGGGGCTGGCATCCAGCAGGCGGTAGCGGTGGCTGAGCGCACCACGCCCCTGCCACACCCGCTCCAGCCGGCCCGCCTTGTTGAGCAAGGCGAGGAAGATGCGGGCGTTTTCGCTGTTCATACCCACCGCCTGGGCCACCTGTTCGGCGCTAAAGTCGTGTTCCCGGGCATGGCACAGGCAGAGGAACTGCCAGGCCAGTCGACGTTTTCCCATGCTCACATCACGCCTCACCGGTTGTTCTTGAACGGCTGGCTACCCCAGTGCGCCAGGGTGACGCAGTCCAGTTCGTTGGCCTTGGCCAGACGCTCGATCTTGTCCAGGCCGATGGCAATGGTGCGCATTTCGCCCTTGGCCTGGCGGCGCAGTTCGTCCAGCAGGTCCACGTCTATGCCGATGCCGTCATCGAGCATGGCGTCGGCGGCGATTTGCACGTCTTCCAGGTCGGCGGGCTTGAACTCCACCCACTCGCTGATGCGGTTGAAGAACTGGCGACGGGTGCTGATGCGCCGGGCGATCTGATCCATGCCAATCAGCACCACCGGCACCTCGGTGCAGTCGTACAGGTCGCGCACGGTTTCCAGCAGCTTGACGTCATCCATCAGGTAGTCGGCCTCGTCGATAAACAGCGGCCGCTCGTACATGCTCATGTGCTCCAGGATGTAGTCCACCATGCGGGCGGTGCGGGCCATGGGCTGGGCGCCCAGTTCCCCCATCACCCGGCCCAGCAGGCTGCTGGGGGTGTCGGCCGACAGGGCCCGTACATAGATGCCGTTCACCTGGTTGAACAGGTAGGTCACGGCGGTGGTCTTGCCGTAGCCGGTTTCCCCGTGGATAAGCCCTATACCGGGCACCCCCAGGGAGCGGTTGCACAGGTTGTCAAACGCGTCTTGCGCGGCCACCACGTTTTTCACTGGCGCTACTACGTTTTTCATCACATACTCCTTTCTTCTTGGTTTTGGTTGACCCGTCCGGGTCGGCTATTGGCGGGGCGTTAGCGGCTCTCACCCCAGCTTGCGCCCCGCCATCATTTCTTCTATCCGCTTGGCCCCCAGCACGTTGCGCCGCTTGTAGTCCTCCAGCCAGGCGGTTTCCTTGGCCGTCAGTTCACGCTCCAGCGACTGCTGGGCCAGTTGCCGGGCCTTGTCGTGCTCGTTGCGGATCAGCAGCCCCTGCTGTTGCTGTACTTCTTCCTGGCGCTGTTCAATCGCCTCGCGCTTAAGCGCCAGGTGGGCCAGTTCGGCCTCGGAATAGCGGTTTTCCTCCGGGTTTTTCAGCCGGCTGGCCACGTCGCCCAGGGCGCGGATGGCATCAACGCCATGCTCCCGGCTGCCGGTGGGCAGTTCGGCCAATTTTTTGGCCTGCTCGGTAAAGTGATCCACCACGTCCTGATGCAGATGCTCCACGCCAAAGGTCTTGGCCAGGTTCTGCATCTCTCGGCGAAAGCCGCGCAGGACCTTGGCGTCTTCCTTCTTCTTGGTGCGGTACTGCTCGGGATTGATGTCCCGGCCCAGCAGGTTGGTGTCCACCACCTCCACCCGTTCTTCCCAGCTGCCCTTGCGGTACACGAAGGCGCGTCCCACGTCGGCCGGATCCTGAAACACCTGCACCCGCTGGCCTTTCCAGTTGTGCTCCAGCAGTTCGGGTGCGGTGTAGCGCAGCCCGCCCAACTTGATAAAGCCCTTGAGCACGGTGGCCTCGCCCACGAAGTTCAGCAGTACGTCCAGCGCGTCGGCGTCTTCTATCACCCTGGGTTGGTAGCGACTTTCGCGGTACACCTCGTCCGGGCAGCGGCCGTTCATGCCGTCACCCTCGTGGGGCTGGCGGTGGTAATAGGCGTCCACCCAATCGTCCAGCAGTTGCTGCAGCTCGGCCTGGGTCATGCGCAGATCGAACCCGTCCTTTTCATGCTCGGGCTTTCGCTTTTCTTCCAGCCGCTTGGCGAACTCCTTGCGCGCCTCTATCACCTCCCGATCCGCCACGTTGTGGCCGATATAGCCCGGCAGCAGCTCGATAAGCCCGTGGCTGAGGGTGTGGAAGAACCGCTCGATAAAGGGCTTTTCCCAGCCGCTGTAGGCATTGGCCCGGCTGATCTCCAGCCCCAGCAGGCTGCAGATGGCGGTGGTGCGCTTGGATACATAGTCGGAACCGTTGTCGGTACGCACCAGGCCGCCTTCGTTCACCGAGCCCCAACTGAGCAGGGTCTTGCGCAACAGCAGGCAGATGCCTTCCGAACTGGAGGTGGGCGAGACCAAGAGCCGCACCCGGCGGGTGTAGGCGTCGATCACCGCGATGATGCTGTGCCGGCCTTCCTTGAGCATTGCGTCCACCGGGGTGGAGTCAAACTCCCACACGTCGTTGGGGGCACTCACCCAGGGGTACATCCGTTCCACCGCGGTGCGGTATTTGTCGTTGTACTTCTTGGGGTTGGTGGCAAAGGTGAAGGCCGCCTCGTGCTCCTTGAGCCAGCCGGTCAGCCAGCGCCGCAGGCTGGAGGCACTGGGCACCTCCCAGGCCAGGCCGTTCTTGGCCACGTAAATGTCCAGCAGCCGGTGCAACTGATTCCACTTGTTGGCCAGGTGCGGCTTGGCGGTAACCAACGCCTTGAGGAAGTCGGCCATGTCCGGGTTTTCGGCCACCTTGTGCTGGCGTTCGTTGCGATAGCGCCCGGCCAGCGCGGCCATGCCCTCGGTTTCCAGGGTTTTGCTCCAGCGGCGCAGGCTGGCGAACGACACCGACTGCACCAGGGCGTAAACCTCGGCAGGCAAGCTCAGCTCGCGCCGGTTGTAGGCATCCACAAAAGCCTGCTCGCCTTTCACCCGTTGCCGCACTTCGGCATAGGGGGCGCAAAAGCGCTCCAGCGCCTGCACTATGGTGGCCCGGGCTTCCGCTCGCTCCCGCTTGTGCGGGGCCATGGTCACCAGTTGGCGGATGCCATTGGCCATCGCCCGCCGATCCGGCTGGCCGGTGGCCAGCCTGGCCATGGCGCGTCCGGCCGCAACGGCGGGGGCATTACTCTTGGCAATGGCTTCCGCTTCCCGCTTGGCCAGGGCCTGGCGGGTTTCCAGCGGCAGGCTGGAAAGGTGGTATTCCAGGCCCTTGGTGCCGGCCCGCTTTTGACTTTGCCACCCGTCTTTTTCTGCTCGGCTGCGAACTCGCCTGTCGGTTGACGGCATGCCGTCAATACCGGCTAGCTCTTGCGCTGAGAACCATTCCTTACTCATGCTCGCCTCCCATCAGATCGCAGCCGATGGTCTCGGACAGCTCCTGAATAATGGCCTTGGCATGTGGCCGCTTGGGATGCCGTCCGGTATCCGGTGCGAACATTTGGATGCAGTGCAGAACGGTGCGGGGGTGGTAGCCATGCGCCAAGGCCCATGACCGGCAGGTCATCCCCTGGGCTCTAAGAGCCGCATGGATATGGTTGGCATTGTCTATCTTCATGACGTATCACCGTGTTAGTATTTTGGGTTAACTGTCGCACTGGGCATCTAGCTAAATGCGACACATATACAGCATTGATCAGACACATATGTTGCGTCAACACCTTTTTGTCGCGTCCGATTCACTGGTTGCGGCATATTTGAAGCAACAAAAATTAACCCCTTATATATCAGTGGCTTATATGGAAACGGACGAAAACCAGCAGAATCAGACAGAAGGTCCGATTCTCCCTGAAGGGATCGGACGCTTTAACGAGCGACTGAAAGAGTTAATCGGACAGGAAAGCATGAGAGCTTTTGGTCGCAAGGTTGGGATCAGTGACACAACCATCCGCAAATATCTGACCGGTGAGACTGAACCCACCCTCAGCCGATTGGCCGCAATTGCTGTAGCTTGCGACATATCTGTCGAATGGCTGGTGACAGGTGAAGGCACCAAGGAACCCTGGCCGGAAGATATGTACTGGGGCGGGCCGGCGACGGCTGCCCAGGAAAGCCCCTGCGTCTGTAAGGACGAATTCGATGAAGAATATGCCCTGATCGAGGGCTACCATGTAGCCGTCAGCACCGGGCATGGTGCCTTTGGCGAGGGAGCCGAGGTTACCCGTCGCCTGGCCTTTCGCAAACGCTGGCTCAACTATCGCGGCTTTCGCCCCGAACAGCTCAAGGTGGTGTTCGCCCGGGGCGACTCCATGGAACCCACCATCAAGGACAACGACAGCCTGCTGGTGAACCTGGCCAGCACCAACCCCATCGACGGCAAGATCTTCGTGGTGCGCCTGGGCGACCAGCTTTATGCCAAGCGCATCCAGAAGCGCTGGGACGGCGGCATAGAGCTGATTTCGGACAACAAGGAATACCACACCCAGGCCATCCCCGCCTCCGAACTGGAGCACCTGCAGGTCATCGGCCAGGTAGTGTGGATAGGTAAAGACATCAGCTGATAGCCCCGGCTGTTTATCCACAGCGCACAAACGAAAAAGGGGCGTATCAAACGCCCCTTAAACACTCAACCCCGCCGACTTTATCAAACCGCCCGTACCGGGCCGCCGTCCGCCGCTTTTATCAATCTTGGCGCCACGCCGCCCGAGCGCGTTCCGTTTTTATCAATTCGAGCGGCAAACGGCCTCGCGCCGCCGCCGACCACGCCATGCCCCGCAAACCCTTGCCAGCCCTGGCTTCGTCCCACCTGATCCCGTTTCCTCCTGCCTGCTCCCGGTTTATCAATCTCTGTGGTGGGTTACAGCTGGAAATGGGACACCTGGTGCGCGATCTGCTGGACGAGATCGTCGGCTTCGGTCCGCTGCAGCCGCTGCTGGATGATCCGACGGTGGACGACATCCTGATCAACGGGGCGCGCCTCATCTTCGTGGAAAAGAGCGGCCGGCTGGAGCAGGTGGCCCTGCGCTTCCTGAACGACCAGCATGTGCTGCGGGTGATCCGGCGCATGCTGGCCCCGCTCGGGCGGCGCATCGACGAGGCCAATCCCATGGTGGACGCCCGCCTGGCCGACGGCAGCCGGATCAATGCCATTATCCCCCCCCTGGCCATCGACGGTCCCTGCCTGTCCGTCCGCAAATTCAAGCAGGACGCCCTCAGGGCGGAAGACCTGATCGGCAACGGTGCCATCAGCCCGGCGATGGTGGCCTTTCTGTCCCGGGCGGTGGCGGCGCGCTGCAATATCCTTATCAGCGGAGCGACCGGCTCCGGCAAGACCACCCTGCTCAATGTGCTGAGCCAGTTCATCGGAACGCGCGAGCGGGTGGTGACCATCGAGGATGCGGCCGAGCTGCAGTTGCGCAATGGCCATGTGGTGCGCCTGGAAACCCGCCCCCCCAACAGCGAGGGCAAGGGCGAGGTAACGCCGCGGGAGCTGGTGAAAAATGCCCTGCGCATGCGCCCCGATCGCATCGTGCTGGGGGAGAGCCGGGGCGGGGAGGTGCTGGACATGTTGCAGGCCATGAATACCGGCCACCAGGGCTCCATGAGCACGGTGCACGCCAACTCGGCCCGGGATGCCCTGGTACGCCTGGAGATGATGGTGACCCTGTCCGGTTTCAGCGCCACCGAGCTGCTGATCAAGCAGATCATCGCCACCGCTCTCGACCTGATCGTGCATGTGGCCCGCTTGCCCGACGGGCAGCGGCGGGTCACCCAGGTGCTGGAGGTGGAAGGCATTGCCGACGGGGTCGTCCGTACCCGTGAACTCTATGCCTTTCATCCCGAGCGGAAAGACTTCGGCGCCGTGGATCAGCCCTCCCGGAGCCTGGCCGGCAAGCTGGAAGAGGGAGTGCCGACATGATGCTGTCCGCCATCTTGTTGCTGCTGGCTTCGGCCGGCCTGTTGCTGGTACAGGCCCGCCGTCAGGATGACCGTCAGCCGGCAGGGGGCGAGGCCGCGCCCGTGCGGCCCGCATGGGGAGAGCGCCTGGCGGAGAGCTGGTGGCGACTCGGCCTGGCCACCAGCCGGCTGGGGGTGCTGGTGGAACTGCTGCTGATGCTGGCGTCGGCAGGGCTGGGACGCTTGCTGTTGTCCTGGGGCGGCCTCCTGCTGGGGGCCACTGCCTGGCTCTGTGTCCGCATTCTGGCCGGTCAGTTGCGGCGCAGCGCGCGCAAGCGGGAGCTGCTGCGGCAGTTGCCCGGCTTTATCAGCCAGGTGAGCCGGCGTATTGCAGTGGGCTGTACCCTGGAGCAGTCGGTCCAGTCGAGCATCGGGATGACCGAGGCACCGCTCAGGACGGTGCTGTCCCGGGCCCAGCACCGGGTTCTCCTGGGGGAGGAGTTGTCCGACTCCTTTCATAAGGAGGCCCGCCTGAACGGGGTGCCGGAGTTCGGCCTGCTGGCCAGCATGTTTTCGGTCCATCACCAGTTCGGGGGCAGCGTCCGGGAGGCCCTGGGCGGGCTGGTCAGCCTGCTGGAACAGCGGGAGCGCAGCCAGCGGGAGCTCAGGGCCATGACCGGGGAAACCCGGGTCACCGCCTGGATCATGGGCTGCATGCCGTTGCTGATGGTGGCTTACCTGCTGGCGGTCAATCCCGATTATATCCTGGGCCTGTGGCTGGAAGAGGGCGGGCGGCGCCTGCTCTATTTCGGCGCCGCCATGGAGCTGGCCGGTGCCCTGGCCCTGTGGCGCATGCTGCGCTCGGTATAGGAGGACGCCATGACACCCGGCAGCCTGGCCCTGATCATCCTTCTGCTGGCGGCGGCGATGCTGCTGCTCTGGTATCGGCGCCGGTGGCGGCTGCGCCGGCAGGTGCTGGACCGACTGGACAGGGAGCTCAGCCATCCCTACCACCGGCGGGTATGGCACAAGGGGCAGTCCCTGTGGCAGCAGGCCAAGCAACCGGGCCAGGGATTCAGCAAGCTGGCCCGGCTGATGCGCCAGGCCGGCATCGCCGGCAATCACCGGCAACTGGTGTTTTTATCGCAGGCCGCTGCCGCCTGCCTGCTGCTGACCCTGGCCTGCATGGCCTGGATCTTTACCCGGGAGCAGATGAGCCCGGTCCGGGGAGCGCTGCTGAGCCTGCTGGCGGCGCTGTTCAGCGGTTACGGCGTGCTGCTCTGGCTGCGGGCCAGGGTGCGCCGCCGCCGCGCCAGCCTGGATGAAGAGCTGCTGCTGGTGCTGCAGGTGATGCGCATCCTGTGGGATGTGGGGATGTCGATGGAGAGCCTGCTGCGGGTGATGAAGCGGGAGCTGGCCAGGATGGCGCCGGAGAGCTGCAGGGAGATGGAGCTGCTGCTGGCGCGTATCGACGCCGGCGAAGACCGGGAGGCTGCCTTTACCGATCTGGCCGCCGTCATTCCCTCCGACGGCTGGCAGGATCTGCTGCGGCTGCTGGCCCAGGTGTCCGCCAGCGGCGGCGGCATGAGTGAGGCCCTGCAGCGGCTGGGCGAGCTGCTGCAGGACCGGCGGCGTACCCAACTGCAGGAAAAGGTCAGCAAGCTGTCGGGCCGGATGTCCGCGGTGATGATAGTGTTCCTGTTTCCGGCCCTGCTGATCGTGCTGGCGGGGCCGGGGTTCCTGGCCCTGGGACAGGCCCTGATGAACATGAGGTGACGGAATGAAAGCATCCTGGCTGGTGATGATATTGTGCGGCTTGCTGTCCGGTTGCGGCAGTGGCCTGCCGGGGCGGAGTGCGGGCCAGAGCGGCGGCGACTGCCCCTTTTCCCGGAACGTGACCCAGGTACAGTTGTCCCTGATCGACCAGCAGATGGCGGAGGGCAAGTACTATTCGGCCCTGGCCAGCCTGGATGGCCTGGGCGACGACTCGGTGCGGGCCCGCCTGCTGCGCGCCGACCTGCTGCGCCTGCTCGGCCATGCCCAGGAGGCCGAGCGGCTCTACCTGCCATTGCAGCAGGGGTGCCTGGAAGGCCCGGCCCAGCATGGACTGGCGCTGCTCTACGCCGAACGCAACGATCTGGCCCGATCCGTGCGTCATTTCCGGCTGGCGGTGGCGGCATCGCCGACGGATACCGGCATCCGCAACGACTTTGGCTTTGTGCTGCTGTCCCTGGGGCACTACCAGCAGGCGCGCCTGCAGTTGATGACGGCACTGGAGCTGGCGCCGGAGCATCAGGTGGCGGCACGCAACCTCTGGTTTCTGCTGCTCAAAGAAGGCGAGCAGGTCGCGGCCGATAGCCTGGCCCATCGCTTCGGCTGGGGCGAGCAGGACCGGCGCCGTTTTGCCGTCGCCGCCGCCCATTTTCAACCGCTGCATCGGGGGACGCTGTGATGAGGATGTTATGGATGACGTTGGCAATCATCATGGCCGGCGGTGCCTCGGCCCGCTCGTCCCAGGATGAGATCGGCAAGCAGACCCGGCAGTGGCTGGAGCTGCAGCGCAGCCAGGCCCAGGCCAGCCAGCGGGAGGAGCGGCCCCTGCCCGAGGCGTCGGCACGGATCAAGCGGCGTGTCCTCGACAGTTTCAGTCATCCGATCCCGGAGCGTTACATCAAGCGGGATTTCAGGGAGTAGCCGGCATGGGTCAGCGCGGTGCCGTCGCCTTCAGCTTTGTCCTGGTGTTTGTCAGCCTGCTGCTGTTTTCCGCCCTGGCCATCGATGCCGGGCGGCTCTACGCCGAGCAGCGCCGGCTGCAGAAGCAGGTCGATCTGGCGGCGCTCAGCCTGGGCCGCCACGGCTGCTATATCGACGGCCGGCAACATGCGGACGAGCTGGAGGCCATGGTGCGGGCCAACCTGGCCGCCAATGGTTTTGCCGCCGACGAGGTCAATATGCGGCTGCAGTTCGGGCAGAGTTACATCGCCGACAGCCACTGGCATATCGACACCGGCAACGCGGGCAGTGCCGGCCGGATTGAGCTGAGCCGCCGGGTGCCGGCCAGCCTGCTGGCCGGCGGCCTGCTCGGGCAGGAGATCACCCTGGGAGCCAGCGCCGGTATTCACAAGCAGATGACGGTGGGTCATTCCCTCGGCTCGGGGCTGGCTTCCCTCGACGAGGGACTGCTCAACGCCCTGCTGGGCGGCCTGCTCGGTGCCGAGCTGGACCTCGACCTGGTGCACTACCAGGGGCTCGCCCGCTCCCGGGTCCATCTCGGTCGTTTGCTGCAACTGCTGGGGGAAGAAAACGCCATCGAACTCGGCCTGGGCTCGACCCGCGAACTGCTGGACACGGCGGTGCCCCTGGGCACCCTGCTGCAGCTGATGGTGGCGGCGGTGGATCAGGAGCAGACCGCGGGCCTGGATCTCGGGCTGCTCGCCGGCAGCCTGCGTGCGGCGGCCGAGGTGGAGAATGCCATGGTCAGCCTGGCAGAGCTGCTGTTTCTGCAAACGCCGGGCGATAACGATCAGGAGCGACGGCTGGAACAGGCGGCCCTGCAGACCCAACTCAATGCCCTGGAGCTGATCAAGGGCGCCATCATGGTGGCCAATCGGGACAATGCGGTGGATCTGGGTCTGGGAGCGGGGGACTTTCCTCTGATAAGCCATTTGGCGGGGCTGTCGATCCGGGCCAGGGTGATCGAGCCTCCCCGTTATCGGCTGGGGTTGCTGCCCGGTGAGGCGGGCGAGCTGTATATGAAAACGGCCCAACTAAATCTGACGTTGACCGCCGATGTTCTATCGGCCCCGCTGGATCTCAATATTCTGGGACTGGCAGGAGTCAGGGTCGATCCTTTCCGTCTTCATCTCGGGGTGGATGCCGGCAGCGCCCGCAGCAACCTGCTGCGGGCCTCGGGCTGCTCGCTGCAGGAGCCGACCACGGTGGACTTTGAGGTTACCCCCGGACTGGCGGCGCTGGGAATTCATACTCCACATCCTTTAAGGCTCAGCGCCATGCTGCTGGGGCTGAGGATCCCGCTTGCCGATGTCAACCTGGGACCGATTGACGCCGAGGCTGCACCGGAGGCACCGCTGCAGGTCAGCTTTTCACCCTCGATGCTGCCTTCCGACGAGGAGAGTGTATCGTCACCTCTTGGCGACAGCCTGAGCCATTTACTGTGGGATGCCCTGGGGCAACTCGACGACTCCACCATGCAGGTCACCGCATTGGGTGTGCTTCCGGTGGGTGGCGTGACCGCGGCCCTGTTATCGGAACTGATCACCCCGATAGTAGCGCCCTTGCTGGAAAGCCTCATCGAGATGTCGCTCGAGCCCCTGCTGGATACCCTGGGACTCTCCCTGGGCAATGCCTATCTCAGGGTAGACAGCCTGGATGTCATGGGTGGGGGGCTGATCGAGTAGGGCTGAATGAACAAGGGTGCCAGCGGCACCCTTGTTTGTTGACTCAGTACTGTTGGCCCACCAGTTGTGGCACGCCCTGCTGGCGCTGGATCACTTCCTCGATCAGGCTGCGGTCCGCGCCCTGCTCCAGCAGCGGCATCAGGGCACTCAGGTCCAGCGGACGGTTGTCGGCCAGCCCTTCGGGGGTCAGCGGTTCGTGGGCTTCGACAAAGGTCTGGCCGTACTGATCGGTACTGACCTTGAGCGCCTGGTTCACGACCTGTACCCGGGTGCCGTTGCCCACCTGGGCGAACAGCCATTCCACGTGCTCGGGGTACATGCGGATACAGCCGGCACTGGAGCGCAGGCCCACGTCCAGGGGATCGTTGGTGCCGTGGATCAGGTATTCGCCGCTGCCGTAGGCCAGGCGCATGGCGTAGTCACCCAGGGGGTTGTCCGGCCCCGGCGGCACCACCGCCGGCAGGGAGATGCCCTTGGCGGCGTATTCCCGGCGGGTGTTGGCGGTGGGCGTCCAGGTCGGATTCTTGCGCATCTCGGAGATGCGGGTGATCATCTCCGGGGTGGCCCGGCCGACCCGGCCGATGCCGATGGGAAACACATAGACTTCGTCACCCTGCTCCGGATAATAGTACAGCCGCAGCTCCGCCAGGTTGATGACGATGCCCTGGGTTTCGGCCCTGGGCAGCAGCAACTGGTGCGGGATGATGACCCGCTGGCCCGGCTGCAGCAGCAGCAGATCCTGATCCGGGTTGGCCGCCATCATCAGGATGGGACTGACGCCGTAGTAACGGGCCAGGGCCGCCAGGTTGTCACCCTCCTGGGCGGTGTGGATCAGTATCTGGCCCACCGGCTGCCCCTTGTCTTCCGGCAGGGGGAGGGGATTGATGTTGGCCTGGGCCAGCGCCGCCGGCAGCAGCAGGACCAACAGTAAGGATCTTAACATTTTCATGCTCTGTTTCTCTTGTCTCGATTCTGGTTCGGGTTGTTCGGCGTTATCGTCAGGCATACAAAAAAGGGACGCGCGGTCCGCATCCCTAAATTAGACCCGAACAATAAGCTTAAGATTCCAGCTCTTTCAGGCACATCTCTTCATAGATCTGCTTGCACCAGGCCTTGACCCTGTCCTGGGTCAGCTCGGGTTGCCGGTCTTCGTCTATCCCCAGGCCGATAAAGTGGCCGTCGTCCACCAGGGCGCGGGATGCCTCGAAGTCGTAGCCCTCGGTCGGCCAGTGACCGATGATGATGGCGCCCTTGGGCTCGATGATATCACGCAGGGTACCCATGGCGTCGAGAAAGTACTCGGCGTAGTCTTCCTGATCACCGCAGCCGAAAATGGCCACCAGCTTGTCGTTGAAGTCGATTTGCTCCAGCTCCGGGAAGAAGTCGTCCCAGTCGGCCTGGGATTCGCCGTAGTACCAGGTGGGAATGCCGAGGATCAGCAGGTCGAAGCCGGCGATGTCCTCCTTGGTGCTCTTGGCGATATCGTGCACCTCGATCAGATGCTTGCCCAGCTCTTTCTGGATCATCTTGGCCACGGCTTCGGTATTGCCGGTGTCACTTCCAAAAAACAGACCTACGCTTGCCATAATAATGCTGTACCTTAGAAAATGTGATTGTCAGGCCGCCCGGCCTAATCGAAATCCTGTTGCTCCAGCTGTTGCAACAGTAACGCCTGAATCAGTTCTGCCCGGCTGAGCTGGCGCTCGGCGGCAAGCAGGTTCAATTTGCTCAACAAGGCCTGATCCACCTTCAGCTCGATGCGCCTGAGGCCGCGTTCGCGATCCCGCCTGAGCTGATTGCGCTTGTTGAGCTTGAGCTGGGCTTGCCGGGGCAGGGGATTGGTCTTCGGCCTGCCGGGCCGACGCTCGTCGGCAAACAAGTCCAGCGTGGTTCTGTCCGCATCTTGCTTGGCCATGGGTTAACCGAGACCGCCTCCTTCCCAGGCGACTTCGATGATCCCCTTGGCGACAAAGCCGGCACAGCCCAGAAACAATACCAGCCACACGATGAAGCGGCCAAACCTGGGCACCTTGCCCCGCTTGAGCACATCCTGGATAGCCAGCCCGATCAGCAGGAAAATGGCCACGAAAAACAGCTTGAGACCCAGGCTTTCCAGCAGCTCGATTTGCTCCAATGACATCATGTTGCCCGACCGTTGAAATTGAGCGCAACTATACCATAAAGGATTTGAGCCTGTTAACCGGCCTCGGTCAGGAAATCCAGGACTAAGCGGTTGAAGGCCTGGGGTTTCTCCGCGTGCAGCCAGTGCCCCGCGCCCTGGATGACGCGGGCGCGGGCCTGCGGGAACTGTTGCAGCACCCGGGGCTGGTGTTCGGGCAGCAGGTAGTCGGACTCGGCTCCCTTGATAAACAGGGTGGGGCCCTGGTAGGGCAGGGGCAGGCCGGGCCAGCCCATGATGGCCTGGTAATGGGCGAACAGCACCGGCACGTTGAACCGCCAGGGTTGCTCGCTCTCGGGCACGAAGGATTTCAGCAGGAACTGGCGCACCCCGGCCGACTCGACGTAACGGCCGAGCACCTCGTCCGCCTCCTTTCTGCTCCGGCAACCGGCCTCGGTCACCGCCAGCAGCCCCCGGAACACGGCGTCGTGGCGGGCCTGGTGGTAGGCGACGGGGGCGATGTCGGCCACCGCCAGGGCGCGGATCCGTTCGGGGGCCAGGCCGGCGGTCATCATGGCGATCTTGCCGCCCATGGAATGCCCTACCAGGGCCGGTCGCTCCAGCTCGAGCCGGTCGGCCAGGGCCAGGATGTCGCCGGCCATCTCTTCATAATCCATCCGCTCGCTGCGGGGGGAGAGCCCATGGTTGCGGACATCGACGGCGATGATCTCGAAGTGTTCGCTCAAGGAGCGGCTGAGGCCATTGAGGTTATCCAGGTTGCCGAACAGGCCATGGATCAGCACGACCGGGCGGCCCTGCCCCTGGCGGCGAAAATTGAGTTGCATGCGAGTTTCCCGAACTGGACCAAGGGCGTTATTGTTGCCTGCGGCGGCCAGCGGCGCAACCCGCTTGGGCCTGGTGTCGCCTCCATGTATAATCGGGCTCCTCATTGGGAGTGGACATGCCAGAAAAGATGATGAAAACCATAGAGGTAGATGAAGACCTTTACCGTTATATCGCCAGCAACACCCGCCATATCGGCGAGAGCGCCTCGGACATACTGCGCCGGCTGCTGAAGCTTGAGCCGGCCGCCGTGGCGGCGCCGGTGGCGGCATCGAGCCCCGCGCCGGGCCAGGGCATCGCCCAGATGCTGGGCAGCAACCAACTGGCGGCGGAAGAGTCGGCCATCGATCGTTTTATGCGCATACTGTCGGTGCTCTACCGGGAAAATCCCGCCTCTTTCGCCCAGGCGACCGACATCAAGGGCCGCAAGCGCATCTACTTCGCCGACTCCGAGGCGGCCCTGCTGGCCGCCGGCAACACCACCAAGCCCAAGGCCATCGAAGGCAGCCCCTACTGGGTGATCACCAATACCAATACCGGCCGCAAGCGCAATATAGTGGCGCAACTGATGGCGGCCATGGGCTATCCCCATGGGCTTATCGAGCGGGTGTGCCAAAGCATTTAACTGACTTGGAAGGATTGAACCCATGACCATGCACCCCAGGGCCGGTACCCCGGCCGACGCCGCCGATCTCGTCAATATTCCGCGGCTGATGAGTGCCTATTTCCAACTGCGGCCGGATCCGGCCCGGACGGAGCAGCAGGTGGTCTTCGGCACCTCCGGGCACCGGGGCTGCGCCCTGGACGGCAGTTTCAACGAGCTGCACATCAGGGCCATCTGCCAGGCGGTGGCGGAGTACCGGACCGGCCGGGGGCTGGACGGCCCGCTGTTCCTGGCCATGGATACCCACGCCCTGTCGGAAGCGGCCTGGGGCACGGCCCTGGAAGTGCTGGTGGCCAACGGGCTGGAGGTGAGGGTGCAGCAGGGGCGGGGCTATACGCCGACGCCCGTGGTGTCCCATGCCATTCTCAACCATAACCGCGGGCGGACGCAGGCCCTGGCGGACGGCATCGTCATCACTCCTTCCCACAATCCGCCCCGGGACGGCGGCATCAAGTACAACGGGCCGGACGGTGGCCCGGCCGCGGCCGACGCCACCCGCTGGATCCAGGACAGGGCCAACGCGCTGATCGCCGCCGGCGGTGCCGGTATCGCCTCGGTGCCCTTTGCCGAGGCGCTCGGACGCGCCGTGCAGCTCGATTATGTCGAGGCTTATGTGGCGGAGCTGGGCGAGGTGGTCGACATGGCCGCCATCCGCGAGGCCGGCATCCGCATCGGCATCGATCCCCTGGGGGGAGCCGGCCTGGCCTACTGGCCGCGCATCGCCGAGCGCTACGGCCTGGATATTACCGTGGTCAACCCGCGCCAGGATCCGACCTTCTCCTTTATGACCCTGGACCACGACGGCCAGATCCGCATGGACTGCTCCAGCCCCTACTGCATGGCCAACCTGCTGGCGCTGAAGGAGGAGTTCGACATCGCCTGCGGCAACGATCCCGACTACGATCGCCACGGCATCGTGGACCGGGACGGGCTGATGGATCCCAACCACTACCTGGCGGTGTGCATCCATTATCTCTTTACCCACAGGCCCCGCTGGCCGGCCACCCTGGCGGTGGGCAAGACCCTGGTGTCCTCGTCGCTCATCGATCGGGTGGCGACCCACCTGGGACGGTCGCTGATGGAAGTGCCGGTCGGCTTCAAGTGGTACGTGCAGAGCCTGGTCGATGGCCGGCTTGGCTTTGTCGGGGAGGAAAGCGCCGGCGCTTCCTTCCTGCGCCTGGACGGCGAGGTCTGGAGCACCGACAAGGACGGCTTCATTCCCTCCCTGCTGGCGGCGGAAATCCTGGCGGTGACCGGCCAGACGCCGCATCAATATTACGAACGGCTGGTGGCCGAGCTGGGGCGTCCCGTCTACCGTCGGCTGGATGCACCCGCCAGCCTGGCCCAGAAGCAGGTGCTGGCCGGGCTCAAGCGGGACGACGTCGAGGTCGAGACCCTGGCGGGGGATCCCATCGTCGCCATCCTGACCCGGGCGCCGGGCAACGGCGCCGAGATCGGCGGCCTCAAGGTGGTCACCGAACAGGGCTGGTTTGCCGCCCGTCCCAGCGGCACCGAGCAGGTATACAAGATCTACGCCGAAAGCTTCAGGGATCAGGCCCACCTCGAGCGGCTGATCGCCGAAGCCCGGCAGCTGGTGAGTGACACCTTCGCCAGGGCCGGGGTGTAACGGGGCGAGTCTCGTCCGCGGCGTGGTGCCGGGGGGCGCGCTCTTGCCGGCGCCCCTGCCGACATTTTTCGCCGGTTTTTCGCTGGGGCAGGAATGCATAACAAAGCGCCCCTGCCCGCCATCCCCGCATAATCGTTCAGGCCGGCCGCCTGGATCCTCATCCTGGCCCTGTTCGGTGCGCCGGGGACTATTTCCCATCGCTAGACTTTACTGCTGAAATCATGTTTTATCGCCATGTGATATTTTGTTTTTAATGATGTTACTGGAGGTAAATGTGAACGGAAGCCGTCTCGGTGATTTTTTGAGCCTCAGCAGGGAGCATCCCTGGGAGCTTGCCCCCTTCAGCGAAACCTTGCCCGATGGCGGCGAAATCCAGGTGTGGGACACCGGCGTCCTCTGTATCGAGCCGGCCTCGCCAGCGGACAAGGACATAGTGCTTTCCTGCGGCATCCACGGCAATGAAACCGCCCCCATCGAGCTGTGCGAACGGCTGTTGCGGGCGATAGTGGCCGGTCGCTTGCCCTGCCGCCAGCGGCTGCTGCTGATCTTTGGCAATCCGGCGGCGATGAACCTGGGGGTGCGGGAGCTGGAAGAAAACCTCAACCGGCTGTTTTCCGGGGCCCATGCCCGGGGCGGCCGGCACAGCCGGGAGCGGGAGCGGGCGGCCAGGCTGGAAGGCCATGTGGCGCGCTTCTTCGAGGCGCGCCAGGGCGTAGAGCGGCTGCACTACGATCTGCACACGGCCATCCGCCCTTCCGCCTTTGAGAAATTCGCCATCTATCCCTTTCCCCACGGCGCGCCCTACAGCCGCCAGCAGCTGTCCTTCCTGGCGGGGGCTGGCGTCGACACCATACTGCTGGCCCATGGCCCGACCACCACCTTCAGCTATTTCAGCGCCCACCGTTTCGGGGCCCATGCCTTCACCGTCGAGCTGGGCAAGGTGATGCCCTTCGGCCAGAACGACGCCCGCCGTTTCGCCGCCATGGAGCGTAGCCTGGAAACATTGATCAGCGATCCTGGCTGGCAGGCCGCCGCGGTCGCGCTCGACCAGATCCGGGTATTCCGGGTATGCCAGGAAATAATCAAGCAGAGCGACGACTTCCGTTTCCACTTCGCCGACGAGGTGGCCAATTTTACCGCCTTTCCCGCCGGTACCCTGCTGGCGGAAGACGGCGGGCAACGCTGGTTTGTGCAGGAGCCGGAAGAGGCGGTGATCTTTCCCAACGCCAGGGTCGCGAACGGGCACCGGGCGGCCCTGATGGTGGTGGCCACGGAACTGCCCCCCGCACAGTTGTCCTGAATATCAGAGTGCCCGCCTCACGGGGACCACGGTGGCAATACCACCGTGGTCTTTTTTGTTTTAATTTTTGTGAACAAAATGTAGATCTTTAGTGTGGGTTTGTGTAATCATTTTTGTGCTTTAACAATAAGCAATAAAGGCACATTAACTAACGTTTTTGTATTCATAAAAATCAGGAAGTCACACTTCAAGAATGTGAGGGAATCACGGATATGAAACGCATCGGCAAGCGTATTTTTACCCTTTCGGCATTGGCCCTGGCGGTATCCGCCGCCCCCCAGCTCAGCGCCGCCACCTGGTCCGACACCTATATCGGATACAGATACGGCACCCAGTTCCAGGAGCCCAGCAACCCCGACAAGGTCAAGAAGCATGTGCTGCAGCTGACCCACGCCAGCGGCTACGCCTACGGCCAGAACTTCTTTAACCTGGATCTGCTGCAGTCCAACAACATGGATCCGGCCAGCGGTGATGCCAAGGGCGAGGGCAAAGGAGCGACCGAAGCCTACCTGACCTATCGTCACCAGTTGCACCTGGGCAAGGTGTTCGACACCGATCTGGGCTTCGGCCCGGTCAAGGAAGTGGCGTTGACCGCCGGTTTCGATCTGAACACCAAAAACACCGCCTTCGCCCCGCGCAAGCGCATGCTGGTGGCGGGACCCACCCTGAAGTTCGACGTGCCCAAGGGCTTTGTGGATCTGAGCCTGCTCTATGCCTATGAGCAGAACCATTGCGGCCTGTCCGGTTGTGGTGCCCCCGGCAACCACAACGACATCAGCTTCGATCCCTACTATGTGGTCAGCCTGGCCTGGGGTCTGCCGTTCCAGGCCGGTCCGGTGCCGATGAAGTTCCAGGGCTTTGCCAACTACAACACCGAGAAGGGGGAAGACTATTTCAACAACGGCACCAAGCCGGAAATACTGTCGCGCACCTCGTTGATGGTGGATGTGGGGCAACTGGCCTTCAACAAGAGCAACACCCTCTGGGCCGGTGTCGGTTATGAATACTGGCGCAACAAGTTCGGCAACCACGGCAAGGATGGGGTGAACACCACGGCGCCGACCTTCCAGCTGGAATGGCACTTCTAAGCCGCCTGTCTACTGTCACTCCTGTGTATAAGCAGAAGAGCGCCGCGGCGCTCTTCTTTTTTATTTCAGAAGCGCCAGACTGCCAGTCCCTGCACTGCGCTTTCGCTGATATCGCTGCCGAACTTGTTGTGCCAGTACTGGTACTCTATGCCCACGAACAGCCGCTGGGGATCATTGAACAGGGTCTTGCCCAGATCGTAGCGCAGCTGGGGCTGGGCTAGGATATGGGCCTTGACCTTGTCGCCGAATTCATTGGTACGGCTGCCGATGTATTCGGCGTGGCCTTCCAGGCTGAAGTCGTGGTTGCCCAGGGCGAAGGGAAAGGCCCAGGCGGTGTCCAGCATCCAGCTGTCGCCTTCCTTGGGCGCCCCGCCGTTGGCGACCCCCAGGTTGTCGTCGATATAGGCGGTGATCAGGGTGTTGAAGAAGGCGGCGCCGGGCACGTCCAGGGCCAGCTGGATGCCGGGCAGGTATTTGCGGATCTTGCTGTCGCCGCCCGCGTTGACCCCCAGCACCAGGCCGACGTCCTTGATCGGGCCCAGGCTGAGGTCGGCTCCGCTTATCTTGCCGAGGCTGAAGTTGAAATAGGCTTCCCCGTACCAGTCCCGCTGCCGCTGGCCGTCGTCCCAGTCGGAGTAGTCGATAAAGAAGAAGTTGTCGCCGTATTTCCAGCCGCTGGCATGTTGCAGGGTATAGATATTGGTGGTCGACTTTTGCTCGGGATCGGACCCGAAAGGATTCTGCTTAAGGCTGCCCAACTGGTAGTGAAGCTCGGTCGTGCTCCAGTCGGCACCGAATGCGGGGGCGGCGGCCACGGCCACCAGCAGCGCTAAGGCGGTTTTTTTCATCATGACTCCCTGTCACATTTGTATCCACAATGTGGGCTGTATTGAGTTTAAAAACACGCCTGATTTGTACAAATCAGGCGGTGTGGCAATGTTACTCAAGTGTTGCCAGGGGAGTTGTGAGAGGCGTCACAATTCTTAATATATCTTTATGTGGAGATTCTTTTTATGGAAGTTTCTTGCCGCCTGTTCCCTGCCCATGGGAGGCCGATGCGGCAGTGCCGGCGGAGGAAGGCGGCGCCGCCTTGGGGGCAAAGGGGTAGCGGCGGTGGGTAAAGGCCCGGTGATAGAGGCTGGCGAAGGCCACCATGAACAGGGTGCCGGCCAGGGTGGGCAGGATAAAGTCCATGGGGGGAAGGTGGGCACCGGAGAGATAGATCAGTATCGGATTGGCGCCGGCCGGCGGATGCAGGGTATCGGTCAGCACCATCAGGGTAATGCCGAGGCCGAAGCAGGTGGCCAGCCCCAGTATGGGATCCGGCAGCAGTTCGAGCCCGATCACCGCCAGGCTGGTGGTCAGCAGATGCCCGAGGATCACATGCCTGGGCCGGGACAGGGGAGCCGAAGGCAGCAATAACAGCAAGACCAGGGTAGCGCCCAGCGGTGCGCTCAGCACCATGAAGTGCGCCCAGCTTTTCAGGTAGCTCAGGCAGAGGACGGCGACGAAGGCGGCCAGGCCGGCCAGGGTGGCATCGCGCAGCCGGTGTTTAAAATGCATGGGGACCTCGGTGGCAATGGAGGAGAATGCTTGTTCACGGAACCAGGCAGAGCGTGAAATTGTATTTAAAATATATAAAAAATCAAAGGGCGGACTGTCGGCCTGGCCCTGATGACTGAAGTGATAGCCGGAGGTTGAGATGAGCGAACATGAATCCCTGCGCAAGGCACTGGCCTGGCTGTTGCAGCAACCGAAACTGGATCAGAGGGCGATTGCCGAGGCGAGCCGCCACTTCGATCTGTCGCCCCTGGATGAAGAATTTTTGAGCCAGTACTTTCTCGGTGGCGAGGAGAGGAGGGCATCCCTGTCAAAAAATGGCCGGAGTGGTGATTTAGGAAGCAATTGAATTTCCACCTATTTACAGCTCCGGTCGGCACACGTATGATGCGCGCTGTCCGGAGGGGTGGCAGAGTGGTTGAATGCACCGGTCTTGAAAACCGGCGTGGGTTAATAGCCCACCGTGGGTTCAAATCCCACCTCCTCCGCCAGATTGAAAACGCCGCTGAAGCATGGCTTCAGCGGCGTTTTTGCTTGTCGGGAGCTATCCGGCCAGACGTTCGCGGGCCTGCCGCCGGCGTTGCCGCCAGGCGACCAGGCCGGCCAGGGCCAGGGCGGGGAGGAACATCCACTCCTTGGAGGGCCGGTCCGCCGGGCGCTGCAGCGCCACGATTTCCAGATCGAAGTCCACCCCCAGCCGCTCGGCCTGGCTGCCGAAGTCCACCCGCTCGATGACGGCCTTGTCTCCCTCCACCCGCACCGCGCTGATACCGGTGCTGGCCAGCCGCTCCTCGGCGCCGCTGCGACTGGCATCGAAACGCAGCTTGACCACCTTGTTCACTTCCTCGCCGAACAGGTTGGTGCCGCCCAATTGGATAATGATGGACTCGGTAGGGCCCAGATCCGCCACCACCTGCCGCCACTCGGCGCCGTCGTATTCCGCCATGGGCGGATAGAGCCGGTCCCAGAAGAAACCGGGACGGAACAGGGTGAAGGCCACCAGCAGCAGCGCCAGGGTTTCCCACCAGCGGCTCCTGACCAGCCAGAAGCCCTGGGTGGCGGCGGCAAACAGCAGCATGGCGGCCAGCGCGCTCAGTATGGTCAGCAGCAGCCCCCACCAGCTGTCTATCCCCAACAGCAGCAACTGGGTATTGAAGATGAACATAAAGGGCAGTATGGCGGTGCGGATGTCGTAGGCGAAGCCCTGCAAGCCCGTCTTGATGGGATCCGACTTGGCGATGGCCGCGGCGGCGAAGGCGGCCAGGCCCACCGGCGGGGTGTCGTCTGCCAGAATGCCGAAGTAGAACACGAACAGGTGCACGGCAATCAGGGGCACGACAAGGCCGTGCTGGGCGCCCAGGTTGACGATGACCGGCGCCATCAGGGTGGACACCACTATGTAGTTGGCGGTGGTGGGCAGCCCCATGCCGAGCAGCAGGCTGATCACGGCGGTGAACAGCAGCATCAGCAGCAGGTTGCCGCCGGAGATAAACTCCACGAATTCGGTCATCACCAGGCCGATGCCGGTCAGGGTGACGGTACCGACGACGATGCCGGCGGCGGCGGTGGCCACGCCGATGCCGATCATGTTGCGCGCCCCGGTGACCATGCCCTGGAACAGATCGTCGAGCCCTTCCCGGCTCAGGGCGCCCCAGGCGGCCTGATGGCGGAAAAACGCCTTGAGCGGCTTGTGGGTCACCACGATGAACATCATGAACAGGGTGGCCCAGAAGGCGGACAGCCCCGGCGAAAGCCGCTCCACCGTCAGGCACCACACCAGCACCACTATCGGCAGCAGGTAATAGATACCGGCCTGGAAGGTGGGACCCGGCTCGGGCATGTGAATGTCCGGATTGTTCGGATCGTCGATGGCCAGCTCCGGCAGCCGGGCGGCCAGCGCCACCAGGGCCACATAGGCGACCAGGGCGATGCCGCTCAGCACCCAGCTGGCGGTGGCGCCGAACAGGGTCTTGGTCCAGCCGATGCCGTAGTAGACGATGGCCGACAGCAGCATAAAGGCGATGACCACGGTAAAAAAGCCGGCCAGCCGCTGCAGGATCGTCGCCTTGCGCCGCTGTTGCAGCGGCTTCATACCGGCCTTGACCGCCTCCAGATGGACGATGTAGATGAGGGCGGCGTAGGAGATCAGCGCCGGCAGTATGGCGGCCTTGATCACCTCTATGTAGGAAATGCCCACGTATTCCACCATCAGGAAGGCGGCGGCCCCCATGATGGGCGGCGTGAGCTGGCCGTTGGTGGAGGCCGCCACCTCCACCGCGCCGGCCTTGCTGGCGGGAAAGCCGACCCGCTTCATCAGCGGAATGGTGAAGGTGCCGGTGGTGACCACGTTGGCGATGGAGGAGCCGGACACCAGGCCGGACAGGCCGGAGGACACCACCGCCGCCTTGGCGGGGCCGCCGCGCATGTGGCCGAGCAGGGAGAAGGCGACCTTGATGAAGTAGTTGCCGGCGCCGGCCCGTTCCAGCAGGGAGCCGAACAGCACGAACATGAACACGAAGGAGGTCGAGACCCCGAGCGCCACCCCGAATACCCCTTCCGTGGTCAGCCACTGGTGGGTGACGATGCGGTTGAGGCTGGCCCCCCGGTGGGCGATGACGTCCGGCATATGGGGGCCGGCGAAGGTATAGAACAGGAAGACTGCCGCCACCACCATCAGCGGCGGGCCCAGGGCCCGGCGGGTAGCCTCCAGCAGCAGCAGCATGCCGACGCAGCCGACCACCAGATCCTGGGTGGTGGGCAGTCCGGGGCGGGTGGACAGCTCCCGGTAGAACAGGAACAGGTAGGCGGCGGCAAAGGCGCCGGCCAGGGCCAGCAGCCAGTCCTGCACGGGAATGCGATCCCGCGGCGAGCGCTTGAGCGCCGGATAGGCGGTATAGGCCAGGAAGACGGCAAAGGCCAGGTGGATGGCCCGGGCTTCGGTGTCGTTGAGAATGGCGATGTTCAGCATAAAGGGCAGCGGCGACACGTACCACAGCTGGAACAGGGCCCAGGCGAAGGGGACCAGCAGCAGCACCCAGTGGCCGAACCCGGAAGGATGCCGGGCTCCGGTATCGGCGGCCAGCATGTCTTCGAGTTCTTGCCGGGTCTTATCTTGAGGTTGGGACATCAACGGCTCCTCCGATAGCCGCCAGACGGCCCCGGGCGGCAAAAGGGCGGCCCGGCTGGTGGCCGCCCCTGGGGCATCATGGCGTAACGGCAGGGCGGGGGCCCTGCCAGTTAGTTGAGCAGGGGGCTGTTACTCCACCAGGCCCGCTTCCTTGAAGTACTTGCGAGCGCCATCGTGCAGGGGGGCGGTCAGGCCGTCCTGCACCATCTGTTCCTTCTGCAGGTTGGCAAAGGCCGGGTGCAGCCGCACGAACTGATCGAAGTTTTCGAACACCGCCTTGGTCAGCTCGTAGATGACGTTTTCCGGCACCTTGGCGCTGGTCACCAGGTTGGCGCCCACCCCGAAGGTCTGCACGTCCTCGTCGGCGCCGGCGTACTCGCCGCCGGGAATGGTGATGTAGCGGTAGTAGGCGTTATCGGCCACCAGCTTGTCGACCACCTCGCCGGTCACGCTGACCAGGTTGGCTTCGCAGGCGGTGGTAGCCTCCTTGATGGAGCCGTTGGGGTGGCCCACCACGAACACGAAGGCGTCGATGCGGTTGTCGCACAGGGCCTGGCCGTGCTCGGCCGGGCGCAGCTCGGACACCAGGCTGAAGTCGCCGTGGCTCCAGCCATAGGCCTTGAGCAGGATTTCCATGGTGTCGCGCTGGCCGGAGCCGGGGTTGCCGATATTGACCCGCTTGCCCTTGAGATCTTCAAAGGTTTTGATATTGGCATCCTTGCGCGCCACTATGGTCAGGGCCTCGCCGTGCAGGGCGAAGACGGCACGCAGGTCGTCGAACTTGCCCTGATCGGCGAAGGGCGCCTCGCCGTGGTAGGCCTGATACTCCAGATCCGACTGGGCGATGCCTACTTCCAGTTCGCCGGAACGCAGGGAGTTGAGGTTGTAGGCGGAGCCGCCGGTGCTTTCCACCGAGCAGCGCACCCCGTGCTCGGCCCGGCCCTGGTTGACCAGCCGGCAGATGGCGCCGCCGGTGGGATAATAAACGCCGGTCACGCCGCCGGTGCCGATGGTGATGAAGGTTTGCTCGGCTGCCATGGCCGCCGGCGCACTCAGGCTCAGTCCCAAAATGGCAGCGGCGCTGCCCATGGTTTTCTTGATCGACATAGTTCCTTTTCCTTGTCTTGGCTGTAAAGGGTCGGCCAATCGCGTTTGACCTGTAAGCCATTCAAAGATAGCAAAAAAATGTTGGTGTGTGGGACTTGTCCGAAGAAGGAGGGCACAAAAATGGATTCAAGTGGATAAAAGCCGGAGAGAGGCCGGGCCGCAGGACGCGGCCCGGACGGGACAGCAAGCGGGGGATCAGCGACTCTCGATGGCGGCAATCATGCGGTGCAGGGCTTCGTCCAGCATGGCGTGGGGACAGCCGAAGTTGAGGCGCACGAAGTTGCTGCCGCCGAACTGGCCACCGGGGGAGAGGCCGACGCCGGCCTGTTCGAAGAAGCCGATGGGATCCTCGAGCCCGAGCGCGCCGATGTCGATCCAGGCCAGGTAGGTGGCCTCGGGAGCCAGCACCTTGACGCCGGGCACCCGGTTGAGTCGCTCCACCAGCAGATCCCGGTTTTGGCGCAGGTAGGCCAACTGGGCCTGCAGCCAGTCGTCGCCGTCCCGGTAGGCGGCCTCGGCGGCGACGAAACCGAGCAGGTTGACGTCGGCCATGATGCCGCGGGCGGCCCGGACGAAGCGGGTGCGCAACTCGGCGTTGGGCACGATGGCGAAGGAGCAGCACAGGCCGGCGATGTTGAAGGTCTTGCTGGGTGCCATCAGTATGATGCTGCGATGGGCGGCATCCTCGTCCAGGGCGGCGTAGGGAATATGGGGCTTGCCCTCGTCGAGCAGCAGATCGCAGTGGATTTCGTCGGAACAGACCAGCAGGTTGTGGCGTTTGGCGATGTCGTTGATGGCCAGCAACTCGTCCCGGCTGTAGATGGTGCCGCCCGGGTTGTGGGGGTTGCAGAACAGCAGCAGGTCGCTGTGTTCGGCCTGTTGTTCGAGCTCATCCAGGTCCAGCAGCCAGCGGCCGTTCTTTTCCACCATGCCGACGTGGGCGGCCTTGCGGCCATGGAAGCCGGGAGCATGCAGGAAGGGGTAATAGATGGGCTTGGGGGTCAGGATGGCGTCGCCCGGCGCGCTGAAGGTCTGGCAGGCCAGGTTCAGGGCCGGCACCACGCCCGGCATGTACACCAGCCAGTCGGCCTCGATCTGCCAGTTGTAGCGTTCCCGCATGCGATGAATGATCAGTTCGGTCAGGGCCGGGCTGGGCCGGCTGTAACCGAAGATGCCGTGTTCCACCCGCTCGCTCAGCGCTTCTATCACCGCGGGCGGCGCCTTGAACTCGGTGTCCGCCACCCACATCGGCAGTATGTCGGTGCCTTCGTACTTGAGCCACTTGAGGGCGCGGGTGGGGCGGCGGTCTATCCACTGATCAAAATCAAACATGGGGCTTCCTTATCAGATGCGGGGTCATCAGCATAAGGAAGCCGGCCCGGGCTGGCAAGGCTCAGCTCGCCGAGGTGGTCTCCTCGCGGATGCCGTAATGCTGCCGGGTCAGGGTCAGCAGCAGGCTGGCGGCCGGCCCGGGCGGCGTGGCCCGCGGCAGGATCAGGTGGGTGAAGCGTTTGCGCAGGGCCAGGTCGACCATGGGCAACTGTTGCAGTTGGCCGCTGTCGACCAGGGGGCTGACCACCTCCTGCGGCAGCCAGGCGTAACCGATACCCCGGCGCAGCAACGACAGGGCGTCGTGCAGGTGGTTGATGATCCAGCGCAGCTCTGCCCGATCCCAGCCTTCCTCCTGCTCGCTGCCGTCGGCCAGCACCAGCTCCAGCTCGTGTTCCAGCTCATGGGCGCTGATCGCCGGAAAGCGGGTCAGGGGGTGGTCGGGGGCACAGACCGGCACATAGACGGTGGCGGCCAGGGGCAGGCAGGTCACGCCGGGAAAGGTACGGCAGGCAAACAGGAGGTCTGCGGCCTGTTTGGCCACCACGGCGCGGCAGCCGGCGGGTTGCGCCTCCACCAGGTGGATACGGCAGCCGCGCGAGCGGGGGGCGAACTCGGCCAGGGCCTGGTACAGCGGCCGGCGGGGCAGGGAGGCCTCCACCACGATGCGCAGTATCGGCTCCCAGCCACTGGCCAGCACGTCGGCCAGTTGCTCCAGGTTCTCCATGTCGTGGGTCAGCTTGCGGGAGCGACGCAGAAAGACCTCGCCCTCGGGGGTGAGAAAGGCCTTGCGGCCCCTTACTTCCAGCAGCGACAGCCCCAGGCTCTGCTGCAGCTTGGCCACCGCATGGTTGAGGGACGACTGGCTCTTGTTGAGCTTTTCCGCGGCCTGGGCGTAGCCGCCGCAGTCGACCACCGCCTGAAATATCCGCCACTGCTCCACCGTGCTCTTGGGACGATACATGGCTGTGTTACTTCCCTGTAGTCAAGGGGCCGTGCTGTGCGGCCCTTCTATGATGAACGACAAGATCAGTTGTAGTCGATGGAGCCCCGGCTGTCAGCCTATTGGCCGGCCTGGGGGCGGATCCGGTCCGGCTGGGCGTCGAGCGACTGGCCGGTGACCCCCTGGCTGTCGTCACCCATCAGGTACAGATAGAGCGGCATGATGTCCTGCGGGGTGCGCAGGCTGGCCGGGTCTTCGCCGGGATAGGCCCGTGCCCGCATGCCGGTGCGGGTGGCGCCCGGGTTGATGCAGTTGACCCTGACCCTGGTGTTTTCCAGCTCGTCGGCCAGCACCTGCATCATGCCCTCGGTGGCGAACTTGGAGATGGCGTAGCTGCCCCAGTAGGCCCGGCCCTGCTTGCCCACGCCGGAGCTGGTATAGACGACGGAGGCCGGGGCGCTGTCCTTCAGCAGCGGCAGCAGTGCCTGGGTCATCAGGAACTGGGACTTCACATTGACCTGCATCACCTTGTCCCACTCGTCCTCGCCGATCATCTCGAAGGGACCCAGCACCCCCAGCTGGCCCGCGTTGAACAGCACGCCGTCGAGCCGGCCGAACTGCTGGCGGATGGTCTCGGCCATGTCGAGGTAGTGCTGGCGGGTGGCGCCCTGCAGATCCAGGGGAATGATGGCCGGCTCCGGACTGCCCTGGGCCAGCAGTTCGTCGTACACCGCTTCCAGTTTCTTCACGGTCTTGCCGAGCAGGATCACGGTGGCGCCGTGGGCGCCGTAGCTGAGCGCCGCCTGGCGGCCGATGCCGTCACCGGCACCGGTCACCAGTATCACCTTGCCGGCGAGCAATTCGGGGGAGGCGTGATAGTCGAGCATCTGTCTCTTTCTCTAAGCGGAGTTCAAAGTGGCCAGATCAAACCAGACTCTGGCCCGGGATGCCAGCCTTTGGGAGTAAAAAAGCCCATTGGTGTTCCCCGCGCCGGCTCTTACAATGGGTGCCGAACTACGCCTTTGAGGAGGATCCATGCTGGAATTTATGTACGAATACGGTTTGTTCGCCGCCAAGAGCCTGACCTGGGTGCTGGCAATCGGCCTGCTGGTGGCCCTGGTGGCGGGGCTGGCGGTCCGCCAGAAGCAGGCCGGTGAGCAACTGGAGGTGGAGGATCTCGGCGAGGGACTGCGTCGGCAACAGCGGCGGCTGCAGTTGGCCACGGCCGGCGGCGACGCCGAGCGCAAGCAGCTCAAGCAGGCGTTCAGGCAACAGGCCAAGGACGAAAAAAAGACCGGCGACGACCGCCCCCGGCTCTATGTGCTGGACTTCAAGGGCAGCATGGATGCCCGTGAAGTGGACGGGCTCAGCCGGGAGATCACCGCCCTGCTGCAACTGGCCCGGTCCGGCGACGAGGTGCTGCTCCGGCTCGAGTCCGGCGGCGGCCTGGTGCACGGCTACGGCCTGGGGGCGGCCGAGCTGGCCCGGCTCAAGGCGCGCGGCATCGGGCTGACGGTGGCGGTGGACAAGGTGGCGGCCAGCGGCGGCTACATGATGGCCTGCGTGGCCGAGCGCATCATCGCCGCCCCCTTCGCTATCGTCGGCTCCATCGGGGTGGTGGCCCAGTTGCCCAACTTCAACAAGTACCTGAAGAAGAAGGACATCGATATCGAGTTGCACACCGCGGGCGAATACAAGCGCACCCTGACCCTGTTCGGGGAAAACGACGAGCACGGCCGGGCCAAGTTCCGGGAAGAGCTGGAAGTGATCCATGGCCGGTTCAAGGAATTCATCGCCCGCAACCGTCCGACCCTGGACGTGGCGCGGGTGGCCACCGGAGAGCACTGGTTGGCCAGCGACGGCCATGAACTGGGCCTGGTGGACGAGCTGTTGACCAGCAGCGACTACCTGCTGGCCCAAAGCGAGGACAAGCGCATCATCCGCCTGCACTACAAGCCCAGGCAGAGCCTGAAGGACAAGCTGGGCAAGGCGGCGGAGGCGGGAGTGAGCCGGGCGCTGATGAAGCTTTACGAAGCGGGCCAGCGGCCCTTTGGCTGACGAAAAATTAAAGAGGGCCGGTATCACACCGGCCCTCTCAATTTCTCGATCCCCGTTACTTCAGCGCTGGAAGGGGTAAACGGCGCCCAGCTTCAGTATTTGCGTCAGTTCGTCCAGGGCGGCGCGGGACTCCTGCAACAGGGCCGGGTCGCGCAGGTCGCTCAGGCTCAGGGTATCGCGGTAGTGCTTGTCCACCCACTGGTTGAGGCGGGCGAACAGGGCCTCGTTCATCAGGCAGGCCTGGTTGGTGGCGGCATGCTCCGCTTGTGTCATGGCCACCCGCAGCCGCAGGCAGGCGGGGCCGCCGCCGTTGCGCATGCTTTGCTTCACGTCCATGAAGTGCACTTCCCGGATCGGCGTACCCAGGGTTACCAGCTTGTCCAGGTAGGCCTTGACGCTCGGGGTCTCGGCACATTCGGTGGGGGCGATGATCGCCATCTGGCCGGGCTTGAGGGTCACTATCTGGGTATTGAACAGGTAGCTCTTCACCGCGTCCGCCACCGGTACCTCATCGGTGGGCACCTCGATAAAGTGCAGCTCGGTGCCGGGCAGCTTGCGGCGGATCTCTTCCAGGGCGGCGGTGTTGAGGAAAGCCTCCTGGTGATAGAACAGTACGTTCTGGTTGCCCACGGCGATGACGTCGTTGTGGAACACGCCCTGATCGATCACCGCCGGGTTCTGCTGGATAAAGATGGCGGTGTCCTCGCCCAGGCCGTGCAGCCGGGCCACGGCCCGGGACGCTTCCAGGGTCTGCCGGGCCGGGTAGCGGCGCGGGGCGGGGGCGCTCAGGTCGAAGGCGCTGCGGCCGTACACGAACAGTTCCACCCCGGCGTGGCCGTAGTCGGCGCACAGGCGGGTGTGGTTGGCGGCGCCCTCGTCACCGAAGTAGTCGTTGGCGGGCAGGGCCTGGTGGTGGCTGAAGTGGCGCTCGTCGGCGAACACCTGGCCGAGGATGCGGCCGGTCACCTCGTGCTCGATGGAGCGGTGGAACTTGTTGGTCAGGTTGGCCGGGGTGAAGTGGATACGGCCGTCGGCGGTATCGGCGCTGGGCGAGACGGTAGCGGCGTTGGCGGTCCACATGCTGGAGGCGGAGCAGCAGGCGGCCAGCAGCACCGGGTCTTCCCGGAACGCCTTTTCCAGCACCTGGGCATCGCTGCCGGTAAAGCCCAGCCGGCGCAGGGTATGGATGTCGGGGCGCTCCTGGGGCGCCAGCACGCCCTGCACCAGGCCCAGTTCGGTCAGCGCCTTCATCTTGCGCAGGCCCTGCTTGGCCGCTTCTTTCGGGCTGGACACATCCTGGGCGTTGCTCTGGGAGGCAACGTTGCCGTAAGACAGGCCGGCATAGTTGTGGGTGGGGCCGACCAGGCCGTCAAAGTTGGCTTCAAACTGTACCATTATATTGTCCTTTTAAATGGTGAAAAGGGCCAAGAAAATCCTGTTGTTGGCCATTATATGTGGATTTATTTGGAAGATGTAACCCCTTTTTAACAACAGATTTCACCTAAGTAATAACAATGCATAAAAAGCGGACGAACAGGCAGGAGAGTAAAAAAAGCGGTTGATTCCGACGGGCATGAGGGTGTTAATAAATAAATATAAATTCATTGAACTTTTTTCCGGCCCAGGCCGGGCAAGTTTGCTTTTTACGGCTTTTTCACTTATACAGCCGTCATTACCTTGCCGCCGGAACCCCCGCGGGGGCCAGACTTTAAGGATCTAAACGCGCTTTATGAGCAAATCGCTGGTTATCGTCGAATCGCCCGCCAAGGCAAAGACCATCAACAAGTACCTGGGGAAGGACTTCATCGTCAAATCCAGCGTCGGCCACGTGCGCGACCTGCCGACCGCCGGCTCCTCTTCCGCGAAAAAGACCGGTGGCCGCAAGACCGACACCAAGCAGTTGAGCGCCGATGAAAAGGAAAGGCTCAAGAAGGAAAAGGAGCATCAGGCGCTGATCGCCCGCATGGGGGTGGATCCCGAGCACGGCTGGAAGGCGGACTACCAGGTGCTGCCGGGCAAGGAAAAGGTGGTGGCCGAATTGCAGAGCCTGGCGGAAAAGGCCGACACCGTTTACCTGGCAACGGACTTGGATCGCGAGGGGGAGGCCATCGCCTGGCACCTGAAGGAGCTGATCGGCGGTGACGACAGCCGTTTCAAGCGGGTGGTGTTCAACGAAATCACCAAAAGCGCCATCCAGGAGGCCTTCAGCCACCCGTCCGATCTCAACTTGAACCGGGTCAACGCCCAGCAGGCCCGCCGCTTCCTGGATCGGGTGGTGGGCTACATGGTGTCGCCGCTGCTGTGGAAGAAGGTGGCCCGGGGCCTGTCCGCTGGCCGGGTGCAGTCGGTGGCGGTGCGGCTCATCGTGGAGAAGGAACGCGAAATCAAGGCCTTCGTACCGGAAGAATACTGGGATATCCAGGCGGCTCTGAGCAGTGCCCGACAGCTGGCGTTGACCATGATGGTGGCCAAGTACCGGGGGCAGGAGTTCCGCCCGACCAACGAGGCCCAGACCATGGCGGCGGTGGATACCCTCAAGGCCAGCCGGTTCGAGGTGGTGGCCCGGGAAGACAAGCCGACCCAGAGCAAGCCGCCGGCGCCTTTTATCACCTCCACCCTGCAGCAGGCGGCCAGTACCCGGCTCGGCTTCGGGGTCAAGCGCACCATGATGCTGGCCCAGCGGCTGTACGAGGCAGGCTACATCACCTATATGCGAACCGACTCCACCAACCTGAGCCAGGAGGCGGTGAACGGCGTACGCGACTTTATCCAGGACAGCTACGGCAAGGACTATCTGCCCGAGAGTCCCAACGTCTACGGTGCCAAGGCCAACGCCCAGGAGGCTCACGAGGCCATTCGTCCTTCGGACGTGGCCCTGAAGGCGGAGCAGCTCGACGGCATGGAGGCGGACGCCAAGCGGCTTTACGATCTCATCTGGCGCCAGTTTGTGGCCTGCCAGATGGTCCCGGCCCAGTACGACAGCAGCACCATCACGGTGCAGGCCGGCGACTACGAACTCAAGGCCCGCGGGCGCATCCTGCGCTTCGCCGGCTGGACCAAGGTGCTGACGCCCCAGAGCCGCAAGGGCGAGGATACCGAACTGCCGGCGGTGCAGGCGGGGGAGGTGCTCAACCTCGACGGGCTCGAGCCCAAGCAGCACTTCACCAAGCCCCCGGCCCGCTTCACCGAGGCGGCCCTGGTGCGGGAGCTGGAAAAACGCGGCATCGGCCGTCCCTCCACCTATGCCTCCATTATCTCCACCATTCAGGACCGGGGCTACGTCAAGGTGGAAAGCCGGCGCTTCTATGCGGAGAAGATGGGCGAAATCGTCGCCGATCGGCTGCAGGAAAGTTTCGCCGAACTGATGAACTACGATTTTACCGCCCAGATGGAAAGCAAGCTGGATGAAATCGCCGGCGGCAGCCTGAACTGGACCCAGGTACTGGACGCCTTCTATGCCGAATTCAGCGACGAGCTGGAAAAGGCCGAGCGGCCGGTGGAAGAGGGCGGCATGCGGGCCAACCAGATGGTGCTGACCGATATCGACTGTCCGGCCTGCGGTCGCAAGATGGGCATCCGCACCGCCACCACCGGGGTTTTCCTCGGCTGCTCCGGCTATGCCCTGCCGCCCAAGGAGCGCTGCAAGCAGACCATCAACCTGATCCCGGGTGACGATTTCGTGCTGGCCAACGACGACGAAGCCGAAACCGATGCCCTGCGCGCCAAGCACCGCTGCCCCAAGTGCGGCACCGCCATGGACGCCTACCTTATCGATGACAAGCGCAAGCTGCACGTGTGTGGCCAGAACCCGGACTGCGACGGCTACGAGCTGGAGCAAGGCCAGTTCAAGCTCAAGGGCTACGAAGGCCCGGTGATCGACTGCGATCGCTGCGGTGCCGAGATGCAGCTCAAGAACGGCCGTTTCGGCAAGTACATGGCCTGCACCAACGAGGCCTGCGGCAATACCCGCAAGATCCTGAAAAGCGGCGAAGTGGCGCCGCCGAAGGAAGATCCCGTGCACCTGCCGGAGCTGCCCTGCAGCCAGTCCGATGCCTACTTCGTGCTGCGTGACGGCGCCGCCGGCCTGTTCCTGGCCGCCAGCAACTTCCCCAGATCCCGGGAGACCCGGGCGCCCCTGGTGGAGGAGCTTATTCGCTTCAAGGATCGGCTGCCGCCCAAGTTTCTGTACCTGACCGAGGCGCCCACCGAGGATCCGGACGGCAACAAGGCCGTGGTGCGGTTCAGCCGCAAGAACAAGGAACAATACGTGATGACCGAGGTCAATAAAAAGGCCACCGGCTGGAGCGCTCATTATACTGATGGTAAGTGGCGGCAAAGCCAGAAAGGCAAATAACGACGGCCGTCGGCGGGCCGGGCATGATGCCCGGCGATACCATCTGCTGTAACGGCACCGTCGGGCGACCCTGGTATTGGATCGATAACAGCTGCAACCGCAGCCGTTCGCGCGGGAGCCACCAGAGGGTGGTGATAACAAGCAGTGACGGAGCAAGTACAGAGCCAATGACACAGGGACGTTAAACGCCCACAGGCTGGGCCTGTTTAGGGGGAGTGGATATGGATATTCATGACATCAGGCCGGGGATGATCTGTCATACCCCGGATGGCTCGGGTTACGTGCTGGAGGTGGACGTCAACAACCAGCTGGTGCTGCTGCAGCGGGAAGACGAAACCATCCCCTTCCAGGTGCATGTCAGCGAGTTGCTGGAAGAAACCGACTAGGCTCAACACCTTTCACTGTTCCATCAGCATCAGTATGGCGGCCAGATCCGGCCGCCACTGGTGCTCCTTCATCGACACCCTGTCTCCTTTCAGCAAGACCCCTTCCTGCAGCAGCCGTTGCCGCTGCTCGCACCAGCCGTCGCTGCCCCTGGGCAGGCTGATGCGGCCCGAGGCCGCCACCACCCGGTGCCAGGGCAGGCCGCTGGTGTCCTGGGTCCTGAGCACGCGGCCGACCAGCCGGGCCCGGCCCGGCAGACCGGCCAGATCCGCCAGCTGGCCGTAGCTGACCACCCGCCCTGGCGGCACCAGGGCGAGCAGGGTGAGTATGGCCTGCTGGCGAGGGTCCATGGTCAGGAGAAGGTGCGGGTCATGTCGTTCAGCCCCTGGGAACGCTCCAGCAACTGGCGGCCGGAGGCTTCCACCTGGGCAATCTTGTCCAGGTTGGCGGAGGAGGCTTGCGAGATCTGGTGTACATTGCGGCTGATCTCCTCGGCCACCTGCTGTTGCTGGCCGGCGGCGGCGGAAATCTGCACCGTGACTCCCACTATGTTGTCGATTTCGTCGACCACCCGGCTCAGGCTGGCGCTGCCGGCTTCGGCCGCGTTCACGCATTCCTGGCTGTGCTCCATGTTGGCATCCATCATGGAGCGCCATTTGGCCAGGGTCTGCTGGATCTGGCCGATGCTGCTCTGGATCTGCTCGGTGGCGCCATGGGTGCGGGTGGACAGGGCCCGCACTTCTTCCGCTACCACGGCAAAGCCCCGGCCGTGCTCGCCGGCCCGGGCCGCTTCGATGGCGGCGTTGAGCGCCAGCAGGTTGGTCTGATCGGCAATGCCCTGGATCTCGCTCATCAGGGTGCCGATGCGATCCGACTCCTGGGTCAGGGCGAAGGTGGCTTCGGCGGCGTGTTCGGCTTCCCGGGCCAGCTCGACGATCTTCTGCTTGGTCTGCTCCAGCTGGCGCTGGGTCAGGTGGCACTGGTGCTGGGCTTCTTCCGCGTTTTCCGCTGCTTTTTGAGTGTTCTGGGTGATCTCGGTGGCGGTGGCCGACATCTCGTCGATGGCGGCGGCGATCTGGTGGGTATCGCTGTCCTGGCGGCTAAGATCGTCCCGGGCGCCGGTCATGGCCTGCATCAGGGAGCCGGCCAGGGACTTGAGCGAACCGGTGGCGTCATCGACCCGGCCCAGTATGGTGCGGGTACGGGCCTGCCACATCTTCAGATGATAGTCGGCGATGGCATGGGGGGCGTCACCCGAGTAGACCAGCCGGGAGATGCTGTCATAGTCCCGGCCCAGGTTGTGAAAGAAATGCCGGGTGCCGAACAGTTGCCGGTGATGGCAGAGCAGCAGCCAGGCGACCGGCAACAGGGTCCACAACAACAGGCCGGCGCCGCCCTGGCTGAAGGCGCCGGTCAGCAACGCCAGGAAGCCCGCCGCCGACAGCCAGGGCATGGCCTGCTTCAGCCGCGGACGCGGAAGGCTCTTTTGCTGTTCCTGCTTCAGCAACTGGCGATAGGCCTGGCTGGCCCGGTCGCGAACCCGGTCATCGAGCTTGGTGCGTACCGACTGGTAGCCGACGATCTTGCCCTGCTGGTAGATGGGAGTGACGTAGGCGTCCACCCAGTAGTAGCGGCCGTCCTTGCAGCGGTTCTTGACCGCGCCCCGCCAGGCCTGGCCGGCCTTGATATGCTCCCACAAATCCTGGAAGGCCGCCCTGGGCATGTCCGGGTGGCGGACGATGTTGTGATTCTGGCCGACCAGCTCCTCGGGGTGGTAACCGGCTACCCGGCAAAAGATATCGTTGGCATAGGTAATGACACCGCGCAGATCGGTGGTGGAAACCAGTTGTTCCTGGTCGCTGTAGGTGACTTCCTCATCGATAATGTGCTGGTTTCTGCTGTTCATCTGGTTATTGGTTTCTGTTATTTATCTGGTGTACTTGTTATCGGCACCCGCCCGGCAAACTTGAGCGGGGCCAGGCCCGGGGCACTACTATACGTGACCAAACGCGGAATTCACCCCGGGTCCTCCGCTTATGTGACCGATATTTAAATAACTGATCCTAATAGTGCTACATCGACCGGGCCCCGCACGCAGACACGCCGTGAACCCATCCTTGGGGGGGCCGCCGCGCCATTCCTGGCGCGGAGGGGCTGCTTAACGGAACCCTGTCGCTGCCAGTAGTGATCTACCATCTGGAACAGTTATTTAACATTGGTTGCAAGGTACTCAGTCCGCCGCCAGGGCCTGGCCCTCCCGCCTGGGATCGGCGCCGGCGGTGATGCGCCCCGGCTGCAGCAGTATGCCGTGCAGGCCGGAGTTGAGTTCGGTCAGCCGGGTGCCGAAGCCGAGCCGTTCCAGCTCCGGCTGCAGCGCCTGGTTGCGCCCACCCGGCTCCAGCTCCAGTACCGAACCCCGGTGCAGGATGTGGGGCTGGTGCAGCGCTTCCCGGATATCCATGCCCCAGTCCAGCACATTGATCAGGGCATGCAGCACGTAACCGATAATGCTGCTGCCGCCGGGGGAGCCGATCACCAGCAGCGGTTTCTCCCGGTAAAACACCAGGGTGGGGGCCATGGAGGAGCGGGGGCGCTTGCCCGGTTCCAGCCGATTGGCCACCGGCACCCCGTCCAGCTCCGGGCGGAAGGAAAAGTCGGTCAGTTCGTTGTTGAGCAAAAAGCCCTGCACCATGAGCCGGGAGCCGAAGCCGTGCTCTATGGTGGAGGTCATCGCCAGGGCGTTGCCCTCCTTGTCGACGATGCTGATATGGGTGGTGGCGGCGAATTCGGGGGAACTGTCCGGGGCCAGGTGGCCGAGCCGGGCCAGGGGGACGCCGGGCGAGACCTGTTCCAGGGCCTGGGAGCGCTCGCCAATCAGGGCGGCGCGTCCGGCCAGGTAGTCGGGGGCGAGCAGTCCCTCGGTCGGCACCGGCACGAAATCGGCGTCGGCCACATAGAGGTTGCGGTCGGCGAAGGCCAGGCGCGAGGCATCGGCTATCCAGCGCCAGCCTTGGGGAGAGTTGGGGCCTAGCGAGGCCAACTCCAGGTGGGAAAGGATTCCCAGTATCTGCCCCAGGGCCAGGGTGCCGGAGCTGGGCGGGCCCATGCCGCAGACCTGGTATTGCCGGTAGGGGGCGCAGAGGGCCGGACGCTCCTTCACCCGGTAGCCGGCGAGATCCTCCAGGCTGAGGTGGCCCGGTGGATTGGCCTGGCGAACCTTGTCCACCATGGCGGCGGCGATTTTTCCCTGGTAGAAGGCCGAGGGGCCTTCGAGGCTGAGCCGGGTCAGCAGGGCCGCCAGCAGGGGGTTGGTCTTGGTGCTGCCGGCTTGCAGCGGGCGGCCGGTGTCGTCGAAAAAATAGGCGCGGGCGTCGGGATCCCGTGTCAGCTGCGCCTTGTCCTCCGCCACCAGCCGGGCCAGGCGCGGCGACACGGTGAAGCCGTTGAGGGCCAGGGTGATGGCCGGGGCGAACAGCTCCCGCCAGGGCAGGCGGCCAAAACGCTGGTGGGCCTGCCACATCAGCATCACGGTGCCGGGCGTGCCCACCGAGCGGCCGCCGACCACCGCATCGAGAAAGTCGAGCGGCTGGCCCTGTCCGTCCAGGAAGAGATCGGCCGGGGCGGCGAAGGGGGCGGTTTCCCGTCCGTCCAGGGTGATCAGGCGGCCCGGCTCCTGCTGCCAGTATACCAGGAAGGCGCCGCCACCCAGTCCCGAGGACTGGGGCTCGACCAGGGCCAGCACCATCTGGGCGGCCACCATGGCGTCCACCGCGGTGCCACCCCGGCGCAGCATGTCCCGGGCGGCCTGGCTGGCATAGGGATTGGCGGTGACCACCATGGCCTTGTCGGCCCGGACCAGGGGGGTGGTGCGCCAGCCGGTGGCGGTTTCCGGGGGCGGGGTGTCGGCGAAGGCGAGCGGCACGAGCAGCAACAGGATAAGCAGCAGGGGCATGGGCGGACTCCGTGAACGGGGATGCCAGCAAGCTTAGCCGCCTTTGGCGTGCGTCGCCAAAGGCGGGGGCTGACAAAAAAACACCCAACTCGCTGAAAATTAAAGCAAATGAGTTGGTCGAGAGAAAAATGGCTTGTATTGTCCGTCCGCCTGCCTATAATGCGCATCCATCGGCCGCAGCGCGGCCCCATGCACAAGTTAGAAGTTTTAAGCGGGAATAGCTCAGTTGGTAGAGCACAACCTTGCCAAGGTTGGGGTCGCGAGTTCGAGTCTCGTTTCCCGCTCCAAATTCTGCAATGGCGCGTTAGCAAAGCGGTTATGCAGCGGATTGCAAATCCGTTTAGAGCGGTTCGACTCCGCTACGCGCCTCCATATTTACGCCCTTGACTCCCCCGGTTTTCCTGAATCACTACCCCTGGCTGTCCAGCCACTCCCTGTCTACCCTGATATACCAGTCTCCGTTACCGCTCCGGTAGTTCTGCCTGCTGGCCAGTCGTTCACAATGTCGGCCTCCGGTCAGCCAGCCCAGTTTCTGCTGGGGCTCGAATGACGGATCCGGCAGCTCCGTTCCCCACTGCCCCCGCTCGCCCTGTTCGCACAGGAACAGCCGGCAACTGCGCGGGTAGTACAGTCGTCCCTTGAGGATCAGGCGGTGGTTGTTCGGCATCAGCCCCAGCCGGTGCAGGCGCTCGCCGACTTGCGGGTGCTGGCTGAGCCGCAACTGGTGATGGAGCATATGCTCCAGTTTGTGTCGCAGCCTGTCGCGGGGATTGACCCCCCGGGCATCGCCGCAGGCGGTGCCGGGATTGGTGATCAGGTAGAATTTGACCGCCACCTCCCAGTGCTCGATGCGCTGCAACTGCTTGTCCCATACGATAAAATCAAAAGCCCCCAGGGTGGTGCCGGCCACCACCTGCTGCCAGTCGTAGGCCAGCAGCTGGAAGCGGTCGTGATCCAGCAGGAAGAAGCGCCAGAGCGCCTCGAAATACTGGCCCAGGCGCCGGTAGGGACGGCAGTGGGCATGCAGTATTCCGGGGGCGGCGTCCAGCGCGAGCAGCCGTGACTGGTACTGACCCAGCAGCGTCCGATACCAGTCGTTGCCGGGGGCCAGGGGAGTGGCGGCCAGCAGGTTGGGACTGGCCAGGGCCCAGGCCAGATCCCGCACCACGGGGTCGCGCAGGCGGGCCAGCAAGCGGGGAAGGGAATCGCCCATAAGGGGTACCTTTTGTTTTACAATGAGCCAAACTCACGCCATGGAGCCAGCATGAACAACCTGGAACTCGAACGGCTGCTGGATCGGCAGCTCAATGCACAAGCTATCAAGGATTATTGCCCGAACGGCCTGCAAGTGGAAGGCAAAAGCGAGGTGCGTCGTGTGGTGACCGGAGTGACCGCCAGCCAGGCGCTGGTGGACCGGGCGGTGGCGATGGGCGCGGATGCACTGCTGGTGCATCACGGCTATTTCTGGAAGGGTGAAAACGAACAGATCAGGGGCATGAAGCGGCGGCGGCTCAAGGCGCTGCTCGGCCATGACATCAACCTCTATGCCTACCACCTTCCCCTCGACATCGCGCCCGGTCTTGGCAACAACGCCCAGCTGGCGGCCCTGCTGGGTATCCGGCAAACCGGCCCGCTGGAGCCGGATAATGCCCTCTCGGTATCGATGCGAGGCGAACTGGACGCACCGCTCAGCGGGGATCAACTGGCCGAACGGCTGCGACAGCGGCTGGGCCGCCCTGTGCTGCATGTGGGCGAGGCGGGGCCGGCGCTTATCCGTAGGGTCGGCTACTGTACCGGCGGCGGACAGGGTTTTATCGAGCTGGCGGCGGAGCAGGGCATGGACGCCTTTATCAGCGGCGAGGTATCGGAGCAGACGGTGCACGTGGCGCGGGAACTGGGGCTGCACTTCTTCGCGGCCGGTCATCATGCCACCGAGCGTTACGGCATCAAGGCGTTGGGGGAGTGGCTGGCGGCGGAGCACGGGCTCGAGGTCAGTTTTGTGGACATCGACAACCCTGCCTGAGCCCATAAAAAAAAAGACCAGGGTACATGAATACCCTGGTTTCGCAGCAGCCACACAGGCATAAACTGTCGTCGTTCCTAACAACAAAATGAGCAGTGGGTGAGGTGACAAATGAGTCACACTGGATGTTGAGTTCATGTTAACATGAAGTTAATTTGCTGCAAGTATTTTTTCGGGTTCGGCATAAAAAAGACCAACCGGACGGTATCGAGGTGAGAGAACAAAGATGGTAGATGAAAGACTGAATGTCTTGTTGGTAGAGGATACGCCCTCGCTGGCGGCGCTGTACCAGGCCTATTTGCAGGATGAGCCCCTGTCGCTGACGGTCGTCACCACTGGCCGGCAGGCACTGGAACATATCCGGCAGCAGCCACCGGACATTCTGTTGCTCGATCTGATCCTGCCGGACATGCCCGGCATGGAAATCCTGCAGTGGCTGCACCGGGAGCACCCGGAAGTCACCACCATAGTGATGACCGCCCATGGCTCGGTCGATGTGGCGGTGGATGCCATGCGCCTGGGTGCTCACGATTTTATCAACAAGCCGGTGGAAGCGGAGCGGCTCAAGGTGACGCTGCACAACACCATGAAGTTCCGTCACCTCAACCAGTTGGTGGACCGGTTCCGGCACGAGATGGAGCAGAAGCGCTTCCAGGGTTTTATCGGTGAAAGCCTGCCCATGCAGAAGGTATACCGGCTGATCGAGAACGCCGCCCCCAGCAGCGCCACCGTCTTTATCACCGGCGAAAGCGGCACCGGCAAGGAAGTTTGCGCCGAGGCCATCCACCAGCTGAGCGGCCGGGCCGAAGGCCCCTTCATTGCCCTCAACTGTGCCGCCATCCCCAAGGATCTGATGGAGAGCGAGTTGTTCGGTCACATCAAGGGCGCCTTCACCGGCGCCCTGCAGGACAGGGACGGCGCCGTGATCCGGGCCGACGGCGGCACCCTCTTCATGGACGAGATCTGCGAGATGGATCTGGAACTGCAGAGCAAGCTGCTGCGCTTTCTGCAGACCGGGCTTATCCAGCCGGTGGGCAGCTCCCGCCAGATCAAGGTGGACGTGCGTATCGTCTGCGCCACCAACCGGGATCCCCTGGTTGAGGTGGAGCAAGGGCGCTTCCGGGAGGATCTTTATTACCGCCTGCACGTGATCCCGGTGCACCTGCCGCCATTGCGGGAGCGGGGGGCGGACGTGATCAGCATCGCCACCGCCCTGGTGCGCCAGGCCTCGCGGGAAGAGGGCAAGTCCTTCGTGGGCCTGTCCGAGGAAACCAAGGACAGACTGCAGGGCTACCACTGGCCGGGCAACGTGCGCCAGTTGCAGAACGTCATCCGCAACGCCGTGGTGCTGCATCAGGGGGAATGGATAGAGCTGGACATGCTGCCAGCCCCCCTCGACAAGCCGCTGCACCAGGAGCTTCCCACCCACCGGAACTCCGACCCGGCTGCGGCCCCGGTCATTCCCCTGGCCACCCTGGAACGACAGGCCATCGAGCGCGCCATCCGTCACTGCCAGGGCAATGTGTCCCGGGCCGCGGCCTTGCTGGAGGTCAGTCCCTCGACCATCTACCGCAAGCTGCAAAGCTGGGGGAAAGGCGAATGAGCGACTGGTTGCGGCTACAGGCCAGGTTGCCGTTGCTCGACGAGCATCAGCTAGGACGGCTGGAGCGGGAGCTGGGTGCGGAGACCCTGCTCCGGCTGCTGGCGCTGTTCGTGGAGGATGCCCGGGAGCAGGGGCGGGCGCTGGAGCAGGCCTTCGAGGCCCGGGACCATGGCGCCATGGCCCGCCATTGCCACAGCCTGAAGTCGGCCTGTGGCAGTTATGGGGCCCTGCGTTGCCAGTTTCTGGGCGAGAAGCTGGAGCTGTCCTGCCGGGAGCGGAATGAAGCCCGGGTGGCCGAGCAGATGGGGGCCTGGCGACAGGCGCTGGAAGCGACCCTGGATGAACTGGCAGCCCGGCTCGGTGATTGACAGGCAAAAAAAATGGTCAACCCAAAGGGTTGACCGAACTTCAGCGGGAGCTGAAGAGAGCACGGGATAAAAACGACTGATAATATATATGAAATTATCGTGCCAACTTTTAAGATCCCCGTCCCATCAGGCTTTCCGATTCAATTGAGTGTTTTTCAGGCGATGCATAATGCAAATAATTGCAATGTGAAGCTTATTGCTTTTGCAATTTGCTACTGTTGGGTTCCCTGCCATTCAGGTAGATAAGCGCCGCCTCCAGCCGCGACTGCACATCCAGCTTGCGCATCAGCGCCTTCATGTGCACCTTGACCGTGCCCTCGGCGATATTGAGGCTGTCGGCGATCTGCTTGTTGCTGAAGCCTTCCGCCAGCAGGGCCAGGATCTGCCGCTCCCGGTAGGTCAGGTTGGCCAGTTGCTCCGCCGCCCCCTGGCGGGTGTTCTCCAGCAGTTTCTCGCTGACCGGCCGCTCGCCCAGCAGGGCCTGTTGCAGGGCCGGGATCAGCGACTCGGGCTCGATGTCCTTCAGCAGATAGCCGTCGGCGCCGAGATCGAGCAGGCGGCGGGCGTCTTCCTGGCTGTCGGATACGGTCAGGATCACCACCTTGCCCTGGTAGCCCTGTTGCCTCAGCGCCAGCAGCACTTCCGATCCCTGCTCCTCGCCCAGGTTCAGGTCGAGCAGGATCAGATCAGGATTGATTTGGGCGGCCAGGCGCCGGGCCTCGGCCCCGTTGTCGGCCTCGGCCACCACCTCGAAGGGGCCGGCGGCGGTGATCCAGGTCTTGATCCCCTTGCGCATCAGCGGATGGTCATCGACCAGTAACAGGGTGGCGGTGTGAGCTTGAGTCATGGGTCAGTTACTTCTATGAATGGGAGTATCGGTATGGTAATCGATCACCAGCATATGCAAAGCCCGGTGAGAGGGCAATAATAGTGGTATTTCATAAGTCATTTTACCTCGATCACAGATTTTTCTTGATCTGAAGCTATGTTTTTCCCTATGGTGATAGGTGAGAATAGAGTGACGTTGACAAACTCCGAGTCGGGTGGACCTAAGTTGGCCAAGGCCAATAGGGTTGCCAGACCGTTCAGCCACCGGCTGTAAGGGTAGGGAGAGAAATGTCCCTGCCTCCCGTATTGGAAAGGTGTTTATGTTTGAATTACAGGATGCGTTCGCACGCAAGTTCCATTATTTGCGGCTGTCGGTCACCGACGTCTGCAACTTCAGGTGTCAGTACTGCCTGCCCGACGGCTATAAGCCCGATGGCCGCAAGTCCTTCCTGACCCTCGACGAAATCCGCCGCCTGACCCGGGCCTTCGCCGCCATGGGCACCAACAAGGTGCGCATCACCGGGGGCGAGCCTTCCCTGCGCAAGGATTTCACCGCCATCATCGAGACCGTGGCCGCCACGCCGGGGATCCGCAAGGTGGCCACCACCACCAACGGCTACCGTATGGCACGCCAGGTGGCCGACTGGCGCCGTGCCGGCCTGTCCGCCATCAATGTCAGCGTCGACAGCCTGGACTCGCGCATGTTCCACCAGATCACCGGCGAGAATCGCTTCCAGGAGGTAATGGCCGGCATCGATGCCGCCTTTGCCGCCGGCTTCGAGCAGGTCAAGGTCAATACGGTGCTGATGCGCGGCCTGAATGACGGCGAGCTGGGGCGTTTCCTGGCCTGGATCAAGGACAATCCCATCCAGTTGCGCTTTATCGAGCTGATGCAGACCGGCGAGATGGACGAGTTGTTCAGCCGCCACCATGTACGCGGCGCCCTGATCAAGGAGCAGTTGCTGCATGCCGGCTGGCAGCAGAAGGTGCGGGCCCACAACGACGGCCCGGCCGAGGTGTTCTGGCACCCGGACTATGTGGGCGAAATCGGCCTCATCATGCCCTACGCCAAGGACTTCTGTGCCAGCTGCAACCGGCTGCGGGTGTCTTCGGTCGGCAAGCTGCACCTGTGTCTGTTCGGTGAACAGGGGGTGGAGCTTAGGGATCTGCTGGCCGAGGACGGCCACCAGGCGGCGCTGCAACTGCGTCTGCGCCAGGCCCTGGCCGACAAGAAGGCCACCCATTTCCTGCATCAGGGGCAGACCGGCATGACCCCTCATCTGGCCTCCATCGGCGGCTGAGACGCCTCTTTTTTGTTCCCGGCTTTACGCGTCCGGAGTGATCCGGGGCGTAAAGCCCCGTGCCCGCTTGATCTGGATCAACGTACCCTCCTTTGTACCCACTAGGTGGTATTCCTCCCCCCGTGCCCCGACCAATACCATGTAACCATTAAGGGATAATCTTGGGATCATCCCCGTTTTTAACGTCTATGCTACACAAAAAACCAATGGCAGAGCAGGGAACCATGACATCCGAACCGGACTTATCGCGCCGACGCTGGCTCAAGGGCGGCCTGGCCCCGACCAGGCCGGAAAACACCTTGCCCTGGGCGAAGGACTGGCCGAGCTTTACCGACGGCTGCACCCGATGCGGCGACTGCCAGCGGGCCTGCCCGGAGCGGATCATCATCGCGGGCGACGGCGGCTTTCCGGTGCTGGACTTCGGCCGGGGCGAATGCACCTTCTGCGGCCGCTGCGCCGATGCTTGCCCCGAGCCGCTCTTCGCTCCCCGTCAGGAAGCGCCCTGGCACCAGTTGGCCGAGTTCGGCCCCGCCTGCCTGGCCATTGGGGGAGTGCACTGCCGCAGCTGCGAAGACAGCTGCGAGCCACAGGCCATCCGTTTCCGGCCGCAATTGGGCGCCGTCGCCCGTCCGGAGCTGGATGCCGAGCGTTGCACCGGCTGTGGCGCCTGTGTCGCCGGCTGCCCGGCGGGCGCCATCAAGATCTTGAGTCAGGAGCAAGCATGAGCAAAGCGAATGAATGGCACGTCGCCAGCCTGGTGGTTTATTGCCGGCCCGAATTGATGGGACCGGCACAGGAAGCCATCAGCGCCATGGACGGGGTGGAAGTGCCGGTGTCGGGAGAGCAGGGAAAACTGGTGGTGGCGATCGAAGGCCCCACCCAGAAATCGGTGGTCAGCCGTATCGATCAGATAGCGCTGTTGGAGGGCATCTTGTCCACCACCCTTATTTATCATGAATTTGCTGAACTGGAAGCAGGTGAGGAGCAACAATGAAGCTGAGTCGTCGCGCCTTTATGAAGGCCAATGCGGTCGCCGCCGCCGCCGCCGCCGCCGGGCTGGCCGTGCCGGCCGGTGCCACCAATCTGATCACCAGCCGGGATCAAACCGCCATCAAGTGGGACAAGGCCCCCTGCCGCTTCTGCGGTACCGGCTGCTCGGTGCTGGTGGGCTCCCAGGATGGCCGTGTGGTGGCCACCCAGGGGGATCCGGATGCGCCGGTCAACAAGGGCCTGAACTGCATCAAGGGTTATTTCCTGTCGAAAATCATGTATGGCAAGGACCGGCTGACCACGCCGCTGCTGCGTATGAAGAACGGCAAGTACGACAAGAACGGGGATTTTACGCCGATCAGCTGGGATCAGGCGTTCGACATCATGGCCGAGAAGTGGAAGGCCACCCTCAAGGAGAAGGGGCCCGACGGCATCGGCATGTTCGGCTCCGGCCAGTGGACCATCATGGAAGGCTACGCCGCCGCCAAGCTGTACAAGGCCGGTTTCCGCTCCAACAACCTGGATCCCAACGCTCGCCACTGCATGGCCTCGGCCGTGGTCGGTTTCATGCGCACCTTCGGCATGGACGAGCCCATGGGGTGCTATGACGACATCGAAGCCACCGACGCCTTCGTGCTGTGGGGCTCCAACATGGCGGAGATGCACCCCATTCTCTGGTCTCGGCTGACCGACCGCCGCCTGAGTGCACCCCATGTGCAGGTGCATGTACTGTCCACCTTCGAGCACCGCAGCTTCGAACTGGCGGACAACGGCATGGTGTTCCATCCCCAGACCGATCTGGCCATCCTCAACTACATCGCTCACTACATCATCGAAAACGGCTATGTAAACCAGGACTTTATCGAGAAGCACGTCAATTTCGTCAAGGGCGAAACCGACATCGGCTATGGCCTGCGGCCGACCCACCCGCTGCAACAGGCGGCGGCGAACCCGGACTCCGGCGCCTCCACCCCCATCAGCTTCGAGGAATTCGCCAGCTTTGTGGCCGACTACGACGTGGAGACCGTTTCCAAGATCTCCGGCGTGCCCGCCGACAAGCTGGAAGCGCTGGCCCAGGCCTATGCCGACCCCTACATCAAGGTGGTGTCCTTCTGGACCATGGGTTTCAACCAGCATACCCGGGGTACCTGGGCCAACAACATGGTCTACAACATCCACCTGCTGACCGGCAAGATCTCCGAGCCGGGCAACAGCCCCTTCTCGCTCACCGGCCAGCCCTCGGCCTGCGGCACCGCCCGGGAAGTGGGCACCTTCGCCCACCGGCTGCCGGCGGACATGGTGGTGACCAACGCCGAGCACCGCGCCTACTCCGAGAAGATCTGGAAGCTGCCCGACGGCACCATCAACCCCCAGGTGGGCTACCACGCCGTGTTGCAGAACCGCATGCTCAAGGACGGCAAGCTCAACGCCTACTGGGTGATGTGTAACAACAACATGCAGGCCGCCCCCAACATGAACGAGGAGGGGCTGCCCGGCTACCGCAACCCGGCCAACTTCATCGTGGTGTCCGACCCTTACCCCACGGTCACCGCCCAGGCGGCGGATCTGGTGCTGCCCACCGCCATGTGGGTGGAGAAGGAGGGCGGCTACGGCAATGCCGAGCGCCGCACCCAGGTGTGGTACCAGCAGGTGAAGTCTCCCGAGGGAGCCAAATCGGATCTGTGGCAGCTGATGGAGTTCTCCAAGCGCTTCACCATGGAAGAGGTCTGGCCCGAGGAACTGCTGGCCAAGGCGCCCGAATACCGGGGCAAGACCCTGTATGAGGTGCTCTACCGCAATGGCCAGGTGGACCAGTATCCGGCCGAGGACTGCAAGAACGAGCTTAACGACGAGCGGGATCACTTCGGCTTCTACGTGCAGAAGGGCCTGTTCGAGGAGTATGCCAAGTTCGGCCGGGGCAAGGCCCACGATCTGGCGCCTTATGATGTCTACCACCAGGCCCGGGGCCTGCGCTGGCCGGTGGTGGATGGCCAGGAAACCCTGTGGCGTTACCGGGAAGGCTACGACCCTTACGTGGAGAAGGGGACAGGGGTGCAGTTCTACGGCCACAAGGACAACAAGGCGGTGATCTTCGCCCTGCCGTACGAGCCGGCGGCCGAGGTGCCGGACGCGGAATACAACCTCTGGCTGTCCACCGGGCGGGTGCTGGAACACTGGCACTCCGGCTCCATGACCCGGCGGGTGCCCGAGCTGCACCGTTCCTATCCCGACGCCCAGGTATTCATGCATCCGGATGACGCCCGGGAGCGGGGCCTGCGCCGGGGCGACGAGGTGGTGATCGCCTCCCGCCGGGGCGAGATGAAGAGCCGGGTGGAAACCCGCGGCCGCAACCGCCCGCCCAAGGGGCTGGTGTTCGTGCCCTGGTTCGACGAGAACCAGCTGATCAACCGCCTGACCCTGGACGCCACCTGCCCGCTCTCGAAAGAGACCGACTTCAAGAAGTGCGCGGTCAAGGTGATGAAGGCGTAAGGGCTCAAGGGGGGAGATGGCGATGAGCGGGGCTTCACGGCGGCAGTTTCTGCTGCAACTGGCGGGTGGCGGTTGTGCCATGGGGCTGGTCGGGCTGGGGCTGGGGGCTTACAGCCGCCAGGCCGCCAGCCTGCCGGCCCAGGCGCTGCGACCGCCGGGCGCCGGTGCCGAGCCGGATTTTCTCGGCGCCTGCGTACGCTGCGGCCTGTGCGTGGAGGCCTGCCCCTACGATACCCTCAAGCTGGCCCGGCTGCTGACCCCGGTGACCACGGGTACGCCCTACTTCGAGGCCAGGGCCGTGCCCTGCGAGATGTGCGACGATATTCCCTGCGTGGCGGCCTGCCCCACCGGGGCGCTGGATCCGGCGCTGACCGACATCGACGAGGCGCGCATGGGCCTGGCGGTGCTGATCGATCACGAGACCTGCCTCAACTGGCAGGGGCTGCGCTGTGACGTCTGCTACCGGGTCTGCCCGCTGATCGACCAGGCCATTACCCTGGAACCCAGCCACAACAGCAGGACCGGGCACCACGCCCTGTTCATCCCGACCGTGCACTCGGATGCCTGCACCGGCTGCGGCAAGTGCGAACATGCCTGCGTGCTGGAAGAGGCGGCGATCAAGGTGCTGCCCAGGGAAGTCGCCAAGGGCGAGCTGGGCGCCCACTACCGCTGGGGCTGGGTCGAGAAGGAGAAGGCCGGCGGGTCCCTTATCGGGGACCAGCTGACCCTGCCGACTCGCCGTCCCGAAGGAGGACAGTGATGAAGCGATACCCCGGCGCGGAGGCAACGGAGCGCAAGGGCTGGTGGCGGGCACACCGTTTCCTGCTGCTGCGTCGGCTGTGCCAGTTGTCGGTGCTGGGCCTGTTCCTGCTCGGCCCCTGGGCCGGGATCTGGCTTATCGAAGGCAACCTGTCCAGCTCTCGGCTCATGGACACGGTGCCGATGACGGATCCCTTCGTCCTGGTGCAACTGCTGGCTGCGGGGCACTGGCCGGTGTTCACGGCCTGGCTGGGGGCGCTGATCGTCCTTGCCGGCTATGTCCTGGTCGGGGGGCGGGTGTTCTGCTCCTGGGTCTGCCCGCTGAACCCGGTGACCGATGCCGCCGGCTGGTTGCGCCGTCGGCTGGGGCTGCGCCAGGGTTCGGGTCTTTCCAGCCGGCTGCGCTACTGGCTGCTGGCCACCATACTGGTGGTGCCCTTTATCGGCGGCGTGGTGGTGTGGGAGTCGGTCAACCCGGTATCCCTGCTGCACCGGGGCCTGCTGTTCGGCATGGGCTGGGGCTGGTTGCTGATAGTGGCGGTGTTTTTGTTCGACAGCTTCGTGGTCGACAGGGGATGGTGCGGTCATCTGTGTCCCCAGGGCGCCTTCTGGGGGCTGGTGAACAAGCTGAGACCCCTGCAGGTGACGGCAGCCGGCCGGGAACACTGCACCAGTTGCATGGATTGTTACGCGGTCTGCCCCGAGCCCCAGGTGCTGAAGGGGCCGGTGCATGGCGCCAAAAGGGGCCATGGCCCCGAAATCAAGATGACGGATTGTAGCCATTGTGGGCGTTGTATCGACGTGTGTGCGGAAGACGTCTTCAGTTTCACCACCCGTTTTGCAAATAAGGCGGAGAAAAAATGATGAGAAAGACTGGAAAAGTGATGGGAGCGCTGCTGTTGGCGGCCTGGGTGGGCATGGTGCAGGCCCAGGTCGAACTGGAGGATGTGGAGGCCCACAGCGGGCGCCTGAGTTCGCTGCGGGGCGACACGGCGCTGGACGTGGACAAGGATGCCGAACGTATCAAGGATCCGGTCAAGGATCAGGGCATTCAGGACCGGCAGTACATGCACCAGCCGCCCCTGGTGCCGCACCAGGTGCGGGGTTACGAGGTGGATCTCAAGGTCAACCGCTGCCTGGCCTGTCACGGCTGGAAAAACGCGGCCGCGCGCAACGCGCCCCGGGTCAGCCCCACCCACTATGAAACCCGGGACGGCATGACCCTGGGCGACATCAGCCCGCGGCGCTACTTCTGCCTGCAGTGCCACGTGCCGCAGACCGGTGCCAAGCCGCTGGTGGACAACACCTTCACTCCCGTTGAATCCCTGCGGTAAGGAGCCCTCATGGCGGAGAAGAAAAGCCTGCTCAAACGGCTGTGGCAAACCTTCCGTTCACCCAGCAAGGTGGCGGTGGGCGTGGTGCTGGTATTCGGCTTCTTCGGTGGCGTCATCTTCTGGGGCGGCTTCAACACCGCCCTGGAGGTGACCAATACCGAACAGTTCTGTATCGGTTGCCATGAGATGCACGACAACGTCTATCTGGAGTACCGGGATACCATTCACTACGCCAACCGCTCCGGGGTCAGGGCCAGCTGTCCCGACTGCCATGTGCCCCACGAGTGGACCCACAAGATAGTGCGCAAGATAGCCGCGTCCAAGGAAGTCTGGGGCAAGATCACCGGCATCATCGATACCCCGGAAAAGTTCGAGGCCCACCGCCGCTATATGGCGGAGCGGGAGTGGCAGCGGATGAAGGAGACCGACTCGCGGGAATGCCGCAACTGCCACAACTTCGACTACATGGACTTCAGTGTGCAGGGCAGCCGTGCCGCCCAGGCTCACTCCACCTCCCTGGCCAGCGGCGAGAAAACCTGTATCGACTGCCACAAGGGCATCGCCCACCAGTTGCCCAACATGCGTGGGGTAGAGGGTTTCTGAGCCTTCCCTTATGAACGACGCCAAAGCCTGTGGCATTATTGCCCCAGGCTTTGTTGTTTTGCGGATTGACCTTCCGTCGCGCTGTGCGAGAATGTTTCAATTATTATCTTTATGTAAAAATTAATGAGAGGACGCCATGAGTCATGCAAGCCAGGCCTTTGTGCCCCTGAAGATAGCGGTGCTGACCGTCTCCGATACCCGTAACGAAGAGACCGACACCTCGGGCCGCTTCCTGGCCGAGGCGCTCACCGCCGCCGGCCACCAACTGGCGGAAAAGATCATCCTCAAGGACGACAAGTACGACATCCGCGCCCTGGTTTCCCGCTGGATAGCCAGCCCTGAGGTCCAGGTGGTCTTGATCACCGGCGGCACCGGCTTTACCGGCCGCGACACCACCCCCGAGGCGGTGGGCCCGCTGCTGGACACCGTGATCGACGGCTTCGGCGAGCTGTTCCGCCATATCACCTACCAGGAACTGGGCACCTCCACGGTGCAGAGCCGCGCCCTGGGCGGGCTGGCCAACCGCACCGCCATCTTCTGCATGCCCGGCTCCACCGGCGCCTGCCGCACCGGCTGGAACGGCATCCTGGCCGAGCAGCTCGATGCCCGCCACAAGCCCTGCAACTTCGTGCAGCACCTGGTGTAGTCCCATGAGCGAACTGACCCACATCAATGCCTCGGGCGAGGCCAACATGGTGGACGTGAGCGACAAGGCGGTGACGGTGCGCGAGGCCCGGGCCGAGGCCTGGGTGCTGATGGCGCCCGATACCCTGTCGCTCATCATCGAAGGCCGGCACCACAAGGGGGATGTGTTCGCCACCGCCCGCATCGCCGGCATCATGGCGGCCAAGAAAACCGCCGATCTGATCCCCCTGTGCCATCCGCTGGCGCTGTCCAAGGTGGAAGTCCGGCTGGAGGCCGACGAGGAAAAGGGCGGGGTGCGCATCGAGAGCTACTGCAAGCTGGCGGGACAGACCGGGGTGGAGATGGAAGCGCTCACCGCCGCCTCGGTGGCGGCCCTGACCATCTATGATATGTGTAAGGCGGTGCAAAAGGACATGCGCATCGAAGGCATTCGCCTGCTGGAAAAGCGGGGCGGCAAATCGGGAGACTTCAAGGCGTCATGATCAAGGTGGTATTTTTCGCGCAGGTGCGCGAGCTGGTGGGCCAGGACGAACTGGAACTGGCCGAAGACTACGGCAACGTCGAGGCGTTGCGCCGGGCCCTGGCCGGGCGCGGCGACAAGTGGGCCCTGGCGCTGTCCGACGACAAGCTGCTGGCGGCGGTGAACCACACCATAGTGCCGCTCGACAGCCCCATCAAGGCCGGGGACGAGGTCGCCTTTTTCCCGCCGGTCACCGGAGGCTGAGATGATCCGGGTACAGCGCGAAGATTTCGAACTGGGCGAGGAGTACGCCGCCCTCAGCCGTTCGCACCAGGCCGGCGCCGTGGTCACCTTCGTCGGCAAGGTACGGGAGATGAACCAGGGGGAAGCGGTCAGCGGCATGACCCTGGAGCATTACCCGGGCATGACCGAGCATTCCCTTGCGCAGATTGTGGAGGAAGCGCACCGGCGCTGGCCGCTGCTGGAGTGCCGGGTGATCCACCGGGTGGGCCGGCTCGAACTCGGCGACCAGATCGTGTTCGTGGGGGTGGCAAGCGCCCACCGGGAGGCGGCGTTCGAAGCCTGCCATTTCATCATGGACTACCTCAAGACCCGGGCCCCCTTCTGGAAGAAGGAAACCACGGCGGGCGGCGAGGAACGCTGGGTGGAAGCCAAAGACAGCGACAACCGCGCCGCGGAAAAGTGGTGACCGGGCTGCGCTGTGGCCTGATTGTAAACTGACTCTCAACGCCGGGTTGAACCAGCCCGGCGTTTTTATATTTGGTGCCAAACGGGCGCTCTGCTAGCATGGCCATCCGAAAGGCCAACCCTGTAGCCGTTCACCATCCTGCCATTTCCGCACTAGCAAGGAGTCCCCATGCACCGTTCGTGGCGTTTCGAGCACCATGGCCGCCGGCTGGCGGTGATGGAGTGGGGCGATCCCCGGGGCATGCCGGTGGTGGCCCTGCACGGCTGGCTCGACAACGCCGCCGGCTTCACCCTGCTGGCCAGGCTGTTGCCCGAAGTGCGGCTGATCGCCCTGGATCTGGCCGGCCATGGGTGCTCGGATCACAGGCCCGCCGGCCAGCCCTACTATATCTGGGACAACCTGGCCGATGTGCAGGCCCTGCTCGACGAGCTGAGGCTGGAACGGGTGGCCCTGCTCGGCCATTCCATGGGCGCCGGGGTAGCCAGCCTGTTCGCCGGGGCCTTCCCCGAGCGGGTCAGCCAGTTGTTCCTGCTTGATGGCCTGGCGCCCCTCGATTACCCCGCCGATGAGTTGCCGGCGCAGATGGCCGAAGCGCTGGCGAAAAACAGACGGCTGCAACGGCGTGCCCTGCGACCCTACGCCAGCTTCGAGCAGGCGGTACAGGCGCGCATGGGCGGGCGCTGGCCGGTGAGCCGGGAGGCGGCCGGCTGGCTGCTGGCGCGGGGATTGCGCGAGGAGGCCGACGGCTGGTACTGGCGCAGCGATCTGGCGCTCACCCAGCCGTCGGTGGTGCGGCTGTGCGAGCCGCAGGTAGCGGCCTTTCTGCGCCGGCTGTCCATGCCGGTGCTGCTGGTGATGGCGGAAGCGGGCATCGGCATGGCACGGGTCGAACAGCAACTGGCGCTGGTGCCGCAACTGGAGCTCAAGCAACTGGCCGGTGGTCATCATCTGCACCTGGAAGCAGCGCCGGCGGCGCGCATTGCCCAGTGGATAAGCGAGCGGCTGCAGGCCTAAAGCGGCAGTGAGTCCTGGGGTGGGCTGTCCTGCTGGGCGAGCTCCAGCTCCAGCTGTTTCTTGCGGGCGGCGGCCAGCACCCGGCGCTTGCGGTCCTGGCACAGGCGGATGACGTCGCGGCGCTGGGCCGGGGTGAACGTCAGCCAGTTGAAGCGCTCTTCCCGGCTGCGAAAGCAGCCCTTGCAGTAGCCCCTGTTGTTGACCTGGCAGACGCCGATGCAGGGGCTGGGGACGTCGAAAAACTCCAGTTGCTCCATCTGTTTCCTCCCTTTGCTTAAATGGAGCACAGTTCGCCGCCCGCGGCAAGGGGCTAGAGCAGATCCCGCAGCCGGTACCAGGCCATGGCCAGCACCAGGGCGGGGGTGCGCAACAGCCGGCCGCCGGGAAAATCCTGGTGGGGGATGCGCCCGAACAGATCGAAGCGCTCGGCGCTGCCGGCGATGGCGTCGGCCATCAGGGTGCCGGCCATGCCGGTGAGGGCGATGCCGTGGCCGGAGAAGCCCTGGGCGAAATAGACATTGCCGTCGAGGCGGCCGAAGTGGGGCGCCCGGTTCATGGTGATGCCCACATAGCCGCCCCAGGTGTATTGCTGCTTCACGCCCTGCAATTGGGGGAACACATGGCGCAGCCGCTTGCCCATGGTGTCCGCCAGGTTGAGGGGATCCAGCCGCGAATAGCTGACCCGGCCGCCGAACAGCAGCCGGTGGTCGGCGCTCAGGCGGAAATAGTCGAGCACGAAGTTGATGTCGGCCACCGCCATGTTGTTGCGGATAAGTTCGCGGGCGCGCTCCTCGCCCAGTGGCTCGGTGGCGGTGATATAGGTGCCCACCGGCATGATCTTGCGCTCTATCTCGGGGGCGACGCCTTCCAGGTAGGCGTTGCCGCACAGCAGCAGGTGCCGGCTGCGTACCTTTCCTGTGGGCGTATGGGCCACCGGGGTGGCGCCCCGCTCGATGCGGGTGACCGGGCTGTGTTCGAAGAAGCGGGCGCCGGCCGCCACCGCGGCCTTGACCAATCCCAGGGTGTAGTTGAGCGGATGCACATGGCCGCTGGCGGGATCGTAGAGGCCGCCCAGGTAGGCTTCGGTGTCCAGTTGCTGCCGCACCCGTTCCCGGCTCCACGGCTCGAGCTTGTCGTAGCCGAAGTCCCGGCGCAGATCCCGGGCCCAGCTTTCCAGCTCGGTCATGTGGCGAGGCTTCACCGCCGCGTGCAGGTGGCCATCGGCCAGATCGCAGTCGATGGCGTGTTCATGGATGCGCCGGCGCATCAGCGTCATGGCCTCGAGGGAGATGTCCCACAGGGCCCGGCTCGCCTCCATGCCCACCAGCCGGGTAAGTTTGGCCTGATCGCAGGCGTAGCCGAAGATCATCTGGCCGCCGCTGCGCCCCGAGGCGCCCCAGCCCGTAAGCTTGCCTTCCAGCACCGCCACCTTGTAGCCGCGCTCCGCCAGGACCAGTGCCGCCGAGGCCCCGGTGATGCCGGCGCCGACGATGCATACGTCCACATCCAGATCGTCTTCCAGGGGCGGGAAGCTCAGGGGATATTTGATGGAGGCGGCGTAGTAGGAATCGGCGTGCTGTTGCATAAGGGCTCCGGATGGCTAAACCAGATGTTGATACCACTGGTACTCCAGCGGGGTGACATGCTGGTCGAACTCGGCCAGCTCGTGGCGTTTGTTGATGAGGTAGGCGCGGTGAAAATCCTTGCCCAGGTACTGGGACAGCCGGTGCGATTGGGCGAATCGGTCGAGGGCGTCCTGCCAGCGGTAGGGCAGCAACTGCAGGTCGAGCTTGTTGGCGTCGCCCTGGATGGGGGCGGGGGGACGCAGTTGCTCGCTGATGCCGTGGTCCACCGCCGCCAGTATGGCCGCCACCACCAGGTAGGGGTTGGCGTCGGCGCCGGCCACCCGGTGCTCGAGCCGGGTGCTGCCCTTGTCGCCGGAGGGGATGCGCAGCGCCACGGTACGGTTGTCGAAGCCCCAACTGGCGTGCAGCGGCACGAACATATGGGGCTGCAGCCGGCGGTAGGAGTTGGCGTTGGGGGCGAACAGCGCCATGCATTCGGGCAGCATGCTGAGGTTGCCGGCGATGGCCTGGCGCAGCAGCTCGTGATCCTCGGCGAACACATTGTTGCCGGCCTCGTCGAGCAGACTGACGTGGATGTGCATGCCCGAGCCGGCCTGGCCGTTGTAGGGCTTGGCCATAAAGGTGGCGTACATGCCCTCCTTGATGGCGATGGCCTTGATCGCCCGCTTGAGCAGTATCGCCTGATCGCAGGCGGCGACGGCATCGTGCTGGTGCATCAGGTTGATCTCGAACTGGCCCGGGGCGTATTCGGCCACGGCGTTGTCCGCCGGTATCTTCTGCAGCTGGCACACCTCCGCCACCCGCACCAGAAAGTCTTCCCAGCTGTCGAGATCGTCCAGGGAATAGACCTGGGTGTCGTGCATGCGCTCGTCGGTGCCCGGCAAGATGGGCGGCTGAGGCAGGCCGTCGGGGCCCTCCTTCTGATCCACCAGGTAGAATTCCAGCTCCACCGCCACGCAGGGACGCAGGCCCTTGTCCAGCAGCCGCTGCACTACCTTCTGCAGCACATGGCGCGGATCGGCGAAGAAGGGGCTGCCGTCGCTCTCTTCCATGGTCATCAGGATCTGGCCGGAGGGGGTCTTGTGCCAGGGCACCGGCACCAGGGTATGGGGCAGCAGCCGGCAGATGCGATCGCTGTCGCCCTGGGCGAAACCGAGCCCGGTTTCCTCCACCGTCTGGCCGGTGATGTCGAGGGCGAACACCGAGGCGGGCAGGCTGATGCCGTCGCGCAGGGCGTTTTCCAGGGCGCTGGTCTGGATGCGTTTGCCCCTGAGTACGCCGTTGATGTCGCACAGCATCAGGTCGACGGACTGGTAGTCGGCCCAGGGGCTGTCGGGAGCATGATGGTGTCTGGTGCTGTGGGCCTTGTTCATGGCGTCATCCTTAACGGGTCATTCGGGTCCGATTGGCAGCTAATCATGAAAACCGGTGTTTAATATATCCATATTTTTGTTAATTATGATCCCGATCTCGTTTACTTTCCGGTGGCCTGATAATTTGTTTGCGTATCTGCAATTCCTATGTCTAGCATATTTTTAGCCAATTATGGACTATGCTTGCCTTTGTTTCCTAAACCATGAGCCTGGTTATGAGTGTTCAAGATCCCGAAAAGCGTGATATGGAGTGGCTGCGGCAGTGGATGCAGCGGCACGCCATTACCGAGGTGGAATGCCTGCTGCCGGATTTCACCGGCAACGCCCGTGGCAAGATACTGCCCGCCAGCAAGTTCCTGAAGGAAGGGGGCATGCGGCTGCCGGAAAACATTTTCCTGCAGACCGTCAACGGCGACTGGCCGGAAGACGAGAACATCGACTGGACCGAACGGGACATGGAACTGCACGCCGACATCAACACGCCCCGGCTGGTACCCTGGGCGACCGAGCCCACCGCCCAGGTGATCCACGATTGCTTCGACGCCGATGGCAACCCGGTGGACATAGCGCCGCGCAGCGTGCTGCGCCGGGTACTCCGGCTCTACGAGGAGCAGGGCTGGCGCCCGGTGGTGGCACCGGAGCTGGAATTTTTCCTGGTGAAAAAGAACGAGGACTGGGACTACCCCCTGGAGCCGCCCATCGGCCGCAACGGCCGGCCCGAGACCGCCCGTCAGTCGTTCAGCATCGACGCGGTTAACGAGTTCGATCCCATCTTCGAGGAAATGTACGACTTCTGCGAAGCCCAGGAGCTGGAGGTGGACACCCTGATCCATGAGTCCGGCGCGGCCCAGATGGAGGTGAACTTCATCCACGGTGATGCCCTGGATCTGGCGGATCAGGTGTTCCTGTTCAAGCGCACCATGCGCGAGGCCGCCATGCGCCACAACGTGTACGCCACCTTTATGGCCAAGCCGATGAAGAACGAGCCGGGCAGCGCCATGCACATCCACCAGAGCCTGGTGGATCAGAATGGCAACAACCTGTTCGCCAACGCCGACGGCAGCCACAGCGAGCGGTTCCTGCACTATATCGGCGGCATGCAGCGCTATATCCCGAGCGCCGTGGCCCTGTTCGCGCCCAACGTCAACTCCTACCGGCGGCTGGCGTTCGGGGACTCGGCGCCGCGCAACATGGCCTGGGGCGAGGATAACCGCACCGTGGGCCTGCGGGTACCGCGCTCGGGGCTGGCTGACCGGCGCATCGAGAACCGCTTCGCCGGGGCCGACGCCAACCCCTACCTGGCCCTGGCCGCCAGCCTGGCCTGTGGCTACCTGGGCATGATGCAAAAGCTCAAGCCCACCGAGCAGGTGCAGGGCAGCGCCTACAACATGCCCTTCGGCCTGGCCCGCAGCCTGGAAGAGGCCCTGCTGGAGCTGGAGCAGTGCGAGGAGCTGCGCCAGATCCTGGGCCCCCGCTTCGTCAACGCCTTTATTTCGGTCAAGCGCAAGGAATACGAGGCCTTCTTCACCGTGATCAGCGCCTGGGAACGGGAGTTCCTGCTGCTGAACGTCTAACCGAGCACGGAGCCGACCATGGCAGAGCAACAAGGAAGTCGCCGCCTGCAGGAACTGGACGCCGCCCACCACCTGCATCCCTTTACCGACAGCCAGGCGCTGCACCGCAAGGGTACCCGCGTCATCGAGCGGGGCGAGGGGGTCTACCTGTGGGATGCGGACGGCCACCGCATCCTCGATGGCATGGCCGGCCTGTGGTGCGTCAACCTGGGCTATGGCCGGGAAGAGCTGATTGAGGCCGCCGACCGGCAGCTGCGGCGGCTGCCCTATTACAACCTCTTTTTCCAGACCACCCATCCGCAAGCCACCGAACTGGCCGCCACCCTGGCCGGGCTGCTGCCCGGCGACATGCAGCATGTGTTTTTTACCGGCTCGGGCTCGGAATGCAACGACACAGTTGTGCGCATGGTGCGCCACTACTGGGCCAGCCAGGGCCAACCCGGGCGGCAGGTGATCATCAGCCGGCACAACGCCTACCATGGCTCCACCCTGGCCGGCGCCGCCCTGGGCGGCATGAAGCCGATGCACGCCCAGGGCGGCCTGCCGTTGCCCGACATAGTGCATATCGATCAGCCCTATCACTTCGGGGAAGGGCAGGGGCAGGATCCGCACGCCTTCGGGCTGGCGCGGGCCCGGCAACTGGAGCAGAAAATCCTGGAACTCGGCCCCGAGCGGGTGGCGGCCTTTATCGGCGAGCCCATCCAGGGCGCCGGCGGCGTCATCATTCCGCCCGAGAGCTACTGGCCCGAGATCCGGCGCATCTGCAAGCAGTACGATATCCTGCTGGTGGTGGACGAGGTGATCTGCGGCTTCGGCCGCACCGGCCACTGGTTCGCCAGCGAGTACTACGGGCTCGAGCCCGACCTGCTGTGCATGGCCAAGGGCATTACTTCCGGCTACATGCCGTTGGGAGCCGTGGCGGTGGGCCGCCGGGTGGCCGAGGGGCTGATCGGCGGCGGGGAGTTCTTCCACGGCTTCACCTATTCCGGCCATCCGGTGGCCTGCGCCGTGGCCCTGGCCAATATTGAGGTGATGCGGCGGGAAAACATCGTCGGGCGCGTCCACGACGATATCGGCCCCTACCTGCAGCGGGCCTGGGCCGGGCTGGGGGATCATCCCCTGGTGGGCGAGACCCGGGGCCTGGGGCTGGTGGCGGCGCTGGAGCTGGTGGCCGACAAGACCGACAACCGCCGTTTCGACAGCGCGGTCGGGGCCGGTCTCATCTGCCGGGAGCACTGTTTCGAGCAGGGCCTGGTGATGCGGGCGGTGGGGGACACCATGATCATCTCGCCGCCCCTGGTGATCAGCCACGCCGAAGTGGACGAACTGATCACCAAGGCGCGCCGGGCGCTGGATTTGACGTATCAGACACTAACCGCTAACTCAGGCAACTAAGGACGGAGAACACCATGACACAAAAAACAGGATACGGTTTTCGACTGGGGCTGCTGGCCACGGGCGTGGGGCTGGCGCTGGGCGCCCAGGCCCAGGAGCCTCCCCAGGTCAACTTCTACAACTGGTCCGACTATATCGCGGAAGACACCCTGGCCAACTTCACCGCCGAGACCGGCATCCAGGTGACCTACGATGTGTTCGACTCCAACGAGGTGCTGGAGGCCAAGCTGCTGGCGGGCAACACCGGCTTCGACCTGGTGGTGCCCACCGGCGACTTTATGGGCCGGCAGATCCAGGCCGGCGCCTTTATGGAGCTGGACAAGTCCAAGCTGACCAACTATGGCAACCTGGATCCCCAGATCATGGCGCTGCTGGAAGAAAAGGATCCGGGCAACAGGTTCGGCGTGCCCTACCTGTGGGGCACCACCGGCATCGGTTACAACGTGGAGAAGGTGAAGGCGGCGCTGGGCGAGGAGGCCCCGGTGGACTCCTGGGATCTGGTGATGAAGCCCGAGAACCTGGCAAAACTCAGCCAGTGCGGGGTGGCCTTCCTCGACGCCCCCACCGAGGTGTTCGCCGCCGCCCTCAACTACCAGGGGCTGGATCCCAACAGCACCAACGCCGACGACTACACCGGCCCGGCCGCCGAACTGATGCTGAGCCTGCGGCCCCACATCACTTACTTCCACTCCTCCAAATACATCAACGACCTGGCCAACGGCGACGTCTGCGTGGCGGTGGGCTGGTCCGGCGATATCCTGCAGGCGCGGGACCGGGCGGAAGAAGCCGGGCGCGGGGTCGAGGTGGCCTACAGCATTCCCAAGGAAGGCGCCCTGATGTGGTTCGACATGCTGACCATCCCCAGGGATGCCCGTCACCCGGATAACGCCCACAAGCTCATCGATTACCTGATGAAGCCGGAAGTGATCGCCGGGGTGTCCAACTATGTGGCCTACGCCAACGCCAACAGCGCCTCCAGGGAGTTCGTGGATGAGGAGATCCTGAACGACACCGGTATCTACCCCACCGAGGAAGCGGCGGCCAAGCTCTATACCGCCAAGATACTGCCCCAGAGCGTGAACCGGGCCATCACCCGCGCCTGGACCCGGGTCAAGACCGGACGCTAAGCGACTGAACCCGGAACGGAGCTGGACCCGGGCAGAGGACAACGGGAAAGGCTCCGTCGGCATTCAAGGATGTTCTCAAGGAGGTGATAATGCCGGAAAACGGTAAGGAAGAGCAGGCCGAGGTCCGGCCTTTTCTGGAGATCCGCAACGTCAGCAAGCTGTTCGACGGCCAGCCGGCGGTGGACGACGTCAGCCTGCAGATCCGGCGGGGGGAGATCTTCGCCCTGCTCGGGGCCTCCGGCTGCGGCAAGTCCACCCTGCTGCGCATGCTGGCCGGCTTCGAACAGCCGAGCAAGGGCGAGATCCTGCTCGAAGGGGTCGACATCGCCGAGGTGCCGCCATATGACAGGCCCATCAACATGATGTTCCAGTCCTACGCCCTCTTTCCCCATATGACAGTGGAAGCCAATATCGCCTTCGGCCTCAAGCAGGACCGGCTGCCCAGGGCGGAGATCGCCGAGCGGGTGGCCAACATGCTCAAACTGGTGCACATGGAAGACTTCGCCCGGCGCAAGCCCCACCAGCTCTCCGGCGGCCAGCGCCAGAGGGTGGCCCTGGCGCGCAGCCTGGCCAAGCGGCCCAAGCTGCTGCTGCTGGACGAGCCCATGGGCGCGCTCGACAAGAAGCTCAGGGAAGAGATGCAGCTGGAGCTGGTCAACATCATCGAGCAGGTGGGGGTCACCTGCGTCATGGTGACCCACGACCAGGAAGAGGCCATGACCATGGCCGGCCGCATCGCCATCATGAACAAGGGGCGGCTGGTGCAGGTGGGGGACCCGCTCGACGTCTACGAATACCCCAACTGCCGTTACAGCGCCGAGTTTATCGGCTCGGTCAATGTGTTCGAGGGGGTGCTGGAGCACAACGAAACCGACAGCGCCCTCATTCGCAGTCCGCAACTGGAGCAACCGCTGCGGGTCAACCACGGCCTGTCCATCGCCGAAGGGCTGCCGCTGATGATAGCGGTGCGCCCGGAGAAGATGCACCTCTGTGCCGAGGCGCCGGGCGGGGACAGCAACTGGCTGTGCGGCGTGGTGGACGAGATCGCCTACCTGGGGGGGCTGTCCATCTACCATGTGCGCCTGGCATCGGGCAAGCGCATCCTGGCCACCCTGCCCAACGTGGATCGGCACCGCAAGGGCAACCCCACCTGGGGCGACCGGGTGTATCTGCGCTGGGAGGCGGACAGCTGTGCCGTCTTGCTGATCTAGGGAGGTGAAGATGAACGCTCGTTCCCGCCTGAGGCTGGGCCGCAACCTGGTGATAGCGCTGCCCTACACCTGGCTGCTGCTGTTTTTCCTGATCCCTTTTCTTATCGTGTTCAAGATCAGCCTGTCCGAGGCGGCCCTGGCCATTCCGCCCTACGGCGAGGTGGTGAAATTCGCCAACGAGCAGCTGCAAATCGTGCTCAACTTCGGCAACTACCTGTTCCTGCTGACCGACAGCCTCTATCTCCAGTCCTATCTGCAGTCGCTGCGGGTGGCGACCATTTCCACCTTGCTGTGCCTGCTGATCGGCTTTCCCCTGGCCTGGGCCATCGTGCATTCCCGGCCCTCCACCCGCAACGTGCTGCTGATGCTGGTGATACTGCCGTCCTGGACCTCCTTCCTGATCCGGGTTTACGCCTGGATGGGCATCCTCAGCAACAACGGCTTTCTCAACAACCTGCTGCTCTGGCTGGGGGCGATAGAGGCGCCGCTGCAGATCCTCAACACCAATACCGCCGTCTATATCGGCATCGTCTACGCCTACCTGCCCTTTATGGTGCTGCCGCTCTACACCGCCCTGATGCGGCTCGACTATTCCCTGGTGGAGGCGGCGGCGGATCTGGGGGCGCGGCCCTGGAAGACGCTGGCCACCGTCATAGTCCCGCTCACCAAGGGCGGCATCATTGCCGGCTCCATGCTGGTGTTCATCCCGGCGGTGGGGGAGTTCGTCATCCCCGAGCTGCTCGGCGGACCCGATACCCTGCTGATCGGCCGGGTGCTGTGGCAGGAGTTCTTCAACAACCGTGACTGGCCGATAGCGGCGGCGGTGGCCAGCGTCATGCTGTTGCTGCTGATGGTGCCCATCATGTGGTTCTACCGTATTCAACGCAAAGAGCTGGAGGGCTGATCATGAACGGCATTCCCGTCAGCCGCTCCCGGCTGCGCCCCCTGATCCTGCTGCTGGGCTTCGGCTTTCTCTACCTGCCCATGCTGCTCTTGATCATCTACTCCTTCAACAGCTCGCGCCTGGTCACGGTGTGGGCCGGCTGGTCCACCCGCTGGTATGGCGAGTTGCTGCGGGATCAGATGATGATGCAGGCGGTGGGGCTGAGCCTGACCATCGCCTTCTTTGCCGCCACCGCCGCCGTGGTGCTGGGCACGGTGGCGGGCTTCGTGCTTACCCGCATCGGCCGCTTCAAGGGCGAGAGTGGCTTCGCCTTTATGATCACGGCGCCGCTGGTGATGCCCGAGGTGATCACCGGCCTGTCGCTGCTGCTGCTGTTCGTGGCCATGGGCGACTGGCTGGGCTGGCCGTCCCAGCGGGGCATGAGCACCATCTGGATTGCCCACGTCACCTTCTGCACCGCCTATGTGGCGGTGGTGGTCAGCTCCCGGCTGCGGGAGCTGGACAAGTCGGTGGAAGAGGCGGCCATGGATCTGGGGGCCCGGCCGCTCAAGGTGTTCTTCGTGATCACCCTGCCGATCATCGCGCCGGCCATCATTGCCGGCTGGCTGCTGGCCTTTACCCTGTCCCTCGACGATCTGGTCATCGCCAGCTTCGTGTCCGGGCCCAACGCCACCACCCTGCCCATGGTGGTGTTCTCCAGCGTGCGCCTGGGGGTCAGCCCCAAGATCAACGCCCTGGCGACCATCATCATCCTGATCGTGTCCCTGGTCACCTTTATCGGCTGGTGGCTGATGGCCCGGGCCGAGCGGCGCCGCGCCCAGGAAGCGGCCGCCGTCCGGGCCGGCGGCTAGGGGAGGGATCATGGAGCTGGCGGAACGACTGAAGTGGCTGCGCACCCGCCACGGCCTGTCCCAGCGGGAATTGGCCCGGCGTGCCGGGGTCAACAACAGCCTGATCTCGCAAATCGAGCAGGCGGCGGTGAACCCCTCGGTAGCCACCCTGAAACGGGTGCTGGATGGCTTTCCCATCTCCATGGGGGAGTTTTTCAGCCTGGAGCAGGCGCCGCGCCGTCAGGTATTTTTCCGCGGTCACGAGCTGGTACCCATGAGCAGCGGCCAGGTGCAGATGTGGCTGGTGGGCCCCCTGCACGGGCGCCGGCTGGCACTGCAGCGGGAACTCTATCCGCCCGGAGCCGACACCGGCCCCGGCATGCTGAGCAACGAGGCGGAGGAAGCGGGCCTGGTGCTGCGGGGCGAAATCGAGGTGACGGTGGGCGAGCACTGTTGCCTGCTGCGGGCGGGGGACGGCTACTACTTCGATACCCGGGAGCCCCACCGTTTTCGCAATATCGGCACCGAGGTGTGCGAGCTGGTGTCGGCGGCCACGCCGCCGACCTTCTAGAGCCTGTTCAAGGTCTTTGAAAGGTTGCCTGTTACCACCCAACGAAAAGGCAACAGGGCCACCTCCACCGACACGCTTCAAGCACATCCCTGTGGCGCTCGGCACATGCCATCCCTGGCATGTGACGGTCGGTGGAGGTAATCCCTGTTACCTCTTCCAAGCCCCGCTGTTGGCTGATGGTCTAACCAACAGGCGACACCGAGCTTTGGAGAGGACAAAGAGTGCTGCTCCGCCGACCGTTGGCGCCAGGGATGGCGCCGTCGAGCCCCCAAGGATGGGTTTACGGCGAGTCGGCGGAGTAGTGCTCTTTGGCCGCGTACACCAGATCGTAAACAGGTTCTTAGAAAGAAGGCGGAGTATTGGCGGAGACCAGCTCCAGCGGCTGGTCGCCGATGCTGATGAAGCGGTGGGGCTGGGTGCTGTCGAAATAGTAGCCGTCGCCCGGGCCCAGCTCGAACTCCTGCCCGCCCACGGTGAGCCGCAACCGGCCCCGGAGCACCACCCCGCATTCCTGGCCGGCGTGGCTGAGCAGCTCGGGGCCGGTGTCGGCCCCCGGCGGCATGGTTTCGCGCAGCAGGCCGATGGCGCGGCCGGGAAAGCCGCCGCCGATCAGACGGTAGCTGATGTCACCGGAGCCCAGCTCGGGCTGCTCTTCGGCCCGGTACACCACCGGGTTGCTGTTATCCTCGGCCTCGGCGAAGAATTCCGCCAGCGACATGGGCAGGCCGTCGAGCAGCCGTTTCAGGGAGCCGATGGAGGGGCTGACCTGGTTCTTTTCCACCTGGGAAATAAAGCCGTTGGTCACCCCGGAGCGCTTGGCGAGCTCACGCTGGGACAATTGGGCCTGTTGCCGTACGGTTTTCAGACGATTGCCAATGTCCATCTGCGGGAATTCTCCTTGAGTCCAATTGAATATCAAAACGGATGCGAGCAAGATAATGCCATCGATTCTATAACAAGATCAGGGCGATGCCGTTGATCCGGCGCGCATTCTAACCCACAACGCGGCCGACACACAGAGGTGGATATGGATATCGGAGTACCGACGGAAATCAAGAACCACGAGTACCGGGTGGGCATGACCCCCGGCGGCGTCAAGGAACTGGTGCGGGACGGCCACAGGGTACTGGTGCAGAGCGGGGCGGGCGCCGCCATCGGCCTGCTGGATGAGGATTACCGGGCCGCCGGCGCCGAACTGGTAACGGACGTGGCCGAGCTGTTCTCCCGCGCCGAGATGATAGTCAAGGTCAAGGAGCCCCAGGCCGAGGAATACCGGCGGCTCAGGCCCGGCCAGGTGCTGTTCACCTACCTGCACCTGGCACCGGATCTGCCCCAGACCCAGGGGTTGCTCGATGCCGGTTGCACCGCCATCGCCTATGAAACCGTGACCGACCGCCAGGGCGGCCTGCCGCTCTTGGCCCCGATGAGCGAGGTGGCCGGACGCATGGCGATCCAGGCCGGCGCCCATTGCCTGGAAAAGGCCCAGGGCGGCCGCGGGGTGCTGCTGGGCGGGGTGCCCGGGGTGGCACCGGCGCGGGTGCTGGTGCTGGGCGGCGGCGTGGTGGGCATCAATGCCGCCCGCATGGCGCTGGGGCTGGGCGCCGACGTCACCCTGTTCGACAAGTCACTGCCGCGGCTGAAGGAGCTGGACGGCCTCTACGGCCCAGGCCTGAAGACCCTGTATTCCACCGGGGATGCCATTGAAGCCGAGTTGCCCCGGGCAGATCTGGTGATCGGCGCCGTGCTGATCCCCGGGGCGGCGGCGCCCAAGTTGCTGAACCGCGACATGCTGAAACTGCTGCCCAAGGGCGCCGTGCTGGTGGACGTGGCCATCGACCAGGGCGGCTGTTTCGAGACCAGCCGGGCCACCACCCACCGCCAGCCTACCTATGAAGTGGACGGCATCGTTCACTACTGCGTGGCCAACATGCCCGGCGCCGTGGCACGCACCTCGACCTTCGCCCTGACCAACGCCACCCTGCCCTTTATCCAGGCCTTGGCCAACAAGGGCTGGCGGCGGGCATTGCAGGATGACGAACACCTGGCCCGGGGCCTGAATGTGCATGCCGGCAAGCTTTGCTACCAGGCGGTGGCCGAGGCCCACGGCATGCCCCATACCCCGCTGGAGGATGTACTGGCGGGTATCTGACGAGGAGCCCTATGCAGCTCGGATTGTTGCTTTGTGATCATATCGATCCGGATTTTCGCCGTACCGGCGGCGACTATCCCGATCTCTTTCTCGACCGTATCCGTGAGGTGATGCCTTCGGCCCGGTTGCGGGTGTTCGATGCCGAGGCCGGAGAACTGCCGGCGCCGGAGACCCGGCTGGACGGCTGGCTGATCAGCGGGGCCCGCCACGACGCCTTCGGCGACTACCCCTGGCTGGCCCGGTTGAAGGCCCGGGTGCATGAGCTGCTGGCGGCGGGGGAGCGGGTGGCGGGCGTCTGCTTCGGCCACCAGTTGCTGGCATTGATGCACGGCGGCGAGGTCGGCCGGGCGCCGGCGGGCTGGGGCATCGGCAACCACGGCTATCGCTGGCGGGCCGGGGGCGGCCCCGATTACCGGCTGCTGGTAAGCCACCAGGATCAGGTGCTGCGCCTGCCCAGCCAGGCCCGTCTGCTGGCCGGCTCCGCCTTCTGCCCCCATGCGGCCTTTACCCTGGGCGAGCGGGTGCTGGGAGTGCAGGGGCATCCGGAGTTCACTCCCGACTATGCCCGCTTCCTGATAGAGCTGCGCCGGCACCGGTTCGATGACGATCTCTACCGTCGGGCCATGGACTCCGTCGAACAGCCCCACCATGGCGCCGAGGTGATGGGCATGATACTGGCCTTTTTGCGGGGGGAGAGCCCCCAGGTACCGGACGAAACCGGTCACCCATTGGACTAAGGAGCAGGCAAGTGGAACTCTATATCGCCAACAAGAACTATTCGTCCTGGTCGCTGCGGCCCTGGATCTTGATGCGGGTGCTGGACATTCCCTTCACCGAGCGGCTGGTGCCCTTCGGGGAAGGCTCCAACTGGAGCAAGTTCCGTCGTTTCTCGCCCACCGGCAAGGTACCCTGCCTGGTGGACGGGGAAGTCACCGTCTGGGACTCCCTGGCCATAGTGGAATACCTGGCCGAGTCCTGCCCGGCGGTCTGGCCCAAGGCCAAAGAGGCCCGGGCCTGGGCCCGCTCGGCGGCGGCCGAGATGCACTCGGGCTTCGGCGCCCTGCGCAGCCAATGCCCGATGAACTGCGGCCTGCACATTGCCCTTGACGAGATGGACGATGCCCTGCGCCAGGATCTCGAGCGCCTGAACGAGCTGTGGCAGCAGGGGCTTGCCCGCTTCGGCGGTCCCTGGCTGGCGGGGGAGGCCTTCGGCGCTGTGGATGCCTTCTTCGCCCCCGTGGTGTTCCGGGCCATCAACTACCGCCTGCCGCTGGCACCGGCTGCCGCCGACTACGCCCAGCGCATCCTGGCGCTGCCGGCGATGCAGGAATGGCTGGCGGCGGCCCTGGCGGAGCCCTGGCGGGAGCCGGGCCACGAGCAGGAATCCCTGCAGGCCGGCACCCTGATAGAGGACAGGCGCCGGGGCCCGGGCTGAGGCCCGGTTTCGGGAGCCGCCCATGGATGAGCTGGCGGAAACCCTGCTGGCCGGGCACCAGACCCTGGCGCGGCTGGGGGTGGCGCTGCTGCTGGGCACCCTCATCGGCATTCAGCGCGGCTGGCAAAGCCGGGATACCCAGGCCGGCCTGCGGGTAGCCGGCATCCGTACCCATGCCCTGGTCGGCCTGCTCGGCGGCCTCACGGCCCTGCTCGGTGGCCATGTCGGTCAGTGGCTGACGGTGGCCGGTCTGCTCGGCGTCTTCGCCCTGACCCTGGTGGCCTACCGGGCCCGCAGCCGGGAGCTGTCCGATTACAGCATTACCGGCAGCGTCGGCCTGGTGCTGACCTTCTGCTTCGGCGCCCTGGCGATGCTCGACAACCCGGCCATCGCCGCCACCGCCGCGGTGATCACCGCCTTTATCCTCGACAACAAGCGGGAGATCCATGGCCTGCTGCAGAAGCTGCAGGAGCACGAGCTGGATGCCGGGCTCAAGCTGTTGCTGATCACCGTGGTGATGCTGCCGCTGCTGCCCAACAAGGACATGGGGCCGGGCGGTGCCATCAACCCTTATGAAATCTGGTGGATGGTGGTGCTGATCGCCTCCATTTCCTTCCTCGGCTATTTCGCCATCCGGGTCGGCGGCACCGAGAAGGGCATTTTCTTCACCAGTCTGTTCGCGGGACTGAGTTCTTCCACCGCCCTGACCCTGCACTACTCCCGCCTGTCGCGGGAATCGCCGGTGCTTTCCCCCCTGCTGGCGGCCGGTGTACTGCTGGCCTGCGGCACCATGTTCCCGCGCATCCTGGTGTACTGCGCCCTGATCAACCCGGCGCTGCTGGCCGACCTCTGGCTGCCGGTGCTGGTGATGACGCTGCTGCTCTATGTCCCTGCGGCCTGGATCTGGCGCCGCCACCGCACCGAGGCGAACGTGGACCAGCCGAGCCTGCATCTGAACCCGCTGGATCTCAAGGCCGCCTTCCTGTTCGGCGGCCTTATCCTGGTGATCATGCTGCTCGGGGAATGGCTGAAGGAGTTGTTGGGGCGGACCGGCATACTGCTGCTGTCGTTCGCCTCCGGGGTGGCCGATGTGGACGCCATCACCCTGTCGCTGACGCGGATGTCGCTGTCCGGCATCGATCACGGTACCGCCGTGCTCGGCATCGTGCTGGCGGCGTCGGTCAACAACCTGGTGAAGGCGGCCATGGCCCTGGCGCTGGGGGACGCCGTGCTGGGGCGGTGGGTGGCGCTGGCGATGGCTGCCTCGCTGCTGGCCGGCCTGGGACTGGCCTGGGGGATGAACTGAAACAACAGCTTGAAGCCGGAAGCCTGACTTTTAGTCACAAGTTTTTGTTGACTTTAGATCAGCAAAACATCGGCCAAAGCGCACAGCTCCTCCGGCACGCCGTGAACCCCTCCCTGGGGGCTCCGCCGCGCCCTCCCTGGCGCGGAGGGCCGGCGGAGCTGCGCCCTTTGCCCTCTCTATCGCCTCGCAGCCGCCTGTTGGCACCATCTTCAGACGACGTCGGAGATTGAAAGAGGCAACAGGGATGGCCTCCGCCGACCGTCACCTGCCAGGGATGGCAGGTGCGAGCCTACATGGACGTACTTGCGGCGTGTCGGCGGAGGTAGCCCTGCTGCCTCTTCTCTGCATCAAATCAGGCAGCCGGACTTGTGACCAAAAGTCAGGCCGGAAGCCTGAAGCTGGAAGCGGTACCATGTGGCCAGGGAGAGTGGCGTATTCCATCTCGACATGAGCCGGCCTTCGGCAATAAAAAACGGCGCCGTACATCACGGCGCCGTTTGCTATTTTTTCTTCCAGCTTCCAGCTTCCAGCTTCCAGCTTCCAGCTTCCAGCCGGTTTATGCCGGCAGCAGTTCCCGGTGCAGATCGGCCACCACCTGGCCGGCTACGTCTTCCTCGACCAGGAAGCACAGGTTGTGGGGGCTGGCGCCGTAGCAGATCATACGGATATTGACGTCGCTCAGGGCCTGGAACACCCGGCTGCCGGTGCCGTTGACTTCGCTCATGCGGTTGCCGATCAACGCCACCAGCGCCAGGCCGTGCTCCACCTTGAGGTGGCAATGCTTGCTGAGTTCGGCCTGCACTTCCTCGGTCAGCAGCTCGGCGCCGGCGTCCAGGGTCAGGGACACGCTGATCTCGGAGGTGGTGATGAGATCCACCGAAATCTTGTGCCTGGCCAGAATGCCGAACACCTCGGCCAAAAAGCCGTGGGCCTGGAACATGCTCTGGCTGGTCAGGGTCAGCAATACCTGGTTGCGGCGCAGGGCCAGGGCGCGGAACAGGGGCTGGCTGGGGGTGCTGTTGCGGATCCAGGTACCGCCGGCTTCCGGCGCCTTGCTCGAGCCCACGAACACCGGGATCTGGCGGCGCACCGCCGGCTGCAGGGTGGCGGGATGCAGCACCTTGGCGCCGAAGGTGGCCATTTCAGAGGCTTCGCTGAAGCTGATTTCGGGAATGGCGCGGGCCTCGCTCACCAGGCGCGGATCCGTGGTGTAGATGCCGGGCACGTCGGTCCAGATCTCCACGGCGGCGGCGTTCAGCGCCTCGGCCAGCAGGGCGGCGGAGTAGTCGCTGCCGCCCCGGCCCAGGGTGGTGGTGCGGCCGTCGTGGGCGGCGCCGATAAAGCCCTGGGTCACCACCAACTGGTGATCGCACAGGGGCTTGAGTTCTTCTTCCGCCGCCGTGGCCAGGGCGGTGAGATCGGGGGCGGCGCGGCTGAAGCGGTCATCGGTGCGCATCACCTTGCGCACGTCGAACCAGATGGCCTGGGTGCCCCGTTGGCGCAGCAGTTCCACGAACAAACGCGTGGACATCAGCTCGCCCTGGGCCACGATCTCGTCGTGCAGCGCCTTGGTGGGACTGATGGCGGCGCTGTCGGCCAGCTCCTTGATATGGTGCAGTATCTCCTCGATATGCCGGGTCAGCATCTCGGGCTGCCCCAGGCTGTCGAGGATGCCCTGCTGGATGCCGGTCAACTGTTGCAGCAGCCGGGCGCGGCTGTCCGGTTGGTGCTCTCCCGAGGCCAGGGCCACCAGCAGGTTGGTGACGCCGGAACTGGCGCTCAGTACCGCCAGGCGGGTGTTGGGGTTTTGCTCGAGAATGGCGGCGCAACGGCTCATGGCATCGGCGTCGGCAACGCTGGTTCCGCCGAATTTGGCAACGGTTAACTGGCTCAAGTGCAGCTCCTTGATGGTATGCATGCGAAAACAAAAACGGGGGAACGACTGCAGAGACGGGAAAGGTCACTTAGAAGCACTCCACCCACAAGGTGACAACCCGAAGGATTCAGCCTTCGTGGCCGACGGTGATGCGCTGCCCCGCATCACCACCTCGGCGTTATCTCCCCTGACCGGCGATCTCGGGAGTGGGAGCTCCTCCTGCCGGCTGCCTGAATAACGCGCCTCTTCTTTTGCCCGAAACGGGCTGCCATATAACTACTGACTCTGCCGGGCACTGTCAATGATTAAATGGCCAAATCCATTTATACCAGATCCTTCATCATGATTTTCGAACGGCGTTGGAAGTTGTACAGCTTCTGCTTGCCCATGGGCAGGGCGCTGACGTCCACCGGCTCGAAGCCCCGCTCCCGGAACCAGTGGATGGAACGGGTGGTGAGGATAAACAGCCGGGTCAGGCCGCGCTTTTTGGCCTGATCCTCCACCTTGTGCAGCAGCATGTCGCCCCGGCTGCCCCGGCGGTAATCCGGGTGGATGGCCACACAGGCCATCTCCGCCATGCCTTCCTCCGGGAAGGGATAGAGGGCGGCGCAGCCGATGATGGCGCCGTCCTTCTCGATGATGGTGAACTGATCCACCTCCATCTCCAGTTGCTCTCGGGAGCGGCGTACCAGTATGCCTTCTTCCTCCAGCGGGCGGATCAGATCCAGGATGCCGCCGATGTCGTCGATACGGGCCTGGCGGGCCTGCTCGGCGCTCTGGCTGACGATCTGGGTGCCCAGGCCGTCGCGGGTGAACAGCTCCTGAATAAGGGCGCCGTCTTCCCGGTAGCTCACCAGGTGGCTGCGCGGCACCCCGGCCCGGCAGCTGGAGATGGCGGCGCGCAGGTAGCGGGCGGTGCCGGACATGGTATCGCCCTCCGCCAGCAGCCGCTGCAGATGTTCTTCCGCCTGCTCGGGAAAGAGTTCGGCGATGGCCACCCCGCTTTCGTTCATCACCCCGCGCTGGGAGCAGAAGCCGATCAACTTATCGGCCTTGAGCTCGATGGCCAGCCGCCGGGCCAGCTCCTCGGAAGAGAGGTTGAAACTCTCGCCGGTCACCGAGAAGCCGATGGGAGAGATCAGCACGGTGGCGCCGTTGGCCAGCTGGTGGTGGATGGTGTCGGTGTGGATGCGGCGTACCCGGCCCGAGTGCTGGTAGTCCACGCCGTCGTCCACCCCCAGGGGCTGGGCGATAACGAAATTGCCGGTCACCACGTTGATGCGGGCATTCTGCATGGGGGTGTTGATAAGCCCCATCGACAGCCGGGCCATGATGTCCATCTGCAGGCCACCGCAGACGTCCTTGATCACCCGGAAGCTGGCCTCGTCGGTGACCCGGGTATGCTTGTGAAAGAGCCCTGCCAGGCCGGCTTCTTCCAGGCCCCGATCGATCTGCGGACGGGCGCCGAACACGATGACCAGCCGGATCCCGAGGCTGGTAAGCAGCGCTATATCACTGATGATATTGGGAAAATTTTCCTGATCTATGGCCTCGCCACCCAACATCACCACAAAGGTGGAGCCCCGGTGCAGGTTCACATAGGGGCTGGATTGACGGAATGCCTTGACCAGGGCGGCATCATTATCGCGCACGGGTTGTCCTTTAAAAAACGGAAGAAAACAGGGATCAATGATCGTGAAAAGTAATGCAAAAAACAAGATTAAATATTTACATTTTAACGGTTCTCCCGCTGCCGGCGATGGTGGCGGCAAGCGGTGGCGAGCTTGATTTTTATCAACGCCGACAAGGGTGAAAACGTGGATACTGCGTGCAACTTCAACGCCGTCGGGAGCAGGGCGGGCGAGCGCCGTCAGGATATAAAAAATGCGAGCAGGCGCCAAGAATCGCCCATGTCTTGGGGGTTGCTTTATGTTAACCTTTTTGGGTGTTTTGTCCGTGCTGGCGGGCAGAACCGCTGGTAACTATAGCCAAAACAACAAAAGCGAGAAAAAACAATGCAAAGGAAATTGTGCTTGTCCATTCTGGGAGGGCTGGCAACGCTTGTCAGTGCGCCCGTCCTTGCGGCCGGAGGACAACTGGATCTGACCTACTCCGCCGTCGGCTTTTTTGCTGTCTTTATCTTCGTCATCGCCTACCTGCTGGTGATGGGGGAAGAGTACCTGCATCTGCGCAAATCCAAGCCGGTACTGGTCGCCGCCGGTATCATCTGGGTGACCATCGGCTGGACCTATATCCAGCACGGCATCCCGGGGGTGACCGAAGCCGCCTTCCGCCACAACCTGTTGGAATACGCCGAGCTGTTGTTGTTCCTGCTGGTGGCCATGACCTACATCAACGCCATGGAAGAGCGCCGCCTGTTCGATGCCCTGCGGGCCTGGATGGTGCGCAAGGGCTTCAGTTACAAATCCCTGTTTTGGCTGACCGGCTTTCTGGCCTTCTTCATCTCGCCCATCGCCGATAACCTGACCACGGCCTTGCTGATGTGCGCCGTGGTGACCAAGGTGGCGGAAGGGGACAAGCGCTTTATCAACCTGTGCTGCGTGAACATCGTCATCGCCGCCAACGCCGGCGGTGCCTTCAGCCCCTTCGGCGATATCACCACCCTGATGGTGTGGCAGGCAGGCATCGTCAAGTTCAACGAGTTTTTCATCCTGTTCATTCCCTCCCTGCTCAACTACCTGGTGCCGGCGCTGGTGATGAATTTCTTTATTGAAAACCGCAAGCCGGCCGCCCTCTACGAGGAGGTGGAGCTCAAGCGTGGTGCCATCCGCATCGTGCTGCTGTTCCTGCTGACCATCGCCTCCGCCGTGGCCTGCCACAGCCTGCTGCACCTGCCGCCGGTGCTGGGCATGATGACCGGCCTGGGCTATCTGCAGTTTTTCGGTTACTTCCTGCGCCAGACCCTGCCCGGGTCGCTGGCGCGCAAACGGGCCCTGGCCCAGAAACGGGGTGACGAGGAAGCGCTCAAGCGCCTCGGCAGCGTGGTGCCCTTCGACGTGTTCAGCCGGGTTTCCCGCGCCGAATGGGATACCTTGCTGTTCTTCTACGGGGTGGTAATGTGCGTGGGTGGCCTGGGTTACATGGGGTATCTGGCACTGGTGTCCGACTTGCTCTACACCCAGTGGAACGCGGTTTATGCCAATATCGCCCTGGGCTTGCTGTCGGCCATTGTCGACAACATACCGGTGATGTTCGCGGTACTGACCATGCAGCCGGAAATGTCCCATGGCAACTGGCTGCTGATCACCCTTACCGCCGGCGTGGGCGGCAGCCTGCTGTCCATCGGCTCCGCCGCCGGGGTGGCGTTGATGGGGCAGGCCAGGGGCATGTACACCTTCTTTGGCCACCTCAAGTGGGCACCGGTGATCTTCCTTGGCTATGTGGTGAGCATTCTGGCCCACCTCTGGCTCAACGCCGAAAGCTTCAATATCTACGGCTAAGCCGGCACGCCGCCCCGTATCGGGGCGGCGTCCATTCAGGCTACCACCACAGGGTGGTGGCGCCCAATCCCACGAAGATGACCGCGCTGGCGCCATGTACCCACTTCATGGGGATGCGCTCGGCGCCTTTCCTGCCAAGCAGCACCACGGGCACGTTGGCGGCCATCATGCCGAGGGTGGTGCCGGCGATGACCAGCCAGAAATCCTCCACGAAGCGGGCCGCCAGCAGCACGGTGGCGAGCTGGGTCTTGTCGCCCATCTCCGCCAGGAAGAACAGCACGAAGGTGGTGATGAAGGGGCCGAAGCGGCGGAACCGGCCGTCTTCGTCGTCGAGCCGGTCGGGGATCAGCATCCAGGCGGCCATGGCGAAGAAGGAGGCGGCCAGCAGCCAGCGCAGCCAGTCCGGATCCAGCCAGTGTTGTATCCATACGCCTACCCAGCCCGCCAGGGCGTGGTTGAGCAGGGTGGCGGCCAGGATGCCGAGGATGATGGTCAGGGGGGTTCTGAAACGGCAGCTCAGCACCAGGGCGAGCAGCTGGGTTTTGTCGCCGATTTCGGCGATGGCGACGGCAAGGGTCGAGGTGGTCAAGGCTTCCAAGATGCATACCAGAGGGGACAGGATTGTTATCAACCAATGAGCAAGCCGTGCCGCCCGTCCCCGGTATCGGCATCAGCCTGTCAAAGGTCTCGTCAAACCCCTAAAGGTCACGGCCGCCATGGTGATTTTGCACCAATCATGTTGACGACCGTCTCGCGTAGAGCGACTACTCCCCCTTGTGCAGGAGCGGCCATTTTAGCCGCCGAAGGCAAAAAAGCAAGGGCTTAGCCACCCACCTTTTTGATCCGGAAGCCGGCCTTGGTCAGCAGGGCGGCCACCTGCTCCAGCCGATCGCCCTGGATCTCGATGACGCCGTCCTTGATGGCGCCGCCGGTGCCGAGCTGGGATTTCAGGCGTTTGGCCTGCTCCTTGAGCTGCTCCGCCGGCACGCCGTAGACGCAGATGACGCCGGCCCCCTTGCGGCCCTTGGTCTCGCGGCGCAGCCGCACCAGGCCGTCGGCGGGGAAGGGGCTGGTGCTGGCCGGCAGACCGTCATCGGCCCGCCAGCCGGGGTCCGTGCTGTAGACGATTTTGTTCATGATTTCGGCTCTATGATGAGTTGCAGCAGTTCGCCCTCCAGCAGGGCACGCTTGACCAGGGCCAGGCCGCCGATGGTCTGGTCGTCCTGGAAATGGGCCCGCACTATGGGCAGTCCCTGGTGGAAGCTCGGCAGGGACTGGTATTCGATGGCCTTGCCAATCAGGGGAAAGACGATGTTCTCGGCCTCGCACAGGGCGCCGGTGAGCAGCACCTTCTGGGGGTTGAACAGGTTGACCATGATGGCCAGGGCCTGGCCCAGGTGCTCGGCGGCGCGTTCCAGAATGTTGCGGGCCAGCTGGTCACCGGCCAGGGCGCACCGGCACAGCTCGGCCATGGTCAGCCGCTGTGGGTCGAGCTGGCTGTGGTAGCCCTGGGCCAGCATCTTCTGCGCCTGGCGCAGCAGGGCGGCGTCGGCCACCATGGTTTCCAGGCAGCCGAAGTTGCCGCAGTGGCAGCGATCGCCCAGGGGATCGACCCGGATATGGCCGATTTCCGCCACGTCTCGTCCCAGGCTTTTGAAGATGCGCCCTTCGGTGATGATGCCGGCGCCCACCCCGTGGTGCACGCTCACCAGTACCGAATCGAGGCAGTCGCGGGAGGCGCCGAAATAGTGTTCGGCCAGGGCCAGGGCGCGGATGTCGTTGCCGATGAACACCGGCAGGCCCAGGGCCTTGCGCAGTATGGCGGCCAGCTCGACCTGGGCCAGCGGGTAGCTGGGGTGGTAGATCACCTGGCCGCGCAGGGCATCGGTGAGGCCCGGCATGATCACCGACAGGGCAATCAGGTTGAGCTTGTCCGCGCGACGGGCGATAAAGTCGGCGATATGGGCGCAAAGCGCCGCCAGCAGGGCGTCCTGCGGCTGGGAGGGGAAGGGGTGGGTTTCCCGGCCGCAGGGGGTGCCTTCCAGATCGTACAGCGACAGGTTGAGTTCGCCCCGGCCCAGCTTGACCGAGACCAGGTGGAAGTCTTTGGTGACCGTGGTCAGCGAAATGGCCCGGCGGCCGCCGGTGGAGGCCTGGTGCTCCATTTCCCGGATCAGGCCGTGCTCGAGCAGGGTCCGGGTGATCTTGGTCACACTGGCCGGAGCCAGGTTGCTCAGCTCGGCGATCTTGACCCTTGAGATCGGGCCCTGGCTGTCGATCAGCCGGTAGACGGCCGAGCTGTTGACCTGTTTGACCAGGTCAACGTTGGCGATTTGTCCGCGGGTCATTGGGTTGTGAAACGTCCGTTTACCAAGGTGGCCCTGACGCGGTAATCCGTATCGAAGACCACCAGATTAGCCACCTTGCCGGCGGCGACGGAGCCCAGCTCCCGCTCCAGGCCCAGTGCCCGGGCCGGATAGAGGCTGGCCATGCGCAGCGCTTCTTCCAGAGGCAGCCCCACCTGTTCCACCAGGTTGCGGACCCCCTCGATCATGGTCAGCGCCGAGCCGCCGAGTGTACCACGCTCATCCAGGCATTGCCCATCCCGCACATAGACGGTGGCGCCGCAGAAATCGAACTGGCTGAAGTCGGGGCCGGCGGCGGCGGCGGCGGTGGCGTCGGTCACCAGGCAGAGGCGTTCGCCCAATACCTTGTGCGCCAGCCGCACATTGGCGTAATGCACGTGGTGGCCGTCCACTATGATGCCGGCGCGAACCTCGGGATGATCGTAGACGGCGCCCACGGCGCCGGGCTCGCGGCCGCTGGCGGTGGGGGTCATGGCGTTGTAGAGGTGGGTGGCGAAGCCCACCCCGGCCTCGAAACCGGCCATGGCCTGGTCATAGCTGGCGGCGGTGTGGCCCATGGACACCAGGATGCCGGCCTCATGCAGGCGGCGGATATGGTCGGCGCTGTTGCACTCGGGAGCCAGGGTCAGGGTGGCGATGACGTCGGCGTGCTGGCACAAAAAGGCGAGCATGGGCTCGTCCAGCGCACGGATCTGCTGCTCGGGGTGGATGCCCTTGCGCCTGACGTTGGTATAGGGGCCTTCCAGGTGCAGGCCCAGCACCTGGTGGCGGTGGCGGGCCATGTATTCCCGGGTGACCGCCACCGCCTGGCGCATGTCCCGATCGGGGGAGGTGATCAGGGTCGGCAGGAAGCTGGTGGTGCCGGACTTCAGGTTGGCCTGGTGCATGGTGTCCAGGGTGGCCAGGCTGATGTCGTCGTTGAACATGACGCCGCCGCAGCCGTTGAGCTGCAGATCGATAAAGCCGGCGCTGAGCAGGGCCCCGCCCAGGGCATGGCGGGGGATCTCGGGATCCAGCTCCCTTTCCGGGAGCCGGGTGGCTATCTTGCCGTCGGCGATCAGCACCGCGCTGTCTTGATGCAGACGCTCGCCGTCGAACAGGGTGCACTCGGTCAGGGCAAACATGGGGGCTTACTCCAGGTGTTTGATATTGTCGGCTTCCAACTGCTCGAAGTAACGCACCGTCTTCACCTTGAGCTCCATGGTGGCCGGGGTGTCGCACACGATGAGGCCGCGCGGGTGCAATTGCAGGGCCGACACCGTCCACAGGTGGTTGACGCTGCCTTCCACCGCCGCCTGTAAGGCCAGGGCCTTGTTGTGGCCGGTCACCAGTATCATGATCTCTTCGGCGTCCAGCAGCGTGCCCACGCCCACGGTCAGCGCCAGGCGCGGTACCTGATCCGGGTCGTTGTCGAAGAAGCGGGAGTTGGCCAGCCGGGTATCTTCGGTCAGGGTTTTTATCCGGGTACGAGAGGATAAAGAAGAAGCCGGCTCATTGAAAGCGATATGGCCATCGCTGCCCACCCCGCCCATAAACAGGTGGATCTTGCCGTAGTGTTTTATCTTGTCTTCGTAGCGCCGGCATTCGGCTTCCAGATCCGGGGCGTTGCCATCCAGCAGGTTGATGTTTTCCGGGGCTATGTCCACATGGTTGAAGAAATGCTCGTGCATGAAGTGGTGGTAGCTCTGGGGGTGATGTTTGGGCAGCCCCACATACTCGTCCATATTGAAGGTGACCACGTGGCGGAAGCTGACTTCGCCGGCCTGGTGGAGCCTGATCAGCTCCCGGTAGGTGGCCAGGGGAGTGCCGCCGGTGGGCAGGCCGAGCACGAAGGGGCGCTCGGCGCTGGGGGCGAAGGCCGCTATCCGGTTGGCGATATGGCGGGCGGCCCAGCGGCTGACCTGGGTGGCGGTGGAGAGGGGGATTAAACGCATGGCGGACACCTTTTAAGTTGAGTATCGAAGGGGGATCATATTTTTTATGGTAAAATAAGATGGGGTTATTGGCCAGTATTTCGGTCTTTAAATAATCAATTTAAGTGATTTTAATCACAAATAAACAGATCTTAATTTGTTGTGTGAATTATATCCGCATAGACTGGGTGCAAGCCGGTTTGGACAGAACAGGCTCCCGACAGACATTGCATAAGGAGAGCAGCCGTGAACGTGCTGGGTTATTTACAGAAGTTAGGCAAGGCGTTGATGTTACCCATAGCCACGCTGCCGGTGGCGGCGCTGTTGTTGCGCCTGGGGCAACCGGATCTATTGGGCATTCCCTTTATCGCCGAGGCGGGCGGCGCCATCTTCGGCCAGCTGCCGCTGCTGTTCGGCCTCGGCATCGCCGTCGGCCTGTCCAAGGACGACGCCGGTGCGGCAGCCCTGGCCGGGGCCGTGGGCTACTTCGTGCTGACCGGCGCGGCCAAGACCATCAACAGCGAAATCGACATGTCCTTCTTCGGTGGCATTATCGCCGGCATCATCGCCGGCCATTGCTACAACCGCTTCCATATGGTCAAGTTGCCCGATTACCTGGCCTTCTTCGGTGGCAAGCGGCTGGTGCCGATCATGACCGGCCTGGTGGCCTTGCTGGCGGCCTTTGTCGCCGGTTTCGTCTGGCCGGCCATCCAGCACGGTATCGACAGCTTCGGTATGGCGGTATCGACCTCCGGCGGTATCGGCCAGTTCTTTTACGGCCTGCTGAACCGGGGCCTGATCCCGGTGGGGCTGCACCACGTGGTCAACTCCATCTTCTGGTTCGGCCTGGGCGAGTGTCTCAAGGTGACCTACGAGGCGGCCGGGGCGATACAGAATATCTGCATGGATCCGGCCCTGGTGCGTACCCTGAGCGTGGGCGGTGCCGTGCCGGGCGTGGACGGGGCCACCATTACCCAGATTGCCGGCGAGGCGACCCGCGGCGACCTGCACCGCTTCTTTGCCGGTGATCCCACCGCCGGGGTGTTCATGGCCGGTTTCTTCCCGGTGATGATGTTCGGCCTGCCGGCCGGGGCCCTGGCCATGGTGCTGGCCGCGCCCAGGGACAAGCGAGCCCAGGTGGGCGGCCTGCTGCTGTCGGTGGCGGTCACTTCCTTCCTCACCGGCATCACCGAGCCGCTGGAATTCACCTTTATGTTCCTGGCGCCGGTACTGTACGGCATCCATGCGCTGCTCACCGGCCTGTCGCTGGTGGTGGTCAACCTGTTCGGGGTGCTGCACGGCTTCGGCTTCTCCGCCGGCCTGTTCGACATGGTACTGAACTGGGGCCTGGCCACCAGGCCCTGGACCCTAGTCGCCATCGGCCTGGTGTTCGGTGCCGTCTACTTCACCACCTTCTATTTCGCCATCAAGCTGCTCAACCTGAAGACGCCGGGGCGGGAAGCCGATGAGCCGCTGGCCTCGGGCCGCAGCGTCACCGACAAGTCCCAGCTGGCGCGGGAGTACCTGGAGGCCTTGGGTGGAGAAGGCAACCTGGCCAATATCGACGCCTGCATCACCCGCCTGCGCCTGACCATGAAGGATCGGAGCCGGGTCGACGAAGCCAGGCTCAAGGAGCTGGGCGCCAAGGGCGTGGTCAAGCTGGGCGAGCAGAACCTGCAGGTGATACTGGGCCCCCTGGCGGAAATCATGGCGGCGGAGATAAAGAGCCTGACCGGCAGCCGCTGATCCCTGTCCGCTCCGGACCCTGAACCGAAAAAACGGTGCCGACCCCGGGTTGGCACCGTTTTTTATTATTTGGGGGCATAAAGTGCCCCAAAATGGTGAAAGTGGCTATTTGAATCGGGCAAAACGGGCCGGAATGGGGCACCAAATTGTGACAGCTCAGGAATGGAGCGGGGAATGTGTAACCCACCACAGAGATTGATAAACCGGGAGCAGGCAGGAGGAAACGGGATCAGGTGGGACGAAGCCAGGGCTGGCAAGGGTTTGCGGGGCATGGCGTGGTCGGCGGCGGCGCGAGGCCGTTTGCCGCTCGAATTGATAAAAACGGAACGCGCTCGGGCGGCGTGGCGCCAAGATTGATAAAAGCGGCGGACGGCGGCCCGGTACGGGCGGTTTGATAAAGTCGGCGGGGTTGAGTGTTTAAGGGGCGTTTGATACGCCCCTTTTTCGTTTGTGCGCTGTGGATAAACAGCCGGGGCTATCAGCTGATGTCTTTACCTATCCACACTACCTGGCCGATGACCTGCAGGTGCTCCAGTTCGGAGGCGGGGATGGCCTGGGTGTGGTATTCCTTGTTGTCCGAAATCAGCTCTATGCCGCCGTCCCAGCGCTTCTGGATGCGCTTGGCATAAAGCTGGTCGCCCAGGCGCACCACGAAGATCTTGCCGTCGATGGGGTTGGTGCTGGCCAGGTTCACCAGCAGGCTGTCGTTGTCCTTGATGGTGGGTTCCATGGAGTCGCCCCGGGCGAACACCACCTTGAGCTGTTCGGGGCGAAAGCCGCGATAGTTGAGCCAGCGTTTGCGAAAGGCCAGGCGACGGGTAACCTCGGCTCCCTCGCCAAAGGCACCATGCCCGGTGCTGACGGCTACATGGTAGCCCTCGATCAGGGCATATTCTTCATCGAATTCGTCCTTACAGACGCAGGGGCTTTCCTGGGCAGCCGTCGCCGGCCCGCCCCAGTACATATCTTCCGGCCAGGGTTCCTTGGTGCCTTCACCTGTCACCAGCCATTCGACAGATATGTCGCAAGCTACAGCAATTGCGGCCAATCGGCTGAGGGTGGGTTCAGTCTCACCGGTCAGATATTTGCGGATGGTTGTGTCACTGATCCCAACCTTGCGACCAAAAGCTCTCATGCTTTCCTGTCCGATTAACTCTTTCAGTCGCTCGTTAAAGCGTCCGATCCCTTCAGGGAGAATCGGACCTTCTGTCTGATTCTGCTGGTTTTCGTCCGTTTCCATATAAGCCACTGATATATAAGGGGTTAATTTTTGTTGCTTCAAATATGCCGCAACCAGTGAATCGGACGCGACAAAAAGGTGTTGACGCAACATATGTGTCTGATCAATGCTGTATATGTGTCGCATTTAGCTAGATGCCCAGTGCGACAGTTAACCCAAAATACTAACACGGTGATACGTCATGAAGATAGACAATGCCAACCATATCCATGCGGCTCTTAGAGCCCAGGGGATGACCTGCCGGTCATGGGCCTTGGCGCATGGCTACCACCCCCGCACCGTTCTGCACTGCATCCAAATGTTCGCACCGGATACCGGACGGCATCCCAAGCGGCCACATGCCAAGGCCATTATTCAGGAGCTGTCCGAGACCATCGGCTGCGATCTGATGGGAGGCGAGCATGAGTAAGGAATGGTTCTCAGCGCAAGAGCTAGCCGGTATTGACGGCATGCCGTCAACCGACAGGCGAGTTCGCAGCCGAGCAGAAAAAGACGGGTGGCAAAGTCAAAAGCGGGCCGGCACCAAGGGCCTGGAATACCACCTTTCCAGCCTGCCGCTGGAAACCCGCCAGGCCCTGGCCAAGCGGGAAGCGGAAGCCATTGCCAAGAGTAATGCCCCCGCCGTTGCGGCCGGACGCGCCATGGCCAGGCTGGCCACCGGCCAGCCGGATCGGCGGGCGATGGCCAATGGCATCCGCCAACTGGTGACCATGGCCCCGCACAAGCGGGAGCGAGCGGAAGCCCGGGCCACCATAGTGCAGGCGCTGGAGCGCTTTTGCGCCCCCTATGCCGAAGTGCGGCAACGGGTGAAAGGCGAGCAGGCTTTTGTGGATGCCTACAACCGGCGCGAGCTGAGCTTGCCTGCCGAGGTTTACGCCCTGGTGCAGTCGGTGTCGTTCGCCAGCCTGCGCCGCTGGAGCAAAACCCTGGAAACCGAGGGCATGGCCGCGCTGGCCGGGCGCTATCGCAACGAACGCCAGCACAAGGTGGCCGAAAACCCGGACATGGCCGACTTCCTCAAGGCGTTGGTTACCGCCAAGCCGCACCTGGCCAACAAGTGGAATCAGTTGCACCGGCTGCTGGACATTTACGTGGCCAAGAACGGCCTGGCCTGGGAGGTGCCCAGTGCCTCCAGCCTGCGGCGCTGGCTGACCGGCTGGCTCAAGGAGCACGAGGCGGCCTTCACCTTTGCCACCAACCCCAAGAAGTACAACGACAAATACCGCACCGCGGTGGAACGGATGTACCCCTGGGTGAGTGCCCCCAACGACGTGTGGGAGTTTGACTCCACCCCGGTGGACGCAATGCTCAAGGAAGGCCGGCACAGCATCATCGCGGTGATCGACGCCTACACCCGCCGGGTGCGGCTCTTGGTCTCGCCCACCTCCAGTTCGGAAGGCATCTGCCTGCTGTTGCGCAAGACCCTGCTCAGTTGGGGCTCGGTGAACGAAGGCGGCCTGGTGCGTACCGACAACGGTTCCGACTATGTATCCAAGCGCACCACCGCCATCTGCAGCCTGCTGGGGCTGGAGATCAGCCGGGCCAATGCCTACAGCGGCTGGGAAAAGCCCTTTATCGAGCGGTTCTTCCACACCCTCAGCCACGGGCTTATCGAGCTGCTGCCGGGCTATATCGGCCACAACGTGGCGGATCGGGAGGTGATAGAGGCGCGCAAGGAGTTCGCCAAGCGGCTGGAAGAAAAGCGAAAGCCCGAGCATGAAAAGGACGGGTTCGATCTGCGCATGACCCAGGCCGAGCTGCAGCAACTGCTGGACGATTGGGTGGACGCCTATTACCACCGCCAGCCCCACGAGGGTGACGGCATGAACGGCCGCTGCCCGGACGAGGTGTACCGCGAAAGTCGCTACCAACCCAGGGTGATAGAAGACGCCGACGCGCTGGACGTACTGCTGAACTTCGTGGGCGAGGCCACCGTGCTCAAGGGCTTTATCAAGTTGGGCGGGCTGCGCTACACCGCACCCGAACTGCTGGAGCACAACTGGAAAGGCCAGCGGGTGCAGGTGTTTCAGGATCCGGCCGACGTGGGACGCGCCTTCGTGTACCGCAAGGGCAGCTGGGAAGAACGGGTGGAGGTGGTGGACACCAACCTGCTGGGCCGGGACATCAATCCCGAGCAGTACCGCACCAAGAAGAAGGAAGACGCCAAGGTCCTGCGCGGCTTTCGCCGAGAGATGCAGAACCTGGCCAAGACCTTTGGCGTGGAGCATCTGCATCAGGACGTGGTGGATCACTTTACCGAGCAGGCCAAAAAATTGGCCGAACTGCCCACCGGCAGCCGGGAGCATGGCGTTGATGCCATCCGCGCCCTGGGCGACGTGGCCAGCCGGCTGAAAAACCCGGAGGAAAACCGCTATTCCGAGGCCGAACTGGCCCACCTGGCGCTTAAGCGCGAGGCGATTGAACAGCGCCAGGAAGAAGTACAGCAACAGCAGGGGCTGCTGATCCGCAACGAGCACGACAAGGCCCGGCAACTGGCCCAGCAGTCGCTGGAGCGTGAACTGACGGCCAAGGAAACCGCCTGGCTGGAGGACTACAAGCGGCGCAACGTGCTGGGGGCCAAGCGGATAGAAGAAATGATGGCGGGGCGCAAGCTGGGGTGAGAGCCGCTAACGCCCCGCCAATAGCCGACCCGGACGGGTCAACCAAAACCAAGAAGAAAGGAGTATGTGATGAAAAACGTAGTAGCGCCAGTGAAAAACGTGGTGGCCGCGCAAGACGCGTTTGACAACCTGTGCAACCGCTCCCTGGGGGTGCCCGGTATAGGGCTTATCCACGGGGAAACCGGCTACGGCAAGACCACCGCCGTGACCTACCTGTTCAACCAGGTGAACGGCATCTATGTACGGGCCCTGTCGGCCGACACCCCCAGCAGCCTGCTGGGCCGGGTGATGGGGGAACTGGGCGCCCAGCCCATGGCCCGCACCGCCCGCATGGTGGACTACATCCTGGAGCACATGAGCATGTACGAGCGGCCGCTGTTTATCGACGAGGCCGACTACCTGATGGATGACGTCAAGCTGCTGGAAACCGTGCGCGACCTGTACGACTGCACCGAGGTGCCGGTGGTGCTGATTGGCATGGATCAGATCGCCCGGCGCATCAGCACCCGTCGCCAGTTCTTCAACCGCATCAGCGAGTGGGTGGAGTTCAAGCCCGCCGACCTGGAAGACGTGCAAATCGCCGCCGACGCCATGCTCGATGACGGCATCGGCATAGACGTGGACCTGCTGGACGAACTGCGCCGCCAGGCCAAGGGCGAAATGCGCACCATTGCCATCGGCCTGGACAAGATCGAGCGTCTGGCCAAGGCCAACGAACTGGACTGCGTCACCCTGGCGCACTGGGGTAGCCAGCCGTTCAAGAACAACCGGTGAGGCGTGATGTGAGCATGGGAAAACGTCGACTGGCCTGGCAGTTCCTCTGCCTGTGCCATGCCCGGGAACACGACTTTAGCGCCGAACAGGTGGCCCAGGCGGTGGGTATGAACAGCGAAAACGCCCGCATCTTCCTCGCCTTGCTCAACAAGGCGGGCCGGCTGGAGCGGGTGTGGCAGGGGCGTGGTGCGCTCAGCCACCGCTACCGCCTGCTGGATGCCAGCCCCCTGCCGCTGTTCAAGCGCAAGCAACCGCGCAAGCAGCCCCTAGTGCACCAGCGGATCTGGAACAGCGTGCGCATCCTGCGGATGTTCACCGTGGCCGAGGTGGCCGCCACCGCCCGCGCCTCGGAGATCACCACCCGCCGCTACCTGCGGGCCCTGGAGCGCAGCCGGCTGCTGCGGGTGGTGAACCGCGAAGAGGGGCGGGTGCTGTACCGGCTGAATCTGGACTCGGGGACCGAGCCGCCGCAGGTGAAGCCGGGCGGGGTCTATGTGCCGTCGCGGCAGCAGCTGTACCCCTATCGGGAGGAATTATGAGCGAACAATGGTTGGACGCACTCAGGGAGCGGGTGAGCCAGTCATCCCAGCGCAAGGTGGCGGAGGAGCTGGGTGTCAGCGCCGCCATGGTGAACCAGGCCCTCAAGGGCACCTATGGCGGCAACCTGGACACCCTGCGCACCAAGGTGGAGGGCGCGTACCTGGATCGCTGCGTGCAATGCCCGGTGCTGGGACGGCTGCCGGTGCACGAATGCGAAGAGAACCAGAAGCGGCCCTTTACCGCCAGCAACCCCCAGCGGGTGCGGCTGTATCGGGCCTGCCGGGCCGGCTGCCCGCACTCCCGGCTTGCCAGCACCGCCACCACCCAGCGGATTGACGTACAGCCGGCGGAGGAAGGGCGCTACCTGCTGGAGCAGCAACTGGCCTACTGCGAGCGCATGGCGGCGGGGGACGACGCCCGCCACGTGGAGCTGCTGCGCCGGGAGCTGCGCCAGGTGGCCCAGCGTTTAAACGACCTGTTATGGCAACGCAAATACAAGAGGACTTGAACATGGCTCAAACAGTGGCAATGCACAATCAGGCCCGCCGCGCCGTGCGCTGGCTGGCGGAACGCGGGGTCATGGCCCGGGCGGTAAAGGCCGCCCCGCGCCGGCCCTATATTGAAATCGACCAGCCCTGCCCGGATCTGGCCGGAGCTGCGGTGGAAATCACCCAAACCGTAAACGGCCTGCGCCGCCGGGTATGGGCCGCTCGCCTGGGTGGGTGTGTTGTGACCTGGGCAGAAGGAGAGGCGGCATGAGCAAGGTGACTTTGACCGTAGAAATTAACGAAGCCAACGGTGCCTTGTCTGGCACCTGTCAGGTGGCTGGTGGAAACCAGAAAACCCTTGCCTGGGCATTGGCCCAGGGACTGGCCAAAAACCTCCCTGAGCTGATGGCCATCATCTTGAACGATATCAACGAAAAGCAGCAGGAGCACAGCAATGCAACACACTGATACCACCATTCCCGCCGGTTTTCGCCAGAACGCCATGGGCCACCTGGTGCCGGAGGAGCGGATCGCCCCCATCGACAAACTGCGCGACGACCTGGTGCTGGGCATCATCACCAAGGCCAAGGCGCACCGGGAGGCGTTGGCCGCCTTCAAGCTGGGTGCCATGGCTGAGATTGCCGACTTTGTGGACCTGTCCGCCGAGGAATACGGCGTGGAGTACGGCGGCGCCAAGGGCAACGTGACGCTGACCAGCTTCGACGGTCGCTACAAGCTGGTGCGGGCGGTGGGCGAGCACCGGGTTTTTGATGAACGGATACAGGCCGCCAAGGCGCTGATCGACCAGTGCATTGCCCGCTGGAGCGACGGTGCCCGCAGCGAGCTGAAGGCGCTGATTGAACACGCCTTCCGGGTCAACAAGCAGGGCCGCATCGATGTAAACCAAGTGCTCAGCCTGCGGCAGCTGGACATTGCCGACCCGGAATGGAAAGAGGCCATGGACGCCATTGCCGACGCCATTCAGGTGAACGGCACCAGCACCTATGTGCGCATGTACGAACGCCAGGGCGACGGCCGCTACCTGCAGATCGCCCTGGACCCGGCCAAGTTGTGAGGTGCGATATGAAGCAAGCGCTGAAGCATTTGGACTTTGCCGCCTTTTTGGCGCTGGGTCTGCTGGTGGTATGCGGTCTTGAAGTCCTGGTATGGCTGTGGCTGCTGTGCAGCGGGAGGCTGGGGTGAACGAGCTGTTCCAGGCCAGGGTGACCGAGGGCGACATTGCCGACCAGTTGACCCAGGCCGAAACGCGGATTGACCTGAACGGCACCGACTACCCGGATGCCACCTATGAGGAGGGCGTGCTCGACGCCCTTAAATGGATAGCCGGGCTGGCCCCGGCTCCCCTGGGCACGGAGGAAGACTGAATGAGCACGTATCGCAAGCTGGCCGAACAGGCCGCGCAACTGGAGAGGGAGCAGTGTTACTACCAGGCCGCCGAGGCCTGGGAGCAGGCCTACCAATGGGCTTGCCAGCTGGAGAACCTGCTGTGGTGCAAGCTGCGCGCCGACTTTTGCCGCCACGCCCGCCGCTGGGTGGAGCGGGGCATCAACCGCCAGCATGTGGCCTGATGAAAGGGAGGGCAAGATGGAAGAGACGATGGAAAAAACCACTGCCGGGCTGGAAGCGCTGGAGGTCACGGTAAGGGAGAGCGGCGGCAGCTTTCGCACCGACCGGGTGTGCGGCCAGCAGGCCAGCTGCACCCACAGCCAGGCCCAAGCGGTAGAAGCGCTGGCGGGCAAGCTGTTCCGCCGCTGGTCAGTGACGCTGCTGGAGGAATACCCCCACAGCGCTACCGATAACCGCCGCAGCCGCTGGAAGATAGAGGGCGAGGTGGGTTAAGCGAAACGCCCCTGTGGGGGCGTCTGTCCGGCGTGGTGGCCGGGCACTGATGAGCAGCCAGGGCCCCGGTTGTCATCCGTTCACTGTTTATCGCAAACAAGGCGGAGACAACACATGCAAACACACAATTTAGACACGCACCTCACCCGGATCTTCGGGGAGGCGGCCATTGCCATGGCGCCGGACGCCAAGCAATCGGTCATCAAAAAGCTGGACGACTTTTGCCCCGCCGCTAACGGGGCGGGCCGGCCGGAGCTGGCCACCGAGGCCCTGCGCCTCAAGCTCGACCTGGTGGCCGAACTGCATCAGATGGGGGTGGCGTCATGAACCACCAGCAGCAACTGCTTGGCTATCTGAAACAGCAGCGCATGAGTGACGAACAAGCCCGCGTATGGCTGAACACCCATTGCCCGCGCTGGCAAGAGCCTTTGCCGGATGCTCATGGGCTAATCGAACTGGATGCAACGCAGGAGGCCGACGATGGCGATCACTAAGGCGCAGTGGGAAGCGGTACGGGCCGAGCTGTGGGACAGCTTCAGCGGCAGCGTGGAGTTTGTTTACCAGGGCCACCGAATCAGCTGTCAGGCCCGGCTGGATCATAAGCGCAAGCTGGTTATCCGGGTTTACCTGAACGGTACCATTAAAGGTGCCTGGCTGTTGGCGGTCAGGGAGCCGGAGAAGCACCCCTGCAGTGACCCGGAAGTGGCGCTGGTGCCGCTGTTCTGGAGCGTGAAGCGCTCGGCCCTTTACAGCCGTAAGGAACAGGAGCGGCTGACCAAGGGGTTTGGCAAGCGCCAGGTGAAGCGGTTGTTCCCCAACCTGGATGCGGCAGTGGAAATGCCGACCGACACCTGGGGCTCGGCCACGCGCATGATTGCCCAGTTCAAGCGGGTAGAGGGACTGGAACTGGTGAGGATTGGGTATCGAAACATGGCGGAGGTGGCCGGTGAATAAGCGTGTGATGGAAAAGCTGAAAAAGCTGATGGCCCTGGCTCAGTCGGGCAACCCCCATGAGGCGGCCAACGCCCTGGCCAAGGCGCAGAAGCTGATGGCCGAGCACAAGATCGATGCCGATGCCCTGGAACTGGCCGACCTGGGCGAGAGCCTGGTGCGCATGGCCACCAACTCGGACAAGCCGCCGCGCTGGTCGCTGATGTTGGTGAGCCTGATCCGGGAGGCGTTCGGGGTGGAAGCGGTGATAACCCGGGAGCTGTTCAGCGCAACCAGACAGGTACGGTTCTACGGCCTGGCGGAGCGGGCGGAGATTGCCGGTTATTGCCACGACGTGCTGCGCCGCCAGCTGGCCCGGGCCCGCAAGGACTACATCGCCGGGTTAAGCAAGCGGATGAAGCCGGCCAACAAAACCGCCCGGGCAGATCAGTTCTGCGAAGGGTGGTGCTATGGGGTGCGGCAGGCGGTAGACAAGTTGGTGCCGAGCGAGCGGGAGCAGGTGTTGATGCGGCGCTACCAGGAGCAGGTGATCAAGCCCAATGGCACCACCACCGGCCGCAGTGCCGGCAGCGTGCGCGGGGGCGACAATGCCCGGGGTGAGGGTTTTGTGGCTGGCCGCCAGGTACAGCTCAACCCCGGCATGACCGGGCGCGAGACCGGCAAGCTGGGGGTGACCGATGCGTAACCGCCTGATACAGCTGATCCATGTGGCCAAGCGTGAGCTGAAATTGGACGAGATCGCCTACCGTGCCCTGCTGGAGGGCGCCACCGGCAAGGCCAGCTGCAGCGCCATGAACGACAAGGAGCTGGAGCAGGTGCTGGCCGCCTGTGAAAAGGCCGGGTTCAAGCGCCTTAAGCCCAAACGCAAATACAGCCCCCGTTCGGGCTATGCCCGCACCGCCGAGGCCGACAAAATACGTGGCCTGTGGATACAGATGGGCCAGGATGGCTTCCTGCGCGACAACAGCGAAACCGCCCTTAACCGCTGGTGCCAGCGCACTACGGTGGTCATCAACCACGGGGTGGGGGTCGGCAATGTCAGCTGGTTGACCCCCGATCTTGCCTGGCGGGTGCTGGAGGCGCTGAAGAACTGGCACAAGCGGGAGATGGTGCAGGCCATCGCCGACCGGGGGTGACCCGCCCCCGCTCAATGAACGGGGCCATATCGCCAGTTATACCCGTGGTTGACTGGGCGTTTAGGCGCGGAGGCCAGCGCCGCACAAACTGATAAAACCCGCTTCGGCGGGTTTTTTTGGGGGTTGCACTCGGGATCCGCTGGATAAATAATCAGGTTATGTTTGAGACTGAACGGGGAGGTGCCATGGAGCACCAACGCAAGCTGTTTAATGACGAGCACCAGCAACTGGGGCAACTGCTGGACCGCAATGGATCAACTGCCGGAGGATGAGCTGGGCAGCAAATGGCCCAAGAGCCTGGCGGAGCTGATTGACGTGATGGCCGCCGAGCTGGAGCGCCAGGGGCTGGCCTCCGATCAGGCCCGGCGCATGGCCGGCAAGCAGGCCGGGGCGGTGGCGCACTTTCTGGGGGGGCGGGTCTACTACCTGCCCACCGGCGACAAGCTGAAAGACGCCCTGCGCGATGATATGATCTGGGCCGAATTCAACGGCCGCAACATGGACGAGTTGTCCAGCAAATTCCGGCTCAGTCAGCCCCATCTTTACGCCATCTTGCGGCAGCAGCGCGCCCTGCACCGGGGCCGGCAGCAACCTGACCTGTTCGGCCCCTTTAACGCGCAATAAACCCGCCTGAGTCTTTCCCCCCGTTACCCTGAGGCCACCTGTTCACCAAGTGGCCTCTGTCATGTCTGTATTCGCATTCAATCCGGCCTACGGCGAGGCGTTTCGCCACGGCGTGACCTTTATTCTTGCCGCCGAGGGCAGCTTCAGGCCCGACGGCGGTTACATCATCCACCCGAATGATCCGGGCGGCGAAACGAAACACGGCATATCCAAACGCGCCTACCCGCATGAAGACATTAAAAACCTCAGCCGCGAGCGGGCGGTGTTTCTCTATCACCGGGACTATTGGAAGTCGGCTCATTGCCATGAATGGCAAGACGGCGTGTCGCTTGCGGTACTCGATGCCGCCGTGCAGCACGGCTACCTGGTGGCCATCAAGCTGCTGCAGGAAGTGGCCGGGGTTAAACCCGACGGCCTGGTGGGCCCGAAAACCCGCGCCGCCGTTACCGGCGCCGACCCCGAGTGGCTGATCGCCCGGCTCAATCTGCGCCGCGCCCGGCTCTATGCCCGCATTCTGCGTACCAAGCCCGCTCAGGGTGTGTTTATCGAGGGCTGGCACAACCGTTTAAGAGAGTTGACCGATGCCTGCTGGCAGGTAGTTGGCCAGCATGAGCGGAGGGCCGCCTGATATGGAACCGCTATCCCTGATCGCCACGGCCACCGGCATTGCCCGGCTGGCCACTGAACACGGCCCCGGTCTGCTGCGCTCGGTGGGCCAACTGCTGGGCGGCAAGGCCCAGGCTACCGCCGACACTATCGCCACCCTCACCGAACAGGTGGGCAACGTTGCGGGCATCAGCCCGGGCGACCGAACCAAGGCGCTGGCCAACGTCATCCAGGGGCTGCCGGCGGAGCACCAGGTAGAGCTGGCCCGCATCCATGCCCAGGCCGAGAGCGAGGCGCTGCGGCTGGAGGTGGATCGGGAACTGGCCCGGCTGCAGGACCGGCAGGCCGAGCATGAGCAAACCCAGGCCACCATCCGTGGCGGTGACCAGGCCAGCGACGAGCTGGTGCGCGAAACCCGGCCGCTGCTGGCCCGGCGCTCGTTCTGGTTGACCGCGCTCTATTGCCTGGCGGCGGAGGCGGCGCGCCTGGGCGGCCTGGCCGAGGAGGGAGCCGAGATCGCCGTGGCGAGTCTGCTGGCCGCCCCCTGCTGGGCCTATATCGGCTTGCGCACCCTCGACGGCTTCGCCCCCTATCCCAAAGCAGCGGCCAGAAACTGCCCGGTGTGCTGGGCGCTATCGCCAAGGGGGTCAGCCGTGAGCGAGCGATATATTCGACCGGGCCAGCCAGTTGGAGGCCGAGGAGCGGGAACGGCTGTTGGCCAATCACCGTAACCGGCCACAGGAGCGCCCGGATCAGGATGCCCACGGCCGCTACTGCCTGGCCTGTGGAATCGCCATCCCGCCCGAACGGGTGGCGCGGGTCAATGCCGTGCGCTGCGTCGACTGCCAGCACATCCGAGAAAAGCAGGAGGCTACTCGTGTGGGACGTTATCGCCAATAACTGGCCCCCGGTGCTGGCCGCCTTGAGCCTGGTCGGCACCGTGGGGTTGAGCCTGCTGGGTAAAACCTATGCCAAGCGGGAAGAAACCCAGGCACTGAATGGTGAGATGACGGCGGTTCAGCAACGACTGGCCCATCTGGAAGCCAAGGTATCGGACTTGCCCGGTCACAACGAACTGGCGGCACTGCGGCTGGAGGTCAGCGAGTTGCGCGGCGATCTCAAGGAAATCCGCCCGGTGCTGAGCCGGCTGGAGCGGCTGAGTGATTTGCTGCTGGAAAATGAATTAAAGGAGAAAAGCTAATGGCGATGGCTGAACTGATGACCGAGCATCAACGGCTGGTGATCCTGCGCCTGTTGTGGGAAGCAGGTCAGGCCCTGAACGAATCGATATTGTGCGACGGCGTGAATCGCTGTGCGGTGCCCATCAGCCGCGATCAAACCCGTACCCAACTGGCCTGGCTGGCCGAGCAGGGCCTGATCACCCTGGAGCAGGTGATGGGCACCCGCGTGGCCAGCCTCACCGGCCGGGCGAAGACGTGGCCACCGGCCGCGCTCGGGTGCCCGGCATCAAGCGCCCCCGGGGGGACTGAGCCATGACCGACAAACCCACCCGGGGCCGGGCGTTCCAAGGTGGACCTGCTGCCCGAGCCCATTCGCCGGGAGCTGGACGCCATGTTGCGCGACGGCCGGCTCACCCAGCAGGACATTCTCGACGGCATCAACGACCTGATCGAACAGCACAACCTGCCGGAAGACATGCAGCTCAGCCGATCCGGGCTCAACCGCTACGCCACCCGCATTGAATCCATTGGCAAGGACCTGCGCGAACTGCGGGAGGTGTCCAATGCCCTGGTCTCGCAACTGGGCGACAAACCTACCGGCGACCTCAGCCGCATGATCCTGGAAATCGGCCGCACCCAGCTGTTCAAGGCCATGATGCGCCAGGCCGAAAGCCCGAATGAAGAGGTGGACATCGGCATGGTGAAAGACGCCATGCTCGCGCCCAGCGCCTGGAAGCGGCGGCCATGAGCAGTCACCGGCGGGAGAAGGAGATCCGTCAACAGCTGCTGGGGATGAACAACGCGCCAAGCTGGAAGCCATGCCCAACCAGGGGGCGTAACCGAAGAGACCAAGGCGGCGATTCGTGAAGCGTTGGGGATAGTTTGATGAAGCGCAAAGGCAACGCCAAATGTATACCGGTTAATCCTGATGGCATTTTTCTGCCGTATCAGTCGGCGTGGATTAAGGACGACAGTCGTCTGAAGCTAATGGAAAAATCGCGCCAGATAGGGTTGTCCTGGTCAACCGCGTATGCCTGTGACGAGCGTACCGCCGCCCAGGGCGCACTACGCGATCAGTGGGTCAGCAGCCGCGACGATTTGCAGGCCCGGCTGTTTATTGAGGACTGCAAGATGTGGGCGGGCATCATGAGTATGGCCGCCAAAGACCTGGGCCAAATCGTGATAGATGAGAGCAGCAGAATATCCGCCTATGTACTGGAGTTTGCCAGTGGCCGGCGTATTCACTCCATGAGTTCCAATCCTGACGCCCAAGCGGGAAAACGGGGTGGCCGGGTGCTCGACGAGTTCGCCCTGCACCCCGACCCGCGCAAACTCTGGTCCATCGCCTATCCGGGGATCACCTGGGGCGGGAGCATGGAAGTGATCTCTACTCACCGGGGCAGCCATAATTTTTTCAATGAGCTGGTGCGTGAAGTGCGCGAGCACGGCAACCCCAAAAACATCAGCTTGCACCGGGTAACCCTGCAGGGATGCCCTGGAGCAGGGCTTTCTTTTCAAGCTGCAACAGATGCTGCCGGCCGATGACGAACGGCAGGTGATGGACGAGGCTGCGTATTTTGATTTTGTCCGCGCTGGCTGTGCAGACGAGGAGTCGTTCCAACAGGAGTACATGTGCAATCCGGCCGATGACGATGTGGCGTTCCTGGAGTACGACCTGATCGCTTCCGCCGAGTACCCCCGCCGATGCCAACTGGCAGCAGCAGGAAGGGGGCACACTGTTTGCCGGTGTGGATATAGGCCGTAAAAAAGACCTTACCGTGCTGTGGATACTGGAGAGAAACTGGGTGACGTGCTGTACACGCGGCACGTCGAGTGCCTGCAAAACATGCGCAAATCGGAGCAGGAAGCCATCCTGTGGCCCTGGTTCGAGCGCTGTCACCGCATCTGTATCGATGCCACTGGCCTTGGTACCGGCTGGGCGGATGACGTTCAAGGTGAAGGTGAAAAGTCTTGATTCCGGCGACGTTTTTATCGCCAAGGTACAGGACAATACCCTGGAACGACGTTACCTGGATGCACTGCAGGAGGGGGAGTGGCGTCGTCAGCCCGTGCGCTTGCGTATTAATGCCAGGCAGCTCAAAGGTGACATTAAGTCAGCATTGGTTATTCGGGCCGAGCTGGCCGAGATAGAAGAGCAGTAGTTTTGTTTCAACCAGAACAAGGAATGCACCGATGACAAGAATACTGACACTGATTTTCATGCTGTGGGCGGGCATTGCTCAGGCCAAGGAATATGAGCAGTTGCTGTTTATGCCGGCGGCACAGGCGCAGTCCAATATCAGGGTTGGAGTGACGCTGTATGTTGGTCGGGTGGACAGAGATAAGATCCTGCTCGGTCGCATCAGTGCCTTTGAGAAAGACAAGGTAGTAGGTGGCCGTATCTGCGATGCCTTTGGCGTAAGCGATTCATGGCGTTGCCTGGATGAGTTTATCCTGCTGGACAAATGGTATGTGCGGGTTGACGATCCGGTGTTGAACGGAGAGCCCGTTCCGGAAGTAGAAGACGAGGACGACGAAGACGACGACCTGTGGTTGTAACCGGCGAACTCGCTTTTTATACAGGCCACCCCAGGGTGGCTTTTTCTTTGCGCCCTAATAAACCCGCCTGACTCCCCTCGCCGCCGATACTGGCGGCATGAACATCGTATCCGCTTTCTCACCCCCTGCCCTTTGGCCGTGCTGACCGCCGGTCAGCACGAGCGCCTGGCCATTCTCACCGCCGAGCTGGCCGACAGCCACGACGGCTGGCACCAGTTGCTGCCGGCCGGGCGTTTCAAGGCCCGTGATGGCCGGCCCTTTGATGTGCCCGGCGGCCATTGGCAGCTCGACGGCGACATCGCCGCCGGGCTGATTGCCCGCGCCCAGGCACTGGGCCAGGACCTGCTGATCGACTACGAGCACCAGACCCTGCATGCCGCCAAAAACGGCAAGCCGGCCCCGGCGGCCGGCTGGTTCAACGGCGCCGAAATACAGTGGCGCGAGGACCAGGGGCTGTTCATCAAGCCACGCTGGACCGAGCGGGCTCAGGGCTTTATCGAGCGGCACGAATACCGCTTTCTGTCGGCGGTGTTTCCCTACGACGACACCGGCCGGCCGCTGGAGCTGCGCATGGCCGCCATCACCAATGATCCGGGCGTGGTGGGCATGGCTTCCCTGCCAGCCTGGCCGCCCGTTTATTACCCCCTGCGGAGGAAAACCCCATGAACGATTTGCTTTGCCAACTGCTGGGCAAGCTCGGTATCGAGCTGCCGGCCGACACCGCCCCCACCGAGGAGCAGGGCCGGCGGCGTTGACCGCCCTCGACGCCCTGACCCAAAAGAGCACCGAAACTGGAGGGCAGAGTGGCCGCGCTCTCTGCCCAGGACAAGGGCGTGGATCTCAGCCGCTATGTGCCCAAGGCCACCTACGACGCCCTGGCCGTGAACTGGCGGTGCTCAGCCGCCAGCGACACCGACAAGGCCGAGCAGTTGAATCAGCCAGGCAGGGCGAAGGCCGGTGCTGGCCTGTGAAGAAGACTACCTGGGCCAGTTCGCCCGTCAGCAGGGGGTGGCGCGCTTTAGCGCCATGCTCAGCCAACGCCAGCCTCTGGCGGCCCTCAGTGGCAGCCAGGGCAAGAAAGAGAGAGACCAGGCCGGCCGGTGACCGAGGAAGAGCTGGCGGTGCTCAAGGCACGGGCTGAGTGAAGAGGCTTTATCAACGCAAAGGAGCAGGCAATGATCGCCAAACGTACAGGCAACAAGCGGGCGTATCCGTCAAGGCCGGCATCGCCTATCAGCGGCGAGCCGGTGGTGCTGGCGCCGGCTACCTCACCAATGTGCTGGGCACCGCCAGCTGCGTGGGCATGGTGACCCTGCCGCCGACAACGGCGCCGGACTGGATGGGGAACTGACCGCCGAGGTGGAGGTGGGCGAGTTCAAGTTCGCCAAGCCGGCGACATTACCGTGGCCAATGTGGGCGCCACCGTGTATTTCGCCGATGCCAATACGGTGTCGGTATCGGATGACACCGGCACCCGGGCCACCGCCGGCAAGCTGGTTCAGGTGGACGCCGACGGCGTCTGGGTTGAACTGGGCGTTTAAGTTCCGTTTATCAGGAGTGTTTCATGGATATCAGTGCAATGCCTTAACGGCGATTTATACAGCGGTAAAACTGCACTTTAACCAGGGCCGTGAAAGTTACCGCCCGCTGTGGGAAGAGATTGCCACCCTGGTGCCAGCACCACGGCCCAGGAGAACTATGCCTGGCTGGGCGAGTTTTCCCGCCTGCGCGAGTGGATTGGCGACCGCCAGATCAACCGCATGAAGGCCCACGACTACAGCATCAAGAACAAGAAGTTCGAGGCCACCGAAGGCATTCCGGCCGATTACATCGAAGACGACACCTATGGCGTGCTGATGCCCAAGTTCGCCGACATGGGCTATGCCGCCGCCACCCATCCCGACGAGATGGTGTTCGCGTTGCTGGCCAACGGCTTTGCTCAAAAGTGCTACGACGGCCAGTTCTTCTTCGACACCGATCACCCGGTGGGACCGGAGGGCCAGGAGCAGAGCGTGGCCAACCTGCAAGAGGGGGCCGGCAAGCCCTGGTTCTTGCTCGACACCCGCCGACCGCTCAAGCCGTTGATCTTCCAGCGTCGCCGCGACTACCGGCTGCTGGCCAAGACCGATGCCGGCACCTCGGACCATGTGTTCATGGCCGACGAGTACCTCTATGGCGTGGACGCCCGGGTAAACGTGGGCTTTGGCTTCTGGCAGCAGGCGTTCGCCTCCAAGGCGGCCCTGGACGAAGCCAACTTCGACGGCGCCGTGGCGGGCATGATGGCGCACAAGTCGGATAAGGGCCGGCCGCTCGGCATCAACCCCAGTGTGCTGGTGGTCGGTCCGTCCAACCGGGCCGCGGCCAAGGCGCTGATTGAAACGCAAACCAAGGCCAACGGTGCCTCCAACCCCAACTATCAGGCGGTGAAGGTGATGGTGGTGCCCTGGCTCGACTAAGCCGGCGGCATAAGGTGGGGCCGCCTGGCGGCCCCGGTGAAGGCATAACAGGTGGATTCATGTCATGGGATAACAAGGATTTGGAACAGGATCAGGCGGTGGTGGTGCGCAGTGTGGCGCCGGCTGGTTATCGCCGTGGCGGCCGTGCATGGCGCCCGGGTGAACAATGGTGGCGCGTCGGCGCTGTCGCCGGCCCAGTGGCAGCAGGTGGCCAACGACCCCTATTGCTGGTGGCCGGCCTCGAAGAAGCAACTGGCGATTCAGACGCGGGCGGGGGTGTGGAGCCTGACCCACTGGGTGAGCGCCTGACCCTGGCCCAGGCCCTGGCGGCGCTGGATCCAGCCGACCCGGCGCACTTTACCGTGAATGGCCTGCCCCACTCGATGCCCTGGCCCGGCTGACCGGGCACAAGGTGACGGCGGCGGAGCGGGACGCGGCCTGGCAGGCCCATAAGGCCGGGGAGGCCGAGTGAGTTACGCCGACCTGGCCGAGATGCAGGCTCGTTACGGCGCCGACGAGCTGGCCACCCTCACCAGCCGCGACTTCAGCGGCCAGTTGAACGAGGCGGTGCTGGCCGAAGCCCTGAGCGATGCCCAGGCTACCATCGACGGTTACCTGGCCTCCCGCTACCGGCTGCCGCTGGCGGCGGTGCCGGTGGTGCTGACCCGTATCTGCTGTGTGCTGGCACGCTATTACCTGGAACAGGGCCGAGCCACCGACCAGGCCCGGCAAGACTATGAAGACGCGGTGCGCTGGCTGGAGCAGGTGGCCCGGGGTGTGGTCAGCCTGGGGCTGACCGAGCAGGGCACCCAGCCGGCGGGCGACAATGGCGCCCAACTGGTGTCGGCCGGCAGCGTGTTCGGTCGTCAGCGGTCGAAGGGGGTTCATCTGATGATTGCCGACGCCGAGCAGCAGCTGCTGGCTGCCGTGCGCGACACCCTGGGCGCCACGGTGAAGCGGGTGGAGTCGCACCCCGGCCATTGGGACGACGACGCCGTGCGCCGCCTGGTACAGACCCCGCCGTCGGTGTACCTGGCGTTTCTGGGGGGACGGCCCGGCCGCCGCCCCGACGAACTGGATGCCCAGTGGGCCATGTTCGTGACCGCCCGGGTGCTGAATGGCCAGCGGGAGCTGGGCATTTATCAACTGCTGGAGCGGCTGGTGGCCCGCTTCAATGGCCAGCGGGTGGCCGCTGCGGCTTCACCCTGCGCGACATCAAGAACCTCTGGTCCGACACCCAGAGCGGCGCCGGGGTGGCGGTATACGGCCTGTACTGGCAGCCACATGACGCTTGCCCTCGGTGGTTGATTTGACCACCCTTGACGAGTTCCAGACCCATTACCAGACCTGGCCCCGGGGCGATGCCGCCACCGTGGACCAGCAGGCCCATATCACCCTGGAGAGCAATGATGGCTGAGGTATTTGTGAAGCCGGCCCCGGGCCGGTTTGTGCGTGACCCGCTGACCCTGGCGCCGCTGGCGGCAGAAGGAGAACGCAAGCCGCGCAGCAGCTACTGGCTGAAGCGGCTGCGTGACGGCGATGTGATTGAAACTGACGTTAAACCTAAGGCGCCCCGGGCGCGAACCGGCAAGGAGACGGACTGATGGCGGTGTCATTTAACGAGATCCCGGGCAACCTGCGGGTGCCGCTGGCCTATGTGGAATTCGATAACTCGGGGGCGGTGACCGGCACCCCGACCCTGATGCAAAAAGACCCTGGTGCTGGGCCAGCGCCTGGCGGGCAGCGAGGTGGCCGCCGGGCGTGCCGGTGCGCATTACCCGCACCGACCAGGGCGCGGCCGCTTTTGGCCGGGGCAGCATGCTGGCGGCCCAGTGCCAGGCGCTGCGCCAGGCCAACAGTTATGGCGAGGTATGGGCGCTGGCGGTGGACGAGCCCGCCACCGGCGCGGCGGCCACCGGTCGCATTCAGCTGGCCGGTACGGCGGCGGAAGCGGGGCCAACTGGCCCTGCTGATGACCGGTCATCGGGTGCCCGTGGCCGTGGCGGTGGGGATACCGCCCAGGTGTTGGCCACCAGGGTGGCGGCGGCCATCAATGCCATGGCCGAGCTGCCGGTCACGGCGGCGGTGGACGGCGCACAGACCAGCGAGGTGGTGCTGACCGCCCGCTGGAAGGGACTGACCGGCAACGACATTGACTGCGCCTGAACTATTACTCCGACGAGCGCACCCCGGTGGGGGTAGCGGTGACCTGGTGGCCATGGCCGGTGGCGCCGGCAGCCCCGATTTGGCGCCGGCGCTGGCCGCCCTAGGCGACGAATGGTGGCATTACCTGGTGAACCCGTTCACCGATACCGCCTCACTCGATGCCCTGCGCGACGAGCTGCTGAGCCGCTGGGGGCCGCTGCGCCAGATTGACGGCGTGGCCTTTATGGCGGTGCGCGGTACCCATGGCGAGGCCAGCACCTTTGGCCTGAGCCGTAACGATCATTTGTTCAGCTGCATCGGTACCGGTCTGGCGCCCCAAGCCCCCTGGGTATGGGCCAGTGTGCTGGCGGGGGTGGCGGCTACCATCTGGGGATTGACCCGGCGCGGCCGCTGCAGACGCTGCCGTTGATCGGCCTGTTGCCGCCGGCCATCGCCGACCGCTGGGATCTGCCCGAGCGCAACCTGCTGCTGTATGACGGCATCAGTACTTTACCGTGGATGCGGGCGGCCAGGTTCGGCTGGAGCGACTGATCACCTTGTATCGGGAGAATGCCTACGGCGACCGGACCCCAGCTACCTGGATGTGAACACCATCGCCACCCTCAGCTATATCGCTATGCGGTGCGCACCGCATCACCAGAAGTTTCCGCGCCACAAGCTGGCGGACGACGGCATTCGGGTGGGGCCGGGGCAGGCCATCGTGACCCCAAAATCATCCGCACCGAGCTGCTGGCGTTGTTTACCGAGCTGGAAACCCGGGGGCTGGTGGAGGACTTCGAGGCGTTCAAATCCACCCTGGTGGTGGAGCGCAACGCCAATGACCGCAACCGCCTGGATGTGCTCAGCCACGAGAACCTGGTGAACCAGTTCCGGGTATATGCCCATTCCGTGCAATACGTGCTGTAAGGAGCCGACATGAAATATCAAGGCAGGGCCTTTATTCGGGCCAATGGCCGTGAGTGGCCAACCCTGGAGGGCAGCACCCTCAACCCCGGCGGGGTGAACCGCAACGTGGTCAAGGGCGCCCGGGTGCTGGGCTATCAGGAAGAACCGGTGGAGGCCACCCTGGAGTGCAAGCTGGCCTATGGCCAGGAGCTGAACCTGCTGGAGCTGCGCGACCTGGTGGATGCGACCGTGGAGTTCGAGGCCGACACCGGCCAGGTGTTTATGCTGGCCAATGCCTGGACCACGGAGCCGCCCACCCTGACCGACAAGGGTGAAGTGGACATGAAAATGGCGGCGGTGGAATGCAAGGAGGCGTAAATGGAGTTTGAACTGAAGCACGGCCTGCCGTTCGGCAAGGACGCTGATGCGGAAATGCAGTACCGGGTGGAGCTGCGCGAGCTGACCGCCGGCGACATTATCGAGGCCGAGGAGGCCAGCGAGAAGCTGATGCTGGGGCCGAACGGCCCGGTGCTGGTGTCGAGCCCGGCGCGTATGGGTACCGAGTTGTTGCGCCGCCAGGTGAAACGGGTGGGCAAACTGCAGGGGTTGTCGTTGGGTCAGTTGAAGAGTCTGCACCCGGATGACCTGGAATTGCTGAACGCCCAGGTGGTGGCCCGCGATGCGTTGCTTGCCCGGGAGATCGCCGACCGGGGGCGAGCTGATGGCGCACCGGGAGACCATTGAGCAGGCCGCCCTGATCTTGGGGGTGCAATGTGGCGGCGGGCCCGAGTGGGCCTTTCGCCAGACGCTTTCCCGCCTTGTGCGCTATCAACGGGTGTTTAAGTCATGACCCAACTGAAAGCCAGCATTTATGTGGATCTGGCGGGCAATATCTCCCGCCGGGCCCAGGCCTATAGTCAGTCCATCCAGCAGATGGCCAGCAGTTCCCGCCGCTCCCTGGGCAGCCTGGGAGCTTCGGCCACCCGGGCGTCGGACGGCATCGACCGGATCGGCAACCGGGCGGCGCTGGCGGGGGTGGGCCTGGCCTATGGTTTTAACCGCACCTTTGTGGCCACGGCCGCGACCTTCGAACGCTACCAGATCATGCTCAATGAGCTGACCGGCGGCGCGGAGAACGGCGCCCGGGCCATGGACTGGATCACCGACTTCGTCTCCGATACCCCCTACTCGGTGGAGCAGGTGACGAAATCCTTCGTGAAGATGAGAGCCATGGGCCTGGATCCGATGGATGGCTCCATGCAGGCCATTGTCGACCAGACCGCCAAACTGGCCGGCGGCCAGCAGGAGCTGGAAGGCATCGTGCTGGCGATTGGTCAGGCCTGGACCAAACAGAAGCTGCAAACGGAGGAAGCCAATCAGCTGATTGAACGTGGGGTGCCGGTGTGGGATCTGCTGTCTCAGGCAACGGGATTGACCGCCGCCAAACTGCAGGAGATGGCAACTCAGGGCCGGCTGGGCCGGCGAGCCATCCGCGCCCTGTTGGACGAGATGGGCAAGCAGTCGGCGGGGGCGGCCGCCCGGCAGATGGAGACCTGGGACGGCCTGACTTCCAACCTGGGGGACCAGTGGACCCTGCTGCAGAAGCAGGTGATGGACGGCGGCGCCTTTGATGCGCTCAAGGTCGAGCTGGCGGGGGTGTTGGCCGCCATGACCGAGCTGCGGGAGTCGGGCAACCTGGACGAGATGGCCAAAACGGTGTCGGAAGAGCTGGTGGTGGGTCTGCGTGCCGCCAAGGACGCGGGCCAGGGCCTGTGGCAGGTGCTGCAACAGGTGGGCAGTGGCGTGGGTGCGGTGGCCGACATGGCCGGCGGCTATGCCAATTTGGCCAAGATCCTGGCGGCGGTATACCTGGGCAATAAGGCGCTGCGCATGGCTACCTGGGGGGTGAGCAAGGGGGTGGGTGCGGTGCAGGCGGGCCGCTCGGCCTGGGGCTGGGCCCGGGGCCGTCGCTCGGGAGAGGGGGCGGCCGTGGGGCCGGCGGCGACCCTGGCGACGGGGGCGGTAACGAGCGCCATTCCGGTAGTGGTGACCAATTGGCCGGTGGCCATGGGCGGTGGCGGTGGCACTGGCCGGAAAGGCCGAGGCGGCAAACGGGGACGCAAGGGGCGGGGCGGCGTTCGACCGCCCGTGCCGGCGGTGACCAATGGCATGACCACCGGGGCCAGGGGCGCGCGCTGGCTGGGCCGGCTTGGCCGTTTTGGCGGCCTGCCCGGGGCGGCCGTGGGGTTGGTGGCCACGGGATCGGTGCTGGCCTCCGACGCCAGCAAAACCGACAAAGGCGGCATTCTGGGCGGCATGGGCGGCAGTGCCTTGGGAGCGGCCATTGGCACCGTGATTGCGCCGGGCATCGGCACCGCCGTGGGCTCGGTGCTGGGCGGCCTGGTGGGTGACTGGCTGGGCGCCAGGGCCGGAGCGGCGCTGGAGAAACAGGAAGGTGAAGTCACGGTGAAGATTGAGGCGGATCCGGGCATGCGGGTGCGACCGGTGCGGGCCCAGGGCAGTGGCGGGATGGAGGTGAACGTGGACACGGGCATGACCTATTTGCGGGGGCGCGGATGAGCTGGCATGAAAAAGTGGGGGCGGGACAGGGCCGTTTTCGGGGGGTGCCGTTCTGGCTGCAGAGCGATGACCTGGAAGGGGGGCGCCGGGTGGTGCGCCACCAGTATCCGCACAAGGATGACGGCAGGACGGAAGATCTGGGTCGGGCCATGCGCCAGTGGAGCTTTGAGGCGGTGGTGCTGGGGCCGGATTACCTGGAACAGCGCGATGCCCTGCTGGAGGCATTGGAAGCCGCCGGGCCCGGCGAGCTGGAGCACCCGTATTGGGGCATGTTGCAGGTGCAGGTGGATCAGTTTCGGCTGCGTCAGTCTAGCCGCGCCGGGGGCAGTGCGACCTTTTCCATTACCGTGCTGCCGGCCGAGGCACAGCCGGCACCGAAGGTGGAAACCGATGGCAACCAGGTGGTGGCCGAGGCGGGCGCGGCCAGCCATGAGGCCATGGCCGCCGACTTTGCCGATGATTTTGACGTGGAGGGCGACGTCGCGCTGGAAGGGCTGGCCATGGATGACGTGACTCAGGTGCTGGATAGTCTGAGCCAGGGCATCCGCAGCCTGGGTGGTGTGGCCGGGGTGGGGGAACTGCTGCGTCAGGGCGGCCGGTTGAAAAATTCGGTGTTGGCCCTGGTGCGTGCACCGGCCGACTTGGCCGGTGGCTTGCTGGGACAGTTGGACGGGCTGAAGGCACTGGCCCGACCGGCTGATTTGTTTGGGGTATATCGTAGCCTGTTTGCGCGCCTGGGCGGCGGTGGGGGGCACCATGTGCGGCCCCGGGCCGAGCACAACCGACAGGCCCTGCACCGGCTGGTGCGCCAGGCGGCACTGGCGGGCCAGGCCGAGGCGGCCAGCAATGCCTTGGTGGAGGCATTGCGACCGGGGCGGGCCGAGTCTGAGGCGGTTCTGGTGCTGGAGGCCCGGCAGGATGTGGAGCGGCTGGAGCGGGAGTTGGCCGCCACCCTGGAGTCGGCGGCGATGGACAGTGCGGATGCGGGATGGATCCGCAGTTGGCGGAGCCTGCGCGCCTTGCGCTTGGCGTTGGTAACCGACCTGCAGCAACGGGGTACTCGCTTGCCGGGCGCGGCCAGCCTGACGTTGCCCCAGACCATGCCGGCCCTGGTGCTGGCCTACCGGGAGGGGGGGGACGCCCGCTTGTGGCAGCAGTTGGTGCGCCGTAACGGGGTGCGTCATCCGTCGTTTTTGCCGAGCGGGGTGGTGTTGGAGGTGATCCGTGGAGGCCGTTGAGCTGTTTTTGGGCGGGCGCATTTTCAGTGGCTGGGAGTCGGTGCGGCTGAGCCGCTCGCTGGAGGCCATGGCCGGCCAGTTTTCGCTGGGGGTGTCGTTGCGCCCCGGTGATCAGGCGGGCCAACTGGGGGCCGGGCGCCCCATGCGGTTGACCATTGGCGGCGAGACGGTCATCACCGGCTATGTGGATGAGATTGAGCGCCTGACCGAGGCCAAGGCCCGTACCATTCGCCTGAGCGGCCGCGACAAGACCGGCGATCTGGTGGACTGCGCCGCCATCCATGCCAGCGGCCAGTGGCGGAGCCGGCCGCTGGCGGCCATTGCCGCCGATCTGTGCCGGCCATTTGGCGTGGCGGTGCGCTGGGAGGTGTCGGATCCGGCGGCGGCCAAGGCCTTCGCCCAGTGGCAATTGGAGCCGGGCGAAACCGTATATGAGAACCTGGCCCGGGCGGCCAGGCACCGGGGCGTGCTGGTGACCAGTACGCCGACTGGCGAGTTGCTGTTTACCCAGGCGGGGAGCGAGGTGCTGGAAACGGCCCTGGTGTTGGGGGACAACCTGTTGCGCATCGAAGCCAAGGATAGCTGGAAAGACCGCTTCAGCCTGTGGCGTCTGCTTGGTGACAGCGCCGCTGGGGGCGGCGAGTGGGGCGAGGAGCTGGATGCCGAGCAGACCACGGCGGTGCGGGTGGACCTGACCGACCCGGCCATTGACCGCTACCGCCCGACCGTGCTGCTGGCGGACGACAATCTGGACGGTGGCGGAGGTCAGGCGCGGGTGCGTTTTGAGCAGCGCCGGGCCATGGCCCACGGCCAGCCGGTGCGGGCCCGGGTGCAGGGCTGGCGCCACGGCCAGGGTCTGTGGCTGCCCAATGTGCAGGTGCGGGTGCAGGCGCCGGAGGCCGGTCACCCGGACAGCACCTTGCTGGTGACGGCGGTGGAGTTGGGGCTGGATGATGAGGAGGGCACGGTGGCTGATTTGACCCTGATGCCCCGCGCCGGCTTCGATGTACTGGCTCAGCCGGAACGGGTGGCCCAGCGCGAGGAGGAATTGTGGTTATGAGTGAACGGGTGTTGAACAGGGTGTTGGGGCCGCTCCAGCGCCGGCTGCGGCTGATGGTGAGCCGGGCCGTGGTGCGGCTGGTGGACGACGCCTTTGCCCGGCAGAACCTGCAGCTTTCTTTGCTGGCGGGCGAAGGCGCCGACGGGGTGGAGCGGTTCCAGAATTATGGCCACAGCTCGGTGCCGCTGGCCGGCGCTGAGGCAGTGGTGGTAGCGGTGGGCGGCAAGCGGCAGCACCTGGTGGCGCTGGCGGTGGAGCACAAGGGCCACAGGCCCACCGGCCTGGAGGCGGGCGACTCGGTGCTGTATCACCATGAGGGGCACATGCTGCGGTTGACCAAAGAGGGCGTGGCGATACTGAGCTGCCGCCGGTTTGAGGTGCAGGCCGAGCAGGAGGTGTTCTTTGACACGCCACAAACCCGCTTCGGTGGTGATGTGGAGATACTGGGCGTTAGCGCCGCCGCCGATCATGTGTCGGACGGCGTGAGTGGCAAAAACCATACCCATGACCAGGTGCAGCCTGGTGATGGCAGTTCGGGAGGCCCCCAATGACGGATATTGCCCTGGTCTGGCAGGACGGCAGTGGCGCCATAGTACAACAGGGCGCCGACTTGCTGACCGACGACAGCCTGGCCACGGCGGTGGTGATCAGCCTGTTTACCGACCGCCGGGCGCTGTTGTCCGATCCCTTGGCCGAGGGAGAAGAGCGGCGCGGCTGGTGGGCCGATAGCTACCGGGCCCGCCCTATTGGCTCCCGCCTGTGGCTGTTGGGGCGGGAGAAGCAAATGCGCGAGGTGCGGCAAAGAGCCGAGCAGTATGCGGCCGAGGCACTGGCCTGGTTGCGGGAGGATGGACTGGTGCGGGCGGTGGATGTAGTCGCCAGCAACCCCGTAGAGGGCGTTTTGCGATTGACCATCCGTCTGACCCTGCCCGATGGCAGCCCGCTGCCATTTAGCTTTACCACCCGTTTAAGGAGCCTGTAAATGGCCTATGCCGCCCCCAAGCTGAGCGAGTTGCTGACCCGTACCCAGGCTGATATCGAGAGCCGGTTGCCGCGCTCCTACGCTCGTATCCAGGAAAAGGTGCTCTATGCCATTGCCGCCGCTCAGGCGGGTAATACCAAGGCCCTGCATGAGCACCTGGCCTGGGTGGCGCGGCAGGTGGTGCCGCACCTCTCGGATGAAGAGTTCCTGCTTGAGCATTGCCGGTTCTGGGGCCTGTGGCGCAAAGAGGCGCAGGTGTCCGAAGGGAGTGCAGTGGCCCTGGCCGACCAGGGTGGCGAACTGGCCGAAGGCACGCCGCTACAACGGCCCGATGGGGGGCAGTTTGTGGTTGCCGAGGCCACCCTGCTGTCGCCGGGACAGCCGGTAACGGTACCGCTGCTGGCGGTGGAACCGGGCGTGGCCGGCAATACCCCGGCCGGCGTGGTGTTGCAACTGGTGTCGCCAGTGCCCGGGGTGCGCAGCACCCTGACCGTGGATGCCGCCGGCCTGACCGGCGGCACCGATATTGAACCCCTGGGGGAATTGGTGGAACGGCTGCTGTTTCGTGTGCAATACCCGCCCCATGGTGGTGCCAAACATGACTATGAACGTTGGGCGCGGGAAGTGCCCGGCATTACCCGCGCCTGGTGTTATCCCCTGTATCAGGGCGGCGGCACCGTGGGCCTGACCTGCGTGCTCGACGGCCAGGCCGACATTCTGCCCACCCAGGCCGATCTGGACCGGGTGGGGGCGCACATTGACGGCCACCAGAACCCGGTGACCAACCAGTGGCAGGGCAAGCCGGCTGAGGCCGAACTTGTGTTGTTTGCGCCCAAGGCGTTACCGATGAATCCGCAAATCGGCCTGACGCCGGATACCCCCGAGGTGCGTGCCGAGGTGACGGCGGCACTGCAGGCGCTGGTGCTGGATACAGAGCCCGGCGGACAGCTTTATCTGACCCAGATCAGAGGCGCCATCGCCAACGCTCGGGGCGAGCGCAACCACACGTTGACTTGGCCGACCGGCGATGTGCTGGCCGCCCATGATGAGATCATCACCCTGGGGACTATCACATGGCTATGACGGCGGTTGACTACCAGCGTGCCGCCCTGGCGTTGTTGCCGCCGGGAGCGGCCTGGTCCAGGGATGAAGAGGGCACCCTGGGGTTGCTGCTGCTGGGCCTGAACGAGGGGTTGGCCCGGGTCGATGCTGATGCCGCCCGGCTGGTGGCGGAACTGGTGCCCGAGCGGGCCTTTATGCTGCTGGAGGAGTGGGAAGCCTTTGCCGGCCTGCCCGAGTGTGATTTGGGCACCGAACTGGTGCGGGACCGCCAGGCGGCGGTGGCCGCCAAGTTGACCATGACCGGCTCGCTCAATGCCAACTATTACCGGGCGCTGGCGGCGGGTTACGGCTACGACATTAGCCTGAGCGCGAACCTGGCCCATCATTGCCTGCGCGACTGTCTGCATCCGCTGTACCCGGATGCAGACCGCCACCGGGTGTACGTGAACATCGGCCCCAGTGAATCGCGCCCGGCAACCTGCCTGGACCACTGCCTGGTGCCGTTGCAGGTGTACGAGGCAGGCGAACTGCCCTGCCTGCTGGACCGCTATAAGCCGGCCCACAAGGAATTCATTTACGTTTACGAGGAGTAAGCATGTTTCAGGTGGATAACAATTCGGCCGTGGCCACCATGCCACCCCTGGCCGCCGCCGGCAGCCCCGGCTGGTTTACCGCCGGCGCCCCCGGCGTGCCGCCAACCTACCCGGGCCCGGAGTGGTTCAACATCATCCAGGCCGAGCTGCTGTCGGTGCTCACCGCCGCCGGCGTAGCGCCGGACAAGACCAAGCTGAACCAGTTGGCGACCGCCATTCAGGCCATCGCCGGCGCCACCGGCCAGTTCGCGCCTTACAGTGCCACCCGCACCTACAGCACCGGTGAAACCTGCACCACCCTGGTCGACGGTGAGTTGCGCATTTGGGAGATGTATGCCGGCCCGGATATGACCTGCGTCGGCAAAGACCCGAACGACCCCGCTAATCGGCACGACGGCTGGTTGTTGGACAGTGCGCCGTGGTGGTGGATACCCTATGGCAACGTGCCTGGTCGCCCGTCCTGGTGGCTGGCGGAAACCGCGCCAGAGCGGGCGGTGATGGAAATGGGCCAGGATCTGCCGACCGCTGTCTATTGGCGGTTGGCCCGTCAGTACCCGCACTTGGTCACCGGTGCAAACATCAATACCGGCGACATCCGTGGCGAATTTTTGCGGGTGTGGGATAACGGGCGCGGGGTAGACCCGAGTCGCGCAATAAACAGTTATCAGGAGGGGACGCACATCACTGGAGATAACGGAGTAGCTCCAGCAGCGCAAGGGATCGGAAATCTGTCCCAATGCCACGTCGACAGTCCCGACGGCAGCGTCAGAACTATCTACTACGTCGGTAGCCCCACGACGTCAAACAGCGCTAGCCCGGACATGTGGGGGAGAGTACGCCCCCGCTCCATCGCCCGCGCCATGATCATCGAAATCTAAGGACTGCAACATGACCACCCAGTATTGGACTTACGACCCCTCCACCCGCGAGATCATCAGCGGCCCCCACGCTGCGCTTTTTCGGGGCGGTGTCTGGCATATCCCGCGCAACGCCATCACCGCCCAGCCGCTGCCGCCCCAGCCCGACCAGGCGGTGCTGGCCCTGCCCGACGGCAGCGGCACCGATTACATCGAAGACCACAGAGGCAAGACTGTCTACAGCAAGCTGACAGGGGAAAGCCGGGAGGTGACCGAGTTGGGGCCTCTACCGGACACTGACACCGAGTTGAAGCCGGGCGAGGACGATATCTGGATCGACAGCGGCTGGCAGCTCGATCCCGAGGCCATCCACCGCCACCGGGCGGCCAAACACACCGAAATCAACCAGTGGCGTGACCAACAGGAGCACGCCACGGTCGAGCACCTCGGCGCCCAGTGGGACGCCGATCCCATCAGCCGGCGGCGCATCGAGGCCGTGCTGCTGGCCGATACCATGCCACTGGGCTACTGGACCGACGCCGACAACCTCGATCAGCCCATGACCCTGGCGCAACTGCGCGAACTCTACGCCGTCATCGTGCACCAGGGCGGGCTGATCCACGCCCGCCAGCGGCAGATGAAAGCCGAGGTCGACGCCCTGGCCGATATCGAGGCGGTCAAGGCCTACCCCGTCGGCTGGTAAACATCAAAACAACAAAAGCTGTTTAAGGCGCCCGGCACAAAACCGGCCTTAAACAGCTTTGGTGTAATCAAGCATCCGTAACGCTTATTTTGATAAATTTATCATTCCCCGCGACACCCAAACCCCGCCGATATTCTTTCACTTTCAGCGACGCATTTTTTCAAAAATCGCGGCGGGCGACAGAATGCGAGGGCCGGTCTTTTCCGGTTGTCAAGAGGGGGGATTTCCGTGGACCAGACTCAAAAGGTTATGCACAACGGGCGCAGCCCTTGTGCCCGAAGGGCTTGGCTCAGTTATCCACCATTTCTGTGGATAAGGCTGTGGACTGGATGGAAGCAACCGGTGCAAAGCCAGGCGGGGCGGGCTTCCCGGATAAGTCGACAAAAAAGTAGGCAAAAAATAATTATTTTAAAAACAAACACTTAAAAAAATACATGCGAAATTTCCGCGCGGTATATCGACACCGTCGGAGAATAGAGTAAAGGCACGATAATGTGGGTTTTTCGAGGAAGGCAACAGCCGTTTTGGTGGATAAGTCAAGTAGTGCGGAGCAAAATTTGGCTCCCCCTGCTGGACTCGAACCAGCGACATACGGATTAACAGTCCGCCGTTCTACCGACTGAACTAAGGGGGAATCTCGTGAAGAGGCCGCAGATGATACGCAGCCCCGAGAGCCGGGTCAAGGGTAAAATCGGTTTTTTCGGAGTCAGGGGCCGGGGACCAGTTTTCACTTAAAATTACCGGTCCGGCGGGGGTAAACTGGGCCCTGGCGCAAGAGGAGAAAGGTAATGAGCAAAGCGTTCCAACTGGTCAGCGACTATCAAGCCAGCGGCGATCAGCCCAGGGCCATTGCCCAGTTGCTGGAGGGCATAGCGGCGGGCCTGGCGCACCAGACCCTGCTGGGGGTGACCGGTTCGGGCAAGACCTTTACCATGGCCAACGTTATCGCCGCCCTCAACCGGCCCACCATGATACTGGCGCCCAACAAGACGCTGGCGGCCCAGCTCTACGGCGAGATGAAGGAGTTCTTTCCCCACAACGCGGTGGAGTACTTCGTCTCCTACTACGATTACTACCAGCCCGAGGCCTATGTGCCGAGCACCGACACCTTTATCGAAAAGGACGCCTCCATCAACGACCATATCGAGCAGATGCGGCTGTCGGCCACCAAGGCGCTGATGGAGCGGCGGGACGTGATCATCGTCGCCTCGGTGTCCGCCATTTACGGCCTGGGCGATCCCCAGTCCTACCTGAGCATGATGCTGCACCTGCGCACCGGCGACCGGCTGGAGCAACGCGACATGCTGCGCCGGCTGGCGGAGCTGCAGTACAGCCGCAACGATGCCGCTTTCCAGCGGGGTACCTTCCGGGTGCGGGGGGAGGTGATCGATATCTTCCCGGCGGAATCCGACAGCGAGGCGGTGCGGGTGGAACTGTTCGACGACGAAATCGAGCGCATCAGCCTGTTCGACCCGCTCACCGGCGCCGTGCAGCAGACCCTGGCGCGCTTCACCATCTACCCCAAGACCCACTACGTGACCCCGCGCGAGACCCTGCTGGCGGCCATCGAACAGATCAAGGTGGAGTTGCAGGCGCGCAAGAGCCAGTTGCTGGCGGCCAACAAGCTCCTGGAAGAGCAGCGCATCAGCCAGCGCACCCAGTTCGACATCGAGATGATCCAGGAGCTGGGCTACTGCTCGGGGATAGAAAACTATTCCCGCTACCTGTCGGGGCGGGCCGAGGGTGAGCCGCCACCCACCCTGTTCGACTACCTGCCCGGCGACGGCCTGCTGATCATCGACGAGTCCCACGTCACCGTGCCCCAGATCGGCGGCATGTACAAGGGCGACCGCTCGCGCAAGGAGACCCTGGTGGAATACGGCTTCCGCCTGCCCTCGGCGCTGGACAACAGGCCCCTGCGCTTCGAGGAGTTCGAGTCGCTGATGCCGCAGACGGTGTTCGTGTCCGCCACCCCCGGCCCCTACGAGCTGGACAAGTCCGGCGACGACATCGCCGAGCAGGTGGTGCGCCCCACCGGCCTGCTCGACCCCGAGCTGGAAGTGCGGCCGGTGGCGACCCAGGTGGACGATCTGTTGTCGGAGGCGAAGCTGCGTGCCGAGCGGGACGAGCGGGTGCTGGTCACCACCCTCACCAAGCGGATGGCGGAGGATCTCACCGAATACCTGAACGATCACGGGGTGCGGGTGCGCTACCTGCATTCCGATATCGACACCGTGGAGCGGATGGAGATCATCCGCGACCTGCGCCTGGGCCAGTTCGACGTGCTGGTGGGCATCAACCTGCTGCGGGAAGGGCTGGACATGCCGGAGGTGTCGCTGGTGGCTATCCTGGACGCGGATAAAGAGGGCTTTTTGCGCTCCGAGCGCTCCCTTATCCAGACCATAGGGCGGGCGGCGCGCAACCTGAACGGCAAGGCCATCCTCTATGCGGACAGCATCACCCGCTCCATGGCCGCCGCCATCGGAGAAACCGAGCGTCGCCGGGCCAAGCAGCAGGCATTCAATGAAGAGCACGGCATAGTGCCGAAGGGGCTCAACAAGCGCATCACCGATGTGATGGATCTGGACGGCACCAAGCGGGTCGGCTCCAAGCGCGCCAAGGAAAAGACCCCGGTGCCGACGCACCTGCCCAGCGCCAAGGAGCTTAGCCACCAGATCGACGAGCTGGAGAAGGTCATGCTCAACCATGCCCGCAACCTGGAGTTCGAGCAGGCGGCCGCGGTGCGCGATCGCATCCACCTGTTGCGGGAGCAGCTAATCCGCAGCTGAACCAGAAGCTGGAGGCTTCCGGCTTCCGGCTAGGGCTTCGCCTGATACGCCGCGGTATCCCACAGGGGCACGGTCGACAGGGAGTGCTTGAAGCTGCCTTCGGTTTCCTTGGTGCTGTAGGCCACGTACAGCAGGGTCTGGCTGGTCTCGTCGTAGATCCGACGGATCTTCAGGCTTTTCAGGAAGATGCTCTTCGACTTTTTGAACAGGATCTCGCCGCTTTTGGACTTGTCCACCGCCGCTATCATCGCGGGGGTGATCTCGCCGGTCTGGCGGCAGCTGATCGACATGTCGGACGGATCCGCCAGGCTCAGATCCGCCACCACGTTGGAGATATGGCAGGTCACCCCGGTGACCGCCGGGTCGGTCAGCACCTCTATCTTGATGTCCTTGGTGGTGAACACGCCAAGGGAGACATCGCCCACTTCATTATTGTCGCAACCGCTCAGGGCAAGGGCGACGAGCCCCGCCACGGTGATCCTGCTCCGCATCCCGAGCTCCTTATCACGCTGTCTGTTATCGCGTGTGATAACACAAAGCCCCGTCCGGCGCCATCTCAGGCTCCTGCCTATTAATATGTATTTGATATGACTGTTAGTATTCAAAGCCTGATCCAGATCAGGGAAAGGCGAGATCGATAAATCGCCCTGTTCCAATATATGGTGTTTATATCTAGCATTAATACACAACATATAGTGTTTGGTGCCGAGTGATGCTCAATGCCTTCGAACCCAGGGTGGTACTGCAGGAAGTGCCCGGCGAGGTCAGCCTGGCCTGGCTGGTGACCGGCTGCCCCCTGGCCTGTCCGGGCTGCCACAGTCGTGACAGCTGGGACCCGCAAGCGGGCAGCCCGCTCACCGGCGAGCGGCTGCAGGACTGGCTCGAGCGTTACCGGGGGCTGCTGACCTGTGTGTTGTTTTTCGGTGGAGAATGGGACCGGGAGGCGCTGCTGGCGTTGCTGCGCCAGGTGCGGCGGCAGGGGCTCAAAACCTGCCTTTACACCGGTCGGGAACGGGTGGGCCGATCGCTGCTGGCCGAACTCGACTACCTCAAGACGGGCCCCTGGCGGGCCGATCTCGGCGGTCTCGACTCCAGAGACACTAACCAACGGCTGATTTGCCTGAGCACGGGTGAATCGCTCAATCACACTTTTTGGAGAAGGTCATGATACGTCTGCACCCGGAGCAGTTGCGCGCCAAGGTAGACAGCTTCAACGCTTACATGAAGGCGCCCAACGCGGCGGATGGCTCCAAGATGGATCCCAATGCCAACGTGACCCAGAAAAACATCGCCACCGCCGAGGCGGAGCTGATGAAGGACTTTTTCGTGCAGGTAAACCGCGGGCTGGTGAAGAACAAGATTGCCGAGCTGTTCGGCGCCGATCTCGCCACCGAGTACGAGCGGCAAATAGAAAACCACGAAATTTACGTGCACGATGAAACCAGTCTCAAGCCCTACTGCGTGTCCATCACCATGTATCCCTTCCTGCTCGACGGCCTGACCCGGCTCGGTGGCGAGAGCAAGGCGCCCCGGCACCTGGAGTCCTTCTGCGGCGCCTTCGTCAACCTGGTGTTCGCCATCAGCGCCCAGTTCGCCGGCGCCGTGGCCACGGTGGAGTTTTTGACCTACTTCGATTATTTCGCCCGCAAGGACTACGGCGACGACTACCTCACCGAGCATGCCCACGCCATCAACAACCATCTGCAGCACGTGGTCTACGCCATCAACCAGCCGGCGGCGGCCAGGGGCTACCAGAGCGTGTTCTGGAATATTTCCCTGTTCGATCGCGACTATTTCAACACCATGTTCGAGTTTTTCGTCTTCCCCGACGGCAGCCGGCCCGAGGCCGAGTCGGTGTTCCGGCTGCAGGCTCATTTCCTCGACTGGTTCAACGAAGAGCGGCGCAAGGCGGTGCTGACCTTCCCGGTGGTGACCGCCGCCATGCTGACCCGGGACGGCGCCCCCGCCGATGAGGCCTTCGCCGAGCTGTGCGCCGGACAGATGAGCCGGGGCAACAGCTTCTTCATCTACATGTCGGACAGCGCCGACTCCCTGGCCTCCTGCTGCCGGCTGCGCAACGAGGTGAGCGATCATACCTTCTCCTACACCCTGGGGGCGGGCGGGGTGGCCACCGGCTCGATCAACGTCATCACCCTCAACATGAACCGGCTGGAGCAGGACGACCGCGATTTGCTGACCGAGATCCACAAGATCCAGCGCTATCAGGTGGCCTACCGCAAGCTGATGGAAGACTTCCTGGAAAACGGCATTCTCACCGTTTACGACGCCGGCTTTATCAGCCTGGACAAGCAGTTCCTCACCATCGGCATCAACGGCATGGTGGAGGCGGCGGAGTACCGGGGCATCAAGGTCGGCAACAACCCCGATTACCAGCGCTTTGTCAGCGAGCGGCTCAAGATCATCTACGACGCCAACCGGGTGGCGCGGCAGGAGTACGGCTACCTGTTCAACACCGAGTTCGTGCCGGCGGAAAACCTGGGGGTGAAGAACGCCAAGTGGGACAGGGCCGACGGCTATGCAGTGCCGCGGGACTGCTACAACTCCTACTTCTATGTGGTGGAGGACGAGGAGGGGACCCAGGTGCTCGACAAGTTCGTGCTGCACGGCCGGGATCTGGTGCAGTACCTGGACGGCGGCTCGGCGCTGCACCTCAACCTGGACGAGCACCTGAGCCAGGCCGGCTACCTGCAGCTCTACCGCATCGCCGCCAGCACCGGCTGCCATTATTTCACCGTCAACGTGCGCAGCACCCTGTGCAACGACTGCGGCCATATCAGCAAGCATACCGACTGGGCGTGCGGGCAGTGCGGCAGCGAGAACATCGATCACGCCACCCGGGTGATCGGCTACCTGAAGCGGGTGTCCGCCTTCAGCGCCGGCCGCCGGGCCGAGCACGGTCGGCGCTTCTATCACCGGTAATCCTCTTGCCTCTTTCCAGCTCCGGTGCCGTCTGATGGTTGTGCCGGCAGGCAACACCGGCGCGGATGGGGAGGGCAAAAGGAGCTGCTCTGCCGACCTTCTGTTTCAGGGATGAAACAGAGAGCGTACATGGGGCGAGCTCGCTCGCCGTGACGAGCCATTGCGGCCTGACCGAACATCCAGTGAATGTTCGCAGCAGGCCGCAACGGCGAGTGCCCTATTTTATAGCGTGTCGGCAGAGTAGTACACTTTGGCCGACTTCAGCAGATCTCAAACAGGCAGTTACAGCCAGCCCTTGCGCTTGAAGAAGTAGTAGGTGCCGCAGGCGGACATCAGCATCATCACCAGCGACATCAGGTAACCGTATTCGAAACCCAGCTCCGGCATGATCTCGAAGTTCATGCCGTAGATGCTGGCGATCAGCGTCGGCGGCAGGAACACCACCGCGGCCACCGAGAAGATCTTGATCACCTTACTCTGTTCCAGGCTGGTAAAGCCCATGGCCGCCTCCAGCTGGAAGTTGATCTTGTCAAACAGGAACTGGGTGTGGGGCAGCAGGGATTCGATGTCGTAGAGCATCTCGTCTATCCAGTTGCGCTGCTCGTCGCTGGCGCCCCGGCGCAGGGAACGCTTGAGGAAGCGCAGGGCGCGGCGGGTGTCGTACAGCGCCAGGCGTACATGGCCGTTGCCGTCTTCCAGGTGCATCAGATCCGACATGGTCCTGTGCAGGTCGTCCACCTGCAGCACCTCCTTGCCGGTGTCCTCCAGGGTCTTGTATCCATCCTCGATCAGGTCCGATATGTACTCTATCTTGAGCTGGAAGATCTCCAGCAGCAGATCCGGGGCGTCCTCCACTTCCAGCCGGTCCTGGCGCATGTAGTGGCGCAGCAGCCGCATCAGCCCCAGATCATCCTCCCGCAGGCTGATCACCATGTCGTTGCGCAGGGTGAAGAGCACGTTGATGCCGTCGATTTCCTTGCCCAGGCGCTGGGGGAACAGGGAATGGATGTGCAGGCCGTCCTTGTCCCGGTAGAAACGGGCCGAGGCCTCGATGTCGTCCAGTTCGTCCAGCTCGGGCGCCTCCTCGACGAACAGCTGCTTCATCCAGCTCTGTTCTTCCTCATCGGGTTTGAAGATGTCCAGCCACAGGGTCTTGGGCGGCAGGCTGTCTGCCACGGTCAGTGGCTGGATGTCGAGGGACTTTCCGTTCAGGGTATAGGCGGTGATCATGCAGCTCTCCAGCCAATAAACAGTTAGTTGCACTATATAGGGGCGGGCTGCGGATGTCAGGTCATCCCGGTCCGGGCGCGAGGCGACTGCGTTAATTTTCACCTGCTCGAGGCTAGACTCAAATGACTTGAGGCCCCTCGCCGTCCTATAATGAGGCAGAAGCTGCCCCAAGGGATGCTCCAGGGAGAAACACAGTGACACGATTAAGTTGTGCCTTGATGCTGCTGTTGGCCATGCCTGCCAGTGCCGAAATGGTGCTCAAGGCCCGGCAGACGGTGGACGTATACGGCTCCAGCGCCCTGGAGCCGAGCCTGGCGGATGTGGATTACCGGATGTCCTGGCAGTTGTCGGGGCAGGAGGTCGAGCAGGGCTGCCTGCCGGCCCAGGTGCTGGTGTCGCTTACCGCCACCGTGACCGAGCCCCTGGAGTGGCCGCAAACGCCGGAATGGCAAAATTACCGCCTGGCTCTCACCGCCTACGAGCGGCTGGTGCGGGAACGGGCCCTGCTGGCGGCGGAGTGGCTGGAGCGCTCCCTGTTCGAGATAGCCCCCCAGCCGAGCTGCGATCAGCTGCGGCGGGTGGCGGACAACGTGGGCTATCATCAGTTGGAGATCGCCCAGACTCTGCTGCGGGATTTCCAGCAGCAGAACGATTACGGCCGCAACCTGGGGTTGATCCGCCCGCAATGACTCAGTCCACCGCCTTGCCCTTTTGCAGCTTGCGCAGCCAGTGCCGGTTGGGATTGAGCGCCGCCAGCTGCTCCCGCGCCAGCGGGTAGGGCTCGTCCAGCAACTGGGCGGCCATCAATTCCGCCAGCAGCGGCGCCGAGCACATGCCCCTGGAGCCCAGTCCCGACAGCACATAGAGACCGGCATGATCCGCCGCCAGCGGCAGGATCTCGTCGGGTTTGCGGTGCATGCCGCCGTACTGCGCCAGCTGGGACTGCTTGTCCGGAGCGGCACCGGCCAGCGGCAGGTGGTCCCGGCAGGCGGCGCGGATGCCCACCCGGCCGGCGCCGGCCATGGCTTGGAGCCCCTGCAGGGCGGGCAGGGTGCGCACCAGCTTGTCCAGGTTGTCCTGCTCGTCCCCGGCGCGGTAGTCCAGGCCGGTCTGCTGGCGGCCGTAGCTGGCGCCCACGCAGTGTTGTCCCTGCCAGGCCGGGGTCAGGTAGCCCTCGTAGCAGACCACGGTTCTGAGCGGCGCCAGTTGCGGTGCCGTGGGCTGGTGGTTGACCTGGCCCCGCACCGGATAGAGGGCGAGTTCTTCGGTCTGGTGCAGGGAGGTGACTTCATGGCCGTTGGCCAGCACCACGTTGTCGGCGTAAAGATCGTCGCCGCTGGTGTTCAGGTGCCAGCGCCCGCCGTCCTGGCTCAGTACGGTGACCCGGGTATTGAAGCGGCAGTCGAGCAGGCCGCTCGCCCGGGCCTCGGCCAGCAGCGCCCGGGTCAGCTCGAAGGGGCAGACCCAGCCGCCCAGGGGGTAGAGCACGCCGGCAAGCCCGGCGTCGATGCCGGTGGTGTCCCGGACGGCGTTCGCATCGAGCGGGCGCACCACTTCATCGGGAAAGTGTCCCTCGAGCAGCTTGGCTACCTTGGCGCCGCTCTTGTCGTCGTGGGCCAGTTGTACCACGCCGCACCAGTCGTGGCTGAAGGGCCGGCGTCCGGCCAGGGCCGGCAGCGCCCGCCGGCCGTACAGGAAGGCCTGCAGGTAGAAGCGGCTCAGAGTGTCGTGATCGCCGTTCAGCAGTGGATAGACGGCGCCCTGGCGGTTGCCGGAGGCGCCGGCTGCTGGCTCGGCGGCCTGCTCCAGCAGCGTCACCCGGTGGCCGCGCCGGGTCAGGGCATGGGCCAGGGCGGCCCCGGCCACGCCGGCGCCGACGATGGCGGTATGGGTGCCCCGGCCGGGGCGGCGCCAGTACCAGGGGGTTGGGTAGGGGGCGCGGATGTCGGGACGGCGGTGCCCGGCCAGCATTTCCCGCTTGCGGCCGAAGCCCTTGACCCGGGCCACCTCGAAGCCGGCCTCCCGCAGCCCCCGGCGAACGAAACCGGCGGCGGTAAAGGTGGCCAGGGTGGCGCCGTTCCTGGCCAGCCGGGCCAGCTCCCGGAACAGCTCGGGGGTCCACATCTCGGGGTTCTTGCTGGGGGCGAAGCCGTCCAGGTACCAGGCGTCGACCTTGCCGAGCAGGCCCGCTTCCATCTGGGGCAGCAGTTCGGCCACGTCGCCCAGCCACAAGTCCAGGCAGACGTCTTCCGCCAGCCACAGCCGGTGACAGCCGCTCACGGCCAGCGGATATTCAGCTAACAAATGTTCGCTTAAAGTGCTAAGCTCTGGCCACTGGCCCAGGGCCTGTCGCAGATCGGTGTGGGAAAGCGGGTATTTTTCCACGCTGATAAAGTGCAGGCGCCGGGCGTTACCTTGCGGATGCTGCCGACGATAGTCGATAAAGGCCTGCCAGGTGGCCAGAAAGTTGAGGCCGGTGCCAAAGCCGGTTTCGGCCACCACGAACAGGGCACGGTCGTGATCGACGAAGCGTCCGGGCAGGCCGTTCTGGCCCAGGAACACATAACGGGTTTCGGCCAGGCCGTTGTCGTTGGAAAAGTAGACATCGTCGAACGCGGCGGCGACCGGCGTGCCCTGGTCATTCCAGTCCAGGCGAGCGGTCGTGATGATGTGGGGTGACACTGAACCTCCGGGGCCGTAAAAGCGGTCATTTTATGTGAAAGCAGACCAGTTTGACCATGTTTTGTGGTTAGAATTGGCGCCAAATCAAGACAGTAGGAAAGATAGATGAGAAGAGCAGTCATTACCGGTATCGGTGTGGTGTCCAGCATAGGCAACAACAAGGAAGAGGTCCTGGCTTCCCTCAAGGCGGGCCGCTCCGGTATCAGCTTCTCCCAGCAGTTCGCGGACTACAAGCTGCGCAGCCAGGTATGGGGGAACATCAAACTGAACCCGGCCGAGCATATCGATCGCAAGGTCATGCGCTTTATGGGCGATGCCGCCGCCTTCGCCTATCTTTCCATGGAGCAGGCCATTGCCGACGCCGGACTCGACGAGTCCATGGTGTCCAACGAGCGCACCGGCCTGGTGGTGGGCTCCGGCGGTGCTTCTTCCAAGAACCAGATCGAGGCCTGCGACACCCTGCGCGAGAAAGGCGTGCGTCGGGTCGGCCCCTACATGGTGCCGCGCACCATGTCGTCCACCACCTCCGCCTGCCTGGCCACTCCCTTCAAGATCAAGGGCATCAACTACTCCATCAGCTCCGCCTGCGCCACCTCGGCCCACTGCATCGGCCACGCCCTGGAACAAATCCAGATGGGCAAGCAGGACATCGTCTTCGCCGGCGGCGGTGAAGAAGTGGACTGGACCCTGGCGCTGCAGTTCGACGCCATGGGCGCCCTGTCCAGCAAGTACAACGAGACCCCGGAGCTGGCCTCCCGCACCTACGACGCCGGCCGCGACGGCTTCGTCATCTCCGGTGGCGGCGGCATCCTGGTGGTGGAAGAGCTGGAGCACGCCTTGAAGCGCGGCGCCAAGATCTACGCCGAGATCACCGGTTACGGCGCCACCTCCGACGGCTACGACATGGTGGCTCCCTCCGGCGAGGGCGCGGTACGCTGCATGAAGCAGGCCATGGCCACGGCGCCGGCGCCGGTGCAGTACATCAACACCCACGGCACCTCCACCCCGGTGGGCGACGTCAAGGAGCTGGAGGCCATCCACGGCCTGTTCGGCGACCAGGCGCCCTACATCTCCGCCACCAAGGCGATGACCGGCCACGCCCTGGGTGCCGCCGGCGTGCACGAGGCGGTGTATTCGCTGCTGATGCTGGAGCACGGCTTTATCGCCCCCAGCATCAACATCACCGAGCTGGACGAGAAGGCCCAGGGCCTGCCCATCGTCACCGAATATCAAGAAGCCGAGCTGGACACCGTGATGTCCAACAGCTTCGGTTTCGGCGGCACCAACGCCAGCCTGGTGTTCAGCAAGTACAAGGGCTGAAGGCTCTGATAACACAAGTAAAAAAGCGCCCGCGGGCGCTTTTTTGTTGCGTCGGGATCGGAAGCATCTCCACTGTTGCTCACGCTTCACGCTTCACGCTTCACGCTTCACGCTTCACGCCTCGCTATAGTTTCCGTCGATCCCAGCGGATAAAGCCCCAGGCGCCCAGGGCGCCGAACAGAAAGCCGAGCAGGCTGCTGGCCAGGATATCGGCGGGCCAGTGCAGGCCCAGCAGCAGGCGGGAGTAACACACCGCCACCGCCCAGCCGGCCAGGGCGGTGACCAGCCAGGGCGAGGCACGGCGGTAGGCCAGCAGCAGGCAGAAGAAGGCCGCGATGGTCATGGCCGCGATGGAGTGGCCGGAAGGGAAGGAATAGTTCACCTCTTCCTGCCAGTGCAGCTTGAGCCAGCGGGGGATCTGCTGCTCGGACACCCGGCTCAGGCCCTCGGCCAGCCATTGCTCGCGGATCGCCTCCCGCTGGGCATAGAAACTGCTGCTGTCGATCTTGCCCTGCTCCTCCAGCCAGAGCACATAGGGCCTGGGCTCCTTGAAGTACTGCTTGGCCAGGGTCTTGGTGACGAAGGCGCCGCCCAGGGCGGTCATCAGGCAGAGAAAGAACACCAGAAACTGGCCGGGGCGGCGCCGCCAGCGATGCAGGGTGAGGGCGCTCAGCAGCACCAGGGTGATAAGAATGCCGGTTTCCCCGACCGACAGGGTCAGGCCGTAGGCCAGCAGGGCGGGCAGTTCGTCCAGATCCAGCAGGGGAAACCAGTGCCAGTGCCAGTGGTAGCCCAGGCTGGCGATGGCGACGGGCAGGACCAGCAAGGCCAGCACGCCAAGGAATAGCTTCAAAGTCATAGGTGAGGGAGTGAATGGCGACAAAGTCGCGAGTCTAGCAAAAGCGCGGGCGGATTACAGCTGAAGCCCGGGGCGACTCGGGGTACAATGCCTGGCCGTTCAAGGAGGTAACCGATGAAATTGCTGGCCGATGAAAACATGCCCTTCGTGCAGGAGTTGTTTGGCGACTGGGCCGAGGTGACGACCTGCCCCGGCCGGGAGATCAGTCCCGGGCAGCTGCGGGACGTGGACGTGCTGCTGGTACGCTCCATCACCCGGGTGGACGAGGCCCTGCTGGCCCAGGCCGGGCGCCTGGCCTTCGTGGGCACGGCCACCATCGGCTGTGACCACGTGGACACCGGCCTGCTGGCCCGCCGCGGCATCGGTTTTGCCAGTGCGCCGGGCTGCAACAAGGTGGCGGTGGGCGACTATCTGCTGGCGGCCCTGCTGCGGGTAGCGGTCCACAAGGGCTGGCAACTCGCCGGCAAGACCCTGGCGGTGATCGGGGCCGGCAATACCGGATCCGAGGTGGCCGGCCGGGCCCGGGCGCTGGGCATGGAGGTACTGTTGTGCGACCCCTTGCTGGCCGAACGGGATCCGACGGCTTTTGTCGAGTTTGACCAGGCCTTGCGCGCGGATATCGTCAGTTTCCACGTGCCCCTGGTCCGGGATGGCGAACATCCCACCTGGCACCTGCTGGACGAGGCCCGCATTGCCGGTCTGGATGGGGAGCAGGTGCTGATCAACGCCTGCCGGGGGGACGTATGGGACAACCGGGCCCTGTTGCAGCGCCAACAGGGACCTGAGCCCCTGACCCTGGTGATGGACGTGTGGGAGCACGAGCCCGAGGTGCTGGCGCCCCTGGTACCCCATGTGCTGCTCGCCACGCCCCATATCGCCGGCTACAGCCTGGAGGGCAAGGTCAGGGGCACCTTCGCCCTCTACCAGGCCCTGTGCACCCAGCAGGGGCGGGCGGTGGCAGTCACCCCCGGGCAACTGCTGCCGTCTCCCCCGGTGGCGGCCGTGACCCTGGCCGAGGTGCCGGAGCAAGCGCTGCTCGAACGCCTGGTGCGGCTGGTTTACGATATCGAGCGGGACGATCTCGCCTTTCGCCGGGCCCTGGGCCAGCCCGGTTTCTTCGACCGGCTGCGCAAGGACTATCCCCAGCGCCGGGAGCTGGGCTCCCTGCGTCTGCTGGGGGTTGACAACGACCTCGCCGCCCTGGGGTTTAAAGCTTGAGGCACCGCGGCCGATAAGGCTAAGACAGCATAACCTGGACAGATAAGTTCCTATTGGCACTGTTTTTTTCTACACTTGTGCCATGGCGAGCCAAGCCCGCCGGTTGCCCCGGTGAAGCGTCAGGAAAAGGATACTGGATACATAATGAGACGACTCAGACCACACCTTAGCTCCGGTCTGGCCCTGTGGCTGGCCTGCTCCGCGCCGTCCTTCGCCCAGGGCGAGTTTTATATCGAGCTGCGCGGGCCGGAAACGGAAGCGCCGGCCCCGGCAACATCTCCGGCCGCCGTGCCGTCCGTCCAGCCGCAGCCGGCCCCCGCGCCGGCCCCGGGACGCTACGGCCCCATCCGCAGTACCGATACCCTCTGGGCCATCGCCGCCCGCCATACCCGTGCCCCGGTCACGGTACAGCAGACCATGGTGGCGCTCTATCATCTTAACCCCAACGCTTTCGTGCGTGGCAATATCAACTACCTGCAGCGGGGAGCCACCCTGCGGTTGCCGACTCAGTCCCAGGCCCAGCAGCGATCGCCACGCGAAGCGGAGGCCGAATTCCGGCGGCTGAGCCAGCAGGGCAACCGCACCGCCACCCGGGCGGCCACGGCGCCCAGGCAGGAAACCGCTGCGACTCCCCGGCCCGCCGCCGCGCCACGCCCGGCACCGGCGTCTCCGGCACCGGCGTCCACGGTTGCAGCGGCCAAGCCGGCGGAGCCGGCCCGCCCGGCCGGCACCGTGCTGAGCGAGCCCAGGCCGGCCACCGCGCCGGCGGTGGCCACGCCACCCCCGGCGGCTGTCCCGACCGTGGCCGCGCCTGTGGTGGCCGCCACTCCCCAGGCTCCCGCGGACGCCACGCCGTCCACTCGGCCTGCGGTTGTGCCAGCGCCGGAGCAGGCCGAGGAAATGGCCCTGGCCCGGCTGCAGGTTCGGCTGATGGACGAGCTGCGCGAACAGGTGGCCATGTCCAACGAACAACTGGCGGCCCTGGCCGACAACAACCAGGCGTTGCGCCAGCGCCTGAGTCAGCTGACGGCGGAAGTGAACGAACTGAAGATGGCGCGGGAAGGGGCCGCGCCCGCGGCGGCTTCTCCCGGCATCGGCCGCTGGCTGGATGAACTGCTGCGCAATCCGCTCAACCTGGCCCTGGTGCTGACCCTGCCGGCCCTGCTGTTGCTGGCGCTCTTCACCCTGTGGTGGCGCAACAGGGTCAGGCGGGAGCTGGCCGAGCAGGAGCGGGAGCTGGCCGAAAGCACCTCGGCCATGATGGACGAGCGCAACGAATTTGACGATCTGTTCGCCACCACCGAGCCCGAGCCGACTCCCCGGTTCGAGTCCTCTGCCGAGCCCGACCTCGAGCCTGCGCCCGAGGTCCGGGAGAGCGAGCGGGATATCGACGAGGACACCTTTGCCCGCTTCCTCGAGGAGCAGCAACTGCAGGAAGAGCAGGAAGCCCTGCGCCAGCAGACGGTGGCCGAGCAGGAACCCGAGCCCGAGCCGGATCTGTCGCAGATGCTGTTCGATGACGAGTCGACCCTGGGGGGAGACACCAAGAACAAGGTTTCGAACGACGATATCGATGATCTGCTGTTCGATGCCGGCGAACCGGCCGAGCCGCCGCGGGAACCCCGGGAGGTGGCCATGGAAGCCGTGGCGCCGGCGCAGGAGGAGATCAGACAGGCCCAAGCACCCGTTCGCGAACCCTATGTATCGGTGGACAAGCTGATGGAAGAGGCGGATCTCGGCGAGGGGCCTGAGCGCGACTACGAGCGCAAGCTGGAGCTCGAACTGGACGACTATGCCGATGTGCTGGGCCGCGGCCGGGATATTGATATCGATCTGGACGAGGGTGGCCTGGGGGCCAAGCTGGATCTGGCCCGGGCCTATATCGAAATCGAGGACATCGACAGCGCCCGCGAACTGCTCAACGAGGTGATCGAGCAGGGCAATGCCGAGCAACAGGCCGACGCCCGCAAGCTGCTGCAGCGGCTGGCCAAACGATAACCCGCCCACCACCGGCCTCACCCGGAGGCCGGTTCTTCAATTTACCGCGTCAACGGGTATAATTGCCGTCCTTTTTTGACCTTGGAACTGATTATGCGCATTGCCCTTGGCATAGAGTATGACGGCAGCCGCTATTACGGCTGGCAGCGGCAACGGGAAGTCCCCAGCATCCAGGAAGAGGTGGAAAAAGCCCTTTCAAAAATCGCCGATCATCCGGTAGAGGTGCAGTGCGCCGGGCGTACCGATGCCGGTGTGCACGGCACCAACCAGGTGGTGCACTTCGACACCCAGGCCGAACGTCCGGCCGGGGCCTGGACCCTGGGCATGAACGCCAACCTGCCGCCGGACATCGCGGTGCGTTGGGTCAAGCCGGTGGGGGAGGCGTTCCACGCCCGCTTCAGCGCCACCGCCCGACGCTACCGTTACATCATCTTCAACCACAATATGCGGCCCGCCATCCACGGTCGCGGCGTCAGCCACTATGTCGGCTCCATCGATGCCGACAAGATGCACGAAGCGGGGCAGTGCCTGCTGGGTGAGCGGGATTTCAGTGCCTTCCGGGCGGTGCAGTGCCAGTCGAACAGCCCCTATCGCAACGTCATGCACCTGAATGTCCGGCGCCACGGCCACTATGTGGTGCTGGACATCAAGGCCAACGCCTTCCTGCACCATATGGTGCGCAACATCACCGGCACCCTGCTGCAGGTGGGCATGGGCCAGGCCGAGGCAGGCTGGGTGAAAGCGGTGCTGGAGGGGCGGGACCGCAACCTGGCCGGGGTGACCGCCAAGGCGGGCGGCCTTTACCTGGTGGAAGTGGACTACCCGGAGGAATTCGGTCTGCCCAAGGCGCCTCCGGGCCCCCTCTGGCTGCCCGACACCCTGGTCGAATAGCGGTAAGACCAGTGCCGCCACTACCAGTTTTTTATCAACCTGCATGCAGTTATATGGTTTAATGCCAGCCAGAAAAATGGCCCGTCCCCGCTCGGGGATCCCATGGCCATCGAGGTTGTCGGGCCGGCCCGCTGCCGGACCCCGGGCGCCATGCCGTTGACAGCGGTGCCCAACCTGATCAAACTGCGTGATAACTATGCAATACGCTAAGGATTTCCATGAGTTGGCTTGAGAAAATTCTCCCCAAGAACAAGAACATCGGTGTGCGTCGGCACAATATTCCGGAAGGGGTCTGGACCAAGTGCACCAATTGCGAACAGGTGCTGTACCGTGCCGAGCTGGATCGCAACCTGGAAGTCTGCCCCAAGTGCGACCACCACATGCGCATCGGTGCCCGGGTACGGCTGGACAAGTTCCTGGATCAGGACGGCCGCGAGGAGCTGGGCGCCGAGCTGGAGCCCCAGGACGTGCTCAAGTTCAAGGACTCCAAGAAGTACAAGGACAGGATCAGCGCGGCCCAGAAGGCCAGCAACGAAAAGGACGCCATGGTGGTGCTCAAGGGCACCCTCAAGGGGCTGCCGGTGGTGGCCTGCGCCTTCGAGTTCTCCTTTATGGGCGGCTCCATGGCCTCGGTGGTGGGCGCGCGCTTCGTCAGGGCGGTGGAGACCTGCCTGGCGGAAAACCGCGCCCTGGTGTGTTTCTCCGCCTCCGGCGGCGCCCGCATGCAGGAAGCCCTGTTCTCCCTGATGCAGATGGCCAAGACCAGCGCCGCCCTCAACCGCCTGTCCCAGGCCGGCCTGCCCTTTATTTCGGTGCTGACCGACCCGACCATGGGCGGTGTGTCCGCCAGCCTGGCGATGCTGGGCGACGTCAACGTGGGTGAGCCCAAGGCCCTGATCGGCTTCGCCGGCCCCCGCGTCATCGAGCAGACGGTGCGCGAAAAACTGCCCGAAGGCTTCCAGCGCAGCGAGTTCCTGCTGGAGCACGGCGCCATCGACATGATCATCGATCGCCGCGAGATGCGCGATCGCCTGGCGGGCCTGATCGGCAAGCTGATGAACCAGGAGCCGGCCGAGTTCTGATGAACCGCACCACCGATGCCATCACAAGCCGGTCCTTCCAGGACTGGCTTGCCTTTTTGGAAGGCCTGAACATCGCCCATATCGAGCTGGGGCTCGAACGGATGGGCCTGGTGGCCGGACGGCTCGGCCTGCTCCGGCTGCCGAGCCATGTGATCACCCTGGGCGGCACCAACGGCAAGGGCACCACCTGTGCCCTGCTCGAGGCCATGCTGAGCGCCGCCGGCCACAGCGTGGGGGTTTATTCCTCGCCCCACCTGCTCGACTACCGGGAGCGGGTGCGCATCAATGGCGAGAGCCCGTCCGAAGAGGCCTTTTGTGCCGCCTTCTCCGCGGTCGAGCAAGCCCGGGGCGACACGGCACTGACCTATTTCGAGTTCACCACCCTGGCCGCGCTCTGGCTGTTCCGGGCGACGGCGCCGGAGGTGGTGCTGCTGGAGGTGGGCCTGGGCGGGCGGCTGGACGCCACCAATGTGGTGGACTCGGAGCAGACCGTCATCACCACCATCGCCCTCGATCATACCGACTGGCTGGGGCCGGATCGGGAAGCCATCGGCTTTGAAAAGGCCGGCATCTTCCGCACCGGCAAGGCGGCGGTGTGCGGCGATCCCATGCCGCCCGCCAGCCTGCTGGCCCAGGCCGAGCGGCTCGGCACGCCGCTTTCCTGCGTCGGCCGGGACTACCGCTGGGCGCAGCAGGACGGAAGCTGGTCCTTCGACGGGCTGGGCTGGCGGCTCGAGGGGTTGCCGCTGCCGGCGCTGCCGGTGATGAACGCGGCCACCGCCCTGGCCGTGCTGGCGCTGTCCCCCTTTCGTATCGGCGAAGAGGCGGTGCGCACCGGCCTGCGTCAGGCCCGCCTGAGCGGGCGCATGCAGCAACTGGAGCCCCGGCTGTGGGTGGACGTGGCTCACAACCCCGAGTCGGCGGCCTATCTCGCCGGGCGGCTGGCGGCACTGCCGGTGTCCGGCCGGCGGCTGGCGGTGGTGGGCATGCTCAAGGACAAGGACATCGCCGCCAGCCTGGCGCCGCTGTCGCCCCTGGTGGATGCCTGGTATCTGGCCGGTCTGGGTGGCCCGCGCGGCGCCAGCGCCGACGAGCTGGCCCGGCTGCAGCCGGGCGGGCGCTGCTTCGATTCGGTGGCGGCGGCCCTGCAGGCGGCCCAGGCGGACTGCGGTGAACAGGATGTCGTCATCGCCTTCGGCTCCTTCTACACGGTGGCCGAGGTGCTGGCGAGCAAGGCACAACAACCGGCAAGCGAATAAGAGGCTTCTTTGGCAACACAATTTCAGCATCGTTTGGTAGGCACCGTGCTCCTGGTGGCGCTCGGCGTGATCTTTCTGCCCGATCTGCTTGACGGCAAGCAGCAAACGGCCCCCGATGAAGCGGTGAGTATTCCCCTGCGGCCCGAGCTCGAACCGGCCCGCCCGGCCATCACGGCGCCGCCGGTCGCGGAAGCCGAGCTGGCGGCCCGGCCGCCGGAGCCCACGGTGGAACCCAAACCCGAGGTCTGGACCCTGGAAGAAATGAAAGAAGCCCCGCCGGTGGCGCCCAGGGCGGAGCCCCAGGTCGCGGCCCAGCCAGCGCCGACGCCACAACCGGCGGTTCAGCCTGAGCCCAGGCCCGCGCCGCAACCGGCCCCGGCTCCCCAGCCGGCACCGCAACCCGCGCCCCAGGTAGCCGCCCAGCCGACGCCCCGGCCGGCGCCGGTGATCAAGCCGGCCCCCATCATTCAGCCGGCGCCCATTATCCAGCCGGCACCGGCGCCCCAGCCCGCGCCCCAGCCGGTGCAGTCCCAGGGTGGCAGCTATATCGTCCAACTGGGGGCTTTCCGCAACGCGGACAACGTCAATGCCCTGGTCGCCAAGTTGCGCGCCGCCGGCTATCGGGCCCAGACCACCCCGGCGGTGCCGCGCCAGGGCGAGCTGAACCGGGTCTGGGTCGGTCCCGACAGCAAGGCCAGCCTGGAGCAGCAGCTGGGCGCCCTGGAGCGGCTGACCGGACTCAAGGGCTCGGTGCGGCCCCAGTAAGCACCGGATCGGGGCCCCGCCTGTGGATGCAGGCGGGGCCTTGTTATTTGGGTGACCTCAAGATCCGACCAAGGGAGCAAAGATGCAGGCGGATATCATGGTGATAGGGGCGGGCTCGGTGGGCCTGGCCGCGGGTTATCAACTGGCCCGGCGCGGGGCCCGGGTAGTGCTGCTCGACGAGGGTGCGCCGCCCCATGCCCTGGGTTCGCATCACGGCAGCACCCGGCTGATCCGTTACGCCTACGGCGAGGGCGCCCGCTATGTGCCCCTGCTGCTGCGCGCCCGCCGGCTCTGGCAGGAACTGGAAGCCGAGAGCGGCGAGCCGCTGCTGCTGCCTTGTGGCGTGCTGAACCTGGGACGCGCCGACAGCCCCTTTATCCATCAGGTGGCGGCCAGCGCCCGGGAATACGGCCTGGCGCTGGAGCAAGTGGCAAGGGACGAGATCGCCCGTCGCTGGCCTGCCTGGCAATTGCCGGCGGGGCTGGCCGGCGCCTTCGAGCCGGAGGCCGGGGTGCTGTATTGCGAGCGGGCACTGCTGGCCTGGCGCCGTCTGGCCGAACGGGCGGGTGCCCGGTTGCTCGAACACAGCGCCGTGCGGGCACTGAGCATGGATAGCAAAGGCGGGGTCACGGCCAGCACCGCCCAGGGGGAAATCCGTGCGAGCAAGGCGCTGCTCTGCGCCGGCCAGCATACGGTCACCCTGCTCGCCGGCCTGGGACTGAGCCTGCCGCTCACCCGGGTGCGCAAGACCTTCGCCTGGTACCGGGCCGACGAGAAAGCCATGGGCCCCGGCTGCTTTCCGGGCTTTTCCGCCGATCTGGCCGAAGGCATCTACTACGGCTTCCCGACCCTGGACGGCGCCGGTTTCAAGCTGGGCCGCCACGATGGTGGCCAGCCCCTGGCTCCGGGCGAGCCGCTGGCGCCGTTTGGTGCTTTTGAAGAGGACAGGGCGGAGCTGGATGCCGTTGTGCGGGCCTATCTGCCCGGGGTGGGGGAGCTTATCGAGGGCAAGGCCTGCCACTATATCCGCACCCCGGATGAGGACTTTATCCTGGACCGGCATCCGGAACACGAGCGGCTGTTTTTCGCCAGCGCCTGCTCGGGCCACGGTTTCAAGTTCGCCGCTGTGCTGGGCGAGCTGTTCGCCCACTGGATGCTGGACGGCGACCCCGGCTTCGATCTGGCGCCCTTCCGCCTGGCCCGGTTCGGGTAAGGGCCCCGTCGAATGTATTCGACCGTCCATAGCCTAGAGCACCGATCAATTTAAGACGTGAGCAGTGCGATATCTCACCTGTAGGCGCCCGTTCACGTGGCGCAAACCGGCAAAGGGCGGGGAATGCGGAAATTGGGCGCCGGTTTGTGCTAAAGCGGCACCTACAGCGGCAAACGATGTTTGCAGCTTGGCTCCTGACCGGTGGAGCGCGGGCGGGCCGCCTGCGCTCCAGCCATATCGGCCAATCCCCGGGGGTTACACCGCCGGGATCTGCTGGGTGATGCAGTGGATATTGCCGCCGCCGAGCAGGATCTCCCGCGCCGGCACCCCCACCACGTCCAGCTCCGGGAAGATGGTTTCCAGCAGCTGCCGGGCCTCGTCGTCGGTGCGCTCGTCCAGCAGCGGGAACACCAGCCGCCGGTTGCTGATCAGGAAGTTCACGTAGGAGCCCGCCAGCCGCTCACCGGCCACCCGGGGTACGGCGGCACCGCTTTGCACCCCGGCGGCTTCCTCCTCGGTCACATACAGCGGGCCGGGCTGGGGCAGCTTCCACACCTTGAGCTTGCGGCCCCTAGCGTCCTCCGCCTGCTCCAGCACCGCCAGCGCCGCCCGGCTGCGGGCGTACTGGGGATCGCTTTCATCCTCGCACCAGTGCAGCACCACCTCGCCGGGGCGGGCGAAACAGGCCATGTTGTCGATATGCCCGTCGGTCTCGTCCATATAGACCCCTTCCGGCAGCCAGATAAAGTGGCTGACGCCCAGGGTTTCCCTCAGGTGCTGCTCTATGTCCGCCTGGCTCAGGTGGGGGTTGCGGTTGGGGTTGAGCAGGCACTCGGCGGTGGTGAGCAGGGTGCCTTCGCCGTCCACGTGGATGGAACCGCCTTCGAGCACCAGCGGGCTGGCCACCGCCGGCAGCCCGTGCACCGCCAGCATGGCCCGGGCCATGGCCTGATCCTGGTCCCAGGGGTGGTAGAGGCCGCCCTCATGGCCGCCCCAGGCGTTGAAGCGCCAGTCGATGCCGACGGCCTCTCCCTTGCCGTTCACCACCACGGTCGGCCCCGTGTCCCGGGCCCAGGCGTCGTCGCTTTCGATGGCCACCAGCGTGACCTGGGGCGGCATCACCGTCCGGGCCTTGTCCATTTCCTTTGCCGGCACCGCCATGTAGACGGGGGTGGCGGCGGCGATGGCCTCGGCCACCCGGGCGAAGGTGGCCTGGGCCGGGGCGCCCTGCTCGCGCCAGTTGTCGGGCCGGTGCGGCCAGATCATCCACACCGCCTGCTGGGGCGCCCATTCGGCGGGCATATAAAAGCCGTTCAGCTGTTCCATCAGCGGCCTCCCGGGGTCTTGCCGTCGGAGGTCATCAGCGCCTGGTACATGGCCGGGCGGCGGTCGCGGAACAGGCCCCAGCTGATGCGGGTCTTGGCGATGGCGTCGAGATCGAAGCTGTGCACCAGCACGCACTCGGAGGTCTTGTCCGCCTGCTGCACCAGCTCGCCGAACTGGTCGGCGATAAAGGAAGAGCCGTAGAAGGTCATCTCCAGGCCGTCGATGTACTTGCTCTGCTCGGTGCCGATGCGGTTGGAGGCGATCACCGGCACCAGGTTGGCGGCGGCGTGGCCCTGCTGGGTTCGGGTCCAGTGGGGCTGGCTGTCGATCTCCGGGTAGGCGGGCTCGGAGCCGATGGCGGTGGGGAAGAAAATGAGTTCGGCGCCCATCAGCGCCAGGCTGCGGGCGGTTTCCGGGAACCACTGATCCCAGCAGATGCCCACGCCGATCTTGGCGTAGCGGGTCTGCCACACCTTGAAGCCGGTGTCGCCGGGGGTGAAGAACTGCTTCTCCTGATAGGCCGGGCCGTTGGGGATATGGGTCTTGCGATACAGGTCCAGCAGGCTGCCGTCGGCGTCGATCACCACCAGGGAGTTGTAGTGGGCGTTGCCGGCGCGTTCGAAGAAGCTGAGCGGCAGCACCACCTCCAGCTCCTGGGCCAGGGCCTGGAAGTGGCGGATCAGCGGGCTGTTGTCCACTTCCTGGGCCAGGGCGAAGTGCTCGGGGCTCTGGTCGATGCAGAAATAGGGAGTTTCAAACAGTTCCTGGATCAGAATGATCTGGGCACCCTGAGCGGCGGCCTGGCGCACCAGCTGCTCGGCGCGGGCGATGTTCTCTTCTTTGTTCCAGCTGCAGGCCATCTGGGTGGCGGCCACGGTAACCATTGCCATGGTGAACTCCTTATACAAGTGAATTGTCACTGGGTTGTTGGGGTGGAATGACCCCAGGCAGACAGCCTCGTAATGGAAGAGGAGGTCAAAGGGCCTGCACCGACGACCGTCACATGCCAGGGATGGCATGTGCGAGCGTACAGGGAGGTATTTACAGCGTGTCGGCGGTGCAGGCCCTTTGGCCGACCGGCAACCAGGCTACCTCTTTGTCAACAACCCGAATCTTCAGGCTTCAGTGTGACCCTTGCATTACCATCCATCAAATGAATAGTATTAATCACTTTATTCTTATGGTGAATATTTGATGAAGCTGCACCAGCTCGATCTCAACCTGTTGCTCGCCTTCGATGCCCTGATGATCCAGCGCAACGTCACCCGGGCGGCGGAGCAGTGCTTTATCAGCCAGCCGGCCATGAGCCATGCCCTCAACCGGTTGCGTCAGTTCTTCGAAGACCCCCTGCTGGTGCGCAGCGCCACCGGCATGGTGCCCACCGCCCGGGCCGAGGCCCTGCACCGGGCTGTGCGCCAGGCCCTGGGGCTGCTGGAACAGGAACTGGGACGGGAGGAACGCTTCGACCCCGCCACCTCCGGCCGGCGCTTCGTGCTCAGCACCACCGACTATGTGGAGTGCGTGCTGGTGCCGCCGCTCATCCGCCGGCTGAAGACGCAGGCGCCCGGGGTGCGCATCGAGATAGAAATATTGCGCGATCGCCTGCCCGAGGGGGCTCTGGCCAACGGCGAGGTGGATCTGGTGCTGGGGTTCGACGAGTACATGCAGGTGCCCGGCTCGCTGCGTACCGAAACCTGGCTGACCGAGCCGCTGGCCGGGGTGGTCAGCCGGGAGCACCCCACGGTGGGGGAGCGGCTCAGCCTGGAACAGCTCACCGGCTTGCCCCATGTGTTCCACTCGCCGCTCGGCACCCGCGAGTCCATCGTCGACCGCTGGTTGGCGGGGCAGGGGCGCAAGCGCACTATCTCGGTCAACAGCCAGAGCTACATGTCGGCGGCGGCCATCGTCGGCCAGAGCGATCACCTGCTGGTGCTGCCCCGCAAGGTGGCGATGATGCTGGCCGAGGCCTGGCCACTGCGGATGGTGGCGCTGCCGGAAGACGCGCCCACCTACCACCTCAACTGCGTCTGGCACCCGCTGCACGACCGCCAGCCGGCGCTGCAGTGGCTGCGCGATCTGATCCGCAGCCTGATCTGAGCGACCCGCGGAGGCTTGCCAATGAACCACGTTGGCAACGTGGCCCGGCTGTGTGGTCGGTCAAGCCAACGAACCAAGTCACTCCAATCGACCAGGCAAGTTCCCCGCCTGCCTTATTCGCCGCCGGGCTTCTTGCGCCGCATGGGGGCCATGCCGTCGTCGGTGCCCAGGCCCGGGCCGCTAAAGCGTTCGGCGCGGCTGTGCGCCGGCTTGGCGGGTTTGTTCACCGGCGTATGGCCGGGTTTGCCCTTGCCGGCCGGGCGCGGTTTGGCCTTGCCCTTGGCGTCGGCCTTGGCCGCCCTGGGCCTGATGCCCTTGAACTTGCCTTCCAGCCCTTCTATGGCGGCAAAGGCGATGTCCTGCTGCAGAAAACGCTCGATCCGCTTGAAGGCGTCCCAGTCTTTGGGGCCCACCAGCGACACCGCCGCGCCGCTGGCGCCGGCGCGGCCGGTGCGGCCGATGCGGTGTACATATTCTTCCGCCTGCTTGGGCAGATCGAAATTCACCACCAGCGACACCTGCAACAGGTCCAGCCCGCGCGAGGCCAGATCGGTGGTGATCAGCAGCCGCTGCTGGCCCCGGGCGAAGGCGTCCATGATCCGGTTGCGCTCGGCCTGGCTCATGTCGCCGTGCAGGGCGGCGGCGGTTTGCCCCTGCTCCTGCAACAGGGCCGCCAACCGCTCGGTGTCGGCGCGGGTGGCGGTGAAGATGATGGCCTGCTGGTAGTCCTCGTGGCCGAGCAGGTGCATCAGCTGCGCCTGCTTGTGATCCAGGTGGTCGCACAGCAAAAAGCGCTGCGCTATGTCCTGGTGCTCGGCGTTGGCGGCGCCCACGGCCACCCGCTTGGGCGTCTTGAGCAGGCGCGCGGCCATGTCGTCCGCCTCGGCGTGATCCAGGGTGGCGGAAAACATCAGGGTCTGGCGGCGGCGATGGTCGGCGGCCTGGTGGATCTGCTCCAGCTGGGGCGCGAAGCCCAGATCCAGCATGCGATCGGCCTCGTCCAGGATCAGCAGCTCCAGGCCGTTCAGCATCAGTGAGCGACTATCCAGGTGGTTGGCCAGCCGGCCCGGGGTGGCCACGATCACGTCCGGCGACTTGCGCAGCGCCTTGAGCTGATCGTTGAAGTTTTCGCCGCCCAGCAGCAGGGCGATGTCGAGCCCGCTACCGCTGGTGAGCGAGCGCAACTGGCCGAACACCTGCTTGGCCAGCTCCCGGGTGGGGGCCAGGATCAGGGCGCGCGGATCCCGCTTGCTCAGCGCCCGGGTCTTCAGCAGCCGGTGCAGGGCCGGCAGCAGAAAGGCCAGGGTCTTGCCGGAGCCGGTCTGGGACGAGGCCATCAGATCATGGCCGGCCAGCACCACCGGAATGGCCTTTTGCTGGATCTCGGTGGGGGTGTCGAAGCCCAGATGGCCGAGGGCCCTGATAAGACGGGAGTCCAGTCCAAAATCGTTGAAATGCGGGGATTGTTGCGCCAAGTCACTGCTCCGGGAGTAGGGGAAGTCGGCCGGCCCGGACCGGGCCACCATGGAAAAAGGGGCATATTGTAGCGAAACTCGGGGCGGATGTAATGATCCTGCGTGATTCGGGGCCCGCTACAACCGGTGCAGGGCATTCCTGAGGTAATCCAGCAGCATGCGGCTGGCGGCGTTCAGCTCGTTGCCGTTGTAGCAAAAGCCCACCGACACGCTGCCCAGCGCCGGGCAGGGGGCATACTCGGGGGAATGTTCCAGATCGTCCGGCACCGTGCTCTTGGCCAGCACGCTGATGCCGAGCCCCGCCTTGATGGCGGCGTGGATGCCGAGCAGGCTGGAGGTGCTGTACACGATGCGCCAGGGCAGGTTGGCCTGGGTGAGGGCGTTGATGATCGACTTGCGGTACAGGCAGCCCTTGGGGTAGAGGATCAGCGGCAGCGGTGCCCCCGGCTCCAGCATCAGGTTGCTGCTGCGCACCCACACCAGGGGGTCGAGGATAAAGTCGGTCAGGCGCGGATGGGGCTGGTTGCTCTCCTCGATGGCCATCACCAGATCGTAGGCGCCCTTCTTGTAGTCGTGCAGCAGGTTGGCGCTGATGTCGCTGCTCACGTCCAGGGTCACATTGGGATAGGACTGGGAAAAACGCCCCAGGGTGGTGGCGAGGAAGGACACCTCGAAGTCGTTGGGAATGCCCAGCCGTACCGAGCCGCTTACCTTGGGCGAGCCCAGGCGGGAGACGAGGGCGTCGTTCAGCTCCAGCATCTTGCGGGCACAGCTCATCAGCATCTGCCCTTCCTCGGTGAGCTGCAAGCCCTGGCCGCGGTCGAACAGCTTCACGCCCAGCAGCTCCTCCAGCCGCTTCACCTGCAGGCTCACCGCCGGCTGGGAACGCCCCAGCACTTCCCCCGCCTGGGTAAAGCCCCCCAACTGGTTGATGGTGACAAAGGTGCGCAGCAAATCCGTGGGCAGGTTCTTCATCCTGAATGCTCAATATTTCCAAAGTTAATGACGCTGTCATTGTCATTAACTTCGGCAATGAAAGCCAGCGCCGAGGTGCAGATCTGCCGGGTAGGGCCGCGCGCGGCGTCAGCCGCCTGCGGAACCCTCCAGTTCTTCCCGCCGCAGTTGCCGGTACAGGGCCCAGCCCGCGACCAGGCCGCACAGCGCCAGGCCGTACCAGATGGCGGCGGGCGGGGTCGCCGCCGCCTCGCCCAGCAGAGCGCCGATCAGCACGTTGCCGAGCAGGGCCACGCAGCCGCCCAGGCTTGCGTAAAAGCCGTAATAGCCGCCCAGCGCCCGGTCGCCGGCGTAGTGGGGCAGATGGGCGGCAAAGAGCGGAAAGCAGAGGATGGAGCCCAGCGACAGGCAGGCCGCCTGCATCAGGCTGGCGGCCACCGGCCAGGGCTGCAGCCAGGGCAGGGCGAGGTAGCTCACCCCCATCAGCCCCAGGCCCAGCCCCATGCCCCGGGCCACGCCCAGGCGGCGCTGCACCAGCTGGCTGGCGGGCAGTTGCAGTACCACGCCGATGATGGCGGTGAGGGTGAACACGCCGCCGAGCAGCCCGGTGGCCTGCTGCTGGCTGTTGATGTAGGCGGGCACGGCCAGGTACAGCTGGTGGAACAGCAGCTGGTAGGCGGCGGCCATCAGGGTAAAGCGCAGGAAGGGGCCGTTGCCGATCAAGTCCCGCCATTGTTCGCCCCAGGCGGGCGGCCGCTCCCGCACATGGCGGGGGCTGGGGGGCAGCAGTCGCCACTGCAGGGCGGTCAGCAGCAGGAAGATGCCGCCGGACACCAGGCCGGTCACCATAAAGTCGATGCCGGTGAGCAGCATGCCGGCCAGGGGGCCCAGCAACAGCCCGAGCTGGCTGGCCAGGTTGTGCAGGGCAAAGGCCTGCTGGCGCTGGCGGCCGTCCAGGCATTCCGACGCCAGGTAGGCCTGGGCGCAGGGGGTGAAGAGGGCGCCGGCAAAGCCGGTGAGAAAGGCGGCCAGCAGCAGCAGCGGCAGATCCCCGGCCCAGCCGAGCAGGGCAAAGCCCAGGCTGCGGACCAGGCAGCCCAGCACGATGGCGGGCCGGTAACCCAGCCGGTCGCCCAGGGCACCGCCCAGCAGGAACAGGCCCTGCTGGCTGAACACCCGCATGCCCATCACCAGGCCGCTGGCCCAGCCGGTCAGCCCCAGGGTGCCGCCCAGGTGAAAGGCCAGGTAGGGCAGGGTCATGTAGAAGGCGAGGTTGAAGAACAGGCCGTTGCACACCAGCAGGCGGGCCGCCGGGCTCAGCATCCGCCAGCTCTGGCGGTAGTGGGTCGTGGTCACGTTATGGTCCGTGCGGTGCCTTTCGGGCACCGATCAGTTTAAAACAAGCGGCGCGCGGCCAAGCCGCTGTCCGTCGTAGGGTCGAATTTATTCGACCAAACCACAGCGCCGTTGATGGGTGGTCCACTGAAGTGGACCCTACGGCCAAGCCGCTGTCCGTCGGGTGGTCCACTGAAGTGGACCCTACAACACACCCTACGACACCCGGTGCAACGTGCCCTAACCGGCCGCCAATGCGAAGGTGCGGCCCTGGCTGGCGATATCGTCCACGATCACATGGCCGAAGCCGCGGGAGCAGGACTCCACCCGCGCCTCCACCTGGTAAGTGTCGCGCAGCAGCGCCGGGGTGACGATGTCGGCGGTGGGGCCGCAGGCCACCTGGCGGCCGCCGGCGATCACCAGCGCCTGATCGCAAAAGCGCAGCACATGGTTGAGATCGTGCAGCGTCACCAGCACCAGCATGCCCTTTTCCCGCGCCAGGTCTTTCATGTGGCCGAGCACCTCCACCTGGCGCGACAGATCCAGCGCCGAGGTGGGCTCGTCCATCAGCACGATGTCCGGCTCGCGCACCAGCACCTGGGCCAGGCTGACCAGCTGGCGCTGGCCGCCCGAGAGCTCGCCGAGGTGGCGAAAGGCGAGGGAGGAAATACCCAGCGCCGCCAGGGTCTGGTCGATGCGGGCCAGCTCCGCCTCGCTCACGCGCCAGCCGCCGCCCTGCTTGCAGGCCAGCAGCACCGACTCGTACACGCTGAGCGCGGCGCTGGCGGCGCTGTCCTGCGGCATGTAGCTGATGCCGCCGCCTTCCGGCCGCAGGCCCTCCACATGCACCCGGCCGGGGCCGTCGATCAGGCCGCTGATGCGCTTGAACAGGGTGGACTTGCCGGCGGCGTTGGGGCCGATGATGGCCACCACCTCGCCCGCCTGGAAGGTGGGGGTGGAAATGCCCTGCAGCAGCAGTTGTTTGCCGTAGCGGGCACCGAGTGCCTCGAGCCGGATGCTTACCATGAGCGCCTCGTCTGGGACAGGATAAGGGAAACGAAGAAGGGAATGCCGATAAGCGAGGTCACCACGCCGATGGGGAAGATGGTGCCGCTGATCAGCGACTTGCTCACCACCGAGCTGACCGAGAGGATCAGCGCCCCGGCCAGGGCCGAGGCCGGCAGGAAGAAGCGCTGATCCTCGCCGATGATCATGCGCGCGATATGGGGGCCGACCAGGCCGATAAAGCCGATGGTGCCGACGAAGGACACCGGAATGGCCGCCAGCAGGCTTACCAGCAGCAGGGTCTCCAGCCGCAGCCGGCCGACCCTGACGCCGAAGCTCGCCGCCTTGTCTTCGCCCAGGCGCAGGGCGGTCAGGGCCCAGGCGCGGCGGACGAACACCGGCAGCACCAGCGCCAGCGCCAGGGTGGTGATGGCCAGCTTGGGCCAGGTGGCCTTGCTGAGGCTGCCCATGGTCCAGAACACCACCGCCGACAGGGCCTCGGTCGAGGCGAAAAACTGCACCAGCGCCAGCAGGGCATTGAAGGTGAACACCAGGGCGATGCCGAGCAGCACTATGCTGTTGACCGTCATGCCGCGCCGGGCGCTGAGCAGGTGGATGAGCAGGGCCGCCAGCATGGCCATGACGAAGGCGTTGAGCGGCACCATCCAGGCGATGGCCGCCGGGATAAAGGCCACCCCGAAGGCCAGGGCCAGGGCCGCGCCGAAGCTGGCGGCGGCGGAAATGCCCAGGGTGAAGGGGCTGGCCAGCGGGTTGTTGAGGATGGTCTGCATCTGGGCGCCGGCCACCGCCAGCGCCGCGCCCACCACCACCGCCATCAGTGCGATCGGCATGCGGATCTCCCACAGCACCACCCGCACCTGCAGCGGCACCGACTCGGGCAGGAACAGCGCCCGCACCACTTCGCCCAGGCTGTAGCGGGCCGGACCCAGGGCCAGGTCGGCGCACAGGCTGAGCAGCAGCGCGGCGGCCAGGCCCAGCAGGAGCAACTGCCGCCGCCAGACGATGGTCTTGTAACGGCCGCTGCCGGCGGCCGGGGTCATGGCGTTACTCTGCATCGGTCAGCGACACCCAATAGCCGGGACGGTAGTCGACGGGCAGGAAGCGCTCATGCAGCTCCTTGAAGGTGGCCTCCGGGTCGAGTTCGACGAACAGCTCGGGGTGCAGCCACTTGGCCATCTGCTGGATGCCCACGAACTGGTAGGGGCTGTTGTAGAACTGGTGCCAGATGGCGTGCATCTGCCGGTTTTGTACCGCCGCGATGCCGGTCATGGCCGGACGCTGGGTCAGTGCCTCGAGCTTGCGCCGGGCTTCAGCCCGGTCCTGGCCCGGGCCCACCCCCACCCAGCCGCCGCCGGGCACATAGGCTTCCCACATGCCGCCGGTCACGATGACGTGGTCGGGGTTGGAGGCGATGATCTGCTCCGGGTTGAGGTTGCCGAAGGTGGCGGGAATGATGTTCCTGGCGATGTTCTCGCCGCCGGCCAGGGTCACGAACTTGCCGAAGTTGTCATCGCCGAAGCTCATGCAGCACTCTTCCGAGTAGCCGCCGGCCCGGTCGATGAACACCTGGGGCCGAGTGGGTTGATGCTGCTCGAGCACCTCGGTCACCCTGGCGATTTCGGCGGCGCGCCAGGCGATGAATTCCTCGGCCTTTTCCTCCTCGCCGAACAGCTGGCCGTACAGGCGCAGGCTGGGCTCGGTGTGGGTGAAGGGGTGCTCACGAAAATCCACATACACCAGGGGGATGCCGGCGGCGGCCAGCTTCTCGATGTACTTGGCGTCCTCGGTGGCCTGCTTGGACTCGATGTTCATGATGATGACATCGGGCTTGAGCGACACCGCCTGCTCCACGTCGAAGGTGCCGTCCTTGAAGCCGCCGAAGGCGGGGATCTCGGCCATCTCGGGGAATTTTTCCAGGTAGGCGGCATGGTTGTCCGGATCGGCGCTGGCGAAATCGTCCCGCCAGCCGACGATGCGCTGGAAGGGGTTTTCCCGGTCGAGCACGGCGGTGAGGTAAACCTGGCGGCCTTCGCCCAGGATGACGCGTTGCACCGGCACCTCGACCTCCACCTGGCGGTTGGCGATGTCGGTGACGGTAATGGTTTCGGCGGACAAGGCCAGCGACCAGAGGGCCGCGGCGGCGGTGAACGCCTTGGTCAGGAGGGGGCTGCGCTGCATGGTGTTTTTCTCCGTTATTGGAATGGCAAGCGATATTACAAATAATTCTTATTTTGTAAATGGGGCGCGCCGGTTTTAGCGGAACTTTTTGTGGCTGGGGATGGAAAAGAAGGCGCTATCTGTAGTTATACCTGGACTTTTCGAAACATGGCTGAGGTGTCATGGTCGGCGAGATCCCGTTTTTTATCCGGAGCCGGCGGCTGGTTGAAGCCCCGCGCCCGGTCGGGGCTCCCATCCGCCGCAGCCGCTCCCGGTCGCATAAGAGCATTATTCAGTTTGGCACTGATGCATATTCGAATATTTAATTTTCAAATGACCTGTCCGGCTCCTACCATGCCCCAAGCGACGGTGACAAGCCCGCTCCCTTTTTCCCCCTTCCCGAGAGACGATGCGATGACGACAGCAAGCAGGCCGGTTGAGCAGGGGGCCATGCTGCTCCTGGTGGTGTTGATTGGCCTGAACCTGCGGCCCTTTCTTACCGGGCCCGGGCCCATCATAGAGCCGATCCGGGCCGGCACCGGCCTGGGCTACGTGGGCATGGCGATGCTGACCCTGCTGCCCACCCTGCTGATGGGAGTGGGCGCCTTTGCCTCACCGCGGCTCCAGGCCCGCTGGGGCACCCGCCGGGGCATGCTCACGGCGCTGGTGCTGCTGATGCTGGGCTCGGGGCTCCGGCTGCTGGTGCCCGACGGCACCACCCTGATCCTGACCGCCCTGCTGTGCGGGCTGGGGGTGGCCTTCGTCCAGTCCGCCTTTCCCGGCATCATCAAGCAGTATTTTCCCGGCCGGGTGGCCATGGTCACCGGCCTGTATTCGGCCATGATCATGGGCGGCGGCGCCATCGGCGCCCAGCTCACCCCGTTGCTGGCCGGCGGCGGCCACGACTGGCGCGCGGCCCTGGCCTGGCTGGCGTTGCCGGCGGCCATCGCCCTGGCCTGCGCCTGGCGGACCCTGTCGGACCGGCAGAGCCGACCGCCCGAGCCGGGCCTGGCCCGGCGCTTGCTGGGGCGGCCGCGCACCTGGCAGTTGATGCTCTGTTTCGGCCTGGTCAACGCCGGCTATTCGACCATGGTCACCTGGCTGGCGCCCTACTACCAGCAGCAGGGCTGGAGCGCCGCCGACAGCGCCGGCCTGGTGGCGGTGATGGCCCTGGCCCAGGCGCTGTTCGCGGTGGGCATCACCCTGCTGGCGCGGGGACGGGACCGTCGCCCCTGGCTGTGGCTGACCCTGCTGCTGCAGGCCACCGGTTACGCCGGCCTGCTGTTCTGGCCCGGCCAGTGCCCGCTGCTGTGGGCCGCGGTGTGCGGCATGGGGCTGGGCGGCAACTTCTCCCTGTCGCTGGTGACCGCCCTGGATCACCTGCCCGCGGCGCAACAGGCGGGCGCGCTCACCGCCCTGATGCAGGGCGGCGGTTTCCTGATCGCGGCCATGGGGCCCCTGGCGGTGTCGCTGGTGCGGGAGGCGAGCGGCAGCTTCGCCGGCGGCTGGGCGCTGCACCTGGGGCTGGTCGGCGTGGTGATGCTGATCTGCCTGCGCTTCGATCCCCGGCGCTACCCCCAGGCCATGGCGACGGCCTGAGGGGGCGAGGGCCTGTTTTCGGCCGATGCCGCCGCCCCCCATCGTCAGCACCAGGCGGAATTTGACCTCGCCGGATTTCATCTTCCGGTAGGTCTCGTTGGCCTGCTCCCACTTGTTTGATTTGTTGAATACGCCATTTCCAGGGTCGCTCCTGCCGACCTGAGATCGTCTGCAAGTACCCGATGGACGGGAAATGATCGACCATGGCGGGTCCATGGTGCATGCTTGTTATTCAATCGGGTCTCCAGGAGGCGTGGTTTGGGTGGTACCTCCATTCCCATTGGCAACGCTGAAACTATTCGGCCGTTAAGGGGCCCATTCGACAGGAGTCGTCCATGAAGCTATCCGTTCACGCGCTCGCCTTATCCCTGCTGCTCGCCGGCTGCACCGGCCTGCCCCCGTCATTCAGCTACCAGGCCCCGCCGCCCCAGCCCGAAGCCGCCTCCGGCTACCAGGAGAAACCCGGCTGGGCGCTGCGGGACTATGCGGTGGCGGCCGCCAATCCGCTCGCCACCGACGCCGGCCGCCAGGTACTGGCCGCGGGGGGCTCGGCGCTGGACGCGGCCATAGCAGTGCAGATGGTGCTGGGGCTGGTCGAGCCGCAAAGCAGCGGCATTGGCGGGGGCGCCTTCCTGATGTATTACGACGGCAAGCAGGTCCGCGCCTACGACGGGCGCGAGACGGCGCCGGCCGCCGCCGATGAAACCCTGTTCCTCGATGCCGACGGCACGCCGCTGCCGTTCAACCAGGCCGTGGTGGGCGGCCGCTCGGTCGGCGTGCCGGGCGCGGTGGCGATGCTTGAACTCGCCCACCGCGAGCACGGCACCCTGCCCTGGGCCGATCTGTTCCAGCCGGCGATCCGGCTCGCCGAACAGGGCTTTGCGATCAGCCCGCGCCTGTACACCCAGCTCGAGTCCGATGCCTTCCTCAGGCAGGATCCGGTGGCGGCGGCTTACTTCTACCAGCCCGACGGCAGCCCCTACCCGGTCGGCCATGTGCTGCAGAACCGGCCCTATGCGGTGGTGCTCCGGCACATCGCCGCCCAGGGCAGCGCGGCCTTGCACCGTGGCGAGATAGCCGAGGCCATCGTCGCGAAAGTCCGGGGCCATGCGACCAATCCCGGCCAGATGACGCTGGCCGATCTTGCCGGTTATCGGCCGAAACAGCGCGAGCCGTTGTGCAGCGACTATGACGCGCGTGGCCGGGAGTATGTGCTGTGTGGCTTTCCCCCGCCCAGCAGCGGCGCCATCGCCGTCGGCCAGATCCTCGGCATTCTGGGCCATACCGGGGCCGCAGGGCTGCCGTTGCAGCGCACCGACGACGGCGAGCCGCTGCCCTCGCCGCAGTGGCTGCACCTGTACACCGAAGCCTCGCGGCTCGCCTTCGCCGACCGCGCCAAGTACATCGGCGATCCCGACTTCGTCAGTCCGCCCGGCGGCCACTGGTCGAGCATGCTGGCGCCCGACTACCTCGCCGCCCGGGCTGGCTTGATCGGCGAACGCAGCATGAAGACCGCCGAGCCCGGCCGGCCCGGCGCGATGCAGGTATCCTTGGGGGTGCCCGTAGCGCAACCCGAATACGGCACCAGCCACATCAGCATCATCGACCGCGAGGGCAGGGCGCTGAGCATGACCACGACCATCGAGGCCCAGTTCGGCTCCCGCCAGATGGTGAACCCCTACGGTACGGACACCGGCGGTTTTCTGCTCAACAATGAGCTGACCGACTTCAACTTTGCGCCCAACGACGCCGCCGGCCTGCCCACCGCCAACCGGGTGCAACCGGGCAAACGCCCGCGCAGCTCGATGAGCCCGACGCTGGTCTTCGACAAGCCGAGTGGCCAGGTGCTGGTCAGTGGCGGCAGCCCCGGCGGCGCACTGATCATCCACTACACCGCCAAGACGCTGTACGGCATGCTCAACTGGGGCATGAACGCCCAGACCGCGATTAACCTGCCGAACTTCGGCGCCCTCGGCGCCCCGACCTTGCTCGAGGACAACCGTTTCCCGGCCGAGACCCTGGACTGGCTCAGGGCGCGCGATCACGAGTTGACCGAAATGGACATGACCAGCGGCCTGCAGGCGATCGGACGCACTGACCAGGGCTGGTTCGGCGGCGCCGATCCGCGCCGTGAAGGCGTGGTGATGGGTGAGTAGTCCGCTCTTCCCGGCAACCCCTGCGCGGATGGCATGTCCTCGGCTCAGGGGTTCGCCGGCGATTGACACAGGTATTCGCTTCTTCCGCCAGCCTGAACCCACCCTCTATCGCCGATATGACCAGGCGATGTGCTTGAATGCTGCTTGTCTGTACCATCACGGGCACGGCATTGCTCTCGAACATAACGAAGGCAGGAATATGGGCTAGGGTTGCTTGTCGAACACCTTGACGCCTTCGGGGATCGGGAACCAGTCCTGTTTCTGGCTTACCCACACATGGGCGCTGGGCTGGATCAGGCGGGTGTCGGCCAGGTTGGAGGGCTTGAGCTTGATGACGTCCGGTTCATCGGGATTGAAGTGGTAGAGGCGGTTGCCGCAGACCGGGCAGAAGCTGGCGCCGTTGATGTTGCCGCTCTCGGCCACCCGGCGCCACTCGGCCATCTCCCCCTCGAATTGCACCGCTTCGGCGCGTACCACGGCGGTGATGCTGAAGGCGCTGGTAGAGAGCTTCTGGCACTCCTTGCAGTGGCAGGCCACCACCATCAGCGGCGGTTCTTTCAGTTCGTAGGTCACGCCGCCGCACTGGCAGGAGCCCTTGATGGGGTAGTTCATCGTTGTTACTCCGCATGGGTGATAGAGGGAACAAGGAGTGGTTCTTTGGGAACCATCCTTGACTGTGCCTCATATGAGACCACAAGTGCGGCGAGCCGGGAAGTGACTCACCGCCGCAACTGCAGCCGACGAAGCTGCAAGCCAGCTAAAAGCGGGTTTAAATGTTAAAGTAAGCGAAAACGGACTGTTACCGGACTGTATCCAGGATGACCATGAAGCTTAAACCGCTGCCGCCCATGAACAGCCTGATCGTGTTTGAGGCGGCGGCGCGCCATCTGAGTTTTACCCTCGCCGCCAGCGAACTGAACGTGACCCAGGGGGCGATCAGCCGCCAGATCCGCCAGCTGGAGGACTACCTCGGCAAGGCGCTGTTCGTGCGGGCCAGTCGCAGCATTACCCTGACACCCACCGGGCTGCAGTATTACCAGACCGTGTACCGTGCCCTGCTGGACGTGGCCCAGGCCACCGGCGAAATCAAGAAGTGGCAGGGGGAGCAGCAGGTGACCGTGGCCACCACCAATGCCATGGCGGCGCTCTGGTTGCTGCCCAAGGTCGCCTCCTTTCAACAACAGCACGAAGAGATAGACCTGCGCATACTGGCGACCGACAGCATCATGGATCTGCGCCGGCTCGACTGCGATCTCGCGCTGTTCTACTGCCGGGTGCCGCCGGCGGAGATGAAGGTCACTCCCCTGTTCCCGGAGGAGGTGTTCCCGGTGTGCAGCCCGGACTACCTGGCGCGGTTGAATGAATGCCACAGCCCGGAGGAGATCTTCGGCAAGACCCTGCTCTATCTGGATGACTCCCAGCGGGACTGGGTCAACTGGCCGGAATGGTTCGAGTCGGTGGGGCTGCCGGTGATGGTGCCGCGCAACAGGGTCAACATCAACAACTACCCCATGCTGCTGCAGGCGGCGATCAACGGCCAGGGCATCGCCCTGGCCTGGGGCTCGCTGGTGGACGACTACCTGAAGAGTGGGGCCCTGGTGCGGCCGGTGGACACGGTACTGCGCACCCAGGCCAGTTTTTCCATGCTGGAGCCGCAGGGGCGGGGCCTGGTGCCGGCCAGTGTCAAGCTGTTCCGCAGCTGGCTGCTGGAGCAGTTGCCAGGGCAGGTGGGGGATAAGGGCCTGGCCTGAGGCCAGTCCCCGGATAGTAAAACGCCGGGACAGTGCCCGGCGTTTTTTTGCTCACTTGCCGAACTGGGGCTCGGCCAGCCATGGTTCTTCCGGCGCGGGCTCCGGCACCGGGCCGTCCAGCCGGGCGGGCTCGGGGCGCACATGATCCGGCAGCATGGCCCAGGGCTTGGGCTCGCGGCGGATGCTGTGGAACAGGGTCAGACTCATCACCGCGATAAAGATGGCGATGGGGAAGCCGGCGATGATGGAGGCGGTCTGCATCGCCTTCAGCCCGCCGGCGTACAGCAGCACGGCGGCGATGGCGGCGATGATCACCCCCCACAGCACCCGTATCATGGTCGGCGGCTCGCTGGCGCCGGCGGCGTCCAGGGTGCAGAGCACCAGGGTGCCGGAGTCGGCCGAGGTGATGAAATAGGTACCCAGCAGCACGCAGGCCAGCACGCTCAACAGCTTGCCCAGGGCGCCGGCGTCCAGGTTGTCGAACAGGGTGAACAGCGCCCGGGTGGTATCGGCCTTGGTGGCCGCCAGTATGGGGCCGCCGGCGAAGGGCTCCTGGGCCGGCTCGCCGGCCTCGGCCAGCACCACCGCCTGTTGCTCGTAGGCGGTGCGCGCATCCTGCTCCACCTTGAGCGCGGCACCGCCGAACACCGACATCCACAGGAAGGTGATCAGGGTGGGCACGATCAGGGCGCCGCCGATCAGCTCGCGGATGGTGCGCCCCTTGGAGATGCGGGCCACGAACATGCCGACGAAGGGCGCCCAGGTCATCCACCAGGGCCAGTAGTAGGCGGTCCACCAGTTCTGCCAGCCGGAATCATGCTGGGCATCGCTCCACAGGCTCATGCCGACGATGTTCTGGGCATAGCTGCCGGTGCTTTCCAGCAGGGTATTGAGCATGTAGCGGGTGGGGCCGACGTAGAGCACTATCATTACCAGCAGCAGCGACAGCAGCATGTTCCACTCGGACAGCCGGCGGATGCCCCGGCCCACGCCCGACAGCACCGAGGCCACGGCGCAGGTGCACAGCACTACTATGATCAGCAGTTGCACGCCGAGGCCGATCCCCACCCCGAACACCTGGTTCAGGCCGGAGTTGATCTGGATGACGCCCATCCCCAGCGTCTGGGAAATGCCGAAGGCGGTGATGGCCACGGTGAGGATGTCCACCGCGTGGCCGATGGGGCCGTAGATGCGGTTGCCGATCAGCGGATAGAGGATGGATCTCAGGGTAAAGGGCAGGTTCTTGCGGTAGGAAAAATAGGCCAGCGCCAGGGCGACGATGATAAACACCGACCAGGGATGCAGACCCCAGTGGAAGAAGGCCAGTTGCATGGCGGTGCTGGCGGACTCATTGCTTAAGCCCGCGGTAAAGGGATTGTCGGCGTAATGCCACATGGGCTCGGCCACCGACCAGAAGATAAGGCCGATGCCCATGCCGCCCGAAAACAGCATGGCCACCCACGACAGGTAGCTGAACTCGGGCTTTTCATCGTCCTTGCCCAGGCGGATATGGCCGTAACGGCTGATCATCAGATACAGCAAAAAGCCGACCACCAGGGTGACCAGCCCCAGATAAAACCACTTCATGTTCTGCAGCAGAACGCCGGAAACGGTTTCGAAATATTGCCCGGCCTGGTTGGCCAGAATGGCACAGAACAACACGAAACCGATCACCAGCACCTTGGATGCAATGGTCACGGTCGGGTTCAGTCCCTTCAGGATCCCGGATGTCGCACGCATAACTCCTCCCTCTGCGTTACTCGTTGTCAGTTAACCAGCTGTTAACATGGTGGGGAGGTTAGGGGGAGGCGGGGTTCCGCTCAACCGATTTATTCTCATCCATCGGTGAGTTTTGGTCATGGATAACCGCTACCGCGGAAACTTTTCCGGGCAGGAAGGGCAGGACCATGGATGGATGACAAAAGCTCATCCATACCCGGCCAAAAAGTCGTTTGTTTGTTGCCGCCATGTTAACGACACTCTCTCCCCATCGGTACCCCAGGGTGCCAATGACAACAAACAGCGCAGGAAGCACTGCACCATTGTGGAGAGAACAGCATGAGCAACGTCAGCCAAACCCTTATTCCGGTACAGCAGGTGGAAAGCGTACTGAACCCGATCGTCGAAGCCAACGGCATGCCGAATGCCTGTTATACCAGCCAGGAATATTTCGCCTTTGAGCGAGATCAAGTAATCGGCAAAACCTGGGCCTGCATCGGTTTCGCCTCCGACCTGCTGAAAAACGGCTACGTCAAGCCGGTGAGCTTTATGAATCTGCCGCTGCTGATGATGCGCAACCGCCAGGGCGAAGTGCAGGTGTTCCACAACGTGTGCAGCCACCGGGGCATGCAGCTGGTGCATGAGGCGGGCGAGGTGCAGGGCATGATCCGTTGCCCCTACCATTCCTGGACCTACGATCTGGACGGCAACCTCAAGGGCACCCCCCATATCGGCGGCACCGGCCAGCACAAGGACGAGCGCTTCAAGTGCGAAAAGCACGGCCTTAAAGCCCTGCGCTCCGAGGTGTGGATGGACATGGTGTTCGTCAACCTGTCCGGCGACGCCGCCTCCTTCGAGGAGCACATCGCCCCCCTGGTCGAGCGCTGGCAGCCGTTCTGGGGCGACGAGGGCCTGAGCCTGCTGCGCCGGGTCAACATGGGCGGCCACCTGGAAATCGAGGTGCAGAGCAACTGGAAGCTGACCGTGGAAAACTACTGCGAAGCCTACCACCTGCCCTGGGTGCACCCGGCCCTGAACACCTATTCCAAGCTGGAAGATCACTACAACATCATGTTCGAGGAGCGTTTCGCGGGGCAGGGCAGCTACAAATACAACCTGTCGGACACCGCCGGCACCCACCTGCCCAAGTTCCCCAGCTGGCCCGCCGACAAGCTGCGCCACGCGGAATACGTGGCCCTGTTCCCCAACGTGCTGCTGGGCATCCAGGCCGACCACGCCTTCGCCATGATGATCGACCCCATCCACGCGGAAAAAACCGTGGAGAACCTGCGCCTCTATTACATAGGCGACGAGTCGCTGAAGGACGAATACGCCGGCTGCCGTACCGCCACCCTGGAGTCCTGGCGGGTGGTGTTCGGTGAAGACATCGGCGCGGTGGAAGGCATGCAGAAGGGCCGCCATTCCCCCGGCTTCGGCGGCGGCGTGTTCTCGCCCGAGATGGATCTGCCGACCCACTACTTCCAGAAATGGCTGGCCACCCAGACCAAGGCCGCGTTGGAGGGCTGAACATGCAACATTACCTGAACTATATCGATGGCCAGTGGCGGGATGCTTCCCGCCAACTCACGGTGATGAACCCGGGCACCGGCGAGCCTTACGCCACCATTGCCCAGGCCGGCATCGAGGATGCGGATCTGGCCATGGCCGCCGCCCGCCGCTGCGTGGACTGCGGCGCCCTGACCGAGGTGCGCCCGGCCATTCGCACCGGCTGGCTGCTGAAGGCGGCCGAGGCCATTCGCGCCATCGCCGACGACGGCGCCCTGGTGGCCTGCCGGGAAAACGGCAAGAGCCTGAACGACGCCCGCGACGAGTTTCTCGAGGCGGCCCGCTACTTCGAATATTACGCCGGCATGGCCGACAAGATTGAAGGCATCTCGGTGCCGCTCGGCAAGGACTACGTGGATTTCACCCAGTACGTGCCCTTCGGCGTGTCGGTGCAGATCGTGCCCTGGAACTTCCCGGTGTCCATCTGCGCCCGCTCCCTGGCCCCGGCCCTGGCGGCCGGCAATGCGGTGGTGATCAAGTCGCCGGAGATCTCGCCGCTGGCCATGACCCTGCTGGTCAGGGCCGTCGAGCAGGCCGGTTTCCCCCGGGGGGCGGTCAACCTGTTGTGCGGCAAGGGCTCGGAGGTGGGCAGCCACCTGGTCAAACACCCGGACACCAACCAGATAGTGTTCACCGGCTCGGTGCCCACCGGCCAGCGCATCCTGCGGGACTCGGCCGAGCGGGCCACCCCCTCGGTGATGGAGCTGGGCGGCAAGTCCGCCGCCATCGTCCTGGCGGACGTGGATCTCGACACCCTGCTGGCCAGCGTGAAAGTCGGCATCTTCTTCAACGCCGGCCAGGTGTGCTCGGCCATGTCGCGGCTGCTGGTACACCGCAGCCGCTACGACGAAGTCAAGGCGGCGGTGGTGGCCCTGGCCGAGGGCCTGAGCATCGGCCAGGGCGAAGGCAACCCGGATCTGACCCCGGTGGTGTCGGCGGATCAGCAACAGCGGGTGCTGGCGATGGTCGAGCAGGCCCGGGCCGAAGGCGCCCGCGTGCTCACCGGCGGCGTGGCCCCGGACTTGTCCGGCTACTTCGTGGCGCCCACCGTGATCGAGGCGACGCCCGACATGACCATCGCCCGGGAGGAAGTGTTCGGCCCGGTGCTGGTGCTGATGCCCTTCGACGACGAAGACGAGGCGGTGGCCCTGGCCAACGGCACCGATTTCGGCCTGGTGGCCGGGGTGTTCGGCGAGGGCCTGAGCCAGACCCTGCGGCTGGCCAACCGGCTGCGCGGCGGCCAGGTGTTCATCAACGAATGGTTCGCCGGCGGCATCGAAACGCCCTTCGGCGGGGTGGGACTGTCGGGCTTCGGCCGCGAGAAAGGACAGGAAGCGATCTACAGCTATGTCCAGACCCGCAATATCGGCATCCGCCTGAGCAACCGTTAAGCAGTAACAGGGTAGTGGGGAGGACAAGATGAAAAAGTGGTTATGCATCATCTGCGGATTGATCTACGACGAAGCCAAGGGCTGGCCGGCGGACGGCATTGCCCCGGGCACCGCCTGGGAAGACGTGCCGGATGACTGGGTCTGCCCCGACTGCCTGGTCACCAAGGCGGATTTCGAGATGCTCGAGATCACCGACGAGGAGCCGGCCCCCCTGGCGGCGGTGGCCGAGGCCGTTACCCCGGTAACCGGGCCGGCGCTCGAGCCGGTGGTGATCATCGGCACCGGCCACGGCGGCTACCAGCTGGCGGCGGCGCTGCGGGCCCGCTCGCCGGAACTGCCCATCACCCTGTTTACCGCCGATGACGGCGCCCTCTACAGCAAGCCGGCCCTGTCCAACGCCCTGGCGCTGGGCAAGGACGGCGACAGCCTGGTGAGCGAGCCGGCGCTGGCCTGGGAGCGGCGGCTCGGGGTGCGGGTGTATCCCCATACCCGGGTCGAGCGTATCGATCGGGAAAACAAACGGCTGCACACCAGCATCGGCGAATGCCCCTATGGCCGGCTGGTGCTGGCCACCGGCGCCTCGCCCATCGTGATCCCGGTTGAGGGCGAACAGACGGCCATGCTGAGCGTCAACGATCTCGCCGATTACCGCCGCTTCCGCCAACAGCTGGCCGGCAAAAAGCACGTGACCATACTCGGCGACGGCCTGATCGGCTGCGAGTTCGCCAACGATCTGGCGGCCCAGAGCATAGGGGTGACCGTGGTCGGCCTGGGCCAGTGGCCGATGGAGCGGCTGATCCCGCAGCCCCTGGGCCTGGCCCTGCAACAGGCCCTGAGCGGCCTGGGGGTGGAATGGGCGCTGCAGGACAGCATTGCCCGCATCGACGCCTTGGGCGAGGGCTATCGCCTGCAGCTGCAGGGCGGTCGGCAGCTGGACACCGATCTGGTACTGAGCGCGGTGGGCCTGCGGCCCAACACCGCCCTGGCCCAGGCCGCCGGGCTGAGCACCGGCCGGGGCATCAGTGTCGACCTGGAGCACAGAACCAGCGATCCGGCCATCTTCGCCCTGGGCGACTGTGCCGAGGTAGACCGCCAGTGGGCTCCCTATATCGCGCCCATCAACCAGGCCATACCGACCCTGGTGGACGGCCTGCTGGGCCAGCCCGCCCGGGCGGCGCTCAAGGCCACCCCGGTGCTGGTAAAAACCCCGGTGCTGCCGCTGTCCGTGCTGCCGGCCCCCGCACCCGGCGAGTGGAAGGTGGAGTCGCACGGCAACGAACTGGCCGCCGGCTGTTACGGGCCGGACGGCACCCTGACCGGCTTCGCGCTGTTGGGCCATGGCCTGCAAGGCCAGCGCAGCCGCTGGCTGGAACAACTGAACCCGACCCGAACCGCAGCCTGAGGAAGAGATGATGATTGCCTTACCCAATGACGACAACAGCTGCGGCTGGTACCAGGCGCTGCCGCCGGCGGCCCCGGCCACCCGGCTCAGGGGCCAGCAACAGGCCGACTATGCGGTGCTGGGCGCGGGCTTTGCCGGCCTGGCCGCCGCCCGGCGGCTGGCCGAGCTGAAACCCGATGCCCGCATCCTGCTGGTGGATGCCCAGCGGGTGGCGGAGGGCGCCTCCGGGCGCAACTCCGGTTTTGTCATAGACCTGCCCCACAAGTTTGCGCTGGAGCACCCGGATCCGGTCCACAAGCAGAAACTGCTGGGCCTGAACCGGGCCGCCATCGCCCAGTTGCAGGGGCTGGTGGAGCGCCACGGCATCGACTGCCAGTGGTCCGCCGTGGGCAAGTACCAGGGCGCGGTGGGCGAGCGTGGCGAGGCCTTCCTCGAGCACTTCGAACACCTGATGCAGGATCTGGGCGAGCCCTACCACTGGGTGGAAAAGGGCGAACTGAGCAAGGTGCTCGGCACCCCTTACTACAGTCGGGCCATCTTCACCCCCGGCTGCTACCTGATGCAGCCGGCGGCCCTGGTGCGCGGCATGGCCGACCACCTTCCGGGCAACGTGGAACTGCTGGAGCAGTCGCCCATCCGCGGCCTGCAACGGGAGCGGGGCCAGTGGCGGTTGCAGGGGGACGAGGGCAGCATCACCACGCCCAGGCTGCTGCTGGGCACCAGCATCTTTACCCGCGAGTTCGGTTACCTGAAGAACCGGCTGCTGCCGGTGATGACCTTCGCCAGCTGGACCCGGCCGCTGACCGACGAGGAGCTGGCCCGCTACGGCGGCGAGCTGAACTGGGGGCTGACCCCGGCGGATCACGCCGGCACCACCCTGCGCATGACCGCCGACCGCCGCATCCTGATCCGCAACAGCTACAAGCACGTCTCCAAATACGGCGCCAGCGTCAGCGAGGGCATGCGCCAGCGCATCCGGGCCGACCATCGCAAGGCGTTCCTGGCCCGTTATCCGGCCCTGGCCGAGGTGCCCTTCACCCATACCTGGGGCGGGGTTTATGCCATCTCCCGCAACTTCACCAACTTCTTCGGCCAGCTCGAGGAGGGGGTGTTCGCCAGCGCCTGCGACAACGGCGTGGGCGCGGCCTGGGGCACCATTTCCGGCACCCTGCTGGCGGATCTGGCGGTGGGCGCCGACTCCCAGGCGCTGCGGGACATCCGGCAGGTGACCGGCATGCCCAGCCTGAACCCGCCCGAGCCTTTCCTCGGCCTGGGCGTGAAGAGCCGCATCCGGCTCGCCAAGTGGCAGAGCAGGAGCGAACTGTGAAAGAGGTGCAACTGATCGACAGCCGGCAACTGGATTTCAGCGTGCGCGGCGGGCCGCCGGGCATGGCCTATGTGGCCCGCGCCCTGAGCGCCGAGGTGTCGCCCCATATCGGGGTCGGTTTCGCCCGATGGGAAGGCGCCGAGGTGGCCTGGACGGTGCTCTATGACGAAGTGATCTTCGTGATCGAGGGCTGTTTCGAACTCACCGCCAACGGCCGCAAGCATGAAGTCCGCCCCGGCCAACTGCTGTGGATCCCGGAAGGCACCGAGCTGGTCTACGGCGGCCATGCCCTGTTCGGCTATGTGGTTCATCCGGGCAACTGGAAGGAACTGCACGGCCTGGTCTGAGCGAAGACCGTCTCCAGGCACTACCTTGCCGGCCGATTGGCCGGCTTTTTTGGTGGGCTGTTGCGGCAACAAGGGTTGTAAGGGGGTTCAGCCCTTGCGCAGCTGCCGGGCCTGGCTGGGGGAGACGCCGAAGAAGTCCTTGAAGCAGTGGCTGAAGTGGGTGGAACTGACGAAGCCGCAGGCCACGGCGATGTTGGCGATGCTGGCGTCGCTTTGCAGCAGCAGGCGGCGGGCGTGGGTGATGCGCAGCTCCAGGTAGTAGCGGGAAGGGGTGGTTTCCAGGTGGCCCTGGAACAGCCGCTCGATGCGCCGGCGCGACAGGCCCACGTAGGCGGCCAGCTCCTCGATGCCGAGCGGCTCTTCGATGTTGCTGTTCATCAGGTGCAGCAGGTTGCGCAGGGGCTCGGGCAGGCTGGGGTCGTTTTCCGCCAGGGTGAGCCGGGTTTCGTTGCTGTCGGCGATGCGGTCGCTGCTCAGGATCTCGCGGATGGCGCGCACCGTGTCCTTGCCGTGCAGCCGCTCGATCAGCACCAGCATCATCTCCAGGGCGCTGCTGGGGCCGGCGCTGGTCAGCACCCGCTCGGTCACCACCATTACCTGGTGTGACACCTGCACATGGGGGAAGCGTTCCCGGGCGAAGGTGTGGTTGTCCGGGTGGATGGCGCAGGCCAGACGATCGAGCAGGCCGGCGTGGGCCAGGGCCACGGCGCCGTTCCACAGGCCGCCCAGCACCTTCTGGCGCTTGGCGGCCAGTTTCAGCTTGTGGCTGAGCGGCGCCCGCTCGTTCAGGTCGCAGCGAAAGCCGCCGCACACTATCACCACGTCCAGCGCGGCTTCCCCTTCCAGCGGCAACTGCTCCAGGGTGGCGTTGGCGGAGATGTCGATGGCCAGATCGCTGCGCACCGTGGTGCTCTCCAGGCCGTAGGTGGCAAAGGCGAACAGGGGCGTGGCCTGCACCAGGTTGGCGGTGACCAGGGCGTCCACCGCGGCGGTGAAGGCCATCATCGAGAAATGGGGCAGCAGCACAAAGCCCACCCGGGTCGGCCGCTCCTCTTGCTGGCGGGCCGGGAGGAAGGCGCTGTTGGTGTCGCGCAGGCGGTGGCTGAAAAGGCGTTTTTCACTCACTGGGGGCATGGCATCTGTTAACGGGTCCGCAAGGGCAAGTTGCGTGACGGTGACAACCTGGTTGGGATAGTACCCCGCCGGACCTGGCTTTGCATCCTTTTGGGGGGATGGCCGCTCAGAGCACCGGATAGTTTAACGCTTGGGCCGTCACTATTCTTGGGGCGCGGGCGGCCCGCCCGCATGAAAAGAGCACCGAGGCAGGGGAGGATACAACCCAACCCGCGAAGCCTGTTCTGCAAGAAGCCTTTTCAAACCTGTGATGTGGTAGGCCAATCCGGGGGTTCGCGCTACGCGCGAAGGCAGGCGGGCCGCCTGCGCTCCATGCCATTATCTGTTTCCGACCTCTTGCCGGCGTTGGGGCCTTATCCCCCGGCACCGGTGGCTGCGGCCTTCGGCGGCACGGTGGCTTGCCCGCCTGCGCCATCCTTGTCGCAAATACGCAGCTTTAGGCCGCAGCCAGTCATCCCTGCCCCTCGGGCCCTCAGTAGTATGCAAGTCAAAGCAGAACCCGGCAGCCCGCCGAGACGCGGCGCCGAAGGGATGGACAATGTCAGGCTGGGGGAGGCCCGAGCCGAGCAAGGAGGTCACAAGATGTTCAGCAAACACACCCGCATTCAGGATATGGACCCGGCACTGTGGGCCGCCATGGAAGAGGAGGCCGCCCGCCAGGAGCAGCATATCGAGCTGATTGCCTCGGAGAACTACACCAGCCCGGCGGTGATGGAAGCGCAAGGGTCCGTGCTCACCAACAAGTATGCGGAAGGCTACCCCGGCAAGCGCTACTACGGCGGTTGCGAGGCGGTGGACAAGGTGGAGCAGCTGGCCATCGATCGTGCCAAGGAGCTGTTCGGCGCCGACTACGCCAACGTCCAGCCCCACTCCGGCTCCCAGGCCAACGCCGCCGTCTACATGGCCCTGTGCGCCCCCGGCGACACCGTGCTCGGCATGAGCCTGGCCCACGGCGGCCACCTCACCCACGGCGCCAAGGTCAGCTTTTCCGGCAAGATCTACAACGCGGTGCAATACGGCCTGAACGAGGCCACCGGCGAGGTGGACTACGACCAGGTCGAGGCCCTGGCCCTGGAGCACGAGCCCAAGATGATCGTGGCCGGCTTCTCCGCCTATTCCCGGGTGATGGACTGGGCCCGTTTCCGCGCCATCGCCGACAAGGTGGGCGCCTACCTGTTCGTGGACATGGCCCACGTGGCCGGCCTGGTGGCCGCGGGCTGCTATCCCAACCCGCTGCCCTACGCGGACGTGGTCACCACCACCACCCACAAGACCCTGCGCGGTCCCCGTGGTGGCCTGATCCTGGCCAAGGCCAATCCGGAGATCGAGAAAAAACTCAACGCCGCCGTCTTCCCCGGTGGCCAGGGCGGCCCGCTGATGCACGCCATCGCCGCCAAGGCGGTGGCCTTTGCCGAGGCGCTCACCCCGGAATTCCGTGACTACCAGCAGGCGGTGGTGGACAACGCCCGCGCCATGGTGGAGGTGTTCAAGAGCCGCGGCTTCAATGTGGTGTCGAACGGTACCGATAATCACCTGTTCCTGCTCGACTTGTCCGCCAAGGGCATCACCGGCAAGGACGCGGATCGGGTGCTGGGCGAGGCGCACATCACCGTCAACAAGAACGCGGTGCCGAACGATCCCCAGCCGCCCTTCGTGACCTCGGGCCTGCGCATCGGCACCCCGGCGGTGACCAGCCGCGGCTTCAAGGTGGAGCACTGCCGCCAGCTGGCGGGCTGGATCTGCGACATTCTCGACAACATGGACGACCCGGAAGTGATTATCGCGGTGAAGGACCAGGTGGCCAGCCTGTGCAGCTACTTCCCGGTATATCGCTAAACGATTGCTGATGGCCTGCTGCCAGAGTCCGCAGCTTGGGCCATCCTCACGCCGACTCGCCGTAAACCCATCCCTGGGGGCTCGGCGGCGCCATCCCTGGCGCCAACGGTCGGCTTAGAGGACAGCCCAATCTGTACTCTGAATGTCCAGGCAGTCCGGACACTGACTTAAAGATAACAGGTGACACTATGCAAAAATATTCCGGGTTCGGGCTCCTCAAGCATGCCCTGAGCCATCACGAGAACTGGCAGAAGGTGTGGCGCAACCCCACCCCCAAACACGAAGGCTATGAAGTGGTGATCGTCGGCGGCGGTGGCCACGGCCTGGCCACCGCCTACTACCTGGCCAAGGAGCACGGCATCACCAACGTGGCGGTGATCGAGAAGGGTTACCTCGGCGGCGGCAACACCGCCCGCAACACCACCATAGTGCGTTCCAACTACCTGTGGGACGAGGCCGCCTGGCTTTATGAGCACTCCATGAAGCTGTGGGAAGGCCTGGCCCAGGAGCTCAACTACAACCTGATGTTCAGCCAGCGCGGCGTGCTCAACCTGGGCCACACCCTGCAGGACATGCGCGACATCGAGCGCCGGGTCAACGCCAACCGGCTGAACGGCATCGACGGCGAAGTGCTCAACACCAAGCAGGTGCAGGAGCTGGTGCCGATCCTGGACTGCTCCAAGAACGCCCGCTATCCGGTGCTGGGCGCCTCCTGGCAGCCGCGCGGCGGCACCGCCCGCCACGACGCCGTGGCCTGGGGCTTTGCCCGCGCCGCCGACGCCATGGGCGTGCACCTGATCCAGCAGACCGAAGTCACCGGCATCCGCCGGGAGAACGGCGCCGTGGTGGGGGTGGAAACCAATCGTGGCCTGATCAAGGCGCGCAAGGTGGCCTGCGTCACCGCCGGCAACTCCGGCGTCATGGCCAACATGGTGGGCATGAAGCTGCCGCTCGAGTCCCACCCGCTGCAGGCCATGGTGTCCGAACCGGTCAAGCCGATCCTCGACACCGTGGTGATGTCCAACCACGTGCACGGCTATGTGTCCCAGTCCGACAAGGGCGACCTGGTGATCGGCGCCGGCATCGACAGCTACCTGGGCTACGGCCAGCGCGGCTCCTTCCCGGTGGTGGAGCACACCATGGCGGCCATTGTGGAGATGTTCCCCATCTTCAGCCGGGTGCGCCTCAACCGTACCTGGGGCGGCATCGTCGACACCTGTCCCGACGCCTGCCCGATCATCTCCAATACGCCTATCAAGGGGCTGTATTTCAACTGCGGCTGGGGCACCGGCGGCTTCAAGGCCACCCCGGGCTCGGGCAATGTGTTCGCCCATACCATCGCCCATGACGAGCCGCACCCCCTGGCCAAACCCTTTAGTATCGACCGCTTTACCAGCGGCCACCTGATCGACGAGCACGGCGCTGCCGGCGTAGCCCACTGAGGAGAGAGCCGATGTTACATCTTTATTGTCCGCACTGCGGCGAATACCGCGAAGAAGAAGAGTTCCGCTACGCCGGCGAAGCGCACATCGCCCGTCCGGCGGATCCGGACGCCCTCAGCGACGAGGAGTGGGCCCAGTACCTGTTTATGCGCAAGAACCCGCGCGGCCTGCATCGGGAGATGTGGTACCACGCCGCCGGCTGCCGCAAGTTCTTCAACGCGGCCCGGCACACAGTGACGTATGAAATCGAAGAAACCTACAAGGTCGGCGAGCAAGGAGGCCAGTCATGAGCCAGCAACATCGCATTCAGGGCAAGGGGCGGGTGGACCGCAGCAAGCCGCTCAGCTTTATCTTCAACGGCAAGCGCTACCAGGGTTACGCGGGTGATACCATCGCCTCGGCGCTGCTGGCCAACGGGGTGGACGTGGTCGGCCGCTCCTTCAAGTACGCCCGGCCGCGCGGCATCATGGCCGCCGGGGCGGAAGAGCCGAACTGCATCCTGCAGGTGGGCGGTTCCGAGGCCACCATGATCCCCAACATCCGCGGCACCCAGGCCGAGCTATACGACGGCCTCACCGCCGCCAGCACCAACGGCTGGCCGAGCGTGGACAAGGATCTGATGGGCGTGATGGGCAAGCTCGGCGGCAGCATGATGCCTCCCGGTTTCTACTACAAGACCTTCATGTATCCCCAGTCCATGTGGCCCAAGTACGAGCACCTGATCCGCAAGGCCGCCGGCCTCGGCCGGGTGCCGCAGGAGCGGGATCCGGACAGCTACGACAAGCTCAATCACCATTGCGACGTGCTGGTGGTGGGCGGCGGTGCCGCCGGCCTGGCCGCGGCCCTGGCCGCCGGCCGCCGTGGCGCCCGGGTGATCCTGGTGGACGAGCAGAACGAGTTCGGCGGTCACCTGCTGCACAGCACCCAGCCCATCAACGGCCAGGCGCCGGGCCACTGGGTGGCGGCGGCGGTGAAGGAGCTGAGCCAGCTTCCCGACGTGACCCTGCTGCCGCGCAGCACCGCCACCGGTTACTACGATCAGAACTTCGTGTCCGTGGTGGAGCGGCGCACCGATCACCTGGGCGAGCGGCTGAGCGGCAAGACCCGCCAGCGCCTGCACCGCATCCGCGCCAAGCGGGTGGTGCTGGCCGCCGGCGCCCACGAGCGTCCCCTGGTGTTCGGCAACAACGACTTGCCCGGCTGCTTCGTGGCCGGTGCCATCTCCACCTACGTCAACCGCTACGGCGTGGCGCCGGGTCAACGGCTGGTGCTGATGACCTGCAACGACTACGGCTACCAGGCCGCGCTCGACTGGCTGGACGCCGGCCGCGAGCTGGTGGCGGTGGTGGACAGCCGCCACAAGCCCGACGGTGCCCGCTACCAGATGCTCAAGGCACGCGGCGTCAAGATCTACACCGGCCACGGCCTGATCGAGGCCACCGGCAAGAAGCGGGTGAACGGCGCCAAGGTGGCTCCGCTGTCCAGCGACGGCAGCAAGGTGACCGGCAAGGCCGAGGCCCTGACCTGCGACACCATCGCCAGCTCCGGCGGCTGGAGCCCGGTGGTGCACCTGACCGCCCACACCGGCGCCCGCCCGGTATGGAATGACGACATCATCGGCTTTGTGCCCGGCGACACCGTGCAGAAGCAACTGCTGGCCGGCGGGGTGCAGGGCACCTATGGCCTGTCCCGGGTGCTGGCCGAAGGGCTGGAGGCCGGCCGCGCCGCCGCCGAGGCCACCGGTTACGGCGAGATCGCCGCCCAGGTGGTGGATGCGGAGATCAACACCGTGGATCCGCGGGAAGATCTGCCCCAGGCGCTGTTCCTGGTGCCCCACGACAAGCCGGTGAGCCGCGCGCCCAAGCAGTTCGTGGATTACCAGAACGACGTGACCGCCGCCGGTATCGAGCTGGCCGTGCGCGAGGGCTTCGAGTCCATCGAGCACATCAAGCGCTATACCGCCATGGGCTTCGGCACCGATCAGGGTAAGCTCGGCAACATCAACGGCATGGCCATCGCCGCCAACGCCATGGGCAAGTCGATCCCCGAAACCGGCACCACCGTGTTCCGCCCCAACTACACCCCGGTGACCATGGGCGCCCTGGCCGGGCGCGACGCCGGCCCGCTGTTCGACCCGGCCCGCTTCAGCGCCATGCACGCCTGGCATGTGAAGCACGGCGCCGAGTTCGAGGACGTGGGCCAGTGGAAGCGCCCCTGGTACTTCCCCCAGCCGGGCGAGGATCTGCACCAGGCGGTGAACCGGGAATGCGTGGCCACCCGCACCAGCGTGGGCATCCTCGATGCCTCCACCCTGGGCAAGATCGATATCCAGGGCCCGGATGCCCGGGAGTTCCTGTCGCGCATCTACACCAACGCCTGGGCCAAGCTCAACCCCGGCAGCTGCCGCTACGGCCTGATGTGCAAGGAAGACGGCATGGTGTTCGACGACGGCGTCACCTCCTGCATCAACGACCAGCACTTCATCATGACCACCACCACCGGTGGGGCCGCCGGGGTGTTGCAGTGGCTGGAGCTGTGGCACCAGACCGAGTGGCCGGAACTGGAAGTGTACTTCACCTCCGTCACCGACCACTGGGCCACCATGACGGTGTCCGGCCCCAACAGCCGCAAGGTGTTGGAAAAGGTGGTGGAAGGCGTGGATCTGTCCGGCGAGGCCTTCCCCTTCATGACCTGGCAGAATGCCACCATCGCCGGGGTGAGCGGACGCATCTTCCGCATCTCCTTCACCGGCGAGCTGAGCTTCGAGGTGAACGTGCAGGCCAACTACGGGCTGCACGTGTGGGAGGCGCTGATGGAGGCGGGGGCCGAGTTCAACATCACCCCCTACGGCACCGAGACCATGCACGTGCTGCGGGCCGAGAAGGGCTTCATCATCGTCGGCCAGGATACGGACGGCTCCGTGACCCCCTTCGATCTGGGCATGGACTGGTGTGTGGGCAAGACCAAGCCCTTCCCCTTCATCGGCAAGCGCTCCTGGTCGCGCAGCGACACCGCGCGCACCGACCGCAAGCAGCTGGTGGGGCTGAAGTGCAAGGAGCCCAAGACCGTGATCCCGGAGGGGGCGCAAATCGTGCTGGATCCCAAGCACCCGGTGCCGGTGCCCATGGTCGGCCATGTGACCTCCAGCTACTACAGCGCCAACCTGGGCTACAGCATCGCCATGGGTGTGGTGAAAGGCGGTTTGAACCGCATGGGTGAAACCGTGTTCTTCCCCCTGGCCGACGGCCGGGTGCTGGAAGCCGAGATCACCAGTCCCGTTTTCTATGATCCCAAAGGAGAGCGCCAGCATGTCTAACGTTACCGCCAAACTGGCCCGGGCCGAGACCCGGGTGCGGGTGGAATCCCCGCTCTATCACGCCAACCTGCCGGCCCTGGCGGCCGAGCGGCAGCAGGGAGAGGTGGTGCTGCGCGAAAAGGCATTGCTGGGCCACCTGGTACTGCGCGGCAACGCCGACAACGAGCTGTTCGCCAAAACCGTGGAAAAGGTGCTGGGGGTGGCGTTGCCCACCCAGCCCTGCAGTTCGGTGGAAACCGACCGGGTGCTGGTGCAGTGGCTGGCGCCGGACGAGTGGCTGATCATCGTGGAAGGTGGCCGGGAAGGCCAGCTCGAGGCCCAGCTGCGCGAGCAGCTGTCCGGCCACTACGCCATCACCGACGTGAGCGGCGGCCAGACGGTGCTGGAGCTGTCCGGTCCCAAGGCGGAGCTGGTGGTGCGCAAGTCCTGTCCCTACGACGTGCACCCCTCCAACTTCCCCACCGGCAAGTGCGTGGGCACGGTGTTCGCCAAGAGCACGGTACTGCTGCGCCGCACCGGGGCGGAGAGCTTCGAGCTGGTGGTCCGGCGCAGCTTCGCCGATTACCTCTGGCTCTGGCTGCAGGACGCCAGCCGCGAATACGGCCTGGTGATCAGCCGCTAAGGCCACGGCCTGCTCGTACCTAGGGTCGAATTTATTCGACCAGTAAGGGCCCGTTGAAACGGGCCCTACGGATGCCGGCGGTCGGCCTGTAGGGTCGAATTTATTCGACCAATAAAGGCCCGTTGAAACGGGCCCTACGGATGCCGGCGGTCGGCCCGTAGGGTCGAATTTATTCGACCAATAAAGGCCCATTGAAATGGGCCCTACGGGTCGGCTTCAGTCGACCGACAGACGCCATGTTCCACAAGGAGGTTGCCAATGAACACCCCCGATACCCTGATCCTCACCGCCACCTGTGCCAGCCGGCTGGGCACCGTGGACGTGGTCACCCGCTACCTGTGCGAGCAGGGCTGCTATGTGGCGGACATGCAAACCTTCGACGACGCCCGCGCCGGCCAGTTTTTCATCCGCGCCGAATTCCGCCGGCCGGCGGACGGCCAGTTCGACGAGACGGCCTTTCGCGACGGCTTCGCCCCCCGGGCGGCCAGCTTCGACCTGCAGTGGCAACTGACCGAGCGCAAGCGCAAGCCCAACGTGGTGATACTGGTGTCGAAATTCGACCACTGCCTCAACGACCTGCTGTACCGCTACCGCACCGGCCAGCTGGCCATCGAGATCCCGGCCATCATCTCCAACCACCCGGATCTGCAGCGGCTGGCCGACTGGCACCACATTCCCTACTATTACCTGCCGGTGACCGCCGACACCAAGGCCGAGCAGGAAGCCAGGATGTGGGAGATCATCAATGAAAGCGAGGCGGAGCTGGTGGTGCTGGCGCGCTACATGCAAGTGTTGAGCCCCGAGCTGTGCGACAAGCTCGCCGGCTGGGCCATCAATATCCACCATTCGCTGCTGCCCGGCTTCAAGGGTGCCCAGCCCTACCACCAGGCCTACGCCAAGGGCGTCAAGCTGGTGGGGGCCACCGCCCACTACATCAACAACGAGCTGGACGAAGGCCCCATCATCACCCAGGGCATCCAGCCGGTGGATCACAGCCACTACCCGGAAGACCTGGTGGCCAAGGGGCGGGATGTGGAATGCGTCACCCTGGCCAAGGCCATCCAGTACCACATCGAAAAGCGGGTGTTCATGTACCAGGGCAAGACGGTGGTGCTGGGCAACTGACAACGCACAGGGCCGGCGGCGCCGGCCAATAACCTCAAACAGCGACAAGGAGACATCATGTCCGACAAGATCACGGTATTGCGCGATACCCAGCCCACCGTACTGCTGGATGCCACCAAATGGGAAAAGCTCTCCGGCGACCCCCATACCGTCAACCTCAACGCCTACACCTCGGAAGACGGCAGCAAGATCATGGGCACCTGGCTGTGCACCCCGGGCAAGTGGGCGGTGAACTACACCAAGTGGGAATACTGCGACTTCCGTGAAGGCTACTGCATCCTCACCCCGGAAGGCGGCGAGCCCATCCACCTCAAGGCCGGCGACATCTTCGTGGTCGAGCCCGGCTTCCGCGGCACCTGGGAAGTGGTGGAAACCGTGCGCAAGTACTTCGTGTTTGCCTGATAACCCTACTGCGGTGCCGGCGCGACACGCCGGCACCGACCCATCCAGAACGCCTGCCTTTGCCCACCTCGGTGCCACCCTTATGTGGGCGGGCTGCCCGCGCCCCACGCGTCCCGACGGCACTCTGAATACCTGCCTGCACGGCTCTTGTCACTTCCCCTTGCTATGCTGAACATAGGATCACATCCCCGGGAGGCGTGATGAATGGGCGATGGCAAGGCGTGCTGCTCCTGCTGGCGGCGCTGGCGCCGGGGGCGGGCCGGGCCGAGCCGGTGCAGGCCCGGCTCGATGCCGACGGGGTGCAGCGGGTGGAGGTGGTCGGCGGCAACTATTTCTTCCGCCCCGACCATATCGTCGTCAGGGTCGGGCTGCCGGTGGAGCTGGTGGTCCGCAAGGAGCCGGGGCTCACGCCCCACAGCCTGGTGATCTGGTCGCCGCGCATGGGGCTGGACGTGGACGAGATGCTGGGCCGCCGTGAAAAACCCATTCGGTTTACCCCCACGGCCACCGGCCAGACCCCCTTCTACTGCCGGGAAAAGCTGGCCTTCTTCCCCAGCCACCAGGAGCGGGGCATGGCCGGGATACTGGAGGTGGTGGAGTGACCCATGTTGAGCGGCATGCTGTTGCTGATGGCGTTGGCACTGGATAGCGCGGATCCCCTGGAACAGGCCCTGGCCCGCTTCGAGCAACTCCAGGGCTACCGGCTGGAGCTGCGCAGCGAGGGGCCCGGAGGCAACCAGCAGCTGCGCTATGCCTACCGCAAACCCGGCCTGGTGCGGCTGGACGTGATTTCGCCCCACGCCGGCGCCGTGCTGATCTACAGTCCCTACAGCGAGCGGGTGCGGCTCTGGCCCTTCGGCCTGAAGGGGCCTTCCCTGAGCCTGAGCCCCGACAACCTGCTGGTGAAAAGCCCCCGCGGCCACCGGCTGGACAAATCCGACGTGGGCGTGCTGCTGCACAGCGCCCGGCGGCTCGCCCAACTGGGGGAGCTACGGCTGCTGGGCGAAAGCCGTCTGGGCGAGCGCCTTGTGCTGCAGCTGCTGGCGCGGGGCCCGGCCGGGCCGGGGCAGGTGGCCCGCTACGAGATATGGCTGGACAAGGCCCTGCTGTTTCCGGTGCGGGTGATAAGCCATGACGCCCGGGGCAATTTGCTCGAAACCGTGTGGCTGGAGCGCATCGAGCTGGATCCGCCCTTTGCCGACGATGTCTTCTTCCCCTGAGGCCCGCATGGCGTGCTATCACTTCGTGACCCTGTGGCGGATAGCCGCGCCCCTGGAGGTGGTGTACCAGGCCATCAGCCAGTCCCAATGCTGGCCCCTGTGGTGGAAGGGGCTGGTGCGGGTACGGGAGCTGGCCCCCGGCGACGAGCGGGGCATCGGCCGGGTGTACCGTTACCACTGGCAGAGCCGGCTGGGCTACGGGCTGGCGTTCGATATGCGGGTGACTCGGCTTTATCCCCCGCGGGTGATCGTGGGCGAGGCCCGCGGCGATCTGGAGGGCTGGGGCTGCTGGCAACTGACGGAACAGGCGGGCATTACCCGGGTCCGCTACGAATGGCGGGTGCGTACCACCCGCCGCTGGATGAACCTGGCCGCGCCCCTGGCCCGGCCACTGTTCGCCTGGAGCCACCATGCGCTGATGCGGGACGGCGCCGCCGGCCTGGCCCGCTGGCTGGACGTCCCGCTGCTCGACGGTGGCCGGGATTAGTGCCGGCCTTGTTTCTCCCCGGCCGGACGGGCTAAGCTGCAAAAGGACCTTATTGAATACCTATCGGTGCGGGGGAACGGGATGAGGATCATCAATGCCAGGCTGAGACAACAGGAAGGGCTCTTTACCCTGGACGTGGCCGAGGAGCATTTCACCGCCATCCGCCCCCAGGCCGCCACCCTGGGGGCGGAGCCGGGGGCGCTGGATGCGGGGGGCAACCTGCTGTGCGCGCCCCTGGTCGAGCCCCATATCCACCTGGACGCGGCGCTCACCGCCGGCGAGCCGAGCTGGAACATGAGCGGCACCCTGTTCGAGGGCATAGAGCGCTGGGCCGAGCGCAAGCCGCTGCTGACACCGGCGGACGTGGAGCGACGGGTGTTGAGCACGGTGGAGCTGCTGGCGGCCAACGGGGTCCAGCATGTGCGTACCCATGTGGACGTGACCGATCCGGGGCTGGTGGCGCTGAAGAGCCTGGTCCGCCTCAGGGAGCGGCTGAAGCCGGTGCTCGATCTGCAGATAGTGGCCTTTCCCCAGGAGGGGATACTGTCCTACCCCAACGGCAAGGGGCTGATGGAGCAGGCGCTGGCGGAGGGGGCCGACGTGGTGGGCGGCATTCCCCATTTCGAGTTCACCCGGGAATACGGGGTGGAGTCCATGCACTGGGTGATGGCGCTGGCCAAACGGCATAACAAGCGGGTGGACGTGCACTGCGACGAAACCGACGATCCTGCCTCCCGCTTCCTGGAGGTGCTGGCCACCGCCGCCCTGGAGGCCGGCATGGGCGAGCGGGTCACCGCCAGCCACACCACCGCCATGCATTCCTACGACAACGCCTACTGCTCCAAGCTGTTCCGGTTGCTGAAGATGTCCGGCATCCACTTCGTGTCCTGTCCCACCGAGAGCATCCACCTGCAGGGGCGCTTCGACAGTTATCCCAAGCGCCGGGGCGTGACCCGGGTGAAGGAGCTGCTGGCGGCGGGCATCAAGGTGGCGCTGGCGGAAGACTCCATCCGGGATCCCTGGTATTCCCTCGGTAACGGCAAGCTGCTGCGGGTGCTGGACGCGGGCCTGCACATCTGCCAGATGATGGGCTACGAGGACATCTCCCGGGCACTGGATCTGATCACCGACAACGGCGCCCGGGTGCTGGGTCTCGATGATTACGGCATCGCGGTCGGCAAGCCGGCCAGCTTTGTGATCCTGGAGGGGGAGGATGATTTCGAGGTGATCCGCCGCCAGGGCGAGGTGCTCTATTCGGTGCGCCGGGGCCGGGTGCTGGTAGAGCGCCGACCGGCGGAGCTGGTCCGCCGGCCGGAGATCTGAGCGGCCGGGCCGTCAGGGCGCCGGATTGGACCACTGGCGGTGGATCTCGGCGATGCCGGCCAGCACCGCTTCGCTCAGTTCGACCTCCACCGAGGCGATGTTTTCCTTCAGCTGTGCCAGGGTGGTGGCGCCGATCAGGTTGCTGGTGACGAAGGGCCGGCTGTTGACGAAGGCCTGGGCCAGTTGCACCGGGGTCAGGCTGTGCTCCCGGGCCAGGGCCACGTAGGCGCTGGTGGCGGCGCGGGCCTGGGGGTTGCAGTAGCGCTGGAAGCGGCTGTACAGGGTGAGGCGGGCGTTTTCCGGCCGGGCGCCGTTCTCGTACTTGCCGCTCAGCATGCCGAAGGCCAGCGGCGAGTAGGCCAGCAGGCCCACCCGCTCGCGCAGGCTGAATTCCGACAGCCCCACCTCGTGGGTACGATTGAGCAGGTTGTAGGGGTTCTGGATGCCCTGGATGCGCGGCAAACCGAGTTTGTCCGCTGCGGCCAGGAATTTGTGCACGCCCCAGGCGGTTTCGTTCGACACGCCGATATGGCGGATCTTGCCCGCCTTCACCAGCTCGTCCAGCACCGCCAGGGTTTCCTCGATGGGGACGCTCTCTTCCTCCACCAGGGTCTCGAAGCCGAGCTGGCCGAACATGTTGGTGGTGCGATCCGGCCAGTGCAGTTGGTAGAAGTCGATGTAGTCGGTTTGCAGCCGGCGCAGGCTGTCGTCCAGGGCGGCGACGATATTGGCCCTGTCCAACTTGGGCTGACCGTCGCGGAAGTAGGAGGGGCGCTTGGGATCGTGGGCGCGCCCCACCACCTTGGTGGCCAGCACTATTTTGTCGCGGTTGCCGCGTGCGGCCAGCCAGTTGCCGATCATGGTTTCGGTGCGCCCCTGGGTTTCCTGGCGCGGCGGCACCGGGTACATCTCGGCGGTGTCGACAAGGTTGACGCCCTGATCCAGGGCCAGGTCGAGCTGGGCGTGGGCCTCGGCCTCGGTGTTCTGCTCGCCCCAGGTCATGGTGCCCAGGCCAATCAGGCTGACATCGAGGTCGGTGTTGCCCAGTTTTCTGTATTTCATGGGATTTCCTTAACGGTATTAATGAGTTGGAACAGAAACGCCATGGCCACAGGGTAACAGCAAAAGCGGGGGAAGATCACGGTTCCATAAAAAAGGGGCCGGAGTGAGTACTCCGGCCCCTTTGTTCAGACTGGCGTCGTTCAGGCGCCGATGATGCCGCCGTCTTCCCGGGTGATGACCATCACGCTGGAGCGGGGCGTGCTGTCGCCGCCCAGGGGGAAGTGGGAGCCGGCCAGCTCTTCGCCCGGATGCTGGATGCCCACGAACAGGGTCTTCTGATCCGGGGTAAAGGCCAGGCCGGTCACTTCACAGGCCACGGGGCCGGTGAGGAAGCGGCGGATCTCGCCGCTGTCCGGGTCGGCGCACAGCATCTGGTTGTTGCCCTGGCCGGCGAAGTCGCCTTGGTTGGAGTAGTTGCCGTCGGTCTGGATCCACAGCCGGCCGCCCTGGTCGAAACCGATGCCGTCCGGGCTGTTGAACATGTTGTCGGCGTTGACGTTGGCGGAGCCGGCGTAGAGACTGCCGTTATGCACCTCGGGGTTGCCGGCCAGCACGAACAGATCCCAGTCGAACTCGGCGGCGGTGTGGCGGCCACCCGCCGGACGCCAGCGCACGATCTGGCCGTAGTGGTTTTCGGCGCGGGGGTTGGGGCCGTCCACCGGCTGGTTGTCCTTGGTGCCGCGGTTCTTGTTGTTGGTCAGGGTGCAGAACACCACCGGCTCGGTGGGGTGGGCCGCCACCCACTCGGGCCTGTCCATGGTGGTGGCACCCACCTGGGTGGCGGCGAGGCGGGCGTGGATCAGCACCTCGGCCTGGCTGTTGAAGCCGTTTTCCGGGGTCAGGCCGTTCTTGCCGAAGGAGAGTTCAATCCATTCGCCCTTGCCTTTCAGTGCGCCGTTGGGGCCATTGTGGAACCGGGCCACGTACAGGGTACCGTCTTCCAGCAGGTTGCGGTTGGCGGCCTGATCCTCAGGGTTGTACTTGTGCTTGCTGACGAAGCGGTACAGGTGCTCGCCGCGCTCGTCGTCGCCGAGATACACCACCACATGGCCGTCCCGGTCGATCACCAGCTCGGCGTTCTCGTGCTTGAAGCGACCCAGGGCGGTGCGCTTGACGGGGGTGGACGAGGGATCCCTGGGGTCGATCTCGACCACCCAGCCGAAGCGGTTGGGCTCGTTGGGGTGCTTGGCCAAGTCGAAGCGCTCGTCGAACCGGTGCCACTGGTAGCCGGCATCTTCTGTGGCCACGCCGTAGCGGGCCAGGGCCGGGGAGAGTTCGGCTTCGCCGTCGGTGCCGAAGTAGCCGTTGAAGTTTTCCTCACAGGTGAGGTAGGTGCCCCAGGGGGTCATGCCGTTGGCGCAGTTGTTGAAGGTGCCGAGCGCCCGCTCGCCCTTGGGGTCGGCGCTGGTCTGCATCAGGGCGTGGCCCCTGGCCGGGCCGCTGATCGCCATGGGGGTGTTGGCGTCGATGCGGCGGTTATACTTGCCGTCCTTCTCGAAGCGCCAGCCGTCGGCCTGCTTCTTGATGGTGATGACGGACACGCCATGGGCAGCCTGGGCGCGCCGGACGTCGTCTTCGCTCATGTTCTTGCCCTGGTGCGGGAACATCAGCTCGTAGTTGGTGTATTCGTTGTTGATGGCCAGGATGGCGGTGCTGTCGTCCACCGTAAAGAAGCTCATGCCGTCGTTGTTGTCGCCGAACTGGCCGGCCTGATCGGCGGCGGTGTTGCCGCCCTTGTCCTTGAACTCGGCCACCTTGGAGAACAGGGGGTCACCCCAGGAGATCAGCCGCTCCACCTTGTAGCCTTCCGGTACCACTATGGTGTCTTCGGTGCTGGCGGGCACGGCCTTGAAGCCCAGCAACGGGCTCTTGCCGGTGGCGGCGGCGATGGCGCGGGAAATCGGCGAGGCACCGAAGAAGGCGGCGGCACCCAGGGCGGCGGCGCCACCGAGGAAACGGCGACGGCTCAGGCCCTGTTCGACCATGCGGGTGAATTCGGGAGTGTCATGGCGCGGGTGGTTCAGCTCATCCTTTCGTTCAAACTGGCTCATTTTTAATTTATCCTTTGCTCACATGGGGTTACGACCACGCCATGCTAGAAGGCAAAAATGGCAGTTTGATAACGATAAGATGACAGGAAGACGACAATGAAAGTGGAAAGCGCCGATACCCTGGCGAAAGTGATCATCATTGTGCAGGCGGTGCTGATCAGCCTGCTGCTCGTCGGCAGCGGCATGCTGATGCAGCAGGCGGTGGATAACGGCGAGCAGGAGGCCGCCCTGCAGGGGCCCTTGTTGTGGCTGTTTATCGCTTTTTTGGTGGGGGCCTGGCTATGGCTGTGCCGCCGGGCCTGGGCCGGTTATCTGTCGACGGAAGGCATGGGCAAGCAATGGCCCTTCTGGGTGCTGGTGGCGGTGCAACTGCCGTCCTTTCCCCTGGGCACCCTCATGGGGGCGGGCTTGATCTTTCTTAAGATAAAGTTCCACCCGCGCAGCCAGTAACAAAAAGGCCCTTTGTGGGGCGCGGGCGGCTCGCCCGCAAAGGCGTTGCACGGTCGGTTTCCCGCTGCGCGGGAATGCAGGCGGGCCGCCTGCGCTCCGGTGGTCGATTTCGGTCGAGCAAAAGAAAGCCCGGCTTGCGCCGGGCTTTCGCATGTCAGTCATCCCAACGGCGGTGTTTTTTCTTCCATTTCTTCTTGCCGTGGTAATGGTGGTGCACCACCTTGTGGTTATCGCCGGACTTGGCACCCAGCGCCGAGCCCGCGGCCCCGCCGATGCCGGCGCCGATCACCTGGCCACTGTCGCCGGCCACGTTCTTGCCGAGCGCCGCGCCGCCCAGGGCTCCCACGGCACCACCCAGGGCGGCTTCGTTCTTGTTGCCCCGGTTGGCGGTGGCGGCGCCACCGGCGGCACCACCCAGGGCGGCCCCCACCAGGGCGCCGGTGTCGCCGGCCATCTGTTTGCCGATAACGGCCCCGGCGGCACCGCCGGCACCACCACCGATAATGGTGTTGAGGGTTTCGCCGGCCATGGCGGGCGTCGCGCCGAGCAGCAGCAGGCTCAGGGTAAGGCTTTTCTTCAACATGCGGACTTCTCTGTCAGGCTGTTCAACTTGAACGAACTATACAGGGGCAACGCCACAAGGGAAGCAGGCGGGTTTGGGATGGTTTGAGTCCCTTTGTCGGATATTTTTATCAAGTTGTTGTTATTAAATGACTTTTTTGTTTTCTCGTGGCGCCGGACGACAATCCGCGACCGACAGCTCCTGTCCATACCGTGGGCGGCTCAGTTCTTGTATACCCACACCAGGGTGCGCAGGCCGTTCTGGCCGTAGCGAGCCAGGCGGTCGAAGCGGCTGCGCTCTATCGGCAGGTACTGCTTGTCCACCGGGCTTTCGCCGGCGTCGTCGTCGATGTCCGGGTCGTGGATATAGACGAACTCCTTGTCGATGGCGCACACCAGCACCCAGTGGGGGGCCTTGCGCCCGTCCAGGTGGTAGGTGCTGATCAGCACCAGAGGCAGCCGGCCCCGGGACAGCCCCTGCTCCAGTTGCTCCAGGCTGAAGTTGCCGTAGCGGGGGCTAATGCCGAGTCCGGCCATCTGGGCCAGGAACTGTTCGTGCACCCGTTCGAGGATCAGCTTCTTGTCGGGGGTGCGCACACTGCTGACGAACAGCGGCCCCTGCTGGTTCAGCATCAGCTCCACCTCGAAGCCGCGCCGCTTGGCGGCCAGGGCCAGGCCGTGGGGGCCGCAGCCGCCGTGGCCCTGGGTCATGAAGATGGTGGTGGCCTCGCGCCACAGCTGCAGCTCTTCGTCGATTTCCGGCCGGTAGTCCGGATCCAGGGCGCTCACCGCCATCATCAGCGAGGCCGGCCCGCAGGTGAACTCGGTGGTCTGGCGATAATAGGGCACGGCCTTGGCGCCGGTGAGGGGATGGTAGTGGTGGATGCGCTTCTGGTAGCGCAGGGCGGTCTGGTGATCCTCGTAATAGTCGTGGAAGACCCCGAACTGGCGGTAGCCGAGCCGCTGGTAGAGGTTCTGGGCGGCGGTGTTGTCGGCGCGCACCTCCAGCCGCATGAACACGGCCCCCTTGTCCCGGGCGCCGTCCTCGGCGGCGAGCATCAGCAGCCGGCCCAGCCCCAGGCCGCGGGCGTCGGGCGCGACCGCCACCGAATAGACCCGGGCCAGGCGGGTGTTGCGGCGAAACAGCACCAGTATATAGCCCAGCAGCCGGTCGCCGAGCTCGGCCACCAGCAGCATGTCCTGGGGATGCTCGATAAAGCGCTGGAAGCTGCGCCGGCTGATCCTGTCCTGCTCGAAACAGCGGGCCTCGAGGGCGAGCAGGGCGGTGAGTTCGGACTTGCGGGCGGGGCGGACGACGGGGTCGGACATAGGTCACCGGATGGGCCATGTGGGTCGTTTCAACATACGTCAAAAATATTCCGCCAGCGAGTAAATTTCCATGCCCGGCGGGCGGATTTGGCGGTAGAGTGAGGCAACCACAACGTCAGCAACCAACACGGATTTTCCCATGACCCAACTGATCCTGGTGGTCGATGAACTCAGCGCCTGGGAGCCCTATTTTCCTTCCGAAAACCTGGTCGATTTCGAGAGCTATCTCAAGCAGGCGCCGGCCAAAAACGCGCCCCGCACCCGAGTCATCAACCTGTGCAAGACCGGCAAGTACCTTTCCAACGGCTATTACTGCTCCTTGCTGGCGGAGGCCCGGGGGCAGAACGTGATCCCCTCGGTGTCCACCCTCAACAACCTGCGCAACAAGGGCTTGTTCGCCTTCGGCTTCGACGGCGTGTCCGAGGCGCTCGACCAGTGGCTGGCCAGCGGCGAACCTGTGAAACAGCTGAAAATCAAAAGCTATTTCGGCCACTGCCAGGTGCCGGGCTTGGGCAACCTGTGCCGTGAGCTGTTCGAGCGGCTGCCGTGCCCCATCATGGAACTCGGTTTTAAAAAGCGTACCCATTGGGAACTGACCGGCCTGGCTACCCTGGCACCCCGGGATCTGGTGGGGGAGGAGGAAGACCAGTTTGCCAACGCCCTCGAAGCCTATTCCCGCATCATCTGGCGCAAGCCCAAGTCGGTGAAGCGCTATCGCTACGATCTGGCGATGCTGGTCAACCCGGAGGAAGCGCTGCCGCCTTCGGATCCCAAGGCGCTCAAGCGCTTCGTCAAGGCGGGGGAGCGGGCCGGGGTGAACGTGGAGATGATCACCCGCAAGGACTACCAGCGGCTGGCGGAGTACGACGGCCTCTTTATCCGCGAGACCACCGCCATCGACCACCACACCTTTCGCTTCGCCCAGAAAGCGGAGCACGAGGGCCTGGTGGTGATCGACTCGCCCACCTCCATACTGCGCTGCGCCAACAAGATCTTCCTGGCGGAGAGTTTCGCCAAGCACGGGGTGCCCACGCCGAAGACGCTGATGGTCAATCCCAAACAGAAGGATGCCGCCGACTGGCTGGAGCGGGAGTTGGGCTACCCCCTGGTGCTTAAGATCCCCGACGGCGCCTTTTCCCGCGGGGTATACAAGGTGGCCGACCGGGCGGCGCTGGTGGACACCCTGGGCAAACTGCGCAACGCCTCGGCCCTGGTGCTGGCCCAGGAGTATTTTTTCACCGAGTTCGACTGGCGCATCGGGGTGCTCAACCACCAGCCGATCTTCGCCTGCAAATACTTTATGGTGAAGGGGCACTGGCAGATCTACCGCCACAACGGCAACGGCCGGGAAGCGGACTCCGGCGGCTTCGTCACCCTGCCCACCTTCGAGGCGCCCAAGGCGGTGATCAACGCCGCCCTCAAGGCGGTCAGGCCCATCGGCGACGGCCTTTACGGGGTGGACATCAAGGAAGGCAAGGGCCGGGTGGCGGTGATTGAGGTGAACGACAACCCCAATATCGATCACGGGGTGGAGGATCTCTTCCTCAAGGACCGGCTCTACGACATGGTGATCGAAGATTTCGTGCGCCGGCTGGAGGCGGACTAACCCGCGTCCGGCCGGCTCCGAAGATCGGACCACAGGGCCTGCTCATGCCAGCGCCGGATCCATGCGGGCACCTGCTCCGCCGGCATGGGCTCTGCGATGCCGTAGCCTTGGGCGAAATGGCAACCCAGCCGGAGCAGCAGGGCGCCGAGCTCGGGGCTTTCGACCCCCTCGGCCACCACCGGATGGTGGAAGGTGCGGGCCAGTTGCAGCATGCTGCTGACCAGCTCGAGATCCTCGGTGTTGCTGAGCATGTCGCTGACGAAGCTGTGGTCGATGTTGACCCTGTCCAGCGGCAGGGTGCGCAGGGAGGAAAGGGCGGAGAGGCCGGTGCCGAAGTTGTCCAGCGCGACCTGAACGCCCAGCCGGTGGCACTGCTCCAGCACCCGGGTCAGCTGCTCCCGCTGGCGGATGACGGCGATTTCCTGGAATTCCAGCTCCAGGTGACCCGCCGGTACCTGGGGATGGCGCCCCAGGCTGGCTTCCAGCTGGCCGACAAAATCCGGTTGCAGCAGGTGATCGGCGCTGATATTGAGGCTGACGCCCAGCGCCAGGCCCTGCTCCTGCCAGTCGGCGAGCTGGTGCAGCACCGAGTCGAGCACCCACTGCCCCAGGGCCCACTCCAGCCGGCTGCCGGCCAGTTGATGGAGAAAGGCGGCGGGCACCAGCAACCCCAGCTGCGGGTGCTGCCAGCGGATCAACGCCTCCAGGCCGATCACCCGGCCGTTGAGCAGATCTACCTTGGGCTGGTAGTAGAGGACGAATTCGCGGCGTTGCAGGGCCTGCTCCAGGGCCTTCAACTGGTGCTGGCGGCTCTGCTGCTCCGCCTGCTGGCCGGGATCGTAGAACCGGTAGCGGTTTCTGCCGCCCTGCTTGGCGTGATACATGGCCTGATCCGCGTGCTGCAGCAGCAGATCGGCGCTGCCGTCGTCGTGGGGATAGAAGGTCACGCCGATGCTGGCGGACACCTGCACCCGGGCGTCGTCCAGCTCGACCGGGGCGGCCACCGCCGCCAGCACCCGGGAGAGGATGGGAGCGATGTCCTCGCTGTGCTGCAGTTCGGCGAACAACAGCACAAACTCGTCGCCGCCCAGCCGCGCCAGGGTATCGTACTGGCGCAGTATGTGGGTGAGACGGCGGCTGATTTCGATGAGCAACTGGTCGCCGGCGGGGTGGCCGTGCCGGTCGTTGACCTGCTTGAAGCCGTCCAGATCCAGGTAGCACACCGCCAGCTGGCTGCCCAGGCGCCTGGCCCGGGCCATGGCCTGGAGCAGGCGGTCGGCCAGCAGCCGGCGGTTGGGTACGCCGGTGAGGGGGTCGTACTGGGCGATATGCTCGAGTTCGGCGGTGTCCGCCTTGAGCTGGCTGATGTCGCTGAACACCGCCACATAGTGGCTGATCCGCCCCTGCCGGTCGCGCAGGGCGGAAATGGCCAGCCACTGGGGATAGATCTCACCGTTCTTGCGCCGGTTCCAGATCTCGCCGCGCCAGTGATCCTCCGTCGCCAGGCGATGCCACATGGCCTCGAAAAAGTCGGCGTCGTGACGGCCCGAGGCGAGCAGGGCGGGAGTCTGGCCGAGCAGTTCCTCGGTGTTGTAACCGGTGATCAGGGTGACGGCGGGATTGACCCGTATGATGCGGTTGTCCGCATCGGTGATAAGGATGCCCTCGGTGCTGCATTCGAACACCCGGGCAGCCATTTGCAGCTGGGTTTCGGCCTGCTTCTGCTCGCTGATGTCGTGGCCGATGCAGATCAGCTCGCCGTTGGGCAGCATGATGTTGGCCCACAGGCAGGGCTGTACCTTGCCCTGGCGGGTGAGCGGGGCCCACTCCTGAAAGCCGGAGCCGGCGGGGGCGAGAAAGCCGTTCTTCACCGCCTGGCGGACGTCCTCGTCGGGGTAGAACAGGGCCAGGGGATCCGGGTGGCTTGCCAGCTCCTCGAAACGCCAGCCGAACAGCCGCTCGCATGCCGGGTTCCACAGCGTGCAACGGCCCTGCCGGTCGAAGCCGTTGACCAGCAGCGGACTGTCGGTGAGGACCTGTTTGAGTTGCTCGAACCTGCCTTCAGTACCACTGCTGTCCGCCATGGCGGTCTCCTATAAAAAGTCGCGTTCTCCCCGCCGCAGCGGATCCGGCTTGGGCGTGCCCTCGGCGCAGAAATCGAGGGAGGCCGAGTTCAGGCAATAGCGCAGGCCGGTGGGGGCGGGGCCGTCGGGGAACACATGGCCCAGGTGGCCATCGCAACGGGCGCAGCGGATCTCGACCCGGCGCATGCCGTGGCTGAGATCGACCAGCTCGCGGATATGATCCGGGTGGTAGGGCGCGTAGAAGCTGGGCCAGCCGGAGCCGGACTCGAACTTGCAAGCGGAAGAAAACAGCGGCAGGGCGCACAGCCGGCACACGTAACTGCCTTCTTCGTGATTGTCGAGCAGGCCGCCGCAAAACGGGGGTTCGGTGCCCTGGTTGAGCAGGATGCGGCGCTCTTCCGGGCTGAGCCCTTCGGCCAGTTGCTGCAACTGCTCGGGCCCGGGAGGACTGAGGTCGTAGGGGCTGGGAGTTTGCGCCATGGTTACAGATCCTTTTTCAGCCGGTGTTTGAAGTAATGCTGCACCTTGGCCACCTTGGGCTGGGCCACGGCGGCGATATAGGGCTGGTTGGGGTGCGCCGCCGCATAGTTCTGATGATAGCCCTCGGCCGGATAAAACGCATTCAAGGGTTCCAGGGTGGTGACGATGGGTGCCCTGAACACGCCGTGCTCTTCCAGCAGGGCGATATAGTCCGCCGCCAGCCGGCGCTCGTTGTCGTCCCGGTAGAACACCGCCGAGCGGTACTGGCGACCGAGATCGTTGCCCTGGCGATTGAGCTGGGTGGGGTCGTGGGCGATGCCGAAGAACACCTTGAGCAGGGTGGCAGGACCTATCTGGGCGCTGTCGTATTCGATGCAGATGGCCTCGGCGTGATCCGTGGTGCCGCTGCAGACGCTGTCGTAGTTGGCGGTGTCGGCGGTACCGCCGGCATAACCGGCCACCACGTTCAGCACGCCCTCCAGTTGGCGGTAGACCGCCTCGGTGCACCAGAAGCAGCCGCCGGCCAGCACCAGCTGGCGCACGCCGGTGTCGAGAACGGCGCGGTCGTCGGCATCGGGAAAATCATTGGGCAGCAGACTCAGTACGGAATCCGTCATTTTATTATCTCCTCGTGGGTACGGGCCTACGTTACCATAGCCGCCCGCCGGGCTGAATGGCCAGGCGCCACCTCTGTGCTTATGATATATCTATGAATAATAGGAATAGGTGTCAGTCCGGGGTTTCGCTGTCGCCGGCCCGGCCAGGCTGGTAGGCTGGGCACCTTCTTGTTGCGGTACGGGATAATAATGGAACTGGATTTACTGACACTGGGCCTGCTGGCCCTGGCCGCCCTGCTGGCCGGCTTTATCGACGCCATTGCCGGTGGTGGCGGCCTGATCACGGTACCGGCGCTGCTGGCCACCGGCATGCCGCCGACCATGGCCCTGGCCACCAACAAGCTGCAGAGCAGCTTCGGCTCCTTCTCCGCCACCCTTTACTACCTGCGGCGGGGCCTTATCGACTGGCGCAGCATGAAATGGGCGGTGGCCTGCACCTTTGTCGGCAGCACGCTGGGCACCCTGCTGGTGCAGCGCATCGACGCCAGCCTGTTGCAGAAGGTGCTGCCCTTCCTGCTGGCTGCCTTCGCCCTCTATTTCCTGTTTTCGCCCCGGGTGGGGGACGAGGATCGCCACCGGCGCCTGGGCATGATCCCCTTCGCCCTGCTGGTGGGCACCGGGGTGGGCTTTTACGACGGCTTCTTCGGCCCCGGCACCGGCTCCTTCTTTGCCTTGGGCTTTATCGCCCTGGCCGGTTTCAGCATGGCCAGGGCCACCGCCCATACCAAGCTGCTGAACTTCACCTCCAACATCGCCTCCCTGCTGTTCTTTATCCTGGGCGGCCAGGTGGCCTGGGTGGCCGGCCTGTCGATGGCTCTCGGCCAGTTCGTCGGCGCCCGGCTGGGCTCGAAGATGGTGGTGACCAGGGGCACCCGCATCATCCGCCCCATGCTGGTGACGGTGTCGCTGGTGATGTCGGTGCGGCTGTTGTGGCAGCAGCACCCGGAATGGTTCGCCTGGGTGGGGTAGCGGCGTCGATGACGGGGCGGTCCCGTAGGGTCGTCGTAGGGTCGACTTCAGTCGACCGAATCCCGGTGCCGTGGCTGGAATGGTCCGTTGAAACGGACCCTACGGGAGCGCCCGCCGCGCCGCTTTACCCCGCCAGCCCGGCGAAATGCCGCTCCAGCACCCTGATCAGGCTGGCCAGCCGCTCCCGCTTGCGCGAGCTGGGCCGGAACACCAGGCTGACCGGCCGGGTCAGGCGGCTGCCCGCAGGCGGGGCATGTTGCAGGGCCGGGGCTATGCCCATCAGCCGGGCCACCCCGAGCGGCACCACCGCCGGCGCCACTCCGGCCCGGCCCAGCTCGGCGGCGGCGAAGTAGGAGTCCATCTGCATCCAGGGCGTGAGCCCGACGCTGCGCAGCCGGTGCTCCAGGTAGCGGTTGGCCGGGTTGCCGAGATCGATGGTCACCACCGCCAGCGACTGGCCGAAGTCCGGCGGCTCGGGCGACACCAGCACCATGTCTTCTTCCAGCAGCGGCACCACCTCCAGCCCCCGGGCGTGGAGGATTTCCCCGGCACAGACGCCCAGCACGGCGTCGCCGGCGCGCACCCGCTCCAGGATCACCGGGGTGTGGTGGGTGGAAAACTGCAGGTAGGGATCGCGGCGCAGATGGCGGTTGAGCAGTGGCCCCAGGTAGCCGGCCAGTATGGTCTCGGAGCAGGCGATGGCAAGCCGGCTCTGATCGGTGAGGTGCTGGCTGTCGAACAGCTGTCCCCTCAGTTCGTCCAGGCTGGGGCCGATGCGCTCCAGCAGGGCCAGGGCATCGGGGGTGAGGCGCAGGTGGCGCCCGTCCGGCTCCACCAGCTTTTTGCCGAGGCGGGCCTCCAGGTTGCTGATCCGCTTGCTCACCGCCGACTGGGTGATATAGAGCCGGCCGGCCACCTTGCCCATGGTCTTTTCCTGGGCCAGCAGGGCGAGGGTTTCCAGTCCTTCGAGCAGCATGGTGTTACCTATTCCGGTTGGGAATATTCCAGTGTAACAGCCTTGGCCGGGCAGATCAGGGGGTCTCGAGAAAAGGAGTTGTCCGGCACCCTGTCCGCCGGTTTTGCCGTCCCGCCAAGGGTGGTACCATGGCCCTTTTCCGCCGACGAGAGCCCATGGTGCTGAGCGCGCTGCTTATCCGACAACAACAAAAATACCGTTACTGGCTGCTGGGGCTGGGCCTGGCCCTGGCGGCGGCGGTGCTGCTCAGCCTGCAGCTCGGCGCCGTGGGGGTGGGCATAGAGGCCCTGTGGCGGCCGGTGTCGGCGCTGGAGCAGCAGGTGTTCTGGCAGTTGCGCCTGCCGCGCACCCTGCTGGCGGTGCTGGTGGGAGCCAGCCTTGCCCTGTGCGGCGCCGTGCTGCAGGTGCTGCTGCACAATCCCCTGGCCGAGCCGGGGCTGATTGGCATCTCCAGCGGCGCCAGCCTGGCGGCGGTGCTCACCCTCTTCTTTTCTGCCCGGCTCGGCCTGGCGTTGCCCTACTGGAGCCTGTCGCTGGCGGCCTTCGCCGGCGCCCTGGTAGTGACCGGGCTCTTGCTGGCCCTGGCCCGACGCCGCCTGGGCCAGGGCGCCCTGTTGTTGTTCGGGGTGGCGGTGGCCATCTTCGCCAACGCCATCCTCACCTGGCTGCTGTACCTGGCCGACGACGCCTCCCTGCGCACCTTCCTGTTCTGGATGATGGGCAGCCTGGGCTATGGCCAGCAGCTGTCGTTCTGGTGGTGGCTGCCGGCGGTGCTGACCCTGGGCTGGCTGATGGGGCAGGGGCGGCGGCTCGATCTGCTGGCGCTGGGCGAAAACCAGGCCCGCTTGCTGGGGCTGGACGTACACCGGCTGCGGCCCCGGCTGGTGCTGGCGGTGTGCCTGCTCACCGCCTTCAGCGTGGCCATGGCCGGGGTGATCGGTTTTGTCGGCCTGGTGGTGCCCCACCTGCTGCGGCTGCTGGCCGGGGGCCGGCAGCACTTTTTGCTGCCCGCGTCCGTGCTGGCGGGGGCCGCGCTGCTGACCCTGGCCGACGTGGCGGCGCGCCAGGCCCTGGCGGTGGGAGAGCTGCCCATCGGCGCCGTCACCGCCACCCTGGGGGCGCCGGTGTTCATCTGGCTGCTGGTGCGCCGTCATGCTGGCGCTTGAGGACTTCGCCCTGGCCGGCCGGGTCGGCCCGGTCAGCGGTGAATTCCGGGCCGGCCGCCTCACCCTGTTGATCGGTCCCAACGGCAGCGGCAAATCCAGCCTGCTGGCGGGCGCCGCCGGGCTGGCCGAAGGCGAGGGCCGGGTGCGACTGGCGGGCCGGGATCTCGACGCGTTCGATCTGTTTGAGCTGTCCCGCCACAGGGCCATGCTCACCCAGCAGGTGCCACTGCCCCAGGGACTGCGCGGCTACGAGCTGCTGGCCCTGGCCGCCGAGCCGGTGGGCGGGGTGAGCGAGGCCCTGTGCCGGGCCATCGCCGCCCTGGCGCCGGAACTGGGGCTGGAACCCCTCTACGACAGGCCCCTGGCCGCCCTGTCGGGGGGGGAGCAGCAACGGTTGCTGATCGCGAAAACGGTGTTGCAGCTGGATCCCAAGGTGAACCCGGACGGCGCCCTGCTGCTGCTGGACGAGCCCCTGGCCGGGCTCGACTGGCGGCACCAGCTCGCCACCCTGGGCCTGCTGCGCCGCTGTGCCGACCGGGGGCTGGCGGTGGTGGCCTCCATCCACGATATCAACCTGGCCTGCCAGTTCGGGGACGACATCTGGTGCCTGCACCGGGGCCGGCTCGCCGCCCGGGGCGGGCCCGAAGTGGTGACGCCCGAGCTGATTGCCGAGGTGTTCGGCGTCCGGGTGCGGCTGCTGGAGCAGGACGGCGCCCGGCTGCTGCTGCCCGACACCGAAGCCGGATGCTAGAAGCCGGAAGCTGGACGACAAACCCTTGTGGATGTGGCATCGGGCTTGTTCTTAAACAGGGTGTTGCCTGGCTTTCCGTCCTGCGTTCCCACACAGAGCGGCAACAAAAAAGCTGCGATTTTGCAATAAATCGCAGCCATCATCACTTCCAGCTTCCAGCCTGACTCTTGGTCACAAGTCCGACTGTCTGATTTGACGCAGATTAAGAGGCAACAGGGCCACCTCCGCCGACACGCTGTGAATACATCCCTGTACGCTCGCACCTGCCATCCCTGGCAGGTGACGGTCGGCGGAGGCCATCCCTGTTGCCTCTTGCCAGCCCCGCTACCGCCTGAAGATGGTGCCAACAGGCGGCTGCGGGGCGACAGGGAGGGCAAAGGGCGCAGCTCCGCCGGCCCTCCGCGCCAGGGAGGGCGCGGCGGAGCCTCCAGGGACGGATTCACGGCGTGCCGGAGGAGCTGTGCGCTTTGGCCGATGTTTTGTCTGTTCGAAAGTCAATAGAAACTTGTGACCAAGAGCCAGGCTTCCAGCTTCCAGCTTCCAGCCTCCAGCTTTCAGCTTTCAGCCTGGTACAGCATCTCCAGCAGTTGTTCGCTGTCTGTCCAGCCCAGGCAGGCGTCGGTGATGCTCTGACCGAACACCTCGGCCTTGCCGTTCACCACCTCCTGGCGGCCCGGCTCGATAAAGCTCTCGGCCATGATGCCGGCAATATGGCGGCTGCCCCGGCGCAGCTGGCGGCAGATGTCTTGTGCCACCAGCAGCTGGCGCTGGTGTTGCTTCTGGCTGTTGCCGTGGCTGAGATCCACCACCAGCCGGGGGGAGAGCCCGACTGCGGCCAGCCCCTCGGCCGCCTGGCGGATGCTCTCTTCATCGTAGTTGGGCGCCTTGCCGCCGCGCAGGATCAGGTGGCCGTAGGGGTTGCCGTCGGTCTGGTAGATGGTCATGCGGCCATCCTTGTCCGGCGAGCAGAAGATATGGGGGTGGCTCGCCGCCCGCACCGCGTCCAGCGCGATCTGGATATTGCCGTCGGTGCCGTTCTTGAAGCCCACCGGGCAGGACAGGGCCGAGGCCATTTCCCGGTGCACCTGGGATTCGGTGGTGCGCGCGCCGATGGCGCCCCAGCTGATCAGGTCCGCGATATACTGGCCGGTCACCATATCCAGGAATTCGGTGGCGGTGGGCAGCCCCAGGGCATTGATGTCGCACAACAGCTTGCGCGCCAGGCCCAGGCCGGTGTTCACATCGAAGCTGCCGTCCAGGTGCGGATCGTTGATCAGCCCCTTCCAGCCGACGATGGTGCGCGGCTTCTCGAAGTAGGTGCGCATCACGATGCACAGTTTGTCGGCGTAGCGGGCGCGCAGCGGCGCCAGCCGCTCGGCGTAGGCCAGGGCGGCGGCCGGGTCGTGGATGGAGCAGGGGCCGATGATCACCAGCAGCTTGTCGCTCGCGCCGGTGAGGATGGCTTCGATCTCGGCCCGGGCGCCGAGCACGGTCTCGGCCATGGTGTCGGACAGGGGGTATTGTTCGCTCAGTTGGTGCGGGGTGATCAGGGCCGCCAGCCGGCGACTCCTCAGTTCATCGGTATGCAAGGACATAGGTTTCTCGGATGCAGTAAAAATCGGGGTGCGTACGCACTATGTCCTTACCATAACGGAAAGCCGTGGCAGGGAAAACCACGGCGAAGGGGGAAAGCGGGATTTATTCCGGCAGGCTGAAGCGCTGGCCGGAGATGGCCGGGTGGTAGATAGGCTGGATCACGTTGCCGGCGGGATCGGTGATATGGAAGCTGCGGGCGCCGTCGCCATGGTCGAAGGGCCGGTCCAGCAGGGTGACGCCCTTGCTCTTGAAGTACAGGTACCACTGGTCCAGCTCTTCCTTGCTGTCCACGATAAAGCCGAAGTGATCCATGCGCTGCACGCCGCTGGCGGGCAGATCGGAACGGCCCAGGGAGAGGTTGTCGTTGCCGCAGGTGAGGTACACCAGATCCTCGTGGGCCCGGTTCAGTATCTCCATGCCCATGATCTCGGTGTAAAACTGCACGCATTCTTCCAGGTTGGGCATGGTGAAGGCGATATGGCGCATGCCGTTGAAACGACCGGGTCTTTCCATGGCGGGGCTCCTTGTCTCTTTACGGAAAATATTGTGTACTGTTTGTTTAATTAAAATAAACAAATGGAGTTTACAATGTATTCAATTATTGTCAAAACCAAGCTCAAGCCCGGCACCACCCAGGCCTTTCTCGACGCCATGCTGCAAAACGCCGCCGCCTCGGTGCGCGACGAGCCCGGCTGCCACACCTTCGACGTGCTGCAGGACAAGGCGGATCCCGAGCTGTTCTGGCTGTACGAAATCTATGAGGACGAAGCGGCCCTGGCGGCCCACAAGGAAACCCCGCACTACCAGGCGAGCCGCGCCGTGGTCAACCCGCTTATCGCCGAGCAGTCGGTGATCCGCGCCGGGGTGCTGGCGGTCAATCCGGCGCGCTAATCCTCACCCCACCAGGCCCGCCAGCAGCGACAGGCTGTGGTGGCGGGCGCCCTGATCGTAGATATCGGACACCAGCATCAGCTCGTCGGCGCCGGTGCGGGCCAGCAGCATTTCCAGCTGCTGCGCCACCCGGGCCGGGCCGCCGATGACGGCGGCGCCGAGAAAACCCTCCACCCCGCGCTGCTCGTGGGGCAGCCAGCGCTGATCCATGTCGGTGACCGGCGGCTGCAGTTGTCGGCCCTCGCCGCGCAACAGCGACAGCACCTTCTGTTGCGCCGTGCTGGCCAGGAACTCGGCCTCCCGGTCGCTGTCGCCGACGATGGCCGGCACGCCCAGCATCAGGTAGGGCTCGGCCAGCACGTCCGAAGGCTGGAACCGGTCTTTATAGATGGCCACCGCCTCATGCAGCATGCGCGGCGCGAAGTGGGAGGCGAAGGCGTAGGGCAGGCCGAGCTGCGCCGCCAGCTGGGCGCTGAACAGGCTGGAGCCGAGCAGCCAGATGGGCACATTGGTGCCGGCGCCGGGGATGGCCATCAGCTTCTGGCCATGATGTGCCGGCCCCAGCAGTTGCCGCAACTGCTGTACCTGCTCGGGAAAGTCCTCGCCGTCTTCCGGCCGGCGGCGCAGGGCGCGCATGGTGTCGGGATCCGTGCCCGGGGCCCGACCCAGTCCCAAGTCGATACGCCCCGGGTAAAGGGTGGCCAGGGTACCGAACTGCTCGGCCACCACCAGGGGCGGGTGGTTGGGCAGCATGATGCCGCCGGAGCCGACCCGGATGCGGGCCGTGTGGCCGGCGATATGGCCCACCAGCACGGCGGTGGCGGAGCTGGCGATGCCGTCCAGGTTGTGGTGTTCCGCCAGCCAGAAGCGCTCGAAGCCGAGGCCCTCCACATGGCGGGCCAGGGCGACCGAGTTGGCGATGGCGTCGGCGGCGTCGAAACCGCTACGGATATGCACCAGGTCCAGGATGGACAGTTTGACCTTGGATAATAGGCTCATAAATGGTAATGGTATCGATTGAAACAATAGCCTGATAACAGCATATTTCGCCGGTATCCGCTATCCAAAGAAGGCATATCTTATGCCGATGGCTGAAAAACGGAGAGCAATCATGGACATCATGGCGCGGCTGGCCGACTGGCAGATCCGGCCGCCGCTTATCGAACACCCGTCGCTGCACCGTTGCGACGACGCCGACCGGCTGCTGGTGGACAGGCCCGGCACCCGGCTCAAGAACCTGTTCCTGCGGGATAACTACGGTCGCCGCCACGCCCTGCTGCTGACCCGGCCCGGCAAGCAGGTGGATCTCAAGGCCCTGTCCCGTCAGCAGGGCTGGTCGCGCATCGGCTTCGCCTCGGCCGAGCGGCTGGAGCGCTACCTGGGCGTGGCTCCCGGCCAGGTGTCGGTGCTGGCGCTGGTGAACGACGTGGAGCAACAGGTGGAACTGTGGCTGGACGAGGAGCTGAAGGACGGGGACGACTTTCACTGCCATCCCCTGCGCAACACCGCCACCCTGCTGCTGAGCCGCGCCGATCTGCTGCGCTTTGCCGAGCACACCGGCCACCCCATTCAATGGCTGGCGGTGCCGGAGAGTTAGAGTGCCATAGCGTTTAAAAACCGAGCTGTCAGGTGTGTGCTATCCCTGCCACTCTTATCGGCAGGAAAACACCGCCGTGTGCAGATGTGTGCCTTGCTGGTGGAGCGCAGGCGGCCCGCCTGCCTTCGCGCGTAGCGCGAACCTCGGCCAGCCCTGCCACCACAAGGGTTGGAAAGGCGCGAGGCAGAACAGGCATCACGGGTTGGACTGTGCCTTCGCTCACCTCGGTGTCACCCTCATGCGGGCGGGCCGCCCGCGCCCCAGAACCGCCGTCTTTGTTGATTGAGTTCCGTCTTGTCAGCCATTATCGTCCAGCCTCCAGCCTCCAGCCTCCAGCCTCCAGCCTCCAGCCTCCAGCCTCCAGCCTCCAGCCTCCGGCTATCCCGCCGGGCTTAGTTCGCCCCTCAGGCTCTGGCCCATCAGCTTGCGGATCTGTTCCGGCGGCAGCTGCTTGCTGAGCAGGTAGTGCAGTTTGGTCAGCGCCGCTTCCGTGGTCATGTCGAAGCCGGAGATCACCCCGGCCTCGGCCAGGGCGTGGCCGGTGGCGTAGCCTTCCATATTGACCGAGCCGCGCAGGCACTGGGTGAGGTTGACGATGACCACGCCCCGGGCCGAGGCCTCGGCCAGCAGCTTGAGCATGGCGTCGTTCTGGGGCGCGTTGCCCACCCCGTAGGACAACAGCAGCAACGCCTTGACCGGCTGGCGCAGCAGGTTGCCGATCACCTCGGCGGAAATGCCCGGATACAGGGTGACCACGCCGATGGGTTGGGGGGTGATGGGGCTGACCGTCAGCGGCTTGCCGGTGGGGGTGCCGAGTTCGCCCGCCTCCAGGCTGATATGGATGCCGGCGTTGAGCAGGGGCGGGAAGTTGGGGGAGTCGAAGGCGTTGAAGCCGTCGGCATGCACCTTGCTGGCCCTGTTGCCCCGGTACAGCCGGTTGTTGAAGAACAGCCCCACCTCGTGGATGGGGTACTCGGCGGCGATATAGAGGGCGTTGAGCAGGTTGTTGCGCCCGTCCGAGCGCAGTTCCACCAGGGGGATCTGGGAGCCGGTGACGATCACCGGCTTTGCCAGATCCTCCAGCATGAACGACAGCGCCGAGGCGGTGAAGGCCATGGTGTCGGTGCCGTGCAGCACCACGAAGCCGTCGTAGCTGTCGTAGTTGGCCTTGATGTCGTCGGCGATGCGCTGCCAGTCGGCGGGGGTCATGTCCGAGGAGTCGATTAAGGGATCGTATTCGTGGAGATGGTAGTCGGGCATTTCCGGGCGGTGCAGCTCCGGGGTGTTGGCCAGGGTGTCGGTCATAAAGCCCGCCAGGGGCACGTAGCCCTTGGCGGATTTCTGCATGCCGATGGTGCCGCCGGTGTAGGCGATATAGATCTTCTTCTTGTCCATCAGAACTCCTGACATTCCACGCACAATACGTACTGGCCCCTGATATCGTCGAAGCGGGCCAGGGTGGCCAGCTCCCGGCTCAACTGCTCACCGGCCGGACGCAGGGCGGCGGGCAGGGCGCTTTGCACCAGGCCGGTCAGCGTATTGCCCGAGTCCAGCAGCAACTGCTCCAGCAGCACCTCCTTGGCGGAAGGCTGCAACCGCACCGGTTTGACCCTGAATTCCGGCAGGCCGGCCAGCTCGGCGGCGGCGGCCAGGGCGTCGTCCAGGTAGCCCAGCTCGTCCACCAGGCCCAGTTCCCTGGCATCCGCCCCGGTCCAGACGTGGCCCTGGGCGGCGCGTTCCACCTGCTCCGGGCTCAGGCCGCGGCCATCGGCGACCAGGCTCACGAACTGGTCGTAGGTGTGCTCCACCCCGAGCTGGATCAGCTCCTTGGTGTGTTCGGGCAGGCCGGTGGTGATGCCGGCGCCGACGAAGTCGGTGGTGCCCACGCCGTCGGTGTTGAGGCCGAGTTTTTCGAAGGCTTCCTCGAAGGTGAGGAAGAGGCCGAACACGCCGATGGAGCCGGTGAGGGTGGTGGGGGCGGCGTAGATCCGGTCGGCGTCCGCCGCTATCCAGTAGCCGCCCGAAGCGGCGGTGCTGCCCATGGACACCACCAGCGGCTTGCCGCTGCCCTTGAACTGCAGCAGGGCGGTGCGGATCTGCTCGGCGGCGAAGGCGCTGCCGCCGGGGCTGTCGATGCGCAGCACCAGGGCCTGGATATCCGCATCCAGCCGGGCTTCCTCGATCAACTGGCTGACGTACTCGTCGTTGATGGTATTGCCGCCGGCCTCGCCGCTCATGATGGCGCCGCTGGCGGTGATGAGCCCCACCGCCGGGGCACTGGGGCGCCGGCGCTCGCTGCGGTTGAGGTAGGTGGGGATCTCCACGCCCATGTACTGGTTGGCCTGGCTGTCCCAGCCCACCTGCTCGGCCACGGTTTCCAGCATCTCGGTGCGGCTGGCCAGGCGATCCACCAGCCCCATCTCCAGGGCATAGCGGGCCGGATCGCCACCCACGGCGCGGAAGCGGCGCAGCAACTGGTCCTTGTTCGGGCTGATATGGTCGGCGGGGATGCCGCGCAGGGTGACGATGTTGTCCTGGTAGTGCTGCCACAGCTGGTTCAGCCAGCGCAGGGTGTCTTCCCGGCTTTCGTCGGACATGTCGTCACGCAGGTAGGGCTCCACGAAGGACTTGTAGGTGCCCACCCGGAATACGTGGGGGGTGATGTTGAAACGCTCGAAGGCCGACCTGTAGTGCAGCCGGTACACGCCCATGCCCTGGATGGTCACGGCTCCCGCCGGGTTGAGCAGGATCTCGTCGGCGTGGGCGGCCAGGTAGTACTGGCTCTGGGTGTAGTAGTCGCCGATGGCGAAGACCGGCTTGCCCGAGGTCTTGAAGCCCTCGATGGCCTCGCCCACTTCGTCCAGCCGGGTCAGGCTGGACTCGGTCATGTTCTGCAGCCGGAGCACCAGGGCCTGGATGCGGTCGTCGTTGCGGGCCCGATCCAGGGCTTCCTTGATCTGGCCCAGGGTCATGGGCGGCGGCGTGCTGTCGCCGGCCAGCCACTTCTGGGCCAGGCGGCGCGGGCTGACCGGATCGTCCTGCTCCAGGATGGGGCCGGTGATGGTGAGGCTGAGGGCGGCGCTGTCCGGCAGCCGGGGTGTTTCTTCCCTGGCGGTGAAGATCAGGATGAAGGAGACCAGAACGGCCAGAAAAATCAGGTTGATAATCAACATGCGAATGGCGTTCAGCACCCGGCCCAGGGTGCGGAAAAACCATTTGATGGCAGACCACATAGCGACGCCCTAATAAGAAAAATTGTCGAATCAACCTATTATGACGTGGGCGGCGGCACAATACCACGAATGCCATGATTACCGGATGTAAAACAAGTGTTTGAAAAAGGTGTTTTAATCCATTAGCCTGAGCGGGTCATCATCGCATTTGTCGGCGGAGGGATCATGAGCCGTTACCCCCATTTACTGGCCCCCCTGGATCTGGGCTTTACCACCTTGAAAAACCGGGTCCTGATGGGATCCATGCACACCGGCCTGGAAGAAGAAAAAGGCGGCTTCAAGAAGCTGGCCGCCTTTTACCGGGAACGGGCCCGGGGCGGGGTGGGACTGATCATCACCGGCGGCATCGCCCCCAACTTCCGCGGCCGGCTGATGCCCCACGCCGCCCAGCTCAGCTTTCCCTGGCAACTGGCCAGGCACCGGCTGGTGACCGAAGCGGTGCACCAAGAGGGCGGCAAGATAGCGCTGCAGATACTGCACGCGGGGCGCTATGCCTACCATCCCTTCCTGCAGGCGCCCTCGCCCGAGCAGGCGCCCATCAGTCCGTTCAAGCCGGCGGTGATGAGCGAGCGACAGATCCGCAACTGCATCGACGACTTCGCCAACACCGCCCGCCTGGCGCGGGAGGCCGGTTACGACGGGGTGGAGATCATGGGATCCGAAGGTTATCTCATCAACCAGTTTATCTGCGCCCGCACCAACCGGCGGGACGATGGCTGGGGCGGCGACGCCGGGCGCCGCAACCGCTTTGCGCTGGAAACGGTGCGTGCGGTGCGCGCCGCCGTGGGCGAGGACTTTATCATCATCTTCCGGCTGTCGATGCTGGATCTGGTGGAGCAGGGCTCGACCCTGGAAGAGGTGATCGCCCTGGGCCAGGCCCTGGAGCGGGCCGGGGTGACCATCATCAACACCGGCATCGGCTGGCACGAGGCGCGGGTGCCCACCATCGCCACCAGCGTGCCCCGGGCCGCCTTCAGCTGGGTCACCGAGCGGGTGCGCCGGGCGCTGTCGGTGCCGGTGGTGGCCACCAACCGCATCAACACCCCCGAGGTGGCGGAAACCATACTGGCCGGCGGCCAGGCGGATCTGGTGTGCCTGGCCCGGCCCTTCCTGGCGGACGCGGACTTCGTCGCCAAGGCGGCGGCGGGCACGCCCGAGCTTATCAACACCTGCATCGCCTGCAACCAGGCCTGCCTGGATCATATCTTCAAGGGCCGGCGCGCTTCCTGCCTGGTCAACCCCCGGGCCTGCCACGAGACCGAACTGAACTTCCTGCCCACGACGGCCCCCAAACGGCTGGCGGTGGTGGGCGCGGGGCCGGCGGGGCTGAGCTTCGCCTGCGAGGCGGCGGCGCGCGGCCATAGTGTGACCCTGTTCGACCGGGCAGCGGACATCGGCGGCCAGTTCAACTACGCCAAGCAGATCCCGGGCAAGGAGGAGTTTTTTGAAACCCTGCGCTACTTCCGGGAGCGGCTGGCGCGAAGCGAGGTGAACCTGCGCCTGGGCACAGAAGCCACGCCCGAGCGGCTTTCGGCGTTCGACGAGGTGGTGCTGGCCACCGGCATCCGCCCGCGCACTCCGGAGATAGAGGGTATCCATCATCCCAGGGTGCTGAGCTACCTGGACGTGCTGGCACGCCAGGTCCCGGTGGGGGAGAAGGTGGCCATCATCGGCGCCGGCGGCATCGGCTTCGACGTGGCCGAATACCTGGTGGCCACTCCGGCCCAGGGCGCCGAACACTGGCTGGCGGAGTGGGGCATCGACAAGGAGTACCGGGCGCCGGGCGCGCTGATGACGCCGGCGCCGGTCAAGCCCGGTCGCCGGGTCTGGTTGCTGCAGCGCAAGGCCGGCAACCCGGGCCAGGGCCTGGGCAAGACCACCGGCTGGATCCACAAGGCCAGCCTGCGCCACCACGGGGTTATGATGTGGGGGGGAATAAGCTACCAGCGCATCGATGACGACGGCCTGCATATCGAGAAGGACGGCGAGCCGCTGTGCCTGGCGGTGGACCACGTCATCGTCTGCGCCGGCCAGGAGCCGGAGCGCGGCCTGCAGGCGGCGCTGGAGGCCCGTGGTGGCAAGGTGCACCTGATCGGCGGCGCCGATGTGGCCGCCGAGCTGGACGCCAAGCGCGCCATCCGCCAGGGCGCCGAACTGGCGGCGAGGATTTGAAAGTAAGGGGGTGAGGGGTGAGGCGGAGATACTAGCCTCACCCCTCACGCTGCTCCGCATTTTGCTTTGCTTCCGGCCGGCTGCTAAGGTAGCGCCATTGCAAATCGGAGTGAAATGATGAACGCACTGGAACTGTTACTGAACCGCCATTCCTGCCCCCGCCTGGCCGAGCCGGCCCCGGCGGGCGAACAACTGGACACCATTTTCAAGGCCGGGCTGCGCGCCCCGGATCACGCCACCCTGACGCCCTGGGAGTTTATCGTCTTTACCGGTGAACAGCGCGACCGGCTGGGGGAGATCCTGGCGGCGGCGGCCGAGGCCAGGGGCGAGGCGCCGGAGGCGGTGGACAAGGCGCGCAAGGCTCCCCTGCGTGCGCCAATGGTGATCGCCGTGGCGGCCAAGGTCAAACCCCACGACAAGGTGCCGGCTTTGGAGCAACAGCTGTCTGCCGGCTGCGCCCTGATGGCGATGCAGATGGCGGCCCAGGCCCAGGGTTTCAACGGCATCTGGCGTTCCGGCTGGTTTATCTTCGATCGTTCCATTCACGACGGACTCGGCCTGGACGAGCAGGATCAACTGGTGGGCTTTTTGTACCTGGGCACCCCGCTGGTGGAAGTGCGCAAGCTGCCGGAGCGGGATCCGGCCCAGTTCGTGCGCTATTTCGAGTAATCGCGGCGGGCAGACGACGCCAAACTATCCATTCCCGGGCGGCCTACGGTTTGCGCCAGCTGAAGCGGCGCCTACCGCTTAGGATTGTGCTGTCGTCATGTCCGGAGGGTGGGCGTCGGGCAGTGCCATCCGGTTCTGGGGCGACTCAGCCCCTTCCTTTTTGTTCCAGCAGTGCCAGGGCTTCGCTGGTATTGAGGTTGAAGAAGGCCTCGGCTTCGTCGCTGAAGTCCACCGGCACCAGCTGGTGGCGTTCGTACCACAGTTGCAGCTTGCGATCGCCGCCGTCCAGGTAGTTGCACAGGGAGGGCAGCAGCGACTGGTGCAGCAGGGCGGTGGCGGCGTGCAGCTGGAGGCCGTCGTCCACCACCGCGATCTGGTCGTGGCGCTGCACGGCGGTGCACAGCCGCCTGGCCAGATCGAGCGGCACCAGGGGACTGTCGCAGGGCACGAACAGCACCCACTCGCTGGGTGCATGGGTCAGCCCGGCCTCGAACCCCGCCAGGGGGCCCACATAGCCGTAGCCTTCGTCCCGCACCACGGGGGCCAGCTTGCGGTACTCGGCCAGGTTGCGGTTGGCATTGATCAATACTTCACCCACCTGGGGTTTGAGCCGCTCCAGCACATGGCAGACCAGGGGCTTGCCCCATAGCGGCAGCAGTCCCTTGTCGGCGCCGTTCATGCGGCGCCCCTCGCCGCCGGCGAGGATAACGGCGGTAATCTCTTTCGGATCCAGCATAGCGTTCCCAGTGTGACGGCTTTCCTTATTAATATTAACCGCTTAACCCTGCCAAGAGCAGGGGCTGCGTCAAACAAATGGTATTTTTATGGTTCTTGCTCTTGGCGGCACCAGCTCCTAACATGGGGGCCCTACAAAAGATAACCGGCGAGTCAATGCCGTGGCTCCGGCACCCGGCAAGAGCCGGTCTCACCCGGACCGCCGTTATCGACACCCGTTAAGGCCAAGATAATGACAATAAAAAATCTGCCCGGCGGCCCCTTCCAGGGCCGCCCCCTCGTCGCCGCCCTCGCCATCGCCGCCCTGATGCTGGCGGCCGCCAACCTGCGCGGCGGCCTGGTGGTGGTGGGCCCCCTGGTGGTGGAAATCCGCGAGGCGCTCGACATCAACGCCAGCGCCTTCAGCCTGCTCACCACCTTGCCGCTGATCTGCTTCGGGGTGGTGTCCATCTGCGTGCCCTGGCTGACCCGGCGCTGGGCCCCCCAGCAACTGGCCATCGTCGGCCTGCTGGTGATAAGCGCAGGCGTGTCCCTGCGGCTGCTGGAGCAGTTCCCCCTGGTGATCCTCGGCACCCTGCTGCTGGGCTCGGCCATTGCCGTGCTCAACGTACTGATCCCCGGCCTGGTCAAGGCGTTTTTCCCGCGCCAGGTGGGGCTGATGACCGGCCTCTACTCGGTTACCCTCAGCCTGGGGGCCGGCCTGGGCGTCTACCTGGCGGTGCCCTTGATGGAGCAGTTCGGCAACTGGCGCTATCCGGTGGCCCTGTGGGCGCTGCTGCCCCTGTTCTGCCTGTTGTTCTGGCTGCCCATGCTCCGGGTGAGGGGCGTGGGGCGGCCCAGCAACCCGGTGCGAGTCAGCCTGTGGCGGGACAAGACCGCCTGGGCCATCACCCTCTACATGGGATTGCAGTCCTTCTACTTCTACTCCATGGCCACCTGGCTGCCCAAGATACTGCTGGAGAGCGGCCTCGATGCCCACCAGGCCGGTACCGCCACGGCGCTGATCAACCTGGTGAGCATTCCCTTCAACCTGTTCGTGCCCATCATGGCGGCCAGGATGAAGGATCAGCGTGTGCTGGTGCTGGCCACCTTTGCCGCCTCCTTTACCGGGGTGGCCGGCCTCTGGTGGCAGCCGGCGGCGGCACCGCTGCTGTGGGCCTCGCTCATCGGCATGGGCTGCGGCAGCTCGCTCAGCCTGGCGCTGTCGTTTTTCGTGCTGCGGGCCGCCAATACCGCCCAGGCCACGGCGCTCTCGGCCATGGCCCAGAGCATCGGCTACCTGCTGGCGGCATTGGGGCCCTTCTCCCTCGGCCTGCTGCGGGACATCAGCGGCGCCTGGCAGTGGGCCCTGGCCGCCATGCTGGCGCTGCAGCTGTTCCAGTCCGGCTTTGGCTGGATGGCGGCCCGGCCGGTCAACGTGGTGCCGGATCAGGAGCGCTAGGCTTACTCCCCTTGGGGGATTCTGCTGTTAGGTGTCAATAAGGAGCGCGGCTTTTCCTAAGCTTGGTGGCAGGCAGGGAGGAGCCCTTATGAAACACGCATGGTTAGTGCCCCTGGGCCTGGTGTGGGTCGCCGGCGAGGTCCAGGGGCTTGCGCCCCCGCCGCTGCAACTGGCGGGCTGGTACCAGCAGCAGGACACGGCCCTTTACCGGGTGAGCGAAAAGCTCGACGGGGTGCGCGCCTACTGGAATGGCCGTGAGCTGTTGTCCCGCGGTGGCCACCGCTTTTCGGCGCCGGGCTGGTTCCTGGCCGGTTTTCCCGCCACGCCCCTCGACGGCGAGCTGTGGCTGGGTCGGGGCCGCTTCAGCGAGCTGTCCGCCGCCGTGCGTCGCTTTGTCCCCCTCGACGATGAATGGCGGCAGATCCGCTTTATGGTGTTCGACCTGCCTGCAAGCGACTTGCCCTTCGAGGCGCGGCTCTCGGCGCTGCAGGCCCTGTTCGCCACCCTAGATACGCCCCACCTCGAACTGGTGGAGCAGCGGCGGGTGCCGGATCGGCCCGCCCTGTCGGCCTGGCTGGCGGAAGTGGAGGCCGGGGGCGGGGAGGGGCTGATGCTGCGCCACCGCCAAAGCCGTTACCTGCCGGGTCGCAACGAGGATCTGCTCAAGCTCAAGCGCCACCGGGACGCCGAGGCGGTGGTGCTGGCGCACCTGCCCGGCCAGGGCAAATATGAAGGCATGCTGGGGGCACTCCTGGTGGAAACCCCGGACGGCCGGCGCTTCCGGCTGGGCACCGGCTTCAGTGACGAGCAGCGTCGCCGGCCGCCACCGCCGGGCAGCACCGTCAGCTATCGCTACCGGGGCGAAACCGCCACCGGTCTGCCGCGCTTCGCCAGCTTCCTGCGGGTGAGAAGCGACGAGCCCGGGCAGCCTTAGACTGGCGCCGCTGCCTGCCCGGGGGTAAGGTAGAAGGCAACGCCATCGAACCGAGGGTCCCGCACCTTGTGCCTTATCGCCTTTTCCTGGCAGCCGGGGGGCCGACGCCCGCTGCTGCTGCTCGCCAACCGTGACGAATTCTACCACAGGCCCACGGCCCCGGCCGGCTGGTGGCCGGACCACCCCCATGTCTGGGGCGGGCGGGATCTGCAGGCGGGTGGCAGCTGGCTGGGGGTCACGCGCCACGGTCGGCTGGCCGCCATCACCAACCACAGGGATGGCCGCGCCGCGCCCCTGGCGGAGGCCCGTTCCCGGGGCGAGCTGGTGGCGGAGTTTCTGACCGGCAGCCTGAGCCCGCAAGACTATATGGCGGGAGTGATGGCCCGGCGCGACGCCTACCAGGGCTTCAACCTGCTGGTGGGGGATCTGCGCGGTGGGGAACTCTGGTACGGCGGCAACCGGCCCGGCGCCGATGCCCGCCCGCTGGCGCCCGGGCTCTATGGCTTGTCCAACGCCGTGCTGGACAGCCCCTGGCCCAAGGTGGAGCGGTTGAAACAGGGGCTGGCGAGCCTGGCTACCGACCATGACGAAACCGAGGCCCTGGCCCTGCTGGGCGACAAGACGCGGGCGGCGGACGAGGCGCTGCCGGATACCGGCATCGCTCTGGAGTGGGAGCGGGCGCTGTCGGCGGTGTTTATCGTGCACCCCGGCTACGGCACCCGGGCCCAGACCCTGGTGAGCCTGGCCGGGGACGGCACCCTCAAGGCCCTGGAGCAGGGCTTCAACGACGAGCGCCAGGGCCAGGCGTTGCAGCCGGACACCCTGTGCCGGCTGCAATTGTCGCTGGATATCGAAAGCGCGCCGGCCTCAGGACTGTTGTGCGGCAGCCAGGCGGGCTGAACGCCGGTTAAGCAGGCTGTAGAGGCCGAAGGCGGTGACAAAGGACAGGGGCGCCGACAGGTGGCTCCACTGCTCGCCCGCTTCCATGCAGCCGATGCCGAGGAAGGTGGCCGCCAGCCAGGCGCCCAGGCCGGCCAGGCGCAGCCGGGGCGCCTGGCCGCCGTAGCGCAGGGTGGCCGGGTCGAAGAAGATATGGCCGAGCGCCAGCCCCACCCAGGCCACCACGAATATGCCCTGATAGGCCAGGGCCTGCAGGATAAAATCGAACACATTGGTCAGCATCAAGAGATAGACCACCACCCCCACCAGCACGCCGCAGGCCAGCTTGGGCAGCCGCAGCCCCAGGCCCTTTTCCAGGCAGCTTTGCAGGTTGACCGTGGCCAGGTAGAAGTTGGCGGTGTTGATCCGGGTCTGGCTCACCCAGACGAATGCCAGGCCCCAGAACCCCATCAGCTTGAGCAGCGCCAGCACCACCGATACCTCGGTCACCGGCCCCTCGGTGGGAATGCTGGCGGCGAGGAAAATGCCGGCCACGCCGTTGAGCACAAAGGTGAACAGGTAAAACGGCAGCCCGAAGTTGATGCGGGCGTGGTAGTCGGCGTCCTCCTGCCGGCCCAGGCGCGCATAGTCCCAGGTGTACATCATCAGGATCCACACCCCCATGAAGTAGCTGAAACAGCGCCACCAGCCGTCCGCCGGCGCCCCGCCTTGTGGCCCCAGCTCGAGCCAGGCGTGGCTGTAGCCGTAGCTGTCGAGGGTCATCAGCACCGCCGCCGCCAGGCCAAGGAGATAGAAGGGCAGCAGCACGCCGTTGAGCTTGTCCAGCCAGCGCTGCACGCTGCCCAGCACCAGGGGCACGCTGTAGAGCACCACCAGCAGGTAGGCCTGGTTCAGGCTGAGAGCGGGAAAGTAGCCCTGGATGGCCACGGCGATCACCGAGCCCTCGAACACCCCGTAATAGATGGCGGTGGCGAAAAAGATCAGCGTGGCCAGGGCCGCCCCCGAGCGCCCCAGCAGGGTCTGGGAAAAGAGCCCCACCGACAGCCCGGTGCGGATGGCGTGGCGGCTGAGCACGGCGTTGATCAGGGCATAGCACAGGGTCGACAGGCCGAGCCCTATCAGGGTATTGAGGGTGCCATAGTGGATGGCCAGGGTGGCGGCCACCACCAGCCAGAACATGGCGCTGCACACCGACCACCAGGCCATGGTGAGGCCGAAGCGGGACATGCGGGCCGAGGCGGGCACGGGGCCGCGGGTAAAGTCGGGGTCCGGATTGGACAGGTTTGCCATAAAGAAGCTCCTTTTCGTGGCGAGGCGGGCCTAACCCCTGTTAAGCCCTTGTTAACCAAGGCAGCGTAAGGCAAGCCGGGGGACGGAAAATTGCATCCGGGCGCACTCACCCTTGTCTTTCAGGGAAATGGACAGGATCTGGATGTGCGCCTGCAGACCCGGCGGCGTTGTCAAAACCCGTGCCCCCTGCCCTGGATGCCCGCCTTCGCGAGCATGACGGTGTTGAAGTCACTCCTGCTTTCTGTCCGTCACTCCCGCGTTCCCTTCCGTCGAAGGCGGGAGTCCAGTGAACCCGGCTCCCGGCTATCCGGCCCTGGGTTCCCGAACCCGGCCGCAACGGGTGCGCCCAGGGTCAAAAGCCGGTGCGCCCAGCGTCAATTCGGGCGGGCGGCGTCACTTTTATACTGGCGGCGAAAACGAGTGGTAACAGCTTGTTAACGACCCTGTTCAGCCAGTCATAAAACGGAAGGTAGACGATGGCCACACATGTAGACCCAATCACCCTGGCGGTGGTGCGCGGAGCGCTCGAAACCACCCAGCGGGAAATGACCCTCACCCTGGAAAAGACCGGCCGCTCCAGCGTGTTCAACCTGGCCCACGATTACAGCAACGCCCTGTTCGACCATTTCCCCGAGATGATCCTCCAGGGCCAGGACATCCCCATCCACCTGGGCTCGCTGATCCCGGCCATGAAGGCGGTGGCCGGGCACTTCGGCGACGACATCCACGAAGGGGACGTCATCTATCACAACGATCCGGCCTACAAGGGCAGCCACATCCTCGACTGCTGCATGTACAAGCCGGTGTTCTACCGGGGCGAGCTGGTGTTCTGGACGGTGTGCAAGGGCCACCTTACCGACATCGGCGGCCCGGTGCCCGCCGGCTACAACCCGGATGCCAAGGAAATTTACGCCGAAGGCCTGCGTATTCCGCCGGTGAAGCTGTGGGAGAAGGGCAAGCGCCGGGACGACGTGATCAACCTGCTGCTCACCAACATGCGTGCCCGCCGGGATCAGGAAGGGGACATCAACGCCCAGTTCGGCGCCTGCCGGGTGGGGGAGCGCAACCTGCTGGCCCTGCTCGACAAGTACGGCGTGAACACGGTGCGGGCCTGCATTGCCGAGCTGAAAGACATGGCCGACCGCCAGATGCGCGCCCTGATCCGCGCGGTGCCGGACGGCGTCTACCGGGGCTGTGCCGTGCTGGAAGACGCCGGCCACGGCTTTGGCGAAATGGCGATCACCAGCACCATCACGGTGAGCGGCGACCGGCTGCACATCGAGGTGCAGAGTCCGCCCCAGATCCCCTATTTCATCAACTCCTACGAGGGCAACTCGCTCTCCGGCGTCTACCTGGGGCTGATGATGTTCGCCCAGCTGCCGCCGCCCTACAACGAGGGCCTGTACCGCTGCGTGACCGTGGATCTGGGGCCCAGGGGCACCTTGTGCAACGCGGTGGAGCCGGCGCCCCACGTGAACTGCACCACCACCCCGATGGAAACCCTGACCGACGCGGTGCGCATGGCCCTGGAGCAGGCCGCGCCCGAGCGGGTGACCGCCTCCTGGGGCCATGCCAGCGGCATCAACATCGCCGGCATCGACCCGCGCAGCGGCGAGCAGTACGTGACCATGGTGCTGGCTTCCATCATCTCCGGCGCCGGCGCCACCCAGGTGATGGACGGCTGGCACGCGGTGGGGCCCCTGTGCTGCTTCGGCGCGCTCAGCTCCGGCGACATCGAACTGCTGGAGTACTCCTACCCCATCATCATCCACCGCTATGGCCTGGTGCCCGACAGCGGCGGCGCCGGCAAGTACCGGGGCGGCTCGGGCACCGCCTGGGAAGTGGAGCCCAGGGAGCACGAGATGCAGGTGATCGCCTTCGGCGAGGGCCGCCAGATCCCCACCATGGGCGCGGCGGGCGCCGAGAACCGGCTGCTGGAGCCCAAGCTCGGCAAGCTGGTGGTGACCCGGCCCGACGGCCGGCAGGTGCACAGACACAACACCATGCTCACCATCAAGCCCGGCGAGCGGATCACCAACATCAACCCCGGCGGCGGCGGTTATGGCCCGGCCTTCGAGCGGGATCCCAGGGCGGTGCTGGAAGACGTGCGCAACGGCCTGGTGTCGCGGGAGGCGGCCGAGCTGGAATACGGCGTGGCGCTCAACCCCGACGGCCTGAGCGTGAACTGGGCCCGCACCGAGCGCCTGCGCGGCTGAACTCATCAACTGGTAAGGAAACTGATTATGCGTAGCAAATATCGTCTGGGCGTGGATGCCGGCGGCACTTTCACCGATTTCGTACTGGCCGAGAACGACGGCAGCATCCGGGTATTCAAGAGCCCGTCCACCCCCGAGGACGGCACCATCGCCATCCGCCACGGCCTGGGCCAGATTGCCGAGGCGCTGAACAAGCCGGTGAGCCAGATAGTGCAGGAATGCGATCTGTGCATCAACGGTACCACGGTGGCGCTCAACGCCCTGATCGAGAAAAAGGGCGTCAAGGTGGGCCTGCTGTGCAGCAGCGGCCACGAAGACAGCATCGAGATCCGCCTGGGCCACAAGGAGGAGGGCTACCGCTACGAGGCCGATTTTCCGCCGGCCCACATGATAGTGCCGCGCCACCTGCGCCGGGGCATAGGCGGCCGCTTCCTGGCCGACGGCACCGAGCACAGCCCCCTCGACGAGCAGCAGATCCGCGAGGCCCTGGCCTACTTCAGGGAGCAGGAAGTGGAGAGCGTGGCCATCTCCTTCCTGTGGTCGGTGCGCAACCCGGCCCATGAGCGCCGCGCCAGGGAGCTGGTGCAAGCGCTGCTGCCCGGGGTCTTCGTGTGCACCGGCAGCGAGGTGTATCCGCAGATCCGTGAATACACCCGCACCTCCACCACCATCGTCAACGCCTACCTGAGCCCGGTGATGCGTCGCTACGTGGAGCGCATCGACGACTACTTCAGGGGCCTGGGTGCCCGTTACCCGGTGCGCTACTTCCAGTCCAACGGCGGACTGGCCATCGGCGAGGCCATGCAGGGGCGGGCGGTGAACGCCATCAACTCGGGCCCGGCCTCGGCGCCCCAGGCCGGGCTTTACGTGGCGCGGCCCTTCGGCATCGACAACGTGATCACCGTGGACATGGGCGGCACCTCCTTCGACATCACCCTCACCAAGGACAGCCACACCAACCTGAGCAAGGACATCGACTTTTTGCGCTACCGCATCGGCGTGCCCATGATCCAGGTGGAAACCCTGGGCGCCGGCGGCGGCTCCATCTGCCGGGTGGACGAATACGGCATGCTGCAGGTGGGTCCGGAGAGCGCCGGCGCCACGCCCGGGCCGGTGTGCTACGGCAAGGGCGGCACCCGCCCCACCGTGACCGACGCCAACCTGGTGCTGGGCTACCTGAACCCGGACGCCGTGCTGGGCGGCACCATCCGCCTGAACCGGGACGCGGCCTGGCAGGCGGTGAAAAAGCACGTGGCCGAGCCGCTCGGCATCAGCGTGGAAAAGGCGGCCTACGGCATCAGCACCATCGTCAACCTCAACATGGTCAACGGCATCCGCCGGGTGTCCATCGAGCGGGGCTATGATCCGCGCGACTTCGCCCTGGTGTGCGCCGGCGGGGCGGCGGGCATGCACATTACCGCCCTGGCCGAGGAAATCGGCAGCCGCACCGTGCTGGTGCCCAAGGTGGCCTCGGTGTTCTGCGCCTTCGGCCAGATCATCTCGGACGTGCGCTACAACTACCTGGCCTCGGAGCCCATGCCCATCCACCGGCAGGCGGACTTGTCCAGCCTCAACGCCCGCTTCCATGAGCTGGAGCGCCAGGGCACCGAGCACCTGCTGGCCGACGGCTTCCAGTTGGGTGACATCGGCCTCGGCCGCAGCGTGGAAATGCGCTACCAGGGCCAGATCCACGAATGCCCGGTGGAGATCCCCGGCGGCGAGATCACCCCGGAAACGGTGGACGCCATGCTGGCCGCCTTCCACCGCCGCCACGAGGAGCTGTACACCTACAGCGAGCCCGACAACCCGGTGGAGCTGGTGAACATCGAGTCCACCCTCACCGGCCGGGTGAGCAAGCCGCCGGTGCAGCATCGCACCCCCGTGGGCAAGACCCTGGCCGACGCCCTGACCGGCCACAGGCCCATGCTGTTCGACGCCGACGGCCACTGGGTGGAAACCGGCGTGTACAGCGGCGAGCGGCTGGACGTGGGGCTGGAAATCGTGGGCCCGGCGGTGGTGGAAGAGCCCACCACCAACATAGTGGTACGCCCGGGCTGGTGCCTGGTGCTGGAGCCCAACAACTGCTACCGGCTGACCCGGCTGAAGTAAGGTCACAACTTAATCACCTGTCCCTTGTGATTGCCGCCGGCCCGGGTTTACCATGGCCCGGCGGTTTTTTGACCGGATCAGACGCAATGGATTTGCGAAGGAGCGAGCATGCATTCATGCCATCAGACCAGCCTGCTGCCGGTGCAGGAGCGGCAGGACTACTGGCGCGGGGTGATCGGAAGCACCTATTTCGACCTGGCCCTGCACTTTACCGAACAGCAGCGCTTTTACGGCCAGCTGTGGCGCTGGGACGTGGCGCCCTTCGGCATCTCCTTTCTCAGCACCTCGCCCACCTGCTACCGCCGCCTCAAACAGCACATCAACCGGCACGAAGACCACCACTTCCTGATCACCCTTCCCGAGCGCCACGAGGTGCACTTCAGCCAGGAGCGGCGCAGCGTGCGTTGCCGGCCCGGCGGCTTTATCCTGGAGCGCAGCGACAAGCCCTACGAATTCGAATACGGCCAGGACAACAGCCTGTGGGTGGTGCGGGTGCCCGGCTCGTTGCTGCGCGCCCGGCTGCGCCTGCCCGAGCGCTACCTGTTCAGCGAGTTCGACCGTAGCCAGGGACTGGGGGCGGTGTTTTTCGATTATTTTCGCAGCATCACCAACCAGGTGGCCTGCCTGGACGACCGCCAGGCGGCGCTATTGATGCGCCAGCTGATCGAGCTGTTCGCCCTGGCGGTGGAAGGGGACCCGCGCGCCATCGCCAGCGACGACAGCGGCCTGCGCCAGGTGCACCTGCAGCGGGTGGAGCAGTACATTCGCGAGCATATCCGCGAGCCCGGCCTCAACCCCGAGCAGGTGGCCGCCGCCTGCGGCATTTCCACCCGCTATCTGCACAAGCTGTTCCAGGGCCAGGAATTCAGCGTCGGCCAGTGGATCCGCGAACTGCGCCTGCAGGGCGCCGAGGCCGACATCCGCCGCGGCGGCTCCGGCCGCACCCTGGCCGATATCGCCTATAAATGGGGCTTCAACGACCAGGCCCACTTCTGCCGCAGCTTCAAGACCCGGTTCGGCATCACCCCCAAGGCCGCGCGGCGGGGGTGAGGAGGGGCGTCACGCTCAGGTAGTGATGAGCCGAATGGATTACCTAATCGGCTCAGCCCGGCCGTTCTGCGCGGGCCGGTGCGGGCGTGCTGGGTCAGTCGCGCCGGTATAACGCCTCTATGGTGCTGGAGCCCAGCGAGTGCGCCTGCACCATATAACCCACCAGGGCCCCGGAGGGATTGTCGGGCAAGTCCAGCGGTTGCGACAGGGCATGCAGGGTAAACTGGTAGCGATGGGTGCCATGCCCCTGGGGCGGGCAGGCACCGCCGAAGCCCGGGCTGCCGTAGTCGTTGGCAGTCTGGAGGCTGCCGGCGGGGGCCAGCTGTTTGCCCGGGTCGCCGGCGCCGGCCGGGAGGGAGCGCACGTCCACGGGGATATTCACCAGTTGCCAGTGCCACCAGCCGCTGCCGGTCGGGGCGTCCGGATCATAGGCCAGGATGGCGAAGGCGCGGGTGCCTTGCGGGGCACCGGACCAGGAAAGCTGGGGCGACAGGTTGCCGCCCGTGCAGCCGAAGCCCTGAAATTCCTGGGCGCTGGCCATGAATTCACCGGGCGCGATGTCGGTGCTGGTCAGCGTGAATTCCCCGGCCAGGGCCGGGCCGCAAGCCAGTGCGGCCAGCACCGCCAGGGAACATTTTTTTGCGTGAGTGAGCATAAGAGCCTCCTGAAAACACCTTGGTTTGAGAGGCCGATCATAGGGGGGCATCCGGGCCCGGGTTAGCACCCAATCCTTCATTCATTCGCCCGTTTCAATCATTCTGGTTTTTCTGAGCTCGGTCGGCGTAAGGCCGAACAGCGACTTGAACTTGTCGGTAAAGCGAGACTGGGAATGATAGCCGCATTGCTCGGCAATCAGCCCGATGGGGCTGGCGGTGGTCTGCACCAAATGCAGCCCGTGGCCCAGTTTCACCCTGTCCTTGATGGCCTGCAGGCTGGTTCCCTCATGGGCCAGCTTCCGGCGCAGGGTGGATTCACTCATCGCCAGTGCAGCAGACACAAACGGCATGCCCACCTCTTCCGCCATCCGGCTGCCGATAAGGCACTGGACCCGGTACCCGAGGCTGGGCGGCGCGGCCAGGGCGGCCACTTCCCAGTGGCCCAGGTGGTGAAGGGTGTGCAGGATTTCCCGGCGCCTCAGCCCCCACAGCTCGGGCGGGGCATAGGCCGACCATTCGATCAACTGCCTGAGCGCATCTGTCAGCAAGGGCTGGAGGGGGCCCTGGAGGTGCGTCCGGGCGCTGGCCCGGCGGCCGGTGAAGCCATCGAAGTCTTCCTGCTCGAATGCCAGCAGCAGGGCGAAATATTCCGCTCCGGCCGGAATGTTGCGCATGTCGATGCCGGGGCGGTTGGATAAAAAGACAAAGCTGCCCGCCGGGCAATGGGTCGCGCCCTGGCTGCCCAGCTGTTTGTGGCCGTTGAGCACACAAACCAGCAAGGGTTTGTTCACCGGCACATTGAGGATGTGCTGCTCCTGGCCGGACGAATACACCGAAAAGGGCAACGGAGAGTGCGCCTTTACGATGCGCTTTGCCGACGTGATCAATGCCTGCATACTACTCCCTTCTCGCCAGCAGTTCGCGCAGCGCGGCGGGCAACTGCCGTTGCAGGCGCTCGGTCAGTTGCTGCTGGTGGCGCTGCCAGAGGATGCCGAGGCCCATCACGGCCAGGCCGATGGCGGTGAGGGCGAGGGGAAACAGCAGGCTGTCCTCGAACACCTCCCAGGCCAGCCAGCCCAGGTACCAGGCCAGGCCCAGGCCGCCCAGGGCGACGAATACCCGCCGGGCCAGCAGGGTGCCGGTGGCTATCATCAGCAGGTTGACCAGTAAAAACAGCAGTCGCTCGCCGCCGCCGTTGTCGGTCAGCAGGCAGAGCCCGCCCCAGAAGGTAATGGCGCCGAACAGATAAAGCCAGAAGGCGAAGTCCCGCCGGCTGCGGTTGCGGATGTCCACCCAAAAGGCCAGCAGCACCATCAATAACCCGAACCAGAGCGACACCCACTGGCGAAATTCCCAGCTGGCGACATCCCGGCCGCTCAGCCACAGGCTCAGGTCCATGCTCATATACCAGAGGGTGGCGGCCAGGGGCAGCAGCAGAAAGGGCTGGCGATAGCGCCACAGCATCAGGGCGCCCACCGCCAGGGTGGCCAGCTCCAGGCTCAGCCAGCGGCCGTGGATGAGGCGGTGGTACTGACGGTAGTCCAGCGCCGGATCCCACCAGCCCAGGGCAACTTGCAGGCCGTACAGGGTGAGGGGTGTCAGGCAGATCACCAAGGCGGCGAGAATGCCGCTCGGCACCCACAGCCGCCGGCGCTGCAGCCCTTCGGCCAGGGCCAGGGCGGGCAGGGCATAGAGCACGCCCAGACCCGCCAGGGCCCAGCCGCCGTACTGCTGCCAGCCCAGGGTCATAAAGAGGGTCATGGCGCCGATGGCGATGAGGCCGCCCAGGTAATAGAGGAGATGGGCGAAGCGAAAGCCGGCGGGGGCGTCCTGCTCGAGGAACTGCCACAGGGGCGCCACCTGCTCCGCGTGCAGCAGGCCCCGGCGGGCCGCCTGCTCCAGTTGTTGGCGATCTATCTTCATGGCTCAGGCTCCCTTGCCCGGGGGGTGGAGATGGGCCAGCAGCCTGGCCAGGTCATTGTGGATATAGCGGCTGTCGATGCAGCTTGCCAGGTTGTCGTTGATAAAGCGGACAAAATTCGCCGCCGGGTAGGGCAGGCGGCGGTTGTTGTGGCACACCAGGTACCAGTGGCTGGTGAGCGGGAACTCGGGCAGCGCCGGGCGGCCCAGGCGGTGTTCGCCTTCCGCCAGGGTATGCTCCGACAGCACCGCCAGCCCCAGGCCCTGCTCCACGCTCATGCGCACCACCTCGTTGCTCTCTATCTGCATCACCCGCTTCAGCTGCAGGTTGTGGTTGCGCAGCCATTCCTCGAACACCAGCCGGGTGGCGCTGCCCGGCTCGCGCAGCAGAAAGCGCTCGCCCAGCAGGGCGGAAAAGTCCGTCGGTGGCGTCTGCACCGCCCAGTGGTCCGGCGGGGTGATCAGCACCAGCGGGTTGCGGATAAAGCGGCCGCTCAGGGTGTGCTCGCCGGCGGGCGGATGGCTGAACAGGTACAGGTCGTCCTGCTGGTGGCGGTGGCGCTCCAGGATGTAGCCCCGGTTGCCCACGCTGATGGACACCTCCACCTCGGGAAAGCGGCGGTTAAAGGGCCCGAGCAGGCGCGGCAGTATGTATTTGGCGGTGGTCACCACCCCGATGCTGAAGCCGCCGCGGGTGCCCTGGCGGGCGTCCTGCAAAAAGCCGTTGAAGTCGTCGAAGCGGGAGAGGGCGTCGAGGGCGGCGTGGTAGAGCTCGGTGCCCACGGCGGTGGGGCGGATGCGTCCTTCCTGGCTGTCGAGCAGGGGCTCGCCCACCGCCTCGGCCAGGCGCTTGAGCTGCTGGGACACGGTGGGCTGGGTCAGGTGCAGCTGGGCGGCGGCGCGGGACACCGAGCCCAGCCGCACCACGGCCACGTACACCTGCAGCAGGCGAAAGGTCAGGTGGCGTATGTTCATAGATGATTATCTATATCCACTGTTATTAACATTTATTGGTAACTATAGCGCCGGCGCCGCACAATGTCCGCATCTGTCAAGCAAGGCTTCGCCCGACTCCTTATCACGCCGGTGACCCTTTTCTTCCCGTTGATGCCCCGGGCCGCAACGGCGGGCCCGGCCGTGTCCGGAAATGGGCGGGCCACATCATCAAGAGAGGATCTGATGCCGGATATTGTAGTGGCGTTTTTTGCGCTGGGAGTGGTGGCGGGGCTGGCCCGCTCGGATTTGAAAGTGCCCAAGGCGGCCTACGACACCCTCAGCATACTGCTGATGCTCACCATCGGCTTCAAGGGCGGACTGGCGCTGCACGGCAACCTGCACTGGCGGCTGCTGCCCGAGCTGCTGGCGGTGGCCGCCCTGGGCGTGCTGATCCCGCTGCTGTGCTACCCGGTGGCGCGCAAGCTGCTCAGGCTGAACAGCGCCAACAGCGCCAGCATCGCCGCCCACTACGGCTCGGTCAGCGCCGGTACCTTCGCGGTGGCCCTGGCCTACGCCCAGAGCCTGCAACTGGAGATAGCCCCGCAAACCACCCTCTACCTGGTGTTGCTGGAGCTGCCGGCCATCATCGTCGCCATCTACCTGTACAAGACCCTGTCGGGGCAGGATACCGGCAGCAAGGCGGCGGTGTGGCATGAGGCGCTTACCAGCCGGGGCGTGGTGCTGCTCACCGGCGGGGTATTGATCGGCTACTTCTACGGCCCGGAGCAGTCGGCGCCGGTGAGCGACCTCTTTATCACCGCCTTCAAGGGCCTGCTGGCGCTGTTCCTGCTCGAGATGGGGCTGTGCACCGCCCAGGCGCTCACCCCGGTGCCCTGGCGGCGCTGGCCGGTGATGCTGTTTGCCGTGCTCGCCCCCCTGGTGCTGGCCGGCATCGGCATGGGCGCGGCCTGGCTGCTGGGGCTGCCGGCGGGCTCGGCACTGATCCTGGTGACCCTGGTGGCCAGCGCCTCCTACATCGCGGCCCCGGCCGCCATCGGCGCCGCCATCAAGGAGGCGGACATCGGCCTGGCCATGCTGGCGGCGCTGGCGGTGACCTTTCCCTTCAACGTGGTGGTGGGCATACCGCTCTATGCCCGCCTGCTGGCGGTGGGCTGAGCCGACGTGGCCCTGTCCGGTGCGCTCGCCAGGACCGCGGTAGCGGATGGTGGCCGTGCGCACCCTGCGTCGGCCACCGTGCCCGGCGCCCCGGGCGGGATCTGCCGCCGCTCCGGGTGGGAGAAGGAGTCACTTGGTGTTCAACACCCGCTGCCCGGAAGGCCGTGCCCGCATCCGTTCCAGGTAGTGTTTCAAGGCGCCTGAACCGATCAGCTCGCTGCCGATGGGCAGGTTGGCGACATAGTCCAGAATGGGGGTCAGCAGTGCGTCCGCCAGCGTGTAGCGCGGGCCGCAGATAAAGGGGTGCTCCCCCAGCAGCGTGCCGAGCCGCCGCAGGGCCGCCCGCGCCGCCGGCAGTTTTTCCTCGACCAGATCCCGCCTCACCCTGCCGTCGGGGCCCTTGGGAAAGGCAAACTCCAGCACGATTTCCCGCAGCAGCGCCTGGTCGATGTAGAGCGCGATTTCTCCGCAACGCTCGTCCACCCGTGCCCGCGCCATGGGATCGGCGGGTTGCAGGGCAGGCCCGGCGAAGCGGGCATCGAGATAGCGGCAGATGGTGTTGGTTTCAAACAGCGTCTGGCCTTCGTGAAACAGCACGGGCACCTTGCCATAGGGATGAAGCGCCAGGTGCTCGGGGCTCCTGAAGCCGATCTCCGTGCCCTCGGGGGCCATGCCGCAGCGGTAGGCAATGCCTTTTTCCTCGCAGCAGAGCATGATCGAACGGGCAAAGCTGCTGAATGTCGGCGCGAAAATGTAGACGGGGTTTTCCATAAGCCTGCTCCATGGGGTGATGAGACAGGCACAGTCTGCGGCTTGCCCAAAATATGTTAAAGAACATATTCTGATGCGGTAGCATGCTGCCACCCAGCCCGACAGGAGTAATGATATGCCCTGGCCCAATGACCGCCGTGCCGAAAGCCGTGACCGGATCCTGCTCAGTGCCGAGCGGCTGTTCACCGAAAAGGGGTTCGATCAGGTCAGCATCGACCAGGTGATGCAGGAGGCGGGCATGACCCGCGGCGCCTTTTACAGCCATTTCGATTCCAAGCGGGAGCTTTATGCCGAGGCGATAATTTCGGCCGCCCGGCGCATGGCCCGCCACCACCCGCCGAAGGTGGACGACCTGATCCGTCGTTACCTGAGCCCGGAGCACCTCGCCCAGGAGAGCGGGAGCTGCCCGCTGGCCTTTCTGGTGTCCGATATCGGCCAGCGGGACCAACAGGTGCGCGAAAGTTATACCCGCATCTTCACCGCTCTGGCCTCCCGCGTCTCCGCCCGGCCGGACGCGGCGCCCGATGCCGCGGCGCTGAGAGCGGTGGTGATGATGATAGGGGGCGTGGCGGTGGCCAGGGCCCTGAGTGATCCCGCCCTGGCCACGCAGGTGCTGGAAGCCTGTTGCCAGGCTGCGCTGGACGAGCGTGCCGGCGCCGTTTTGCCGGCGGAACCCCAGCACCGATCTTGCGTGGAATAGGGCGGTCCCGGCCGGCCCCGCAGGTCCATCGGCTTGGCGTTACCCGGCCGGACCGCTCAGGCGGTGGCCCGGGGATTCACCCTGCTCCCGCAGCAGCAGGGCGATATGCTCGGGGTGGGTGGGCTTCTGGTAGAGGTAGCCCTGGGCTTCGTCGCAGCCCAGCTGCCTGAGCAGGTCGTTTTCCCGGGGGTGTTCCACCCCCTCGGCAATCACCCCGAGGCGGAGCAACTGGCCCATCTTCACCATCAGCTCCACCAGCCCCAGATCCTGCTCGCTCTCGGTCATGTGGCCGATGAAACTGCGGTCTATCTTCAGCCGGTCTATCGGCAGCTCCTGCAGGTATTTCATGGAGGAATAGCCGGTGCCGAAGTCGTCCATGGCCACCTGCACGCCCCGGGCGCGCACGGCCTGCAGGGTGGCAATCAGGGCCTGGTGGTCTTCCATCATCGTGGACTCGGTGATCTCCAGTTCCAGCAGGCCCGGCGTCATGCCGGTCTGGCCGATGATCCGGTCGAGGCTGTCGATAAAGCCCGGATCCTTGAGCTGGCGCACCGACACGTTCACCGCCATGCGCAGGGCCTGGCCGGTGTCCCGCTGCCAGGCCCGCTGCTGGCGGCAGGCCTGCTCCAGCACCCAGGCGCCGATGGGCACTATGCTGCCGGAGCTTTCCGCCACCGGGATAAAGGTGTCGGGCGGGATCAGGCGATCCTCGTTATGCCAGCGCAGCAGCGCCTCGGCGCCGATGATGCGCCCGCTGCTCAGGCAGATCTGGGGCTGGTAGCTCAGGCTCAGCTCGTTGCGCTCCAGGGCGTAACGCAGCCGGGTGGCGATCTGCAGCCGCTGGTGCAGGGCCTGCTCCAGGGTTTCGCCGAAGATGGCCAGGGCCCCGCGGTGATCGGCCTTGCACTTCTTGAGGGCGATGCCGGCATTCTGCAGCAGGGTCTTGGCGCTGCTGCCATGCTGCGGGTACATGGCCGCCCCCAGGGTCAGGGAGGCGGGAATGTCGTAGCCCTGCAGCCTGAAGCCCTGCCGGAGGGAGTCGTTCAGGCGCTGGCTGATGGCCGTCATCTCCTCGGGCCGGCATGCCGGCAGTATCAGGCCGAAGGTATCGGAAGAGAGCCGGCCCAGGGAGCTGCGGCTGCCGAAGATGGCTTCCAGGTGGCGGGCCATGCGGATCAGGGTCAGGTCGCCCACCTGGTGGCCCAGGCCGTCGTTGACCGCCTGGAAGTTGTCGATGTCGGCCAGCAGCACCACAAAGTCCTGCCCCAGGGTGATCTGCTTGCCCAGGGCATACATAAAACCGGTGCGGTTAAGCACGCCGGTCAGGTGATCGTTGAACGCCAGATCCTCGATTTTTTCGAACAGACTGGCATTGTCGTACCCCACCGACACATAAAGCCCGAACAGCTGCAGCAGGTGGCGCAGGGCGTCGTCGGGTTCGGTGGCGGTGGGCACCGCAAACACCAGCTCATCGCCCTGGGGGGTGTGGATGTAGAGGGTGGCGAGGCGGGGGGAAAACTGCGGCTGGCGCCGGACGAAGGCCTGCTCCACCAGCCTGCACAGTGGCGCATCGTCCAGGGCGTCCAGGGCTTGTCCGCTGTGCCGGGCCCAGGGGCCCGTTGCCACCTCTATCATCAGGCGGCTCGGCTCTTGCTCCGCCCGCCGGCACAGCAGCCCCTGGGCCCCGCTGTGCAGCAGCCGGCCGAGCTGCTGCAGGACGCTGGCTGAAAACCGGCCCGTCTGCCGGGCACCGAACAGCTCGGCCGCGCCCTGGATGATGTGCTCCAGCCCCTGGCGGTGGGCGTCGAGCTGTTCCTGCTGGTGATAGCCGCGCAGGGCGGTGGTCACGGCGGTGATCAGGTGGGTACTGGTCAGTTCGTTCTTTTGCTTGTAGTCGTTGATGTCGTAGTCGCGCACTATCTTCAGCTCGGGAGCGTAACCGGGCTGGCCGGTGCGCAGTATGATGCGGCTGCCGCGTTCGCCGAGCTCTTCCCGGATAAAGCCGATAAGCTCGAGCCCGGCCTGCTCCGACTCCATCACCACGTCGAGCAGGATGCAGGCGAAGCGGGGCTGGTGTCGCAGTATCTCGCGGGCTTGTCGGGCCGAGTAGGCGCTGGTAAAGGCCAGTGGCCGGCCCAGCACTTCAAGCCCCGACAGGGCAAAGCGGGTGGCGGCATGCACCTGCTGCTCGTCGTCGACGATCAAAATGCGCCAGGGCGCCGGCGAAGGGGCATGCCCGGCTCCGGTATCCGGCTCCTCCGGAGCAAATTCAAAGATGTCGTGGTCCTGTCCTGGTGGCATCCTGGTCTTGTCCCGTTAATGTTCCTGCTGCAGGTGTTGTGGAATGGTAAAGCGCAGCGTGGTTCCGGTTGGCAAAGCGCGCTCCAGAACCACGGAGCCCTTGAGCACGTTTTTTACCAGATTGAATACGATATGCAGGCCGAGGCCGGAGCCCCCCTGTCCCATCTTGGTGGTGTAGAAGGGGTCGAATGCCTTGCCGAGGCTCACCGGGTCCATGCCCTGGCCGTCATCGGTGACCGAAACGGCGACCTGGTCGCCTTCCTGGCGGGCGTCTATCCGGATACGGCCGCTGTCCCGGCCCTCGAAGCCGTGCACGAGGGCATTGCCGATGGCGTTGACGATGATCTGGCCGATGGGGCCGGGGTAGCTGTCCATGACGATGCCCGGGGGCACCGTTACCTCAATATGATAGTCGGGCTTTTTGGTCCTGGGCCTGAAGGTGTACACCACTTCGTCGATCACCTCTTTCAAATCGAAGCGGCGGTGCTGCATGCTGGCCTGATCCACCGCCACCTGCTTGAAGCTGCCGATCTGGCGTATCGCCATGGCCAGGCTGGACTCGGCGATGTGCAGCCCCTCCTGCAACTCGGCCATAAAGGCGTCCAGGGCCGAGCGCTTCAGGTTGCCGGCGGCAATGGCGGCGGCCATTTCCTGCTGCTTCAGGGTCAGGGCACTGAGCACCGTCAGGCTGTTGCCGATGGGGGTGTTGATCTCGTGGGCAATGCCGGCCACCAGGCTGCCGAGGGCGGCCAGTTTTTCCGACTGGATCAACAGGTTCTGGGCATCCTTGAGGTTGGCCAACGCCTGCTCGGCCTCGTCCTTGGCTTCCGACAGGGCCTGTTCGGTACGAACTTGCAGGGCGCTGGTCCTGTTGTACTCATGGATAAGCTGGCCCAGCTCATCGTTGGACGACCAGTCGACCGGCACGCGCTGCCCGGTTGAACGGTATTGGCGCAAGGACTCGGACACCTGATGGAGCGGGCGCAGTATGGTCCAGCGGAAGATCAGGGTGGTGGCCACCACCAGGGTGGCGAACAGCAGCACCAGCAGCACCAGCAGGCCCTGGGCACTGTCGAGCAGGGTGCGTTTCAGGCTTCGATCGGTATCCAACTGGTACAGCGACACCTCGGCGATATGCCGCATCCCCTGGGGGGAGGCGTAAACAACCGGGCTGCTGAAGCGGGTATAGCCTTCGGCGGCGGCGTTGTCGCACTTGCCGAGCCGGACCGGAGGGGTCTGTACCACCACGCCGGAGCCGTGGATCAGCTCCACGCAGTGGATATCCTTTTCGTCGAGGGTGGCGCGCAGGATATTCTCGGTGACCGAGTGGGAGAGCTGCCACACCGGCTCGGCCAGCAGCCGGGCCAGGTTGTCGGTGCGGTGCCGGGTGAAGTCCCGTTCACGCTCTTTTTCCTGGCGGAGCTCATGCCAGGAAAAAAGCGCCGTCACCGCCAGCGTGACCATAAGCAGCACCGGGATCACCCGCAGCAGGAAGGCGTGGGTCAGCGAGCGGTAGCGATGGGGCGGCACGGGGTGGTCCTAGTGCGCCGACTGCCGCTGCCATTCGGCGGCGGCCCGCTCCAGGTGCTGCGCCATCTTTCCGGCCTGGGCCAGCTGCTCTATGGCGGCCGACAGCCTGGCTTTCAGGGCCTCACTGTTGCAGGCAGAGGCCTTGGAAAAGGTCAGGTACAGGGGCTGGTGGGTCACGCCCCGGGGCAGGGGACTGAGGTTGTCGATGCCCAGCATCTCGGCATAGGCCTTGCCCGGGAGGTCTTCGTAGATCAGGTAGTCGGCCCGCCCCTGGGAGACCATCATCATGCCCTGCTCCAGGCTGCCGACCTGCTCTATGTTCAGGTGTTCCCGGGCGAAGAGGTCAAACTCCTGGCCGAAGCTGTTGTAGATGACCGTCACCCCCGCCTGGGGGATCAAGTCGTGCCATTGGCTGAATTCGAAGCCGCTGTCCTTGCGGGTCCAGATGGCGGTGCGGGTGTGCGCCAGGGCGGGATGGAGATAATCCATCCATTCGCTGCGGGCCTGGGTAAGAAAGGCGCCGGCAATCATGTCCACCCGGCCGGCGGCCACTTCCTCCTGGGTGCGGCCCCAGGGACCGCTGTCGATCAGGCTGATCTCGACGCCGGCCAGCTCGGCCAGATCCTCCAGCAGATAGCCGATCGCGCCGGTCAGCCGGCCGGGCTGGGCCGAGTCCCGCCACAGGTAGGGGGGGTATTCCGCGTTGCCGCTGGCGCTGAGGCGGCGGCACTCTTGCGCATGCAGGGGCGAGGCCAGGCCGGCGGCCAGCATCAGGCCGGCGATCAGGGTGCCGATGACCCGCTTTTTCCTGCTCATCTGGTTGGTTGTCTCCGTATCGTGGCCGGGATGCCGTGCTCTGATCCGTAAGCCTAAGGGATTGGGCGGCGCAAGACAGTGATAAAACTCACGGGGGCCTGCCGTTTGCCGTTTTTTTGCTCAGGTTCGACCGTCGTTATAAGGCTGCAGCAGCCCGGTTTGGTGTTATAATCCGCGCTCCCCCGGATCCACCCCCATTCAGAACGTTGTTGAACAGGAGTAGTCATGCAAGCAAAAGTCGCCGTCATCATGGGTTCCAAGAGCGATTGGCCCACCATGCAGGGCGCTGCGGAGATCATGGACAAGCTGCAGGTCGCCTATACCGTGGAAGTGGTGTCGGCCCACCGCACCCCCGACAAGCTGATGGAATTCGGCGAGCAGGCCGTGGCCCGTGGCTATGAGGTGATCATCGCCGGTGCCGGCGGCGCCGCCCACCTGCCGGGCATGGTGGCGGCCAAGACCCGCCTGCCGGTGCTGGGCGTGCCGGTGCAGAGCAAGGCCCTGAGCGGGCTCGACAGCCTGTTGTCCATAGTGCAGATGCCCAAGGGCATCGCCGTGGGCACCCTGGCCATCGGCGCCGCCGGCGCCTTCAACGCCGGCCTGATGGCTTGCCAGATCCTGGCCAACAACGACGCCGCCCTGGCCGAACGGCTGGAGGCTTTCCGCACCGAGCAGACCGAGGCGGTGCTGAGCCAGCCGGATCCGCGGGAGGAAGCATGAGCCGTATCTGGGTTCTGGGTGCCGGCCAGCTCGGCCAGATGCTGAAGCACGCGGGCATGCCCCTCGACCTCGAAGTGTGCCCGGTGGACATCGAATCGGAAGAGACCTTTCCGCTGCAGCTGCATGAGCAGGTGACCGCCGAGCGCGAACAGTGGCCGGATACCGCCGCCACCCGCCAGCTGGCGGCGCACCCGGGTTTCGTCAACCTGAACACCTTCCCCATACTGGCGGACCGCTTCACCCAGAAGTCGCTTATCGACAAGCTGGAGCTGGCCACCGCGCCCTGGCGCCTGGTGGAAGCGGACACCACCGCCGAAGGGCTGCACCAGGCCCTGGGCGAGCGGGTGCTGCTCAAGCGCCGCACCGGCGGCTACGACGGCCGCGGCCAGCACTGGCTGCGCGAGCCGGGCCGGGACGCCATTCCCGATGACTGGCACACCCAGGCCATCGCCGAGCAGGCCATCGACTTCGACGAGGAAGTGTCCATCGTCGGCATGCGCGGCGACGACGGCCAGTGCCATTTCTATCCGCTCACCCTCAACCTGCATGTCAACGGCATCCTGCTGGGCTCGGTGTCGCCCCTGGCGCGGCTGAGCCACCTGCAGGCCGAGGCCGAGGGCATGCTGGGCAAGCTGATGAACGACCTGGACTACGTGGGCGTGATGGCCATGGAATGCTTCCGGGTCGGCGATCACCTGCTGATCAACGAGCTCGCGCCCCGGGTGCACAACAGCGGTCACTGGACCCAGGCCGGCGCCAGCGTCAGCCAGTTCGAGGCGCACCTGCGCGCCGTGGCCGGCCTGCCCCTGGTCAAGCCGCGGGTGAAGAACCTGAGCGTCATGGTCAACCTGGTGGGCACCGAGCGGGACAACGGCTGGCTGGCGGTGGACGGCGCCGAGCTGTACTGGTACGGCAAGGAAGTGCGCCCCGGCCGCAAGGTGGGCCACATCAACTTCTGCCTCGACAGCCAAGCCGAGACCCGTTCGGCCCTGGATCGGCTCGAACCCCTGCTGCCCGCCAATTACGGCCCGGTGCTGGACTGGCTGCGCAGCCAGCTCGACTGAGTCCAAAGCCCCGCTCCGGCGGGGCTTTTTGATTTGGAGGGCCGTTGAAATGGGCCCTTGCGGCTGCATAACCTTGGGGCGCGGGCGGCCCGCCCGCATGGGCGCTATGCCTGTGGTTGAGGTGTTGCCCACGGGGTCGGGTTCCCGCTGCGCGGGAAGGCAGGCGAGCCGCCTGCGCTCCAGCTTTATTTGTCACTCACTCTTCATCTCGCCTCCTGCCGGCTCTGCTAGTCTTTAGAAGGTTTTTACATCCTTCAAGGAGAGCACGATGAGCGCGAAGAACATTCTGATGCTGGTGGGCGACTATGTGGAAGACTACGAGGTGATGGTGCCCTTCCAGGCGCTGTTGATGGTGGGCCACCGGGTGGACGCGGTCTGCCCCGACAAAAAAGCGGGCGAGCAGATCCGTACCGCCATTCACGACTTCGAGGGCGATCAGACCTACAGCGAGAAGCCGGGCCACAACTTTACCCTCAACGCCAGTTTCGCCGACATCAACGAAGCGGATTACGACGCCCTGGTGGTGCCGGGCGGCCGGGCGCCGGAATACATCCGCCTCAACCCGCGGGTGCTGGAGATGGTGCGCCACTTCGGGGATGCCGGCAAGCCCATCGCCGCCATCTGTCACGGTGCCCAGCTGCTGGTGGCCGCCGGCGTGGTCGAGGGCAAGGGCTGCTCCGCCTATCCGGCGGTGGGGCCGGACATCGCCCTGGCCGGCGGCGACTGGGTGGACATCCCGGTGGATCAGGCCCATGTGGACGGCAACCTGGTCACGGCCCCGGCCTGGCCCGCCCATCCCGCCTGGCTGGCGGCCTTCCTCCAGGTGCTGGGCACCCGTATCAGCCTCTGATCCCATCCGTCTTTGTCGTTCCGGATGCCATGCGTCCGGGACGACGCTCCCGTCTTTGATCCGGCCTGCTGTTGTCCCCTTGGCGAAGTTGTTATGCTGAGTATCCACTCTATTCGGCACGGAAATCGGCAAGATGACGGCAGGCAATATCGGCCAGTGGTTTGAACGGCACAAGAAATGGGGTTGGTGGCTGCTGTTGCTGGCCCTGGCGTTGTTCTGGCTGTGGCGGGGCGAGTTGTACCGGGCCCGGGCCGAGGCGCCCGAATCGCCAGTACCCGCCGCCATAGCCGGGCCCAGCGTCGAGGTGACCTGGCTCGAGGCCGAGTCCTACCAGCCCCATATCCTGCTCCAGGGCCAGTTGCTGCCCCACCGCCAGGTGGTGCTGCGCGCCCGGGTCGGTGCCGCCGTCACCGCTTTGCCGCAACTGGGCCAGGCGGTGGCGGAGGGCGAGACCCTGCTCGCCCTGAGCGAGGACGAACGCCGCGCCCACCTGGCCAGGGCCGAGGCCGAGGTGGCGCTGCGCCAGGCGGAAGTGGCGGCGGCCGAGCGGCTGCGCCGCAACAACCTGGTGTCCGAAACCGACTACCTGGCACTCAAGTCTGCCGCCGCCGCCGCCCGGGCCGCCCTGGACGCGGCCCGGCTGGCGCTGGATCACACCCGCGTCACGGCGCCCTTTGCCGGCAGCATCGATACCTTGCCGGTGGAGCTGGGCGACTTCGTGCAGGCGGGAGATCCCCTGCTGACCCTGGTGGATGTTGCCTCACTCAAGCTGACGGCCCAGGTGCCCCAGCAACAGGTGGCACAGCTGCGGCCCGGCCTGCCGGTGACGGCGGTGCTGCTCGATGGCCGGGAGCTCGAGGGCACGCTGACCTTTGTGGCCAGCGCCGCCGACGGGGCCACCCGCAGCTATGCCCTGGAGGCCCGGCTCGACAACCCGCAACAGTGGCGGGTGGCCGGGGCCAGCGCCGGCCTGCGGATAGCGCTGCCGGCCCGGCCCGCACACCGGCTGTCGCCGGCCCTGCTGGCCCTGGATGAACAGGGCCGGCCCGGCATCCGGGCGCTGGACGATGCCAATCGGGTACGCTTTATGCCGGTGACCCTGCTCGCCGTCAACACCGAGCAGGCCTGGGTGGAGGGCCTGCCGGCGCGGGTGCGCCTCATCACCCGGGGCGCCGGGTTTGCGGTGGAAGGGGACGAGGTGAGGGCGGTCGAGCGGGAGCCGGCGGCATGAGGGCGCTGATCCAGGCGGCGGTGGCGCGCAGCCGCGCCACCCTGATGGCGTTTGTCTTCCTGCTGCTGGGCGGCTACGGCGCCTACCAGGCGATCCCCAAGGAAGCCAACCCGGACGTGACCATTCCCATGATGTACGTGTCCATGGGGCTTGAGGGCATCAGCCCGGAAGACGCCGAGCGGCTGCTGGTGCGGCCCATGGAGCAGGAGCTGCGCACCCTGGTGGGCATCAAGAAGATGAGCTCCACCGCCGGCGAGGGCCACGCCTCCGTGATGCTGGAGTTCGACGCCGGCTTCGATCCCAAACAGGCACTGCAGGAGGTGCGCGAGAAGGTGGATTCGGCGCGCAGCAAGCTGCCGGACGAGGCTGACGAGCCGGTGGTGCACGAGATCAACGTGGCGCTGTTCCCGGTGCTGTCGGTGGCGCTGTCGGGGCCTTTGTCCGAGGCGGAGCTGGTGATCCTCGCCCGCCGCCTGAAGGAGGAGATAGAAGGCATTCCCGAGGTGCTGGAAGTGGACATCGGTGGCGACCGGGAAGACGTGCTGGAAATCCTGGTCGATCCCCAGGTGCTCGACAGCTACGGCATCGACTACAGCCAGCTGTTCAACCTGGTGTCGCGCAACAACCGGCTGGTGGCCGCCGGCAGCCTGGACACCGGCGCCGGCCGGCTGGCGGTGAAGGTACCGGGGGTGATCGAGAACCTGGACGACGTGCTCGGCCTGCCCATCAAGGTGGAGGGCGACCGGGTGGTCACCTTCGGCGACGTGGCCGTTATCCACCGCGACTTCAAGGATCCCGCCGGCTTCGCCCGCATCAACGGCGAGCCCGGGGTGGTGCTGGAGGTGAGCAAGCGCGCCGGGGCCAATATCATCAACACCATCGCCCAGGTCAAGGCGCTGCTGGAGCAGGCCGGCCCGCTGCTGCCGGAGGGGGTGGAGGTCCACTACATCATGGATCAGTCGATCCAGATAGAAACCATGCTGTCGGACCTGCTCAACAACGTGCTCACCGCCGTGGTGTTGGTGCTTATCCTGATCGTCGCCACCATGGGCCTGCGCTCGGCGGTGATGGTGGGACTGACCATCCCCGGCGCCTTTCTCGCCGGCATCCTGGTGATCTGGGCCATCGGCTTCACCATGAACATCATAGTGCTGTTCTCGCTGATCCTGGTGGCCGGCATGCTGGTGGACGGCGCCATAGTGGTGTCGGAGCTGGCCGACCGCAACCTGCACGACGGCCAGACTCCCGCCCAGGCCTGGGTGAACGCCGCCCACCGCATGAGCTGGCCGGTGATCGCCTCCACCGCCACCACCCTGGCGGTGTTCGTGCCGTTGCTGTTCTGGCCCGGGGTGGTGGGGGAGTTCATGAAGTACCTGCCCGCCACCGTTATCATCTGCCTGCTGGCCTCCCTGGCCATGGCGCTGGTGTTCCTGCCCACCATGGGCGGCGTGAGCCGGCACCGGCCCCGCTATACCCAGCCGGTGACCGTGCCCGGGCTCGAATTGTACCGGGCCGTGCTGAGCCGGCTGCTGCGCCGGCCCGGGCTGACCCTGGCCGGCACCCTGGCCATCATAGGGCTGATCTACGCCGCCTACGCCCGCTTCAACCACGGGGTGGAGTTCTTCCCCGATATCGAGCCGGACAGCGCCCAGTTGCAGGTGCGCGCCCGGGGCGATCTGTCGGTATACGAGAAGGACGCCATACTGCGCGAGGTGGAGCGCCGCCTGCAGGGGCTGACCGAGGTGAAGGCGCTCTATGCCCGCAGCTTCGCCATGCCAGACAACCAGATGGGCACCGATGTGATCGGGGTGCTGCAGTTCCAGTTTACCGACTGGCACCGGCGCCGCCCGGCCAGCGCCATCAAGGAGACCATGACCGGGCTGACCCGGGACATTCCCGGCGTGGTGCTGGAGTTTCGCGAGCAGCAGATGGGGCCGGGGGCGGGCAAGCCGGTGGAGCTGCGGGTGTCGGGCACCGATGAGCGCGCCCTGAGCGAGGCCACGGAGCGGATCCGTGCCGCCATGCTGGCCCTGGGCGGCTTTGCCGACATCGAGGATAACCGCACCCTGCCGGGCATCGAGTGGCGCATCCGGGTCGACCGGGAGGCCGCCGCCCGCCTGGGCGCCGACGTGCTGAGCGTGGGCAACGCGGTGCAACTGGTGACCAACGGCTTGAAGCTCGCCAGCTATCGCCCCGAGGACGCCAGCGACGAGGTGGACATCCGGGTGCGGCTGCCCCAGAGCTGGCGCTCCCTCGATCAGTTCTCGCGCCTGAGCCTGAACACCCAGCGCGGCCAGGTGCCGCTCAGCCACTTCGTGACCCTGAGCCCGGCGCCCAAAATCGGCACCCTGCACCGGGTGGACGGGCGGCGCACCATCACCATCCAGGCGGACATCGCCGAGGGTTACCGGCTGGACGAACGCTTGGCGGCCCTGGCGGGCAGCGGCATCGAGCTGCCGGCCGGGGTCGGCCTGGTGGTGGCGGGGGAGGACGCGGATCAGCGCGAGGCGGCCCAATTCCTCACCACCGCCTTCCTGGTGGCGGTGTTCCTGATGACGCTGATCCTGGTCACCCAGTTCAACAGCCTGTACCAGACCGCCCTGGTGCTGTCGGCCATCGTCTTTTCCACCGCCGGGGTGCTGATGGGGCTCTTGCTCAACGGCCAGTCCTTCGGCATCGTCATGGTGGGCATGGGCATCATCGCCCTGGCCGGCATAGTGGTGAACAACAATATCGTACTGATCGACACCTACAACCAGCTGCGCGCCGAGGGCCTGCCGCCCTTCGAGGCGGCGCTGGAAACCGGCTGCCTGCGCCTGCGCCCGGTGCTGCTCACCGCCGTCACCACGGTACTGGGGCTGATGCCCATGGTACTGGGGGTGAACGTGGACCTGCTTGCCCCCAGCCTGGGGCTGGGCGCGCCGTCCACCCAGTGGTGGACCCAGCTTTCCAGCGCCATCGCCGGCGGCCTGAGCTTCGCCACCCTGCTGACCCTGCTGCTCACCCCCTGCATGCTGGTCTTAAGGACAAGCTGGAAGTCGGAAGCTGGAAGCTAGAAGCTATGCGAATTGGAGGGGCGGTGTGGTACCTGTAAGCAAGATGTTGTTGTAGCTGTCGCTTTAGCCGGCAAGGCCTGTGAAACAGGCCTTATTCTCTTCCGGCTTCCAGCTTCCGGCTTGGGTTAGCCCAGTTCCGCCAGCTGTTGCCGGTAGGGGGCGATATCGCCGATATGCTCCGCGACCCAGTCGGGGTGGTAGTAGGTGTCGAGGTAGCGCTCGCCGCCGTCGCACATCAGGGTGACGATGGAACCCTGCTCGCCCGCCTCCTGCATGCGCCGGGCCAGTTGCAGCGCGCCCCACAGGTTGGTGCCGGTGGAGCCGCCGGCCTTGCGGCCGAGGATCTGTTCCAGCCAGTGGATGGTGGCGATGCTGGCGGCGTCCGGCACCTTGATCATCTCGTCGATCACCTCGGGCAGGAAGGAGGCTTCCACCCGCGGCCGGCCTATGCCCTCGATGCGGCCGCCGGCCTGGCTGGTGAGAGCGGGGTTGCCGGTGCGGTAACTGTCGTAGAACACCGAATGTTCCGGATCCACCACCACCAGCCGGCTGTCCAGCCCCAGGTAGCGGATATAGCGGCCCAGGGTGGCGGAGGTGCCGCCGGTGCCGGCGCTCATGACGATGGCCCTGGGTACCGGGTGGGGCTCTTCCGCCATCTGCCGGAAGATGCTTTCGGCGATATTGTTGTTGCCGCGCCAGTCGGTGGCCCGCTCGGCGTAGGTGAACTGATCCATATAATGGCCGCCGCTCTCCCGCGCCAGCCGCTCGGCTTCGGCATAGACCTCGCCCGCGTGACTCACGAAATGGCAGCGTCCGCCCAGCCGCTCCACCTGGGCGATTTTGCTGCGGGTGGTGTGGCGCGGCATCACGGCAGTGAAGGGCAGTTGCAACAAGCGGGCGAAGTAGGCCTCCGACACCGCCGTGCTGCCGGAGGACGCTTCCACCACCGGGGTGCCTTCACGGATTTTACCGCTGCAGATGGCGTGCAGGAACAGGGAGCGGGCCAGCCGGTGCTTGAGGCTGCCGGTGGGGTGGGTGCTCTCGTCCTTGAGGTAGATGTCGACGCCTTTGATACCGGGGATATCCAGCCGGTAGAGGTGGGTGTCGGAGGTGCGCAGCTGATCGCTGGAGAGGGTGCGCAGGGCGGTGCGGATCCAGTGGTTCATGGTCGGGTTCCCGGTGGTGGTAGGCGGGAATTATATCCCCGCTTTCAGGGAATAAGTTTTCCTTATTTCCGTCATGGGTGCTATTTTTTGGGAAATTTTTCTCTGTATTGAAGGTTTAAGAGAATGGATGATTTCGACAGGCGGATCCTGGCCCTGTTGCAGCAGGACGCCACCCTGGCGCTGAAGGATCTGGCCGAGGCGGTGAATTTATCCACCACGCCCTGCTGGAAGCGGGTCAAGCGGCTGGAGGAAGAGGGCTATATCCGCGCCCGGGTGGCGCTGCTCGACGGCGAGCGGCTGGGGCTTGGGCTTTCGGTGTTTGTGCAGATCAAGACCCAGCACCACGACAGCCGCTGGCTGGCCCGCTTTGCCGAGACGGTGACCGCCTTCGAGGAGGTGGTGGAGTTCTACCGCATGTCCGGCGACTGGGACTATCTGCTGCGGGTGGTGGTGGCCGACATCGCGGCCTATGACCGCTTCTACAAGAAGCTGATCACCAGCACCGAAGGGCTGTCGGACATCACCTCCAGCTTCGCCATGGAACAGATCAAGTACAGCACGGCGCTGCCGTTGGGTGGTGGCTAAAAAGCCGCCGACCAACCCTCTGGCGGATATTCGGGTTTTCGTCCTCCGCTGCTCCGGACCGGGCGGTGCTGACTGCCGTCAGCCTTGCTGCAGATAGTCGCCCGGGGTGCGGCCGAGCAGCGCCCGGAAGGCGGCGATAAAGGCGGACAGGCTGTCGTAACCGCAGGCCAGGGCCACGTCGGTGATGCGCTCGCCCTGCTCCAGCAGGGGCAGGGCGGCCAGCAGCCGGCAGCGCTGGCGCCACTGGCGAAAGCTCATGCCGGTATCCATCCTGAACGCCCGGCTCAGGGTCTTGTCGCTCAGCCCCAGCTGCGCGCTGAAATGACCCAGCGGCAGGGCACAGTCCGGTTGCGCCGCCAGTTGCCGGCACAGGGGTTGCAGCCGCGGATCCCGTGGCCAGGGCAGCAGCAGGGCGCGGCTCGGGGCGGCGGCCAACTGGTCGAGCAGCACCCGTACCAGCCGGCCCTCGGCACCGGCGTCGTCGTATTCCACCGGAAAGTGGCTGAAGGCGACGATCAGCTCCCGCAACAGGGGGCTGATGTCCAGTACCTGGCAGCCCCGCGCCGGTAGGGCATCGGCCGCGATATAGAGGCTGCGGATCCGGGTTTTGGATCCAAGCCGCACGCTATGCTCCAGGCCGGGCGGTATCCACACCGCCAGGCTGGGTGGCGCCAGGTAGCGGGCGTCGGCTGTTTCCACCGTGACCACGCCGCGCTCCGCGTAGGAAAGCTGCACCCAGGGATGGCGATGGGGGAGACCTATGGCCTGATTGGGTAGGGACTCTGTGTGGCCCAACACCGGGCGGGGCAGGGCTGGCAGCTGTTCCAGCTGCTGTAACAACGCGCGGGCATTGTCCGTTGAAAGACACTTCATCTGCTTTTACCGACAAACTCCGGTTGGAGTTCAGGTTACAGTGTCGCCCTTATCGACTCAACCCGGAACCTGCCATGCTCGGTCATTTACGATTGCTGTTCGACAATTTCACCCTGACGTTGCTGGCGGTGGTGGTGGCTGCCACCCTGCTGCCGGCCCGGGGTCAGGGCGCGCTCTTCTTCGAAGGGGTTACCGCCGCCGCCATCGCCCTGCTGTTTTTTATGCACGGCGCCAGGCTGTCGCGCCGGGCCATTATCGATGGCGCCACCCACTGGCGGCTGCACCTGCTGGTGTTCGGCTGTACCTTTATGCTGTTTCCGCTGCTGGGGCTGGCGCTCAGGCCCGTGTTGCTGCCGCTGCTGGGCGAGCCGCTTTACCTGGGCGTGTTGTTTTTGTGCCTGTTGCCGGGCACGGTACAGTCGGCCATCGCCTTTACCTCCCTGGCCGGGGGCAATGTGCCGGCGGCGGTGTGCAGCGCCTCGGCCTCGAGCCTGCTCGGCATCCTGCTTACGCCGGTGCTGGTGGGGCTGTTGCTCCAGGTGCAGGTGGACAGGGCGGCCGGCGCCACCCTGGAGGCCATCGGCGCCATCAGCCTGCAATTGCTGCTGCCCTTCGTGGCGGGCCAGCTGTTGCGGCCCCGTATCGGCCACTGGGTGGACCGTCGCCGGGCCCTGTTGGCACGGGTGGATCAGGGCTCCATCCTGCTGGTGGTCTACACCGCCTTCAGCGCGTCCGTGGTGGAGGGATTGTGGAATGCGGTGTCGCCCGCGCGGCTGGCGCTGCTGACGGCGGTGTGCTGCCTGCTGCTGGCCCTGGTGCTGTTGCTCACCGCCTGGCTGGGGCGGCGGCTGGGGTTTAACCGGGAAGACAGGATCACCATCGTCTTCGGCGGCTCCAAGAAAAGCATGGCCACGGGCGTGCCCATGGCCAAGGTGCTGTTCGCGGGATCCATGCTGGGCCCGGCGCTGCTGCCGCTGATGATCTTTCACCAGATCCAGCTGATGGCGTGCGCCGTGCTGGCCCGGCGCTACGCCCGCCGGGGCGAGGGGGTCAGAACAGCTGGCTGACGCCCACCATGGCCAGCGGCAGGGCGAAGAAGACGCCGCCGATATAGGCCAGCACATAGCCCTTGTTGCGCTGGGCCTGGTGGGCCAGGGTTTCGGCCATGCGCACCGGCAACTGGCGCAGGAAGGGCAGCAGGTAGATAAGGGCGATGGCCAGCAGGTTGAACAGCAGGTGCACCAAGGCGATTTGCAGGGCCACCAGGGCGGAGGCGCCGGTGATGGCGGTGGCGGCCAGCAGGGCGGTGATGGTGGTGCCGATATTGCTGCCCAGGATAAAGGGGTACACCTGCTTGAGGGAGAAGACGCCGCTGCCGGCCAGGGGCACGATCAGCGAGGTGGTGGTGGTGGAGGACTGCACCAGCACGGTGACCAGGGTGCCGGAGGCCATGCCGGACGCCGGACCGCGACCCACGGCGCTACGCAGTATGTTCATGGCCCGGCCTACCATCAGGGTACGCAGTATGCGGCCGATCTGGGTCACCACCAGCAGGATCAGGCCGATACCCACCAGGATCAGCGCGACGCCCGACCAGATGCCCGGCAGCCAGCCGGTGGCGCCGCTCAGCACATTGCCCGCCGGTGCCAGCAGCGTCTTCATAAAGTTCATGCCGCTCATGCTGACGCTGGCGTCGCTTACCAGCAGGCCGGCCAGGTATTCGGAGGCGGTGGCCAGGGGGCGGAACAGCAGCTCCAGGGGCAGCAGTATGGCCACCGCCAGGATATTGAAGCTGTCGTGCACGGTGGCGGCGGAAAAGGCACGGCGGAATTCCTCGCCATTGCGGATATGGCCCAGGCTCACCAGGGTGCTGGTCAGCGAGGTGCCGATATTGGCGCCCATCACCATGGGAATGGCGATGGCGATGGGCAGGCCGCCGGCGACCATGCCGACGATGATGGAGGTGACGGTGCTGGAGCTCTGGATCAGCGCCGTGGCCAGCACGCCGATGATCAGCGCGATAACCGGGTTGGAGGCAAAGGCGAACAGCTCCTTGGCGTTGCTGCCGGTGGCGGCCTTGAAGCCGTCGCCGATGGCGCCTACGGCGGCCAGCAGCATGTAGATCAGAAAGGCGACCAGCAGCCAGGACAGCCAGCTCGACTGGGCGCTGTTGTCTGCGGTTCCGGGAACGGCGGTGGATTCCAGGTTCATCATGCTTTCTCTCGGGCTTAAGTTGGCGCCACTATGCCGAGCGAATATGACGGTTTTATTACAATGCGACAGTTTTATGACCGTTGTGTTGCAGCGTCGCCCACCCGGGCCGACCGCCTCGCCCTGGCCTACACTGAAGCGGTGTTTAACCTGCGAGGTGCCCATGCCCGCCAGTCAGACCCTAGACGACCTCTACCGCCAGCATTCCCGCCGGGTGTTGGCCACCCTGATCCGCCTGTTGGGCGACTTCGACCTGGCGGAAGAGGCCATGCAGGAGGCCTTCGCCGCCGCCCTGCAGCAATGGCCGCAGCAGGGCCGGCCCGAACAGCCCCTGGCCTGGCTGATCGCCACCGGCCGCCACAAGGGCATCGACCAGTTGCGGCGCCGGCAATGGCAGCAACGGCCGCCCGCCGAGGAGCCCGCGATGCTACCAGCGGACGAGGAGGCCGGCGTCGACGACGATCTGCTGCGGCTTATCTTCACCTGCTGCCATCCGGCCCTGGCCACCGAAGCCCAACTGGCCCTGACCCTGCGCGAAGTCTGCGGCCTGACCACCGAGCAGGTGGCCAGCGCCCTGTTGCAGCGACCGGCCACCCTGGCCCAGCGCATCGTGCGGGCCAAGCAGAAGATCCGCGAGGCGGCCATTCCCTACGAGGTGCCGGAAGCCGCCGCCCTGCCCGAGCGGCTGGCGGTGGTGCTGAAGGTGGTGTACCTGATGTTCAACGAGGGGTACTCCAGCAGCCAGGGGGAGCGGGTGCTGGATCCCGGTCTCTCGGCCGAGGCCATCCGCCTGGCCCGGCTGTTGGCGCAACTGCTGCCTGCCGGCGAGGTATTCGGCCTGCTGGCGCTGATGCTGCTGCACGATGCCCGCAGGCAGGCCCGGCAGGACGCCGCCGGCGACCTGGTCACCCTGGAAGAGCAGGATCGCAGCCTGTGGGACAGAGCCCAGATAGACGAAGGACTCGGCCTGCTGGCGCTGGCCTGGCGGCAACCGGCAGGGCCCTATGCCCTGCAGGCGGCCATCGCCGCCGAGCATGCCCGGAGCCCCCGCCCGCAGGATACCGACTGGCCGCGCATCGCCGAGCTGTACCAGGCGCTGTACCGGCTGCAGCCCTCGCCGGTGGTGGCCCTGAACCGGGCGGTGGCCCTGGCCATGGCCGATACCCCGGCGCGGGGACTGGCGTTGCTGGACGAACTCGGCGGCCACAAGGCCATCCAGGGGTACCACCTCTACCATGCGGCCCGGGCCGATCTCTATCGCCGGGCGGGGCAGCACGCCGCCGCCCGGGCCGCCTACCGGCGCGCCCTGGATTTGTGCCGCCAGCAGCCGGAGCGCCGCTTCCTGGCCCGGCGGCTGCGGGAGCTGGACCCGTTATCCGAAAAAAACTGAAAAAAAAAATGACTGCCCTTGTCGATTTGCCGTCGGCCCGCGCGACTTACTGATAACCACAAGCGAACCACCACGGGAGAACCACCATGAAATTCATCTTGATGCGCAAGGCCGACGCCGCCACCGAACAGGGCGTGATGCCCTCGGAGGAACTGCTGCAGGCCATGGCGGACTACAACGAACGGCTGCTGCAGGCCGGGGTACTGGTGTCCGGCGAAGGGCTCAAGCCCAGCCGCGAAGGCTGCCGTATTTCCTTTCGCGACGGCGAGCCGACGGTAACGGACGGCCCCTTCGCCGAGACCAAGGAACTGCTGGCGGGCTTTTCGGTGCTGGAGGTGGCCTCCAAAGAAGAGGCGATCGCCTGGGCGCGGCAGTGGCCCCGGCTCGACGGCGACGTCACCCTGGAGCTGCGGCCCTACTACCAACTGGAAGACTTTGCCCCGGGGGCGGCCATCGATAAGCACAGGGCCATGGGCGAGCGGATGGCCAAACTGCCGGCCGCCGTGGCCACCTACCTGATGTTCGACGGCCGCTGCCGGGAGGCCATGACCTTTTATGCGGAGCTGCTGGGCGGGCAACTGGAGATGATGCTGCCCTATGCCGACACCCCGGCGGCGGCCGAGGTGCCGGCCGACTGCCAGCAACTTATCGCCCATGCCCGGCTGAACCTGGGCGGCCGCCTGCTGATGGCGAGCGACGCCGGCGGCGATGGCTACCAGCCGCCCCAGGGCGTGTCGATACACCTGGAGTTTCCGGATCCGGCCCGGGCCGAGCAGGTGTTCCGGGCTCTGGCCGAGGGCGGCCGGGAGCAGATGCCCTTTGCCGAAACCTTCTGGGCGCACCGCTTCGGCATGGCGACCGACCGCTTCGGCATCGGCTGGATGGTGAGCTGCGAGCAGGCCGGCGGCCAGGGGAGGCCATCATGAAATACCTGGCGCTGGTGTACTACCAGGAAAGCCTGATCGACGCCATGTCCGAACGGGCATGGCACTCTCTCAACCAGGAATGCATCCGTTGCGTGGAGCGGCTGAGCGAGCAGGGCCACTTCGTGGCCGGACAGGCCCTGCAGCCGGTGGCCAACGCCACCACGGTGCGGGTGCGCGACGGCGAGGTGCTGATCTCGGACGGTCCCTTCGCCGAAACCAAGGAGCAACTGGCGGGCTTCTACCTGCTGGAGGCCTGGGATCTTAACCAGGCGCTGCAACTGGCCGGCCGCATCCCTCCGGCCCGGCTGGGCAGCATAGAGCTGCGGCCGGTGCGAGAGCTGCCGCCCAAGGACCTACAAGGAGACGAACGATGAATTACGTAGACGGATTTGTGGCCGCCGTGCCCACCCGCAACAAGGAGATCTATATCCACCATGCCCGCGCCGCCGCCGAGGTGTTCAGGGAGCACGGCGCCCTGCGGCTGGTGGAATGCTGGGGTGACGATGTGCCCCAGGGCGAGCTGACCTCCTTCCCCATGGCGGTGAAGTGCCGGGAGGACGAAACCGTGGTGTTCTCCTGGATTATCTGGCCCTCCCGCGAGGTGCGTGACCAGGGCATGGCCCGGGTGATGGAAGACCCGCGACTCAGCCCCGAGGTCAATCCCATGCCCTTCGACGGCAAGCGGCTGATCTACGGCGGCTTCGCCATGGTAGTGGACGAATAGCCCGGGGTTTGCCTGTCCGCCGCTTGCGCCGGTACAATCCCGGGCTCAACCGAACCGCAGCAGGGAGCCGAGGCCGAGCAGGGCCTCTGCCCCTGGGCGGGGCCCTGGCGCGCCAATGACGCTTTATCATTCAAGGAAAACTCCCATGCCGGACCCTTTCTCTCTCCCTCCCGGGCCGGACGGCCGGGCCCTGACCCTGATGGTACAGGGCACCGCCTCGGACGCGGGCAAGACCACATTGGTGGCGGGGCTGGGCCGGCTGTTCGCCCGCCGCGGCATCAGGGTGGCACCGTTCAAGCCCCAGAACATGGCGCTGAACAGCGCCGTTACCGTCGACGGCGGCGAAATCGGCCGCTCCCAGGCGCTGCAGGCGGCGGCCTGTTTGCTGGCGCCGCAAATCGACTTCAATCCCTTGCTGCTCAAGCCCGAGAGCGACACCCGCGCCCAGGTGATACTGCAGGGGCGGGCGCTGTCCTCGGTGGAAGCGAGCGAGCTGTTCGGCCCCGACAGCCTCAACAAGAACAAGGCGCGGCTCTTCGCCGCCATCCTCGATTCCTACCGGCGGCTGTGCACCCAGCACCAACTGGTGCTGGTGGAAGGGGCGGGCAGCCCGGCGGAGATCAACCTGCGCCAGGGCGATATCGCCAACATGGGCTTTGCCGAGGAGGTGGACTGCCCGGTGATACTGGTGGCGGACATCGACAAGGGCGGGGTCTTCGCCCAGCTGGTGGGCACCCTGGCGCTGCTGAGCGAATCCGAGCGCGCGCGCATCAAGGGTTTTGTGATCAACCGCTTTCGCGGCGATCTCCGCCTGCTGCAGGACGGCCTGACCATGCTGGAGCGGCTCACCGGCAAGCCGGTGCTGGGGGTGTTGCCCTATCTCACAGAGCTGCGGCTGGACGCCGAAGACGCCATCATGCGCACCGCCAGCCAGAGCCTTGAGTCCGAGCCGCTGCGGGTGCTGGCCTTGGTGCCACCGCGCATCAGCAACCACACCGACCTCGAGCCCCTGCGGGCGCATCCGGGGGTGGAGCTGACCCTGGTGCACAGCAACGAAGAGCCCGGCCGGCTGCCGCCGGCGGATCTCATCATATTGCCCGGCAGCAAGGCGGTGCGCGCCGATCTGGCCTGGCTGCGCCGCCAGGGCTGGGACCAGGCCCTGGCGCGCCACCTGCGCTACGGCGGCAAGGTGCTCGGCATCTGCGGCGGCTACCAGATGCTGGGCCAGCGGATAAGGGATCCGCTGGGCCTCGAAGGCGAGGCCGGCGAAAGCCGGGGCCTGGGTTATCTGCCGCTGGAGACCGAGTTAAAAGATCACAAGCAGTTGCGCAACGTCACCGGCACCCTGCAGCTGGCGGGCGGCCGGGCCCAGCTGCGGGGCTATGAGATCCACTGCGGCGAAAGCCGGCTGCTGGCGCCGGGCGAGCGGCCCTTCGAACTGGTCAGCGCCGAGGGGGGCTCGGCGGCGGACGGCCTGCTGTCGGACGATGGCCAGGTGCTCGGCACCTATCTGCACGGCCTGTTCGACCACCCGGAGGCCTGCGACCGGCTGCTGGCCTGGGCCGGGATCCAGAGCGGCCGGCAGGCCCCGGACTGGGACGCCCTGCGCGAGCGGAGCCTGGAGCGGCTGGCGGATACCCTGGAACAACACCTCAACCTGGAGCTGCTACTGGCTTCGATACAACAAGGATAATGACATGAGTGAACAAGACGACCGTGAGCAGACCAAGGCCCGGCGCCACCGGGAACGCCAGCAGCGGCTGAAGGAAAAGGTGGACGCCAAAATAGCCGCCGCCACCGAGGAGCGGGGCGTGCTGCTGGTGCTGACCGGCAACGGCAAGGGCAAGAGCACCGCCGGCTTCGGCACCGTGGCGCGGGCGGTGGGCCACGGCAAGCGGGCGGCGGTGGTGCAGTTTATCAAGGGGGCCTGGGAGTGCGGCGAGCGCAACCTGCTGGAGCCGGCGGGGGTGCCCTTCTTCGTGATGCGCACCGGCTTCACCTGGGAAACCCAGAACAAGGAGCAGGACATCGCCGCCGCCGAGCAGACCTGGGCCGACGCCGAGCGGCTGCTGGCCGATCCGGCCATCGATCTGGTGCTGCTGGACGAGCTGACCTACATGCTGAGCTACCACTACCTGGATCTGGAACGGGTGCTGAGCGCGCTGAAGCACCGCCCCGCCCACCAGCATGTGGTGATCACCGGCCGCGCCTGCCACCGCGCCCTTATCGAGCTGGCGGACACGGTGAGCGAAGTGCAGCCGGTCAAGCACGCCTTCGAGGCCGGCATCAAGGCCCAGCCGGGGTTTGATTACTGACAAGGCCCTCCTGCGCCCCAATCTGGCCCTTGCCTCAACCTTGAACCATAGGGTGCGCTACAGTTCCAGCTCCATGGCCCTGGGGGCGTCGCCGTAGCTGGCGCAGAGGTCGGCATTGCGCAGGGGCCGGAAGCCGAAGCGGGCCCAGAAGCCTTCGGAGCCCTGCACCGAGACCAGGCTGATGCGTGCGCACCCTTGTGCCCGGGCGCGGTCGAGCAGCGCCGCCACCAGCCCCTTGCCCACCCCCAGGCCATGGGCCCGGGGGCTGACCGCCAGGTCATGCAGGTACAGCCGGTCACAGGGGCCCGCTATCTCGTATTCCCGATGCAGGGCCGGCAGCCCGGCGTGGGGCCAGGGATGGCTCAGCAGGTAGCCGAGCAGGGCGCCGCCCCGGTCCCGGCATTGCAGGCAGGTGGCGGGGGAGGCGCGCCATTTGCTGCGCAGCACCGCTTCACTTTCGGGTTCCACCTCCTGGTAGCACTCGGCCTGGAGCGCCAGTATCTGTGGCCAGGCGGCCTCGGTAATGGGTGCGATGGACAGTAACGACATGATTCCCCTTGATAAGAACGGACGATGGGCGCAATCGGCAACCGCCGGGCACGCTTATTCCCGGATTTCGGTCACCACCTCGCTCTTGACCGAGTTGGCAATAAAGCACAGTTGGTGGGATTGGTGATGCAACTGCTCCAGTGTTTGCCGGTCGGGCCGGTGCTCGCCGGCAAAGAGCACTTTGGGCCTCAGGGTCACCCGGGTCATGGCGACCCTGCCGTCTGGGCCCTTTTCCATCAGCCCCACCGCCTCGTCGGTGTAGGCGTCGACCACCAGGCCCCGCTTGGCGGCGAGGGCGAGGAAGAACAGCATATGGCAGCTTGAGAGGGCGGCGACAAAGGCCTCTTCCGGATCCACGTTGGCCGCCACCGAACAGGGCAGGGGCACCACCTGGGGCGAGGAAGAGGCCGGCACCCGGGCGCCGCCGTCGAACTGCCACCAGTGGCCCCGGCTGTATTGATTGTCGACGAAGGGCTGATCGCCCCGCTCCCAGCTTACCGTGGCGCCGTATTCGGACATCTTGCTCGCTCCCCTGTGCATGGTTGAAGGCGGCTGCTCCGGCTGAAGCGGGCAGCGTTCGGATCCATTCTGGTGACCGGGCAAGAGAAAGGCAAGCGGCTTGAGCCAGACACGAAAGCCGGAGGGAACGGTTATCCGGACCTCACCGCGACCACGATTTGGTCCTACTGCCGGATGCATGATGGCGGGACAGCCTGGGCCATCAGGCGGGCTTTTCCATCACCTCGATCAGCGGGCGTCGGGGGCTGGCGGCCGGCGGGGTATGCGGGTAGCCCAGGCACAGCAGCAACTGGGCATGGCCTCCCCCGGTCAGGGGCCGCAGGCAGGGTCTCAGCCGGGCCACTTGGATCGGCTGGTTCAGGTAGGCGGCCTGCAACCCCTGCCGGCAGGCCACCAGCAGCATCCGTTGCAGGGCCTGGCCGGCCAGCAGCCAGTGGCGGGGATTGTCTTCATCGGTGCCCAGCACCGCCAGCAGCGGCGCGCTTTCGGCCAGGGTGCCGTTCCTGGCGGCCACGCCTTCGCCCAGGTTGAAGGCGCGTACCAGCAGCCGGGTCAGGGGCACGGCCAGGGTCGGTACACTCAGGCCGTCGCCCAGCCGCCTGGGATGCATCCAGGCGGCCAGCTCCCGCCGCCAGCGGGCATCGGCCCACTGGGCCGTGTCGCCCTCGGCGATCAGGCTGACCAGTTGCGCCCTGGCGCCGGCTTCCGTCAGCGGGCGCAGCCAGGCACCCTCGGCGGCGGCGGCGGCCACCAGCCTGGGAATGTCGGTTTCGGGGATGGCGCGCGGCTCGAAGGGATGACGGCAACTGTGCCGTCGGGGGATGGCCTCGGCCAGGACGGCCTGGTCCGCGGGTACGTCGGCGCCGGGGACCAGGGCCACCCGGGCCAGCCAGCGGGGATCAGCGGCCTCGGGCAACAGGGTGGTGTGGGTGCCGAGCTCCCGCCGGGCGGCGGCGATGCGCAGGTTCATCAGCGCGCAGCCGCAGCTGATGGTCAGCTCCCGGTCGTCGGGATCGTTTACCGGCAGGGCGCGGCGACGGTCCGCCAGCAGATCGATGGCCGAGGCCGACAGGCGGAACCGCCAGGGCTGGGTATTGTGGCTGGAGGGCGCGAGTATCGCCTGGCCAAGCAGATCCTGGGCGAGCGCATTCGAGAGGTGGACGCTGGGCATGGGGGGCTCCGTGGGGCAGGGGGCACGACATCCGGCTCACTCAAGTGTAGATGCTCGTGTTCAGGGCGGACATCGCCAAGCGGCGGCACAGGCGTTACGCTGTGTAGAGACTCACCGCAAGGAGCCAGACCATGAAGATAAGGATAGGGGAGCTGACCATGGAATGCGTGCGCGGCGACATCGCCGCCCAGCCGGACATGGACGCCATCGTCAACGCCGCCAATGCCGCCCTGCTGCCGGGGGGCGGGGTGGCCGGCGCCATTCACCGGGCGGCGGGACCGGGGCTGGCCCGGGAATGCCGGCCGCTGGCGCCCATCCGCCCCGGCCAGGCGGTGATCACCGGAGCCCACCGGCTGCCCAACCGCCATGTGATCCACTGCCTGGGACCGGTGTACGGGGTGGATATCCCCTCCGACGAGCTGCTGGCGGCCTGCTATCGCAACGCCCTGCGGCTGGCCGAGCGCCAGGGCCTGGGCTCGGTGGCTTTTCCGTCCATTTCCACCGGCATCTTCGGGTATCCCGTGGCGGAGGCGGCGGACATCGCCTTCAACACCCTGCTGGCCGAAAGAACGTCACTGAAGACGGTGCGCCATCTGCGTTTTGTGCTGTTCGGTGAGGCGGATCTGCAATTGCACCGGCAGGCCCTGCGCCAGGCGGTCGCACAGACCGGAGAGCACTATGAGGTGGAATAACAGGGATAACAGCGCTGGTGCCGGTGTGCCGCAAGCCAGACTGAACGGCGCGGCGGAGGAGGGTATTGCATGATATGAATAGATATTTTCTATTTTTAATTAAAAATTCACTTTTATCGGAAGGTGGCGAATGTGATATAACTATGCCATCTAAACCCTGTCGGAATAACCTGATTGAATAATATAGAGCACCTGTTTTTGCTGTCCGGGGTTTTGTTGTGTTTGAGCGTGCTGGCCACCTTGCTGTCGGTGCGTTCGGGTATCCCCATACTGCTTATCTTTTTGTGTATCGGCATGCTGGCCGGCGAAAGCGGGCCCGGCGGTATCGAGTTTGAGAGCTATACCCTGGCTTACGGCATCGGCAACCTGGCCCTGGCCATCATACTGCTGGACGGCGGCATGCGCACCCGGATGGAAACCTTCCGGGTGGGCCTGCGCCCGGCCCTCAGCCTGGCCACCCTGGGGGTGGTGATCACCAGCGGCATCACCGGCCTTATCGCCGTCTACATCCTCGACCTGAGCTGGCTGCACGGCCTGCTGCTGGGTGCCATCGTCGGCTCCACCGATGCGGCGGCGGTATTCTCGCTGCTGAGCGGCAAGGGCATGCACCTCAACCAGCGGGTGGGAGCCTCGCTCGAAATCGAGTCGGGCACCAACGATCCCATGGCCATCTTCCTTACCCTGACCCTGATTGCATTGATCACCGGCGAGATGGACGGCGCCGGTGATGCCCTGCTGTTCCTGATCACCCAGTTCGGGGTGGGCTCGGTGGCGGGCCTCTTGGGCGGCCTTGTGCTGGTACAGTTGATCAAGCGGGTGGAGCTGGCCTCCGGCCTTTATCCCATCCTGGTGACCGGCTTCGGCCTGGTGCTGTTCGCCGTGACGGCGGTGCTGTCGGGCAGCGGTTTCCTGGCGGTATACCTGGCCGGCCTGGTGCTGGGCAATGCCCGCCTGCGCCATATGGAGGCGATATTGCCGGTGTACGACGGCCTGGCCTGGCTCAGCCAGATCGGCCTCTTCCTGGTACTGGGCCTGCTGATCTCGCCTTCCGCCATGTGGGAGATGGCCATTCCCGCCACCCTGATCGCACTGGCGCTGATTTTTATCGCCCGGCCGCTGGCGGTGCTGGCGGCACTGGTGCCCTTCTTCCGCTTCAACCTCCGCGAGCTGGGCTTTATCTCCTGGGTGGGACTGCGCGGGGCCGTGCCCATCGTGCTGGCCATCTTTCCGCTGATGGCGGGCATTCCCGAAGGATCCATGCTGTTTAACGTGGCCTTTTTCGTGGTGCTGATCTCATTGCTGGTACAGGGCTCGACCCTGCCACAGGTGGCCCGCTTGCTGGATGTGGAGGTGCCGCCCGAGCCGGCGCCCAGGCGCCGCTCCATGCTGGGCATCTTTCCGGAGGACGACTTCGAGCTGTTCCTCTACCAGGTGGAAAGCGAGTCCATCGACGGCCTGGTGGTCCGCCAGCTGACCTTCCCGCCCCATTGCCGGGTGGCGGCGGTGTTCCGGGGCGAAAACCTGCTGCCGGCCTCGGGCAGCACCAGGTTGGCGCTGAACGACACCCTGTGCGTGATCGGCCGCAGCAACCACCTCAAGACCCTGAACAACATGTTCGGCGGCGATCTGGATGCGGCACGGGAGAAGGCGCGGGCCTTTTTCGGCGACTTTATCCTGGACGCCGAGGCCCGCATGCAGGACGTGGCCCTGATGTACGGGGTGGACGTGGACGACAGCGAGGCCAACCTCACCCTGGGCGAGTTCATGTTCAGGCACAACAGCGGCCACCCTGTGGTGGGCGATCACTTTGTTCGTTACGACATGGTGTGGACGGTGGCGGACGTGGACGGCGACCGGGTGCTCAAGGTGGGCCTGCGCGAGCACGATCATGACAGGCATTGACCGGCACCGATCAGTTTAAAACCTGGGCAGCGTGATGCTTCTTCTGTAGGCGCCCATTTACGTGGCGCAAGCCCGCAAATGGCGGGGAACGTGGAAACCTGGCACCCTTACCCGTCGGTTTGTGCCGGTTCATGCCGGCTAAAGCGGCATCTACAGCGGCATCTACAGCGGCATCTGCAGCGGCGGGCTGGTCCGCTACGCGGGGGGCTCCCCAGCCCGGCTGGCGGTGTTTTTACTGTTCGAAGGAAACGGTGTCGAGGTTGAGATCCTGGGTGCTCAGGCCGCCGGCCTTGAGGTTTTCCAGGGCGCCGTGGTCCACCACCTGGCGGTAACCCAGGGTCTGCAGGGCTTCCAGGGCCAGTTGGGAGCGGCGGCCGCTGCGGCAGTAGAGGTTGATGGGGGTGTCTCTGTCGGGATAGCGCTCGGTCACGCCCCGGGCGATCCGGGTATGGGGTATGTGCACGGCGCCCGGCAGGTGTTCCTGCTGGTATTCCTCGGCGCTTCTCACGTCTATCCATACCGGCTCCGTGGCCCAGGCCAGCGGGCTCAGGCACAGCAGCAGTGCTGTCATCCAGTTCTTCATGCGTTACATCCTGCATCGATACAGGCCCAGAGTGTAAAACAGAAAACGCTGAATAACCCGGACCCGATTGGCAAAAACCGACAGAAACCGGCACATAAAACAAAAAAGCGCAGACCAAGTCTCCGCTTAGCTTGATGACAAAGTCGTCTGTTTCACTGGCATGAGCCGGCCAAAGGACCGACTCCGCCGACACGCCGTAAATCCATCCATGGAGGCTCCACCGCGCCCTCCCTGGCGCAGAGGGTCGGCGGAGGCGTTCCCTTTGTCCGTCTGTTTTGGCATGGGCATTGCCTGTTTAGGCAAGCCCAGAGCTTTGTCAGTCGTCCTGATGACTTCGCTCCCTTGGGATCAGGACAGCAGGTAGGCCAGGATGTCGACCACCTGCTCCGGGTGGCGGCAGGTGGCCTTGGCGGCTTCGTCCACTTCCTTAAGGGCATGATCGTGCTCGGCATCGTGCAGGCTGATGACGGGTTTGCCCAGGGCCACGGCGAAGCCGGCGTCGAAGGCGGCGTTCCACTGCTTGTACTTGGGCCCGAAACGTACCACCACCAGGTCGGCGTTTTTGATGTGGGTGGAGGTGCGGATGCTGTTGATGCCGGAGGCCTTGCGATCGCGCCAGAAGGGGTCTTCCTCGCTGCCCAGGATGTTCACGCCCACCAGGTCGCTGGCGTCGTGATCGGTCACCGCTGAGCTGAACTGCACCGCCAGCCCCCTGGCCTTGGCGCCCTCGACGATGCGCTCGCGCCAGTCGGTGTGGATCTCGCCGGACAGGTAGATGTTCCATGTTTTCTGACTCATATTGCATCCCTTTATTGTTCACAAAAATAATAAAAATTAAGTACAACTTTTAAAGGGTAACGCAATTCAATCGAGAAATCAGCCTATTGTGCCGGCACCAGCTTCAGCAGCTTGCCGTTGGGTTCGTCGGTGAGCAGGTAGATGCCGCCGTCGGCGGCCTGGGTGACGGTACGCAGCCGGGCCTGGCCACGCAGCAGGTGGTGCTCCTGTACCACCTCGTCGCCGTCCAGCTCCAGCCGTACCAGCCGCTGTCCGGCCAGGGCGCCCAGGAACAGCTGGTTCCGCCATTGGGGGAACAGGTCGCCGGTATAGAACATCATGCCGGAAGGGGCGATGGAGGGCACCCAGACCCAGACCGGATCTTCCATACCGGGCAGGGAAGGGGGACCGATGCGGCCGCCGCCGTATTCCTCGCCGAAGGTCGCCAGGGGCCAGCCGTAATTGGCACCTTTCTTGATAATGTTGACCTCGTCACCGCCCCGGGGACCGTGCTCGTGGGTCCAGAGCACGCCGGTGCCGGGGTGGAGGGCGGCGCCCTGCACATTGCGGTGACCGTAGCTCCAGATCTCGGGCAGGGCGCCGGCCTGGCCGACGAAGGGGTTGTCGGCGGGTACCCGGCCGTCGTCGTGCAGGCGGAGGATCTTGCCCAGGTGGCTGTCGAGTTGCTGGGCCTGTTTGCGGGAGTGGAAGCGATCGCCGGTGGTGATGAACAGGTAGCCGTCGCGGTCGAACACCAGGCGGGAGCCGAAATGACCGCCCCCCGAGGTCCTGGGGTGCTGCTCGAACAGCACCTCCAGATCCAGCAGCCGGTCTCCTTCGAGCCGCGCCCTTGCCACCGCCGTACCGGCGCCGCCCCGGCCGGGCTGGCTGTAGCTGAAATAGAGCCGGCGGTTGTCGACAAAGTCCGGGTGCAGGGCCAGATCCAGCAGGCCGCCCTGGCCGGTGGCGGCGATGTCCGGCAGGCCGCTTACCTGATGACGGCCGCCATCGGGCGTGAGCCGCAGCAGCCGGCCCCGGCGCTCGCTCACCAGCAGGTCGCCGCCGGGCAGCTCCGCCAGGCCCCAGGGGTGGTGCAGGCCCCCGGCCAGGGTTTCCACCCGGTGGTCCTGGGCAAAGAGGGCGGTGCTGAGCAACAGCAGCAGGCCGGCAAACAGGCGCATAAGTCTCTCCGTGCAGAATCAAGGTATTGATTCTGTTCACTATAGTGCCTTATGGCCGGTTCAGACAGCTTCCCCTTCCGCCAGCGGTATCACGTCCACCGCCACCGTCAGCCGGTCGTTGCCGCCGCCGCTCATCACCCCCTTGAGCGGGGTCACGTCGGAAAAATCCCGCCCCCATCCGAGGATGATATAGCGCTCGTCGGGCAGGCAGCCGTTGGTGGGATCTATCTCCAGCCAGCCCCAGCCGGGAATGAACACCGCCAGCCAGGCGTGGGTGGCGTCGGCCCCCTGCAGCTTGGGCTGGCCCGGGGGCGGCAGGGTTTCCATGTAGCCGCTCACGTAGCGTGCCGCCAGCCCCAGCGAGCGCAGGCAGCCGATGGCCAGGTGGGCGAAGTCCTGGCACACCCCGCGCCGGCTGGCGAGCACGTCGAGGAGAGGGGTGGCGATGGTGGTGTGTTCCGGATCGTAGGTGAACTCGGTGAAGATCTGCTGGTTGAGGGCATACACCGCCTCCACCAGGGCGCGCCCCGGGGTGAAGCTGGCCCGGGCGTAGTCCGCCAGGGCCTGGTCCGCGCCGACGAAGTCGGAGTCGAGCATGAACAGCCGCGCCTCCAGGCAGTCGGTGCCCTGGCGCAGGCAGGTCGCCGCCTGCTCCCAGGGCTGGTGGTGGCCGGGCTCGGGGAGGGGGCGGGCGGACACCGTCACCAGGCTGGTGGTGGTCACCTCCAGGCTGCCGTGCAGCTCCTGGATGGAAAAATACGCCACCCGGTTGCCGAAAAAGTCCCGCCGTTCCCGCAACCGCATCGGCTGGGGATGGATCGCCAGCTCGGTCTTACCGACCCGCTGCCAGGGCAGTTCCCGGGGCAGCAGGCGGGCTTCATTGTGGCTCAGGGCCACCTCGGCGGAGTAGTCGTAGCGGGTGCTATGGTGCAGTCGGTAGTGCATGGGCGGCTCGTCCTAGAGGGAACTTTGCATGGTCACCAGCTGGCGGGGCGCCTCGGCATGGCTGAAATGGCTGTGGGTGATGGCGTTGGACAGCTCCGACAGGGGGGCCAGCAGGCTGTCCAGCAGGCCGGCCAGCGCGTCCCGGGCTTCGCTCGAGTGCTCCAGGTCGCTCAGCCGGTTGATGTCCACCAGGTGCAGGCTGCTCGATGCCTGGATCACCAGCCGGGTCTCCAGATTGCGGTAGGGGCTGTTCTCGGGCTGGGGCAGCCGCTCTATCTGGCGCTCCAGCCGGCGCAGCATGTAGCCCACCGAGCGGGGGTTGGTCTCGTCGAACAGCAGCAGATCGAGGATGGCCGAGGGATGCAACTGGGAGCGGTAGCGGCGGCGGTACACGGTCAGGTTGTCGGTGGTGGCCAGCACCACTTCCCACAGCGGGATGCCCGGGCGGCGGGCGGTGAGCAGCGCCAGCTTGAGCAGCTCCAGGCTGCAGACGATGCGTTCGATAAAACGGCCCAGATCGAGGAAGCGCCAGCCGTAGTGGTGGGGCATGGTCTCGTTGCACAGGCCGAAGAAGGCGGCCAGGTCGGTCACCACCCCCTCCAGGTGGCGCTGCCCGCCCATGGCCCCCTGGTCGCGGGGCATGTCGTTGAACTTCTGGCGCAGGCTGTTGACCGTGCGCCAGGCATCGTCGCCCAGGTGGTCGCGCACCGCCCGGCAGTTGCGCAGGAAGTGGCTGAACAGCCAGGGCATGCCGTCCGGGTGCTCCTCGCTGAACAGCTCCAGCAGCCGGTGGCGCAGGAAGATGTAGTCCTGCTTGAAGCGCTGCCGGGTGGGTTGCTCGAGGTGCAGCTCGGCCAGCTCCTCGGGGCTGGGGTAGGGCAGTTCCAGTGCGGTGAACAGATCCGGGATCAGGCTGTCGCCCGACTCGTTCTGATCCTCCTGCAGCAGCCGGGCGAAGGCTTCGCGCAGCAGCCGGGAGCGGATGTCCAGCCGTTCGCCGTAGCGGCCCATCCAGAACAGGCTGTCGGCCACCCGGCAGGGTAAATCCTGGCCGTCGCGGGTGACCACGATGGGGCCATGGGCCTGGCGCAGCAGGCTGATATGGGGCTGGGGCACCGGCGCCAGCACCCAGATGTCCTTCACCATGCGGCTTTCCATCAGCGGGGTGCCGGGCTCCCCCACCCAGGCCAGGCCGCCGGGCATGATGCGGTAGTGGCGCTCGCCGGGCAGCTTGCGGATGTCGTCGGGCTCCACCAGGCTGAACAGCCGCAGGTTGACCGGCTGCGGCTCGAGCTGGCGGCGCTTGACGTTGAACACCGGGGCGGTGGCGGCCTCGATGCGGGCCTGGGCCACGAACAGGTGGGGCTGGCGGCGGATGCGCCGGTGCAGCCGGTCCCGCTCGGCGGGCGACAGGGTTTCCGGCCGGATCAGCAGGGCCGGGCTCTTGACGTCGCGCAGCCACCAGCGGCCGGGCTCGGCCAGCACCTGTTCGAGATTACCGGCGTCGCCGCACCAGCGGCTGTCGCGGCCTTTCAGTTGCAGCTCCTCGCCCAACAGGCGGCGGCACAGCTGCGGCAGGTAGCCGGCCAGGGCCGGGTGCTCCAGGATGCCGCTGCCCAGGGCGTTGGCGATGGCCACCTCGCCGTTGCGTGCCGCCTGCATCAGGCCGGGCACGCCCAGCAGAGAGTCGCCGCGCAGCTCCAGGGGATCGCACCAGGGGTCGTTGATCTGGCGCAGGATGACGTCCACCTGTTTGAGCCCGCCCAGGGTGCGCATGGATACCTGGCCGTCGCGCGCCACCAGATCAGCGCCCTCCACCAGCGAGCAGTTCATGTAGTTGGCCAGCCAGGCGTGTTCGAAGTAGCCGGGGCTGCCGGGGCCGGGGGAGAGCAGCACTATGTTGGGCTGCTCGCGCTGGTTGGGGCACAGCGCCGCCAGGCTGCGCAGCTGGGCCTGCAGAAAACCGGCCAGGCGCTTGAGCGGGGCTTCCCGGTACAGGTTGGGCAGGGCGCGGGCCAGGGTGATGCGGTTTTCCAGGGCGTAGCCGGTGCCGGAGGGGGACTGGGTCCAGTCGCCCAGCACCAGCCAGTCGCCGTCGCGGCTGCGCACCAGGTCGGTGCCGTGGAAGATCACCAGCGGCCGCTCCGGCGGCGGGGTATCGTCGGCGGCGGGAAACAGGAAGCTCGGGTGGGTGTAGATCAGTTCCGGCGGCAGCAGGCCCTCGGTCAGCATGCGCCGTTCGCCGTAGAGGTCCGCCACCAGGGCTTCCAGCAGCCGGGTGCGCTGGATCAGGCCCTGCTCCAGCCGCTCCCATTCCTGGGGGGCGATGACGAAGGGCAGGCAGTCGAGTTGCCAGGAGCGAAGCTTGCCCGGATCGTCCTCGTAGGTGTTGAAGGTCACCCCGTTCTCGTGCAGCAGGTTCTGAGCCTCTTCGCAGCGGCCGACCAGGGCCTGGGCGCCGAGCTGGCTCAGTTCGTCCAGCACCGGCTGCCAGTGGGCGCGGATGCGCTGCCGGTCGCTCAGCAGTTCGTCGTGGCCGGGGCCGTCGGACTGCAGCAGCTTGCCGGCGTAGTTGGCCAGCAGGGTCTGCAATTCGGCGCTGAAGGTGTTGGGGTCGAGCATGGCGGTTACCGGGTGAAGGCCGGCCGCACCCGGAGGAGGCGGCCGGCGGTATTGTGCATCTGCACGGGATTATAGACTGGCATCGCCCGCGGATCTGTAGTGGCGTCGCAGATCCAGGGTATGGGGGTATTCGCCGGCGGGGCTTTCCGGTGGTATCACCACCGGCCCCTGGCTGTGGCCCATGGCCCAGAAGCGGGCCAGGCGGCGGGCCTCGGCCTCGTTGGCGTTGACCGGAAAGCTTTCGTAGTTGCGCCCGGCCGGGTGCGCCACGTGGTAGGTGCAGCCGCCCAGGGAGCGCTGGTTCCAGCTGTCGACAAGGTCGAACACCAGGGGCGCCTGCACCGGGATCAGCGGATGCAGCGCCGAGGCCGGCTGCCAGGCCCGGTAGCGTACCCCGGCGACCGCCTCGCCGTTGACCCCGGTGGGGGTGAGCGGTACCCGCCGGCCGTTGCAGGTGAGCACGTGGCGGGCCGGGTTGTAGCCGGACAGCCTGACCTGCAGCCGTTCCACCGAGGAGTCCACGTAGCGGGCGGTACCGCTGCCGCTCACCTCCTCGCCCAGCACATGCCAGGGTTCGATGGCCTGGCGCAGCTCCAGCTGGACCTGGTCGTAGCAGACCTGGCCGTAGTGGGGGAAGCGGAACTCCAGGAAGGGGGCGAACCACTCGGGGTTGAAGTCGAGGCCCTGGCGGCGCAGATCGGTGAGCACGTCGAGCAGGTCGGCCCAAATATAGTGGGGCAGCAGCCAGCGGTCGTGCAGCGCCGTGCCCCAGCGCACCAGCGGACGACGATAGGGCTCGGCGGCGAAGCGGGCCACCAGGGCGCGGATCAGCAGCTGTTGCATCAGGCTCATGCGGGCGTGGGGCGGCATCTCGAAGCCGCGCAGCTCCACCAGCCCGAGCCGGCCGGTGGGGCTGTCCGGGGAATAGAGTTTGTCGATGCAAAACTCGGCGCGGTGGGTGTTGCCGGTGATGTCGGTGAGCAGGTTGCGCAGCAACCGGTCCACCATCCAGGGCTGGGGCACTTCGCCCACCGGCATCTGCTGCAGGGCGATCTCCAGTTCGTACAGGGCTTCGTGGCGGGCCTCGTCGACGCGCGGCGCCTGGCTGGTGGGTCCCATGAACAGGCCGCTGAACAGGTAGGACAGGCTGGGGTGGTGCTGCCAGTAGCAGAGCAGGCTGGCCAGCAGGTCGGGCCGGCGCAGGAAGGGCGAGTCCGCCGGGGTTTCGCCCCCCAGGGTGACGTGGTTGCCGCCGCCGGTGCCGGTGTGGCGGCCGTCGAGCATGAATTTCTCGGTGCCCAGGCGGGACAGGCGGGCCTCTTCATAGAGGATCTCGGTGTTGCGCACCAGTTCGGGCCAGCTTTTGGCGGGCATGATGTTCACCTCGATCACGCCCGGGTCCGGGGTGATCATGAACTTCTCCAGGCGCGGGTCCGCCGGCGGGGCATAGCCCTCGATGCACACCGGCAGCTCCAGGGCGGCGGCGGTCTGCTCCACGGCGGCCAGCAGCGCCAGGTAATCTTCCAGCCGGGGCAGGGGCGGCATGAACAGGAACAGCTTGCCCTCGCGCGGCTCCAGGCAGAGGGCGGTGTGGATGGTGCCGTTGTTCTGCTCCGCCTGCTGCTCCTGCCACTGCTGGCCCGGCGCCGGCTGGTGATGGCCGGCCACCTCGAACCGGCGCTGCCAATCGCTGTAGCGGCTGGCCACCTCGCCGTGCAGATCCGGCAATGGCGGTTTTTGCTCGAACAGGCTGGCGGGCTGGGGCTGGTCGTCGCGGCCGGCCAGGGGCAGGGACGACAACGGCAGGCGCAGGCCCATGGGCGAGTCGCCGGGGATCAGGTAGAGGGATTCGCGCCGCACCGGCCAGGGCCCGGTACGCCAGCGCTGGCCGCCCTGATCCATCAGCAGCGGCAGGGCGAAGCCGGTGATCTCGTCCAGCCCCCGCTCCAGCAGCCGGGCCAGGCGCCGGCGGTTTTCTTCGTCCTTGAGGTTTTCGCCGCGCAGCTCCACGTCCACCGGCTGGCGCTGCTCCAGCCAGAGGTAGTAGTAGGCGTCCTCGAAGCAGGGGATCAGCCATTTGTCGGCGATGCCGAGCCGCTTGACCAGGGCCTGGCCGAACAGCCGGGCGTGCTCCGCGGTGACGGCGTAGTGTTTGTCGATGTCCGCCAGCCAGCGGTCGTCCCGCCACACCGGCTGACCGTCCTTGCGCCAGTAGCAGGCCAGGGCCCAGCGGGGCAGGGGTTCGCCGGGATACCACTTGCCCTGCTGGTAGTGTACCAGGCTGCCGGGGGCGAAGTGGGGCCGCAGCCGGCGCAGCAGTCCTTCCGCCAGTCGCCGCTTGGTGGGGCCCTGGGCGGCGGTGTTCCACTCGGCGGCGTCCATGTCGTTGATGGACACGAAGGTGGGCTCGCCGCCCATGGTCAGGCGCAGATCCTGCTGTTGCAGCCGCTCGTCCACCTGCTCGCCCAGGGCGAGGACAGCCTGCCACTGGTCGTCGCTGTAGGGCTTGGTGACCCGCGGATCCTCGTGGATGCGGGTCAGTTGCATATCGAAGCTGAATTCCACTTCGCATTCGTCGGTAAAGCCGGAGATGGGGGCGGCGCTGGAGGGCTCGGGGGTGGCGGCCAGGGGCAGGTGGCCCTCGCCGGCGAACAGGCCCGAGGTGGGGTCCAGCCCTACCCAGCCGGCGCCGGGGATGTAGACCTCGGTCCAGGCGTGCAGATCGGTAAAGTCGGCCTCGGTGCCGGAGGGGCCGTCGAGGGCCTTGACGTCGGCGGTGAGCTGGATGAGATAGCCGGACACGAAGCGGGCCGCCAGCCCGAGCCGACGAAATATCTGCACCAGCAGCCAGGCCGAATCCCGGCAGGAACCCCGGCGCAGCGACAGGGTTTCTTCCGGACTCTGCACCCCGGGCTCCATGCGGATGTTGTAGTCGATATCCTGCTGCAGCCGCTGGTTGAGCGCCACCAGGAAGTCGACCACCGGCCGGGTACCGGGATCCACCTCGCTCAGCCAGGCGTTGAGCCGGGGGCCGGCCTCTTCCAGCTCCAGGTAGGGAGCCAGTTCCTTCCTGAGTGACGCGGGATATTCGAAGGGGAAGGCCTTGGCGTAGTCTTCCACGAAGAAGTCGAAGGGGTTGATCACCGTCTGCGGGGCGATGACCTCCACCTCTACCTGCAGGTGGCGCAGCTTTTCGGGGAACACCAGCCGGGCCAGGTGGTTGCCGAAAGGATCCTGCTGCCAGTTGATGAAGTATTCGCCGCCCGACACCTTGAGGGAATAGGCCTCGATGGGGGTGCGGCAGTGGGGGGCCGGTCGCAGGCGCACCAGGTGGGGGGAGAGCGAAACCGGCTTGTCGAAGTCATAACGGGTGACATGTCTGAGTGCAACGCGAATGGTCATAGGCGGATCCCGGCAGGTTGAGGTCAGGGCGATGGCGGCGTCTGCTGCAGGCATAAGCATAGCAATAGCTATGCCAGACAAGCGAAGACGGCTCGGCCCGGTCCGCCGTTGACGGGTCGACAACAGCGGGGACATCAAGGTGCCGAATTGCACCTTGTTAGTGCGTTTACTCGAGGCGGGAAGGATCGGGGTGGTGCAGAAAAGGCCCCGTCGGAGGGGCCGACACGCCGGCCGGCTTCTATACTCGTACCTTGGTACGGCCATTGCGGATTGGTACAGCTATTGCAAAGTGTGTACTGACGGGTCTTCCGTTTCAATCAGTACCGGGAATCACGCCTATGAGCAAAGTGAATTGGCAGAACTATGCGTGCAATGGGTTCTATGATGAGTTGATCGCCGCCCCGGGGCGGCCCCGGGCCGAAGCCAAGATGCTGTGCGAGTACCTGGCCCAACTGGAATCCCATGAACTGGCCGAGCACAAGGCCGCCGCCGAAGTGGCCATCCAGGCCATGGGCATCACCTTTACCGTCTATACCGAGGGCAATATGATCGACCGGGCCTGGCCCTTCGACATAGTGCCGCGCATCATCCCTTTGCACGAATGGCAAAAAACCGCCGCCGGCCTGAAGCAAAGGGTCAAGGCGCTCAACCTCTTTATCGATGATCTCTACCACGAGCAACGCATCGTGAAGGAGGGAATACTGCCCGCCGAGGTGCTGGCCCAGTCGGTGAACTTCCGGCCCCAGTGCGTGGGGGTGACGCCACCGCGCCGGGTGTGGGCCCATATCTGCGGCTCGGATCTGGTGCGCGACAAGGACGGCACCCTCTATGTGCTGGAGGACAACCTGCGGGTGCCTTCTGGGGTGTCCTACATGCTGGAAAACCGCAACGTCACCAAGCGGGTGCTGCCGGAGCTGTTCGCCACCGGCCGCATCCAGCCGCTGGACGACTACCCGGTCCAGCTCTACGACATGCTGGCCAGCATGTCGCCCCGGCCGGGAGAGGATCCGCAAATCGTGGTGCTGACCCCGGGCATCTACAACTCCGCCTACTTCGAGCATTCCTACCTGGCCCAGCAGATGGGGGTGGAGCTGGTGGAAGGGCCGGATCTGGTGGTGCTGGACGACGACTGCGTGTACATGCGCACCGTGGACGGCCTCCGGCGGGTGGACGTGATCTACCGACGCATCGACGACATGTTCCTCGACCCGGAGGCCTTCAACCCGGAGTCCATGCTGGGCGTGCCCGGCCTGATGCGGGCCTGGCGCAACGGCAAGGTGGCCCTGGCCAATGCCCCCGGCGCCGGGGTGGCGGACGACAAGGTCATCTATGCCTTCGTGCCGGAGATCATCCGTTTCTACCTGAGCGAGGAGCCCTTGCTGCCCAATGTGCCCAGCTATTTGTGCATGTTCGAGCAGGATCGCGACCATGTGCTGGCCAATCTCGACAAGCTGGTGGTCAAGCCCGCCAACGAGTCGGGCGGTTACGGCATGCTGGTCGGCCCCCATGCCACAGCGGCGGAGCGGGCGCGCTTCGCCGAGCTGATCAAGGCCAATCCGCGCAACTACATGGCCCAGCCCACCCTCGCCCTGTCGACCTCGCCGACCCTGTGCCAGCACGAGATGGAGCCGCGCCATGTGGATCTGCGGCCCTTCATCCTCTCGGGCGAGCAGACCTACGTCACCATGGGCGGCCTGACCCGGGTGGCGTTGACCAAGGGCTCGCTGGTGGTGAACTCCTCCCAGGGTGGAGGCAGCAAGGACACCTGGATAGTAGACGTGGGAGGGAACTGATTATGCTGTCGAGAGTCGCTGAAAACATTTACTGGCTGGCTCGCTACCTGGAGCGGGCCGAGGACACGGCGCGCCTGATCAGCGTGAACAGCCACCTGTTGCTGGACTTTCCCCAGGCCACCAGCCTGGGCTGGTCGTCGCTGGTGACCATCACCGGCAGCGAGGCGCTGTTCAACCAGCATTACCGGGAGCCGGACGAAGTCAGCGTGCTGAACTTCCTGTGCATGGATCGGCGCTATTCGGGCTCCATACTGTCATCCCTGGCGGCGGCACGGGAGAACCTGCGTACCACCCGGGACGTGATGCCGAACAGCATCTGGGAGGAAGTCAACCGGCTCTACCTGAGCGTGGTCAAGCAGGCGGAGCAGGGGCTGAGCCCGCGCATGCGGGACAGCTTCCTCACCCAGGTGATCCGCAGCTGCAACACCGTCAACGGCATCATCGCCGGCACCCTCAGCCACACCCAGGTGCGCACCTTCCTGCGCCTGGGCCGGCAGCTGGAGCGGGCCGACATGACCACCCGCATCATCGACGTGCGCTCGGCCAACCTGCTGCCGCGCAGCGCCGAGGATCTCAAGCCGTTCGAAACCCTGCAGTGGATGAGCGTGCTGAAATCCCTGAGCGGCTACCAGATGTACCGCCAGCAGGTGCGGCTGGCGGTGCGCGGGCCCGATGTGCTGCGCTTCCTGCTGCAGGACGAGGCCTTCCCCAGGGCGGTGGCCTGCTGTATCGGCCAGCTGTCCCGGGAGCTGGCCAGCCTGCCACGGCACCAGCCGGCGCTGGCGGCGGCGGAACGCTGCCAGCGGCTGCTGAGCGGGGCCTGCATCGACAAGCTGGCGCGCCAGCCCGATCGGCTGCACGATTTTATCGATTTGGTGCAGATAGCCCTCAGCGAATTGCACGGGGATATCTGCCTCAGCTGGTTCGCGCCTTTCGAAACCGACACCTGGACTCCCCTGCAGGTGCAAAGCCAACAGGGCTGAGCCCGGACCGGCTCAATATAGAGCATATCTATGTTGAGCCGGTAAAAATCGATTTTATTTATCCGAACGCCCCTCGCTATGATCCCGACGGCAAGATCCCATTTGATTCAGGAGGCGGTGATGGAAGATAAAGCATTGGCGGAGGCGCTGCTGGGCGCCCTGGGTGGCAAACAGAACCTGGCGCGACTGCGCTATTGCGCCAGCCGTATCCGGGTGTGCCTGCACGACGAGGCGCTGCTCGACAGGGCGCGCATCGCCCAACTGGGCGAGGTACGCGCCCTGGTGGAGGGGGCCGCCGGCGAGCAACAACTGGTGCTGGGGCCGGGCAAGGCCAGGCCGCTCTATCAGCAACTGGTGGCGGCAGGCGGCCTGGAGCGGCTGGTGGCCGAAGACAAATAAGCCAAGGGGCCGGCATGGCCCCTTCGTTATTCCAGCAGATGGCGGTTCTGCTCCATATGCCGGCGCATCAGCGCGATCACCTGCGCGATATGCGGGTCTTCCCCTTTTTCCCGCATCAGGTAAATGCCCACTATGCCCTTGCGCAGGGGCTCTTTCAGCCTGAGCGGGAGCACCTCGAAGCGGGCGAAGTAGTCCTGCATGCAACTGGGGAACACCATGATGCCGTTGGTGGCGGCCAGCATGTCCACGGCGGTGGCGACGGAGTTGGTGGAATAGACCACCCGCTCGGTCATGTGCAGTTGCAGCCGCTCCCGGCGCTTGGCCTGCATGTCCTCCATCACGTGCTGGTAACGGGGTTCGTCGGGAGTGAGTTCGATATGGGGGTAGGCCAGCAGCTCTTCCTGGCCGACGGTACGCCCGCGCAGCGGATGGCCGGTGCGCGCATAGCAGGTATCGGTCGAACTCAGCAGCGGCAGGAAGCTGACCCCGGCCTTGGGGTTGAGCCCCTGGATTTCATGGCCGATAAAGAGGTCGATATCGCCGCTCAGCAATAAATCCATCAGCCGCAGGTGGTTGCCCAGATCGATATGGACATTGGCGGTGGGGTACTGGCGGCGGTGGGCCTCGAAGGTTTCCCGCAGGAACATGTGCCACCAGGCGTGCCCGCTGCCTATCTTCAGGCTGCGCTCCTGGCGCTCCTTGAGCAGATCCATCCGGATCAGGGTGTTGTCGTAGATGCGCTGCATCATCCGCGCCTGCTCCAGCAGCAACTCGCCGTATTCGGTGAGGGTCACGCCGCTCGAGCTGCGCACCAGCAGCTGTACCCCCAGGTTGTCTTCCAGCTTCTTCATGTTGTGGGTCAGGGTCGGCTGGCTCAGGCACAGCCGGTTGGCCGCATGGCTGACGTTCTTGAAGGTGGCCACCTCGATAAACTGGCGCAACAGCTTGTCCATGATACGTCCTTGTCTGGTGATAGATGTTTTCTATCGCAGAGCTTAAAAGTCTGGCCATTTTTGTCAACGTTTCGAGCCAAAGCGCTTTAAAAATATAGCTTCGGGTAATGATGATGTCCGGCGTCGGGGTAGGGACCAAGACCAGGGCGCAGGATTTTTTGCGGTGCGATCACAGATCCGCACCTGGCCGTGGACGGCAGGGGGCCAGAACTGTGAAACGGATCACCCGGGTGGTTTGAGATATAGATACTTTCTATATTGTGTGTGAAATAAAGCATTTCTTTTTATTCCTTCGTTTCCCCTAGGATGGACACAGCTAAAGTTAACGGATGGTTAACGCCATCCCTTATCCCTCCAATCAGGAAGACGAGAGGTCAAGATGAAAGTACGTACGCTCAGCATGGTGGCGGCCCTGGTGGCCGCATCCCTGAATGTGGCCAAGGCCGATACCCTGCGCATGGAATGCGCCCCCACCGGCGCCGGCAAGGAGTTCTGCGACTACGTGAAGGATCGCTTCGAAACGCAGACCGGCCATACCCTGGAATTTATCGAGTTTCCCCCTTCCTCCGACGAAAAGCTGGGCCTGTTCCAGCAGCTGTTCGCCGCCCGTGACGGCAACGCCGTGGATCTGTTCCAGGCCGACACCGTGTGGGTGGGCCTGCTCGACCGCCACACCCTGGATCTGACCGAGCAGGTGGCCGAGCTGGAAGCCGACTTCTTCCCCGGCGCCTGGCAGAACAACATCGTCAACGGCCGGGTCAAGGCGGTGCCGGCCTTCCTGGATTCCGGCGCCCTCTATTACCGCCAGGATCTGCTGGAAAAATACGGCGAGCAGCCGCCCGCCAGCTGGGAGGAACTGACCCGCATCGCCACCCGCATCCAGGAAGGGGAGCGGGCCGCCGGCCATCGCAACTTCTGGGGCCTGGTGTTCCAGGGCAAGTCCTACGAGGGCCTGACCTGCAACGCCCTGGAGTGGGTGGCCTCCCATGGCGGCGGCGACTTCGTCGACAGCGACGGCCAGGTCACCATCGACAATGCCCGCGCCGCCCGGGCCCTGGACATGGCCGCCGGCTGGGTCGGCACCATAGCGCCCCAGGGCGCCCTCGGTTACATGGAGGAAGAGGCCCGCGCCGTGTTCCAGAACGGTGGCGCCCTGTTTATGCGCAACTGGCCCTACGCCTATGTGCTGGCCCAGGCCGACAACAGCCCGGTCAAGGGCAAGGTGGGAGTAATGCCGCTGCCGAGCGGGGCCGAGGGCGAGTCGGTGGCCGCCCTGGGCGGCTGGCAGTGGTCGGTAAGCGCCTACAGTAAAAATCCCGAGGCGGCGGTGGCCCTGCTGAAAATCGTGAGCGACGCCGAGGCCCAGAAGAAGGCGCTGCAACTGGTCGGGGTCGCCCCTTCGCGCGTGGCCCTGTACGAGGATCCGGAAGTGCTGGCCATGGCGCCCTATCTCGCCGAATTCAGGGACATCTTCGCCAATGCCCGGCCGCGGCCGGCCACCCAGACCAGGGGCCAGTACGCCCGGGTGTCCAACGCCATCTACAACGCCACCTACAACGTGCTGAGCGGGCGCAGCAGCGGCGAACAGGCGGTGGCGGATCTGCAGAGCCGGCTGGAGCGCATCAAGGGGAAAGATTGGCGCTAGGTCCGTGCCCTTGGCCGCCCATTGCGGGCGGCCTTTCTTTCCCCTGCCGATCTGAATGACACGGAGTAATCCATGGATCACTACACCAAGACCCTGACCCCGGCGCAGCGCGCCAAGGCGACGGCAAAGGCGCCTGTCCTGGCGGGGCGGCGCAAGCTCAACCACCAGCAGCGTCGCGCCCGCGTCGCCTGGGTGCTGGTCGCCCCGGCGATGATATTGCTGGCGGCGGTGGCCGGCTGGCCGCTGTTGCGCACCCTGTTCTACAGCCTGACCGATGCCGCCCTGGACGCGCCGCACGAATACCACTTCGTCGGCCTGGCCAACTACCTGGAGCTGACCGACAGCGGCGCCTACGGCGTGCTGGCCGATCCCCTGTGGTGGCAGGCGGTGGGCAACACCCTCTGGTTCACCGGGGTGTCGGTGTCGCTCGAGCTGGTGCTGGGCATGCTGCTGGCGCTGCTGATGAACCAGACCTTCCGCGGCCAGGGCCTGGTGCGCACCGCCATACTGGTGCCCTGGGCCATCCCCACCATCGTCACCGCCAAGATGTGGGGCTGGATGTTCCACGACCAGTTCGGGGTGGTGAACGATCTGCTGCTGCGCGTCGGCCTTATCGACCAGCCCCTGGCCTGGATAGCCAGCCCGTCGCTGTCGATGTGGGCGGTGGTGCTGGCGGACGTGTGGAAGACCACCCCCTTTATGGCGCTGATGCTGCTGGCCGCGCTACAGCTGATTCCCAAGGATTTGTACGAGGCGGCCCGGGTCGACGGCGCCAATGCCTGGCAGCGCTTCTGGCGCATCACCCTGCCGCTGATCATGCCGGCGCTGATCGTGGCGCTGATCTTCCGGGTAATGGATGCGCTGCGGGTATTCGACCTCATCTATGTGCTCACCTCCAACAGCGAGGCCACCATTTCCATCTCCGGCTACGCCCGGGACCAGATGGTGAGCTACCAGGAAATGGGCTTCGGCTCCGCCGCCTCGGTACTGGTGTTCATGATGGTGGCCGGCATCGCCGCCTGCTTCCTCTACGTGGGCCGTTTCAATGACAAGGAGAACAAGGCATGAAGCTCGGTCGTCAGCAACGGGAATGGGGCCACAAGGGCCTGATCTACGCCGGCGCCGCCCTGGCCGGCCTGATCTGCGTGTTCCCCTTCTACTATGCGGTGCTCACCTCGCTGCGCACCGGCCAGGAGCTGTTCCTGGCCAACTACCTGCCCTCGGGCTTTCACTGGGACAACTACATCGGCGCCCTGGTGGACAACGGCATCGCCCGCAGCCTGCTGAACTCGGTGCTGGTGGCCACCGTCACCGTGGGGCTCTGCCTGCTGGTGTCGATCACCGCCGCCTTCGCCCTGGCGCGGATCTCCTTCCGCGGGCGCAAGTACCTGCTGTTCACCATCCTGTGCGTGTCCATGTTCCCCCAGGTGGCGGTGCTGTCGGGCATGTTCGAGCTGGTGCGCTTTATGGGGCTGTACGACTCGCTGGGCGCCCTGGTGCTGTCCTACACCACCTTCTCGCTGCCCTTCACCGTCTGGGTGCTGACCACCTTTATGAAGTCCATGCCGGTGGAGCTGGAAGAGGCGGCCATCGTCGACGGCGCCAGCACCTGGGTGATCATCACCCGCATCTTCGCGCCCATCATGGGGCCTTCGCTGGTCACCACCGGCCTGCTGGCCTTTATCGGCGCCTGGAACGAGTTCATGTTCGCGCTCACCTTCGTGATCTCGAGCGGCAAGCGCACCGTGCCGGTGGCCATCGGCATGTTCCAGGGCGCCTCCCAGTACGAACTGCCCTGGGGCAGCATCATGGCCGCCTCGGTGGTGGTGACGCTGCCGATCATCGTGCTGGTACTGATTTTCCAGAAACGCATCGTCAGCGGCCTGACCAGCGGTGCGGTCAAGGGTTGATCCACTTAACAACAGTGTCTGAACAAGGAGAAAACGAATGGCTACCAAAATCGTCCTGATCGGCGCCGGCAGCGCCCAGTTCGGCTACGGCACCCTGGGTGACATCTTCCAGAGCGCCACCCTGGCCGGCAGCGAAATCGTGCTGCACGACATCAACCCCCGCGCCCTGGCGGCCACCGAGCAGACCGCCCGCGATTTTCTCGCCGCCCGGGACCTGCCCTTCACCCTCAGCGCCACCGTGGACCGCAAGGCCGCGCTCCGGGGCGCCGATTTCGTGATCATCTCCATCGAGGTGGGCGACCGCTTCGCGCTTTGGGATCAGGACTGGCAGATCCCGCTGCAGTACGGCATCCAGCAGGTCTACGGCGAGAACGGCGGCCCCGGCGGCCTGTTCCACTCCCTGCGCATCATACCGCCGATCCTGGAGATCTGCGCCGATATCGCCGACATCTGCCCCGATGCCTGGACCTTCAACTACTCCAACCCCATGAGCCGGATCTGCACCACGGTGCACCGCCGCTTTCCCGGGCTCAACTTCGTCGGCATGTGCCACGAAATCGCCTCCCTGGAGCGCTACCTGCCGGAAATGCTGGACACCCCCTTCAGCAACCTGGCACTGCGCGCCGGCGGCCTCAACCACTTCAGCGTGCTGCTCGAGGCCAGCTACCGGGACAGCGGCAAGGACGCCTACGCCGACATCCGCGCCAAGGCGCCGGGCTATTTCGAGAAACTGCCGGGCTACAGCGACATCCTGGAATACACCCGCACCCACGGCAAGCTGGTGGACACCGAGGGCAGCACCGAGCGCGATGCCCTGGGCGGCGCCGACAGCGCCTACCCCTGGGCGGATCGCACCCTGTTCCGGGAAATCCTCGAGAAGTTCCACCACCTGCCCATCACCGGCGACAGCCACTTCGGCGAGTACATCCGCTGGGCCCATGAGGTGAGCGACCACCGCGGCATCCTCGATTTCTACAGCTTCTACCGCAACTACCTGGGCCAGGTAGAGCCGGTGATCGAGCTCAAGCTCAAGGAGCGGGTGGTGCCGATCATGGAAGGCATGCTCACCGACGCCGGCTACGAGGAAGGGGCGGTCAACATCCCCAACCAGGGCTTTATCCGCCAGTTGCCCGAGTTTATGGCGGTGGAAGTGCCGGCCATCATCGACCGCAAGGGCGTGCACGGCATCCGGCTGGACATGCCGGCCGGGGTGGCGGGGCTGCTCTGCAACCAGGTGGCGGTGCACGACCTCACCGCCGAGGCGGTGCTGCAGGGCTCGCGGGATCTGGTGATCCAGGCGCTCTTGGTGGATTCGGTCAACGACAAGTGCCGCCGTATCCCGGAAATGGTCGACCTGATGATCGACCGCCAGCGGCCCTATCTGGATTACCTCAAGTAAGGCAGGGGCGGGGTTTCCCGCCTTGGCTTGATGATAAATCTTCAGACTGGCTTAAACAGGCAACACGGATACCGGATTGGCGGACAAAGGGAACCGCTCCGCCGGCCCTCCGCGCCAGGGAGGGCGCGGCGGAGCCCCCAGGGATGGGTTTACGGCGTGCCGGCGGAGTGGGCCCTTTGGCCGACTTTTAGAAAGCTTCATGCTACACCGGGCAAAAACCTTGGGTCGACGGTATTGGGTGCCTGCGCGGGCATGACGACAGCGTAATCCCGGTGAGATACCGATGGCCGTCTCAAAACAGGATGTAACAACATGGCGCAATTAAACCTGGAAAAACTGCAAAAACGCTACGGCAAATCGGCCGAGGTGATCAAGTCGCTGGATCTGCAGATCAACAGCGGCGAGTTCGTGGTGTTCGTCGGGCCCTCGGGTTGCGGCAAGTCCACCCTGCTCAGGATGATAGCGGGGCTGGAGGAGATCAGCGGCGGCAGCATGTACATCGACGGCCAGTACGTCAACGACGACACCCCCGCCGAGCGCGGCATCGGCATGGTGTTTCAGTCCTATGCCCTCTACCCGCACATGAGCGTGTACCAGAACATGGCCTTTGCTCTGGAGCTGGCCGGGCACCCCAAGCAGGAGATAGACCAGAAGGTGCGCGACTCGGCCCGCATCCTGCAGCTCGAGCACCTCTTGGAGCGCAAGCCCAAGGATCTGTCCGGCGGCCAGCGCCAGCGGGTGGCCATCGGCCGCGCCATCGTGCGCGAGCCCAAGCTGTTCCTGTTCGACGAGCCGCTGTCCAACCTGGACGCCTCGCTGCGGGTGCAGATGCGCATGGAAATCGCCACCCTGCACCAGCGGCTGGGCTCCACCATCATCTACGTGACCCACGACCAGGTAGAGGCCATGACCCTGGCCGACCGCATCGTGGTGCTGAACAAGGGCAACATCGAGCAGGTGGGCACCCCGCTCGAGCTCTACGACCACCCGGCCAACGAATTCGTGGCCCAGTTCATCGGCTCGCCCAAGATGAACCTGATCCCCGCCATCCTCAAGCGTGCCGGGGCCGAGCAGAGCCTGGTCGAGCTCGACAACGGCAAGGAGCTGCTGCTGCCCATTGCCACCCCGGCCGAGGCCGAAGGCCAGAGCGTCAACCTCGGTATCCGCCCCGAGCACGTCCAGTGGGGCGACCTCGACCAGTGCGAGTACCAGGGAGAGGTGATGTTCGTCGAGCACATGGGCAACGAGACCTACCTCTACCTCGACAACGGCAACGCCGGCGAGCCCTGGGTGGTGCGCAACGCCGAACGCTCACCCATAGCGGCGGGTACCCTGGTCGGCATCCGCCTGCCGGCGGCCTGCTGCTACCTGTTCGACCGCGAGGGCCGGGCCTTCCAGCGCCTGCTGCCCACCGCCCAGCATTAATTTCTTTCACTTTTTGAGACAGAGCCGGATATGAACCCAGCAACAGACAAAAAATGGTGGCACGACGCCGTGGTCTACCAGATCTACCCGCGCAGCTTTATGGACGCCAACGGCGACGGCATCGGCGATCTGGCGGGCATCATCCAGCGGCTCGACTACCTGCAGCGGCTCGGCGTCAACGTTATCTGGCTGTCGCCGGTGTTCAGCTCGCCGATGGACGATAACGGCTACGATATTTCCGACTACCAGGACATCGCCCCCGAGTTTGGCACCCTGGCCGAGATGGAGCAGTTGATCGCCGAGGCCGGCAAGCGGGATATCCGCATCCTGATGGATCTGGTGGTCAACCACACCAGCGACGAGCATCCCTGGTTTGTCGAGGCGCGCCGCTCCCTGGACAACCCCTACCGGGACTTCTACATCTGGCGCCAGCCGGCGGCAGACGGCGGCCCGCCCAATGACTTCCGCTCCTACTTCGGCGGCAGCGGCTGGGAATACGACGCGGCGACCGGCGAGTACTACTTCCACCAGTTCTCGCGCAAGCAGCCGGATCTGAACTGGGAAAACCCCCGGGTGCAGGCCGAGGTGCACAAGATGATGAACTGGTGGCTGGACAAGGGCATCGGCGGCTTCCGCATGGACGTGATCGATCTTATCGGCAAGGAGGTGGACGCCCAGATCATGACCAACGGTGCCCGCCTGCACCCGCTGCTGCAGGAGATGAACAGGGCCACCTTCGGCGGGCGCGACCTGCTCACCGTGGGCGAAACCTGGAGCGCCACCCCCGAGACAGCAAGGCTCTACTCGGATCCGGCGCGGGAAGAGCTGTCCATGGTGTTCCAGTTCGAGCACATCACCCAGACCTGGGACGACGAAGCAGGCAAGTGGCGCAGCCGGCCCTTCTGCCTGGCGGCGTTCAAGGCCATCACCGACAAGTGGCAACTGGGCCTGGCCGACAGCGGCTGGAACTCCCTGTTCTGGAACAACCACGACCTGCCCCGGGCGGTGTCCAAGTTCGGCGACCCGGGGCGCTACCGGGTCGAGTCCGCCAAGATGCTGGCTACCGCCCTGCACGGCCTCAAGGGCACGCCCTATGTCTACCAGGGCGAGGAGATCGGCATGACCAACGTGCGCTTCGAGCGCATCGACCAGTACCGGGATATCGAGAGCCTCAACCTGTACCGGGAGCGCACCGCCGCCGGCGTGACCCATGAGCAGATGCTGGCCGGCATTCACGCCAACGGCCGGGACAACGCCCGTACCCCCATGCAGTGGAGCGGCGAGGCCAACGCCGGTTTTACCCGGGGGACGCCCTGGATCGAGGTCAACCCCAACCACGACCGGATCAACGTGGCCGCCGCCCTGGACGATCCGGACTCCGTTTTCTACCACTACCAGCGGCTAATCCGCCTGCGCAAGGCCCATCCGGTGCTGGTGTACGGCGATTACCAGCCGCTGCTGAGCGAGCACCCGCAGGTGTTCGCCTACCAGCGCCGGCTCGGCGACCAGCGGCTGCTGGTGGTGTGCAACTTCTTCGCCGGCCGCGCCAGCCTGACCCTGCCCGCCGGGCTGCAGCAGCAGGCGGGAGAGGTGCTGATCAGCAACTACGCCCCCCGCGACCACTGGCGCGGCGAGCTGGAGCTGCAGCCCTATGAGGCCTTTATGGTGCTGCTGGACGAAGCGGCCGGCTGAGGCTAGCTCTGTTGCCGTGCAGTAGAGAAGCGGCAACAGGGTCACCTCCGCCGACACGCTTCGGGACGTGACACTCACTGTTTCAGCCTGCTGCGAACATTCACCGGATGTTCGGTCAGGTTGAAACAGTTCGTCACGGCGAGCAAGCTCGCCCCCTGTACGCTCGGCACATGCCATCTGACCGCCAGGGATGGCGGGAATGCCGAAAATGCAGGAGCAATTTTCGGCCCTGGCATGTGACGGTCGGCGGAGGCGATCCCTGTTGCCTCTTTCAAGCCTCGCTGCCGTCTGCTGATGGTGCCAGCAGGCTCCGCCGGTGCATGGAGGAGGACAAAGGGTACTGCTCCGCCGGCCCTCCGCGCCAGGGAGGGCGCGGCGGAGCCTCCAGGGATGGATTTACGGCGTGCCGGGGGAGTAGTGCCCTTTGGCCGAGCGTCCGCACTCCATCAAGGGTTAACACAGACCGATTTTCTATCCCGGCGGCGCGGTGCCGCCCCTGATTACAAGGACAATGCCATGACTACCACAACAAGCGGCCGGCTGCAGCGCAGCTGGTGGAAAGAAGCCGTTGCCTACCAGATCTACCCGCGCAGCTTTATGGACGCCAACGGCGACGGTATCGGCGATCTGAACGGCATCATCATCAAGCTGGACTACCTGAAAGAGCTGGGGGTGGACGTGATCTGGCTCTGCCCCATGTACCCGTCCCCCAACGACGACAACGGCTACGACATCAGCGACTACCAGGGCATCATGGCCGAATTCGGCACTATGGCTGACTTCGACCGGCTGCTGACCGAGGTGCACGCCCGCGGCATGAGGCTCATCCTGGATCTGGTGGTCAACCATACCAGCGACGAGCACCCCTGGTTTATCGAGTCCCGCTCCTCCAAAGACAACCCCAAACGCGACTGGTATGTCTGGCGCGACGGCAAGCACGGCGCCGAGCCCAACAACTGGGAAAGCATCTTCAAGGGCTCGGCCTGGGAGTATGACCAGGGCACCGACCAGTATTACCTGCATCTCTTTTCCCGCAAGCAGCCGGATCTGAACTGGGAAAACCAGGCGGTGCGCGACGCGGTGTACGACATGATGCGCTGGTGGCTGGACAAGGGCATCGACGGCTTTCGCATCGACGCCATCTGCCACATGAAGAAGGAGCCGGCGCTGTCCGACATGCCCAACCCCCTGGGGCTGCGTTATGTGCCTTCCTTCGACAAGCACATGAACGCGGAAGGGCTGTTCGACTATGTGGACGACATGTGCCGGCAGGTGTTCCACCACTACGACATCATGACGGTGGGGGAGGTCAACGGCGCCGACGCGGTGGCGGGCGAGCAATGGGTGGGCGAGCAGCGTCGCCGGCTCAACATGATTTTCCAGTTCGAGCACGTCAAGCTGTGGGAAGCCAACCCGCACCAGCGCCTCGACCTGCTGGCGCTCAAGGATATCTTCGGCCGCTGGCAGGGCGGGCTGGAGGGCCGGGGCTGGAACGCCCTCTACGTGGAGAACCACGATATTCCGCGCATCGTCTCCAAGTGGGGGGATACCCGGGACTACTGGCGGGAAAGTGCCACCGCCATCGCCGCCATGTATTTCCTGATGCAGGGCACGCCCTTTATCTACCAGGGCCAGGAAATCGGCATGACCAACACGGTTTTCGATAGCATCGACGATTTCAACGACGTGGCCGCCAAAAACCAGTATGCCGAACTGCAGCGCCAGGGCTGGGCCGAATCCGACATACTGGCGCAGCTGTCCCGTACCGGGCGGGACAACTCGCGCACCCCCATGCAGTGGGAGGCTGGCCCCGGGGCGGGCTTTAGCACGGGTACGCCCTGGCTCAAGGTCAATCCCAACGCCGGGGCCATCAACGTGGCCGCCCAGCAAGGCGACCCGGACTCGGTGCTCAATTTTTACCGCGCCCTTATCCGCCTGCGCAAGGCCGCGCCGGCGCTGATCTACGGCGACTACCAACTGCTGCTGGCGGAGCACCCGCAGATCTACGCCTACCGCCGCAGCCTGGGGGACGAGCGCTGGCTGGTGCTGGTCAACCTGAGCGGCGAACCGGCGGACTGTCAGCTGCTGGAGGAGGCGCTGCCGGCGGCCGGGCCGCAACTGGCCAACTATCCGCAGGCCATGGCAGAGGGCAACAGCCTGCGGCCCTTCGAGGCCCGGATATACCGGCTGGATTGAGCATCCTGGGGCGGGCAGCGGTTATCCGCACCGAAATTGGGAGGCGCTGGCGTCGAATGATGTCAGGTATGCCACGCAATGCAAAGCGTGTCTGCGGCTATTGCGCACCGGCTGGCAAGGCATATACCGAACCCTGGCGCGCAGGCGGCCCGCCTGCATTGCCGCGCAGCGGGAAGGACGGTTCCCGGGGCCTTGGCCCCGGGATCAGGCTTAATCGAAGTAGGAGCAGCAGTAGTCCACCAGGCTGTGGACCTTGAGCTTGAAGATGGCGTTGGCGGGCACGTTGAAGGACTCGCCGCCCTTGATGGCCTGCCAGTCGTCGCTGCCCGGCAGCTGGACTTCCAGCTCGCCGTCGAGGATTTCCATCAGCTCGGCGGCGGCGGTGTCGAAGGTGTACTCGCCCGGCAGCATGATGCCGAGGGTCTTGCGGCTGCCGTCGGCGAATTTGACTACCCGGCTGGTCACCTTGCCGCCGTCGTAGACATTGGCCTTCTTGATCACGGTAACGTTGTCGAATTGAGACATGATACTTCCTGTATGAATGCGAAAAAAACGGCCTCTGGTTATAGCACAAAGGCCGGCGGCGTAAACGGAATTTTTATGCCGCAAGGCATCGCCCGCTCTGGGGGAAGATTTCTGCCTTGCGACATAGAGAAAACCTATATTGCCGGCAATAAAATCGATTTCATTTGTGGCATTACCCTTTTTATGCTGGCCCCAGTCCGAGCGGGCTGGCCCGCCAAACCACTTCCTTTAATCAAGCGAGTAACGACGATGAGCCAATATATCCTGGTGGGCGACGTGGGCGGCACCAATGCCCGCCTGGCCCTCTGTAAACGGGCCACGGGCGTCCTGTCCGCCATCCGCAGCTATCCCACTGCCGATTCCCCCGGCCTGGAGCCGGTGATCCGGCAGTATCTGGCCGAGCAGGGGGTGACGGTGGCCGAGGCCTGCATCGCCATCGCCTGCCCGGTGCAGGGGGACCAGGTGGTGATGACCAACCACAGCTGGCGCTTTTCCATCGCGGCCATGCAGGCCGGCCTGGGGCTGGCGCGGCTCGAGGTGATCAACGACTTTACCGCCGTGTCCATGGCGATACCGGCGCTGGCGCCGGAAGACCGCTGCCAGATCGGGGGCGGGGAGATCCGGCCCGGCCACCCGGTGGCGGTGTACGGCGCCGGCACCGGCCTGGGGGTGGCCCACCTGGTGCCCTGCGGCGATACCTGGCTCAGCCTGCCCGGCGAGGGCGGACACGTCGACCTGGCTCCGGGCAACGCCGAAGAAGAGGCGCTGCTGCGGGTACTGCGCCGGCGCTGGGCCCATGTGTCGGCGGAACGGCTACTCTCCGGCCAGGGCCTGGTCAACCTTTACCAGGCCCTGGCCGAGCTGGCGGGCCGGGCGCCCGAGGCGCTGGCGCCCGGGCAGATCACCGAGCGCGCCCTCGGCGGCGACTGCGCGCTGTGCCAGCGGACCCTGGCCCTGTTCTGCGAGCTGATGGGACGCTTCGGTGGCAACCTGGCGCTGAACCTGGGCACCTTCGGCGGCGTCTATCTCGCCGGCGGCATAGTGCCGCGCTTCCTCGACTTTTTCCGCGACTCCGGCTTCCGGGCGGCGTTCGAGGACAAGGGCCGCTTCAGCGGCTACCTGGCCGCCATTCCCGTTTTCCTCATTACCCATCCGCATCCGGGGCTGCTGGGGGCGGGGGCCTATCTGCGCCAGCAGTTGGGGTTCCGTCTCGACGCCACCGCTTCCTGATACCCTCGGGCCGGGTGTCGACACCGGCCCGGCATGAATTTTCCACACACCGCTTGTACCCTCGTCGACATCGGATAGAATATTAACTTAAAGCGCTTTAACTTTTATCTTCACGACCTATCGAGGTAACTGCCATGAACCATCACAGCGTCGCCACCGAACTGCTCGCCGCCCTGGGCGGGGCCGATAACCTGGCCCGGCTTTCCCACTGCGCCACCCGGCTGCGGGTGGATCTCCATGATGAAACCCGCTTCGACAAGGAGCGTATCGAGCGGTTGGCGCCGGTGGTGGCGGTGATCGAAGGGAGCGTGCTCGGACAGCACAAGGCCTACCAGCTGGTGGTGGGGCCGGACAACAGCCAGGCCCTGTACCAGGCCCTGGTCGAGGCCGGCCGGCTCGAACAGGGCAAGGAGCGGGGGAGGCTGAAAGGACTGACCCGGCGGCTGTTCGGCAACCGGGACTAAGCCCGATCGGCGCGCTGCCGCGCCGGTGCCGGACTCAGGGGCGGGGACAGGGCCCGCAGGAGCGGCGCACGATCAACTCCACCGGCGCCACCTGCTGCAGCGAGCGGGGTTCGGCGCCGTCGAGCAGGGCTACCATCATCTCGGCCAGGGGCTGGCAGGCATCCATAAAAGAGGAGCGGGTCACCGTGAGTGGCGGATCGAAATGCTCGGTACGCGGCAAGGACACCACGTCGTCGTGGGCGATCACCGACAGCTCCCTGCCGATGGTAATACCCAGTTCCCCGGCGGCCCGATAGACCCCCTGGGCCTGGGGAGCCGAAGCGCAGATGATGGCGGTAGGGGCCTCGCCACCGAGCCACAGACGGGCATGATGGTAGCCGGCCTCTTCGCTGCTGTCGTCGAAGGCGATGAGTTCCGCCGCCAGTCCCTCCTGGGCGAGGGTATCGCGGAAGGCGCGGGCCCGTTCCAGGGCGAAAGCCTGCCGGGCCGGTCCGGTCAGCAGGGCGATGCGCCGGTGGCCAAGATCGAGCAGGAAGCGGCTCGCCTGCACCAGGGCATCGTAGTTATCGATATCGTAGTAGGGATAGCTGACCTCGCCGGCGGTACGCCCGTGCATCACGAAGGGAAAGCCCTGCTCCTGCAGGAAGGCGACCCGTTCATCATCCACTTCCGGTGTGTTGAGGATCAGGCCGTCCACCGCCCGGCCGGCCACGAAGCGCTTGAACGAGTCCAGCGCGTTGCCCTGGCGGGCCGAGTTGATCAGCAGATCGTAGCCCGCATCGCCCAGGTGGCGGCTGATCTGGGCGATCATCCGCACGTATTCCGGGGCCTGCACCAGCTCGTCGCAGGACTTGAGCACTATGCCCACCATGCCGGACTTGCCGGTAGCCAGCTTGCGGGCACCCAGGTTGGGCAGATAGTTGAGCTGCTTGGACGCCTCGAGTACCCGACGGCGGGTCTTTTCATTGACCTCGGGATAGCCGTTCAGGGCCCGGCTCACCGTCGCCTGCGACAGTCCCAGATGCTCGGCCAGATCCTTTAACGTCACCACCGCTGCTCTCCTCATATTGTAAGCGTTTCAATTAAGTATGCCGTTGCCGGCCCGGTAAAAACAGCACAATATCGCCATTTCACCGGGATTGATCAACCAAAAGGCGGGGCGGGTCACATATTTTGCATCGGAAATTGCGGCTGTCTTGCGTCAGGAAATTAAAGCGTTTTAATTTTGTCGTGGGTATATACCTGTCTTTCCTCCGGCTTCCAAGGCCGGCACTTCCATCATCCATAGGGACTTGCAGATGAATCGTACCGTACTGGCCATGGCCCTGGGCGCCATCCTGGCCACGCCCGCCCTGGCGGACTCCCAGCCCCGCACCCTGTTCGACAGCCCGCGCCACGACATCGAGGACGAGGTGTTCTACTTCGTGCTGCCGGATCGCTTCCATGACGGCAACCCGGACAACAACCAGGGCGATCCCAACGACCCCCACGCCTTTGGCGGCCATGATCCCGCCGACAAGGGCATGTTCCACGGCGGCGACATCGCCGGCCTGCAGCAGAAGCTCGACTACCTGGAGGGGCTGGGGATCACCGCCATCTGGCTGACGCCCATCCTGAAGAACAAGGCGGTGCAGGGCGACTCGGCCGGTTACCACGGCTACTGGACCCTGGACTTCACCCGCCTGGATCCCCATTTCGGCAGCAACGAGGAAATGAAGGCCTTTATCGCCGCCGCCCATGAGCGCGGCATCAAGATATTCTTCGACATCATCGTCAACCACACCGCCGACGTGATCAAATACCGCGAATGTCACCAGGAAAACGGCGCCTACCTGCCCGGACTGAGTCGGTGCGACTACCGCTCCCGGGAGCGGGTGGCGGCGGGGGAGGGCTATACGCCCTTTATCCCGGCGGGAGAGGAAAACGCCAAGGTGCCGGCCTGGCTCAATGATCCCCGCTTCTACCACAACCAGGGCGACTCCAGTTTTTCCGGCGAGGACAGCCTCTACGGCGACTTCTTCGGGCTGGACGATCTGGATACCGGCAACCCCGAGGTGGTGGCCGGGTTGATAGACATCTTCACCGGGCTTATCGACGAGTGGCGGCCCGACGGCTTCCGTCTCGATACCGTCAAGCACGTGGATGCCGACTTCTGGCGGGCCTTCGCCCCGGCGGTGCTGAACCATGCCCGCGACAGCGCCGGCATTGAGCACTTCACCATGTTCGGCGAGGTGTTCAGCAGCGATCCGCGCGAGCTCAGTTTCTACACCCGCAGCGCCGGCCTTCCCACCGTGCTCGACTTCGGCTTTCAGGCCGCCGCCGGTGCTGCCCTGGCCGGACAGGGCGGCGTTTCTGCCCTGACAGCCCTGTTCGAGCAGGATGACCGCTACAACCATGCCGGCGGCTCCGCCAACCAGTTGCTGAACTTCCTCGGCAACCACGATATCGGCCGCTTCGGCCACTTCCTGCAGGCGGGCGGCGAGCCGGACGACGCCAAGCTGCTGGCCCGCTACCGCCTGGCCAACGCCCTGCTGTTCTTCAGCCGGGGCGTGCCGGTGATCTACTACGGGGACGAGCAGGGCTTTACCGGCGAGGGCGGCGACAAGGATGCCCGCCAGAACATGTTCCCCTCCCGGGTGGCCAGCTACAATGCCGGCCGGCTGATCGGCACCACTGCCACCACCGCCGACGACAACTTCGACCCCTCTCATCCCCTGTACCGGGATATCGCCGGCCTGAGCGCCCTGTACCGGGAGCATCCGGTGCTGCGCCGCGGCATCCAGCTGGCCCGCCCCAACAGCGACGACAGCGACAGGGTGCTGACCTTCTCGCGGGTGGATCTGGCCGAGGGGGTGGAATACCTGCTGGCCTTCAACCTGGCCGACGAGGCCCTGAGCCTGACCCTGCCGGCGGCCGGCCACTACCGGCCGATAACGGGCGAGGCTGCGCCCCGGGAGCACCAGGGCGAACTGCAGCTGACCCTGGCGCCGTTGCAGTTCGCCATCCTGAAGGCCGAGGGCATAGCCCCTTCGCCGGTGGCGGAGCCGGTGCTGAGCGGGGTGGCGCCGGGGGCCCGTACCTCGGGCCTGCTGGAGCTGGAGGTCACGGCCGAGGCCCTGGCCGGGCAGGCGCTGCCCCAGTACCAGGTGCGGTTCGAGGCCAGCCTCGACGGCGGCGACTTCGAGACCCTGGCGGTGGACAACAACGCCCCGTACCGCCTCTACTGGGACACCGGCGCCCTGGCCGAGGGCACCGAGGTGACCCTGCGCGCCAGCCTGAGCAACCTGGTAGCGCCGCCGCGCCAGGCCGAGGTGTCCTTCATCCTGGACGGCCGTTCGCCCCGGCTCGAGCTGAGCTATGCCAATCCCCACGATCTGCCCGAGCTGCTGCTCTACGACGAGGCCGGCGGCATGACCCTGCTGCGGGACGCCGATGCCGCCACCCCCGGCTTCCAGGCTGCCTTCGACTGGGGCGAGGCCGCCCGCCGTACCCTGGTGTTCGCCCGCCTGGATCGGGAAGGGGGCGCCACCGTGCTGGAGCAGCCGCTGCTGCTGGAGCGGGAGCGGGTAATGGCGGCGAGCCGGGAAGACGACGCGGGCGGACTGGTGGCGACGCTCCCGCTGGAGGACGAGTCCAGGCCCCTGCTCGAGCGGGTGCCGGAGCCCCTGGCCGCCGAGCTGCACTTCCGGGGCGGTGCCAACGACTGGGGGCTGAGCCCGCTGGCGGCGGTGGCCCCCGGCACTTATGCCGGCACAATCCGGGCCCGGGCCGGGGTGAGCGAGTTCAAGTTCGCCGACGCCAGCTGGGGCCTGCTCAACCTGGGCGCGCCGCTCACCGCCACCGGCCTGAGCGCGGGCGGCAACCCGGGCAACCTGCGTTACCACTTCGCGCAAGACGGCGACTACCAGGTGACCCTGTGGCGGGCCCGGGATCCGGACGGGCGAGAATATTACCTGCCGCTGCTGGAGCCGGCGGCAGAATAACCCGAAAGGGCGCTTCGGCGCCCTTGCGACTTGATGACAAAGTCGTTTGCTTTACAGGGATGAGCCGGCCAAAGGGCCAACTCCGCCGACACGCCGCAAGTACGTCCATGTAGGCTCGCACATGCCATCCATGGCATGTGACGGTCGGCGGAGTCGTTCCCTTTGTCCGCCTGTTTTGGCATAAGTAGGGTCCGTTTCAACGGACCGTTCCGCCGCCGTTGCCGGGGCTCGGTCGAATAAATTGGATCCTTATCGGACGGCGGTTTGGCCGAACAGGCATAGCGGCGGCAATAACGGGAGGGAGGCCGGCATGGGGCCCCATGCCGGCAGTATTAAGGGGAGGGATATCAGTCGTTCAGCCGGTACACCCGGGCTTCAAAGGGACGCAGATCCAGGGTGTCGCCGGCCGGGTGCGGCTCAACCGGGTAGTTGGCCAGGGCCAGCCGCTCATGGCGCAGCGGCCAGGGCAGCTGCCGCTGCTCTGCCGGGCGATCGCTCAGGTTGACCAGCACCAGCCAGTGCTGGCCGTCGAGCAGGCGGCTGTAGGCGTACACCTGGGGGTCGGATTCCAGCTCCAGCCGGTAGCTGCCGTACACCAGCACCGGCTCGGCCTTGCGCAGGCGGATAAGCCGGCGGTAAAAGCCGAGCACCGAGTCCGGGTCGCCTTGCTGGGCGGCCACGTTGATGGTCTCGGTATTGGGGTTTACCTTGAACCAGGGGGTACCCCTGGTAAAGCCAGCCCCGGGGCCGGCGTCCCACTGCATGGGGGTGCGGGCATTGTCCCGCGAGCCGCGCGCCAGGGTCTGGATAATATGGCCCTCGTCCATGCCCTGCTGTTTCAGCTGGGCATACTGGTTGCGGCTGCCGACACAGTCGAAATCGTCAATCCCCTCGAAGCGGGTGTTGGTCATGCCGATTTCCTGGCCCTGGTAGATAAAGGGCGTGCCCTGCATCAGGAAATAGAGGCTGGCGATGGCGGTGGCGCTCTGCTGCCAGTAGCGCTCGCTGTCGCCCCACTTGGAAACGATGCGGGGCACGTCGTGGTTTTCCACGAAGAGGGCGTTCCAGCCAAAGCCTGCCACCCCCGTTTGCCAGCGGCCGAAGGCCTGCTTGAGCCGGCCCAGATCCAGGCCCGTCTCGCCATCTTCCGCCCACAGCGCCACATGATCGAAGGCGAAGATCATGTTCAGGCGGTGGTGTTGCTCACCTATCCAGTCTTCCGCCTGCGCCGGCGAGACGCCGTTGGCCTCGCCCACCGTCATGATGTCGTAGTGGTGGAAGGTCTCCCGGCACAGTTCGTCCAGGTGTTCGATGACGCCCTCGACGTTCATCATCTTGTCCCAGGCGGCCGCATAGGGCTGGCCGCCGTGGTGGGGGGCATCACTCAGGCCTTCTTCCTTCTTGATATGGCTGATGGCGTCGAGGCGAAAGCCGTCGATGCCCTTGTCCAGCCACCAGCGCACCATGGCGTAGAGGGCCTGGCGCATCTCGGCGTTTTCCCAGTTCAGATCCGGCTGCTTGCGGGAAAAGAGATGCAGGAAGTACTGCTCCGTGCCCTGGTCGTATTCCCAGGCAGAGCCCTTGAAGATGCTTTCCCAGTTGTTGGGCTCGGCACCGTTCTTGCCGTCGCGCCAGATGTACCAGTCGCGCCTGGGATTGTCTTTGGAGGAGCGGGACTCGATAAACCAGGGGTGTTCGTCGCTGCTGTGGTTGAGCACCAAGTCGAGGATGAGCTTCATGCCGCGGGCATGCACCTCTTCCAGCAGCCGGTCGAAGTCGGCCATGGTGCCGAATTCGGCCATGATGCCCTGGAAGTCGCTGATGTCGTAGCCGTTGTCGTCGTTGGGCGAGGGATACATGGGGCAGAGCCAGATCACGTCCACGCCCAGTTCCTGCAGGTAGTCCAGCTTGATGATGATGCCGTTCAGATCGCCAATACCGTCGCCGTTGGAGTCCATAAAACTGCGCGGGTAGATCTGGTAGGCCACGGCTTCTTTCCACCAATGGCGGCTAATGGGGTCAAGGGGTTGCCCGGACATAATAATCCTCGTTGATTCAGGTTACTTGATCAGTAGTTCGGTGTCGGGATCGAAATAGCAGACGTGGTCCATGTCGGCGGCCAGCGCCAGCGGTTCGCCTTCCGTGACCCGGGTCCGTCCGCCGAGTCGGGCGCTGATCCTGTGCTCTCCGGCCTGGAGCAGCACGAAGGTATCGGACCCGGACGACTCGACGTTGCGTACCGGCAGGCGGATGGCGTGTTCATGCTGTCCTTCACGGTACAGGTGCAGCGCCTCGGGGCGCAGGCCCACCACCACCGACTTGCCCCGGTAGGGGCGGAGCCGGTCGCCGGCCTGCTTGTCCACCAGGGTAAAGCCCTGATCCGGCCCGGCCACGCTGAGGATGGCGCCGGCATCGCCGAGCTCAACCCGGGCGGGGAACAGGTTCATCGGCGGGGTGCCCATAAAGTTGGCCACGAACATGTTGGCCGGCTCGTCGTAGATCTGCTGCGGGCTGCCCACCTGCTGAATATGGCCGTCGCGCAGCACCACTATCTTGCTGCCCAGGGTCATGGCCTCGATTTGATCGTGGGTCACATAGACGATGGAGGCATTGGTCTGCTTGTGCAGGTGATGGATTTCGGCGCGCATCTCTACCCTGAGCTTGGCGTCCAGGTTGGACAGGGGTTCGTCGAACAGGAACAGCACCGGCTCCCGCACCAGGGCCCGGCCCATGGCCACCCGCTGGCGCTGGCCGCCACTGAGCTGCGAGGGCTTGCGGTCGAGCAGGTGATCGATTTGCAGCAGGCGCGCCACCTCCTGGGTCTTGCGCTGCTGCTCCTCTTTCGGGACCTTGCGGATCTTCATGCCGAAGGCGATGTTCTCGGCCACCGTCATGGTGGGGTAAAGGGCGTAGGACTGAAACACCATGGCGATGTCCCTGTCCCGGGGCGGTACCCGGGTCACGTCGCGACCGTCGATCAGGATCTGGCCGCCGGTCACCTCTTCCAGTCCGGCAATGCAGTTGAGCAGGGTGGATTTGCCGCAGCCCGAAGGACCGACCAGCACCAGGAAGTCTCCTTCTCTCATGTCCACCGAGACGGACTTGAGGATGTCGGTTCCGCCATAACTTTTAATCAGGGCATTGATCGACAGTACCTTGTGGGCCTGCTCCTGTTGGGTTGCTGTGTTCACCATTCTGTGGGCTCCATCTCTGACAAAGGGGGGCGCCGGGCGCGTCTCCATTCCGTTCTCGGCCCGTCGCCGGGCATCCTGTGCTAAACAATGATTTAAAGCGTTTTAAATTTAGCGTATCCGGACTCCGACACAAGTCCCAAATCGGAGAGTTGTGAGCTGGATCTGGTTTAGGGGGTGGCCACTACTGTTTTTAAAGCGATTTTTCTTGTGAAAATGAAATCAGGTTACAGTTCAATAATGTAATTAGTGACTCATGTTGCATTTTATGATTTTTAATCGTTGTAAATATAAAATTATGCGCCGGGTCACAGATTGGCTTGCGGGTTTTACAGACAGCTTGCACATCAAATTGGAAGCGCTTTAAATTGAGTCGTCCACCCGCTTCGGCATGCTTGAATCCGGCCGGGCAGGTGCAGAACCTTGGTCTGCCAGACAGGAGTCTGGGTTAAAACACAATGGGAAGGTACAACCATGATGAAAGCGAACGTGAAACTGCTTGCCGGTCTGATTGCCGGGGTGATGTCCAGCTCGGCGCTGGCCTTTGAACAGGACAAGCTGGTGATCTGGAGCGGCAGCACCAACAGGGGCGTGGTCGCGGTGGCCCAGCAGTTCACCGACGAGCTGGGTATCGAGGTGGTGGTGGAACATCCCGAGCCGGTGACCGACAAGTTCCAGCAGTCCGCCGCCAACGGCCAGGGACCGGATATCATCCTCTGGGCCCACGACCGCTTCGGCGAATGGGGCGCCGGCGGCCTGCTCACGCCGGTGGCGCCGAGCCAGGAGGTCAGGGAGCGGATGTTCGACTTCAGCTGGGACGCCCTGACCCTCGACGGCCGCGTCTGGGGTTACCCCATCTCCATTGAGGCGGTGGGCCTTATCTACAACAAGGATCTGCTGCCCGAGCCGCCGAGCTCCTTCGAACAGATTTTCGATCTCAAGCTGGCCGGCGGTGCCAAGGCCATCATGTGGGATTACAACAACGCCTACTTCTCCATGCCGCTGCTGATGGCCAACGGCGGCTATGTGTTCAAGCAGGAAAACAGCGTTTACGATGCGCGCGACGTGGGCGTGAACAACGAGGGCGCGGTCAAGGGCGCCAGGATGATCAAGCGGCTGATCGATGAGAAGGTGATGCCGGTCGGGGCCGACTACAACGTGATGGACACCGCCTTCAACAAGGGGGAACTGGCCATGATGATCAACGGTCCCTGGGCCTGGGACAACCTCAAGACCACCGGCATCAATTTCGGCGTGGTGCCCCTGCCCACCATAGAGGGCCAGTCGCCCAAATCCTTTGTCGGGGTGATCTCCGCCGGCATCAACGCCGCCAGTCCGAACAAGGATCTGGCGGTGGAGTTCATCGAGAACTACCTGCTGACCGAAGCCGGCCTGGCCGAGCTGAACAAGGCGGTGGCCCTGGGCGCGGTGGCGCACAAGGCCTACTCACAAGTGTTGTCCCGGGATCCCAACGTGGCGGCCACCCAGCAGATCGCGGCCCAGGGCGTACCCATGCCCGGCATTCCCGAAACCGGCAAGTTCTGGTCGGCGATGAACCCGGCGCTGCAGAACATCACCGGCGGCCAGCAGACGGTGGAAAAGGCGCTGGATGACGCCGCTACCCGGATGCTGGCGAAATAATGGCCATGCCGGCACCTTGGGTGCCGGCAGCCTGTAGCAACGATCACAATGTATTTTTGGAGGCTGGCATGAGTTCGCCGACGGTCTGTGCGGAACCGGTGATGGGGGTTGAGAAACCGTCGCTGTTGTCCCTGGCCAATATGGTCAAATTGAGTGTGCTCGGGGTGGTGTCACTGGCACTGCTGTACGCGGTATGGAGCCTGTACCTGGCCGGCGAGCCGCTGTTCGCGGTATTGGTGATGACGGTGCTGGTGGGCTTTGCCCTGATCTACGGCAACCGGCGTTTCTACACCGCCCGCTTCGTGTTTCCGGCGGTGGTGACGGTGGGGCTGTTTATCGCCTTTCCGGTGATCTACACCAGCTACGTCGGCTTCACCAACTACAGCGCCAGCAACCTGCTGTCTTTCCACCGGGTCAACGACATTCACCTGTCCCAGGTGACGGTGGACAAGAGCAGCGAGCGGCCCTTCTTCCTGTTGCCCGTCGAGGGCGGTTACCGGCTGGTGCTGCGCAGTACCGACGGCGACCTGATAAGCAACCCCTTCGTCGCCGATGGCCAGCCCCAGCAGCTGCCGATGCAGCCGGCCGACCAGGTCGACGCCTTGATGGACGACTTCCTGCCGGCCCGCGACATGGTGCGCCTGCGCGGAGAGCTGGGCGCCATCACCGCGTTGCTGCCCGACGGCCAGAGCCTGACCACCTCCGGCATCCGCACCATGGCCCATGTCCAGCCCGTGTTCGAAGAACTCGAGGACGGCCGGCTGCGCAACCGGCTCGACGGCGGCATACTGGTGGCGGATCACTCGGTGGGCTTCTACCGGGACGAAGCGGGCAACCAGGTGGCCCCCGGCTGGCGGGTCAACGTGGGCCTGGACAACTTCAAGCGCATCCTGTTCTCCGAGGGCATCCGCGGCCCCATGCTGGAAATCTTTATCTGGACGGTCGCCTTCGCCCTGCTGTCGGTGCTGTTCACCTTCGGGGTAGGGGTGCTGCTGGCGGTGATACTGCAGTGGGAGCACCTGCGCTTTCGCGGCCTGTACCGCATCCTGCTGATTTTGCCCTATGCGGTGCCAGGCTTTATTTCCATCCTGGTGTTCCGCGGCCTGTTTAACCAGAACTTCGGCGAAATCAACATGATCCTGGAGGCGGTGTTCGGCATCCGGCCCGAGTGGTTCACCAACCCGACCCTGGCCCGCGCCATGACCATTATCGTCAACACCTGGCTGGGCTATCCCTACATGATGCTGCTGGCCATGGGTTACCTGCAGTCGGTGCCCGGCGATCACGCCAAGGCCGCGGCCCTGGAAGGAGCCAGCCCGGTGCGCAGCTTCTTCTCCATCACCCTGCCGCAGATTTTGCCGCCCTTCGCGCCCATGCTGATCTCGGCCTTCGCCTTCAACTTCAACAACCTGGTGCTGATCCTGCTGCTCACCCGGGGCCTGCCGGACATTCCGGGCACCCTGATCCCGGCCGGCTCCACCGATCTGCTGGCGTCCTTTACCTATCGCATCAGCTTTATGGACTCGGGCCAGAACTTCGGCCTGGCCGGTGCCATCGCCACCCTGATCTTCGCTATCGTCGGGGCCATGGCCTATGCCAACTTCGTGGCACTGCGCCGTGCCGTGGCCGCCAAGGGGAAATAACATGATCGTCGAATATCCGCGCAACCTGCTGCTGCGTAAAATCCTGGCCCACGGCTTCCTGTGGATTTTCCTGCTGCTGATCCTGTTTCCGTTCGTGATGATACTGTCCATTTCCTTCCGGGAGGGCAACTTCGCCACCGGCAGCATCTTTCCCGAAAACCCCACCCTGGAGCACTGGGCGCTGGCCCTGGGGCTGGACTATGTGCGGGCCGACGGCACCCGGGTGACGCCGCCCTTTCCGGTACTGCTGTGGCTGTGGAACTCGGTCAAGGTCGGCACCATCGCCTCCCTGGGGGTGCTGGCGGTGTCCACCATCGCGGCCTATTCCTTCTCGCGGATGAAGTTCCGCGGCAAGGGCGGCCTGCTGGATTCGCTGCTGCTGATCCAGATGTTTCCCAGTGCCCTGGCGGTGGTGGCGCTCTACGCCATCTTCGACGCCCTGGGCAAGGTGACGCCCATCCTCGGCATCGACAGCCACTGGTCGCTGATCCTCTGCTACCTGAGCGGGGTGACCATGAACATCTGGATCATCAAGGGTTATTTCGACGCCATCGATCCGGCCCTGGACAAGGCCACCCAGATCGACGGTGCTACCCCCTGGCAGACCTTCCGCCATGTGTTCCTGCCGCTGGCGGTGCCCATACTGGCGGTGGTGTTCGTGCTGGCCTTTATCGGCACCGTCACCGATTACCCCCTGGCCTCGGTACTGCTGCGCAAGACCGAGCAGATGACCCTGGCGGTGGGTGCGCGCCAGTACCTGGTGGATCACAAGTACCTGTGGGGCGACTTCGCCGCCGCCGCCATACTGTCGGGGCTGCCGATCACCCTGATGTTCCTGCTGGCCCAGCGTTACCTGGTGTCCGGGCTGTCCGACGGCGGGGTCAAGGGCTGAGGCGATAACTGTCGACGGTATTAAGGATAAAAAGGGCCGCCAGGCCCTTTTTGCATGACAAGCCGGTTTCCGCCGGCCGCGGTGCCCGTCAAGGATTTAAGTCGGCGCGAAGTGAAAGGGCCTTTGCCGGGTCTGTTGCCATTACCGGTGCGGTGGTGGCATTTTGCTTCTCATCGTCCGGTTAACGGGGTAACTTAAATCAAAAACAAGCAGTCAGGAATCTCTCCATGGAACAACTTGCAGCGGCCGTCACCAGAACACCCTTGCTCACCGGGGACTCGGTAGAGCAGAAACGGGAAGAACTCCGCACCTATTTTCACCAGACCTTCAGCCTGTACGAATCCCTGTTCGACTGTATCAACAGCGACGACGCCTATTACCTGCGGCCGGAGCCGCTGCGCCATCCGCTCATCTTCTATTTCGGCCATACGGCGGTGTTTTTTATCAACAAACTGGTGCTGGGCAAGTACCTGGACCGGCGGCTGGACGAGCGGCTGGAGTCGATGTTTGCCATCGGCGTGGACGAGATGTCCTGGGACGATCTGAACGACGCCCACTACGACTGGCCCTCGGTGGCGCACACCCAGGATTACCGCCGGCGGGTGCGGGAGCAGGTGGATGCCTTTATCGGCGAGATGCCGCTCAGCCTGCCCATCACCCCCGACTCCCCGGCTTGGATAGTGCTGATGGGCATAGAGCACGAGCGTATCCACCTGGAGACCTCGTCGGTGATCCTGCGCATGCTGTCGCTCGACTGGTTGCAACCCCATCCGCTCTGGTCTTCGGCCTGTCCCGAAGCGGGCCCGGCGCCGGAAAACGGCCTGCTGCCGGTGGCCGGCGACACCCTGACCCTGGGCAAGCCGGACTCCGCCGCCAGCTACGGCTGGGACAACGAGTACGGCCGCAAGACGGTGGTGGTGCAGCCGTTCCGGGTCGCCCGCTACCTGGTGTCCAACGGGGAATACCTGCGTTTCGTGCAGGCCGGCGGCTACCAAAGCCCCGAATACTGGACCGAGGAGGGCCGCCAGTGGCTCGCCTTCAGCCGGGCCGCCATGCCCCGTTTCTGGCTTTCCCGCCATGGCGAATACTATCAGCGCAACCTGCTGCAGGAGGTGCCGCTGCCGCTGAACTGGCCGGTGGAGGTCAATTATCTCGAGGCCAAGGCCTTCTGCAACTGGAAGGCGGCCCAGAGCGGCACCCATGTACGGCTGCCCACCGAGGCCGAATGGACCCTGCTGCGCAACCGGCTCGACGCCGACCAACCCGACTGGGCGCGGGCGCCGGGCAACATCAATCTGGAGCACCATGCCTCGTCCTGCCCGGTGGACCGCTTCGCGGTGGACGGCATCCATGATGTGATCGGCAACGTCTGGCAGTGGACCGAGACCCCCATCGACGGCTTTCCCGGCTTCGAGGTGCACCCGCTGTACGACGATTTCTCCACTCCCACCTTCGACAACCGCCACAACCTGATCAAGGGCGGCTCCTGGATCTCCACCGGCAACGAGGCCACCCGCTATTCCCGCTATGCCTTCCGCCGGCATTTCTTCCAGCATGCCGGCTTCCGTTACATCGAATCAGACCATGCAGAGGTGCCCGTGGAACCCGTGAATACCTATGAAACCGACGACCTGGTGGCCCAGTACCTGGAGTTCCACTACGGGGCCGAATATTTCGGCGTGGCCAACTACCCGGTGGCGTGCGTGCGCACCCTGCTGGCGCGGCTGCCGGGGCTGAACAAGGGGCGGGCGCTGGATCTGGGCTGCTCGGTGGGCCGGGCCAGCTTCGAGCTGGCGCTGCACTTCGACAAGGTGGACGGCATCGACTTCTCCGCCCGTTTTATCCAGCACGGCTTCCAGCTGAAGGAGAGCGGCCAGACCCGCTTTGCCATTCCCACCGAGGGCGAGCTGGTGGAGTTCAAGGAGAGCAGCCTCAAAGCCCTGGGCTATGAGGAGGTGGCCCACAAGGTGGAATTCGTGCAGGGGGATGCCCACAACCTCAAGCCCCGCTTCGGCGGTTACGATCTGATCTTTTGCGGTAACCTTATCGACAGGCTCTACGATCCGGCAGCCTTCCTGGGCCAGGTGCACGAACGGCTCAATCCCGGCGGCTGCCTGGTGCTGACCTCGCCCTATACCTGGCTCGAAGACTATACCCCCAAGGCCAGGTGGCTGGGCGGCGTCAAGGTTAACGGCGAGAACTTCACCACCCTGGACGGCCTGCAGGCGGCCCTGGGCGAGCGCTTCGAGCTGGTGGGACGGGAGGACATCCCCTTCGTGATCCGCGAAACCCGGCGCAAGTTCCAGCATACCCTGGCGGAAATGACCCTGTGGCGGCTGAAGTAGCCAGGACGGAGGCCGGCAAGGGCGGCCCCGGATAGAGAGAAAAGCCGGTCATTGACCGGCTTCGTGCCTTTGACCAAGGCCCGGGCGCCCGTCCGGCGCTCAATACCCCATCAGTGTCAACAGGCTCTTGGCCTGGGCTATCGCCTCCTGGCGGTGGTTGATGCCGAGCTTCTGGTAGAGGTTGCGGATATGGGTCTTGATGGTGGTGGCGGCCACGTCCAGCTCGGCGGCGATCTGCTCGTTGCTGTAGCCGGCGTAGATAAGCCCCAGCACCTGCCATTCGCGCTGGGTCAGGGGGCTGGTGCGCACCAGCTCGGGTACCTGGGGGTGGGTCAGCAGTTTTTCCACCAGGGCCTCGTCGAAGTGGGCCGAACGGTGCCGGTGCTGGTGCTGGTTCAGTTCCTTCAGCAGCCGCTGGGCCCGGTGCAGGCTGAGTTCGTCCAGGGCGTGTTCCTGCACCAGCTGGCGCAGCAACTGGCCCAGTGCTTCCCCTTCCAGAATAAAGTGGCTGACAAAGCCGGTACGATTGGCCAGGGTCAGGGCCTCCAGCAGGCACTGGCGCGCCGGGCACGGCTCGCCCCGGCGCAGGTGCAGGTGGGCCTGCAGGATAAGGTTGCGGTTGAGATCGCTCACCAGCTGCAGCCGGCGGGCGCTGTCGCTGCGTTGGCCGAGGATCGCCAGGGCGGTGTCGGGGTCGCCGGCCAGCATCTGGGCCCGGGCCAGGTTGCGCCACTGGGCCTGCTGGAAGTGGTTGGCGTCGCCTTCCGGGGTCCGGGCGCCGGCCAGCCAGCGGCGGAGGGCGGCTTCGTCGCCCGTCAGCTGCCACAGCAGCAGCCGGGTCTGGTCCACGCTGGCCACCCAGTCCATATGGAAATGGTCTTCCTGCAGCAATTGTTCGCAGTGCTGGAGATGCACCCGGGCATTGTCCAGGTCGCCGCGCACCAGGGAGATCTTCACCAGCATGGTCTTGCACTTGAGCTGCCGCTGGGGCGAAAGATCCTCCAGTACCTCCAGCCCCCTGCGGGCCGCGCTTTCCGCCTCGTCCAGGCGGTGCCAGCTCCACAACACCCGGGAGCGCAGATACAGCAGGAACTCGTGCAGCGGTATCTGGCCCAGGTGCTGCTCCTGCACCAGTTCGAAAGCCCTATCCTGTATCTCGAAGGCGGCCTGCAGGTAGCCCTGGGCCAGCAGTATCTCGCTCTGTTGCAGCAGGGCCCACAGGGCCTGGTGGTAGATGCCGTAGCGGCGGGCCATGGCCTCGCACTGCTGCATCACCGGCAGGGCCCGGGTCAGTTGCCCCAGGCAGTGGTAGACCTCGCCGGTAACGGTGGTGGCCACTACCCGGCTGTGGCTGCGGTCGGCCGGTAACCGGGCGAGGGCTTCTTCCGCCAGGGCCAGGGCCTGGTGGGGCTGGCCGGCGTTGATCGCCACCTGGGCCCGCAGGGCCTGGAACTCGGCCCTGTCGCCGGGTGCCAGGGGCAGCCCCTCGGTCGCCATCGCTCGTTCGGCGCGACCGAGCTGCAGCTCCACCTCGGGGTAGCGGTGCCGGCTCTGGGCCAGCCAGGCGCGCAGCAGCACCAGGTCGGGGGAGCGCAGCAGGCAGGCTTCGGGTAACTGACCGAGGCTTTGCTCCAGCAGTCGCAGTTCGCCGCCGTGGAACAGCGACCAGCCCTGCGCCAGCAGCAATTGCTGCAGTTGGGCGGGGTCATTGGCGGCCAGACAATGGTAGAGCGCCTCCACCGGGAAGCCCTGCTCCAGCCAGGCGCGGGCCGCCAGGCCGTGCAGTTGCGGGCCCAGGCCCGGCTGTTCCCGCTCCCGCTGGTGCACCAGAAACTGGGTGAACAGCGGGTGAAAACGAAACCAGACCCCTTCCGCATCCAATCGCTGGGTAAAGAGTCCCTGGCGTTCCAGGTTTTCCAGCACCGACTGGCCGTCTTCCCGTGCCGTCAGCCGGTTGGCGAGTTCGGCGTTGAGCGAGCGCAGCACCGAGCAGCGCAGCAGGAAGTCGAGGGTGGCCGGCTCCACCTTGTCCAGCACCTCCTCCTCCAGGTAGTCCCGCAGGTGCGCCTGATTGAGTCCGGCCAGGCGCCGGGCCGACTGCCGGGGTTCGAGATGGCCCTGGCGAGAGGAGAGGGCGATCAACTGCAGGGCGGTGGCCCAGCCCTCGACGTCGTCGCACAATTGGGCCGTGTCGGCTTCGGCCAGAGGCAGGGTCAGGCGCTGTTGGAAGAACTGGCCGGTTTCCTGGTGATTGAAGGCCAGTTGCCGGCTGTCGATTTCGAACAACTGCTCCCGCACCCGCAGGTTGGCGATGCCGAGTGGCGGCTGGGTGCGGGATACCACCAGCAGGCTGAAGGACTCGGGCATATGGCGCAGGAAGAAGCGCAAGCCTTCGTGTATCTGCTCTTCCCGGAGCAGGTGATAGTCGTCCAGCACCAGCAGGGTGGGGGTGTGCCAGCCGGCCAGTTCCTCGAACAGCTGGCCGAACAGGGTATTGAGCTTGCTGAACTGGCGCTTTTCCGCCATGGCCAGGGTCTTGGGGCAACTCCCGCCCGTGGCCTGGGCCAGGGCGGCAATCAGGTAGTGGCCGAAGCGCTGGGGATCGTTGTCGCTCTCGTCCAGGGAATACCAGCCCAGATGCTCGTGATCGGCGGTCCACTGGGCCGCCAGCGTGGTCTTGCCGTAACCGGCCGGGCAGTGCAGCAGAATCAAGGGATAATGGCCGGCCTGGTCCAGCAGGGCCAGCAACCGCGGGCGCAGCAGGGTGTGGTGCAGCCGCGATGGGCGGTTCAGTTTGGACGGGATCAGCATGGTGAGGTCTTCGGTTCCCCTGTTGCTCGGTCGGAATATTCTACCCACATCCTACCCGGGGCGGTAACGAGCACAACCGCAGCCCCCATTTAACCGTGTCCGATCACAGTTTTTGTGCCTGGGGGCGGGTGGTGCTGCCGGCATGGATGAAAAAAGGGTGTGCAGTGCACACCCAAACACAAGGAAAGTCAGTAGGCTGGACGGCTACTTCACCGCCTCGACAAAGGTACGGCGAGCGGAACCGACGCCCAGCCGCTCGGCTTCTTCCATCAGCCGCAGGGCCTTGTCGATGTCCCCCTGGCCGGCGGCGGCGCGGATGGCGCCGAGAAAGTAGGCTTCGGTGTCGGGCAGGGGCGCCGCGACCGGGCCGGCCGCCGTCGCCGCCAGTGGCTGCGGGCCTATTACCACGGCGCTCTGCTTCTGCTCGGTCGCCACCTTCAGCTGCAACGTACCACCTGCCCGGTGGAATAGCCGCACATCCGGGATGTCCGGCGGCTGGTTGCCCATGGCCCTGGCATGTACCTTGGCGGGGTGGGGCATCATGGTATAACGGGCCAGGTCGTCGGCCCGGGTGAACACCAGCAGATGGATCCGTTGCTGTCCCGGCATGGGGGTCAGCCGGATGCGGCCTTCCAGCCGGTTGTCCAGCAGCAGCCGGCCCGGGGCGAAGGGAAAGGCGTCGGCAGGATAGAAGGCGGCGGGGTTCAGCCCTTCATCCAGTACCAGCGCATTGGGGACGAACACCTCATTGTGCTCGTTCACCAGGCTGTGCAGGGTGATCTCCAGGGTACCCCGGTCGGCGGGCAGGGTGAAGGCCGCTACCGGCCCTTCGCCCAGGCCGGTGTCGAGCCGGGGGGCTGCATCATCGAGTGTCAGGGTTTCGGCCGCCTGCGGGTTCAGCGGCCGCCACTGCAGGGCGGCCAGTTGCTGCTGACCGATGGTCGGCAAGTCCTGCGGTGCCTCGGCCGCCGCCACGGGCTGGGCGGCCAGCACGGCGCCGAACAGGCACAAGGCGACTAGCGTTTTGTTCATGATGCCTCCTATCTGTAGTGGTGCCCTATGATCGAAAAAATCCGGGAGCGCGGACGAGCCGCCCGCGCTCCAAGGGGGTTACCACCAGGCTTCCATCTGCACGCCGAAGGTCACTTCGCCGTCGCTCGCTTCAGGGGTACCGGCACGATCGCCCCACTTGTCGTTCCAGTCCGCGTAGGTGGCGAACAGGCGGATGGCCGGGCGGGCCCAGATGCTGTTGCCGGCCTGCCACTGCTGGGCCAGGGTGTATTTCATCTGATCGTTGCGCCGGCCGCTGGCCTGCTCCTTGACGTTGTCATAACCCACCTCGAGCAGGGTGCTCATGGTGTTGTTCCACTTGTACATGGGACGCACGCCCACCGAGTACCAGGTATTGCCGTTGTTGTTGTCCAGATCCGTGTCCTGGTACAGGGCCACGTACATCAGCTCCCAATCGCTGGCGGGCTGTACCACGCCGTGGTTGATCAGGCGCAGGCGGTCACCCTGGTTGTCGACGTTGCCGCCCGAGGCCTTGCCGTAGAGCATGGCGTCGGTGGCATACTGCACCACGAACTTGTTGAAGCCGCCGAAGAAGTTGCCCTGGGTGTGCTGGGCGGTAAGCATGTAACCGTCCTTGGGGGCGTTGGGTGCGAGGGAAAAGTCGTCGCGGGTGTTGGCGCGGCCGTAGTCCAGGCCCAACTCCAGGCTGCCGTCCCGGTTGGTCCTCAGGCCGGCCAGGCGAAGGTCGAAGATGTCGTTGTAGACCTTGTCCTCTTCGTCGGTGACAAAGTGGGTGGCGCCACCGGCCTCTGTATTGCGGGTGGCCGCCAAAGACAGCTTGCCGAAGCCCAGGTCGACGTTTTCCAGGCCGGCGCCGGGGCCGGAGATGTCCCAGTAGTAGAAATCGATCATGTGCACGTCGTGGCGTTGGTAGAAACGTTTGCCAGCCCACAGGGTGGCGCCAGGCAGGGCGTCGAAGATGTTGCGGGCCTGGACATTGACCTCACGGAAAGCGGGATCGACCTGTTCCCAGTCGTTCTGCTGACTGATGGCGTAGGCCAGGTTGGTATCGAAGTAGAAGCTTTTTTCCCCTTCGGACCACAGTTCCTGGCCCAGCTTCAGCTCGGCATAGGTTTCGCATTCGTTGCCCAGGCGGTACTTGGCGCCGGCACCGGTGGCCGCGAAGCACTGCTGTTCGCCGCCGCTGCCGGTCCAGCCGATACCGGAACGGGCGTAGCCGTGGAATTCCACCGCCATGGCCTGGCCGGCCATGACCGCCGCCACGGCGGATGCAACGGGAAGTAAACGCCATTTGCTCATCTGAGTTCTCCTTAGTTGGCCATGTGCAGGGACCATTCCCTGGTCGGCCTTGCTTGATTAAAAGGGTCGGTTGTGTCGGTACCCGGTCAGACGCCCGGCTCGACGTGCAGCCGGCGACAGGCCCGGCCGTCTTCGTGGAACAGGTGGCAGCGCTCGGGCGCAATGCCGATGTCCAGCGGCTGGCCCTCTTCCACCAGCAGCACGTCGTTCTGCCGGTAAACCAGGTTGCTCTTGAGGGCGGGAATGCGGATGTGCATCTGGGTTTCGTTGCCCAACTGCTCCACCACCTGTACCTCGCCGGTCAGGCGAACCGGTGCCTGTTCGCCGGGCAGCAGGTGTTCGGGACGGATGCCGAGCGACATATTGGCGCCCTCCTGCACGGCGCGCCCGTCCACCGGGATCCAGAAGCGGGTATCGTTGGCACTGATCTCCACCCGGCCGGCCTCGGCGGCGGTCACCTTCACCGGCAGGAAGTTCATCTTGGGCGAGCCGATAAAGCCGGCCACGAAACGGTTGGCGGGGTAGTGGTAGAGTTCGAGCGGCCTGCCCACCTGGGCCACGCGGCCAGCCTCCAGCACCACTATCTTGTCGGCCAGGGTCATGGCCTCCACCTGGTCGTGGGTCACGTAGATCATGGTGCTCTTGAGCCGCTTGTGCAGGCGGGCGATTTCAATGCGCATCTGTACCCGCAAGCCGGCGTCCAGGTTGGACAGCGGCTCGTCGAGCAGGAACACCCGGGGCTCGGCCACCAGGGTGCGGCCGATGGCCACCCGCTGGCGCTGGCCGCCGGACAGCTCCTTGGGGCGGCGTTCCAACAGGTGGGCCAGTTGCAGTATCTCGGCCGCCTGGTCGACCCGGCGGCGGATCTCCGCCTTGGGGGTGCCGGCCAGCTTGAGCCCGAACGACATGTTGTCGGCCACCGACAGGTGCGGATAAAGGGCGTAGGACTGGAACACCATGCCCACGGCCCGCTCCGAGGGTGGCACCTCGTTCATGCGGGTCTCGCCGATACGCAGCTCTCCCGAGGTGATCTCTTCCAGCCCGGCGATCATGCGCAGCAGGGTGGACTTGCCGCAGCCGGAGGGGCCGACAAACACCACGAATTCACCGTCGCGGATGTCCAGGTCGATATCCCTGGAGATATGGACGTTTCCATATGACTTGCACACCTTGTGCAGGCTGACATTGGCCATGAATTACTCCTGTACCTTGGGCGTGACGATGGCGGCGGCGAAACCGCCAAGGTTCAATTGATGGTCGTCGCTCAGTTCGGTCTGGCCGAGGATCAGCTCCGTTTGCCAGCCGTTCGGGAGCGGGGCCAGCCGGTGCTGCTGGCGATAGGGCAGCAGGTTGAGGACCACGGTCAGTGACGGCTGCGCGCCCGCCAGTCGCACCCACAGCAGGCCGTCGTGCAGGCCGGTGGCGGCGATCCGGCCGTTGGCCACCAGCGGCTGCCGGCGGCGCCATTGCAGCAGCCGGCGGCACTGGTTGAGGGGGGACTCGGGTTCCTGCTCCTGGCGGCTGACGGCCATGGCCCTGTGCTCGGTGGCAACCCGGCGCTGCATGGGTTGCTGCGCGACCGGGCTTTGCTCCGGGTATTCGACCCAGGGCAGGGGGCTGCGGTTACCCCTGGTGTCGCCCGGTTCGGCGGCGTGGGGCAGGCCCAGCTCTTCGCCCTGCCACAGGCCGATGGGGCCGGGCAGGCAGGCCAGCAGAGCCAGGTAGGGCAGGGCCACTTTGAGATCGCCGCCGCCGCAGCGGCTGACCACCCGGGTCAGATCCGGGCCACCGGTGGCCCAGACTGCCTGCCCGCCCTGTGCCCGCTTTTCCAGCCAGTGGGTCAGCCCGATGGGGCCGTGATCGACCAGGGTGCACAGGGGCAGGACCTCGCCCTCCGGCCAGGCGCGAAAGTGCCGGTTTTCCGCCAGCCAGAGCGACAGCCCGGCCTGTCGTAGCCGGATCGCAAACGCCTGCCACTGCACCTCCGGGATGCCATGCCGATCGTCCCGGCTCAGCACCAGGCCGTCCACACCCAAACGGCCGAAATAGTCCAGTTGCCGCAATACCCCGGCCAGATCGCCCTGGCCGTCGCCATCGCCATCGAAAAAATGGGCGCTGTCCACGCGATACAGGGTCGCGTTCCGGGGCAGGCTGGAGGGGCGGGTGTCGGACATGGCTCGGCTCGAAGGGGTGGTTGTCGTTGGCCTCATCATGCCCGCCGGCCGACGGGCTGAAATCCTCCGCCAACGGAAATATTGCGGGGGGAGGAGCGGGGAGGAGGAGGCCCCCAGGCCGGGGGAGGAAGTCGGGGCCGGGGCAGGGGGTGGGCTGCGTTTTTTGTGATCCACTTAACGATAACGGCACTCCCGACTGTGCGGTGAGTCACATAACCGGCGGAAGCTTTGAGCCGGCTCACCTTTTTCCGGGCGGGGGCGTAGCGGGGGGGAGGATGCCGGTACCGTCCTCGCGGCGGAAGATGCGGATAACCGAAATCCGTCATGTCCGCCCGTGACGCGACGGTTTTCGCTCTTGCAACTCCCGTCACGGATAAGGATAGGAACTATGGAAAAAGCAATGGGTAAGGTCGCCCTCGGTGTCTTGGCCGGCCTGATGATGTCATCCTCCGCCCTGGCCGCCATCGAGGAAGGCCGGCTGCTGATCTGGATCAACGGGGACAAGGGCTACAACGGCCTGGCCGAGGTGGGGCAGTGGTTCGAGCAGGAAACCGGCGTGCCGGTACGGGTGGAGCACCCGGACAAGCTGGAAGAGAAGTATCCGCAGGTCGCCGCCTCCGGCGACGGCCCCGACATCATCTTCTGGGCCCACGACCGCTTCGGCGGCTATGCCCAGGCCGGCCTGCTGGCCGAGATCAACCCCAGCCAGGCCTTCCGCAACAAGCTGCACGACTTTACCTGGGACGCGGTGAAGTTCGACGGCAAGTTCATCGGTTATCCGGTGGCGGTGGAGGCCCTGTCGCTTATCTATAACAAGGATCTGCTGGCCGAGCCCCCCGCCAGTTGGGAGGAAATCCCGGCCCTCGACACCCAGCTGCGGGCCAGGGGCAAGTCCGCCATCATGTGGAACCTGCAGGAGCCCTACTTCACCTGGCCGATGATCGCCGCCGACGGCGGTTACGCCTTCCGCTTCAACGGCGAAGGCTACGATCCCAGGGACGTGGGCGTGAACAACGCAGGCGCCCTGCGCGGCCTGCAGACGCTGGTGGATCTGGTCAACAACAAGCATATTTCCGCCGATGTGGACTACGCCATCGCCGAGGCGGCCTTCAACCAGGGCGAAACCGCCATGACCATCAACGGTCCCTGGGCCTGGGCCAATATCGACAAGGCCGGCATCAACTACGGCGTGACCACCCTGCCCACCCTCAACGGCAACCCCTCCAAGCCGTTTACCGGCATCCTCAGCGCCGGCATCAACGCCGCCAGCCCCAACAAGGAACTGGCGGTGGAGTTCCTGGAAAACTACCTGCTGACCGACGAGGGGCTGGACAAGGTCAACCGCGACAAGCCGCTGGGTGCCGTGGCCCTGCGTTCCTACCAGAAAGCGCTGTCCAGCGACCCCCGTATCGGCGCCACCATGGACAACGCCATGAAGGGTGAAATCATGCCCAACATCCCGGAAATGGCTGGCTTCTGGTATGCCGAGCGCAGCGCCATCCTGAACGCCATCAGCGGCCGACAGGACGTGAAGGCCGCGCTCGACGACGCCGCCGCCCGGATCACCAAGTAAGGAAAAACCCGCCACCGGCCACACCGGTGGCGGGCAATACCGGCGCTGGCAACTTGCGTCGTGGCCCCGCCCAACCATATCGACAGAGCGTTATCATGCAGTTATCAGAGACGACCACCCTACCTCTCAAATCTCCCGCCTGGCCGCCCCTGCTCGCCTGGCTGAAGTGGCTGTGCATCGTTGGCGTCGGCCTTGTCAATGCCTGGTTGGTGATACTGATGTACGCCCAGGGGGAGATGCTGTTTGCCATGCTGACCCTGGTGCTGGTGGGCAGCGGCCTCTACCTCTTCGCCAACCGGCGCAGCTATGCCTGGCGCTATGTCTACCCGGGGCTGGCGGGCATGGGCCTGTTCGTGCTGTTTCCGCTGCTGTGCACCATCGGCATCGCCTTTACCAACTACAGCGGCAAGAACCAGCTCAGCCTGGAGCGGGTGCAGCAGGTGCTGCAACAACAGCGCTTTCAGAGCGGCAGGGATCTGGGTTTTGCCCTGTACGAAACGGACGAGGGCCAATGGCGGCTGTGGCTGACCGACGACGACAGCGGCGACGCCTACCTGAGCGACGCTTTCACCCTGGCGGCGCCGCCGCCGGCGCCCCTGGGCGCGAGCCCGGCCCACGAGGCGCCGGCCGGCGAGGCGGCGCCTATCCGGGTGATCACCCAGCACCGGGCCGCGCTGTTCGCCCTGGCGGTGGTCCTGCCAAACGGTGAGCGGCTCACCATGAGTTCGCTGCGCCGCTTTGCCGCGAGCGAGCCCGTCTATATGCCGGAAGGCGAGCTGGTGCTGCTCAACCGGCGCAGCGGAGAGCGGCTGGCGCCCAATTTCGACACCGGTTTTTACCAGCCCATCGACGAGGGGGGCCACTTCGTGGGCGAGCCGGTCAGCCCCGGCTTTACCGTGGTGATCGGCTGGGACAACTTCCTCCGGGTGCTCCAGGACAAGGGCATCCAGGTGCCCTTTATCTCCATCTTCATCTGGACGGTGCTGTTTTCCGGGCTGACCGTGTTTTTCACCCTGGCGGTGGGCATGGTGCTGGCCTGCCTGGTGCAATGGGAGCCGCTCCGGGGCAAGGGCACCTACCGGCTGCTGCTGATCCTGCCCTATGCGGTGCCGGCCTTTATCTCCATCCTGATCTTCAAGGGCCTGTTCAACCAGAGCTTCGGCGAAATCAACATGCTGCTCTCGGGTCTGTTCGGCATCAGTCCCGACTGGTTCACCGATCCCCTGCTGGCCAGGGCCATGCTGGTCATGGTCAACACCTGGTTGGGCTATCCCTACATGATGATATTGTGCATGGGGCTGCTGAAGGCCATTCCCGAGGATTTGTACGAAGCCTCGGCCATGGACGGCGCCGGCCCGCTGGACAACTTCCTGCGCATTACTCTGCCGCTGCTGCTGAAACCGCTCACGCCGCTGTTGATTGCCAGCTTCGCCTTCAATTTCAACAACTTCGTCCTGATCCAGCTGCTCACCAACGGGCGCCCGGACATGATAGGCACCACCACCCCCGCGGGCTATACCGACCTGCTGGTGAGCTACACCTACCGCATCGCCTTCGAGGGCTCGGGCACCCAGGACTTCGGCCTGGCCGCCGCCATCGCCACCCTGATCTTCCTGCTGGTGGGGGCCCTGGCCGTGCTCAATATCAAGGCCAGCAAGCTGGAACTGAGCGAGAAATAACCCAAGGAGCAACACCATGGCTATGGTCAGACCAAAATCGATGCGTTACCGGGTATGGGCCGCCCACGCTGGGCTCATCGCCTTCTGTGCCCTCATCATGTTCCCGCTGCTGGTGGTGGTGGCCATTTCCTTTCGCAGCGGCAACTACGCCACCGGCGAGCTTATTCCCAGCAATCCCTCGCTGGAACACTGGAAGCTGGCGCTCGGCATCGCCGTCACCCATGCGGACGGTACCGTCACGCCGCCGCCCTTTCCGGTGCTGCTGTGGCTGTGGAACTCGGTGAAGATCGCCGTGATCTCGGCGCTCGGTATCGTGGCCCTGTCCACCACCTGTGCCTACGCCTTTGCCCGGCTGCGTTTTCGCGGCAAGGAAAGCTTGCTCAAGGGCATGCTGATCTTCCAGATGTTCCCGGCGGTGCTGTCGCTGGTGGCCCTTTATGCCCTGTTCGACCGTATCGGGCTTTATGTTCCCTTTCTCGGGCTCAATACCCACGGCGGGGTGATCTTCGCCTATCTGGGTGGCATCGCCCTGCACGTGTGGACCATCAAGGGCTATTTCGAGACCATAGACCGCTCCCTGGAGGAGGCGGCGGCCCTGGACGGCGCCACCCCCTGGCAGGCGTTCCGGCTGGTGCTGCTGCCGCTGTCGGTGCCCATTCTGGCGGTGGTGTTCATCCTTTCCTTTATCGCCGCCATCACCGAGGTGCCGGTGGCGTCGCTGCTGCTGCGCAATGTCGAGAACTACACCCTGGCGGTGGGCATGCAGCAGTACCTCTATCCCCAGAACTATCTGTGGGGCGACTTCGCCGCCGCCGCCGTGCTCTCTGCCATTCCCATCACGGTGGTGTTTTTGCTGGCCCAACGCTGGCTGGTGGGCGGTCTGACCGCCGGCGGCGTGAAGGGATAGGGCGGTATCGGCAGGGCGGGTCTTTTGGCCGGCGGTTACGGAATGGGCCGGCCGTCAATAAAACGGAAAGCCGGTCATCGACCGGCTTTTTGCTATTCGGGGGGAAGATCCCTGCCTCTGGGCTGACCCTTTCAGTTGCCGGCTTCGGCCTTTATCTGCCGGTTCTGATAAGGGGTGGCGGGCGCTTCGTCACCGTTCATCTCGCGCTCTATCTGTTCGCGCTCGCGGGCCTCGTCCTGCAGCGACTTTTTCGGCAGCAGCATGTTCAGGGTGAAGGCCACGCTGGCGGCCACGATCACCGGGGAACCTATCAGCATGCGGGCGGTGTCCGGTAACTGGGCGATGGCCTCGGGCACGGCGTTGATGCCCATGGCCATGGCGACCGACAGCGCCACTATGGTGATGTTGCGGGACGACAGCTCGTCCTTCACCAGCAGCTGGATGCCGGTCATGGTGATCATGCCGAATACGATGATGGTGGCGCCGCCCAGCACCGGATAGGGGATGGTGGTCATGGCGGCACCGAACTTGGGCAAGAGCCCCGCCAGGATCAGGAAGGCGGCGGCGATGCCCAGCACATAGCGGCTGATCACCTTGGTCATGGCGACGATGCCCACGTTCTGGCTGAAGGAGGCGGTGGGCAGGGCGCCGAAGATGGAGCCAACCAGGGTACAGAAGCCGTTGCCCAGCAGGCCGCCGGACAGTTCCTTGTCCTTCAGCTCCCGGTTCATGCCGCCGACCGTGGTGGCGGACAGATCCCCTATGGTCTGTACCGAGTTGACGATGCAGATCACCACCATGGAGATGACGGCGGAGGCGTGGAACTCGATGCCGAGCGCGAAGGGGGTGGGGACCATCACCCAGGGCGCCTCGTGCAGACGGGTAAAGTCCACCATGCCGAAGGAAAAGGCCATGGCGTAGCCCACCAATATGCCGCAGATGATGGCGGCCAGGCGCAGGTAACCCTTGGCGAACTGGGAGCAGCACAGCACCACCGCCAGGGTGGTCAGACCCACCAGCCAGTTCTGGCCGCTGCCGAAGCCCTCGGCGGCCACGTTGCCGCTGCCGGCCATGTACTTGATGGCGATGTCGTAGAGGGACAGGCCGATCACCAGCACCACGGTGCCGGCCACCACGGGCGGGAACAGGTGGCGGATCTGCTTGATAAAGATGCCCACCACTATCATGGCGACACCGCCGGCGATTTGTGCGCCCAAAATGCCGGGGACACCGTATACGGTACCGATGGCGATCAGGCTGGGCACATAGGCGAAACCCACCCCGAAGATGGTGGGTACGCCGGCGCCCAGGCGGCCGATCGGGTAGAGTTGCAGCAGGGTGGAAATGCCCGAGAACAGCAGGGCGACCTGTACCAGCATCATGGTTTCCTGGGCGTTGGCCCCGGCCACGCCGGCGACGATCAGCGGCGGGGTCACGGCCCCCATGATCATCGCCAGTATGTGCTGGAAGGAGAGTGGCAGCGCCTTGCCGAACGAAGGCTTGCCGTAGTAATCGAATACTGACTTGCTTTGACTGTGTTTCATTGCGAAAAGTCCCTGGGTATTGCTCGAGTGAGTTTTGGCTTCCCGCCCGCGCCCTTGTTGTGGGAGTTATCGCGCGGACAGGGCTGCAAACCACCGGGGTCGACTTCACGTCGCCGGCTGCACAATAGAACGCATCGGCGCTGTCCGCTGCCGTTTGTGTACACAAGCGGCAGGGCAGTCACGACCAGACGTCCATGTTTTATGGTTGATGTTTGTTATTCGCAGGCTGGTTAAACATCGGGGTTAATGTATACATTTTTGTAAACACTAAATCAACGTTTTGTTCTTTTTTGTGTGCAATTTTGACCCTTCGGTTGCAGATTCACAGTCCGGATTGTGTGCAGTCAGAAGATGCGACGGCGGATGCCGGTGCGCTCCAGGATCTTGACCGAAATTTCTTCCACCGAATGGTAGGTGGTGTCGATAAAGGGAATGGCCTCCATGCGGAACAGCTTTTCCACCTGGCCGAGTTCATAACGGCACTGCTCGATGTCGGCGTAGCGGCTGTCGGCCCGGCGCCGCTGGCGGATCTCCTGCAGCCGGCCGACGTCTATGGTCAGGCCGAACAGTTTGTGGCGGTTGGCCTTGAGCGCGGGGGGCAGGCTCAGCCGGCTCATGTCCTGGTCGATAAAGGGATAGTTGGCCACCCGGATACCGAACTGCAGCGCCAGGTACAGGCTAGTGGGGGTCTTGCCGCAGCGGGACACGCCCACCAGTATGATGTCGGCCTCGTCGTATTCCTTGGTGTTGACCCCGTCGTCGTTGTCGAGCGCATAGTTCACCGCATCGATACGGGCATCGTAATGCTGCTTGTTTTCCATGCCGTGGGTGCGGTGGGTGCGCGGCTCGGCCTTGACCCCCAGTTGCTGCTCGATGGGTGCTACGAAGGTATTGAGAAAGTCGTAACACATGGCGTCGCTCTCGGTGATGATGCGACGCAGGCGGTCGTCCACTATGGTGTGGAACACCAGCGGCTGCTTGCCGCTCTGGTGGTAGGCCTCGTTGATGCGGGCCTGCACCGCCCGGGCCTTGTCCTCGTCCTCCACGAAGGGAATGGTGAACTGCTCGAAGGGCAGGGGAAACTGGCTCAGCACCGCATGGCCGAACACCTCGGCTGTGATCGCCGTCCCATCAGAAACATAAAAAACCGTGTGCACAGGGCCTCCAGATCTCACTTTTAACATTTGTCCCAGGTAAAACGTTTACCTGATTTTTGGCACCATTGTAGAATCATTGTGTGTGCAGGCCCATCGTCGCAATCAAATAATAAAGGGCCGGAACAACGCACACAGCCCGCCGTGACATAGGGTGAGATACGGAAACCCCGAGAAACAACTTTTTTGGAGACGTGGCAGTGCAGGATTACGTGATTTGGTACGAACAACTCGGCATGCATGACGTGGACCGGGTTGGCGGCAAGAATGCCTCCCTGGGCGAGATGATAAGCCAACTGGCCGGCGCCGGCGTGTCGGTGCCCGGCGGCTTTGCCACCACCGCCTTTGCCTTTAACGAGTTTCTGGAGCAGAGCGGGCTCAACGCCCGTATCCACGACCTGCTGGACCAGCTGGACGTGGACAATATCGCCGCCCTGGGTGAGGCGGGACGCACCATCCGCCAGTGGGTGATCGACACCCCCTTCCAGCCGGAGCTGGAAACCGCCATTCAGCAGGCCTACGCCGAGCTGGCCGGCCAGGCCGGCAATGAAGCCTCCTTCGCGGTGCGCTCTTCCGCCACCGCCGAGGACATGCCCGACGCCTCCTTCGCCGGCCAGCAGGAAACCTTCCTCAACGTGCGCGGCCTGGACGCGGTGATGGTGGCCATCAAGCACGTGTTTGCCTCCCTGTTCAACGACCGCGCCATTTCCTACCGGGTGCACCAGGGCTACGACCACCGCGGCGTGGCCCTGTCCGCCGGCATCCAGCGCATGGTGCGCTCCGACATCGCCGCTTCCGGCGTCATGTTCACCCTGGACACCGAGTCCGGCTTCGATCAGGTGGTGTTCGTCACCTCCTCCTGGGGCCTGGGCGAGATGGTGGTGCAGGGGGCGGTCAACCCGGACGAATTCTATGTGCATAAACCGACCCTCAAGGCCGGCCGGCCGGCGGTGGTGCGCAAGACCTTAGGCTCCAAGCTGCAGAAAATGATCTACGCCAACGCCGAGGAGCACGGCAAGCAGGTGGAGATCAAGGAAACCAGCAAGGCAGAGCGCCGCCAGTTCTCGCTGACCAACGAGGAAGTGATGGAACTGTCCAAGCAGGCGCTGATCATCGAGCAGCACTACGGACGCCCGATGGACATCGAGTGGGCCAAGGACGGGGTCGACGGCAAGCTCTACATCGTCCAGGCGCGCCCGGAAACCGTGCGCAGTCGCCAGGACGCCAATGTGCTGGAGCGCTTCGCGCTCAATGAAAAGGGCCAGGTGGTGGCCGAGGGCCGGGCCATCGGCCACAAGATCGGCGCCGGCGTGGCCAAGGTCATCGACAGCATCGAGCAGATGGACGAGATCAAGGCCGGCGACGTGCTGGTGACCGACATGACCGACCCGGACTGGGAGCCGATCATGAAGCGGGCCGCCGCCATCGTTACCAACCGCGGTGGCCGTACCTGTCACGCCGCCATCATCGCCCGTGAGCTGGGCATCCCCGCCGTGGTGGGCTGTGGTGACGCCACCAGCCGCATCAAGGACGGCCAGGAGGTAACCGTGTCCTGCGCCGAGGGCGATACCGGCTATATCTACGACGGCAGGCTCGAGTTCAAGGTGGCCACCTCCGAGGTGGGCTCCATGCCCTTGGCGCCGGTGAAGGTGATGATGAACGTGGGCAACCCGGACCGGGCCTTCGACTTCGCCCAGCTGCCCAACGCGGGCGTGGGCCTGGCGCGGCTCGAATTTATCATCAACCGCATGATCGGCGTCCATCCCAAGGCGCTGCTGGAGTACGATCGCCAGAGCCCCGAGCTCAAGCTCAAGATCGACGAGATGATCGCCGGCTACGACAGCCCGCGCGAATTCTTCGTGGCCAAGCTGACCGAGGGCGTCGCCACCCTGGCCGCCGCCTTCTGGCCGGAGCGGGTCATAGTGCGGCTGTCCGACTTCAAGTCCAACGAGTACGCCAACCTGCTGGGCGGTGATGCCTACGAGCCGGACGAGGAAAACCCCATGCTGGGCTTCCGCGGCGCCTCCCGCTACATTTCCGAGGACTTCCGCGACTGCTTCGCCATGGAGTGCGAGGCGATGAAGCGGGTACGGGGCGACATGGGCCTGACCAACGTCGAGATCATGATCCCCTTCGTGCGTACCCTGTCCGAGGCGGCCTCGGTCATCGACATCCTGGCCGAGAACGGGCTCAAGCGCGGCGAAGCCGGGCTCAAGGTGATCATGATGTGCGAACTGCCCTCCAACGCCCTGCTGGCGGACAAGTTCCTGGCCTACTTCGACGGCTTCTCCATCGGCTCCAACGACATGACCCAGCTTACCCTGGGCCTGGATCGGGACTCGGGCCTGGTGGCCGGCTCCTTCGATGAGCGGGACGAGGCGGTGAAGGCGCTGCTGTCCATGGCCATCCAGGCGGCGCGCAAGGCCGGCAAGTACGTGGGCATCTGCGGCCAGGGGCCCTCGGATCACGCCGACTTCGCCGCCTGGCTGGTGGAGCAGGGCATCGACTCCGTGTCCCTCAACCCGGACACCGTGATCGACACCTGGCTGTACCTGGCCGAGCAGTTCGGCGAGAAATAAGCCGGCTCGGTTATCCTGTAAAGGGCGCCGCGGCGCCCTTTGCTTTTTCTCCGTCCACCGGCTCCGGATGGCAATACTCCTCCAGATAATGGTGGACAAGGCCGATCCGGTCGTTAAAATGGCCTCCGCATTACCCCCCGGTCGCAGCCTACCCGGACAAAACAAGGACACAATATGAACGCCTTACTGATCTGCTCCGGCGGATTCGACTCCGTGACCCTGGCCCATCGGCTGGCGGCGGAGCAGTCCCTCGGCGCCTTGCTGACCTTCGACTACGGTCAGCGCCACAAGAAAGAAATCGACGCCGCCCGCCGCTGTGCCGAACGACTCGCGGTGCCCCACCTGGTGATGGACATCGGCCATATCGGCCGCCAGCTGTCCGGCTCGGCGCTGACCGACGACATCGAGGTGCCCCACGGCCACTACAGCGAAGAGAACATGAAGGTGACGGTGGTGCCCAACCGCAACGCCATCATGCTCACCATCGCCTTCGGCGTGGCCGCCGCCCGCGGCCTCGACACCGTGGCCCTGGCGGTGCACGGCGGCGATCACTTCATCTATCCCGACTGCCGGCCCGACTTTATCCGCCTGTTCGGCGAGATGCAGGCCCGCGCCCTCGAGGGCGTGGCCGAGGTGGCGTTGCTGGCCCCCTATGTGAATACCGACAAGGCCGAGATCGCCCGGGACGCGGCGCGCTTCGATGTGCCGGTGGCCGATACCTGGTCCTGCTACGAAGGCGGCGACCTCCATTGCGGCCGCTGCGGCACCTGCGTGGAGCGCATCGAGGCCATGGCCCTGGCCGGGGTTGTTGATCCCACGGCCTATAAAGACGAGCAGTACTGGCGGGAAGCGGTGGCGAGGGTGAACGCATGTACACCATAAAGAAAGAGTTTCATTTTTCCGCCTCCCACCAGCTGAAGCAGATGCCCGACTGGCATCCCTGCGCCCGGCTGCACGGCCATAACTACGTGGTGGTGCTCGAGTTGCAGAGCGAGACCCTCGACCAGTACGGCTTTGTGCGCGATTACCTGGAGCTCAAGGCGTTCAAGGACTATATCGACGAGCGCCTGGATCACCGCCATCTCAATGAGGTGCTGGGGGACGAGTGCACCACCGCCGAACGGCTGGCCTGCCACCTGTTCGACTGGGCCCGGGCCCGCTGGCCCGAGGTGAGCGCGGTTCTGGTCTCGGAAACGCCCAAAACCTGGGCGGAGTACCGGCCGTGAGCATCGCCATCAGTGAAATCTTCGGCCCCACCATCCAGGGGGAGGGGGCGCTGATTGGGGTGCCCACGGTGTTCGTGCGCACCGGCGGCTGCGACTTTCGTTGCAGCTGGTGCGACACCCTCTATGCGGTGGAGCCGCGCTTCAAGGCCGACTGGCAGCCCATGGCGGCTTCGGCCATCCTGGCCGAGGTGAACCGGCTGAGCGGCGGCGCGCCCCTGCTGGTGACCCTCTCCGGCGGCAATCCGGCGCTGCAGCCGCTCGATGCCCTGCTGGCGTTGGGCCACCAGCAGGGCCATACCTTCGCCATGGAAACCCAGGGCAGCAAGGCGCAGCCCTGGTTCAGGATGCTCGATCACCTGACGCTCAGTCCCAAGCCGCCGTCCTCGGGCATGGCCTTCAACCGGGAACGGTTCGAGGCCTGCCTCGCCGCCGCCGGGGCCGATACCCAGGTCAGCCTCAAGCTGGTGATCGCCGACGAGGCGGACTACCGCTGGGCCAGGGCCCTGGCGGACGACTACCCGCAACTGCCCCTTTACCTGCAGCCCTGCAACCCGGCGCCGGCCACCCCGGAGCAGCCGGAGCGGGAAACCGATACCCAGGAACTCAATGCCCGGCTGCGCTGGCTGGTCGACAAGGTCACCGGCGATCGCTGGTACCGGGCCCGGGTGCTGCCGCAGCTGCATGTGCTGATCTGGAACAACGAGCGGGGCGTCTAGGCCGGCCCTTTGCCGCATACCGGGCAGTCCGGCGCCTTGGGCAGGGCCAGTTCCCGGGTGCTGAGGGTCATGCCGTCCACCAGCAGCAGCTTGCCGCGCGGTGAGCGGCCGAGGCCGGCCAGCAGCTTGACCGCCTCCAGCGCCTGCAAGGCGCCCATCACCCCCACCATGGGGGCCAGCACCCCGGCTTCCACGCAACTCAGCACGCCGCCGCCCATCAGCCGGGACAGGCAGGCGTAGCAGGGTTCGTCCTCGCCATAGGTGAACACCGACAACTGCCCTTCCATGCGGATCACCGCCGCCGACACCAGGGGTACCCGGGCCTCGAAGCAGAGGCGATTGACCAACTGGCGGGTGTCCAGGTTGTCGGTGCCGTCCAGCACCAGCTGGTGCTGCGGCAGCAGGCTACGCAGCAGCGCCTCGTCGGCCCGGGCGGCATGGGTGGCCACCTCCAGCCAGGGATTGGCGGCGCGCAGGCTGTCGGCCGCCGAGTCCACCTTGAGCCGGCCCAGATCCGCGTCCTGGTGCAGCACCTGGCGCTGCAGGTTGGACAGCTCCACCACGTCATCATCCACCAGGGTGAGCCGGCCCACGCCGGCCACCGCCAGGTATTGGGCGGCGGCGCAACCCAGGCCGCCGGCGCCGATCACCAGCACGGCGGCATTCTTCAGCGCCTCCTGGCCCTCGATATCGAACTGGCGCAGTACTATCTGGCGGTTATAGCGCAGCCATTCCTGATCACTGAGTTCCTTCATCACCAGTACAGCCCGTCGATAAGCTCCAGGGTGACCAGCTCCCCTTCGGCCACGTTGCCCCTGTCCTGCTCCAGGTGCAGCAGGCAGTTGGCCTCGGCCATGGCGCTGTACACCGCCGAGCTCTGGGAGCCGGCGGCCACCACCCCCAGGCTGCCGTCGGGCTGGGTGCTGACGATGCCGCGCTGAAAGTCCATCCGCCCCGGGCTTTTCCTGAACGGCATCAGCGCCCGGGCCTGCAGCAGCGGGGTGGGTGCGAGGCGCTCGCCGGCCAGGCGGGCGAGGGCGGGGCGCACCAGCAGGTGGAAGGTGACGGCGGCGGATACCGGGTTGCCGGGCAGGCCGAAGAAGGCGCAGTTGCCGATATGGCCGAAGGCGAAGGGCTTGCCCGGCTTGATGGCCAGCTTCCAGAAGCCGATCCGGCCCACCTCTTCCAGCACCTGTTTGGTGTAGTCCGCGTCCCCCACCGAGACGCCGCCGGAGGTGATCAGCGCATCGGCCTCCCGCGCGGCCTTGAGAAAATGCTCACGGATCAGTTCGGGGTCGTCGGCCAGGATGCCGTAGTCGAGCACCCGGATGCCGAGCCGCTCCAGCATGGCGCGCACCCCGATGCGGTTGGAGTCGTAGATATCGCCGGGGGCGAGCAGTTCGCCCGGGTTTTTCAGTTCGTCGCCGGTGGACAGCAGGGCCAGGGTCAGCGGACGGCGCACGCAGATCTGCTCCAGCCCCAGGGACGCCAGCACCGACAGCACCCGGGCGTTGATACGGGTGCCGGCGTCGAACACCACTTCGCCCTGGGCCAGATCCTCGGCGGGAAGGCGCACGTGCTGGCCTGTTTTCACCGGCCCACAAGGATAAACGACGTTGTGCTCGGAGCGGCAGTTTTCCTGCATCACCACGCTGTCGGCACCGAGCGGCAGGGCGGCGCCGGTCATGATGCGCACGCACTCGCCGGGGCCGACCCGGCCGCCGAAGGGATGGCCGGCCAGGCTGGTGCCGACCAGCTGCAGGCCCTGGCCCTCGACCAGATCCTCGGCGCGCAGGGCGTAGCCGTCCATCGCCGAGTTGGCGAAGGAGGGCACGTCGATGGGGGAGCTGACGGCCTCGGCCAGGATGTGGTTCAGGGCCTGCTCGAGGGGAATGATGTCGGTGGCGGCGATCGCCTCGAGCCGGCTCAGCATGTCGTTCTTGGCATCGAGATAGGGGCGCAGGCCAGGTTGGCTGCAGCAGTCGATAATGGCCATATATAAGTTACCTGAGTTGATCGGCGTGGGGATGATTCTTTCAGATTAAAACATTTTTTAACATATTTCTTGGCGTTTCCGCGATGCGAATCCGTCATTCACAGCGGGCGCTAAATGAACTACCATTCCAACAGTTTTTTTTTCCGTATTTCAACTCTCCCACGGAGATAGCCATGACCGCTTTGAGTGATGCCGCCATCCGGGTTCGTTCCGCCCTGGAGGCCCGAGGACTGGAGACCCCGATGCGGGGCAACAACCTGACCCTGGAGGAAAAACAGTCCCGCATCACCGGGCTGATGACCGAGATGATGGATGTGCTGGGGCTGGATCTGGAAGACGACAGCCTGGCCGAAACCCCCGAGCGGATTGCCAAGATGTATGTCCGGGAGATCTTTTCCGGCCTAGACTATGCCCATTTCCCCAAGATTACCTTGATCGACAACAAGATGAAGGTGGACGAAATGGTCCAGGTGCGGGACATCACCCTCACCAGCACCTGCGAGCACCACTTTGTGACCATAGACGGTACCGCCACCGTGGCCTACATTCCCCGCGGCAAGGTGATCGGCCTGTCCAAGATCAACCGCATAGTGCAGTTTTTCGCCCGCCGGCCCCAGGTGCAGGAGCGGCTGAACCAGCAGATACTGGTAGCGCTGCAGACCCTGCTGGAGTCGGACGACGTGGCGGTCAGCATCACCGCCACCCATTATTGCGTCAAGGCGCGCGGGGTGATGGACGCCACCAGCACCACCACCACCACTTCCCTCGGCGGCATCTTCAAGAGCCGGCCCGATACCCGTCAGGAATTTCTGAGCGGCGTGGTGCGCTGACGCGCTGGCGGTAGATGCCGCTGTGGCTGTCGCGTAGATGCCGCTGCAGGTGCCGCTGTAGGTGCCGCTTTAGCTGGCACCATAGGCCGGCGGAAGAAAACGCGCCGGGCTGTCAGGCTCCCCGCCGTTTACAAGTGTGCGCCACCTAAACGGGCGGCTACAGGAGGAGCGCCGACTTGGTGGCTTTTTAAACTGAGCGGTGCTCCAGCTAGTGCTTGAAGCAGTCCTCCATATAGTCCACAAAGCACTTGACCCTGCCGGGCAGGAAATGCCGGTGCGGATACACCAGGTTCAGGGTGAGTGCCGGCAACTGGAACTCTTCCAGCAGGGGCACCAGCTCTCCTTTCGCCAGATAATCCTCCACAATGAACAGGGGCTGCATGATGATGCCCATGCCCTGGCTGGCCGCCAGCGCCAGGGCGCGGCCGGTGTTGGCCCGCATCACCCCCTTGGGCCGGATGTGGTAGCTGTGTCCCTGGCGGCGATACAGCCACTGGGGATCGCTCAGGGTGTAGAGCAGGCAGTTGTGCTCCGCAAGCTGCTCCGGATGGGTGGGGGTGCCGTGCCGGGCCAGGTAGTCGGGGGCGGCGCAGGTCAGCAGTGTCACCTGGGCCAGGGGCCGGGCGATCAGCGACGAATCCGCCAGGGTGCCGATGCGCAGGGCCAGATCGAAGTTTTCCTCCACCAGGGCCACCAGCCGGTCGCTGTACTCCAGGTCGAGCTGGATATCCGGATAGCGCCGGTTGAACTCCGCCAGCAGGGGCGCCACCTTGAGGTTGCCGAAATCCATGGGCACCGAGATGCGGATGCGCCCGCTGGGCTGGCGACCGTGATCGGAGATCAGGGCGTTGGCCTGCTCCAGCTCGGCCAGTATGGCGTGGCAGCGCTCGTAGTAGAGGTGGCCGGCCTCGGTGACGCTGACCCGGCGGGTGGTGCGCATCAGCAGCCGGGCGTTGAGGTGCTGCTCGAGCAGGCCGATTTGTTTGGAGACCATGGCCACCGACAGCTCCAGCTGTTGGGCGGCCCTGGTGAAGCTTTGCAGCTCGACCACCTTGCAGAACACCCGGATGGCGGACAGCTGATCCATCGTTTTTTCCTCTCGTTATTGATTGTGTCCCTGGTTGCGGAGGCATTGGCTGTTTTTTGTGATGCATCCGTTGCTTTTTCCGCCTTTCTCCGCGGTGCCTCTCTCTTGATCCCGTCCAGGACACGGATGACAGTGATATTAAAATACGCCATGCAAAAATGTTAATAATTCATTTTATTCATGGTTCCCCGGCCGATAGAGTGAAGCTGTCGATGCAAGCGGCGATGCGGCTCGGGTTTTATTAGGCTGGAACCCGGCCGTCCCTGGGTGCTTGCATGGGCACATGCCCTTTAGGGATCTGAAGTTGTTTTGCCGAGCTGGTCCCAAGCCGGCGCGCAAGCGCCGGTATTTTTTCCCATCCTTATGTCCCCGCACACTATGCTTTTAGCGATACTTCTATCCCCTGGTGACTGACGCTGCTGATCACAGCATAGTATTGTTTACTAATGGTTGATAATGTTTTATTTCAGGCGAGATTGTTCTCACCTGCCGGGGATCTTACTATCGAGCACGAACAGAAACCTGCGAATGATACGCAGCATGCCAATAATGACGGAGATCGTTATGAAAACCACCGCAACCCTGTTGTTCTCTTCCCTGCTGCTGGCAGGTCCCGCCCTGGCTGCCGACTACAAGGTCGATCCGGCCCACACCACAGTGGTGTTCGAGGTGGGACACCTTCAGGTCAGCACCCTGCTGGGCCGCTTCAACGAGTTCGAGGGCGATTATCATTTCGACGGTGACAACCCCGGCGCGGCCAAGGCCCGTTTCACCATCCAGGCCGAGAGCATCGACACCAACCACGAAGACCGTGACAAGCACCTGCGCAGCCCCGATTTCTTCGACGTGCGCCAGTACCCGACCCTGGATTTCGAAAGCACCGGCTACGAGGGCGACAAGGACGGCGGCAAGCTTGCGGGCAACCTGACCGTGCACGGTGTGACCAAGCCGGTGACCTTCGACGTGCAGTTTATCGGTGAAGGTGACGATCCCTGGGGCGGTTACCGCAACGGCTTCAATGCCCAGGCCGAGATCAAGCGCAGCGACTTCGGCATGAGCTACGGCCTGCCCGGGGTAGGCGACGACATCACCATCCGGCTGTTTGTCGAAGGTATCCGCCAGTAACCGAAGGAGGCTGTCATGGGCTTGGATCTGCTGATTCAAACCCTGCTGCCGGCCGCAATAGCGGGCGCCATCGGATGGTGGCGCCCGTCGTTGTTCTGGTGGGCTGCGGGGCTGGCGGTATGGGCGACCCTGGGATGGGCGGCGCACTGGTATTTCTGGCCGAGCCGGGGTATCCACTGGCTGCCGGTGGTGTTCTGGGCGGTGGCCCTGGCGGGGCTGGTGCCCGCGGCCACAGGGCGGCTGCTGCGCCTGGTGCTGGCTGGCGGTGTGTTCCTGTTGGCCCTGTGGCCGCTGCTGCCCCGCTATCCCGAGGCCATCATCGGCCTGCTGGCCTTCTTGCTGTGGCAGGGCTGGCGGGAATGGCGCCCAGGCCCTGGCGTCGGGATCGGCTTCGTGGCCGGCGCGGCCATGTTCACCCTGGTGGTGGCCATCGGCGGCAGCGTGCTGCTGGCCCAGGCCGGGGGCGCCCTGGCGGTGCTGGCCGGCTTCCTCTGGCTGGCCGGACTGAGCCGGGGGCTGCCCGACAGGGAGATGACCGCCGGCTACGTGCTCTGGCTCGCCCTGTGCTGGCAGTTCATCCCCCTGGATTGGTGGGTGGTGGCGCTGGCGCTGGTGCCGCCCCTGGTGGATCAGGGCTTGCGCGGCCGGGGGCCCTGGCCCGCGGCCCTGGGAGCCCTGGCCTCGGCGGCGCTGGCTGGTGCCGTCGGCCTCTGGCTGGTATGGCCCAAGGTGTCCCTCTATTGACTGACACGGAAAGCGCCCACGGGCGCTTTCCTGCTCTTTACCCCGGCGGCGGCTTGGGTCATGCTGCGCCTTTTGGGAGGAGAGAGCATGAAACCCAGAGTGGAGATCCGTTATTGCACCCTGTGCCGCTGGCTGCTGCGCTCGGCCTGGCTGGCCCAGGAGATCTTGTCGACCTTCGCCGACGAGGTGGGGGAGGTGGCCCTGATCCCGGGGGACAAGGGCCAGTTCCAGATCTATGTGGATGGCGAGCTGATCTGGTGCCGGGTGGCCGACAACGGTTTCCCCGAGGCCAAGGAAGTCAAGCAGCGCCTGCGGGACAAGATAGCCCCCGAGCGCAACCTAGGTCACAGCGACCGCTGACGGCTCCGCCTTTTCCGGCAGATGGGGGGCGATATAGCGCTGATAGCGGCTGGCCTTGAGCCGGTGCAGATCCACCAGCACCAGGCCGTCGATGCAGTCGGCAAAGTCAGGATCGGTACCGAAGTCGACAAACTGCACGCCGCCCGGCTCGCACAGCTCCGAATACTGCTTGTACAGGGTAGGGATGCCGACGCCCATGTTGTCCAGCAACTGCTTGAGCAGCGTCAGATCCTGGTGGTAATCCTCGCCGCCGAAGGTGTCGCGCAGGGCGGGCGTCGTCGGCGGCAGCGGCCGGCGCGAGCGGGCCAGGGCGGCGGACGCCGGGAAATGCAGGCGGTAGAAGGCCACCAGCAGATCCCGCGCCGGCACCGGCAGGGCGGCGCTCAGCGAGACGGGCCCGAACAGGTAGCGGTAATGGGGGTGGCGGGCGAGGAAGGCGCCGATGCCGAACCAGAGGTAGTCCAGGCTGCGCCGGCCCCAGTAGGCGGGCTGGATGAAACTGCGGCCGAGTTCCAGGCCCTGGGCCAGGAAGGGCTGCATGGTTTCGTCGTAATCGAACAGGTGATGGCTGTAGAGGCCGGCCAGGCCCTTGCGGGCCAGTTGCTCGGCGGTGGGCACAAAGCGGTAGGCGCCGATCACTTCCAGCTCTTGCGGATCCCACAGCAGCAACTGGTAATAATCGTCGTCGAAGGGATCCAGATCCCGCCGCTTGCCGGTGCCTTCGCCCACGGCGCGGAACGACAGCTCCCGCAGCCGCCCTATCTCCCGCAGTATCACGCAATGGCCGGATCTGTGGTTGCGGGTGAGATAAATCGCCTTGCCATCCTGGGTCTGGCCCAGCAGCTCGCATTTTTCCACCGCCTTTTTCAACTGCTGCCGGGGTTCGGGGGGCGCTATCGCCACCTGGGTCTCGAGCAGGCCGGGCTTGCCCTTGCCCAGGCGGTACAGATGGCGGCGAAACAGCAGGCAGAGCCCCTTGTCGTTGAGGCCGGTCTGGCGGCAGCTCTCCCAGGCGATGGGTTGGCCGATGCGCAGGGCTATCTGTTTGTTCCGCTGGCGAAACATTTCCCGTACCAGCAGCAAACCGCCCAGCGGACGGCTGGCCAGTGAGCTTAAATAAAAGAAGGCGGAATTGCGTCCGCGGATATGCACCGGCACTATGGCCGCCCGGGCCCGGGTGGCCAGGCGGATAAAGCCCGAATGCCAGCGGCCGTCACGGATGCCCTTGGGGCCCAGGCGGGAGACTTCGCCGGCGGGAAAGACGATCACCGTGCCGCCCTGATCCAGGTGCTGATGAACGGCGGCCAGCTGGGCACGGGCGGTCCTGCCGGTCATGTTGTCCACCGGCAGCAACAGGGAGGCCAGCGGCTCGAGCCGTGCCAGCACCTGGTTGGCGATGATGCGGGTGTCGGGACGGACCCGGGACACCAGCTTGAGCAGCGCCAGGCCGTCGAGGGAGCCGATGGGGTGGTTGGCGATGATCACCAGGGGGCCCGAAGCCGGGATATGCTCCAGCTCCTGTTCTCGCAGGGTCACCTGAAAGCGGAAATAGTCGAGCACCTGCTCGACAAAATCCAGCCCGCGCAGGTGCGGGTACTGTTCGGCGAACTCGACGAAGGCCTGCTCGTGCAGCAGATAACGCAACAGCGCTTTGCAGCCGGGAAAATGCTGCCACCTGGGCAGGTACTCGGCGGCCAGGGTGTCGACAGATAACATAACGGCTTCCTCCCTTGCAGTGGTACCCAAGCTAGGAAGCCCCCGTGACGGCGGTATTGCGCCGTCGTGATGATTTGATGACAGGGATACGCCATGACCAACCATGTTCCGGTCAGCCTGGACCAGATAGCACCGCTCTATGTCCGTACCGACGGCCTCCGGGGCCGGCTTGCCCTGGTTTGCGAAGGGGGTGGCCAGCGGGGGATCTTTACCGCCGGCGTGCTCGACGCCTTCCTGGAAGAAGGCTTCGATCCCTTCGATATCCTGATCGGCACCTCGGCCGGCGCCCAGAACCTGGCCGCCTACATGTGTGCCGCCCACGGCTACGCCCGTGAAGTGATCAGCGGCTATACCACCCGCGCCGAGTTCTTCCGGCCGCTGCATTTCGCCCGCGGCGGCGACCTGGTGGATCTGGACTGGTATTTCGAGGTGCTCGGTCAGACCCTGCCGCTGGATACCCGTACCGGTCAGAAGCGATTGGGAGGGCGGGAACTGCTGTTTTGCAGTACCCGGGCACGTGACTACCGGCCCCATTATTTCCGGCCGGCCGATGGCGACTGGCTGCTGGGGCTCAAGGCCTCCAGCGCCATCCCCCTGTTCTACCGGGCCGGGGTCGACTGGCAGGGCGAGCGCTTCGTGGACGGCGGCGTGGCCGACGCCATACCGGTGCGCGAGGCCTATCGCCGGGGCGCGCGCACCATAGTGGTGGTTCGTACCCTGCCCCAGCACAGCCGCTTCAGCCTGCAGTGGGCTCGCCGGCTGGAAGGCTGGATAGGGCGGGAGCGGCTGGGGGACCTGCTGCAGATAGTGGAAGCCCACGAACGCTGTTTCAACGATGCCCACGACTTTATCCGCCGGCCGCCGGCCGATGCCCGGGTGATCGAAATCTTCCCCCACCGGCCGCTGCAAAGCCGGGTGCTGGGCTCGACCCGGGCCCAGCTGGATCAGGACTACCAGCTGGGCCGTCGTTGCGGCCGCTATTTCCTGCAGGTGCTGGGGCCTGCCGTCATGACGGTGGCGGCGCAATAAATTTGTCGTCTGCCGGGGTCATGCTCTGGTCATGGCCCGGCTCTGTGTGTACACTCGCCCCCCGATTTTCAGGCCAAGCCGTCTTTAGGCCGTTACTATATTTAGGATGTAACGGTGTTGCTTGCTGAAGCGAGGGAGCCCACACCCTGGGCGCCGAACAATTATCGCACCGGGTCTTACCGAGGTCCGGATCTTCTATGGCCCTTACACTGAATGGGGACAAAGAACATGGCAGAATGGTCCGCAAACGACGCGCTCAAGGTGTATAACCTGCCTTACTGGGGCGCCGGTTTCTTTCATCTGGACGACCAGGGACGCGTCGTTGTCACGCCCGACAAAACCCGCCCCGAGGCCAGGGTGGTGCTCTCCGAGGTGGTCGAGCAGCTCAAGGCCGAAGGCTATGCCGCCCCGGTGCTGCTGCGTTTCCCCGACATCATCAAGAGCCGTATCGACGCCCTGTTCAATGCCTTCAACGGCGCCATCGAGGATTATGGCTACGAGGGGGACTACCTGACCGTTTACCCGATCAAGGTCAACCAGCAGCGCGGCGTGCTGGACGCGGTCACCAAGGCCTACAAGGACAAGCCACGGCTGGGGTTGGAGGCGGGTTCCAAGCCCGAGCTGCTGGCGGTGCTGGCCCATACCCACGAGACCGAGTCGGTGATCGTGTGCAACGGCTACAAGGACAAGGAGTATGTGCGCCTGGCCCTGCTCGGTACCAAGATGGGCCACCAGGTCTATATCGTGATCGAGAAGCTGTCCGAACTCGAGCTGGTGATGGCGGAGGCCAAACGCATCAACGTGACGCCGCGCCTGGGCGTGCGCGCCCGTCTGGCCTCCCAGGGCGCGGGCAAGTGGCAGTCCAGCGGCGGCGAGAAGTCCAAGTTCGGCCTGAGCGCCTCCCAGGTGCTGGCCCTGGTCAACCAGCTGAAGGACGCCGGCTGCATCGACTGGCTGCAGTTGCTGCACTTCCACCTGGGCTCGCAGATCGCCAATATCCGCGACATCCAGAAGGGCATCCGCGAATGCGGCCGCTTCTACGCCGAGCTGCGCCGGCTGGACGTGCCGGTGGACATCGTCGACGTGGGCGGCGGCCTGGGCGTGGACTACGAAGGGACCCGCTCCCAGAGTTACTGCTCCGCCAACTACAACCTGCGCGAATATGCCAACAACGTGGTGTGGGGCATCGGCAACGTCTGTCGTGAATTCGACCTGCCCTATCCGCGCATCATCAGCGAGTCGGGCCGGGCCATCACCGCCCACCACGCCATGCTGGTGGCCAACGTGATCAGCATCGAATCGGCCACCCCGACCCAGCCGGCGGCGCCGGCGGACGATGCGCCCTTCCTGCTGCAGAACATGTGGGAAACCTGGGAAGACCTGTGCCGGGACGATCCGCCCCTGCTCGAGATCTACCACGACACCGTGGCCGAGCTGGCCGACGTGCACGAGCAGTACAACATGGGGCTGATGAGCCTGCAGGACCGGGCCTGGGCCGAAGAGGTACACCTCAATATCTGCCTCGGTATCAAGGCCAGGCTGGACTCGGTCAACCGGGCGCACAGGCCCATCATGGACGAGCTGAACGAGAAGCTGGCGGACAAGTGCTTCGTCAACTTCTCCCTGTTCCAGTCCCTGCCCGATGCCTGGGGTATCGATCAGATCTTCCCGGTGCTGCCGCTGGACGGCCTGGACCGGCCGCCGAGCCGGCGGGCGGTGATCCTGGACATCACCTGCGATTCCGACGGCGCCATCGATCAGTACGTGGATGGCCAGGGGGTGGAGACCACGCTGCCGATGCCGGAGTTCATGCCCGGCCAGCCCCATTACCTGGGCTTTTTCCTGGTGGGGGCCTACCAGGAGATCCTGGGTGACATGCACAACCTGTTCGGCGACACCCACAGCGCCGAGGTGGTGCTGGACGAACGGGGCCAGGTGCAGATCAACAACATCAAGGAAGGCAGCAACGTGGCCGAGCTGTTGCGCTACGTGGACATCGATCCCAGCGTGATCAACGCCCAGTACGAGCTGCAGGCCAGCCACCCGGATCTGGACGAGGCAACCCGCGCCATGCTGCTGAAGGAGCTCTCCGCCGGCCTGGAAGGCTACGCCTACCTGGAAGAAGAGCTCTGACGAGCCCGGTTTGACAGCGGAAGCTGGAAGCGCAACGCTTCCAGCTTCCAGAACGTCATATGGTTTAAAAATGGGCAAGAAGGCTCGGCACTATCTTTTGTCGTCGTCGCCCATGTTTTAGCTGCCGTTGTAGGTGTCGCTGTAGCCGGCACAAACCGGTGGGTGCAAACGGCGTCGGATGTCCAGATCCGGCGCTGTTTTTTTGCGCCACGTAAACGGGCGCCTACAGGAGCGCGGGCGGGCCGCCCGCGCCCCAAGAAACATCGCACTGCTCAACTTTTAAACTGATCGGTGCGCTAGCACCACCATCAGGCGACGTCGGGGCTTGAAAGAGGCAACAGGGATTGCCTCCGCCGACCGTCACATGCCAGGGATGGCATGTGCGAGCCTACATGGACGTACTTGCGGCGTGTCGGCGGAGGTGGCCCTGCTGCCTCTTCTTTGCGTTAAATCAGACAGCCGGACTTGTGACCAAGAGTCAGGCTTCCAGCTTCTAGCTTCCGCCTTCCAGCTCCTGCTGCCGTTCCAGTTTGCGTTTGAAATCCCGGGTGACGATGGCCAGGGCGGCCAGCGCCAGCGCGGGACTCACTTCATTCACTTCCAGCAATTCGATCAGGTCCACCGCCAGTTGAACTTCTGCCGGAGCATCGGCCAGGCTCATGATAGGCTCCTCTTTTGACAATGCCGGACTCATCACCGGATTTTACCCAAAAAAATGCCCAGCAGAGCTGGGCAAAGACTTAGTGCTTAATTGCAGTGGCATTACTTTTGAGCGGGGATAGGGCAGAAGGTTCCCGCAAAAGATGCCGTATAGCGTAAAATTTTTTCGATGCGTTTTTAACTTGACAGCAACCGGTTTTGAAACGTAAATTTTAAACATGTGTTTTATTTTGAGGTGATCAGTGAGCAAGAAAGATACCAAGCAGAAGATCCTCGACGCCGCCGAGGTGTTGTTCGCCGAGCAGGGGTTCAGCGAGACCTCGCTCAGGCTCATCACCAGTGCGGCCGACGTCAACCTGGCATCGGTCAATTACCACTTCGGCTCCAAGAAGGATCTGATCAAGGCGGTGATGGACCGTTACCTGGCGATCTTTATGCCCGGTGTCGACGAAGCCCTGAAACGCCTGCTGGCGGAGCCGGACACCAATCTGCATCAGGTGTTCGACAGTTTCGTGGCGCCGCTGATGGCGCTGACCAGGATTAAGCGCCGGGGCCCGGAGATTTTCCTGCAGTTGCTGGGCCGCGGTTATATCGACAACCAGGGTTTCCTGCGCTGGTTTATTGTCAACCACTACGGCGAGGTGCTGGAGCATTTCACCCAGGCCATCCGCAAGGCGGCGCCCGAGCTGTCCTCCGCCGACGTGTTCTGGCGGCTGCACTTCACCCTGGGCACAGTGGTGTTCACCATGGCCTCCAGCGAGGCCCTGCGCGATATCGCCCGTACCGATTTCAACGAAGAAATAGATGTGGAAGGGCTGGTGCGTAAGGTGATCCCTTACCTGGCCAGTGGCGTCGGTGCCAAGCCCTGTTGATTTGCCATCCCGGTTACTAAGGAGAGGGAGCATGAGTTTACGCAAGAAATGGATCAGTGGGCCGGCCTTCGCCACCTTCAAGAAGATACTGCCGCCGCTGTCGGCCACCGAGCGCGAGGCGATGGAGGCCGGCTCGGTGTGGTGGGACGGCGAGCTGTTCTGCGGCAAGCCGGACTGGTCCAAGCTGGCGGCCTATGGTCCTTCCTCCCTCACCGACGAAGAGCAGGCTTTTCTCGACAACCAGGTGGAAACCCTGCTCGCCATGCTGGACGATCATCATATCGTCAACGACGAGCGCGAACTGCCCGAGCCGGTGTGGGACTATATCAAGAGGGAGGGTTTCTTCTCGCTGATCATCCCCAAGTCCTACGGCGGCCGGGACTTTTCCGCCTATGCCAATTCCACCATCGTGGCCCGCATCGCCAGCCGCAGCATCAGCGCCGCCGTCACCGTGATGGTACCCAACTCCCTGGGACCCGGCGAACTGCTGATGCACTACGGTACCCAGGAGCAGAAGGATCGCTGGCTGCCAGGCCTGGCCAGGGGAACCGAGGTGCCCTGTTTTGCCCTCACCGGGCCGGAAGCCGGCTCCGATGCCGGCGCCATTCCCGACAGCGGCGTGCTGTGCCGGGGCGAGTACAAGGGCGAACAGGTACTCGGCATCCGCCTGAACTGGGACAAGCGCTACATCACCCTGGCACCGCGCGCCACCGTGCTGGGCCTGGCGTTCAAGCTCCAGGATCCGGACGGCCTGCTGGGCGACAAGCCCGAGCTTGGCATTACCTGTGCCCTGATCCCCACCAGCCATCCCGGGGTGGAGATAGGCGATCGCCACTTCCCCATGGGCCTGGCCTTCCTCAACGGTACCACCCGGGGCAAGGACGTATTCATCCCCCTCGACTGGATCATCGGCGGTCCCGATTATGCCGGTCGCGGTTGGCGCATGCTGGTGGAGTGCCTGTCCGCCGGTCGCGGCATCTCCCTGCCGGCCCTGGGTACCGCCAGCGGTCACCTGGCGGTGCAGAGCACCAGCGCCTATGCCTATGTGCGCAAGCAGTTCGGCCTGTCCATCGGCAAGTTCGAGGGCGTACAGGAAGCCCTGGCCCGCATCGGCGGCTTCACCTACCAGTTGGAGGCGGCGCGCCGGCTGACCACCCGCGGCCTGGATCTGCAGGAGAGCCCGGCCATCGTCACCGCCATCTCCAAATATCACATGACCGAAATGGCCCGCACCGTGATGGACGACGCCATGGACGTGCACGCGGGCAAGGCCATCCAGATGGGGCCCAAGAACTACCTGGCCCACAACTACATGGGCATTCCGGTGGCGATCACCGTGGAAGGGGCCAATATCCTCACCCGCAACCTGATGATCTTCGGCCAGGGTGCCACCCGCTGCCATCCCTATGTACTGAAGGAGTTGGAGGCGGCGGCCAACCCGGACGAGAAGGCAGGCCTGGAGCAGTTCGACCGCTTGCTGTTCCAGCATATCGCTTTCGCCGCCGGCAACGTCTTCGGCGCCTTCTGGCAGGGGCTCACCGGTGCCCGCTTCAATGGCGCGCCGGTATCCGGGCCCACCGCCGGCTATTACCGGCAACTGGCCCGCATGAGCAAGGCCCTGGCCCTGTGTGCCGACATGTCCATGCTGATCATGGGCGGCGACCTCAAGCGCAAGGAGATGATCTCGGCCCGCCTGGGGGATGTGCTGAGCCACCTCTACCTGGCCTCCGCCACCCTCAAGTTCTATGAGGACAACGGCCGTCTCGCCGACGAGCTGCCCTTCGTGCACTACGCGGTGGGCCGCAACCTGCACCAGATCGGCGAAGCCCTGGACGGTTTCTTCCAGAACTTCCCCAACCGGGCGGTGGCGGTGACGCTGAAGGCACTGATTTTCCCGTTGGGCAACCGCTACAGGAAGCCGCTGGACAAGCACGCCCAGGCCATCTGCAAGCGGCTGATGACCCCGGGCGGAGTGCGCGATCGCCTGACCCACTTGTGCTATGTGCCCAGGGACAGCGAACCGGGCCTGGGCGAGGTGGAAGCGGCCTTCCTGGCCATGGTGTCGGTGCAGGGCATCGAGCAGAAGTTGCTGGAGGCGCAGAAGGCCGGCCGGCTGCCGCGCAAGCTGCCCTTCGAGCAGATGCTGGCGCAGGCGAGGGCTCAGGATATTATCAGCGATACCGAAGCCCAGCGCCTGAACAAGGCCGAGGAGCTGCGCCGCCGTGCCATCGCGGTGGACAGCTTCGCCCCCGGGGTGCTGAGCCGGGAGATGCCAAAAAAGTCTGACGCGGCCTGAGACGCCGACCGCCATCAACAGAAAAGGCCGGGCAAATGCCCGGCCTTTTTATATTTCTTCTAGAACGTCATATAGTTTAAAAATCAGGCAGCCAGGCTCTGCCTAGCTGCCGGTTTGTGCCGCTGTAGGTGTCGCTTTAGCCGGCACAAACCGGCGCTCAACTTCCACGTCCCACGCCGTTGCAGGTTTGCGCCACGTAAACGGGCGCCTACAGGTGAGATATCGAACGGCTCACGTTTTAAACTGATCGGTGCTCTAGCTTCCAGCTTCGGCCGCTTATTCCACGGTCAGGATCTTGCAGGTATTGGTGCTGCCGACCACTTCCATCATGTCGCCGTGGGTGAGCAGGACCAGATCACCGGAGCTGACGTAACCGGCCTTCTTCAGGGTAGCCAGGGCCTCGCGGCAGATCTCGGCATTGCTCAGGTTGTCGTCGGGCTTGAAGTAGACCGGGGTCACGCCGCGATACAGGTTGGTCCAGGCCAGGGTCTTGGCTTCCCGCGACAGGGAGAAGATCGGCAGGCCGGAGCTGATGCGGGACATCAGCAGCGGGGTGGTGCCGGACTGGGTCAGGGCCACGATGGCCTTGACGCCCTGCAGGTGGTTGGCCGCGTACATGGTGGACATGGCCACGGTTTCCTCCACCGAGGTGAAGGTAAAGTTCATGCGGTGGTTGGACACGTTGACGCTGGGGTGCTTCTCGGCGCCCAGGCAAACCTCGGCCATGGCCTTCACGGTTTCGATCGGGAACTGGCCGGCGGCGGTTTCGGCGGACAGCATCACGGCGTCGGTGCCATCCAGCACGGCGTTGGCCACGTCCATCACCTCGGCACGGGTGGGCAGGGGCGCGGTGATCATCGATTCCATCATCTGGGTGGCGGTGATCACCACCCGGTTCAGGCGGCGGGAGGTGCGGATCAGCTTCTTCTGCACGCCGACCAGCTCGGGATCGCCGATTTCCACGCCCAGGTCGCCCCGAGCCACCATCACCACGTCGGAGGCCAGGATCACGTCTTCCATGGCGGCGTCGGTGGCCACCGCTTCGGCGCGCTCCACCTTGGCCACCAGCTTGGCGTTGCTGCCGGCGGCGCGGGCCAGTTCACGGGCAATGCGCATGTCTTCACCGGTACGGGGGAAGGACACCGCCAGGTAGTCGACGCCGATCTTGGCGGCGGTCTTGATGTCTTCCTTGTCCTTGTCGGTCAGGGCCGGAGCGGACAGGCCGCCGCCTTTCTTGTTGATGCCCTTGTTGTTGGACAGGGGGCCGGCCACGGTGACTTCGGTCAGTACCTTGTTGCCGTCCACACCTTCGACCCGCAGCTGGACGCGGCCGTCGTCGAGCAGCAGGATGTCACCCTGTCTGACGTCTTGCGGCAGCTCCTTGTAGTCGATACCGACGCGTTCCTGGTTGCCTTCACCCTTGGGCAGATCCGCGTCCAGCACGAACTTGTCACCGATATTGAGGTGGATCTTGCCGTCCTTGAAGGTGGACACCCGGATTTTGGGCCCCTGCAGGTCACCCAGTATGGCCACGTGCTTGCCCAGCTTTTTCGCAATTTCACGCACCTGGTTGGCGCGGGCCATGTGATCTTCCGGAGTACCATGGGAGAAATTCATGCGCACCACGTTGGCGCCGGCGGCGATGATCCCTTCCAGGTTGTTGTCGCGGTCGGTGGCCGGGCCCAGGGTGGTGACAATCTTGGTACGTCTTAACATAAGAGACTCCAATAGAGATGTAGATGTAATAAAGAGGGGAAGTTCGGATTGCTTTTTAAGCCTGGCAGGCTGCGAATAGGGGACGAACGACGGATGTCTACAGACGGGAGCCTGGTGGGTGCCAATTGAGCCGTAATGGGCTCTCGGTAGGTGATAAGTGGCTTGCTCACGGCCTGACGCTGCATCCTTGGTTTTGTAAATTGTTACCGATAATAACCGAAGCGAGGACCAAAGTGTAGACTCGGTCACAAAAATGGCCGGTATTTGCCGGCCATTTGATCAAAATCAAAGGTGAGGGTTATCAAATCGTGAATTTTTTATCCCTTCCTTAACTTTCTTCAGGTTTTCCCGAAATTTGGTGCCGCGGCGCAGGATAAAGCCGGTGGCGAGCACGTCGATCAGCACCATCTGGGCCAGGCGGGAGGCCATCGGCAGGTAGACGTCGGTGTCTTCCGGCACGTCCATCGACAGCACCATGGTGCACTCCCGGGCCAGGGGCGAGTCCTTGGCGGTGAGGCCGATGACGATGGCATCGTTCTGGCGGGCGAGCTGGGCGATTTCCACCAGCGCCTTGGTGCGGCCGGTGTGGGAGATCAGCACCACCACATCGCCTTCGGAACTGCTGATGCAGCTCATGCGCATCATCACCACGTCGTCGAAGCACAGCACCGGCACGTTGAAGCGGAAGAACTTGTTCATGGCATCGTGGGCCACGGCGGAAGAGGCGCCGAGGCCGAAGAAGGACAGCTTCTTGGCCTGGGTCAGGATATCCACGCAGCGGTTGACCGCCTGCGGGTCCAGGCTGTGCCGGGCCGAGTCCAGGCAGGCCATGCTGGACTCGAAGATCTTGGCGGTATAGGACTCGGGACCGTCGTCTTCTTCCACGTGGCGGTTCACGTAGGGGGTGCCGTTGGCCAGGCTCTGGGCCAGGTGCAGCTTGAAATCGGGAAAGCCCTTGGTATCGAGCCGGCGGCAGAAGCGGTTGACGGTCGGCTCGCTCACATCCGCCAGCTTGGCCAGGGCGGCGATGCTGGAATGGATGGCGGTTTGCGGCGAAGCCAGGATCACTTCCGCCACTTTCCTTTCAGACTTGCTGAAACTCTCTATATTTTTTGTAATTTTTTCCAATGTATTCATCTGGACTACCGGGCTCGATGGGACGGGCCAGGAACAACCCTGGGCTGCGTAACATAAGTGGATACACTATACAGGACAATCGATTGCGTTAAGAGTATCCCCATACCAAAGTATGACTGAACTCTAAAAAAATTACTCGAAAGGCGAAAAAAATGCCAACAATGGTGTTGCTTAATAACAAATGACATGACCTGGATCGGGTTGGAGATGTAAAAAAGCCCCGCGAACGGGGCTTTTGTTGGGAGCTCCAGTAGTTAGACCGGCTCGGCCCAGAGATCGTATTCGTCGGAGTGGGTGACGGTCACCTTGACCAGGTCGCCGGGCTTGAGCTCGGTCTCGCCATTGAGGTAGACCAGGCCGTCGATTTCCGGGGCGTCGGCGCTGGAGCGGCCGATGGCGCCTTCTTCGTCCACCTCGTCGATCAATACCTCGATGACCTTGCCCACCTTCTGCGCCAGCTTGCGGGTGGAAATCTCCTGCTGCAGCGCCATAAAGCGTTCGAAGCGCTCCTGCTTGACCTCTTCCGGCACCGGGTCCGCCAGCTCGTTGGCGCGGGCGCCTTCCACCGGGCTGTAGGTGAAGCAGCCGACCCGATCCAGCTCGGCCTGCTCGATAAAGTCGAGCAGCAGCTGGAAGTCTTCTTCGGTTTCGCCCGGAAAGCCCACGATAAAGGTGGAGCGGATGGTGATCTCGGGGCAGATCTCGCGCCAGCTGCGGATGCGCTCCAGGGTGCGCTCCACCGCGCCCGGGCGCTTCATCAGTTTCAGGATGCGGGGGCTGGCGTGCTGCAGCGGGATATCCAGGTAGGGCAGTATCTTGCCGTCGCGCATCAGCGGGATCAGATCGTCCACGTGCGGGTAGGGGTAGACATAGTGCAGCCGTACCCAGACCCCCATCTTGCCGAGCTCCTCGCACAGAGCCTGGATATGGGTCTTGACCGGCATGCCATCGGCGAAGCCGGTCTTGTGCTTGACGTCCACCCCGTAGGCGGAGGTGTCCTGGGAGATCACCAGCAGCTCCTTCACCCCGGCGTCCACCAGGCGGCGGGCTTCACTCAGCACCTCGCCGATGGGGCGGCTGTCCAGATCGCCGCGCATGGAGGGGATGATGCAGAAGGTGCACTTGTGGTTGCAGCCCTCGGAGATCTTCAGGTAGGCGAAATGCTTGGGCGTGAGCTTGACGCCCTGCTCGGGTACCAGGCTGACGAAGGGGTTGTACTCCGGGCGCGGCACGTACTTGTGCACATGGTTCAGCACCTGCTCGTAGGAGTGGGGGCCGGTGATCTCCAGCACCTTGGGGTGCACTTCACGGATTTGATCTTCCTTGGCGCCCAGGCAGCCGGTGACGATGACCTTGCCGTTTTCGCTCAGGGCTTCGCCCACCGCTTCCAGGGATTCCTGCACGGCGCTGTCGATAAAGCCGCAAGTATTGACGATCACCAGATCGGCATCATCGTAGGAAGGCACCACGTCGTAGCCTTCGATACGCAACTGGGTCAGGATACGCTCGGAGTCGACCAGGTTTTTCGGGCAACCGAGGGACACGAAGCCGATACGGGGAACAGACATACTCACTTGACTTGACTCACTTTGAAAGAGGGTAGAAACAAAAGAGGGCGCATTTTACACCCAAGCCGGCTGATTAAAAAAGAGCCAGCAACAAAAACACCCCGGAAGGCCGGGGTGTTTTCAACTGACAAAAACTTACTTGGCGAAGTTTTCTGCCACGAAGTCCCAGTTGACCAGGGCCCAGAAGGCCTTGACATAGTCGGGGCGCACGTTGCGGTAGTCGATGTAGTAGGCGTGCTCCCAGACGTCACAGGTCAGCAGCGGGGCAACGCCCTCGGTCAGCGGGCAGCCGGCGTTGGAGGTGTTGACGATGCCCACGGAGCCGTCGGCCTTCTTCACCAGCCAGGTCCAGCCGGAGCCGAAGTTGGTCACGCAGGACTTGGTGAACTCTTCCTTGAAGGCATCGAAGGAGCCGAAGGCGGCCTTGATGGCGTCGGCCAGGGCACCGGTCGGCTCGCCGCCACCGTTGGGGGACAGGCAGTGCCAGTAGAAGGTGTGGTTCCACACCTGGGCGGCGTTGTTGAAGATGCCGCCGGAAGAAGTCTTGATGATGTCTTCCAGGGATTTGCCTTCGAACTCGGTGCCGGGAACCAGGTTGTTCAGGTTGACCACGTAGGTGTTGTGGTGCTTGCCGTAGTGGTATTCCAGGGTTTCCTGGGAGATATGGGGTTCCAGAGCATTTTTGGCGTAAGGCAGTGCGGGAAGTTCAAATGCCATTGTTATCTTCTCCATTTTGATTGTGCCAGCCGGGGCTGGCCGAGACATTGCTGCTTGCTTTCTTTCCATGGCGGAAACGGCCCAAATCCGAGCTTAGCCGCAAACCGCTAAATTGCTGAAAGGATTGTAACAGTTTGGCGGATGACGAAACAACAACAGCTTTTGTAAGGGGATAATGCCCCGGTATTCGCTGGCAGCTTGATGACAAAGTCGTTGTCATGACCGAATAAGTCGGCCAAAGGGCCAGCCCCGCCGACACGCCGTGAATCCGTCCATGGAGGCTCCACCGCGCCCTCCCTGGCGCGGAGGGTCGGCGAAGCGGTTCCCTTTGTCCTCCTGTTTTGGCATGGTGCCTGTCTAAGTAAGCCCGAAGCTTTGTCAGCAGCCTGCCCGGTATTCAGCGGGACTTTTATTGCCTTGCAGATACCGATTTATGTGTCCTCGCTCTTGTGACCGCAGAGGGATAAAGTAGAATAGCCTTTTTTAACAACACGCCGTCCGAGGTGGTTATGGACACCATTGAGAAAATCAAGACCCAGATCAGCGAAAACCCGATCCTGCTGTACATGAAAGGATCGCCCAAGTTCCCCAGCTGCGGTTTCTCCGCCCAGGCCTCCCAGGCGCTGATGAACTGCGGCGAGCCCTTCGCCTATGTGGATATCCTGCAAAACCCCGATATTCGCGCCGAGCTGCCCAAATACGCCAACTGGCCGACCTTTCCCCAGCTGTGGGTCGAAGGGGAGCTGATCGGCGGTTGCGACATCATCATCGAGATGTTCCAGCAGGGCGAACTGCAGGCCCTGATCAAGGACACCGCCGCCCGTCATCCCCGCCCCGAGCAGGCATAAGCCCGCCCGACGCCAGGCGGAAAAGCCAAGAGACATGCGCAGTGCCGGCTGAAATATCCGGCCGGCACTGCTGTCGCAGGCTTGCCGGCCTATTATTTTCACACCTCACACCTCACACCTCACACCTCACACCTCACACCTCACACCTCACGCCTCAGGGCCTGAAACACACTTCCAGCAGGGTGCCACCCCCGTCAGCGGAACCGATGCGCAGGGTACCGCCCAGGCTGGCGGCCCTGTCCTGCATGATCCTGAGCCCATAGTGCTGGCCCTGCTCCGCGCCGGCCTCGATGCCGGTGCCGTTGTCCTCTACCGACAGGTGGATTTCTTCGTCCTGCTGCCAGACCCGCACCGCCACCTGGCTGGCGTGGGCGTGCTTGAACACGTTGTGCAGGGCCTCGCGGGTGATTTGCACCAGGTGGATGGTCTGGTTGGGGCTCAGCCGGTGGGGCGACAGCCGGTATTCGAAATCGATGGCATAGCCCATGCGACGGCTGAACTCGGCCAGGGTGTCGCTCAGGGCGGCGTAGAGGCCGGGCTTGTCCAGCTTGAGGCGGAAGGTGGTGAGCAGTTCCCGCAACTGGCGGTAGGCGTTGTTCAGCCCTTCGCGCATTTCCTCCAGTCCCGAGGCCACCTCCGGGCTGGGGTTGGGCAGTTGCAACTGCACATAGCTGACCTGCAGCTTGAGGTAGGTGAGGGCCTGGGCGAGAGAGTCGTGCAGCTCACGGGCGATGGTCGCCCTTTCCTCCATCAGTTGCAGTTGCTGATACTGGTGCTGGCGCCGGTCCAGGGCCAGCGCCGTGGTGAACTGATCGAAAATACTGGCCAGCAGCTGTTGCTGCTCCTCCGCCAGCTCTTGCCCCGGCGGGCAGTAGGCGAGGACCTGACCGTAATGGCCGCTGCCATCCTGCAGCGGCCAGCGGTAGTTGGGGACGTCGCGGGGGCCGCCGGCTTCGGAGCAGGCGGTGACTTCGTCGAAGGGGCTGTCGTCATCGCCTTCGTAGAGATGGATGCAGATCTGGCGCAGGGGAGTGAGCTGCTCCAGTCGGTTCAGCAGGCTGGGCAGGCGTTGATAGAGGGGCTCGACTCCCTGCAGCTCGCGCTGGGTATCGTAGAGGGTGCTCAGGGTCTGGTTGGAACGCACCAGGGCCCGGGTCTGTTGCTCCACCTTTTCTTCCAGTTGGCCGTAAAGCTCGGACAGCTGCCGGTTCATGGTATCCATGGTGTCGGCCAGCACCGCCATTTCATCGTCGCCGCCGATGCCGCTGCGGCAGGCAAAATCTCCCTGGCCCACGGCCCGGGCCACCAGCAGCAGGCGGCGCAGGGGGGTGAGCAGGCGCTGGTGCAGGTAGATGACCGCTGCCACCAAAATCAGCAGCATGGCCAGCATCACCATGAACTGCAGCCAGCTCTGGCGCTGGAGACTGGCCTCGGTGTTTTGCTCGAGCTGGGCCACCAGAAGGTCGATGGCGTCGACGAAGGCGGCCACCTGTCCGCGGACCGGCTCGCGCGCTTCGGCCTGCTGCAGGCTTAGCCTGAGCTGCTGCCATTGCTGCTGCAGTTGCCGGTGCTCCTGGCTGAGGGCGTCGCTGTCCAGCACCCGCACCAGCAGCGGATCCTGCAGATCCCGCTCCAGCATCAGCAGATCATCCTCCTCCTGCAGCGGCACCCGGCTGAGCAGGCGGTAGCTCTGCATCCTGAGCGAGCCGGCCTTGTTGATCACGTAGGCCCTGCCTTCGCTCTTGTCGGACAGCCAGGCCGAGGCCGCCAGGCTGATCAGGGCCAGCAGCACCAGGATCAGCATCAGCAGGGTGATGCGGGTCAGCAATGAGCGGGAGAAGGGAATGGACGACATGGCGCACTGTCCTTGGTGGCGGTAACGAACGGACCCTTCGGGCGAAGGGCCCGGGGCTCAGATGCACTTTACCGGTTTGGGCAGGCCGGCCAGCTTGGTGGCCTGCTTGGCCGGTCCTTTGGGAAACAGCCGGTACAGGTAGCGGCTGTTGCCCTTTTCCTCGCCCAGCTCCCTGGCCATGGCCTTGACCAGGGCACGGATGGCCGGGGAGGTGTTGTATTTGAGGTAGAAGGCGCGCACGAACCGGATCACCTCCCAGTGCTCGGGGGTGAGCGCTATTCCTTCCTGCTCCGCCAGCCGCTCGACCATGGCCGGCTGCCAGTCCTGATGGTGCTTCAGATAACCCTGGGCGTCGGTTTCTATCTGCCGCCCTTCGAATTCGAACATAATGACTCCTCTGTTGGGCCGCCATCTTACCCAAGACGGGCGGTCGCTGCATCCTCTGCCGGCGTCTGCTCCCGAAAGCCCCGGGCCAGCTGGTAGAGATCGTTGACCAGCAGGGTGATATGGCCGAGCAACTGGCGGGTGAGGATCACCCATTCGTCGTCGCTGTCCGCCACCGCCACCGGCAGCGGGGTATAGGCGGGCAGCTCCTCGCCACTGCGCAAAGCCTTGGCCGCGGCTTCGAGTCGGGTCACCAGCTCCTGCACCGGGGTGTCGGCCAGCACCTGGGAGTGCATGCGATGGGCGCCCAGGGTCGACAGGTAGGACAGCAGGGCGTGGTTACGGTAGGCGATGTCGAAACAGAGGTTCAACCAGTGCTTGGGCACCGGCTCGACCCGGATGTTCTGCCAGGCCAGGGCCAGCTGGTTGTCGGCCAGATGGGCCTGCTTGCGCGGCAGCCGGTAATCCAGCTCGTCACTGCGTCCCTGCTCGAACTGGCGGGCGATGGCGGCCAGGTAGGCGGCGTTGGCGGCCATGGCGTCGGCCATCAGCCGGGGCAGGTGGCGTCGTTGCCAGTCGGGCCAGATGAACCACACCGCCACAAAGGCCAGGGCGCAGCCGGCCAGGGTGTCGAGCAGGCGCGGCAGGAACACCGGCTCCTGGCCGCTGCCCTGCAGGTTGAAGGCCAGCAGCACGAACAGGGTGACGAACCCCACCGCCCAGCTGTAATAGACCTTCACCTGGGTGAAGAAGATGAAGTTGCACAGCAGCAGTATGCCTATCTGGGCCCCGGCCGAGGGGAAGAGGTACAGCAGCGGGATGCCCGCCAGCAGGCCGCCGATGGTGCCCAGGGTACGCTGTGCCAGGCGCTTGCGGGTGGCGCTGAAGCTGGGCTGGCAGACGAAGAGGATGGTCAGCAAGATCCAGTAGCCCCGCTCCAGCTCGAGGGTGGCGATCAGTGAATAGCCGAGGGCGAAGCACAGGCTCAGGCGCACCCCGTGGCGGAACAGGATGGAGTTGGGATGCAGCAGCGCCTTGAGCTTGGGCCAGAACGGCTGGCGCGGCGGACGGGCCAGCTCGATGGGCGCCGCCTCGGGCGGCGTCTGCCGCCGGGTCAGCGCCTCGGCCCGCACCAGGGCCCGGTGCAGGTGCTCCATGTTGCGGGTCAGGAACTTCATCGGGCTCAGCAGGGTGCGCGGGTAGTGGCGTTTGAGGTGGCTGTAGTCCAGCTGATCCTGCAGCGCGCTCAGCTCCCAGGCGATACGCTTGCCGTGCCGGTAGGCATTGTGGGTGAGGATGGCGTAGCCCAGCCTATAGCAGGCCTCGCCCAGCTCCACCAGCAGGGTCTGGTAGCCGGCCAGCACGTCGGCCTGGTGGAGATCCCGGTTGAGCTGCTGGTAGGAATAGTGGCTGGAGGTGGCCCGCTCGTGCATTTCCTGCACCAGCAGGTAGAGCGCCAGCAGCCGGCCCAGCTCCGCGTCCTGCCGGTCGCGGCCCTGGATGCGGCGGTTGAGCATCTGCTTGGTGACCTCCAGGGCGTTCACCAGCTGGATATTGAGCTGGGCCAGGCCGTGGCGCAGTTGCTGGTGCTCCTCTTGCGGGCTGTCGAAGAAGCGGGACTTCTCCAGCAGGTAGCGGGACAGGGCGAAGTAGCACTGGGCCAGTTGCTCGTGCACCTGCTTGTAGGGCCAGGCCAGCAGCACCAGCCAGGACAGCAGGCCGTACCAGGCCGCCCCCAGGGTGAGCAGCAACGGCTGGTACCAGAAGGCGGGGCTGTCCGCGTGGCCCTGCATGGCGTAGAGGGACACCAGCAGGGTGCCGAAGCCGAGGCTGCCGGCGGTGGGCCCCCAGGCCCCGAGCAGCACCAGGGCGAAGGTGGTGAAGACCAGCAGGGGCCCGAACAGCCAGGGGCTGTCGATGAGCCAGCTGACGCCGCTGATGGCGGCGAAGAAGCACAGCAGGCTCAGCAGCAGGTGGCGCAGCCGGCCTTTGGGATCCTGATCCACCTCGCTCAGGGCGCCGGCCATGGCGCCCAGGGCCAGGGTGACGGCGGCGGGAATTTGCCCCAGCCACCAGCCGGGCAGCAGCAGGCTGGACATGGCCAGCAACACCTTGAGGGCGAAGAAGAAATGGCTGTCGGTAAAGACGCGTCTGAGCCAGATGATAGCGGGCGACATATTGCGTTTGACCAGGGTGGGGGCTCGAGTCCAAATCATACCCAAGTCGCGGCCGGAGCACAGCCGCCAGCGCCAATAAAAAAGCCCCGGACGGGGCTTTTTTGGTGACCAGAAGGGGGAAGCTCAGTCCCGGCTCAGGCCCAGCAGTTGCAGCAGGCTGAGGAAGATGTTGAAGATGGACACGTACAGGGTCACGGTGGCGGAGATGTAGTTCTGCTCGCCGCCGTGGATGATGGCGCTGGTCTGCATCAGGATGGCGCCGGACGAGAACAGGATGAACAGGGCGCTCAGGGCCAGGCTCAGGGCCGGCAGGGCCAGGAACAGGTTGGCCACGAAGCCCACCAGTATCACCACGAAGCCGGCCATCATCATGCCGCCGAGGAAGGACATGTCCTTCTTGGTGGTCAGCACATAGGCGGACAGCGACAGGAAGGTCAGGGCGGTGCCGCCCAGGGCCAGCATCACGGTCTCGGTACCGGAGGAGGTGCTCAGGTAGTAGTTGAGGATGGGGCCTATGGTGTAGCCGGTGAAGGCGGTGAAGGCGAAGATGAACAACAAGCCCAGGCCGCTGTTCTTGTTGCGCTCGGTCAGGAACATCAGACCGTAGAAGCCGACCAGGGTGATGATAAGCCCCGGGCGGGGCAGGGCCAGCATGGCGCTGACGCCGGCGGACAGGGCGGCGACCACCAGGGTCATGCCCAGCAGCATATAGGTGTTGCGCAGGACCTTGTTGGTTTCCAGCGCGCCCGCCTGGGTACGGGACAGGGTGTTGTTGTATCGCATCGTTCAGACTCCTTTGTGTCTAAAACAGGGATGGAACCACTGAATTAATGAGGTACATTGTGGACATAATATGACCCGGTTGTCGAGCCTTGCGTGTCCGAATTCAAGGGCTTGCCCGGGGAAACGGACGACTCCTGTCCATTTAGTGTCCACTCGCGCCCGGGGCGGCATTTATCAGTTTACAAGAAGAAAGCGCCTGAAGTAGTATGGTCGCCCGTCGGAGGGGTGGCAGAGTGGTTGAATGCACCGGTCTTGAAAACCGGCGTGGGTTAATAGCCCACCGTGGGTTCAAATCCCACCTCCTCCGCCAGACCGGAAAAGCCCGCTGCGTGACCCGCAGCGGGATTTTTGCATTGGCCCGCCCGGAGTTTGCCCATGGACATACTGCTACGCCACGACCATTTCTACGTGATCAACAAGCCCGCCGGCATCGGCATGCACCAGGAAGGGGACAGTCCGGGCCTGGTGCGCCGGCTCAGCGAGGAACTGGGCGAACCGCTCTATCCGGTGCACCGGCTCGACAAGATGACCACCGGCGTCCTGCTGCTGGCCCGCACCGTCGAGGCCAACCGCGAACTCAGTCGCCAGTTCGCCGAGCGCCGCACCCGCAAGCTGTACCTGGCGCTGTCGGATCGCAAGCCCGGCAAGAAGCAGGGACTGATCAGGGGCGATATGGAAAAGGCCCGGGGCGGCAGCTGGAAGCTGACCCGGGGCAGCGCCAACCCGGCCATCACCCGCTTTTACAGCACCCCGCTTGCCGAGGGACTGCGGGCCTTTCTGTTGCAGCCCCACACCGGCAAGACCCACCAACTGCGGGTGGCGCTGAAAAGCCTGGGCAGTCCCATACTGGGCGACGATCGTTACGGCGGCAGTCCGGCGGACCGGGGCTACCTGCACGCCTGGAAACTGGACTTCGAGTGGCAGGGCCGGTTGCTGTCGGTGACCGCGCCCCCGGACCAGGGCGTCCTCTTTGTCGAGCTGGCCGAGCCCCTGACCCGCTGGGCCGCCAGCCTGCAGCCGGAGGCGGCATCCCCGGTGCCGTAATCACCGCCGGGTCAGCCGCCATCCCCCCGTAATAAAGTCCCCTCGGCCCCGGTCCGGATGAGTTCTGCAAACGACGGGGAGACACAGCCATGCGTTACTGGATCATGGGCGGCGGCGGTATCGGCTGCGCCCTGGCAGAGGCCTGTCTGGCCGACGGCCATCAGGTGCTGTTGTTGAGCCGGCGCGCTCCGCACTTGGCCGGCCTGGACTGGCACCTGCTGGACTGCACCGACGGCGAGGCCCTGGAGCGGGTCTGTGCCGGCTATTCCCTGCCCGACAGGGTGATCAACACCCTGGGCATGCTGCACCAGGACGGACAGCAGCCGGAAAAACGCATCGAGCAGCTGAGCGAATCCGCGTTGCTCAACAGCATCCATATCAATACCTGGCCCACCCTGGCCATGGGCCGGTTGCTGTCGCGGCGGCTGGGGCGCCACCAGTCATTGCGGTTTGCCGCCCTGTCGGCCCGGGTCGGCAGCATCAGCGACAACCGGACGGGCGGCTGGTACAGCTATCGTATCAGCAAGGCTGCCCTCAATATGGCCGTCAAGACGCTGGCGGTGGAGTGGAGCCGGCGTTTTCCCGCTGCCTGCGTGGTGGGCCTGCATCCGGGCACGGTGGCAACGCCCCTGTCGGCGCCGTTTCGCGCCGGCCTGGCCGAGGGGCAACTGCAGACACCGGCACAGGCGGCCCGGCATTTGCTGACGGTGCTGGAGCGGCTGGAGCCGGCGGACTCGGGCCGGCTCTTCGCCTGGGACGGGCAGGAAATCGCGCCCTGAACTCAGCGCTTGTGCAGTATCCGCGGTACCGGGTAATGGCCGCTGCGGTAGTTGCCCCGCACCGCGTCCAGCGTCAGGTTCAGTACCTGCTGGGTCACAATATGGTGATCCTGGGCGATGGTGTTGATCGGGCTCGACAGGAAGTCGAGCAGCCGGTGATCGCCGAAGGTGCCGAGCCGCAGCCGGGGCGGCAACTGGGCCTCGTGCTGGTAGAAATAATCGAGCACCCCTTCCAGTAGCACGAAGGCGGTGGTGACGATGGCCTGGGGCCGCTGCCAGTCCACCTGATCCAGCTCGTTCAGCAGGCGGAAGGCGGTCTGGCGCTCGAAGCGTTCGCCATAGAGCACCTGGTAGGGAATACCGGTCTTTTCCAGGGCCTTTACGAAGCCCTGCTCCCGCTCCAGGCTGATGCCCAGATCCGGGGCGGCGGCAATCAGCCAGGCCTGCTCCAGCTCGGGGCTGGCCAGGGTCTGGGTCAGGCGGAAGGAGGAGGCCTTGTTTTCGCTGCTCACATAGATAAGGGGGGCGGGCAGGGAGCGGTCCACCCCTATCACCGGCAGCTCCTGGTTGATCCTGAGGTAGAAATCGTCCTCCAGCGGCAGGCAGGACGCCACTATCAGGGCATCCACCCGCCGCCCTTTCAGCATCAGCGCCAGATCCTTCTCGGTGTCCGGTTCGTCATCGGAGCAGGTCACCAGCAACTGGAAACCGGCCTTGCGGGCATGCCATTCCAGCAGTTTGGCCATGCGCGCATAGCTGGGGTTTTCCAGATCCGGCACTATCAGGCCGAAGGTGTGTGACAGGGCCCCGCGCAGGGCGGCGGCCTGGCGGTCGGGCTGGTAGTTGTGGGCCCGGACCACCGCCATCACCTTGTCCTGGGTGGCCTGGCTTATCCTGTGCTGCTCTGCCTTGCCGTTGATCACATAGCTGGCGGTGGTGCGCGATACCCCGGCCAGGCGCGCGACTTCGTCAAGTTTCATTGTTCGTTAAATCCATCAAAATGTGCACCAGATCATATCATCGCAATCTATTGGTGCAGATAGCTTGCCTGAATAGCTGAAACGATTCAGTATGAATTCAGTTACAAAATAACCCAAGTTCCTTCCATCTTGTTCTAGGGTGTAAATATCCTTGTAAATCAGCAGGTGATGTCATGCTTTCACTGTCTACACAAGACGTAAAAATCGGTGCCGCCTTGGCCGACAAGACTTCCGTGATCAATGCGCTGGCCCAGTGGCTGGAGCAGGATGGCAATGTGGCCGCCGGATACGAGGCCGGCATGCTGGCACGTGAAGCCCAAACCGCCACCTACCTGGGGCAGGGCATCGCCATCCCCCACGGCACCCAGGATACCCGCCATCTGGTGAAAAAAACCGGTATCAAGGCCATCCACCTGCCCGAAGGCGTAGAGTGGGGCGACGGTGAAAAAGCCTATCTGGTGCTGGGCATCGCCGCCGGCTCCGACGAACACCTGGGGCTGCTCAAGCAACTGGCCCGGGCCCTGTCCCAGGAGGATCTGGCCGAACGGGTCAAAGCCGCCCGCGAGCCGCAGGATATTTTGCAACTATTGCAGGGTGATAGCGAGCCCGAATTGGCCCTGGGCGTGGAAAGCATCGCCGTCAAGGCCAAGGCCAGTTCCCTGAGCCAGCTGGCCGAACAGGCCGCAGTGCTGCTGCAGGCCTCGGCCGGCGAGCAGTCCGCCCTGATCAAGGGTGACGCCAGTCACCTGGGACAGGGCTGGTGGCTGAGCCAGACCCCGACCACCGGCTCCTCCCGGGCGGCGCTGGTGACCGTGGACGCCTTCGAGCACCGGCAGCAGCCGGTAGCGGGCCTGCTGGCGCTGGCGGTGAAGGGCGCGGCCCACAAGACCCTGCTGAGCCAACTGGCCGACTGGCTGGCCGCCGGCAAGGGCAATGAACTGGCCGCCCAGGCTTCCGCCGAGGCGCTGCTGGCCGCCCTGAACCAGGGGCCGACCGCCCTGGCCACCGGCGAGGTGACCGTGGAAGTGCGCAACCCCCACGGCCTGCACGCCCGTCCCGGCGCCATGCTGGTGCAGGCCGCCAAGCAATTCCAGGCCGATATCAAGGTGCGCAACCTGAACGGCGACGGCAAGGCGGTGTCCGCCAAGAGCCTGATGAAGATCATGACCCTGGGCGTCAAGCTCGGTCATACCCTGGCCTTCACCGCCGATGGCGCCGACGCCGACGCCGCCCTCAAGGGCATGGTGGAGGCGGTGCGTTCCGGCCTGGGCGAGGAAGTGGTGCCGGCCGAAGCCGCCGCCGCCCCGGCACCGGCCCTGGCCGCCAACGAGCGGCTGGTGGTGGTGCGCAACCCCCACGGCCTGCATGCCCGCCCCGGCGCCATGCTGGTGCAGACCGCCAAGAAATTCGAGGCCGACATCCAGGTACGCAACCTGGACGGCGACGGCCACAGCGTGTCCGCCAAGAGCCTGATGAAGGTCATCAGCCTGGGCGTCAAGGCCGGTCACCAACTGGTGTTCAAGGCCGAGGGCAGTGATGCCGAAGCCGCGCTGGCCGGCCTGGTCGAAGCGGTGAACAATGGCCTGGGCGAAGACATCGCTCCGCTGGCGGCCGCCCCTGAGGCCGAGGTCGGGCAGCCCGAGATCCACCAGGTACACGACATCGCGCCCAATACCGAGGTACAGGGCGTGGCCGCCTCGCCGGGCACCGCCATCGGACCCGTCTACGTGGAGTCGCCCATCCAGTTCGACTACCCGGAAAAGGCCGTCGATGCCGCCGCCGAGCAACAAAAATTGAGCGCTGCCATCAAGCAGGCTCACGCCGACCTGGCCGCCAGCGTGGCCAAGGCCACCCAGGCCCAGGCCCGCGAGATCATGGCCATGCACCAGGAACTGCTGGAAGATCCTTCCCTGGCCGAAGGCGCCGCCGAGCGCATGAGCAAGGGGCTGTCCGCCGCCGCTGCCTGGTGGAGCGAGATCGACTCCGCCGCCACCCTGCAGGCGGCGAGCAGCGATGCCCTGCTCGCCGAGCGGGCGGCCGACATCCGTGACATCGGCCGCCGGGTGATGGCCATTTTGTGCGACACACCGCTGCCGCAGAAGCCGGATACCCCCTACATCTGGGTGGCGGAAGACATCGGTCCCTCCGACGTGGTCAACATGGATCCGGCCAAGGTGCTGGGCATGGTTACCGCCGGCGGCGGCGCCTCTTCCCACAGTGCCATCCTGGCCCGCTCGCTGGGCATTCCGGCCCTGGTGGCCATGGGCGGTGCCGTCATGAGCCTGAAGCAGGGCACCGAAGTGATACTGAACGGCGAGGCCGGCACCCTCTGGGTGGCGCCCGAGGCCGAGCAACTGGCGCAGGCCAAGGTCCGCCAGCAGCAAGAGAAGGAGCTGGCGGAAAAGGCCTGGGCCAGCCGCGATCAGCACGCGACCACCCGCGACGGCCATCGCATGGAGATCTGCGCCAACCTGGGTGAGACCGCCAAGGCGGTGGAAGCGGTGGAAGCCGGTGCCGAGGGCGTGGGCCTGCTGCGTACCGAATTCGTGTTCATGGCGCAGAGCAGTGCCCCCGGCCTGGATGCCCAGATTGCCGAGTACAAGAAGGCCATCGACGCTCTCGACGGCCGCCCCCTGGTGGCCCGGACCCTGGACGTGGGCGGTGACAAGCCGCTGCCTTACTGGCCGGTGCCGAAAGAGGAAAACCCCTTCCTCGGGGTGCGTGGCATCCGCCTGTGCATGCAGAAGCCCGAACTGCTGGAAACCCAGCTGCGTGCCCTGCTGACCGCCGCCGGCGACCAGCCCATCCGCATCATGTTCCCCATGGTGGCGGACTGGTCCGAATGGCGCTGGGCCAAGGACATGTTCGACAAGGTCCAGGCCGAGGTGCAGGCCAAGGACGTGCAGGTGGGCATCATGGTGGAAGTGCCTTCCGCCGCCCTCAACGCCCAGGTGTTCGCCGAAGAGGCCGACTTCTTCAGCATCGGCACCAACGACCTGACCCAGTACACCCTGGCGGTGGACCGCGGCAACGGCGAGCTGGCCAGCCTGTCCGACGGCCTCAACCCGGCGGTGCTGCGCCTTATCAAGATGACCGTCGACGCCGCCCATGCCAAGGGCAAGTGGGTCGGGGTGTGCGGCGAGCTGGGCTCGGATCCCAAGGCGCTGCCGCTGCTGGTGGGCCTGGGGGTGGACGAGCTGTCGGTCAGCCTCAAGCGGGTACCCATGGTCAAGGCCCAGGTCCGCGACTGGAGCCTGACTGCCTGTCAACAACTGGCCGAACAGGCGCTCAAGGCCAGTGACGCCAACGCCGTGCGGGCCCTGGTAGGAGAAGCCAAATGAGTATTTTAACCCTGACCCTGAACCCGGCCCTGGATCTGACCGTATCCCTGGATGGGCTCAAGCCCGGCGAGGTGAACCTCGCCAAATCCGGCCACCTGGGCGCGGCCGGCAAGGGCATCAACGTGGCGCGGGTGCTGGCCGATCTGGGCCATACCCCCAGGGCCTGCGGCTTTCTCGGCCTGAACAACGACTCGTCGTTCCGCGCCCTGTTCAGCCAGCACGGCATCGAAGACGACTTCGTGCGCCTGGCCGGCGACACCCGGGTCAACGTCAAGATAAGCGAGCAGGACGGCCGGGTGACTGACATCAACCTGCCCGGCCTCAAGGTGACCGACGTGGACTGGAACCGGCTGCTGGCGCGGCTGGAGTCCCTGGCCAACAACTTCGACACCCTGGTGATGGCGGGCAGCCTGCCGCCCGGGGTCCATCCCCAGCAGCTCGAAGGCATGATCGAAATGTGGCGGGAGCGGGGCAAGACGGTCCTGCTGGACGCCAGCGGCGAGGCGCTGCGGGCGGGCATCAAGGGCCTGCCGGCGCTGATCAAGCCCAATATCGACGAGCTGGCCGGCCTGGTCGGCCGGCCCATCCAGGATGATGCGGACCTGGCCGCCTGCGCCCGCGAGCTGCAGGCCCAGGGCATCGAGCACGTGGTGGTGTCGGCCGGTGCCGACGGCGTGCACTGGTTCAGCCCCAAGGGTTACTGGCGGGCCCAGGTGCCCAAGGTCAAGGTGGTCAGCACCGTCGGGGCAGGGGACAGCCTGGTGGCCGGCCTGTGCGCCGGTTTCGTGGAAGGACTAGAAGAAGCAGAGACCCTGCGCCGGGCCGTGGCACTGTCGTTGATGGCGGTGACCCAGATCGGGGTAGGCATTCGCAATCAAAAGGAAGTCAGTGACTATCAAAACGCCATTCTGATCACTCAGGTCGAGGCCAAGGAGATATAAATGAAGACATTGATCGTAACCGCCTGCCCCAGCGGCATGGCGAGCAGCTACATGGCAGCCCGTCTGTTGCGCCAGGCAGCAGAGGAACTGGGCTGGCAGGCCACGGTGGAATGCCACAGCCAGCTCGAGCCGGTGATCCCCTTTACCCAGGCCCAGATCGACGAGGCCGAACTGGTGGTGGTGGCCGCCGGCACCGAGCTGGACCTGTCCCGCTTTGCCGGCAAGCCGTTGTACAAGAGTGATATCCAGCAGGCGCTGAACGGGCCCAAGGCCTGGCTGCAGCAGGCCGCCGGCCAGGCGGTCAGGCAGCAGGGGAGCGCGCCGGCCGCCGCTGCCGGCGTCAGGCTGGTGGCCATTACCGCCTGTCCGACCGGGGTGGCCCACACCTTTATGTCCGCCGAGGCCCTGAATGAGACCGCCAAGGCCATGGGCCACCAGATCAAGGTGGAAACCCAGGGCTCGGTGGGTGCCCAGAACGCCCTTACCGCCGAGGACATCGCCGCCGCCGACTGCGTCATCGTGGCCGCCGACATCGACGTCAACCTGAGCCGGTTCGACGGCAAGCGGGTGTACCGCACCAGCACCGGCCAGGCGCTGAAAAAGCCGAAGATCACCATCGAGACCGCCCTCGCCGAAGCCAAGATGTACCAGCATCAGGGGCAGGGCAACGGCGCCGCCCAGGAAGGCAAGGACGACAAGAAACAGGCCGGTCCCTACCAGCACCTGCTGACCGGGGTTTCCTTCATGCTGCCCATGGTGGTGGCGGGGGGCCTTATCATCGCCCTGTCCTTCGTGTTCGGCATCGAGGCCTTTAAAGAGGAAGGCACCCTGGCCGCCGCCCTGATGCAGATCGGCGGCGCCTCGGCCTTCGCCCTGATGATCCCGGTGCTGTCCGGCTATATCGCCTATTCCATCGCCGACCGTCCCGGCATCGCGCCCGGCATGATCGGCGGCATGCTGGCCAGCTCCCTGGGAGCCGGTTTCCTCGGTGGTATCGCCAGCGGTTTCCTGGCCGGCTATGCCGCCCGCTTCCTGGCACGCAACATCCCCATGCCGAAGAGCCTGGAGTCGCTCAAGCCGATCCTGATCATCCCGCTGTTCGCCAGCCTCTTTACCGGCCTGGTGATGATCTACATCGTCGGCGGCCCGGTCGCGGCCATCATGAACACCATGACCGACTTCCTCAACAACATGGGCTCGGCCAACGCCGTGCTGCTCGGCATCATTATCGGGGCCATGATGTGCTTCGACATGGGTGGCCCGGTCAACAAGGCGGCCTACGCCTTCTCGGTCGGCCTGCTGGCGTCCGAGACCTATGGCCCCATGGCGGCGGCCATGGCGGCGGGCATGGTGCCGGCGCTCGGCATGGGCATCGCCACCTTCCTGGCCCGGCGCAAGTTCAACACCAACGAGCAGGAAGCGGGCAAGGCCTCCTTCGTGCTGGGGCTGTGCTTTATCTCCGAAGGGGCCATTCCCTTCGCGGCCCGGGATCCGCTGCGGGTGATCCCGAGCTGCATGATCGGCGGTGCCCTGGCCGGCGCCCTGTCCATGCTGTTCGGCGCCAAGCTGCTGGCACCCCATGGCGGCATCTTCGTGCTGTTCATCCCCAACGCCATCCAGCAACTGACGTGGTACGTGCTGGCCATCGCCGTCGGCTCCCTCGTCACCGGCGTGCTCTACTCGGTACTGAAGCGCAGCGACGCGGAAATGCTGGCCGCCAGCCAGCAGGCCGCCGCCAAGGCATAACGGCCGAAGCAATAAAAAACCCGGGAGTTTCCCGGGTTTTTTGTCTCCAATTACTCACGCCTCACGCCTCACGCCTCGCGCCTCACGCTTCACCACGCCGGTAAAAAGGAAGAAGAGGTGCACTTTGGCAAGGAATGACGAATGCACCTTCTTCACTAAAAACGGGCGCCGCAGCGCCCGTTTTTAGTGGGTGAGCCATAGTTGAAAGACCAGGCATCGAAGAAGGACGGCAATGAAGGCGACGGCCGGGGTACGGATTGTGTTTCTGGGGAACCCTCTGCGGGGCGACGATGCCGCCGGTCTGCGCGCGCTGGCTCTGTGCCGGCGCTTTTCCTGGCCCGACGGGGTCGAGCTGGTGGACGGGGGCACGGGGGGAGTGAGTCTGCTGCCGCTGTTTCGCCACTGCCGGCGCGTGATACTGGTGGACACTTTTTTGACCGCCGGGCGTGCGGGCGGCATTAATCTTTTGCGCAATGTGACGGCGGACGCGCTGGCGGGCAGTGATGGGGCTGAACATGGCGGCGGCATCAAGGGGCTGCTGGCGCTGGTGCCGCAACTGGTATCACCGGCCCCGGTTGTCGATCTGATGGTGATTGGCGGGCACCGTTTTACGCCCTGTACCCTCGAGCTCAGCCATGAGCTGGCTTGTGCCCTGCCGGCATTGTGCTGGCGCCTGCATGGCTATGTAACGGAAGAGCTGATGCCGCCCGGCCTGGTGAGCAAAGCGCTGGCGGGTTACCGCCTGCACATTACCGGGTGTGTGCAGGGGGTGGGCTTTCGCCCCTTTGTTTACCGGCTGGCCACCGGGCTCGGTCTGGTGGGGGAGGTCGGCAATATCGGCACCGGAGTGCAAATCCGGCTGGCCGCCGATGAGCCCACGGTGGCGGCGTTTTGCCGGCGGTTGCGGGCCGAGTGCCCGCCTCATGCCCGCATTGAGCGTATCGATACCGAGCCCTTTGACTGGGTGTCCGCTCCCCGTGTGTTTGAGGTGGTGAACAGCCAGACGAAGGGACAGGGCGCCCGGATCCCGCCGGATCTGGCGCCTTGTCCGGCGTGTCTGGCGGAGCTGAACGACGCCACTGACCGGCGCCATGGTTACCCCTTTATCAACTGCACGAATTGTGGCCCCCGCTATTCCATTGTGCGGGCCCTGCCCTGGGACAGGGCCCATACCGCCATGGCGGAGTTTGCCCTGTGCACTGCCTGTGATGAAGAGTATGGCGATCCCGGCAACCGGCGCTTTCATGCCGAGCCCGTGGCCTGTGCCGTTTGCGGTCCGCATTTGTGGCTGCAAGGTGCCGAAGGGCAGCATATCCGGGGGGCCGCGGCGAGCCTGCTGGCGCAATGTGCCACCTGGCTGAAGCAGGGTCGAGTGCTGGCGCTCAAGGGCATTGGCGGGTTTCAGCTGGCCTGCGATGCCGGCTCGGCAACGGCCATTGGGTTATTGCGCGAGCGCAAGCACAGACCCGCCAAGCCCTTTGCGGTCATGATGCGGGATCTGGCGCAAGTGGACGCCTGGTTTGAACTGAATGACGCCGAGCAGGCGCAACTGAGCAGCCCGGCGGCGCCCATTGTGCTGTTGCCCAGGGCGCGGCTGCGACCGCGGCTGGCGGGCATGGCGACCGACGCGCTGGCGCCGGGGCTGGCGCACCTCGGTGTGATGGTGGCGAGCTCGCCGCTGCACTGGCTGTTGCTGAACGAGCTGGACGGTCCGCTGGTGATGACCTCGGGCAATGCCGGGGGCGAGCCCATCTGTACCGGTAACCGGCAGGCCCTGTCGGCGCTGGCCCCACTGGCCGATGCGTTTCTGCTGCATGACCGACCCATAGTGAACCGCTGCGATGATTCGGTGCTGGCCGTGGTGGCCGGCCGGCCCAGGCTGATCCGCCGGGCCCGGGGTTTTGTCCCGGAGCCCATCCCCCTGCCTGCCGGGCTGAACGGCACCGTGCTGGCGTTGGGCGCGGATTTGAAAAACAGTTGCTGCCTGGCCGGTTCAGGCCGGGCAGTGCTGTCTGCCCACATGGGCGATCTGGCCAGTCCGGCCTGTCTGGATGCGTTAGGGCAGGAGGTGGAACGTCTGCCGGCGCTGCTGGGCATAAGGCCCCGGGCCATTGCCGTCGATTTGCATGCCGACTATGCCGCCACCCGGCTGGGCGTGCGCCTGGCAAGGGAGCGCGGACTGCCGTTGTACCGGGTGCAGCATCATCATGCCCATCTGGTGTCCTGCCTGGTGGAAAACAGCCATGGGCCAAATGAGCCGGTGCTGGGCGTGGTGCTCGACGGCCTGGGCCTTGGCGATGACGGCAGCCTGTGGGGCGGGGAGTTCATGCTGGCCGATTATGCCGCTTACCACCGGCTGGGGCGGCTGCGGCCTTTCCCTTTGCTGGGGGGCGATCAGGCCAGCCGCCAGCCCTGGCGCAACCTGCTGGCCCAGCGGGTATCGTTTTCTTTATGGCCGGAGCTGCAATCCCGCTGTCCGTTACTGTTCAGGGATGAGGCCGAGACGTTGCTGGCCATGGCGCCGCGTTTTCCGCTGACCTCATCGGCGGGGCGATTGTTCGATGCGGTGGCGGCACTGCTGGGCGTGGCGCCTGCCGAGCAGAGTTTTGAAGGGGAGGCGGCCATGAAGCTTGAAAGCCTGGCCGGCAGGGCGCAGGCCAGCGCCTGTTATGACGTTCGGGTAAGCCGCGAAGGCGGACTCTGGCAACTGGACCCGGCCCCGATGTGGCCCATGATGATCAATGCCCTGCTGGCGGGAGCAAGCGAAGCGGTGCTGGCGGCCAATTTTCACCTAAGTTTAGTGAGTGGGCTGTGCCGAATGGTGCAGCAGTTGCAACGCCAAGCGCGCTTTGACGTCGTGGCCCTGAGCGGTGGTGTGATGCAAAACCGCCTGCTGCTGGCGGCCCTGATTGAGGCGCTGGAAGCGATGGGGCTGACGGTACTGACCCAAAGCCGGGTGCCCAGCAACGACGGGGGCATTGCCCTGGGTCAGGCCGCCATCGCCCTTGCCCGGGGCAGGAGCAGGGGGAAGGCGCCGCTTTAGCCGGCGCGAGCAGGTTGTTTCGACCTGCGCCGAGGGGAAGGGGGTGTTTATGTGCCTGGGAATACCGGCCCGAATCGTGAGCATTGTGGATGTCGACGCCGGCCTGGCGCTGGCAGAGACCGCCGGGGTACGCCGGCAAATCAATATCGCGCTGCTGGCTGCCGATGGGCGAGCACTCTCGACGCTGGTGGGGAAGTGGGTGTTGCTGCACGTGGGTTTTGCCATGGCGCTGATTGACCAGCAGGAAGCCGACCGCACCCTGGCCTTGCTGGCGCAAATTGAGCAGAGGGAATGTGATGAGCCTTAACACAGACTTTCGTGATGCCGACCGGGTACGGGCCCTGCTGGCCGCCATGACCCCGGTGGCCGGGCGGGTGGCGGCGTGCCTTGGCCGGCCGTTGCAGATCATGGAAGTGTGTGGCGGCCATACCCATGCCATTTTTCGTTTCGGGCTGCACCAGCTCATCCCCGACACCATCGAGTTTATTCACGGCCCCGGCTGCCCGGTGTGCGTGCTGCCGGTGGCGGCGGTGGATCAGGCGGTCGCTCTGGCCCGGCAGCCCAATGTGATCCTGGCAAGCTTTGGTGATCCGCTGCGGGTGCCGGGCAGCCGGGGCAGTTTGCTGCAGGCCAAAGCCGAGGGCGCCGGGGTGAGGGTGCTTTATTCTCCCTATGACGCCCTGGCGCTGGCAAAGGCACATCCCCGCAAACAGGTGGTGTTTTTTGCCATCGGTTTCGATACCACCATGCCGGGCACCGCCCATTCGATTCTGGCCGCCGACCGTGCCGGCATCGGTAACCTGCGTTTTCTCTGTCACCACATTCGGCTGATGCCGACCCTGACCGGCCTGCTTGAGGCGGGCGAGGTGAAGCTGGATGGCTTTGTGGGGCCGGGGCATGTCAGCATGGTGATCGGCAGCCGGGTGTATGCCCCCATTGCTCGGCAGTACCATAAGCCGCTGGTGATTGCCGGCTTTGAGCCGGTGGACTTTCTGCAGGCCCTGTATCAGCTGGTGTTGCAGCTGGATCAGGGGCGTTGTGACATCGAAAACGCCTATGCCCGGGTGGTGGCGGACACAGGCAATCCGGCCGCCCTGCAAGCAATCGAGCAGGCGTTTGAATCGGGCGTTGACGGCCACTGGCGCGGCCTTGGCCGGGTGCCGGGCTCGGGGGTGCGGATACGCGCACCATACCGGCATCTGGATGCGACCGGGCTGTCGGCTGTGGCCGGGCCGGGCAAGGCCGCCGATGATCCCGCCTGGTGCCATGGCGTGCTCACCGGCCGGATCAAGCCGGATCAGTGCCCGCTGTTTCGCCGCCGGTGCACCCCCGAGCACCCGGAGGGAGCCCTGATGGTATCGAGCGAGGGCGCCTGTGCCGCCTACTACCAGTACCGGCCCGAGCAAGACCACCCCGAGGAGGCCCGCCGTGACTAGCACCGAAAAGACCATCACCCTGGCTCACGGGGCCGGGGGCGGGGCCATGCATGGGTTGATCGACGGCCTGTTTCTGTCCGCCTTTGGCGACATGCCCTTGCTGCAAAAGGAGGATCAGGCCCGCTTGCCATTGGCCGGCCTGCAGGCCCGGGGGGACCGGCTGGCGCTGACCACCGACAGCTTTGTGGTCAGCCCGCTGGAATTTCCCGGGGGCGACATCGGCAAGCTGGCGGTGTGTGGCACCTTGAACGATCTGGCCGTGGGCGGGGCCGTGCCGCTTTATCTGAGTGCCGCCTTTATCATCGAGGAAGGACTGCCGCTGGCGCTGCTGCAACGCCTGGTCGGCTCCATGGCCGAGGCCGCCCGCCAGGCCGGGGTTACCATCGTCACCGGGGATACCAAGGTGGTGGAACGGGGCATGGCCGACAAACTCTTTATCAACACCACCGGCGTGGGCGTGATCCCGGCGGGGCTGGCCCTGTCCGTTGCCGCGGCCCGGCCCGGCGACAAAGTGCTGATCAACGGTCATGTAGGGGATCACGGCGCCGCCATCATGCTGGCCCGGGAAGAGCTGGGACTGGAGGGGAAGCTTGCCAGCGACTGTGCCGCCCTGCACACGCTGATCCAGCCGGTGCTGGCGCAATGCGCGGGCGTACGCTGCCTGCGCGACGCCACCCGCGGCGGCCTGGGAGGGGTGCTGAACGAAATGGCCGAGGCGTCGTCGGTGGAGATTCGGCTGACCGAGCAGGATCTGCCCATTCGCCCGCAGACCCGGGCGTTGTGCGAACTGCTGGGGCTGGAGCCGCTGCTGCTGGCCAATGAAGGGCTGGCCGCCATGGTGATCGCCCCCGAGCAGGCCGGGCAGGCCCTGGCGTTGTGGCATGCTCACCCCCTGGGCCGCCATGCCCGCATTATCGGCGAGGTAAGGGCGCCGGCGTCGCCGGGACGGCTCAGCCTGCTCGGTCCCTACGGTGGCGCGCGGCTGCTGGAGGTGCCTCATGGCCTGCAATTGCCACGGATCTGCTGAGCATGCATGAGCTCTCGGTGGTGCGGGCCCTGCTGACCCGGCTCAAGCCTTATCAACACCGGGAGATCTGCCGCATTACCGTCGAGGTGGGCGCCATGAGCTGCGTGGATGGTGAGCGGCTGCAGTTCTGTTTTGACATGGTCAAGAAAGAGGCCGGGTTAAGCGGTGCCGAGCTGGTCATCCAGGTGGTGCCGGCCCGGGCCGAATGCCGGCACTGCGGCCGGCATTTCACCCCGGACAAGCCGGGGGACGCCTGTCCCTGCAGCAGCCACGACTATACTTTGACGTCAGGAAGGCAACTGCTGTTAACGGAAATAGGATTCGGCTGATGTGTGGTCACTGCGGATGTTCCGGCGACAAGGCCCGGTTGTCGACACCGGGCAGCGAAATCCATCGTCACCTTCACCATGAAGGTGACAGCCTGCGATTACAGCAGGCGCTGCTGGCCGGCAACGACGAACTGGCCCGGCAAAACCGCGACTGGCTGACCGCCCATGGTATTACCTGCATCAACCTGATGGGCACCCCGGGCGCCGGCAAGACCCGGCTGCTGGAAGCCACCTTTGCCCATGCCTCCAGACAGGCCGGCTGGCCGCCGATGGCGGTGCTGGAAGGGGATCAGCACACCCAGAACGATGCGCGGCGCATTCAGGCCTGTGGCGGCCGGGTGGTGCAGATCAACACCGGCACCGGCTGTCATCTGGACGCGCACATGATACAGGCGGGGCTGGCCACCCTGGCGGCGCCGGACGGCGCGCTGGTGCTGGTTGAAAACGTCGGCAACCTGGTGTGTCCGGCGCTGTTCGATCTGGGCGAGCAGCACCGCGTCGCCATGATGGCGGTGACCGACGGCGACGACAAACCGGAAAAATATCCCCATCTGTTTGCCGGCTGCGGGCTGGTTATTATCAACAAGGCCGATCTGCTGCCTTATCTGAAGGTGGATCTCGACAGCATAAAAAGCGCCCTGCGCCGGCTTAATCCTCATGTTCAGATCCTGGTGCTGTCGGCCCAGAGCGGCGAGGGGCTGAATGCCTGGTACGACTGGCTGTTGAGCACGCGGCCATGAGCCGGCGTTTTCTGCCGCGAAAGCACCTGCACCGGCTGCATCACGCGCTGGTGCAGGCCGGTTATGAGGTGATTGGCCCGCAAGTGAAGGACGACGCCATTGTGTTCGCGCCGCTGGCACATGTCGATCAACTTCCCTGGGGCTGGCAGGAACAGGCCGACGCGGGCAGCTACCGCCTGCAGCGCACCGCCGGCGAGCGTGCCTTTGCCTGGAACACCGGCCCGCAGGGCCTCAAACCCTGGCTGTTTTTACCTGAGCAACCCCTTTGGCGAGCCGAGCACACCGACGATGGCCTGCGTTTTCGCGCCGTGGAGCCAAAGCCCAGGCTGCTCGCGTTTATCGGCCTGCGGGGTTGCGATCTGGCGGCACTGCGCATTCAGGATCAGCATTTTATCAAAGGGCCTTATGCCGATGCCTTTTACCGGGCTCAGCGCGAGCACCTCTTTATCGTGGCGGTGAACTGCGGCCGCAGTGCCGACACCTGCTTTTGTGTGTCGACCGGCGACGGCCCCGAGGCCCGTTTCGGTTTTGATATTCTGCTCGACGAGCTGGCAGAGGGCTACCTGTTGCAGACCGGCAGCGACAAGGGCGACACCATTACGGCTCAATTGCCGCTGAACAAGGCGAAGAATAAGCAACTGAGCGAGGCGGAAACCGCGCTGGTGGCAGCCCGCCGGCAACAGCGAGTCATGCCCGGCGAAGCCGAACTGGCGCAGCTGGTGGACCGGCTCGACCACCCGCGCTGGCAGCAGGTGGCCGAACGCTGCCTGGCCTGCGGCAACTGCACCTCGGTCTGCCCTACCTGTTTTTGCTCGAAACAGGACACCGAAGGCGACATCCGCCATCGGCAGGCCGAGCAGGTGCAGCGCTGGGACTCCTGTTTCAGCGAGCAGCACAGTTACATCACCGGCAAGGTGATCCGCCATGAACTCCGCCACCGCTACCGGCAATGGCTGGTGCACAAGCTGGCCACCTGGCAGCAGCAATTCGGCCGCAGTGGCTGTGTCGGCTGCGGTCGCTGCATTGCCTGGTGTCCGGTGGCCATCGATCTGGTGGAAGAGAGTCAGGCCCTGCTGGAGGAGCCATCACAGGAGGGCGACCATGGCTGACGGGGTGCCCATGGTCGCCACCCTGGCGGCCAAAACCATGGAGGTGCCGGGAGTACATACCCTGAGTCTGGCGCTGGACACGCACTCACCGTTCGACTTCGATTACGGCCAGTTCAACATGCTTTACCTGTTTGGAGCCGGTGAGGTGGCCATTTCCATCATGGGCTGGCATCAGGGGCTGTTGCAGCACACCATTCGCGCCGTGGGCCGGGTCACGCGGCCGCTGGTGGCGCTGGAGGTCGGCCAGCAGCTGGGCCTGCGCGGCCCCTTTGGCCGGGGCTGGCCACTGGCGCAGCTGCGGGGGCGGGACCTGGTGTTTATTACCGCCGGGCTGGGCTGTGCCCCGGTGGTGGCGGCCATTCACCATGCGGTGGCCAACCGGGATCAATACGGTCGCATCGTGATCCTGCAAGGGGTCAAGCACCATGCCGATCTGCTGTGGCAGACGCAGTACCGGCGCTGGCAAGCCCTGGGCGAATGCCAGGTATTGCTGGCCGCCAGCGAGGAACACCGGCACCGGCATCACTGGCGGCTGGGGCTGGTGACCGAATTGCTGGCGCTGGCGGAGTTTGATGCTGATCACTGTGCGGTCATGATGTGCGGGCCCGAGATCATGATGCTGGCGGCCCTTAAACAGCTGGCGCGCTTAAAAGTGGCGGACGAGGCGGTTTACATGAGCCTTGAACGCAATTTTCAGTGCGGCCGGGGCCTGTGTGGTCATTGTCAGCTGGGGCCGTATTTTGTCTGCAAGGACGGTCCGGTATTTCATTATCCGCAGGTCAAGCCCTGGCTGGGCAGGGAGGGCGTATGACGGCCAAGCTGACCCTGGCGGTGCACAAGCTGACCTCCTGCTCCGGCTGCCAGCTGGCCTTGCTCAATCAGGGACCGGCGCTGCTGGATTTATTGGAGGAAGTGGAGTTTGTGCACTTCATCGAGGCGGGCATAACCGGGCCCGACAAAACCGTGGATGTGGCCTTGGTCGAGGGCAGTGTGTCCACGCCGGACGATCTCGAACGCGCCCGAACCCTTCGCCGCAACAGCAGGCTGGTGGTGACCATGGGCGCCTGTGCCACCAGCGGCGGCATTCAGGCCCTGCGCAATCTGGCGGATGGCCCGGGCTGGAAAGCGGCCGTTTATGCCCGGCCGGACTTTATCGCCACCCTGGCCACGTCCACCGGGGTAGCCGAGCACATCCAGGTGGACTTTGAACTCTGGGGCTGTCCCATTACCGTGGAGCAGATGCGCCATTTTCTGCGTCAGTTGCGCCTGGGCGTGTGGCCCCGGCCCGAGGCTGAAAAGCTGTGCATGGAGTGCAAGCGCCGTCAGCAGGTGTGCGTCATGGTCACCAGGGGCGCCCCCTGTCTGGGACCGGTGGTGCGCACCGGCTGTGGTGCCCTCTGTCCCGCCTTTGGCCGGGCCTGCTATGGCTGTTTTGGTCCGTCCGAGCAGCCCAACGGCGACAGCCTGGCCAACCGCTTCGCCGGCCTGGGGCTGCTGCCCGACGACATTGCCCGGCGGTTTGCCGCCATTCACAGCCACAGTCCGCCGTTTCGCGAGCAGTACCGGCGCTGGCAGCGCATCGATGTGCGGGAGCTCGACGAATGAAGAAAAAGGCCAGGCGTCGCATCGCTCTCAAGGTGCCCTTTGTAACCCGGCTGGAAGGGGAAGGCAGCCTGGAGCTGAACGCCAGAGGCGACCGCATCGACCGGTTGCATCTGGCCATTTTCGAGCCGCCCCGGTTGTTTGAAAAGTTTCTGGAAGGGCGGGGCTATCAGGAGGTGCCGGATCTCAACGCCCGCATCTGCGGCATCTGCCCCATGGCCTACCAGCTCACTTCCATTCAGGCGATGGAGCGGTTGTTCGGCATAGCGCTGCCCCCGCCGCTGGCGCAACTGAGACTGCTGATGAATCTGGGAGAGTGGGTGCAAAGCCATGCCCTGCATATTCACTTTCTGGCGGCACCCGACTTTCTCGGGTTTGATCATGCCCTCGACATGGCCAAGGTGTTCCCCGAGGTGCTGAAACGGGGCATGTTGCTGCAGGAAGCCGGCAATGCCCTGATGGCGCTGCTGGGCGGTCGCTCCGTACACCCGGTGGGGTTGCAGGTGGGGGGCTTTGGCCGTCTGCCGGATCACGAACGCTGGCATGAAGTGCGTGGGCTGGTGAAGCAGGCGCTGCCCGCCGCCGAGGCACTGGTGCGCTGGACCGCGGAGCTGACGTTGCCCGATTACAGCCACGACTTTATCTGGGTCAGCCTCACCGAGCCCGACGGTTATGCCATCAATGGTGGCCGTATCACCAGCAGCCATGGCCTGAGCCTGGATTATTCCGACTACCCCCGACATTTTGCCGAGCATCAGGAGCCTCATTCCACCGCGCTCTATTCCCTGCTCGATGGCCAGGATTACCTGGTCGGCCCGCTGGCGCGGATGAACAACAGTTTTGAGCGGCTGCCTGCCGAGGTGCGCGCCCTGGCCCGGGAATGCGGCTTTGCGTTTCCCAGCCGCAACATGTTTACCAGCATTCGAGCCCGGGCACTGGAAATATACTGGGCTCTGTTCGAGGCCGACCGATTGCTGGCGCAGCCATGCCCCAACGGCGATGCCAGCCTGCCGGTCACTCCTACCGCGGGAGAATGCTGTTTCTGTACCGAGGCGCCGAGGGGCATGATTTATCATTATTACCGGCTGGATGAGCAGGGCCGGGTGCTGTCCTGCTCCATCATTCCGCCCACCAGTCAGAATCAGGCCCGTATCGAGCAGGATCTCAGGGCTTCGGTCACCCGCTTTGGCCTGCACCACAGCGATCAGGAGCTCAAACTGTTCTGCGAGCGGCTGATCCGCAACTACGACCCCTGCATTTCCTGCTCCACCCATTTTCTGCAGTTCAGGCTGCGGCGCGAATAGCCGGTTTATGGCTAAACTTGCCTGAAGAGCGTCAAAGGGCGGCATCATTCGGTCACCCGCTCTGCCACCCGTAAAGCCACCGGCAAGCAGGAGGCTCGCATGGGCTTTGAAATCATCACCAAGACACCGGAGCCGTCCGGCGTCAGACCCAATCTGCCGGACTACCGGCAAGGCTGTCGTCAGTTTCACTGGCAGCAGGCCCAAGCCAGGATCAAGGGCCATGAGGGGGGCATCAACATCGCCTTTGAGGCGCTGGATCGCCATGTGCTGGAGGGGCAGGGCGAGCAGACGTCGCTTGTCTGGCTGAGCAAACAGGGGGAGCGGCGCACCTTCAGTTACCGTGAATTGCAGGGGCTCAGCAACCGCTTTGCCAGCCTGCTGGCCAGCCTGGGAGTCGTCAAGGGAGAAACCGTGTTCAGCCTGTGCGGGCGCACGCCCCAGCTGTATGCCGCCTTGCTGGGCAGCCTGAAAGCCGGCGCCGTGTTTTGCCCGCTGTTTTCCGCCTTTGGCCCCGAGCCCATTCGTTCCCGTATGGAGATTGGCAATGCCAGGGTATTGATCAGCAGCGCCCGTCTCTACCTGAAAAAAGTCGCGCCCTGGCGCAGCGAGCTGCCCCAGCTTGGGCAGGTGTTGCTCTACGACTGCCACGGCGACTGCCCCGCCGGCTGCCTGGATCTGGACTCCGCTCTGGCGGGGGCCGCCGACACCTTTCACATCTGCCCGACGCAGCCTGAAGACCCGGCCCTGCTGCATTTTACCAGCGGCACCACCGGCCTGCCCAAGGGCGCTCTGCATGTGCATGAGGCGGTGGTGCATCACAGTTATTCCGCCTGGTGCGCGCTGGATCTGCATCCCGGCGACATTTACTGGTGCACGGCGGATCCGGGCTGGGTTACCGGCACCAGTTATGGCGTGATTGCCCCCTTGTGCAACCGGGTCACCCTGGTCGTGGACGAGGCGGAGTTCGATCCCGAGCGCTGGTACCGGATCCTGGCCGACGAAAAGGTCAATGTCTGGTATACGGCACCCACCGCCATTCGCATGCTGATGAAAGCCGGTGACGAGCTGGTGGCCCGTTATGATCTGGGGGCGCTGCGTTTTCTGGCCAGCGTCGGCGAGCCGCTCAATCCCGAGGCGGTGGTCTGGGGGAAGCGGCTATTTGGCATGCCCTTTCACGACAACTGGTGGCAGACCGAAACCGGCGGCATCATGCTGGCCAATTTTGCATCCGAGCCGGTGAAGCCGGGCTCCATGGGACAGCCGCTGCCGGGCATCACGGCGGGCATAGTCCGGGTGGATGACCAGGGGCGGCTCACCGAGCTGAGCACTCCCGGCCAGGTGGGCGAGCTGGCGCTGAGGCCGGGCTGGCCGTCCATGTTCAGGGGCTATCTGCATGATGAGCAACGTTACCGCAACTGCTTCAGGGACAACTGGTATCTGAGCGGCGATCTGGCCTGGCGGGATGAGGACGGCTACTACTGGTTTGTGGGGCGCAGCAAGGAGCTGATCAAGTCCTCCGGCCATCTGATCGGCCCCTTTGAGGTGGAAAGCGTGCTACTCGAGCACCCGGCAGTGGCGGAAGCCGGGGTCATTGGTATTCCCGATGTGGTCGCCGGGGAAGTGGTGAAGGCCTTTGTGGCGCTCAAACCCGGTTATGAGGCCGGTGAGGACTTGCTGAAAAGTCTGATGGCTCATGCCAGAAAGCGCCTGGGCCCGGCGGTGGCGCCCCGGGAGATCGCCATCAAGGACAATCTGCCCAAGACCCGCAGCGGCAAGATCATGCGCCGCCTGCTGCGGGCCCGCGAGCTGGGCTTGCCACCGGGCGATATTTCCACCCTGGAAAGCGATGAGGGCAATGGTCATGAACACTCACCCCGAAGCTGACGGCAGCGGGCCGGACAGCCGTCACTTGCTGCAGTTGCTGCAGGCGATGTTGCGCATTCGCCGTTTTGAAGAGCGCTGCGCCGAGCTGTATATGGAAGAAAAAATCCGCGGTTTTCTGCATCTTTATATTGGTGAAGAAGCAGTGGCGGTGGGCGTGATGCAGGCGCTGACGGCGGAAGATGCGGTGATCGCTACCTACCGGGAGCACGGCCATGCGCTGGCCCGGGGGCTGGACATGAAAGCGGTGATGGCGGAGATGTTCGGCAAAGTCGGGGGCAGCAGCCGGGGGCGGGGCGGCTCCATGCATATTTTCGACAAGAACAAACGTTTCTATGGTGGCAATGCCATTGTCGCCGGCGCCCTGCCGATGGCGGTGGGACTGGCATTGGCCGACAAGCTGCAGAACCGCCGCCGGGTAACCTGCTGCTTCTTCGGTGAAGGGGCGGCGGCGGAAGGCGAATTTCACGAAAGCCTCAATTTGGCCCAGCTGTGGCAACTGCCGGTGCTGTTCGTGTGTGAGAACAACCGCTACGCCATGGGCACGGCCCTGGCCATCTCCGAGTCGGAGCAGCACATTTACAGAAAGGCCGCCAGCTATGGCCTGGACGCCCGCGAGGTGGACGGCATGCAGGTGGCGGCGGTGGAAGCGGCAGCCAGGGAGTCTTGTGACGCCATTCGTCAGGGGGGCGGGCCCCGCTTTCTGGAATGCCTGACCTACCGTTTTCGCGGTCACTCCATGTTTGATACCCAGCTTTACCGTACCCCGGATGAAGTGGAGCAATGGCAGCAAAAGGGCCCCATTGTGCAGCTCAGGAAACTTCTTGAGCAGCGCGGTGAGCTGGATGACGCCCGGTGGCAGCAACTGGAGCAGGCGGTCAGATTGGAGTTGAATGAGGCTGTTTCCTTTGCCGAGCAGTCGGTGTTTGAGCCCGAGTCGGAGCTGTGCCGCGGCGTCTATCAGGAGCCGGAAGCATGAATATGCCAGACATCAGCTACCGTGAGGCGGTGCGGGAAGCCATACGGGAAGCCATTCGGCAGGATCCCCGGGTATTCCTGATGGGCGAGGACGTGGGCCATTATGGCGGCTGCTATGCGGTAACCAAGGGGCTGCTGCAGGAATTTGGCGAGCAGCGGGTGCGGGATACGCCCTTGTCCGAGTCCGGGTTTGTCGGGGCCGGGATAGGCGCGGCGCTGGGGGGCATGCGGCCCATTGTGGAGGTGATGACGGTCAATTTCAGCCTGTTGGCGCTGGATCAGATCGTCAACAATGCCGCCACCCTGCGCCACATGTCCGGTGGCCAGCTGGGGGTGCCGCTGGTGATCCGCATGGCCTGCGGCGCCGGCCGGCAGCTGGCGGCCCAGCATTCCCACAGTCTGGAAAACTGGTATGCCCACGTGCCCGGCCTCAAGGTGCTGGCGCCGGCCACCCTGGCCGATGCCCGTTATATGCTGGCGATGGCCCTGGCGGATCCCGATCCTGTGCTGCTGTTTGAGCATGTGCTGCTCTACAACATGACGGGGCCGGCCCCCACGGCGGAGCAGTGCCCCGACATGCACCGGGCGCTGGTGCGCCGGCAAGGGACGGATCTCAGCCTGGTCAGCTACGGTGGCTCCATGCCCAAGGTACTGGACGCCGCCGAGTTGTTGCAAAGCCGGGACATCAGCGCCGAGGTGATCGATCTGCGCTGCCTGCGTCCACTGGATCTCGACACCCTGTTTGCCTCGGTCAACAAGACCCGGCGCCTGCTGGTAGTGGACGAAGGCTGGCGCACCGGCAGCCTGGCCGGCGAGATTTGCGCCCAGGTGGCGGAGCATTGCTTCTGGTCGCTGGATGCACCGCCCCAGCGGGTGTGCAGCAGAGAGGTACCGATCCCTTATCCCCGGCATCTGGAGCTGGCGGCCACCCCCCAGGTCGAGGGCATAGTGGCTGCCGCCATCAGGGTGGTGGGAAAATGATCAAAACCATCAGCATGCCATCCTTCGGATCCGACATGGCCAAGGGCACGGTGGCGGAATGGCGGGTGAAACCCGGGGATGCGGTTCACCGGGGCGATGTGATCGCCACCATCGACACCATGAAGGGACTGATTGATCTGGAAGTCTTTGACGAAGGCGTAGTTGAGGCACTACTGGCACCGATAGGTGAGCCGTTGCAGGTGGGTGAGCCCATCGCTCGCTTGCGCCTGAGTGGTGATGCCGAACAGGAGGAAACGGTCAGAGAACCCCGGGTACCGAATATGCCTGAGCCGGAACCGACCAGGCCGGCGGCTGCCGGGAGATCCGTTCGCATTTCGCCGGCGGCCCGCCAGCGGGCCGGCCAGCTGGGCATCGACTGGCGTGGTCTGGGACCCGGCAGTGGACCCGATGGCGCCCTGGTGCTGGCGGATATCGAGGCGTTGGCGTCATCGTCAAAGCCGCAGGAAGCGGAGCCGCGGATGCGCCAGGCCATTGCCGATGTGGTGAGTCGCTCCAAGCGGGAGATCCCCCATTACTATCTGGAGCAGGATATTGCCCTGGCGCGGGCCCAGGCCTGGTGCACGGCCTTTAATCATGGCAAGCCCGCCGAACAACTGGTGCTGGCCAATGCCCTTGTCTACTGTGCCCTGGCTCGAGCACTGGCCGAGTTTCCCCGCTTCAACGGTTTTTACCGGGACGGTCACTATTACAGCGAACCCCGGGTGCACCTGGGTAACGTCATCCACCTGCGCCGGGGCGGGCTGGTGGTGCCGGCCATCCATGACGCGCACCTACTGGGAGCGGCACAAATGATGGCGGCCCTTCGGGATCAGGTGATCCGGGCCCGGGAAGGGGGGCTGCGCAGCGCTGAACTGCAGGAGGCGACGGTGACCGTGTCCAGTTTGGGGGAACGGGGAGTGGATCGCATTCAGGGGGTGATCTTTCCGCCGCAAGTGGCCCTGCTGGGTATTGGTCGGGTGCGTCTGGCTCCCTGGGTACAGCAGCAGAACATAGTGCCCATGCTCCAGGCCAGCTTCAGCCTGGCCGCCGACCACAGGGTGAGTGACGGTCACGAGGGCGCCCGTTTGCTTAACCGGATAGACAACTTATTGCAACAGCCGGAGCAACTGGAATGAAAGACAAGCAAGCGCTGACCGAACTGGTCTGTCGCCACATTCGGGACATAGCACCGGATGCCGATACCGCACAGCTGGATCCGGGAGAAGACATGAGAGACGCACTCGATCTGGACTCGATGGATTTTCTGCGGCTGGTTGAGGCGCTGGGTCGGGAGCTGGAGATACATATTCCGGAAGCCGACTTTGCCAGCATCACTCAGCTGTCGCAGATGGTGGATTACCTGAGCCGGCACACCGGCGAATCCGAGCAAGAAGATACCGGCCAGGGGCCGGTATGACTCAGGGGGCGGGGGAGAGGAACCTTCAGTCCTGCTCTTTCAGCATATGGCCCAGCTTGCCGGCCTTGGTGTCCAGATAATGCTCGTTGAAGGGGTTGCGGCCTTCCTGCAACGGCACCCGCTCCACCACTTCGATGCCGAAATTTTCCATCGCCTTGACCTTGCGCGGGTTATTGGTCATCAGCCTGAGCTGTTTGACGCCCAGGCTGCGCAGCATGTCGGCACAGATGGTGTAGTCGCGCATGTCGGCGGCAAACCCCAGCTCGACGTTGGCTTCTACCGTGTCCTTGCCCTGATCCTGCAGGTGGTAGGCGTGGATCTTGTTGAGCAGGCCGATGCCGCGGCCTTCCTGACGCACATAGAGCAGCACGCCCCGGCCTTCCTTGGCGATTTTTTCCATGGCCGCCTGCAGTTGGAAGCCACAGTCACAGCGCAGGCTGAACAGGGCATCGCCGGTCAGGCATTCGGAATGGATGCGGCCCAGTACCGGCTGGCCGTCGGCCACGTCGCCCATCACCAGGGCGGCATGATCCTTGCCTGTGCCTTTTTCTTCGAACCCGACCAGGGTAAAGGTGCCCCAGGGTGTCGGCAGTTTTGAGTTTGCCATCCGGGTAACACTGCTCATGGCGTTCCTCTTCGTGTCTCATGCATCAAAAAATAGCGGCCATTGTAAAGCGGATGGGCCTGCAGGTATAGGCGCAATATGCAATGACGAAAGGTTAATCAATTGTAAATTATGCCTTTGTTCGCCAACTCGGGTATAATGCCGGCCGCGCGGCACCCGAGGTGCCCAGATACATGATTGAGTGGAGGATGCAATGTCTGAACTAGCTCCCGTCATCACCGTCGATGGCCCGGGCGGAGCCGGCAAGGGAACGCTTTGTCAGTTGCTGGCCGAAAAACTGGAATGGCATTTGCTGGACTCCGGCGCCATCTACCGCGTGCTGGCGCTGGCGGCACTGCATCACAATGTGGCGCTGGATGATGAAACCGGTCTTATGCCCCTGGCGGCCCATCTGGATGTGCAGTTTCCGGTGGTGGACGGGCAGATCAAAACCATCCTGGAAGGGGAGGACGTGTCCCGTTCCATCCGCACCGAGCAGGTGGGCGAAGCGGCGAGCAAGGTCGCCGCCTTTCCCCGGGTGCGCGAGGCCCTGTTGCGACGCCAGCGGGCCTTCCGGGCCAAACCCGGGCTGATTGCCGACGGGCGGGACATGGGCACGGTGGTGTTCCCCGATGCCCAGGTCAAGATCTTCCTCGACGCCAGTGCCGAGGAAAGGGCGCAGAGGCGGCTTAAACAGTTGCAAGATAAGGGGTTTGATGTTAGCTTTGACCGCCTTTTAAGCGAAATTCAGGCGCGTGACGACCGGGACCGAAACCGGAGCGTGGCGCCCCTCAAAGCCGCCGATGACGCCCTGGTTATCGACTCGACCCACCTGTCCATCGCCGAGGTGCTGGACAAAGTATTGAGTCATACTAAGGTTATTCTTGGTCGCTGAAGCGATTTGGCAATGCCCGCCTCAAGGACAGAGACGGGAGAATGTTAATCACCCCACCGGTGCCGGATTGCCCCGTGGATGTTCAACCTTAACAGTGTATTCATTAAACATGACTGAATCTTTTGCTCAACTCTTTGAAGAGTCTCTGAAAGAACTCGAAACCCGTCCCGGTTCCATCGTCAAGGGCACCGTTGTTGCCATCGAGAACGGCATCGTTCTGGTTGACGCCGGCCTGAAATCCGAATCCGCCATTCCCGCCGAGCAGTTCAAGAACGCCCAGGGCGAGCTGGAAATCAGCGTTGGCGACAGCGTCGATGTCGCGCTGGACGCGGTAGAAGACGGTTTCGGCGAGACTCTGCTTTCCCGTGAAAAAGCCAAGCGCCACGAAGCCTGGCTGCAACTGGAAAAAGCCTACGAAGATCAGGAAACCGTTGTTGGTATCATCAACGGCAAGGTCAAAGGCGGCTTCACCGTAGAAGTGAACAGCATCCGTGCCTTCCTGCCCGGTTCTCTGGTTGACGTGCGTCCGGTACGTGACACCCTGCATCTGGAAGGCAAAGAGCTTGAGTTCAAAGTCATCAAGCTGGACCAGAAGCGCAACAACGTGGTGGTTTCCCGCCGCGCCGTGATCGAAACCGAGAACAGCGTTGAGCGCGAGCAGCTGCTCGAAAACCTGCAGGAAGGCCAGGAAGTCAAGGGTATCGTCAAGAACCTGACCGACTACGGCGCCTTCGTGGACCTGGGCGGCGTAGACGGCCTGCTGCACATCACCGACATGGCCTGGAAGCGCGTCAAGCATCCTTCCGAGATCGTGAACGTGGGCGACGAGATCAACGTCAAGGTGCTGAAGTTCGACCGCGAGCGTACCCGTGTGTCTCTGGGTCTGAAGCAACTGGGCGCCGATCCCTGGGTGGATATCGCCAACCGCTATCCGGAAGGCACCCGCCTGTCCGGCCGCGTGACCAACCTGACCGACTACGGCTGCTTCGTTGAGATCGAAGAAGGCGTTGAAGGCCTGGTACACGTGTCCGAAATGGACTGGACCAACAAGAACATCCACCCGTCCAAGGTGGTTTCCGTTGGCGACAACGTAGACGTGATGGTGCTGGACATCGACGAAGAGCGTCGTCGTATCTCCCTGGGCCTGAAACAGTGCAAGTCCAACCCCTGGCAGCTGTTCGCGGAAACCCACAACAAGGGCGACCGTGTTTCCGGCAAGATCAAGTCCATCACCGACTTCGGTATCTTCATCGGCCTGGACGGCGGCATCGATGGCCTGGTTCACCTGTCCGACATCTCCTGGAACGCCAACGGTGAAGAAGCCGTTCGTGAGTTCAAGAAGGGCGACGAAATCGACGCCGTGGTGCTGCAGGTCGATCCGGAGCGTGAGCGCATCAGCCTGGGCGTGAAGCAAATCGACGAGGATCCTTTCAATAAGTACCTGTCTGACAACAAGAAAGGTGCTATCGTTAAGGGTACCATCACCGCCGTTGACGCCAAGGGCGCCGTGGTTGAGCTGGAAGAAGGCGTGGAAGGTTACATCCGCGTTGCCGACATCTCCCGCGACCGCATCGAAGACGCCTCCACCGTACTGAGCGTGGGTGAAGAAGTCGAAGCGCGTTTCATGGGCGTTGACCGCAAAAACCGTACCGTCAGCCTGTCTATCCGTGCGAAAGACGAAGCTGAAGAGAAAGCCGTTATGGACAACCTGAACCAGCAACAGCAAGAAGAAGTTGGTTTGAGTGCCATGGCCGAAGCTTTCAAGGCGGCGAAAGGCGAATAAGCCTGTCCGAATTCAAAAGGGGGCCTTCGCGCCCCCTTTTTATTTGGTGTTCAGGAGACATACATCATGACCAAATCCGATCTGATTGAGCGTTTGGCCGAGCAATACGGTCATCTTTCCGCCAAGGAAGTGGAAAACGCCATCAAGGAAATCCTCGAGCAAATGGCCTCGACCCTGCAAACCGGCGATCGCATCGAAATTCGCGGTTTCGGCAGTTTCTCATTGCACTATCGTGCCCCCCGCCAGGGCCGCAACCCCAAGACCGGTGAAAAAGTGGAATTGACCGGCAAGTACGTTCCTCATTTCAAACCGGGAAAAGAGCTGCGGGAGCGGGTGAACCCGTCCTGAGCCATACCGGTGCCGTCCGATATCACTTTTCATGCGTGCCCGGCTGGCGGGATCAGCGCTTTTCCGGGATAATGCCAACACTCAAAATCAGGAAGTTGAGAGGATAAGGTGAAAATCATTATTGGTCTGGTATTCCTGGCTATCTTGTTCGCGGTAGGGCTGACCCTGGGGTCGCAAAACGATCAACTGGTGCAGGTCAATTATTTGCTGGCCCAGGGAGAATACCGTCTTTCCACATTACTGGCCGTGGTCTTCGTGGCCGGTTTTCTTATCGGCTGGCTGGTATTCGGCCTGGTGATGCTGCGCCTCAAGATGAACAACAGCGGGCTGCGCAAGAAAGTCGAGCGTCAACACAAGGAATTGGAAGAGCTCAGGGCCTTGCCCGTTAAGGATTGACGAGCCCCATGCTGGAATTGCTGTTTCTGCTGCTTCCGGTGGCTGCCGCCTATGGCTGGTATATGGGGCGCAGGGGAGTCCGGCAGGATGCTCAACAACAATCCAATCACTTCTCCCGGCAATACGTTGCCGGGTTGAATTTTCTGCTTTCCGACGAGCCCGACAAGGCGGTCGATCTCTTTATTCAACTGTTGCAGGTCGACAGTGAAACCATAGAAACCCACCTGGCACTCGGTAATCTGTTCCGCTCCCGGGGGGAAGTTGACCGGGCCATTCGCATCCATCAGAACCTGATCGCCCGACCCAACCTGTTGACCGAACAGCGCCACCTGGCCATGCTGGAATTGGCCCGGGACTTTCTGGCGGCAGGCCTGCTGGATCGGGCCGAGCATATCCTGGTTGAGCTGAAAGACGATCCGGATTACGAAGAAGCGGCCTTGGGCCAGCTGATGCAGATCTATCAGCAGTTGCGGGAGTGGGAAAAGGCCATTGCCGTTGCCGAACGGTTGAAGAAGCGCCAGGGCATCAAGGCGATGACCCCCATGGGGCATTTCTACTGTGAACTGGCCGAGCAGCAGTGGCGGCAACAGGATGCCAAGACGGCGATCACGCTGTTCAAGAAGGCCCTCAAGGCGGATGCCGGTTGTGTCAGGGCCAATATCCGCCTGGCGGATATTCATATGGCGGGGGCAGAGTGGGCACAGGCCATCCAGTGCCTGAGCCGGGTCACCGAGCAGGATGCGGACTTTATTTCCGAGGTACTGCCGGCGCTGCAGCGCTGTTACCGGGAGCTCGGCAGGGAGGAGGAGTTCATCCGCCAGCTGGAGCAATGGGTGGCCAAGGACAGCGGCACCAGCGCGGTGCTGATGCTGGCCGACAAGATCGGTGAAACCCAGGGAACCCTTAGCGCCGAACAGATGGTGCTGCGCCAGTTGCAACGTCATCCGACCATGAAAGGCTTCCATCGGCTGATGTCCTATCATGCGGCCAATGCCGAGCAGGGCAGGGCGCGGGAAAGCCTGGAAATGCTCAAGTCGCTGGTGGCCGAACAGATCAAGGCCAAGCCCAGCCATCGCTGTGGCCAATGCGGCTTCTCTTCCCAATCTTTATTCTGGCAATGTCCCTCCTGCAAGCAGTGGGGCAGCATCAAGCCGGTGCGGGGACTTGATGGCGAATAAAGGGTGAGGCGTGAGGGGTGAGGCGTGAGGGGTGAGGCGTGAGGCGTGACGAGTAAAGAACGTCTTACTGCTCAGCCCCCACTCCTTACGACCCGTGATAAAAAAGGTAACCCATGCAAGATTCAAACATTCATGATCCCAAGATCCTGATAGCGCTCGACTTCGCCGATCGGCAGGAGGCACTGGCGCTGGTGGCCAGGCTGGATCCGGCCAGTTGCCGGCTGAAAGTGGGCAAGGAGATGTTCACCCTGTTCGGGCCGGAATTTGTCCGCTCCCTGGTGGACGCCGGCTTCGATGTCTTCCTCGATCTGAAATTCCACGATATTCCCAATACCGTGGCCAAGGCGGTGGCGGCGGCGGCCGAGCTCGGGGTGTGGATGGTCAACGTCCATGCCAGCGGTGGCCCGCGCATGATGCAGGCGGCCAAGGCGGCCCTGCAGCCTTACGGGGACAAGGCGCCGCTGCTTATCGCCGTCACCGTGCTGACCAGCATGACGGGGGAAGAATTGCACCAGGTGGGGGTACTGCGCTCTCCCGCCGAGCAGGTACTGACCCTGGCCCGCCTGACCCGGGATGCGGGCCTGGACGGCGTGGTCTGTTCGGCCCAGGAGGCCAGCTTGCTGAAGGCCGAGCTGGGGCCGGACTTCAAACTGGTGACGCCAGGCATTCGCCCGGCGGGAAGCGAGGCGGGTGATCAGCGCCGGATCATGACCCCGGAGCAGGCCCTGGCTGCCGGCAGCGATTATCTGGTCATCGGCCGCCCCATTACCCAGGCCGATGATCCTGCCGCTGTGCTGGCACAAATCAACCGCGGCCTGGCCGCTGCCGGCTGACGGAAAGATGCCGCTCTTGTCGTGTATCGGGATATAAAGTATGGGGTTCTCAGCGGCCGAGCTGCGGCTTATCATCAATAAACCCATGCCCTTCGGCAAATACCATGGCCGGCCGCTGTTGCGGCTGCCCATGGCTTATCTGTGCTGGCTGGAACGGCGTGGCTGGCCGGATGACCGGCTCGGGGCGGAGCTGGCACTGGTTTACGAACTCAAGCTGAACGGACTGGACGCGGGGCTTTACCCCTTGCTGGAGCAGGCCTGATAAAGGCAGGATGCCGGCACCAGCAGACGTTGGAATATCAGGATCTGCGCCGTTCGCCTTTGCGCCACGTGAACGGGCGCCTACAGATCCGGCGATGCCGCTGTAGGTGCCGCTTTAGCCGGTACGCACAGGCAAGCTGGTGGGAAAAAATGGTGCAACGTTTCGAGGCTTGATGCTGTTCGCCCATTTCCGCCACGTGAACGGGCGCCTACAGATCCGGCGATGCCGCTGTAGGTGCCGCTTTAGCCGGCACGCACAGGCACGCTGGTGGGAAAAAATGGTGCAACGTTTCGAGGCTTGATGCTGTTCGCCCATTTGCGCCACGTAAACGGGCGCCTACAGATCCGGCGATGCCGCCGTAGATATCTGCTTGTTAATTATTCAAGGCGAGGATGAAAACAGGGCCCGGAGGCCCTGTTTTTGAATCGCATTACTTGATCAGAAAGTCTTCCAGTTTTTTCTCGCCACTCTCAATGGCTTTCTGGATGGCGGCGGGCTTGCGTCCCTGACCGGTCCAGGTTCTGTATTCGCCGTTATCGTCCTCGTATTGATATTTGGCGGGACGTTTGCTGCGAGTGCCGCTGACCGCTTTTTTGCTCGGCTCGGCCATCTCGATGAGATCGTTAATATCGATGCCATCGGCCTCCAGCTTGCTGACAAACTCTTTCAGTTTACGCTCACGCTCTTCATTGGCGGCGCGCTCGGCGGCTTTGGCTTCACGCTGTTCTTCTACAATAGAAGTCAGTTTGGCCAAGCCTTCTTCCAGTTGTTCCAGAGTCAGATCGCGGGTAGCAGCACGCAGGCTGCGAATGTTGAGCAGTGTCTTCAAAAATTCGGTCATTGGGTTCACCTGTGGTGTTCTATCGATGCTGTAATAAATTAAATTTACAACTTCATTTTAAATGAAGCAAGTTAATTAATACAGACTTTAACAGGCGCATTCTTTTCAATTCCTGTCTCGTCATATATTGACGGATATGGCTTTGCAATTTGCAAAAATCAATCGCTAATCAAGAATGTGATTAAAGGGCTGCTTCATTATTCGGCAATGGCAATAGCGGTCGCGGGACAATCGCCTGAGCCAGAACTTAACAAAAACCTGTGAACCGAGCTGCATTTTTTCATAAAACAGCATGGCACAGATATGCTATGCGTGCCAAGGTAGCGAAAGATCTCATTATTTTGGTTTAATATATTGATCTTTTGCTTTTTATCAGTAAAATCCTCCGGCTTGCCTGCGTAGAGGCGCGTCTATTATCAGTAAACCAGCTCAGGGTGATGCCGTTTATCCTGGTTGAAAGGAATAGATGCCGAAGCCACGCCATTTATCCGATGGTCTGGTTGGGATCAGTGCCGAAAGGGCTGATACTGTCATGAATGTTTTCATGATGCGCTACTGCTGGGAAAGAGGGGACGGCCTTGACATCGGTTCCTGCTCCTGGTGGTGATGTTGACAACTCAGATTCAGGTGTCCTCGTGGAATCACATCTTTTTGTTCAGACGTTCTGGTCGCTACTGCCTCCCTTGCTGGCCATCATTCTGGCCATTTTTACCCGGCGGGTACTGCTTTCCCTTGGGGTCGGCATTGTCCTGGGGGTGTTGCTGTTGCAGCAATTCAATCCTCTCGATGCACTGGTTCATTTGAGCCGCAATGTAGCGGCACTGCTTTGGTCCGACAATGCCGTGAACGAATGGAATGTAAATATCCTGCTGTTCTTGCTGTTGCTGGGCTGCATGATCAGCATGCTCAGCCATACCGGCGCGACGCTGGCGTTTGCACACTGGGCTCAGGAGCGGATTAAAAGCCGCCGTCAGGCGAAGATCATGACGGGTCTGCTGGTGTTCATCTTTTTTATCGATGACTATTTCCATAGTCTTTCAGTGGGCACCATTTGCCGGCCCGTCACCGATCGTTTTCGTATTTCCCGGGCCAAACTCGCCTATTTGCTGGACTCCACCGCCGCCCCGGTGTGCGTATTGATGCCGGTCTCTTCCTGGGGGGCCTATATCATTGCCCTGGTCGGCGGCATACTGGCGAGCTATGGCCTGACCGGACAGAGCGCCCTGGGCGCCTTCCTCGTCATGGGGGCGATGAATTTCTACGCCGTCTTTACCCTGCTGATGGTCTTGCTGGTAATCCGTGGCGGCTGGGATCTGGGGGCCATGGCCCATCATGAACGGCAGGCGCTGGACGGCGTCCTGTTCGACCAGGCGAAAGGCACACCGCCCGGGGTGGCCGACAGTGCCGACAGTCCCGGCCGGGTCGTCGATCTGCTGCTGGCAATCGGCACCCTTACCCTGGTGACCGTGGTTTCCCTGCTGGCCACCGGGGCGGCGGCGCTGGCGGATAATAACCTGTCCTTCACCGTGCTGGCCGCCCTCGAAAACACCAATGTGGGTCGCTCCCTGGTACTGGGCGGTGTTGCCGGCGTGCTGGTCTGTGCGGTTGCCATGATCCGGCACGGGGCTGCCCTGGCGGTCTGGGGGCATGTTCTGAAGCTCGGGCTGAAAGGAATGCTGCCGGCCATTTATATCCTGTTGTTTGCCTGGACCATCGCCGGCCTTATCGCCGAGCTGGAAACCGGCAAGTACCTGGCTTCCCTGGTGCAACAGAACATTCCTCTGTTCGTGTTGCCGGCCATACTCTTTCTGCTGGCCGGGGTGATGGCCTTTGCCACCGGCACCAGCTGGGGTACCTTCGGGGTCATGTTGCCCATTGCGGCCGACATGACCATGGCCATCGATGCCCAGCTGCTGTTGCCGGGCATGTCGGCGGTGATGGCGGGAGCCGTGTTTGGCGATCATTGCTCGCCGATATCGGATACCACCATATTGTCTTCCACCGGGGCCTCCTGCCACCATATCGACCATGTGGTCACCCAGTTGCCCTATGCGCTTTCCATCGCCCTGGTCAGCGTGGCCGGCTATCTGGCCCTGGGCTACACCGCCTCGTTGCCGATGGGCTTCCTGGCGGCGGCCATCGCCTTTATGCTGGTACTGGCAGGCTGGGCCCTGAAACAAAGGAACTTACAAGGCAATGGCCTCTCTCCACTATAAATACGCGGCCATGAACTCGGGCAAGTCCACCCAGTTGATACAGGCGCACTTCAATTACCGGGAAAGGGGGCTCAGCCCCTACGCCATGACGCCGCGGCTGGATGACCGGGCCGGGGTGGGGGTGATCGAAGCCCGGGTCGGGTTGCGCCTGGAGGTGGATACCTTCAGCCGCGACTGTGATCTGTTCAGGCTACTCAAGGCCCGTCGTGGCCGGCACCGGGTTGACGTTCTTATTCTCGACGAGGCCCAGTTTCTGACCCGGGCCCAGGTCTACCAGCTGGCCCGTATCGTGGACGAGCTGGATATACCGGTGATGGCCTATGGCCTGAAGACCGATTTCCGGGGCGAGCTGTTTGAAGGGGCGCACTACCTGCTTTGCCTGGCCGACAAGCTGGAAGAACTGAAGACCATTTGCTGGTGTGGCAACAAGGCCCATATGAACGCCCGTCTGGACCAGGATGGCCAGCTGGTGCGTGAAGGGGATCAGATAGAGATTGGCGGCAACGAGCGCTATGTGGCCCTGTGTCGCCGCCATTACCTGCAGGGCAGGGCCAAGGGCTGAGAAGCGAAGTCAGGCCAGCCGGTGACCCTGGCCGAGCCGATTGCTCCATTGCACCGCCTGTTCGTAACACTGGCTGCTGGCCGCTTCACTCAGGCGGATAAAGGCGAGGCGCTGCTGCAGTTGCGGCCAGTTCGCCTGCTCATGATCGTGGATCAGGCCCATGAAAAAGCCCAGTTCACCCTTGCTTTCCAGCAAGGCGTGGGAGATGGCTTCCGATACCGACAGTTGCGGCAAGATTTCGGCCATGGGGCGTTCCAGCAATACGTCCAGCAGGGAAAAGAGGCCACAGATAAAGGCATCGTCCTTGAGGGCAGGGTGCACTTTGTCGGCCAGCAGTTCGCACCATTTGGCCCTGATGATGGAAAGCCGGTACAGCTCGATGTTCTTGTTTTTGCTGATGTAGGCGGTCATGACCAGGGCGGTAAAGCGTTTCAGCTGCTGGTGACCCAAATACACGATGGCGCTGCGCAGATTTTCGATATTCTGGTGCCGGTAGCCCATGTGCAGGTTGTTCACATAGCGCAGCAGGTTATAGGACAGTGACAGATCCCGGCTGAACAGTTCGGTCAGCCTGTTATAGTCGATCTCTTCCTCGTTGACGGCGGACAGCAACTCGAAGGCGGTCAGTTCGTCGGTGGTGAGGATGCGCCGGCGGATCACCTGGGGCTGCTGGAAGTAATAGCCCTGGAAAAATTCGAAGCCGACTTCGGCGGCGGCGGCGAACTCTTCCCGGGTTTCGACCTTTTCGGCGATAAAGCGCAGTTGCGGATAACAGCGGCATGCCCGGATAAAACGGGCACAGTCGGTCAGGGGCGTCTGGCGCAGGTCCAGCTTGATAAAGTCCATAAAAGGCAGGAAGGCATCCCACTCGCTGCCCGGCAGGTGATCGTCCAACGCCAGTTTAAACCCCTGTTGTTTAAGCCCTTTGACACATTCCAGCAGGGCCTGATCCGGGGTGGCGTCTTCCAGTATTTCAATAACCAGCCGGTGGGGGTGGAAGCCGTCGGCCAGACCTTCGCGCAGCAGGCTGTCGGGAAAGTTGACAAAACAGAGGGTATCGCCAACCAGATCCTCGATTTTCTGGCTCAGGAATTGCTCCGCCATCAGCCGGCGGGTAGCCTGTTCGGCGCCGATATTGGGAAAACGGTTCTCAAGGCCAAGGCGAAACAACAGCTCGTACCCCAGGGGATTGCCCTGCTTGTCGAGGATGGCTTGTCTGGCTACAAAACAGTTCATAGGGCCCCGGCGCGTCAAAAACAGGTTGTGGAATATACAGGATAATCATCGGGTTGACAAAGACTGCGCCGACAAAAAAGCGCCCTCGGGGGGCGCTTTCAGGCAGGACTCGACAAGGGATCAGAAGCGGTAGTTCATCTGCAGGCCGAGCAGGTAGGCATCGCCGCCGGAACGAAATTCATAGGGGGCGGGTAAGGCATGGCTTTCTTCTCTTACATCAACCTTTTTACCGTGGAGGAAGGCAAAGGCGGCATCGAAACTCAGATTCTGGCTATAGGCATAGGTGGCGCCCAGGGTATACCAGGTACGATCCACATCCGGAATGGAGATGGAGCGGAACTCTTCGGGCACCGGCGACTTGTCGTAGGCGATACCGCCGCGCAGTGTCCATTGATCGTTCAGATAGTGGGTGGCGCCGGCGCTGATACGCCAGCTGTTTTTGAACTGCTCGGGTTTTTCCAGGCAGACACCACCGGTACATTGGTTGCTGGTGGCTTTCAACTCATCGAAGTGACGCCATTCGGTCCACATCAGGCCATAATGAACGGCCCAATTGGGAGATAGCTTATTGAAACCGGAAAGCTCCGCAATAGAGGGGAGGGTCAGATCAAGTTTTCCCGGCACCGTCTGAAAGCCGGAGTTGCTGCCACTATACTGGCCATCGAAGGTTAGATCGACTTTGGAGCGGTAGGTCAGAGCCCAGCGGTTATTTTCATCGGCTTCAAGTAACAGACCGATATTCCAGCCATAACCCCAGTCGTCACCCGTTAAACGAGACACTTCCGTTGTAGCAGAAGGAATCGCTGGATTTGCACTCAAGATACCGGCGTGTCTGATCAATTCAGCATCGGCATAAACAGCGTTGAAGCCAGCACCCAGTGACAGGTGATTATTGACCCTGAATGCGATGCTAGGATTGAGGTTAAGAGTTTTCAGAGAAGTTTTGCCCGCAACTTCACCGGCAAAATGGTCATTGGCATAGCTGGTGGACAAACCATAGTTGGTAAAGGCGCCAAAACCGGCCACCCACTGCTCATTGATGGGATGCACATAGTAGAAGAAAGGCACCACCGCATCATCGGCGATATCCTTGGCATCGGTAGGAAGGCCCATCGCCTTGCCTTGCTGGGCAAAAGCACCTTTCCCCTCCACATCCACTTCCGGGTTGATATAAACGGCACCGGTGGACAGGGCGGGGCGTTCGAACAGGGTCATGGCGGCGGGGTTGCGGCCCAGCACAGCGGCGTTGTCGGCCACGGCGCCCTCTCCGGAGTAGGCGCGACCGAGACCCGTTGTATTCTGCTCGGCCAACTGGAAAGCGGCGGAATGGGCCTGCCCTGCTGCCACGGCGATGGCGGCGGCGAGCACGGACAGTTTCAACGTCTTATGGCTCATAGAAGACTCTCTTCTCGTTGTTATGTGAATCGGGCGCGACAGCTTTTAGCGCAACTGGTATGAGGTGTGAACTCTTACCAGACGGGAGAATAAAAAAATGTAACCTAAAAGTAAAACGCTTGTTTATAAAAAAAGGGCCCTCAGGCCCTTTTTGTGAGAGGAATCAAAGCTTAAAGATCGGATTCCATCCGTCTGAACCCCAGTACCACGGCCTTGGACGGCTCCTTGTCCATGCGGCTGACCAGGATGGCGGCCAGGCCGCAGGCCAGGAAGCCGGGCACGATTTCGTACAGATCGAACAGGCCGCCGCTCAGTTGCTTCCAGCCGATCACGGTCAGCGCTCCCAGTATGATGCCGGCCAGGGCCCCGTTACGGGTGAGGCGGGGCCAGAACACCGAGAGGATGATCACCGGGCCGAAGGCGGCGCCGAAGCCGGCCCAGGCATAGCTGACCAGGCCCAGCACCGTGGTCTGCGGATCCAGGGCGATCAGCATGGCGCATACCGCCACCCCCAGCACCGCAAAACGGCCCACCCAGACCAGTTCGTTGTCGCCGGCCCGTGGACGCAGCCAGCGCTTGTAGAAGTCTTCGGTAATGGCGGAGGAGCACACCAGCAACTGGGAGTCGATGGTGCTCATGATGGCGGACATGATGGCGGCGATCAGCAGTCCGGCCACCCAGGGGTTGAACACCGCGTTGGCCAGGGCCAGGAACACGGTCTCGGGGTTGTCCAGCGGGGTGCCGCTGAAGTAGACGGCTCCGGCCAGGCCCACGCCGAGGGCGCCGAGCAGCGACAGTATCATCCAGCTCATGGCGATACGGCGGGACAGGGGGACCGAGTTCGGCGAGTCGATGGCCATAAAGCGGGCCAGGATATGGGGCTGGCCGAAATAACCCAGCCCCCAGGCCAGCAGGCTGAGCCCGCTCAGCAGCGAGAAGTCGTGGAAAATATCGAGCTTGGTGCTGTCCATGCCTTCCAGGGTGGCCAGGGTCTGATCCATGCCACCGAGTTCGTTCATCACCACCCAGGGCAGCACGATCAGCGCCAGCAGCATCAGTATGCCCTGGAAGAAGTCGGTCCAGGACACGGCCAGGAAGCCGCCCATAAAGGTATAGGCGACGATGACGCCGCCGCCGACGATAAGGGCGGTGAGGTAGGGCAGACCGAATACCTTCTCGAACAGGATGGCGCCACCCACCAGGCCGGAGGCGGTGTAGAAAATGAAGAACACCAGTATGGTCAGGGCCGAGATCACCCGGAGCAGGCCGCTGTGGTCGGCCAGGCGGTTTTCCAGGAAGTCGGGCAGGGTGAGGGAGTCGTTGGCCTGCTCGGTATACACCCGCAGCCGCTTGGCCACGAACAGCCAGTTGAGCCAGGCGCCGATCACCAGGCCGATGCCGATCCAGGCCTGGTTGATGCCGTACAGGTAAACCGCGCCGGGCAGGCCGAGCAGCAGCCAGCCGCTCATGTCCGAGGCACCGACACTCAGGGCCGCTACCCCGGGGCCGAGGCGGCGGCCGCCGAGAATGTAATCGCTCAGCGAACTGGTGGCCTTATAGGCCACCAGGCCGATCAGCATGGTCAGCAGCAGATAGCCGACAAAGGTAATCAGAATGGGGAGTTCTATGGTCATAGCGCATTCCTGTTGTTCCGAACAGCGTTTTCGCTTCCGTGTGGGCGAGGGTGCCGAATGTTACACCATTAGGCGATTGAACTCCCAGCAATAGGTGTCGTTTTTGAGACGCGATCCGGGGCCGCCACCGGCGTTCCAGCCGGCGGGCAGGCGGCGCCAAGGCGACAGGATGGATGCCGTTGATGAATTTGCGCCACGTAAACGGGCGCCTACGATTGCAGGCGGCCTTGCAGGTGCCGCTGTAGACGCCGCTGCAGGTGCCGCTGCAGGTGCTGCTGTAGGTGCCGCTTTAGGCACGAACCGGCACGCACCGGCAACAGGTCAAAGCGCTCTTTCCAGCGATGCCCGGACCCTTTCGGCCACCGAATGCACGTTCTCCTGCCTGTCGCTGACCACCACCAGGCGGTTGTAGGTCATGGGGATCACCTCGCCGTGGAGGTTGGCGTCGGAAAACTCGGCAACGATCTGCAAGGCGCGCTCCATGGGCACCAGGAAGACGTGCACGCGTTCAAACTCCCCCTGGATCACCAGGTGGGCCGCCGGACCACCGCCGAACATGCAGTGATTGGCGTAGTAGATCTTGCCGACGGCGGCGATGTCCTTCAGCCTGGCGCCGTAGGGGCGCAGCTTGGCGTTGACCGTGGCCAGGGTCAGCTCTTCGTCGACATAGCGGGTAAAGGGCATTTCCATCTGCACGTGGTGCATCGCCACCTTGGCCACCGAGGGCGGCAGATTGCCGGACTCCGCCGATAACTGCATGAACCGGGTGGAAAAACCCAGGGCGAAGGCGATGGAGGCGGCCACCGCCAGGTGGCGCCAGCCCAGCCCTTCCTTTTGGTCGGGCTGGCGCAGCAGATGGGACAGCATCAGTTTATCGGGCAGGGCCGGAGGCACGGGTTCGCTCAGTGCCCGCTCCAGCTTGCGGTTGAACTCTTTCAATTCTTCCATGAACTGCCGGTTGCCGGCGTTGGCGGTAGATGCGGATACAAACTCCGGGCTCTTGTCACAGGGATCGGCATAAGCCCGACGGCGAAATTCCAGATCATCCATTGCAGCGGCCTCGTGTGCTCTTGTCCTGCTCCAGGGCCTCTTTCAGCTGGTTGCGGGCGCGAAAGAGGCGGGTCATTACGGTGTTCTTGTTCAAGTCCAGTATCTCGGCTATTTCCTCGCCGCTGAAGCCGCCGATGACCTGCAGCAGCAGCGGTTCCCGGTATTCCACTGCCAGCTCGGCGATATGCCGGCGCAGCCATTCGTTTTCCATGTCCTGCTCCGGCCCCAGGCTTTGCTTGTCGGCCACGGGCACCGTTTCCAGATCGACCAGATCGAACTGCTTGCGTTCGAACCGGCGGGCGTTTTCCCGCCGCAGTATGGTAATAAGCCAGGCCTTGGCGGCTTTTTCATCCTTCAGACTGTCGAGCGCCTTCCAGGCGCGCAGAAAGGTTTCCTGCACCAAGTCTTCCGCCACCTGCCGATCGTGGCATAGCCAGTAAGCATAGCGGAACAGATCGCCATGCAAGGCATACACCAGCGCCTCGTAACGCTTTTGTTTTATCTTCATGCTGTTAGAGACCGCATCCGGCTTTGTCTTCTTTCGCCTGAATATGGAAATCATCATTCACCGTGGGCTAGGGGTGGCTTCTATCAGTCTACTCACTCTTGCAGGGGGATGCGACAGTAGCCGGTGCTTTAGCCGCCGGGAATACTCGCGCCGGAGACGCAGGCACCCCACCGGTTGCCGGTTTGCGCCACGTAAACGGGCTGGCCGGCCTCAGGAAAAATTTCAATCACCTGTTTAAAACTTGTAGGGCCATTGTTAATATGGCCGCGAGGTCAGACCTCTTGCCAACAAGGAGCAGACATGACGCTGACTAACCCCTTAACCACCAGAGCCGGCGATCGCATCGCCATCGTCTCCGGCCTGAGAACCCCCTTCGCCCGGCAAGCCACCGCCTATCGCGGCATTCCCGCCCTGGATCTGGGCCGCATGGTGGTGGCCGAGCTGCTGGCGCGCACCCCCATGGAGGCCGGTGAAGTGCAGCAGCTGGTGTTCGGCCAGGTGGTGCAGATGCCCAAGGCTCCCAACATCGCCCGGGAAATCGTGCTCGGCACCGAACTGCCGGTGGGCACCGACGCCTACAGCGTAACCCGGGCCTGCGCCACCAGCTTCCAGGCGGTGTCCAACGTCGCCGAGGCGATGATGGCCGGCCATATCCAGGTAGGCATTGCCGGCGGGGCCGATTCCTCCTCGGTGCTGCCGATAGGGGTATCCAGCCGGCTGGCCGATGCCCTGCTCGACCTGAGCAAGGCGAAAACCCTGAGTGCCAGGCTCGGTATTCTGCGCCGGCTCAAGCTGAAAGATCTGGCGCCAGTGCCGCCGGCGGTGGCGGAATATTCCACCGGCCTGTCCATGGGGCAGACCGCCGAGCAGATGGCCAAGAGCCACGGCATCGGCCGGCTGGAGCAGGACGAGCTGGCCCACCGCTCGCACCAGCTGGCGGCCCGGGCCTGGCAGCAGGGGCTGCTCGACGAGGAAGTAATGACCACCTATGCGCCGCCCTTCAAGGCGCCCTTCGAGCGGGACAACAATATCCGCACCGAATCCAGCCTGGCGGATTACGCCAAACTCCGGCCCGCCTTCGACAGGCGCCATGGCAGCGTGACCGCCGCCAACAGCACCCCGCTCACCGACGGCGCCGCCTGTGTGCTGATGATGACCGAGACCCGCGCCCGGGAGCTGGGCCTCAGGCCGCTCGGCTACCTGCGCAGCTACGCCTACGCCGCCATCGATGTGTGGCAGGACATGCTGCTGGGGCCGAGCTACGCCACCCCCCTGGCGCTGGCGCGCGCCGGCTGCACCCTGGCGGACATGGATCTGGTCGACATGCACGAGGCCTTCGCCGCCCAGACCCTGGCCAACCTCAAGATGTTCGAAAGCCAGACCTTCGCCGAGCGCGAGCTGGGTCGCGGCCAGGCCATAGGACAAGTGGACATGGCCAAATTCAACGTGCTGGGCGGCTCCCTGGCCTACGGCCACCCCTTCGCCGCCACCGGCGCGCGCATGATCACCCAAACCCTGAGAGAGCTTAACCGCCGTGGCGGCGGCCTGGCGCTGACCACCGCCTGCGCCGCCGGCGGCCTGGGCGCGGCCATGGTACTGGAGGCAGCAGAATGAGCGAACAACAACCGACCTTCACCCTGCGCAAGGACGACGGTATCGGCATCATCACCATGGATGTGCCGGGCGAGCGCATGAACACCCTGCGGGCGAGCTTTGCCGGGGAGATCCGCGCCCTGCTGGACGACATCCAGGCCGACGCCAGCCTCAAGGGGCTGGTGCTTTGCTCGGGCAAGCCCGACTCCTTTGTGGCCGGCGCCGACGTCAACATGCTGGCCGCCTGCCAGAGCGCCGGCGAGGCGGAAGCCCTGGCCCGGGCCGGCCAGGAAATCTTCACCGCCCTGGAGGCGCTGAAACTGCCGCTGATCGCCGCCATTCACGGCCCCTGCCTGGGGGGCGGCCTGGAGCTGGCCCTGGCCTGCCACGGCCGGGTGTGCAGCGACGACGACATCACCCGCCTGGGGCTGCCGGAAGTGCAGCTCGGCCTGCTGCCCGGCTCCGGCGGCACCCAGCGCCTGCCCCGGCTGGTGGGGCTGACCAGGGCGCTGGACATGATGCTCACCGGCAAACAACTGCGGCCCAAACAGGCGCTGAAAGCCGGCCTGGTGGATGATATGGTGCCGAGGAGCATACTGCTGGACACCGCCATCGCCCTGGCCCGCAAGGGCAAGCCGAAGCACAAGCGCAAGCAGGATCTCAAGACCCTGGCGCTGGAGGCCAACCCCTTCGGCCGCAAGCTGGTGTTCGACAAGGCGCTGAGCGCCCTGCGCCACAAGACCCGCGGCAACTATCCGGCACCCGAGCGGCTGCTGGAGGTGGTGCGCACCGGGCTGGACGAGGGCATGAGCAAGGGCCTGGCCGCCGAGGCCAGGGCGTTCGGCGAGCTGGTGATGACGCCGGAGTCGGCGGCATTGCGCCACCTGTTCTTCGCCACCACCGAGATGAAAAAGGAAAGAACCTTCCAGGGCGCCGAGCCCATGGCGCTGAAGCGCATCGGGGTGCTGGGCGGCGGCCTGATGGGCGGCGGCATCGCCTTTGTCACCGCCACCAGGGCGGGGCTGCCGGTGCGCATCAAGGACATTGCCCACAACGGCATCAACCAGGCCATGGCCACCGCCCACCAGTTGCTCGCGCCCAGGGTCAAGAAGCAGCAACTGCGCGCTACCGAGATGCAGCGCCAACTGGCGCTGATGACCGGCACCCTGGATTACAGCGGCTTCGGCCGGGTCGACATGGTGGTGGAGGCGGTGTTCGAGGATCTGGAAGTGAAGCGCAAGATGGTGGCCGAGGTGGAAGCCCATTGCCCGGCCCATGTCGTGTTCGCCTCCAACACCTCCTCCCTGCCCATCCATCAGATAGCAGAAGGGGCGACGCGGCCGGAGCAGGTGCTGGGCCTGCACTACTTCAGCCCGGTGGACAAGATGCCGCTGGCGGAGATCATTCCCCACGCGGGCACCAGCAACGAGACGGTGGCCACCGCCATCGGCCTGGCCCGGGCCCAGGGCAAGACCCCCATAGTGGTGCGGGACAAGGCCGGTTTTTACGTCAACCGCATCCTCGCGCCCTACCTCAACGAGGCGGCGCGGCTGCTGCTGGAAGGTGAGCCCATCGAGGTCATCGACCGGGCCCTGGTGGATTACGGCTTCCCGGTGGGGCCCATCACCCTGCTGGACGAGGTGGGCATCGACGTGGCGTCCAAGATCTCCCCCATCCTGGAGCGGGAGCTGGGCAGCCGCTTCAAGGCGCCGGAGGCCTTCGGCAAGCTGCTGGACGACAAGCGCCATGGCAAGAAGAACGGCCGCGGCTTCTACCGGTTCGACAAGAAGGGCAAGCCGGTGGACGAGAGCGTCTACAGGCTGCTCGGCGTCAAGCCCCAGGGCCGGCTGCCGGCCGGGGACATGGCCGAACGCTGCGTGCTCTTGATGCTGAACGAGGCGGCCATGACCCTGGACGAAGGGGTGGTGGCCTCGGCCCGGGACGGGGACATCGGCGCCATTTTCGGCATCGGCTTCCCGCCCTTCAGCGGAGGCCCCTTCCACCATATGCACCGGCAGGGCATTGGCGCCATCGTCGCCAAAATGGAGGAATACGCCCGCAAGTACGGCGAACGCTTCGCCCCCTGCGACGCCCTGCGCCGACTGGCGGAAGAAGGACGCAGTTACTACTGACTAAAGCTTGAAGCTTGAAGCTTGAAGCTTGAAGCTGGAAGATCCTTCCGGCTTCCGGCTTCCGGCTTCCGGCTTCCGGCTTCCGGCTTCCGGCTTCCGGCTTCCGGCTTCCGGCTTTGTTTCCCGCCGCCTCTTGAAATCCCCGTATCCAACCCCATCTTTCAGGCTGTAGGTTAAACCAAGCAAGGAACTTATCATGTCAGAAGCCGTGCATACCGAAACTCATGGTTTTCAAACCGAAGTCAAACAACTGCTCAACCTGATGGCGCACAGCCTCTATTCCAACAAAGAGGTGTTCCTGCGCGAGCTGGTGTCCAACGCCGCCGACGCCGCCGACAAGCTGCGCTTCAAGGCCCTGTCTGACAGTGAACTCTATGAGAACGACGGCAACCTGCGGGTGCGCCTGATCCTGGACAAGGATAAAAAGACCCTGACCATCTCCGACAACGGCATCGGCATGACCCGGGACGAGGTGATCGAGCACCTGGGCACCATCGCCAAGTCCGGCACCAAGGCCTTTTTCAGCCAGCTGTCCGGCGACCAGGCCAGGGATTCCCAGCTGATCGGCCAGTTCGGGGTGGGTTTCTACTCCGCCTTTATCGTGGCCGACAAGGTCACGGTGCTGAGCCGGGCCGCCGGCCAGCCCGCCGATCGCGGCGTGCGCTGGGAGTCCGACGGCGACGGCACCTTCACCGTGGCCGACATCGACAAGCCCGGTCGTGGCACCGATGTGATCCTGCATCTGCGCGAGGAGGAGCAGGAGTTCCTCGACGACTGGCGCCTGCGCAGCATCATTGGCAAGTATTCCGACCACATCAGCATCGCGGTGGAAATGTGGAAAGAGGGTGAGCCCGAGCGGGAAGAAGACGGCGAAAAAGTGCTCGCCACCGAAGGCGAGTGGGAACAGGTGAACAAGGCCACTGCCCTGTGGACCCGCGCCAAGGGCGAGGTGAGCGACGAGGAATACCAGGAATTCTACAAGCACATCTCCCACGACTGGCAGGACGCCCTGGCCTGGAGCCACAACAAGGTGGAAGGCAACCAGGAATACACCAGCCTGCTGTACGTGCCCGCCAAGGCGCCCTGGGACCTGTGGAACCGGGATCAGAGCCACGGCCTCAAGCTCTATGTGCAGCGGGTGTTTATCATGGACGATGCCGAGCAGTTCATGCCCACCTACCTGCGGTTCGTAAAGGGCGTGCTCGACTCCAACGATCTGCCGCTCAACGTCTCCCGCGAGATCCTGCAGGACAACAAGGTCACCGCCCAGCTGCGCAAGGCCTGCACCAAGCGGGTGCTGGGCATGCTGGAGCAGATGGCGAAGGACGATGCCGACAAGTACCAGGGCTTCTGGAAGGAATTCGGCAATGTGCTGAAGGAAGGCCCGGCCGAAGACTACGCCAACCGGGAACAGATTGCCGGCCTGCTGCGTTTTGCCAGCACCCATAACGATACCGACGCCCAGACGGTGTCGCTCGATGATTACCTCGGCCGGATGAAGGAAGGCCAGGACAAGATCTACTACATCACCGCCGACAGCTACGCCGCCGCCAGCCACAGCCCGCACCTGGAAATCTTCCGCAAGAAGGGCATCGAGGTGCTGCTGATGTGGGAGCGGGTGGACGAGTGGCTGATGAACCACCTCAGCGACTATAAAGAGAAGCAGTTCGTGTCGGTGACCAAGGGCGAACTGGACCTGGGCGAGCTGGACGACGAGGAAACCAAAAAGGCCCAGGAAGAAGCCAGGGAAGCCCTGGCGCCCCTGCTGGAGCGGGTGAAGACCGCCCTGGGCGACGAGGTGAAGGAAGTGCGCCTGACCCACCGCCTGACCAGCACCCCCTCCTGCGTGGTGGCCGGTGAGCACGACATGAGCACCCAGATGATCAAGCTGATGCGCGCCGCCGGCCAGCCGGTGCCGGAGCAGAAGTACATCCTGGAGCTCAACCCGGATCACGTGCTGGTGAAAAAGCTCGAAAGCCTGGCCGAAGGCGAGCAGTTCAACGAGTGGTCCCAGCTGCTGCTGGAGCAGGCCCAGCTTGCCGAGCAGGGCGGCCTGAAAGACCCGGCCGCCTTCGTGGCCCGGGTCAACCGCCTGCTGCTGGGCTAAACAGTAAACCACCCCGGCGCACCGGGGCGGTTTTCCTTCCATCCCCAGCAATGCCCTGCCTTCGCAGGGCGTTGCTTTTTCAGGGCGTCGGCGGCCGCTGATGGTAGGGCTCGACATGGGAGCCATGGAACAGCTCCTGCCCGGCGATAATGGTTCTTTCCACCGCCAGATCCCGCAGCCGTAGCGGATCGACGCTCAGGGGGTCTTCCGCCAGCACCACCAGATCCGCTACCTTGCCCACCTCGATGCTGCCGCGCTCCTGTTCGTCGAAGGTCAGGTAGGCCGGTCCCCGGGTGTAGGCCCGGATCGCCTCTTCCACGGAAATCGCCTCTTCGGCACCATAAACCTTGCCGTCATGGCCGAGACGGTTCACCGCCGCCCAGATCCCGAGCAGGGGACCATGGGGCAGGCCGTCCGAGCCGTAGGCGATGCGGATGCCGCGCTCCAGCAGGGAGCGTTGTGGATTCTGCCGCTCCAGCCGGTTGCCGCTCACCGCCGCCAGCATAAAGGCGTTGTTGTAGTAGGTATAGTTGGGCTGGGTGTCGACGATCAGGTCCAGCTCGGCGATCTTGGCGAGGGTCTCCTCCGGCGGCCTGATGGTCAGGTGATGGAGATGGTGGCGATGATCCTCTCGGGGGTACTCCCGCAGTACCCGCTCCAGCACCTCGACCGCCTCGACCACGGCCCCATCCCCTATGGTATGGATGCCGAGCTGCCAGCCCAGCTCATGGGCCCGGCTGGCCACCCGGTACAGGCTGTCCTTGGGGATCACCGTCACGCCGTTGAAATCGCCCTTCTGGTTTTCCCAGGGGCCCCGTTCATCGAAACGTACCTTGCCGTCGTAGGGTTTGAGGGTCCTGAAGTCCGGTACCGCGATGGCGCCGTCCATGCTCATCTTGATGGCACCGAGCTTCAGCCGGTCATTACCGATACCGGTACGAAAACCGAGTCCTTCCAGCTCGGCGAGGCTGGTGTCGACATCGTCGTAGCCGGGAAACAGGAAAATCTGCAGGGTGGCTCGGGGCAGCTCGTCCCCCCAGCGCTGGTAGACATCCTGGATCAGGCGCAACTCGTTCGGGCGCACGCCGGCGATATTGACGCTGGTGACCCCCATGGGCAGGAATTTTGCCAACTGGGCGCGCAGGTTGTCCCGGGCGCTGTCGTCACTCAACGCCGGATTGGGGATGACCCGGGTGGCGTAGCGTCGCGCACCCATGGTCAGTACGCCCTGCGGCTCGCCCTGTTCATCCCGCACGATAAGCCCATCCTTGGGCTCCGGCGTGTCCTTGCTCAAGCCGGCCAGCTCGATGGCTTTGGAGTTGAGGGTGAGCTTGAGCACGCCGCAGGCCAGCATCACCGGGTGGTCGGGTACGATGGCGTCCAGCTCCCAGCGGTTGGGCATCTGCATATGGCAATGGGGGCGATTCATCAGCCCGACCAGCCAGTCACCGGCCGGCACCTTGGCGGCCTCCCGGGCCAGTATCTCTGTTAACTGATCAGGGGTGGGAACATTGAAAGTGGCGCCGAAGGGGCGGGGGCCTGTCCCCACATGGATATGGCCGTCATAGAAGCCGGGCAGCAGGGACTTGCCCTGCAGATCGACCTGCCGGGTATCGTTTCCGGCCAGCTCCTGCAACTGAGCATGGCTGCCGACCGCCATGATACGTCCCGCCTTGATGGCCACCGCGTCGGTGATGTCGAAGTGGTCATTGACGGTCATGACCCGGGCATTGTAGTAGATGGTTTCGGCTTCTCCCCCGGGCGTAACGGCCCCGGCAGAAAACGTCATGGCAGAAGCCAGGAGCATGGCCGACCATGCCGTTTTGTCTCTTGTGTTATCCATCGCGTTTCCTTTATCACATCCATTTGCCTGATGGTGGTTACTTTTGCTAACTAATTGTTATAAAATTGCTAGCAAGTGGCATCACACTGTATCCTGGCCACCGGAGCCAGGGCCAACCGGCATGGTGCTGTGGTGCCAGGCTAGGCGGCTCAGAGCCAGCTGCGGATTTCCAACAGGGTCAGATGGCCTTCGGGGGTGAAGGCGCCGGTGTCGATATACAGCATGTTGCCGAGGCGGGTAATGGCGGGGACTATGCTGTGGCCGGCCAGGACCAGATCGATGTGGGCGATGGGCGTGGGGTCGCGCCGGGCCAGCCGCTCCCGGGCCCATACCAGTTGGGCAAGCTGGCCCCGGGTGAGTGGCCGGTGCAGGCTGTACCAGTCCTGCTCGGGGACTTCGGCATGCACCAGGCCGACCTTGTTGCCGCTCAGCTCCACTTCGATGGCATGGGGCATGCGGGCGAGGGCGCTACGGGCATAGGCCTTCAGCTCCGCCCAGTCGTACTCGAAGCCCCACTGGCCGCCGTTCATGAGCCAGTGGGCGAGGGCGCCGGGGCTGGCGCATTCCAGGGCGGCCTGCATCATCTGTTCGTGGTTGCCCTGCACCGCGAAAAACCAGGGCTCGAACACCAGGTCCAGGCAATCGAGGGAGCGGGGGCCCCGATCGATCAGGTCGCCCACGCTGAACAGGCGATCGCGTTCGGGATTGAAAGCGGCATCGGCCAGGCAGGAGCGCAGTGCTTCATAGCAGCCGTGCAGATCGCCGATGGCGAAGTCGCGGCCCCGCTTGTTCGCGCCGAATGTCTGCAGCTGCATGCCCGGATCTCCGCTCGAATACCCATATTACCCATGCCTTACGTTCAGTGTAGTGCCCATCTCCGGCGCGGATGGAGGCCAGGGCCGGGCGCAGCCGGCGTTGTCCGGGCCAGGATATTTCCCTGCGGGGACGCGGGGTGCGTTCGATACCGCTTTAATACCGAGGTTTGCCGGCAATATCATCAATAGGTCTAACAGGGCCGTCCTCTCCCTTGTTCCCATGCCGGTGTCATGCCACAATCAGGCCCCAAATTACGAATGATTAATCAAAAGAGGACGCTGTTATGCGCATCGTTTTGCTGGGTGCTCCGGGCGCGGGTAAGGGAACGCAGGCTCAATTCATCATGGAGAAGTTCGGCATTCCGCAAATCTCCACCGGTGACATGCTGCGAGCCGCTATCAAGGCCGGCACCCCGCTGGGGCTGAAAGCCAAGGAAGTCATGGATCAAGGACAACTGGTTTCCGACGATATCATCATCGGTCTGGTTAAAGAACGCATCAGCCAAGACGACTGTGCCAAGGGCTTCCTGCTCGACGGCTTTCCGCGTACCATCCCCCAGGCCGACGCCATGAAGGACGCCGGCGTTCCCGTCGATTATGTGCTGGAATTCGCGGTGCCGGACGAGGAAATCGTCAAGCGCATGAGCGGCCGCCGGGTGCATCCGGGCTCGGGCCGGGTTTACCACCTGGTGTATAACCCGCCCAAGGTGGAAGGCAAGGACGACGTGACCGGCGAAGAGCTGGTGATCCGTGCCGACGACGAGGAGAGCACGGTGCGCAAGCGCCTGGCGGTGTACCACGAGCAGACCGCGCCGCTGATCGACTACTACAAGCAAGAGGCCGAAGCCGGCCGCACTCGCCACTACAAGGTGGACGGCACCCAGTCGGTCGAGCAAGTCAGCCGCGAACTGACCGACATTCTGTCCTAATTCCATCGTTCTTCGGCCGGGAGCCTGTGGCTTCCGGCCTTTGCTATTCAGGATATGGTAACAAGGTGAAAACAGGCGTCTTACTGGTTAACCTGGGTACCCCCTCAGCCCCCACCGCCAAGGCGGTAAAGACCTTTCTCAGCCAGTTTCTGCACGACCGTCGGGTAGTCGATGTTCCCCGGGCCCTGTGGTGCCCGTTGCTGCACGGCATTATTCTGCCCTTTCGTTCCCCCAGGGTCGCCAGGCTTTATCAGTCCATCTGGTGGGAGGAAGGCTCGCCGCTGATGGTGATCAGCCGGCGCCAGCAGGCGGCATTGGCCGAGGCGCTGAACGAAGCGGGCATCGACATGCCGGTGGCGCTGGGCATGAGCTATGGTGAACCCTCCCTGGCAACGGCCTGGCAGGAGCTGAAATCGGCCGGGGTGGACAGGGTGGTTTTGCTGCCGCTTTATCCCCAGTACTCGGTCAGCACGACCGCGTCGGTGTTCGATGGCTGGGCCCGGCTGATGAAAAAAGAGCGTCTGGTGCCGGCTTTTCGTTTTATCCACGACTACCACGACCACAGCGGCTACATCCAGGCACTGGCCGAGTCGGTGCGTCGGCATTGGGAACAGCACGGGCGCGGCGAACTGCTGTTGCTCTCCTACCACGGCATCCCCAGGCGCTACGAAGACGAAGGCGACCCCTATGGCCAGCAGTGCCACCGTACTTCCGAGCTGCTGGCCGCCGAGTTGGGGCTGGAGCGCCACCAGTGGCGCACTACTTTTCAGTCCCGCTTCGGGCGCGAAGAGTGGCTGCAGCCCTATACCGACGACACCATGAAAGCCTTGCCGGGGGAGGGCATCAAGCGGCTGGACGTGATCTGCCCCGCCTTTTCCGCCGATTGCCTCGAAACCCTGGAAGAGATCGCCGAGCAGAACAGGGAGCTCTTCATGGCCTCCGGTGGCGAAGCTTACCACTATATCCCCGCCCTCAATGACCAGCCCGCCCATATCCGCATGATGATGGATCTGGTCTGCCGCGAACTGGTGTAACCCTGCATCTTCAGGCCCTGTCTTAGTGCAGGGCCTGCATCTCGTTGTTTGGCGTAATCAGGAATATTCTGCTCCGGTGCTGCTGCACCGCCTGCTCGAGTGACTGCTGCAGCCCAGCGACGGGCCGCCATTGCCAGCACACCACGGCGGCTATGCTTTTATAGGCCATGGCCCGCAGCAGCAACTGTTGTTGCTCTACCTTGTTACCCATGTCGATAACCAGCGCCGGATCTACCCCGGCGTCGGCCAGCAGGCGGCGCGACAGGGGCGCGGGCGTGTTGAGCATAAGGATCCATCCGCGCCGTTCATGGCTGATGGCGGCGAGTTCAGCCAGCAGTTGGCGTTGCCCGGCATTGTTCCATCCGTCAAACCACTCCACCAGCGGCGCCTTGGACACCGGCTGATGCCATTGCCTGGACGGTACGGAAAAGGCCTGTTTGCGAGACAGCAAGACGGTAGCCATATGCACTCCCTGTTGATTTACTGTTTATATATACAGTATCGATCATCAACCGCAGAGGTCAAGAAGAATACTGTTTAAATTTACAGTATCTCGGCCTCGCCGGCGTTCGGTGCCGATCTATACTGAGCAGACAGGTACGACAAGGGGGCAGGCCATGAACAAGGTTCAACTGGAGCATATGGACGATCATATGCTGCTCAGCATCATCAACGAAAAACTGCGGCTGGAGTGTGAAAGCCTGGAGGCCTTGCTGGTGCTGTATGAGCTGGACAGCGGCCATGTAAACGCCCGCATGGCCCGGATTGGCTATCATTACGACGCCGGCAGCAACCAGTTCAAGGCCGCTTGAAATGCCCGGTTGAGTCTTGAGATAGTTATCCTCCTTTTGTATTGCGGGAGATGACATGGACGCACAATTCTGGCACCAACGCTGGCAATCCTCACGGATCGGCTTTCACCAGCAAGAGATCAACGAACTGCTCGGCCGCCACTGGCATCGCCTTGGCGTGCCCGAGCACACCGAAGTACTGGTTCCCCTGTGCGGCAAGAGCCGCGACATGCACTGGCTGGCGGAGCAGGGCCACAATATCGCCGGCTTCGAGCTTTCGCCACTGGCCATCCGGGACTTCTTCGGCGAGGCAGGGGTACTAGCGCAGCAGCAAAAGCTGGTGCACTACCTGTGCTGGCAGGCCGGCGGCTTCAGTCTGTACGAGGGTGATTTCTTTCAGGCGGAGTCCCTGGGTCGGCGTTTCGACGCCGCCTACGACAGGGCCGCCCTGGTCGCGTTGCCCGAGCCGCTCAGGCCGCTTTATGCCCGGCTGCTGGCGCGACTGCTCAATCCGGGCGCCGCCATGCTGTTGGTGACCCTGGATTACGCGCCGGTGCAGCACGAGTCGCCGCCCTTCGCCGTCAACGAGCAGGAGGTAAGGCGCCTGTTCGGGGCCGACTTCGAGGTGACCCTGCTGGATCGCATCGAAGAGGGCAACAGCAACCCCAGGGTGGCCAGCGGCGAGCGGCGCTTCTTTGACGAACTCTGTTTTTTGTTGCGCAGGAAATAGGGGAGGGCGTGTTACCGTTCGCCGGGGTCTGTCCGGCCTGACGCGGTATTTTCCGGCAGCTATACCCGGCAGTATTTCCGGCAGCTAAAGCGCTGGCTACGGCTACGGCTACGGCTACGGTTACGTGGGGCGCGGGCGGCCCGCCCGCATGAGGGTGGCACCGAGGTTGGCGAAGGCACAACCCAACCCGTGATGCCTGTTCTGCCTCGAGCCTCTTTCACCCTGTGCTGTGGTCGGCCAGTCCGAGGGTTCCCGCTGCGCGGGAAAGCAGGCGGGCCGCCTGCGCTCCACCATCCAGGTGCCAGTCTGCAAACATCGTTTGCCGCCGACGAGAGTGGCAGGGATAGCACACGCCATCCTTCCCTAAGCGTCTTCCCCTATCATCTTTCCCGCTTGTTTCCGTTTTGTGCACCTGATCTGTTTGCATGCGCGGACAAAATCCTTATACTCCACCCCTGAAATTAACAATACAGAACAAATATCTAACAAGATCTATTTTTGTGGGTTTATGTTTTGATTTTATCTTTTGATTAAATATATTTGGCTATAAAATAAGTATTCAGCAATCCATCAGTTTACTGGCAACTTATTCGCTCAAACGTTGTTTTTATTCTGGGTTGGTTGGCTGAACTGCATAAAAGTGCGGTTTTTACCTTTTTATAGCCGAGTTGGGTGCTGTTGCCCGATAAGGAAGGAGTAACCATGGAAAAGACGTTGACGGTGCAGGCCGAGGCCAGCAAGCGAAACCTGCTGATGTTCCTGCTGCCCTCGCTCGCGGGCATATTGCTGTTTATGACTCCGGTCAGCTACAACGGTGATCTCACCATCATGATAGCGGTGCTGGCCAAGAGCCTGCAGGCGTTGTTGTCCGACTGGCTGACGGCCATCGTCACCGTGCTCATCACCCTCTCGGCCCTGCTGTCGCTGTTTACCACCCTGTTCAAGCCGGCCTTGGTGACCCGCAGCCTGTTCCTGAACACCCTGTTCAACGTGCGGCCGGTATGGCTGGTAAGCCGGTTGCTGGGCGCGGCCTTCGTGCTGATGGTGTTCACCCAGTCCGGCCCCGAACTGCTGTACAGCGGCGACACCGGCGGCCTGGTCCTGAACGACCTGCTGCCGGTGCTGTTCGCGGTGTTCATCTTCGCCGGCCTGCTGCTGCCGCTGCTGCTGGACTTCGGCCTGCTGGAGTTCGTGGGCACCCTGCTCACCGGCCTGATGCGCCCGGTGTTCCGCCTGCCCGGCCGCTCGGCGGTGGATTGCATGGCCTCCTGGCTGGGCGATGGCAGCGTGGGCATACTGCTGACCAGCAAGCAGTACGAAGGCCATCACTATACCCAGCGCGAAGCGGCGGTGATCGGCACCACCTTCTCGGCGGTGTCCATCACCTTCAGCCTGGTGGTGCTGGCCCAGGTCAAGCTGGAGCACATGTTCGTGCAGTTCTACCTGGCGGTGTGCCTGGCCGGCATAGTGGCGGCCATAGTGGTGCCGCGGCTGCCGCCGCTGTGCTGGAAGAAAGACACCTTTATCAACGGCGAACCCCGGCCGGCCAACGATGAGAACACCCCCGCCGGCTATTCCCGCCTGGGTCACGGTTACGCCCTTGCCCTGGCCCGGGCCGGCAAGGTGAAAAGCATGGGGCAGGTGGCCCGCACCGGCGTGCACAATGCCCTGGACATGCTGTTCGGCGTGCTGCCGGTGGTGATGGCCTTCGGTACCCTGGCGCTGGTGATCGCCGAAACCACGCCGCTGTTCACCTGGCTGGGCCTGCCTTTCGTGCCGCTGCTGGAGCTGCTGCAGATCCCGGAAGCCGCCGCCGCCTCCGAGACCATAGTGGTGGGCTTTGCCGACATGTTTATTCCGGCCATTCTCGCCACCTCCATCGAGAGCGACATGACCCGCTTCGTGATTGCCGCCCTGTCGGTCACCCAGCTTATCTACATGTCCGAAGTGGGCGCCCTGCTCTTGGGCAGCAAGATCCCGGTCAATATCGTCGAGCTGTTCGTGATCTTCCTGCTGCGGACCCTGGTTACCCTGCCGGTGATCGCCCTTATCGCCCACCTGGTGTTTTAATCCCTCCCTCATCCCCTATACTGTGGCCAGATAGTCACGGTATAGGGGAACCTCATGTATCAGTCTGTACTGGATTTCTGGTTTGAAGAGCTGCCTCCCGAGCGGTGGTGGCTCAAGGATCCGTCCCTGGACGAGCTGATTCGCCAACGCTTCGGCCGGCTGCACACCCAGGCCTGCCTGGGCGAGCTGTTCGAATGGCGCACCCGGGCCCGGGGGAGGCTGGCGGAGATCATCGTGCTCGATCAGTTCTCCCGCAACATTTACCGGGACAAACCCCAGGCCTTCGCCGCCGATGGCATGGCCCTGGTACTGGCCCAGGAGGCGATAAGCAGTGGTGCCGAAAAGGGGCTGAACCAGCAGGAGCGGTTGTTCCTGTACATGCCCTTTATGCACAGCGAGTCGCTCAAGGTGCACGACGTGGCCCTGGCGCTGTTCGAGAAGAACGGCCTGGCGGACAACCTGGAATTCGAGCTGCGCCACCGGGACATCATCGCCCGTTTCGGGCGCTATCCCCATCGCAACGCCATACTGGGGCGGGTATCCACGGAAGAGGAAAAACAGTTCCTGGAACAACCTGGCTCCAGCTTCTGAAGTGCTAAGCACCCGTTGACGATCTTCGGAAGTATTCCCCGGCGGCTAAAGCGCCGGCTACGGGCCCGGCGGCAGATGCCGGTTATGGGGAGGCCGTAGGCGCCCGTTTACGTGGCGCAAACCGGCAAACGGCGAACATGGACATTCGGTGCCCTGTTCCCGCCGGTTTGTGCCAGCTAAAGCGGCACCTACAGAGCAAAAAGGGGCGGAGTCAATTTTTAATTGACTCCGCCCCTTTTTTTATCAGCCTGCCAGTTTTACTGCTGCTGGATCATCCAGATCTGGAAGGCGCGGCGGGTGTCCTTGTCGGCGGCGTTCCACCAGTGTTGCAGCATTTCCAGGGCGTCGGCATCAACGGCGGCGTCACCGAATTTCGCCTGGGCGGCGGCGACCGCGGCGTCGGTGCGGCCGCTGAAGGCCTTGCCCTGCTCCTGCAGGTAGTCCTGAATGCCCCGACCGGTATCCAGGCCGGCGGGGGTGGGGATGGTGAAGATGTCCGCTTCCATTACCCGGCCGGTGGCCTTGTCGACCACCTTCACCCGGCTGTCCTGCTCGCGCAGGAACTGAACTGCCTGCTGGTAATTGTTGGGCTCGGCATAGTCCAGGGCCAGTTGGGCATCGGCGGGCACGTCCAGGGTGATGATCACCGGGTTGCCATTCAGTACCCGGCTATCGGTGCGGGTGGAGAAGTCCTTGCTGTAGGCCACGGCAAACTGGTGCTTGCCTTCGCCGATGGTCACGCTGTGCACCGACTTGGTGATGGTGCTGGTGGTTTTCTCGCCGTCGACCAGATGGATCTGGTAGGGCTGCTGGGCTTCGAAGGTGGCCGCGCTGGCACCGAAAGACAGGCCGGCAACGGCCAGGGCGACGAGGGTAGAACGCATTTTCATCAGGGGCTCCTGAGCCATTATGATTCCCGTAACGGGTTGCTAAGTAATTGAACCAAATACCCACTAAACCGCGAGATTGTGGCAATTAATGGGGCCGAGCGCAACGATCAAAACCAGGCCTGCCAGGCGAGCTTGATGGAAATGGCCAGCACCATCAGCACGAAAATGGGGCGGATAAAGCCGCCGCCGAAGCGAATGGCGGAGCGGGCCCCGATAAAGGAGCCGGCCATGATGCCGAGGCTTAAGGTCAGGCCCAGCACCCAGTCCACCTGGCCCAGGGCGATGAAGGTCAGCAGGGAAACGAGGTTGCTGATAAAGTTCATCGACTTGGCCAGGCCCGAGGCCAGCAGGATATTCAGCCGGTACAGGGCCATGCCCGAGACGATAAGAAAGGCGCCGGTGCCGGGGCCGAAGGCGCCGTCGTAGGCGCCGAGCAGCAGGCCCTGGCCCCACTGGCGGCGATGCAGCCGCCGATCGGCCCTGGGCAGCTGATTGCCCTGGGGCTCGCGCTTGCGGTTGAGCACCGTATAGACGGCCACCATCAGGATCAGCAGCGGCAGGGCCTTTTCCAGCCAGGCGGCGCTGATCTGGTTGATAAGCAGGGTGCCGAGCAGGGCGCCCAGGGCGGCGGCCAGGCAGGCCCGCCACCAGAAGGCGGGCGCGAACAGCCGCTGGCGGTAGAAGGTGCTGGCGGAGGTCAGCGAGCTAAGGCTGGCGGCCACCTTGTTGGTGCCGAGTGCCAGGTGCGGCGGCAGGCCGGCGCTGAGCAGGGCGGGGATGGTGATAAGGCCGCCGCCGCCCGCCACCGCGTCGAGAAAGCCGGCGACCAGGCCGGTGGCGGCCAGCAACAGGTAAACGGAAATGTCCAGGCTCATGGCAGCTCCCGGCTGAAGGGGGGCAGGGCGTCCAGCAGGGCGGCGCCATAGCGGCGGCTGACCAGGCGCTTGTCGAGCAGCACGATACGGCCATGGTCGGTTTCGGTGCGCAGCAGCCGGCCGCAGGCCTGGATCAGCTTGCGGGAGGCTTCCGGCATGGCCAACTGCATAAAGGGGTTGCCGCCGCACAGGCTGACCCATTCGGCCATGGCCTCTTCCACCGGCGAGGTGGGCACGGCAAAGGGCAGCTTGGTGATGATAAGGTTGGTCAGGTAATGGCCGGGCAAGTCCAGCCCCTCGGCAAAGCTGCCGGTGCCGAACAGCACGCTGGGCTGGTTGCCGTCGCATCGTTGCTTGTGCAGTTGCAGCAGGGCCTGGCGGCTGGCTTCCCCCTGCACCAGCAGGGACTGGCCCCGGCCCCGCAGGGCCTCGGCCACGGCCTGCATCTGCCGGTAGGAAGAAAACAGCACCAGGCTGGCGGTCTGTCCCTCGAGCCAGGCGGGGATCTGCTCGCACAGCAACTGGTCGAAGCGCGCATCCGTGGGTTCGCAGTCCAGGCGGGGGAGGATAAGCCTGGCGCTCTGGTAATCGAAGGGAGAGTCGAGGCGCAGGTAGCGGCTGCCGTCGTTCGCCCTGAGCCCCACGGCGCGGCGAAAATAACCGAAGTCGTTGAGGGCGGTCAGGGTGGCCGACACCAGTATCGCCGCCGCCGCCCGCGACCAGCACCACTGCTCCAGCAAATGGCCCACCGCCAGGGGGGTGGCGCACAGGGTCAGCTCCTGCCGGTCCTGCTCCAGCCAGCGGGCCGGGGGCGGCTGCTTGGGGTGGCCGGCGCGCAGCATCAGTTCGCACAGATCCCGGGTTTGCTCGGCGCGCAACTGTTGCTGGCTCAGGGCGGCCAGGGCCGCCTCGATGGCGCCCGCTTTGGCCGGCTGGCGCTTCAGCTGTTCGCCCAGCGCGGCCTGTACCCGCTCCAGGCTGCGGGCAAAGAGCTTGTTGTCTTCCTTCAGGCTTACCAGGGCCTCGAGCAGAAAACCGGGCAGTTCCCCGGCGGTGAAGCGCAGGCAACCCTGTTCATCGGGGGTCAGCTCCTGGCGCGAGAGGGCGCTGCTCAGTTGCCGATAGAGCTGGTTCAGGGCGGGGATCAGCTGTTGCAGCGCCTGTTGCAAGCGGGCCAGGCGCGGCTGGCCTTCCTCGCCCAGCAGCTCGTGAACGCCGCCGAGCTGCTTGTTGAACTGCTCCAGTGCCCGCCGGTGCAGGCCGAGCGGCAGGCGGGCCGAGCCCTGCTCCCGGGCCACGGCGGCGATATGGTGGGCTTCGTCCAGTATATAAAGGCATTGCTCGGGTTCGGGCAGCAGCACGCCGCCGCCCATGGCGAGATCCGCCAGCAGCAGGGCATGGTTGACCACCACCACATCGCTTTTGTCGATCTCGGCCCGGGCCAGGTGGAAGGGGCAGTGCCGGTGACCCAGTAGCGGCTGGCAACTGTGCCGTTCGGCCTGCAGCTGTTGCCAGAGGCTATCGTCGATGGGTTCCGGCCAGCTGTCCCGGTCGCCGGGCCAGCGTTGGTCGCACCAGGCCTGCCAGAGCCCGGCCAGCTGTTGCTGCTGGGCGGGGGTAAGGCCCGCGGCGGCCTCGAACAGGCCGAGCTGGTTTTCGCCCAGTGCCAGGGCCTCCAGCCAGCGCACGCAGCAGTAGCGGGCCCGGCCCTTGGCCAGGGTAAAGGTAAAACCGGGCTGGCAGTGGGGCTGGAACAGGGGCAGGTCCTTGTTGACCAGTTGCTCCTGCAGCGCCAGGGTGGCGGTGGAGACAATGACTTTTTTCTGGTTGAGCCGGGCCCAGGGAATGGCGGCCTGCAGGTAGGCGAGGGATTTGCCGATGCCGGTGCCCGCTTCGGCCACCAGGATACGTCTGGCGCTGTCGTAGTGCCCCAGCAAGACCTTGCCGATTTCCGCCACCAGGTAGTTCTGCTCCCGGCGGGGGGTAAAGCCTTGAATAGACTGGCTTAATCGGCGGTAGTTGTCGCGCACCAGGGTGCGGTAATCGGCTCTGGCCATGGCTGCCTGCAGGTATAAAATCCGGCGCCAAGTATACCCGCTAGACGTTTTTATGCCAGTTGCCAAGCCGTGGCTTAATAAAAAGCGGCCAAGGTCACAATTGCGCACCTTACGAACATCATTGTCATAAAAAGTTCCCGCGATTTTGTTGCAAGCTCAAAAAACCGGTGATAGGCTGCTCGCCATAGTAACGTGAATCGTTGCTAACACAGGGAATAACAAGGACTTAGTGTTTAATTACAGTAGGCATCTAAAATTATGAAAAAGACTATTCTTGCACTGACCATCCCTGCGCTGTTCGCAACCTCTGCCAGCGCCGTGACCGTATACTCCGACGAAGGCGCCCAGGTTGATCTGTACGGCCGTATCCAGTACGACGCCGGCTCTTTCGATCACGAAGGCGCCAAGCGTGAGAAGTTTGGTGGCGACGGCTCCGCTCGTCTGGGCACCAATGTCAAGTACAACCTGAACCAGGACGTAGCCCTGATCGGTAAGCTGGAGTGGCAGGCCGCCGCCGAATCTTCCGACGGCAGCAAGCTTGACTCCCGTTACGCCTGGGCCGGTTTCCGCTTTATGGATACCACCGACCTGACCTTCGGTAAGAGCGAGAACCCCTACGTTCAGCTGTCCGACATCACCGATATCTTCGATCTGTTCGGCGCCGCGGCTTACTCCCACGGCTTCCGTATCGATGACCAGGTACGTGTCAGCTATGCCGACCAGGGCATCGATCTGCGTGCCGCCTACGCCTTCAATGACGAAAACAAGACTCGTCAAGATCTGGCGGCTGACGAAGAGCGCGCCCAGAATCAGTACAGCCTGTCTGCCGGCTATACCTTCCCCTTCAACCTGGGCCTGGTTGCCGCCTACGAGAAGCAGAGCGTGAAGACCGGTGCCAACGCGGGTCTGGATGCTGACTTCGACATGTGGGGTCTGGGTGCCAACTACAGCATCGACGGTTTCTACTTCGGTACCGTTTACGGTCAGAAACAGCAGGACGTTACCGGCGCTGCTGATGAGAAAACCCGTTACTGGGAACTGGTTGCCGCCTACAACGTAGATGCCTGGACCCTGAAGGCTGGCTACAACTACGAGAAAGAGCGTGGCACTGGCGACAACGAGAAGCTGGTGAACGAGTACGTGCTGGGTGCCGCCTATGCCCTGACTCCGAAAGCCAAGCTGTATGCCGAGTACAATATCCAGCGCGCCAAAGATGGCGACGAGCGTAAAGACGACCTGTACGGCGTTGGTATCCAGTACAACTTCTAAGTTAGCCTTTAGCTAAATTAGCAAGTTCAAAAAAGCCGGCGAAAGCCGGCTTTTTTATTGGGTTTAAAACTGGCCGGACTATTATCCTTACGCCTTACGCCTTACGCCTTACGCCTTACGCCTTACGCCTTACGCCTTACTCTACAACTCCCAGGCGCCGTGCTGGGCCTTGCGGTATTTCTCTTCGCAGGGGTCGCAGCGCTGGCGGCAGGGGTCGTCCCACAGCTGCTCGGTGGTGAGTTCGGCCTCGCAGTCGCTGCACAGGCCGTACAGGCCCAGCTGCCACTGGCAGAGGGCGGCGTCCGCCTGCTTCAGGGATTTCAGCTGCGGCTGCAGCTGGGGATAGGCGGCCAGGGGCGGGTAGTCGGCCCATTCGTCCGGCGGCAGCCGGTGCAACTCGGCGGTCAGGGGGGCGTCCAGGGCCAGCAGCGCCTCCAGAAAAGCCTGGCGGCGGCGCTCCACCTCGGCCTGCAGCCGGGCTTCCAGCCGGGACTTGGTAATGATGCTGCTCATGATGATGTCCAAAAAAGGGGGAATACCGGCCGCCAGTATAGGGCCGGGGCCACCGGCACATCATGATACAAATCAAAGGGAAGCCAGAGTCTGCCTGATCTCGGCGGTGTGCTTCAGGGTGCGGATACGGCCGAACAGGGCCTGAGCCTCGGGGTAGTGCAGCCTGAGGTAGCTCAGCCACTGCTTGATGCGGTTGGGGTAGTAAAGCCCCTTGTCACCCGCTATCTCCATCGCCGAATAGTCCAGCAGCAGGGCCACCACCTGCCGCCAGGCCATGGGCGCGGCGCCCCGGCCTATGGTGGCGGCCAGGTTGGGCAGGGCCAGGGCGCCCCGGCCCAGCATCAGATCCTGGCAGTGGCTCTCCCTCCGGGCCTGCCCGGCCTGGGCAGCGTTCCAGATCTCGCCGTTCACCACCACCGGAATGGCCAGGGCGCGGCGGATGTCGGCCACCAGGGGCCAGTGGGCGGGGGGACGGTAGCCATCCTTCTTGCTGCGGGCATGCACCGCCAGCTCGCTGACCCCGCCTTCCGCCAGGGCCAGGCTGTTCTCCAGGTAGGAGTCGCGCTCGTCCACCCCCAGGCGGATCTTGGCGCTCACCGGTAACGAGGCGGGCACCGCCGCCCGTACCGCCCTGGCGATGCGGTAGAGCAACTCGCTGTCGTTCAGCAGGGCGGCGCCGCCCCTGTGGCGGTTGACGGTCTTGGCCGGGCAGCCGAAGTTGAGATCTATGCCCTGGGCGCCCAGGCGACAGGCCTGGGCGGCGTTTTCCGCCAGCCAGTCCGGATCCTGCCCGAGCAGCTGGATGCGTACCGGGGTGCCCGCCGGGGTGCGGCAGCCCTGGTACAGCTCGGGGCACAGCCGGTAGAACACCCGGGGTGGCAGGCGCATGTCCACCACCCGGATAAATTCGGTCACGCAAAGGTCGAAGGGGTTGAGGCGGGTCAGCAGATCCCGCATCAGATGGTCAAGCACCCCTTCCATCGGGGCCAGTATCAGGCGCATGGTGGCTCGAGTCGGTTGAAAAGCGGGGATTGTATAGCGGCGAGCGGTTCAGGCAAAGCATGTTCCGGCCGTTGTAGGCGCCCGTTTACGTGGCGCGAACCGGCAACCGGCGGGGTGCCGGCAGGGCGGGCGCGGTATGTTCCGGTAGTTGTAGGCGCCCGTATACGTGGCGCAAACCGGCAACCGGTGGGGCCTGCCGGCTCCGGCGCGGTATGTTCCGGTAGTTGTAGGCGCCCGTTTACGTGGCGCAAACCGGCAACCGGCGGGGGCCTGCCGGCTCTGGCGCGGTATGTTCCGGCGGCTAAAGCGCCGGCTACGGGCGCCGGCTGTGCCTTTGGTTACCTCGGTGTCGCCCTTATGCGGGCGGGCGGCCCGCGCCCCAAGGGGGCGGGCAAGCCCCAGCCCCGGGCCTTTACAGATCGTAGGGCTCGACGCTGACCCCTTCGAGGGAATAGGAGGCGTTGGCCACTTCGTGGCTGGCGCTGACGGTGCGCAGGGTACCGGTCACCCAGACCGCGTCCCAGAGATCGTCCACCCGGGCGCCCTTGGGGTAGTCCACGTAGACTATCTGGTTGGTGGGCGGCGGCGGCACATGGATGCAGGCGCCGAAGTAGGGCACCAGGAAGAAGGTGGTCACCGCCTTGCTGTCACCCTCGAGCGGCACCACAAAGCCCGGCAGCCGCACCTTCTGGCCATCGAGGGTGGGCACCACCTTGCCCACCGGCTGAGGCGGAATGGCAAACTCGTCTTCGTGGTTCACCTCGGGGAAGGGCGGCGGGTTGAGCCGCTCTTCCATGGGGATCAGATCGTCCCACTCCAGCAGGGTGAATTCGTCGGCCCAGGCCGGGGCCATCAACAGGGCCAGGCTGGCCAGCCAGATACTGCATGTTTTCACTGTTTGATACTCATTCCGTCGTTAACCGAGTAGCGGTAGGCCTGGGCCGCCGGCAACAGGCCGATCACCAGGCCCGCCAGCCAGATAAGCCCGAGTAGGCGCCATTCGGCGGCCGTGGGCAGGCCGGGATAAAGCAGCAGCCCGTACTGAGCCTGTACCAGGGGGGCGGCCAGGCTGAGACCAAGATACAACAGCAGCAGCCCCAGTAACATCCCCAGGCCGGTCAAAATGGCCGCTTCCAGCGCCAGCAGCGCGAACAGGTGTCGCGGCCCGGCGCCGAGGGAGCGCAAAATGGCCAGTTCCCGCCGCCGGGCCGAAAGGCCGGCGAGCAGGGTGGTGAGCATGCCCAGCAGGCCGGCCACCACCACGAACAGGGCGATAAAGGCGATGGCCTTCTCGGCCATGCTCATCATGCTCCACAGCTCGTGCAGGGCGGTGCCGGGCAGGATGGCGGACAGGGGCTCGGCCCGGTAGCCGTTGATGGCCCGCTGCAGCTGGAAGGCCAGCACCTTGTTTTCCAGCCCCACCAGGAAGGCGGTGATGGCCTTGGGGGTGAGGTCGGCGGCGCGGGCCTCGGCCTCGCTCAGGGCGCGGGTCTGGCGGCCGCTCTGCCAGCCGAGGTGGATGGCCTCGAGCCCGTCGAGGCGCACATGCACCGTTCTGTCCACCGGGGTGCCGGTGGGGGCCAGTATGCCCACCAGGGTGAAGGGCAGGTCCTCGTGCAGGCTGAAGGAGGTGTTGCCGGCGCCATGGGCGATCACCAGCCCATCCCCCAGCCGGTAGCCGAGCTTTCGGGCCACGTCCGCGCCTATTACCGCCTCGAAGGTGTCATTGAAGGGGCGGCCTTGGGCCAGAGTCAGCGGCTGCTGGCGGCCGTAGGCGTAGTATCTGAAATAGTCCTCGCTGGTGCCCAGCACCCTGAATCCCTGGTGGGAGTCGCCCAGCGACAGGGGAATGGTCCAGGCCACCCCCTTCTGCTCCCTGATACGCTGGTAGGAATCCCAGCTGATGTTGTTGGTGGGGTTGCCGAGGCGGAATACCGAATAGAGCAGGAGGTTTATCTGGCCGGAGCGGGCGCCCACGATCAGATCGGTGCCGGAGATGGTGCGGGCGAAGCTGTCTTTCAGCTCATGGCGCACCTTTTCCACCCCCACCAGCAGCAGCACGCTGATGGCGATGGCGGCCAGGGTGAGGCCCGCGGTGAGCCGGCGCGCCCACAGGCTTTTGAGGGCCAGCATTAACATGGCGGTACCTTATTCAGTTCGGGCAGGGACACCACCCGGGAAAACAGCGGCTCCAGATGGGGGTCGTGGCTGACGAACACCAGGGTGCTGCCCTGCAGGTTGCATTCGTTGAACAACAGCTCGATAAAGGCGGCCCTGTTGTCGGTGTCCAGCGCCGAGGTGGGCTCGTCGGCGATGACCAGCTCGGGGCGGCCGATCAGCGCCCGGGCCGCCGCTACCCGCTGCTGCTGGCCGATGCTGAGGCGGTGCACCGGCTGTTGCCACAGACCGGGGGGCAGTTGCAGCTCGCCCAGCAGCCGTTCGGCCTCTTCCCGGGCCGGCGCCTGCAACCGGGCCCGCTTGTGGCGGGAGAAGATCAGTGCCGAGGTGACGTTTTCCAGTACCGACAGAAAGGGCAGCAGGTTGAACTGCTGGAAGATATAGCCCAGGTGGTCGGCCCGGAAGCGATCCCGGGCCCGGCCCGAGAGCCGCGACAGATCCTGGCCCAGCACCTCGAGCCGGCCCTGGCTGGCCCGCTGGATACCGGCCAGCAGGCCGAGCAGGGTGCTCTTGCCGCTGCCGCTCGGGCCCTTGATAAAGATGCGCTCGCCGGCGGCCAGCTCGAGTCGCGCTATATGCAGCAGTTCGGGCTGGCCGGGCCAGGCGAAGCGCAGGTTTTCCATGGAAATCAGTGCAGTCATTTATTACCAGCTGAGTTGGGGTTGTGCCGGGGTCAGGGTGGCGGCCACCTGGCCGGAAGGCAGGATACCCTGTACCTCGAGGCGGTTAAAGCTCGGAAACTGCTCGAACAGGGCCACGTCGATCCGGTTGAGGGCATCCGGCTGGTCGCAGTGATAGAAGTAGTGCACCTGGATATCGCTGTGACCATGCTCTTCATGGTCATGATCCTTATGGTCATGGTCATGGTCATGGTCATGTTTGTCATGATGCTCGTGTTGATGATCATCATGATGGTCGTGGTCGTGGTCGTGGTCGTGGTCGTGGTCGTGGTCGTGGTCCTTATGGTCATGACCGTGCTCGTCCTCGTCCTCGATCAGCTCGACCTTTTCCAGCCGGCAGCCTGCCGCCGGGGCCAGGCTGAAGAGGAGGTCCGCCTGGCGGAGCTTGCCCTGCGCCGCGGCCAGTTGGGCCTTTTCGGCGTCGGTGGCGGCGTCGTGCTCGAAACCGACGATGTCCGCCGCCGGGGCAGTCAGCTCCAGCACCAGTTGCTGCTGCTCCAGGGCCAGGTTGAGCTGGCCATGGCCGTGTTCGTGCACGCCGAGCTGGGTCTGGGCGGACAGGGCGAGGGGCAGCAGGGCCAGCGGGAAGGCAACAGGATTAAGTTTCATATGATGCTCCAATTGGATTGATTTTGTTACGTTATAACGTTTTTTGGGGCGGCCTGTAAAGATTGCCCTAGTGCAGCGGGCCAGTTGCTGTTTTTTTCGCCTCATCTCGCGCCACGTAAACGGGCGCCTGCACCTTATCCCCGTAGCCGGCGCTTTAGCCGCCGGGAATACCCGTGCCGGATCCGCAAGCACCCCGCCGATTGCCGGTTTGCGCCTTGGGGCGCGGGCGGCCCGCCCGCATAAAGGTGGCACCGAGGTGGGCGAAAGCACAGCCCAACCCGCGATGCCGATTCTGCCTCGAGCCTTTTTAAACTTGTGGTATGGCAGGGTTCGCGCTACGCGCGAAGGCAGGCGGGCCGCCTGCGCCCCAAGTATCGGCGCCGCCTGAGCTTTAAACTGGTCGGTGTTCCGGATTCCCGTTGCGCGCGAAGGCAGGCGGGCCGCCTGCGCCCCAAGTATCGGCGCCGCCTGAGCTTTAAACTGGTCGGTGTTCCGGATTCCCGCTACGCGCGAAGGCCGGCGGCCCGCCTGCGCCCCGGATGGACGTCGTTTGGGGGAATGTTCAGCCCCGGTGCTGCTCCCGGATAAAGTCGATAAAGGCCTGTTCGGCCCGGGACAGCCGCCGGTCGTCCGGCCAGGCCAGGCAAAGGTCGAGGAAGTAGGGCTCCTTAAAGGAAACGGCGAACAGGCTCGGGTCGTCCCGCACGGCCATGCGCAGAAAGGTGGTGATGGCAAAACCCTGGCGCACCACCGCCTTCAGCAGCGGGATCAGGTTGCTCTCGAAGCCGATAACGGGAGTGATGCCGGCCTGGCGGGCCACCTCCTCGATATATTCCCGGTGAAAGAAGCCGTGGCGGAACAGGGCCAGTTCCTGGCGCAGAAAGTCCTCGATGGCCATATAAGGCTGGTGGCGGGCCGGGTGCTCCGCCGGTACCACCGCCACCATTTCTTCCCGCAGCAGGGGCAGGCCGGTGAGTCCCGCCGGCAGGGAGGCGGTGAGCACGATGCCGAGGCCGAGCTTGCCCTGGCACAGACGCCCGAGCACATCCTGGGTGCCCGCGTCTTCCACCCGGATGGAGAGGCTCGGGTAGCGATGCTTGAATGCCATCAGCAGGGGCGGAAAGTAAAAGGAGCCGAGCATGCTGGGAATGCCGATGCAGACCTCGCCGGCGCTGAGATCGTGCAGGGCCGCCATGTCCTGCTCGGCCAGTGTCAGGGCGGCGAGGATACGCTCGGCATGCTGGTAGAGCCGTTCTCCCTCGGGGGTGAGCCGCAGCCGGCCCTGGCGACGGTCGAACAGGCCGATGCCGAGTTCCCGCTCCAGCTTCTTGATGGTCATGGTCACGGCGGGCTGGGCCAGGTGCAACTGCTCGGCGGCACGGGTGATGCTGCCTTCCCGGGCCACGGTGGCGAACTGGCGCAACCATTTGGTTTCAAGCATAAGGGTCAGTTATTTTTTCCATAAATTTTATATATTTCATTTATGCATTGGCGGGCGTTAAGGTCAAGGCTCTGCCCTTGGAGTTGCCCATGATAGATCTGAAAACCCCACTCTGGTGGCGTGCCACCCTGGCCCTCGGCCTCGGCTCCATGCTGGTGTTCATCAACCTTTACCTGACCCAGCCGCTGTTGCCCCTGCTGGCGCAGGACTTCGGGCTGTCGGCCCTGGATGCCGGCTGGGCGCTGTCGGTGGCCACCCTGGGGCTGGCGGTGGGACTCTTGTTCTGGGCGCGGGTGGCCGACCGCCTTGGCCGCAAGCCGGTGATGCTGGGCTGCCTGCTGGTGGCGGTATTGCTCGGCATGCTGATTTCCCGGGCGCCGGGCTTCGGCACCTTGGTGTGGCTGCGCGCCCTGCAGGGCTTTTTCCTGGCCGGGCTGCCGGCCACGGCGGTGGCCTACATGGGGGAGGAATTTACCCCCAAGGCGCTGGTGACCAGCATCGGCATCTACATCGCCGCCAATTCCGTCGGGGGCATCGCCGGGCGGGTACTGGGCGGGCTGATCGCCCAGTGGGCGGGAGGCTGGCAGGCCAGCTTCCTGATGCTCGGCGGGCTCAGCCTGCTGCTGTGGCTGCCGCTGCTGAAGCTGCTGCCCCGCTCCCGTCATTTCGTGCCGGCGGCCAGGGGGGAGGGCGCCAGCGCCCTGCTCGGGCATGTGCGCAATCCCCTGCTGTGGCCGGTGTACCTGGTGGGCGGGCTCAACTTTATGGTGTTTCTCAACCAGTACACCTATGTGGCCTTTTACCTGGCGGCGCCCCCCATCAGCCTGGCGCCGGCGGCCCTGGGGCTGTTGTTCCTGACCTACCTGACCGGTACCTTCGCCTCCGGCATCAGCGGCTGGCTTATCCACCGCTTCGGCCTGTGCCAGACCCTGCTGCTGGCCATCGGCATCATGGCGGTGGGCAACCTGGGGTTGCTGAGCGAGCGGCTGCCGCTGATCCTGCTGGCGCTGCTGGTGGACAGTTTCGCCTTTTTCCTGGCCCACGCCTGCGCCAGCAGCTGGGTGGGGCGCAGCGTGCAGCAGCACCGGGCGCTGGCGTCGTCGCTTTACCTGGTGTTTTACTACCTGGGGGCCAGCCTGGGCGGGCTTTATCTCTACCCGTTCTGGGAAGGGGCGGGCCTGCCCGGGGTGGCGATGGGCATGATGCTGGTGCTGGGGGTGACGGCGGGGCTGAGCCTGCGGCTGTGGCGCCTGGAGCGGCGGGTGCCGGTCAGCGCCTGAAGTAGTCCGCGGGTACCGGCACCACCTCATTCCGGGCGATTTCCGCGGCAATGGTGTCCGCCAGGCTGTGCAGATGGAACTTGATCTGACAGGGGGGCAGGGCCAGGGTCAGCTCCGGCGGGTTCTGCCGCAGGCTACTGGTGTCGAAGGACACCCGGGGATAGTCCCGCAGCAGTCGCTCCAGGCTCGCCACCACGATTTCGCCGTGCTCCAGGCCGGGGTGGTGGACCTTGCCCGGCTTGGGCGCGGCCAGCTCCAGGCAGGGGACGGGGCCAAAGGGGCTGGCCAGCGGCTGGTGCAGCCGAAAGGTGACGATGGGCCTGCCGCCTATCATGCCTTCCACCAGCACCTCGCCCGCCGCCGCCAGTGAACGGCGCAGTTCAAGGTACTGGTCATTGCTTGTCGTTCGGTAACAGACATGGTCCATGGGCCCCAGGTCGAGGGGCAGACCCTGTTGTTCCATCCCCCGGGCCAGGTGGTCGAAGAAAGGCCGGGGATCGCCCAGTATCGGCTCCAGCATGGGCGTTACCACTTGCGCTTGGGCTGGAACAGCACATCGAGTTCGGAGGTGACTTTCTGCTCTTCCCGCTCCTCCTGCTCGCGCATGGCCTTGTCCTGATCCTGGCTGAGTTCGTCAAGCCGGTTGCGCAGGGCTTCTTCCATTCTTTTCAGCTGTTCGTCCTTGTCCGGGATCATGCTGACCGCCTTGACTCCTTTCTCAAGCATTTGCCGGGCCATGTTGATTTCCCGGTTATCGAAGGCCGAGCGTGCCCGTTTGATCAGGTTGGTCAGGTTGATCTTCAACTGGATAAGCTCCAGCCGCCGATCTTCCAATACGAAGTGCTGGGTCCCCAGCTTGCCTTTATTGTGTTCGGCGCGCAGCACCATCCTCAGTCGTTTGACGATCTGCAGCATATGGATGGCTTGCTGATCCGACTCCGGGGTTTTGATCCCTTCGGATTCCATTTGATAGTGATCGCGCAGATGCTGGAACTGTTGTTCGACACCGGCAATGCGGCCTTTTATTTGCGGATTGTCGGGATCCTGCTGTTGCATGGCTTGCAGGCTGCCGAGGATACGTCCGTACAGCACCAGCATCAGGGTTTTGCTGTAGGGTAACTGGCTGGCACTGAGCAAAAGCTCGTCCGTTTCATTGATCTGGTGCTTGTGTTTCAGCATCAGGGTGCGCTTTTCGGTTTCCTGCTTTTGCCGGTATTGTTGAATCACATTGTATAGGATGACCAGAAACAGCAGGGCGCCTATGGCTATGAGTACCAGGGTCAGAATCATCTGTCAGCGGCTCGCTTCGGTTAGGAGGATGGTCTGGATGGAAATGTTAACCCAGTAGCGACGCTTTGGCTAACTTCCCGCGCCCAAGGAGAGTAAAACCGGCGATAGTTCAGGCGATTAGGGGGGATTAAAACGATTCTCTGCGGCCACTATCGAGGATATTCCGCCAAGGTCTGATAGTATTTAGCTAAGTCACCCTAACCCCGAGCCGCCATGAAACTGCAACAGTTGCGCTACATCGTGGAAGTTGCCAACCACAACCTGAATGTGTCCGCCACCGCCGAAAGCCTGTACACCTCCCAGCCCGGGATCAGCAAACAGGTGCGCATGCTGGAGGACGAGCTGGGCATTCAGGTGTTCGAGCGCAGCGGAAAGCACCTGACCCAGGTTACCCCGGCGGGCAGGGACATCATCCGCATCGCCGGCGAGATCCTGGGCAAGGTGGAGAGCATCAAGGCGGTGGCCAGCCAGCATACCCATCCGGATCAGGGCTCGCTCAATATTTCCACCACCCATACCCAGGCCCGTTATGCCCTGCCCGCGGTGATCAAGGGGTTTATCGAGCGCTACCCCAAGGTGTCGCTGCACATGCACCAGGGCACGCCGGCGCAGATCAGCGAGTCGGTGGCCAAGGGCGCCTCCGATTTCGCCATTGCCACCGAGGCCCTGCACCTGTATCAGGATCTCATCATGCTGCCCTGCTATCACTGGAACCGTTGCATCCTGGTGCCCAAGGGGCATCCGCTGGCGGCCATCGAAAAGCCAGGCATCGCCGATATTGCCCAGTATCCGCTGGTGACCTATGTGTTCGGTTTTACCGGTCGCTCCGAGCTGGATATCGCCTTCAACCGGGCCGGCTTCGAGCCCAAGGTAGTGTTCACCGCCACCGACGCGGACGTGATCAAGACCTATGTGCGGCTGGGGATAGGGATAGGAGTGCTGGCCAGCATGGCGGTGGATCCGGTGCAGGACGCGGATCTGGTGGCCATCGATGCCAGCCACCTGTTCGCCGCCAGTACCACCAAGATAGGGTTTCGCAAGGGCACCTTCCTGCGCAGCTACATGTACGATTTTATCGAGCGTTTCGCGCCCCACCTCACCCGGGAGCGGGTGGACAAGGTGATCTCGCTCAAGGCCCCGGACGAAATCGACAAGCTGTTCGAGGGGATAGAGCTGCCTTATCGGTAGCCGGGTTGGAGCGCGGGCGGCCCGCCCGCATTGGGGCTTGCACCGGGTTTCCCGCAGTGCGGGAATGCAGGCGGGCCGCCTGCGCCCCATGTCAGCTTTACTCCCCCAGTCCCTTGCCGGCGTCTTTCTTGGCGATCAGCTCAATCTTGTAGCCGTCCGGGTCTTCCACAAAGGCGATGACGGTGGTGCCGCCCTTGACCGGGCCCGGCTCCCGGGTCACCTTGCCGCCGGCGGCGCGGATCTGCTCGCACATGGCGTAGATGTCGTCGGCTTCGATGGCGATATGGCCGTAGGCGGTGCCCAGATCATAGCGGTCGGTGCCCCAGTTGTAGGTCAGCTCCAGTACCGCTTCGTCCTTTTCCTCGCCGTAGCCGACAAAGGCCAGGGTGTACTGGTATTCGGTGTTTTCGCTGGTGCGCAGCAGTTTCATGCCCATGATATCGGTGTAAAAGGCGATGGACTTGTCCAGATCGCCGACCCGCAGCATGGTGTGCAAAATACGCATATTCAAGACTCCCGGTAGTTGAATGTAAAATCAGTCCGTTATGGTTATTCCACCATGTCCAGTATGGTGTCGATAATGTCGGTGATGGTAATAAGCCCCACCAGGCTGTTGTTGTCGAGCACCAGTATGCGGTTGAAACCGTAGCTGGTCATCAGCCGGGCCACGTGCTTGATGGCCAGGTCCTGGCCCACGGCGATGGCCGGCTTGGCGCAGACATCGTAGACATTGATAAGATCGATGTCGCCGCTTTCCGCCACTATGGTCTTGATGATGGTGGAGTAGGTGATAAGGCCGTAGGCGTCGTGCTCGTTGGCCTTGTCCACCACCAGGCATTTCACCTTGTGCCGTTTCATCAGGCTCAGGGCTTCCCGCACCTTGGCGAAGGGGGAGACGGTGATGACCTCGGTCACCATGATATCTTTTACCAGCATGTGGGTGCTCCTTAACTACCTGGCCCATCAACCGGGTATCACACACAGACACGCCGTAAACCCATCCATGGGGGCTCCGCCGCGCCATCCCTGGCGCGGAGGGTCTGCTTAGCGATACCCGGTCGCTGTTCCGGGTTATCTTCTGTTTAAAAGTCATCCTTGATAAAGCGTTCGAACTGTTCGAGCTGGGCCGCCTCTATGCCGCCCAGGTGCTCCAGGGGCAGGGTCAGCACCACGCCCTTGGAGGCGCCTTCTTCCTTGTCCTTCGGGATGATGGCAAGCTCCGCCTGAATGGCCTTCAGCACATGCAGCGACAGGTTCTTCTCCAGCACCATCAGCAGTATGCTCTGGGAGCCCTCGTAGGTGAGCCCGAAAAAGGTCTTCTTGCTGCTGGTGCCGATGCCCCGGCCATTCATGATGGTCACGCCGCCGGCTCCGGCCTCCTTGGCCGCATCGATGCAGCCCTGCTCCAGCTCTTCGGGCACTATGGCCACCAGTAACGAAAATTTCATGAAGATGCTCTCCGGTATTTAAATAGCAGATCCGCTGCGATGGCGTAGATCATCACCGTCACTATGGGGTAGATGGAGGCGAAGGCGATAAGGCCAAAGCCGTCGATCAGCACGTTGCGCCCCTCGATATGGCTGGCCAGGCCTATCCCTAAGGCGGTGATCAGCGGCACCGTCACCTCCGAGGTGGTGACCCCGCCCAGATCGAAGGCCAGCGCCAGTATGTTGCGCGGGCAGATCCAGATCAGCAGCAGCACCAGCAGGTAGCTGCCGATGATGAAGTGGTGGATGGAGCCGCCGCTGATGATGCGGTGCACGCCCAGGGTAATGCCCAGGGCCACCCCCAGGGCCACCACCAGGCGGATGGCCCGGGCGCTCAGTTCGCCGGGGGCGGCCTGTTCCGCCTGGTGGCCCACGGCGATCAGCGCCGGCTCCGCCATGGTGGTGGCGAAGCCGATGGCGAAGGCGAACAGGTAGATATAGAGCACCCGATCCTGGCCGATCAGCTGTTCGGCCATGCGGGTGCCGATGGGAAAGAGGCCGAGCTTGAGGCCGACCACGAAGGCATAGAGCCCCACCAGCACCATCAGAAAGCCGAAAAACACCCGGGTCGGGTTGGACAGGGAACGCTTGAGCACCAGGTACTGGAAGAACAGCACCACCACCAGTATGGGGGTCACGTCCCGCAGCATCAGAACGAGGTCGAAAACGACCCTTAGCCAGGGGGAATGGATAACGGTGTCCTGGATGTCGTTCGCCGGCACTGGCAGGGGGGCCGCGCCCAGGCTGTAGGTGACGATGCCGTAGAGCTGCACGCTGACCATGGGCACCATCACCGCCAGGGCCACCAGGCCGAAGCCGTCCATCAGCGGGTTGCGGCCCTTGATGGAGGCGGCCAGGCCGATGCCCATGGCGGCGATCAGCGGCACCGTCACGATATTGGTGGTGACCCCGCCCGAGTCGTAGGCCAGGCCGACGATTTCGGGCGGGGCGAAGAAGGTCACCAGCACCACCAGGCTGTAGCCGCCTATCATGTACCAGTGCAGGCCCTGGCCGAGGATGATGCGCAGCACCCCGGCGGCCATTACCAGGCCCACCGACAGGGCCACGATCAGGCGCAGGGTCAGGGCCTGGATGCGGCCCTGGCTGACCAGCTCGGCCTGGGAGGCCACCGCGATCAGCGCCGGCTCGGCGATCACCGCCGAAAAGCCCATGGCGAAGCCGAAACAGAGCAGTATGGGCACTGAGCCCTTGCGGGCGAACTGGTTGGCCAGGCTCTTGCCGAGGGGAAAGATGCTGAGCTCCAGCCCCTGCAGGAAGAGGGCGATGCCGGCCGCCACGATAAGCAACCCCAGCGCCATGCCGGCGGCGTCCTCCGGCCACTGGCCGAGCAGCAGCTGGAACAGCAGCACCACCCCTATGATGGGCAGCAGGTTGTTCAGGGCATGTAAAAAGGCGCCGGCAAAGAGCCTGAGGGTATGCAAGCCATGCTCCTTAGGTTACTCGGTTGAACCCCAGTCTACCCCCGAACAGGGGGACGGGTCCAAGCCCGGGCTTCAGGAATCGGGATATTGCTTGTCTTTATACTCGCACAGATCCTCGATGATGCAGGCGCCGCAGCGGGGCTTGCGCGCCAGGCACACATAGCGGCCGTGCAAAATAAACCAGTGGTGCACGTCCAGCTTGAATTCCGCCGGCACCCACTTCAGCAGCTTCTGCTCCACCTCGTCCACGTTCTTGCCCGGGGCGAAGCGGGTGCGGTTGGCCAGGCGGAAGATATGGGTGTCCACCGCTATGGTCGGCCAGCCGAAGGCGGTGTTGAGCACCACGTTGGCGGTCTTGCGGCCCACCCCGGGCAGGGCCTCGAGGGCTTCCCGGTCTTCCGGCACCTCGCCGCCGTGTTTTTCCAGCAGTATGGCACAGGTCTTGATGACATTTTCGGCCTTGGAGTTGAACAGCCCTATGGTCTTGATGTGCTCCTTTACCCCGTCCACCCCCAGGGCCTGCATGGCGGCGGGGGTGGGGGCGGCGGCAAACAGGCCCTTGGTGGCCTTGTTGACGCTCACGTCCGTGGCCTGGGCCGAGAGCAGCACGGCAATCAGCAGCTCGAAGGGATTGGCGTAGTTCAGCTCCGTGGTGGGGTGGGGGTTGTCCGCCCGCAGCCGCTCCAGGATCTGGCGGCGTTTTTCCATGTTCATAACGAGGTGACCCTTGCTCTGGTGATCTCGGCCTTGGGCGCCGGGGCGCGGCGGGCCGCCAGGCGCCCGTCCAGCCAGTTTTTGGCGGCGATCAGCATCCCCAGGCCGATAAAGGCGCCGGGGGGCAGTATCGCCAGCAGGAAACCGTTGTCCAGGTGCAGCACATCGACGCGCAGCCCCGCCGCCCAGTCGCCCAGCAGCAGCTCGGCGCCGTCGAACAGGGTGCCCTGGCCCAGCAGCTCGCGCAGCCCGCCCAGCACCAGCAGCACGGCGGTAAAGCCCAGGCCCATCATCAGGCCGTCGAGGGCGGCCAGGGGCGGGCTGTTCTTGGAGGCGAAGGCCTCGGCCCGGCCGATGATCACGCAGTTGGTGACGATAAGGGGGATAAAGATGCCGAGCGACTGGTACAGCCCGTAGGTATAGGCGTTCATCAGCAGCTGCACGCAGGTGACGAAACTGGCGATGATCATCACGTAGATGGGAATACGCACCTCGTTCGGCACCCAGCGGCGCACCAGGGAGACGGTGAGGTTGGAGCCTATCAGCACCAGCATGGTGGCCAGCCCCAGGCCCATGGCGTTGGTCAGGGTGCTGGTCACCGCCAGCACCGGGCACAGGCCGAGGATCTGCACCAGGGCCGGGTTGTTCTTCCACAGCCCCTGGCGGATGATGTCTTTCTGTTGTTCGGTCATAGGGTCTCTCCGCAGCGGGGAGCCTGGCTCAGCAGCCCGGGCTCCTGTTCCAGCATCAGCAGCACCTGGCGCACCGCCTTGACCACCGCCCTGGGGGTGATGGTGGCGCCGGTGAAGGCGTCGAACTGGCCGCCGTCCCGGCGCACCGCCCAGCGGGGGTCTTCCTCGCCGATCAGTTCCATGCCGTCGAAGGCCAGCACCCAGGGGGATTTTTTCAGTTCTATCTTGTCGCCCAGGCCCGGGGTTTCGTTGTGGGCCAGCACCCGCACGCCCGAGAGACGGCCGTCGGCGTTCACCCCCACCACCAGCTTGATGGCGCCGCTGTAACCGTCGGGGGCGATGGCCTCGATGGCATGGCCCCGCACTTCGCCGTTTTTCACCGCGGTAAAGGCGGGCAGGGGATCCCGGCTGCCGAGGTAGTGTTCGCTGGCCACCAGGGCGCAGTGGTTGAACAGGGGCTCGTCGTGGCTGTCGGGGGGCAGCAACTCGTTCAGTACCAAGAGCAGTTGGGCCTGCTCCTGGGCCACTATAGTGTGGCGGGTCAGGCTGTGGGTAACGGCCACCAGGGCGGTACAGCCCAGGGCGAACAGCGCCAGGACGAGGCCGTTCTTGCGCATCATCTCCAGCATCAGCGGGCCTCCCCGTAGGTCTTGGGCTTGGTCAGGCTGTCTATCATGGGCACCGTCATGTTGGCCAGCAGCACCGCGAAGGCCACCGCGTCCGGATAGCCGCCGAAGGTGCGGACAAGGTAGATCAGCAGGCCGATCAGGGCGCCGTAGACGAGGCGGCCGCGGAAGGTGGTGGCCGCCGACACCGGGTCGGTGGCGATAAAGAAGGCCCCCAGCATGGTGGCGCCGGAAAAGAGGTGCATCATGGGGCCTATGGTGCCATCGGGGGAGACCATAAAGCCTACCAGGCTGAGCAGGAAGAGGGTGCCGAGCATGGCCACCGGGATGGGCCAACTGATGAGCCGCAGCCGCAACAGGGCGAGGCCGCCGGCCAGGTAGGCCAGGTTGACCCACTGCCAGCCGATGCCGGCCAGGCCGCCGAACACCGGGCCGGCCAGGATTTCACTGCCGGTGTGGCCCTGGGTGAAGCCGGTTTTCAGGGTATCGAGCGGGGTGGCCATGGTGGTGCCGTCGGCCAGCTCGCGCAATTGGTGGGGGGCGAAGCCGTCCAGGGTGAAACCGGTGAAGATAGCCGACAGGCTGTCCAGCAGCCCCGGCGGGTAGGTCTGCAGCGCAAGCGGCGGCAGCCAGCTGGTCATGGGCAGCGGAAAGGACACCAGCAGCAGCACATAGGCCACCATGGCCGGGTTGAACAGGTTCTGGCCCAGGCCACCGTAGAGCTGCTTGGCGACGATGATGGCGAAGGCGGTGCCGATCACCACCAGCCACCAGGGCGCGAGCGGCGGCACGGCGATGCCGATCAGCAGCGCCGTCAGCAGGGCCGAGTTGTCCCTGAGGGGAGCGAAGCGCCGCTTGCGCAGGGCCAGCACCAGGGCTTCGGCGGCGTAGGCGGTGGTCACGGCCAGGGCTATCTGGACCAGGCTGCCCCAGCCGAAGAACCACCACTGCACCAGTATGCCCGGGATCAGGCAGTAGCAGACCCGCCGCATCAGGGTGGCGGTGTTCAGGGGGGCGTGATCATGGGGTGAGCTGCTGAGTGTAAACGCCATTAGGACTCGTCTTCTCGATCGGGTTGAGAGGGGGTGGCCTGCTGCTGGGCCCGGCGGGCCTTGGCCCGCTCCACGGCGGCCTTGATGGCCGCTTTTTTGGCGGCGTCGGCATCCTGGGTTTCAGCCGGCTGTTCGGCCGCAGGGGGGGCAACGTCTGCTCCGGCCGGGGCGGCTTCGCCTTGCTGCTCGGCCTTGCGCGCCTTGGCGCGGGCGATGGCGGCGGCCACGGCGGCCTTTTTGTCGCCGTCGGACTTTTCCGCCGCCGGGGCGGCTTCGCCTTGCTGCTCGGCCTTGCGCGCCTTGGCGCGGGCGATGGCGGCGGCCACGGCGGCCTTTTTGTCGTCGTCGGACTTTTCCTCCGCCGGGGCGGCCCCGGCTTGCTGCTCGGCCTTGCGCGCCTTGGCGCGGGCGATGGCGGCGGCCACGGCGGCCTGCTTGTCGTCGTCGGACTTTTCCGCCGCCGGGGCGGCGTCGGCTTGCTGCTCGGCCTTGCGCGCCTTGGCGCGGGCGATGGCGGCGGCCACGGCGGCCTGCTTGTCGTCGCCGGATTTCTCCGCCGCCGGGGCGGCCTGAGCCTCCTGTTGGGCCTTCAGTTCCCGGTTGCGACGGGCTTCTTCCTTGCGCGCGGCGCGGGCGGCGGCCATGTCGTCGGGGCTCTGCTCCTGCTGGCGGGCCTTGACCCGGGCCAGGGCGGCGGCCACCGGATCCTCGCCACCGGCGGCCACCTGCTCGGCCATGCGTGCCTTGCGTTCGGCGGCGGCCTTCTCCTGGCGGACCTGGCGCTCGGCCTTTTCCCGCTCCAGCCGCGCCTGGCGGGCCTCGAAGCGGTGCTTGGCCCGCTCCGCCAGCTCCGCCTCGCGCTGGGCCTGGCGGATATCGGCCTTGGCCACCCGGTAGTACTGCACCAGGGGGATCTGGCTGGGGCAGACATAGGCACAGGCGCCGCACTCGATGCAGTCGAACAGGTTGTGGCTGTTGAGCTTGTCGTGCTCCTGGGCGCGGGCAAACCAGTACAGCTGCTGGGGCAGCAGGCTGGCGGGGCAGGCGTCGGCGCACTGGCTGCAGCGGATGCAGGCCAGCTCCTCGCCGGGCGGCGGCAGTTCGGCCCGGGTCGGCGCCAGCACGCAGTTGCTGCCCTTGATGATGGGGGCGCTGGCGCTGTGCAGGGTAAAGCCCATCATGGGGCCGCCCATGATGATGCGCTGCTCCGGCTCGGGAGCGAGCCCGTAGCGCTTGAGCAGGTAGCGCACCGGGGTGCCGATATGCACCCAGGCGTTGCCGGGTTCGGCAAAGGCGTCGCCCGCCAGGGTGACCACCCGGCGGATCAGCGGCTCGTCGTCCAGCACCGCCCGTTTCACCGCGAAGGCGGTGCCCACGTTCTGCACCACCATGCCGATGTCGGCGGGCAGGCCGTTGTGGGGCACCTGGCGGCCGGTGAGGATCTCGATGAGCTGCTTCTCGCCGCCGGAAGGATACTTGGTGGGCACCGCCACGATCAGGATCTGGTCGTCGCTGTTGGCCGCGCGCAGGGCGGCCAGGGCCTCGGGCTTGTTGTCCTCCACCGCCAGCACCGTCACCCGGGGCTGGACGATATGGCGCAGTATGGCGATGCCCTCGAGGATCTCGGCGGGGTGTTCGCGCATCAGCCGGTCGTCGGCGCTGATATAGGGCTCGCATTCCACCCCGTTGATGATCAGCGCCTCTATGGCCTTGCGCCGGGGCATCAGCTTGACGTGGGCCGGAAAACCGGCGCCGCCCAGGCCGGTGATGCCGGCGGCGTGGATGCGCTCCAGCAACACATCGGCATTGAGTGCCTGGTAGTCGGCGATGGGGAAGCGCGGCCGCCACTGATCTTCGCCGTCGGGCCTGAGCACCAGGCAGGGGCCGTCCAGCCCCGAGGGGTGGCACAGGGGCCTGTCCTCGATGGCGATGATGATGCCCGAGGTGGGGGCGTGCACCGGTATCATCATGGGGTTGAGCGGCTCGGTCAGGGGCTGGCCCTTCAATACCCGCTCGCCGGCCTTGACCTTGAGCCGGGCCGGCTGGCCGATATGCTGGCGCAACTGCAGCACCAGCTCGTCCGGCAGGCCGGCGTCGCCGATGGGGCCCTGGTTGGCCGGCGCCTTGCGTTCGGGCGGATGGATGCCGCCGTGAAAACCGTGCAGCTTGCCTGCGTTCAGATCCTGTAACAGCGACATCTTACTCTACCTGCTTGATGGCGATGGGTTGCAGTTGCCATTTCCAGTTGTCGGGGGTGGCCGGCAGCGGGATCATCTCGATACAGTCGGTGGGGCAGGGATCCACGCACAGGTCGCAGCCGGTGCATTCGTCGCGGATCACGGTATGCAACGCCTTGGTGGCGCCGACGATGGCGTCCACCGGGCAGGCCTGGATGCACTTGGTGCAGCCGATGCACATGTCCTCGTGGATAAAGGCCACCTTTTTCACCGGCTCGGCGGCTTCCTCGCCCATGGCCTGGGGCTCCACCCCCATGAGATCGGCAATCTTGCGCATGGTGGCGTCACCGCCGGGCACGCACTTGTTGATGTCGTCGCCGTTGGCGACGGCCTCGGCGTAGGGGCGGCAGCCCGGGTAGCCGCACTGGCCGCACTGGGTCTGGGGCAGCAGCTCGTCGAGCTGGTCCACTATGGGGTCGGACTCCACCCGGAAGCGGACCGCGGCAAAGCCCAGCACCAGGCCGAAGATCAGCGCCAGCAGCGCCAGTACCGCGATGGCGATTAAGATATGCATCATGTTACAACTTGACCAGTCCGGTGAAGCCCATAAAGGCCAGCGACATCAGGCCGGCGGTGATCATGGCCAGGGCCGCGCCCCTGAAGGGGGCCGGCACATCGGCCCCGGCCAGGCGCTCGCGCATGGCGGCGAACAGCACCAGCACCAGGGAAAAACCGAGCGCGGCGCCGAAGCCGTACACCAGGCTCTGCATAAAGTTGTGCTGCTCGTTGATGTTCAGCAAGGCTACCCCCAGCACCGCGCAGTTGGTGGTGATCAGCGGCAGGAAGATGCCCAGCAGCCGGTACAGGGTGGGGCTGGTCTTGTGCACCACCATCTCGGTGAACTGCACCACCACGGCGATCACCAGAATAAAAGACAGGGTGCGCAGGTATAAAAGTTCCAGCGGCAGCAGTATGTACTGGTTGACCAGGTAGGAGCAGGCGGCGGCCAGGGTCAGCACGAAGGTGGTGGCCAGCCCCATGCCGATGGCGGTTTCCAGTTTTCCCGACACCCCCATAAAGGGGCAGAGCCCGAGAAATTTCACCAGCACGAAGTTGTTGACCAGCACGGTGCCGACAAACAGCAGCAGGTATTCAGACATGATCACTCGGCGATATTAAATGGCGGCCGGTATTATCGGCCTTTATGCCTCGTTTAACAATGCCACATATTCTATGGGATTATGACAAGGTATTGATTAACATGCCGATAACCGCCAGGGTGCAGAGCGCGAGCGAGCCGTAGTGCATCACCGGCCTGGACACCAGGTGCAGCGTCTGCACCGCCAGCCAGTTGCCGAGCAGGGCCGCCGGCACCAGGGGAGCGGCCTGCAGCAACTGGGCCTGGCCGAAATAGCCGCCGCCGATCAGCGCGATCACCGACATCAGGCTCGACACCAGGAAAAAGCCCGCCAGGTTGGCGCGGATGCGATGCATGTCGGCGCCGTGCAGCACCAGCACCATGGGCGGCCCGCCGATGGTGGTGCTGGTGCCCATGACCCCGGACAGAAAACCGCCCAGGGAGAGGGTGGCGCCGTTGGTGGGCAGGGCCAGGTTGCACAGCCGCACCAGCACCCCCAGCATGATGGTGAAGGCGATAAGGATGGCCAGCCACGACTGGGACATCACCCCCAGCAGCCAGACCCCCACCAGGCTGCCGGGAATGCGGGCCAGCAGCGCCGGCGCCAGCAGGTTGAGTTCCAGCCCCTTGCGAAAACGCCAGCCGTTGATCAGGCACATCATCAGGATCACGAAGGACAGGGGGCCGGGCACCAGGGCCGGGTCCAGATAAAACATCAGGGGCGCGGCGATGATCGCCATGCCGAAGCCGATGGCGGTCTGCACATAGGCGCCGGTAAAGCAGGCCAGGGCGGCGAGCAGCAATACCTGGGGATCGAGTTCGATAATGTCCAGCATGTCAGGGCCTTGGAACAGCAAACAGGGTGCCATTATGGCCAATGGCGGCAGGTGGGGGAAGGATGAGCGGGGCTGGCCTTATGGATATTCCGGGTTGGCACCACCGGAGCGCAGGCGGCCCGCCTGCAATGTCATTGCATAGGTGACCGTTGACCCGTCATTGCGGGCGAGCCGCCCTCCCTACGGAGGACAAGACCCGCGCTCCTGACGGTTTCACACCTGGAGCGCAGGCGGCCCGCCTGCTTTGCCGCGCAGCGGCAACCCCTGAAACCCGGGGTTGGGATTGGGAACTCAGGACTTTTCTTCCTGCTTCTGCTCCGCCTGTTGCTGTTGTTCCGCTTGTTTCTTGTCCTGCTCTTTGTCCTGGCCGCCGCAGGCGCCGCAACATCCGCTCATGCTGTTCTCCTCTGGGTTGATGATGTACGGGAGCATAACCCCGTGATGACGAAGGCGCTTTGATCGGGAACAAGAAAGGTGTATTCAGGATGATAGTTAAGGAAGGGGGGAACGGAGGTAAAGCCAGGCAGGCGGGGGCGCCCGCCTGGCGCACCCTCAGAACAGGGTGTTGGACAGCTGGTACATCTCTTCGTTGAAGGGACGCTTCAGGTGCTTGATGCAGTCGATGATGTCGTGGTGCACTATCTGGTTGTTCTGCAGGCCCACGCAGCGGCCGCCATAGCCCTCGAGCAGCAGCTCCACCGCCCGCGCGCCCATGCGGCTGGCCATGATGCGGTCCTGGGCGGTGGGGGTGCCGCCGCGCTGGATATGGCCGAGGATGGTGGCGCGGGTATCCCGGCCGGTGGACTCCTGGATTTCCCGGGCCAGGGCGTTCACGTCGCACACGTTTTCGCAGATGGCCACGATGGCGTGCTTCTTGCCTTTGGCCACCCCTTCGTGGATTTGCTTGATCAGCTCGTGCTTGTCGAAGGCGATTTCCGGCACGATAACGTACTCGGCGCCACCGGCCACGGCGGCGGAGGAGGTGAGGTCGCCGCAGTGGCGGCCCATGATCTCCACCACCGAGATGCGGTTGTGGGAACTGCAGGTGTCGCGCAGCCGGTCGATGGCCTCCACCGCCACGTTCAGCGCGGTGTCGAAACCGATGGTGAACTCGGTGCCGGCGATGTCGTTGTCGATGGTGCCGGGAATGCCGATGCAGGGAAAGCCCATCTCGGTCAGGCGCATGGCGCCCATGTAGGAGCCGTCGCCGCCGATCACCACCAGGGCGTCGATGCCGTGCTTCTTCAGGTTTTCGACCGCTTCCACGCGCACCTTCTCTTCCTTGAACTCGGGAAAACGGGCCGAGCCGAGGAAGGTGCCGCCGCGGGTGATCACGTCGGATACGCTGTGGCGCTCCAGCTGCTTGATGTCGTCCTGGTGCAGGCCCAGGTAGCCGCTGTAGATACCGAACACTTCCAGGTTGTGGTGCAGGCCGGTCCGCACCACGGCGCGGATGGCGGCGTTCATGCCCGGGGCGTCGCCGCCGCTGGTCAGTACCCCAATTCGTTTAATCATCAACTTGGCCTCAATTCAAAATCGTGGTTGAAACCCGGAAAAGGGGGCATATGTAGTAAAGTTACCGATATGCCCCGACGTTGTCAGGCGCCTGCCTTGATAATGGCAGCAAATTCGTCCGCCTGCAGGGCGGCACCGCCCACCAGGGCACCGTCGATGTCGTCCATGGCGAACAGGCCGGCGGCGCTGGCGCCCTTGACCGAACCGCCGTAGAGGATCTGCACGCCGGCGGCCACGGTGGCGTCCTGCTGGGCCAGGAAGGCGCGGATGGCGGCATGCACGCCCTGGGCAATCTCGGGGGTGGCGGTCTTGCCGGTGCCGATGGCCCACACCGGCTCATAGGCGATGACCGCACTGGCCAGGGCCTGGATGCCGCTTTGGTCGATTACCGCCTGCAGCTGGCGCTCCACCACGGCCTGGGTTTCATTGGCCTCGAACTGCTCCAGGGTTTCGCCGATGCACAGCACCGGTACCAGGCCGGCCTGCTGGATGGCGGCGAACTTGGCGGCCACCACGGCGTCGGATTCCGCGTGCAGGGTGCGGCGCTCGCTGTGGCCCACCAGCACGTACTGCACCCCGAACTCGCCGTACATGGCCGGGGAGTTTTCGCCGGTGAAGGCGCCCTGGGTGTGGACGTCCGCGTCCTGGGCGCCCAGGGCGATGGTGCTGTCGGCCAGCAGCTCCTGGGCCTGGCCCAGGAACAGCACGGGCGGGCACACGGCCACGGCCACGTTGCCGGCCTCGGCGGCGGGCGCCTTGAGGGCGTTGATCAGTTCCGCCACCATGGTCTTGCTGCCGTTGAGCTTCCAGTTACCCATTACCAGTGTTTGTCTCATGAGTTGTTTCCTTTCAGTTAAATAACGTCATTATAGGGATTTGAACCGGACGAAACCAAGAGCCAGGGCACGGTTTGATGTAATTTTTCGACTTTTGTATGTTTTTGATCAAATGCTGCTCAGCCCGCGCCCCATCGCCGCCACAGCAGGCCCAGGTATTCGTGCCAGGCCAGTTCGCTGCGCCACAGGTAGCGGGCCTGGGGCAGGTAAGTATAAAGCGGCAGGGCGGCGCTGCTCTCCTTGGCCTGGTGATCGACCGGGGCGGCGAGGGGGTGGGCGCCGGCGGCGGCGAACAGCGCCATGGCCCGGGGCATGTGGCTGGCGGAGGTGACCAGCAGCGCCCGGCGCCCGGCAATCAGCGGGGCCATGGCGTCGGCCTCTTCCGCCGTGTCTTTCGGCTCGGGCAGCAGCAACAGGCGCTGGGGCGCGATGCCGAGCGCCACCGCCACCTCGCCGTAGAGTTCGGCGCTGGTGCGGCCTTCGCCGCCCGCATAGCCGCTTAACACCAGCCGGGCCTGCGGGTAGGCGTGGGCCAGGCGCACCCCTTCGGTGATGCGGTAGATCCCGGCCTGGCCGAGCTGGCTCAGCAGCGGCAGGCGCGGATCCGCCACCTGGGCGGCGCCCAGCACCAGTATGTCCTGCACCGGCTCGGCGGTGATCTCATGGGGAGGATAGCGCGATTCCAGCGGCGCCATCAGGGCGTTGGCCACCGGGCGGGTGGAGAGCAGCAGCAATGTTGCCATGGAAAGGACAAGCAGGCAGATCCCGCTGCGCTTTTGCCGAAACAGCAGCAGAAATACCCCGAAAAACCCCAGGATCAGCAGCAGGGGCAGCGGCAATAACAGGCTGCCCAGCCACTTTTTAGCCAAAAACATCGTCTCCATGCACGCACGCGTTTGTTAACCGTGAGGGTTGTGCCAGAATAGCCTCCCCCGAGTCACGAAGAAACACCCAGGTGCAGCGCAATACCAGTTTCGACGGCAAGAGCCATACCTTTTCCCGCAATATCTACGGCACCACCAAGGGCCGCATCCGGCTGGCGGTGCTGGAACGGGATCTGGATGAGCTGCTGCAGGGCCTGCCCCCCGGCCCCCTGCGCATCCTGGACGCGGGCGGCGGTTTCGGCCCCCTGTCCCAGCGCCTGGCGGCCCGGGGCCACAGCGTGGTGCTGTGCGATCTTTCCGCCGAGATGCTGGCCCTGGCCCGGGCCCAGGTAACGGAAAAGGGGCTGGATGAGCGCTTCGACTTTATTCATGGCCCCATCCAGTCGTTATCGGTGGACGAGCTGGGCCGCTTCGACCTGATCCTGTGCCATGCGGTACTGGAGTGGGTGGAGGATCAGGCGGGGCTGCTGGCCACCCTGGGCGCCTTGCTGGCGGACGGCGGCCACCTGTCGCTGATGTTCTACAATCGTGACGGCCTCTTGTTCCACAGCCTGGTGATGGGCAACTTCGACTATGTGCACGCCGACCTGGTCAAGAAACGACGCCAGAAACTGACGCCGGCCTGGCCCTGCCGGCCGGACCTGGTTTACCGGTGGCTGACGGAGCTGGGCTTTGCTATAACCGGGCGCAGCGGCGTGCGGGTGATCCACGACTATATGGTGGAGCGCGAGGTCAAGCATCAGCGCCCGGACGAACTGATAGCCATGGAGCTGGCCCACGCCCGCCGGGAGCCCTTTGTGCACCTGGGCCGCTATATCCACGTGCTGGCGCGCAAGGGCGCCGGGCCGGCCCCCGAGTGAATGGCCCCCCGCCTTCGCGGAGGTGACGGAAAGCGCCTTCGCCGCCGCCGTAGCCGCCGCTTCAGCCGTCGCTGTAGCCGCCGCTGTAGCCGGCGGGAAAGGCAGGAAAGACGTGAAAACGCGAGCCGGGTTTCCCGCTGTTTGCGAGCTTGCGCCACGTAAACGGGCGCCTACCCAGTTTGGGTAGCCGCCGCCGTAGCCGTCGCTGTAGCCGCCGCTTCAGCCGGCGGGCGGGAAAGGCGGGAAAGGCAAAAACGCTGGTCGTTGCCCCAGCAAGAACAAAAGCCGCCGGGCAAGGCCGGGCGGCGCCAACGGTGAAGAGAGCAGAACGATGACGGAAATGTCCCGCACCCTGCCGGACTGGATCGGCTGGGTCAGAGAGGAAAACTTGGGGCTGAACCTGCCCCCCGAGCGGCTGGCCTTCCTGCTGGCGGTGCATATCGTCGGCCGGGGCGGCGAGCAGCCGCAGCTGACCGAGGCCGAGCTGCACCATGCCTTCGGCTACGTCAGCAAGGGCTTCGCCCAGGCCGACGACACCCTGGCCAGCCGGGCCAACAACGCCATCAACGATCTGGTGCGCCAGCGCCTGCTGAGCCGCTTCCAGGGCGAGCCGGGGGAGGGCGAAAGCCTCTACCGCCTGACCCGCCTGGGGTTGGCCATCGTCGAATTCTTCGCCGCCCAGCGCGAGGTGAGCCAGATCAAGCTCTCGTTGTTGCTGGCGCAGATCGCCCAGGATCTCGACAAGGTGGCCGAGGCCATCGCCGCCGAGCCGGACGAGCAGGCCTGGGCCCAGGAGGTGGAAGGCCGGCTCAAGTACTCGGTGGCCGAGCAGCTGGCGCGCATCGACGACACCCAGCGCGCCATGGACGAGCAGCAGAACGCGGTCAAGGCCAACATTGCCGCCCTGCTCAACAAAAACTGGCACGAGGCCATTTCCGCCTGCGAACAGCTGCTGCGGGAAACCGGCCACACCCTGCGCGAGCTGCAGGACACCCTGGACAAGGCCGGCCACGGCCTGCAGCAGAGCCTGCTCAATATAGAGGAGCGGCTGCAGCAAAGCGTGCGCGGCATTACGGTGGCGCCCCTGTGCCAGCAGCTGCAGGCGCGGCTGGACGCCATCATCCACTGGGGCAGCCAGTGCATCGAGCTGTGGTCCCGCTACGACCGCCACGTGCACCGCTTTATCCGCACCGCCATCGACATGGACAAGAACCGCGCCTTCAGCCAGCGGCTGCGCGAGTCCATCCGCCATTTCGACAACCACAACTGGCGGCTGCGCCTGGCCCAGGCGCAGCCGTTGCTGGAGCTGCGCGACGAGACCATGGCCGCCTACGCCGAGGAAGTGACCGGCGAGCTGCCCGAGGAGCTGGAATACCAGGAGATGGTGGACCTGGCCGCCGAGCTGTCGGGCCGCATCCGCGAGCATTTGCAGGACTTTCCGCTCACCGGCCGGCCGCTGGATCTGGCCCAGGTGCTCAGGGACTACCTCAACGATTTTCCCCATTACCAACATTTTGATCTCGCCCGCCTGCTGATCGACGAAGCGGTCAAGCTGGGCCATGCCGACGCCGAACGCCAGGGCGCGGCCATGCCGGACTGGCAGACCATCAATGCCCACGGGGCCAAGGTACAAGCACATGTCATCGACCAATACTGAACTCGCCCTGGACCCCCGCCTGGCCCAGGCCATCGCCAACCCGCTGTTTCCGGCGCTGGACAACCAGCTGCGCGCCGGCCGCCACGTGACCGCCGACGAGCTGGAGCAGCACTCGCTGCTGCAGGAATACTTCACCGAGCTGGAGGCCTTTTACCAGCGCTACCAGGTGGAGCTGGTGCGCGCGCCCGAGGGCTTTTATTACCTGCGGCCCCGCTCCACCAGCGAGCTGGGCACCTCCATCCTCTCCGAGCTGGAGATGCTGGTGGGCAAGGTGCTGTGCTACCTCTACCTGAGCCCGGACCGGCTGATCAATGAAGGGGTGTTTTCCCTGGCCGATCTGCAGGAAGAGATTTTGACCCTGTCCAACGAGCAGGCGCTGCTGCGCATGGTGAACCAGCGCGCCGGCGGCTCCGATCTCGACAGGCGCAAGCTGGCCGACAAGCTGAAAAGCGCCATCCGCCGGCTCAAGCGCCTGGGCATGGTCAGCGCCGTGGGCACCCAGGACAAGTTCCGCATCACCGAGGCGGTGTTCCGCTTTGCCGCCGACGTGCGCAGCGATGAGGACCCGCGCGCACTGCAATTGCGCATGATAAAAGACGGCGAGGCCGTGGCCGGCGCCGACAACGAAGAAGAAGAGCAGGAGAACGACCAGTGAGCAGCGTTAACAGAGGCAAGTTTCACTCCCTGACCATGGTCAACTGGAACGGCTTTTTTGCCCGCACCTTCGAGCTGGACGCCCTGGTCACCACGCTCTCGGGCGGCAACGGCGCCGGCAAGTCCACCACCATGGCGGCCTTTATCGCCGCGCTCATCCCCGACTTGAGCCTGCTGCACTTTCGCAACACCACCGAGGCGGGCAGCCAGTCCGGCAGCCGCGACAAGGGCCTGTACGGCAAGCTGCAGCGGGGCCACTGCTATTCGCTGATTGAAGTGGACACCTCCCAGGCCGAGCGGGTCTGGTTTGGCGTGCACCTGGAGCAGGTGGCCAACCGGGACAACAAGGTCAACATGGTGCCCTTTGCGGTGCAGGGCTTGTCTGAAGGTGTGAGCCAGGGCCGGGCCCCCACCGAGCTGCTGCTGAACCGCCTCGACGACGGCCGGGGCCAGGTGCGCTCGCTCAACGAACTGAAGGCCGCCGCCAATGAGGCGGGCCTGCGCTTCACCCGCTTCAATACGGTGAGCGAGTATCACAATTTTCTGTTCGACATCGGCGTGACCCCGCGCAAGCTCAAGGATCAGCGCGACCGGGTGAAGTTCTACCGGCTGATCGAGGCGTCCCTGTACGGCGGCATTTCCAGCACCATCAGCCGCAGCCTCAAGGACTACCTGTTGCCGGAAAACGCCGGCATCCGCAAGGCCTTCAACGACATGGAGGCGGCCATCTTCGAGAACCGCCGCACCCTGGAGGCCATCCGCGAAACCCAGCGCCAGCGGGACCTGTTCCGCCAGCTCATTACCGAAACCACCCACTACGTGGCCGCCGACTATGTGCGCAACAGTGCCGAGAAAAAGCGGCTGTCCGGGCAGGCCCTGGCCGCGCGCAAGGCCCTGGCCGAGGAGCGGCGCATCCTGGCCGAAGAAAAGGCCCGGCTGATTTATCTGGCCGACGAGCTGGACAACCTCTCCGCCCGGGAGCGCATGCTCACCGAGGAGCTGGACATCGCCTCCGAGCACCTGGCCCGGGTGCTGAGCGGGGTCAAGCTCAACGAGAAGATCGAGTCCTACCAGCAGGAGCTGGACGAGCTGGAAGAAAAGCTCGCCATCCAGGAGGAAATGCTGGCCGAGCTGCAGGACGAGCATGAAGAGGCCGCCGCCACCAAGGCCTGCGCCGAGGAAGAGGTGGACAGCCTCAAGAGCCAGCTGGCCGACTACCAGCAGGCGCTGGACACCCAGCAGACCCGTGCCATCCAGTACCGCCAGGCCCAACAGGCGCTGGGGGAGGCCAAGGTGCGCTGCGGCCTGCCCGAACTGAGCCCGGAGCAGGCCAGGGAAGAAGAGCTGCGCCACCAGGGCCGCGAGCAGGAACTGACCGCCGTGGTGCTGGAGCAGCGCCAGCAGCTTTCCCTGGCCGAAGCCGCCAGGGCCCAGTACGACCAGGCCCTGGGACTGCTCGAGGCCGTGGCCGGCCCGGTGGAGCGGGCCGCCGCCTTTGGCCGTGCCAACCAGCTTATCGAGCAGGGCCGCGACTACCAGGGCCTGCTGGGGCGGGAAGAGGGCATTCGCCGCGCCCTGCAGGACGCCGAGCAGGCCGCCGAGCGCCGGCAGAAGGTGCAGGCGCTGCAGGCGGAGCTGGCCCGCCACGGCCGCACCGTGCACGACGAGGCCGAACTCGAGCTGCAACTGGCGGAGCTGGAGGAACAAAAGGCCGAGGTGGAAGAACAACTGGCCGACGGCGCCGAGGACAAGCGCCAGCTGCAATCGCAACTGGCGCAGATAGCCCCCCAGGTGACCAAACTGCGCGCCGAGGCGCCCGCCTGGCACAAGGCCCAGGCCAAGTTGGAGCGGCTGCGCGAGCTGAGCGGCCAGATGCTGGCCGACAGCGCCGAGGTGACCAATGCCATGCAGCAGGCCCTGCGCGACGAGCACCAGGCCGAGCAGAGCAAGCAGCAGTCGCTGGCCGCCAAGCAGCAGCTGGAGCAGCAGATCCGCCGCCTCGGCAGCGGCGTTGATGCGGATCCGCGGCTGCTCGCCCTGTGCGAGCAGTTGGGCGGCACCCTGCTGGCGGACGTGTACGACGACATCAATGTGGACGACGCCCCCTATTACGAGGCCCTGTACGGCCCGGCCCGCCACGCCATAGTGGTGGCAGACCCCCGGGCGGCGCTGGAGCAACTGCAGGCGCTGGAGGAATGCCCGCCGGATGTGTATCTCATCCAGGGCAACCCGGACGCCTTCGACGAAGACCTGCTGCAGGCCACCGAGCTGGACGGCGCCATCTGGGTGCAGAATGGCGAGCGCCAGCTGCGCTATTCCCGCTTTCCCGCCGAGCCCCTGTTCGGCCGCGCCGCCCGCGAGGCGCGCATCGAGATCCTCGGCGCCGAGCTGGAGGCGGTGAGCGCCCGCTATGCGGAGTCCGCCTTCGCCCAGCAAAAGCACAGCCGGCTCTACCACCAGCTGAGCGAGTTCGTGAACGAGGGCCTGCAGCTGGCCTTCGGCCCCAGCCCGGAAGACGCCCTGGCCGAGTTGGCCGGGCAGCAGCAGGAGCTGGAGCAGGCGCAGGCCCGGCTGGCGGAGCAGCAGGCCCAGTGGCAGCAGAAGCTGGCCCTGCTGCGCGAGCAGCAGGGGCTGCTGCACAAGCTGCTGCCGCTGGCCGCCTGGCTGGACGCCGGGGGGCTGGAAGAGCGCCTGGCCGCCGCCCGCGCCGAGGCCGACCGGCTCAAGGCGGCGCGCGACTTTATGGCCGCCCACGGCCAGCGCCTGGGCCGGCTGGCCGAGCAGGTGCAGGTGCTGCGCCAGGATCCCGCCGGTTATGACGCCCTCAAGGCCCGGGTGGAGGAGGCGGAAGCCGAGCTGACCGAAGCCCGCGCCCGCACCTATGCCCTCAACCAGCTGGTGGCGCGGCTGGCGCACTTCGCCTACGCGGACGCCGAGCAGCTGCTGAGCCAGAGCTCGGCCATGAACGACAGCCTCAAGGCCAAGCTGGTGCAGGCGGAGGAGGCCCGGCGCAAGGCCGGCCTGCGCGCCGAGCAGCTGGCCGGGCGGGTGAGCGACGCCCTGCAGGCGCGCACCGCCCTGGTGACCGGCCGTGACGCCCGAAGCCAGACCCTGAACGAGTTCCGCGAAGAACTGGCGGCGCTGGGCATCGTGCTTTCCGCCGACATGGAAGACAAGGCCCGCGAGGCCAAGCGAGAGCTTGAAAACGAGCTGGTGCACACCCGCGGCAAACGCAGCCAGAGCGAGGCCCAGCGCCAGGTGACCAAGCGCGAAATAGAGTCGCTCAGCCAGCGCCTGGGCAAGGACGGCCAGGGCTACTTTGCCGCCCGCAAGGTGCTGGTGGCCCACAAGGCCAACTGGGCCAGGGTGGAGCGGCTGGCCCGGGAGCACGGGGTGGAGCGCAGCCTGAGCCGGCCGGAGCTGGCCTACCTGGACGCCGAGGAGCTGAGATCCATCTCCGACAAGGCGCTGGGCGCCCTGCGCATGGCGGTAAACCACGACGAGGAGCTGCGCGACGCCCTGCGCCTGAGCGAGGGCAACCGCAACACCCTGCAGAAGGTGCAGTTCTACATACTGGTGTTCAGCTACCTCAAGGCGCGCATCCGCCACGACATCATCCGCGCCGACGATCCGGTGGAGGCGCTGGAAGAGATGGAGGTGGAGCTGGGCCGGCTGGCCGACGAGCTGAGCCTGCGCGAAGGCCAGCTGTCGCTCTCCTCCCATGAGGTGGCGGCCAAGATCACCACCATCATCCGCCGGGAGCAGAACCGCATCCGCCTGCTCAACCAGGGCCTGCAGAACATCAGTTTCGGCCTGGTGGCCGGGGTGCGGCTCAACGTGAACATCCGCGACACCTACCAGCGGCTGCTGGAGGCCCTGAGCGACCCGGAGGGGCGCCACCAGGACCTGTTCAACAGCAAGGAGCTCAGCTTCTCCGAGGCCATGGGCAAGCTGTTCCAGCGGCTCAACCCGCAGCTGGAGCAGGGCGATCGCAGCCCGCAGGTGCTGGGCCAGGCGCTGCTGGACTACCGCAACTACCTGGATTTGGACATCGAAGTGCAGCGCGGCGCCGACGGCTGGCTGCGCGCCGAGAGCGGGGCGCTGTCCACCGGCGAGGCCATCGGCACCGGCCAGGCCATACTGCTGATGGTGCTGCAGAGCTGGGAGGAGGAATCCCGCCACCTGCGCGCCCGGGAGGTATTGCCCTGCCGCCTGCTGTTCCTGGACGAGGCCGCGCGCCTGGACGCCCGCTCCATCGCCACCCTGTTCGAGCTGTGCGAACGCCAGGACATGCAGCTGCTGATTGCCGCGCCCGAGAACATCAGCCCGGAAAAAGGCACCACCTACAAGCTGATCCGCAAGGTGCACGGCAAGCAGGAGCATGTGCACGTGGTGGGCCTGCGCGGCTTCGCCGGCGCCGCCTGAGCCAAAACGCCCGCACCCGCGGGCGTTTTATATTCCAAACCGTCCTGCCGTAGTGAGCGTAGGGTCGACTTCAGTCGACCAATAAACCCCAAGACCAATAACCCCCAAACGCCCGCACCCGCGGGCGTTTTTATGTCAAACCGTCCTGCCGTAGTGAGCGTAGGGTCGACTTCAGTCGACCAATAAACCCCCAGCACCCGCGGGCGTTTTTATGCCAAACCGTCCTGCCGTAATGAGCGTAGGGTCGACTTCAGTCGACCAAGAACCCCACCTAGCTCCCATAGTGCAAACCAAAATGCCCTGGCTGCTAAAGTTTCATTTGAATTCCGCACCCACCCCGGCAAAATACCCCATGACCACAGGGAAGAAGAGAGGCAAGGTCGCCCGCAAGACCCGGGCGGTAGCTTGCCCGCAGCGCAGGGGCCCGCAAGATACCAATCTGGAGCCATCGTTAAAGCCGATATCCTGAACACGAAGCCGCAGGCACTCTGTGATCCTGAGCCCGCTGCCGTAAAGCAATGAAAAAATCAGCCGGCTGCGCTGGTCAAGCTGTTCCAGGATCAAGGCTACCTCCGCCTGGGTGAGTACAACGGGAATACGCCGGTACTGAGTAGCATGCTGGAAACCAAGCTCTCCCAGCTCGATATTCAGCACCTTGTGGTACATAAAGGCCAGCGCGTTCAGGGCCGTTTTCTGGGTGTTTACCGCCACATGCTGCGCATTGGCCAGCCAGGAAAGAAAGGCGCGTACCTCGGGCGCTCCCATCTCGGCCGGATGTGACAGATGATGGAAACGGATGTAGCGCTTTATCCAATGCAGATAAGTCTTTTCGGTGCGGAGACTGTAGCCCCGCAGCCGCAGCTCTTGCCGGATGCGATTGAGAAAAGGACTGCTCCCCATGGTTGTTCTTCCGGTTGGTGAACTATTGTATTTACTGTATAAGTATACAGTATATTTTGGGTTGTCCAGATTTTATAAGTAAATTGATGGAGTGCCGTGCGCATATATCTCCAAGACTTAAGTTAAAGTCCAATTTTATCAAATGGTTACAAGATGATTTCTGTAGATTTTGCGCATGGTTGAACGCAAATATACGCATGCGCGGTTTTTGCAGCGGCTGATGGTCGATGAAGTCAAAAATGTGATTTAAATCATTTGATTAGCTTGCTATCCTCACATAAAAACGTGAGTGTATATGCGCATGCGCAGTATTAAAATGTTAGGCTACAGGAGAAAGCGGTGCTAGATAATAAAGTAAGATATTTTATTTGGAATGTTATTCATCCTGTAAACGAGATATTTCACCTTGTAGGTAAAAAATCCCTTCCTATATACAATGATGAGCAGTATTCACTGCTGCAAGAAAAGCTGGGACGGGTGTGCGCAAAAATATTGCATGTGTTTGAACAGCCGGAGTTTTCAACAGAATATGGCATAGCAAAGCGCAATGAGTTAAACAAAGAGGACGGAGCTTTTCACCGTGTCTTGAGCCTTGGAATCAAGGAAAAGCACGGACGTGTGAGCAATCAGAACTACTCAGAATTTGATTTAGTCATTCCTCTGTGCGCCTATGTCTTCACCGATAGCAAGGCTTATGATTACTTCTACTCTCCTCAACTTCGTGACGAAGGTGGTAGGGAATACAGTATTCTAGAGGATCTTGAACATTGCATTAATTCGCTAATCGCTCTTTATGATCTTAGGATTCAATTTAATATAGAACTGTGTGCTATTGAGCCTAAATACTCTGTTGAAAACGAAACAGTAAACCTACACACGATAGACTCATACAACTACTTTGAGAATGGAATGACTTCAAGTTGCAACTTGCGTACATTTGAGTTCAGTGGCAACAGTTGGGTTCCAGCCGACCTACCATTTTCGATCGATTTTAGGTTAGTAAAGTCGGAGTCAGTAGCCTAACAAGGCGTTAAAGAGGGACAGCCAACGCGTGGGATTTTTATTATGCGTTGGTTTTTGTGATTATGGTGTTATGCGGAAGCTTGGCAGTAGCGTTGGCTGCCCCTTAACGCGGCGTTAGAAGATTTAAGCCTGTTGGTAGGGAGTTGAAATGGAAGAAAATGAGTTCGAGATAAAAATAGACTTCAAGCCAGGAGAGGGCGACCCTGCAAGAATATTCAAGGCCATGTCTGGCCTTATTGACTCTTTTCAATCCTTAGATTCCCATTTGGCATCTTCGTTTGATGTAGCTCTGGATGCATCATTGGTATTAGATAATATTTCCGCTGGCTCCATAAAGGCTAAGTTTAGAGATCTCATCGAAGGCCTTCCTGACGAGGCATTGAAAGAAGCCGAGTGGAAGAAAATACTAGGTCATTTTTTGCTCAAAGCTAAGTATGCAATTCTGGAATGGCTAAAAGATAAAAAAGAAATATCCCACCGTGATGATGTTAGGGTCTTAGAGCGAGAGCTTGTTAAAATTGCAGAAGAGACAGATTTGAAGCAACTGCCTGCCTATACGTCACCATCTGCTGAGGTTCTACTTTCAGACATACTTGGTGTGCAAGAAAGTTTGGCGTATCTATCTGAGGGTGACTCAGCCACTTATCGGTACGGTGAAAATGTAGTTAATTTCAACCGTGAGCTTCAAATTTCTAATGAAATCGTTAGAGATGTCTTAACCAAAGAGGTGGTTCAGTCCTCTGGCAAACGTGTAGTAAAAGTGAAAAAGCCTGATTATCTTGGCCAGTCCATGTGGGGCTTGCAGTATGACGGTCGTTCAATTGATGCAAAAATAACAGATACTGATTGGCTTTTTTTGTTTCAAGGGCGGAAGTTAGACGTTAAGCCAGGCGACTCGCTACGAGTGATGCTTTACGAGGAAATATCATATGGATATGAAGGTGAAATTGTGCACCGCCATTATGAAGTCGAAAAGGTTTATGAAATCGTTAAGCCGCCCAAGCAAGGCAATATCAGCTTCTAACAATGCCAGGCACAGCGACGGCTTTTTCGTTGCGGCTTCGCCTTCACTACAAAGCCGCGCGTGCTGGCGGCGTTAGTTGCTAATGGAGTTATCGTTGAGTAGTAGGATCATTGAAGTTGTTGAGTACCAACTAGCTTGGGCAGCTGATTTTGATTCAGAAAAGCTGTCTTTACAATGTACTTTGGGTAGTTGTGCTTTAAGTATTGAGCATATTGGAAGCACTGCGGTAGTTGGCTTAGCAGCCAAACCAGTGATTGATATACTTATCGAAGTATCAAGTTTAGCAGCTTTAGATGCTAATCAGGATGCTATGGAATTACTTGGCTATATTGCAAGTGGTGAGAATGGTATTGCTGGCAGGCGTTATTACCAGAAAGGTGGAAATTATCGTACCCATCATATTCATGCATTTGAAATAGGTAACGGAAATTTAATCTGCCATAGGGCGTTTAGGGATTATTTAATAGCTCACCCTGAAATAGCAGCAGAGTATGGAGATCTTAAAAAAGCTGCTGCTTTGCAATGTAAAAATGATAGTGTTTTATATACGACTTTGAAAAATAGCTTTATTCAAAAACATGAAACCTTGGCTTTATCATGGCATGGCAACTAACAAGCGCCATCAAAAACGCGCCCTTTGGGCGCTCGACTCGCAACAAGTTGCTCGCGTTTGTGGCGGGCGTTAAGTGCCCGAGTTACCCACGAACAGTAGACACCTTCTATAGTTAGGTTTACCCCTGTTTTGCTATTCATACCAGCATGCTTTGCTTTGAATATGGCACCTGGCCCCAATAATCTTCTTTCGATGGCTAATGCAAAGCGTTATGGCGTCAGGACTGCTTGCTATGCCGGTATTGGTCGGCTGGTCGCATTTGTAGGTATGATCACGCTGGCTGCTACAGGACTGGCAACAGTGCTGTATACGTCGGAAAAATTGTTTCTCGCCATAAAAGTCGCCGGAGGAGTCTATCTACTTTGGCTGGCCTATCAGCTATGGACCGCAGATCCAACTGAGAGCGATAGCGAGGCGCTGGGAGGGAAAAGCCTTTTTCAACTGGCGAGACAGGAGTTTTTGCTGGCGGCTGGAAACCCCAAAGCCATTTTGATTTTTACGGCTTTCCTGCCTCAGTTTGTTGATCCGGCGGGTTCTGTTGGATACCAGTTTTTGATTCTAGGCGTGCTGTTTTTAATGCTTGAGTGGGTAGCCATAGCTGGGTATGCATTCTTTGGTAAAGCATTGCAGCATTGGTTATCCTGCCCTTCTATGCGTCGCCTGTTTAATAGAGTTTGTGCCGGGCTACTTGGTAGTGCTGGGGTTGGGCTTTTACTGGCTCGTCGTGAATGAATTAACAAAGTAATGAAATTCGCTTTTTATCGAGTTCGTTCAGAACACCATTATCGTCATATTAACAATAGTAACCAAAATCAATATCTCCAGAGAAAACCATGATTAGAAAGAACCAACCCCAGGACACCGAGGCCGTGCTGAATATCTGGCTGGCGGCTTCGATAAAGGCCCATGACTTTATTTCCTCCGAGTTTTGGCTGTCCCAGCTTGAGAATATGCGTCGTCTTTATCTGCCGGCCTCCGAGGTTTATGTTTACGAGCAGGATGGCGACGTGGTCGGTTTTTATGCCCTTAAGGGTAGCGTGCTGGCGGCCATTTTTGTCGATCCCGCGCATCAGGGGCGGGGCATTGGCAAGGCGTTGCTGCAACATGCCAGGGCGCAGCGCAAGGCGCTGTCGCTCACCGTGTACAAGGCCAATCAGGCCAGTTGCGCGTTTTACCTGAAGCATGGCTTTAGCATAGAGGGCGAACAGCAGGATCCCCACACGGGGCATCCGGAGCTGCTGATGACCACAAGTGATTAGCCAACGGGAATATAGCAATTCGCCACGGGCGCGATAGCGACAGGAATCAGGTTCCAGCTCTGCCTCGGGCAGTATTTCACCAGGATAGTTTTTAAGGTTTATGGATATCAATATGGAGAATGTAAGTTGAGCATTAAAAATCTGAGCGTGACCCTGAAGCTTTGTTTGGGCTTTGGGTTGCTGTTGTTCTTTGTGCTCTTGTTGTCCCTGTTCGGGTTTTATGGGCTGAAAAATAATGAGGCAACGCTTAACCGCATCAGCCAGATAGGGAATTTGTTCGACGAGATAGTCTTTACCCGTGAAGACAATTACCAGCAGGCTCTGTCGGGTGACTATCATGCCGGAGAGTCGCACCATCAGCGCCGTCAAATCCTCCAGGAGGCCATCAACCAGCTGCACTCCGACACCCAAACCGGTCGCTGGCCTTCCGAGGACATGGCGGCGGTGGAAAAACTGAAAACGGATCTGGCGCGCTACCTGAAAGAACGAGAGGCCGCCCGTACGCAGTCCGCCCTGCTGGCCGCCAACGAATTGCTGTCCGATCTGCAGGACAACGCCAACGAGCTGTATTACGCCGAGGAGGAGCGTGCCGCCGCCCAGGCCGAGCAAGTCTATTACCTGCTCGCTGGCATCACCCTGGTGATCCTGGCCATGGGCGGCGTGGTGACCCTGGTGATCAGCCGGCAGATCGTGCTGCCGCTGAAGCAGGCCGTCGACATTTCCCGGCGTATCGCCAAGGGCGATCTGGTGCTGGAGGCGTCGGATGCCAATCGCCGGGATGAACTGGGCGCGCTGCTTGCTTCCCTGGCGGTAATGAACGGCAGCCTGCGTACCGTCGTTTCGCAGATCGGCTCCGCGTCCTATGAACTCACCGCCTCGGCCTCGCAATTAACTTCCGTGACCGACCGTACCCAGGAAAGGATCAACGATCAGAAGAACGAAACCTATTTTATCGCCACGGCGATGGGTGAAATCGCCACCACGGTACAGGAGGTGGCACGCAACTCCGAGGATACGGCCACGGCCGCCAGGGGCGCGGCCGAAGAGGTCGTCAACGCCCAGGCATTGTCACAGCGGGCCATTGTCCAGATAGAGTCGCTCGCCTCGGAGATCACGAGCTCGGCCGATTTCATGAACCGGCTGCAGCAGGAATGCGGGCGTATCGGCAGCATCCTCGACGTGATCAAGGAGGTCGCGGATCAAACCAACCTGCTGGCGCTTAATGCGGCCATCGAGGCCGCCCGTGCCGGCGAGGCCGGCCGGGGCTTTGCCGTGGTGGCGGACGAGGTGCGCAACCTGGCCCAGCGCACCCAGGTGTCGTCGAATGAAATCGGCAAGCTGGTGTCGGGACTCCAGGCCATTGCCGACGAAAGCACCCGTACCATGCAGGAGAGTGTGAAACATACCCAGGCTTCCGTCGCCGCCGTCCGCGATACGGGAGCGGCCCTGGCCGTGATCACCCGGCAGGTGGCCGATATTCAGCAAATGAGCGAGCTGATCGCCACTGCTACCGAAGAGCAGGCCGCGGTCACCGCCGAGAGCAATGGGCGGGTCTCGACGGTGCGGCAGTCGGCCGAAGCCTCCGCCACCGCGAGTGCGGAAATTTCGTCTGCCAGCAGCCGGCTGGCGGGGCTGAGCCAGGAGCTGAATGGGTTGGTCAGGCATTTTAGCAACTACTGAGGCAGTGGCGTGCAACCGGGATCCTATGGGTGTCACCATTGCGCGCCGCTATCCCCGGATAGAGGGGGTGTTCATGCAAGCCAGGAGGAAATGATGAAAGGTAAATGTCTTTGCGGCTCGATAGAAGTGGTAGCGAATGACCATAACGAAGTGGGCCTGTGCCACTGCTCCCTGTGCCGGCGCTGGTCGGGCGGCCCCATGTTTGCGGTGCATTGCGGTACTGAGGTGGCGTTCAACGGCGGCCAGCCGGCCAGGTACCGCTCGTCCGACTGGGCCGAGCGCGGTTTCTGCCCCCACTGCGGCACCCACCTGTTCTACCATCTGCTGCCCACTGGCGAATACATCCTGCCCGCCGGCCTGTTCCAGAAGCAGGAGTTCAGCCTGACCAATGAGATCTTTATCGATGAAAAACCGGCCTACTACGAGCTGAAAAACGACACCCGCAAGCTGACCGGGCAGCAGGTGTTCGAGCAATTTGCGGCCAAAGACTGATTTAAACAAAAGGGATAAAAATGAAAAGAATAGGATCATACCTCGCCCTGGCGGTGCTGGCAGGATGCGCCCAACATGCCCCGCAAGAGGCGGCTTATACCCCCGCCGACTGCCTGGGCAGCACGGCGCTGCCAGCGGCGGTTGCCAGCCAGTTCGACGCCATCGAGGATCCCGTGCTGCTCCAGCAGGCATTGGGCAAGCCCGAGCAGGGAAAGCTCTGCCAGGGGCAGGTTTACCGGAGCAAGGCCGATACCCGGGTGGAAATATTCCGGGCCTGGAACAGTACCAATCCCAACAGCCAGTACGGGCAATGGTGGGCCTTCAATAAACCCAGCGGTCCGGTCGCGCAATACCGGGCCGATTATGAGATCTGCTACCAATGGTCTCCGCTGGACAAGCTGGCCAGCTGTACCCTCAAGGCCGGGAGCAGGGTGGTCGTCGGCACCGGGCAAAGCGCACAGTGCTCGGAATACCTGACCTACCCGGTGTCCGAAACCCAGCAGATCTTCATTGTGGATGCCGCCGACGCGGTCGCCGACTGCAGCATCAGCGATGGCATGCTGAGCTGGAATCCCTAAGGGCACCGATCAGTTTAAAACGTGATCAGTACGATATCTCACCTGTAGGCGCCCGTTTACGTGGCGCAAACCGGCCAACGGCGTGGGGCGTGGACATTGGGCGCCGTCTTCCCGTCGGTTTGTGCCGGCTAAAGCGGCACCTACAGTAGCAGCTACGCAAGGATAGCACTGAGCCTCGTTGTATGATTTTTAAACTATATGGTGCTCTAGAGTCTTTTCCTGCGCTTGCTTACACTGATTTTTCGGGACCGTATTAACGCAACGGATGGCTGCAATGACAAAAACCAGGGCTCGGCTCTACCGCCAGCTGGCGCCTGAAGGATGGGAGCGATTCGGTCTTTCGCCTACCAACAAGCTGGTCTGCCTGTTGATCCTGCTGGCGGCCTTCACCGCCGTTATCGAAACCGAAGCCGGCATCCGGGATGCCGCTCCTTTTGTGTTCGATACGCTGGAAGCCGGCTTTGCGATCCTCTTCACCGTCGAGTACCTGGCGCGCATTTACGCGGCGGGAGAGGATCCGCGCTATGGCGGAATAGCCGGACGTCTGCGCTATATGCTGAGCTGGTGGGCATTGGTGGACTTGCTGGCGATACTCCCGTTTTTTCTCGGCTTTATTGCCATCAACAATGCCTTTTTGTTGCGCCTGTTACGGATTGTCCGCCTGTTGCGCCTTTCCCGACTGGGACGTTTCAGCCAGGCCTGGTCGGCGCTGGCCGAGGCGGTAAAGGCCCGTATGCACGAATTGCTGTTAAGCCTGGGATTGGCGGGGTTGTTGCTGTTGTTTTCGTCCGCCTGCCTCTATGTGGTGGAGGCGGCGCACCAGCCCGAGGCCTTTGGCAGCGTGCCTCGCGCCTTGTGGTGGAGCATAGCGACACTGACTACGGTGGGCTATGGTGATGTTACGCCCATCACGGCCTGGGGCAAGCTGTTTGCCGGTGTTACGGCCATCGCAGGCATCGGCCTTATCGCCATGCCCACCGGCATTCTGGCTGCCGCCTGCAGCAATGCGTTTCAGAAAAAAAACGCCAGGGAAGAGCAATGAAAGAAGACGCTACCTGAACAGCTCGGGCCAGGAAACGTGCCCGACTGGGTTTGTTTGGAGCTGTATTGTCATGTTTACCGTTATCTACGAATTCGAGGTAAAGGAAGGGCGGGAACCGGCCTTTCGCGAGGCCTGGCTGGCGCTGACCCGGCTTATTTACTGGCAGGCCGGCAGCCTGGGCTCACGCCTGCATCACACCAACACTCCCGGGCTGATGCTGGGCTATGCCCAGTGGCCAAGTCGCGAGCACTGGCGGCAGGCGGGCACCTTGAACGGACCCGACACCGCGCGGGCCCGGCAACGAATGGGGGATTGCCTGCTGGGCTCCCGGGTGTTGCACGAGCTGGACGTGGCGGAAGACTTTCTGCAATCCCGGGCCTTCGCCGGCGGGGAAATGAAGTGACGGGGGCATGAAGAAAAGTGAGCTGTCTCCCTGGCGCCGTCTATTCGGGCGCATAAGCCCGCGTTTGCGCCCGGCAAGGCCGTGAGGCGCATTAAACGCGATATACCAATAGCCCATTAACGGAGTCTGTGTGAACAACAGCACCCTCACTGTCGCCCTGGCCCAGATCCAGGTCGGGAAGGGCGATCTCGCCAACAACCTGAAGACCCATCTGGAGTTTATTGCCGCCTCTGCCCGGCTGGGGGCGGATCTGGTGGTCTTCCCCGAGTTGTCCCTCACCGGTTATGAGCTGGAGCTGGCGGCAACACTGGCTCTGGATGCGGGCTCGTCCGTGCTGGCCGAGCTGTCCCGGGCGGCGGTGCGGTATCGTATGGTGGTGGTGGCCGGCTGTCCGCTTAAAAACGGAGCGGGCAAGCCCTTTATCGGAGGGGTGATCTGTTTTCCCGATGGTCTGGTGGAGTATTACGCCAAGCAATATCTGCATCCGGGGGAGGAGCAATATTGCGCTCCCGGTCATCGAAATTATCAGTTTTCGGTCAAGGGCCAGCGGGTAGCCCTGGCCATTTGCGCCGACTTCGGCGAGGCCCGGCATGGGCGGGATGCCAAGGCCGCCGGTGCCGAACTCTATCTGGCCAGTGCCCTGATCTCGGAGTTGGGGTTTGCTGCGGATAGTCGGTTGCTTTCTTCCCTTGCGGCCCGGTTGGCGATGCCGGTGCTGTTGTGCAACCATGCCGGCGTCACCGGCGGCTGGGTAGCCTGCGGCAACAGCGGTTTCTGGGATGGTGCCGGCAGGCCGGTGTTCGCGGTCCGGGGCGCGAACACCGGGGTGGTGCTCTGCACCCTCACGCAGGAGCCGCAGGCCGGTCGTTTTTATCCCATTCCGGCTGAGCCGGCTTTCGCGGTCAGCCGGTAAGGTCAACACATCCTCTTCATGGCCATCAACACAAGAAAACACCACCGTCTGCTGGGGCTGCTCCTGCTGCTGCCCCTGTTCGGCTGGGCGCTGACCGGGGCGGTGTTTATACTCAAGCCGGGCTACCAGGGCGCCTATGAACAGCTGGCGGTTAGGGCCCGGCCGCTGGCGGAAGAGGTGCAGATCCGCCCCGAGCCCCACTGGCGGCAGGTGCGGCTGGTGGGCACCCTGCTGGGGGCGCATCTGCTGGTCACCACCGATGGGCGACCGCTGCATCTCGAGCCGGGCAGCCAGCGGCCCTTGCCGTTGCCGGACGAGGCGGCATTGCGGCGGCTGCTGCAGGATGCCGCCTCGGTCAATCCGGCCCGCTATGGTGACATCGTGGAACTCGAAGACAGCCGTGCCCGTACCAGCACGGGGATGAGACTCCACCTGGACTGGAGCACGCTTTCCCTGCGCCAGGAAGGGCGGGACACCCGGCTTATCAACGGCCTGTACCGGATGCATTACCTTCAATGGCTGCCCTGGGCGGGGGCCAACCGGATGCTGGGGCTGGCGGGCCTGGGGCTGCTGCTGGCCATGGCGGGGCTTGGGCTTCGGCTTTGCCTTGGGCGGCGAGGCTAGGCGCGCTACGCGCGAAAGCAGGCGGGCCGCCTGCGCCCCGCCAGCAATGCGCGCATCTGTAAACGTAAACGGCGGTATTATTCTGCCCGCGGGAGACCCGCCCGCCTTAACACCGGGCATGAAGATGCGCCTGGGATCCGGTAAAACTATCCGGGTGCAATGGAAACCGGAGGTGGAGATGAAACTTGCCGATAAATGATCATCATGGAAAATAATCATATCAAACTGTTGCTGCCGTCCCTCGGGCTGGTGCCTCGGGTGTGTGAGGCGATACAGGAAAGCGAGCGGGCCCTGGCGGAATTCCTGCCCTGGGTGAAATACGCCCTTACGGAGGAGGACTGCCGGGAGAGCATGCGCGAGGCCATCGCCAATGCCGAGGGCTTCCAGCGCGAACTGCGCTTTTTTATCGTCGACAAGCGCTTTGATCGGCTGCTGGGCGCCATCGGCCTGATTATCCGCGACAAGTCCGTGCCCTTTTTCGAGCTGGGCTACTGGCTGCGCAGCTCGGCCCAGGGCCGGGGGCATATGGCGGCGGCGGTATCGCTGCTGGAGCGCCACGCCTTCGACGAGCTCGGCGCCAACCGGCTGGAGATCCGCTGTGCCGAGAGCAACCGCAGGAGCCGGGCGGTGGCCGAGCGTGGCGGCTATGTGCTGGAGGCCACCCTGCACAACGAGCGGCGGCTGCCTTCCGGCCGGCTCGACAATACGGTCATCTACGGCAAATTTCCTCCTCGCTCACCGCTGAAAGGGGCATGAAACCGCTGGTCTTGCTCGGGTCGGCCCGTCCGCCTTTTGGCGGCCCGTCGGCTTTTACATTACGCTGAGAGGGCTGAGGCCGGATACGGCGCCTCGCCCGGAGTGGCCCCGCTGTCTGGCGGCCTTGTTTGCAACCACAGGCATAAGGAGAACATCATGAGCGAAAAAGAGCTGTTCCGGCAAAAGATGCAGGCCAAGCTGGACGAATGGAAGGCGGATCTGGACAAGCTCAGGGCCCGGGCGTCCGCCGCCGGGGCCGACGCCAAGCTGGAGCTGAACGAACAGATCCACCGGCTGGAGGCCAAGGTCAAGGAAGGCGAGAAAAAGCTGGCGGAACTGGCGGATACCAGCGAGGACGCCTGGGGCTCGGTCAAGCACGGCTTCGAGTCCGCCTGGGAGGCGCTCAAGACCTCCTTCAAGGAAGCGGCCGACAAGTTCAAGAAGTGACCAACCGCCAGGGGCGGCGGAGGCGCCGGCAGGCAAGCCGCCCAGGGTGCGGCGCCGGGAAATGAGTGGCCACATCCCCTGGCGGGCGGGGCCCGGCGGTAAAAGCCGGATTTATTGCCGGTTGCGCCTTGCATCGGCCTTGGGCTGGACTATTTGTTTTGTCATGGGCCGGCGTTTGTGCCCGGCCCCACCCGCGCCAGGGCGACTCGTGGCGGTAAAGGGCGGTGGCGCCCGCCCCGCACAGAGGACAACAAAATGAACAGATCCGTGTTTACCCGGGGCTGGTTGCTGCCGGCGCTGCTGTTGGCCCTGCTGGGCAGCCCGCCGCTGCCGGCCCAGGAGGCGCCGCCTTCGCTCTATCAGCGGCTGGGCGGTCTGGCGCCCATTTCGGTGGTGGTGAGCGACTTTATCGACGTACTGGTGCCGGACGAGCAGCTCAATGCCAATCCGGCCATCGACGCCGCCCGCCAGCGGGTGCCCGCGCCTTACCTCAAGTACCATGTCACCGCCATGGTGTGCCAGGTCACCGGTGGTCCCTGCGCCTACCACGGCCGGGGCATGAAGGAATCCCACGCCCACCTCAATATCACCGAGGCGGAATGGCAGCGCATGCTGGTGCTGTTCCAGGAGGTGCTGGCCAGGCACCAGGTGCCCGAGCAGGAAACCCGGGAGCTGCTCGACATAGTGGGCAGCACCAAGGCCGATATCGTCAGTACCGCCGCCCAGTAGTCCCCCGTCATCCGGGCCGGCCCGCGCCGGCCCGCCTGCGCTCCACCAGCAAGGCGTACATACCGCTGCAGATACCGCTGTAAATACCGTTGTAAATACCGTTGTAGGTGCCGCTTTAGCCGGCACAACCCGGCACAACCCGGCGCCCAATTTCCGCGTTCCCCACCGTTTTCAGATTTGCGCCACGTAAACGGGCGCCTACAGGAGAAAACTGGTCGGTGCTCTAGCCGGTGGTGCCCGTCGCGGGCGCCAGGCGCCGCCGGGGCCGCCAGAACATCACCAGGTTGCCGGCCAGGATCAGCCCCAGCCCGGCGAATGCCGGCGCCGTCCAGCGGTAGCCTTCGAACAGGGTGGACAGCCCCAGGGCCACCAGCGGAAACAGCAGGGTGGTGTAGGCGGCGGGGCCGGGGCCGATGCGGCCCACCAGGGCGAAGTAGGCGCCAAAGCCCACCACCGAGCCGATAATGGCCAGGTAGAAGAGGGCGCCCAGGTAGCGGGGCGAGCTGTCCAGCACCAGGGGTTGGCCGCTTGCCAGCACGATCAGCAACATGGCCAGGGCGCCGTAGCCCATGGCGTAGGCGTTGGTGGACAGCAGATCCAGCCCGCGCCGCTGGTGGCGCAGGCTGAGCATGTTGCCGAGGGAAAAGCCGTAGGTGCCGAGCAGGGCCAGGCCCAGGCCGAGCAACACCCCGGGGTTGAAGCCATCGCGGTGGATGTCGGGCCAGAACAGGCACAGCATGCCGAGCCCCCCCAGGGCACCGGCAGCCAGCAGGCGGCGGGTGATCGGCTGGCGGAAGAAGAGCACCCCGTTCAGGGCGTTGAACAACACCGCCATGGAAAACACCACGGCGTTCAGGCCGCTGCTGATATGGCCGGTGGCGGTGTAGAAGCAGTAAAAGTTCAGGCAGAACACGCACAGCCCCTGCAGGGCACACAGCAGGTGATCCCGCCAGGCCAGGCGGTGCAGCCGGCGGCACAAGGCCAGCACCAGCAGCAGGGTGAGGGCGGCCAGGGCGAAGCGGTAGAAGATGGAAACGGTCACCGGCACCTCGCCCAGCTGGAAGGCGATGGCCACCCAGGTGGTGCCCCAGATCAGCACGGTCAACAGGTAAAGCGTCAGGTTCATGGCGGTCCTCCTCGTGGAAAGATGCCATCATGCCTGTGGGCGCCGGCCCGGGCGCCCGGATCCTTGCGGCCGCCTTGCAGATTCTTGCGCTTTTTTGCCGGCAAGGCCCGCCGCCGGCTTGGCCCGGCCGCGCCGGCCCTATACCATCAGGGTTGTTGCCCGAGAGGAAGCCCATGCCGTCCCGTTACCACGTACCCCAATACCTGAGCCAGCACAAGGCCCAGCTCAAGGACAGTGTCGATCTCGACGACGGCATCGCCCTGGCACACTGGTACAACGACGACGACTTTATCGAGCTGGAGCGGGCCGAGCACCATACCCTCAGCCTCTACGTGGCCGATGGCTACCAGTCCTACCGCAAAACCGGCGCCGGCTGGCACAACGGCGGGGCGCCGGATCGCTTCTGCCTGATGCCGGGCCAGCATGAGTCCACCTGGGACATCCGCGGGCCGCTGGAATTCGTGCACCTCTATTTCACCGATGCCCATCTGCGCACCCTGGCCGAGCAGGTGTGGGACAAGTCCCCCGCCGGCCTGCTGCTGGAGGAACGCACCTTTGCCGAGGACGAGCGCATCAAGGCGCTCTACCGCCAGTTCCTGCTGGCCTGCGACTGGCGGGACAACAGCGAGCGGCTGGCGCTCAGCAGCGCCGTCACCCTGCTGCTCACCCAGTTGCTCAAGGGCTATACCCAGTACCGCTGGCAGGCGCCGGTGGTCAGGGGAGGCCTGGCGCCGGCCCAGCTGCGGCGGGTAAAGGACTATATCGAGGCCCACCTGGATCAGCCCCTGCCGCTGCGGGTGCTGGCCGGGGAGGCCTGCCTCAGCGAATACCATTTCGCCCGCATGTTCCGCCAGTCCGAGGGGTTGCCGCCGCACCAGTACGTGCTGGCCCGCCGCCTGCTGCGGGCCGAGCAGTTGCTGCGCCACAGCGCCTTGCCGCTCACCGAGGTCGCCCTGGCCTGCGGTTTCAGCTCCGCCAGCCACCTGGCCAACCGTTTCCGCCAGAGCCGGGGCCTGGCGCCCTCCGCGCTGCGCGGCTAGATATGCCCTTTAGTTTAAAACCTGGGCAGCGACGACTCTTGGGGCGCGGGCGGCCCGCCCGCATGAGGGTGGCACCGAGATGGGCGAAGACAGGGTCCAATCCGTAATGCCTGTTCTGCTCCGCGTCTGTTCAACCCCATGGTGTGGTAAGCCAATCCGAGGCTTCGCGCTGCGCGCGAATGCAGGCGGGCCGCCCGCGCCCCAAAGCGGCGCCTGGGGGCCGGAGCGGCTCAGGGCGCTTTGCCCAGTTCCGCCGCCAGTTGGTCGGCCACCTGCTCCCAGGCGGCGCCCAGGGCGCGCACCAGGGCGGGGTAGCCATCGTCGGCCAGGGGCTGTTCGGCGCTGAAGGCGGCCTGGGCCAGCAGCCGGCCGTTGCCGTCCAGCAACTGCCACTGGCCCTCGGCCAGGGCGACCCCGTCGAAGCGGCCCTGGAAGCGGCTGACCTGCACCCGCAGGTCGCGCACCGGCGCGCCCTCCAGCAGCGGCTGGCCCCGGCTCACCACCTGGGATTGGGGCAGGGCGCGGCCGAGCCGCTCCTGCAGCAGCCGCTGCAGCTGGCCGGCGATCTCTTCCCCCCAGAGGTGCTGGCGCGCCTGGTACACCTCGATGTCGTTCAGCTGCATCACGATGCCCTCGCTGTCCAGGTGGCCGGCCAGCCGCACCAGCGCCACCTGGATGGCCAGGCGGCGCTCATACTGCTGTGCCGGCGCCGTGCTCGGCAGCAGGTAGCTGGCGGTGCCGGGCTGGCTGGCGGCGCAGCCGGCCAGGCCGAGCAGGGCGGTCAGCAGCAGGGCAGGGGTGCTCATTCTCATCTGGGGGCCCTCGGTTGTGGGTCTTCGGTCAGTTTCTTGTCAAAGATCAGGGCGTTGGGCTGATCGTTCAGGGTGCGCACCACTGGCTGCAGCTCGCGCATCAGCTTCTCCAGCCGGGACAGGGTCTGGGTCAGCTCGTCGTAGCCCTGGGAGTCGGGGGCGAAGCCCTGCAGGGTGTCGCGCAGCTGGCGCAGGGTGGCGTTGGCGTTTGCCGGCAACTGGCCGGTGGCCGGATCGGCCAGCAGCGCATCCACCGAGGCGGCGATGCCGTTCACTTTCTCCATGGTCTGGCGGGTGGTGGCCAGGGTGTCGTTGAGGGTGTCGAGGAGGGGCTCCACGTCCAGGTTGTTCAGTTTGTCGAGCAGGTTGGACACCTTCTGCTCGATCTGGGCGAAGCTGCCGGAGGTGGTGGGGAACACCGGCCGCTCCACAAAGGTCATGCGCTGGAAGGGCACCACGTCCTTGTGGAAGTTGAGATCCACGAACAGGGCGCCGGTGAGCAGGTTGCCGGCCTTGAGCGAAGCGCGCAGGCCGTTGTGGAACATCCGCTCCAGGCGCTGGTACCACTGGTCGGTGTCTATCTCCTGCTGCTCCTCGTCGAAGCGCTGGGGCTCGATGCGGATCAGCACCGGAATGGCGAAGCGGCTGAGGGAGTCGGGCTGGGGCGCGGTGAAGTTCCAGGGCACGCTTACCACGGTGCCGATGCGTACGCCGCGGTATTCCACCGGGGCGCCGGGACTCAGGCCCCGCACCGTGTCGTCCACCAGCAGCACGTATTCCAGGTACTGGTCGTAGCTGCCCTCGTAGGCGCTGTCTTCGTCGGGGAACAGCACATAGCTGGCACCGGGTTTGGCGGGCCGGCCCATGGCGGCGTTGTCGGGCACGCCGAAGGTGACGCCGCCGCCGATCAGGGATTCGAGTGATGCTACATTGACCCGGAAGCCCTGGGAGTCCAGGCGCACGTCGACCCCGGCGGTGGTCCAGAAGCGGGTGGTGCTGGTCACCAGCACCTCGTAGGGCGACTGGATATAAAGCTGGTGGCGCATCTCCCGTTTCTTGGGATCGAAGCGGCTGTCTTCCACCCGGCCCACGGTGTACCCCTGATAGGTAACGGGGTCGCCGGTGGTGATGGCGTTGCCCACCTGGCTGACCAGGGTGATGCGCAGGCCGGGGGCGTCGGGGGAGGCCACCGGTGGCTGCTCCAGCACGGTGAAGGTGCGCTGGGGCTGGTCGCCGCCGCCCGGCAGCAGCTGGATATAGGCGCCGGACAGCACGGTGCCCAGGCCGCTGATGCCTTCCCGGCCGATGCGCGGCTTCACCACCCAGAAGCGGGTGTCACTGTTGAGCATGGCTTCCGCCTGGGGACTCATGCGGGCGGTGATCTCCGCATGGGCCAGATCGTCCGACAGACTTACCCGCTCGACCCGGCCCACTTCCACGTTGCGGGTTTTGATCAGGGTCTTGCCCGCCTCTATGCCTTCGGCGTTGTCCATGATCAGGGTGATGGAGGGCCCCAGCTTGCTGAGGTTGTCGTAGATCATCCAGACGCCGATCAACACCGCCACCAGGGGCACTATCCAGATGGGCGAGAGGGATCTTTGGGTCCGGCGTTCGGCACGCGGGCTGTCAGGCATGGTCGGGTTCCTTGCAGGCGTTGTCATGGCCGGCGCTCGGCCGGTCGGAAGGCGGTTCGGCGGCCGCGCCGGCCCAGATGGCCCTGGGATCGAACACCATGGCGGCCAGCATGGTCAGCACCACCACGGCGGCGAAGGCCAGGGCGGCGGGGCCGGGCTCGACGGACATCAGCGAGCCGCTGCGGATCAATGCCACCAGTATGGCCACCACGAAGACGTCCACCATCGACCAGCGGCCGATGAACTCGGTGACGCGGTACAGGCGGATACGGGTCAGGCGGTCGAGGCTGTCCTGGCGACGGCTCACCACGTAACAGAGCCACAGCAGCGCCAGCATCTTGCTCACCGGCACCAGCACGCTGGCGGTGAAGATGATAAGGGCGATGGGCCAGTCGCCGTGCTGCACGAACAGCAGCACCCCGCCCATGATGGTGGAGGGCAGGCTGCTGCCGAGGGAGGTGGTGACCATGATGGGGTAGAGGTTGGCCGGCAGGTACATGACGAGCGAGGCGGCCAGCAGCGCCAGGGTAGCCTGGTTGCGCACTCCCCGGTAGGGGTGCAGGGGCTCGTCGCAGCGCAGGCAGCGGCCCTTGCCGCTTTCCGCTATGGGATTGACCAGGCCGCAGGTGTGGCAGCCCGCCAGCCCCTGTTCGGCGGCGGTGAGCCCGGGGCGGGCGCCTTCCGGCGCCATCGGCTCCCGATCGAGGGAGAACCACAGCCAGTCGCTGTCGATGGACTGGGTGGTGAACAGCAGCAGCAGGGCATAGGCGCAGAAGGTCCAGAACGACAGCCCCAGCTCGATATGGGCCATGCCCATCACCTTGATCAGGCTCACCAGGGTGCCGATCACGAAGACGTCGGCCATCATCCAGGGGGTGACGTGGCGCAGGGTGCGGGCGATCTGCCGGCTTCGCGGCAGCGGCCGGCGCAACAGTATGCCCAGGCACAGCCAGGCCACCGAGCACAGGTAAATCGCCGGCAGCACGATAACGGTGAGCAGCACGCACAGGGCCACCAGCGGCTGGTGCAGGCCGATCAGGGTGGAGGCGGTGCTGGTCAGCGCTATCCGGTTGCCGATGCCGCTGAGATCGAAGCCGACGAAGGGAAAGGCGACAGACAGGCCCAGGGTGACCAGGGTGGCCAGGCTCAGCGCCAGGCTGCGTTCGGCCGGGTTGGCGTGGCGGCGCACCAGGGTGTGGCCGCAGCGCGGGCACTGGGCTTTTTCCCCGGCCTTCAGGGGCGGCAGCGACACCAGCAGATCGCATTCGTGGCAGGCGCGCAGCCGCCGCCGGGACACGGAATGGCGCCGGTGACGGCTCGCCGGGCCGGGCAGGAACGCTGTGCTGTGCTCGGTCAAGGTGACGTCGAAGCTCCGAAATACCGCTGTGAGTGCTTGATGGTACGACAATTCGGCCTGCTTGATAAGGTGCAAGCGGCGGCCTGTCCCCGGGGCGGAGACCGGCCAAAAGGTGAGGCGGGCCACAGGCCGGCCGCCTGGCAGGGCCAGTCCTATTGAGTCCGCTGCCACAAAGCGGCAAAATTCCCCCTGGTCCGCCATGTTGCCGGTAACATTTTGAATCCGTCGTAGAGTGGTGTCTTTCCTTTCAGCCGGAGCCTCTCCCGAACATGCCCATCGAAGCCAGGCGAATCGCCCTCCATGTCTACCTGCTGCTGATCGTGACATCTGGTACCCTGATGGGCGCCCTGGGATTCGTTGTCGGCCTCTTTCTGCCCCCGGACGATCTGCTCGGCCGGGTGCTCACCCCCGGAGGGGCCCTGGGCGTCATGCTGTCGGCCCTGGGGCTGTACTGCTGCCTGAACGGCCGCTGCCGGCTCAAGGGGAGCCTGGCGCTGGCCGTCATGATGCTGGGCGGCCTGAGCCTCTGGGATCAGCTGTTTCCGCCGCTGGCCCCGGTCCATCCGTTGCTGGCCCGGCTGGGCTCGTCGTCGTTGCCGATGGCCCTGATGCTGCTGGCGACGGGCCCCTGCCTGCTGCTCGGCAAGGAGAGCCCCCGCGGGCGGCGCTGCTGGCGTGGGACGGGCGCGGTGGCGCTCGTCGCCGGGGCCCTGCTGATGCTGCTGCAATGGACGGGAGAGGCCGCCGCCTGGCAGGGCGCGCATCCCGCCGCGTCCACCATCGTCAGCCTCTACCTGGTGGTGTTCGGGCTGGCGCTGTGGCTGGCCACCGGGCTGGACGGGCCGCTGGCGCTGGGCCGCGGCGCCTACCTGATCGGCACCCTGGGCATGGGGATCACCTGCCTCGGCTGGTACCTGCTGAGCCTGTCCCATCACCTGGAACTCCGCCAGCAGAGCGGGCAGACCGGCGAGAACATGGCGGCGGCGGTCGCCGAGGTGGTCGCCGGCCATGTCCAGTTGCTGCACCGGCTGGGGGAGCGGACCGCGCCCACGGCGAGCCGGGAACCCCAGGCCTCCCATCGGCTCGACGCCGCCAGCTACCTGCGGGATTTTAACAGCATCAAGTTCCTCTGGCTGGCCGACGGCGATGGCGCCGTGATCTGGCGACTGCACCAGCCCGATGCCGGCGTCGACCCCTTGGCCGCCGGGTCGGCGGCGCTGCACGACTGGCTGCGGGTCCCGTCCCCCGAGCCACGGCTGCTGGTGCTGAGCGGCCTCTATCCGGAGCCGGACCCCGCCGCCATCCTGATCAGCCTGCCGCTGGCGGCGGCGCCGGAGCCGGGGATGCAGTTGCTGGCCAAGGTCAGCCTGACCGAGGTGCTGCGGCACAATGTGCACATGAAACTGGCGCCGTTCGCCGTCCATGCCTACCTGGATGGACGGGAGCTGCTGGATTTGTCCGAGTCTGGCTCGCATCGGCACGGGCTGGAACTCGCGCGCCGCGGCCTGCGCCTGCCCCATGGCCCCGAACTGACCCTGGTCACCTACCTGGACGACCGGCGGGCGCTGGCCCTGGCCGCCCACCTGCGGCTGCTGATGGCCCTGACCGGCTTTTTCCTGAGTTTTCTGGCGGCGATCAGTTTCGAACTGGCCAAGCTGTCCCGGCGCAAGGGACAGGCGTTGCAGCAGGCCAGGCAGCACCTGGAGCGTCAGCAGGGCATCGAACAGATGATCTCCCGCGGCCAGCCCCTGGCGACCATCCTGGATGAGATTTGCCGCCTGCTGGCGGTACAGTTGCCGGGCAGCCGGGCCGAGGTGGTGATGCCGCCGGCGGGGCGGGAGGGCGAAGGCGAGTGGTACCCGGTACTGAGCGGCGGTGGTGCCGAACTGGGGGGGCTGCGGATAGTGCCGGGGGAGGGCGAACCGGGCCGGGAGCGGCAACAGCATGTCGAGAACGCCGTGGCCCTGGTGGCGCTGGCGCTGGAGCGCGAGCAGAACCACCGGCTGCTGCTGGAAAACGAACAGCGTTACCGCTCCCTGTTCGATTACAACCCCGACGCGGTGTTCTCCCTGGATCTCGAGGGCATCTTCACCAGCGTCAACCCGGCGTTCTGCGAGTTGCTGATGCTGACGGCGGACAGCGTCGTCGGCCGTTCTTTCCGGCTGCTGGTGGAGCCCGCCGAGCAGGCCCTGGCCGAACAGGCCTTCCGGCAGGTGGTGACCGGCCTTGCCCGCCGCTACCAGCTGACGGCCGACAACGGTCGGGGCATCCGGGTGGACCTGGATGTCACCAAGCTGCCGATCGTGGTCAACGGCCGGATCACCGGGGTGTACTGCATCGCCAAGGACATTACCCGCCAGCAGGAAGATGCCCGCCGCCTGGCCCACCACGCCGGGCATGATGCCCTGACCGGCCTGCCCAACCGCTCCCTGCTCGAGCAGCGCATGGCACTGCTGGGGCGCGGACAGGGGACCCTGGTGGTGATGTTCATCGATCTGGACGGCTTCAAGCCAATCAACGACAGCCTGGGCCACGGCGTGGGGGATCGCCTGCTGGTGGAAGTGGCGCGGCGGCTCGAGGGGCTGATGTCGGTCAACGACATGGTGGCCCGTTTCGGCGGCGACGAGTTCGTGGCGCTGCTGGCCGGGCTGGACGGGCCGGAGGCGGCCGAACGGCTGGCCCGGCGTGTGCTGGCGGCCCTGGCGCAGCCCTATCGCATCGGCCATAACGAACTCTTCATCACCGCGAGCATCGGCCTGGCCGGGCGCGCGGCGGAGCGGAACGAGGCCGGGCCGCTGCTGCAGCAGGCGGACATGGCCATGTATGAAGCCAAGCGTCAGGGGCGCAACCACTGGCAGTGGTACAACGAGGCCCTCAACAGCGTCATGGTCCGGCGGGTGGTCCTGCGCAACGAACTGCAGGATGCCATCGACCATCATCATCTCGAACTCTACTACCAGCCCCTGTTCAATCGCCAGGGCGAGGTGCCCGGGGTGGAGGCGCTGCTGCGCTGGAAGCATCCGCACAAGGGCTATATCTCGCCCGCCGAGTTCATTCCCCTGGCGGAGGAAACCGGCCAGATCATCGCCATCAGCGAGTGGGTGATGGCCCGGGCCTGCCGCGATGCGGCGCAGCTGCGGGAGCTGGGCGACTACCGGGTGGCGGTGAACCTGTCGCCGCTGCAGTTCTACCGCTCCAGTTTTCTCGATACCCTGAGGGCCAAGCTGCGGGAGGCCGCCCTGCCGGCGAGTGCCCTGGAGCTGGAGCTGACCGAAGGCATACTGATGGACGACGCCCAGCACGCCATCACCCTGCTGGAGGAGATCCGCGCCATGGGCATCCGGGTGGCCATCGACGATTTCGGCACCGGCTTTTCCAGCCTGAGCTATCTCAAGCACCTGCCGGTGCACAAGGTAAAGATCGATCGCAGCTTTATCCAGGACGTGACCGAGGCCTCCCATGATGCCGCCATCGTGCGCGGCATCATGGTCATGGCCCATGAGCTGGACCTTGAAGTGGTGGCCGAAGGCATCGAAACCCGGGCACAGTTTGAACGGCTCCGGGGGGACGGCTGCGACCTGTTCCAGGGGTTTTATTTCGCCCGTCCCATGCCGCTCGATCAGTTGCGGTCATTTTTGCTGGAAACGCGATCTGCTCACTTGACGACCGTTAACAAATGATGAAAATAACGCCGGTTCTTCGCCGGCTGCGGCGAGGAAAATGGCTCCGAAAGAGCCTGTTCGGCCCGCTCAGGGGTCAGTTTACCCATTGGAGTGACCAGCTTGCCGCTTCCCCCCTATCCCGATGATGAAGCCCGACGGCGGCAGTTGCTGCAGGATCTGGCCATACTGGATACCGCGCCGGAGGAGGGCTTTGACGCCCTGACCCGGCTGGCGGCGGAGATCTGCGGCTGCCGCATCGCCCTGATCACCCTGGTGGACGAGGCGCGGCAGTGGTTCAAGTCCCGCCAGGGGCTGGCTGTCAGCGAGACCCCGCGGGACATCGGCTTCTGCAGTCTCGTCCTGTTGCAGGGCGAGCCCCTGGTGGTGCGGGATGCGGCCCGGGAGCCGCGCTTCGCCCACAATCCCCTGCTCGCGCAGCAGGGGGTGCGGTTTTATGCCGGGGTTCCCCTGGTGGTGCAGGCCGGGGTCAGTGCCGTCGGCACCCTCTGCGTGGCCGATCCCCATCCCCGCCCCGAGGGCTTGAGCGAGCTGCAGCTGCTGCAACTGGGCACCCTGGCCGAGCTGGTGAGCGAGCGGCTGCGCAGCCGCCTTATCATCCGCCGCCTGCGGGAGTCGGAGCGGGCGCGCAATCGCCAGTCCCAGTTGCTGGAGGCCATCAAGCGGGCGTCCGGCATCGGCTTTGCCCTGCTGGATCAGGCCGGCACCATCGTCGAACTCAACGACAAGGTCGCCAGCATCCTGGAGCAGCTCCCCGAGACCCTCAAGGGCACGGACCCCCTGGCCCTGACCCTGCCCGCCGCCCGGGCAGGGGTGGCACGGATGATCAACTGCTGCCTGGCGGAGGGACTCAGGGTCAACGGCGACTGGCCCCTGCTGAGCAGGCAGGGGGCGCTGCGCATCGCCGGGGTCAACGCCGAGCGGCTGTGGCTGGATGACCAGCCCTACCTGTTCTGTGTGCTCGGCGACAAGACCCAGGAGCGGCTCGAGGAAACCCTGCGCGATACCCAGGCCCGCACCCTGCGCGAGGTGACCCTGGAGAATTCCCTGTCCGAGATCCTGGCGTCCATCGGCAATGCCATCGTCTATCACAGGCCCGGTGCCCGGGTGCTGATAAGCCACCTCACCGACGACAGCCTGGACATCGAGTACCTGTCCCATCCGGAGCTTGAGGGGCTCCGGGTGCCGCCGCTTGCGGGAACCCGGCCGGTATTCCACGATGCCGGCCAGTCGCCGTTCACCCAGGAGGTGGCGGAGGTGGGGGCCTGGTGGCGGTTCCCGCTGCTGAGCGAGGATCGCCTGCGGCTGCTGGGGGATCTGTGGATATTGCCCCGCCAGTCCACCCGGCCCGCGGCTTCCGAGTTCGTCTTCCTCGAGGGGCTGGCCCGGGTGGCGGGTTTTGCCATGGAGCGCCAGGATCAGTGGGAGGCGCTGCGTGAACGGGCCGAGTACGACGCCCTGACCGGCCTGGCCAACCGAACCCTGCTGGTGGAACAACTGGGTCAGGCGTTGTATGAAGCAGCCGAGCACCGGCAGCAGCTGGCGCTGCTGTTTATCGATCTCGACGATTTCAAGCAGATCAACGACAGCCACGGCCACCATGCGGGGGACAAGGTGCTGACCTGCCTGGCCGAACGCATGAGCGAGACCCTGCGCAAGACCGACATCATCGCCCGCCTCGGGGGCGACGAGTTCGTGGTGGTGTTGCCCGAGGTGGAACTGGACAGTGCCCGGCGGATAGCGCAGAAGCTGCTGGAGGCGCTGTGCCAGCCGATCAAGTGGGAAGAGCGGTTCCTGCCGGTCAGCCTGAGCATCGGACTTATCCTGTCGCGCCCCGGAGAGCTGGACGAGCAGGCCCTGATCCAGCGGGCCGACGCCGCCATGTACCGGGCCAAGCAGGCGGGCAAGAAGCAGGTGGTGCTGTTGCCGGCCTGAGCGGAGGCCGCCGCTCGCCGTGATCCCGGTTTTCTTTTCCGGCAAAGATTCATTTATATCCATTTCAAACGGCGATGTTTTCTCTATAATGTTGGGCTTGTTGCCAATTCAGCCGTTTCCGGACACTAAGATGACCCAAGCCAAAGCCATGACCCTGCTGCTGGTGGATGACAGCAGAGTAGCCCGCCTCAGCCTGGTGCGTCAGCTGCAGAGTCTGCCGCTGGCCCTGGACATTCTGGAAGCCGCCTCGGCGGACGAGGCCGAGGCCCTGATGCAGCAGCGGCAGGCCGATGCGGCCCTGATCGACTTCAATATGCCGGGGCGCGATGGCATCGAGCTGGCCAGCCTCTTCCGTCAGCGCCACCCCCGGATGAAGCTGGCCCTGGTGACCGCCAATATCCAGGACGCCCTGGTGAAACGGGCCCGGGAGCTGGACATGACCTTCGTCGCCAAGCCCGCCAGCCTGGACGATCTGGCCCGTTTCCTCGAGGTCGCCTGATGACACTGAGCCTGACCGCCGATGAACACGATGTCATCGTCGAGCTGATGAACATCGGTGTCGGCCGGGCGGCCGGCGCCCTGTCGCAGCTGGTGCAGGACGAAGTACTGCTGTCGGTGCCCCAGTTGCAGTTCCTGACCCCGGCCGAGGCCAGGGACATCTTCTGCCGCTCCATGCCCGGCCTGCTGGCCGGGGTGATGCAGGGGTTCCGGGGCTTTATGAGCGGCCGCGCCGCCCTGCTGTTTCCCGAGGAGCGCAGCCTGGAGCTGGTCCGGGCCATGCTGGGGACGGACCTGTCCGCCGACGAAATCTCCGAGCTGGAGCAGGAAACCCTGGCCGAGCTGGGCAACATCCTGCTCAACAACTGCCTGGCGACCCTGGCCAACCTGCTCAACCAGCAGATCCAGACCGAGCTGCCCCAGGCGTTCAATGTGGATACACCCCACCTGTTGAGCCGGCTGTCGCCCGCCCAGGACGACGAGGGCTCCATGATCATGCTGGTGCAGATCGACTTCAGCCTGCGTGAAAGCGCCCTGCAGGGATACCTGGCCTTTCTGATCGACCTGCATTCGGCGGACACCTTTATCGAGGCGCTGCGTCGCTATCTGGCCGGACTCGAGTGAAGTCAATCGCCATGGATGAGGCACCGAATTACCCGGACCGGCTGGCACTGGCCACCCTGGATCATATCGAGAGCGGCATCATCATCCTCGATGGCGCACGGCGGGTGTGTTTCTGGAACCAGTGGCTGGAGCAGCACAGCGGCATCGGTGCCGGCGAGGCACTCGGTTGCCGGCTGGAACAGCTGTTCGGCGAGCTGCCGGCGGTCTTGCTCGACGCGGTGCGCGACGCCTGCGAACACCGGCTGTCCCGGCTGCTTTCCCACCAGCTGCATCCCCGCTTGCTGCCCCTGCACTGCCGGGCGGCGTCCGGCCGTGGCGGCCCGCTGTTCCACTCCATGCTGTTGCGTCCCCTGGCGCAGACGGAGGGGCTGACCCTGGTGCAACTGCTCGACGCCACCAATGCGGTGCGGCGCGAGCGGCACCTGCGCGACAAGGAACAGGCGTTGCGCAAGGTGCACCAGCACCTGTCGGAAGAAAAGCAGTATATCGACACCGTGCTCAAGACCATCAGCGCCCTGGTGGTGGTGACCGATATCCAGGGACACATCCTCAGCATCAACCGCAGCTGCGAGCAACAGACCGGGTTCAGCGAAGAGGACGTGCTGGGCCAGCCGCTGAAGGTGCTGTTCAGCATCGACAGCTTCAACCGGCTGCTCGAGGGCCCCTGGCAGTATGACGAACCGCTGCCCTTCACCTGCCGCATGCACAATGCGGCGGGGGAGCTGATGCATATCCGCTGGACGGTGAAAAGCGTCGGCGAGGCGGGCCAGCCGCCCCGTTACCTGATCTATACCGGCCAGGACATCACCGAACGGGAGCGGGCCGATGCCCTGCTTCGCCTGGAGCGGGAGATCCTGGAAATGGCGACCGCCGGCGAGCCACCGGAGCGGACCCTGGATCACGTTTGCCTGGCGCTGGAGCGTCAACTGGAGCAGTGCCGGGTCGCGGTGCTGCAACTGGCGGAGGACGAGCGCCTGCGGATCAGCAACGGGCCCGGCCTGGCGGAGGATTTCGGCCGGCGGCTGGCGGCGTTGCAGACCGAGAACCTGCTGCGCATTCTGCAGCCGGGGCTGCGGGATGGCCGCTTGCAGGTATTTGTGGCCCAAGGCCCGGCGCCGCGCTGGCAATCCTGGCTGGCGCTGGCGCGGGATCATGACATCGCCGGCTGCTGGCTGATGCCCATCCATGCCGGCGCCCGGGTGCCCCAGAGCCTGTTTGCGGTCTTTCCCCGCCAGCGTGTCCACCCCTCTGCCCACGAACAGATGGTGATCCAGCGTATCGCCCACCTGACGGCGCTGATCCTGGAACGCCATCTGCAGCAGGAGCGGATCCGCTACCTGGCCCTGCACGATCCCCTGACCGGCCTGGCCAACCGCAGCCTGCTGAATGAGCAGTTGCTGCGCAGCATTCACCGGGGCCGCCGGGAAGGGCAGCCCTTTGCGCTGCTGTTCATCGATCTGGACGGCTTCAAGGCGCTCAACGACACCCACGGCCATGACGCGGGGGATGCTTTCCTCGCCGCCCTCGGACATCGGCTGAAAACCAAGCTGCGGGCCACCGACTGCTGTGCCCGTACCGGGGGCGACGAGTTCGTGATCCTGCTGGAGGCGGTGGCCGACGAAAAAACCGCCCGGCGCGTCGCCGAGTCGGTGCTGCGGCTGATCTCCACGCCGCTGGAGTGGGGCGGGCATGCCCTGCAGGTGTCGGCCTCCATCGGCCTTGCCCTCTACCCGGAGGACGGTGACGGCGCCGATGCCCTGCTGACCCGGGCCGACAACGCCATGTATGGCGCCAAGGCCGGGGGCAAGGGCTGCATAGTGCGCCTGCCGGGCTGAGCCGCCGCCAAGAAAAAGCCCCGCCGAAGCGGGGCTTTTGTCGTCGGGGGGAGGGCTCAGATCACCGCGGCGATGGCGTCGCACAGGGCGTCGATGTTCGACTTGGTGATGCCGGCCACGCTGATGCGGCCGGAGCCGACGATGTAGATGCCGAACTCGTTCTTCAGCCGCTCCACCTGCTCCTTGTTCAGGCCGGAGAAGGAGAACATGCCGTTCTGGCGGGCGATGAAGCTGAAGTCCTGATCCACGCCGCGGCCGGACAGTTTTTCCACCAGCAGGGTGCGCATTTCCTGGATACGGTCGCGCATTTCGGCCAGCTCGTTCAGCCAGTCCTGGTACAGCTCCGGATCCTCGGCCACCAGGGCCACCACGGCGGCGCCGTGGGAGGGCGGGTTGGAGTAGTTGGCGCGGATGATGGTTTTCACCTGACTGAAGGCGGTGTCGGCCATGGCGGCGTCGCTGGCGACCAGGGTGAAGGCGCCGACCCGCTCGTTGTACAGGCCGAAGTTCTTGGAGAAGGAACTGGCGATCAGCAGTTCTTTATTGTGCTCGGCGAAGACCCGCAGGCCGTAGGCGTCTTCCTCGATGCCCTTGGCGAAGCCCTGGTAGGCGAAGTCGAACAGCGGCAGCCAGCCTTTCTCGGCGGACAGCCTGGCCAGTTGCTGCCATTGCTCGGCGGTGGGGTCGATGCCGGTGGGGTTGTGGCAGCAACCGTGCAGCAGCACCACGTCGCCGGCCTTGGCCTGGGCCAGGTCGGCCAGCATGGCGTCGAAGTCCAGATCCTTGGTGTCGGCGTTGTAATAGCCGTATTCCTTCACCTCCAGGCCGGCGGCGGTAAACACGGCCCTGTGGTTGGCCCAGGTGGGGTTGGAGATCCACACGGTGTTGCTGTCGAGCTGGCGGGCGATGAACTCGCCGGCGATGCGCAGGGCGCCGGTGCCGCCCGGTGCCTGGGCGGTGCGGGCGCGGCCGGCTTCGGTCACGGCGGAGCCGGCGCCGAACAGCAGCTGCTGCACCACGCGGCCGTAGGCCTCGGTGCCTTCAATGCTGAGGTAGTTCTTGGTGGTCTGCTCCTGCACCAGGCGGGCTTCGGCTTTTTTCACGCAACGCAGCACCGGGGTCTGGCCGGCTTCGTCTTTGTAGATGCCCACACCCAGGTTGATCTTGTCGGTACGGGGATCCTGGCGGAACGCGTCGGTAAGGCCCAGGATGGGATCGGCAGGGGCGGCGGTGACCTTCTCGAACATGGTAGTGTTGATTCCTTGTAATGATAAATAGGGTCCGGGTCGCGGGCTGCGACAGCCCCTAGTTATAACACTTGCGCCCCCATTAAAAAACGGCTTTCACCGGGGAATTTATGCCCGGGCCTTCAGCGCCGGATGCACCAGCAGCCAGTAGCCGGACAGGGCCAGCCAGGTGCACAGGCTCATCACCAGCGCCATGGGCAGGGCCGAGGGCACATGGCTGGCATTGACCGCGAAGGCGGCCACCGCGCCCAGGCCAAAGCGGGTGGTGCCGGCCAGTGCCGAGGCGGTGCCGGCGCTTTCCGGAAAGTGGCTGAGCAGGCCGGCCATGGCGTTGGCGCCGATCAGGCTGATCTGGGAGATCACCAGCATCACCGGCAGCACTATGCCCCAGAGTCCACCCAGGCCGGTGGCGGCGTTGAAGACGAGGAGGATGGCGCCCAGGCTGGCATTGACCAGCCCGGTCTTGAGCAGCCGATCGCTGCCCAGGCGCTTGACCAGCCGGCTGTTGCCGAAGGTGAGCGCCATCATCAGCAGGATATTCAGGCCGAACAGCAGGCCGTAGTGCTGGGCCGGGACCCCGAACAGCTCGATGTACACCAGCGGCGAGCCGGAGATAAAGGCGAACATGGAGGCGGTGGTCAGGGCGCCGCACAGGATGTAGCCCAGGGCCGCCCGGTGGCTCAGCACCTTGCCGTAGTTGCGCAGTATGGGCAGCAGCCGGAACGGCTGGCGCAGCTCGGGATTGAGGGTTTCCGGGATCTTGAATGCCAGGGTGACGGCGACCAGGGCGCCGATGGCCGCCAGCAGCACGAAGATGCCGTGCCAGTGGGCCACCAGCAGCAGGTAGCCGCCGACGATGGGGGCGAGCAGGGGGGCCAGCGTCATCACCAGTATCACCATGGACATGACCCGGGCGAACATGTCCCGTTCGAACATGTCGCGCAGCAGGGCGTTGAGCACCACGGATCCGGCGGCGCCACCGATGGCCTGCAGCAGGCGGAAGGCCATCAGCGCTTCTATGCTGTCGGCGAAGGCGCAGCCGATGCTGGCCAGGGTAAAGAGCGCGAGGCCGCCGAGCATGACCGGCTTGCGGCCCACGCTGTCGGCCAGGGGGCCGTAGAACAGCTGGCCGAGGGCGAAACCGGCGAGGAAGACGCTGATGGTGAGCTGGGCCTGGGCCACCGGTACGCCCAGATCCCGGGCGATGGTGGGCAGGCTCGGCAGGTACATGTCGATGGCGAGCGGCGTCAGGCCGGCGAGGCTCGCCAGCAACAGCAGCAGGGAAAGGGGCAGACCCATGAGGAACATCCAGAGGTAACAAGTGCAACCAATTTAAACATGATAAGCATTATCATGCAAAGGAAGTGCGCCTCAGGGCCGGTAGGGGTAGATATGCAGCCGGGGAATGAGCGGCTCGTCCTTGATGCGGGCTTCCCGGCGTTTGCGGGGGGTGGCCGGCGGATAGTCCGCAAGCGCGGTCAGCGCCGGCGGCTCGTCCTGGCACAGGATAAGCGGCAGGTGGGCCTTGACCTGCTGCTGGCGGGGGCGGATCTCCTCCTCCTGCCAGCGCACGTTGACCATGGGGTGGGTCTTGACCGGCCGGCGCAGGCGCAGCTCCACCCCCGGCGGCAGCCGCTTGACGTCGTAGATTTCCCGGTCCACGCATTGCAGCCAGGTCCGGGCGTCGACCAGGGGCGGAGGTTTGAGCCGGGACTCGGTGAGCTGGCGCACCAGCTGCTCTTTATCCACTTTCTGGATGATCTGCTTGTTGGCCCAGGTAAAGCCCAGCCGGGAGGCGGGGCGGGGCAGCAGCACCAGCTGGCGGTAGACCTGCAGGGTGATGAGGCCGGGCAGGGTGTCGTGCACCAGGGCGAACTTCTTGTCGCGGCCCTCGGCTTCCTGCACCAGCGCCCGGAACGCCAGCTTGAGCCGGTTGACCTCGTCCACCAGGGCGGCGGTGTCCTCCCCGAGGGCGGCGGGCAGCAACAGCAGGCCGGGCAGGCGGAAGCTGGCCTTGGCCGAGCAGTCCGGTTGCAGGTGCCACTGGCGATAGGCCGCCAGGGCGGCGTGCAGGGCGGCATCGCCTTGCAATGGGCTTACGGGGATCCGCGCCACCGGCTCGTGCTCCTGGCCGAGCGGCACGGGCGGCAGGGCATAGCAGCGGGCGAAGGGGCTGGCCCCGGCCAGGAACTGGCAGAGGGCGCTGGTGGCGCTTTCCAGCTCGGCAAAGGCGTGACGCAGGCGGGCGGCGAGGGTGAACATGATTTATGCCAACATACTTTGGGTGCTTTTGAATCTAGCAGGCGAGACGGCGCGGCGCAAGCAGCAGGATGAGGTGGCGCGCCAGGCCGGCAGGGATGGGGCAGTAGATACACCTATTTTACATAATGTGTGCGCGGGCGAAATCAAAAGAAAAAGGGGTCCTAGTCAATTAAAAAGTGACTAGGACCCCTTTTAGGGCGGGCGGCTTACTTGTGCCGCGCTTTCAGCTTATTGACCACGTCGGTCAGCTGCAACCCTTCCTGCTGCAGCAGCACGGTCAGGTGGTAGAGCAGGTCGGCGGACTCGCTGACCAGCTCTTCGTGGTCGTGCACCGTGGCGGCCAGCGCCGTTTCCACCCCTTCCTCGCCCACCTTCTGGGCGATGCGCTTGGTGCCCTTGGCGTAGAGGCTGGCGGTGTAGCTGGTGGCCGGATCCGCGCCCTTGCGGCTGGCCAGCACCTGCTCCAGTTCGGCGAGGAAGCTCAGGGACGGCAACTGCTGGTCGTTGAAACAGGACACGTTGCCCAGGTGGCAGGTGGGGCCGATAGGCTCCACCATCGCCAGCAGGGTGTCCTGATCGCAGTCGGTGCTGAGATCGCGCAGCTGCAGCACGTGGCCGGAGGTTTCACCCTTGGTCCAGAGCCGGTTTTTGGTGCGGCTGAAGAAGGTGACCTGGCCGGTGGCCTGGGTCTTTTCCAGCGCTTCCCGGTTCATGTAGCCGAGCATCAGCACCCGGCCGCTGTGGCAGTCCTGCACGATGGCGGGCATCAGGCCGTCGACCTTGTCCCAGTCCAGCTGGTTGGCGTCAATCACGGATCACCACTCCTTCTTGCTTGAGGTATTGCTTGAGCTCACCGATATCGATGATGCCCTTGTGGAACACGGAAGCGGCGAGGGCCCCGTCCACGTCCGCCTCGAGGAAGGCGTCGCGGAAATGCACCATCTCGCCGGCGCCGCCGGAGGCGATCAGCGGCACCTGGCACAGGGCGCGCACCCGTAGCAGCTGCTCGATGTCGTAGCCCTGGCGCACGCCGTCCTGGTTCATCACGTTGAGCACGATTTCGCCCGCGCCGCGCCGCTGCACCTCTTCCACCCAGTCGAAGGTGCTCCACTTGGTCACCTGGGTGCGGCTCTCGTCGCCGGTGAACTGGTGCACCTGATACTGGCCGCTGGCCTCGTCATAGTAGGAGTCGATGCCTACTACTATGCACTGCACGCCGAAGGTGTCCGCCAGCTCGGTGATCAGTGCCGGGTTGGCCAGGGCCGGGGAGTTGATGGAGATCTTGTCGGCGCCGAATTCGAGGATGCGGGCCGCGTCCTCGATGGATTTGATGCCGCCGGCCACGCAGAAGGGGATGTCGATCACCTCCGCCACCCGGCTGACCCAGCTCTTGTCCACCACCCGCTCCTGGCTGGAGGCGGTGATGTCGTAGAACACCAGCTCGTCGGCGCCCTCGGCGGCGTAGCGCTCGGCCAGGGGCACGATGTCGCCGATGATCTCGTGGTTGCGGAACTTCACGCCCTTGACCACCTGGCCGTCCTTGACGTCCAGGCAGGGGATTATGCGTCTTGCCAGCATGAAATGGCCTCCTTGACGGTGAACTTGCCCTCGAGCAGGGAGCGGCCCAGGATCACCCCGGCCACGCCGGTGCCCTTGAGCGCCTCGATGTCGCCGATGTTGCCGATGCCGCCGGAGGCCTGCCAGAGGATGGTGGGGTAGCGGGCGGCCAGCTCCCGGTACAGGGCGACGTTGGAGCCGGACAGGGTGCCGTCCTTGGAGATGTCGGTGCACAGCACGTGGCACAGGCCCGCGGGCAGATAGTGCTCGAGCAGGGCTTCGATGGTGATGCCGCTGTCTTCCTGCCAGCCGGCGATGGCGATCTTCTTCTCGCCCTCGGGGGTGATGTTGATGTCGAGGGCCAGCACGATGCGCTCGGGGCCGTACTGCTTGATCCAGCCGGCCACCAGCTCGGGATTTTTCACCGCGGTGGAGCCGATCACCACCCGCTGGGCGCCGATGTCGAGCAGATCCTTCACGTCCTGCTCGGTGCGGATGCCGCCGCCGATCTGCACCGGCACGGCGGTGTTTTCAATCAGGCTTTTAATCACGGCAAGCTGGCGCTGGTCGCTGTTTTTGGCACCGTCCAGATCCACCAGGTGCAGCTGGGTGGCGCCTTCGGCCACATAGAGGTCGAAGCGCTCCTGGGGCGAGGCGGTGTATTCGGTTTTCTGCTGGTAGTCGCCCTGGTACAGGCGCACCACCTTGCCATTGATAAGGTCTATGGCGGGAATGATCATTTACAGCTCCAGAAAGTTTTTCAGCAACTGGGCGCCGGCGGCACCGGAGCGCTCCGGGTGGAATTGCACGCCGAAGAAGTTCTCCTGGCCGATGGCGGCGCTGAAGGCCTGGCCATACTGGCAGGAGGCCAGGGTGTATTCGCCCACCGGCACCGCGTAGGAGTGCACGAAGTAGAAAAAGCTGCCGTCGGGAATGTCCTTGAACAGCGGGTGGCCGGGCAGGGGAGTGATCTGGTTCCAGCCCATGTGCGGCAGGCGGATACCGTCGCCGCCCACCAGCTTGGTGCAGTCGGCGTCGATCTTGCCGAGGCACTCGACGTCGCCTTCCTCTGAGCGGTTGACCAGCATCTGCATGCCGAGGCAGATACCCAGCACCGGCTGGTGCAGCCGGTTGATGAGTTCCACCAGGCCGCGCTCGCGCAGGTTCTTCATCGCCTCGCGGGCGGTGCCCACGCCGGGCAGGAACAGCTTGTCGGCCCCCAGCACCACCTCCGGATCCTTGCTCACCTGTACCTGGTAGCCCAGGCGCTCAATGGCGTAGCGCACGGAGGACAGGTTGGCGCAGCCGGTATCGATAATGACGACCTTCACAGTACCCCCTTGCTTGATGGCAGATCATCGCCTTCCACCCGGATGGCCTGGCGCAGGGCGCGGCCGAAGCCCTTGAACAGGCTCTCCACCATGTGATGGGTATTGTCGCCGGTCACCTTGAGGTGAATATTGGCGGCCAGGCTGTCGCTTAAACTCCGGAAGAAGTGGGGCACCATCTCCACCGACAGATCGCCGGCCTTGTCCTGGCGGAACTGGCCCTCGAACTTCATATAGGGACGGCCGGACAAGTCCAGGGTGATGGCCGCCTCGCACTCGTCCATCGGCAGCACGAAACCGAAGCGGCCGATGCCGCGCTTGTTGCCGAGCGCCTTGCGCAGTGCCTCGCCCAGGGCCAGGGCGGTGTCTTCCACCGTGTGGTGGTCGTCGATGTGCAGGTCGCCCTCGACCGCCACTTCCAGATAAAAGCCGCCGTGGGTGGCGATTTGATCCAGCATGTGGTCGAAGAAGTGCAGGCCGGTGCTGATCTTGCTGCCACCGCGTCTATCCAGATCCAGCTTGACGCGGATGTCGGTTTCCTTGGTGGTGCGGGTCACCTCGGCGGTGCGGCCGCGGCTCAGCAGGCGCGCCACTATCTCGGGCCAGCCCAGGTCGTGGTGGCCGTAGTGCAGGCCCTTTAGTCCCATGTTCTCGGCCAGCTGCATGTCGGTGACGCGATCGCCGATCACCCAGGAGTCGGTGAAGTCGACGCGGCCGGCCTGCAGGTAGTCCTTGACCAGCCCCAGGCGCGGCTTGCGGCAGGCGCAGTCGTCGTGCTGGAAGTGGGGGCAGATCAGGATGTCGTCGAACTTGACGCCCTGGGAGGTCAGGATCTGCATCATCAGGTTGTGGGGGGCGTCGAAGTCTTCCTGCGGGAAGCTGTCGGTGCCCAGGCCGTCCTGGTTGGTGACCATCACCAGCCGGTAGCCCGCGTCCTGCAGCTTGAGCAGGGCCGGGATCACGCCGGGCAGGAAGGCCAGTTTGTCGAGCCGGTCCAGCTGTTTGTCGACCGGCGGCTCTTCCACCATGGTGCCGTCGCGGTCGATGAATAAAATACGTTCCTTAGTCACTTATTGCTCCTGTTGCAGTACGGCCAGTACCGCGTCCATTTCGGCCTCTTGGCCGATGGTGATACGAATGCAGTCGGCAAGCCCGGGCTTGCTGGAAAAATCACGCAGTATGATACCCGCTCGGCTCATGCGGTCAAAGACGGCGCTGCCCGGGGTGAAGCGCACCAGCAGGTAGTTGCCGTTGGGGGCGAATACTTCTTTGACCTGGGCGTTGCCGGCGAGTTGCCTGGCCAGCGTCGCCTTGAGCCGGTTGATTTCCGTCACCCGCTCGCGCATCCGCGTGAGGCCGTCCTCGCTCAGGGCCTGGGCGGCAATCTGGGCCACCGGCTCGGGGATGGGGTAGGGGGCGATCACCTTCAGCAGCAGTTGCACCACCTCCGGGTTGGCCAGGGTGAAGCCGCAGCGGATGCCGGCCAGGCCGAAGGCCTTGGACAGGGTGCGGATAAGCACCAGCTCCGGGTAGTCGGCCAGCAGGCCGGCCTGGCTGTGCGCGGGGCAGAACTCGATATAGGCCTCGTCCACCACCACCAGGGCGCGGCCGCGGGCGGCCTCGAGCAGGCGGATGAGGCCGCTTTGCTCCACCAGATCGCCGGTCGGGTTGTTGGGCGAGCACAGGAACACCAGCTTGGCCTCGCCCAGGCGGTCGATGATGCCGTCGAAGTCGGGCTGGCGGGAGGCGCTCAGCGGCACGTCGATGATGCCCACGCCGTTGGTCTCGGCGCTGATGGCGTACATGCCGTAGGTGGGGGTGCAGATGATGATGCTGTCATGGCCCGGCTCGCAGAAGGTGCGGATCAGCAGCTCGATGCCTTCGTCGCCGCCGCGGCTGACCAGCACCTGCTCGGGGGCCACACCGGCGTAGCCGGCATAGCCGTTGATCACCGCGGGCGGCTGGCACTCGGGGTAGCGGTTCAGGCGCGAGCAGTCCAGGCGGAAGTCGCCGCTGTCGGCCGCCTCGTTGGCGTTCAGCCAGATGTGGCCCTGGCCGCCGATGCGGCGGGCGGACTGGTAGGGGGTGAGCGCCTGAACCTGGGCGCGGGCCAGTTGGGTGAGGCTCATGCTTGTTTCTCCAGTTTGGCCAGCCGCAGGCTGACCGCGTTTTTGTGGGCATCCAGGGTTTCGGTGGCGGCGAGCAGCTCCACCGCCGGACCTATGGCTTGCAGTCCCGCCGGGCTCAGCTCCTGCACCGTGTAGCGGCGCTGGTAGTCGGCCAGCCCCAGGCTGGAGCAGGTGCGGGCATAGCCGTAGGTGGGCAGGGTGTGGTTGGTGCCGCTGGCATAGTCGCCCACCGACTCCGGGGTCCAGGCGCCGAGGAAGATGGAGCCGGCGTTCCTGAGTTTGGGCAGCAGGGCGCGCGGGTCTTCGGTCTGCACGATGAGGTGCTCGGGGGCGTAGGCGTTGGAGATGGCGACGGCCTGGGCCAGATCGTCGCAGATAAAGGTGCGGCTCTCGGCCAGGGCCCGGCGGGCGATGTCGGCCCGGGACAGGGCGGCCAGCTGTTCGGCCAGGGCGGCATCCACCCGCTCGGCCAGGGCGCGGCTGGGGGTGACCAGTATCACCTGGGAGTCGGGGCCGTGCTCGGCCTGGGACAGCAGATCCGAGGCGATAAAGGCGGCGTCGGCGGACTCGTCGGCGATCACCAGCACTTCCGAGGGGCCGGCGGGCATGTCGATGGCGGCGCCGTCCACATCACCGGACACCTGGCCCTTGGCCTCGGTCACCCAGGCGTTGCCCGGGCCGAAGATCTTGTCCACCTTGGTCACCGTCTCGGTGCCGTAGGCCAGGGCGGCCACCGCCTGGGCGCCGCCCAGGCTATAGATGGCGTCCACGCCGCAGCGCCGGGCGGTATAGACGATGGCGTCGTTCACCGGCGGCGGCGAGCACAGCACCACCCGCTCGCAGCCGGCGAGCCTGGCCGGGATGGCCAGCATCATCACGGTGGACACCAGGGGCGCGCTGCCGCCGGGCACATAGAGGCCGACCTTTTCGATGGGCTGGTAGTGCAGCTCGCAGCGCACCCCCGGTTTGGTGTCCAGCACCACGGGGCTGGGGAGCTGGGCCCGGTGGAAGGCCTCGATATTGTCGATGGCGAGCTCGATGGCGGCTTTCAGCTCCTCGCTCACCCGGCTGCCGGCGGCCGCGATGTCCTCCTCGGTCAGCTGCAGGCGCTCGAGTTCCACCTTGTCCAGGGTGCGGGTCAGTTCCCGCAGGGCGGCATCGCCGCCGGCGCGCACTTTTTCGATGATATCCGCCACCTGGGCGTCACGCCCGCCCTGGGCCAGGGCGGGGCGGCGCAGGGCGTCGGCCTGCTCTTGCTTGCTCAGTCGGTTCCAGTCGAAGGTTTGCATGGTTTACTCCATCATCTTCTCGATGGGCAGCACCAGGATGGAAGAGGCGCCCAGGGCCTTGAGGCCTTCCATGGTTTCCCAGAACAGATCCTCGGTGCTGACCACATGGATGGCCACCTGCTTGGTTTCGCCGGCCAGCTGCATGATGGTGGGGCGCTCGGCGCCGGGCATCAGGGCAATCACTTCTTCCAGCTTGTCCTGGGGCGCGTGCAGCATGATGTACTTGCTTTCCCGCGCCTGCTGCAGGCCCTGGATGCGGGGCAGCAGCTTGTCGATGACCTTCTGCTTGCTCGCGGCCAGGGGGTTGGCGCTCTGGATCAGCACCGCCTTGGAACGGTAGATGACATCGGTTTCCACCAGGCCGTTGGCCTCCAGGGTGGCGCCGGTGGACACCAGGTCACAGATGGCGTCGGCCAGGCCGGCGCGGGGGGCTACTTCCACCGAGCCGTTCAGCATCACGCTCTTGAACTTGACGCCCTGGCTGTCCATGTAACGCTTCAGCAGCCAGGGGTAGGAGGTGGCGATGCGCTTGCCTTCCAGGCTCTTGGGACCCTGGTAGTCGAACTCCTCGGCCACCGCCAGCGACAGCCGGCAGCCGCCGAAGTCGAGCCGCTTGAGCACGCTGTATTCGGCGGACTGGCCGGTGGCCTGGCGCTCCATCACGGTTTCTTCCAGCACGTTTTCGCCGACGATGCCGAGATCGACCACGCCGTCCATCACCAGGCCGGGGATATCGTCGTCCCGCACCCGCAGCAGATCGATGGGCATGTTTTCGGCGTGGGCGATAAGGCGCTGCTCGCGCAGGTTGAGCTTGACGCCGCAGCCTTTCAGCAACTGCTGGCAGTCGGTGCTGAGGCGGCCGGATTTCTGAAGGGCGATGCGAAGGCGATTCTGATCCAATGTCATGTGCTGTGTTCCTTGTGATAAACCGTAAAGCCGTAAAACGAAAAACCCCCGGAAGGGTAGCTTCCGAGGGTCTGGTATTTCTGTCCTGCTGGAAGCCGCCAAGCGCAAGGTCTTCCAGAATAAGTATCCTGAAAGACTAGTCGGGATGATGATGGTGCTTGGCGTTGTGCAGGAAGTTCATATAAAGGCGTAACCTGAATCTCTCTAATGGTCTGGGCTCACCATAGCAAGCCGGGCGGGCTTTGCCAACCCCGACGCCGGATAAACTTGGCGGAGAACAGCGGCGGGCGGCGGGCGGGGCGGGGCCATGGGGACAAGGTTTTGGAGATATGCTCCATATTTTTGTTATTCAATATGATTTTGTTCCGCAGTAGTGAAAGCTGGTAGCGTTGAATATTGAATTTCATTCGCTTCCCTGGCGGCGACCAAATGCTGGCGGAAAGCGGGATGGAACCATGACAAGGGCACCCCGGGCCTGGCTCGCTACACTTAGGGATGCCCTGCTTCCGGTCTCAAGGTGACCCATGCCTCCATTCAAATCGAGTGTGCTGTCGATAGTCTTGCTGCTGATGGCGCCGCCGGCCGGTGCGCAGGTGCCGGTCTTGCCGGAGCAAGGCTGGTCGCGGGAGCAGAAGACCTGGGCGCTCAACCTGGCGATAGTGGGCGGGGCCACCGCCTACGGGGTGGCGGTGTGGGACTGGGGTGAGTCCAGCTTCGGCACCCAGAGCGAGGGCTGGTTCGGCCGCGATACCGAGCACGGCGGCGCCGACAAGCTGGGCCACGCCTATACCGGCACCGCGGCCACGGCCCTGTCGGCCGCCCTCTACCGCCGCTGGGGCCACGACGATGCCGAGGCAGCCCGGCTGGGCGCCCTCAGCGGCCTGCTGCTGACCACCACGGTCGAGCTGGGCGATGGCTTTTCCCCGGAGCACGGCTTCAGCTGGGAAGATCAGGTGGTCAACCTGGCCGGGGTGGGGCTGGAATACCTGCGCCAGCGCCATCCGGCCTGGCGCGAGCGGGTGCAGTTCCGCTGGGAGTACTGGCCGTCTCCCGCCGTGCGCCGGGGCCGGCACCACGACATTTTTACCGACTATTCGGGCTCGCGCTGGCTGCTCGCCTTTCCCCTGCACGCCTGGGGCGCCCAGGGAAACGCGCTGCGGTGGATAGAACTGCAGGCGGGCTACGGCAGCCGCGGCTTTGCCGAGCGGGATCGCGACTTTTTCGACCGGCCCGGGCGGCATCCTTTTATTGGCGTCGGCCTCCATCTTCCTCTGGCGCTCGGGCGCCTCGGCGCCGGCCCCGCCACCCGGCGCTGGTTCGAGTATATCCAGGTTCCCGGCACCGCCCTGCCGCTGCCACCCTAGCTAGTCAGGGGGCCGTCGTGCGATCCGGTTCGGGGGCACGACGGTTTTTTATGAACTGGTCGGCGACATGGCCAGCAGCCGGTCGGTTTCCTTCTTGACCACGGCGTAGCATTCGCAACTGAGTTGTTCCAGCTTGGCGCGGTCCAGCACCGTGATATGGCCGCGCTGGTATTGAATGACGCCGAGCTGTTGCAGCTTGCCGGCGGCGAGGGTGACCCCTTCCCGCCGTACCCCGAGCATGTTGGCTATCAGCTCCTGGGTCATGGTCAGGCGGTTATCCGGCAACCGGTCCAGGGACAGCAGCAGCCAGCGGCACAGTTGCTGGTCGACCGAGTGATGGCGGTTGCACACTGCCGTCTGGGCCATCTGGGTGATCAGTGACTGGGTGTAGCGCAGCATCAGCAAGCGCATGGTCGCATCGCGATTGAACTCCTCCTTGAGCCGGGCGCTGGGCAGTCGGTAGGCGTGGCCGGCGCTTTGCACCAGCGCCCGGCTGGGGGTGCTTTCGCCCCCCATAAACACGGCGATACCGATGATCCCCTCATTGCCGACCACCGAGATTTCCGCCGAGGCGCCGTCCTGCATCACATAGAGCAGCGAGACAATGGCATCGATGGGAAAGTAGACGTAACGCAGCTGGCTTCCGGATTCATACAACACCTTTCCCAATGGCAGCGACACCAATTCGAGCAAGGGAAACAGGCGCTCCTTGACTTCGGGTGGCAAGGCGGCCAGCAGGTGATTCTGCGCGGGAGTGGGCAGGTTGGACATCTCAGCCTCCATGAGATCGACAGCCTTGGCCATGCGTTCAAATGGATGATAGCGCAATTTCGCCCGCCGGCGGGGTAGGTTTGAGGCTTGTCGACAGTGCTCCCGGCGGCGGCCTTGCGTGTGGTGCCGTACAGAACAAGCCGCCCGGGTAGTGTAAGCTGGTGGCAGCTGGCCGGGGTTTAGCCGACGAGGAGAGACCAGGATGCTTGAAACCATCATCGTTGTCTTATTGCCCCTTTACTCAAGGTAAATATCATGAATACAGTCAGGATAGCGGCAATGGTACTGATGGGGCTCGGTCTGCTGGGGGGGCTGTATGGCGGCTTCAGTTACACCAGGCAGACCAGTACCACCGAACTGGGCCCCCTCACCCTGTCGGTGCAGGAACGGCAACGGGTGAATGTGCCGGTATGGGCCGGGGTGGGCACCCTGGTGCTGGGCGGAGGCCTCCTGTTGTGGAGTAGCCGGCGGTCGTGAGTCCGCCCGTTTTGCCCGTGAACAGGAAGCGCCCGGCCGGTGAAGCGAACACGCAACTGCCGGCCGCCTTCTTCGATCGCTGGCGGCAGCCCTTTGCCCGCTTCCTGCGGATTGAGGCGGCCGGTGGCGGTGCGCTCCTGCTCGCCACCCTGCTGGCATTGGTGTTGTCGAACTCGCCCTGGGCACCGTGGTTTTTGGATCTCTGGGAAACCCGGGTCGGCCTCGGCTTCGGTTCGCTGGAGTTTTCCCGCTCGCTGCGCGATTGGATCAACGATGCGCTGATGACCCTGTTTTTTTTCATGGTCGCGCTGGAACTCAAGCGGGAACTGGTGCTGGGGGAGCTGCGCAGTCCGCGCATGGCCGCTCTATCGATTGCCGGCGCCCTCGGTGGCATGCTGGTGCCGGCCGTGTTCTATCTCGCGTTGCAGTTTGGGCAGCCGGGGCAGTCGGGTTGGGGCATCGTCATGGCAACCGACACCGCCTTCGTGATCGGTTGCCTGGCATTACTGGGGCCGCGTATCCCCCAGAGCCTGCGCATCTTTATGCTGTCCCTGGCGATAGTGGATGATATCGGCGCCATCCTGGTGGTGGCCATCGGCTATAGCCATGGCTTCGACGGGATCATGCTGGCCCTGGGGGGACTGGGGTTGGTCCTGGTGCGCGCCATGGCGCTGGGAGGCATGCGCCATCTGCTAGGCTACTTCCTGATCGGTAGCGGCATCTGGCTGGCCGTGGATGCGTCCGGTATTCACCCGACCATCACCGGGGTGGCCCTCGGTCTGTTGACCCCGGCCCGTCGCTGGGTCGGGGACGAACGGTTATATGGAATATTGAGCCGGGTGATTGCCCACCCGGCCGGCGACCACGGCAGCGGTGACACCAAGGACAGGCACACCCTGCAACTGGCGGAGGTGGCCGTGCGCGAGAGCCTGTCACCGGTCGAGCGGTTGGGGATGGCGCTGCACCCCTGGGTGGGGTTTGTGATCATGCCGCTATTCGCCCTCGCCAACGCCGGCGTCAGCCTTTCCCTGACGGCCCTGGGTGACAGCGTCACCCTGGCGGTCGTGGTCGGCTTTGTCTGCGGCAAGCCAGCGGGAATATTGCTGTTCAGCTGGCTGGCCGTGCGTACAGGGTTGGCGCTGCGCCCTCCTGAGCTGGGTTGGCGGCTGCTGACGGGGGGCGCCCTGCTGGCCGGCATCGGTTTTACCATGGCGTTGTTCATCGCCAACCTGGCGCTCAGCGGCAGTGTACTCGACAGCGCCAAGCTGGGGGTTTTCCTGGCATTGCTGGTCGCCGCCCTGGCGGGGTCCACCTTATTGATGGGGACGTCTGTTGGCCAGCGACGGCCTGATGCAGGCTGATATCCGGGCGGAGGCTGTGTTGAATAACGGCGTTGTGACGCCCCGGCGGGAGCAATCCAGGGGAGAGGAAATGGCCAACAGCATCAGCCACGGCATCGGGCTGGTGGCGGCCCTGGCGGGCACGCCGGTGCTGCTGGTGCGGGCCGCTCGCCACGGTGACACCGGGTTCACGATTGGCGTCGCCCTCTTCATGCCGGTTGCCGGCCTGGCGCTGCTGGTGGCCGGCACCGGTTGTCATTATTTCGCGATACTCTGGCACGGGGCCTGGCCGGCAGGTCCCGGATCTTGATGGCCTCGGTTGATATAAAAGAAACAGGTCTGCTGACGGCGCTGCCGCCATGAGCTTCGGCTGACCCCCTTGATATAAGAAGATTGATCTTGCTCCTGTCAGGAATAGCCGTTCTATGGGAAAATCCCCACGTTTTGCGTGCCATCCAAGGGCGCGCTTTTTTATGGAGCAGTAATGACAGTTCGTCCCGATGCATGGAGCACCGCTTATCGCCCGCCTTTCCCTTGGGGTATCCCGCTTTCCGCTCAAGCCCGGCCCCGGGCTGCCGGGAGCCTGAGCCGATGAAACGCCGTCGTTTCCTGTCCGGCCTGGCGACACTGCCCCTGTTGCCCTGGCTGGGCGCCTGCTCCGCCGCGCCCCTGCGCCTTGGCATCCATCCCTGGATCGGTTACGAGACCCTCTATCTGGCCCGTGACTTCGGCTGGCTGCCGCCGGCTATCCAGTTGCAGAGCGGCGCCAGTGCCAGCGACAGCCTGGCGGGACTGCAGCAGGATCGGCTCGACGCCGCCTGCCTGACCCTGGACGAGGTGCTGCTGGCGCGCGGCGCCGGCGTGCCCCTGACCATAGGGCTGGTATTCAATGTCTCGGCGGGGGCCGACATGGTGCTGGCCAGGGAAGGGATCCAGCGCCTGGAGCAGTTGGCCGGCAAGCGACTCGGGGTTGAACCCAATGCCCTGGGGGCCCTGATGCTGGCCAAGGTGCTGCGCCGGGCCGGGCTGTCGCCGTCGGCGTTGACCCTGGTGGAGCTGGCGCCTGAGTCGCAGCTTGAGGCCTGGCGCGCAGGGCGGCTGGACGCGGTGATCACCTACGAGCCCACCGCCGGCCAGTTGCTGCAACTGGGTGCCCGGCGGCTGTTCGACAGCCGGGAGTTGCCGGACACCATCTTCGATGTGCTGGCGGTACGGCGGGATCGCATCCGGCGGCCACAGCTGCAGGCTTTGACGGCCGCCCATTTCCGCGCCCTCGAACATATCCGCAGCAACCGCCAGGATGCCCTCTATCGCATCGCCGCCCGCCAGGGCGTGAGTCATGCCCTGGCCGAGCGGGCCTTGGCGGGCGTGGTGCTGCCGATGCTGTCGGCCAACCGCCGCTACCTGGTCGACGGGGAGGGCAAGCTGGCCCAGGCGGCGGCCCTGTTGGCCGAGCTGATGGCCGGTCAGGGCCTGCTGGCCCGGCCCGATGATCGGCAGGGGCTGTTTTCGCCGCTGTGGCTGCCATCGGAGCGGGAGCACGGATGAAACAGCCATTGCTGACCTCCTTGCTCGCCCTGCTGCTGTGCTTGCCGCTGCGGGCGGAAGACATACTGACCCTGGGGGTGTTCGCCTATCGGGACAAGCCGGTAATGGAGGCGCAACTGCAGCCCCTGGTCGACTACCTGAGCCAGCAGCTTGAGGATGGCCGGGTGGTGCTGAAGGCACTGGACCAGGAGGAGATGGAGGCGGAGCTGGCCCGCAACGGTCTGGATCTGGTGTTCACCAACCCCAGTCATTATCTGATCCTGCGCAGTCAGAATGCCCTGACCGGCGCCCTGGCAACCCGGATCAGCCGGGAACGCGGCCTGGCTACCAGCGCCCTGGGCGGGGTCATCATCAGCCGGGCCGAACGCGAGGATCTCCATACCCTGGCCGATCTCAGGGGGCGGCGCCTGGCCATTCCGGGTATCAAGTTTCTTGGCGGCTACCAGGCGCAGGCCTATGAGCTGAAACAGGCCGGCATCGAACTGCCGGGCGGCGTAGACCTGGCCGAGCTGGGCAGCCATGACCGGGTGGTGGAGGCGGTGCTTGCCGGCCAGGCCGACGCCGGTTTTATCCGCACCGGCATGCTCGAGTCCCTGGTGGCCGAAGGCCGGCTCGCCGGGGACGAGTTCAGGGTGATCAACGCCCAGCACCTGCCCGGTTTTCCCTATGCGGTGTCGACCCGGCTCTACCCGGAATGGCCGATCCTGGCCCTGCCCCATGTCGAGGCGCGCCAGGTACGCCGCATCGCCAGTGCGTTGATGGCGCTGGCGCACCCCCATCCGGCGGCGGTGGCCGCCGGCATCGAAGGCTTTGCGCCGCCCGGCGACTACCTGCCGGTGGAAAACCTGGCGCGCAGCCTGCGCCTGCCCCCCTTCGACCTGGAGCCGGTGCTGACCCTCGAGGATCTGTGGCAGTACTACGGCCGCTGGATATTGTGGGGGGCCTTGCTGGTCGTGGTGTTGAGCGGCTCGACCGCGGCGCTGATCTGGCAGAACCGCCAGGTGCGCCTGAGCCGTCGACAGTTCCGGGAGCAGAGCCGGCGGCTGGAGGAAGTGATCTGGGGCACCAGCATAGGCACCTGGGAATGGTATGTGCAAACAGGGGAAACCGTTTTTAACGAGCGCTGGGCGGAGATCCTGGGTTATCGCCTGGAGGAACTGGCGCCGGTGAGCATCGACACCTGGCTGCGACTGGCCCATCCCGACGATCTGGCCCGTTCGGCCGAGCGGCTGGAGGCCTGCTTCAGCGGCAAGGAGGAGATCTACGAATGCGAGGCGCGCATGCGCCACAAGAACGGCGACTGGGTCTGGATCATGGACCGGGGACGGGTGGTGGAGTGGACGGACGACGGCAAGCCGCTGCGAATGTCGGGTACCCACCAGGACATCACCCAGCGCAAACGCCAGGAAGCCCTGATCGCCGGCAACGAAGAGCGGCTGCGCACCATCTTTGAGTTTCTGCCCATCGGCATCTCCCTGACCGACCGGGAGGGGCAGGTTATCGATTGCAACAGTGCCTCGGAACAGCTGCTGGGCATCAGCAAGGCCGAACACCTGGCGCGCAATTACCAGGACAAGGCCTGGACCATACTCAGGCCCGACGGCAGCCTGATGCCACCGGAAGAATATGCCAGTACCCGCGCCATGACGGAGGGCCGGCCGGTGCACGACGTGACCATGGAGGTGCGCACCCCCACCGGCAGCACCTGGCTCAATGTCAGCGCCACGCCGCTGGATCACCCCCTTTACAGCCTGGTTATCGCCTATTTCGATATCACGGGGCAACGTCAGGCCGAGGCCCGCCAGCGGCTGGCGGCCAGCGTGTTCACCCATGCCCGGGAAGGCATCATGATCACCGACAGCCGGGGGCACATCGTCGAGGTGAACGAGGCCTTCACCGCCATCACCGGCTACGGCCGGGCGGAGGTGCTGGGCCGGACGCCGCAGATATTGAGTTCGGGCCTGCAGCCGCCGGAATTCTATACCCGCATGTGGCAGGCCCTGGCCGGCCAGGGCCACTGGCAGGGGGAGCTCTGGAACCGGCGCAAGGACGGCGAGCTCTACGCCGAAATGCTCAATATCAGCGCGGTGCAGGACGGCGCCGGCCGGGTACAGAATTTCGTGGCGCTGTTTTCCGACATCACCGCCATCAAGCACCACCAGGCGGAGCTGGAGCGCATCGCCCATTGCGACGCCCTGACCGGCCTGCCCAACCGGGTGCTGCTGGCGGACCGCCTGCGGCAGGCCCTGGCCCGCTGTCGTCGCCAGGGCGGGGCCGTCGCGGTGATCTACCTGGATCTGGACGGCTTCAAGGCGGTCAACGATCGCCATGGCCACGGGGTGGGGGACGAGCTGCTGATCCGGGTGGCCCGGCGGATGCAGGAGGTGCTGCGGGAAAACGACACCCTGGCCCGGCTGGGGGGCGACGAGTTTGTCGCCGTACTGTCCGACCTGGCGGTGGCGGAGGACTGCATCGCGGTGGTGGAGCGGTTGCTGATGGCCGCCGCCGCGCCGCTCCGGGTGCAGGAATGGACGCTGCAGGTGTCGGCCAGTATCGGTGTCGCCCTCTACCCCAGGGACGATGCGGATCCGGATCTGCTGCTGCGCCATGCGGATCAGGCCATGTACCTGGCCAAGCAGGCGGGCAAGAACCGCTACCAGCTGTTCGGGGTGGCCGGTGCCGCGCCGGCCGTCGTGCTGGGCGGCTAGCCCGGCGCATCGTTCAGAAATACTGGCAGTGATCCGCCTTCAGCGCCTTTTCGGACAGGAACCAGCCCGGATCGACGATGCCCGTGGCCGCCGGCATCAGCTCGGCCGGTGCCACCTCGAAGGTCTGGGCCGCGTAGCGGCAGCCGTAGAGGCGTACCCGTCCGGTGTCGGCCAGCAGTTGCAGGAAATCGGCGATCTCGGTGGGCTCGCCGTCCGCCGCGAGGCGGGCGCGCAGCCAGGCATCGTCGGCGGCGTGGACCCCCTCGATGCGGCGCGATGCCGCCCCCGCCGGGGTCAGCACCCGCACCGCCCAGAGCACGAACAGCATGTCCACCTCTACCCCTTGTGTCGCCTGGGTATAGGCGAAGGTGAGGGGTGTCAGCAGCTTGTCGTAGGCGTCTTCGCGCACGACCATGGCCAGGTGTTTCATCGTTGCCTCCCGGGGCAGGCACTGCCCCGCCGTGGGTCAGGACAAGGCCGTGCGGCTTCTCGCCAGCAGGCTGCGGTTGATGCCGCTGTGGGGCTTGAGCGCCAGGCGCTCCCGGGCCAGCGCCTCGCCCAGCCGGGCGAAGCCGCCGCGCAGGGCCGCCTCGGCCAGGGTCAGGTCGATGATGTCCCGCTGGGCGTGGCTGCCGCCGAAGCGGTTGACGATATGGCGCGCACCGTAGAGCCGCTCCACCGCCAGCGGGTAGTCCCCGTGCCGGAAGGCGACGAAGCCCTCGATCAGCGGCCGGCCGGTTTCCCGGGCCCAGGCCGCGGTTTCGCCGTCCTCGTTGGCCTGGTACCGGGCCAGCAGCCGGGCGATCTTCTGCTCCTGCCCGGCGCCCAGGTAGGCCATGGCCGCGTGCCAGTCGTTGAAGGGATAAAGGCTGCCGTCGGCGTGTTGCTCCCACACCTCGGCCAGCTCCCGCCAGCGCGCGTCCGGCTCCAGGCCGGCCAGCTGCAGCCGCCACAACAGGGCCGTGGCGTCGACCAGATCCAGGGCGACCGTGCTCTGTCCCTCGCGCACCGGCCCGTCATAGAGCGCCAGGGCCTGGTCGGGCTGGCCCAGCTCCAGGTGGCACAGCGCCCGGTGCCACCAGTTGTGCACCTTGAAGAAGTTGTCATCCCCCGACCAGCAGGATTCCCGGCTCTGCATCCAGCCGATGCCGTCTTCGGGCCGGCCCTGCATTTCCATCACATGGGCCACGGCGTGATGGGCCCAGCAGTCGAGGGGCTCCAGCGCCAGGGCCTGCCGTCCCCGCTCCTCGGCCCGGCCATAGTCACCGCACTCCTCCAGCCCGAAGGCATGCATGCCGAGCAGGACGGAATAGCCCGGCAGCTCGGACGACCAGCAGGGCAGGGCGCGGGCCAGCCGATCGCGCAGCGCCCGGGCGTTGGCGCGATAGAAGTCCAGCAGGTGACCGCATTGCAGCGCCACCATGTCCCTGGGGTGGTCGATGCTGTGCCGCTCGAGGGCGATTGCCGCGGCCGTCCAGCGTCCGTCGAGCAGGAGCCCGAGGGCGCCGAGGTGGGAAGCCTCGCGTTCGTTGAGACGCATGGCGCCGAGACGCCGGACCAGGGTGGCTGCCTCGCGCGAGGCCGCCGGCTCGGTGGCTCCGGCCAGGATATGCGCCTTCATGATGGCGGCCATGGCGAAGTCGGGCGCGCGTTCGAGGGCGCGGTCGAGCAGGCCGATGGGATCCCCCCGGTAGAGGTTGAACGCGGTCACGGCCTGGTCGAACAGGACGACGGCCTCCGCCGAGGCGCCGCTGAGGGTATTGCCTTGCTGATCGCTGAGCTTCATGGTTGGACTCCCGGTAAGCGAACCTGGCCGAGCCAGGGCCGCCTGCGCGGGCCCCCGGCTCTCCTGTGCTAAGATTAGGCGCGGGGCACCGCCTGAACAATGCGCGGGGCGCCGGGACTTTTGCCCGATCCGCCGACCCTTCGGAGCCGTCCATGGATCCCATTTCCGACATAGTGCAGGGCCTGCACCTGAGTGGCGGCCTCTTTCTCGATGCGCAATTCGGCGCGCCCTGGTGCGTCGTCGCCCGGGTCGGGCCGGAGGACTGCCATCCGTTTTCCGCCACGCCCCGCCATCTCATCGCCTACCACTACGTGACCGAGGGCCAGCTGCAACTGCAGCTGGCCGGCCAGGCGCCGGTCAGCCTGAGCCGAGGCCACCTGGTGCTGTTGCCCCACAACGACGAGCACCGCCTGGGCAGCGACCTGACGCTGCCGGCGGTGGGGGTCGACGGCCTGATCCGGCCGGCCGGGGAAGGGCAGTGCCTGCCCTCCATCCGCTACGGGGGGGAGGGGCCCCGGGCCCGGATCCTCTGCGGCTTTCTCGGCTGCGATGGGCCGGGGGATCCCTTGCTGCCGTTGCTGCCGGGGGTGCTGGTGCTCAGGGTGGCGGACGCGGCCACCGGGGACTGGATCGAGAGTTCCCTGCAGTTCGCCGCCCGGCAACTGGCGAGCGGCCGGCTGGAGTCCCCGGCGATGCTGGCCCGGCTGGCGGAACTGCTGTTTATCGAGGCGATCAACGGCTGGCTGCGGGCACAGCCGACGACTTCCCAAGGGTGGCTGGCGGGCTTGCGGGATCCCGTGGTCGGACGGGCGCTGGGGTTGCTGCATGGCCGCCCGGGCCAGCGCTGGACCACGACGCTGCTGGCGCGGGAGGCGGGGTTGTCGCGCTCGGCCTTTGCCGAACGGTTCCGGACGCTGCTGGGCGAGCCGCCGATGACCTACCTGGCCCGCTGGCGGATGCAGGGGGCGGCCCGGCAACTGGCGGAATCCGCCTTGCCCCTGTCCCGCATTGCCCTCGAGGCGGGCTACGACTCCGAGGCGGCCTTCAACCGGGCTTTCAAGCGTGTCTTCGGGCTGCCCCCGGCGACCTGGCGCCGGCGGCAGCAAAGCGAAGACCCGGCGCCCTGAAGCCGCCGGAGCCTGCCCGTCGCGGCGCTATTTTGCTATCATCGGTTTTTTGCCAGCGGATACAGCTTGCCGTGGACGATCAGAACAGTTCAACGCTTTTTGCCGAGCAGGGCCCCCTGGCCCGGGCCATCGACGGTTTTACCCCCAGGGCGGCCCAGGTGGCCATGGCGGCGGCGGTGGCCCGGGCGCTGGACGACCAGGTTCCCCTGGTCGTCGAAGCGGGCACCGGCACCGGCAAGACCTACGCCTACCTGGCGCCGGTGCTGGCGGCGGGCAAGAAGGTGGTGCTCAGCACCGGTTCGCGCAACCTGCAGGAGCAGCTGTTCCACCGGGATCTGCCGACCCTGGTCGGGGCCATGGCCTACCATCATCCGGTGGCCCTGCTCAAGGGGCGGGCCAACTACCTCTGCCTGGAGCGGCTGGCGCTGTTGAACGATGCCGTGCCCGGGCTGTCGCCCGAGGGCCTGGCGGATCTGCAAAAGGTCAGGCGCTTCGCCCCGCTGACCACCAGCGGCGACGTGGGCGACATTCCGGGCCTGCCCGAACGCAGCGAGATACTGCCGCTCATCACCAGCACCAACGACAACTGCCTGGGGCGCGACTGCGGCCATTACCAGGACTGCCACCTGGTCAAGGCCAGGGCCAGGGCGATGGAGGCCCAGGTGGTGGTGGTCAACCATCATCTGTTCTTCGCCGACATGGCGGTACGGGACACCGGCTTCGGCCAGCTGATCCCCGACGCCGAGGCCTATATCCTGGACGAGGCCCACCAGCTGCCGGAGATCGCCGGCCAGTACTTCGGCCAGAGCCAGTCCAGCCGGCAGTTCGTGGAACTGGCGCGGGATCTGCGCCTGGCCCAGAAGGTGGAGGCCAGGGACATGGCGCAGCTGGGCAAGGCCGCGGATCAACTGGAGCGCAGCGCCCAGGATCTGCGACTCGCTTTCGGGCTGGAGGCGGGCCGCGGCCAGCTGAGGCCCATGCTGGCCCGTCCCGCCGTGGCCCAGGCGCTGGCGCGTCTTCGGGAAAGCCTGGAATTCTGCTACGAGGTGCTCAAGCTCGGCCTGGGGCGGGGCGAGCAGCTCGACCAGTGCTTCGAGCGGCTGATCGGCCTGCGTACCCAGCTGGAGTCGCTGACCCGGGTCGAGGAAAACGGCTATTCCTACTGGTTCGACTGCAGCCGGCTGCACGTCAGCCTGCACAAGACGCCGCTGTCGGTGGCGGAGCGCTTTGCCGCCGAGCTGGCCAAGGAGGGCGTGAGCTGGGTCTTCACCTCCGCCACCCTGGCGGTGGGCGACAGTTTCGCCCACTTTTGCGCCGATCTCGGGCTCGAACGCTGCCGCACCTTGCAATTGGACAGCCCTTTTGATTACCCTCGCCAGTCCCGTCTGTGCGTGCCCCGCTACCTGCCCGAGACCAACGGGCCCGGCCGTGGCCGGGTGCTGGCCAACACCCTGGTCGACACCCTGGCCCGGGTGCCGGGGGGCAGCTTCTTCCTCTGCACCAGCTACCAGGTGATGAACGAGGTGGCCGAGGTGCTGCGCGCCCGGCTCGACCGTACCGTGCTGGTACAGGGGGAGGACAACAAGGTGCGGCTGCTGGAGCAGTTCGGTCAGGACGGCCGGGCGGTGCTGGTGGCCACCGGCAGCTTCTGGGAAGGCATAGACGTGCGCGGCGATGCCCTGCAGTGCGTGGTGATCGACAAGCTGCCCTTCAGCGCGCCGGACGATCCCCTGCTCAGCGCCCGGCTGGAGGATTGCCGGCGGCGGGGCGAGGACGGCTTCGCCCGGGTCCAGTTGCCCAAGGCCATCATCACCCTCAAGCAGGGGGTGGGGCGGCTGATCCGGGACGTGCAGGACAGGGGCGTGCTGGTGATCACCGACGGACGCCTGGTCAACCGGGCCTACGGCGCCGACTTTATCAGGAGCCTGCCGGCCATGCCGCGTACCCGCTCCCTGGAGCGGGTGGCCGAATTTCTATCAACCTTGGAGTAACAGACAGCATGACCCGACTACTGGCCATCGACACCGCCACCGAAGCCTGCTCCGCCGCCCTCTGGCTGCAGGGCGAGGTGCTTTGCCGCTATCAGGTTGCCCCCCGGGGGCATACGGATCTGATCCTGCCGATGGTGAGCGAACTGCTGGCCGACGCCGGGATCACGCTCGGCCAGCTCGACGGCCTGGCCTTCGGCCGGGGACCGGGCTCCTTTACCGGGGTGCGCATCACCTTAGGGATCGCCCAGGGCCTGGCTTTCGGCGCCGACTTGCCGTTGCTTGGGGTTTCCAACCTGCAGGCCCTGGCCCAGGGCGCACACCGGCAGAGCGGGTGCGAACGGGCGCTGGCCGCCATCGATGCCCGCATGGGAGAGGTTTACGTCGGCGGTTTTCGCCTGCACCAGGGCGTCATGGTGGTCGAGGAGGAAGAGCAGGTACTGGCCCCGGCCGACTACCTGGCCGGCACCCCTTCGTCCTGGGAGCAGGGTGCCGGCAGCGGCTTTGTCACCTATCCTGAACTGGCAGCACGGGTCGGGCAGCGGTGCGAGGCGGTGCCCTTTCCCGAGGCGCGGGACATGCTGCCCCGGGCGCTGCAGGCATTGCAGGCCGGGGAGGGGGTTGCCGCCGCCGACGCCCGGCCCGTCTATCTGAGGGACAAGGTGACCTGGCAGAAACTGCCCGGCCGCTGACAGGAGCCAGGGTGGCAAACTTACCAGAACCGCAGCAGGAGGAGCAGGAAGGATCCCTGCTGCTTTATCCGCAACGCCCCTTCCACCGGACGCTGCTGTACCGCCGGCGCCGGCAGCGCCAGCAGCGGCGTCAGATCCGGCATTGGCATCACCGGCGCCGCTGACGTTGGTTTCATCACATCCTTGTTAAAATTTCGTTGTTTTTGTTGCGCTGTGCAGGTAGCTTTTTAGAGCTAAAGCTTTAAACGGTTGATTTAAAGTCACCCCCCTGTCGCAGGAGACTGATATGGAACAGATCCCGTCCGGCGTCCAGCCGGCGCCCTTATCCGACAAACCCTGGCTGCGCCGCTACCCGGAGGATGTGCCCGCCGAGATAGACGCGGATCGCTTCGCCTCCCTGGTGGAGATGTTCGAGCAGAGCGTCGCGGCCCACGCCGACAAGCCGGCCTACACCAACTTCGGCCAGACCCTCTGTTACCGGGAGCTGGACCGGTTGTCCCGGGACTTCGCCGCCTACCTGCAGCAGGGGCTGGGGCTGGCGCCCGGCGAGCGCATCGCGCTGATGATGCCCAACCTGCTGCAGTATCCGGTCTGCCTGTTCGGTGCCCTGCGCGCCGGCCTGGTGGTGGTCAACGTCAACCCGCTTTACACCGCCCGCGAGCTCGAGCACCAGCTGCGGGATTCCGGCGCTCGCGCCATCGTCATCGTGGAGAACTTCGCCCATACCCTGGACAAGGCCATCAGGCAGACGGCGGTGGAGCGGGTGATCCTGACCCGGATGGGCGATCACCTGGGGCTGGTGAAGGGCACCTTGCTGAACTTTGTGGTCAGGCACATCAAGAAGATGGTGCCCCGCCACCATCTGCCGGCCTGGGTCGGCTACCAGGAGGCCATGGCCAGGGGACGGGCCATGGACTACCGCCGGCCCGAGCTGTCCGGCGACAGCCTGGCCTTTCTGCAGTACACCGGCGGCACCACCGGCCTGTCCAAGGGGGCCATGCTCAGCCACCGCAACATGCTGGCCAACGTGGAGCAGTGCCTGGGGGTCTATGGCCCCGTGCTGGACGAGGGCAAGGAGCGGGTGGTCACCGCCCTGCCGCTCTACCATGTGTTCGCGCTCACGGTAAACGGCCTGCTGTTTCTGCGCCTGGGTGCCCAGAACCTGCTGATCACCAATCCGCGGGACATTCCCGGCTTCGTCAAGACGCTCAAGGGCTTCGATTTCACCTGCCTGACCGGGGTCAATACCCTGTTCAACGCCCTGGTCAACAACCCGGACTTCCAGGGCCACGACTTCGGCAGCCTGAAGCTGACCATCGGCGGCGGTATGTCGGTGCAGCGGGCGGTGGCCGAGCAGTGGCAGGCGATCACCGGCAGCAAGCTGCTGGAGGGCTACGGCCTGACCGAATGCTCGCCGCTGGTGACCGTCTGCCCCTACGACATGGACGGTTACAACGGCTCCATCGGCCTGCCGGTGTGCTCCACCGAGGTGCGGCTGGTGGACGACGAGGGCGAGGTCATCACCCTGAGCCAGACTCCGGGCGAGATGGAGGTGAGAGGGCCCCAGGTGATGAGTGGCTACTGGGGGCAGAGCGGGGACGACGACTCGACTTTCCACGACGGCTGGCTGCGCACCGGCGACATCGCCACCATGGACGAGCAGGGCTTCCTGAAGATAGTGGATCGCAAGAAGGACATGATACTGGTGTCGGGCTTCAACGTCTTCCCCAACGAGATCGAGGACGTGGCCATGCTGCACCAGGCGGTACTGGAGGCGGCGGCGGTGGGCGTGCCCCACAAGGAGACCGGCGAGATGGTCAAGCTGGTGGTGGTGAAGAAGCCGGGCGGCGAGCTGGACGAAAAAGCGCTGATCAGGCACTGCCGGCAACATCTCACTGCCTATAAGGTGCCTAAGGTGATAGAATTTCGCGACGAATTGCCCAAAACCAATGTCGGCAAGATATTGCGCCGGGAACTGAGGGACAGGGCTGCCTGAGCGGCAACCCCGGGCGCCCGATAACCATCCCGGGGGCGCCCGGCGGAGCTGGCCCGCGCGTTTCGGCGCCCAGCCCGGATTCTGTCTTGCCGTAATCGAGCACCCATGACCTATACAGTGATCACCGATAACCAGACCCTGGCCGACTTCTGCGCCACCGACGCCACCCTGCTGGCGGTGGATACCGAGTTCGTCCGTACCCGTACCTTCTACGCCAAGCCCGGCCTCTACCAGTTGCACGATGGTCGCCGCACCGCCCTGATCGACCCGCTGGCGGTGGCCGACCTCTCGCCCTTGTGGCGGCTGCTGCACGATCCGGGCCGGATCTGCCTGCTGCACGCCGGCGGCGAGGATCTGGAGCTGTTCCAGCACCAGAGTGGCGCCCTGCCGGCCCGGGTGCACGATACCCAGCTGGCGGCGGCCTTCCTCGGACTCGGTGCCCAGCTCGGTTTTGCCGCCCTGGTCGAGCAGTTGCTGGGTGTCAGCCTGGACAAGGCCCATGCCCGCACCGACTGGCTGGCCCGTCCCCTGTCGGCCGAGCAATTGCGCTACGCCGCCGACGATGTCATCTACCTCTATCCGCTGTACGAACGGCTGTGGCAGCAGCTTGAGCAGAAAGGCTTTACCGCCTGGTTCGAGCAGGAATGCGAGTGGACGGTGAAGCGACGCAGCGTCAGCACCCCGCCGGAGCTGGCCTACCTGGACATCAAGAATGCCTGGACCCTGGACCGGCAGGCCCTGGGCGTACTGCAGCGCCTTTGCCAGTGGCGGCTGCTCGAGGCCCGGCGGCGGGATCTGGCGGTGAACTTCGTGGTCAAGGAGGCCCACCTGGTGCAGGTGGCTGAGCGGGCGCCGCGTTCCCTGTCCGATCTCAACCGGCTGGGACTGGAGCCGATGGAGATCAAGCGTCACGGCGATACCCTGCTGGCGCTGGTGCAGGAAGCGCTGGCCAGCCCCGACAGCTGGCCCGAGCCGGTCAGGCGGCTGGTGGATTATCCGGGGTACAAGGGCGAACTCAAGCGCATCAAGGGACTGGTCGAGCAGGCGGGGGAAGATGCCGGCGTGCCGGCGGAGCTGATTGCGTCCAAGCGGCTGATCCACCAGTACCTGAGCTGGAAGTGGCGGCTGGAAGAAGCCGAAGACGTCACCCCGGCACTGTTGCAGGGCTGGCGCGGCGAGCTGCTGGGCGCCCGGCTCCGGTAGAATAAGAAAAGGGGGCGCCTGGGCGCCCCTTGTCCTTTACAGGCTGGCCTTGTCTTTGTCCTTATCCTTGTCTTCCGGCTCGGGCAGCATGATGTTCAGCTCCAGCACCGACAGGTTATCCCCTTTCTGATCGAGCTGGACCGAGATCTGATCGAGATCGATGTCCACGTATTTACGGATAACGTCCAATATATCCTGTTTCAACTGCGGCAGATAATCCGGGGTATCCCGCTGGCTACGTTCGTGGGCAACAATGATCTGCAGGCGCTCTTTGGCGATCTTGGCGCTGTTCTGGGGCTTTCTTGAACGAAAATAGTCCAGTAGAGACATAGGTTAACTCCCAAAAAGTCGGCTGAAAAATCCCTTCTTTTCCTCCTCGAGGAAGCGGAAGGCGCGTTCTTCGCCCAGCAGGCGGGCCACGGTGTCCGCATAGGCCTGGCCGGCATCGGATTCTTCGTCCAGGATCACCGGCTCGCCGGCGTTGGAGGCCTTGAGCACCGCCGGGGACTCGGGGATCACGCCCAGCAGCGGGATGGCGAGGATCTCCTGCACGTCCTGCACGCTCAGCATGTCGCCCCGGCTGACCCGTTCGGGAGAGTAGCGGGTCAGCAGCAGGTGCTCCTTGATGGGCTCCATGCCTTTCTCGGCGCGGCGGGACTTGGAGGACAGGATACCCAGGATGCGATCGGAATCCCGTACCGAGGACACCTCCGGGTTGGTGGTGACGATGGCTTCGTCGGCGAAATAGAGTGACATCAGGGCACCGGTTTCGATGCCGGCGGGGGAGTCGCAGATGATGTAATCGAAATCCATGGCCGCCAGGTCGTTGAGCACCTTCTCGACCCCGTCCCGGGTCAGGGCGTCCTTGTCCCGGGTCTGGGAGGCCGGCAGTATGTAGAGCTGCTCTACCCGCTTGTCGCGGATCAGGGCCTGGTTGAGGTTGGCGTCGCCATTGATGACGTTGACGAAGTCATACACCACCCGCCGTTCGCAGCCCATGATGAGATCCAGGTTGCGCAGACCGATATCGAAATCGATCACTACCGTCTTGTGGCCCAGTTTGGCCAGTCCGGTGCTGATCGCTGCGCTGGAGGTGGTTTTACCCACGCCTCCCTTACCCGATGTGACGACGATAATTCGTGCCATAGTGTGTTCCTAAAAGTCGTAAAATTAGAGTCTGTCGAACTTTAACTGTTCGCCCGCCAGGGAAATACTGACTGCCTGTTCCCAGTTGGCACCTTGCAAGCCATCGCTCAGCTGGTAATGACCGGCGATGGAGATCAGTTCCGCCATCAGCTGCTGGCAATAGATGCGGGCCGATTCGTTGCCCTTGGCGCCGGCCACCGCCCGCCCGCGCAAGGGGCCATAGATATGGATGCTGTCATCGGCGATCACCTCGGCCCCGTTGCCGACCGCGCCCAGTATTACCAGGGAGCCGTTGGGGGCGTAGACCTGCTGGCCGGAGCGCACCGGTCCACGGTGCACCTTGGTGCCGGGCTGGTTGAGCAGGGCGGCGGGCACTTCCTGCACCGGCACCTTGCCGGTGGTCATGACCGCCAGCCCCGCGTCCCTTACCGCGGCCCGGGTGTGGTCGTCCTTGATGCCGCTGACCCCGACCGGGACCAGGTCAAGCTCCCTGATGGCGCCGGCCAGGGCGTTGAAGTCGGGTGTTTGCGAGAGTTTTTCGATATTGATGACTAAAGGTGCGGCTCGGAAGAACTCCGGCGCCTGTGCGATTTTTTCAGCCAATTGCTGTTTTACCCGCTGAATATCGCTATCGGTAATATGGGCTACCGACAGGGTAAAGCTACTGCCTTTTAATTCGATGCCACGCTCCGCCATTTGCGGCTTTCCCCCGAGGATGCAATCCTTTTTGTTATTGGTCGTGCTGATGTTATAGTTTGCCATCTTCACTGGCAATAAACCCGACGGATTATAGCAATTTCCATGTTGTGTGTAGTGTATAAAAGCCCGAAAAAGGCGGAGACCTATCTTTTCGTCGAGCGGCGCGACGACTTTTCGCGTGTGCCGGCCGCCTTGCTGGATACTTTCGGCACCCCGCAGTTGGCGATGATCGTCAACCTGGCCACCAAGACCCGGCTGGGCCAGGCGGATATCGACAAGGTCAGGCTGGCGCTGCGCACCCAGGGATATTATCTGCAGTTGCCGCCGCCGCCCGACGATCTGCTGAAGGCCCACCTGGCCGCCCGGGGCAAGTCCCCGGCCTGACCCTCCCGCGTGCACCGAACAGGAGCCTCTTATGTACCAACATCTCGATTTGCAGGGCCACCCGCTGCCTTATGCGGTGGGCAAGGTGGTCTGCGTGGGCCGCAGCTACAAGGATCACGCGGCGGAGCTGAACAACCCGGTGCCGGAACAGCCCTTGTTGTTCATCAAGCCCTCCACCAGCCTGGTGGGGCTGGAGGCGCCGCTGCTGCTGCCCCGTGGCCAGGGGGCGGTGCATCACGAGCTGGAAGTGGCCCTGCTGATCGGACGCCGGCTGTGCCACACCGAGCCAGGGCACGCCCTGGAGGCGGTGGCCGGCGTCGGCCTGGCGCTGGATCTGACCCTGCGCGAGGTGCAGGAGCAGCTCAAGGCCAAGGGCCATCCCTGGGAGCGGGCCAAGGCCTTCGATGGCAGTTGCCCCATCAGTCCCTTCGCCCTGCCCGAGGTGCTGGATGATTTACAGCACCTCAAGTTCTCACTGGCGGTGAACGGCCAGGAGCGCCAATCCGGCAATACCGCCCTGATGCTCTGGTCCATCGGCGAACTGCTGGCGGAGATGAGCCGCTGTTTCACCCTCAACCCCGGCGACGTGGTGCTGACCGGCACGCCCAAGGGCGTGGCCGAACTCAGGCCCAATGACCGGCTCGAGCTGCAGCTCGACGGCCAGTATCGTTTCGAAGCAAGGGTGGCAGGCTAGGTGATGCAGTCCGATTTCTGGCATAGCAAACGGCTCGACGAAATGAGCGAGCAGGAATGGGAAGCCCTGTGCGACGGCTGCGGCAAGTGCTGTCTCAACAAGCTGATTGACGAAGACACCGATGAGCTGGTGCACACCAACGTGGCCTGCGAACTGCTCAATACCCACAGCTGCGCCTGCAGCGACTACGCCAACCGTTTCGCCCGGGTACCGGACTGCCTGAAGATCACCCGGGACAAGCTGGCCGACTATTACTGGCTGCCGTCCACCTGTGCCTACCGCCTGCTGGCGGAGGGCAAGTCACTGCCGTCCTGGCATCCGCTGCGCACCGGCTCCAAGAGCGCCATGCACAAGGCAGGCCAGTCGGTGCGGGGCAAGGTGGTGCTCGAATCCCAGGCCGGCGACTGGGAAGATCATATCATTACCTGGGCCAGTTGACCGGCTACAGTGAAGTGTGAGGCGCATCTGCCTCACGCCTCACGCCTCACGCCTCACGCCTCGCCTCAACGCACCGACCAGCCGTACGACGATAAAGAAGGCCGCCAGGCCCGCCAGCAGCGCGAAAATCCCCATCAGCCACTGGGGCATGCTCCAGCCCAGCCAGGACCAGTCCACGTCGGCGCAATCTCCGGTGGGGTGGAACAGTGCCGGCATCCAGCGGTCCAGCGGGGCCCAGGCGGGAAATTCGGCGAAGCTGGAGCACTGGTTGAAGGGGGAGGGGTTGAGCTGGTAACCCACGTGCTCTTCCGCCAGCAGATATCCCTTGGCGGACGCCGCCAGCCAGCCCGGCAGGGCGAGGTTGCCCGGCATCCCCTGGGGCGCCAGCCAGCCCAGCAGGCCGGCGAGGATGACACCGACCAACGCGGCGCGCTGATAGACGCACATGACGCAGGGGTGGTAGCCCTGCACATACTGGAAGAACAGCGCGATCAGCAGCAGCAGGGCGGCGCCGGCGGTGAGCAGGGCCCAGGCAAAACGGGAACGGGAGAAGGCGTACAAGTTCGGATCCTCATGGTCTCGGGTCGGCGGCGTGTCCGGGTGGTTGCGCTTGTGAGAAACTGGTCTGCCCTGTTATCATCATTGTCAGTCTTGCCTGCCTTAACAAATTTAACAGAGTGGTTGCATGGTCATAAAGGCACAAAGCCCAGCCAGTTTTGCGGAAGAATATATCATAGAGTCTATCTGGAACAGTCGATTTCCGCCGGGCTCCATCCTGCCTGCCGAACGGGAGCTGTCCGAATTGATCGGCGTTACCCGAACCACCCTGCGTGAGGTGCTGCAGCGGCTGGCCCGGGACGGCTGGCTGACCATACAGCACGGCAAGCCGACCCGGGTCAACAATTTCTGGGAAACCTCCGGCCTGAACATCCTGGAGACCCTGGCCCGGCTGGACGAGGACAAGGTGCCCGAGCTTATCGAGCAACTCCTTTCCGCCCGTACCCATATCAGCAGCATCTTTATCCGCGGCGCGGTCAAGAATGCCCCCCAGCGGGTCATCGCCCTCGCCGGTGAACTCGAGCAACTGGCGGACGAAGGCGAGGCGTTCGCCCGCTTCGATTACGAGCTGCACCACCAGTTGGCCTTCGCCTCCGGCAATCCCATCTATGCCTTGATCCTCAATGGTTTCAAGGGGCTCTATTGCCGGGTGGGGCGTTACTACTTTTCCCGTCCGGCGGCCCGGGCCCTGGCTGCCGACTACTATCGCACCCTGGCCCGGCTTGCCGCCGAGGGCAGGGTGGAGGAAGTAGCCGAGGTGGTCAGGGAATACGGCAAGGCCTCGGGGCGGTTGTGGCACGAGATGCGCGAGCACATGCCCGACAGCCTGGTGCAGCAAAAATAAACAACAACGCCTCCGCAGGGAGGCGTTGTTGTTTCAGATGGCGGAAGGGGATTTGTCCGGGCAACGGCCGACGATGGTGGCGCCGCCGTCCGGCTCCTCCTGCTCCAGTATGACGTCGAATCCCCACAGCCGGTGCACATGCTTGAGCACCTCATGGCGTGATTCCGCCAGCGGGATGCGGTTGTGGGGCACATGGCGCAGGGTGAGGGAGCGGTCGCCCTTGACCTCGACGTTGTACACCTGCAGGTTGGGCTCCAGGTTGGACAGGTTGTACTGGTTCGACAGGGTCTGGCGCAGCTGGCGGTAACCCAGTTCGTCGTGGATGGCGGAAATCTCCAGGTAGTTGCGGGTGTCGTCGTCGGCGACCGCGAACAAGTGAAAGTCGCGCATCACCTTGGGCGAGAGGAACTGACTGATAAAGCTCTCGTCCTTGAAGTTCTCCATGGCAAAGTGCAGGGTCTTGACCCAGTCGCTGCCGGCGATGTCCGGGAACCAGGCCCTGTCTTCCTCGGTCGGCCGTTCGCAGATCCGGCGCAGATCCTGGAACATGGCGAAACCCAGGGCATAGGGGTTGATGCCGGAATAATAGCGGCTGTTGTAGGGCGGCTGGAAGATCACGTTGGTATGACTGTGCAGCACCTCCATCATGAAACGGTCGGTGACCAGGCCTTCGTCGTACATGTGCTGGGTGATGGTGTAGTGCCAGAAGGTGGCCCAGCCCTCGTTCATCACCTGGGTCTGCTTCTGGGGATAGAAGTACTGGCTGATCTTGCGCACTATGCGTACCACCTCCCGCTGCCAGGGCTCGAGCAGGGGGGCGTGTTTCTCGATAAAGTAGAGGATGTTCTCTTCCGGCTCTGCCGGATAACGCCGTTTCTTTTCTTTCTTGGCGTCGTCCATGCGCGGCAGGGTCCGCCACAGCTCGTTGACCTGGGTCTGCAGGTAGGCTTCCCTGGCCTTTTGCCGACGACGCTCTTCCGCCAATGACAGCTTCTGGGGGCGCTTGTAGCGGTCCACCCCGTAGTTCATCAGGGCATGGCAGCTGTCGAGGATGGCCTCCACCTCGGTCACCCCGTACTTTTCCTCGCACTCGTTGATGTAGTTTTTGGCAAACAGCAGGTAGTCGATGATCGACTCGGCATCGGTCCAGGTCTTGAACAGGTAGTTGTTCTTGAAGAAGGAGTTGTGGCCGTAGCAGGCGTGGGCCATCACCAGGGCCTGCATCGGCATGGTGTTTTCCTCCATCAGGTAGGCGATGCAGGGGTTGGAGTTGATCACGATCTCGTAGGCCAGCCCCATCTGGCCACGCTTGTAATTCTGCTCGGTCTGGATGAATTTCTTGCCGTAGGACCAGTGGTGGTAGCCGATGGGCATGCCGATGCTGGAGTAGGCGTCCATCATCTGTTCGCCGGTGATGATCTCTATCTGGTTGGGATAGGTATCGAGGCCGTAACCGGCGGCGATACGGGCGATCTCCCGATGATAGCTCTCGAGCAGATCGAAGGTCCAGTCGGGGCCGTCACTCAGCGGCCGGGTTTTCGCGATTGCTTCTGCCATGGTCACCTCACGCCGCTTGTTTCTTGAACAGTTCCCGGAACACGGGGTAGATGTCTTCCACCGACCGAATGTGCTCCATGGCGAAATTGGAATAGCTGCGCGCTATGCTCTCGTATTCGTGCCACAGGGTCTGGTGGGCCCGGTTGGTGATCTCGATATAGGCGTAGTAGCGTACAAAGGGCATGATGTCGTTGTTCAGCAGTTGCCGGCACAGGGGTGAATCATCGGCCCAGTTGTCGCCGTCGGAGGCTTGTGCCGCGTAGATGTTCCATTGATCCGCCGGATAGCGTTCCTGCATCACGTCCTTCATCATCTGCAGGGCACTGGAGACGATGGTGCCGCCGGTTTCCTGGGAGTAGAAAAACTCCTGCTCGTCCACCTCCTTGGCCTGGGTATGGTGGCGGATGAACACCACGTCGACGTTCTTGTAGGTACGGGTCAGGAAGAGGTAGAGCAGCAGGTAAAAGCGCTTGGCCATGTCCTTGGTGGCCTGGTCCATGGAGCCGGACACGTCCATCAGGCAGAACATCACCGCCTGGGTGGAGGGGATGGGGCGCTTGATAAAGTTGTTGAAGCGCAGATCGAAGGTGTCGATAAAGGGCACCGCCGCGATACGCCGCTTGAGCTCGAGTATTTCCTCCTCGATGTCCTGGATGCGGGCATAGTTTTCCGCCGGACGCTTGCCGAGCTCGGCCAGCTCCTGCTCCAGCTCGGCCACCGTGGTCTTCTTGCCGGCCTGCAGGGCGGTGCGCCGGGCCAGGGACTGGCGCAGGGAGCGGACGATGTTGATGTTGGCCGGCACCCCGTCCGAGGTGTAGCCGGCGCGGAAGGTTTTCATTTCGCTGATTTTGTTGAGCTTGTTTTTCTCCAGGTTGGGCAGCTCCAGGCCGTCGAACAGCAGGTCAAGGTATTCATCCTTGGAGATCTCGAACACGAAATCGTCTTCTCCGTCACCCTGGTTGCTGGCCTCGCCCTGGCCTCCGCCCTTGCCACCGCCGCCGAGGGGCCTTTCAACCCGGTCGCCGGTGATGAACTGGTCGTTGCCCGGGTGGACCTGCTCCCGTTTGCCGCCCTTGCCCTGATGAAAGAAGGGCTCGGAGATATCACGGGTGGGAATGGAGACACTCTCGCCCTTGTCGATATCCTGAATGCTGCGTTTCAGTACCGCATCCGATACCGCCTTTTTGAGTTGTTGTTTGTAGCGGCGGATAAAGCGCTGCCGGTTGACAGCGCTCTTGTTGCGGCCATTTAGTCGTCTGTCGATAAAATGCGCCATACACTCCCCCAAAATCCTTCCGTCAGGTTGATTTACGCACCCGCAGGTACCACTCGGACAGCAGCCGCACCTGCTTGCGGGTGTAGCCTTTTTCCATCATGCGGGCGACGAAGTCGTCGTGTTTCTTCTGCTCCTCGGCACTGGTCTTGGCGTTGAAGGAGATGACCGGCAGCAGCTCTTCGGTATTGGAGAACATCTTCTTCTCGATAACGGTCCTGAGCTTCTCGTAGCTGGTCCAGTTGGGGTTCTTGCCGGCGTTGTTGGCCCGGGCCCGCAGCACGAAGTTGACGATTTCGTTGCGGAAGTCCTTGGGGTTGCTGATGCCCGCCGGCTTCTCGATTTTTTCCAGCTCGGCATTGAGCGCGGACCGGTCGAACAGCTGCCCGGTTTCCGGATCCCGGTATTCCTGGTCCTGGATCCAGAAGTCCGCGTAGGTGACGTAACGGTCGAAGATATTCTGGCCGTACTCGGAGTAGGACTCCAGATAGGCGGTCTGGATTTCCTTGCCGATGAACTCGACGTATTTGGGGATCAGGTAACCCTTGATGAACTCCAGATAACGGTCGTGCACTTCCTGCGGGAACTGCTCCCGCTCGATCTGCTGTTCGAGCACATAGAACAGGTGCACCGGGTTGGCCGCCACTTCCGCATGGTCGAAGTTGAATACCCGGGACAGGATCTTGAACGCGAAGCGGGTGGACAGCCCGGTCATGCCTTCGTCCACGCCCGCGTAATCCCGGTATTCCTGGTAGGACTTGGCCTTGGGATCCGTGTCCTTCAGGCTTTCGCCGTCGTAGACCCGCATCTTGGAATAGATGCTGGAGTTTTCCGGCTCCTTGAGACGGGACAGCACGGTAAACTGGCCCAGGGTTTCGAGGGTGCCGGGCGCGCACTTGGCCCGGGCGAGCTCGCTGTTGGTCAGCAGTTTCTTGTAGATCTCCACTTCTTCGGTGACCCGCAGGCAGTAGGGTACCTTGACGATATAGACCCGATCGAGGAAGGCTTCGTTGTTCTTGTTGTGTTTGAAGTGCTGCCACTCCGATTCGTTGGAGTGGGCCAGGATGATGCCCTCGAAGGGGAGGGCGGACAGCCCCTCGGTACTGTTGTAGTTGCCTTCCTGGGTGGCGGTGAGCAGGGGGTGCAGCACCTTGATCGGTGCCTTGAACATTTCCACGAATTCCATCATGCCCTGGTTCGCCCGGCACAGGGCGCCGGAGTAGGAGTAGGCGTCGGCATCGTTCTGGGCGTAATGCTCAAGCTTGCGGATATCCACCTTGCCCACCAGGGCGGAGATGTCCTGGTTGTTGTCGTCGCCAGGCTCTGTCTTGGCGATGGCGATCTGGTCGAGCACCGACGGATAGACCTTCTCGACCCGGAAGCGGGTGATGTCGCCGCCGTATTCGTGCAGGCGCTTGACCGCCCAGGGCGACATGATAGGCCTGAGGTAGCGGCGCGGGATACCGTATTCCTGCTCCAGTATGGGGCCGTCTTCTTCCGTGTCGAACAGGCAGAAGGGATGGTCGTTGACCGGCGAGTCCTTGAGCCGGTAGATGGGCACCTTCTGCATCAGTGACTTGAGGCATTCGGCCAGGGAGGACTTGCCGCCCCCCACGGGACCCAGCAGGTACAGGATTTGCTTCTTCTCTTCCAGCCCCTGGGCGGCGTGTTTCAGGTAGGAAACGATCTGCTCGATGCTGTCTTCCATGCCGTAGAAGTCGGCAAAGGCCGGGTAGCGGGCGATGACCCGGTTTGAGAACAGCCGGCTGAACCTCGGCACCTGGGCGGTGTCGATCATTTCCGGCTCGCCGATGGCCATCAGCAGCCGTTCGGCGGCGGAAGCGTAGCACGCCTTGTCTTCCCGGCACATGTCCAGGAACTCCTGCAGGCTGTACTCTTCTTCCTTGGCCTTTTCATAGCGCGTTTGGTAGTGCTCGAAGATACCCATGATATTGTCCCCCATAAATCCCGGCTCCGACATCTTGCGTTATTGCATTAAGAAGAAAGAGCCTTGCGCACACATCTTTCAGTCCTTTATTGAAAGGTTAGACAGGATTGCGCCAATACGCTTGTGTAACGCTCAGAAAAATCGAAGATTTTGCGAAACAGCTCCCAATTGGGGGTTGTCTCACTTGAATCTTGTTTTGCGGCTCGGATGGCCGCAAGCAAGATGAAGCCGAGACGGGGGAGCGGGAGGGTGAAACGTCAATAGGGAATAACCTTTACGTTAGCGTAACCAAGCTGTTCGTTTGCTGCTCAGTTAAACGGTTTGTGATTTTTTTACGTTGACTTCACAATTGCGCCCGGTTAGATTGAAAGGGCATCAAGGTCTAGCCAATTGCTCCAGCCTAAATTCAGCAACTTGTTAGGTATGATGCGTAGCTCTGTTTAAGCACGTTTCCGTTTGTTTGACCCTCGCTTGCGAGGGTTTTCTTTTTTGTTATAAAACCACAAGCTTGATATTACGTTTACGTAAACGAGCTTTGATTGTCGTCATTAAATTCAAATTTTTTGAATTTGTTGTGCGTTAATTTCCGATTTCTCCCGCCCCTACCTTGCCCTAAAGTGACCCCATCCGCTGAGCATGGCAGCCTGTTATGACAGCAAGATGTTAGTTCAGCACGAATTTACAGAAACAGGAGTGGTCACATGAGCAAGACACTGGTACTGAAGTCCAGCATTCTGGGTGAATATTCGCAGTCAGCAAAACTGATAGATTACATGATCGAGCGAGCCGGTGCCGAAAGGGTACAGATCCGGGACCTGGCCGCTGAACCGTTGCCGATGTTGGACGGAGCCGGTGCCATGGCCCTGCGGGGAGGGGATCAGCTCAGCGAGCAACAACAGGCCCTGCTGGCGCTGTCCGACGGGCTGGTGGAAGAGCTCCAGGCTGCCGATACCCTGATCATCGCCGCGCCCATGTACAACTTCCATATCCCGGTGCAGCTCAAGGCCTGGATCGATCTGGTCTGCCGTGCCGGCGTCACCTTCCGTTACACCGAGCTGGGGCCGGAAGGGCTGGTGAAAGGCAAGAAGGCGGTGGTGGTGACCACCCGTGGTGGCATGCACAAGGACAGCCCCACCGACCTGATCACCCCCTATCTGCGCACCGTGCTGGGCTTTATCGGCATCACCGAGGTGGAGTTCGTCTATGCGGAAGCCCTGAACATGGGCGAGGACGCGCAGAAGGCGGGCCTGGATCAGGCCAGGCAAAGCCTGGAAGCCCTGGTCGCCTGACCCACTTGTTATGCCAACATACAAAAAGCGGGCTGCCTGGGCAGCCCGCTTTTTTCAGCCATAGAGCCGGCGGATGCTCTGTTCAAGTATGCCGACGGTCTGGTCCACATGGTGCTTTTCGATGATCAGCGGCGGCGACATGGCGACGGCATCCCCCAGGGCACGCAGCATCACCCCCTGCTCCCAGGCCGCAGACTGGATCATGGCCCCGCTGGCGCCGGCTTTGCCCGGCAACGGCTCGAACTCGACGGCGGCGAGCAGCGCATAGTTGCGGATATCGATGACCCCCGGCAACCCTTTCAGGCTGTGCAGGCCCTGCTCGAAGTAACTGGCGATGTCGCCGCCCTGGGCGCCCCGGCGCAGCAGGCCGCCCTGCTCGTAGATATCCAGGGTGGCCATGGCGGCGGCGCAGGCCAGCGGGTGGGCCGAATAGGTATAGCCGTGGAAGAATTCCACCCCCGGGCCGCCTTCGTCCACCACCGCCTGGTAGATATGATCGCCGGCGAACACCGCGCCCATGGGGGCGGCGCCGTTGGTCAGGCCCTTGGCCGTGGTCATGATGTCGGGCAACACGTCGAAGGTCTGGCTGGCAAAGGCTTCGCCGGTCCGGCCGAAGCCGCAGATCACCTCGTCGAAGATCAGCAATATGTCGTGCCGGTCGCAGATCTCGCGCAGGCGCTTGAGATAACCCGCCGGCGGCGGCAGCACGCCGCCGGCGCCGGTGATGGGCTCGACGATGACGGCGGCGATGCGGCTGGCATCGTGCAGCCGGATCAGCCGCTCCAGCTCGTTGGCCATGTCCACCCCGCCGTGCAGCGGCAGGCCGCGGGAGAAGGCGTTCAGGGCGAGATCCTGGGTATGGGAGAGGTGATCCACCGGCAGCCACTGGCCAAAGGCCTTGTAGTTGCTGGTGATGCCCCCCACCGAGATGCCGCCGAAGTTGACGCCGTGGTAGCCTCGCTCCCGGCCGATAAACAGCTGCTTGCCACCCTGGCCCCGGGCATGGTGATAGGCCAGCGCCATCTTGAGGGCGGTTTCCACCGATTCTGAGCCGGAGTTGGTATAGAACACCTTGTTCAGGTTGCCCGGGGCCAGGGCGGCAAGGCGCTCCGACAGCTCGAAGGAGAGGGGATGGCCGAAGCCGAAACAGGGGGCGTAATCCAGGGTCCTGGCCTGCCGGGCGATGGCTTCGGCGATATGGGGGTGGCCGTGGCCGGCATTGCAGCACCAGAGGCCGGCGGTCATGTCCAGCACCTGGCGCTGATCGTCCGTGGTCCAGTACATGCCCTTGGCGCCGGTAAGCATGCGCGGTTGTGTCTTGAAGCCCTTGTTCGGGGTGAAGGGCATCCAGTGGGCGGCCAAACTCTGATGATTCATGGGTCTCTCCGTTATTCGGGTGGTCTGCGGTCGGCAAGGTACCGTATCGGGAGACAGTGTGATCAAAGTGTTAAGGTTTAAAAATCACGTCGTTTCAATGTTCAGTTTGAGCGGGCTAGACATAACCGGAGAAGCCAGGAAGGCGGGCACAAAAAAACCTGCGCGAGGCAGGTTCAGTAACTGGTGCGTTCTAGTGGACTCGAACCACCGACCCCCACCATGTCAAGGTGGTGCTCTAACCAACTGAGCTAAGAACGCAAAATCTTTGCACTGTAATCTGGTGCGTCCTAGTGGACTCGAACCACCGACCCCTACCATGTCAAGGTAGTGCTCTAACCAACTGAGCTAAGGACGCATTGTATTGCTGTCGCGGCTGAACTGGTGCGTTCTAGTGGACTCGAACCACCGACCCCCACCATGTCAAGGTGGTGCTCTAACCAACTGAGCTAAGAACGCAGGCCGCCTTCAGGCGCTGCGTATACTAGCCAAGGGCGGGGGCAGGGGCAAGCGTTTTTTCTTGTTGAACAAACGGATGGAGAACTATTGTTCAAGTCGGCGAAATATCGCACCGGGCCAGGAAGCGTTGCCACAGCCGGGCATGTTCCAGGGTCAGCTCCCGATAGCGGCGATAGATCCGGCTGTCGAGCCCCAGGGCGAAGTGGCGGCGGTACTCGGCCAGTTGGTCGTTGCCTGGCACTGGCGGATTCAGGGTGCGCTCCAGCAGGGGAGCCAGCTGCACGAACTGGCGATCGAGCTGGCTGAAGTAGGCCTGGATGTCCCTGATATAGTAGTGCTGCATGGCGTTGCGCAGCCGCTCGGCCTGGTCCCGGCCCCGGGGACCGCAGTCGAACCGCTCCAACTGCTGCAGGAACCCGATGCTCTGCTCGAGGTAGTGGGCGGCACTGTGCAGGGAATAGAACAGCTGCCCCAGGTAATCGTTGTCGTAGAGGCCGCTGAGCGCCAGGTTAAGTTCCCGGACGGTGAGGGGTGCCGGCTCGGCCAGGCCCCGGGCCTGGCGGTGGAGGCGGTCGAACAGGGTAAAGGCCGCCACCGTTTCCTGGTAGCCGCCCTGCTGGGCGAAGCGCAGGGTCCGGGCGCGGGGCATCAGGGCGGCGCGGATTTCCGGCTCGGCCACCATCATGTTCCAGTGGTAGCCGGGCAGCAGCGGTGCCTTCAGGGACTCGACCTCGCTCAGCCAGTCCTGCAGGGCCGGATCCTTGGCCCGGGCCAGGCAGTCGTGCAGCCCCTGCTGGAATTGCAGGTGATAGAGCAGCATGGCGGCCGCACTCTGGCTCTTGCCCACCGGGCTGTTGTGTTCCCCGACCAGGCCGAGCAGCCGGCACTCGCCGAGCTTGAGGGTATCGAGCAGGCCGGCGGTGACCCGTTGCTGCTGTTGCTGCAGCGTCCGCTGGGGCGGCAGGGCCGGCAGGGGATCGGGCGGGGTCAGGCGCGGCGGCGAAACCTCCAGCACATTGGCCACCCGGGCCAGGTAGGTCTGGAAGTGCCGCTCCAGCTCGTTATGGGGGTTACAGGCCGTCAACCAGAGGCAGAGCAGCCCGACTGCGTTTTTCCACCCTTTCATAGATAATGCGCAACCGCCAGATCAACAGGAATGCCGCTACCGATAAGCCTACCAGAAAACCGATCCAAAAGCCGTGCGGGCCCATGGCCGGCACCAGCCAGTCGGTGAGGCCCAGCACCATGCCCACGGGCAGGCCGCACAGCCAGTAGGCCACCAGGGTGATGTAGAAGATCACCTGGGTGTCCTTGTAGCCCCGCAGGGCGGCGGCGCCGATGACCTGGGCCGAGTCGGAGATCTGGTACAGGGCCGCCAGCAGCAGCAGGCTGGCGGCGAGTTCGAGCACGCCCGCGTTGTCGGTATAGATGCCGCTTATCCAGTCCCGGCCCAGTATGGTGGCCAGGGCGGTGAACACCGCCAGCGAGCAGCCGAATACCAGGCCGGCGATGCTGGCGACCCTGGCCTGGCGGGCGCCGCCCTCGCCCAGGCGGTGGCCGACCCGAATGGTCAGGGCCATGCCGAGGCTGAGGGGCAGCATGAATACCATGCTGGAAAAATTGATGGCGATCTGGTGGCCCGCGACCACTTCCGATCCCGATGGTGCCAACAGCAGGGCCACCACGGTGAACAGGGTGACTTCGCAGAAAATGGCCATGGCGATGGGAAAGCCCAGGCGGAAAATGCGGCCGATCTGCTGCCAGTCCGGCGCGCTTATGGTGGCAAAGACGGTGAAGCGCCGCAGCAGGGAAGAGCGGCGGGTATAGATCACCATGGCCAGCAGCATGGCCCAGAACACCAATGCCGAGGCATAGCCGCAGCCCACGCCGCCGAGGGCCGGCAGGCCCAACTTGCCGTGGATCAGCACATAGTTGGCCGGCACGTTGACCGCCAGGCCGATAAAGCCGATCACCATGGTGGGCAGGGTGTGGGACAGGCCTTCGCTGAAGTTGCGCAGCACCTGGTAGAGGGCATAGGCCGGCATGCCCCAGAGGATGCCGTGCAGGTAGCCGGTGGTCTTTTCGGCCAGCACCGGCTCCACATTCATCCAGTGCAGTGCCAGGGGAGAGTAATAGAGGGCGAGCCCGGTGGGCACCATCACCAGCAGGGTCAGCCAGAAGCCCTGGTGCACGGCGCCGGCCACCTCGTCATGGCGACGGGCACCGTTGAGTTGCGCTATGATGGGGGTCAACGCCATCACCACGCCCTGTACCAGCAGGATGATCGGCAGCCAGAAGCTGGTGGCCACCGCCACCGACGCCATGTCGGTGGCACTGACCTGGCCGGCCATGACGGTATCGACAAAGCTCATGGTGGTCTGGGCGACCTGGGCCACCAGTATGGGGCCGCACAGCCGCAGCAGGTGCAGGGTTTCGGAAAAATAGGGCTTCAGCGCCATCTGATGGTTCTCGCTCGGCATTTATGATGGGGACGGCTCGCTGCCGACTCACGGATTCTCGGGTCCGCTGGGAGAGGAAGGCTCAGGGAAGATCGGCAGATGTTGGCAATATAGCCTGCTTCGTGGCATTTTCCCAGTATCTTCAACTGCTTTTAAATATTGGATAAGAACTATGTTTACCGGAATTGTGCAAGGGCAGGGAACTGTACTTGAAATCATCGACAAAACCGATTTTCGCACCCATGTGGTCCGGCTGCCGGCTGCCTTGCTGCCCGGGCTGGCGTTGGGGGCTTCCGTGGCCCACAATGGCTGCTGCCTGACCGTGACCCGCATCGAGGGTGACCGGGTAAGCTTCGATCTGATGGCGGAAACCCTGCGGGTGACCAACCTGGGGCGGCTCGAGGTGGGGGACAGGGTCAACCTGGAGCGGGCGGCGCGCTTTGGCGACGAGATCGGTGGCCATGCCATGTCCGGACACATCATGGCCCAGAGCGAGCTACTGGAACGCCAGCAGAGCGAGACCAACACCAGCCTCTGGTTTTCCCTGCCCGGGGAGCTTGCCAAATACGTCTTTAGCAAGGGCTACATCGGCATCGACGGCATTAGCCTGACCCTGACCCTGGGCGAGGTGCGGGCCGATCGCTTTGCCGTGCACCTGATCCCCGAAACCCTGAGCAGGACCAATATGGGCACCATCCAACCGGGGCAGAGAGTCAATATCGAGATAGATCCCCAGACCCAGGCGATAGTGGACACGGTGGAGCGGGTGATGGCATCTCGATAATATTATGCCAACATACAAGTATCAGGCCCGACATCGCCCGGTTTAGAAATACTGCTCGTCATCCGCATCCACGACCACTTCCACCTCGTCGGTTTCCTGATTGCATTTGACGATGATGTGCATGGAGTTGCAGCAGGCCAGGCAGTCCTCATAGTAGTCCTGGTCGCCGTCGGAGGCGTCCACCACGATGCGGGTATGATGCCCGCAGTGGGGACACACAATGGTTTGCTCGAAATAGTCACGCATGGGCTTGTCCTCGTGTCAGGGCTCAGGCCTCGGGAAGTCCCCGGCAGGAGCGACCACCGTCCAGGGCGATGATCTGGCCGGTCAGGTAGCCGGGGCCATTCAGCAGAAAGGCGGCGGTCTCGGCGATTTCCCGGGGTTCGCCCAGCCGGCCCATGGGGATGGACGCCAGTACCCGCTGCTTTTGCTCGTCGCTCAGTTCGTGCTCCGGCCAGATGATGGCGCCGGGGGCGATGCCGTTGACCCGCACCTGGGGGGCCAGCTCGACGGCCAGGCTCCGGGTCAGGGTCGCCAGGGCGTTTTTCGCCATGCTGTACAGCAGGTGGTGCTGCAGCCCCTTTTCCGCATGGATGTCGATCATGTTGACGATGGCGCCCCGGCTCTGCTTCAGCGCCGGGGCCAGGGCCTGAGTCAGGAAATAGGGGGCGGCGGCATTGGTGGCGGACAGCTCCTGCCACTGGGCCGGCGTCGCCTCACCGAAAGGGGTGGGATAAAAGGCGGAAGCGTTGTTGACCAGACCGTCGAGGCGCCCGAAGCAGCCCAGCGCCCGATCGGCCATGTCCTTGAGCTCATCGAGCCGGGTCAGATCCTGGTACAACAGCTGAACGCTGCCGGGCCTGAGTTCGTTGAGTTCCCGGGCCAGGCTGGCCGCTGCCTGTTCGCTGTGGTGATAGTGCAGAACCAGCCGATAGCCGGCTTGATGCAGAAAGCGGCCCATCTCGGCACCGATGCGCTTGGCGGCGCCGGTAATCAACACCACGGGGTGGGGCATAAAGTCTCCTAACTGGCTACGACCCGATAAAGGCACTCTTTGGCTTCATCGATATAGGGTTCGCCAAAGTGGTTCACGTGATTGAGCAGGTGATAGAGGTTGTAGAGCTCGCGCCGTTCGCCATAGCTTTCCTCCAGTGGCCAGACGGCGTTGTACCCCTGGTAGAAGGCATGGGGAAGCTGGCCGAACAGCTCGGTCATGGCGATATCCGTCTCCCGATCACCGAAATAGCTGGCGGGGTCAAACAGCACCCCCATGTGCTCGCTGAAGGCAAGATTGCCACGCCACAGGTCACCGTGCAACAGGGAGGCGCGGGGATGGTGATTGGCCAGGCGCAGCTTGATGGCGCCGACGATTTCCTCGATATCGCCAAAGCGGATGTCCTTTTCCTCGAGCAATTTCAGCTGCCAGCCGACCCGCTGTTCGGCGAAGAAGGTCGACCACTTCTTGTGCCAGGCGTTGGGCTGCACGCTGGTACCGAGGAAATTGTCTTCGTCCCAGCCGTACATGGGCTGGCTGTGGCTCTGATGGAGATGAGCCAACTGGCGACCGAACATATGCCAGTCCTGCTCGTCCGCGTCGCTTAAGCTCAGGTATTCCAGCACCAGAAAGCTGCTGCTGACGGTGGTGCCGCAGCAGATGGGCCTGGGTACCAGCAGGGTCTGGGTACGCAGCAGGTGCTCCAGGCTGTTCCATTCGCAGCGAAACATATCCACCCGGGCGCGGTCATTTAACTTGACGAAGTAACTGTCGTGGCCGTCGGAAATCCGGAAGGCCTGATTGATATCCCCCCCGGACAGTGGCTTTTTATCCAGGATATGGAAGTCGCTGCCGGTTGCTTCCGAGATCTGACTGGCGATCACTTGCCACATAACGCCTCCGCTGACGCTTGTTTTGTCAACAGTATAGGCCATGCCGGCCGCGGCAAAGTCCACCGGGCCCAAAATAGGAGACACCATGATAAACAAGATAAAAAAATGGTTTGAGGGTACCCGCCCGGCCGCGCCCATCGCACTCAGTGAAGAGGTCGCCGTGGCTGCCCTGCTCACCGAGGTGATGCTGGCCGATGGCGAGGCGAGCGGGCCTGAGCAGCAGCGCATGGAGCAGTTGCTGGCCCGCCTGTTCGGGCAGAGCCAGAGGGAAGTGCACGACTGGCTGGAGCAGGGCCGGGCCCAGCAGCAGGAGGCGGTGTCCCTCTACGAATTCACCTCCCGTCTCAAGACGCTGCCGATCGGGCAACGCGAGGCCATACTGCACGCGCTCTGGCTGATCGCCTTTACCGATGGGCGGCTGGATCCCCTGGAGGAAGCGGTGATCCGCCAGGTTGCCGATCTGCTCTACATTCCCCACAGCCGCTTTATCCAGCTGAAGCACAAGGCCGAACGGCAGGGCGGGTGACGCAACCATGGCGGCCATCGGCCGATTCTGCTAGAGTCTGCAGTCCCCGACCTGTGCCGCCGGGTAGCACCATAAGGCGCGCCAGACTGGCAAGGTAAAGCCAGATGGTCGGGGCGGTAGACCCTTTTTCCCCTTTCACACACTACATGTGCACTTTGGTAGGGTGCACCACTGTTAAGGACATTGCATGCCGACAATTACTCTTCCCGATGGCAGCCAGCGCCATTTCGACAACCCCGTGACCGTGCTGGACGTGGCCCAGGACATCGGCGCCGGCCTGGCCAAGGCCTGTATCGCCGGCCGGGTAGACGGCGAACTGGTGGATGCCTGCGAACTCATCAACCACGACGCCACCCTGGCCATCATCACCGCCAAGGATCAGGATGGCCTGGAGATCATCCGCCACTCCTGCGCCCACCTCCTGGGCCACGCCATCAAGCAGCTGTGGCCGCAGACCAGGATGGCCATAGGGCCGGTGATCGACAACGGCTTCTATTACGATGTGGATCTGGATCACACCCTGACCGAGGAAGACATCGAGAAGCTGGAAGCCCGCATGCTGGAGCTGGCCAAGACCGAGTACCCGGTAGTCAAGAAAAAGGTCAGCTGGCAGGAAGCGCGCGACACCTTTGCCCGTCGGCACGAGCCTTACAAGATAGAAATCCTGGATCAGAACGTCAGCCAGCACGACAAGCCGGGGCTTTATCACCACGAAGAGTACATCGACATGTGCCGGGGGCCGCACGTGCCCAACATGCGCTTCTGCCAGCACTTCAAGCTGCAGAAGGTATCCGGCGCCTACTGGCGGGGTGATTCCAAGAACAAGATGCTGCAGCGCATCTACGGCACCGCTTGGGCCGACAAGAAGGCGCTCAAGGGCTACCTGACCCAGCTGGAAGAAGCGGCCAAGCGCGATCACCGCAAGATAGGCAAGCAGCTCGACCTCTACCACATGCAGGAAGAGGCGCCGGGCATGGTGTTCTGGCACCACGACGGCTGGACCATCTTCCGCGAGCTGGAGCACTTCGTGCGCGACAAGCTCAAGGAATACGGCTACGAGGAGGTCAAGGGCCCCTTCATGATGGACCGGGTGCTGTGGGAGAAGTCGGGGCACTGGGACAAGTACGCCGAAAACATGTTCACCACCAGCTCCGAAAACCGGGAATACGCCATCAAGCCGATGAACTGCCCGGGGCATGTGCAGATCTTCAACCAAGGCCTCAAGTCCTACCGGGATCTGCCCCTGCGCATGGCGGAATTCGGCTGCTGCCACCGCAACGAGCCGAGCGGCGCCCTGCACGGTCTGATGCGGGTACGCGGCTTTACCCAGGACGACGCCCACATCTTCTGTACCGAAGAGCAGATCCAGGAAGAAGTCTCCGCCTGCATCCGCATGGTGTACGACACCTACGGTACCTTCGGCTTCACCAATATCGCGGTCAAGCTGTCGACCCGGCCGGAAAAGCGCATCGGCAGCGACGAGATCTGGGACAAGGCGGAACTGGCCCTGGAAGAAGCGCTCAAGGCCAACGACATCGCCTATGAGCTGCAGCCGGGGGAGGGTGCCTTCTACGGACCCAAGATCGAATTCACCCTGCACGACTGCCTGAACCGGGCCTGGCAGTGTGGCACCGTCCAGCTCGACTTCGCGTTGCCGGGCCGGCTGGGTGCCAGCTATGTGGGCGAAGACAACGACCGTCACGTACCGGTCATGATCCACCGCGCCATCCTGGGTTCCATCGAGCGGTTCATCGGTATCCTGATCGAAGAATACGCCGGCCTGTTCCCGACTTGGCTGGCCCCCACCCAGGTGGTGGTGCTCAATATTACCGACAATCAGGCCGACTATGCCCGCGATCTCGCTAACAGTTTGAATAATGTTGGCATTCGGGCCAAAGCGGACTTGAGAAATGAGAAGATAGGCTTTAAAATCCGCGAGCATACTCTGAAGCGGGTACCTTTCATGCTGGTTTGCGGCGATAAAGAAGTCGAAGCCGGCCAAGTAGCGGTTCGTACCCGGAAAGGACAGGATCTCGGCACCTTCGATGTAGAAGCGTTGACCCGGCTGATTCAGCAGGAGATCCGGACCCGCGGCAAGAACACAGTGGAGGATAGGTTATAAAAGGCGCTAAAAAAGGGGGCAAACCTGCTCCTCGCAACCGACTGAATGAAGAAATCCGACTGAAAGAAGTCCGTCTGGTCGGCCTGGAAGGCGAAGCACTGGGCATAGTGTCCATCAATGAGGCACTCGAAGCCGCCTCCGCCGCAGGCGTAGATCTGGTGGAAATCAGTCCCAATGCCGAGCCGCCCGTTTGCCGTATCATGGATTACGGCAAGTTCCTCTACGAGAAGAGCAAGGCTACCAAGGAACAAAAGAAAAAGCAGAAACAAATCCAGGTCAAGGAAATCAAATTCCGGCCCGGTACCGATGAGGGCGACTATCAGGTAAAACTACGCAACCTGATTCGCTTTTTGGAAGAGGGCAACAAAGCCAAGGTCACGCTGCGGTTCCGCGGCCGTGAAATGGCGCACCAGGAACTCGGGTTCGATTTGCTCAACCGCATCAAGGCGGATCTGGACGAATTGGCCCTGGTCGAGGCCTTTCCCAAGCTGGAAGGGCGTCAGGCCGTCATGGTGCTGGCCCCGAAGAAAAAACAGTAAGGCCCTGCAAGTAGCCGGGCAACGGTGTTGCCCGGCTCGCCTTGCTGTTTGTTGTTATTAACAATGCGGAGTTTTTATGCCGAAAATGAAATCGAACAAGGGCGCTGCCAAGCGCTTCAAGAAAACCGGCTCCGGTGGCTTCAAGCGCAAGCAGTCCCACCTGCGTCACATCCTCACCAAGAAAAGCACCAAGCGCAAGCGTCAGCTGCGCGGCAAGTGTCTGGTCGCTGCGTCCGACGTCGCCCAGATCAAGTCCATGCTGCCGACCGCTTAAGAGGAGAGTGAACAATGCCAAGAGTTAAACGTGGTGTTACTGCCCGCGCTCGTCACAAGAAAGTACTGAAGCAGGCCAAAGGTTACTACGGTGCCCGTTCGCGCGTCTATCGCGTTGCCGTCCAGGCCGTAACCAAGGCCGGTCAATATGCCTATCGTGACCGCCGCCAGAAAAAACGTCAGTTCCGTCAGCTGTGGATCGCCCGTATCAACGCGGCGGCCCGTCAGAACGGTCTGTCCTACAGCCGCTTCATCGATGGCCTGAAAAAAGCCTCCGTTGAAATCGATCGCAAGATCCTGGCTGACATCGCCGTACACGACAAGACCACCTTCACCGCTTTGGTCGCCAAAGCCAAAGAAGCCCTGGTTTAAGTCGCTGCGCGATAATGATGAAAAAGGAGGCTCCGGCCTCCTTTTTTGTTGGCCCCCGGCCGGCCCAGTGGTGGCGGAAAAGGGGCATTTCCTTTATTATCAAGGCCTTTCACATTATTTAGCGTCCGCCAAGGCGGGCAAGTACGAGGAACACATGGATCAGCTGGAAGACGTGATCGTCAAAGCACAGGCGGAGATCCAGGCTGCCGCCAACGCCGTCGAACTGGATGAAATCCGGGTCCACTATCTGGGCAAGAAGGGGATCTTTACCGAGCAGTCCAAGGCCCTGGGCAAGCTCTCGGCCGAAGAACGCCCCGCCGCCGGCCAGGCCATCAACCACGCCAAACAGGCGGTCACCGACGCCATCAATAGCAAGCGCGACGCGCTGCAACTGGCCGAGCTGAACCAGAAGCTGGCCTCCGAGACCCTGGACATCACCCTGCCCGGGCGCCGCCAGTCGGCCGGCGGCCTGCACCCGGTGACCCGCACCATCCGCCGCATCGAATCCCTGTTCGGCGAGCTGGGCTTCCAGGTGGCGGAAGGCCCCGAGATCGAGGACGACTTCCACAACTTCGACGCCCTCAATATCCCGGCACACCATCCGGCCCGCACCGATCACGACACCTTCTACTTCAACCCGGCGCTGATGCTGCGCACCCACACCTCCGGCGTGCAGATCCGCACCATGGAACAGCAGCAACCGCCCCTGCGCGTCATCGCCCCGGGCCGGGTCTACCGCAACGACTACGATCAGACCCACACCCCCATGTTCCATCAGGTGGAAGGCCTGCTGGTGGACGAGAACGTCAGCTTCACCCACCTCAAGGGCGTGCTGCACGACTTCCTCAACAACTTCTTCGAGGCGGATCTGCAGATCCGTTTCCGCCCCTCCTACTTCCCCTTTACCGAGCCCAGCGCCGAAGTGGACGTGATGGGCAAGAACGGCAAATGGCTGGAAGTGCTGGGCTGCGGCATGGTGCACCCCAATGTGTTGTGTTCCGTGGGCATCGATCCCGAGCGTTACAGCGGCTTCGCCTTCGGCATGGGGGTCGAGCGCCTGACCATGCTGCGTTACGGCGTCAACGACTTGCGCGCCTTCTTCGAAAATGATCTGCGTTTTCTCAAGCAATTCCGGTAAGCGGCAGGAGCAATAATGAAATTTTCAAAATCATGGCTGGATGAATGGGTCAATACCGGTCTGGATGCCGAGGCTCTTGCCGAGCAGATCACCATGGCCGGGCTGGAAGTGGACGACATCACCCCGGTGGCCGGTGCCTTCAGCCAGGTACTGGTGGGGCAGGTGGTCGAATGTGGCCAGCACCCGGATGCGGACAAGCTCAGGGTGACCAAGGTGGACGTGGGCGGCGACGAGTTGCTCGACATCGTCTGCGGCGCCCCCAACTGCCGCCAGGGCCTGAAGGTGGCGGTGGCCGTGGTCGGCGCCGTGCTGCCCGGCGACTTCACCATCAAGAAGGCCAAGCTGCGCGGCCAGCCCTCCCACGGCATGCTCTGCTCCTATAGCGAACTGGGCATGGATGTGGACTCGGATGGCATCATCGAACTGCCCGCCGATGCGCCCATCGGTGCCGGGGTGCGTGATTACCTGCACCTCGACGACGCCATCATCGAGGTGGATCTGACCCCCAACCGGGCCGACTGCCTGAGCCTGGCCGGCTTGGCCCGGGAAGTGGGCGTGCTGAACCAGCAGGACGTAAACTGGCCCGAGATCCCAATGGTACCGGCCAGCATCGATGACAAGGTCGAGATCCGGCTGGACGCCCCGGCCGCCTGCCCGCGCTACCTCGGGCGGGTGGTGAAGAACATCGACGTCAAGGCCGAGACGCCCCTGTGGATGCAGGAAAAACTGCGCCGCTGCGGCATCCGCAGCATCGATCCGGTGGTGGACATCACCAACTTCGTGCTGCTGGAGTGGGGGCAGCCCATGCATGCCTTCGACCTGGCCCGGCTCGACGGTGGCATCGTGGTGCGCCAGGCGGAGCAGGGCGAAAAGCTGACCCTGCTCGACGGCAACGAAGTCAGCCTGAACGGCGATACCCTGGTGATCGCCGACCAGTCCAAGGCCGTGGCCATGGCCGGCATCTTCGGCGGCGAGGCCACCGGGGTGAATGAAAACACCCGGGACGTGTTGCTGGAATGCGCGTTCTTCAGCCCGCTGTCGATCACCGGCCGGGCCCGCAGCTACGGCCTGCACACCGATTCCTCCCACCGCTTCGAGCGGGGTGTGGATTACCGCTTGCAGCACAAGGTGATGGAGCGGGCGACCGCGCTGTTGCTGGCCATCTGCGGTGGCGAGGCCGGCCCGGTGGTGGAGGCGGTGTCCGAGGCGCACCTGCCGGCGCGCAACAGCATCACCCTGCGCCACGGCAAGCTGACCCGGCTGCTGGGCATTAACATTCCCGCCACCCAGGTGACCGATATGCTGGCCCGCCTGGGGCTGGACATCACTCCTACCGGCGACGACTGGCAGGTGGAAGTGCCGAGCTACCGCTTCGACATCGCCATCGAGGAAGATCTGATCGAGGAAGTGGCCCGCATCTACGGCTACAACCGCATTCCCAACGTGGCGCCCCAGGCCCGGCTCGACATGTCCCGCCACCGGGAGGCGAACCTGCCGCTCAACCGACTGAAGGACGCCCTGGTGGATCTGGGCTACCAGGAAGCCATCACCTACAGCTTTGTGGATCCGGAGCAGCAGCGGCTGCTGTTCCCCGAGATGGCGCCCCTGGTGCTGCCCAACCCCATCGCCGCCGACATGTCCGCCATGCGGGTGTCCCTGTGGCCGGGGCTGGTTCAGGCGGCGGTCTACAACCAGAACCGCCAGCAGTCGCGGCTGCGGTTGTTCGAGCAGGGACTGACCTTCATCCCCGACGAGTCCGCCGAAAACGGCGTGCGCCAGACCCCGGTGCTGGCCGGCCTGCTGCTGGGCCCGGTGGTCGACGAGCACTGGGACATGGCCGCCAGGGGAGTGGATTTCTTCGACCTCAAGGGCGATCTGGAAAGCCTGCTGGCCCTCGGCGCCGACGAACTGAGCTTCAGTTTCGTGCGCACCGACATCGCGGCCCTGCACCCGGGCCAGTCCGCCGCCCTGCAGCGGGCCGGCCGCCAGGTGGGTCTGCTCGGCGCCCTGCATCCCAGCCTGCTGAAGAAGCTGGGCCTCAAGTCCCAGGCCTATGTGTTCGAGGTGGAGCTTTCGGCCCTCACCGAGCGGGCCGTGCCCGAGGCCGGGGAAGTGTCCCGTTTCCCGGCCAACCGCCGGGATCTGGCCCTGGTGGTGGAACAGTCGACCGCCGCCGGCGATATCCTTGATTTGGTTAGGAAAGTTGGCGGAGATCAATTGGTTGGCTTAAACTTGTTTGACGTCTACCAAGGACAAGGTATTGCCGATGGCAAGAAGAGCCTGGCGCTCAGCTTGGTGTTGCAGGATACCCAACGGACTTTGGAAGAGAAGGAAATCGCCGATACGGTGGCGCGCATCGTATCCGCCCTTTCCGACGAGTTTAATGCTTCCTTGAGGGATTGAGCGTATGGCGTTAACCAAGGCCGATATAGCAGAGCATCTGTTCACCGAGCTTGGCATGAGCAAGCGCGATGCCAAGGAGATGGTCGAAGCGTTTTTCGAAGAGATCCGCAGCGCGCTGGAGCAGGGTGAACAGGTCAAGATTTCCGGTTTCGGCAATTTTGAATTACGCAACAAGGGAGAGCGCCCCGGGCGCAATCCCAAGACCGGGGAGGACATTCCCATTTCGGCCAGGCGGGTGGTCACCTTCCGCCCCGGCCAGAAACTCAAGGCCAGGGTGGAAAACGCAACGCTGCTCAACAACTCGGAATAACCCTTCAAAGCCAGGCACCTTGCCTGGCTTTTTGCTGGTTAGACTAAGGCAGCATTGGCTCCGGGGCCGGCAAGCTGTTAGCCTAATCACAAGTTCATCCAGCAGAGGCGTGCCTCAGTGCGCAAAGGCAATATCGTTATCCTCACGGGGGCCGGCATCTCGGCCGAATCGGGCATCAGGACCTTCCGGGCCAGTGACGGCCTGTGGGAGGAGCATCGCATCGAGGACGTGGCCACCCCCGAGGGCTACCAGCGGGATCCCGAGCTGGTGCACAGCTTCTACAACGCCCGCCGGGCGCTGCTGCAGACGGTAGCGCCGAACGCCGCCCACCAGGCCCTGGCCCGGCTGGAGGCCGAGTGGCCGGAGCGGGTGACCCTGGTGACCCAGAACATCGATGATCTGCACGAGCGGGCCGGCAGCCGCCATGTGCTGCACATGCACGGTGAACTGCTCAAGGCGCGCTGTCCCCGCTCCAATCAGACGGTAGCCTGGACCGGCCCGCTGCACAGTACGGATCTGTGCCACTGTTGCCAGTTTCCCGAGCCCTTGCGGCCACATGTGGTCTGGTTCGGCGAAATGCCGTTGCTGCTGGATCGCATCTACCAGGCCCTGAGCGAAGCCAGCCTGTTCATCGCCATCGGCACCTCGGGCAACGTCTACCCGGCGGCCGGCTTCGTGCACGAGGCGGCCATGCACAACGCCCATACGGTGGAAATCAACCTGGAGCCGAGCCTGGTCAACAACCACTTCGACGAACACCGCTACGGCCCGGCCACGCAGATGGTCAGCCGCTATGTGGAAGAGCTGCTGGCGGGCAGGAAAAAATAGCAAAAAGCCCGCATGATGCGGGCTTTGGTCTTTATGGGGAAGAGGGCGGCTCCTTAGTTGGCGCGCAGCCGTACCCAGTGTTCTTCGTAGACGGCCAGCACCTCGTCGCCCAGATCGTCCTGGAAGTGGCCCTTGGCCACGGTCTCGCCGCTCGGGAACAGCACCTGGTTTTCGGCCACCTCGGCGGGCAGCAGGGCCTTGGCACCCTGGTTGGGTACCGCTATGCCCAGCTCCTCGATGATGCGCGCCGCGATTTCCGGGCGCATCAGGAAGTCGATGAACTGGTGGGCGGCGTCCACCGATTTGGCGTTGCCCGGAATGGCGGCGCTGTCCACCCAGAAGATGGCGCCTTCTTCCGGATAGATATATTCCAGGTTCATGCCGTCCTGCTGGGTCTTGTAGGCCTGGTCACTCCAGATAAGACCAATGGACGCTTCGCCGGTCACGTAGGGCATGCGCGGGTTGTCGGAGTTGTACAGCAGCACGTTGTCCTTCAGCGCCTGCAGCTTCTCGTAGGCGGCCTTGATCTCGCCCGCGTCCTTGCTGTTGGCGGAATGGCCCAGGGTCAGCAACGCCATCTGGAAATTCTCGCGGATATCGTCGGTCAGCATCAGCTGACCCTGCCAGCGGCTGTCCCACAGATCGGCCCAGGCGTCCACCTCGGCGTCGGCCAGCTCGTCCCGGTTGATGGCGATGGCGGTGCTGCCGAAGGCGTAGGGCACGCTGAAGCGGTTGCCCGGATCGAACTCCCGATCCAGCAGGCTCGGCTCGAGCTGCTCAAAATGGGGCAGCTTGCTCTTGTCGAGCGGCTGGAGCATGCCTTCCCGGGCCATCTTGCTCAGCATGTAGCTGGAGGGGAAGATCAGATCGTAGCTTTCGCTGGCACCGCTGGTCTGCAGCAGCTTCAGCTTGGCATAGAGCGCTTCGTTGGAATCGAAGGTGGCGTAATCCACCTTGACACCGGTTTCCTTGGTGAAGTCGGTCAGCACGCTGTCGGGCAGGTATTCGGCCCAGGCGTAGACGGACAGACGATCATTGGCCTGCGCCACCAGGGGCAGGCTGGCGGCCACGGCAATGGCCAGGGGACGGAACCAGGATTGCATATCAGCGTTTATCCCTTAACAAAAGTTGAGACGTCACCACCAGCACCAGCGATACCGCCAGCATGATGGTGGCCAGGGCGTTGACCTCGGGGGACACGCCCACCTTGACCATGGAATAGATTTTCAGCGGCAGGATCTCGTAGGCCGGTCCGGTCACGAAGGAGCTGACGATCACGTCGTCCAGGGACAAGGTGAAGCTCAGCAGCCAACCGGCGGCGATGGCGGGCCTGGCCAGCGGAAAAATAATCTTCCTGAAGGTCACTAACTCACTGGCACCCAGATCCTTGGCGGCTTCCAGCATGCGCAGGTCGAACCCCTTGAGGCGTGAATAGACGGTGATCACCACAAAGGGAAGACAGAAGGTGATGTGGGCGAACAGCAGCGACCAGAAGCCGAGCGAAATGCCCAACACCACGAACAGGGCCAGCAGCGAGATGGCCATGACGATGTCCGGCGACATCATCACCACGAACAGCATGCCGCCCACGAAGCCCTTGCCGCGGAAGCGGTAGCGGTACAGGGCCACCGCCGCCAGGGTGCCGATCAGGGCGGCGAAGGTGGCGGATACCAGGGCAACGGTCACCGAATGGCGGGCCGCCTCCATCAGGCCGGCATTGTTGGCCAGGCGGACGTACCAGTCCCAGGTAAAGCCGTCCCAGCGGATGCCGAAGCGGGAGCTGTTAAAGGAGTTGGCGATCAACACCCCGATGGGGATGTACAGATAGGCGAACACCAGCAGCAGAAAGCCGCCCTTGAACCACTTAATCATCGATGGATACCTTCTTGTTCAGCAGCTTGCCCACCCGGTAGTAGACGAAGATCAGGCCCGCCATCAGCACCGTCAGGGTGATGCTGGTGGCCGAGCCGAAGGGCCAGTCGCGGATATTGAGGAACTGGGTCTTGATGATGTTGCCGATCAGCAGGTTCTTGGCCCCGCCCAGCAGATCCGAGATGTAGAACATGCCCATGGCCGGCAGGAACACCAGCAGGCAGCCGGCGACGATGCCGGGCATGGTCAGCGGCACTATCACCCGGAAAAAGCGGGACCAGGCGCCGGCGCCCAGATCCCGGGCCGCCTCCAGCAGGCGGCCGTCCAGCTTCTCGATGGCGGCATAGAGCGGCAGCACCATAAAGGGCAACAGTATGTACACCAGGCCGATGATCACCGCCAGCTCGGTGAACATGATGCGCAGGGGCTGATCGATAAGGCCGAGGGCCAGCAGGCTGTTGTTGAGCAGCCCCTTGGTACCCAGCACCACCTTGAGCGCATAGGTGCGGATCAGGGAGTTGGTCCAGAACGGCACTATCACCAGAAACAGCAGCAGCGGCCGCCAGCGGCGGGGGCTTTGGGCGATGATAAAGGCGAAGGGATAGCCCACCAGCAGGCACAGCAGGGTGGCGACCCCGGCCATGTACACCGAATGCCACAGTACCTGGAAGTAGAGCGGATCCAGCAGCCGGCCGTAGTTGTCCAGGGTAAACACCAGGCTCACCAGGCTGGCGTGATCCCGGGTCAGGAAGCTGGTGCCGATGATCATCAGGTTGGGCATGAACACGAACAGCAGCAGCCACCCCACGATCAGGCTGACCGCCATGTTGCGGAACAGATTGGCGCGAAACCCCTTAGTGCTGTTCATAGGGCAGGACCACCTCCCAGCGGTCGACCCAGTGGATGTCCACCTGCTGGCCGATGGAATAGTCGAAGTCGGGATCGTCCTCGTCGAAGAACTCGGAGATCAGCACCTGCTGGCCGGACTCCAGCTCCACCAGGGAGTCCAGGGTGGCGCCCTTGTAGTGGCGATCGACGATGCGCCCGGACACCCCCTCGGAAGGGGCGTCGGTGGTACGCATTTTCATGCGCAGATCCTCGGGGCGCAGCAGCACGCACACCTTGTCGCCGGTATTGAAGGGGTACTGGCTGTGCACCAGGCAGCGGCGCCCTTCCACCCGGGCGTGCCAGGCGCCGGCCTCGTCGGCGGGAGCCAGCAGCTCGCCGTCCATGATGTTGATCTCGCCGATGAATTTGGCCACGAACAGGTTGGCCGGGGATTCGTAGATCTCCTTGGGCGCGCCATCCTGCACGATTTTGCCGCCCTGCATCACCACGATGCGGTCGGACATGGACAGGGCCTCTTCCTGATCGTGGGTAACGAACACGAAGGTGATGCCGAGCCGGCGTTGCAGCTGCTTGAGCTCGGTCTGCATCTGCTTGCGCAGCTTGTAGTCGAGGGCGCTCAGGGATTCGTCGAGCAGCAGCACCTTGGGCCGGTTGACCACGGCCCGGGCGATGGCGATGCGCTGCTGCTGGCCGCCGGACAGCTGGTGGGGATAGCGGTTGGCCATCTGCTCCAGCTGCACCATCTTCAGCGCCTCCATCACCCGGGGGCGGATTTCCGCCGCCGGCACCTTCTGCATGCGCAGGCCGAAGGCCACGTTGTCGAAGATGGACATATGGGGGAAGAGGGCATAGCTCTGGAACACGGTGTTGACGTGGCGCAGCTCGGCGGGCACCCGGGTGATGTCTTCCCCGGCCAGGTGGATATGGCCGCTGTCCGCGTCCTCCAGTCCCGAGATCAGGCGCAGCACCGTGGTCTTGCCGCAGCCGGACGGGCCCAGGATAGTGAGGAATTCGCCGTCATAAATGGATAAGTCCAGGTTGTCTATGATAGCTTTGCCGTCAAACTGCTTGCTGATACCGGTCAGGGAGACCAGCGGGGGGGTGTGTTCGGCCATTTGCCCTTATTCACCTCGATGAAAACGCGCCGCGTTCTGGTTTGAAAATGAGCGCGCATTCTAGACCCCGGCCCCCGTAAAGCAAAGCGAATTTTTATGCTTGAACGATGCGGATTTGCTGTTTGTGCTTTCGACAAATTCCCCAATTTTTATAATGGGTTAGCCTGGCTTTCCCCGGCGGCGTCATCCGTTATAATGTCGCCACCCTTGAAATGAGAACGCATTATGAATGAACCACGATTTGCCCGGTTGCAGCGCTCGCTGGAGCAGGGCTTCGAACTGGCCCCCAAAGCCGTGCTGCAGGAAGCCTGGGGGCGCATCTACGGCGCCAAGCTGCCGATACTGCTGGCCGCCATCGGCGTGGTCGGCTGCTGGCTGCTGCTCAATCAGTTGCTGGTGCTGACCGGCGGGGAAGGGGAAGAGTCCGTGTGGAGCGCCAGCCTGCTGGGCCTGGCCATTTCCATGGTGATGGCGCCCATGAGCGGTGGCCTGGACATGATGGGCATCCACCGGGCGGTGGACAGGCCCATCCGCCCCAGCCAGATCTTCGACTATTTCCGCTACCTGTTGCCCCTGGCCCTGGCCAGCCTGCTGATGGGCCTCATCACCAGTCTGTTCCTGCCCCTGGGCCAGAGCCTGGGATTGCCGCCCATGCTGGCCATGCTGCCGACCCTGGTGCTGAGCGTGGCGCTGATGTTCACCTTTCCGCTGATCCTGGAAAAGGGCCTGAACCCGCTGCAGGCCATCCTGACCTCGCTCAGGCTGTTCGCCCGCCAGTGGATGGCCCTGCTGCTGCTCCACATGCTGCTGGTGCTGTGCTTCATGGCGGCGGTGATGACCTTCGGCATCGGCCTTATCTGGGTGGCACCGCTCTATATCGTGGTGAAGGGCATCATCTACCGCGAAGCCTGCGGCGTCGAGGGCGCAGGCCCGGCGGCGATCACAGACGAACCGCAGCCTACATCCCTCAATCAGTCCAAGGATCATTTCGACGCATGAAGATGCCGCTGATAGCCACGCTGTTGGCCCTGGCCGCGACCGGTGTCCAGGCCGAGTCCCTGGCCCTGGGGTACAGCGGTTTCTACAAGCACATGGAAACCGTGGCCAAGGCCAGGGTGGAGCGGGCCGGACTCGGTTTTTACCTGAGCAGGCAGGACGGCCAGGGCCTGTGCCATGTCGAGTCCGGTGACGTCATGGTGGCCGGGGAGCGCCGCGACCGGGTGGAGGTGCTGCCCCACGGCCAGTTCCTGCTGCCCTTCGACAAGCAGCTGGATCTGGACAAGGCGGTGGTGATGCTGGAGGTGGAGCAACCCGAGCGGTGCGATATTTCCATCCGTATCCAGGCCGAACTGCCGGCGGGTGAGGTGAACGCCGCCGAATTGCGCCAGGTACGGGATGAGATGCAGCGCCTGCTGCAGAAAATGGCGGGCTGGCCGGGGAAATATTTTGTGCCTGAACTCAAGGGCCTTCATCTCTCGCCGGCCGAACCGGGGCAGCAGCTGAACGGCGAGGACCGGCTGGAACTGTCCGACCAGCAGCTGGCCGCGGAGCGGAGCCTGACGCTGCCGGCGGTGCGGATCAGCCCCTGGCTGTAACACTCAAAGAGGCGCCTCGGCGCCATTCAGTTTGTCGACAAAGTCGCCTGCTCCTCAGGCATGAGTCGGCCAAAGGGCCCACTCCGCCGACACGCTACAAGTACATCCATGTAAGCTCGCACATGCCATCCATGGCATGTGACGGTCGGCGGAGCGGCTCCCTTTGTCCTCCGCTCGGGCATAGGTGTTGTCAGTTCAGATCAGCCAAGAAATTTGCCGGCTATCAAAAAGGCGCCGAGGCGCCTTTTCTTATTTCAGTTCGATAATCTGCAGCCGCTCGCCAAAATCGGCCTCGCTTTCTGCCTCGTCATCGTCCTCGTCGACAAAACGGGGCGACAGCTCCGGTTTGTCGAAGGCGAGATCGCCGCCGTCGATCACCCCGGAATCCCGGTCGACGCCCTTGAAGTCGAACAGCTGGTGATCCAGCAGGTGGGAAGGCACCAGGTTCTGCAGCGAGCGGAACATGCTCTCGATACGGCCGGGGAAGCGGCGATCCCAGTCCTGCAGCATGGTCTTGATCGCCTGGCGTTGCAGGTTCTCCTGGGAGCCGCACAGGTTGCAGGGAATGATGGGGAAGGCTTTGGCCTCGGCGTAACGCACCAGATCCTTTTCCTTGCAGTAGGCCAGGGGACGGATCACCACGTGCCTGCCGTCGTCGCTCACCAGCTTGGGCGGCATCGACTTCAGGGTGCCGCCGTAGAACATGTTGAGCAGTAGGGTTTCCAGGATGTCGTCCCGGTGGTGGCCCAGGGCGATCTTGGTCGCGCCCAGCTCGGTGGCGGTGCGGTACAGTATGCCGCGGCGCAGGCGGGAGCACAGGGAGCAGGTGGTCTTGCCCTCGGGGATCTTGTCCTTGACGATGGAGTAGGTGTCTTCCTCGACAATCTTGTACTCCACCCCCAGTTCATCCAGGTAGGCGGGCAGCACATGCTCGGGAAAGCCGGGTTGTTTCTGATCCAGGTTGACCGCGACGATATCGAAGCGGATGGGGGCATGGGCCTGCAGGTTGCGCAATATGTCGAGCAGGGCGTAGCTGTCCTTGCCGCCGGACAGGCAGACCATGATTTTGTCGCCATCCTCGATCATGTTGAAATCAGCGATGGCTTCGCCCACATGGCGGCGCAGCCGCTTCTGCAGCTTGTTGAAATTGTACACTTGCTTGGCAGTTTGAACTGACATGATAACCCCGGCCAAAAAAACTGGGGCTATTATAGTGACTGGCGCCCCGAGGGCAAGGCGCCAGTGGTTGCGTCAGGCGGCGGGCGAGTCGGGTCGCAGCACCAGCACGTCACAGTTGAGCTTGTCGATGACATGCTCGGCGGTGTTGCCGAGCAGGGCGGCGGACAGCCCGGTACGGCCTACCGAGCCCAGGATCACCAGGTTGGCATTGATCTCGTCGGCACAGCGGGGGATTACCTCTTCCGCCAGCCCTTCCTGCAGGTGCAGCACCTTGGGCTCCAGCTCGAAACGCACCGCATATTCGTAAAGGGCCCGCTCATGGTGTTTTTTCACCGCCGCGTTGTAGGCGTGGGGGTCGAAGTCGGGCAGCTCCAGCGCCATGTTCACCGGGGTGATGGGGTAGGCGTTCACCAGGTGCAGGGTGGCGGACAGCAGCCGGGCCACCTCGGCGCTCTCGCCGATGATCTTGTTGTTGAGCGCTTCCTGGGCCGGATCGTCGCTGCAGCAGTTGACCGCCGCCAGCACATGACCGCCCATGGGCCAGTCCCGCTCCTTGACCAGCAGCACCGGGCAGGGGCACTTGCGCAGCAGGTGCCAGTCGGTGGGGGTGAAGATAAAGGACTGGATCAGGGCATGCTTGTGGGTGCTTTTTACCACCAGGTCGTGCTTGCCGTCCTGCACCTGCTGGATGATGGCCTCGAAGGGACGACTGTGCCAGACCACCTTGAAATCGAAACGGACCTTGCTGTCCGCATAGGGCTCGAGCAGGGTCTTGAGCCACTCCTCCCGGCCCTGGACCACCCCTTCGCGCATTTCGTCCCGCTCTTCGCTGGACAGCATCGAGGTCATCTCATAGGAAAAGTCGTAGATGGGCAGGAACAGGGTGACGGCGGCATCGTCCTCGAGAGCGGCGACGGACACCGCCCGGTGCAGGGCCGGCTGGGTCTCGGCGACGGGATCGACGACCACCAGAATGCGTTGATACTTGATCATACAGCGCCCCTTGGTTGAATGGGAAATCAGCAGGCTGCCGTGGCACCGGCCAGACGGGCCAGCTCGGGCAAGTCCAGGATACGGATGTACTTGCCATCCACCTCAATAAGGTTGCTCTTCTGGAAGCGGCCCAACAGGCGGCTGACGGTTTCCACCGTCAGTCCCAGATAGTTGCCGATATCGCCCCGGGTCATGGTAAGGCGAAACTCGCGGGGCGAGAAGCCGCGCTGGGCATAGCGGGTGGACAGTCCGTGCAGGAAGGCGGCCAGCCGCTCTTCCGCGGTCTTCTTGGACAGCAGCAGTATCATCTGCTGGTCGCCATTGATCTCGTTGCTCATCAGTCGCATGATCTGCTGCCGCAGCCGGGGCATCTTGCCCGACAGATCATCCAGGATCTCGTAGGGGATCTCGCACACCATGGCGGTTTCCAGCGCCTGGGCGAAGGAGGGGTGGGAACCCGTGTTGATGGCGTCGAAGCCGACCAGGTCGCCGGCCAGGTGAAAGGCGGTGATCTGCTCGTCGCCCTGCTCGGTGATGGTGTAGGACTTGACGGTGCCTGCCCGGATGGCATAGAGCGACTTCAGCTCCTCGCCGGCCTTGAACAGCTCCTGGCCTTTCTGGATGGGCTTCTTGCGCTCTATGATGTTGTCCAGCTCGTCCAGCTCGTCGGAATTGAGACCGAGCGGAATGCACAGCTGGCTGATGCTGCAGTCCTGGCAGTGAATGGCACGGCCGGTGGGGGCCGCTTTGATGACTTTAGACTGATTTCCCATGGGCTCGACACTTTATATTGGTATCACAGCACAATCATAGCACCGATGACGGGTACTTAATAGCTTAGTAAAGCACCGGCAACACCTGGGTTACTGTAAACAAACCGTAAAAAATCAATAAGATGCCAGAGAAGCGGCGAAAACCCGGATGGTTCAGCCAGTGCCGCAGACCCTCTGCCAGGCCGCCCAGCGCCAGCAGGGTGGGCAGGGTGCCGAGGCCGAACAGGGCCATCACCAGGGCCCCCTGGCCCATGCCGCCGGATACCGCGCTCCAGGTCAGTGCCGAGTACACCAGGCCGCAGGGCAGCCAGCCCCACACCATGCCGAAGGGCAGGGCGGCCAGGGGATGGCGAAAGGGGACGAAGCGCCCGGCCAGGGGCTTGAGATGGCGCCACAGGTGGTTGCCGAGCCGCTCCAGTTGCAGCAGCCCGAACCACCAGCGCGCGAGATAGAGGCCGAGCAGTATCATCATCACCCCGGCCAGCAGCCGCAGCCAGGTCAGGCCCTGTTTGCCCAGGCTGATGTCGGCCAGGCCGGCGAAAACGCCGCCCACCAGGGCGCCGGCCAGGGCATAGCTCAGGATCCGGCCGGCGTTGTAGCTCAATAGGTAGAGCCACTGCAGGCGGCGCTGCTCCCGGGGCACCGCCATGGAGAAGGCCGCCGCCACCCCGCCGCACATGGCGATGCAGTGCCCGGCGCCGAGCAGGCCGATCAGCAGCGCGGCCCAGGGGTCAAGTTGGCTGGTCATCATCATTCCTGGGCTGAGCCCGGCGGTGGGAGTCCTGGTCGTCGTCGAACAGGATGTTGCTGCCCTGGCGATCCAGATCCTCGAACTGATCGCTTTTCACCGACCAGAAGAACAGGGCGATGGCGATGGCCACGAAGATAAGGGCGATGGGGATGATCAGATACCAGATTTCATGATCGTTCATGAGCGGGACAGCCTCAGGGAGTTGGTCATGACGATAAGCGAGCTGGCGGACATGCCGAGCATGGCGAACCAGGGCGAGACATGGCCCATGGCCGCCAGCGGCAGTATCACCAGGTTGTAGCCCAGCGCCCAGGAAAAATTCTGCTTGATCACCCGCCGGCAGCGGCCGGCCACGCGACGGGCGACGAGGATGCGCTGCAAATCATCGCCGAGCAGGATGGCGTCGGCGCTGTTCTTGGCGATGTCGGTGCCGCCGGCCATGGCGAAGGAGACGTGGGCACCGGCCAGCACGGGGGCGTCGTTGATGCCGTCGCCCACCATCAGGCAGACCTCGCCGGCGGCGTCCCGGGCGTGCAGATAGGCCAGCTTGTCGTCGGGGCTGGCATTCTTGACCAGTTCGTCCACCCCCAGCTGCCGCGCCACCTTGTCCGCCTGGCCGGAGCCGTCGCCGGTGAGGATGGTGGTGGCCAGCCCCTGCTCCCGGCAGCGGCGGACAAGCCGCTCGGCGTCGTCCCGCAGCGGATCGGCCAGCTCGAAGCGGGCCACGAGCCCCTCTTCATCGGCCAGATAGACGCACAGCGCGTCGTCTTCGGCGCCCGGGCTGAGCCAGGCGGCGCTGCCCAGGCGCCAGCCCTGGCCGTCGATCACCCCGCGCAGGCCCCGGCCGACAAGATTTTCCCGCTCGCTCACCGTCAGCCGGTGATCCCGGTAGGGACGGAAGGCGCGGGCGATGGGGTGCTCGGACTGGGCCTCCAGGGCGGCGGCGATGGCCAGCACCTCGGCCTCGGTGCGCCGGCCCAGCAGGCTGACCGAGGCCAGGGCCACCTCGCCCCGGGTCAGGGTGCCGGTCTTGTCGAACACCACCCGGGTGGCCTTGGGCAGGGTGTCCAGCACATGTCCCCGGCGGGCCAGGATGCCGGCCCCGGTCAGGCGGGAGCTGGCCACGGTCAGCGCCGTGGGGGTGGCCAGGGACAGGGCGCAGGGGCAGGTGGCCACCAGCACCGACAGCATCACCCAGAAGGCCTTGTCCGGTGCATGCTGCAGCCAGGCCAGGTAGGTGCCCAGGGTCACCAGCAACAGCGCCGCCACGAAATAGCGGGACAGCTGATCCGCCAGCAGCGCCACCCTGGGCTTCTCCAGCAGGGCGTCGTCCTGGGCGCGCAGGATTTCCGATACCCGGGCCTCGGCCAGGGGACGCAGTACCCGCAGCCGCAGCGGCGACTCCACGTTGGTGGTGCCGGCGAACACCCGCTCGCCGGTGCCGCGGTGCACCGGCAGGTGCTCGCCGGTAAGCATGGACTCGTCCACGCTGGTGCTGCCCTCGAGGATTTCCGCATCGGCCGGGATCGGGCTGCCCGGGGTCACCAGTACCACCTGGCCCGGCACCAGGGTCCTGGCGGCCACCTCCTGCTCGCCGTCCGGCGTTTCCAGCCGGGCCAGCATGGGAACATGGTGGCTCAGGTTGGCGGTGCTCTCCGCGGCCTTGCGCTTGGCGCGCATCTCCAGAAAGCGGCCGGAGAGCAGCAGGAAGGCGAACATGGACACGCATTCGTAGTAGACCTCGCCGGTGTCGGTGACGGTGGCGTAGACCGAGGCGACGAAGGCGAAGATCATCGCCAGGGAGACCGGCAAATCCATGTTCAGCGCCCGGTTTTTCACCCCTCGCCAGGCATTGCGGTAGAAGGGCAGGGCGGAATAGGCCATCACCGGCACCGACAGCCAGAGGCTGACCCAGCGGAAATACTGCACCAGTTCCGCATCGATGTCGGGGAAGAGATCTTCGTAGAGGGCGAAGCCCACCATCATCACCTGCATGCTGGCGATGCCGGCCACGCCCAGGCGCAGCAGGTAGGACTTCACCTCCCGCCGATAGGCCTGCTCCTGCGCCTGGGGCAGGAAGGGGCGGGCCTGATAGCCGATCTCCGCGAAGGCGGCCAGCAACCGGCTCAGGCTGACCTGTTCCGGATCCCAGCGCAGCCGGGCCCGCTCGGTGGTGCTGTTGACCTGGATGAGCCGGACCCCCGGCAACTGGGACAGATGGCGTTCGATCAGCCAGGCACAGGCGGCACAACTCAGGCCGCTGACCGACAGCTGCACCTCTTTCAATTGATCCCGCTCGCTCACGAAATCCTGCTGGATGTCGGCCAGATCGTAGTGCTGCAGCCGTTTCAGCTCGTCGGGCACGGCCTCGGCCCTGGGCGCCGGGGCGCTGCGGTGCTGGTAGTAACTGCCGAGACCGCAGTCGATGATGGTGTGGGCCACCGCCTGGCAGCCCGGGCAGCAGCAGGCCTGCTGCTCACCCTCGAATTCGAAGTGAAAGTCGACGCCGGCCGGCACCGGCTCACCGCAGTGGAAACAGCCGGTCATGCTCAGCTCCCGGCACGGATCACGAGCCGGTCGGGGATGGGCAGGCTGATGCGCCGCTGTATCCGCCAGCGGCCGTCAAAGGCCTCGAGTTGCAGGTTCCACTGGCCCTCCATCAGGGGATGCTCCGGGCGATAGCGGTAAACGCCGTCACCGCTGCTGGTCAGCAGCCGCTCCAGATCCTGTTCCGCCAGGGTGGGGTGGCTGAAGCGGATGCGGATGGCCTCACCATCGGTATGCTCTCCCTGCAGGCGCAGGGACAACTGGCCGTCCTGCAGCGCAAGCTCGGCCACCAGGCCCAGGCGCTCGGCCTCCTTCAGCTCGCTCAGATCCTGGTTGATGGCCCGGCCTTTTTTGTAGTAGTCATCCACCACCATGCTGTCGGCCCCCATGTGGGCAATGCGGAAGGTATAAAGGCTGGCGACCACGGCGCACAGGGGCAGGGCGATCAGGAACCAGGGCCAGAATTGCTGATACCAGGGACGTTGCATAACAAATTCCTACGACAAAAAAAGCGGACGTCAATATAACAAAAAGCCCCGGCGAGCGGGGCTTTTTCATCCAAGCCCGGGGGGCTTATCAGTTGTTCAGGCTGTAGACATAGGAGGCGAGCAGGTGCACCTTGTCTTCGCCCAGAATGTCTTTCCAGGCCGGCATCACGCCCTGGCGACCGTAGCGGATGCTGTCTTCCACCGCGGCGCGGGAGCCGCCGTACAGCCAGATGCCGTTGGTCAGGTTGGGCGCGCCCATGGCCGGGTTGCCGGTGCCGTCCATGCCGTGGCAGGCGGCACAGACCGCGAAGCGGGCCTGGCCCTTCTGGGCTTCCACTTCGTCCACCCGGCGGCCGGACAGGCTCAGCACATAGGACGCCACTTCCTTCACGCCCTCTTCGCCCAGGCTGTCGCCCCAGGCGGGCATGGCGCCCTGACGGCCGTGCATGATGGTGGCCTTGATCTGATCCGGATTACCGCCCCACAACCAGTCATTGTTGGTCAGGTTGGGGAAACCGCGGGCACCGCGAGCATCGGAGCCGTGGCACTGGGCACAGTTCTGCAGGAACAGACGCTGGCCCACCTTGGTGGCCTCTTCATCCTGGGCGATGTCGGCGATGGCGCGGAAGGTCTGGCCATCGGCCTCGTAGGCCAGCTCACGGAAGCGGGCGCCGAACACCTCGTCGGCCCGGATCATCTCGCGGTCGTACTGCACCAGCAGCCCCTGCTCACGGGACGCGGCCGCGGCGGCGCGAGACTCTTCCAGGGAGCGGATGTCCTGGTGCGAGCTCTGCCAGCCGAGCAGGCCCTTGAAGTTGCCCAGGCCCGGGTACAGCGCCAGGTAGATCAGGGAAAACACCAGCATGAACACGAACAGATAGCTCCACCACTTGGGCAGGGGATTGTTCAGCTCGGAGATGCCGTCGAAGGTGTGGCCGGTGGGTGCCCCTTCTTCCATTCCCATCTTGTCCCTGGTGCACCAGATCAGCAGCACCAAGCAGCCGAAAATGGTTCCCAGGCTAATCACGGTTACAAATACACTTAGAAAAGTATTCATTTTTTATTAGCTCCTGCGCGATCCTGCTCAGTACCCCGGCGCTTTCCGTTCGCCTTGTCTTCGTCGTCAAAAATGGAGTTGGCGGCGTCGTCGAACGAGCCCTTGCGGCGCTTGCTGTAGGCCCAGAGTACTATGCCCACGAACAACACCAGCAAGGCCAGGGTCTGGAAGCTGATCAACATCGGCTTGAGCCGTTCCAAGGTACTGATATCCATCATCGGCTCCGGTTATTTAAGGGCATGCCCCAGGGACTGCAGATAGGCAATGATGGCGTCCATCTCGGTCTTGCCCTTCACCGCGGCCTCGGCACCTTCGATGTCGGCATCGGTATAGGGCACGCCGAAGCTGTCCCGGAACAGACGCAGCTTGGCGGCGGAATGCTTGCCGTCCAGCTCGGTGGTTTCCAGCCAGGGGAAGGCAGGCATGTTCGATTCCGGCACCACGGCGCGCGGATCGATCAGGTGCACCCGGTGCCACTCGTCGGAGTAACGACCGCCCACCCGGGCCAGATCCGGACCGGTACGCTTGGAGCCCCACAGGAAGGGGTGCTCCCACACGCTCTCGCCGGCGACGGAATAGTGGCCGTAACGCTCGGTCTCGGCGCGGAAGGGACGGATCATCTGGCTGTGACAGACATGGCAGCCTTCACGGATATAGATGTCCCGACCTTCCATTTCCAGGGCGGTGTAGGGGCGCAGCCCTTCCACCGGCTCGTTGGTCTGCTGCTGGAAGAACAGGGGCACGATTTCCACCAGGCCGCCGAAGCTGATGGCGACCACGGTCAGGACAGCCAGCCAGGTGACGTTCTTTTCGACCAGATCATGACGGTTTTTCATTCACGAGTCTCCTTCTTAGGCCGGTTGGGGGATGGCTTGCAGGGAGCCTTTCGGCGCCTTGATGGTACGGTAGGCGTTGTACAGCATCAGCAGCATGCCGGCCACGAAGAAGCAACCACCGATAAAGCGGACGAAATAGAACGGGTAAGAGGCCTGCAGGCTTTCCACGAAGCTGTAGGTCAGGGTGCCGTCTTCGTTCACCGCCCGCCACATCAGGCCCTGCATCACGCCGCTGATCCACATGGCGACGATGTACAGCACGGTGCCGATGGTGGCCAGCCAGAAATGCACGTTGATCAGCTTGACGCTGTACATGCGGTCCTGGCCGAAGAGGTTGGGAATGAGGTGATAAACGGCGCCAATAGAGACCATGGCGACCCAGCCCAGGGCACCGGAGTGCACGTGACCCACGGTCCAGTCGGTATAGTGGGACAGGGCATTCACCGTCTTGATCGCCATCATGGGGCCTTCGAAGGTGGACATGCCGTAGAAGGACAGGGACACGATCAAAAAGCGCAGTACCGGGTCATAGCGCAGCTTGTGCCAGGCGCCGGACAGGGTCATGATGCCGTTGATCATGCCGCCCCAGGAAGGCACGAACAGGATGAGCGACATCACCATGCCGAGGGACTGGGCCCAGTCGGGCAGGGCGGTGTAGTGCAGGTGGTGCGGGCCGGCCCAGATATAGAGGGTGATCAGCGCCCAGAAGTGCACGATGGACAGACGGTAGGAGTACACCGGACGGCCGGCCTGCTTGGGCACGAAGTAGTACATCATGCCGAGGAAGCCGGCGGTCAGCAGGAAGCCCACGGCGTTGTGGCCGTACCACCACTGGATCATGGCATCGGCGGCACCGGCGTACATGGAATAGGACTTCATGCCGCTCAGCGGGATCGCCATGCTGTTGACGATGTGCAGCACCGCCACGGTCAGGATGAAACCACCGTAGAACCAGTTGGCCACATAGATGTGGGAGGTGTTGCGCTTGTACAGGGTGCCGAAGAACACGATGGCGTAGGCCACCCATACCACGGCGATGGCGATGTCGATCGGCCACTCCAGCTCGGCGTATTCCTTGCTGGTGGTGTAGCCGAGGGGCAGGGTGATCACCGCGGAGAGGATGATGGCCTGCCAGCCCCAGAACACGAAGGATGCCAGGGGGCCGCCGAACAGGCGGGTCTGACAGGTGCGTTGAACCACATAGAAGGAGGTCGCCATCAGGGCACTGACACCAAAGGCGAAAATTACCGCATTGGTGTGCAGGGGACGCAACCGGCTGTAGGTCAGCCAGGGCGTCTCGAAGTTGAGGGCAGGCCAGATAAGTTGTGCTGCGATAAGCACGCCCAACGACATACCCACAACGCCCCAGATCACGGTCATGACCGTAAACTGACGAACTACTGTGTAGTTGTAGTTTGGTTGATTATTAGTTTGACTCATCGTTATAGTTCCGCTTCCACTGCTGTTATTCAGGTTTGTGACCACCCGGGGTGCTCACGTCGGAAGGATTAAAGACAACCGTTTTTCATCGGTATCTCCAGGCGCTCGAACGGCTTCGTTAACTGTTTGTTAACAAAGAAAATCGGGAGGCACTGAAAACACCGCGCAGATGATAAATGAGTGGCTGCAAAAATAACAGTATAATATGATTACCACTTAACCCCGCCACAAGGCATAAGGGCCCGCCTTGATCGAGATCAATCGGCGCAGTGAATTGTATGCAATACAGGATATAAATTGGTATGAGAGACCGTCTGACCGGCCCCAAGCTGGTGCAAATCTTGGTGGTGTTGGGGATTTTGTCGGGAGCCTTTTGGCTGCGAACCTGCGCCGATGGCCAAGATACCACTGTATTAGAGAAAGAAAATGTTGATTTTTGTGACATCGCTCACGAAGCCTGCCAGCAACACCTGGATGGCCTGGAAATAGAAGCACGGCTGCTGGCGGAGCCGCTGGCGGCCGAGCAGCCCTTCCGGCTGGAGGTGCGCTTCTCCGATCCGCAGGTAAGGGTGACCCGCAGCGTGCTGGAAGGGGAGAGCATGTACATGGGCACCCTGCCGGCCCTGCTGGAGCAGGGCGAGCCCGGCCACTGGCAGGGTCAGGCGCTGGTGGGGGCCTGCACCGAGGCCCGCATGGTCTGGGCCTGGGTGCTGGATATCGAGCAGGGCAACGAGCCCCGCCGGCTGAAATTCCTGTTCGAGCTGCGCCGCTGAGTTCAGCGCCCGCCCTTGTTGGGCGACACCAGGCCGTGGCGGTTGATCTTGCGGTGCAGGGTGGCCCGGCTGATGCCGAGCGCCTCGGCCGTCCGGGTGATGATCCACTGGTGTTGTTCCAGGGTATCCAGCAACAGCTGCCGCTCCTGCTGCTCCCGGACCGCCGCCAGGGGCGGACGCGCCTCCTCTTCCCGTGATGGTGCGAGACCGGGGCCGGTCACCTCGTCGGGCAGGTGTTCGGGCCCGATCGTTTCCTCATCGGCCATGGCCAGGGCATACTGCAGCACGCTCTTGAGCTGGCGGATATTGCCGGGCCAGGCATAGCCGAGCAGCCGTTGTTCCACCTCGGCGCCGAGCGACGGGACCGTCCCGTCCGCCAGCTCCGCCAGCAGCCGCCGGATCAGGGCCCGGCGGTCCTGCCGCTCCCGCAGCGGCGGCAGGGCGACCTTGAGCGCGCTGATCCGGTAGTAGAGATCTTCCCGAAACCGTCCCTCGGCCACCAGTCCGGTCAGCTCCCGGTGGGTGGCGCAGATCACGTTGAGCTCGACCGGCACCGGCCTGAGTTCGCCCACCGGGGTCACCTCCTGCTCCGCCAGCACCCGCAACAGCCGGGTCTGCAACGCCAGTGGCATGTCGCCAATCTCGTCCAGAAACAGGGTGCCGCCGGAGCTGGCGGCGATCTTGCCCACCTTGCCGCCCCTGAGCGCCCCGGTAAAGCTGCCGGCGCCGTAGCCGAACAGCTCGCTTTCGATCAGGCTTTCGGGAATGGCGGCGCAGTTGAGGGTCACGAAGGGCTTGTCGCGCCGTGCGCTGCTGTTATGCAGTGCCCGGGCCCAGACTTCCTTGCCGGTGCCGGTTTCCCCCTGGATCAGGATGCTGATGCCCTTGTCCACCATGCGCCGGCAGATGGCGGCCTGGCGCAGCAGGCCGGGATCCTCGCCGGCGGCCTGCGCCAGCGGATCCGGCTCCCGGCTGGTGTTGACGGCGGGGATGGCACGGAAGGCCGGTGCCAGCCGCCAGGCCTGCCAGTGGCACAGGCCGAGGGGGCAGGGGGACTCGGGCCGGCTGGCCAGCAGGGGCTCGATCCCGACCCCGAGCAGCTCGCTCACCGGCATGCCCAGCAGGGAGCCCCGCTGGTGGAAGGAGAGCAGGCGCAGCAGGGCGGTGGTCAGGCCCCGCACCCGGCCGCCCTCGTCCAGGGCCAGCAGGGCGGTGGGCTCCGCCACCGGGCCCCGGGCGCTCACCGCCACCAGCAGGGCATCGGCGTGGTGGCGGCGGAACAGCAGGGCTTCCAGCTCGTCGGCGGTCTGCTGCACCAGCCCCAGGGCCAGTTGCTGGCGAACCTTGCTGCCCTGGGCGTAGGTGGAGATGTCGATGGCCCCCAGCAGGCTGCCGTCGCCGGCGAACAGGGGAGCGGTGGAGCAGCTGAAGGGGTGGAGGCCGGCGTCGAAATGCTCGCCCGCGTAGACGGTGATGGGCTGGCCGGTGGCTAGGCAGGTACCCAGGCCATTGGTGCCGACCAGGGCCTCGGTCCAGACCGAGCCGGGGGCCATGCCCTTGCGGGCCAGCTCGGGGCTGGCGTCCGCATCCTGGTAGCTGGCCACCACCACGCCCTGGGCGTCGGTCAGCAGCAGGTTGTAGCCGGCCTCGAAGGCGCTGCGGCGCAGCCGGGTCAGGGCCGGGACCGGCTGGTTCAGCAGTTCGTCCAGGGGCTCGCGCAGAGCCTTCAGTTCGGCGGCGCTCAGCCGGGGACGGGGATGGGCATGGCCGGGATCGAGCCGGTACTGCTCCAGGCAGCGACGCCAGGAGCCGACAATCTGCGGATCCGCTATCCGGTTGTCCGGCCCCAGGCGCTCCCCCAGCATTCGGGCAACGGCATCATCCGGTAACGACATGGCACCTCTCCTTGCTCTTTCCTTTGTTTCAGTATCGTCCAGCTTGCGACAGCTGTAACACCCGGGCTGCGACAGCTGTCGCAGGGCTGCAACACCTGGGCGCCGATAGCAACCGCTCGGATCCCCGGCACCGCCCGTAAACACGCCATTAACACTCTTTTATCATCTTTGGCACAGCCTTTGCGAGTGTTGCTTCGTCATCACCACAGCGAAGGAGGGGATATGAAACCCGAACGCACCCAATTGCACTGGATGTATCAACAGATGCTGGTCAGTCGCTTCTTCGAGGAAGCGATCGAGACGATCTACATGGAAGGCAAGAGCCCCGCCTTCAACATGGCCAAGGGCCCCATCCCCGGCGAAATGCACCTGTCCAACGGCCAGGAGCCCTGCGCCGTGGGGGTCTGTGCCCACCTGTCGGCCAGCGACATCGTCACCGCCACCCACCGGCCCCACCATATCGCCATCGCCAAGGGGGTGAACCTGAACGAGATGGCGGCGGAGATCTTCGGCAAGGAAACGGGGCTGAGCGGCGGCCGCGGCGGCCATATGCACCTGTTCGACGGCCGGGTGAACTTCTCCTGCTCCGGCATCATCGCCCAGGGCATGGGCCCGGCGGTGGGCGCGGCCCTGTCGCGCAAGCTGCAGGGCAAACCCGGGGTGGCGGTGGCCTTTCTCGGCGAAGGCGCGGCCAACCAGGGCGCCTTCCACGAAACCCTGAACCTGGCGGCGGTATGGCAGCTGCCGGTGGTGTTCGTGATCGAGGACAACGCCTGGGGCATCTCGGTGGCCAAGCGCCAGTCCACCGCGGTGGACCGTAACGACGGCCGCGCCGCCGCCTACGGCATGCCCGGCACCTTCGTGCCCGGCAACGACCCCGTCGCCATCTTCGCGGCGGCGGGCGAGGCCATCGACCGGGCCCGCCGGGGCGAGGGGCCCAGCCTTATCGAAATCGAAACCTACCGCCTGGCCGGCCACTTTATGGGCGACGCCGAGGGCTACCGGCCCAAGGGCGAGAAGGAGGCGCTGCAGGCAAGGGATCCCATTCCCGCCTTCCGCACCCTGCTGCTCGAAGAGGGCACCCTGACCGAGGCGGAAGATCAGCGCCTGGTGCAGGCCGCCCGCGAGCGGGTGGACGCCGCCATCCGCTTCGCCCGGGACAGTGCCTACCCGGCGCCGGAAGCCGCCCTGGAAAAGGTATTCGTCTGATGCACGAGGATCTCACCATGAACCAAGCAACCACCATGAGCGCCGCCGTCTGGCACGGCCGCCAGGATATCCGCCTGGAGCGGGTTCCGCGTCCGGCGGTGCCGGCACCGGGCTGGGCCCAGATCAGGGTGCACTGGTGCGGCATCTGCGGCTCCGATCTGCACGAATACCTGGCCGGGCCGGTGTTTATTCCCGTCGATGAGCCCCATCCGCTCACCGGCCTCAAGGGGCAATGCATCCTCGGCCACGAGTTCTGCGGCGAGATAGTGGCCCTGGGCGAGGGCGTCGCGGGTTTTGCCACCGGCGACCGGGTCACCGCCGACGCCTGCCAGCACTGCGGCGAGTGCCGCTACTGCCGGGAAGGCAAGATCAATCTGTGCGAGCGGCTAGCCTTCACCGGCCTGATGAACGACGGCGCCTTCGCCGAATACGTCAACGTGCCCGCCAACCTGCTGTACCGGCTGCCCGCGGGCTTTCCGCTCGAGGCGGGCGCCCTGATAGAGCCGCTGGCGGTGGGCATGCACGCAGTCCGCCAGGCCGGCGACATCACCGGCAAGACCCTGGTGGTGGTGGGTGCCGGCACCATAGGGCTGTGCACCATCATGTGCGCCCGGGCTGCCGGCGCCGGCCGCATCATCGCCCTGGAAATGTCGACGGCGCGCAAACAGAAGGCGCTGGAGGTGGGCGCCAGCCTGGTGCTGGATCCCGCCCACTGCGATGCGGTGGCCGAGGTGAAGGCACTGACCGGCGGCGACGGCGCCGACCTGTCCATCGAGTGCATCGGTCACAAGCAGACCGCCAAGCTCGCCATCGACGTGCTGCGCAAGGCCGGCCGCTGCGTGCTGGTCGGCATCTTCGAGGAGCCGAGCGAGTTCAATTTCTTCGACATCGTCGCCACCGAGAAGCAGGTGGTCGGCGCCCTGGCCTACAGCGGCGAATTCGCCGAGGTCATCGCCCTGATCGATCAGGGGCGGATGGACGTCACGCCGTTGATCACCGGGCGCATCCCGCTCGACCACATCATCGAGCAGGGCTTCGAGGAGCTGGTACACAACAAGGATCGCAACGTGAAGATCATCGTGAGCCCCGGCCGGGCCCACGCCACAGAAGGAGCCGGATCATGACCGCCACCACCAAAGAACGCAAACTGACCATCGCCCGGGCCATGGCCGAGGCCATCGCCCAGGAGATGCGCACCGATCCCACCGTGTTCGTGATGGGCGAGGACATAGGCCCGCTCGGCGGGGTGTTCGGCAACACCCGCGGCCTCTACGACGAATTCGGCCCGGAGCGGGTGCGCGACACCCCCATCTCGGAAACCGCCTTTATCGGCGCCGCCGTGGGGGCGGCCTCCGACGGCATGAGGCCCATCGTCGAGCTGATGTTCGTCGACTTCTTCGGGGTCTGCATGGACGCCATCTACAACCTGATGGCCAAGAACACCTACTTCTCCGGCGGCAAGATCCCGGTACCCATGGTGCTGATGGCCTCCACCGGCGGCGGCTACAGCGACGCCGGCCAGCATTCCCAGTGCCTGCACGCCACCTTCGCCCACCTGCCGGGTATGAAGGTGGTGGCTCCCTCCAACGCCTACGACGCCAAGGGGCTGATGATCGCCGCCATCCGCGACAACAACCCGGTGGTGTTCCTGTTCCACAAGGCGCTGCAGGGCATGGGCTGGCTCGGCACCGAGAAGGACGCCATCGTCCACGTGCCGGAAGAGGCCTACCAGTTGCCCATCGGCCAGGCGGCGGTGGTGCGCGAAGGCCGCGACATCACCATCGTCGGCATCACCTCCGGGGTGCACCACGGCCTGAAGGCGGCCCGCCTCCTGGCAGAGGAGGGCATCAGCGCCGAGGTGGTGGACCTGCGCGCCCTGGTGCCGCTGGACCGCGACACCGTGCTGGCCTCGGTGGCCAGGACCGGCCGGCTGCTGGTGGTGGACGAGGACTACCACAGCTTCGGGCTGAGCGGCGAGATCATCGCCTCCGTCGCCGAACGGGGCCTGGCCCTGAAGGCCCCGCCCAAACGGCTGGCCTTTCCCGACATTCCCATTCCCTTTACCCCGCCGATGGAGCAATGGGCGCTGCCCAACGCGGACAAGGTCGTCCAGGCCTGTCGGCAACTGATGCAGGAGCAACAAGCATGAGCCTCGCCATACTCATCCCCCATGATCTCTGGGAAGAAGCCGACGACGCCGTGATCACCGCCTGGCTGTCGTCCGACGGCGACGCGGTCGAGGCCGGCCAGGTGGTGGCCGAGATCATGGTGCAGAAGATACAGCACGACATCCTGGCCCCGGCCGCCGGCCGCCTGCGTATCCTTAAGGAAGCGGACGAGGTGGTCGCCAAGGGCGAGCAGATCGCCGCACTGGAGGACGCATCATGACCACGACCGCGGTTGCCGACATCCGCCGCACCCCGCTCCGGGGCATGCGCGCCATGATCGCCGGCGCCATGCGCAAGAGCCTGGACGAGGCGGCCCAGCTCAGCCACCAGGGGGAGTGCGACGTCACCGCCCTGCTGGAGCACAAGGCAGCCCTGGACGAGGCGGGCATCCGGGTGTCGCTGGAGGATCTGCTGGCCCACGGCCTGATCCGGGCGCTGCGGCGGCATCCGCTGCTCAACGGCCGGCTGGAGGGCAACGAGATCCTGCATTACGACGCGGTGCACCTGAGTTTTGCCATGGCCCTGAGCGAGACCCAACTGGTGGCCCCGGCGCTGTTCGACGCCGAGCGGCTGAGCCTGACCGAGCTGGCGGCGGCGCGCAAGGCGCTGGTGGCGCGGGCCCGGGCCGGCCGGCTGTCGGTGAGCGAGATGACCGGCGGCACCTTCACCCTCACCAACCTGGGTCGCTCGCGGGTGCGCTTCTTCACCCCGGTTGTCAACCTGCCGCAGCTGGCCATCCTCGGTATCGGCGAAACCCGGCGAGTGCCGGTGGTCGGCGCCGACGGCGAGATACGGGTGCGCTCCCTGATGGGGCTGTCACTCACCTTCGACCACAGGGCGGTGGACGGCGGACCGGCCGCCGCCTTCTTCGACACCCTGTGCCGGTTGCTGGAAGGAGAACCCGATGAGCCTGCCCAAACCTGACCTTCTGCCTGGCGGCCTGCCGCCGCTGCTGGGCCCGGAGCAGGGGCTGGCCCGGGAGCAGCAACTGCTGGAGGCGGTGGTGCGCGGCGAGCGGGACTACGGCTTCCTGCTCTGGCGCAGCCGCCGCGCCCTGGTGGTGCCCACCGCCTCGAGCCGACTGCCGGGCTTCGAGCTCGCCGGCCAGCGCCTGGCCCGGCGCGGCTGGCCCCTGGTGCTGCGCCAGACCGGGGGCGATCTCACGGTGCAGAGCCCGCACCTGCTCAACGTGGCCATGGTGTTCACCCTCACCCCGGCCCCCGGGGCCATCGGCCAGGCCTACCGGCGCTTCTGCCGGCCGCTGCTCGCGGCCCTGGCGGAGATGGGCATCGACGCCTACTGTGGCGCCGTGCCCGGGGCCTTCTGCGATGGCGATTACAACCTGGTGGTGGACGGCCGCAAGCTCGCCGGCACCGCCCAGCGGTGGCGCAAGGCGCAGGGGCGGGAGACCCAGGCGGTGCTGGCCCATGCCGCCATCCTCTGCGACGAGGACGAGGGCGAGCTGTGCCGGCTGACCAACGACTTTTACCGCTACTGCCGGCAACCCCAGCGGGTGCGGGAAGACCGGCACGTGACCGTCTCCCGCCTGCTGGGGCTGGGGCCCGGTCACAGCGCCATGGCGCTGCTGGGGCGCACCCTGCAGCAGCATCTTTCACGGAGGAATGAAGATGAAGGACAAGCATGAACGGATACCGGTAGCCGAGGTGGAGGCCACCCCTGGCTTAAGCCGGCGGCGCTTTCTGGCCGCGGGCAGCATGGTGGCCCTGGGGGTGGGCGCCCTGTCGGCCACCGGCCTCGAGGCCTCGGCCCGGGAAGCCCTGGCCCGGGAGTTCACCCTGCTGGGCGCCGAGGCCGGCAACACCCTGCTGGTGCTGGCTCGGGACATCTTTCCCCACGACCACATCGAGGACCGCTACTACCGGCAGGCCCTGGCGCCGCTCGAGGCCCAGGCCGCCGACGACGCCGAGCTCAGGCAACTGCTGGCCGAGGGCACGGCCGCCCTGGACGAGCTGGCCAGGGCGCGCTTCCTGCGGCCCTACGCCGCCATCGAGCGGGAGAGCGATCGCCTGGTACTGCTCTACCTGATCGAGCACGGCGCCTTCTTCCTGCGGCTGAAGGGCCACCTGGTCACCGGTTTTTACGACAACAAGGAAGTCTGGCCCCTGTTCGGCTACGAGGGCTCGTCCTGGGAGCAGGGCGGCTACCTCAACCGGGGCTTCAACGACATCGACTGGCTGGAGCAGGACGCCTGAGCGGCGGCCCCGGCCAACAACCATCCCAAGGAGAGCATTATGAGCGCGACCTTCTCACTGGACGACGACAGCGTCGTGGTGATCATCGGCTCCGGCGCCGGTGGCGGCACCCTGGCCGACGAACTGACCCAAAAAGGCGTCAAGGTGGTGATCCTCGAAGCGGGCAGGCACTACACCCAGGCCGACTTCGAGAACGACGAATGGGCCATGTTCCACAAGATTTCCTGGCTGGACAAGCGCATTTCCGCCGGCGGCTGGCACCACGCCGAAACCTACCCCAACCTGCCGGCCTGGATAGTGAAGGGGGTGGGGGGCTCGACCATGCACTTCTCCGGCCTGGCCCTGCGCTTTTTGCCCCACGACTTCGAGACCCGCAGCGTCTACGGCGAGGTCAAGGGCGCCAATGTGCTGGACTGGCCCATCGGCTATGACGAGCTGGCTCCCTACTACGACATCGCCGAGCGCAAGATGGGGGTGGCGGGCACCAAGGCCAGCGGCCTGCCCGAGATGCCGCCCAACAACCACTACCAGGTGATCGCCGCCGGCGCCCGCAAGGTGGGCTACAAGGACATCAGCCGGCCGGTGGCCTCCAACACCCGGCCCAACGACGGTCGTCCCGCCTGCCAGCAGATCGGCTTTTGCATGCAGGGCTGCAAGATAGGCGCCAAGTGGTCGACCCTGTATGCGGAGATCCCCCGTGCACTGAAGACCGGGCTCGCCGAGCTGCGGCCCCAGAGCATGGTGCTGCGCATCGAGCACGACGCCCAGGGCAAGGCCAGCGGCGTGCTCTACGCCGACAAGGACGGCAAGCTGCAGCTGCAGAAGGCGCGGGTGGTGTGCGTGGCGGGCAATTCCATCGAATCGCCCCGGCTGCTGCTCAACTCCGCCTCCAGCCTGTTCCCCGACGGCCTGGCCAACTCCTCCGGCCAGGTGGGCCGCAACTACATGACCCACACCACGGCGGCGGCGGTGGCCATCCACAAGGGGCCGGTGCGCATGTACCGGGGCTTCGACATCGCCGCGGTGATCTCGGACGAGGCCGAGCTCAAGCCGGAGCGGGGCTTCCTCGGCGGCTACCACCTGGAAGGCCTGGCCCTGCACCTGCCCTTTACCGCCGCCTTTATGAAGCCGGGCGGCTGGGGCCGGGAAGTGACCTCGGCCCTGGAGCAGTACGACCACATGAGCTGCGTCTGGGTCTGTGGCGAGGACATGCCCCAGGAAGAAAACGGCATCAGCCTGCATGCCAGCGAGAAGGATCAGTACGGCCTGCCGGTGCCCGTGGTCACCAAGACCGATCACACCAACGACGCCATCATGCGCCGCCACGGCCTGGCCCAGTGGCGCAAGGTGTCGGAGGCGGTGGGGGCCACCCGGGTTGTCGACATGCCGCCCTATCCGGCCAGCCACAACATGGGCACCAACCGCATGAGCGCCAAGGCGCGGGACGGGGTGGTCAACAAGTGGGGCCAGAGCCACGACGTGGGCAACCTCTTTATCTCCGACGGCAGCCAGTTCACCTCCAGCTCCGCCGCCAACCCGACCCTGACCATAGTCGCGCTGGCGGTACGCCAGGCCGAATACATCGCCAACGCCATGAGCCGGCGGGAACTCTGATCCCGCCCTTGACCAAAAAGGAAGCAACAATGATCAAACAAGGACTGACCGGCAGCCTGATCGGGGCCGCCCTGGCCACCCACCTCCCGGCCGCCGCCGATCCCATGCCGGGCATGAAGGGCCTGCAGCACATCGGCATTACCGTGCCCCGACTGGAGGAGGCGGTCGACTTCTTCGAACGGGTGCTCGGCTGCGAGCCCTTCTTCACCTTCGGCGAGTTCAGCTTCGAGGACGACTGGATGGAACGCCACCTGAACGTGCACCCACGGGCCCGCATCCGCGACTTCCAGATGGTGCGCTGCGGCAACGGCACCAACCTGGAGGTGTTCGAGTACAGCGCCCCGGATCAGAACCGGCGCGGGCCGCGCAACAGCGATATCGGCGGCCATCACCTGGCCTTCTACGTGGATGACATGGCCGCCGCCGTGGCCTACCTGACAGAGCGGGGGATACGGGTGCTGGGTGAACCCAGCACCTTCACCGAGGGGCCGGCGGCGGGGCTGACCTGGGTCTACTTCCTGGCGCCCTGGGGCCTGCAGCTGGAGCTGGTGAGCGCCCCCGGCGGCATGGCCTATGAGCAGGGCCTGGAGCGCGGGCTCTGGGATCCGCGCACGCCGGAGAAATAGCACCGTAAGCACGCCATATAGTTAAAAACTTAGGCAGCAGGAGCAGCGCTGTCTCGGCGTAGCCGCTGTAGATGCCGCTTTAGCCGGCATGATCCGGCATGATCCGGCATGACCCGGCACAAAGCGGCGGCAAAGGGTGCCCCATTTCCGTCCGCGCTCCCCAGTGGCTGCGGGTTTGCGCCACGTAAACGGGCGCCTACAGGTGAGATATCGCGCTGCTCACGTTTTATGGTGAACCCTTATTCCAGGCTTTCATGCAAAAACGCCTGCAACTGCAGCCAGGAGTCCTTGTCGGCCTGGGCGTCGTAGCCGAGCGGCATATTGAACTCGGCGGCCACGCTGTCCGCCCTGGGGTTGGTGAAGGCGTGCAGGGCGCCCGGGTAGTCCACCAGCAGGTAGTCGGCGCCGGCGGCGTCCATTTCCTGGCGGAAGGCGGCCACCTGCTCCGCCGGTACCAGGGGATCGGCGGCGCCGTTGAACACGGCAATGCGCACCGGGCTGCCGGCGGGCAGGGGATCTGCCAGCGGCGCGAGCGAGCCGTGGAAGCTGGCCACCGCCTTCAGCTCGGCGCCAGCGCGGGCCATGTGCAGCACCACGCCGCCGCCGTAGCAGTAGCCGATGGCGGCGATACGGCCGTCATCGACCCGCGGGTGGGCGGCCAGCCAGTCCCGGGCGGCGTTGAAGCGCCGCTCCGCCAGGGGCAGGGAAGCCAGGGACGCCTTGGCAAACTCGCCCGCCTCGGACGGGTGTTCGGTGTTCCGGCCGTCGCCGTACATGTCCAGGGCCAGGGCGGCATAGCCCAGCTCGGCCAGCATGTCGGCCCGTTGGCGCACATAGTCGTTGTGGCCCCACCACTCGTGCACCACCAGCACCCCGGGCAGGGGCGCGGGCAGGCTGTCGTCGTAGGCGAGGTAGCCCAGGTAGGACTGGCCGTCGAGCTGGTAGCGCACCTCTTCGGTAACCACGGCGGCCTGGGCGGAGGCGCCCAGCAGCAGCAGGGGAATGGCCATTGCCTTCATGATGTTGTCTCCCTTTGATGTCGCGTCACTCCCAGTGTAGACCCGCCGACTTGGGGGTATGGGCCAGAGGGTTAATACTTTAGAAGAGAGGTACAGCGGAGGAGGTAACCATCATGGAACTGTCAAGGCTGCACAGCGGCATGCTCTGTGCCACCCGAAAAGGCCCGGGTTGGATCATGTCGATCGATGCCGAACACCATAGCCTGCATATGAAGGCCCAGGGGGAAGAGCGGGAGTTCGACGTGGATCTGGATGATATTCTGGACGACCCCCAGGTGCACAACCCGGAAGATATCTACTACTGACCATCCGACCCGCTCCGGCGGGTCGTTTTTTATTCCCTTATTCCTCCTCCTGCTCTGTCGTTGCCAACTGCTGGGCGATCCAGGCGCGGGCCGCCTGCCGGAGCCGCACTGCCGCCGCGAACACGTCCTCGTCCTCTTGCCGGGGCGGCAGGGGGGCGCCCACTTCCACCTCCAGGGCGCCGTGCCGGGGCCACCAGCGTTCGGCGGGCAGCACCCATCGGCTGCCGCGGATCACCACCGGCACCACCGGCACGGCCGCGCCGGCGGCGGCGAGAAAACCGCCCAGGTGGAAGGGCAGGAGCCCCGGGCGGGCGACGAAGGTCCCCTCCGGGAACACCAGCAGCGAGCCCCCGCCCCTGACCAGCCCGGCCAGGCGGTTGGCGTCCTCCACGCTGCGCCGCAGTTCGAAGCGCTCGACGAAGGCCACCCCCAGCTTCTTCAGGTAGCTACCCGCGACGAGCTGGTCGCGCAGTTCCTGTTTGGCGACGAAGGCGTAGGGCCGGGGCAGGGCCGCCACCAGCAAGAGGCCATCCAGGTAGCTGGCGTGGTTGCACACCAGCACGCAGGGGCCCGCCGGCAGCCGATCCACGCCTTCCACCCTGAAGGGGATGCCGGTCAGGCGCAGCAGCCAGCGGGCCGCCCGGCCGCCCAGGCGCCAGGCCGAGGCGGGCGATGGCGTGGCGAGGGTCGCCAGCCAGACAGGGGGAGCCAGCAGTCCGAGCATCAGCATGGCATGCAGGGCGAAGGCGGCACGAACCAGTTTCCCGCCCAGGCGGCGCAACCAGAGCGCGGCGCTGCCTACCCCTAAGCGCAGCAGTTGTACCCGGGCCGTGGGCGCGACCTGGCCGACGTCTCCCTGCAGATAGCGGCTGCGGCAGGCGGCACGGCGCACCTTGCCGCTGGAGGTCTTGAGCACGGTGCGGGGCGGGGCCAGCACCACCTCGTCGGGCGGCTCGCCCAGCACCTTCAGCACGGCATCCACCACGGCCCCATGCAGGGCGGCGAGGGCGCTACCGGCCAGTCGGGTTTCGGCCAGCACCACCAGGCGCTCGGTGCCGGTGGCCGGATCCGGGCTGCCGAACACCGCCACCCCGCCCTTGCGCACCCCCTCGACGGCGACGACCGCCTCCTCGATTTCCTGGGGATAGAGGTTGCGGCCGCCGCGGATGATCATGTCCTTCACCCGCCCGGTGAGGTAGACCTCGCCGGCGGCGACATAGGCGCGATCGCCGGTGTCGAGCCAGCCATCGTGGAACAGCCCGGCGGTGGCCGCGGGATTGCGGAAGTAGCCCCGGGTGGCCGAAGGGCCCCTGAACTCCAGCCGGCCCTCGATGCGCTCGCCCACCTCCCGGCCGGCCTCGTCGACGATGCGGATGGCATGGCCGGGCAGGGGCGCCCCGCAGGACACGAAGCGCTGGGCGCTCTCGTCCCCCTCGGCGGCGGGCAGGGCACGGTGTTCCCGTGCCAGGGGTTCGCGCCGGACATTGTCGATCAGCGGGCCGCGCCCGAGCGGGGGGAACAGCAGGCCGACCGACGCCTCGGCCAGGCCGTAGACGGGGGTGATGGCTTCGGGCTTCAGGCCATAGGGGGAGAACCGCTCGGCAAAGCTGCGCAGGGTGTCGGGGCTGACCGCCTCGGCGCCGTTGCAGGCCAGCCGCCAGCTGCCGAGATCCAGTCCCTCCAGCGCCGCCGGCTCGATGCGCTTGAGACAGAGTTCGTAGGCGAAGTTGGGGGCCGCCGAGAGGGTGCCGCGATAGCGGTGGATGGCCCACAGCCAGCGCTCCGGCCTGGCCAGAAAGGTGAGGGGCGACATCACCACCAGCGGCAGGCCCACATAGAGGCTGCCGAGAAAGGCGCCGATCAGCCCCATGTCGTGGTAGAGCGGCAGCCAGCTGACGAAGACGTCGCGCGGGCTGGCCGCCAGCACCCCCTGCATGGCGCGGATGTTGGCGAGCAGGTTGGCGTGGCTCAGCACCACCCCCTTGGGGTTGCCGGTGCTGCCCGAGGTGTACTGGATAAAGGCGGTGTCCTCGCCGCGAATGTCGACCGGGCGCAGGCCGTCCGCCGGCGCGACCAACTGCTCGGGGGTGGCCAGCCGGCGCAGGCTGCTCACCCGGGCCTGCAGCAGGCGGCCCACCACCATGGCCTCGGACACGGTGATCATCAGCACCACGGCGGCGTTGGCGAGGATGCCGGCATGGCGCAACACATGGTCTTCGAGCTGGGAGGCCCGCGCCGGCGGATAGATGGGCACCGGGATGGCGCCCATCCTCAGGATGCCGAAGTAGCAGTGGAAGTAGGCGAGGGAGGTGGGCAGCATGATGGCCACCCGCTGGCCCGGCTCGACCCCGGCCTGCTGCAGGGCGGCCGCCACCCCCCGGCTGCCGGCCGCCAGCTCGCCGTAACTGAGCCGTTGCTCGGATTCGTCGGTGACCAGGATGCTCTGTACCTGCTGCGGGTGGGCCCGCTCATGCCAGTCGAGCACCTCCGGCAGGGTGGTGGCGGCCAGCAGCCCCCGCTCGTCCGCCACCGGGGCCGGGCGGGAGAGGTCGCCCAGGGGGCGGCGCCGGCTGACCCGGGCCGCGTCGGCGCTTGGCGCCTGCTCGATGGCGAGCAGCAGATCCCGCACCGTGTCTGCCCGCTGCAGGGTGTCTTCCGGCAGGTCGACCGCGAAAGCCTGCTCGATACGCAGCAGCAGCTCCATCCGCGCCAGGCTGTCGAGGGCCAGATCCCGGTCCAGGGAACTGTCGAGCCGGGCGGGCGGCATCGCCGGGGCTTCCGGCTGCAGATCGCGCAGGGTCTGGTCGACCAGCGCGAGCAGTTGTTGCGCGCGGGCGCCGTCGGGTTGGGGGCTGTCGTCTTCGTCTTGCACCGGGTCGCCCTGGTTGCGGTGGATCACGCCGCCGGGCCGGATGCGGCGGCATCCGGGTCCAGCCTGTCTCTACCAACTATAGCCGCTGGCGGCCGCAGTGGTCTTTATCGGCCCCGGCGGCGGTCGCCACGCCGACGGCCGGATTTATGGGTATGTGGTAACCTTTTGTTTTGGTAAACTATTTCACTGTTGTTACACCACCCCAAGCCATCATGCCCGAGCTTCCTCCCGTTATTCCGCTGTTCGACGCCCCCCAGCACCTGGAAGAGGGCAACAGCCTGGTCAACCAGCATATCGCCGAGATCACCCTGAACCGGGTGGCGGACGCCGCCTTTCTTTACGAACACGCCATGGACTGGCTGCTGGAAAGCCGTTACAGCGAGAACAACTACAAGACCTACCGCAGCGAACTGACCACCTTTCTGCACTGGTGCTTCGACGTGGAGCAGCTGTCGCCGGTGGCCCTGAGCCGGCGCGGCATCCAGCGCTATGTGGACTACTGCCTGGCGCCGCCGCCGGCCCTGATCGCCTACCGCAACGTGGCCCAGTTCGTGCTGGACAAGGACTGGGGCGAACGCCGGCCCAATCCCCTGTGGCGGCCCTTTCTCGGCAAGAAGACGGATGGCGTGCCACAGCCGTACCGGCTGAGCGACAAGGCGCTCAGGACCAAGCTGGCGGTGCTGTCGTCCTTTTACGCCTACCTCATCAACGAGGAGGTGACCGAGCGCAACCCGGCGGTGATGTGGATGCGCCACAGCCGGTTCGGCACCGGCCCGACACCGGCCGGCCCCGTGGGCGAAGAAGAGGAGATCCGGGTATTCAGCGATCTGCAGTGGTCCTACGTGATGGGCACCGCCGAGCGCCTGGCCGGGGAACAGCCGGAGCGGCACGAACGCACCCTGTTCCTGGTGTCGCTGATGTACGGCTGCTACCTGCGCATTTCGGAAGTGGCGGCCAGGCCCGGCTTTTCGCCGGTGATGAGCCAGTTCCGCCGCGACGGCAAAACCGGGATCTGGAGCTTCCACATCCCGGTGAGCAAGGGCGGCAAGCGGCGCACGGTGGCGGTGTCCCGGGAGCTGCTGGCGGCGCTGCAACGCTACCGGACTTATCTCAAGCTGCCGCCCTTGCCGGCGCCCAACGACAACAAGCCGCTGTTCGTGCGCCACCGGGCCGCGGGGCGGGGGCGGGAGCAGGGCCTGCTCAACGCCAACCTCGGCATCCGCCAGCTGCGCGAGCTGCTCGACGAACTGATGGCCGCCGCCGCCGAGGCCGCCGGGGCGGACGGCTTCGACCAGGACGCCGCCGAGATGCGCAGCCTGACGGTGCACAGCATCCGCCACACCGGCATCACCCACGACATCAACGACAACGGCCGGCCGCTGTCCCATGTGCAGGCCGACGCCGGCCACGACAGCATCGACACCACCTCCCAGTACCTGCACACCGGCAGGGTAGAGCGCCATGAAAGCGCCGCTAACAAGCGGCTGGATCGGCTGAAGCCCTGAACAACGGAGCCCGGCAGGGCAAGAAAAAGGCAGGGGAGACGGCGCCTGCTGGCGGTGGCACACCATCTGACATTTGACGGATGCTTCGCCGATATGCGGGATCTGTGTGACTTCTGACGCTGCCTGAGGGGGACTGTGATGACCGAGTGGGGTTGTGCCGATGCCGTGGCCACCAGGGCGGCAGGGCCTTGGGTTTGATAAGGCGCCGGGATAACAGCGGCGTGCGGTTTGATATCTCGATATCCGGCTCATCGTTGCAACTGTAAATCACCCCGGAGGCGGTGTTTCCCGGCCAACGTAGTGACGGAGGCGAAAGCCCGCCATACCGCACTGGATAATACGCAGCTCTTATTGCCGATAATGCAGTTTATCGGCATTTCTTTTGAGGGGGACTAAGCGCCCCCCAAGTGTTAATAAACAGGGGATATTGATGACCGTTCGCCACTGGCCGGCCAGGAGATAATTGAACGGCGCGAGGAGATGCAGGCCGCCGATGGCGTGGCCAATCGAGTAACGCCCGCAGCGGGAACCGCAAGGCGTTGCTCTAGAGCACCGATCAGTTTAAAAATCGACCAATTGGCTGTTTGTTGTCTGTTGCAACGCAGAGAATAGTCAACAGGGCCACCTCCGCCGACACGCCGCGAGTACGTCCCTGTAGGCTCGCACCTGCCATCCCTGGCAGGTGACGGTCGGCGGAGGTAATCCCTGTTGCCTCTTTCAAGCTCCGGCGCCGTCTGAGGGTGGTGCCTGCAGGCAGTTGCGGTTCGATAGGAAGGGCAAAGGGTACTGCTCCGCCGGCCCTCCGCGCCAGGGAGGGCGCGGCGGAGCTCCCAGGGAGGGTTTACGGCGTGCCGGAGGAGTAGCACCCTTTGGCCGACGGCCTCTGCCTCGCCAGAATCAACAGTGCCTTCTTCGACCAAAGGCGTATCAGAGCCGCCTAAGTTTTAAACTATATGGTGCTCTAGTGATCCGTGTCCACCAAGCGCATGCCGTTTTTGCGCCGGACTGCCGGGCCGGATGCGCGCGGTAGCGGCGCCGATCCCGCCCAGGAGTACACTGTCTTTAATAGTGGACTCTTGTTTCAAAATGAAACCCTGAAGGGATTAGTATGGGACAACGTTTTCGTGTCGGTGCAGTCGGCCAAACAGCGTCAGTAATTTTGAGATTGCGAGCTCGGCAGCATAGTCATCACCCGTACCGTCACGTAGGCATTGGATCTGCTCCTCAAGTTCTTCATACAGCTCATGGAGTTCACCTGGAAGGTCATTATCTGGTGTTATGTGACACAAGTTGAAGGTATCAGCATCGATAAGGGCTGATTTAATGTTTTCTTGATTGGATATCAGTGATTGGATCGCTGATATGATCTTTTCGTATGCATAACCATTGTATCGTTCCAAGTTCATGCTGTGTCTCCTTTGATGTGTCTGAGGCTTGTTGATGTTAGCTTATTCCCTTCGTTACGACACTTCGCATAATGTATATTATGTTAAATAAGAAATTATAAGATTCAGGACACCCTGGTTCTGCCGCCCGGTTTTAAAGATTCACCTGTATTGTTACTTTGCCCGCTGTGTCGGTACCCTGCTCGGTTTCGTCATTTCCGGCGATCCTCAGCAAGGCATTTCGCCAGTGTTCGATGGCATCGATGCCCTGATCATCGCCGTCAGCACACGGAAGCTGTAGTCATAGATCCCCGGCTGACCACTTTCCCTCGGGTCCGCCACGTTCAGTACCGCAATCCGCTGGGACCGGATAAACGCCAGCACTGCCGAGCAGGCCTGTTCAACCGACACCAGCTCCATGTCGATAAGCCGGAACGGCTTTTGCTCGCGGAGGCACAACGCCAGGGTCAGCGCCGTGCCGCCGGTTGGCATGCCGTGGTAAAAAATGACGGAGCCATCGGCCTCCTGCAGGTTTCTGCGGGTCCGTTGCCGGTAGCCGCCAGCCAGTTCTATCAAGGGATAAACCGCGTCTATGGGCCCGTCTTCCGCCCGCCGCCCGGACGGACAATAACCCCCGGCCGGAAATCCCGCCGCCATGGCCGCGTCCAGGGCCGCCCGGTCGGCGCCGGTCTGGCCGCCGCTGATGATTTTTTGCAGTATGCTCATTTACTGTTCCATTGCTTACGGCACCAATTGTGTATTTACCATAAATTTATTGGTCACCGTCTTGCCCCAAGGAAAAACCTTACCTTCATGTGCCGGACTCTCACGGCTTTAAGCCCAGGCCTTCGATGTTTATCAGTTCCCTGCTTTTAGTTCAGCCGCCGCCCTGCCCTGTTCAGATCAGTACTCCCATTCTTCATAGGACAAAGGCCCGCTGTTCAACAGCGTTCGCCGTTCCTGCCAGTTTGGCAGATAACGATCCATGTATTGCCGAAAACGCTCGTTATGGTGCCGCTCCAGCAGATGGATCAATTCGTGCACCAGTATGTATTCCAGGCATTCCGGGGGCTTTTTGGCCAGCTCCAGATTAAGCCAGATGCGTTTGCTCTGGACGTTGCAGCTGCCCCACTTCGTTTTCATCTTCTTCACGCCCCAACCGGCGGCCTCCACGCCCAGTAACGGCTGCCAGTGGTCCAACAGCTCGCTGGTGCGCTCTTTCATCTCGGTTCGATAAAAGTCATCCAATACCCTGGCCTTGTTATCCCGGCTGGTGCCGGGATTAACCCAAAGGTGCAGCTTGCGGTTACCCTGCCGGGTGATTTCATGGCGACCGGCACGCTCAGTCAGCGCCAGCCGATAGCGTCTGCCCCACACATAGTGAGACTCGCCACTCACCATCTCCCGTTGTGACTGACGCGGTTGTTCGATAAAGCTCTGCTGTTGTTTTTTGATCCAGGGAATGCGGCTGACCACCGCCATGCGAATGGCCGTGTCGGTCATTTTCTTAGGCGCTGACACCCGTACCCGACCATCGGGCGGCAACACGCTGATATGCAGGTGCTTGATGGCCTTGCGATTCAGTTGCACCGAAAGACTGCCAATCTGCATCAGCGGCATCAGTGATAATCCTTTTGGGCTTTGGCCAGCTCCATCACCGCCTTGAGATCCAGCTCATAGCCCTGAGTCTCTTCCCGAATGGCATTGGCAACTTCCCGCTCCTTGAAGCGGTCGCCAACCCAATCCGCTTTTTTGGTATAGCGAATGGCGCTGTCAATTTTGGTGGTCAGCACTTCATCCCGGCCCAGGTTGTCGTACAAGGCGCGCTTGGCTTGGGTGTCCATGGTGGCGGGATAGCTGTTGCCACTTTGCTCAGGCTTGGTCACCTTGCTGGCCAGTGCCCGGATTTGCTCCAGGTATTCCTGATAAGACAGGGCCTGCTGGCGACGCTGTTCAATCAGTTCGTCCAGCAGCACCGACATGCGCTCGTAATATTTGGGGTTGATCGGGTTCTCATCGACGATGGTCTTGCGCACGTTGTTTTCAATGGCCTCGGCCATGGCCTCGGGATCTTTACTCAGTCCTTCCGGCAGTGCCTTGATCAGATCGTCGCCCTGTTTCTGCACCACCAGCTCGATCAGGCCCAGCTCTTCAAAGTCCATCAACACTTCGCTGTCGTCGGCGCGAATATACATATCCAGCAAATACCGCATGGCGGGCTCGAACCGCTTCATGTCCAGCGCATCGCCACTGCCCTGCTTGATCTCGTCGCGCACCTTTTCATAGTGAGCCACTTCGGCACGGATCTTGTCGATATCACCCGGCGCGTAACCGGCGGCGGGCATTTCGTTGGCGATGTTGGCAAAGGCACGCAGCAACTTGGCCACGCTCTGGTAGAGGGTCAGACGCAGGGCTTCCTTCTCGGTCAGTTCGTCCTGGTTTTGGCCCGACACGCCGCAAAAATAATGCAGATAATCGGCGGTGCCACGGGGTGAGCGCACCGGCTCGCACAGGGCGCGAACCATTTCCAGCGCGGCTTCCAGATCCTGGCTGGCCTGCACCAGGCGGTCTTTCAGCAGACCGGCCACATCTTCCTTGTCGTAGCCGTCAAAGGCGCCTGCGGTATAGTCGGTAATGGCCTTGTCCAGCGACTTGAACAAGTCCTTGTAGTCGATGATGTAGCCATACTCCTTGTCGTCACCATCCAGGCGGTTGACCCGGCAGATGGCCTGAAACAGGTTGTGATCGGCCATTTGCTTGTCGATATACAGATAGGTAGCCGACGGCGCATCAAAACCGGTGAGCAGCTTGTCCACCACTATCAGCAGGCGCATCTGACCCGGCTCGTCGATAAAGCGCTTCTTCACCTGCTGTTCAAACAGCTCGGCCTTGCTCATCGCCTCCTGTTCGGTAGTGCCAAAGTGCTCTGCCAGCATTTTGCGGTAAATGTCGTACTTGAACAGCTTTTCGGTCAGCCCCTCGCCGCTCTCCTCCCCCTTGATGCTGGCGGCCACAGGCTGATAACTGGTGACAATGGCCACCTTGCCGGCCAGATCGGTCTGGCTGAACAGCTCATAGGCCTTGCAGGCCTGATACACGCTGGCACACACCAGCATGGCATTGCCCCGTCCGTCTGCCAGACGAGGCCGCTTTTTCATATCCAGCCAGATGTCCGCCACTATTTTTTCCAGCCGCGACTTGCTGGACAGCACCTTTTGCATGGTGCCCCACTTCTGCTTGAGCTGGGTTCTGGCCAGGTTGGACAGCCCCTGGGTATTGATGTCAAACCACTCATCCACCCGCTTTGGCGAGGTCAGCTGCTGATCGATATCCCGTGCCTCGTAGCGCAGATCCAGCACCACGCCATCACTCACGGCCTCATCAAACTTGTAGGTATGAATAAAGGGGCCGAACACTTCCACCGACTTTTTCTTGTCCTTTTTCATCAGCGGTGTGCCGGTAAAACCGATAAACATGGCCTCGGGCAGTATGAACTTCATGGCTTCGTGCAGCTTGCCCGACTGGGTACGGTGGCACTCATCCACAAACACAAACAGCTCCCCCCTGGCCTTAAAATCGCCGGCCATGGCCTGTTGCAGCTCCTTGATGAAATCCTCGGTGGCGGCTTCATCCCCTTCGTCGTTTTGCTCTTCCTGCTGGCGGCCAAACTTGTGTACCAGCGAACACAGCAGCCAGGGGGTGGCCTGGTTCAGGGTGGTCAGCAGATCGGCACCGCTTTTGGTGCGATGGATTTCTTCCTCCACACCGCTGAACACCTTTTCAATCTGCTCATCCAGCTCGGTACGGTCGGTTACGATCAGCACCCGGGAGTCTTTTACGTTTTCCCGAATCCACTTGGCCAGCCACACCATGGTCAGGCTTTTGCCCGAGCCCTGGGTGTGCCAGATAATGCCGCCTTCCTTGCGGTCAATGTGCGCCTTGGCGGCCTGAATGCCGAAAAACTGGTTGTGACGGCAGGTCTTTTTTACCCCCGCATCAAACACCATGAAGTGATGAATGATCTCCAGAAAACGCGCCTTGTCACACAGCCGGGCCAGGTGCCAGTCCAGCGGATTGCTATAAGGGTTGGGCGCGTCTTCCTTCCATTCCAGGTAGTAGCGTTCCGGCGTTTCTATGGTGCCGTAGCGCAGGCCCTGGGTGTCGTTGCCGGCCATCACCAGCTGCATGGTGGTGAAGAAGTTGCGGATAAAATCCTTTTTCTGGTTATCCAGGTTCTGGCGAATGCCCTCACTCACCGACACCGACGAACGCTTGAGCTCCAGCACACCCAGGGCGATGCCATTCACGTACAGCACGATATCCGGGCGCTTCTTGTTCTCCCCTTTAATGGATACCTCTTCGGCAATGGCAAAGTGATTGGCCTGGGGGTTCTGCCAGTCGATCAGCCACACCGTCTGCTTTTGCTCACCGGCGCTTTCCTTGTCTTTTACGCCGTAGCGCAGCAGCCGGTACACTTCCTTGTTGGCGTAATAGAGCTGCCTGCCCTCGCCCAGCGCCGCCGCCGCATCCAGCTGGCGCAGTGCCCGGTTAATCAACGCCGGGCTCACACCCCGCTGTTGCAGCCAGGCCACCAGCACATCGGCCTCGATATTGCGGTTGCCTTCCCTGTCCTGCCAGTTGCCCAGGTAGTGATAACCCAGCTCATTCTGAAAAAACCGGACTACCCGGTTTTGAGTCTCACGCTCGCGCTGGCCGACTGTTCCCATTTATCCGTGCTCCCTGTCGCTCTTGCGGCTGTTCAGTGCCGCCAGGTTTTACTTTGTTATTGATTTAAATAGCGGTGCTATTACTGGCTTCCAACAGCACAGCCAACATTTCCTGTTCATGTTGGACTATCTCATCCTTACCCCAACAGTTATTCTTATCCATCAGTCTCAGCATTGCGCGAAGCTTGAGGCTGTCTATCTCATTGTTCGCCAGGCTGACTGCAAAGTGTTCCTGCTTCTGCTTGGGCTGGAAATTACTCAGCCGCGAGTTTTTACTGTGGCTGATAAGGCACAAGTTACCGAAGGCATGCAGCGCCTCATTCGGCATCGGGGAGTAACCATCCATAGGGTGTTGTGGATAGAAATGCTCTACCGAACTGCGGAAGGTAAACTCGAACCGTTTGGCCACTTCATCCATGCTTCTGGTCCGGCACCAAAGCAAATAATCGAGGAAGTTGAAGACAAAGTTGTTCTCGATATCCCCAAAGCGCATCTTTGTTCTTACTTGCTCTCGGTCTATTGCAAGCTCTGGCAAACGAGGTTCGCCATAAATCATCGCGTAATAGGATTGCCGCTGCTGCTTATCAACCGTAAGAAAGCGGCCAAAAACAAAACACTTGGCAAGCTGCTCAAGATGCTCAAGGTAGCCCTCGGCCTTGATGGACGAGTTCGGTGCATGGGTATCGAACAGGTAACGCAGTGCGCCATTCAGCCAGTGCTTGTAAACCAGGGTCGGGGTCGAAACATGGAAGGCCGACAGCAACATCAGGATTTGCCGGTTGATGCCTTCAAACCCGCCATCTCCCTCATCAAATGTGTTGATGTAACTGACACTCTTGTCTGAATACCAATTCAGCCGTTTGAGGCTCCATCCATCGGTGCCCTTGGCAAACTCGCGCTTGATAATGAACTGATCGAACAGATATTTACATTTGAGCAGCGCATAGGTGAAGTTCTGCACGGCTTCAATACGGTTTTCCTGCTTGAGTATCCTGAGTTCAAACTGCTCAATCAGCTGCTTGTCGTCTAGCGGCACCCCTTCTGTCTCACCAGGCTCCCGGCTGACCACTCGAAGCACATGCAACAAGAAGTTGGCGAAGTTAATCACGCTATTAAAACGCTCTGAGGCGGCCACTTCTTCCTCGCCGTCACTCTGAAGCGTGATCGTTTTCTTCTTAAGGATGTCGGCCAGAGTACGTCCGGTAGTGTTTGTTTCTTGAACGGTACTGAGCGCTTTGTCATCCGGTGAAGGGAGTAGCAAGTCGTTCAACTGATGGAAGTCGGCAGGCACAAAACTTCCCCAGTGATTCTGACCAAACAGACGGTGGCGTTCATCCGGGGTAAAACCGTACTGCACATAACGCTCCATATTGGAGCAAGCCTCCCAGACTCGGCCCAGTGTATTCAGACTACACTGGCGTGCTGGCTCATCTTCTATGTCATTGAGTACAGACATCAGGCGTGCTTTAACCACCTCATGCTTTTCCAGCTGCTCACCCCGGTTGTTCATCACCTCAAAGAAGTGATTGAGGTCCGTATCATCCGGCACCTCAATGCGGCTGATTTGTACATGGTTGAACAGGTAGTCCAGGAAAGCCGTCAGCTTGTCCCCTTCCAGCTTCAGATCTTTCAATGTCTTGCCGATCAGCTCGTAGCCCTTGACCAGCCCCTTGTTGAATTCACTGCCGCGCAACTTGTGGGGCTTAATCCCCTGCCGAAGCCTGGCGAAGGTGTCCGTGGAGATGGGACGGCTCTCGAACTCCAGGTTGATAGCGTTATACCAGCCCAAATCGGGCATGCCGCTTTCATGATGATTTTTCAGCCAGTTTGCCAACAAAGACAGGGTGGTGAAGCGCTGTTGACCATCAATGACCTCGAAGCACTGATGACCGCGATCAAACACCACCAGGGTACCAATGTAATAGGTTTGAGGCTCTTTACCCGCTGCTGGTCTTTGCTGATAGTCGAGCACATCCTGTATCAGCTGAGTGATTTCTCCCTCACCCCAGGCATAATTTCGCTGATACATGGGCACCAGATAGCGGGCACCATCGCTGAGTAATTCTTTGATGAAAAAGGGTTTTACAAAAGACTTACTCATAGTACTTCATCTCCCTGAAAAGGATCACCAGCTCATCCTTGGCATCACTGCCTGCTTTACGACTGTTATTGCCATTATCCGCAGCCCTGAGGGTGGGCTGCGGCCAGGAGAGGACATCGTCCGGCAGCCGGGCATCCCGGATCACCCGAAACAGATTGTTGTTCAGCACATGATTATCCATGGTGGCTAGCTGCACCACCTGCTGGCGAATGCGGCATCGGTAGGCCCAGATAAAACACTTTTCGATAGCGGCAGAAAGCCGCTGGGTGCCGAATTTATCGATATAGAAGATGAGAGCGCAATCAAACATGGAGCGCACATACTGGTCGCCGGTTCGATTTCGCTTACCGTAGGTGTTGAGGGTTTTGATGATCCGGCCTGCCAGCTGGCCTAGGGGTTCGCCCATAATGACCGGCGGTGAACTGTCGTTATCCGCTTTGTGTTCGCTTTTGATAATGGCCGACACCTGCTGCTGATAATGCTCGGCCATCTCGAAAAAACGCCGCCCGTTGATGATCATCTGATCCAGATGGAAGGGAAACCCCATCTTCTGGCCGTCGATCTTGCGCTGGTACTGACGGTTATATTCATCCACAAAATGATGGGCAATACGCAACGACTCCACATAGGGAAAATGCCCTATCCGGTCCAGGTTCACCCCCTTGAAGAGATCGACCTGCGCTTTGCCAAAATAACGTGCCGACTTCCCTTCGGCCCACTGTCTTACCCGATAGAGGTAACTGGCAAACAGGGTTGCCAGTTCATCGCTGGGTAGTTTTTCCCAGAGAGCCACCGACTCTGCCTTGAGTTCAACCTCATGCTCGTTAAACTCGCGCAGGTGATAGGCCTTCAGCAGATCATGGGGTTCCAGATCTCGGCCTCGGGCATTTTGCGAGTCGAAAAACTGAAACGCTTCCGACACATCGGTGAGCACAAAGGTCACCACCTGGCAACGGTTAAGCAAACAGTCGATGTGGATATCACTGAATTCGGGGCGGCTGACCAGGCGCGACAGCTCCCGATAGTTCTGCTGAATATTGCGCTCCGACACTCGGCTGGCAAAGCGCTGCCGTGCCATAAACTCTTCCACCAAAGGCTGAAGGTCTGACAAGGCATCTTTAAGATCCTGCCGTTCCAGCCCGGCAAGGCGGGTGTCGATAATGGCCTTTACGGCCAGCAGCAAGGTCAGTGTGCGCTGCTGACCATCCACGATATCCAGCCATGATTTCTCGTCTTGTTCCTGCCGGTGATGAAAGACCACTGATCCCAGCCGGTAGGCTGATTTGTCGATGTGGCTGCCTATATCCAGAAACAGATCGCTGATATTTTTCAGGCTCCATTTGTAGGGGCGCTGATAGGCAGGAATGGCCAGTTGCTCAAGGCTGAGCAACTGGCGAACCGAAAGAACCTCCTTGTCGATCTTCGGTATCATGCGCTGTGCTCCACCGGCAGGCGGATTTTACCGGTGAGCAGTTGCTGCATCATACCCTGCTTGAGATCCCGGGTTTTAGCCAACCGTGCTTCAAGCGCCTGAATTTCCTCGTCCATATCGGACAGTATGGTGGCGATGGCAGTTTGTTCTTTTTTTGAAGGTACAGGAACACAAACAACATTTAGGTTGTTTTTAGATATTCCGTAAACTTTCATCCCTGTTGCGAGTCTATCAAAAGAACTTTTCACTGCTGGTATGTTATGTAAATACCCTCTATACCCATCAGAAAGTTGCTGACCCTTATCTCGCAAAAGAAATGTGTGCAAACCTGCAATTACTTGTCTCTCTCCAACATTGAACACCTCTACACTCTTACCTATACCTTCATAGTCTTCTGATGCATCGGCCATTATCACATCACCATCCTCAATCAGAGATGAAGAAACAAGGTCTCTAGAAATACTGGGCAGTTCTATAATTTCCAAATCTATTTTATTATTCCACTTAGTGTGAATATCACCATAATGTACATAGCCACAATCGCCTTCACGGGTTAGATCAGCTCGGGAGTTTGTTGAAGTAGATAGAAAAGTAAATATCTCACCATAAGTTTTAACCTCCCAATCCTCCGGTATCTCCCCCAGCTCGCTGGTTTTATAGCCTTTGGGACTGCCATCGGGCCAAGTGGCGAACTGCGGCAGGCGAGTACGGCCGGTCAGCAGTTGCTGCATGGTGGCGGTTTTAATGGCCTGCTTCTTGGCGACCAGGGCTTCCAGGCTGCCGAGCAGCGCATCCATATCGGACAACGCATTGGCAATGGCGGTTTGTTCTTCTTTAGGTGGGAAAGGAATCTTAATGCTCTTAACAATCCCACCACTCAAATTTTCTTGTCCACCAGAATTACTGAGCTCTCTAATGCTCTCATACATAGAATTAAGCACATGCAAAACATACGTATTTGTGTTTAAATCCTTTAATTCAATTGAAGCACACGCTTGGTTTATTGTTGCATCAAAACCAAGCAATGCTACTTTCCCTCGAGTTTTACCTTGCCCATACATGGCCATTAATATGGAGCCAGCCTTGCACCGCTTAACAGAGGATCTTTCAACACCTTTTGGGGTTATGAACTCATTGGCATTATTGATCACTTGGCCATCTATGAGTGTCGTTGTAACCCATGGAATATCACCGCCCCAATACTCAGCCACTTTACGGTTTGGCGTTCCTCCAGAAAAAACTGTTGCTAACTCACCAATGGTTTTATATTCCCAATCCTCCGGAATCACACCTACTTCGGTCTGCTTATACCCTGCCGGCACCACCTGCTCCGCTGTTGCCAGTTCTTTTTCGCTCACTTGCGCCACCTGATTATTCATTGCTGTCTTCCTGCTCAAATGATTGCGACAATTGCGCCATGGCCCTGGCCCGCTCGCGCTCCAGCTCCCGCTTCAGCTCTTCTTCGCTGGGCAAATAGGGCAGGTATTTGGCGGCAAACAGCTGTTTTTTGTCTGCCAGCACGGAATATTTCACCACGGCTTCGCTCTTTTCGCTGCACAGCACCAGACCAATGGTGGGGTTGTCGTCGTCGCCCTTGCGCTGCTCGTCATACAGGCGTACATAGGTGTCCATCTGGCCAATGTCCTGATGCCTGAGTTTGCCCAGCTTCAGATCCACCAGCAGAAAGCACTTGAGCTTGAAGTTGTAAAACACCAAATCGATATAGAAGTCTTCGTCGTCAAAGCGAATGCGCTGCTGGCGCTCCACAAAGGCAAAGCCCTTGCCCAGCTCCAGCAAAAACTGCTGCAGGTTGCTGATAATGGCCTGCTCCAGCTCGCTCTCCCGCCAGCTGGCGTGCGGCAGGTTAAGAAAGTCCAGAATATAGGGGTCGCGCAAATAATCCTGGGCGGTTTCGGCCAGAGGCTGGGTCAGCTGGTCGGCCTCCTGCTGCACCAGTGCCTTGTTCTGGCTGGCCAGCAGACGCTCATAATAAAGCGTGCCAATCTGCCGCTCCAGGGCGCGGGCGCTCCAGCTCTGGTTAATGGCTTCCTGCGTATACCAGCTTCGCGCAGCGGGGTTTTCTAGCCGCAGCAGGGTGCGGTAGTGGGTCCAGCTCAATTCGGGACGCAGTGCGTCTCGAATTGGAAACGCCTGATAAAACCGGCGCATATGCCTTAAATTGGTGACATCAAAACCCTTGCCCAGCCGGCTGGTCAGCTGTTGCGACAGGCTTTGCAGCTGCTGCCGGCCATATTCCGCGCGGCTTTGCCCCTGCTGCTCGTGCTCCACAATCAGCCGCCCCACTTCCCAGTAGCCTTGCACCATGGCGCTGTTTACCGCCTGCTGCACCCGGCCACGAGCCTGCTCTATCTGCTCGGCAATGGCTTGCGCCAGCCCGTCCAGGGCTTGCTCCCGTGGCCGGCTCACAGGCTGAGCCCCATGGCTTTCAGGTGGCCGGCGACTTTCTCACTTAAATCTTGCACTGCCTGGGTCAGCTCGGGCAGCGGCTGGCTGTAGCGTTCTTCCAGCTGCTTGACCCGGTTGGCCAGCTGCTGGGTGACCCGTTCCACCTCGGCAGTAATGGCGCTCTTTAAATGGGCCAGCCATTTGTCCTGCACCATCAGGGTTTTAATGGCGTCGTCATCGAGCTTGCCGTATTGCCTGAATACCGCTTCGTCCAAGGCGTCCTGGGCATCCTTCAGTGCCTTTTTGGCACTGGCCTCGGCATCGAACAGCTTTTTGGCCTGCCTGAGGGCGGCTTTTTCTTCCGCATCACGAGCCTGCTTCAGGCGAGCGGTGACGCTTACCTTGGTGACCTTGTCCTTGTCGTTGAGGGCGTCGCTAAGCAGGCCGTCGTCACTGCTGTTTTCCTCGATAAAGCTTTCCAGCGCCTGGGTGGCGCCGTCCAGTTCCGCTTGCAGTTCATTTAGTGTGTTCTGTTCGTCCTTGAAATAACGGGCAACAATGAGCGCGGGCGGAATAAGCTCGGCCTTGTACTTCACCTTGTTGATGACGAGATCCGGGGTTTCCTTCAGCTTTTCACCCCTGGCGGCCACCAGCTTGCGCAGTACCTTGCCAGCCGGCCAGCCGTCCTGCACCAGCACATATACATCGTCCTGCATATCCTCGGCCCAGTAGTCCATCAGCAGCTGATATACATCGTATTTGCTGAGCAGGGGCATGTTGGCATAGCGGCTTAACAGGTCTTCCGACAGATCAAAAATCAGCTCCTTGGGGCTGTCGCCCTTGGCGATTTCATCAAGCTTTGCGTCCTCGGCCCATTGGGTAAAGGGCACCAGGCTGCGCCCGGCAAAACTCTTGAACTCGTCGTGGGCCAGAATGGTGCTTTTCACCTCGGCGGCACTCACCAGTGCCCGGCTGTACCCTTTCCGCGCCGACGCGAACAGGGTGGCACGCAGGCTGGGGAACACTTGCCAGTAATCGACCAGGGCGTCGATATCCCGGTTGGGTATGCCCCCTTGCAGATGGGCGGACAGGTCGTGCAGGTCTTCCGGGTCGCTTGAGTCAATGTAACGGGGAATGTTGAGGTTATAGTCGTTGGCCACGATTTCTCTCAGGGGCACATGGCGGCTGAAGCGTGGCAGCTCAATGCCTTTGGTGAACACATCCACGATTTTATGAATGTCCTGGCTGCGCAGCCGGTTCTTGTTGCCGTCCTTTATAAAGCCCTTGCTGGCATCCACCATAAAGATGCCCTGCCCGGCCTCGCCTGCCCGGCTGCGGGCTCGGGATTTGTCCAGCACGATAATGCAGGCGGGAATGCCGGTGCCATAAAACAGGTTGGCGGGCAGGCCGATAATGCCCTTGATGTAGCCCTGCCTGATCAGGTTTTCACGAATGCGGGCCTCGGCGTTGCCGCGAAACAGCACACCGTGGGGCAAAATCACCGCCCCCTTGCCATTGCTGTTCAGGCTTTTGAGAATATGCAGCAAAAAGGCGTAGTCGCCGTTTTTCTCCGGCGGTATGCCCCATTCAAAGCGGCCAAATTCATCTTCTGCCGGGTTCAGGCCGCTGGTCCAGTTTTTGTTGGAAAACGGCGGGTTGGCCACGGCAAAGTCGAAGGTCTTGAGCTGGCCGTTGTCGTCCTTCCACTGGGGCGCACTCAGGGTGTTGCCCTTCCAGATCTTGGCGGTGGCGTTGTCGTGCAAAATCATGTTCATGCGGGCCAGGGCGCTGGTGGCGTTATCCATTTCCTGGCCATAGATGGACAGGCCCCTGGGCGCCTCGTCACTGGCCTTGAGCAGCAGGGAGCCGGAGCCACAGGTGGGGTCGTAAACGGTGGCTTCCTGGGAAGTGTCTTTGTTAATGCCCACCACCTTGGCCAGAATGCGCGACACTTCCGACGGGGTATAAAACTGGCCCTTGCTCTTGCCGGACTCGGTGGCGAAGTGGCGCATCAGGTATTCGTAGGCATCCCCCAGCAGGTCGTCGCCCTCGGCCCGGTTGGCCGAGAGATCAATGCCCTCAAAAATGCCGATAAGGTTCGACAGCCGGTCGATCATGTCCTTGCCACGGCCCAGCTTGTCTTCGTCGTTGAAGTCGGCCACATCGATCACGCCCTTGAGATCGTTCTCTTGTGCCAGGGCGCTGATGATCTTGTTGATCTTGTCACCAATTTCCTTGTCGCCCTTCAGCGCCACCATGTCGTCAAAGCTCGCCCCCGGCGGCACTTCAATCATGGAGTAAGGATTGTCCCTGGCCTTGTCGGACACGTATTTCATGAACAACAGGGTAAGCACATAGTCCTTGTACTGGGAGGCATCCATGCCGCCACGCAGCTGATCGCAGCTGGCCCAGAGGGAGGAATAAAGTGCGGTTTTTTTAATGGCCATGGAGATCCTTGAAAGCACGATAAGAAATGACGAAAAAGTCGCCAAATCAGGCAAATAAAGAGATAAGGCAAAGTATGCCTAAGCTGCTTCAGGCTGACCAGCCTTCGTTAAAGAGTCCATAGACCCGCCCGGTCAAGCGGTGGAAGCGGTAAAGCTGGTGCTCCTGCCCTCATTACTGACAGCACCCTGGCGCAGGAACAATGGCACTGGCCAACGCAAATTCCCCATCTGGCCCTTGCGGCCTGAGCGCGCTTTGGCTCGAATGGCGAAGTGTTTCACTCAGGATCCATTCTAACCAGGGAGCTGTTATGTACGTACTGATGGATATCATGGTCTCGCCCGGCGGCGTTGGCGTGTCGGTGTCGCCTTATGTGGCCATGTGCCAGCAAATTTTTGAGGATGCCGGCCTGGTGCACACCATGCACGGCTACGGCACCAATGTGGAAGGCGAATGGGATGAGGTGATGGCGGCGGTCAAGCGCTGCCACGAGGTGCTGCACGATGCCGGCGCCGTGCGCATTACCAGCCATATCAAGCTGGGCACCCGCAACGACCGGGCGCAGACCATGGCCGACAAGGTCGCCAGCGTGCAACAAAAGCTGGGCGGCTAGAGTGCCATATGGTTTAAAAATCAAGCGGTCAGGCGTGTGTTATCCCTGCCACTCTTCTCGTCGGCGGCAAACGATGTTTGCAGATTGGCACCTTGGCTGGTGGAGCGCAGGCGGGCCTACCACACCCAGCTTTAAAGAGGCTGAGGCAGAACAGGCATCGCGGGCTGGGCTGTGCCTTCGCCCACCTCGGCGCCACTCTCATGCGGGCGGGCCGCCCGCGCCCCAAGCATCATCTCAGCGTCAGGCTGCCGTCCGGCTGGAGGCGGAATGCCGTGCCGGTATGTGTTCCTTCCCGGTTCAATCGCTGCGCCAGCCAGGCCGCGTCTTCGGGCCGGGCCCGGCACAGCCGGAACCGGCTCAGCTGCAACGGCACCAGCCGCAGCGACTGCAAGCGGCCGCTGTCCCGCTCAAGCACCGGAAAGAACATCAGCACCAGATCGGGCCGGTATTGCTCGTAACCGTGGATGCCCTCGTAGTCGTTGATAAAATCGCCGCAGCCATAAAGGATCAGTCGCTCCCGGTACAGCTCCAGCCCCAGCACATGGTGGGATGAATGGCCGTGCACCAGGTCGACCCCGGCCTCGTCGATCAGGGCCCGGGCGAAATCGCGGTGAGCGGCCGGTATGGCGTAACCCCAGTTAGGGCCCCAGTGGATCGACACCAGCACCCGGTCCCCTGGCCGTTGCCAGCGCCGGATCAGGGCCTTGAGCTCGTCGAGTGCTGGCGCCGTCAGCGCCGGCAAAAAGAATACCCCAGGTCGGTTGACGCCGGCCGCCCAGCTTTCCGGCACGCCGCTGGAGGCCAGGGCCAGGGCGAAGATCAGCAGGCGCCCGCCCTCCCCGGGTCCGAGTTCGATCCTGGCCGGCGCCCTGGCCTCGGCGAGATCCCTGCCGGCACCGGCGGTGCGGATGCCCTGTCGTTCCAGCCCGGCCAGGGTGTCGAGCAGCCCCCGCCGGCCCCAGTCCAGCACATGGTTGTTGGCCAGGACACAGACATCGATGCCGGCGGCGCCGAGGACGGGCAGGTTGGCCGGATGCATGCGGTAGTTGATGCCCTTGGGCTGCCAGTCTTCGCTGGTGGTGATGCTGGTTTCCAGGTTGATCACCCGCACCGCAGGCCCGACCCGCGCCAGCTCGGCCAGGGCGTCGCCCCAGACATAGGCAAAGCCGACCCGTCGCGGGATCCGCCCTCGCCGCTGCTCGGCCAGCCTGACATAGCCGCTCGCCCGGGTCATATAGGCTTCGTGCAGCTCGTCCGGGCAGGAACGAGGCAGGATCTGGTCGATCCCCCTGCCCGTCATCACATCGCCGCACAGGAACAGGCTCAAGGTTCGCCGGGACATAGGGCTCCTTCCGGGAAAAGACGTGCCTTACATCTCCAGTCTGGCAAAAAATACGCAGAAGCCGCCGTAAATTTAACATAACGTCATCGGTTGCGCATTTATGGCTGCCTTATCAGATAGCGGGTGCTGCGGCCTCTTAAACCTTATATTCGGCTCATATATCAAGCCGATTAAGTTCCCTATTCGGCTCACCCGTTTTGTCGCTACCCTCCCCTGGTGCCGGCGGTCCCGACCCGCTACCATGGCGGCATGATCGGCGGAATAACAAGGAAAACCCATGGAGATCCTCATCGCGGCCAGCAATGCCCTGGCCAAATGGCTGCGGCTGGAGCTGCCTCGCCTGCCCAGCCCGGACGGCAAGCGCATTGGCACCCAGCCGCTGACCACGGGCTTCGGCCGGGTGTCCTGGCAATGCCATCTGGTGGAGCATGGCCGCCCTGGCGGTCTGCGTCATTACACGGTGATCGCGGTCGAGGCCCACAGCCGCTACGCCCTGCTGCTGCCTTTTTTCGAGCCGCCCACGCAGGCGGAGCTGGAGTCGATGCTGCTGGAGCGCTGGGGCAACGAGGCGCTGCACCTGGCCCTGGAGAGCGGCGCCGTCAACGACGACGAGCTGCCGCTGATGGTGGCGCGTTTCTTCGCCGAAGACCGGCGGATCACCTGGGTCAACAACAGCGATCCCAGCATCAACGGTCATATCACCGATACCGGCGAGTGGCTGAAAAGCACCCTGGCCCATGAAGAGCTGGACTATCTGGACGACAACCACTGCTACGGCCTGGGCCTGCATATCAACCAGCAGTACAAACGGGTCGGTGGCAACCGCAGCCAGCCCTTCCGGCCGGTGATCCGCCTGCTGGACGATGCCCTGTTCCGCTTCGGCCAGGGGCTGGCGGTGGAGTGCTATCCCGACACCCCGGTGGGGGATTTCCCCTGCCCCTACCCGGACCGGCCGGTGCGCGACAACGTGGTGCGGCTGGCCGACTTCCGCCGCCGCGGTTAATTCCCGGGCAGGGTGCAGTAAGAAGGAAAGCGCACCTGCCGCCAGAGACCCTCGCACAGGGAGGCGGGATCCCGCCGGTCGCCGGCCAGCAGCCAGTCCACCAGTTGCTCCGCCACCTCCGGATAGTGCACCGGCTCGGCGGGAGGCCGGGCCAGCCAGGCGGCCACGGCGCTGCTGTCCAGCCGCGCCATCACGCTGCCCAGGTTCAGCCGCGCCAGGGCCAGGGCATTGGACAGTTGCTCGAACTGGCCCCCGAGCGGCTTGACCAGCAGTTTCTTGCCCAGGCTCAACGCCTCCGAGGACAACTCGAAGCCGCTGTTGGCGATAACACCGGCGGACTCCGCCAGATCCCGCAGAAATCCCTGACGCGATGGCGTGCGCCAGTGCAGGTGTCCCTGCTCCCGCGGCGCGGCCCCGGGGTGATAGCAGTAGAACCGGACATGGGGAAAGCCCCCGAGCAGGGCCGCGATATCCCCCGGCGCCTCGAACGGCAGGTATACCAGTACCTTGTCGGGCACGGTGGCGGCGACGGCCGGCGCCGGCGCTATCAGCGGTGGCAGCAATGGTTGCCCGAAATGGTGCCAGTGCAGGCCCAACTGGCCGTCGGCCGGCGCAAAATGGCGGATAAGCCGGCGGTTCAGCCAGCCCTCCCCCTGCCGGGGAATATCGCTCAGAAAGGCGGCCTGGTGGCTGATACCGACGCAGGGCACCCCCGCCCGCCGGGCGGCCCAGGCGGTGACCGGCTCGAAGTCGTTCAGCACCAGATCGTAGTCCCGCACCGGCAGGGCATGGATATCCTTCAGCAGTTGCCGCGGGCGGCAGCGGCCCAGGGTGGCCAGGGTATCGACCCGCCCCCGCCGGGTGACGAAGGTGAGCCCGCTGCGGCTCTGGTAGTCGCCGAATGTCGCCATGTCGAAATAGTCTTCCGGCCGCCGGCCGCTGAACAGGAAATCCACCGCCAGCCCGCGCCGGCGCAGCGCCGCGGCCATGACCCTGGCCCGGGTGATGTGGCCGTTGCCGGTACCCTGTACTCCGTAAAGAATGCGCATCGGACTCCCCCCTTAAAAAACCAACAGGGCGACCAGGCCGCCCAGCAGCAGCCCGGCGAGGATATCGGAGGGAAAATGCACCCCCAGCCAGACCCGGGACCAGCCCACCAGCAACGCCCAGGGCAGCACCGGCCAGGCGGCGGCGCCGAAATGCAGCAGGCTCAGGCTGGCCACCAGCATGGCGGCGGCGGTGTGACCCGACGGCAGGCTGAAGCGGTCGGAAGGGGCGATATAGGCCCGGGCGTCCGGCAGGGCCAGCGCCGGCCGGCGCCGCCGGCAACCATTTTTCAGGCTGAGGTAGAGCGGCAGCTCCAGGGCGAAGGCCAGCAACAGATCCAGCACATAGGCCTGCAGCGGCGCCTCCCGGCTCAGCCAGAAGAAGAGCCCCAGCAGCACATAGGGCGGACCGTCGCCGGTGCGGGAAATCCAGCGGGCCAGCCAGGCCCGCTGCTGCCAGTGGCGGCTGGCCTGGGTTCGGCGAAACAGCCGGTGATCGAGGCGGGTCAATGCATCCAGTACCATGGGCTCTCCTCCCTGCTCGGCTCCCATGGTCGCGGGCCGGGATGACAGGGCGGTGACCGGCGCATGACGATTGCGCGACAAGCCGGCACAGATTTTTACACAGAGGCTCGACCTGCCGGCCGGCTCAAGTATACTGGCTGCAATTTACCTAAGTTGATGAGTTTTCGAGTGCAACCACTGAGTCCTGCCGAACTGAATCCTGCTTTTTCCCTGCCCGATCTCGCCAGCCTGAACGATGTCACTCCCCTGCCGTTCAGCGCGCTGCAGGCCCGGGCCGATTCCGCCTTCGCCACCCTGGCGGGGCTGAACGCCGCCAATCCGGTGCTGCTGCTGAACGGTTTCCCGGGGGTGGATTACGAGGAGCTGGTGCAGGATCTGGTGCAAAAGCACGCCAACCACGCGGATCTGTTCGATCTCTGCTACGCGGAAAACCTGCATCATCCGCAAAAGCCGATCTGGCTCAGGCTCAAGGCCGGTACCGGCATCGAGTTCTGCGAGCTGGTCGGCCAGTTGCTGGAGCTGTCCTCCCGCCACCTGGAGGCCGAGCACATCGTCCAGCGGATCCTGAAGAAACAGGGCAACGACGAGAAGATTGCCGACTACCTGTCGTTGCTGTCCCAGCACGTGGCCGCCGGCGGCGGCTTCAGCCACCCCATCCTCATCAACCTGATGGTGCACCGCCACGACAGCACCATTCCCATCGTCTACGCCCGCCAGTTCAGCGCCGAGCAGCTGTTCGGCGCCATCCACTTCCAGACCGAGCAGGGCTCGGTGTTCAGCCACCATCACCTGCTGGAGCCGGGGCTTATCCACCAGGCCAACGGCGGTTACCTGATAGTGCCGATCGAAGAGCTGCTGGATCAGCCCAATCTCTGGTTCCGGCTGAAAAACGCCCTGGTCACCCGCCGGGTGGAGTGGAGCCGGCCGGCGGAAATGGCGGCCTTCTACTTCCAGCCCGAGCCGCCGCCCCTGGATATCCACCTGATCCTGGTGGGCGATCGCATGTCGGTGGCCGAGCTCTATATCCTGGACCGGGAGCTGGATACCCTCGCCTTTTTGCGCGCCGACATCATCCCCGAGTGGGATGCCCAAGCGGATCTGCCGACCTACCTCGGCTTCCTGGCCCACCTGCGCCGCAAGCACGAACTGCTGGACATGGACAGGGGCGCCATGCTGCGCCTGTGCCGCTACGGCAGCCGTCTCACCGAGCACCAGCACCGGCTCTCCCTGGTGGAAGCCCAGCTGCTCGCCCTGATGCAGCTGGCCGACGTCATCGCCAAGCGCGAGCAGGGCGAACTCATCACCGAGGCCCAGGTGGTGCTGGCCCAGCAGGAGCAGGACTACCGGCTGAGCTTTTTGGTGGAGCACTCGGATCTGGGGGTGCGCGACGGCCAGATCCTGCTGCAGACCCGGGGCCGGGAAGTGGGCCAGATCAACGGCCTCTCGGTGATCCAGATAGTGGGCCACCCCTACGACTTTGGTGAGCCGGTGCGGCTCACCGCCACCGTGCACCTGGGCGACGGCGACATCGCCGACATCGAGCGCAAGGCGGAGCTGGCCGGCCATATCCATGCCAAGGCCATGATGATCATCCACGGCTACCTGGCCAATTTGTTCGGCGCCGAGCATCCCTCCCCGCTTTCCGCCAACCTGGTGTTCGAGCAGTCCTACCACGAAATCGACGGCGACAGCGCCTCCCTCGCCGGCCTGTGCGCCCTGCTCTCGGCCCTGGCCCGGGAGCCGATTTACCAGCACTTCGCCATTACCGGTGCCGTGGATCAGTTCGGCAAGGTGCAGCCGGTGGGCGGCGTCAACGAGAAGATAGAAGGCTTTTTCCGGCTGTGCCGGCTGCAGGGCCTGACCGGCGAGCAGGGGGTGCTGATCCCGGCCAGTAACCGGCTGCAGCTCAACCTGTCCGACGAGGTCTGTGCCGCCGTGGCCGAGGGTCGCTTCCATATCTACCCGGTGGCCCATGTGGAAGAGGCCATCGAGCTGCTCACCGGCTGCCCGGCGGGCGACGTGGACAGGCCCGAGACCCTGTTCGGGCGCATCCGCGAGCGGCTGGACGACCTCAACGGCCACACCATGGAAAGCGGCTTTTTACGGCGTTTATTCCGCCGGAATTAGAGATCGGACTTGTCTGGCGCACAGCTGTTCGCTAAAGTGACGCCAATTTTGTCACCAGGCCATTGTGGTCTGCTCGAATCAGGAAGAGTGAAATGCCTTCACAGAAAGAACTGGGCAAACACGCCTTTACCAAAGACGAACTGCTGGCCTGTAGCCGTGGTGAACTGTTCGGCCCGGGCAACAGCCAGCTGCCCGCCCCCAACATGCTGATGATGGACCGCATCGTGCACATCAGCGACGAAGGCGGCGAGCACGGCAAGGGCGAGATCCTGGCCGAGCTGGATATCAACCCCGAGCTGTGGTTCTTCGACTGCCACTTCCCCGGCGATCCCGTCATGCCCGGCTGCCTGGGCCTGGACGCCATGTGGCAGCTGGTGGGCTTCTTCCTGGGCTGGAAGGGCGGCCCCGGCAAGGGTCGCGCCCTGGGCGTGGGCGAGGTGAAATTCACCGGCCAGATCCTGCCCACCGCCAAGAAAGTGACCTACAAAATCACCATGAAGCGGGTGATCTGGCGCAAGCTGATCATGGGCATCGCCGACGGCATCGTGGAAGTGGACGGCCGCGTGATCTACGAGGCCAAGGATCTGAAGGTCGGTCTCTTCACCGATACCTCCAGCTTCTGAGCAGGCAACGGATACGTTAAGGCCCCGATGTTCGGGGCCTTTTTTGTTGAAGGAGAAAAATGTTTACTTCATGAAGAGGCCAGAGCCTTTGTCTTCCATTGCGTCTCGCCAGCCCCCTAACCAATGGCCTTTGGCATCGAAATCGTTGTAGGGGCACTGCTCTTTAGAACGACCACTGACTCCAGCTTGGTAACCGCGGGTACGCGCTCTTTCCAAACGGTCACGTTTTTGTCTCTTCATAGGTATAACCCTCATTTAATCAACAAAAAGTGCACGGCCAATCCAACGGCCGCACCCTATGAATAGTTGAGTTGATGAGTGAGATCAAGGCCAATTTCTGAGCATAGCTCAGCTTCCCGGATTAGCGACTGATATTTATGAAGTTTTGATGAAAGAGCAAAAGCCGGAATTGTGAGCCGGCTCACTCAGCCGGCCGCCAGCTCCTCCAGCTCCTCCCAGCGGGCAAAGGCCTGCTCCAGCTCGGCTTCCACCGCCGCCAGGGCCTGCAACCGGGACTGGGTCACCGCCTCCGGCTGGGCGAAGAAGTCGGGCGCGTTGATCTCCTCCTGCAGGGCGGCGATCTGCTGCTCCAGCTGCTCCAGGCGGGCGGGCAAACCGTCCAGCTCCTGCTGCAGCTTGTACGACAGCTTCTTGCCGGACTTGGGCGCCGGCTTCTCCACCCGGGGCGCGGGCTTCTCTTCCTTCTCCCTGGTTGGCGTCGCCTCGGTCTGGTGCGCGCGCTGGAACAGCATGTCCTGGTAGCCGCCCACGTACTCGCTCACCCTGCCCTCGCCTTCGAACAGCCAGCAGTGGGTCACGGTATTGTCGATAAAGTCCCGGTCGTGGCTGACCAGCAGCAGGGTGCCCTGGTAGTCGGCGAGCAGCTCTTCGAGCAGCTCCAGGGTTTCCACGTCCAGATCGTTGGTGGGCTCGTCCAGCACCAGCAGGTTGCAGGGCTTGAGGAACAACCGGGCCAGCAGCAGCCGGTTCTTCTCGCCGCCGGACAGCGCCTTCACCGGGGTCCGGGCGCGCTTGGGCTCGAACAGGAAATCCTGCAGGTAGCCCAGCACGTGGCGGCTCTTGCCGCCCACCTCCACTTCCTGCTTGCCGTCGGCCAGGTTGTCCATCACGGTGCGCTCGGGATCGAGCTGCTCCCGGTACTGATCGAAATAGGCCACTTCCAGCTTGGTGCCGCCCTTGAGGGTGCCGCTCTGGGCCTCGAGCTGGCCCAGCAGCAGCTTGATCAGGGTACTCTTGCCGCAGCCGTTGGGGCCGACCAGGGCAATCTTGTCGCCCCGCTGCACCAGGGCGGAAAAGTCCTTGAGGATAGGCTTGCCTTCGTAGCTGAAACCCAGCTTTTCCGCCTCGAACACGATTTTGCCCGAGCGGCGCACCTCGTCCAGGGTGACGTTGACCTTGCCCAGGCTCTCCCGCCGCTGGCTGCGCTCATTACGCAGCGCCTTCAGCGCCCGCACCCGGCCTTCGTTACGGGTACGACGCGCCTTGATGCCCTGGCGGATCCAGGCTTCCTCCTGGGCCAGGCGCTTGTCGAACAGGGCGTTCTGCTCCGCCTCCACCCGCAACGCCTCTTCCTTGTTGACCAGGTAGTCGTCGTAGTTGCCGGGCCAGCTGGAGAGCTTGCCCCGGTCCAGATCCAGGATGCGGGTGGCCATCTTGCGGATAAAGGCCCGATCGTGGCTGATAAAGACGATGGCGCCGCGAAAATCGACCAGGAAGCCCTCCAGCCAGGCGATGGCGTCGATGTCCAGGTGGTTGGTGGGTTCGTCCAGCAGCAGGATGTCGGGATCGTTGGCCAGGGCGCGGGCCAGGGCCACCTTGCGCAGCCAGCCGCCGGACAGATCCTGGAGCCGGGTGTCGCCGTTCAGGCCGAGCAGGGTCAGGCTCTGGTTGATGCGGGTGTCGAACTGCCAGCCGTCGGCGTGCTCCACCTGCTCCTGCAGCCGCATCAGCTCCTTCATCGCCTTGTCGGAGCTGTCGTGGCTCACCTTCTCCAGCTGGTGATGGTAGGCGGCCAGCAGCTCGCCCAGCTCCGCCAGGCCGCCGGCCACGTAGTCGAACACCGTCTGATCGTCGTCGACCTGGGGCGGATCCTGCTCCAGCCGGGCGATTTTCACCCCCTGCTGCAGCTGGCGACGGCCATCGTCAAGCTGGATGTCGCCGGCGATCACCTTCATCAGGGTCGATTTGCCGGCGCCGTTGCGGCCGACGATACACAGCCGTTCACCGGCCTGAATGTTCAATTCCACCCCGTCCAGCAGCGGGGCATCTCCGAACGCCAGCTGGGCGTTCTGCAGGGTCAGCAAACTCATGATGTTACTCGGCTAAAGTCGATAAGGTCGGCGGCGGTAAAGGGCCAGTCCAGCTCGGCGCCGTCGGCGCGGCGCAGCACCGGGATGCGCACCGCGTAGGCGGCAAGCCAGCGCTCGTCGTCGATGATGTCCTTGATGTCGGTGTCGGCGGCCAGCCCGGTCTGCTCCAACAGCCGCCAGGCCTGCTCGCACAGGTGGCAGCCGTCGGTGGAAAACAGCGTCATCCGGTCACTCATGGGGTTGGCTCCAGCGGATTTCCCAGCAGTTGTGGATCTGCGGGTTGCGGGCGAAATCCTTGGGCAGGCTGGCCTTGGTGATGTCTTTCGCCGCCAGTCCCAGCTCGGCCAGGGCCCCGTGATCCAGCTTGAAGTGGCGCTTGTTGTTGGAAAAGATCAACAGCCCGTCCGGGCGCAGCCGCTTGCTCAGCAGGTGCAGCAGCTCCACATGATCCCGCTGTACATCGAAGCTGTCCTCCATCCGCTTGGAATTGGAGAAGGTCGGCGGATCGACGAAGATAAGATCGTAATCGGCGCCGGACTGGCTCAGCCAGCCCAGGCAGTCCGCCTGGATAAACTGGTGGCGCCGGCCGGTCAGGCCGTTGAGCTGCATGTTGCGCTCGGCCCAGGCCAGATAGGTGCGGGACATGTCCACCGTGGTGGTGGATTTGGCGCCGCCCAGGCCGGCGTGCACGGTGGCGGTGCCGGTGTAGGCAAACAGGTTGAGGAAGTCCTTGCCCCGGGCCAGCTCCCCCAGCCGCTTGCGGATGGGCCGGTGATCCAGGAACAGGCCGGTGTCCAGGTAGTCGTACAGGTTGACCAGCAGGCGGGCGTTGTGCTCCTGCACCTCCATCCACTGTTCGCGCCGGTCCAGCTTTTCATACTGCTCGGTGCCCTTCTGCCGGGCGCGCACCTTGAGCACCACCTTGTCGCCGGGCACCCCGGTCACCGCCATGGTGGCCTGCACCAGATCGAAGAAGCGGGCCCGGGCCTTGTGTTCGGGGATGCTCTTGGGCGCCGCGTATTCCTGGATCACCAAGTGATCCCGGTAGCGGTCGATGGCGGCGTTGTACTCGGGCAGATCCGCGTCGTACAGCCGGTAGCAGTCGATTTGCTCGGCCCTGGCCCACTTTTCCAGCGCCTTGAGGTTCTTGGCCAGGCGGTTGGCGAAATCCTCCGCCAGCGGGCGGGCGGCCCTGGCATCCTCGGCGATGCGGTAGTTGCGCAGCTCGCAGGCCAGGGCGCCGTTGAACAGCTTGTAGCTTTTCTCGGGCCGCAGCCGCAGGCAGCTGAGCAGCTCCGGGGAGCTGGAGATCAGGCTCACATGCCAGCCCTTGAACTGATCCCGCAGCTTGTCGCCCAGGGCCTGGTGCAGACCGAGCAGGGAAGGAAACTCGCTCAGGCGCTCGCCGTAGGGCGGGTTGGAAATCAGCCAGCCGGGCTGTTCGGCGGGATTGGTGAGGGCATCGACGCTGCCCTGCTCGAAACGCACCAGCGCCGCGACCCCGGCCGCCTCGGCGTTGTCCCGGGCGAAGCCCAGCACCCGCTTGTCCTGATCGAAACCGAACAGCACCGGCTCGGCCTGCTTGAGGCCGCGGGTGGCACGCACCGTGGCTTCGGCCTTGACCTGCTGCCACAGGGCATCATCGTGACCGGACCAGGCCATAAAGCCGAACCGTGGGCGCAGCAGGCCGGGGGCCTGATCGGCGGCCATCAGCGCCGCTTCTATTAATAGTGTGCCCGAGCCGCACATGGGATCGACCAGGGGGGCGCGTTTGTCCCAGCCGCTGCGCAGCAGTATGGCGGCGGCCAGGTTTTCCTTGAGCGGCGCCTCCCCCGCCTGCTGGCGGTAGCCGCGCTGGTGCAGGGCCGGGCCGGACAGATCCAGGGTGATGCTGAGCTGGTTGCGCTTGAGGTGAGCGAGGATGCGGATGTCGGGCGCCCGCTTGTCCACGCTCGGCCGCTCGCCCCGGCGCTTGCTCAGACGGTCGACGATGGCGTCCTTGATCTTGAGGGCGCCGTACTGGGTGTTGGTGATGGCGTTGTTGCCGCCGGAAAAGTCCACCGCGAAGGTCTGGCCCTCCTGGATATGCCGCTCCCACTCGATGTTGGCCGCCCCCAGGTAGAGATCCATGTCGTCGCGCATGGTGAAGTCGGCCAGCTGCAGCATGATGCGCGAGGCCAGCCGCGACCACAGGCAGGCGCGGTAGGCGGTTTCCAGGCTGCCCCGGAAGGCCACGCCGGCCACGGTCTCCTGGAGCTCGCTGGCACCCAGCTGTTGCAGTTCATCGGTGAGTAGGGATTCCAGCCCCTTGGGGCAGGTAGCAAAAAACGGCAGCATAGTCAGGCTTGTCTGATAAAAGAAGGCGGTATTATACCTGAAACGGCCCGGGGGCTGTAAAAATTGCCGCCGCCCTGCGCGGAAGATAGGCATATAGCGGTATTATTGCGCAACCGGAATAAACTTCTGGCAAAGTCCTTGCGTTCAGTGATGGGGATCACTAGTATACGCAGCCTGAGGACGCGGGATGGAGCAGCCTGGTAGCTCGTCGGGCTCATAACCCGAAGGTCGTCGGTTCAAATCCGGCTCCCGCAACCAGTTCTCGGAAAGGCAATACAAGGTTTACCTTATCAAGGTTCAGGCGCGGGATGGAGCAGCCTGGTAGCTCGTCGGGCTCATAACCCGAAGGTCGTCGGTTCAAATCCGGCTCCCGCAACCAACCTGATAACAGACAACCTGACAAGCACGCTGTAAGACGTTAAGTACCGGACGCGGGATGGAGCAGCCTGGTAGCTCGTCGGGCTCATAACCCGAAGGTCGTCGGTTCAAATCCGGCTCCCGCAACCAACTTGACGCACAACAGCCTGAAAGCACACTGCAAGACGTTAAATACCGGACGCGGGATGGAGCAGCCTGGTAGCTCGTCGGGCTCATAACCCGAAGGTCGTCGGTTCAAATCCGGCTCCCGCAACCAATTTTTCCGGTTTTACCCTACCCTGCGAAGTTCTTCTTCCTGCTCGATTTCCTCGAGGCTTATCAACCTGTCGTTCATTACCTTGATGGCGCCGAAGGTCGGCAACTGCTTGCTGTCGTTCAGGGCGGTCGGCACCGACAGGGAGACACAGACCGACGCCGAGGCCGAGGTTTCCACCACCATCAGGGTCAGCCGTTCACCCGCCACCGCCAGGCCGATCAGCTCGCCCAGCTCGGGCTGGTGATAATCCGCCTGTTGCGTGAAAAACCAGCTCTGGGGCATCAATGGCTTGTAGAAACGGGCCACCGCCACGGCATTGAGGGCCGCCTGCACCCGCTGCGCCGGCGCATGGATACCGCCCAGCTTGTCGAGAAAGGTATAATAAAGGCCGGTGTCTTCCACCGAAAAGCACTGGCTCATGCCCTCGGCACAGACCAGCTGTTTATGCAGGTAAGGAGTGGCGAACAGCATCTCCTCCCCTAAATCCAGCATCAGGCGCCGCTCATCTCCGAGAAACCAGCGCCAGCTGTCGTTTGGTTTTAGCAGCATCCGGATCACACCTTGTGAATAAAAGAAAAGTCTCGTCCCCAACACCTTAATATATATTGTATTTCATGGTAGGGAGCAAACTTTCATCGATATGACGCATTTGCACCCATTTTTATCCGGGAGCCGGCAAGCCTTCCCTGGCCGCCGTCCATTTCCGTCCGTGCTTTAAAGATGCCTGGCCAGGGTCTGGATCAAGCCCGGGCCGTGATAAATAAAACCGGAATAAATCTGCACCAGGCTGGCGCCGGCGGCCATTTTTTCGCGGGCCGCGGTGAGGGAGTCGATTCCCCCTACCCCGATAATGGGCAGACGGCCGTCGAGGCGGCGGGCCAGCTCGGCGATCACCTCGGTGCTCTTGCCCTGTACCGGCCGGCCGCTCAGGCCGCCGGCCTCGTAGGCGTGGGGAAGATCGAAGATCAAGGAACGATCCAGGGTGGTATTGGTGGCGATGACGCCGTCTATTTCAAAGCGCACCAGGCTGTCGGCGATCTGCTCAATTTCCTCGCTGGTCAAATCCGGCGCTATTTTCACCACCAGGGGCACGTATTTGCCATGGCGCTCGGCCAATTCCTTCTGCTTTTGCTTGAGGGAAGACAATAAATCGTCGAGTACCTCGCCATATTGCAGGGAGCGCAGATCCGGGGTATTGGGCGAGGAAATATTGACGGTGATATAGCCCGCATGGGGATAGGATTTTTCCATGCAGATCAGGTAATCGTCCTTGCCGTGCTCGATGGGGGTGTCCTTGTTCTTGCCGATATTGATGCCGAGCACGCCCTGATAACGGGAGCGCTTCACGTTTTCAATCAGATAATCGATACCCTGGTTGTTGAACCCCATGCGATTGATGATGCCCTCCGCCGGCTTCACCCGGAACAGCCGCGGCTTCTCGTTGCCCTCCTGGGGGCGCGGAGTCACGGTGCCCACCTCGATAAAGCCGAAGCCCATGGCGGCGAAGGCGTCGATGCAGTCCCCGTTCTTGTCGAGCCCGGCCGCCAGTCCCACCGGGTTGGTGAAGGTCAGCCCCATCAGTTGCACCGGGTTCTGGATCAGCGGCCGGCGGTACAGGGCCGCCAGGGGGCTGTGCTGGGTCTTGGCCAGACCCTTGATGGTCAGCTCGTGGGCGTGCTCGGGGTCACATTGAAAAAGCAGGGATTTAGCCAGTGAATACACGTTGTTTTCCTCATAAAAAAGCCCCGGTCATGGCCGGGGCTTTTGCGTTTTACACCGTCAGACGGCGTTCATGCAGTTGAGATGGAGCAGGTTCAGCTCGCGCAGGGCGACCGAGAACTTGGCGAATTCGTGAGCGCCGGAGGTCTTGAAGTCGGCCAGCAGGTGTCGCCAGCGATTGAGCAACTGCTCATGCTCATTAAGCCACTGGTCGAGCATACTAGCGCATTCGCCCTGGGCTTTACAGTTTTTCAGCACCACCGAGGTGAGGCTGCGCTGCTGGTAGTCCAGATCCTCGCGGAAGGCGGCCCGGGCCAGAGCCTGCCAGTGGTTGCCCACCGCCTGCTGGTTGATCTGATCCAGGAACCAGTGCAGCTCCAGCTCGGCGCCGAGGTGGAAATACAGCTCGGCCACCACCCGGATGTCCCGTTCCTGTTCGGCCGCTACCTGGGCCAGATCCAGGGCGGAGAACAGGCTGCTCATGTGGGAGACCCGCCGCGCCACCGAGGGGGGAACCCCCTGTGCTTCCAGGCGGGCCACGGCGGCCTGGTGCTCGGTCACTTCCGCGTCCACCATCACCTCGTAGAGGTGCTCAGCCAGGGTGTCGTAGGCCGGTTTGAACTGGGCGATGGTTTCCTCGATGCCCAGGTTGCGGTTGCGGCTGCGCAGGAACCAGCGGGTGGCCCGGCGGACCATGCGCCGTACCTGGTAGAACATCTCGAGCTGGGTCTCGGCCGCCACCTGGTTGTCGAGGGCCTCGATGTCGCGCAGCAGGGCATTCATGCCGAACACTTCCCGGGCGATCAGGAAGCTGACGGCGATGTCGCTCATGCTGGCGCCGGTCTCGTCCTGCATGCGGTTGGCGAAGTTGAAGCCCATGTCGTTGACCATGATGTTGGCCAGGCGGGTGGCGATGATCTCGCCCCGCAGCGGGTGCTCCATCAGCGCCTCGCCGAAGCGTTCCACCAGCTGGGCCGGCATGCTGGCGGGCAGCAGGCGGGCGACATAGGCGTTGTCGGTCAGCTCGGGCACGTTGAGCAGCTCTTTCAGCACCATTTTGCCGTAGGCCACCAGTATCGCCAGCTCGGGCCGGGTCAGGCCACGCCCCGCGGCCATGCGCTCGGCCAGCTCTTCGTCGCTCGGCAGGTACTCGAGATTGCGATCGAGTTTGCCTTCCCGCTCCAGCCATTGCATAAAGCGCTGGTGCTCCTTGAGCGGACTCGCACCCCTGTGCTGGGTGATGGAAATGGTCTGGGACTGGCGATAGGCGTTGGTCAGCACGATCTCGGCCACGTCCTGGGTCATGTCGTACAACATCTGATCCCGGTGCTTCTTGGTCAGTTCACCCTTGTCGACCAGGGCGTTGAGCAGGATCTTGATGTTGACCTCGTTGTCGGAGCAGTCCACCCCGCCCACGTTGTCGGTGAAATCGGTGTTGATGCGGCCGCCATGGCCGGCGTATTCGACCCGGCCCAGCTGGGTGCAGCCCAGGTTGCCGCCCTCGCCCACTATCCTGGCGCGCACATCCTCGCCATTGACCCGCACCGCGTCGTTGGCGCGATCGCCCACGTCGGCGTCGGTCTCCCGGCGGGACTTGATGTAGGTGCCGATGCCGCCGTTCCACAGCAGATCCACCTCGGCCATCAGCAAATGACGGATCACCTCGGTCGGGGTCAGGCTGGCCTTCTGGGTACCCAGCAGCTTCTTCATCTGGGGACTGAGCTTGATGGACTTGGCCGAGCGCAGGAAGATGCCGCCGCCCTCGGAGATCAGGCTGCGATCGTAGTCATCCCAGCTTGAGCCGGGCAGCTGGAACAGCCGCTCCCGCTCCTTGAAGGTCGCCGCCGCCTCCGGCTCGGGATCGATAAAGATGTGCATATGGTTGAAGGCGCCCACCAGGCGGGTATGGGGCGACAGCAGCATGCCGTTGCCGAACACGTCCCCGGCCATGTCGCCGACCCCGACACAGGTGAAGTCGGTCTGCTGGCAGTCGATGCCGAGCTCGCGGAAGTGGCGCTTGACCGATTCCCAGGCGCCGCGGGCGGTAATGCCCATCTTCTTGTGGTCGTAACCGACCGAGCCGCCGGAAGCGAAGGCATCGCCCAGCCAGTGGCCGTACTCGGCACTGATTTCGTTGGCGATGTCGGAGAAGGTGGCGGTGCCCTTGTCGGCGGCCACTACCAAGTAGTAGTCGTCCTCGTCGTGACGCACCACGTTTTTGGGCGGGATCACCTCACCCTGGACGATGTTGTCGGTCACGTCGAGCAGGCCGCGGATAAACAGGCGGTAGCAGTTCTGGCCTTCCTTGAGGAAGGCGGCGCGATCGCCCACCGGCAGCTGCTTGCACACGAAGCCGCCCTTGGCGCCCACCGGTACGATAACGGTGTTCTTCACCTGCTGGGCCTTGACCAGGCCGAGCACCTCGGTACGGAAGTCTTCCCGGCGATCGGACCAGCGCAGGCCGCCCCGGGCGACCTTGCCCCAGCGCAGGTGCACCCCTTCCACCCGCGGCGAGTACACGAAGATCTCGAACTTGGGCAGTGGCAGCGGCATCTCGCTGATCAGCTCCGGCGCCATCTTGAAGGAGATGTAGGGCTTGTCGCGGCCGTCGGCGGCCGGCTGGTAGAAGTTGGTGCGCAGGGTGGCTTCGATCATCTCCATGTAACGGCGGATGATGCGGTCGTCGTCCAGGTTGGCGACCTTGTCCAGCTCGTCGATCAGCTGCTGGTGCAGCTTCTGGATCTGCTTGGGATCCTGCTTGAGCCTGGGCGACAGCCGGCGCTGGAACAGGGTGAACAGCAGCCCGGCCAGTTCCGGATAGCGGGACAGGGTCTCCTCGATATAGCTCTGGCTGAAGCTGACGCCGGTCTGGCGCATGTACTTGGCATAGGCGCGCAGCACGCTGACTTCCCGGCCGGACAGGCCGGCGGCCAGCACCAGGCGGTTGAAGCCGTCGCTTTCCAGCTCGTTGGCCCAAACCTGGGCGAAGGCTTTCTGGAAGCGCTCCTGGCTGGCATCCAGATCGAGCGGGGCGCCGGTGTAGAACATGGAGAAATCGAGGATCCAGAAGGTCTCGCCGGCACAGTCGATTTCATAGGGGGTTTCGCCGATGACCCGCAGCCCCATGTTTTCCAGCATGGGCAGTACGTCGGACAGGTGGATGGGCTCGGCCCTGTGGTAGAGCTTGAGCCGAACCCGGTTGGAATCGCGTTCTTCTTCCTGAGCCCGGTAGAACAGCATGCCGAGCTTGTCATCGTCGCTCAGCGCTTCCAGTTTCTCGATGTCGGCCACCGCCGAGCCCGGCAGCACCTCTTCGGTATAGGCGCGGGGGAAAGCGTTGCGATACTTGTTCTTCAGCCGGTTGCCCTCGGCTTCACCGAAACTGGTGGACAGGGACTGCTCCAGTTTGTCTTCCCAACTGCGGGCCGCTTCAATCAGGTTTGCCTGGATCTCGTTCACATCAATGTCCATAGAGTTGTTCTGCACCCGGATCAGGTAGTGGGTGCGGGCCAGTACGCCTTCGGAGAAATAGGTGGTGAATTCCACCTCCTCGGTGGAGCCGAAATAGCGCTGGAAGATACGCTGGGTCTTTTCCCGCAGGGCGGTGTTGTAACGCTCCTTGGTGACGTACACCATGCAGGAGAAGAAGCGGCCGAACAGATCCCGGCGCACGAACAGCCGGGTCATGTCCCGCTCCTGCATGCCGAGCACGCCCATGCCGATGTCGAGCAGTTCCTTCTCGGTGGCCTGGATCAGTTCGTCGCGGGGATAGGTTTCCAGGATGTTGAGCAGCGCCTTGTAGGCATGGGAGCCGCGCTCCAGGCCGGAGGCGTCGATGATGCGCTTGAGCTTGGCGCCGATCAGCGGGATCTGCATGGCACTGGTGTTGTAGATGCTGGAGGCGTAGAGGCCGATAAAGCGATCCTCGCCGACGACATTGCCCTTGGCATCGAAGCGCTTGACGCCGATATAGTCGATATAGGCGGGCCGGTGCACCCGGGACTTGTGGTTGGTCTTGGTCAGGACCAGAATGTCCTTGCTGAGCGCGGCTTCGCGGGCGGTCGCGGTCAGGCTGCTGAGCTTGAGGCCATCGCTGTGCAGGGCCTTGCGCATCAGCCCCAGGCCGGACTCGGGCTCGGGGAGCAGCTCGTAGTCACCCTCGATGGCGGACACGTTGTAGCGGCGATAGCCCATCAGGGTGAAGTTGTGATCCGCCACCCAGTTCAGGAAAGCCAGGGTCTCCTTGAGGTCATCCGGATCCGTGCCCTTGGCCTGCTTGGGCAGCGCCTTGATGATGTCGTTGAGCCGGTCGACCATGGGTTGCCAGTCTCCCACCGCCAATGCCACTTCCTCCACCACCGACAACAGCTCGTCGCGCAGCCGCTCCCGGGCCTCGGCCTCGGGCTGGCGATCGATCTCGATCAGGAAGGCGGTTTCCACCCGGTTCTGCTGATCCTGCTCCCGGCGGCCGAGGATCCGCTGCAACTTGCCCTGCTCGTCGCGGACAAGGTGCATCGGCTGGTGCAGCATCAGGTGCGAGGTGATGCCGAGGCGGGTCAGCGCCATGCGGATGGAGTCCACCAGGAAAGGCGCGTCCTTGATGATCAGTTCGACGATGGTGTGAGGAGACTGCCAGCCATGGCGGGAAAGTTCGGGGTTGTATACCCGCACATAGGGTGCCTGCTCGGCACGGGTTTCGAAGGCGTTCCACAGGCTGATGGCCGCACCGTAGAGATCGCTGTCGTTACGGTGATTGAGGTCATCGTGGGTCATGCCGCTGTAAAGCTTGCTGACAAAGGTGTTCACCAGTGGCGCGGTGTGATCGGAAAATTTGTCTTCTACCAATTGATTGACGTTTTCGAGCAAAACGGATGTTGCTGCGTCTTTGAATGTCATGGCGTAGTGTTCCTCGGGTACAGGCAATAACCATGGGGAGAGTAGCCCCAACGGGACCCGCCCAGTGTAAGCCCGGCCCAGGCCGAATGCGAGAAATGCAGTGAATTAAGGCCGAAAAATATCGACCAGGTCACTTGTGAGCGGAATATATACAATGGATGAAAATACTTTCACGAAAGAATATGCTGAAAGTAAATGAATTGTTTTATTCCGATTTTGAATAATTAAGCGGGCCGCCCGTTAATAAACGAAAACGCCCGATTAAATAAGGAAAAAAGCCCGAGAAACGGGCTTTTTCTATGCACTTGCGGTGATGATTATGACAACCGGCTCAACTGCTGCAGTTTATTCTGCCCGTCCAGCTCGATTTCGAAATAACCGTTCAGGCCGTTGTGGCCGACGAAGCCGCGAAAATGGTGCAGGGGCACCTGCAGCCGCAGCCCTTGTTCGGTATTCACCGACAGGGCCGCGACCCGCCCCTGGTAATAACGCAGCAACTGCGCCTGGGAAATGGCCAGGCGAAAGCGCAGCCTCTGCATCAGGCCAGGGCCTTGCTGATCTTCTCGAACAGATCCCGGGACAGATCCGGCAGGGCCATCAGCCGTTCCAGCCGGACCCGGATCAGGTGCCGGCGTCCCTCGTCCAGCCGGGCGGACTGGATGAGCGGCGTGACCAGCCGTGAGGCCACCTGGGGATTGCTGTGGTTGAGCTGCTCCAGCACCTCCACCAGCAGATCGTAGCCGGCGCCGTCGGCGCGGTGGAACTGCACCGGATTGCCGGCACTGAAGGCCCCGATCAACGCCCTGACCCGGTTCGGGTTGCCCAGGCTGAAGGTGGGATGCCGCATCAGTTCCCGTACCCGGGCCAGGGTCTCGGCCCCCGGCGCCGTGGCCTGCAGCCGGAACCAGTTGTCCAGCACCAGGCCGTCGTGGCGCCATTTGGCCTCGAAGTCGGCGAGCATCGCCTCGCGTTCGGCCAGATCGGCACGCACCGCCGCCTTCATCGCCGCCAGGGTGTCGGTCATATTGTCGGCGGCGGCATATTGCCGCTCTACCCGCTCCGCCTCCCCGGCCAGGGCCAGGTAGCCGAGGGCCACGTTCTTCAGGGCCCGGCGCGCCATGTCCTGATGCTCGATGCGATACTCGGGCGTCAGGTTGTCCTCGTAGGCTTGCCGCCACAGCGGGCGCAGGGCCACGGCCAGGTCTTGCTGCAACCCCTGGTGCACCCGATCCAGCAGCTCGATGTCGACCTGCTCGAACAGCTCCAGTAGGCTGCCCAGATCCGGCAGGGTCAGCATCTCCGCCTTGAGCGCCCGATCCAGGGTGGCATCCTCCAGGGTGGCGCGGAACACGTCCACCAGCACCCGGGGCAACGCCGGCTGCTGCTGGCGTTGCAACTGCGCTACCTGCTCCAGCACCGTCTTGTTGACCAGCATCTGCACCGCATCCCAGCGCACAAACTCGTCCAGGCAGCACTTGGCGAGCAGGGCCAGCTGCTCGTCGCCGTAGTCGTAGTGCAGTTTGACCGGCGCGGAAAAGCCCTGCAGCAGGGCCGGTGTCGGCCGGGAAGGCACCTGTTCGAACAGGAAGCTTTGTTCGGCTTCCAGCACGTCCAGCACCGGGCCTATGCCGCGGCCGCCGCTCATCAGCGGCACCGGCTCGCCCTGCTCGGTATAGAGCGCCAGGCTGAGCGGGATATGCAGCGGCAGTTTCTCCTGCTGATCCCGGGTCGGCGGGGTGTGCTGGCGCACGGTCAGGCGATAGTGGCCGGCCTCGGCATCGTAGTGGTCGGTCACCGTCAATACCGGGGTACCGGACTGGCCATACCAGCGCTTGAAGCGGCTCAGATCCCGGCCGCTGGCCTCGCTCATGGCGGCGACAAAGTCGTCGCAGGTGGCGGCCTGGCCGTCGTGACGCTGCAGATAGAGGGCCAGGCCCCGCTGGAAGGCCTGCTCGCCCAGCAGGGTGTGCAGCATGCGGATCACCTCCGACCCCTTTTCGTACACGGTGAGGGTGTAGAAGTTGTTCATCTCGATCACCGCGTCCGGGCGGATCGGGTGCGCCATGGGACCGGCGTCCTCGGCGAACTGGGGACCGCGGATGATGCGCACGTTGCGGATGCGGTTGACGGTGCGCGACCCCAGATCGGAGGAGAATTCCTGGTCGCGGAACACCGTCAGTCCTTCCTTCAGGGACAGCTGGAACCAGTCGCGGCAGGTGACCCTGTTGCCGGTCCAGTTGTGGAAGTACTCGTGCCCGATCACCCGCTCGATGTCCAGGTAGTCGTTGTCGGTGGCGGTGCTGGCGTCGGCCAGCACGAACTTGGCGTTGAAGACGTTGAGGCCCTTGTTTTCCATGGCCCCCATGTTGAAGAAATCCACCGCCACTATCATGTAGATGTCGAGGTCGTACTCCAGGTGGCAGCGTTGCTCGTCCCAGGCCATGGAAGCCTTGAGGCTGTCCATGGCGTGCCCCGCCCGGTGCAGGTTGCCCTTGTCCACATAGATCTCGAGCGCCACCTCACGTCCGCTGTGGGTGGTGAAGCGGTCGCGCAGCACGTCGAAGTCCCCCGCCACCAGGGCGAACAGGTAGGCCGGCTTGGGGAAGGGATCCTGCCACTGCACCCAGTGGCGGCCGTCGTCGAGCACCCCCTGCCCCACCCGGTTGCCGTTGGACAACAGGTAGGGATAGAGGCCGGCGTCGGCGGTGATGCGGGTGCTGAACCGGGCCAGCACGTCAGGCCGGTCGAGGTAGTAGGTGATGCGCCGAAAGCCCTGCGCCTCGCACTGGGTGCAGAAGGCCGAGCCCGACTTGTAGAGCCCTTCCAGGGCGGTATTGGCTGCCGGATTGATGCGGGTCTTGATGGTGAGCACGAATTCCGGGGGCAGTTGGGACAGGATCAGGCTGTTCCCGGTTTGTTGATACTGCCGGGTCTCCACCCCGTTTACGGCCACCTGCAGCAGTTCGAGCTGCTCGCCGTCCAGCACCAGATCCTCGCTGTGCTCGCCATTGCGCCGGATGCGGCTGATGGCCACCACCTCGGTGGCACTGTCGTGCAGCTGGATGTCCAGGTCCAGGGTGTCTATCCAGTAATGGGGCGCTTGATAATCTTCGCGATATTGAACTTGGGGTTTGCTTTGGGTCATGGCGGAGATCTCGTTAAAGTCGTCACGGGCTTTAATAAGAAGGCCCGGATCCGGCCACGCCGGATCCGGGTTGAGGGTCAGCCAAGCAGTTTGGCCAGATCGGCGGTGATGCGCGCCGCTTCCTGCAGATAGCTGTCATCGGGCTCGAAATCGCTGGGCGCCTGCTCGAGGGAATCGACCGGATCCAGGCCGGCACGGCGCAGGCGATCGTTCAGCCGGGCCAGGGACTTGGCATCCTGCTCGTTCAGCTCCGCCTTGCGCTCGGCCAGGTTGAGGGAAACCGAGTCCTTGTCCTTGAGTCGGCGATACTCCCGGATGTCCTCGAAGATGTAGGTAAACTCGGGATCCTGCTCGATACGCGCCTGGTGCCACTGGCGCAGCTTGGGCAGGTAGGGATCGAGATCCTGGATGCGCCCGAAATCGAGGCTGGAAATCTGGTCCCAGGGCAAGGCGTTTTTCTCCATGCTCTCACCGGTTTCCTCCGCCTCGATGGCGGTGGGGAACGGGATATCCGGCTTGACCCCCCGGTTCTGGGTGCTGCCGCCATTGATACGGTAGAACTTGGCGATGGTGAACTGCACGAAGCCCATGGGGTTTTCATAGAGATCGTAGATGCGCGACAGGCTGCGGTGCTGCTGCACCGTGCCCTTGCCGAAGGTGTTCTCACCCAGGATGACGGCGCGGCCGTAATCCTTCATGGCGGCGGCGAAGATCTCCGAGGCCGAGGCCGAGTATCTGTCCACCAGCACCGCCATGGGGCCGCCGTACACCTGCTGGTTGTCTTCATCGCCGTTGACCGAGATACGGCCCAGGCCGTCGCGGATCTGCACCACGGGGCCGCTGTCGATAAAAAGACCGGTAAGGGCCGACGCCTCGGTCAGGGCACCGCCGCCGTTGGTGCGCAGATCGATCACCAGGCCGCGGATCCCTTGCTGCTTGAGCTTTTCAATCTCCTTGGTCACGTCCACGCTCAGGTTGACGTAGAAACTGGGGATCTCGACCACGCCGATGTTGTCGCCGTTTACCTTGATGACCTTGCCGCTGGCGGCCCTGTCTTCCAGGCGTACCGTGTCGCGGATCAGCTCTACGATGCGAGGCGTGGTGGCCACTGCCTGGCCGCGCTGGATCTGCAGCCAGACCCTGGTGCCCTTGGGCCCCTTGATCAGATCCACCACCTCGTCGAGCCGCCAGCCGATCACGTCGACGATCTGCTCGGGGCTCTGTCCCACCCCGATGATGCGATCCTCGGGTTGCAGCTCGCTGGACTTGGCCGCCGGGCCGCCGGGCACCAGGGAGCGGATCACGGTGTAATCGTCCTCGGCCTGCAGCACGGCGCCTATGCCCTCGAGGGAGAGGTTCATCTCGGTCTCGAAGCGTTCGGCATTGCGCGGGCTCAGGTAGCTGGTGTGGGGCTCGATGGCGCGGGCAAAGGCGTTGGCGAAACTCTGGAAGGCATCCTCGCTCTCGCTCTGCACCAGGCGCTTGATGGCGTTGTTGTAACGCTTGGCCAGGGTGTCCTTGATCTCGTCCCAGTCCTTGTCGGCCAGGGCCAGGCTCAGGGCATCGTACTTGACCCGCTGCCGCCAGAGTTCGTCGAGCTCACGATTGTCCCTGGGCCAGTCGGCCTTGCTGCGATCGAACTGGTACTGCTCGTCGCCGTCGAAACTCATGGGCTTGTCGAGCAGCGACAGGGCGTAGACCAGGCGCTCGTAACGCCGTTGCAGGCTCTCGTTGTACATCTCGAAGGCGGTTTCGAGCCGACCGGCCTTCAGCAGATCATCGAAGCTGTGCTTGTACCGGCTGAAGCGGGCGATATCGTCCCGGGTGAAGATGTTCTTGCCGAAATCCAGGCTCTCGACGTAGCGATTGAAGATTTCTTCCGAGAAGGCGTCATCCAGCTGGAACTGCTGGTAATGAGAGCGGGTGAACAGGGCGGTAATCCGCTTGCTGGCGGCCGCATGCTGACTTTCCGGCGCCAAAACGGGAATGGCCGACGCCTCGATGGCCGGCGGTACCGCCCAGGCCATCGACGCCGCCAGCAGCCCGGCGGCTACCACAGACAAACGAATTCCGTGACTGGTCAAACCCTACTCCTTAGAGAATAAGATGGTCAAACTTGACGCGGACCGACATACCGGTCTTGAGCTCCACCTGGACATCATCCCGGGTCACTTCCTTAATGGTAGCGGGAACCGGTGACTTGCCCAGCAATACTTTGACATTCTGCTCCACGGACAAGTTCGCAGGATCGACCTTGCGCGCCTTGGGACGCGGCTTTTTGGCCGCCGGCTTGTCCTTGCGGGCACCGAACACCTTTTCCTTGCTCTCCTTGAGCGCACCCTTGGCATGGTCGATATGCTCCTGGGTCAGCTCGCCAGCGGGGTTGCCGTCCAGATCGACCCGCTGCATGCCGGCCTTGAGGCCATGCAGGTAACGCCAGCTGGATGTGTACTGACGCAAGGCGGTACGCAGCAGGGTCTTGGATACCTTGGGATCTTCCGCCAGGCGCTCCGCCAGATCCTGGAAGATGCCGATCTTCAGCGGCTTGGCCTCGCCGGTGGCGACGAAACACTGGGGGAAGCGCTCCGCCAGGTAGGCGATGACTTCTTTGCTGTTCTTGAGTTTTTCCGAGTTTTCCATGAAATACCTTGGGTTGGGACCTAAGGGCGTACCGCCCATTGAAACATGCTCATTATAAAGGGCGCACCGACAAAAGCGACCCCGCCGTTACAGCAGGGGCAGCACGGCGCTCACCAGTTGCGCCAGGCCCGCTTCATCCTCGTCGTCGAAGCGGTCGAAGCGGGGGCTGTCGATGTCCAGCACCGCCCAGATGTCCTCCCCCTCCCCCAGGGGCAGCACGATTTCCGAATTGCTGGCGCCGTCGCAGGCGATATGGCCGGCAAATTCATGTACATTGGCGACACGCTGGACCCGGCCACTGGCCACGGCGGTACCGCATACCCCCTTGCCCACCGGGATGCGCACGCAGGCGGGCTTGCCCTGGAAGGGCCCCAGCACCAGGACGTCCTGCTCGCGCAGGTAGAAGCCGACCCAGTTGATGTCGTCCAGGGCCAGGTTGAGCAGGGCGGAGAGGTTGGCGAGCTTGGCGATGCGATTGGGTTCGCCTTCGCACAGGGCCAGTGCCTGGGCGGTGAGGCTTTGATAAAATGCGGATTTTTCGGACATAAAAAGAAAGCGTCGTTTATTTTGGCCTAACTTACCTGCCCTTTCTCCAAATGAAAACCCGATGATGGTGATTGATGGATAAAAAAAGTGTCAGCTCTCCGGTTTTGCAGTGGCCGGATATCGTCCGCATGATGAAACGCCATCGCACCCTGCTGCTCCACGCCCACCTTTTCGCCCTGATCGGCACCCTGCTGGCGGTGCCGGTACCCTTGCTGATGCCGCTGCTGGTGGACGAAGTGCTGCTGGATACCCCGGGGATCCTGCTGGCCTGGCTGGATCGGGTACTGCCCGCCGCCTGGCAGACCGGGGTCGGCTACATACTGGCGATACTGGCGGTCACCCTGCTGCTGCGCGCTTTGGCGCTGGTGTTCAACATCATCCAGGGCCGGCAGTTCGCCCGGGTGGCCAAGCACCTGACCTTTCAGATCCGGCGCCGTCTGGCACGGCAACTGATGAAGACGCCCCTGCGTTCCTTCGAGGCCATCGGCGCGGGCAGCGTCAGCTCCCACTATGTCACCGACGTGGAAACCCTCGACAAGTTCCTCGGTGACACCCTGAGCCGGCTGCTGATCAGCCTGCTGAGCGTGGTGGGCACGGCGGTGGTGCTGCTGCTGATCAACTGGCAGCTGGGGCTCTTCATCCTGCTGCTCAATCCGGTGGTGGTGTACTTCTCCAGCCGCCTGGGGGCCAAGGTCAAGCACCTCAAGCGCAACGAAAACAGTGCCTTCGAGCTGTTCCAGCAGGCCTTGGTGGAAACCCTGGACGGCATCCACGAGATCCGGGCCGCCAACCGGGAGCGGCATTACCTGCTGCGGGTGATCGACCGGGCCCGCGGGGTGCGCGACACCGCCATCGACTACACCTGGAAGAGCGAGGCCGCCGGGCGGGCCAGCTTTCTGCTGTTCCTGTCCGGGGTGGAGCTGTTCCGGGCGGTGGGCATGATCATGGTGCTCTACACCGATCTGACCGTGGGCCAGATCTTCGCGGTGTTCAGCTACCTCTGGTTCATGATGGGGCCGGTGCAGGATCTGCTCAACATGCAGTATTCCTTCTACGCCGCCAGCGCCGCCCTCAAACGCATCAACCGGCTGCTCTCCCTTGGCGGCGAGCCCGAGCCCTCGGGCGGCATCAATCCCTTTGCCGGCGAGACCACGCTGCCGATAGAAGTCCGCGGCCTGAGCTTTTCCTACAATGGCGAGCGCAAGGTGCTGGACGATGTAAACCTGCAGATCCGGGCCGGGGAAAAAGTGGCCCTGGTGGGGGCCAGCGGCGGCGGCAAATCCACCTTTATCCAGCTGTTGCTGGGGCTTTATCCGGCCGACGAGGGCGAGATCCGCTTCGGCGGGATCCGCAGCCAGGACATCGGTTTCGCCACCATCCGCGAACACGTGGCGACCGTGCTGCAACAGCCGGTGCTGTTCAACGATACGGTCAGATCCAACCTCTGCCTGGGGGACGAACATCAGGACGCGGCCCTCTGGCGGGCACTCGAGGTCGCCCAACTGGATGAGGTGGTGGCCGCCATGGAGCAGGGGCTGGACACGGAAATCGGCCGTCGCGGGGTGCGGCTGTCCGGCGGTCAGCAACAGCGCCTGGCCATCGCCCGCATGGTGCTGAAGAACCCGGCCATCGTCATCCTGGACGAAGCCACCTCGGCACTGGACACGGAAACCGAGCAGAAACTGCACCAGGCGCTGGCGGCATTCCTGAGCGGCAGGACCACCCTGATAGTGGCGCACCGGCTGAGCTCGGTACGCCAGGCGGACCGGGTGCTGGTGTTCGAGGACGGCAAGATCAGCCAGTCCGGCACTCACCACGAACTGCTGGAGCAGCCGGGCCTCTACCGCACCCTCTACTATTGAGGGCTCAGGCCACCGCCTTGATGTCGGCCGCCTTGTCCGCCTTTGCCTTTGGGGCGGACTTTTTCTTCGGACCCGACAACTGATCCTGGTGCTGGGCCAGATAGAGGGCCAGCGCCTCCCTCTCCTCCTCGCCCAGCGCCACCGGCGCCGCCGCCAGCAGTTCGTCCAGGTGCTCGGCCAGATCGAGCAGGCGATCGTAGGCGTCCGCGTCTTTCTTGTTGGTAAAGCTCATTTTTTCAATTCCGTTTCTGACTACCAGGTATTGTATCGTGACTGCCATAACCGACTCCTTATCTGTATACATATACAGTACATTTATCCGGGAGCACTGGCAAGCCCCCATGGCTCCCGGCATAAGCACGCAATAAACGTCGATGACCGGTCAACTTTTTTCCCCTCTGGCTGGCATGCTGGGGGATTCTGACCAATAGTTTAGGGTGAAGTGCACCTTTGGTGCCTTCTCACTAGCGCACGGCTCAGCATATGAGCCATTCCCCTAGGCCAGGTACACGGATTTTGTACCTGGCTTTTTTTGCGCCGAGACGGCGGCAATGGCGGACGGGCACCCGCCGCCATCTCACCGCTGATATACTTCGCACCAGAACATATTATGTGAAATGAAAAGCGAAGAAGACGGGAAGCCAATGGCTTCCCGGAGAGAGTCGTTATTTCGAGGTACCCTTCAGCAACGCCTCTATGCTGCCAACGGCGCCGAGTACGCTGCTGGCCTCGTAGGGCAGGAACACCCGGTCGCCCTGCTTGCCGATTTCCGGCAGGGTTTTCAGGTACTCCAGGCCCAGCAGATAGCCCACCACCAGTTGTGGATCCAGTTTCTCGTTGCCGGCAGAGAGGACCTTGTCGATGGCCTGGCGCTGGCCGTCGGCCATCAGGATGGCGGCTTCCCGCTCCCCTTCCGCCACCAGGATGTTGGAGCGCTTCTCCCCCTCGGCCCGGGCGATGGCGGCTTCCCGCTCCCCGCTGGCCTGCAGTACCAGGGCCCGGCGTTCCCGCTCGGCCGCCATCTGCTTGCGCATGGCGTCTTCCACCTCGACCGGAATGTTGATGTCCTGGATCTCGACCCGGGTCACCTTGACCCCCCACTTGTTGCCTGCCTCATCCATCACGATTTGCAGCTTGTCGTTGATCTCCTGGCGTGACTCGAACAGTTTGTCCAGCTCCATCCGTCCCACTTCGGACCGCAGGGAGGTCTTGGCCAGGATCTCGATGGCCTGGATCAGGTTCTCGGTCTGGTACACCGCCCGTTCCGGGTCGATCACCTGAAAATAGAGGGCGCCGTTGACGGTCACGCTGACGTTGTCGGCGGTGATCACCGACTGGGCGGGAAAGTCGAGCACGGTTTCACGCCGGTCGATGCGGGTTTCTTCCTGCACCACGGCCACGTTCTCGCCGCCGATGGCCTGGTAGCGACGCACCTTGATGGAACGGGGCTTGTCCACGAAGGGAATGATCCAGTTGACACCGGGGGTCAGGGTCTTCTGATAGCTGCCGAGCCGTTCTATCACGACCGCTTCCGATTGCTGCACTATCATCAGCCCCTTGATCAGCAGCACCACGACCAGCAGGGCAAACACGAGCATTATCACTAACATGGCATCCATGGACGCATCCTCTTCGGTTAATCAATGATGGCGGTGATACCGTCGAAACGGCGCACCCTGACCCACTGCCCGGCGGTCAGGGGGGCGCCCGATTCGCTGCGCACCAGAAAGAGATCCCCTTCAAGCTTCAGCCGGAACTCACCCGAGGGCAATAACACCAGCTCGCCCTGCTGCTTGCGGCTTTCGCCGGCCAGAAAGCTGGTGCGCCGGGAGGGAGCCAACAGGCGGAACAGCCGTTTCAGCAGCGGAGCCAGCACGGCGGCGGCGATGGCGAAGGTAAACCACTGCCAGATGGCGGCGGCATCGAGCAGGGCCGCCACCATGGCCACCAGGGCCGCCAGCCCCATGGCGAAGGCGAAAAAGCCGGTACCCAGCAATTCCCCCAGAAACAACAACAAGGCGGCGATCAGCCAGAGATGCCAGGCAAGCAAGGGTGATTTCCTCCACAAGAGACAAACGGGACAGTCTTACTATAGAGGAGCTGGAGTCGGATGGGAATGAATGAGCGTGAGGCGTGAGGGAGCGCAACGGCCCGGCCGGCGGTGGCCAGGCCGCTCCCCCAGGTTTTCGGCACGGCCGTCAGGTGCTCGGGGGCACCGGCCTGGCCAGCTTGAACAGCTCGAAGAAGTTGGTGGTGGTCTGCCGTGCCACCCGCTCCAGGCTCTCGCCCTTGAGCCCGGCCACAAACTCGGCCACGGTACGGGTATAGGCCGGTTCGTTCTCCTCGCCCCTGAACGGCACCGGGGCCAGCCAGGGGGAATCGGTTTCCAGCAGCAGCCGCTCCAGGGGCAGTGCCTTCACCACCTCGCGCAGGGCATCGGCGCTGCGGAAGGTGACGATGCCCGAAATGGAAATATAAAAGCCGAGTTCCATGGCCGCCTCGGCCATTTCCAGCGACTCGGTAAAGCAGTGCAGCACGCCCCCGACCTTGTCCGCCCCCCCCTGCCGCAGGATGTCGAGGGTATCCTGCTGGGCACTGCGGGTGTGGATCACCAGCGGTTTGCCGAGATCCACCGCCACCTCGACATGCTGCTCGAAAGCCTGCCGCTGCAGCGCGGCGGTCTCGGGAGCATAGAAATAGTCGAGTCCGGTTTCCCCCACCGCCACCACCGCCGGATGGGCAGCCAGCCGGCGCAGCAGGGCCGGATCGTTCTGCTCGTCCTGCTGGTGCAGGGGATGCACGCCACAGGAGGCGAACACCTGGGGAAAGGGCGCTATGGCCTCGAGCATGGCGGGAAAGGAAGACAGGCCGACCCCGATGCACAGCATGTGGTCGACGCCGCGCCGGGCGGCCTTGTCGATGGCCTCGGCCATGTTCGCATGCTTGTTGCCGTAATCGAGCTTGTCCAGATGGCAGTGTGAATCAACCAGCAAAACCGTCTCCTGAATGGGTTGTTTGATGATAAGCGACGGCCGGCCGGGTCCAGCGGCCGAGCCAGAGCCCGAGCTGCAGGCCGGCGTTGAGCGGCCGACCGGCGGCGGGCTGCAGGGTGTGCCTCAGTTCGACCAGCGCGGCCAGGGTGGTGTCGAGCGCTGCCGGGCCGAGCCGGCTCAGGCGCCGGCTCAGCGGCTCGGCATCGTCCAGGCGCAGCGGCGCCTGGACTTCCAGAGCCAGCTGCAGGGCGTCCTGCAACAGCAGGTGCAGCCAGTGCAACCGCGCCGGCCGCTCCAGCAGGGCCGACTGCAAGGCCGCGATCCCCGGCCCCGGTTGCCCGGCCAGGGCGACAAACTGTTCGAGCAGCTGCTGCCGTTGTCGATCCTCGCCCCGGGCCAGGTAGTCCCGGGTATGCAGGGGCGACCCCTGGTTCAGATTGAGCGCGGCCTGGCTGCCCGCCAGGCCTTCACCGGCCAGCCAGTCGAGTACCATGGCGGGAGCCGGCAACGGCAACAGCCACTGCTGGCAGCGGCTGCGAATGGTCGGCAGCAGCCGCTCCGGCCGGGAGCTGGTCAGCACCAGGGTCGCCTCCCCCGCCGGCTCTTCCAGGGTCTTGAGCAAGGCGTTGGCGGCGGCTTCGGTCATCCTCTCGGCCCCGATGATCACCGCCACCTTACCGTGGCCCAGCCGGGCGCTTTCGGCCAGCACCTGGCCGAGCCCGCGGATCGCGTCGATACCTATGCTGCGTTCCTCGCCGCCGATCACATGGAGATCCGGGTGGCTGCCGGCGGCATGGAGCCGGCAGGCATGGCAGTGTTCACAGGGGGCAACATCAGTATGTTGGCATAACAAAGCGCGAGACAATTCCTTCGCCAGTTCCCCCTTGCCCATGCCCTCCCCGCCTTTCAGCAACAGGGCATGCCCCAGTTGCCCGCTCCGCACCAGCGCCTGCAACTGCAGAAACGGCGCACTCAGCCAAGGGTACACAGGCGTCGCTCCAGGCAGGCCAGCACCGCGGCCTTGACCTCGTCCGGGCTGCGGCTGGCGTCGATCAACTCGCAACGCGGGTCTGCCAACACCAGCTCCAGGTAGCGCTCGCGGGTGCGTTCAAAAAAGCCGAGTTGCTCCCGCTCTATGCGATCCAGCTCGCCCCGGGCGCGGGCGCGGCTCAGACCCAGGGCCGGGTCGATGTCCAGGTAAAGGGTCAGGTCCGGGGCAAAATCCCCCAGCACCGCCTCCTTGATCTGGCGGATCAGGCGGGCCTCGATGCCGCGCCCTCCCCCCTGGTAGGCCTGGGAAGAAAGATCGTGCCGGTCCCCCACCACCCAGGTGCCGGCGGCCAGGGCCGGCTGGATGCGGTTCTTCACCAGTTGCACCCGGGCGGCGTACATCAGCAGCAGCTCGGCCTCCATGGTCAGGGGCTCGTCGTGCACTTCCTTCACCAAGGCGCGCATCTTCTCCGCCAACGGCGTACCGCCCGGCTCGCGGGTGGTGATCACGGTGCAGCCCCGGGCCTGCAGCCAGGCCACCACATGGTGCTGGACCGTGCTCTTGCCGGCCCCTTCCAGCCCTTCGATCACGATAAAGCGGCTCATGCGGTCACCTTTTCAGAATGTAGCGGCGCACGGCGCTGTTGTGTTCGCGCAATGTCCGGGAAAAATAGTGCCGGCCCTCGCCCATGGCCACAAAATAGTAATAGTCGCTCTCCACCGGCTGCAGGGTGGCGATGATGGCCTCCTTGCTCGGCATGGCGATGGGGGTGGGCGGCAGGCCGTCTATCATATAGGTGTTGTAGGGCGTATGGGTCTGCAGATCCCGCTTGCGGATATTGCCATCGAAGCTGTCGCCCATGCCGTAGATGACGGTGGGGTCGGTCTGCAATCGCATACCATTGCGCAGCCGGTTGACGAACACCGAGGCGATCAGCGGCCGCTCCTCGGCGATGCCGGTTTCCTTTTCGATGATCGAGGCCAGGATCAGCGCCTCGTAAGGGCTGTTGATGGGCAAGCCGTCCGCCCTCGCCTCCCAGGCTTCATCCAGAAAGCGGTGCATCTCCTGGTGGGCCCGCTGCAGAATGGACAGATCCGTATCCCCCGGGGTGTAGCTGTAGGTTTCCGGCAGGAAAAGGCCCTCCAGCTGTGGCTGCTCCACGCCCAGCCGGGCCGCCAGCTCGCTTTCCGACAGGCCGTCCAGTTCCACCTCCAGGTATTCCGCCTCCGCCAGCCGCTGTCGCCAGTCGGCCAGGCGCAACCCTTCCACCAGGGTGACCCGCAGGTGGTAGACGTCACCGTTGACGAACTTCATCAGGGCATCGCGCAGCCGGGTACCGGGTTCGAGCCGGTAGGTGCCCTGGCGTACCGCCGCCAGCTCGGGATGAAAGCGCAGCCACAGCCGGCGGTGCAGTTCGGATACCGGCTCCGGGCTCAGGCGGTTGATGAGGTGGAAGGTGGTTTCGCCCCGGGCCACCACGAACAGGGGCTCGGAGGACTCGGCGATCACCATCTGCTCCAGCTTCTGCCACTGGCTGAAACCGTAAATGCCAACACCTGTCAGCGCCAGGGTCAGCACCAGCATCAGCCGCCCCAGCCATTTAATCAGTCTGTTCATACGCTTGCTGTAATTCTCTTGCCACAGTAAAAGAAGAGGTCGTCCAATGTTCCCCGAGGGCGGTGACCGGCACCACCCCCATCAGGGCGTTGGTCAGCCAGATTTCGTCGGCGGCCAGCAGGGACGGCAGCTCCTCGTCCACCAGCGTCAGCCGCTCCCCCAGGTGCTCCCGGCACCAGGCGCGCAACGTGCCGCAAACGCCGCCACTCGACAGATCCGGCGTGAAAATCCGCGCGCCAAGGCGCCAGAACAGGTTGGCGGTCACCGCTTCCCGTACCCGGCCGCCGGCGTCGAGCACCACCCCCTCCGGCCAGCCCCGCCGCTCCAGCTCGGCCTTGAGCAGCACCTGCTCCAGTCGGTTGAGGGTCTTGAGTCCCGCCAGCAAGGGGCTGCTGCCCAGGCGGCCGTCGCACAGGCCGATGGCCAGTCCCTGCTCCCGCCAGCCGTAGTAATGGCCGGGAAAGGGGGAACTGTTCAACACCAGGGTCGGCTCGCCGCAACCGTCGATGCCATAGCCCCGGGCACCGGGCCCCCGCAGCAGGCTGATGCGCAGCACCTGATCGGAGCCGTCCAGCACGGCCTCGGCCTGCTCCCGCAACCAGGACCAGTCCGGCTCCACCATATGCAGGCGGCGGCAGGCCTCCTGCAACCGCGCCTGGTGATAACGCCAGTGGCGCAGCCGGCCGGTTTGTGCATGGAGGGTGGTGAAGTGTCCGTCACCCAGTTGCCAGCCCCGGGACAATGCCGGCAGCGGCTCGCCGGGTGTGATGATCGTCTGCATAATGTCCGAATAAAAAAGCCCGGCACGGAGGCCGGGCTGATGTTGGCCAAAGGGCCATTATATGCGTTTGAAAATCAATGAGCCATTGGTACCGCCAAAACCGAAGGAGTTGGACAGCGCATACTCGAACTGGCCGGACTTGGCGGTGTGGGCCACCAGATCCAGATCGCACTCATCATCCGGGTTGTCCAGGTTGATGGTGGGCGGCGCTATCTGATCCTGCAGGGCCAGTACGGTAACGATGGCTTCCACCGCGCCGGCGGCACCCAGCAGGTGTCCGGTCATGGACTTGGTGGAGCTGACCATCAGCCGGTAGGCGTGGTCGCCGAACACCTTCTTCACCGCCTTCAGTTCGGCCACGTCTCCCAGGGGGGTGGAGGTGCCGTGGGCGTTGATGTATCCGATGGCCTCGGGGGCGATGCCGGCATCGCGGATGGCGTTGACCATGGCGCTGGCGGCCCCGCTGCCGTCATCGGGCGGCGCCGTCATATGGTGGGCGTCGCCGCTCATGCCGAAACCGACCAGCTCGGCGTAGATCCTGGCGCCGCGCGCCTTGGCGTGCTCGTACTCTTCGAGCATCATCACGCCGGCGCCGTCGCCCAGCACGAAGCCGTCCCGCTCCTTGTCCCAGGGGCGGCTGGCCTTCTGGGGGGCATCGTTGCGGGTGGACAGGGCGCGGGCCGCGGCGAAGCCACCCATGCCCATGGGGGTGGAGGCTTTCTCGGTGCCGCCGGCCAGCATGGCGTCCGCGTCACCGTAGGCGATCATCCGCGCCGCCAGGCCGATGCTGTGGGTGCCCGTGGTACAGGCGGTGGTGGCGGCGATGTTGGGGCCGCGCAGCCCTTTCATGATGGACAGGTGGCCGGACACCATGTTGATGATGGTGGACGGCACGAAGAAAGGACTCAGCTTGCGGGGACCGCTGGCGATCAGGTTGCTGTGGTTCTGTTCGATAAGCCCCAGGCCACCGATGCCGGAGCCGATGGAGACGCCAACGCGATCCGCATTGGCGTCGGTGATTTCAAGACCGGAGTCGGTCATTGCCTGCAAACCGGCCGCCACCCCGTACTGGATGAACAAGTCCATCTTGCGGGCTTCTTTCTTGGCGATGCCGTGCGCTTCGGGATCGAAGTCCTTGACCAGGCCAGCGAATTTGGTGCTGTAATCGGTAGTATCAAAGTGCTCGATGTTGGTGATGCCGCTTTGACCTGCCAGCAGGGCCTGCCAGCTGGCATCGACCGAGTTTCCGACAGGAGAGAGCATACCGAGGCCAGTCACCACGACTCTGCGTTTGGACACAGGAGCGTCTCCGAATGGGTTAAAACGGGGAAAAGAACCGAAGCGGCGGCTGCCACTCCGGTACAGGTTTGTTATTCCTGATTGGCGTTGATGTAATCAATCGCGGCTTGAACGGTGGTGATCTTTTCCGCTTCTTCGTCAGGAATCTCGGTGTCGAACTCTTCTTCCAGAGCCATTACCAGTTCAACGGTGTCCAGGGAATCCGCGCCCAGATCATCAACGAAAGAGGCTTCGGGTTTGACTTCTTCTTCCTTAACGCCCAGTTGCTCAACAATGATTTTCTTTACGCGTTCTTCGATGTTGCTCATGACCAGTATTTTCCTTTAGAAATACGCAAGTGCGTGTCGTTGCGGTAGTGTATTAAATTGACCGTAGTTTGCAAGCCTATTTGAGGCTGGTCTAACCAGAATTTATGCTAAAAATGCAGCAATTTCCGTCAAATAGGCACTAACTGCCGGGATTTTCATCATACCATGTACATGCCGCCGTTAACGTGCAGCGTTTCGCCGGTGATGTAGCCGGCGTCTTCCGACGCTAAAAAGGCAACGGCGGAGGCAATTTCTTTCGGGTCGCCCAGACGTTGTGCCGGAACCTGTGACAAGATAGCGGCTCGTTGCTCGTCATTCAATGCGCGCGTCATGTCAGTTTCAATAAATCCGGGGGCTACCACATTTACGGTGATGCCGCGGGAGGCCACTTCCCGGCCCAGGGACTTGCTGAAGCCGATGAGGCCGGCCTTGGCGGCGGCATAGTTGGCCTGACCGGCATTGCCCATGGTGCCCACGACGGAGCCGATGGTGATGATGCGGCCGAAACGCTTTTTCATCATGGCGCGCAACACCGCCTTGGACAGACGGAACACCGAGGTCAGGTTGGTGTCCAGGATATCCTGCCATTCCTCGTCCTTCATCCGCATCATCAGGTTGTCGCGGGTGATGCCGGCGTTGTTGACCAGGATGTCGATGTCGCCGTAACGCTGCTTGATGGTGTCCAGCAGCTGGTTCATGGACTCCGCATCGGTGACGTTCAGTACCAGGCCGGTGCCGTTTTCGCCCAGGTAGGCGCTGATCGCCTCGGCGCCCTTGTCGCTAGTGGCGGTGCCGATCACGGTGGCACCCCGTTCGGCGAACAGCTCGGCGGTGGCCCGGCCGATGCCCCGGCTGGCCCCGGTGACCAGCACCACTTTACCGGAAAAACTCATAATGACTCCTTTAAACCGTGGGGAGGATGGTGGCGAAAAACACGCCGACTCGCCGTAGACCCATCCCTGGGGGCTCGACGGCGCCATCCATGGCGCCAACGGTCGGCTTAGTTTCTCTCCACCATCCTTTATCGCATTACGTCGCTTGCAGGAGCCGGGAAAGCCCGTCTCCGTACCTCATTAACCCTTGACGGCGGCCAGCGCCTGCTCCAGGCCGGCGTCGTCGTTCACCGCCAGGCCCTCGACCCGCTTGTCGATGCGCTTGGCCAGGCCGGTCAGCACCTTGCCCGGGCCCACTTCCAGCGCCAGGGTCACACCCTGCCCGGCCATGGCCTCCACCGTTTCGGTCCAGCGCACCGGGCTGTACAGCTGGCGCACCAGGGCATCCTTGATGGCGGCGGGATCGGTCTCGGCCCGGACGTCGACGTTGTTGATCACGGGCACGGCCGGCGCATTGAAGTTCATCCCGGCCAGGGTCTCGGCCAGCTTTTCGGCGGCCGGACGCATCAGGGCGCAGTGGGAAGGCACGCTCACCGGCAGCGGCAGGGCGCGCTTGGCACCGCTTTCCTTCATCAGCGCGTTGGCCCGCTCCACCGCCGCCTTGTGGCCGGCGATCACCACCTGCCCCGGGGAGTTGAAGTTGACCGCCGACACCACCTCGCCCTGCTCCGCCTGGGCGCAGTTGGCGATGATGGTGTCGTTGTCCAGCCCGATGATGGCGGACATGGCGCCGGTGCCTTCGGGCACGGCATCCTGCATCAGTTGGCCGCGCAACTCCACCAGCCTGACGCCGTCGGCCAGCGACAGCACGCCGGCGCAAACCAGGGCGGAGTACTCGCCCAGGCTGTGGCCGGCCATCACCGCAGGCTGTGCCCCGCCCTGCTGCTGCCACAGCCGCCACAGGGCGACGGAGGCGGTCAGCAGCGCCGGCTGGGTGCGCCAGGTCTTGTTCAGCTCTTCCGCCGGGCCGTTCAGCACCAGCTCGGCCAGATCGTAACCCAGGGCCCGGGAGGCCTCGGCGAAGGTCTGTTTGACGATATCATGCTCGGCCAGCACGCCCGCGAGCATGCCCACCGCCTGGGATCCCTGTCCGGGAAAGGTAATGGCAAAAGTCATGGTGTTTCCTTCTTTAATAACGAACCAGGGCCGAGCCCCAGGCAAAACCACCGCCGAAGGCTTCCAGCAACACCAGGTGACCGCGCTGGATGCGACCGTCGCGCACCCCTTCGTCGAGGGCGATGGGCACGCTGGCGGCGGAAGTGTTGCCGTGCTTGTCGAGGGTCAGGATCACCCGCTCGAGCGGCATATTCAACTTGCGGGCGGTGGCGTTGATAATGCGGTAATTGGCCTGGTGCGGCACCAGCCAGTCCAGTTCGGACTTGTCGATGCCGTTGGCCTCCAGGGTCTGCACCACGATGTCGCTCAGCCGCGACACCGCCACCTTGAACACCTCGTTGCCCTTCATGTGCATGTAGGCGTCCATTTCGCTGCCGGTCACCCCGCGCTGGCGCTGGGGCAGTTTCAGCAGTTCGCCATAGGCGCCGTCGGCATGCAGGTGGGTGGAGAGGATGCCGGGCTCCTCGCTGGCCCCCAGCACCACGGCGCCGGCGCCATCGCCGAAGAGGATGATGGTCGAACGATCGTCCGGGGCACACATGCGCGACAGCGCATCGGCGCCGATCACCAGCACGTGGCGCGCCTGGCCGTTGCGGATAAACTGATCGGCCACGCTCAGGGCATAACTGAAACCGGCACAGGCGGCGGCGATGTCGAAGGCCGGGATACCGGGCACTTCCAGCATGGCCTGCACTTCGCAGGCCGCGGCCGGAAAGGCGTTGTCGGCGCTGGTGGTGGCCAGCACTATCATGTCCAGTTGCCGGGCATCGATGCCGGCGGCCTCCAGGGCGCGCAGCGCGGCGCCATAGGACATGGTGGCGATGCTTTCTTCCGCCCCGGCGATGCGCCGCTCACGGATACCGGTGCGCTCGACTATCCAGTCGTCGCTGGTCTCTACCATTTGCTCCAGGTCGGCATTGGTGCGTACCGCCTCTGGCAGGTAGCTGCCAGTTCCCAATATTCTACTGTTCATAGGCGTTATCTTGCGTGACTGTCCTGTGGGGCAGTGTCAAAACGATGCGCGATGCTTGCGGGCAGATCATGTTCGATTTCGGCAACGGCCTGCAAGATCGCATTCAAGAAGGCGGGTGAGCCGGCACTCCCGTGGCTCTTGACCACACTGGCGCGTAATCCTATCAGACTCGCGCCGTTATACTGGTCGGGGTTCAGATGGGAAAGCCGCCTTTTTAACCAAAAAGTCAATATTTTCCATAAGAAGCCGCGCCGCTGGCCCAGCCCCAGCAGCAGGCGGGCCACGCCCTCGCTGGTCTTGAGGGCCACGTTGCCGACAAAGCCATCGCAGACGATGACGTCGGTCTTGCCGGCGAAGAGATCGTCCCCTTCCACATAGCCGCAATAGTGCAGGCCGGCCGTGTCCTGCAGCCGCAGGGCGGCCTCGCGCACCACCTCGTTGCCCTTGTTGGCCTCGGCTCCCACGTTGAGCAGGGCGATGCGGGGTCGGTCGATATCGAGGGTATGGCGCGCCGCCTGTTCCCCCATCAGTGCGAACTGGACCAACTGGCCGGCATCGCAACTGACGTTGGCCCCCACATCCAGCAGCAGGGCGTAGCCGCCGCCGGCTTGCGGCAAACGGGTGATCAGCGCCGGCCGGTCCACGCCCGGCAGGGTGTTGAGCACCTTGACCGCCATGGCCATCAGGGCCCCGGTGTTGCCGGCACTGACGCAGGCCCGGGCCTGTCCCGACGCCAGGGCATCGAGCGCCTTGCGCATGGACGAATCGGTCAGATGGCGCAGGGCGTAGGCCGCCTTGTGCTCATTGCCCACCTGTTGGGAACAGAAATGCACGGTCACCCGGGGATGGGAGTCCAGTCGAAAGCGCTGCAACCAGGGAGAAAGTTCCGCTTCCGGACCGAACAGGACCAGATGAAGGGCGGGCAGAAGCGACAGTGCCTGCGCGGCGGCAGGCACTGTGACAGGGGGGCCGTGATCGCCCCCCATCATATCCAACGCAACGGTCAGCTGCGACAAAAGGCAACCCTTACTTGGCGATTACCTTTTTACCACGATAGAAACCGTCGGCAGTCACGTGGTGACGACGATGGATTTCACCGGTGGTTTGATCCACAGACAGAGCAGCAGTGCTCAGGGCATCGTGTGAACGACGCATACCACGTCTGGAACGGGTTTTACGGTTCTGTTGTACGGCCATTTGACCTCACTCCTAAATCAGTTACTTACGTTTCAATTCTTCCAGAATCGCGAAAGGATTCGGACGTTCCTCGGTGGTGGGGATATCGCCGAAGCTCATATCGTACTTGCCTTCGGCGCAGTGTTCATTTTCATGAACGGGCACCAGGGGCAGGTTGAGGATGAGTTCATCCTCCACGAGCTGAACCAGGTTGATTTCACCAACTTCATCCACTTCGAAAGTGTCGTAGGCTTCCGGCAACTCCGGCGCCTCTGCATCTTCACGCAGGGGCGTGTATGTAAACTCGGACTCTATAGTGGTATCAAACAGCTCATTGCATCTTTGGCACTGGAGCGTCACCTGTGCGCGGGCCTGGCCCGACATCACGCGCAACCCCTGGGCATCTGTACCAAAGCTCAGAGACACGTCAATATCACCATGGATACCTTGGGTCGATTCCGCCAGTCTGGGCATCAGTGCCGCGGCAAAGGCACCTTGATAGTCAAGGCGCTTGAGCGCGCAGCGGACGGGATCAACCTTAATGGGCAACTTTACCTTTTCCATAAGGCGCGCATATTATAGCGACAAGTTACGGGAGTCAAAGGGAAAAACAGGCCGGCCGTCAATAAGGAGTCCTCGATGCGGCCGGGCATGACGGGCGTGCGCCGGCGCACTACAATGGCCCCTGGTTTTTCTTTAATTATGCTCAAATCTGCAGGGTATCCCATGGCCGACCTTATCCTCGCCTCTTCTTCCCCCTACCGCCGGCAGCTGCTGCACAAGCTGGGCCTGGACTTTCGCTGCCAGAGCCCGGACATCGACGAAGCCCCCCTCCCCCATGAACCGGCCGAGGCGCTGGTGCGCCGGCTGGCGGAGCAGAAGGCCCGGGCGGTGGCCGCCGGCTGCCCGCAAGGACTCATCATAGGCTCGGATCAGGTGTGCGTGCGGGACGGCCTTATCCTGGGCAAGCCCGGCACCCGGGAGCGGGCCCGGCAACAGTTGCTGGCCGCCGCCGGCCGCAAGGTGACCTTTTATACCGGCCTGGCCGTGCTGGATGCCGCCAGCGGTGTCCTGCACAGCCTGGTGGAACCCTTTTCGGTGCAGTTTCGGCCCCTGAGCGAAGCCCAGGTGGAGCGCTACCTGGACAGGGAACCGGCCCTCGACTGCGCCGGCGCCTTCAAGTGCGAGGGCCTCGGCATCAGCCTGTTCGAACGGATGGAAGGCCGGGACCCCAACAGCCTGGTCGGCCTGCCGCTGATCGCCCTGGTGGAATTGCTGGGCCGCTTCGGGGTCGAGGTGCCCTGAGCGGGAAGCGGGAAGCGGGAAGCGGGAAGCGGGAAGCGGGAAGCGGGAAGCGGGAAGCGGGAAGCGGGAAGCGGGAAGCGGGAAGCGGGAAGCGGGAAGCGGGAAGAAACTCTCGGAACAGAAGCCCGGGTTGTCAAGCAACTCGGGCGGCTTCCGGCTTCAAGCTGATCGCTTACGGCCCTACCTGCCGGACGGTTACAGCCAGCGCGGCAGCTGGCGGATGTCGTCAATCAGGGTTAACGGTGTATGTTGGCATAACTTAACCGAATCATGAACGCCATAGGTAACGCCGATCCTGTCCATGCCGATGGCCTCGGCCATGGCCAGATCGTAACTGGAATCCCCCACCATCACCGCCTGGGCCGGCGTCAGCCGCAGCTCATCCAGGATCTGCTCCAGCATCAGCGGATGGGGCTTGGAGCGGGCCTGGTCCGCCCCGCGCAGGGCATGGAAATAGCGGCCCAGGCCGGTCTCCAGCAGCACCCGGTCCAGCCCCTCCCGGGCCTTGCCGGTGGCTACCGCCAACCGGTAGCCGCTTTGGTGCAGGCCGGCGACGGTGTCGGCGGCGCCCTCGAACAGCGGCGAGGGCGTGCCGTCCGGCTCCAGGTAATGGCGGCGATAAGCCAGCAGCAACGCCTCCGCCTCGTCCTCCGCCAGGGGACCGAACAACAACGGAAAGGCCTGGCGCAGGCTCAGGCCGATGATATCGCGCACCGCCCCCGCCTCGGGCTCCGGCAGCCCGCAGTCAAGCGCCGCCGCCCGCATGCAGGCCACGATACGCGCCACCGAGTCCATCAGGGTGCCGTCCCAGTCGAAGATCACCAGCTGGTACTTCATGCGGGGTCCAGCTTGTCCAGCAAGCGCTGCAGACCGGGCTCCAGGGGCGCTTCCAGGGTCATGGTCTGCTCCAGCCGCGGATGGTAGAAGCGGATGCGGCAGGCGTGGAGGAACAGTCGCTCCAGCCCCAGCTCGCGCATCTTGCCGTCGAACTGGGCATCCCCGTACTTGTCATCGCCGGCGATGGGGTGGCCCGCGTGCAGGCTGTGCACCCGGATCTGGTGAGTACGGCCGGTCACCGGGCTGGCCTCCACCAGGGTCGCCTCCCGGTAGCGCCGGACGATGCGGTAGCGGGTTTCCGAGGGCTTGCCTTCTTTATCTACCCGCACGATACGCTCGCCCGAGGCCAGCACGTTCTTCTTCAGCGGCGCCGTTACCGCCTTCTGGTGCGGCTGCCACTGGCCGCGCACCAGGGCCAGGTAGTGCTTGTCCATGGTCTTGTCGCGCAGCTGTTCATGCAGGCTTTTCAGCATGCTGCGTTTCTTGGCGATCAACAGGATGCCGGAGGTATCCCGGTCGAGCCGGTGCACCAGCTCGAGAAAACGCGCCTCGGGGCGCAGGGCGCGCATGCCCTCGATCACCCCGAAGCTGAGTCCGCTGCCGCCGTGCACGGCGGTGCCCGCCGGCTTGTTCAGCACGATCAGCGCATCATCTTCGTAGAGGATGGCCGTATCCAGCGCCTGTACCTTGTCGAGCCGGGCCGAGGGCAGCGCCTGCTCCCGCTCCGCCACCCGCACCGGCGGCACCCGGATCACATCGCCGGCCAGCAGTTTGTATTCCGGTTTGATGCGCTTCTTGTTAACCCTTACCTCACCCTTGCGCAGAATCCGATAAATCAGGCTTTTGGGAACGCCTTTGAGCTGAGTCCGTAAAAAGTTGTCGATGCGCTGCCCTTCATGCTCAGCCTCTATGGTGAGCAGCCGCACGTTTTGCTGTTCTGGTTTCATGGCCGCCATTCTAACATCAGCCCGAGCGCTTTTGCTGTAAAAATGGCGCCTTGCTAAGGCTGTGGGTAAAGTGTGATAATACATGTGTTTTTCGCGCTTTCCGCAACCGGATGGCGCAGCCTGAATACCCCTGGTTTTCCGTTTGATTCGCGACCTTTGGGCTCCCCCCTTTGACGTGATAGACACCTGAGAATGCGCCTCATGCGTATCCAGCCGGGAGGCTGTACCCATTACGCTAACAGACTCGAGGCCGGTGCCGGTCGGAACCGAATGGCCAATCAGGGGGAATGACAGCACTGTAGCAACAGTCAAAACCTAATAAATAAAGAGAACTCAATGAAGAGAATGCTAATCAACGCAACCCAAGAAGAGGAGTTGCGTGTTGCCCTGGTGGACGGGCAGAAACTCTACGATCTGGATATCGAGAGCCCCGGCCACGAACAGAAAAAAGCCAACATCTACAAAGGCAAGATCACCCGGGTCGAACCCAGCCTGGAAGCCGCCTTCGTCGACTACGGCGCCGAACGCCACGGCTTCCTGCCCCTCAAGGAAATCGCCCGCAACTACTTCCCCTCCGGTTACAGCTACCAAGGCCGTCCCAACATCAAGGAAGTGGTGAAGGAAGGCCAGGAAGTCATCGTCCAGATCGACAAGGAAGAGCGTGGCAACAAGGGCGCGGCCCTGACCACCTTTATCAGCCTGGCGGGCTCCTACCTGGTGCTGATGCCCAACAACCCCCGCGCCGGCGGCATTTCCCGCCGCATCGAGGGTGACGAGCGCACCGAACTGAAAGAAGCCCTGGGGCACCTCAAGCTGCCCGACGGCATGGGTCTTATCGTGCGCACCGCCGGTGTGGGCAAGTCCGGCGAAGAGCTGGAGTGGGACCTGAACGTACTGCAAACCCACTGGGCCGCCATCCAGGAAGCGGCCGAGAGCCGTTCCGCCCCCTTCCTGATCCATCAGGAAAGCAACGTCATCGTCCGCGCCATCCGCGACTACCTGCGCCGGGACATCGGCGAGATCCTGATCGATAACCCTGTGGTGTTCGAACGGGCCAAACAGCATATCCAGCTGGTGCGTCCGGATTTCATCAACAGGGTCAAGCTGTACGAGGGCGAGGTGCCCATGTTCAGCCACTACCAGATCGAGAGCCAGATCGAGTCCGCCTTCCAGCGGGAAGTGCGCCTGCCCTCCGGCGGCAGCATCGTTATCGATCCGACCGAGGCCCTGACCAGCATCGACATCAACTCCTCCCGCGCCACCAAGGGCGGCGATATCGAGGAAACCGCGCTGCAGACCAACCTGGAAGCGGCGGAAGAGATCGCCCGCCAGCTGCGCCTGCGCGACCTGGGCGGCCTGGTGGTGATCGACTTTATCGACATGACCCCGGTGCGCCACCAGCGGGAGGTGGAAAACCGCCTGCGCGACGCCGTGCGCCAGGACCGGGCCCGCATCCAGCTGGGCCGCATCTCCCGCTTTGGCCTGCTGGAAATGTCCCGCCAGCGGCTGCGCCCCTCGCTGGGCGAGTCCAGCACCCACGTCTGCCCCCGCTGCCTGGGCCAGGGCACCATCCGCGACAACGAGTCACTGGCCCTGGCCATACTGCGTTTGATCGAGGAAGAAGCGCTCAAGGACAACACCGGCCAGATCCATGCCCAGGTGCCGGTGGACGTGGCCGCCTACCTGCTCAATGAAAAGCGCAAGTCCATCGCCGGGCTGGAAAACCGCTACAAGGTGGATATCTTCATCATCCCCAACGAGCAGCTGGAAACCCCCCACTTCGACGTAACCCGGGTGCGCACCAACGACGTGGAAGACGTCACCAGTTACGAGTTGAAAACCAGCGTCGACAAGCCGGTATACAGCCCCCGCCAGAACCTGGCCGCGCCCCGCAGCGAGCAGCCTGCGCTGCAGGGCTTTGCCGCCCCGGCGCCCGCGCCGGCGCCGGCACCCAGCCGTCCCGAACCCGCGGCGGCACCGGTCGTCAGCCAGCCCGGTCTGCTGAGCCGCCTGTTCTCGGCCCTGGCCAGCTGGTTCAAGGGTCCGGCGGAGCCGGCACAGAGCGAGCCGGCGCCGGCCGAAAAACCGGCCCGTCAGCCCCGTGGCAATGAGCGCCGCGAAAGAGGCGAGCGCCGCAGCAATCGAGGCAGCCGCAAGCCGCGTGACGAAGAGCGCGGTGGCAAGGCGCCGGTTGCCCAGGCCGAGCCCCAGGCGGAAGCCAAAACCGACAAGCCCCGCCGCGAACGGCGCAAGCCCCGCCGCGACCAGCAGCCCCAGGAGCGGGCCAAGCCTCAGCAGAAGGAAACCGCCGCCGTCGAACTGACCCTGGTCGCCGCCCCTGCCCCGGCTCCTGTCCAGGAGCAGGAACTGGATCTGGAGCAGAAAGAGCAGGTGGTGGCCGAGCGTCGCCAGCGCCGCCAGATGCGCAAGAAGGTTCGCATCGAGGCGGAAGGCAAGGCGAGCGAAGCCGCTGTGGTGGCGTCCGAGCAGGAAGCCGCCGACACCCGGGAACCGGCCGAGCGCCGCCCGCGCCGTCAGCCCAAACCCCGGGCAGAGGAAGTCGCCCGGGCCGAGGCTGAGGGGACCGAGTCCGGCGAGCCGGTGCTGCCCCACCAGCGCGGTGCCATGCCCAAGCGCAAGCGCATCAACGAAGACAGCCGCCGCCAGCGTCGTCAGGAGAGCATCGCCGCCCTGATCGCCGAGCACGGTGAGGACAAATGGGTCGCCCAGGAAGCGGAAGAGGCTGCCGCCGGATCCGTAGCACAAGCGGAGGCGCCTGTCGCCGAGACCCAGGCTCCCCGCCCGGCCGCCGAGGCCGTGGAACCGGCCGCCACCGAGGTCGAGCCTGCTCCCGTCGCCATCGAAGCCCGGGTCGAGCCGGAGGCCACCCAGGCCGAAGCCCAACCTGCGGTCGAGCCGGAGGCCACCCGTGCCGAAGCCCAACCCGCGGTCGAGCCGGAGGCCACCCGTGCCGAAGCCCAACCCGCGGTCGAGCCGGAGGCCAAGCCCGCCGAGGCAGCCCCCCTGGAAGCCGCTCCCGTGCAGCACCAGGCGGAGCCGGAGTCTGAGCCGGAAGTGGCCATCGAGCAGGAAGCCGTCCCGCCTGCCGCCGAGGTAACCGAGCCGGCAAGCGCCGCGGCGCCCGTGGCCCAGCCCGAGGCCAAGGCGGCCGCCGTTCAGGACACCGCCCCGGTCAACGGCAAGGTTCAGGCCTCCGGCCTCTACCGGGCCGCCCGCCAGGCGTCGGCCCCCATGGCCAAACCGCCGGTGGTGCCCGAGGTGCCCTACGTCAAGCCGGACTATCCGCCCCTGGAGCGCCAGGCCATTGCCACCAGCGGCCGCCCGGCCGGCAGCCAGGCCGCCCGCAACGTGGCCTCGGCCCCCATGGCCAAGCCGGAATAAGGCGTCCATTCCAGCACGACAAAAGGCTCCTTCGGGAGCCTTTTTAGTTTGTTGAAATACTCGGAGGCAGTGGTTCGTCGGATAGACATCTACCGCGGGTTCATTATTGCCTTTTCCGCTCCATGATCCAGAATATGGCCAAGGCTTAACACCGGGCTGCCGTTGCTTGATGGCGGCAGCCGAGATGCAGAGGACAACAATTTTGGCGCACCAGGAAAAACATAAGGTTCTGTTTGTGTGCATGGGCAATATCTGTCGCTCGCCCACCGCCGAGGCGGTGTTCCGCCACAAGGCACGGGCAGTTGGGCTGGAGCTGGTAATCGACTCGGCCGGCACCATCGGCTACCACAGTGGCGCCACGCCGGATGCCCGCTCCCGGGCGGCAGGAGAAGCCAGGGGCTATGACTTCAATGGTATTCGCGCGCGCCGGATCCGGGCAGAAGACTTTACCGACTTCGATCTTATCCTGGCCGCGGATCGCGACAATCTGGCGGATCTCAGGGCAGTATGTCCGCCAGAGCAGCAGCACAAGCTGAAGCTGCTGCTGAGCTTTGCCCATCAACCTGAGCAGGAAGTACCTGATCCCTACTATGACGGCGATCAGGGCTTTGAGCATGTTTTGGATTTAATCGAGTCCGCCTGCGACGGTCTACTGGCTCATTTGCATCGTCCGCGCCGGTAACGGCCATCGTCCGGCGCGGACATTCAGAAGCCACAGCCATGCCGTCCTGACGGGCATGGCTGGGGATAGCACACCTTCGCCCGGGAATGCCTTTATTCACCCCACTCGTCGGGCAGTCTGATCACTATGGTTCCGGCCTGGGATGACCTTCTGGGGGGGATAAGGGGAGCCGGTGTGTCGAGCTCATCGAACAACACCACGCGCGGTCCGCTGCCGGCGTCAAAAACGGATTCGTTAGAATCCCTATATGATGACAAGAGTTTTACCTTGACCATGTCCATACCGCCCTCCTTGGCGTGTAACAGCATGTAGTTAGAGCATAGTCCGAACCTGCGCCCATTACCCAATCCTGATCCGGGACTGGTGGATAAGCGGGGTTGCGGGGAGCCCCGGCAGGCTCGACAGCTGGAGGACGCGGACGAGGGGGGCTGTCGCCCCCGGTATCAAAGTTTGAGCCGGTCCAGCAGGCCGGGCAGGCGTTGCTGAAGCTTGTCGCCCAGCTCCTCGCCCAGCTTTTCATCGAGCCGCCGCTGCAGCCGCTCCGCTTCCCGGTCCACCTTGTCGCGCAGGTAGCGGTCGAACACCTGCTGCATGTCCAGGCTGTACTTCGGCGCCTGGTAGCTGCCGCTGATGCGCACCGGCAGGGTAATGTTCTTGAGCTCGGTGAGTTCCTCCCCATCCTGGCCCTTGAGCGAGCCGACGATGGAGGTGTTCAGCAGCACATTCAGGGACTGGTCGAGCAGGCTGGTCTCCCCCTGCCCCTCGATGCGCAGCAGGGGGGACGCCATCCGGAGGTTGTCGGTCGCGACCTTGCCGCCGCCCACCCTGAAATCGGCGGTCAGGGCGCTGAAGTCGGTCTTCTGCACCGCCTCTTCCGCCGGCAGCGGCTGCCCCTTCACCTGGGCATAGCCACGGCGGATCATGGCCGGGATATTGACCCCGTGCAGGGCGCCATCGGTTACCTTCAGTGCGCTGCTGCCCTGGACGTTACGCTTGAGCGCATCGGCGGAAAGGCCCCGGCCACGCAGATCCAGCGCCAGGCTCGCCTCGCCCGCCAGGTAGTCGATGTCCATGGCGGCGGCGAGCAGGGCCCGGGCATCGACCCCGGTCAGCCGCTTGCTCACATTGAAGCGGGCCGGGCTGGTGCTGGCGTCGAGTTCACCGCTGGCGTCAAGTTTTCCCTGGTAAAGCCGGGCCTCCACCTCTTCCAGTTTCAGCTTGCCCTGAGCGAGCCGGATCATCAGGGTCAGTTGCTCCAGTTCCACCCCCTGGGCCAGCACCTTGTCGGCACTCAGGCTGCCCTCGACATCGAGCCCCTGGAGAAAGGACAGATCCGGCTCCTGTCCGGCCACCGGCGCGGGCACGACCGTACCGGAGCCGGTGGCGGCACCGGAGGTCGACGGCGCCCTGCCCTGTTGCGGGCGCCATTCCGCCAGCAGGGCGTCCATATCCAGCAGCGGCGTGGTCAGGCCGAAGCGGATGGTCGGGATCGCCTTGTGCTGGACCGACAGCGCGCCGGCCAGCTCCAGGGCACCCAGCTGCAACGCCAGCCCGGTGAACTCGGCCCGCTTCTGCGCCAGCTCGTAGGCCAGCTCGCCACTCAGGCGCAGCTGCTTGGTGCCGGGAATGGCCCGGCCGGTTGCATCCACCGCCAGCTGCAGTCCCTCCAGGCGCAGCCGATCGAACTCGGGCGCCAGCCACAGCCGGCCCTGGGCCTCGAGGCTGGCCTGCACGTCGTCGCTGAACAGGCTGCCGGAGAGGCTGAGCGGCACCGACTCGCCGGGCGCGAAGGCATCCAGGGTGAGGTTGACCCGGTTCAGGCGGGTCAGCCGCCCGCTGCCTTCATCCTGCATCACCACTTCGGCATCGGTCACCCTGACCCCGGCCAGGCTGATGCTCATGGGCCGGCGCTCGTCTTCCCGCCCCTGCCCCCCAGGTTGCCCGGCGTCCGCCTCGACCGGTGCCTCCCGCCCGGACAGGCCGCGCAGATCGTCGAGATTCGACACCCCGTCGGCCCGGGTGATCAGGTGCAGGCGGGCGTTGCCCAGCACCATTTCCCCGATCTCCAGCCGGTTGTCGAACAGCGGCCGCAGCGCCACATCCAGGCTGACCTCGCCGATGGCAAGGGTGGGCCCTTCCGGGAAGCCGGGTGGGTTGAGCAGGGCGGTGTTGCCCAGGGTGAAGCCGATGGAGGGGAAGAAACGCCAGCTCAGATCGCCCTCGATCACCAGGGTACGGCCGGTTTTCTCCCGTGTCTGCTCGATCAGCACCCGCTTGACCCGCTCGGTGTCCACCAGTTGAGTGAGTGCCACCAGCGCCAGTATCAGCAACAACAGCAGGGCGCCCAGCCCGTAGAGCCACTTTTTCATTGTCGTTATCCCGTATTGAGGTTCAGTCCTGGTTGATCCGGCTGGCGTCCGCTCCCTTCTGGGCCTTGTACTTGGCACTGGCACGGCTCATGTAGGGCCGCTCCGCCGGGCCCGACATGGTTTCGAAGTTGAGCGCACCGATCACCATCTTGGGCCGCAGCGCCAGCGGCAGCTTGCCGCTGTTGTAAAACTCCAGCACGATGCGCCCGGACCAGCCCGGATCGATGCGGTGGGCAGTGACGTGCACCATAAGCCCGAGGCGCGCCAGGGAGGAACGGCCGTCCAGCCAGCCGACGATGTCATCGGGAAGGGTAACGGACTCATGCGTTACTGCCAAGGCCAGTTCCCCCGGATGCAGGAAAAAGGCCTCGCCGTCGTTGATGAAGATCTCGTCGCTCATCACCCGGTTGATGGCCTCGGACACCTGGGCGCTGGGGCCGCTCAGATCGATATAGGGGGCGGTATGATCCTGGAACACCCGGAACTCATTGCCGAGCAGCACGTCCACGCTCACCCCGCTGATCCGCTCGGGCAGGGGCTCGGGGGTGATGCGGATGCGGCCTTCGGCCAGGTAACGCTTGATATCACGGTCGCACAGACGCATGAAGACTCCTTGATTCGGTGATTAATCCATCAGCAGGTGGCGGATGCGGGACTTGATCATGTCGGTGGCGATGCGGTTCTTGCCGCCGCGCGGCACTATCACGTCCGCGTGCTGCTTGGACGGCTCGATAAACTGCAGGAACATGGGCCGTACCGTTTCCTTGTACTGGTTGAGCACCGACTCCATGGAGCGGCCGCGCTCTTCCACGTCCCGCTGCAGCCGGCGGATCAGGCAGATGTCCAGGGGCGTATCCATAAAGATGGTGGCGTCCATCAGCTCGCGCAGCACCGGATCCGTGAGCAGCAGTATGCCCTCGAGGATGATCACCTTCTTCGGCAGGAAGTGGATGGTCTCGGAGGTGCGGGTATGGGCCACGTAGGAATACTGGGGAATGTCCACCGCCTCGCCCCGGCTGAGGGCGCGCAGGTGCTCGGCCAGCAGCTCGTGATCCAGGGCCCGGGGGTGGTCGTAGTTGGTTTTTATCCGTTCTTCCATGGTCAGGTGACCCTGATCCCGGTAATAGCAATCCTCGCTGATCACCCCGATCTCGGCGGCATCCAGCTCCGCCATCAGCTCGTTGTAAATGGTCTGGGCAATCAAGCTCTTGCCCGAGGCGGATGCACCGGCGATGCCGATGATCACACAGCTGCGCTGTTCTGACATTCTGTTACCTGAAAAATGAAAAAAGGTTCACACCAGCCGGGTATAGAGGCTGGTGGGAATGGTCTTGCCGGTAAAGTAGAGGCCGGCGGCCACCCGGGCGGCGATGTCCAGATAGGCCCGGGCGATATGCCCCTCGGGCTCGGCCTCGACCGTGGGCGTCCCCCGGTCCATCTGCCGGCAGAGGTTCGCATCCAGCGGCAACTGGCCGAGCAGGGGCACCTGGTGCTCGGTCGACACCCGCACCCCGCCCCCTTCGCCGAACAGGGCTTCCCGGTGGCCGCAGGCGGTGCACTGGTGGTAGCTCATGTTCTCGATCACCCCCAGCACCGGGATATTGACCTTGCGGAACATGTTGATGCCCTTGACCGCGTCGGCCAGGGCCACGTTCTGGGGCGTGGTCACCACCAGCGCCGCCGTGGTGGGCACCTGCTGGGCGATGGTGATCTGGATGTCGCCGGTGCCCGGAGGCAGGTCCACCACCAGGTAGTCGAGCTCGCCCCAGCGGGTCTCGCGCAGGATCTGCGACAGCGCCTTGCTGGCCATGGGCCCGCGCCAGATGGTGGCGTCGTCCGCCGCGACCAGAAAGCCGATGCTGTTGGCCTTGAGGCCGTGGGCCTCGATGGGCGTCATGGTCTTGCCGTCGTCGCTTTCCGGCCGGGCGTCGGCCACCCCCAGCATCAGCGGGATGGAGGGGCCGTAGACGTCCGCGTCCAGGATGCCGACCCGGGCCCCCTGACGCTTGAGCGCCAGCGCCAGGTTGACCGCGGTGGTGGACTTGCCCACCCCGCCCTTGCCGGAGGAGACGGCGATGATGTTGCGCACCCCGGCCACGCCCTGGACCTCGTTGGCCCGTGCCAGGGTGGCCACGTCGACGCGCAGTTGCCAGCGCACCGCACGGGCACCGCTCAGGGCGCACAGCTCGGCGTCCAGGGCGTGCAGCGCCGCTTCCACCGCCAGCTCGGCGAAGGGCAGCACCAGGCTGATGACCAGTTCGTCCCGCTCGAGCGCGATGCCGCGCACAAAACCGGCACTGACCGGATCCTGGGCCCAGTGCGGCGGCCTGAATTGCGCGAGCCGGGCGCTAATCTGTTCGTTGTTCATGCTGTTTGGCCTGATAGGGAATCCGCCCTGCACTCTACCAAAAAGCCCGGGCCGGCGAAACGCCGGCCCGGGTTGTAAAAGGGATTAGATACGCCGAAGGACTTACAGCAACCGCTGCTCGGTCGCCGGGTCGAACAGCACCGCCTTGCCCATGTCCACCATCAGCTCCATCGGCTCGCCGGCCCGGCCCGCCTCGGCCGGGTGCACCCGGCAGTTGATGCCCTGGCCGTTGAGCTGCACCTCCACCAGAGTATCGGGCCCGGTCGGCTCCACCACTTCCAGCCGTGCCCGGAAGCGGCACACCTGCGCCAGCCCTTGCTGATGGGGGATCACCTGGGTCAGGTGCTCGGGACGGATGCCCAGCACCACCTCCTGCCCCAGCCGGCCGGTCAGGCCGCGGGTGTCCGGCCCCAGGGGGAAGACGAAGGCTTCGCCGTCACCGTTGAGCACCTGCACCCCCAGCCCCTGCTCGCTCGCCACCAGCTCGCCGCGCAGGAAGTTCATCGCCGGCGAGCCCATAAAGCCGGCCACGAACATGTTCACCGGGTTCTCGTAGATCTCCCGCGGCGTGCCGAACTGCTGGACGATGCCGTCCTTCATCACCGCGATGCGGTCCGCCAGGGTCATGGCCTCTATCTGATCGTGGGTCACATAGACGATGGTGGTGCCCAGGCGCTGGTGCAGCTTCTTGATCTCGGTGCGCATCTCCACCCGCAGCTTGGCGTCCAGGTTGCTGAGCGGCTCGTCGAACAGGTAGATCTTGGGCCGGCGCGCCAGCGCCCGCCCCATCGCCACCCGCTGGCGCTGGCCGCCGCTGAGCTGGGACGGCTTGCGATCGAGCAGGTGGCTTATCTGCAACAGCTCCGCCACCCGCTGCACCTCCTGCTCCCGCTCGGCCCTGGGCACCTTGCGGATCTCCAGGCCGAAGGCGATATTGTCGCGCACCGTCATGCTCGGGTAGAGCGCATAGGACTGGAACACCATGGCGATGTCCCTGTCCTTGGGCTGCAGCCCGGTGACCACCCGCTCGCCGATGCGGATATCGCCGGAAGTCACCTCCTCCAGCCCGGCGATGGCGTTCATCAGGGTCGACTTGCCGCAGCCGGACGGTCCCACCAGGATCAGGAACTCCCCGTCCTTGATTTCGATATCGATGCCCTTGAGCACATGGGTATCGCCAAAACTTTTCTTTACGTTCTGAATTGCCAATGCTGCCATGATGGCGTCCTCTCATGATTCTTAGCCGGTGCCGAGTCATCCGGAGAGTAACCAGGTGCCGATAAGCAGACCGTCGACGGCAGGGATGCCGTCGCTGAGCCCCCAGGGATGGGTTTACGGCGTGTCTGCGTTCGGTCCTGGTTACTCTCCTGCTGCGGACCTGAACTTCAACCCTTCACCGCGCCGGCGGTCAGGCCGCGCACGAAATACTTGCCCGCCAGCACATACACCAGCAGGGTCGGCAGCGCTGCTATCATCGCCGCCGCCATGTCCACGTTGTATTCCTTCACCCCGGTCGAGCTGTTCACCAGGTTGTTCAGCGCCACCGTGATCGGCTGGGTATTGCCGCCGGAATACACCACCCCGAACAGGAAATCGTTCCACACCTGGGTGAACTGCCAGATGACGGTCACCACGAAGATGGGCGCCGACACCGGCAGAATGATGCGCCAGTAGATGCGGAAGAAACCGGCCCCGTCGATGCGCGCCGCGCTCACCAGCTCGGTCGGCACCGCCACGTAGAAATTGCGGAAAAACAGGGTGGTAAAGGCCATGCCGTAAACCACGTGCACGAACACCAGGCCCGGGATGGTGTTGGCCAGCCCCAGCCAGCCCAGGGTCTGGGCCATGGGCAGTATCACCACCTGGAAGGGAATGAAGCAGCCCAGCAGCATGGCGCCGAAGAAAAATTCCGAGCCCCGGAAGCGCCACTTGGTCAGCACATAGCCGTTGAGGGAGCCGAGCAGGGTGGAGATCAGCACCGCCGGCACCGTGATGGCGAAGGAATTCCAGAAATAGGGTTGCACCCCCGCGCAGCTCACCCCGGTGCAGGCACTGCCCCAGGCCTTGGCCCAGGCTTCCAGCACCCAGACTTCCGGCAGCGCCAGCAGGTTGCCGCCGCGGATGTCCGCCATGCTCTTGAACGAGGTCAGCACCATCACCAGCAGCGGCAACAGGTAGAACAGCACCGCCAGGCCCAGCACGCCATACAGCAGCCCCCGGGCGACGGGATTGGCAGCGGTTTTAACCATGACGTTTCCCCCTCAGTTCGGAATACAGATAAGGCACCAGTATCGCCAGCACCACCCCCAGCATCATCACCGCGCTGGCCGAGCCCAGGCCCATCTGGCCGCGGCTGAAGGCAGTGGTGTACATAAAGGTGGCCGGCAGATCGGTAGCATAGCCGGGGCCGCCGCCGGTCAGCGCCATCACCAGGTCGAAGCTCTTGATGGCGATGTGGGAAAGAATGATAAAGGCGCTGAAGAACACCGGCCGCAGGTAGGGCAGTATGATGCGCCGGTAGATGGTGAACAGGCCGGCGCCGTCGAGCTGGGCCGCCTTGATGATGTCGTTGTCCACCCCGCGCAGGCCGGCCAGGAACAGCGCCATCACGAAACCCGACGACTGCCAGACGGCGGCGATCACCAGGGTGTAGATGGCCATGTCCGGATTGACCAGCCAGTCGAAGGTGAAGGACTCGAAGCCCCAGTCCCGCATCAGCTTCTCCAGCCCCAGCCCCGGGTTCAGTACCCATTTCCAGGCGGTGCCGGTGACGATGAAGGACAGCGCCATCGGATAGAGAAAGACGGTGCGGATGGCACCCTCGGCGCGGATCTGCTGATCCAGCAGCACCGCCAGCAGCACCCCGAGGGCGAGGCAGATCAGGATGAAGAGCCCGCCGAAGATCAGGATATTGAGCGAGGCCACGCTCCAGCGTTCGTTGTCCAGCAGCCGCTGGTACTGCAGCCAGCCCACGAAATCGTACTTGGGCAGGAAACGGGACGAGGTGAAGGACAACAGCACCGTCCAGGCCACGAAGCCGTACACGAACAGCACAGTGGTGATCATGGTCGGGCCCAGCACCAGCCTGGGCAGCCAGCGCTGCAGCCGGTCCGCCGTGCCGCCGCCGGCGCGGACAGGGGCCTCTCCCCGCGGCAGGGCCCGGGTCATGGAATACTTGGTCATGTCAAATCCCTGAGATAAGACCGGAAGACGACGGGCGGGCAAGGGCCCGCCCGCCGGGCTCAGATGGCGGCCTTGACCGCCCGGGCCATCTGCCGGGCCGCGTCCTCGGCGCTCATGGAGGCGCTGTTGAAGTAGTTGGTCACCACGTCATAGATGGCGCCCTGGATGGCGGAGCTGGTGGCCATGCCGTGGGCCATGCTCGGCACCAGGGTATCCTGCTCGGCGGTGCGCACGAAGTCGTCCATCGACAGGTGGGCGCAGCTGTCGAACTTGTCCCGGGGCAGGCCGGTGCGGGCGGGGATGGAGCCCTTGTTGAGGTTGAAGGTTTCCTGGAAGGTCGGCTCCATGATAAGGCGCGCCAGATCCTTCTGGGCCTGGATGTCGTCGTCATCGCGCTGCTCGAACATGGCGAAGCTGTCGATGTTGAAGGTAAAGGCATCCTGGGTGTCGGGCGCGGCCACGCACAGGTAGTCCTGGCCCGCCACCTTGCCGGCGGCGCTGAACTCGCCCTTGGCCCAGTCGCCCATCACCTGCATGGCGGCATCCCCGTTGATCACCATGGCGGTGGCGATGTTCCAGTCGCGGCCCGGGGCATCGGCGTCGATATAATTGCGCAGTTGCTTGAACAGGGACAGCACCTCCACCATCTGCGGGCCGGACAGGGTGGCATCGTCATGCTCGACCAGGGCCTTGCGGTAGAAGTCGACCCCGCCCTTGCCCAGGGCCACCGCCTCGAACAGGGTGGCGTCCTGCCAGGCCTGGCCGCCGTGGGCCAGGGGGGTGACACCGGCCGCCTTCAGCTTGTCGGCCACGGTGATGAACTCGTCCCAGCTGGAGGGCACCGCTACCCCGACCCGTTCGAACACCGCCGGGTTGGCCCACAGCCAGTTGACCCGGTGCACGTTCACCGGCACCGCCACATAGTGGCCGTCGTGGCGCATCACGTCCGCCACCACCTTGGGCAGCAGCTCGTCCCAGCCGCCCTGGCGGGCCACCGTTTCCAGGTTGGCGAGAAACCCCAGCTCGGCCCATTCCTGGATGTCCGGTCCCTTGATCTGGGCGGCGCTGGGCGGATTGCCGGACACGGCGCGGGACTTGAGTACCGTCATGGCGCTCTCGCCGCCGCCGCCGGCCACCGCGAAGTCTTCCCAGCCGTGGCCTTCCGCCTCCAGCAGCTCCTTGAGCACGGCCGCCGATCTGGCTTCGCCGCCGGAGGTCCAGAAGTGCAGCACTTCCACCTTGCCCGCCCAGGCCGACGGGGCCAGCATACCGCCTAACATCACACCGAGAATGGATTTCCGTAACAGTTTCATTGGGGTTCCCTTTTGTGGTTTCACTCAATGGCAGGCTCCCACCTGGAGCCACCCCGTCATTAAAGCACGGCGGCCAAGGCGCTTGGGTTACATAAGGAAAGCAATTGTAACGAAGTGTTAACGGATCCCGGGTTTATTCACACTGGGATCACATTTCAGCCGCTGCCCTTCGGCAGCCGCACCGACACCACCAGGCCGCCCCCGGCCCGGTTGGCCAGGCTCAGCTCGCCGCCGTGGGCGTGCACTATGTTGCGGGCGATGCTGAGCCCCAGGCCGGTACCGCCGGTGTGGCGGCTGCGGGAGGATTCCAGCCGGTAATAGGGCTCGAACACCAGCTCCAGGGCCGCCTCGGGAATACCCGGGCCCCGGTCGCGGATCTGCACTTCCAGCCAGTGCTTGTCTTCGGTGAGGGTCACCTCGGCGGTGCGGCCGTAGAACACGGCGTTGTCGATCAGGTTGCCGAAGCAGCGCCGGAGCGCCAGCGCCTTGCCGTGAAAGAAGGCCGGCGACCGCCCCTGCAGGCTGACCTCGGCCCCCATCAGGCCGGCGTCGTCGCACAGTGCCTGCAACAGGGCGAAGAGGTCGACCCGGGTCGCCGGCTCGCGGATATCGGTCCCCCGGGCACAGTCGAGGGCCCCCTTCACCATCTGTTCCAATGCCAGCAGATCCTGTTCGAACTTGGCCCTGATCTGGTCGTCGTCGAGCAGCTCGGCGCGCAGCCGCAGCCGGGTGATGGGGGTCTTGAGATCGTGGGAGATGGCCGAGAACAGCCGCTCCCGATCGGCCATAAAGCGGCCGATGCGGTCCTGCATCAGGTTGAAGGCGCGGGCGGTGGCGCGGATTTCCCGCGGGCCGCTTTCGTCCAGCTTGGCCACCTCCATGCCCCGCCCCAGCCGCTCGGCGGCCCGGCCCAGGCGGCGCAGGGGCCGGTTGAGCCAGCGGAAGATCAGGGCACCGGCCAGCAGCAGCACCAGCACCAGCAGGGTGAGGAACAGCAGTCGCTCGCCGTCCAGGTAGGACGTCGGAGCCAGCAGGGTCCGATCGGGCAGCAGCGCCGCCAGGTAGAGCCAGTCACCCTCGCCCATGGCCAGCTGCATCACCAGGATGGGCGGCGCGTCCGGATCGTGGATCTGGCTCTGCTGGGCCCAGCGGGCGGGCAGGTCCAGCAGCCGCACCTCGTTCTTGTACACGTGCAGGGTCTGGGGATGGGACACCCCGATGTGCAGCTCGAGCTCGCCGCCCAGGCGCCGGCGCAGCTCCTGCTCGAAGCGGCGGGTGACGATGGCCTTGACGGGGGAATCGGGAATGTCCTGGATCTCGATGAATTCCCGGTTGAGGGATACGAAGAAGCGGGTGCCGCCCATGTCCCTGAGCTGGGACAGCACCAGGTGCTGGTAATTGCGCGGCAGGGCGCGGAAGAAGTTGACGGTGGAGGCGACGCTGTCGGCCAGTTCCTCGGCCATGCGCGCCGCCGACTCGGCCTTGTCCTTGTTGAGCTGCTGCACCCAGACCGCGTTGCTGACCGCCTGGGCCAGCACCACCCCCAGTATCATCACCAGCGACATGCGCCCGAACAGGGAGTTGGGCCAGCGCAGCCAGCGTCTCATTTCAGCTCCACCGCCACCGCCAGCACATAGCCGGCGCCGCGCACCGTCTTGACGATGTGGGGATCCTTGGCGTCCTCCCCCAGCCGCTGGCGCAGCCGGCTGAGCTGCACGTCTATGCTGCGATCGAAGGGATTGGCCTCCCGGCCCCGGGTCAGTCCGAGCAGATCGTCCCGGCTCAGCACCTCGCCCGGCCGCTCCAGGAACAGCTGCAGCAGGCTGTAGTCGGCGCCGGACAGGGCCTGCTCCTCCCCTTGCGGATCGGTCAGGCTGCGGTTCACCGTATCCAACTGCCAGCCGGCGAAGCAGTAATAACGGTGGTGGCCGCCCGGCGCCAGCCCGCCCACCCGCCGGAAAATCGCCTTGATCCGCGCCAGCAGCTCCCGCGGGCTGAAGGGTTTGGGCACATAGTCGTCCGCGCCCAGTTCCAGGCCGATGATGCGGTCACTCTCGTCCGCCGAGGCGGTGAGCATGATGATGGGCACCTGGGAGACCTTGCGCACCCGGCTGCACAGGCTGAAGCCGTCCTCGCCGGGCATCATCACGTCCAGGATCAGCATGTCCGGCGACGCCAGCTCCAGCGCCTGCAACAGGCGTTCGCCGCTGTTGAGGGCACTCACCCTGAAACCGCTGCGCTCCAGGTAGGACTTGAGCAGGGCGCAGATCTCCTCGTCGTCGTCCACCACCAGGATGTGGCGGCCCAGCCAGTCGCTCATGCACCGGCCTCCTCGGCCAGCAGGGCGGCGGCGGCCCCCAGCAGGCCGGGCTGCTCGGCCACCACCACCCAGGTGCCGATGGCTTCCAGGTAACCCCGGAACCGGCCCTTGGCCTCGAAGCGCTCGCGAAAGCGGCTCTCGGCGAACAGCTCGGTCATGCGCGGCACTATGCCGCCGGTGATATAGACGCCGCCCAGGGCGCCCAGGGTCAGGGCCAGATTGCCGGCCACCGACCCCAGGATGGCGAAGAAGCGTGCCACCGTTTCAACACAGCGTTCGTCGCTGCCGGCCAGGGCATGGCGGCCGATGTCGGCGGCGCCGTAGGCTGTTGCCGTCTCGCCGTGGTAGTCGCACAGGGCCTGGTAGAGGTGCTCGAGGCCCATGCCCGACAGCAGCCGCTCGGCGGACACGTGTTCGTACCGGCGCCAGAGGTGGCGCAATATGGCGAGCTCCACCTCGTCGTTGGGCGCAAAGTCCACGTGGCCGCCTTCGGTCACCAGGGGCCGGCCGTCGACCAGGCCGCCCACCCCAAGGCCGGTGCCCGGGCCGAGCAGGGCGATGGGGAACCCGGGCCGGGCCGCGCCGCCGCCCACCTTGCGTTTGTCCTGCTCCGCCAGGTGCGGCAGGCTGTAGGCCAGGGCGGTATAGTCGTTGATGATCCGCAGTTCATCCAGCGCCAGCGCCCGGGCCAGGGCCGCCCGGGAAAAGCACCAGCCGCTGTTGGTCATGTCGATGCAGTCCTGCTCCACCGGGCAGGCGATGGCCAGGCAGGCCCGTTTGATGCCTTCCAAAGGCTGGCCCACCTCGGCCAGGTAATGGCGGATGGCCTGCTCTATGTGTTCATGGGCGCTCACCGCCAGCACCCGGATATCCCGCACCGCCAGCGATCCTTCGTCGACCATTGCAAAGCGGGCGTTGGTACCGCCGATATCGGCGATCAGACAGGCTGCTGTCATGTCACACTCCTTGTTCAAAACGTTTTAAAAAGGGAAAAAACTGGCGGGGAGTGTATAACAGAAAAAACTCGGGTAACATGCTCAGTCCCACGTAATTGACTCAACTAAATGGACATTATGGCTACCGATCCACGTAAGATACTTGTCACCTGCGCCCTCCCCTATGCCAATGGCTCTATCCACCTTGGTCATATGCTGGAGCACATCCAGGCCGATATCTGGGTTCGCTATCAACGAATGCGTGGCCATCAAATCCATTTTATCTGCGCCGACGACGCCCACGGTACCCCCATCATGCTCAAGGCCCAGCAACTGGGCCTGGATACCGAACAGATGATCGCCGCGGTGCAGCAGGAACACAAAGCCGACTTCGACCGCTTCCACATCGGCTTCGACAACTACCACTCCACCCACAGCCCGGAAAACCGCGAATTCGCCGAACTGATCTATGGCAAGCTCAAGGCCAACGGCTTTATCCAGAGCCGCACCATTTCCCAGCTGTACGATCCCGAACAAAACATGTTCCTGCCGGATCGTTTCGTCAAGGGTACCTGCCCCAGCTGCAAGGCGGAAGATCAGTACGGCGACAACTGCGAGGTGTGCGGCGCCACCTACACCCCGGCGGAGCTGATCAACCCGCGCTCGGCGGTGTCCGGCGCCACCCCGGTGATGAAGGACACCGAGCACTTCTTCTTCGACCTGCCCCAGTTCGAGGGCATGCTCAAGGCCTGGACCCGTTCCGGCGCCCTGCAGGAAGAAATGGCCAACAAGCTGGAAGAATGGTTCGAGGCCGGGCTGCAGCAGTGGGACATCACCCGCGACGCTCCCTACTTCGGCTTCGAGATCCCCGACGCCCCGGGCAAGTACTTCTACGTGTGGCTGGATGCTCCCATCGGCTACATGGGCTCGTTCAAGAACTATTGCGACCGCCTGGGCAACCTCGATTTCAACGACTACTGGAAGGCGGACAGCGACGCCGAGCTGTATCACTTTATCGGCAAGGACATCGTCTACTTCCACAGCCTGTTCTGGCCGGCCATGCTGGAAGGCAGCGGCTTCCGCAAGCCCAGCAATATCTTCGTGCACGGCTACGTCACCGTCAACGGCGCCAAGATGTCCAAGTCCAAGGGCACCTTTATCAAGGCCGACACCTACCTCGACCACCTGGATCCCGAGTGCCTGCGCTACTACTACGCCGCCAAGCTGTCCAGCCGCATCGACGATCTGGACCTGAACCTGGATGACTTCGTGGCCCGGGTAAACGCGGACGTGGTCAACAAGCTGGTCAACCTGGCCTCGCGCAACGCCGGCTTTATCACCAAGCGCTTCGACGGCCAGCTTGCCGCCGAGTGCGCCGAGCCCGCCCTGTACGCCGAGTTCGCCGAGGCCGCCGAGCGCATCGGCCAGTATTACGAGCAGCGCGAATTCGGCCGCGCCATCCGCGAGATCATGGCCCTGGCCGACAAGGCCAACCGCTATGTGGACGACAAGGCCCCCTGGGTGGTGGCCAAGCAGGAAGGCCAGGAGGCCGAGCTGCAGGCCATCTGCTCGTTAGGATTGAACCTGTTCCGGGTGCTGCTGACCTACCTCAAGCCGGTAATGCCGAAACTGGCCGAGCGGGCCGAGGCCTTCCTCGGCTGCGCCCTGGAATGGGACGCGGTGGCACAACCGCTGCTGGCCCACAGGGTCAACACCTTCAGCGCCCTGTTCAGCCGTATCGAGGCGGACAAGGTCGCCGCCATGGTCGAAGCCTCCAAGGAAGATCTGGCCGCCGAGCAGGCCGCCAAGCCCACCGGCCCCCTGGCGGACGACCCCATCAGTGACACCATCGGCTTCGACGACTTCGCCAAGGTGGACCTGCGGGTGGCGCTGATCAAGAAGGCGGAAGCGGTGCCGGAAGCGGACAAGCTGCTCAAGCTGCAGCTGGATCTGGGCGGCGAGACCCGCCAGGTGTTCGCCGGCATCAAGTCCGCCTACAAGCCGGAAGACCTGGAAGGCAAGCTTACCGTCATGGTCGCCAACCTGGCCCCGCGCAAGATGCGCTTCGGCATGAGCGAAGGCATGGTGCTGGCCGCCGGTCCCGGCGGCAAGGATCTGTGGATCCTCGAGCCCCAGGCCGGCGCCCAGCCGGGCATGAGGGTGAAATAAGCCGGAAGCTGGAAGTGGCGCTGTTTTCAGGCGCCTCTTTAGCCGGTACACAGCCACAGCGTTGGCTGTATTGACAACAAAAAGCCCGGTTTATCAACCGGGCTTTTTACTTCCAGCTTCAGGCATCCAGCTTCAAGCTTTTTTCCGTTCAGCACTCGATAATATTGACCGCAAGGCCGCCGCGGGCGGTTTCCTTGTATTTGGTCTTCATGTCCATGCCGGTGTCGCGCATGGTCTTGATCACCTTGTCGAGCGATACCTTGTGTTCGCCGTCGCCGCGCAGGGCCAGGCGGCTGGCGTTGATGGCCTTGACCGCGCCCATGGCGTTGCGCTCGATGCAGGGCACCTGCACCAGGCCGCCGACCGGGTCGCAGGTCAGCCCCAGGTTGTGCTCCATGCCGATCTCGGCGGCGTTTTCCACGTGCTCTATGGTACCGCCCACCACCGCGGTCAGGGCACCGGCGGCCATGGAGCAGGCCACGCCCACCTCGCCCTGGCAGCCCACTTCGGCGCCGGAGATGGAGGCGTTTTCCTTGTACAGGATGCCGATGGCGGCGGCGGTCATGAAATACTGCACCAGGGCATCGTCATCCACCGGCTGCACGAACTTGTCGTAGTAGTGCAGTACCGCGGGGATGATGCCGGCGGCGCCGTTGGTCGGCGCCGTCACCACCCGGCCGCCGGCGGCGTTTTCCTCGTTCACCGCCAGGGCGAACAGATCCACCCACTCCATCACGCTCAGGGGATCCTTGTTGTACTGGGACTCGCTGGTCAGCCGGCGGTAGAGGGCCGGCGCCCGGCGCCTGACCTTGAGCCCGCCGGGCAGTATACCCTCGGTCTTGCAGCCGCGCTTGACGCAGGCCTGCATCACGCCCCAGATCTCCCGCAGGCCCCGGACTATTTCTTCCTCGCTGCGGTTGACCTTTTCGTTGGCCATCATCAGGCCGCTGATGGACATGCCGTTTTCCTGGCACAGGCGCAGCAGCTCGGCCGCGCTCTTGAACGGATAGGGCGCCGGCCGGGCCACGGCCTGGGCCTGGGCGCCGGCCTTGGTCTCGGCGAATTCCTCCGCCTTGACCACGAAACCGCCGCCGATGGAGTAGTAGGACTGCTCGGCCAACACCGCCTCGCCCTCGAAGGCCCGGCAGGTCATGCCGTTGCTGTGCAGGGGCAGGGTCTTGCGACGATGGAAGACGATGGCGCCGCTGCGGGGAAACTCCGCCGCATGCTCGCGGTTGAGCAGGATGCGCTGGCTGGCATCCACCTCGGCCAGGAAGCCCGGTATCATGTCCACGTCCACGCTTTCCGGGTCGAAGCCGCCCAGCCCCAGGATCACCGCCTTGCCGGTGCCGTGGCCGATGCCGGTCTGGCCCAGGGAGCCGAACAATTCCACCTCGACCCGGCTGACCCGGGTCAGGGTGCCCTGCTCCGCCAACCCCGCCACGAAGGCATGGGCCGCCCGCATGGGACCCACGGTGTGGGAGGAAGAAGGGCCGATGCCGATACTGAAGATGTCGAACACACTGATCATGGGAATACTCCGAAGCACAACGGGCTGAACGCAATCATTCAACTTATATTGAATGATTGTAGGATTATTTGAGTTGTAACCCAACAGATTTTTAAGGGGACGGCAAAAGGAAGCGGGATTTGTGACCGGGATCGCCTTGGTCAGCGGGCGATCTGCAGGGCGAACTGGTGGATGACGGCGGCGGTGATGCCCCAGATCCAGATGCCCTGCCAGGGAATGAAACAGACGGTGTGCAGCCGACCCTGCCTGCGCAGGGTGAAGAGGTGGTGACGGCGCAGATCCAGGGCATAGGCCAGGGGCACCTGGAACACCTCGTCCACCTCCTGCGGGTTGAGGACAAAGTGCGGCCGGCCCTCGATCAGGCCGATAAAGGGGGTAAGCGCGAAGCCGGACACGGTGTGCTGGGCAGGCAGGCGCCCGAGCGGCCGGCACAGGGTCGGATCCAGCCCGATTTCCTCCTGGCTTTCCCGCAGCGCCGTGTGCCAGAGGCTGGCATCGGTGTCGTCCACCCGGCCGCCGGGAAAGCTGACCTGCCCCGGGTGCTGGCGCAGCTGCCGGCTGCGCCGGGTCAGCACCAGCTCCAGCCCTTGTTCCCCGTCGAGCAGCGGCAGCAGCACCGCCGCCGGCCGGGCCTGGGCGGGCAGCACCGGATCCGGCGCCGGGGTAAGCAGGTTGAAACGGGTCAGCAGTTGCTCACGGGTCATAGGGTTTCCAGCACCGGCAGTATCTTGCCCAGTTTATCAAACAACTCCTGGTATTCGGCGCCGGCCTCGGAGTCGGCCACCAGGCCGCCGCCGGCCCAGCAGTAGAGGCGTCCCCGCTCCGCCAGCAGGGTGCGGATGGTGATGCTGGTGTCCATGCGGCCGTGGGCGCTGAGGTAGCCGATGCTGCCGCAGTAGCCGTGGCGGCGATGGGGCTCCAGCTCTTCGATGATCTGCATGGCCCGGATCTTGGGGGCGCCGGTGATGGAGCCGCCGGGAAAGGTGGCCGCCAGCAGATCGGTGCCATCGAGCCCGGCGGCCAGCTCGCCGGTGATGGTGGACACCAGGTGGTGCACCGCCGGGAAGGATTCGATGGCGAACAGGGCCGGCACCCGCACCGAGCCGGGCACGCACACCCGGCCGATGTCGTTGCGCAGCAGGTCCACTATCATCAGGTTCTCGGCCCTGTCCTTGGGCGCCGACGCCAGTTCCTCGGCCAGCCGCCGATCCTCGGCCTCGTCACCGCCCCGGGGCCGGGTGCCCTTGATCGGCTTGGTCTCGACCCGCCGCCCCTCGAGGGCGATAAAGCGCTCCGGCGACAGGCTGAGCACCGCCCCCTCGGGCAACTGCAGAAAGGCGGAAAAGGGCGCGCTGTTGTGCTCGCTCAGGTGGCGGTAGGCGGCCCAGGCGTCGCCCTCGAAGGGCGCCTCGAAACGCACCGTCAAATTGATTTGATAGCAGTCGCCGGCGGCCAGGTAATCCTGCACCCGCTCGAAGTTGGCCCGGTACTGGGCCCGGGACTGGTTGGCCCGCCAGGGGCCGGCCAGGCGGAAAGGCGCCGCCGCCCTCTCCTGCCGTTGCCGCCACCACCCGAGCCGGGCTGCGAGCGCCGCCTCGTCGCCCAGCACCAGCAGGTGGGCACTTTGCTCCCGGGTATCGATAACCCAGGCCCAGTCGTAGATACCCACCGCCATGTCCGGGGTGGTCAGCTCGTTGACCGCCAGCGCCGGCAGCCGCTCCAGCCGCCGGCCCAGATCGTAGCCGAACAGCCCCAGGGCGCCGCCGGCGAAGGGCAGATGGTGCCAGGGCGCCGGCAGGCTCAGCTCGCCCAGCAGCCGCTGCTGCCACTCCTTCAGCAGGGCGAAGGGGGAAGCGGTAGACACCTGCTCTTGGTCTTGATGATCGATCACCGTTTGCTCGCCCCGGGTGACCAGGGTGGCCAGGGGGGCGGCACTGATGATATGGAAGCGGCTGTCGGCCCGGTCGGGGGCGGCCGACTCCAGCAGCATGGCCCAGGGCAGGTGGGCGACGGGGGAAAAGAAGTCATGCACAGAGCCGGAAAACGGCTGGCTGTGAACTTGCAGAAGCTGTGCCATTAAATGTAATCCACTCGACAGTTTTGGCATCCGGCCTGAGGCTGGGCTGGCAGCCGGGGGGCGCTAAGCGTATCATAGCGGGGCTTATAACAACACAGAGCTAACGCCGATAACCCAGAGGAAGCCATGAGCATTATCAAGAAGCAGGACTTTATCGATTCCGTTGCCGACGCCCTACAGTACATCTCCTACTACCATCCGCTGGACTTCGTCCAGGCCCTGGAAAAAGCCTACCACAAAGAGCAGAGCCAGGCCGCCAAGGACGCCATCGCCCAGATCCTGATCAACTCGCGCATGTCCGCCGAAGGCCACAGGCCCATCTGCCAGGACACCGGCATCGTCACCTGCTTCGTGAAGATCGGCATGCAGGTGCAGTGGGACAGCGACCTGACGGTACAGGAGATGGTGGACGAAGGGGTGCGCCGCGCCTACAACAACCCCGATAATCCCCTGCGCGCTTCCATCGTGGCCGACCCGGCCGGCGCCCGCAAGAACACCAAGGACAACGCCCCCGCCGTGGTGCATATCGACATGGTGCCCGGCGATCACGTCGAGGTGGCCATCGCCGCCAAGGGCGGCGGCTCCGAGAACAAGTCCAAGATGGTGATGCTCAACCCCTCCGACGACATCGTCGAGTGGGTGCTGAAGACCCTGCCCACCATGGGCGCCGGCTGGTGCCCGCCGGGCATGCTCGGCATCGGCATCGGCGGCACCGCCGAGAAGGCCGCGGTGCTGGCCAAGGAAGCCCTGATGGATCCGGTGGACATCCACGACTTGATCGAGCGCGGTGCCGAAACCACCGAGGAAAAACTGCGCCTGGAGATCTTCGACAAGGCCAACAAGCTCGGCATCGGCGCCCAGGGCCTGGGCGGCCTGACCACCGTGGTGGACATCAAGATCAAGTCCGCCCCCACCCACGCCGCTTCCAAGCCGGTGGTGATGATCCCCAACTGCGCCGCCACCCGCCACGTGCACTTCCACCTGGACGGCTCCGGCCCCGCCGAGCTGACCCCGCCGAAACTGGAAGACTGGCCGGAAGTGACCTGGGAAGTGGGCGAGAACGTGCGCCGGGTCAACCTGGACACCGTGACCCGCGACGACATCGCCCAGTGGAAGATGGGCGAGACCGTGCTGCTGTCCGGCAAGCTGCTCACCGGCCGTGACGCCGCCCACAAGCGCATCCAGGACATGCTCAACAAGGGCGAGCAGCTGCCGGTCGACTTCAAGGATCGCTTCATCTACTACGTGGGCCCGGTCGACGCCATCGGCGACGAGGCCGTGGGCCCCGCCGGCCCCACCACCTCCACCCGCATGGACAAGTTCACCGACATGATGCTGGAGCAGACCGGCCTGATCGGCATGGTGGGCAAGGCCGAGCGCGGCCCCGCTACCGTCGAGTCCATCAAGCGCCATAAGGCGGTGTACCTGATGGCCGTGGGCGGCGCCGCCTACCTGGTGGCCAAGGCGGTGAAGAAGGCCCGGGTGCTGGCGTTCGAGGATCTGGGAATGGAAGCCATCTACGAATTCGAGGTGGAAGACATGCCGGTCACCGTGGCGGTGGACGCCGAGGGCAACAACGCCCACGTCGCCGGCCCCGCCATCTGGCAGGCCAAAATCGAAGAGCTGGATGCCCAGCTGAAAGCCTGACGACGGCTGGAAGCTGGAAGGCAGACGTTATCAAAGCCCGGCACTGCCGGGCTTTATGTTATGCGGAAGTCGGGGGACAGCCGCTGCCAGTGGGCCCGCAACAGCCGCCGGTGATCCTCCCGCATCGGTAACCCCTTCAGCATGCCGGGCCAGCGCTCCCGGGCCTGCTCCAGCAAGTGCACCCGTATTGCCGACCAGGACACGTCCATCCTCCGTGCCCAGGTTTCGAAGGTCGTCAGTTGCATGTCATACCAGGCTTTTTGCCGGGCCATATTAAGCGCCGCGCTGTCCTCCCCATTCACATAAGGCTGGGTACAGACGATGTCATAGGCCGGCGACAGCCTTGGATTACGCCGATCCGGGTAGACCAGGGTCCAGTTTTTGAGGTGAGCGTCGCCATTGGCCAGCAGAATATTCACCAATAGCCGCCGGGCCATCTGCTGCAGATCCGTCAGTCCCTCCGGGCTGAACCGGTGCAGTATGGCGCCAATCTGTTCATAATTTTTCTTGCCGTACTTGTCGTGGGCATAGAGTTCGAATACCTGGGCAAAATCTTCCGTGTGCACCCGCCCCTGCTCGCCGCGATCGAAGCGCCGAATGGCGTAGGCGAACTCCTCCCCGGGCAGAGGAATATCGGGTAGCTGATCGAGCTGCGCCAGGGGCACCAGGGCAATATCGGGAATATCGACCCCCACCGCCTGGGCCAGCCTCATCATGGAGAATTCGTTTGCCGGCACCGCCGGATGCAAGGTGGAAGGGGTTTTGATGATCCAGCTGTCTTCCCCTATTTCGGTACCTATGTTGAAACGTCCCTCCCGGCGGACGCTCGAAAACTTCATCTGCACCCCGGCCAGAGAGAATTTTTCAGCCCAACGCCCCACCTCTATCTGTATCCCTTCGACCTGCTCCCGTGCCGACAACGCCCAGGCGGGAAGCCCGCCCATCGGCACCGGCGTCGCCACCAGCGCACCGGGCAGGTTATTGCCCGCCCAGGCCAGCAACGGAAACTCCCGATCCGGGTGTACCCTCAGGGCCGCCGCCATCCAGGCACGCAAGGCGCCTTCGGGCAACAGGTTGGACAAGACCGGCGGTAACCGCAGGTTGTGAACATGGGGCTGGTCCAGATAGGCCTGGTTCACCAACTGGGTGAGGGTGAAGGTGGGCCTGAGCGCGGCCGGCAATGCCCGGTACCCCGGATCGAAGGTCAGAATATTCTTACCGCCGGAGTAATGGGCGAGGATGCCGACAGGCTGAGTTGCAGCGCCTCGACGTACTCGGTCCGGGCTTGGATCCCGTTCACTTAATCATCCTCCAGGCCACCGAGCAATTGATCCCAGCTGCCCGGCCGTTTTTCCTCGTTGACCGCGGCGTCGGACGCTTGTGGCTGTGCCGCCTGTTCACGGGGCACCAGCAGAAGTTCCAGCCCCATCCCCTCGGCGATGCGCAACAGGGTACTGAGCCGCGGGTCGCCGCCGGCCTCTATTCGCTGATACTGCTGCTGAGACATGCCGATGCGCATCAGCATGTCTTTCTGGTTCAGAGACAATTGCTGGCGCCGTTGTTTGAGGATGGGCGCCAGCTCGACAAGGTGTTTCATACCTGATCCATCTTCATCCGGCCGGACACATAACAACATATTGATTGTTATCCAGATAAAAAACAACTCAAAAATTGTTAATGATCACATAAACAACATATAAGCTGTCATTAGCAACTAACCGGTCTCGAACCCCCGATGACCGCCCGGCGCCACCTCTTCCACTTCGATGTCCTCGACCAGGGCACTGCTCGGCCCCACCTTCAGCCAGTCCACCAGCCGCTGCACCTGGCCGGCCTCCCCTTCGGCCACCACCTCCACCCGGCCGTCGGGCAGGTTGTGGGCGTAGCCGCTGAGCCCCAGCTTCTCCGCCTCGCGCTGGGTGTAGAAGCGAAAGCCCACCCCCTGCACCAGACCGCTGACCCGGATTTTTTTCGCCATCTCGCCCATGATTCGGCTCCTCGTTTGTGTTTTACCGCGCCGCCCCCTAGAATTGTGGCCCCTTATTTTCAGCAGCTCCAGCCTATGACCGCAGCCATTACCCTTATCGCCGGACGGGAAAAGTCCCTCCTGCGCCGCCACCCCTGGGTGTTTTCCCGTGCCATCGACAAGGTGCAGGGCCAGCCCAACGCCGGGGATACCGTCGACATCCTGAGCCACAACGGCCAGTGGCTGGGCCGGGGCTTCTACTCACCCCAGTCCCAGATCCGCGCCCGGGTGTGGACCTTCGATAACAACGAAGTGGTGGACCAGGCCTTTTTCCTGCGCCGGCTGCAACGCGCCAAGGAGGGCCGCCAGCCCCTTATCGAGGAGCAGGGCCTCACCGGTTACCGGCTGTGCGCCGCCGAGTCCGACGGCCTGCCCGGGGTAACCATCGACGTCTACGGCGAGGTGGTGGTGTGCCAGTTGCTCAGCACCGGCGCCGAGCGCTGGCGCCCGGCCATCGTCGAGGCGCTCAAGCAGCTCTATCCGGGCGCCTGCATCTACGAGCGTTCCGACGTGGCGGTGCGCAAGAAGGAAGGCCTGAAGGAGCGCAAGGGCCTGCTGGCGGGCCAGTTGCCGCCCCAGCCCGTGGTGATCGAGGAAAACAACGGGGTACGCATCCTGGTGGACGTGGAAAACGGCCACAAGACCGGCTTTTATCTGGATCAGCGCGACAACCGCCGTATCGCCGGCCGCTACTGCAAGGGCAAGCGGGTACTGAACTGCTTCAGCTACACCGGCACCTTCGGCGTCTATGCCCTGAAGGGCGGCGCCGATGAGGTGATCAACGCCGACGTGTCCGAGTCGGCCCTGGCGCTTGCCCGCCAGAATGCCGAGCTGAACGGCCTGGATCTCGGCCGGGCCCGCTTCGAGCAGGCGGACGTGTTCAAGCTGCTGCGCGACTACCGGGAGCAGGGCCAGCGCTTCGACGTCATCGTGCTGGATCCGCCCAAGTTCGCCGAGAGCAAGGCCCAGCTCAACGGCGCCTGCCGCGGCTACAAGGACATCAACATGCTGGCCTTCCAGCTGCTCAACCCGGGCGGGGTGCTGCTGACCTTCTCCTGCTCCGGGCTGATGACCTCGGATCTGTTCCAGAAGATAGTGGCGGACGCCGCCCTCGACGCCGGCCGCGACGCCCAGATCCTGGAGCGGCTCAACCAGGCCGCCGACCATCCCATCGGCACCGCCTATCCGGAAGGCCACTACCTCAAGGGGCTGGTGGTCCGCGCCTGGTAACGGCCAGGGGCCGCCTGCGGCCCCTCGGCTTGATGACGCCGCCATTGTCATGATCGTAGAAGTCGGCCAAAGGGAACGGCTCCGCCGACACGCTGTGAATACATCCCTGTACGCTCGCACATGCCATCCATGGCATGTGACGGTCGGCGCAGCCGTTCCCTTTATCCGCCTGTTTTGACGCCGCTGTTGCCTGCCAAGGTAAGCCCGAAGGTTTGTCAGCCAGGTAGTCTAACCGTTACTATTAGCACTTTCCGTTTGTGACCAAGGAATCCGCAGTGGACCCCATTCGCCTAACCCAATACAGCCACGGCGCCGGCTGCGGCTGCAAGATCTCGCCCAAGGTACTCGACACCATACTGCACAGCCAGTTGCCCGCCTTTGCCGACCCCCGCCTGGTGGTGGGCAACGCCAGCCGGGACGACGCCGCCGTGGTCGACATCGGCAACGGCATGGGCATCATCTCCACCACCGACTTCTTCATGCCGATAGTGGACGACCCCTTCACCTTCGGCCGCATCGCCGCCACCAACGCCATCAGCGATATCTACGCCATGGGCGGCACTCCCATCGTCGCCATCGCCATCCTCGGCTGGCCGGTCAACCTGCTGCCGCCGGAAGTGGCCCAGCAGGTGATCGACGGCGGCCGCCAGGCCTGCCATGACGCCGGCATTTCGCTTGCCGGCGGCCACAGCATAGACGCGCCCGAGCCCATCTTCGGGCTGGCGGTCACCGGCCAGGTCCCGCTCGCGCGGGTCAAGCGCAACGACACCGCCGGGGTCGGCGACCGCCTCTATCTCACCAAGCCGCTCGGCATCGGCATCCTCTCCACCGCCCAGAAGAAGGGGCTGCTGCGGGAAGAAGACGGCCTGCTGGCGCCCGAGGTGATGTGCCAACTCAACAAGCCGGGCCAGGACTTCGCCGCCCTGGAGGGGGTTACCGCCATGACCGACGTCACCGGTTTCGGCCTGATGGGCCACCTGCTGGAGGTGTGCGAAGGCGCCGACGTCGGCGCCCGGCTGGAGATGGCCGCCATCCCCCTGCTGCCCAACCTGGATCACTACCTGCAGGCCGGCGCGGTACCAGGCGGCACCCTGCGCAACCTGGACGCCTACGGCCACAAGCTGGCGCCGCTGAGCCCGCGCCAGCAGCACATACTGTGCGATCCCCAGACCAGCGGCGGCCTGCTGGTGGCGGTGCGCCCCGAAGCGGAGCCCGACTTCCTGGCCCTGGCCCGTCGCCACGAGCTCGAACTCGCCCCCATCGGCCGACTCACCGCCCCCGGCGCCCATCGCATCGAGGTGAGCGGTGACTGAGCTGACCGCCGATTACGATGTGCTGCTGGGCGAAGATGTGCCCATGCTGGATCTGCGTGCCCCGGTGGAATTCATCCAGGGTGCCTTCCCCTCGGCCAGCAACCTGCCGCTGATGACCGACGACGAGCGGGCCCGGGTCGGCACCTGCTACAAGCAGCAGGGCCAGGCCGCCGCCATCGCCCTCGGCCACCAACTGGTCTCCGGCGAGGTGCGCGCGGGGCGGCTGCAGGCCTGGCTCGACTGGCTGGACGCTAACCCCCGGGGCGTTATCTACTGCTTTCGCGGCGGCCTGCGCAGCCAGACGGTGCAGCAGTGGCTGGCCGAGGCCGGCCGGCCCGTCCTCCGGGTGGAGGGCGGCTACAAGGCCCTGCGCCGGCGGCTGCTGGCCGTTATCGAGCAAGAGTTCCGCCAGCCCGGCTATGTGCTGGCGGGCCTGACCGGCAGCGGCAAGACCGACTGGCTCGGCCGTACTCCCCTGGCCCTGGATCTGGAAGCCTACGCCCATCATCGCGGCTCCAGCTTCGGCCACTGGGGCGAGCCCCAGCCCACGCCCATCGACTTCGAGAACCGGCTGGCCATCGCCCGGCTCAAACAGCGCCGGGCCGGTATCACGCCCTGGCTGGTGGAAGACGAAAGCGCCATGATCGGCCGCTGTCCCCTGCCCCTGTCGCTCTACCAGCGGATGCAGCAATCGCCGCTGCTGGTGCTGGAAGTGCCTTTCGAGCAGCGGGTACGGCAGATCCAGCACGACTACGTGGATTTGATGCAGGCCCGCTTCGGCAACGACATGGCCCGCCTCGGCGACTACCTGCAGGGCGGCCTCAAGCGCCTGTACAAGCGCCTCGGCGACCGGGAGTGGCGCCGGCTTTCCGCCATCATGGACGAGGCCCTGACCGCACAAGCCCGCGGCCTGGGCAGCGACGGCCACCAGGCGTGGATCACCGAGCTGCTGGAGCGCTACTACGATCCCATCTACCGCCGCCACCTGGCCGCGAAGGAAGCCCGTGTGGTCAAACGCGGCGACGCCGGCGAGCTGGCCGACTGGCTGGCCAGTCGGCACCAGGCCGACACTTCGCCCACTACCACATTATGTTCAATAGGGAAGGATAACTAAAAATGTAAAATAAGGAGTGTTGAACATGAAGAGAGTAAAAATCACCAAAAACTTCATATTTAGGTGGCACGAATGCGGTCTGAGCAAGGAAGAAACAGCAAAACTTTGTGCCAGAAGTGTGAAGACGATCACAGAATGGGACAAAGGTAAAAAAATTCCGGCCGAATGCATCACACTAATGAAAATGGCATCCGGCCAACTCGAGCACGATCTATCACCACAGTGGGCAGGCTGGAGACTAGCAGGAGAATACCTGATAGCACCCAGCGGAAGGCGATTTACAGGAAAATGGCTTAGAGAGTTAGATTATGAAATGCAATTAAAAGAACAAGAAAAACTAAGAAGGGATGAAAAATGGATAAGAAAGATTATATATATAATCCAAAAGAGTTCAGGGGAACAAAAAGAAATAATCCAAAGAATAATAAAGGGAATGGGAATAAATTAATAGAAGGAATAATAATAGGATTACTAATAGGAATGTTTATAGGAAAACACTGGCTAAAATAGTACCGCCGGCGCTGATACTATCTTTTGTCTCCGACCCTTCCCTTCTATACGACGCTGATGATTAATACAGGCCAAACAAAGTTTATCAGGACGCGATCGAGCAATGCGGCGAACGAAAAAACGAGAACGCGAAAAAAAAGCCAGCATAGCCTGATAGGACGCTGGTTTAGCATGCCCTACCGGGCATATCCGACCCAGAATGAAATCTAGGCCAAAAAAGAGAAAACACTTTTCAAAAAAGCATCAGTAGTAAAAAGCTCATACAGAAGATAAATATTAGTAAAAGACAATAAAGCCAACCGTCTAGGACTGTAACGACAACATTTGTACTTAAACAATACGGCCAATGCCACCACGGCATAAACAGGAATTAACAATAAAGAAAATTGAACAGAAGAAGCTCCATCAGAAACATCAGCAGGATACCAAGCACGAATATATTTAGCCGGCAAAATCGAATAAGGAGCGCGCATATCAACAGAACGAATTTCTTTTTTAATTGAAACGTCATCTAAATGACAAATAGCATCACGATGAACATAACGCTCTATCATTTTTTTAGTTTTTGGATCTCTATATGTTACTAGATACTGGCCCTCTTTATCCTTTACAGGAAACTCCATCATTTCAGAACCATCATGGAATTCCTGCTTAGTGTCATAGCTTCTATATAGCCATAACCCTTTAGCCATAACAGTATCTTGTTTTACACCAGTGGACACACTCTTGCCACTATAAAAGGTGCACATGTGAATTCTAGGAACCCCGAGAATTCGCTTTATAAAAAACTTGGCAAAAACTCTAACCGGCAACAAGATCAACATCAATAACGGATTACCACCACCCCGCATAAACGAATCTGAGGTATAACACCAACCAATGGAACGACAAAGAGAGTTTATCACCTGCTTATCAACAGAATCTATATCTTGCACAGCTAGAAAAGCATTCCAACCCCGTTTGCGCACCAAACGAAACCAATTAATCAGCTCTTGCCTATCACGCTTTTGCCATTCACGTGAATTAAGAAAAAAAGCGGTTTCATCGATAAAAAGACCGCCATTCTTGCTTTCATCATAACCATGCTCTTTGGGATAAGCATAACCCAAATTATCCAAATCCGTTGATCGCGGTTCTTCCGGCAAACGTATAACCGGAGTATTTAAACCCAATTCATTAAGCGGCATATACTCCAAATATAAATCAATATTTGTCGCAACAGGACGCCCCTCATTAAGATATCCCACAATGAGATTAACCATAGTGGACGTTTTCGAGGCCCCTACCGGACCTGTAATAAAATATGGAGCCGGCATTATTTTGACCTCAGAACAATAGACAATGTTTTATATTGCCACAAGAACACCCAACGCAGCAAATAACCCGATGCAATAGCAGATAAACAAAATGACGCATTTGGCGGCAACAGAGACATACCGGCAGCAAACAAACTACCGGATGGAGCATCAGAGATAAGCGGATTAATAAGCCCATTAATCGCAAGAGTAAATGTTGCCGTGAAAGCGGCAAAAGTAGCTATAAACGCCCCCGCTAACGCCGCCCGGCTAGGAATTAAAGCAACCAGCTTGATTATAATGGCAGCAACAAAATTACCTATAGCAGCAAATAATGCACCCATATTACACCCCCGTTGCACGAGTAACTGTATCATCCCACAGACGGAACAAATAAAGAGCCGTCATCAAATACAAAAACCATGTAATTACAGGACGAAAAACAGAATCGTAAATAGGACAATGACCATCCCAAGTCGTAGTAGTGGAAAATTGACGCACACTCAAACTAACGACCAGAGGCATGCAAGCCCCATTCATTCCCGTCGCCCAATTAGAAGGAAAAGGAACACCGGATATACCACCCGGAGTACCCGGAATATCGGAGCCAACAAGATCAGGTATGTCTGCAATAAAATCATCTAAATCCTGCTTTTTCTGATCCAATGCATCCTTGCTAGGCTCGGTCTGCTCATTAAACTGAGAAGTGGCATCAGTGAACTCAGCAGTACGACGAGCCACATCCTGTTCCTGTTGCTGCTGCCGATTCTTTGCCAGCTCTTCAGCTAACTGATGCTGCGTAAGAGGGCTCTTGAGGGCATCATTCAACGCATCAGCGATACCATCAGGAGATAACGCCCTGTCCTGAGAGGCAACCCATTGCGCAACCTCCTCGTATTGTTCGGGAGTAACATAATAATCACCGTTGGGGTCGCTGGATTGTAATAAGCCCTGGCGATAGAGGTCCATTAAACCGGCGCCATAGGGATTAGGGGCATAGGGATTATATTCGAGCGGTTCCCAATCAACTTGACTGGGGTCATCACCGAAAATATCGGGGCTGGGATTAGCAGTGATATACGGCAAAATTGCATCAGTAAAATCGGAATCAGAAACAGGCTCATAAACATAATCAGCAGGCGGCGAAAAGTTAGAAAAGCGCATTTTAATCTGAGAGGGAGCTTGCCAATATAAATGATAGCTGAATACAGTATTATCATTCTGAGGGTAAAATTTAAAGCTATCATAAGTACACGTACCGCCGCAATCAGCAGGATGGACAAGCGAAAATAAAATATCAAAACACTGAGATAACGTTTTTGTACCATAATTAGCCAGAAAAGATGTAGCAGATGCCTCACATTTACCGGACGCGCTCATAGATGGAGATAAAGTACCCGAATGAGACAATACATTACCAAATTCATCAATAACATAACCAAGAGCAACAGTCGCCGCTATCCACCACAAATTAGTTTTTAAAACATGGCCACCATTAGCCTTGGCGAATTGCAATAATTTGGCCGGAGTGACTTTCGCTTGAACCGGTCGAAATGGGTCATTAGCGGCAAAACCTTTGCCGATTGCATTTGTCGTAATTTGTTGAGTAGTAACCGACGCTATACCGGTCACACTATGAACCTGAGCAGGAACATAATAAGGATTTGCCTGAGAGAAAACAGAAAAAGGAATTAAAAAGGCAATAAGAAATGAAAAAAAACGAAGCATAAAAAATCCCCCTAAAAGGGGCAGGAAACCCGCCCCTTACAGGACAATGGATTACCCACGCGCACCCTTAGAGATAAAGGCACGGAGCAGGCCAAAGCCGACAGACAGACCGAGAACGACGGTCATAACGGCAAAGCCAGCACCAGCGGCAGTGGATGCATCCGCGATAACAGCAGCCTGAATATCAGCCACAGCAGTAGCATCCAGAGCAGCGGAAGCAGTACCCGCAACCAGAGTACTGGTCACGGCAGTAACCCCAAGAATTGACTTTTTCATAACATTACCCTCTTGTCGCTTTCTCAAAAACTTGGCGAACAAAACGATACAGAACGCCAAGGCAGTACCCTACCAGCCATGCAATGCAAAGACCGGCAAGAACGGAATCGAGGCCTGTTATCATCTTAAATTCCCCGTATTAAAGCCATGCACAAAGGCAAAGAAAAAACCTAAGGCAATGAGCACATAAACAAGATCTTCAAGCTCCATAACAGACCCCAATAATCACTTAACAACAGGAACGGAAACCAAAGAAAAACCAGAATACTGGCGATGTTTTCCGCTATCATCACCCCACGAAGAATTCCTGAACTCAAGAGTAAAATTGGTCTGTTTACCGACAAGACCCTTAAGGTCATTGAGAGCACCGGACGCTACCAAATCCTGAGAAACAGAAACCTGAACGACTTGAGTCGGCTCAGTCACCAGAAGATTAATAGATCCAGTCTGAACCATGGTATCCCGGTTAGTTTTACTGGTAATGTCAGTAGATGACATAATGAGACCTTGCACAATCATGGTAGTTACCTCGTAGGTTAATGGGTCTTACAGTTATTGACAGAACTCCAAGGCTCGCTACGCTCGCTAGAGCCGGAAGCTACGGCCAGCCTGCGGCTGGCCTCAGCTTCCAGCTCTAAAGACTCAATGAGCAGCCAATGGTTTTCATCTGCTAGCGCATTCATTTTCGCCACATAGGAATCATATTCAGATTCAAGCATTCGCATATATTCCTGCTCAGCTTCCATAGCATCAAATATATCCGTAACACCACGCATAACATCAGCAGTACCACGGAGGAATTTTTTCTTGTTGACGACTTGCCAATCTTTAAATCGAGTGGCAACAAAAATACGCTGAAACATCACGCCAACAATTCGAGCACTGGCTATATCACCATACCGAGTAGTCTTTGGTTCTAAAACGATCTCCCCAGTATCAGAACAGAGCTTTTCCATGGCCTGAGGAACAGCATAATGACAACGGATAGTCTGATCGTTGCGGCGAACTTGAACGCCACCCATTGCAATACAAAAAGCAGCCCAGTCTGAGGCATCAGCAGCCCGCCGCACATTCTCAAGAGCCAGCCACTCACCATTAGACAGGTGCTTTAACATAGGGTCATCCTCTTTGAACTCATCTCGCATGCGCCGCATTTCGCGCCACGCCTGTACAGACGGCCCACCAATTTGCTGGAATTGACGAATACCATTATCCGCCTTCCAAGCATCGACACGGGCCGCCGTCTCAAGAGCTGGTGATTTAGTTTCATAATCCTGACCAACGGCAAAGCCATCGATATTTTTAGAAATATATTTAGCGATATACCCTGTTGCAGAGCCTTTTGATTTATCCGCAAAAATACACTTGAAACGATGTTTTTTAGCACCCGGCTCATTTGGCGAATCCATTAACATATAACGCTTAAAAATAGAGAGAAGAGACTTCACGTTATCTTGCTCAATAAAAAGCAACAAATGCCAATGAGCTGTACCATCATGGTGAGGTTCAGCAACACGAAAGCCATATGGCCGGATACCACTATTATTAAGCTCAGCACGAATTGAATTAAACCGAGAAACAAGCCAAGCCTGACTGTCTCTAATAGTAGAACCGTCCCAATTTGGGTTAGGCTTGCCCGAATTCGAAAAGGCATGAAAACGAGAAGGGCAAGTTAAAGTAAGGAAAAGACCAACGTGACCCAAATCTTCAGCACAAATTTCAAAGCCACGACAGCGAACCATCAATTCAGCACGACGATTAACAGGATTAGATACAGACTTGCCGGCCAACTCAGAAAGGGTAAACCATTCATCAGGATCTAAAGAATTATGGGCCACCGTCTCCGTAAGAACGGCTTTATTATCTCGAAGACGAGAAACACGGCGAGCCAATTGATAATCAGATACATAAGGCTGTGATCGCTTGTGTACAAGCCCCATAATTCGAGAGATATCAGAGAGCACACGCCCGACATGACGACGAAGGCGAAGTCTAAGCCAATCTGAAGAGCAAAGACGACTGAGAAAAGCGGACTGTTCATCCGGAGAGAAAAACGCATCAGGAGCACCGAGAGCATAACTGTTAACAGCATCCAGAGCAGAAACAAAGAAATCACAGTCAGAACTAGAGAAACTTCTGAGACGTGAAAAATAAGATTCAAGCTTGCCAGCAAATGATGAAATAAAAGAGTCATCCCAAGAGCAGCGAAAAACGCCACAGGGGCCGGGATAAGAAAGGCGATCATCAATATCGGCAAGAGCCCGATTTGCTTCAATGTAAGAGTCATCTTGAGCTTTCCTTATGTAGAACGAAGACAGGGAAGACTGCATAGCCATATGACGGCAACCGATACGATGCCGAAAAGCAGCACACTCAGCAGTACCAAACCTGGCTGTGGCGATATCGAAAGGAGTAGACTGGCCCCCGGCATAGAAGGGCTGATATCGAGGCTCAAGAGCAGCACCACGGGCAGCATAAGGAGAAGCCACCACAGCCATATCAGTAAACGATCTATCGACGCCATAGCCCATCCCCATCATGACTAGCACTCCCCGCCAAAATCAGGAGCAAACAACTCGATAGAAACCCTGTCTAACAGGTCATTCGCAACACGCAGATCTGACGCATACTGAGCAGCATCAGCATGACGACCGGCAGAGATAGCAATGTTCATAGCCAGAGAGATAGCATCAGCGTGAGCAACAAGACAGCCGTGAAGCTGGTCCACTTGAGTCTCACTCATTGTGATAGTGACGTCAGACATGGTAGAGTCTCCTAGTACACGGCTTCTAGAGTTCTAGAATCACAGTACCATGGATGGTAGTACTAAAATGACAGTACCAACAAGCAAGCAAGGAAAGACAAAATCGCTATACTTGACAAAACAGAAAAAGAATGCATTGGAGGCAATATGTATTCAAAAGAACTAATAGATAAGCTGATGTACAAGAAAAATTACACTCAGTACAAACAGGCTGCAGAAGAACTAGGTTTTTCAAAACAGCACATATCAACAATAAACAGCGGAAAAGCAGAAATCACTGATGAAACAGCTATTTACATAGCAAAGGAATGTGATTTAGACGTAAAGGAAGTACTGCTAAAACTGGCAGAAGCCAGAGCAAAAACAAAGGAAACAAAAGAGGCATGGAGCGCCATTATCCAAAAGCTAGCAGGGGAGAAGATGAAAAATAAATCAATAGAAATCATAAGCTTAGCAGGTCTTCTCCCCATCATAACAACAACGCTTAATACCACATTATGTTAAAAATGGAAACTCAGCATGCTTGAACGAATCACCCTGCCGGTGACCCCTTTCGCCCAGAACTGCAGCCTGATCTGGTGCAGCCAGAGCCGCAAGGCCGCGCTCGTCGACCCCGGCGGCGAGACCGAGCGGCTGCTGGCGGCGGTGGCGGTGGCGGAGCGCGGCCTCGAGCTGGAAAGCATACTGCTCACCCACGGCCACCTGGATCATGTGGGCGCCACCGGTGAGCTGAAGGCAAAGACCGGGGTGCCCATCATCGGCCCCGGCCGGGACGACGCCTTCTGGATAGAAGCCCTGGTGCAGCAGGCGCAGATGTTCGGCTTTCCCCCGGTTAAAGACTTTGTACCCGACCGCTGGCTCGCGCAGGGCGACAGCGTCACCGTCGGCGAGGAAACCCTGGAAGTGTATCACTGCCCCGGCCATACCCCGGGCCATGTGGTGCTGCTGCACCGGGCGCAGCGGCTGGCCTTCGTGGGCGACGTGCTGTTCCGGGGCAGCATCGGCCGTACCGACTTTCCCCGCGGCAACCACCAGCAGTTGATCGACAGCATACTGCACACCCTGCTGCCGCTCGGCGACGACATCACCTTCGTGCCCGGCCACGGCCCGGAAGGCACCCTGGGCGAAGAGCGGCTGCACAACCCCTTCCTGCGCTGAACGCCGCCTTCTGCCACACTGAGGGCAGGAGGTGTCCCATGGTCAAACCCAAGCAGGGGCCGCGCAATCCGCCGGCCCCGCATTTTCCGCCCAAGAAGCCGGTGCCGCCGCGTCGCCCCGGGCCGTCCCTGCCCTAGGCCCTACCCCGCCAGATGCTCGTTAAAGAACGCCAGGGTGCGGGACCAGGCCAGCTCCGCTGCCTCGGGGTGGTAGCGGGGGGTGGAATCGTTGTGGAAGCCGTGCTGGGTACCCGGATACTGATAAGCCTGGTAGCTCACCCCGTGGCGTTGCAGGGCGGCTTCATAATCCGGCCAGGCGGCGTTGATACGCTCATCATCCTCGGCCATCTGGATCAGCAGGGCGGCCTTGATGTCGGCCACCTTGTCCAGTGCCGGCGGCATGCCGTAGAAGGGCACGGCGGCACCGACCCGCTCCGGCAACTCGGCGGCCAGTTTGTTGGCGATAAAGCCGCCGAAGCAGAAGCCCACCACCCCGAGTTTGCCGTTGCCTCCGTCCAGCGGTTGCAGGAAGCGGGCGGCGGCGGCAAAGTCGGCGGCAATCTTGTCGCCGTCCAGTTGCTGCTGCAGGGTCCGGCCGTCATCGTCGTTGCCCGGGTAGCCGCCCAGCGGGAAGAGCGCATCGGGCGCGAAGGCGATAAAACCGGCCTTGGCCAGGCGCCGGGCCACGTCCTCGATATAGGGATTGAGGCCGCGATTCTCGTGCACCACCAGCACCAGGCCGGGCGGAGACGATGGGTTCCGGGGCTGCACCAGATAGCCCCGGCCCTTGCCGTGGCCTTCGGGGGAATCGAACTCCCGGTAGCTGGCCAGGATGTCCGGATCGGTGAAGGACACCTGCTGGGCCAGGGCATAGTCGGGCCTGAGGGCCGCGAACAGGGCGGAAGCCGTCACGCCGCCCACCGCCACCCTGGCCAGGCCGGTCATGAACTGGCGCCGGTCGATGAGCCCGTGAGCGTACTTATCGTAGAGGTCGAAGGCCGGCTTGGGAATGGCGGCGGGGTCGGGTTTGCGCATGACGGAGACTCCTGTCTGGATGGCTACCCGGCCAGTATAGCAAAGGCAGGGAGGACTCAATCGTCCCAGTCGTCGTCATCCTCGTCCCTGGCCGGCTCGTCGCGGGCCGGGATGGCCACCGCCGGCGCCAGTACCGCTACGGCCGCCAGCAGCTTGCGCCGGGGTTGCCAGTTGCCGACAAAGCCGAACCGATAGCGGTGGTCGTCAAGCTTGAAGCGATCCTCGACCTGGGCGCCCAGGGCCTCGTTGATTTGCTGCAGTTCCTGCTCGTTCAGGGACAAGTCCAGGGTAAAGGCGATGACGGCGCCGTCATGGCCTGGCAGCTTGCCCCGATTCACCGCCTGCACCCGCTCCCGGGGCAGCGCCATCGCCACCTTGCCGACGCCGTTGACGATATAGAGGCGCTCGGCGTCGAAGGCCAGGTTGATCAAGCGCTGCCGGCTCCAGCTCGGCGGCCACAGGCTCATCAGCAGCACGACGCCACCGAAGATCACGCCGACCCAATGAATAAGGCCGAAGCCGTCCTGGCCGTCCCACAGGGCCATGGTCACGGCAGCCAGACTGGCCAGCAATACCAGGCCATGGGTAAGGTAGAAGCGCACCGCGGGCGGACACAGCACGAACTCCAGGGGGCGTTCGAGCACCTGTTGCAAAGGTAAACGCTGTACTGTCATCATCATGTTCCCTCAACTTCAGAGGGCCTAACCCTAGCAAAAAAAGCGCCGGCCATAAATAATGACCCCTATCGGGAATAAGGGGGACAAACGAATGATGAAATGGTGCTGGCTCTTGTTATTGCTGCCCGGATCCCTCTGGGCCGAGGCCATCGGTGGTTATTCCGCCGGTTGCCAGATGAACGCCCGGGCCCTGCCCGGCAGCGGCCCCGGATTTTATGTGATCCGAAGCGAACGCCAGCGCTACTACGGCCAGCCCCAGATGATCCACTACCTGCAGGATCTGGGACGCCGGGTCGACCAGGCCGGGCTGCCGCCCATGCTGGTGGGGGATATCGCCATGCAGCGGGGCGGGCCCTTCGCCTATGGCCACCGCAGCCACCAGACCGGGCTGGACGCGGACATCTGGCTGCGCAGCCCGCCGGAAAATCCCCTGCCCCGACAACTGGAAACCATAGCGGCGGTGGACATGGTCGATCATCGCCACTATGTGCTGACCGCCGATTTTCAGGATAAGCAGCGCCAGTTAATCGCCCTGGCGGCCCAGGATCACCGGGTCGACCGCATTTTCGTACACCCGCTGATCAAGCAGGCCATGTGCCAATCCCATGGCGAATCTCCCTGGCTCAGGAAAATCCGCCCCTGGTTCGGCCATTCCAGCCATTTCCATGTGCGCCTCGCCTGCCCTCAGGGCCAGGCCCGCTGCCAACCCCAGGCGCCGGTACCTGCCGGCACCGGCTGCGGCGCCGAGCTGGCCGGCTGGCTCAACGACAGGGCCGGCGAGATCACCGCCGGCCCGCGCGCGCCCTGGCGCCCCGTTTTACCCAAGGCCTGCGTGGGCTGGGTCAGGCCCTGAAGCCCCGCACCAGCCGCTCCAGCCCGGCGTTGGCCTCGCCCAGCAGGCGGCTACTGTCCTGGTTGTGCCTGTCCTGGGCCACCAGGGTGCCGACCATGTCGCTGATGCTGACCATGTTTTCATCGATCTGGCGGGAGACGGTGCGCTGCTGCTCGGCGGCACCGGCGATCTGCTCGGTCAGGCCGTGGATGCGGTCCACCGCCGACGCCAGTTGATCCAGCCCCTGGGTCACCGCCGCCGTATGGCCGGCGGTGGCCTGGCAGCTCTGCCGGGTGTCGGCCATGGCCGACACCACGGACGCCACCCCGGCGGTCAGCCGCGCCAGGCGGGCACCGATTTCCTCGGTGCTGGCCTGGGTCCGGGCCGCCAGGGCCCGCACTTCCTCCGCCACCACCGCGAATCCCCGTCCCTGCTCACCGGCCCGGGCCGCCTCGATGGCGGCGTTAAGCGCCAGCAGGTTGGTCTGCTCGGCGATACCGGCGATGCTGTCGAGGATGGGGGTGATCTGCTGCACCGCCTCGCGCATCTGCGCCACCTGGCCGCTGGTGCCCTCTACTTCCTCCTGCAGCGCCGCCACCGCCGCCGAGGCCTGCTGGACCAGGGCCCGGGATGAGCGCGCCTGACGGTTGACCTCGCGGATAAAGCCGGCGCTGTCCCGGGCGCTGCCGGCCACCTCGTCGGCGCTGACGCTCATCTGGTTGACGGCGGCCACCACCTGCTCCGTTTCCCGGGCGTGGGCATCGAGCACCTCGCCGCTGCGCCGGGCCCCTTCACCCAGTTGCTGCAGGGCCTGGCGGATATCGCCGCTGGCCTCGCCCAGGCGGGCGACCATCTGCTGCAGATAGGCCATGAAACGGTTGACCGAGTCGCCGATGTCGTCGATCTCGTCCCCCCGGCCCAGGGCCAGGCGACGGCTCAAGTCCGCCTCCCCGGCGGACAGCCGGTCGATGCCGGCCTTGAGCATCATCAGGCGGTTCATCAGCCGATGTAACGCCAGCGCCGCCACCAGCAGCAGCAACAGCAGGGCCGGGAGTTGCAGGCCCAGCAGCAACCGCACCATGGCCTGGCTCTGCTGTTGCAGCCCGGTCGAGGGCAGGCTGGCCGCCATCAACCAGGGCGTGCCGGAAATGGGCTCGAGCAGCAGGGTCAGGGCCTCGCCCCCAGCGCCCTGGTATGCCAGCCGCATCGGCTCCGCCCGGTCCAGATCCAGCGCCGCCAGCCGGCGGGCGATATCGGCACGCGCGGCCTGCTCGGCCACCGTGCTCAGCACCACCTCTCCCGCCATGGCGGAGGTGTTGCTCACCAGGGTTCCGTCCCGCTCCAGGATCAGCACCTGGCCGCCGATGCGCGCCTCGCTGCGGCGCACCAGCTCGTTGAAAAAGCCCAGGGTCACGTCCAGGGTGGCGACCCCGTAGAGGGCACCGTCCCGGTAGATGCCCATGGCGCAGTTGGTGCGCGGTTCGGCGCTGGCCCCGTCCCGATAGGCCTTGGCCCAGGCGCACTGCCCCCGGGGCGCCTCGCGCCCGTTCCGGTACCAGGGCTGCCGGTAGTAGGCAGGGGCTTCGGCGGAGTTCCAGTAGCGGTTGACCACCAGCTGCCCTCCCTCGGCGCGATGATAGAAGCTGCTGTGCCTGTCCCGATCCGGCGTTCTCGCCCGGGGCAGGGGCCAGATGCCGCCGCCGAACACCTTGGGCTCGCCGTACTGATCGAGCAGGCTAGGCAACTGGGCATCGATCTGCTCGCTGGCAAGCCCGGGCACCAGTTGGGTGATGGCCCGCTGCTGGGCCTGCACCTGGGCCAGTTCCCGCTGTATCTCCTCTCCTATCAGCACCAGCTCGTGGCGGACCAGCTCGCTTTCCATGGCCATCAGCCTGGGGGCGAGCAGCCAGCGCAGCCCGGCGATGGTCAGCAGCAATACCCCGGCCATAAACAGCAGGAGCAGCAGGTTGTAACGGGTTTTAAGCCTGAGTGGCATCACGGCCTCCTTGTCGTTTGACTAAAAAAATGCCGGGCATCCGCCCGGCCAAAGATCGCCTTCCCCCACCGGCATGGGTGGAACCCACACCCAAACGATCGCATTCGAGCATAAAAATACATTCGTGACCGTAAAAGACAAGTAAAAACTGGCAGCCCTTTATCGGGGCTCAAGCCCGGGAGCGACGACAAATAGCCGATAAGCGTCACCTGATGGCCAAAACAAGGCCTCAAAAGAGAATCATCCGCACTGTCAGCAGTACGCAATAAGTGATAGCCATGTGTCACAACGAAGGCGAAAGGTCAAAAATAAGTGATCAAGAACACAAATTTGCTAACACAATATTTTCGAATACGAACAAATAACCCAGAATTCGAGTGGCAGGATGACTGTACACACACAATGGAGTAGGAAAATGTCTATCAAACGACCAAACACCCTGTTCGGAGAATGCCTTGCGGAGTTTATCGGCACCGGATTGCTGATCTTCTTTGGTGCCGGCTGTGTTGCCGCCCTGGTGGTGGCCAATGCCAGCTTCGGACTCTGGGAAATCAGCATCAGCTGGGGGGTGGGCGTGGCCATCGCCATCTATGTGGCGGGCGGCGTGTCCGGTGCCCATATCAACCCGGCGGTCACCCTGGCCCTGACCCTGTTCCGGGGCTTCGACAAACGCAAGGTGCTGCCTTATATAGGCGCGCAACTGGCGGGCGCCTTCTCGGCCGCCGCCCTGGTCTACAGCCTCTACCAGCCGCTGTTTATCGAGTGGGAGCAGGCGGCGGGCGTGCTCAGGGGCAGCCAGGAGAGCCTGGCCCTGGCCGGCATTTTCTCGACCTATCCCCACAGCCTGTTGTCCAATGGACATGCCTTTATGGTGGAGCTGGTGATCACCGCCGTGCTGATGATGGCGATACTGGCCCTGGTGGACGATCGCAACGGCGGCCCCAAGGGCATGGCCGCGGCCCTGCTGATCGGCCTGCTGATCGCGGTGATCGGCGCCGCCACCGGCCCGCTCACCGGCTTTGCCATGAACCCGGCGCGGGACTTCGGCCCCAAGCTGTTCGCCTGGCTGGCCGGCTGGGGTGACCTGGCCCTCACCGGCGGGCGGGACAACCCCTATTTCTGGGTGCCCATCCTGGGCCCGGTGGTGGGTGCCTGCCTGGGTGCCTGGCTGTACGATAACGCCATCGCCCGCTTCCTGCCGGCGGCCAGGGCCGAAGCCGACGCCGGCGACACCGCCGAACAAAACACCGCCCAGGAGCGCAAGGCCACGGCCTGAGCCAGAACTCGATACGGATTCGACAAGGAGAACCACAGATGTCCCAAGCAAAGCAGTATGTCGTCGCCCTGGATCAGGGTACCACCTCGTCCCGCGCCATCATCTTCGACGAGAATGCCGCCATCCAGGGCGTGGCCCAGCGGGAGTTCGGCCAGATCTATCCCCAGGCGGGCTGGGTCGAGCATGATCCCATGGAGATCTGGGCCAGCCAGCGCTCCACCCTGACCGAGGTGCTGGCCAAGACCGGCATCAGCCCGGATCAGATTGCCGCCATCGGCATCACCAACCAGCGGGAAACCACGGTGGTGTGGGAAAAGAGCACCGGCAAGCCGGTCTACAACGCCATCGTCTGGCAGTGCCGCCGCACCGCCGACATCTGCGAGCAGCTGAAAGCGCGCGGCCTGACCGACTATATCCGCGACAACACCGGCCTGGTGCTCGACGCCTATTTCTCCGGCACCAAGCTCAAGTGGATACTGGACAACGTCGAAGGCGCCCGGGAGAAGGCCAACAACGGCGAGCTGCTGTTCGGCACCGTGGACACCTGGCTTATCTGGAAACTGACCGACGGCCGGGTGCACGTCACCGACTACACCAACGCCTCGCGCACCATGCTGTTCAATATCAACAGCCTGGAATGGGATCAGAAACTGCTGGATGAAATGGGCATCCCCGAGTCGATGCTGCCCGAGGTGCGCCCCTCCAGCGAGGTGTACGGCAAGACCAATATCGGCGGCAAGGGCGGCACCCGCATTCCCATCGCCGGTATCGCCGGCGACCAGCAGGCGGCCCTGTTCGGCCAGCTGTGCTTCACCAAGGGCATGGCCAAGAACACCTACGGCACCGGCTGCTTCCTGCTGATGAACACCGGCGAGCAAAAGGTCAGTTCCAGCCACGGCCTGCTCACCACCCTGGCGGTGGGCGCCAAGGGCGAGGTCAACTACGCGCTGGAAGGCTCGGTGTTCATGGGCGGCGCCACCATCCAGTGGCTGCGGGACGAACTGGGCCTTATTCGCGAGGCGGACGACACCGGTTACTTCGCCGAAAAGGTGAAGGACAGCAACGGCGTCTACCTGGTGCCGGCCTTCGTCGGCCTGGGCGCCCCCTACTGGGATCCTTACGCCCGCGGCACCCTGGTGGGCCTGACCCGGGGCGTGAACCGCAACCATATCATCCGGGCGGCGCTGGAGGCGGTGGCCTACCAGAGCCGGGACGTGCTGGAGGCCATGCAGGAAGATTCCGGCCTCAAGCTGGCCGCGCTCAAGGTGGACGGCGGCGCCGTGGCCAACGACTTCCTGATGCAGTTCCAGTCGGATATCACCAACGCCAGGGTGGTGCGCCCCCGGCAGACCGAAACCACCGCCATGGGCGCGGCCTTCCTCGCCGGCCTGGCGGTGGGAGTCTGGCAGAGCACCGACGAGCTGGCCGACAAGTTCGCGGTCGACAAGGAGTTCAAGCCGCAGATGGACAAGGACACCCGCGCCACCCTGTACCGGGGCTGGCAGAAGGCGGTGGCCCGCTCCCTGGACTGGGTCGAGCACTGAGCGAAAACGAAAATACCAAGGGCGCCGCAAGGCGCCCTTATCAGTTCGATAACAACATCGTTTGTTATCAGCCCAAACGTCGGCCAAAGGGCCAACTCCGCCGACCCGCTGCAAGTACATCCCTGTATCGCTCGGCACCTGCCATCCCTGGCATGTGACGGTCGGCGGAGCAGCTCCCTTTGTCCGCCCGTTACGGAATCGGCGTTGCCTGCTTAAGCCAGACTGGAGGTTTGTCAGCCCCCATCATCCCCTGCGCAAACGGGCTCAGTGGGCGATATGGCAGGCGACCTGGTGCTCTTCCATGATCTTCTGCAGCGAGGCCGGCGGTGGGGCATCGGTAAAGAGGGCGGTGATCTGGCTGATATGGCCCAGGTTGACCATGGCGTTGCGGCCGAACTTGCTGTGATCGGCGGCCAGGAATACCTGCCGGCTGTTGTTGATGATGGCCTGGGCGATGCGCACCTCGTGGTAGTCGAATTCGAGCAGGGAGCCGTCGCCGTCGATGCCGGAAATGCCGATGATGCCGTAGTCGGTACGAAACTGCTGCACGAAGTCGCGGGTCGCCTCGCCGACGATGCCGCCGTCCCGGTTGCGCACCTCGCCGCCGGCGATGATCACGGTAAAGTCTTCCTTCTGGCTGAGGATGCTGGCCACGTGGATGTTGTTGGTGATCACCCGGAGTTCCTGGTGGTCGAGCAGTGCCCTGGCCACCGCCTCGGTGGTGGTGCCGATGTCGATGAACAGGGAGGCGCCGTCCGGGATCTCGGCGGCGATGGCCCGCCCGATACTCTCCTTCTCCCTGGCGTACATCACCTTGCGGGAGTCGTAGGCGGCGTTGACCGTGCTCGACATCAGCGAGGCGCCGCCATGGTGGCGGCGGATGCGGTTGTGCTCGGCCAGGTCGTTCAGATCCCGGCGGATGGTCTGCGGGCTCACGTCAAACTGGGCAACCAGATCCTCGGTGCTGGCAAAGCCTTTCTGCTTGAGCAACTCCAGGATCTGTTGATGACGCAGGGTTTGTTTCACGCGGTAACTCCCTGTAATGGATAAGACTTCTATCGCCCGATTGTACTCGTTCAATGCCCAAATGCACAGCCGGCGCGGGAGCGACGCGGCCGACGCGAAAGGACACAAGAAGACGGGTGGCGCGGGCGGCCCATCCGGAGATGTCGGCGGGACCTTTGGGTCAGCAACACAGAACTATCACCATACGAACATTTCAGCCCGGCAAAAATGCGCACATTAGTTAAAAAAAATACAAAATGAACCAAAATGTTGCTTGATGTTTGTTTCATGGTTGGTTATTTTCTTTTACGAAGATTATAATCCAACTATGGTGACTGACTATGACCCCCACCCCCAAGGCACAGGGACGCCACGCTCCGGTGTTGGCTTCCCTGAAGGAGAAGAGAAGCATGACGGCTGAGCACACCATTCATGATCTGATGGTTATCGGTGGCGGCGTCAACGGCACCGGCATCGCCATGGACGCCGCCGGCCGGGGACTGAGCGTGGTGCTGTGCGAGATGAACGATCTGGCCTCGGCCACCTCCTCCAACAGCAGCAAGCTGATCCACGGCGGCCTGCGCTACCTGGAACACTACGAGTTCCGGCTGGTGAAGGAAGCCCTGGCCGAGCGGGAATCCCTGTTGCGCAACGCCCCCCACATCATGTGGCCGCTGCGCTTCCGCCTGCCCCACCGCCCGCACCTGCGCCCGGCCTGGATGATCCGCATCGGCCTCTTCCTCTACGATCACCTGGCCAAGCGGGAATTGCTGCCCGGCTCCAACGGCATCCGTTTTGGCGAAAACAGCCCGCTGGTGAGCGACATCGCCAAGGGCTTCGAGTATTCCGATGGCTGGGTCGACGACGCCCGCCTGGTGGTGCTTTGCGCCATGGCCGCCCGCCAGAGCGGCGCCGACATCAAAACCCGCACCCGCTGCGTGCGGGCCGAGCGGCAGGACGGCCTCTGGCTGGTGACCCTGCAGGAGGTCGACACCGGCCGGCAGCAGCGCTACCGCTGCCGCGCCCTGGTGAACGCGGCCGGCCCCTGGGCCAGCAAATTGTTCGACGAGGCCATGACCCTCGAGGCACCCAAGCAGATCCGCCTGGTCAAGGGCAGCCATATCATAGTGCCGAAACTGCACGACGAGCCCGAGGCCTATATCCTGCAGAACGAAGACAACCGCATCGTGTTCGTGATCCCCTACGAGGACAACTTCTCCCTGATCGGCACCACGGACGTGGATTACCAGGGCAACCCGTCCGAGGCGCGCATCAGCGATGAAGAGGTGGAGTACCTGTGTGCCGTGGTCAATGCCCACTTCAAGCGCAAGATAAGCGCGGCGGACGTGGTGTGGACCTACTCGGGGGTACGACCGCTGATGGACGACGAGCACGGCCAGGCGCAGAAGGCCTCCCGGGACTATACCTTCGAGGTCGATGCCCCCGAGGGCGAGGCGCCGCTGCTGTCGGTGTTCGGCGGCAAGATCACCACCTACCGCAAGCTGGCGGAGGCCGCCACCAGCGCCATCTGTCGTTTTTTCCCCCAGGCCAGGGAGCCCTGGACCAAAACGGCGGTGCTGCCCGGCGGCAACTTCGAGGATCACGACAGCCTGGCCGCGGCCTTACGGCGGCAGTTCCCCTGGTTGCCCGAGGCCATGATCAGGCGGTTTGTGCGCACCTACGGCAACCTCTGCCACCATTTCCTGGACGGCTGCCAGGACCTCGTGGATCTGGGCGAATCCTTCGGTGCCACCCTCACCCGGAAGGAAGTGGATTACCTGGTGGAGTACGAGTGGGCCAGGACAGTGGAAGACATCATCTGGCGCCGCAGCAAGCTGGGCCTGTATCTGACGGAAGCGGAGCAGGCACGGCTGCACCAGTACCTGCAGAGCAGGCAGGGAGCGGTACAGAGCCGGCTGGCCGGCTGAGGCCAGCCGCTCAACGGCGCCCGCCCTCAAGCAGGCGCCGGGCCTCTTCCGCCGGCAGCGGCCGGTAATAGTAGTAGCCCTGCACCGTCAGGGCGCCGAAACCGGCCAGCAGGGCCAGTTGGTCCTCCTGCTCCACCCCTTCCACCACCAGGCTCAGCGACAACTGCCGGGCCAGGCCGACAATGGTCTCCAACAGGATATAGGCCCGTTCGTTCTGGCTCGCCTCCACCATGAAACTACGATCGATTTTCAGCTCGTCCAGGGGAAACTGGTGCAGGCAGGAAAGCGCCGAATAACCGGTGCCGAAGTCGTCGAGGGAAATGCGAAAACCCAGCTGCCGCAACCGCCCCAGCATGGCCACGCAGGATTCCTTGTGTTCCATCATGGTGGTTTCGGTCACTTCCAGCTTCAGTTGCCGGGGCTGGATGCCGGCGCGCGTCACGCAGGCCTGCAGCCAGTCGGCGAAATCGGGCTGGCTGAACTGCTGGGCGCCGAGGTTGACCGACACCACCGGCAGCGCCGGGCAGCCTTGCTGCCACTCGGCCACCTGCTCGCAGACACGCGCTATCACCCAGCGATCCAGCCGCACCGACAGGCCGCTCTGCTCCGCCACCGGAATGAACTCCGCCGGCGACAAGGTGCCCAAGGTAGGATGGCACCAGCGCAACAGCGCCTCCAGGCCACAGAGCTGGTCGCTGCCCAGGCAGATCTGGGGCTGGTAGTGCAGGCTCAGCCCCTCGCCCTCCCCCGTGTTCAGCACATGGTTGAGGCTGTGCTCTATCACCAGCTCCCGGTGATGCAGCTCGTGCTGGCGCTGGTCGACGAACTGGAAGCGGTTGCGCCCGTGCCGCTTGGCCATGGCATGGGCGTACTCCGCCGCCTGCAGCAGGCTCTCCTTGTCCTTGGCGTCGCGCGGAAACACGGCGATACCGATGCTCGGCTGCAGGCTGACGATATTCTGATCCGCCAGCACGATAGGCTGCGCCAGCAGGCCCAGCAGCTTGTCGGCCAGTTGCGCCATGGTGGCATCCTCCGCCTTGCTGTGGCGCAGCACCGCGAACATGTCCCCCTGCAGCCGCACCAGGGTGTCCGCCTCGTCGATGGCCGCCTGCAGGGTACGGGCCTGCTGGCGCAGCACATCGTCGCCCCAGGTCAGCCCCAGTTGTTCGTTGACCGGCTTGAGCCGGCCGATATCGAGCACCATGAGCCCGACCCGGATCTTGTTGCGCTGGGCTTCGGCCAGGGCCTGATCCAGCCGGCTGGTGAGCAGTTGCCGGTTGCCCAGCTGGGTCAGGGGATCCTTGAAGGTGAAGAGGGTACGTTCGCTCTGGGTGGTTTTGAAGGAACTCAAATCATGGCCGATGGCCACCCTGTGGGTGATCTGGCCCCGATCGTCGGTCAGGGTGTTGATGCTGAGCCATTGCAGGTAGACCTCGCCGCACTTGCGGCGATTCCAGATCTGGCCGCTCCAGTTGCCGGTCAGCAGCAGTTGCTGCCACATATGCCGGTAAAAATCGGGATCGTGCCGGGCGGACTGCACCAGCCGCGGAGTCTGGCCGATGGCCTCCTCGGCGCTGTAGCCGGTGATCCGGGTAAAGGCGGTGTTGACCCGCTCTATCACGCCCTCGGCATCCGTGACCATGATGGACTCCATCGCATGGTCGAACACATGCTGCAACAGCTGGCTCTTGAAATGGATCCTGTGCTCCAGGAGATGGAGTTCGCCGGCCACAGCCGGCCGTTCTTTCACGTAATTGTTTGTATTCTGCACGGCTCGGGTATCCTTACCTGATGCGCTATGTTTTTGATTATTCTGCCACAATAATCAAATGTGAACGGAAAGTAAAATCCTGTTTCGCACCCATTTTCAAGCCTGCTTTCACGCTTGTCCCCATGGCTTGCGCCGGCTCGGGAAGGCGGTTGCGAGCCAGCCGGGAGGTACGGCCGGCGTGTCGGCGGCGTCGACCTTTGGCCCGGCCCATGCCAGTAAAAACGGAAGGCCTTGCCATAAACCCGAAAGGGGCGCCGCGGCGCCCCTTGTTCATACTCGGTGTTCGGGATCAGTGGTCGTGGGCGGCACCGGCCCCTTTCGGGAAGCGGATGCTCTCCACCAGCTCCTGTACCTCTTTCGGGGTCTCGGTGGTCAGCTTGGCCACCACCAGCGATACCGCCAGGTTCACCAGCATGCCCAGGGTACCGATGCCCTCGGGGGAGATGCCGAACCACCAGTTTTCGGGGACGCTGGCCGCCGGGTTGATGAACTTGAAGTAGATGATGTAGGCGGCGGTAAAGGTGATGCCGCACAGCATGCCGGCGATGGCGCCTTCCTTGTTCATCTTCTTGTAGAAGATGCCGAGCACGATGGCCGGGAAGAAGGAGGCCGCCGCCAGGCCGAAGGCAAAGGCCACCACCTGGGCCACGAAACCGGGCGGATTGATGCCGAGGTAACCGGCGCCGATCACCGCCACCGCCGCCGCCACACGCGCCGCCAGCAGCTCCTGCTTGTCGGTCATGTCGGGCTTGAAGCCTTTCTTCAGCAGATCGTGGGCGATGGAGGTGGAGATCACCAGCAGCAGGCCGGCCGCGGTAGACAGCGCCGCCGCCAGGCCACCGGCCGCCAGCAGGGCCACCACCCAGTTCGGCAGGCGGCCGATTTCGGGGCTGGCCAGCACGATGATGTCCGGGCTGATGGTCATTTCGTTGCGCTCGTCGCCGGCATAGAACATGCGGCCGTCACCGTTCTTGTCTTCCCATTTCACCAGGCCGGTCTTCTCCCAGTTGCCGACCCAGCCCGGGGCCTGCTCGGCGATCACGCCCTGACCGTCGGTGCCATTCAGGCCCTCAATCATGTTGGCGCGGGCGAAAGCGGCCACGGCCGGGGCGGTGGTGTACAGGAAGGAGATGAACAGCAGCGCCCAGCCGGCGGAGATGCGGGCATCGCGCACCTTGGGCACGGTGAAGAAACGGATGATCACGTGGGGCAGACCGGCGGTGCCCACCATCAGCGCGGCAGTGATAAAGAACACATCGATGCCGGACTTGGTGCCCGAGGTGTACTCGGTAAAGCCCAGCTCCTGGGACAGGCCGTCCAGCTTGTCGAGCAGGTAGACGCCGTCGGTGGTCTGGCCGATAAAGCCCAGTTGCGGCACCGGGGTGCCGGTAACCAGCAGCGACACGAAGATGGCCGGTACCAGGAAGGCGAAGATCAGCACGCAGTACTGGGCCACCTGGGTGTAGGTGATGCCCTTCATGCCGCCCATGACCGCGTAGAAGAACACGATGGCCATGCCGATGATGACGCCCAGGTTGATGTCCACCTCGAGGAAGCGGGAGAACACCACGCCCACGCCGCGCATCTGGCCGGCCACATAGGTGAAGGACACGAAGATGGCACAGAATACCGCCACCATGCGCGCGGTTTGCGAGTAGTAGCGATCACCGATAAAGTCCGGCACCGTGAACTTGCCGAACTTGCGCAGGTAGGGCGCCAGGCACAGCGCCAGCAGCACATAGCCGCCGGTCCAGCCCATCAGGTAAACGCCGCCGTCGTAACCGGCGAAGGAGATGATGCCGGCCATGGAAATGAAGGAGGCCGCCGACATCCAGTCCGCCGCCGTGGCCATGCCGTTGGCGATGGGGTGCACGCCGCCGCCGGCCACGTAGAACTCGCCGGTGGTGGCGGCCCGGGCCCAGATGGCGATGCCGATATAGAGGGCGAAACTCAGGCCCACCAGAATAAATGTCCAGGTTTGGATATCCATGTCCTACCCCTTACGCTTCGTCAACGTTGTATTTCTTGTCGAGCACGTTCATTCGCCATACGTAGACGAAGATCAGCACCACGAACACATAAATGGAGCCTTGCTGGGAAAACCAGAATCCCAGTTTGGCGCCGCCGATGGTGAAGGCATTGAGCAGATCCACCAGTACGATGCCGAACAGGAAAGACACCGAGAACCAGACAGCCAGCAATATGGCCATCAGTCTCAGGTTTTCGCTCCAGTAGGCTTTTGCTTTTTCCTGACTTTCGAACGCCATTCTCTTTCTCCTTGAATAGCCGAATACGGTTCGAAAGTAACAGTACTCCGTTAAGGACCTGTTGAAACTTAGACTTTGGTATTAACGGTTGATTAACAAAACTGAAACACAAGCTCCAGGCCACGGGGGCCTGGTCGAGGCGGGTATCAAAGGTAGGTCAGGGTAAGATAGACCACCAGCGGGATGGTGACCACCGACATGGCGTTGCCGAGCAGCACTATGCTGGCCATCTTGTCGGGCTGGCAGCGGTATTGCTCGCACAGCAGGTAGTTGAGCACCGCCGGCGGCAGCATCACCGACAACGCCAGCAGGCGCAGCCAGTCGGCACTGAGCGGCAGCCACCAGGCCACCAGGGCGAAGCTCGCCGCCCCCACCAGCAGGTAGGCCAGGTTGACCCGCAAGGCCAGTCCCAACTCCCCCATCTCTCCGCCCGACAACCGCACGCCCAGGGCAAACAGCATCAGCGGCACCGCTATCTGGCCCAGCAGGTCGGCGCTGGTGTAGACGAACTCCGGCAGCCAGTGCCGGTGCTCGGCCAGCAGCACCCCGGCCACCGCCGCCCAGATGATGGGGTTTTTCAGCCACTGCCAGGGCCCCGCCTGCTTCGACAGGATAAAAAGCCCCAGGGAGAAGTGGATGAGGTTGGAGAGCACGAAAAGGATGATGATGGCACCCAATTGGTCGGCGCCATAGGCCAGCATCATCAGGGGGATACCGATATTGCCGGTATTGCGGAACATGCCGGCTACGACCAAAGTCCGCCGCTCCAGCCCCCGAAAGCGAAACAGGCAGAGCAACAGCCCCGGTAACAGGATGATCAGCACCCCGGCCAGGATCAGCGGCCAGCTTTCGCCCGGCGACACCGGGTTGTCGATAAGCGCCGAGAACACCAGGGCCGGACAGAACACCGCCACGTTGGCAAGGTTGATAAAGCCCATTTCGCCATGGCGCTGGCGGCGGCCGAAGGCGAAGCCCACCGCCACCACGGCGAACACCGGCACCACGATATTGAGCAGGGTAAGAAACATAAAAAAGGACGGGGCCAAAAGGCGCCAGTATGGCGCCTCGGCCCCGCCCTGTCCAGACGCCGGTCTTCACGCTTCCGGCCTCGGTCTTCCAGTTCTAGCTTCCAGCTTAAGTCAGCCGTAACGGCTGAAAGCCAGACCGTTATCGTCGATTTCCGGCCGCTGGCCGCTGATCAGGTCGGCGATCAGCTTGCCGGAGCCCGGGCCCATGGTCCAGCCCAGGGTACCGTGGCCGGTGTTGAGCCACAGGTTCTTGTAACGGGTGCCGCCGATGATGGGGGTGCCGTCCGGGGTCATGGGACGGAAGCCGGTCCAGAAGATGGCTTCATCCACCTTGCCGCCTTCCGGGAACAGGCTCTTCACCGAATGGGCAATGGTCTCGCGGCGGGCATTGGGCAGATCGCCGTTGAAATCGGCCAGTTCGGCGGTGCCGGCGGCACGGATGCGGTTGTCGAAACGGGTGATGGCCACCTTGTAGGTTTCGTCCATCACCGTCGACTGGGGCGCGTCCGCGTCGTTCTTCACTTCGATGGTCAGGGAGTAGCCCTTTACCGGGTAGATCGGCAGGCGAATGCCGAGCGGGTTGAGCAGGAAGGGCGAGTAGCTGCCCATGCACACCAGCACCTGATCGGCGGTTTCCAGGCCGTTGGCGGTCTGGACCCCGCGGATCCGGTCGCCGTCGCTCACCAGCGCCTTGATCTCGGTGTTGAACTTGAAGGTCACGCCCTTTTCCTGACACTTCTTGACCAGCGCCTTGGTGAACAGGTTGCAGTCGCCGGTCTGGTCGTCGGGGAAGTGCAGGCCGCCCACCAGCTTGTCCTTGACCCGGGCCAGGGCCGGCTCGCGGGCGATACACTCGTCCACGTTGAGCATGGCGTGGGCCACCTTGAACTCCTGCAGCACCTTGATGTCCTTGGCGGCGTCATCCACCTGCTTCTGGGTGCGGAACACCTGCAGCAGGCCCTTCTTGCGGCCTTCGAACGGCAGTTGCAGCTCCTCCTGCAGGGCGTTGATGCACTGACGGCTGTACTCGGACACCCGCACCATGCGGGACTTGTTTACACCGTAGGATTTTTCGTTGCAGTTGGCCAGCATTGACAGCATAAACTGCCACTGCGCCGGATTGAGGCTGGGGCGCACCTTGAGGGGGGCGTGGGACTGGAACATCCACTTGATGGCCTTCTGGGGAATGCCGGGACCGGCCCAGGGGGAGGACATGCCGAACGACAGCTGGCCGGCATTGGCGAAGCTGGTTTCCTCGGCCGCATCGGGCTGGCGATCGACCACCACCACCTCGTGGCCCAACTGGGACAGATACCAGGCGCTGGTCACACCGACAACACCACTACCCAACACTAATACTTTCATAACACTCCCCTATCAAGATGCGTTCACGGCGCCAATATCATCTAAAAAAACAATAAAATCCAGAGCAAAAAAAAGCCCGCCCCCGATCGGGGACGGACTGTGAACGGCCAGTAAATACAGGGGCTACATCTTCATCTGAGCGAAGATTTTAAAGCAACATAAAACTTCAATAAAAAATAAAAAGTCGGAACAAAAAACCACCATGAGTTTAAATGTGACAAATATCGCAAAATCGTAAAATCCGGCTGCCGGCCGTCAAACCGGGCCGGAACACAACCGCGCCAGGGCCTCCCCCAGGGCAGCCAGCCGATCCGGCGCCGGCCGTTGTTCCCGGCCAAGCGCCAGCCCCAGTTCCCGCGCCAGTGCCGCCACCTCCCCGGCCCGGCAAAACTCGGCCCCCGCCGCCAGCTCGTGCAACAGCCGGCGGGCCTCCTGCCAGTCCTCCCCGGCCAGGGCCGCCTGCACCAGCCAGACATCGTCCTGGTGCTGTTCGGCAAAGTCCGCCAGGGCTTGCTGCCGGGCGGCGACGGGCACCCGGGGCGCTTCCCCGGCGGCCTCCCGCTCCTTCGGCGCAGTCTTCCCCAGCGCCTGCGCCAGGGCCTGGTACAGGTCGATGCGGTGGACCGGCTTGGTGACATAACCGTTCATGCCAGCCTTCAGGCTGGCTTCCCGGTCACCGCGCATGGCGCTGGCGGTCAGGGCAATGATGGGAATATCGTGATGTACCCGGAGTTTGCGGATCTGGCGGGTCGCCTCCACCCCGTCCAGGATCGGCATCTGCAGATCCATCAGAATGGCATCGAAGGTGCGCCGGGCCATCTGCTCCACCGCCTGGCGGCCGTTGTCCGCCAGGGTCACCGCCACTTCCACCTGCTTCAGGAACTCCACGATCAGCTGCTGGTTGACCCTGTTGTCTTCCGCCAGCAGTACCTGGCACCCCGCCAGCCGCTGGCGGTAATACTCGGTATCCGGCTGGCCGGCGCGCGCCGCCTCGGCAGGCTCGGCGCGGCTGTCCAGTATGCGCGCCAGGCAACCGAGCAGGCTGCTCCGGGTAACCGGCTTCGACAGGTAGTGGCGGATCCCCAGGGCCCGCATCTGCGCCGCGGGGCGCTCCCGGCCGAAGGCGCTGATCACCACGATGTCAATGCCGCCGAGGCCGGGTTGCTGCACCAGATAACGGGCCAGTTCCAGGCCGTTGTCCTGTCCCAGGCAGCAGTCGATCAGCGCCAGCCTGAGCTCATGGCCGCGTTTGTGCACCAACTGCCTGGCCTCCTCCAGATCCTGGGCCTCGTAGACCACGAAGCCGGCCTGGCGCAGGATCCCCCCCATCACTTCCAGCACCAGGGGATTGTCGTCCACCAGCAGCACCTTCTGCCCCGGCGCGAAGGACGGTGACGGGGCGCCGGACTGGACGCCCGGCGCCGGCCGCAGCGGCAGGCTGACGGTGAAGGTGGATCCGCGCCCGGGCTGGCTCTCCACCCGGATGTTGCCTTGCATCAACTGCACCAGGTGGTGGCTGATACTCAAGCCCAGGCCGGTACCGCCGTATTTGCGGGTGGTGCTGGCATCGACCTGGGTAAAGGCCTGGAACAGCTTGTCGAGCTGCTCCGGCATGATGCCGATGCCGGTGTCCCTGACCTCGAAGCACAGCCGCGGCTCCGGCCCGGGACGGACCGACACCGTCAGCACCACCTCGCCCCGCTCGGTGAACTTGACCGCGTTGTTGACCAGGTTGACCAGTACCTGGCCCAGGCGCAGGGGATCCCCCAGCAACTGGTCGGGCACCTCCGCTGCCTTGTTGATGATCACCTCCAGCTGTTTCTGCTCGGACATGTCGGCGAACAGCCCCGACAACCGTTCCAGCTGCTCGTTGAGGTCGAAGGCGATGTCCTCCAGCTCCAGCTTGCCCGCCTCGACCTTGGTCAGATCCAGGATATCGTTGATCAGCAGCAGCAGGTTGTCGGAAGAACTCTTGATCTTCTTCAGGTACTCGGCCTGCTGGCTATCCAGCGGGGTCTGCTGCAGCAGGGAGGAAAAGCCGATGATGGCGTTCATGGGCGTGCGGATCTCATGGCTCATATTGGCCAGAAAGTCGGTCTTGGCCTGAGCCAGGCTGTAGGAAGCCCGGCTGGCCGCCCGCAACTGGCGGTTGCGCACCACCAGCAACAGCAGTCCCAGGCTGAAGCTCAGCAGCAGCCCCGCGGCCAGCACCAGCAACAGCCGGTCCCGGCTCGCCTCCCCCTGCCGTTGCCAGGCGCTCCGGCGTTCGAGCAGGGCGGAAATGTCGTCGGCGGCGATCTGCCGGCGCAGGCCGATCAGCTCGTTCAGGCTCTGCCGGTACAGCCGGTGCTGGTACAGCATCTCCCGCAGGGACTCGTCCTGCCGCTGTGCCAGTCGGCCGGCGATCTCCTCCAGCTCCAGCACGAACAGCTGATTGGGGGCGTTCAGGTAGAGCCGGCTCAGCCGGCTCAGTTGCTCCAACTGCGCCCTGACCGCGGTATCCGTCACCGTGGCGGCACTGTCGGTAAAGGCCTGCAGGCGGTAGCGGCCATGGATATCCGCATCCTGCAGGGCGCGCAGGTTGTCCAGGTACCGGTTCAGTTCGGAAAGCAGCGCCCCCGTCTGGGCGGGCAACAGCCGCCGCTGCTCCAGGAAGCCGGCGAAGCGCGACAGCATCAGCGACAGGGAACGGACCTGTTCCTCCAGCCGCAGGCCGCTCTCGAGATCGGTCGTCACCATGTGATGGAGATGATGCAGGCTGTCGATCACCGGCTCGGCCTGCTGCTGCAACGCCTGGTAATGACGATACTGGCGGTATTGCCCGGCGCCATAGCCGGCGAACAGCAGCAGCACCAGCAGGCCACAGAGCAACAGGGGCCAGCGCGGGAGCAGAAAAAGACGTTGTTTTACAGAAGTGGCCATCTGTTGTATCCATCTCTTGGTGATATACTTACAATTTCATACAAAACAATAACATAACGAGAAACAAACATGTCTGGAGACAATTCGCAGCAAGCCGGCAACATCTGGCTCAAGGGCGGCATTCTGGCAGCCAATATCGTCCTCTTCCTGATCCTGCTCACTACCCTGCCCTTCGAGGACAGCGTCAACAAGGGCCTGAGCCTGCTCGTCTTTATCGCCGTGCTCTGGCTCACCGAGGCGGTGCATATTACCATCACCGCCCTGCTGGTGCCGCTGCTGGCGACCCTGCTCGGCATTCTCAACACCAATGCCGCCCTCGCCAACTTTTCCAATTCCATTATCTTCCTGTTCCTCGGCGGCTTCGCCCTGGCCGCAGCCATGCACAGCCAGCAGCTCGACCGGCTGATCGCCGGCCGCATCCTGCTGCTGGCCCGGGGCCGGTTGAGCGCGGCGGTGCTGCTGCTGTTCGCCACCTCGGCCTTTCTCTCCATGTGGATAAGCAACACCGCCACCGCCGCCATGATGCTGCCGCTGGCACTGGGCCTGCTGTCCTGCCTGGATGAACAACAGCATCGCAGTACCTTCGTGTTCGTGCTGCTGGGGGTGGCCTACAGCGCCAGCATCGGCGGCATCGCCACCCTGGTGGGCAGCCCGCCCAATGCCATTGCCGCCGCCGAGGTGGGCCTGAGCTTCAGCGACTGGATGGCGCTCGGCCTGCCGGTGACCCTGTTGCTGCTGCCGGTGGCCATAGGGGTATTGTACCTGTTGTTCCGTCCCCGGCTGGGCGCACGTATCGAGCTCGAACAGGAGCACATCGACTGGAGCGGCAAACGCAAGCTGACCCTGGCCATCTTCCTGCTGACGGTCGCCCTGTGGATCTTCTCCACCCCCCTCTCGGCCGCCCTTGGCAACCTCGCCGCCTTCGATACCCTGGTGGCGCTGCTGGCCATCATCCTGATCGGCATCAGCCGGGTAGCCGAATGGAAGGACATCGAAAAGCACACCGACTGGGGCGTATTGCTGCTGTTCGGCGGTGGCCTGACCCTGAGCCACATACTGCGGGAAACCGGCACCAGCCTGTTCCTGGCCCATCACCTGGCCGAGCTGCTGGGCAACGCCAGCCCCTTCGTCATCCTGCTGGCGATCACCGCCTTCGTGGTGTTCCTGACCGAGCTGGCCTCCAACACCGCCAGTGCCGCCCTGCTGATCCCGGTGTTTGTGGCGGTGGCCGAGGGCCTGGGACTGACGCCGGTGATGGTGGCCTCGGTCATCGCCGTGTCCGCCTCCTGCGCCTTCATGCTGCCGGTGGCCACCCCGCCCAACGCCATCGTGTTCGGCTCCGGCCTTGTCCGCCAACGGGACATGATGAAGGCCGGCTTCTTCCTGAACCTGGTCTGTATCGGCCTGCTGGCGGTTTATTTCTTCGCGCTCGGCTGAGCCGCGGGGCCAAAACGCAAAAAAGCCGCCGGAACATCCGGCGGCTTTTTATGGGCGCATCCTTGCGGGAGATTACTGTTGCCAGAACGGCTTGCTGACTTCCTGGTAACGATCCGCTTCGTTCAGGCCGATGTCTTTCAGCAGGTAGGCCGGCAGCTCGGACAGCTGGCGGCGGGTGCGGCTGCGGTGCAGCCAGAGACCGAGGGTGGCCAGCAGGCCGGTGTGGGCAGCGTGCCCTTCGGTACGAACGAGGTCCTGGTTGTGGTAGTTGATTGAGTTCATGATGCGCCTCCTGATGTGATTCTGGGCACAGCATAGTGAGGTCAGAGGCCCCTCTCAACCGACTTTTATTCGATAACAAAATTAGAATTTCTAATGGCTTATATCTTAAGGATTATTTGTAAGTTATTGTTTAATATATATTTAACAAAAACAAAACAAATCCATTTTTCTCATCATTTTTAGTAATTTCTATCAAAATCTAAGTATCCAGTTCCACTATCGCTTTATGCACAAATCTCCTTGCCGAACCGAATCTTTCGGGGCTTGCCTGCATAATTATCGGTCTACCCTCCTTCTTCCACGCCCCGTGCTGGACGAGGGGCGTCCCTGCTCACCGCCATATTTCGGCAACCTGGGCGCAACAATAAAAATGGGCGCCTTCCGGAGCCTTATCTATTCTTAGATGCAAAGAGCCTGTTCGAGGAATGGACTTATGCAACGAGAACAATGGGGCACCCGCGCCGGTTTCGTGCTTGCCGCCGTGGGCTCGGCCGTGGGGCTGGGCAACATCTGGCGCTTTCCCTATGTGGCCTACGAGAACGGCGGCGGGGCCTTCTTCATCCCCTACCTGTTCGCCCTGCTCACCGCCGGCATTCCCTTCATGATCCTGGAGTTCACCCTGGGCCATAAGTACCGCTCCGGCGCGCCCGGCATCCTCAAGGCGCTGAACAGCCGCTTCGAATGGCTGGGTTGGTTCCAGGTGATGATCGCCGCCATCATCGCCTTCTATTACGTGGTGGTGATCGCCTGGGCCATCTCCTATGTCTATTTCGCCGTCGGCCAGTCCTGGGGGGACGACAGCAACGGCTTCTTCTTTGGTGACTTCCTGGGGCTCACCGGGGACAACTCCCCCTCCAGCCTGGGCGGCCTGCAATGGCACCTGCTGCCGCCCCTGTGCCTGGCCTGGGCCGCCACCTATTACGCCACCTACAAGGGGGTGAAGGGCGGCATCGAGAAGATCAACAAGGTGCTGATGCCCCTGCTGTTCCTGCTGGTGCTGGTGCTGATCGGCCGCATCGTCTTCCTGCCCGGGGCGGTGGACGGCATCAACTGGATGTTCGCGCCCGACTTCAGCAAGATCTGGGATCTCAAGGTGTGGTCCGCCGCCTACGGCCAGATTTTCTTCACCCTGAGCGTGGGCTTCGCCATCATGCTGTCCTACGCCAGCTACCTGCCGGAAAAATCCGACATCAACAACAACGCCTCCATCACGGCACTGATGGACTGCGGCTTTTCCATGGTGGCCGGCATCCTGATCTTCGGCGCCCTGGGCTACATGGCCCAGGCCCAGGACAAGGCGCTGACCGAGGTGGTCAGCTCCGGCGTGGGCCTGGCCTTCGTCACCCTGCCGGCGGCGATCAACCTGCTGCCCGCCCCCGGCATCATGGGCCCCCTGTTCTTCCTGGCCCTGGTGTTCGCCGGTGTCAGTTCCCATATCTCCATCGCCGAGGCGGTAACCGCGGGCCTGATGGCCAAGCTGGGCTGGAGCCGGGCCAGGACCGCCACCGTCTTCTGCGGCGCCGGCTTTGTGATAAGCCTGTTGTTCATTACCCAGGGTGGTCTGTTGCTGCTGGATCTGGTGGATTACTTTATCAACAACATCGCCCTGCTCGGGGCCTGCCTGCTCGAACTGCTGCTGGTGGGCTGGCTGTGCCGGCTGGAAGACTTCCGCGACCATGCCAACCGCCTGTCCGACTTTACCATCGGCGCCTGGTGGCTTGTCTGCATCAAGTATGTGTCCATCGCCATGCTGGCGGTGATCCTGTTCAACAACCTGCTGGGCGCCTTCCGGGAAAATTACGGCGGCTATTCCAACAGCGAGATCCTGTTTATGGGCTGGGGCATGATAGCGGTGATGCTGATCCTGGCCATCGTGATCAACACCACCAGCAAGAAGGAGGCCAGCGCATGACCACGGGGGCCATAGTAATGATGGTGATCGGGCTCGGCATCACCTGGGGCGGTGCCGCCCTGTGCATCTACCGGGCATTCAGCCTGCGGGAACGCTGAAAGCCGGAAGCCGGAAGCCGGAAGCCGGAAGCCGGAAGCATCTAACTTCAAGCTTCAAGCTTCAAGCTTCAAGCTTCAAGCTTCAAGCTTCAAGCTTCAAGCTTCAAGCTTCAAGCTTCCAAGCCTATTTCTCCCGCACCGGCTGGATATAGAGGCGGGAGGGGTCGATCAGCACGTCCCTGGCCATGAACTCCCGCCCCAGCAGCACCGGGTAGATCATGCGGGTGCGATCCTTCAAGGTGAACTCCACCTCCTTCTCCATGCCGCCCAACTGCACCGGCAGCAGGATGACGGGCCGCCGGTCCAGCTTCTTGCTGTTGGCCTGACGGATACGCACATAGCGGCTGAGCGGGGCCTCCAGCCGTTCCAGGTGATTCTTGTGGTTGAAGCTGAAGCGGATCCAGCGCTTGCCGTCCTTCCTGAACTCTTCGATGTCGGTGGCGCTCATGGAGGAAGTCTTGGCCCCGGAATCGATGCGCGCCTTGACGTTATCGCCCAGCACCGGCAGCCACAACCACTCCACCCGGCCCAGCAGCCACTTGTCGCCTATCTTGACATCTTCCATGCCCGGAGCCTGGGCATGGGCGTTGGGGATCAGCAAACTCATAACGAATACCAGTGAAAACAACCATTTCATCAGCACACTCCTCGGGTGCGGCAGGATTTGACGGCGCTATGTTATCCAAGCCGGAGGCGTTGGGAAATGGGGTAATAAAAGGATTTCTCTGTGATTATATCCTGATCTCGGCGCCGACTCAGGGTATGCTTTGCGGTTTTCATCCATCTGGGCAGAAGGAATGGACTGGGATCCCGCGTTCACCGGACGCAACGCCATACTGGCGACACTGAACGGGCTGATACCGGCAGCCGCCGACCACTGGCCCTCGGCGACCGAACTCAACCGGCAACTGGCCGACCGGCTGCCGGTACGCTTTATCGACGACGACGAGTTCAACAAGCTAGGCTGCTACTACGAGCAGGCGGTGGCCCGCGGCCTGGTGCCCACCCGCCCCGCCAACTGGCACGACTTCTTCGGGGCGCTGATCTGGTACCTGTTTCCCCGCACCAAGGCCCTGCTCAACCGGCTGCACATGGCCGATATCGCTGCCCACGGCGCCAGGCAGCGCACGCCCAGGCGCGACCGGGTGACCCATTTCGACGAATGCGGCCTGGTGCTGGCCGTCACCGGGGGGGAGGAGATCACCGCGCTGCTGCGCGAACACGACTGGCAGGGGCTGTTCCTCCACCACCGGGCACGCTGGGGCCGGGACTGGCAGCCCTTCGTATTCGGCCATGCCCTCTACGAGCAGGCCCTGGCCCCCTTTGTCGGCCTCACCGGCAAGTGCGTGGTGCTGGAGATGGAGCCTGCCTTCTTCGCCCTGGCCCCGGCCGATCGCCAGGCCCGCCTCGATATCCGCCTGGCCGAGCGGCTGGAGCAGGATGCCCTGTTCGACCGGCCTCGCCCGCTGTTGCCCCTGCCCTTGCTCGGCATCCCGGGCTGGTGGCCGGCCAACGAGGCTCCCGCCTTCTACCAGAACCGGGATTACTTCCGTCCCCGGCGCAACAGATGATCTGGCTCGCGTTTTTTCTTACACTTGGCGCCCCGTCTTCGAGAGGATGATGTTATGTCCGGGCACGATCCCGTTTATGACCACGCGTTCACCCCCCGTTACCTGCACCCCAGATACTGGCCGACCTGGCTGGCCATCGCCGCCCTCTGGCTGCTGGCCTGGGTGCCCGTCCGCCTGCGCGACCGCTTCGCCGCCGCCTTCGCCCCCTTGCTTGTCCGCTTCGCCAAAAAGCAGTGCTACATCGCCCGCACCAATATCGGGCTGTGCTTTCCCGAACTGCCGGAGGCGGAGCGGGAACACATGCTGCGCCGCTCCATCGAGGTGGGGCTGATGGGCTTTTTCGGTTACGGCGAGTGGACCGCCCGCAGCAAGGCCTATCTGCAGAACCGCTTTCGGGTACGGGGCCAGGAGCATCTGGATGCCTGCCTGGCGGCCGGTGACAGGATCATCTTCATGATCCCCCATACCTGGACCATCGACGCCGGCGGCCTCTACCTCAATTCCCTCGGCCTGCCCATGTGCACCATGATGCACAGCGCCAAGAACGAGCTGTTCGACTGGTTTATCAACCGCCAGAGAACCCGTTTCGGCGGCCTGATCTATGAGCGGAACGCGGGCATCAAATCGATTATCAAGACCCTCAGGGACGGCAATCACTTTTTCTACCTGCCGGACCAGGATCATGGCCGCGAGGCCAGCCTGTTCGTGCCCTTCTTCGGCGAACTCAAGGCCACCCTGCCGGCCCTGCCCAAGCTGGTCCGGCTCACCGGTGCCAGGGTGTTGCCGGTGCTCTCGGTCTACAATGCCGAACAGCATCGCTACGAGCTCATTATCCGCCCGCCCATGGCGCCCTACCCCACCGCCGATCTGGCCGCCGACACCCGGGCCATGAACGCGGAGATCGAGGCCCTGCTCGCCGACTGGCCGGAGCAGTACATGTGGTTCCTGAAGTATTTCCAGACCCAGGTGGACACGGACGAGGGCCGCTACGAGGCCGGCATCCGCCGGATCAGGGGCGAATGATGGCCTGGCTGCACTACCTGCTGCTGGTGGCCGCCGGCCTGCTGGTGCTCTGGCTGGTGGCCTGGGTGGACGACTGGCTGATGGCGCGGGAAAAACGGCGTGAGGGGTGAGGTGACCCCTCACCCTCTTTAATCAGCCCGGGAAGAACAGGAACTTGGCGCCCACCAGGATCAGAAAGCCGGCAAAGGCCCGCCGCAACGCCCTGGCGGACAACTTGTGCGCCAGTATGGCGCCGAAGCGGGCGAAGGGCATGCTGGCCAGGCTGATGCCGATCATCGCCGGCAGGTAGACATAACCCCAGGCTTCGGCGGGCAGCCCCTGGTGCTGCAGGCCGTGCACCACATAACTGAGCGCACCCACCAGGGCGATGGGAAAGCCGCACACCGCCGACACCGCCACCGCCCGCTGCATGGGCACCGAGCACCAGCTGAGGAAGGGCACCGTCAGGGAGCCGCCACCGATGCCGAAGATGCCCGAGGCCCAGCCGATAATCCCCCCCACCGCCACCTGCACCGGCTTGCCGGGCAGGGCGGCGCCGCCCCTGGGGGCGAGATGGAACAGCATCTGGGCTGCCATGGTCCAGGCGAACAGGCCGATCAGCATCTGCAGGTGCAGACCCGACAGCTTGTCGGCGGTATAGCCACCGAGCCAGGCCCCCACCACTACGCCAAGCGACAGCAGTGCCGCCAGCCGCCAATCGATGGCCTTGCGGCCCTGATGGGCGTGGATAGCGCTCAGGGAGGTAAACATGATGGTGGCGAGCGAGGTGCCCACCGCCATGTGCGCCACCAGCTCCCCGCCGATCCCCTGCAGTTTGAAGCTGAAGATCAGCACCGGCACTATGATGAGGCCGCCGCCCACCCCGAACAATCCGGCCAGGGTGCCGGCGAAGGCCCCCAGAGCCAGATACATCAACCAGGTCATTCTATTGTCCCCAAGAAAAGCAAAAGGCCATAAGCTACCCAAGACGGCGGCAAAAGCCAATGGCCGTCTGCCACCTGGGGCATCAGAGTCGTTCGCGGCCCAGGCTTATCACCACCCGGCGGTTGAGATCCCGCCCTTCCGGCGTGCTGTTGTCGGCGATGGGCCGACGCTCGCCGTGCCCTTCAAGGGACACGGCGCCCTCCGGCAAGCCCAGCGCCATAAAGTGCTCCTTGATAGCCTCGGCCCGGCGCCGGGACAACTGCTTGTTGTGGTATTCGGTGCCGAAGCTGTCGGTATAGGTGTTGATCACCACCTCGTTGATCCCGGGATCCGCCTTGACATATTCGGCGATCATCGACAACCGCTGCCGGGAATGGGGGGTCAGTTCGTCGGCGTTGTTGACATAGGTGAGCACGCTGAAAGCGATGTCCTCGAAGCCGTAGGGCAACAGGTTGTGCTGACAGTCGAGAAAAGCGGCGTAACGGGCGCGGAAGTTGACCGACGACAGCCCCACTCCCGTCGCCTGGTTGTTGCGGTACCAATCGTCAAAATAGAAGGTGGGCCAGCGGCCCTGGCTCAGCTCGTCGAGCATGATCCAGGCGGACTGCTGCTCCACCATGGCATCGAACTGCTGATAGAAGGTCACCCGGGTGAGATCCCGCGCGCCCCGCCCCGGCTGCCAGTGGGGCGACTCGCTCCTGAGGGCGGCGGACTGGGTGCGCGGCAGCGCCCGCAGGGGGTTGAGTTCGAACACCAGGTTGATGTTCTTCGACGCCCGGCTGACGAAGGCGCCGGTGCCGAAACCGGGAATGGGATGCTCCAGGCGGCATTCCACCGCCGAGTCCGACGTCAGCCGCCACAGGGATTGTTCGATATCCGCGATAAAGGTACGGGGCTGGGCCCAGGCGCCCGAGCACCAGGCCAGCCCCGCCAGCAGGGGAAAAATGCGCACGCCGTGTCTCCTGTTGACCATTAGGCTCTGTATCGGCAACCGGCGGCACAGCTTTAGTGTTTTAGTTTGATGCCCGCCGCCTCGCCGTAGGCGCGCACCTCCCGGGTCAGCACCGCCTTCTCCTCCGGCGACAGCCAGCAGGCTTCCACGCTGTTCAGGGCCATCTGCAGCAGTTCGCCGTCGGTGGCTCCCAGCCCTTGCTGCAGGGCCTGGTAGTTGGCGTTCATGTAACCACCGAAATAGGCCGGATCATCGGAATTGACGGTCACGCACAGGCCGGCGTGCAACAGCTTGAGCATGGGATGCTCGCCCATGTGCTCCACCACCCTGAGCTTGAGGTTGGACAGGGGGCAGACGGTCAGTGGAATACGCTCCCGGGCCAGCCGCTCCATCAGGTGCCTGTCGTGCACCGCCGCCACCCCGTGATCGATGCGCTCCACCTTGAGCAGATCCAGGGCATCGTGGATGTACTGGGGCGGCCCTTCCTCGCCCGCATGGGCCACCAGCCGGAAACCCTGCTCCCGGGCCGCGGCATAGACGCGGACGAACTTGGACGGCGGATTGCCCTTTTCCGAGGAGTCCAGCCCTATGCCGGACAGCTGGTGACGGAAGGGCTCGGCGTGGTGCAGGGTCTCGAAGGCGCTCTCCTCCGACAGGTGCCGCAGGAAGGACATAATCAAGCGACTGGACAGCCCCCACTGCTGCCGGGCCTGCTCCAGCGCCCGGTGGATGCCGCCGATCACCGCCGCCAGCGGTACCCCCCGGTCGGTGTGGGCCTGGGGATCGAAGAAAATCTCGGTGTGGCGCACCCGCTCGGCATGGGCCCGCTCCAGGTAGGCCCAGGTCATGTCGAAGAAATCCTGCTCGGTCAGCAGCACCTGCATGCCCTGGTAGTAGACATCGAGGAACGACTGCAGATCCTTGAAGTCGTAGGCGGCCTTCAGCGCCCCTTCATCGGCGTAATCGAGGGTGATACCATTGCGCCTGGCGAGGGCGAACACCATCTCCGGCTCCAGGGTTCCTTCTATGTGCAGATGCAGTTCCACCTTGGGTAGTTCGTTGATAAATGTGGACATGGCGTTTCTCCCTTGCTCCCGGATACCTTAAAGATAACAAAATGTTAACCCTTGTTATCGCAAAAACATAACCTTCTGGTCAATAAATTGATACCCGGCCGCCCCCGCTCTGCCGGCACCAGCAAACGGACCTTATTTTGATGATATCTCTGCTCAAGCGTTGTCTGCTCTGGCTGGCCGCCCTGCTGGTGCTGGCGCCGCTGCTGCTCACCCTGGCCTACCGCCATGTGCCGGTGCCGGTGACCCCGCTGATGATAATCCGGCTTGTCGAAGGGGAAGGCCTGTCTAAAGACTGGCAGCCGTCGGCCCGGATTTCCAATCATCTGAAAATGGCGGTGATCGCCTCCGAAGACAACCTGTTCTGTCGCCACAAAGGCTTCGACTGGAAAGCCTTCGGCGATGTGCTCAACGAGTTCCGCAACGACGGCCGGCTGCGCGGCGGCAGCACCATCACCATGCAAACCGCCAAGAATCTCTATCTGTGGCCGGGCAGGAGCGTCACCCGCAAGGTGCTGGAGGCGCTCTATACCCCCATGCTGGAGCTGATACTGACCAAGGAGCGCATCCTCACCCTCTACCTCAACATCGCCGAGTTCGGCCCCGGCGTCTACGGTGCCGAGGCGGCGGCGCGCGCCTATTTCAACACCTCGGCCGCCAACCTGAGCCGCCAGCAGGCGGCCCAGCTGGCGGCGGTGCTGCCCAACCCCAGGGTGTACCACGCCGGTCGCCCTTCGGCCTATATCCAGCGCCGCGCCGCCACCATCCAGACCCGCATCAACCAGTTGGGGCCTCTGCTCGCCTGCATCCGGGAGCCATAAAGCCCTACGCTTTGTCATCGATTTGTCATAAGCTGCCATGACAGTGGGAACAGCGCCGGAACCGACCGGCGACAAGGAGAGCGAATGAATAAAAAAAACCTGATCTGTGACATCGACGGCGTCATCCTGCACAACAATGATCTGATCCCCGGCGCCGACGGCTTTATCCGCCGGGTGCTGGAGCAGGAGATGAACCTGCTGTTCCTCACCAACTACCCGGCCCAGACCCCGAAGGATTTACAGAACCGTTTCTATTCCGCCGGCATCGAGGTGCCCGAGCACTGCTTCTACACCTCGGCCATGGCCACCGCCGACTTTCTCAAGCGCCAGAGCGGCGAAAAAGCCTATGTGATCGGCGAAGGGGCCCTTATCCACGAGCTGTACAAGGCCGGCTTCACCATCACCGACATCGATCCGGACTTCGTGGTGGTGGGCGAGACCCGCAACTACAACTGGAGCATGATCCAGATGGCGGCCAAGTTCGTGGCCGGCGGGGCCCGCTTTATCGCCACCAACCCGGACACCCACGGCCCGCACATGCACCCGGCCTGCGGCGCCCTGTGCGCCCCCATCGAACGGATGACCGGCAAGAAGCCCTTCTACGTGGGCAAGCCCAGCGCCTGGATAGTGCGCGCCGCCCTCAACCACATGGACGCCCATTCCGAGAACACCCTGATCGTGGGCGACAACCTGCGCACCGACATCCTCGCCGGCTTCCAGGCCGGGCTGGAAACGGTGCTGGTGCTCACCGGCGTCAGCCAGGTCGCGGATATTGACAAGATGCCCTTCCGTCCCCAGCATATCTACCCTTCCGTCGCCGATATCGACCTGTTCTGACACACCCGACGCACTTTCTGTACCGCTGCCGTTTCGCCGAGCCCCAGCGGTACCTAGCAACAGAGTATGAAACTGCCCTCTTATGATTGAACAGACACTCACCCAATTACTGCTCCTCCTCGGGTTGACGGTTTTTATCGTGCTGGTGTTTCAACGCCTGCGTATCCCCCCAAGCCTCGGCTACCTACTGGTGGGGGTGTTGCTCGGCTCCCACACCGCCGGCCCGGTGCTGGAGGAACACTACATCAAGCTCATTGCCGAATTCGGCATCGTCTTCCTGCTGTTCACCATAGGACTGAGCTTTTCGCTCTCCCAGATTTATGCCCTACGCCACCTGATACTGGGACTGGGTACGGCTCAGGTGGCATTGACCACCGCCGTGGTCGCCCTGCTGCTGTGGGCCATGGGCATGCCCGGCATCGCCGCCTTCGTGATCGGTGCCGTCTTTGCCCAGTCCTCCACCACCATCATCAGCAAGCAGCTCGCCGAACAAGGAGAGGAGCAGACCCGGCACGGCAAGCTGGGCACGACCCTCTCGGTGTTCCAGGACATTACGGCGGTGCCCTTCGTCATCATCATTCCCGTGCTCGGCATCGCCGCCGCCCAGGAGGTAGCCGGAGCCCTTGGCATCGCCCTGGTCAAGGCGTTAGCGGCTTTTGCCATCGTCTTCCTGGTAGGACGTTATTTACTGCGTCCCTTTTTCCATATGGTATCCGAGCAACGCTCGGCCGAACTCTTCACCCTGACGGTGCTGTTCGTGTCGCTGATCGCGGCCTGGACCACCATGAGCCTGGGACTTTCCATGGCGTTTGGCGCCTTCCTGGCGGGCATGATGCTGGGGGAAACCGAATTTCGCCATCAGGTGGACTCCACTGTCAGGCCCTTCAGGGACGTATTGCTGGGATTGTTCTTCGTCAGCATCGGCATGCTGCTCGATCCCGCCCTGCTCCCCGACATCTGGCTGGAGGCCCTGCTCGGTGCCTGCGCCCTGCTACTTATCAAGCTGCTGCTGGTCACCGCCATCGTCAGATGGGCGAAGATAGACAGCCCCACCGCCTTTCGTACCGGCATGGTGCTGGCCGTGGGGGGAGAGTTCGGCTTCGCCCTGCTGGCCATCGCCCTGGACGCCAAAGTGATAGCGGTGTTGCCCGCCCAGATAGCCCTGACCGCCGTGCTCTTTTCCATGATACTCGCGCCTTTTCTGATCCGCTTTAACCAGCCCCTGGCTACCTGGCTATTCAGTTTGCGAAACCGCAGCCCCATCGCCGAACAAGGCCAGGAGGTTCCGGAAGGGCATCATCTTAACCATCACGTTATCGTCTGCGGCTATGGTCGTATCGGCCAGATTGTCGGCCACTTCCTGGAAAATGAACACATTCCCTATATTGCGCTGGATATGGACGCCAAGCGGGTCAAGGACGCCCGCCTTTCCGGGGAGCCCGTTTTCTTCGCGGATTCCGCGGATCCCTCCGTGCTGGAAGCCGCCGGGGCCGGCAAGGCCCGCCTGCTGCTGATCGGTCACGACGACCTGAGTGCCGCCCTGAAAACCCTGGCTTACCTCAAGCGCCATCACCCCAAGCTACCCATCATGGTGAGGACACGTGACGAAACCCACGTGGAGGAACTCCGTACCGCCGGCGCCACCGAAGTCATCCCCGAAACGCTCGAAGCGGGCATGATGATGGCCTCCCACGCCATGCTGTCGCTGCGGGTTCCCCTGCATAAGGTGGCGAGCTACATCCAGCAGCAGCGCACCAGCCGCTACCAGATGCTGAGAGAGCTCTTCCCCGGCACCACCGCCTCCCTGGAAGGACTGGACGAGCAAAAGGCGGACCGGCTCTATCCGGTCCAGTTGCAGGCAGAAAGCCCGGTAATCGGCAAGCGGCTGGCCGAACTCGATCTGGCCAGCCGGGGGGTGATCGCCACTGTCCTGGTGAGAGACGGTAAAAGATCCCTTTCGCCCGGGCCGGATACCCTGCTGCAAACCGGCGACGTACTGGTATTGTTCGGCACCCCGGACGAACTGGAGCAGATCCGCTGGCAACTCGGGGCAGGGCAGCCCGGCTCCACAATGGTGAGCTGAACGGGTATCAGTAGGGCAGCGGGTGTTGTTTTTCCAGCGCTTTCACGTGCTCGGTGAGCCCCATGGCCTTTTCCACATCCAGCATGACGGCGATGCCGGTCCCCAGGCTTTCATCCAGGTCGCCGACATCGACGATTTCTTGCAAGACGAAGTCGGCCCGCCGTTCCTCCACCAAGATGAGAATCACATCCCGCTGCCGGTAAAGCTCGACTCCGAACAGGCCGATCAGTTTTTCAAGCCCCAGCCCCTTGGCGCTGGTGATGATGGTGGCGCCGGTGGCGCCGGCGGCTCTCGCCATATCCAGTATTTTTTCCGTCTTGTCATCATCGACAAAGACCATCAACAACTTGAAGTTCATCGTGGTACTCCCCATTGGCTAACATGCTTCGGCCACTCCAGGGCCTGGTTTTTCCGGCCCACCATACCTCCCCCTGCATTGACAAGATAGGCATACGGCACCACTATAGCCCATCTTGAGCCCCCCTCCCCACACTGACAACAATATACAAAACACCATGGATCCTATTTTTATCGCCATCGCCTTCGGCTGCGGCCTGGCGGTTTACCTGATCAAGCTTCCCCCCCTTATCGGCTTCCTGGCGGCGGGCTTCGTGCTCAACGCCATGGGCTATGCAAGCAACGATACCCTCGACACCCTGGCCAACCTGGGGGTGACCCTGCTGCTGTTCAGCATCGGCCTCAAGCTGGATATCAAGACGTTGCTGAAGAAGGAAGTCTGGGGCACGGCCAGCGGCCATATCCTGTTCTCCACCCTGCTGTTCACCGGGGTGCTGCTGCTGGTGAAATGGGTAGGCTTCAGCCTGGCGATGGAGCTGGAGTGGCGTCAGGCGGTATTGATGGGCTTCGCCCTGAGTTTTTCCAGCACGGTGTTCGCGGTCAAGGTACTGGAAGAGCGCAGCGACATGAACACCTTTTACGGCCGCATCGCCATCGGGGTACTGGTGATGCAGGACTTGTTCGCGGTGGCCTTCCTTACCGCCTCCGCCGGCAAGATCCCGAGCCCCTGGGCGCTCAGCCTGCTGGTGCTGCTGCCGCTGTTGCGGCCGCTGTTCTATCGCATCCTGGAGCGGGCCGGCCACGGCGAGCTGCAAACCCTGTTCGCGGTGTTCCTGGCGCTGGTGGTGGGCGTGGGCGGCTTCGAGCTGGTCGGGCTCAAGGGCGACCTGGGCGCCCTGGTGATCGGCATGATGCTGGCTCCCCACTACAGCGCATCAAGCCTGGCCAAGTCCTTCTTCAACATGAAGGAGCTGTTCCTGGTGGCCTTTTTCCTCAGCATCGGCCTGAACGGCATGCCCACCACCGACGCCCTGTGGATTGCGGCCATACTGCTGTTGGCGCTGCCGGCGAAGAGCCTGCTCTACTACCTGCTTTACGCCCGCTGCGGCCTGCGCATGCGCACCTCGCTGCTGGCCACCTTCAGCCTGACCAACTATTCCGAATTCGGGCTGATAGTAGCGGCACTGGCCGCCAAGCAAGGGCTGCTCAGCAACGACTGGGTGATCGTCGCCTCCATCGCCCTGGCCATTTCCTTCGTGGCGGCCGCTCCCCTCAACAGCCATAACGAGAACATCTACCGCCGCCTGCTTGCACGCTTCCGGCCCAAGGAAAAGCGGCGCCTGCATCCGGACGACATGCCCATCGAGCTGGGCGACGCCCGGGTACTGATCGTCGGCATGGGCCGCATCGGCCAAGGAGCCTATATGGAGCTGGAAAATCACTACCGGGGCCGGTTGCTCGGCATCGACAGCGATGAAAAAAAGGTGGAGCTGCTGCAGAAGCTGAACATCAACGCCATCAAGGGCGACGCCTCCGACTCGGACTTCTGGGACAAGACCAATATTAACGGCCAGCTGGATTATATCTTCCTCGCCATGCCCAACCACGCCGGTAACCTCTATGCCCTGGAGCAAATTCACCAGGCCGATTTCAAGGGCCGGGTGGCCGCCATCATCCGCTATCCGGAAGAAGGTGCCCAGCTGCGCGATATGGGCGCCGACGAGGTGTTTGACATCTACGAGGAAGCGGGCAGCGGCTTTGCCCGCCATGTGATAGAGCACGCCGGGTGAGTGTACCGGGATTAGGGATTAGGGATTAGGGATTAGGGATTGGAATCAGGAACAGGAAACTGCACCAATCCCTAGCCTCCAGTCCCCAGTCCCCACAGTTTAGTGTCCGCCTTCGTCCTTATCGTAGGGGTAGTGGATATGGCCGAAGCGGATCACCAGTATCGCCAGGGCCAGCACCAGGGCGGCGCCCGCCACCGTAATAAGGCGCCAGCTGTCCATGCCCTTCATGTCCAGGATAAGGTAGCGGGCCAGGGCGACGATGGCGATATAGAGCGGAATGCGGATGGGCAGCTTGCCCGAGCGCAGGTAGATGGCCACCATGGCCAGCACTTCCAGGTAGATGAACATCAGCAGCAGATCGGCCAGGGTCACCGTTCTGGCCTGCCACATGGTGTTGACTTCGATCCCCACCGCCACCACGGTGGAGATGGCGACGATAATCAAGCCAATATGCTGCAGCACATCCAGCATCTTGCTCCCCAGCATACGGTTGTTGCTCATAGATTGCCTCTTTCTTGATATTGTTATTATCCGAACTCGGTCCCGGCGTCCTCTTGCTGCGCCAATATAAGCCAAGCAAAAACAGTGCCATGGGTGCCACCCGGGATGCGTCGGCAAAACATCCGGACGACCCCGGATCCGCCCTTGTCCCCGGACGGCCAGCCACCTATAATAGCCGCTGCCTAACGAACAGAGCTTATAAAAAATTAAACTTTCATGAAATTTTTGAATAAAGCGATGACGCCACCCTAGCCTTCAGGCCCTGCTTTTACCGCCTCCCGCGGTGTCCCTGCTCGCCCCTGTGCGAGTGCTTTGTTTTACCCGAAAACCCGGATCCCGTACCGCTGCGCCCGTCCTTGACGCCGGCCTGGTATGGACTGCCTTTACCCATAACCGGAACAACCACAATGTTACCCAGTATCAAGCAAACCTGGTTCTTTAACGTGCGCGGCGACGTGCTCGCCGGCCTGGTGGTCGCCCTGGCCCTGATCCCCGAGGCCATCGCCTTTTCCATCATCGCCGGGGTCGACCCCAAGATCGGCCTCTATGCTTCCTTCAGCATGGCGGTGGTGATCGCCTTCGCCGGCGGCCGTCCGGGCATGATCTCCGCCGCCACCGGCGCCATGGCGCTGCTGATGGTCACCCTGGTCAAAAACCACGGCCTCGAATACCTGCTGGCCGCCACCCTGCTGTGCGGCTTGCTGCAGATCATCGCCGGCTACCTGCGCCTGGGCGAGCTGATGCGCTTCGTGTCCCGCTCCGTGGTCACCGGTTTCGTCAACGCCCTGGCCATCCTGATCTTCCTGGCCCAGCTGCCCGAACTGACCGACGTGACCTGGCATGTCTACGCCATGACCGCCGCCGGCCTCGGCATCATCTACCTGCTGCCCCTGGTGCCGGTGGTGGGCAAGCTGTTGCCCTCGCCCCTGGTGTGCATCATCACCCTGACCCTGGTGGCCATCGCCTTCGGCATCGATGTGCGCACCGTGGGCGACATGGGCGAGCTGCCGGACAGCCTGCCGGTGTTCCTGTGGCCGGAGGTGCCGCTCAACCTCGAGACCCTGGCCATCATCTTCCCCTACTCCCTGTCGCTGGCGGTGGTGGGCCTGCTGGAGTCGATGATGACCGCCACCATAGTGGACGACCTGACCGACACCAACAGCGACAAGAACCGCGAATGCAAGGGCCAGGGCATTGCCAACATCGCCACCGGCCTGCTCGGCGGCATGGCCGGCTGCGCCATGATCGGCCAGTCCGTGATCAACGTAAAATCCGGCGGCCGCGGCCGGCTGTCCACTTTGGTGGCCGGCGTGGTGCTGTTGATCCTGGTGGTCTTCCTCGGCCCATGGGTATCACAGATCCCCATGGCCGCCCTGGTGGCGGTGATGATCATGGTGTCCATCGGTACCTTCAGCTGGGATTCCATCAGAAACCTCAAGACCCTGCCCAAGAGTTCCAGCCTGGTGATGATCGCCACCGTGGCGGTGGTGGTCTATAGCCATAACCTGGCCTACGGTGTATTGGTCGGCGTGCTGCTCAGCGCCCTGTTTTTCGCCAACAAGGTGGGCCAGATCCTCTACGTGGGCTCGGAAAAACTCGGCGACAACGGTCGCGAATACAAGGTGGTGGGCCAGGTGTTCTTCACCTCCGCCGAGCAGTTTATCGCCGCCTTCGATTTCAAGGAGGTGCTCGACCGGGTGCGTATCGATCTCAGCCGCGCCCATTTCTGGGACATCACCGCCATCAGCGCCCTGGACAAGGTGGTGCTCACCTTCCGCCGGGAAGGCACCGAAGTGGAAATCATCGGCCTGAATGAGGCCAGCGCCACCCTGGTGGACCGTTTCGCTGTTCACAACGATCCGAAAGCAGTAGAAAAGCTGATGGGCCACTAAGAGAGGAATGACCATGACCACCAACGTACTCGCCTGTATCGACGGCTCCAGCCATGCCACCGCCGTGTGCGACTGGGCCTGCTGGGCCAGCCAGCGCCTGGCGGCACCGCTGAGCTTTATCCATGTGCTGGATAAAGCTCGGCAGCCTGGCCTGGCCGACCTGAGCGGCAGCATCGGTCTCGGCAGCCAGGAACACCTGCTGGAAGAGCTGGCCGAGCTCGATGAAAAACGCGGAAAACTGGCCAGGGAACAGGGCCGCATCATGCTCGCGGCGGCCCGGGAGCGCGCCATCGACGACGGCGTTGCCGAGCCCGCCACCCTGCAGCGCCACGGCGGCCTGGTGGACACCCTGGTGGAGCTCGAGCCCGACACCCGCCTGCTGGTGCTCGGCCGCCACGGCGAGGAGTCGGCCTCCGCCTATGCCCACCTGGGCAGCCACGTGGAGCAGGTGATCCGCGCCCTGCACCGCCCCATTCTGGTGACCCAGGGCGAATTCAAGGCACCACAACGGATCATGCTGGCCTTCGACGGCAGCGCCACCACCCGCAAGGGAGTGGAGATGCTGGCGAAAAGCCCGCTGTTCAACGGCCTGGAGCTGCATCTGGTGCTGGTGGGCGCCGACACCGACGACAACCGGGAGCAGATCAACTGGGCCCAGAACACCCTGGCCCAGGCCGGCATCCAGGCGCACGCCGCCATAGTACCGGGCGAGGTGGACAAGGCCCTGCCCCAATACCAGCAGGACAACGGCATCGATCTGATGGTGATGGGCGCCTACGGCCATTCCCGCATCCGCCAGTTGCTGGTGGGCAGCACCACCACCGCCATGATCCGCTCGGCCCGGGTGCCGCTGCTGGTACTGCGCTGACAACGCCATGACCAGGCGCCATCGTCCCCCCGGCCGAAGGCGCATTGCACTGTATCCAGGGGCCCGGCAACCGGGCCCGCCGTCAACCGGGGGAAGAATCATGATCACTCAACTGATGGCCTGTATCGACGGCTCCCGCCAGGCCGGCGCGGTGTGCGATCTGGCCGGCTGGGCCAGCCTGCGTCTGTCCGCACCGCTGACCCTGCTGCACGTGCTGGTGCTGCGCTGAACCCGTGCCAGGACAGCCGCCTGCCCGGCAGCGGGCGGAAATCATTAATAAAAAGTTAAAAAGCGCAAATAAAACAACCCGGTGAAAATGTGACCTGGACTACAAAAGCCTAAAAAACTGTCCTTTAATAAAATGACAGAACACTAAAAAGCCGGCCCCTGGGCGCGGACCCTGCGTTGCAACCGTCGAGCCGGCTCCAGCTTTAATGATGGCAAGAGGTAGTCCTTATGGGTGGCGCTGAATACACCGGTGTGACGAACACCGCTTTCCTCTATCCACACTCCAGCCTGCACCGTCTGTGGCGGGAACTGCTTGCCGACGCCGGCATCGAGGTGAACGGCAGCCGCCCCTGGGACATGCAGCTCAAGGCCCCGGGGGTACCGGAGCGCATCTTCGCCGAAGGCAGCCTGGGGCTGGGCGAGAGCTACATGGACGGCGCCTGGGAGGCCCAGCAGCCCGACGAGCTGATCTGCCGGTTGCTGAAGGCGCGCCTGCACCGGAGGATACACCCTTCCCGCCTGCTGCTGCATGCGCTCAAGGCCCGGCTGCTCAATCGCCAGACCAGCAAACGGGCCTGGCAGGTGGGAGAGGCCCACTACGATCTGGGCAACGACTTCTACGCCGCCATGCTCGACTCACGCCTGACCTACACCTGCGGCTACTGGCAAGACGCCACCACCCTGGAACAGGCACAAACCGCCAAGCTGGATTTGATCTGCCGCAAGCTCGGGCTAGAGCCCGGCATGCGGGTGCTGGACATCGGCTGTGGCTGGGGCAGCTTTATGGGCTACGCCGCCGAACACTACGGGGTGGAATGCGTGGGCGTGACCATCTCCCGGAAGCAGGCGGAATGGGCCAGGGCCCGCTATGCCGGGCTGCCGCTGGAATTTCGCCTGCAGGACTATCGGGAGCTGGACGAACCTTTCGATCGGGTGGTGAGCGTGGGCATGTTCGAACACGTAGGCCACAAGAACTACCGCACCTACATGGAAGTGGCCCACCGCTGCCTGCAGGACGGCGGCCTCTTCCTGCTGCACACCATCGGCAAGAACGAACGCCATCCCCACACCGATCCCTGGATAGACAAATACATCTTTCCCAACGGAGAACTGCCGTCCGTCGGCCAGGTGGGCGATGCGGTAGACCAGTTGTTCGTGGTGGAGGATCTGCACAACTTCGGCGCCGACTACGACAAGACCCTGATGGCCTGGCACGCCAACTTCGAACAGGCCTGGCCCCGTTTCCGGGAACGGCTGGGCGAGCGCTTCTACCGCATGTGGCGCTATTACCTGCTGGCCTGCGCCGGCGCCTTCCGCGCCCGGGACATCCAGCTGTGGCAGTGGGTGCTGGCCAAGGGCGGGGTGGAGCAGGGCTACCGGCGGGTCAGCTAGCGTTACACCACGCCCTGCTCGCGCAGGTACTCCTCGTAGCTGCCGCTGAAGTCGCGGATGCCGTTTTCGCTCAGCTCCAGGATGCGGGTGGCCAGGGACGACACGAACTCCCGATCGTGGGACACGAAGATCAGGGTACCCTGGTACAGCTCCAGCGCCATGTTCAGCGACTCGATAGATTCCATATCCAGGTGGTTGGTGGGCTCGTCCATCACCAGGATATTGGGCCGCTGCAGCATCAGCTTGCCGAACAGCATGCGGCCCTGCTCGCCCCCGGACAGCACCCCCACCTTCTTCTTGATGTCGTCCTGGCCGAACAGCAGCCGGCCCAGCACGCCGCGGATGGTCTGCTCGTCGTCACCCGGCTGCTGCCACTGGCTCATCCATTCGAACACCGTCAGATCCTTGTCGAAATCGGCGGCGTGATCCTGGGCGTAATAGCCGATGGTGGCGTTTTCGGACCATTTGAACTGGCCCTGATCGGGAGCGAGTTCGCCGACCAGGGTCTTGACCAGGGTCGACTTGCCGATGCCGTTGGTGCCGAGGATGGCGATGCGCTCGCCCACTTCCACCAGCATGTTCAGCCCCTTGAACAGCGGGCCCTCGCCATAGCCCTTGGCCAAGCCTTCCACCTCAAGCACGTTGCGATACAGCTTTTTCTCCTGCTCGAAACGGATAAAGGGGTTCTGCCGGCTGGACGCCTTCACTTCCTCCAGCTTGATCTTTTCGATCTGCTTGGCGCGGGAGGTGGCCTGGCGCGCCTTGGAGGCGTTGGCGCTGAAGCGGGCCACGAAGGATTGCAGATCGGCGATCTGGGCCTTCTTCTTGGCGTTGTCGGACAGCAGCCGCTCCCGGGCCTGGGTCGCCGCCAGCATGTAGTCGTCGTAGTTGCCCGGGTAGACCCGAAGCTCGCCGTAGTCCAGATCCGCCATGTGGGTGCAGACGCTGTTCAGGAAGTGGCGATCGTGGGAGATGATGATCATGGTGCTGTTGCGCTCATTGAGCACCTCTTCGAGCCAGCGGATGGTGTCGATGTCCAGGTTGTTGGTCGGCTCGTCGAGCAGCAGGATATCGGGGTTGGAGAACAGGGCCTGGGCCAGCAGTACCCGCAGTTTCCAGCCCGGGGCCACTTCGCTCATGGGGCCGTTATGCTGTTCCAGCGGAATACCCACCCCCAGCAGCAGTTCGCCGGCACGCGACTCGGCGGTGTAACCGTCGTACTCCGCCACCTTGCCTTCCAGCTCCGCCGCCCTCATGTAGTCGTCGTCGCTCGCCTCCAGGTTGGCGTAGATGGCGTCGCGCTCATGAATGGCGGCCCACAGCTCGCTGTGTCCCATCATCACCACGTCCAGCACCCGCGCCTCTTCATAGGCGAACTGGTCCTGGCGCAACTTGCCCAGGCGCTCGTTCACGTCCAGGCTGACGTTGCCGGCGGTGGGCTCCAGATCTCCGCCCAGAATCTTCATGAAGGTGGACTTGCCGCAGCCGTTGGCGCCGATCAGGCCATAGCGGTTGCCGTCGCCGAATTTGACGGAAATGTTCTCGAACAACGGCTTGGAGCCGAACTGCATGGTAATGTTGTTGGTGGAAATCAAGGAGCAGACTCACAGTTAACGAAAAAGATGGTCCCGGGACCGCAGGGTGCCAAGGATACCGACACCGACGGGAAAGTTCAAAGTCTGCGCGGCATTAATGGTTGGCCAGCACCGGCGCCGACACCAGGGCCGGGCAGGCACTCAGGACCACGCACCAGAAGGGGCGCTGCTGCCGGCTCCAGTATTCCGCCGTTTCATTCATGATGTCGAGCAGGGTCAGCCAGCCCGGTTGTTCGCGGCAGACGAAGCCTTCCACCTGTTGCAGGCAGAGCACGGCACCCCGCTCGCCGACCAGCTCCGGCTCGGTCAGGGCGTCGCTCAGGGCGTCCCAGTTGTGGCCGAACCAGGCCGGCAGCGTCAGGGCCCCGGCCAGCCTCGCCAGGCAATCGGCCTTGGAGTCCACCCCGGCGAAATCGATCGGATAAAAGCCGAGATCCAGCCGGCGGGCGGCCAGCTCCAGGGCCAGCAGGGACTGGGGATCCAGGCAACAGGTGCGGGCCGGCCCGGCCTTCAGCAACCGGGTCAGTTCGGTCTCGTTCATGGTCGCTCAACCTCGAGCTCGATAAAGCTGCGGTAATGGTCTTCCGTATAATAGTAGACCTCGGGCGGATCGCCGCCGGTCACCACCCGCCGGGGGCCGCGGTGGTCCAGCCCGGGCGTGTCCACCGTGTATTCCCGGTAATAGCCCCGGGGCCGGGCCGGCAGCAACCCTTCCCGGTTGTGGAAGGTGGTGCCGTCCTGACGATAGGGAAAGGGGCCGCCCCGGTCGATAAGGCGCAGGGTCTCGGCCAGTTGCGGATGGCCAGCGGAGTCATGGCCGCCCGGCCACAGGCCCTGGAGCAGCAGCGCCAGGCCGAGCAGCAGGGCGCCGCCCAGCAGGCGCGGGGTGAAGCTGCGCCGCCGCCCTCGCCTAGTCATCCTGCTCCTCCAGCACCTCGGGGTTGGCGATGTTCACCGGCCGGCCCTCGGCGTAGGCCAGGATGTTGTCGAAGGCGGCACCAAAGTAGAGCTCGTAACCGCCCTGCTCCACATAGCCCAGATGGGGCGAACAGAGCGCATTGGGCAGGGCCAGCAGCTGTCGCAGTTGCTCTCCGTCCGGCTCCTGCTCGTAGACGTCCAGGGCGGCAAAGCCCGGCCGGCCCGCATTCAGCGCCGCCACCAGGGCACCGGGTTCGATCAGTTCGGCCCGGCTGGTGTTGACCAGCAGCGCATCCGGCTTCATCAGTGCCAGATCGGCGGCCGAGACCAGATGACGGGTCGCCTCGTGCAACCGCAGGTGCAGGCTCAGCACATCGCTGCTCGCAAAAAACGCCGCCTGATCGGGGGCCGCCATCAGGCCGTCCGTTCTCGCCTGCTGCCGCGAGGCCTCGCTGCCCCACACCTGCACCTGCATGTCGAAGGCCTGGCCGAAGCGGGCGATGCGCCGTCCTATCTTGCCGTAGCCCCAGATGCCGAGGGTCTTGCCGGCCAGGCTGCGACCCAGCCCGAGCTCGCCGTTCTGCTGCCAGTGGCCCGCCTTGAGCTCGCTGCAATAGGGCAGCAGCTGCCGGCTGGCCGCCATGATCAGGGCCCAGGTCAGCTCCGCCGGCGCCACCGGCGATCCCACCCCCTCCGCCAGGGCCACCCCTGCCCGGGTGCAGTCCTGCAGGCGGACATGGTTGCTTATCTTGCCGGTCTGGCTGATAAGCCGAAGTCGTGGCAAGCGGGCCAGCAGCTCGGCGCTTATCTCGGTGCGTTCCCGGATCAGTACCAGGGCCTCGAAGGGGGCGAGCCGCTCGGCCAACAGATCCAGGTCGTTGCAGTGGTCGGTGAACACCGTCACCTGGTGGCCGGCCAGGCGGGAAAAACAGGGCAGGCTTTTCACCAGATCCTGGTAATCATCCAGTATGGCTATCTTCATGGGCATGTCCTTGTGATTGGGAATGGGCGGCGTTTTTTTATATCATACAAGGCCTTTTTCACGTCACCCCCATGGAGAGCATGGTGCACTCAGACTATATCACCGCCGAACTGGTTGCCGAGGTGGAAGCCATCGCCCGGGACGCCGGCGCCGCCATCATGGCCATCTACGGCCGGGACTTCTCGGTAGAGGAGAAGGCCGACAAGTCCCCCCTGACCGAGGCGGACGCCGCCGCCCATCAGCTTATCGCCGATCGCCTGGCCGCCCTGCCCCTGCCACTGCCGCTGCTGTCGGAGGAAGACACCGGCCACTTCGCCGGTCCCGACGCCCAGGGGCGCTACTGGCTGGTGGATCCCCTCGACGGCACCAAGGAGTTCATCAAGCGCAACGGCGAGTTCACCGTCAATATCGCCCTGATCGAGCGGGGCCGGCCGGTACTGGGCGTGGTCTATGCCCCGGCGCTGGGTCTGTGCTACAGCGCCGCTCGCGGCCTGGGGGCCTGCAAGGTGGACGCCGAGGGTCAGCGCCGGCCCATCCGGGTGGCCGAGCATCGGGCGGGTACGCCCTGGCGCATCGTCGGCAGCCGCTCCCACGCCGGCGAAGAGATGCCGCGCCTGCTGGCCAGGCTGGGCGAGCACGAGCTGGTGCCCATGGGCAGTTCCCTCAAGCTGTGCCTGGTGGCCGAAGGGGCGGCCGACGCCTATCCGAGGCTGGGTCCCACCTGTTTATGGGACACCGCCGCCGCCCACTGCGTGGCGGAGCAGGCCGGCGGCCGGGTGGTGCAACTGGACGGCACCCCGCTCGACTACGCCCATCCCGAAGCGCCGCTCAATCCCCACTTTCTGGTGCTGGGCCAGAGCGAGCAGGACTGGACCGCCCTGTTCTGATACCACAAGGCCGGGGCAACCCGGCCTCGGTTTACGTAGCTCCTCGCCTCAGCGGGCCACCAGCACATCGCAGGGGGGCATGCCGAGGAAGCTCATGGCGACGCTGCCGATCAGCAGCCGGCTGATGCCCTGCCGGCCATGGGTACCCAGCACCAGCAACTGGGGCTGGTGCTTGCTCACCGCATTTCCCAGGCAAACCTGGGTCTCGCCGGCCATGATTTCGGTGCTGATCCGGCTCTGGTCGTCGTCGGCCAGGAAGTGGGCCATCTCGGTTTTGACCTCGTGCTCGATGCGCGCCCGCTGGTGCTCCCTCAGGCTCTCGACCTCCAGCTGGTCATGGCGGATAAAGCCCATAAAGGGCGGATCAAACACATGCACCAGGCGCACCTGGGCCTTGGGGGCCAGCTTCAGCCCCGCCTGCAAGGCATGATGGGAGCTGCGGGAGAAGTCGGTGGCGGCCAGCACCTGACGGTAAGGCTCGTCGGGATCGCCCGCCACCATCAGCAGGGGAATATCGCAGTGGCGCAGCAGGCGCTCGGCGGTGGTGCCAAGAAAAAGGTCACGCATCGGATCGAGGTGATGCTTGCCCACGATGATCAGATCGGCCTTGAGTTCGGCGGCCTTGCGAGCCAGCGCCCGATCCGGTTTGCCCAGCAGCACGTGCCGGGCGCTGTCGGGCTTGATCTCGCCGGGCAGGCCATCGAAGAAGCCGTCCAGGGCGGTTTCCGCCGCCTGTTTCAGCCGGTGGCGCACCGGTATCTCCACCAGGGGTTCATAGAGCGTCAGGGCATCGTCCACCACGTGCACCAGATGCAGGCTGGCCTTGAGCTCCAGCGCCAGCTCGGCCGCCCTCTTCACCACCCGTTTGCAATCCTGATCCAAATCGATGGCGGCAAGCAGCGTTTTCATCTTGGCTTTCCTTCTTTGCAGAGGGAGTCACCACGGGCAACTCCTTGATTGACCTACATGAAGCATTCCCGCTTTTGGCGCCAAAAGCAAATGAAAGCCGCGCGTTGCGCCGGGAGCCCGGCATGGCGGCGGCCGGACTCGATAACCTACCGTGCAGAACGCATTGGCCGCGGTGCCGGCTTTTGATTCTCCTCGACCGCCCTTTGGTTTACACTAGCGCCCTTTCAGGCTCAATTTTTCGGGAATTTCAGTGTTAACAGCAGAAATCGCCATGCGCTGGCTCACCGCCGGCTATATCGACCATTACATCTGTGAAAGCTGCCACGGCATCCATCTGTCCGAGCTGCAGGGTCTGGATGGCGTGCTGGAGAGCCGGCTGTTCGTTGAGCACGAAGACGCCATCATCACCACCGAAGTCGAAATTCGTCCCACCGCCCTGCTGGCACTGGTGGCCGACCTGGGCCGGCTGAACATGAACTACCCCAGCCTCAAGGTGTTTGTCGACATCGTCGACGACAACCTGCCCCGCCTGATCGTGGCGGACTACCTGCATACCCAGGCCGGCCTGGAGCAGCACCAGTTCCTGTGGATAGTGCAGCAGACCATGCTGGCCACCCAGCAACTGGTGCAGGAAATCACCGAACTGGGCTTCCTGATGCAGGACGAGCCGCAGAAAATGCCTTCGGCTGTGCATTAAGCCCGCAGATTGCGCAGGCTTCGAGCACTTGCACCAGGGCCGCTTAAAAAGCCTTGAACAAGCGCCGGCAAGCCGTTACATTACGCCCCGTTCTCAAGCGGGAACCCCGGTGAAGCTGACACCGATAACAAAAAACGCCGCAACAATTTGGTGAGGTGTCCGAGTGGCTGCCAAGAGGCGAAGCCGGGGTAAAAGCACACAGCGTGCTGCGTCAGCCCGAGGACAGCAATCCGAAGACGAAAAGCCGGTGAAGCAGACACCGTATATAAAAAACGCATAAAAATTTGGTGAGGTGTCCGAGTGGCTGCCAAGAGGCGAAGCCGGGGTAAAAGCACGCAGCGTGCTGCGTCAGCCCGAGGACAGCAATCCGAAGACGAAAAGCCGGTGAAGCAGACACCGTATATAAAAAACGCATAAAAATTTGGTGAGGTGTCCGAGTGGCTGAAGGAGCACGCCTGGAAAGTGTGTATACGGCAACGTATCGAGGGTTCGAATCCCTCCCTCACCGCCAAATTGAAACCCCGGGCAGAAATGCTTGGGGTTTTTTCATTGAGGCTCAGCCGGCGCTGCGCCCGAACAGCCCCCGGTACAGTCCGCGAAGCCCGCGTTGCAGGGTCCAGAGGGCGCCCAGGCTCCACAGCAGGAAGGATCCCAGCCACAGCAGCAGGGAAGCCATCAGCAGCGACAGCCGATAGAGACCCTTGCCCGCATCCGGCAGCAGCCGCAGCACCCCGCGGTAGCTGCCGCGATACCCCGACGACACCTGCTCCAGCCGCAACAGCTCCCGCACCGAATCGGCCCGTCCGAGGGAGTCCATGGCTCCCCGGGCGCCGCTGTGGCCGGCGATATTGCGCACCGCCCGACCGGTGGAGGCCAACTGCCCGGCCGCCTCGGTACCGACGATGCGCCCGGCCGCCAGTGCCAGCTCGTCGAGCTCCGCCCGCCCCAGTTGCTTCAACTCCAGCCGCCCCAGGCGCTCGCCCAGCTCCCGTGCCGCCCGGCCGTCGATGGCATCCCGGCTCAGGCGGTAGAGCTGCTCCCCCAGTTGCCGGCTCATGCGGCCACTCTTGCGGGCCACCTTCAGCAGCGATACCCCGGCCCGGGCCGGCACAGTGGCGCCGCCGCTGGCCAGGCTCAGGGCGCTGAGCCCGAGGCCGGTGCCGGCCAGGGCCAGCAACAGGGGATCGTGATCCGGCCAGGCCAGGCCTTCCCGGGTCAGATCCCGCAGATCCCCCAGCAGGGTCAGATCGGTGATCACTGCCGCCGCCATGCCTTCGGCGCTGTCGGCCCGACCGGTACTGAGCCCCTGCCAGATGTCCCCGGCGGAGCGCAGCATCCGGGTCTGCCAGCGATCGGCCGCCTGCAGCCGGGTAACCAGGCCCTCGTCCAGCGCCACCCCCTGCTCCTGCGCCAGTTGATAGAGGGAGCGGGCCAGTTCCAGTTCCTCCTCCTGCAGCGCCTGCTCCAGCGCCGTCGCGTAGCGGGCCGCCGGCAACCATTGCAGGCGGAACTGCACCATCAAAAGAGGGTCGCCCTGCCACCAGAAGATCCGTGCCGCGTCCCGGGCCTGAGGCAGCACTGTGCCGGCGCTCAGCACCAGGCTGGACAGCATCATCACGAACAAGAGTCTTTTTATCAGCCCCATCACCGCCGGCACCGAGTGGATCATCCTATCCTCTATTATCGTTGTCCGGGACAGCGTTCGAAAGAGGCCGTGCAGACGGATGACGGGACCCTCGCGCAGTATTATTTTATTTGACGCACAGTTTTTCTCTCTGGCGACCAGGACCACTCTGGGTGTACATAGGCCGCTCCTACTGGAGGGTTTACCACTTGAATACCGAGTTGCAGCTTGAACAGACCTTTGACGAGGTGGTGGACGCCATCGCCGGACCGGGCATCGGCATCTTCCCCGGCTTCCTGGAGGGGGCACAGGTCGCGGCCCTGCGCCAGGACTTCGCCAACCTGCCCCCCTGGCAGCTCACTCCCGCCGGCATCGGCCGGGAGCAGGATCACCACACCAACGAGCGCATCCGCACCGACAAGACCCGCTGGCTCGAGGGCGACAGCCCGGCCCAGCGCGGCTACCTGGCGCTGATGGCCGGCCTGCAGCGGCAGATGAACCGCCAGCTGTTCATGGGGCTCAAGGACTACGAGTGCCACTATGCCCGCTACGACGAAGGCGACTTCTACAAGAAGCACCTGGACGCCTTTCGCGGCCGTGGCAACCGCCGGTTGACCACGGTCGTCTACCTCAACGAGCACTGGCAGCCGGACGATGGCGGCGAGCTGCTGGTCTATCCTGAAAAGGGCAAGGAAATACTGTACCGGGTGCGCCCCGAGGCCGGTACCCTGGTGTGCTTCCTGTCGGAGCAATTCCCCCACGAGGTGCTGCCGGCCCGGCGCGAGCGGCTGAGCATCGCCGGCTGGTTCCGCATCGACGATCCCCTGGCGCCGGCGCTACAGCCGTAGGCTCCGCCAGTACCGCCCCGGGGCCTCCCTTCGTTCAAAGAAACAATTTGGCAATGTCCGCCGTGGCCCCTTTCCCCACGCTGTCGCCGTGTGCCGACAGCCAGGCGCCGGCTCGGGCCCGGCCCTGATCACGCAGCATCTCCAGAAACGACCGGCTGGTCGTCAGCCTGGATTCCATGGCCAACCGGCCCACCAGATCCCCGGTATCGATCAGGTGCATTCTGGTGCGGGCAAGACGCCGTTCCAGCCGTCCCCCCGGCCACAGCGTCTGGCGGGCAAACTGGCGCGCCAGCGCCAGGCTGTGCAGCTCACGCAGCAGGGTGCTATTGAACGCCAGCTCCTGGGTGCGATGGTGAATTTCCTCATGGGTCAACGGGAGTTGCGAATGTTCGAAGGGACTGAGCAAGACCAGCAGGATATCCGCCGAAGATGCCTCGTAGACCAGGGGAAAAATCGCCGGGTTGGCGGCAAAGGCGCCGTCCCAATACGGCTCGCCATCGATCAATATCGCATGGTGCAGGGTCGGCAGGCAGGCCGAGGCAAGCAACATGTCCGCCGTCAGCTCGGCCGTCCGGAACAGCCGCAGCCTGCCGCTATTGGCGTGAGTGGCGGCGATGAACAGTTTCAGCGGGCAGCGCTCGCGCAACCGGTCAAAATCGATTTGCCGACCGACAATATCCCGTAACGGATTGATCCCATAAGGATTGAACTGTTGTGGTGAGAACTGCCGTGTCCAATACAGCATGATCCTGATGGCGGTGGCCAGGCGCCCGCTTTCACTGTCGGCGCCGGCATTGAGCATGGGGGCACAGTCGGCGACCGCTTCCCAGAAGCGGGCCAGCGCTTCCCGCGCGCCCTCGTTGCCGCCCTGCAACAGGCCCTGGGCCAGCACCACGGCGTTCATGGCACCGGCGCTGGTGCCGCTGATCCCTTCAATGGCAAAGCGACCGTCTTCCAGCAGGGCGTCGAGTACGCCCCAGGTAAAGGCGCCATGGGCACCACCGCCCTGCAAGGCAAGGCTGACGAAACGACGCCGAGATAAATGAAACAGCATAAAAGCCTCCGAATTGCGCCAGGCTCCCGCCATGCCGCTGCAACGGTGCCTTTGCAACCATAGTTCCTCACTGCCAGCCCCGATTGGTCACCGGTGCCAGGGACTGCACGGGCGGACAGGCCTGCTACCGAAACCCATCCTTCTGTACCATAGTCCCCCCGCCCATCGCTTTGATGACAGCAACGAGACGGGGACCCGACCAGCCGGCGGGGTCGCCGCAGCTCGGATTCCGGGTTGTCCTGCTCAAGCCTGATATTTTTAACGAATAAACAATAAAGTGATAATTTAATTATTCATTTGCCAAATAATGACACTTTAAATATTGAATCAAAATTTAACAGCCTTTTTTTATAAATTTTCGCTATTTTCGCTTTTCATCCCGGTTTGACTCTGGCAACCTGCGTTCATTCATGTAGATCAATGTGTTAAGGACAAGCCCCCATGTGTTCCATTTTCGGTATTCTTGAACTCAAATCCGATCCCGCCGCCCTGCGCAGCCGCGCCCTGGAGTTGTCCAAACTGCTGCGCCACCGCGGCCCCGACTGGTCCGGCGTCTACAGCAGCGACAACGCCATACTGGTGCACGAGCGGCTGGCCATCGTCGGCCTGGACAGCGGCGCCCAGCCGCTGCTGAACCCGGCCAGGACCCACGCCCTGGCGGTGAACGGCGAGATCTACAACCACAAGGAGCTGGAAGCCACCCTCACCTGTGGTTTCGAGTTCCAGACCAAGTCCGACTGCGAGGTCATCCTCGGCCTCTACCAGGAAAAGGGCCCCGAATTCCTCGACGATCTGAACGGCATCTTCGCCTTCGTGCTCTATGACCAGGAGAACGACGCCTATCTCATCGGCCGCGACCACATGGGCATCATCCCGCTCTACACCGGTTACGATGAAGCCGGCAACTTCTACGTGGCCTCCGAGATGAAGGCGCTGACCCCGGTGTGCAAGACCATCAGCGAGTTCCCCCCGGGCCACCTGCTGTACAGCAAGGAAGGCCAGCCGCGCCGCTACTACCAGCGCGACTGGGAAAGCTACGACGCGGTCAAGGACAACGTCTCCAGCGTGAGCGAGCTGCGCGAGGCGCTGATGGCGGCGGTCAAGCGCCAGCTGATGTGCGACGTGCCCTACGGCGTGCTGCTGTCCGGCGGCCTGGATTCCTCCATCATCTCCGCCGTGGCCAAGCTGTATGCCGACCGCCGGGTGGAAGACGACGGCAACAGCGAGGCCTGGTGGCCGCGCCTGCACTCCTTCGCGGTGGGCCTGGAAGGCGCCCCGGATCTGCTGGCGGCACGCAAGGTGGCGGACCACCTGGGCACGGTGCATCACGAGCTGCACTACACGGTGCAGGAAGGCCTGGACGCCCTCAAGGACGTCATCTATCACCTGGAAACCTACGACGTCACCACGGTGCGCGCCTCCACCCCCATGTACCTGATGGCGCGGCGCATCAAGGCCATGGGCATCAAGATGGTGCTCTCCGGCGAAGGCTCAGATGAACTGTTCGGCGGCTACCTCTACTTCCACAAGGCGCCCGACGCCCGGGAGTTCCACGAAGAGACGGTGCGCAAGCTCAAGGCCCTGCACATGTTCGACTGCCTGCGCGCCAACAAGTCCATGGCCGCTTGGGGTGTCGAGGCCCGGGTGCCCTTCCTCGACAAGGAATTCATGGACGTGGCCATGCGCCTGAACCCGGCCGACAAGATGTGCGGCAACGGCAAGATGGAAAAGCACATCCTGCGTGAGGCCTTCAGCGACCTGCTGCCCCACGAGGTGGCCTGGCGCCAGAAGGAGCAATTCTCCGACGGCGTGGGCTATTCCTGGATCGACAGCCTCAAGGCCATGGTGGAAGAGCAGGTCACCGATCAGATGATGGCCACGGCGGCGTTCCGCTTCCCGCTGAACACCCCGGTCACCAAGGAAGCCTACTATTACAGATCCATCTTCGAAGGCCACTTCCCCCAGGATTCCGCCGCCAACTGCGTACCCTGCGGCCCTTCCGTGGCCTGCTCCACCCCCAAGGCGCTGGAGTGGGACGAACAGTGGAAAAACATGGCCGACCCCTCCGGGCGTGCGGTCAAGGGCGTGCACACCCAGTCCTACTGATCGAGGGCGCTTGAAATCGACCCTAGAGCCCCGGCTGTAGGGTCGAATTTATTCGACCGGGCGCGGCGCCGTGGTCGGGTGGTCCACTGAAGTGGACCCTACGGCCAACCCGGCGTTCCAACCTGGCATGGCGCCGTGACGGGCTGGCTCTGTAGGGTCGAATTTATTCGACCGAGCCCGGGGCCCGATTGCCGAGGCGCCCCACCCGACTTGCCGCCTCGGGTCGCCCGGTTTACACTGCCCGCCCGTTCCGTTTTGCCCAAGAATCCATGTCTTCCCATCCCGGCGGCACCCAGGTGCTGCGCCAACAGGGTTTTCTGCCCTTTCTGATCGCCCGGCTGGCGGCGGTGTTCGCCATGCAGATCCAGGCGGTGGTGGTGGCCTGGCAGGTGTACGACCTGACCCGGGATCCCCTGGCCCTGGCCTACGTGGGCCTGGCCCAGTTCATTCCCATGCTGCTATTGCTGCTGCCGGCCGGCGATCTGGCCGACCGCCACTCCCGCAAGCGCCTGCTCGCCGGCAGCTGGCTGGTGCAGGCCCTGTGCAGCGGCCTGCTCCTGCTGCTGTCGCTCTCCCCCCAGCCGGAAGTCCGCTACTACTACGCCGTGCTGGTGCTCTACGGCAGCGCCCGGGCCTTCACCGGCCCCACCCTGCAAAGCCTGCTGCCGCAAATCGTGCCCCGCGGCCAGCTGGCCCGGGCCATCGCCGTCAACAGCATGATCATGAAGCTTGCCGTCATCGGCGGTCCCCTGGTGGGCGGCCTGCTCTACGCCCTGGGCGGCAGCCTGGCCTACGGCGTCTGCCTGGGCGCCTTCCTGCTTGCCCTGCTGCTGCTGACCCCGGTGCGGGCCCGCTACGCCGGCGGCGCCAAACCGCCGGAAGCCACCGCCTGGCACCGCTTCACCGCCGGCATCGGCTATATCCGCTCGCGCCCCGTCATCCTCGGCGCCATCTCACTGGACCTGTTCGCGGTGCTGCTCGGTGGCGTGGTGGCGCTGCTGCCGATCTATGCCCAGGAGGTGCTGATGGTGGGGCCGGAGGGACTGGGCGCCCTGCGCAGCGCCATCGCCCTCGGCGCCCTGCTGATGGGGGTGGCGCTCAGCACCTGGTCGCTCAACCGCCGGGTGGGGCCGGCCATGTTTGTCGCCGTCCTGGTGTTCGGCCTGGCCAACCTGGTGTTCGCCTTCTCCACCCTGTTCTGGCTGTCCTTCGCCGCCCTGCTGGTGGCGGGTGCGGCGGACATGATCAGCGTCTATATCCGCTCCACCCTGATCCAGCTGGCCACCCCGGACGAGATGCGCGGCCGGGTCAGCGCGGTGAACATGCTGTTTATCGGCTCTTCCAACGAGCTGGGGGAATTCCGCGCCGGCACCAGCGCCGCCTGGTTCGGCACCGTGCCCGCCGCCGTCATCGGCGGGGTCTCCACCCTGGCGGTGGCCGGCACCTGGATGTGGGGCTTCAGATCCCTGCTGCGGGTCGATCGCTTCGGCGACGTCGAGCCCCAGGCCATCCCGAAACAGCAGGGGCAGGCCGTCCGGCACCAGGCATGACAACGACCGGCGCCATCGGAACTCAGTCGAAATACCATTCCCAGCGGATGCTGGCAATGCGGTCCCCCTCCATCCGGAAGGTCACGTTCTCGGTGGTTTCGCGGGACTGGTAGCGCAGCAGTTGGCGCCCTTCCCGGGCCGGGCGGCCCAGCTCGGCCACCAGCCCTGCCCGGTCGGCACCGATGTTCATAAAGGACGGCAGCCCCGGCTGGGGCGCAGACACCAGCAGCAGCAGCGGCATGCCGTTGGGGTTGGCCGCCGCCTCCGACAGGTAGGTCTGGACCACCAGCCCCGGACAGCGCAGGGTCTCCACCTCGTCGATAAGGCCGGGCACATGGGGGTTTTCCACCTGCCGGTAGCTGAGCTGGGGCTGCTCGCATTCCCGGGCGAGCAACTGCTCGGCGATGTCGTTCAGCCGCCTCATGGCCTGCTCCTGCTGGCTGGCGCAGCCGGCCAGGGGCAACAACAACAGCCACCAGATATGAAGTTTCATGCGACACCTCCAGGCTCTCACCAGAGCATAATCCCAGTCCGGCGCCTTTGCATCCCGGGCTACCCAAAGGCTTCTGTCTTCCCGGGCGGATATGGTAGTGTGGCCCATTCCAAGCCACCCAGGTATCAAGCGGACGTGAAATTTCAAGACCCCGTAACGGCGGACCTGCCGGTCGAACGGCTGATGCAAACCGGGCTGCTCAGTTGCGGCCCCGATACCCCGCTGCGTGAGGCGGCCGAGCGCATGGCCTCGCGCCGCTGCAGCTCCATGCTGATCATGGAGGGCGAGCGGGTGCTGGGGATCTGGACCGAGCGCGACAGCCTGCGCCTCGACTTCGGCAATCCCCAGGGCCTGCTCACCCCCATAGGCCAGGTGATGAGCACGCCGGTCAGCCACCTGCACCTGAGCACGCCCATGTCGGCGGTGGCCGAGCGGTTTCGCGCCGAGGGCCACCGGCACTTCCTGGTGGTGGACGATCAGGGCCGGCCCAGGGGCATCGTCTCCCAGACCGATCTGGCGCTGAAGCAGGGCCTGGAGCCCTACCTCGGCCTGCGCGAGGTGCACGAGGCCATGGACGGCCAGCCCCTGACGGTGGCGGGGGCGCTGTCCCTGGCCGAGGTGGCGGCCCTGATGTACCGGCAGGGGCAGGACGCCGCCGTGGTGGCCTGCGCCGACGGCGAATACGGCATCCTCACCGAGCGGGACATGGTCCGCTTCGTCGCCCGCCATCCGGGCAACACCCCGGTCGGCGGCCTGGCCAGCCGGCCGCTGCTGACCGTGAACCGGGGCGACACCCTGCTGCGCGCCCGGGACCTGCTGATCGATTACCGGGTGCGCCACCTGGCGGTGCTGGACGACGACAACCGGGTGGTGGGCCTGCTCGGCTTTCGCAACATCCTCGATGGCGTCGAGCACCGCTACCAGCAGCAGCTGCGCCAGGCGCTGGAGCAGCGCGACCGGGCCCTCAGCCGCTCCCGCCTGAACCTGGAGCTGGCCGAACGGGTGATCGAGGCCTCCCTCGAAGGCATCATCATCACCGACGCAGAAGGCCGCATCGAGTTCGTCAACCCGGCCTTTTCCCACACCACCGGCTACAGCCCGGAAGAGGTGCTGGGCCGCACCCCGGCGGTACTCTCCTCCGGCCGCCACGACAGTGCCTTCTATGCCGAGATGTGGCGGACGCTGCGGGAAAGGGGTTACTGGCGCGGCGAGATCTGGAACCGGCGCAAGAGCGGCCAGCTCTATCTGGAGCTGCTGACCGTCACCGCCATCCGTGACGCCGAGGGGAACATCGGCAACTACGCCGCCCTGTTCACCGACATCACCCATATCCGCGAAAACGAGGATCAGATCCGCCAACTGGCCTATTACGATCCCCTCACCCGCCTGCCCAACCGCCGCCTGCTGGAGGATCGCCTGGAGCTGGCCATCCGCCACGCCCACCGCCACCAGCGCCGGCTGGCGGTGCTGTTCATCGACCTGGATCACTTCAAGCAGGTCAACGACAGCCTGGGCCATGCCGCCGGCGACGAGTTGCTGCTCGAGGTGTCCCGCCGCCTCGGCGATCGCCTGCGGGAAGACGACACCCTGGCCCGGCTGGGCGGCGATGAGTTCATCGTGCTGCTGCCCGATCTGGAAGAGGCGGACGAGGTCACCCGCGTCGCCCGACGCCTGATCGACGCCATCGGCGAACCCTTTCGCATCGGCCAGCAGAGCTTCCGTATCGGCTGCAGCCTCGGCATCAGCCTCTATCCCGACGACGCCACCGACGCCGAGGAGCTGGTGCACCACGCCGATGCCGCCATGTACCGGGCCAAGCAGGAAGGGCGCAACGGCTACCGGCTGTTCCGCCGGGACATGCACCAGCAGGAACACCGCTGGTTGCAGATGGAAACGGCACTGCGCGACGCGGTGGAAAGCGGCGAGGGCCTCAGCCTGCATTACCAGCCCCAGGTCGATCCTGCCGGCCGGCAAGTGCGGGCCGCCGAGGCCCTGGCCCGCTGGCAGCATCCGGAGCTGGGGGCGGTGTCGCCCGCCGACTTCATCCCCCTGGCCGAGCGCGCCGGGCTTATGGTGTTCCTGGGCCGGCGGCTGATGCGCATGGCCGCCGCCCAGCTGCGGGCCTGGCTCGACGAGGGGCTGACACCGGTGCCGGTGTCGGTCAACCTGTCGGCCCAGCAGTTCTGGCAGCAGGATCTGCTGGCCGAGGTGCACGACCTGCTCTTGGATTACCGCTTGCCGGCCGGGCTGTTCGGCCTGGAGCTGACCGAGAGCATTCTGCTCGACAAGCAGCAACAGGCGGCCCGGCTGCTGCAGGCGCTGCGCGAGCTGGGCTGTCCGCTGGCCATCGACGACTTCGGCACCGGTTATTCGTCGCTCAGCTACCTGCACGCCCTGCCGGTCACCAGCCTGAAGATAGACAGATCCTTTATCCGCCAGCTCGGCGAATGCCGCAGCAGCAGCGCCGTGCTGGCCGCGGTGACCGGGCTGGCCCGGGAGCTGGAGCTGCAGGTGGTGGCCGAAGGCGTCGAAACCCCGGCCCAACTCGACGCCCTGGGCCGCTATCACCTGACCCTGGTGCAGGGCTGGCTCACCGGCCGCCCCATGCCGGCGGCCGAGTTCGCCGAGTCTTGTCTGAGCCCGGCAGCCCGGTCGGAGCGCTCCCGAAAGCTGCCGACATCCTGATCCTCCCGGCGCCGGGTCGGCGGCCCGGCTACAAGGCCACCGCCGCGCCGCTGACCCGGATGCCGCCCGCGGCCGGCACCCCCACCCGCAGCTCGCTGGGCCGGCCCATGGCCTCGCCCTGGCGGATCAGCAGCTCGCCCGGCACCGGCATCAGCCCCGCCGCCCGCAGGTAGCCGCCCAGGGCCGCGGCCGCCGCCCCGGTGGCCGGATCCTCCACCACCCCGCCCACCGGGAAGGGATTGCGGGCCTGGAACACCAGCTCGTCCTCCCGGTATACCAGTTGCAGGGTGACCAGGCCGGCGTCCTCCATCAGCGCCTTCAGCCGCTCGACGTCGTACTCCAGCCGGGCCAGCCGCGCGGCCGAGCCCGCCGCCAGCACCAGGTGCCAGGCCCCGGCGTAGGCCAGCATCGGCGGCAGCGCCGGATCCAGCTCCTCGCGACGCCAGTCCAGCGCCTCGAGCACCCGTTCCAGCCAGCGGGGCGGTACCGCCTTTTGCTCCGGCTCGACCGAGGTCAGCGCCGCCAGCCACTGCTCGCCGTCCCGGAACACCTCGACCGGCACCTCGCCCACCGCCGTCTGCAGCCGGTAGCGGCCGGCGCCCGCCGTCTGGCCCAGCACCACACCGGCGGCGATGGTGGCGTGGCCGCAAAAGCTGATCTCCCGGAGCGGGCTGTAATAGCGGATATGGCGCTCGGTTCCGTCGAGCGGCGCCACGAAGGCGGTTTCCGAATAGCCGACCTCGGCGGCGATGCGCTGCATGGTGGCGGCGTCGGGCAGGGCCTCGCCCAGCCAGACGCCGGCGGGATTGCCGCCGGCCGGGCTGGTGCTGAAGGCCGCCAGGCGATAAAGCTGCTCGTTCATCGATCATTCTCCTGTGGTGGTGACAGGCGCATTTTGACATTAGCCATCCTTAAGACAACTGCTATATTCTAGCCCTAAGACTTAGCTGAGCTTACCCTTAAAGATGCCCGTATCCCCGCCCCTCAACACCCTGCGCGCCTTCGAGGCCGCGGCCCGGCTCAACAGCTTCAGCGCCGCGGCGGGTGAGCTCCACCTGACCGCCGCCGCCATCAGCCACCGCATCAAGGAACTGGAGCAGGCCCTGGGCGTGCCGCTGTTCATCCGCCAGGCGCGGGGCGTGCGTCTGACCGAGGCCGGACGCCGCTACCAGGCCAGGATCGCCGACGCCTTCGGCATCATCGCCAGTGCCACCACCGAGCTGAGCCAGCCCCCGCTGGCCGGCCCCCTGGTGCTCTCCCTGCCCCACGGCTTCTGCCGGCACTGGCTGTTGCCGCGCCTGGCCGGGCTGCTCGCGCGTCATCCCGGACTGAGACTGACCCTGCAGGCCGAAGACCGGCTGGCGGATCTGCGCACCGGCCAGGCGGATCTGGCCATCCGCTTCGGCGCCGGTGACTACCCGGGGCTGCATAGCGAGCTGCTGCTGGACGATGCCGTTACCGTGCTGGCCGCCGCCCGCCTGCTCGACAGCCGCCCCCGCCGTCGCCCCGGCGACTGGCTGGCCGACACCCCCCTGCTGGACGATATCGGCGTCCGGGCCACCGAGCCCTGGAGCGGCTGGCGCCCCTGGCTGCGGGAGGCCGGGGTCGAGGCGGCCGGCACCATCGGCGTGACCGATGCCGGTCTCGCCCTCGACGCCTGCCGCCAGCGGCTGGGACTCTGCCTCGGGCGCTGGTCCCTGGCCCAGCCGCTGCTGCAGGCGGGTGAACTGCGCCCCCTGCTGCCCTGGCGCGGCACCGACTTCGCCTATTACCTGCTGAGCCGCCCCGGCGAGGAGGACAACCCCCGCATCCGGGCCCTGCGGCTCTGGCTGCGGGAGCAGGCCGCGCTGTTCGCCCGGGAGCCGCGACCCTCGCCCTAGTCCGGTGGAGCCTTGTCCCGGCCTGGCCTACGCTTAAACCTATACGACACCGGCTCCGGGCCCCGCCCGTCCGCTAGCGTTGCGAGGCGCCCCATGCTCGACTTGCCCGTTCGTCTGCTGCTGATCGAAGACAACCCGCTCCATCGCCGGCTGATCCAGCAACTGCTCACGGCCGATCCCCAGCTGCAGTGCGAGGTGGAGGCGGTGGAGCGGCTGGCCGACGGCCTCGCCCGCCTGGCCCGCAACGACGTGGACCTGGTACTGCTTGATCTGGTGCTGCCCGACAGCCAGGAGTTAGAAACCCTGCTGCGGGTGCGCCTTGCCGCGCCCCAGGTGCCGGTGGTGATCCTCACCAGCCTGGACGACGTCAAGCTGGCGGCGCGGGCGGTGGAGTCCGGCGCCTACGACTACCTGGTCAAGTCCAACCTCAAGAGCACCGCCCTCAGCCGCTCCATCCGCTATACCCTGTCCCGGGCGCGGGCCCGGGGCGGCGAGTGGGACTCGCCCATGTTCCGCCTGGCCCAGCAACAGTTCCTCAAGGCCGCCCAGTACATGGATCTGGACGACAATATCCGCCAGCGGCTGCTGTTTCCCCAGCGCACCCAGGTAGTGTCCTTCCCCTTTTTCCGCGATGATCGCAGCCAGGTCGAGACGGTGTTCGGCTACCGGGTGCAGCACGTGCTGTCCATGGGCCCCACCAAGGGCGGTATCCGCTACCACCAGGACGTGGACCTGGGCGAGGTGGCGGCGCTGGCCATGTGGATGACCTGGAAGTGCGCCCTGATGAAGCTGCCCTTCGGCGGCGCCAAGGGCGGGGTGCGGGTCGATCCCACCAGCCTGAGCAAGCGCGAGCTGCAGCGCCTGACCCGGCGCTATACCGCCGAGATCATCGACATCATCGGCCCCGACAGGGACATCCCCGCGCCGGACATGGGCACCGACGAGCAGGTGATGGCCTGGCTGATGGACACCTACAGCCAGCAGGTGGGCCATGCGGTGCCGGCGGTGGTGACCGGCAAGCCGGTGGTGCTGGGCGGCTCCCTGGGCCGCAAGGAAGCCACCGGCCGCGGCCTGGTCTACCTGATCAAGGCCTCGGCCGAGCACCTGGGGCTGGATCTGTCCCGGGCCAGCGCCGTGGTACAGGGCTTCGGTAACGTGGGCAGTTACACCGCCCGCTTCCTGGCCGAGGCCGGGGTCAAACTGGTCGGGGTCAGCGACGTCTCCACCGGCCTGTTCAATCCCAATGGCCTGTCGGTGGACGCCCTGCTCGCCCATGTGGCCGAGCACCGGGTGCTGGCCGGCTTCCCGGATGCCGAAGCCATCAGCAACCAGGAGCTGCTCGAACTCGACTGCGACGTGCTGGCGCTGGCGGCGCTGCAGAACCAGGTGACGGTGGAAAATGCCGACAGGCTCAAGTGCCGGCTGCTGGCGGAAGGGGCCAACGGTCCCACCATGCTGGAGGCCGACGACATCCTGTTCGAGCGGGGCATCTTCGTGCTGCCCGACATCCTCGGCAATGCCGGCGGCGTGACCGTGTCCTACTTCGAATGGGTGCAGGGCATACAGAACCTGACCTGGACCCTGGAAGAGATCAACGCCCGGCTGCAGACCATACTGCTGGACGCCTTCCACCGCACCCTCAAGCGGGCCGGTGACAACCACATCGACATGCGCACCGCGGCCCTGATCGAGGGGGTCTCCCGGGTGACCGAGGCCAAGCTGCTGCGCGGCGTCTTCCCCTGAGGGACGACATCATGGCCCACCGCCGCACCCAAAGCACCCTGCTGCGCCTCAACCAGCTCATCACCCGCGCCGCCAACGAGGCCCGCAGCGTCGACGAAGCGATGCAGACCGCCCTCGATCTGGTCTGCGCCCACACCGGCTGGCCCCTGGGGCACGCCTGGTATCCCTCCGCGGACGGGGACGGCCTGGTGTCGACCCGGCTCTGGCACCTGGGCGACGGCGAGCGCTTCCGCCTGTTCAAGAATCTCACCGAGGCCAGTCGCTATGGCTCCAGCATGGGCCTGCCGGAACGGGTGCTGGCAAGCGGCGAGCCCGCCTGGATCCCGGACGTAACCCGGGACCCGGACTTCCAGCGTGCCCACCAGGGGCAGGACACCGGGGTACGGGCCGGCGCCGCCTTTCCGGTGCTGTCCGGCAGCCAGGTCATGGCGGTGCTGGAGTTCTTCTCCGACCGGGTGCAGGAGCCCGATCCGCCGTTGCTCGAACTGATGGCCCAGATCGGTACCCAACTGGGCCGGGTGATGGAGCGGGAAGGCGCCGCCCGCGAGCTGCAGGAAAGCCGGCGCCGGCTGGCCACCCTGATGGCCAACCTGCCCGGCATCGCCTACCGGGGTCTGAACGACCCCCAGTGGACCATGACCTTTCTCAGCCAGGGCTGCCGGGCCCTGACCGGCTATGCGCCGGAAGAGGTCACCGCCGGCCGCCCCCACTATGCCGAGCTGGTCCACCCCGAGGATCGCGCCACCCTGTGGCAACAGGTGCAGGAGGCCATTCAGAACAAGCGACCCTACCAGTTCGAATACCGCATCCATAGCCGCGGCGGCGAGGAGAAATGGGTGTGGGAGCAGGGCTGCGGGGTGTTCGACGAGGCCGGTCGGCTGCAACTGCTGGAAGGCTTTATCACCGACATCACCGCCCGCCGCCAGGCCGAGCTGGAGCTGGCCCAGCAGTACCAGGAAACCCGCCGGCTGCAGGCCAGGGCCGAGGCCGCCCACCAGCAGTTGATCGAGGCCATCGAGTCCATCTCCGAGGGCTTTACCCTGTACGATGCCGACGACCGCCTGGTGGCCTTCAACTCCCGTTTTCGCGACGACTATTCGGCCGCGCCCGACATAGTGCGGGTGGGCATGCCCTTCCGGGATCTGATCCAGGCGGTGGTGGACCGCCACCTGCTCGAGTTCGGCGAGGACGACGGCCGGCAATGGTTCGAATGGCGCCTGGCGCAACGGCGCCATCCGGGGCCGCCATTCAAGCTCAAACGGGTCGGCGGCCTGCAGCTGCGGGTCAGCGAGCGCCGTACCAAAGATGGCGGCGTGGTCGCCATCTACACCGACATCACCGAGCTGGAAGAGCAGCGCGAGGATCTCGAGCGGCAGGTGCGGTTGACCGAAGAGGCCCAGCGCCGGGCCGAGTCGGCCCGGGATCAGCTGACCGAGGCCATCGAGTCCATCGCCGAGGGCTTTACCCTGTACGACGCCGACGATCGCCTGGTGCTGTTCAATTCCCGCTTCAAGGAACATTTCGCCCTGCCCAACGATCTGGTGGCGGTGGGCATGGCATTCGAGGCGCTGCTGCACGACGTGGTCAAGCGGGGTCACCTGCCGCTGGGCTACGCCTCGGGTGAGCAGTGGATAGCCGAACGACTCGAACGGCACCGACACCCCCGGGGGCCCTACTTCTTCACCCGCAGCGACGGCCTCGCCGTCCAGGTGAGCGAACACCGCACCGGCGACGGCGGCTATGTGGCGGTGTACACCGACGTCACCGAGCTGGAGCGCCACCGCCACCACCTGGAGGAGCTGGTGGCCGAGCGCACCCAGGAGCTGCAGGCCACCACCGAGCAGCTGCGCCGCTCCCAGGCGGAGCTGCAGCGGGCCCGGGATCTGGCGGAGCAGGCCAGCCTGGCCAAGAGCGAATTCCTGGCCAACATGAGCCATGAGATCCGCACCCCCATGAACGGGGTGATCGGCGTGGCCGAACTGCTGGCCCGCACCGAGCTGACCGAGCAGCAGAGCGAATACCTGACCATCATCGAGAAGTCGGCGGACACCCTGCTTGGCCTTATCAACGACATCCTCGACTTCTCCAAGATAGAGGCGGGCCGGCTTGAACTCGATTCCCTGCCCTTCCTGCTGCGCGACACCCTGGGCGACACCCTGCAGACCCTGGCCCTGCGCGCCGACGAGAAGGGCCTGGAGCTGGCGGTGCACATCCCCGCCGAGATCCCGGACCGGCTGGTGGGCGATCCGGTGCGACTGCGCCAGGTGGTGGTCAACCTGGTGGGCAACGCCATCAAGTTCACCGAAAGTGGCGAAATCGTGGTGGATCTGCAGCTGAAAAAGCGGCAGAAGACCCGTATCCGCCTGCACTTCGAAGTGCGCGACACCGGCATCGGCATCCCCGAAAATCAGCGCCGGCGCATCTTCGAGGCCTTCGCCCAGGCCGACGGCTCCACCACCCGCCAGAGCGGCGGCACCGGGCTGGGCCTGTCCATCGCCGCCCAGCTGGTGGGCATGATGGGCGGCCAAATCCGGGTAGACAGTGGCCCCGGCGGCCGCGGCAGCCGTTTCGCCTTCGATGCCGACTTCGGCCTGGCGGCGGAGCGCAGCGAATCCCTGAGCGCCCCCGCCGGCCTGCACGGGCTCAGGGTGCTGGTGGTGGACGACAACAGCACCAACCGCATGATCCTCGAGGAAATACTGCAACACTGGGGCATGCGGCCGGTGCTGGCCCACAGCGCCGTGCAGGCCCTGGCCCTGCTCGACCAGAGCGGGGACGACCCCTTCCCCCTGGCCCTGCTCGACGTCATGATGCCGGGCATGGACGGCTTCGAGCTGGCCGCCCGCATCCGCGAGCGGCCGGCCCTGGCCGGCCTGCGCATCCTGATGCTGTCCTCGGGGGGCTACTCGGGCGACACCGCCCTGCGCCGGCAGTTGCGCATCTCCCGCCAATTGATGAAGCCGGTGAAACAGTCGGAACTGCTCAACGCCGTGGGCGAGGCACTGGGTACCGTGCTGGCCGAGGCCCCGCCGCCACCCGGCGAGCCGGTGGCCCTGCCGCAGGCGTGCCGGGTGCTGCTGGTGGAGGACGGCCTCACCAACCAGCGGGTGGCCATGGATCTGCTGCACCAGCGGGGCCACCAGGTGAAGCTCGCCGAGAACGGGGAAGAAGCGATTGCGGCCGTGGCCCAGGACAACTTCGACGTGGTGCTGATGGACATCCACATGCCGGTGATGGACGGCCTGGCCGCCACCCGGGCCATCCGCGTCCGGGAGGCCGAACAGGGCGGTCATGTGCCCATCATCGCCATGACCGCCAGCGCCACCAAGGAAGACCGGGAGCGCTGCCTGGCCGCCGGCATGGACGACTACGTCACCAAGCCGTTCCGCGCCGCCGAACTCTACGCCGCGGTGGAGCAGAAGGCGGTCATGGCCGCAGGGCGGAGCGGGCCGCCCCAAGCCCCGGTGGCGGCGGCCAAGGCGCCAGAAATAGCAGAAACCCCGGATACCGGCGCCATCCTGGACTGGGACGACGCCCTCTCCCGGCTGGAGGGCAACACCGCCCTGCTGGCGGAGATGGCCGGGCTCTTCCTGCAGGAGGCGCCCGGCCTGCTGCGGGCCATGACCGAGGCCCTCGCCCGGCAGGATGCCGCCGAGCTGCGCCGGGCGGCCCACACCCTCAAGGGCTCGGCCCAGGTAGTGGGTGGCCGTGCCCTGGGCGAGGCCGCCCTGGCGCTGGAAACCCTGGCCCGCAACGGCGAGCTGGAAGCGGCGGCCGGGCAGTTGCCGTTGGTGGAACAACGGCTGGCCCAGTTGGAACCGGCCCTGAAGGCCCGGCTGGTCGGCCCGGCCTGAGCCAGCGATCCGGCTGGCCACGATAAATATCCTAGGACAAAGCGCGCATTTCATGACGAAATATCCGACCAAAGTCGTAGGATCTGTTATAAATGGAGCCAATCCCCCCCACAAAAAATAACCGGCACGAGGATAGGGATACCCTTGAGCATCATGTTCCCGCACACCCCGCTGAAACGGCTGTTGCCATGGCTGCTGTTGCTGCTGCTGTCCCCGGCCCAGGCCCAGCCCGTACGCCTCGGTCTCTACCATAATCCCCCCAAGATCATGGCCGACGCCCAGGGGCAACCCAGCGGTATCTTCGGCGATCTGATCGGCGAAATCGCAAGGGAAGAAGGCTGGCAACTGGAGCCGGTACCCTGCCAGTGGCAACAGTGCCTGGAATGGCTGGCGGAGGGACGCATCGACCTGATGCCCGACGTGGCCTTTACCGAAGAGCGGGCGACCCGCTTCGACTTTCACCGCACCCCGGCCCTGCTGAGCTGGTCGCAGATCTATACCCTCTCCCACCGCCGGCTGACCAGCCTGCTGGAGCTGGACGGCAAGCGGCTGGCGGTGCTGCGCGGCTCGGTGCAGCAACAGTTCCTCGGCCAACTGGTCGACAGCTTCGGCCTGCGGGTGGAATGGCTGCCGGTCGATGGTCTGGATCAGGTGTTCGACGCCGTGGCCAGCGGCCGGGCGGACGCCGCCGCGGCCAACCACTTCATCGGCAACCAGCAGGCGGCCAGCCGGGATCTGGTGGCCTCCCCCATCCTGTTCCAGCCGAGCAAGCTCTACTTTGCCGTGCCGGCCGGCACCAATCCGGCCCTGCTGGCGCGCATCGACCACCATCTGCAGCGCTGGCAGTCGGACAACGACTCCCGCTATTTCGACATACTCACGCGCTGGAGCGGCCGGCCGGCTCAACCCCTGCCGCCGGCCCTGTGGTGGAGCCTGGGGCTGCTGCTCTCGGCCCTGCTGCTGGCCATCTGCTTCAACCTGCTGCTGCGGCGCAAGGTCGCCGAGCGTACCCTGAGCCTGCAGGCCAGCGAACACAGGCTCAACACCATCCTCGACAGTGTGGAGGCCTGCATCTACATCAAGGACGAACAGCTGCGTTACCAGTACGCCAACCGCAGGGTGTGCGAATTGTTCGGCGTCACGCCGGCGCAGATCCTCGGCCAGAGCGATGAGCGCTTTTTCGACGCCGAAACCTGCGCCCTGCTGCAACAGAACGACTTGCGGGTGCTGCAGCAGGGCGAGCGGGTGGCCGGAGAGGAGGTCAACGGCCTGAGCCGCAACGGGGAGCGGCGCACCTTTCTCTCGGTCAAGCTGCCCCTGCGCCGGCCCGACGGCCGTATCCACGCCCTGTGCGGCATTTCCACCGACATCACCGAGTACCGCCGGCTGCAGGAAGAGCTGCATCAACTGGCCTTTTTCGACTCCCTCACCGGCCTGGCCAACCGCCGGCTGCTGCTGGACCGGCTGCGCCACGCCCTGGCCGGCAGCCAGGCCACCGGCTACCAGGGCGCCCTGGTGCTGATCGACCTCGACAATTTCAAGGACATCAACGACACCCGGGGCCACGACTGCGGCGACCAGCTGCTGCAACAGACCGCCGCTCGCCTGCGGCACAGCCTGGCCGGCACCGACACCGCCGGCCGCCTGGGCTCCGACGAGTTCGTGCTGATCATGGAGGATCTGAGCCCCCGGCAGGAAGACGCCGTCATGCAGGTCCGCAACCGGGTCCGGCAGTTGCTCGAGCGGCTGGCCGTGCCTTACGAGATAGCGGGCAAGGAGCACCGTTGCTCCGCCAGCATCGGCATCGCCATGTTTTCGGACGCCCAGGGCAATATCGACGAGCTGCTCAAGGCCGCCGATCTGGCGATGTTTGCCGCCAAGGCCGATGGCCGCAATACCCTGCACTTCTTCAACCAGGCGATGCAGGACGACGCCAATCGCCGCAGCCGGCTGGAACACGATCTGCGCCTGGCCCTGGAACGGGACGAGCTGGAGCTGCACCTGCAGCCCCAGGTCGACGCCGGCGAGCGGATCACCGGCATGGAGGCCCTGCTGCGCTGGCAGCACCCTGAGCTGGGCCGGATTTCTCCCGCCGACTTCATTCCCCTGGCGGAAAGCAGCGGGCTCATCATCCCCCTGGGCGACTGGGTGCTGGCCCAGGCCTGCCGGCTGCTGGCCGAATGGCGCCGGGAGCCGGCCATGGCCCGGCTCGGCCTGGCGGTCAATATCAGTCCACGCCAGTTCCGCCATCCGGATTTCGTGGCCGGCCTGCAACGCCTGTTGCAGGACAGCGGCGTCGACCCGGCCAGGCTGGAGCTGGAGATCACCGAAAGCCTGCTGATCGACGATATCGAGCAGACCATCGGCCGGATGGAACAACTGCGCCGGCTGGGGCTGCGTTTCTCCCTGGACGACTTCGGCACCGGCTATGCCTCGCTCGGCTACCTCAAGCGGTTGCCACTCAGCCAGCTGAAGATCGATCAGTCCTTCGTCCGCGACCTGCTCAGGGATCCCAACGACGAAGCCATAGTGCGCACCATCATCGCCCTGGGCCGCAGCCTGGACCTGCAGGTGATCGCCGAGGGGGTGGAAACCGCCGAGCAGGCAAGCCGGCTGCAGGAGCTGGGCTGCACCGCCTTTCAGGGCTACTGGTTCGGCAAGCCGGACAGCACCCGGCACTGGCATGCCCGGCTGAGCGACCAGGCCGAAACCGAACACCGTGCCGCCGGCGACTAGAGTTCGACCGCCCGGCCGATAAACTGGATGGGCCCGGTGGGCAGGCCGGTGGGCGAGCCGCCGGCCTGCTCCAGGGTCAGCTCGAACAGCTGGTTGGGCGCCAGGGGAGGCAGCTCATCCATGGTGATGCGCAGCCGCTCACCCGGCGCCACCAGGCCCAGGGAGACGGGCTGGTTCCAGTCGTCGCCCTTGGTCCAGAATTCCAGCACCTTGTCCGCCGGCACCTCCACCGCGGCCAGCGGGATCAACTGGACCTCCCGCGGATCCCGGGCCTGCACCAGCCAGCCCGGCGTCTTCTCTTCCGGTGCCACCAGCACCACCACATAGCGTGGCTCGGGCAGGGGCCGCAAGATCAGCACGGCCGCCAGTAACAGGCTCATGGCCAGGCCGGCGGCGGTCAGTCCCCGCCACCAGCCCAACCGCTGCCACCAGTGCCGGGGCCGGACAGGCGGGCGCCAGCGGCCCAGGGCATCCAGGGTACGCTCTACCCGGGGCCACAACCGGGGGGAAGGCAATTGCGGCTCGGCCAGGGCGATCAGGGGATGCAACCGCTCCTCCCATTCCGCCACCGCCTGTTGCAGGCGCTCGTCGCTCTCCAGCCGCTGCTCCAGACCTTTACGCTCGTCGGCGGACAGGGTGCCCAGCACATACTCGCCGGCCAGGGCATGGCGTTCGGGATCCTGCCGCTGCAACTCGCTCATGCCATGCACTCCCGCAATGCCGCCAGGCTGCGCCTGATCCAGGCCTTGACGGTCCCCAGCGGGGCCCCCATGCGGCCGGCAATTTCATGATGGGTGCAGCCGTCCACATAGGCGTGGAGTAGGCAGCTGCGTCGTTCGGGCTCGAGCTGCTCCAGGCAATGCTCGATGCGCCCGCCGTATTCCGCCCAGGTGGCATCGTCCTGGCGTTGCCGCCAGTGTTCGAACGAGCGGCGGGCATCCAGGCTGTCGGCCAGTTCCTGATCCAGCAGCAGTTCCCGTCCCCGGTTGCGTACCGTATTCAGGGCCAGGTGGCGGACCACGCTGTAAATCCAGCCCCGGGCGGAGCCGCGGCGCGGATCGAAACTGTCGGCACGCAGCCAGATGTTGATCAAGGCGTCGTGCACTATGTCTTCCGCCAGGGCGTGGTCGCGCACGATGCGCATCACCACCCCGAGCAGGCGGGAGCCTTCCCGCTCATAAAGGCGGTGCAGGGCACTGCGCTCTCCCCGGGCGCAGGCCGCCAGCAGGGCCTGGTAATCCGTATCTGGTGTCGGTGTTGTCATAAGCGAGGCGCCATCCGCGAAGTAGCCAAACGAACCCTTAATAAGACTCAAGCGTAGACCACATCTGGGCGGATGGCGCCCTCTCCCCCTAGAACGCCATATAGTTTAAAAATCAGGCAGCCCGGCTCTGCGTAGCTGCCGGTTTGTACCACTGTAGCCGTCGCTGTAGGTGCCGCTTTAGCCGGCACAAACCGGTGCCCAATATCCACGCCCCAGGCCGTTGGCCGGTTTGCGCCGCGTAAACGGGCGCCTACAGGTGAGATATCGCACTGCTCACCTTTTAAACTGATCGGTGCTCTAGCCGGCTTTCCAGAAGATATAGTCGGCCTGATAGCGGACTATCTGGCGTTCGCCCTTGTTTGCCTCGCCGCAGGCCGTGGCCGGCGCCACTCCACCCCGGGTGTCCAGTCGCTGGATATAGGTGACGCCGGTCATGGCACCCTCGCCCATGGCGGGGTTGGCCTGCACCAGCTGGTAGGGGATATTGCCCTCGCCGGCCGGGGCCACGGCCAGCTGGGTGGCGGTGACCCTGGAGCCGTCCGCCGCTTCCCAGGTGGCGGGCGGGCCATAGTAGCGGCCCACCTCGGCGCCGGCGCGATCGTTGAGCACCGCATCCGGCCCCATGAACACCCAGCCCAGTTCGCCGGGGGCGTCGGGCTTGTCGCGGCATTCGTAGGCGATCTCACCGACGCCAACGGTTTCCCAGGCCACCTGGTGGCCTGCCGGCACCTGTATGCTCTCGGGCACCATGGCGTGGGCGGCGGAGGCGAGGCCGAGCAGCAGGGCCGGGGCCAGTACCGGGATCATCTTGCGGTGAAGCTTTTGCATGTCATGTCTCCTTATGACGGTCGTATCGGGCGCGGCAACAGGTGCCACCCTTGTACTACCCGCCAGGAGCACAAACGGATGCAGGCAAAGATAATTTTTTCGTGTTTTTGATGATCAGGAGACATCGCCCTCGCGGGCCGCCAGCAGGGCCGCCCTGAGTTCGGCCTGGAAGGCCCGGCCCAGCTCCCCGGCGAAACGCGCCACCGCCCAGCCGAGCCGGGCCGGACGAAAGCGAACCTGGCGGGCCAGCTCCGCCAGGGCCGGCGGCAGCTGGTCGCGGCGATGCGCCATGCCGCCGGCCGCGTCCTCCACCAGGTAGACGATTTCCCCCACCCCGGCGTACAGGGCCCGGGTCAGGCACATGGGGCAGGGCTCCAGGCTCACCCAGAGGCTGAGCCCGGCGGCGGCCGGACGCACCGGCAGTCGTTCAAAGGCATCCAGCGCCTGCATCTCGGCATGGGCCGCCGAGCAGAAGCCGCCGCTGAACACCCGGTTCTGCCCCTTCGCCCAGATCCGGCCCGACGCATCCGTCAGCCAGGCCGCCACCGGGTAGTCGCCCCGCTCCCCGGCCGCCAGGGCCTCGGCCAGCAGGCCCAGGGCCGGGCCGTCGTCCGCCGTTTCGGCGTCAAGCCGCGCCAGTCGTTCCATCCTGTTCATGCCGCCTCCTGGTGATGACTGTTTTCAGCATAGGTGAAAGGGCGCAGGCTAAGAGCCTGTTCAACGTCTCGCGAGCTAGAGCCATGCAAGGCAAAAACAGGCGAGGAAGCGGAGTTTACGAGCTGTAAATGAGCATTCCAAGCCTGTTATTAACGCAGCAGGGCCGACGCGCAGCAGACTTTGAACCGGTTCTAAGGCGACCAGCGCACCTGGCAGACCGAGGCGGCAATATCCTGCTGGTGAAAAAACGCCAGCCAGCGGCGCTGGTTGTCCTGCAGCCGATCTCCCGGGCCCTTGACTTCGATCAGCTCATAACCTCCGTCCGGCAGGAAACGGATCAGATCCGGCAGGCCGCTGCCGTGGCCGCGCAGATCCGACAGCAGGCGGGTCAAGATGGCGCCGAGATGCGCCGGCGGTATGCAGCTCAACGCCCGCTCCAGCAGCGGCTCGGACAGCGCCGGCCAGGCCAGCAGCGGGCAACTGATGCCCCGCTTCTGCCGGTAGCGCGCCATGATGGCGGCGTGGTAACTGCCGTTCTCCAGCCGGGCCAGGCAATCATCGAGCAGCGTACGGCGCCGTTCGGCAAAACCGGGCCGGTACAGATCCGCCGGCCCGGCGTGGAAGGGATGGAAGAAAGCCCCGGGCAGGGGCGCGTAGATAGCCTCCCAGCACAGCAGTGCCAGCAGGCCGTTGAACAGATGATTTTCCACGTAATAGACCGGGGCGTCCGGCCCGGCCAGGGCCTCGGCCGCCAACCGCTCGACCCGCTCCCCCGACGGCGGCAGCGCCAGGGTGCGGGTAGGGATGGCGGCCTCGGTGACGGACACCGGCGCCGGGGCCCCCGCCTTTTTATAAAGCCGGCGATACAGCCGCTGCAGTCCCTGGCGCTCCGCCTCGTCCCGGGGCGCGGCCAGCCCTTGCCGGGCAAGCGAAAACGCCTCTTCATGCCGGCCCCGGCGCTCCAGCCCCCTGGCCAGCCGCAGCCGGGCCTCGGGATGGCGGCTCTGCCGGTAGGCCCGCTCGGCGCAGTCTTCCTCGCCGGCCCGTTCCGCCGCCCGGGCCAGCGTAAACAGCAGCTTGTCCTGCCGGCCCGCCAGCCAGTCGTTGTCGAGCCGGGCCGGCAGGGCGTCCAGCAGGGTGGCCGGTGCCTCGCCCTGCTCCAGCCGCGCCCGCAGCCGGTGCAGGGCCAGATACTGGTCCACCTCGGCCCGGTTGCGGAAGGCGCGGGACTCGGGCGTGAAGACCACGGTTTCGTAGCGCTGGTTGCCGAGTTCGGTGAGCACGAATTCGGACCAGTCCTGGCGCAGGTTGCCGAAGAACATCAGCCGCAGCCGCTCGAACAGGGGCATGCAGGCGAGGCTCAGCAGGCGATCCTGGCTTGCGGGCCACCAGTCGGCAAAGGGTCGCGACCTGGCGTATTCGGGCCGGGCGCAGAGCCAATCCCGCTTCATTCCCTTGGTGGCGCGGACCAGCCCGGCCCCGGCGAAGGCCTCGGCAAAGCAGGCATCCAGCTCCGTCAGGGTGAGCAGGTCGGTCAGTTCCTCCACCGGTATGGGTGCCCCCTCTTGCACCAGCCCCAGCGACACCAGTTCAACCCCGGCGGGGGACGGATCTCCAATCTCCGGGTAGCGCAACCGGCTCAGCCGAAAGTGCTCGCCCTTGCGCATCACCATGCGCACCAGCAGGGCCCGGGCTTCGCGCCCGGCGCCGAGCCAGGCCGCCAGCTGCGCCTTTTCCCCGTCCAGCAGCAGATCGCCATGATGGTCCAGCACCCAGCCCACCAGGGTGCGGGCATTGGCCAGGTAGTAAAAGGGATCCGCCAGCGAAGCCGGCGCCGGCCGTTTAACCGTCGCCATGGGGGTGCACTATTGTTGCCGGTTGCAGTTGCATATCACTCCTTCCTTTTCATGCTGGCCAGTTCCCCGGGGAACTGGCTGCCCCAAGGGTCGACTTCAGTCGACCAAACGCCACCCCAAACCAGCGGCGTCACACCCATGCGGGCGGGCCGCCCGCGCTCCACTGTTCCGTGCCAATCCTCGATTTTGGAGGCGTATGTCGCCCCTTGGAGCGCAGGCGGCCCGCCTGCTTTCCCGCGTAGCGGGACTCCCCTTTTTCATCGCTGCAGGCTTTCCAGCAGGCCGCTCTGGCGTTCCACCCGGCGGGCGATAGCCTGCTCGAACACCCCGGGACGCGGTTCCAGCAGGGTGAACCAGTGCCGGGCGCGGGTGATGGCGGTGTAGAGCAGCTCCTTGGTGAGCACGGGATTGAGGCTTTCCGGCAGCATCAGGGCGGTGTGGGCGAACTCGGAGCCCTGGGACTTGTGCACCGTCATGGCGAACACCGTCTCCACCGCCCCCAGCCGGCTCGGCAGGATAAAGCGCAGGTCGCCGCTGCCGTCGTTGCGGGGAAAGGCCACCCGCAACACCGGCCTGCCGTCCTGCTCCGGCAGGCGCAGGGCGATGCCGATGTCGCCGTTCATCAGGCCGAGGCCGTAGTCGTTGCGGGTCACCAGCACCGGCCGCCCCTCGTACCAGCCCTGATCCGCCTCGAGCAGGCCCTGGCGGTGCAGCAGGGCGGCGATGCGCAGGTTGAGCCCCTCCACCCCCCAGGGCCCCCGGCGCACGGCGCACAGCAGGCGGAACTGATCGAAGGCGGCCAGCACCCCGGCCGCCCAGCCGGTCCAGGCCGGGTCGGCGAAGGGGGTCTCGGGCGCCGGGCGCGTGGCCTGCATCCGCTCGAGATAATGGCCGTAGCCCAGGGCCCGGCCCCGGCCCTGGCGCAGCAGCCGGTCGAGGGCCCTGTCCTGCTCGCCCCTGAGGCGCAGGCCGGCCACCTCGCCGCCGCCGTCGAGCACCGCCCGGGCGGCCCCGGCCCGCTGCTCGTTCACCGCCCGGGCCAGCTGGCCGATGCCGGAGCCGCCGGCGAAGCGGCGGGAATGACGCAGCATCAGGATGCGCTGGGCCAGGGGATGGAGACCCTCGGCACCGGGCACCAGCGCCGGGTGGGCCAGCCGCTCGCCGCTGACCCGCTCGAGCCAGCGCACCCGTTCGGGCTGGTAATGGCCCTGTTCCGCGTGGCGGCACAGATCGCCCAGCAGGGCCCCCGCCTCCACCGAGGCCAGCTGATCCTTGTCCCCCAGCAGCAGCAGCCGGGCATGGGCCGGCAGCGCCGACAACAGGCAGGCCATCATTTCGAGATCGATCATCGAGGCCTCGTCCACCACCAGCACGTCCAGGGGCAGCGGATTGCCGGCGTGATGGCGGAAGTGGCGGCTGTCGGGCAGGCTGCCCAGCAGCCGGTGCAGGGTGCCGACCTCGGTGGGGATGCGGCGGCGCACCGCCTCGTCCACCGGCAGGGAGGCCACCTGGGCGCCGATCGACTCGGTCAGCCGGGCCGCCGCCTTGCCGGTGGGCGCCGCCAGGCGGATGCGCAGGGGCTGCTCCGCCGTGGCCTGCAGCAGGGCCAGCAGCCGCACCACGGTAGTGGTCTTGCCGGTGCCGGGGCCGCCGGTGATCAGGGTGAAGCCGCTCGCCGCCGCCAGGGCGCAGGCCAGCTTCTGCCAGTCGGTCTGGCGCTCGCCGTCCAGCACCAGGGGCTCGGGAAAGAGCCGCTCCAGCCAGGCGGACAGATCCTGAGGCACCGGCCTGTCGTCGCGGATGCGCGCGGCAAGCGAGCGCGCCACCGCCTGCTCGTAGTTCCAGTAGCGGCGCAGGTAAAGGCGTCCGCCGTGCAGCACCAGGGGCCGCTCGGCCTCGCCCTCAGGGCCGGCCACCAGGGGGCTGGCCGCCAGGGCCGAGCGCCAGTCGTCCAGGGTGAGGCCGGCGAGCAGGCGCGAGGGCAGCCAGGCGTCGGCCAGGCCCTCCTCCCCTTCCGGCGGCAGCGACAGGGCGAAGTCGGGCTCGGCCAGGGTGGCCGCCAGATCCAGGCAGACGTGGCCGTGGCCGAGCTGGTGGCTGGCGAGCGCCGCCGCCAGCAGCACCCTGGCCTCGGCGTGCGGGTCCAGCCCGGCGAAAAAGCCCGCCAGGGCCCGGTCCAGGGGCCGCAGCCAGCCCAGCTCGAGCCAGCGCTCGAGCAGCGCCAGCAGTTCCCGCTGGCCGGCCAGGGGCGTGATGGTAGCCGTCATGGCGCTGTCTCCTCGGGCTGTTGATGGCGGAACAGGGCGTCCAGGCCTTCGATCAGCGCCTTCGGCGGCCGGTCGAACCAGGCCGCGCCGGGGCGACGCACGAACAGGTAGAGGGCCCCGCCCATGTGGCGGTCGTAGTCGTAATCGGGCAGGCGCAGCCGCAGCTGGCGGTGCAGGGCCAGCAGGTAGAGCAGGTACTGCAGATCGTAGCGGTGCCTGAGCACCTGGCCGGCCATGGCCTCCCGGGTGTAGTGTTCGTCCTCCGGGCCCAGCCAGTTGGACTTGTAGTCCACCAGGTAGTAGCGCCCCTCATGCTCGAACACCAGATCGACAAAGCCCTTGAGCATGCCGTTCAAGGTATCGGGGGCCAGTTCGGGCCGCTCCCGGCCCGGCAGCACCGCCTGTTGCGCCAGCCGGTCCAGGCGCTGCACCGGCACCCGGCTCACCTCCAGCCAGAACTCCATCTCGGGCTGGTAGTGGGCAAGGCCGGCCAGGGTCGGCCCGTCCTCGAACAGGGGCGTGTCCAGCAGGCCCAGCAGCCAGTCCGCCAGGGGATCCGTCCAGTCGGCGAGCCCGCGCAGCTGGCAGCGGCGGGCGATCTGGTCCCGGAGTGCCCCGGGGTTATCGGCCAGCCGCTCCCTGAGCGCCAGCTCCAGCAGGCCGTGCAGGAAGGTGCCCGCCGCCGGGCCACGGGCGAAGCGGTGCAGGCTGGGCCGCTCGCCGGGGCGCAGGGGCACGAAGGCCAGCTCCAGCTCGTCGTCGCCGGCCTTGCCCGCCTCGGGCCGCTCGGGCGAGGCGTCGTCGAAGCGCCGGCCCGTCGCCTCCCGGGTGCGCAGGGCGCTGTAGGAGGCGATCCACCAGTGCTCGGCGGCCGGCCGGGCCGGCACCGCCCACACCGGGGGGGCCTCGTCGCCCGCGGCTTCGGTCCAGCGTTCGTCACCCGGCTCGGGCGCCGGGCACAGCCGGGTGTGGGCGCACGCCAAAGGGGTGAGCCAGTCGGCCAGGGGGCCGGCAAGCGGGCTGCCGCCACCCAGCACCCGGCCCATGGCCGAGTCGTGCAGGCGCGAGCTCTTGCCGTTGCCGACCCCGATGTCGGCCAGCCCCAGCCAGCAGGCGTGGCGGGCCCGGGTGAGGGCCACGTACAGCAGGCGCAGATCCTCCCCCAGCCGCTCCCGCTCGGCCAGGGCCTTTTCCTCCTCGCTGGGATTGAGCACCAGCCGCTTGCGCCGGCCGTCGTAAAGCTGCACCGGGCCGCCCTTGCCGCCGCTTTCCCGGAAGGAGCAGATAAAGGGCAGAAACACCAGGGGGTACTCCAGGCCCTTGGACTTGTGAATGGTCACCACCCGCACCAGATCCGCGTCGCTCTCGAGCCTAAGCACCTGCTCGTCGGCGGCCTCGGCGCCCGCCTCCCGGGCCTCGGCCAGGTGGCGGATCAGCGCCTGCTCGCCGTCCAGGCCGGCGGCGGCCTGCTGCAGCAGCTCAGCCAGGTGCAGCAGGTTGGTCAGGCGGCGCTCGCCCTCGGCGCCCGCCATCAGCCGGGCCGGCAGGCCGAAGTCGTGCAGCAGCCGGTGCACCATGGGCAGCACCCCCTGGCGCTGCCAGCAGCGGCGGTAGTCCCTAAACTGCAGTACCCGCCGCTCCCAGTGGCGCTCGTCCTGGTTGAGCCGCTCAAGCTCGGCCAGGCCGAGCCCCAGGGTGGCGGTGGCCAGCGCCGCCCGCAGGCGGACGTCCTGCTCGGGCTCGGCGCAGGCGCGCAGCCAGAACAGCAGATCCAGCGCCTCCGGGCTCTGGTAGACCGAGTCCTTGTCCGACAGGTAGACGCTCTTTACCCCGAGTTCCGCCAGCGCCCGGCGGATGGCCTGGGCCTCGCGGAAACCGCGCACCAGCACGGCGATGTCGCGGGAGCGCACCGGCGCGAACCCGTCCGCCCCGGCGAAGCCCGCCTGGCCCCGGCGACCCAGGTTCAGCAGCCGCACTATCTCGCCGGCGCAGCGCCCCGCCATCTGCGCCACATAGGCGCCGCCGGAAAAGGGCTTGCCGTCGGCGCCGTCGAGCTGCCACAGGGTCAGGGCGGGCTGGACCTCGCCACCGCACTGCCAGCGTTCCTGCCGGCCCCGGGCCGCGACCGGCACGAAGGGCAGCGGGTTTTGCCCACCCTGGCGGAACAGGAAGGCGCCCTCGGGGTGCTGCTCGGCCCGTTCGAACAGCCGGTTGACCGCGTCCACCATGGCCTCGGAGGAGCGGAAGTTGGTGTCCAGGCTGTAGTGCCGGTCCTCGGTGGCGGCGCGCGCCGCCAGGTAGGTATGGATGTCGGCGCCGCGAAAGGCGTAGATGGCCTGCTTGGGATCGCCGATCATGAACAGGCCCCGGTCGGCGCCGTTGTCGGCCACCCGGTAGATGGCGTCGAAGATGCGGTACTGGAGCGGGTCCGTGTCCTGGAATTCGTCGATCAGTGCCACCGGAAACTGGCGGCGGATCACCTCGGCCAGGCGCGGGCCGTTCTCCCCCGCCAGGGCCTGATCCAGCCGGGTCAGCATGTCGTCGAAGCCCATCTCGGCCCGGCGGCGCTTTTCCGCCTCGAAGCGGCGGCGCACCCAAGCGGCGGCATGGCGCAGGGGGGCCTCGGGAGGTGCGGCAAGGGCAGAAAGCTGCCCGGGCAGTGTCTGCATGGCCGTAAAGGCGGGGTGCGATGGTGCGTTTCCGTCTTTCCAGGCTTCCGCTATCCCCTCGGGCGTCAAACGGTAGATAGCCGCCTCGCTGAGCGAAAGCTCAACCTCACCACTCTTGAGCCAATGGCGTATGGCCGCCAGCCAGCCGTCGGTTCGCTTGGCCTGTAGCCATTTGCCGTGTACCTGTTTTGCCGCTATCGCCGATTGCAGCAGGCCATCAATTTCTTCCAGCCAGGCGCTCCAGGGCGCCTTGAGTACGGCCAGCGCCCGCTCGCGTTCGCTTAAGGCGCCTTCCAGCAGGGCGCCCAGCTCGCCGCCGGCGTCGTCCTGCTCCCCCAGCAGGGGGCGCAGCTGGCGCAGCAGCCGGTCCGGGGTCTGCCAGTTCGCCATCACCCAGTCGAGGGCGTCGCCGTCCAGGGGGTAGCACTGGCGGCGCCAGTAATCCCGCGCCACCTCGGCCAGCAGCTCGCCGTGATCCGTTTCCAGGGTCTGGGTAAAGAGGCTGCCGCTGTCGAAGGCGTGCTCGCGCAGCATGCGCTGGCACCAGCCGTGAATGGTGGACACCGCCGCCTCGTCCATCCACTGGGCGGCGATGTCGAGCCGGTGGGCACAGGCGGGCCAGCGCTCGGGCACGAAGTCGGCCTTCAGGGTGTCGAGCAGGGCGTCGCCCTCGCGCTCGCCGCGGAACACCGCCGCCGCCTCCACCAGGCGGGCGCGGATGCGATCCTTGAGCTCCTTGGTGGCGGCGTCGGTGAAGGTCACCACCAGGATCTCCGGCGGCAGCAGCTCGCGGGCAAAGCCCAGCTCGCCGCCGTGGCCCAGCACCAGCCGCAGGTACAGGGCCGAGATGGTAAAGGTCTTGCCGGTGCCGGCGCTGGCTTCGATCAGCCGGCTGCCGTGCAGCGGAAAGGTCAGCGCCAGGGGGCGCGGTGCCGTCATGATGAGGCCTCCTGCGGTTCCGGTTGCGGGCCATGCTCGAGCAATGGCCGGTAGAGCCGCTCGCACCAGGCGGCGAAATGGCCGTCGGCGGTGAGGGCGTCGAAGTCGGGATACTGACGGGCCAGGGCGCCGCTCTCGGCGCGCTCGCCACCGGGGCCGAAGCCGTCGCCCTCGTAGGCCTTGCGGGCGGCCTGTGCGGCCTTGCCCTCGTCCTCCTGGCCGAGCCAGGCCATGGCGGTCTTGAGCGCCACCGGCAGGGGCGCCGTCATACCCGCCTGCAGCGCCTCCAGCCAGCCTTGCACCAGCTGCCGCGCGGTGTCCCGCTCAAGGGGCGCGCCGTGCAGGGTGGCGTCCTCCCCCACCAGGTAGAGCCAGAGCTCGATGCCGCAGGCGCAGGCCACCGCCTGGGCGACAAAGGCGCGCAGGGTGCGATGCCATTTGGGCCCGCTCTTGCCGAGCAGCTCCCCGGGCTGCAGTTCGATCAGCGCCAGCCTGTCGCCCTGCCGGCGCAGGCCGCCGAGCCAGCCTTCCAGTTGCAGGCCGCCGTGCTCAAGGGCCAGCGGCAGGGGGGAGTTCAGCGGTGCGGGCCAGGCATGACACAAGGCCCGATGGCGGGCCAGCTGATCCGGCAGCGCCGCCTCCACCTCGGCGCGCAGCCGCTCGCCAAAGCCCGCCAGCGGCAGCCGGCCCTGACCCTGCAGCCGGGCCGCGGTCCGGGCCAGGGCCGGCTGTGCCTCGTCGGCGCCGGCGGCGGCCTCAAGCAGCTCGCGCTTGATCACATAGCGCTCCAGGCCGTCCAGGGCGAAGGGCTCCTCGTCCAGCCGGACGGCGGCGACGTCATCCAGCACCACCTTGAGCCGGCGGGAAAAAAAGCTCGCCACTGGCTGGCGCAAAAACTGCTGCAACTGCTCCGGGGCGACCGGCTCGTCGGGTTGCCAGGGCGGCAGGGGGCCCTCGGCTTCGGGGGCCCTGTCCCGGGCGGCCCACTCCCGGGCGTAGCTGACCAGCCCCTCGCCACTGAAATAGCGCCGGCTGAAGGGCTGCAGCGGGTGCTCGGTGGTGATGGCGGAGAGCAGCTCGCCGCCGTCGGCCAGCCGCCACTGGCCCAGCAGATCCCTAAGCTGGCCCACCAGCACCGAGGGCGGGCGCTCGCCGTTGTCGCGGATGCTGCGCCCCACCCAGCTGATATAGAGCCGGTCCCGGGCCGAGAGCAGCGCCTCCAGCATCAGGTAGCGGTCGTCCTCCCGCCGGGAGCGGTCGCCGGGCCGGTAGTCCCCGGCCATCAGATCGAAGTCCAGCGGGGTGACGCTGCGCGGGTAGTCGCCGTCGTTCATGCCGAGCAGGCACACCTGGCGGAAGGGGATGGCGCGCATCGGCATCAGGGTGCAGAAGTTCACCGCCCCGGCCAGGAAGCGCTGGCTGAGCCGGCCCTGCTCCAGGGCCCCCAGCCAGGCCTCGCGCACCACGGTGAGCGGCAGCGGCTCGGCCAGCGCCACCTCGGCGCACAGCGCCTGCCACTGCTCCAGGGACTCGGTGAGCCCGTTCAGCAGCGCCTGCTCCTGCTCGCCCTCGGCCAGGAAGAAGCGCGCCAGCAGCCCCTGCAGCCGCGCCGTCCAGTCGTCGGCCGGCACGCTCTCGGCCAGTTGGTCGTGCAGGGCGTCGATGGCGTCGAGCAGGCCCGCCAAGGGGCCGATGACGGCCGCGTCCAGGCCGCCGATTTCGTCGTAGGGCTCGATCTCGGCCCAGGGCTCCCCCGCCCCCACGGCGTAGCCCAGCAGCATGCGGCGCAGGCCGAAGCGCCAGCTGTTCTGCTCCAGCGCCGGCAGGCCCAGGGCGGCCCGACGGCGGGCGTCCAGCCCCCAGCGGATGCCCGCCCCCTCTATCCAGCGGTGCAGCACCGGCAGATCCGCCTCCTCAATGCCGAAACGCCGGCGCAGGGCGGCCACGTCCAGCAGGTCCAGCACCTCGCTCACCGGCAGCCGGCTCTCGGGCAGGCGCAGCAGATGCTCCAGGGCGATCAGCAGCGGCTCCCGGCCCCGGCTGCCCTGATCCGCCAGGGTGAAGGGGATGAAGCGGTCATCGTCCCGGCCGTACTGGCCGAACACCGCCTGGATATGGGGCGCATAAAGGTTGATGTCGGGCACCATGACGATGATGTCCCGCGGGCGCAGGGTCTCGTCCTCGGCAAAGCGCGCCAGCAGCTGGTCGTGCAGTATCTCCAGCTCCCGCTGGGCGCTGTGGGCGATGTGGAATTGCACGCTCAGCTGGTGGCGTTCGAGCGGCGGCCAGTGGTCGCGGCTTTCCGCCGGCGGGCGCAGGTTGAGGATATCGTCCTGCAACTGGCCCAGCAGGTGATCGCTGTCGCCCGGGCTGAACAGGTCGATGCGCTCGCCCAGGGCGTCGAAACGCGCCTGGTACTGGCCGGGATCGTCCAGGCTGTCGAGCAGGTTGATGTAGTCCCGCCCCTGCTTGCCCCAGGCCGCCAGCAGCGGATGGGCGTGCTGGTGCAGCTCGGCCTGGTCCAGGCCCGGGGCCAGGCCGCCCTTGCGGGCGTGGCGGCGGTACTGGTGGCACAGCAAATCCTGGTCCGGCACTATGTCGCCCCAGTGGTGCTGGCAGGGGTTGTGCACGCACAGCAGCACCTGGCTGAAGCGGGCCATGGCGGCCAGGGCCTCCAGGGTCTGGGCCGGCAGCGAGGAGATGCCGAACACCACCACCCGGCGCGGCAGCCCGGCCGGGCGGCGCCCGGCGGCGCGCAGCTCGGCCACGAAGCGCGGATGCACCCCGGCCCGGCTGCCGGCCAGTTCCCGCTCGCCCACGTCCGCGAGCAGCGCCCGCCACAGGGCCGGCTGCCAGCGCACCGCCGGATCCAGGGCCACCCGGCCCCGGCGCAGGCTGACTATCTCGTCCCGCCCCTCGGCCCAGGCGGCCAGCCAGTCGGCCCGGTAGACCTGGTACTGATCGAACAGGTCCGCCAGCCGCTCGGCCAGTTGGTAGCGCTTGCGGTAGTCGGCGTCGTCCTGCAAAAAGCGGTGCAGGGGCGCAAACACGGCCTCGGCCAAGAGCCCCGGCAACAGCCGCATCAGCCGCCAGGTGAGCGGTGCCTTGTCCAGCGGCGACTGGCGGGGAATGCTGTCGCTGCCGAGCACGGCCCGGTAGCTCGTCCACAAAAAGCGCGCCGGCAGCTCCACCTGCACGGCGGCGGCGATGCCGCCGCTGCGGTGCTCGGCCAGGGCCAGCTTGAGCCACTGGGCGATGCCGTTGCTCTGCACCAGGATCACCTCGTTCTCGAGCGGCGCCAGGGGATGGCGCCGCATCCAGGTCACCGCCAGCTCGCGCAATGCCTCCAGCTGGTTGCCGTGCACCACCATCAGGCCGGGGGCGAGGTTGTCGTCATGCTGCATCTGGGTTCCTTATACCGCTCCGTTCGACACCCATGATAGCGCCGAACGGACGCGCCGGGCAGGTGAAACGGCAAACGGAAAAAAGCGGAAGACAAGGCCGGGATGGTAACAAGGCCCGGCGGGGCGGGAAAGGGCGGCGCGAAGACGGCGGATCTGCCGTAGGTCCACTTCAGTGAACCACCCCACCGCCGGCGCCGGGTTCATGCGGGCGGGCCGCCCGCGCTCCAAGGACAGTTCCGCCGTCGGCGCCGGGTTCGGTCGAATAAATTCGACCCTACGGAGAGACGGCAGGTGTCAAGGGTCCGTTTCAACGGACCTTTTCACCGGCAAGGCACCGCCTCAGGGCGACTCCGCCTCGTCGGCGGCGTCCATCCAGAACAGTTCCCAGATATGACCGTCCGGGTCTTCGAAGGCGCGGCCGTACATAAAGTCGTACTCTTCCGGTTCCCGCGCTTCCCGGCCGCCGGCGGCCAGCACCTTGGCCATCAGCTCGTCGACCCGGGTGCGGCTTTCCAGCTGCAGCGCCAGCAGTACCTCGGTGGTGCTGGCGGCGTCGGCGATCGGCTTGCGGGTAAAGCGCCGGAAGCTGTCGGGGGTGTGCAGCATGGCGAAGATGGTGTCGGAAATCACCAGGGCGGCGGCCTGCTCGTTGGTGAAGCGGGGGTTGAACGCGAAGCCCAGCGCCTCGAAAAAGCGCATGGCACGGGGCAGGTCCGCCACCGGCAGGTTGACGTAGATGGCCTGGGGCATAAGGAGCTCCTTGTTGAAGGTGATGGGTCAGCCCAGGGATGCCTCATCCTGGCAGAGCAGGTGGATGATCTGGGCCGGGTTGGCTATCCAGAAGGCGGCAAAGCCTTCCGGCAGCGGCTCGATTTCGTCCCGGCGCACCACGCCGGCGGCCTGCAGGTGTTCGGCGGCGCCCTCGAGATCGTTGGTGATCACCTCGAGCCAGGTTTCGGCCTGGCTGAGCCCGGGTACCTTGTCTATCCACAGCTGGCAGGCGCCGAACTCGAAGGCCACCGACGGCAGCTGTTTGTCGACCTGGCGCAGCGCCAGCACGTCGCGGTAAAAGGCCACCGTGGCCTCGAACTGGTGGGGCGGAACCTTGAGCGCGATATTGCGCCCGCCACCGAAGCGGAGTGATTGGGTCATGGGGCCTCCCGGGGTCCGGTTGAAGATGCGTCCCCTCAGTATAGGAGGCACCGGCGCCGGGGTCCGGTCGACTGAAGTCGATCCAAAAAACGCTGTCGGCCGCCCTTATGTGACCTGGAGCGCAGGCGGCCCGCCTGCATTCCCGCGAAGCGGGAACCTCCTGGCCCCAAAACCACGCCCAAACCACCGGCACCACCCGCCATGCGGGCGGGCCGCCCGCGCCCCAAGGGCCCCTTGCAGCGGACCTCCTTGCTTCATATTTGGCCGAATAAATTTGCCCCTACCGGGGCTCGCCGCCATGCGACCGGGCCAGCAGCATATAGAGCGAGGGCACCACGAACAGGGTGAACAGGGTGCCGATGGCCATGCCACCCACCAGCACCAGGCCGATGGAATTGCGCGCCGCCGCCCCGGGGCCGTCCACCAGGATCAGCGGAAAATGCCCCGCCACCGTGGCCATGGAGGTCATCAGCACCGGCCGCAGCCGGGTCATGGCCGCCTCCTCGATGGCCGCCCGCTTGGCCAGGCCCCGCTCCTGCAGCTTGTTGGCGAACTCCACGATCAGGATGCCGTTCTTGGCAATCAGCCCCACCAGGGTCACCAGCCCCACCTGGGCATAGATGTTCATGGTGGTGGTCCAGCCGTCGGTCCAGTAAGGCAGGTCCGGGTTGGGCATCTTCAGCAGGGTGAACACCAGGGCGCCGAACATGGCCAGGGGCACCGAGCCCAGCAGGATGACGAAGGGATCGCGGAAGGAATTGAACTGCACCGCCAGCACCAGGAAGATCATCAGCACCGCCAGCCCCAGGGCCGGCAGGAAGCGGCCGCCCTCGGTGCGCAGCTGGCGCGACTCGCCGGTGTAATTGACGCTGTAGTCCGCCGGCAGTATGTCCCGCGCCGCCTGCTCCAGCACCCCCAGGCCCTCGTCCAGGCGGGCGGTCATGCCCGACAGCTTGATGGCGTTGAGCTGCTGGAAGCGGTTGAGGGAGCGCGGCACCGTGCTGTGGCGCAGGGTGGCGAAGGCGCTGAGCGGCACCAGGCCACCGTCGGGGCCGGTGACATGGATGTCCTTGAGCTGCTCCGGGTTGAGCCGCTCCACCCGCGCCAGCTGGGGGATCACCTTGTAGGCCCGGCCGCGCACGTTGAAACGGTTGACGTAGTTGCCCCCCAGGGCGGCGCCCAGATCGGCGCCCACCTGCTGCTGGGTCAGCCCCAGGGCCGCCACCTTCTGGTGATCGAGCACAATTTCGGTCTGCGGCTGGTCGACCTTGAGATCGATCTCGGGCGGAAAGTAGAACAGGCCGCTTTCCATCGCCGCCTGCTGCAGACGCTCCGCATAGGCCAGCATCTGCTCCGGCTCGGCGGTGGCGGCGATGATGAATTCCACCGGGAAGTTGCTGCCCCCGGGCAGGGCCGGCGGCTGGCCGGCGAAGATCTGCAGGCCGGGAATGGCCGACAGCCCGGCCTGTATCTCGGGCACGATGTCGGAAATGGTGCGCTCGCGCTCGCCCCAGGGGCTGACCACCATGCCGCTGAAACCACCCACCCCCATGGCCGCGGCGAACGGGTCCGAGGGCGACAGCAGGATCTGGAAGGTCAGCTCCCGCTCGGGCGCCTCGAGGAACACCTGCTCCGCCGCCCGGCCGAAGTGGATCTTCTGATCCGCCGAGGCGTTGGCGGCGTTGTTGATGATGGCGAACATAAAGCCCTGATCCTCGAGCGGCGCCAGCTCCTTGGGCGAGAACAGGTACATGGGCACCACCGCCAGGCTGAGCGCCGCCCACAGGGCATAGACCGCCGGCCGGCCGTTCAGGCTGTGATCCAGCACCCGGCCGTAGCGCGCGCGCAGCCGGTCGAAGCGGTGGTTGATCCAGCCGGTCAGGCCCCGCTCCTCCCGCTCGGCGCTGCGCAGCAGGCGGGCGCTCATCATCGGCGACAGGGTCAGCGCCACCAGGCCGGAGATGGTGACGGCCCCGGCCAGGGTGAGGGCGAACTCCCGGAACAGGGCGCCGGTGAGCCCGCCCTGCAGGCCGATGGGAGTGTAGACCGCCGCCAGGGTGATGGTCATGGTGATAATGGGGCCAATCAGCTCCCTCGCCCCCACCAGGGCCGCCTCCTGCGGGGTGCGCCCCTCGCGCAGGTGGCGCTCGACGTTTTCCACCACTACTATGGCGTCGTCCACCACCAGGCCCACCGACAGCACTATGGCCAGCAGGGTAAGCAGGTTGAGGGTGAAGCCCAGGGTCTGCATCAGGAAGACGGCGCCGATCAGCGACACCGGTATCGCCACCACCGGCACCAGCACCGAACGCACCGAGCCCAGGAACAGGAAGATGACGATCACCACTATGCTCAGGGTGTCGATCAGGGTGCCCACCACCTCGCGGATGGCGTTGTCGATGTACTCGGAGGCGTCGTAGGCCAGGCGGGCCTCCAGCCCCGGCGGCAGCTCCGGCCCGAGCGCGTCCAGGTCGACCCGCACCCCCTGGATCACCTCGATGGTGTTGGTATTGGGCAGGGGGAAAATACCCATGAACACCGCCGTCTCGCCGTTGAAGCTGACCTCGGTGTCGTAGTCCTCGGCGCCCAGCTCCACCTCGGCCAGATCCTGCAGCCGCACTATGGTGTCGTTCTCCCGGCGGATCACCAGCTGGCGGAACTGCTCCACCGTATGCAGATCGGTGTTGGCGGTGAGGTACACCTGCACCAGGGCGCCCTTGGTGCTGCCCACCGCCGAGATAAAGTTGTTGGCCGCCAGGGCGGCGCGCACCTGGGCCGGGCTGACGTTGAGCGCCGCCATCCGCTCCGGCTGCAGCCAGACCCGCATGGCGAAGGTGCGCGCCCCGAAGATCTCGGCCCGCTGCACCCCGGCCAGGGCCGCCAGCCGGGGCTGCACCACCCGCACCAGGTAGTCGGTGATGTCGCTCTGGGACAGGCTGGACGAGGAAAAGCTCAGGTAGGCGGCGGCGAACTCGGAGTCCGCCGACTGCACGCTGATGGAAGGCAGCTCCGCCTCTGCCGGCAGTTCGTTGCGCACCTGGTTGACCTTGGCGGTGATGTCGGCCAGCGCCTTGGTCGGCTCGTAGTTGAGCTTGAGCCGGGCGGTGACCAGCGACAGCCCGAGCAGGCTCTTCGACTCCACGTAATCGATGCCGTCGGCGGAGGCGATGGCGCCCTCGATGGCGGTGGTGACGAAGCCGCGCACCACCTCGGCGCTGGCCCCCACATAGGGGGTGGCGACGATAACGGAGGCGTTCTCGCTCTGGGGATACTGGCGCACGCTGAGCGACCACCAGGCCTGCAGCCCGGCGATGACGATGACGATATTGACCACCAGCGCCAGCACCGGCCGGTGGATGAAGAGATCGGTAAAGGCCTTCATGACGGCGCGCTCAGCTGTTGCCGGGGTCGGGATCGAGCCGGAATGCCGGCGCCAGCCGGTTGTCGACCACCACCGCCATGCCGCTGCGCAGCTTGAACACCCCGGTCGACACCACCTGCTCGCCCGCCGCCAGCCCCTCGCTGACCGCCACGAAATCCCCCCGCCGGGCCCCCAGCCGCACCAGCCGCTGCTGCACCCTGAGGGTGTTTTCGCCCTGCCCGTCCGGCTCGATCACAAAGACGGCGTCGCCGTAGGGGCCGTGCTGCACCGCCGTAATAGGGATCAGCAGCACCCGCTCGGTGCGCCCGGGCAACAGCAGCACCGACACGAACATGCCCGGGCGCAGCCGCCCCTCGGGATTGGCCAGGGTGGCCTGCACCCGCACGCTGCGGGTCTGGGGATCGAGATCCGGGTTGAAGGCAGTAACCCGCCCCTCGAAAGGCCGCTCGGGATAGGCGTCGGACCACACCCGGACCGGCAGCCCGTCGGCCAGCTCGGCCAGTTGCGGCTGGGGCAGGGAAAACTCGACATAGACGGGATCGAGGGAATGCAGCGACACCACCGGGCTGCCCTTGTCGAGGAACTGGCCGACGCTGACGCGGCGGATGCCGAGCCGGCCGTCGAAGGGGGCGCTCAGGGTCTTCTTGGCGATCAGGGCGCGGATCATGTCGGCCCGGGCCTCGGCCTGCTGCACGGAGGACGCGGCGGCGTCGAGTTCGCCCTGGGAGATGTTGCGGCTGCGGGCCAGTTCCCGGGCCCGCCGGAAGGACTGCCGCGCCAGGGCGGCGGCGGCCTCGGCCTCGCGCAGCTGGGCCCGCTCGATGTCGCTGTCGAGCCGCACCAGTTCATCCCCGGCCTTGACCGGGGCCCCGGCCTCGAAGCGGATCTCCCGCACCAGGCCCTCGGCCTCGGTGCGGATCACCGTGCCCTGCACCGCCACCACCGAGCCCACCGCCTGCAGCTCCGGATGCCACTCGGCCTCGCGCACCAGTTCGGCGTTCACCGGCTCCGGCGGCATCTGCATCTGGGCCGCGGCCGCGCCCATGGCGCCGAACTGCAGCGCCTTGATCAGCACCAGGGTGCCGACGATGGGCAGGGCCAGCAGCAGGCCCACCCCCACCCACAGCAGCTTTTTCATCCCGGGCCCCGTTGTTCCGTACTCATGCTCCCTCCCCCGCGCTCCGGTACTTAGCCGGGCACGCCACAATAGGAGAAGTTTAGATGGCGCCTTAACGGCCCGCCTGCAAAGTCACCGACAGGAAAACACCGCCGCCTGCCGATGTGGTGGGGCGCAGGCGGCCCGCCTGCCTTCCCGCGCAGCGGGAACCCCCGGACGGGCATGCCACGCCACGGGGTGAAAAAGGCGCACGGCTGAACAGGCGGCGCGGGTCGGGCTGTGCCTGCGTTACAGGTCTTTTTCCAGCTCCACCAGGTGCGCCTTGAAGCCGGCGGCGCGGTAGAGGGCCAGGGCAGGCGCATTGGCGGCCAGCACCCCGATACGCAACCAGCGTACCCCTTCCTGCCGAGCCTGGGCCTCGGCGGCGGCGAGCAACTGCCGGCCCAGGCCGCGCCGGCGCCAGGGTGCACGAACATGCAGGTCGCTGATCAGGCCATATTCCAGGCCGCCGTCGTCCGGCTCCTCGCTCACCACCCGGGTCAACACCGCCACAAAGCCAGCCACCACACCGGCCCGCTCCGCCACCAGTATCCGGCCCGCGCACCGCGCACAGCGGCGGAACAGCTCGGCGAGGTAGGGCTCCAGGACAAGATTTCCCGCCGGCAGACGCGGGTCCAGCGCCCGCTCCGCCTCCTGCAATTCGTGCACGCAGGTCCGCAGCCCGGGCAGATCGGTGGCGGGGTCGAAGGGCCGGATGATCACGCGCCCTCCCCCGGCCGCCAGTCCGGCCGGCGGTACAGCTCGGTTTCCCATTGCCAGTCGTCGTTGGGATCCGCCGCCCGCACCTGGGGTGCCTGGTCCCAGCGGCGCAGCAGGGTCAGATCGGCGGGGCCGGCGGCTCTTAGTCTGATCATCGCTATGACTCCCTCGGGTTATATTCCAAATCCATGCGGGTTGGCACCGGGGCCGGGCTCAGGCATCGGGCCTGGCGGCCGAGCCCGCCAGTATGCCGCCGTCGATGTTGAGCTCGGCGCCGGTCATGTAGGGCACCTCGTCCGAGGCCAGCATCACCGCCAGGGCCGCCACCTCCTCCGGGCGGCCGAAGCGGCGCTGGGGGCAGTCCTGCACAAAGTCGCGCAGCCGCTGCTCCCGCTCCGGCCCCGTGCCCAGCACCGGCTCCCACATGGGAGTGAGGATGGCCGCCGGGTGGATGGAATTGCAGCGGATGGCCAGCCCCTGCTCGGCACAGTAGAGCGCCACCGTCTTGGTGTGGTTGCGCACCGCCGCCTTGGAGGAGGCGTAGGCGGCGGCACCGGGAATGCCCACCAGGCCGGAGCGGGACGAGATGTTGATGATGGCGCCCGCGCCGCCGCAGCGGCGCATGGCACGGATGGCGTACTTGCAGCCGAGGAAAACGCCGTCCAGGTTGGTGCTGTGCACACTGTGCCAGTCGGCCAGGGAGGCGTGCTCGGGATCCTGGGCCACCATCCCCTGCTCGAAGCCGGTGATGCCGGCGTTGTTCACCACCACCTGCAATCCCCCGGCTTCCGCCAGTATGGCCTCGGTCACCGCTTGCCAGTCGGCCTCCCGGCGTACGTCCAGCCGCCGGTAGCGGGCCCGCTCGCCCAGGCCGGCGGCCAGGGCACGGCCCCGGTCGTCGTCGATGTCGGTGAGGTAGACGAGGGCGCCCTCGGCCACGAAGGCGCGGGCCATGGCCTCGCCGATGCCCCGGGCCGCGCCGGTGATAAGGGCGGTTTTATGCTGTAAACGCGGCATGGTTGCCTCCTGTCAGCTTAGGTTCTGGTCCGGTTCGGGCCGGATCCGGGCAAAGCGCACCGGCAACCGGCGCAGGCTGTCCTTGCCGCGGGCGCTGAGATCGGAAACAAACTGGAACTGCTGGCGCGGATCCATGGGGTAGGCCTTGATGCGATAGTGGGTGCCCCAGGGCCGCTCCGCCAGCACCACCGAGATCGGCTTGGCCAGCTTCACATAGGGGCTGGACAGGGCCACCTGCTCCAGTACCCGGCGCACTTGGTGGGCGTCGTGCTCCGGCTCCAGGTAGAAATGGGCCACGCACATCAGGCTGGCGCCGCCGTTGTTGGCGTTGTGGATAAGGCCGGTCCACAGCTTCTGGTGCGGCACGTATACCAGGGTGTCGTCGGGGGTGACGATCTCCACCGCCCGCATGCCGATATGGCGCACCTCGCCGTAGCAGCCATCCACCTCTATCCAGTCGCCGGGCCGGTAGGGGTGCTCGTAGGCCGCCACTATGCCGGCGATCAGGCTGCTCACATAGTCCTTGAGGGCGAAGCCGATGGCCAGGCCCGCCGCCCCCAGTATGGCCACCATGTTCTGCAGCGTGGGCGCCAAGAACAGCGGCACTATCCACAGCAGGGCGCCCAGCAGCACCAGCAGGCGGATAGTCGGCATCAGCGCCAGCACGAACAGCCGGCGTTCGCTGTGCAGCCGCGCCGCCAGCCAGGGCAGCAGCCGCTGGCTGAGCCAGATGAGCAGCAGCGCCGCCCCCGCCACCGCCAGGGCCTCCACCAGGGCGGCACCGGTGATGTGCTGAAAGAGCCCGGCCAGTTGTTCCCTGTCCATGCCGTCGTCCTCCCGTCTTAAAAGCCGTCCGGCCAGAAATCGCGCTCGGTGAGAAAATCCCGCACCACCAGGTAGCCGTGGATGCTCACTCGCCAGCGTTCCTCTTCCCGCAGTACTATGCCGCACTGCTCCAGGCGCAGCAGCTGCACGTTGAGCAGATCCGGCGACACCACCGGCAGCACCCGCTGCAGCAACGCCACGCCCAACCCCCGGTGCAACAGCAGGGTATAGAGCACGAAGGCGGTAACGTCGTCGGCCTCGGACGGCAGTTCGGGCAGCTCCTGCTTTGCCTGCCGCTCCACCGTCCACAGCGCCAGGGCCAGCCCCGGGTTACCCCTGGCCCGCGCCGCCAGCCGGCACAGTACCTTGTCCGACGCCCGCACCCCGAGCTGACGCAGCAGGCCGGGGCCCACCGGCGCGAAGCAGTACACCCGGGGCAGGCGCAGCGGCCAGGCCCGTCCGACAAAGGCGAACATCCAGCTGTCGCACACCACCAGCCCCTGCCCCAGCTCGCCCTGCAACAGCCGGGGCAGCAGGGCGCACACAAAGTCCATGCCCTCGACCGTACGCAACAGATAACGGGCCAGATCGTCGATAAGCCAGGGGCCGCTTCCGCGCTGGCCTCGCCACCATTGCTCCACATCGGCCCGCTCCAGGCTGGTAGTATTCGGCGGAGTCAGGGTGCGCCAGCCATGCAGGTCGGCCCAGTCGCGGGCGATGGCGGCGGTGCCGCTGTAGGGCGGATCCAGCAGGAAGCAGGCCCCGGCCTGGGCCTCCTGCCGCCAGGAGCCGAGCCGCTCGTCCAGAGCGGCCACCGCCGGGCGGCGATCGTAGGCTTGGTAGTCGGGCAGATCGGCCTCTTCCTGCTCCGGCTCCGCCTCGGCGGCGTGCAGGCGGAGCAGACGCAGCAGCCGCAACCAGCCCTGGCGGAGCCGGGTCACCGCCGGTGGCGATGGGCAGCAGAAGTCCTGCGCCGGGATCAATTGCCAGTGGTTTTGCTCGGTCATCGAATACGCTGCCTCCCTGCGCATCAGGCCCGCCGGCGCCAACCGGCCGGCACGGTGTTGGAGAAAAACAGGATCAGCCGATCACGGCGGTGACGATGGCGAAGTAGATAAGGATAGTCGACAAGTCCTGGATCACGGTGGCCAGGGGGCCGCTGCCGAAGGCCGGGTCCATCCCGGCGCGATACAGCAGCCAGGGCAGCCCCATGGCGGTGATGGTGGCGGTGGAGCAGGCGGCCAGCACCGCCAGGCCCACGCACAGGGCCACCGTCGGGTCGCTCCAGCGCAGCCACACCAGGGGGCCGGCCACCAGCGCCAGCACCAGGCCGATGGCCAGGCCCGCCAGCAGCTCCCGCCTGACCATGGTGCGCATGGCCACGCCCACCGAAAGGCCACGCACCACCACGGTTTCGGTTTGGGTACCCACCGCGTCCGCCAGGTAGACCAGGCCGGGGATGAAGAAGGCCAGCATCAGGGTGCGCTGCAGCTGGGATTCGAACCAGCCGACCAGATCGGCGGCGACCAGGGCGCCGAGCAGGCCCACCAGCAGCCAGGGCAGCCGGTGGCGGAAGCGGCGCGGCACCGGCTCCTCGCTGGAGGAGCGCGCCGCCTCGGTGCTTTTGGTAAAGCCGCCCAGGCGGGTGAGATCCTCCTCGTGCTCGGCCAGCAGCACCGCCAGCATCCGGTAGGGCGGGATCAGGCCCACGAAGCGCCCCTCCCCGTCCACCATGCCGAGGGCCGACTCCGCATGGCGCACCGCCCGCCAGGCCACCACCTCCTGATCCACCCCCGGTGCCACCACGGGCGGATCCTGTTCCATCAGCGTTGCCAGGGTGACATGATTGGGAGCAGGCAGCAGATCCTCGATACGCACCATGCCGCAGAGCCGGCCGTCCCGGCACACCACCACATGGCTGGCGCATTCGTAACGACGCTCGGTCAGCCCCTGCCGGGCCTCGGCGGCGCGGCAGTCGGGGGCGAACACCGGCACATCGGTGCAAACGTGCTCCGCCGCCGTTTCAAACACGACCGGCTCCCCGAGTGACTGGAGATCTCGCGGCATGGGGCCTCCTTGGCGATGGGCCAGGTGCCATTAGACTCTTTTCAGCATAGCTCCGGACGCGGCAGGCACTAAACCACGGCTTCCGCCCGGTGCCGTGACCAAGCGCTACAGCGCCAGGGCCATGGCCACCCGGTCCTTGAGCCCCAGGCTGCGCTCGCCGGCCAGCTGCCGGGCCAGCCGTTCATCCAGCTCGGCCTCCGCCAGCCGCCGGAAACCGAGCCGGGCGTAGAAGGGCCCGTTCCAGGGCACGTGCTCGAAGGTGGTCAGGGTCAGGTTGCGGTGCCCCCCGGCCCGGGCCCAGTCGATGGCCGCCGCGATCAGCCGCCGCCCCAGACCCTGGCGCTGATGGTCCGGGTGCACGTCAAGCTCCACCAGAAAGGCCGCCTCCGCGCCCGGCTCCGCCAGGGCAAAGCCCACCGGCTCCCCCCGGGGCGACAGCGCCACCCACAGCCGCCGCTCCGCCTGGGCCTGCTCCAGCCGCAACTGCGACACCACCCCCAGCCTGAGGGCGGGCGGGATCACCGACGCCGGGAACAACGCCGCCGCCGCCCGCTCTATGTCCGGCAGCAGGGGCAGGTGGACGGGCTGGGCCGGTTCGATACGGTAATGGCGGGTCATGTCGGCTCCGGATAAACGAAAGGCGCCGGTGGCCGGAGGCCGCCGGCGGCGCAGCGCGGATGGTAAAGAGGCTGTCAGGACGAGCGCGGCGAGCAGAACCACAGCTTGTTGCCTTCGCTGTCCAGGAAGCTGCCGATGTGAAAGAGATCGTCGTACAGCGCCACCGGATCGGCGATGGTCACGCCCCGCTCCCGCAGCCGGGCCTCGGTATCCGGGGCGTGATCGCAGGCCAGGGTGAGGCGCGGATTGGGCTCGGCCGTGGGCCGGCCGTACCAGTCGTCCTTGAGCAGCAGGGTCACCTCCCCCAGCTGGAAGCCCACCGCCTCGCCACCCTCGGTGGCCGGCGCCAGCCCGAGCACCTCAGCGTAGAAGCGCTCTGCCCTCGCCTTGTCGGACACGGCCAGGGCGATCACCTTGACCTGCTGCAATCCCAATGAAGAACTGGCCATGAGGGGTACTCCGGGTAAATGAAGGAACACCCTAAGTATAATGGCTGCCGTGGCGCCGGCCCGGCTCAGCGCAGCACCTTCTTTACCAGCAGGGGGCCGAGCAATTCAAACACTATGGTGGAGCAGACCACCACCGGCAGCAGGCGGGCGCCGTATTCGGGGAACTGCTCCGCCGCCAGCAGCGCCATGCCGATGGCCATGCCCGCCTGGGGCGTGAGAGCCAGACCGATATGGGGCGGCAGCCGCGCCCGGCGGGCCGGCGACGCCAGGCGAATGCCGAGCCACCCCCCCAGCCAACGGCCGAACAGCCGCAGCAGCACATAGGCCAGAGCCAGGCCCAGGGCGTCGTCCAGCTGGCGGAGATCGATGATCATCCCCGACAGCACGAAAAAGAACACCAGAAAGGGCCACTCGATATGCTCGATGGCACGGAACGAGCGGGTATGATGCGGCGAGAAGTTGGCGATGAGGGTGCCGGCGGTCATGGCCGCCAGCAGGGGCGACACCCCGAGCCAGGCCGAACAGCCGGCCAGCAGCAGGATAAGGGCCACCGCTTCCACCTGGGTCGGCTCGCCCGGCGCCAGCCGGCCGGTGAGCCAGGCGGCGGGAAAGCCGATGAGTCCGCCCAGCAGCAGGGCCCCGCCCAGTTCCCACAGCGCCCGCCACAGGGCCAGGTTGCCATCGCCCGCCAGCAGCCAGCCGAGCAGCGCCATGGCCAGGCCGAACACCAGTATGCCCCAGCCGTCGTCGATGGCGACAATGCCGAGCAGCACCCGCGCCGCCAGCCGGGTGTCGTTGCTGCCGCGCACGGTGTCGCGCACCGCCGCCGGATCCGTCGCCACCGAAATGGCCGCCAGGGCGATGGCCACCACCAGCGGCACCCCCAGCAACCACAATCCCGCCCCCACTACCACCACGCTGCACAGCACCACCGCCAGTGAAATCACGGTGATCAGCCAGCCGGTACGGCGCAGCCGCGCCAGGGTCAGCTCGCTGCCGAGCAGAAAGGCCACCATCACCAGCGCCAGCTCGATCAGCGGCCGGGCCAGCTCATCCAGCAGGGCGGCGGGCCGGGGCAGCCACAGCTGCTGCACCACGGCGATCAGCACGCCAAGCAGCACCAGCAGCGACACCCGGGGCAGCGCGGTGCGCGCCGCCAACACATCGGCGGCAATGCTCAACGACAGTATCCCCCCCAGCAGCACCATGTTCAGCGCGGCGCCGTGGGCGGAAAAGGCAACAAGGGCATCGGCAAGCAGCGGCGACACGGCATTCTCCCGTCAGGGTCCCGCTCCCAGTGTAGCCAATGGATCAGGCCGGGGCCGGATAAAGCCACACCCAGCCCAGCAGCAGGACGGCGGCGCACGGCACAACCGCTCCTCAGGCCTTATCCGCCAGCCATTTGTACATCACCAAGGCGTCCACATCGCCCAGGCGGGGATGATGGAAGGCCCCCGGCAGCCGGCCCACGGTGGCGAAGCCGAGCCTGGTCCACAGCCGCACCGCGCCCTCGTTGGTCGAGGCCACAAAGTTGAACTGCATGGCCCGGTAGCCGAGCGCCAGCGCCACCTGCTGGGAATGTTCGCACATGGCGCTGGCCAGGCCCCGCCCGCGCGCCGCCGCCGACACCATGTAGCCGCAGTTGCACACGTGGCTGCCGGGCCCGGCCTGGTTAGTTTTGATGTAGTAGGTGCCGAGGATGTGGCCTTCCTCCTCGGCCACAAAGGTCTGGCGCGGCAGCTCCAGCCACAGCTGGCGGGCCTGCTCGCGGTTAATATCCCGCGGGTAGGCATAGGTGTCGCCGGCGGCGGCGATGTCGCGGAAGATGGGCCAGATCTGCTCGAAGTCGTCTTGGGTTGCTGCTCTGATGTTCATGCTGTTTGCGCAATAGGGGGATCAACCAATGGGAGGCCATCTATAGCACGGATGCCCGCCGCAGAAAATAAAACGGCGCCCCGGGGCGCCGCTGCAGGGTCGGGCCCGGCTCAGCGCCGGCCGCGCAGGCAGTCCAGGCTCCAGCTGCCGCCACCGGCGAACACAAAGTAGAAGAAGGTGAAGCAGAACATAATGGCCAGCTCGCCGCCGTTGTTCAGCGGCCAGAAATCCCGCGGGGCGTGGGCGATAAAGTAGGCGAAGGCCATCAGCCCCGAGAGCACGAAGGCCACCGGCCGGGTGAACAGGCCCACCAGCAGCAGGGCGCCGCCGAACAGCTCCAGCACCCCGGCCACGCCGGAAAGCGAGAACAGATCAAACTCGCCCCGCTGGGCGGCGGGAAAGCCGAACAGTTTCTGCCCGCCGTGCTGCATGAACAGGAAGGCGGACACCGCCCGCACCACGCTCAGCACCCGGGGACGCCACGCATTGAGGAATTTTTCCATCTTTATTCTCCGTGTTGTGTTGTTATCAATATTGAATTTTGGTCAGTCGCCGCCGTTCGGCGGCCAGCCCCAGCAGGCGGCGGAAGCTGGGGCATTCCATATGACTCGGCGCCGGGCAGGCGGCCGCGTGGCGCAGCCCGTCGCGCATGGCAGTTAACCGGCGGATGGCCTGGTCCAGCTCCTCCGCCTTGTTCGCCAGCAACTGCCGGTCGATCCGGGGCTGGCCGTCGGCACCGAACATCAGGGCTATCTCGTCCAGAGAAAACCCCACCGAGCGCCCCAGCGCGATCAGGGCCAGCTGCTCCAGCACCCCGGGCGCGAACTGGCGGCGCAAGCCCCGCCGGCCGGAGGACACAATCAGCCCCTTTTGCTCGTAGAAGCGCAGCGTGGACGCCGGAACGCCGGCACGCCGCGCCACCTCGGAAATGTCCATCAGCCCCCCTTGACCTCAAGTCGACTTCAAGTTGTACGCTACCACCATCATCACTACAAACACCAGGAGACTCTTATGACTCATCTTTTCTTCACCCTGTGCATCGGCATTGGCGCCACCATGGTCATGGATTTGTGGGGGCTGCTGCGCCGGCCGCTGTTCGGCGTGCCGCCCGCCAACTACGGGATGGTGGGGCGCTGGGTCGCCCATATGGCGCGGGGCCGCTTTCGCCACGACGCCATCGCGCAAGCGGCGCCGGTGCCGGGCGAACAGCCGCTGGGCTGGGCGGTTCACTACCTCACCGGCATCGGCTTTGCGGCGGTGCTGACCGGCATCTGGGGGCCGGCCTGGCTGCAGCAGCCCACCCTGGGCCCCGCGCTTATCGTGGGCATCGGCACCCTGGCGGCCCCGTTCCTGCTGATGCAACCCTGCATGGGGCTGGGCGTTGCCGCCTCCCGCACACCGCACCCCGGCGCCGCCCGCCTGCAGAGCCTGATCACCCACGCGATCTTCGGGCTCGGCCTGTACGCCGCGGCCTGGGCCATGCGGCTGTTTTACCCGGAGTGAAGCCCTGCCGGGCCCTTGCTGGCCACGATAAACACCGACCCCCTGCCCGGCTGCCACTGGTGCTCGATGCGAAAACCGGCCTTGGTCAGCCCGGCCACCAGCTGCTGCCGGCCCAGGCGGTTTACGTAGGGGGCCAGGCCCAGGCGCTGCATCAGGGGTATCAATAACCGCCAGAAGACCGCGATGTCACCGACCAACGCGGTGCTGGAAACGAAAATGCCGCCCGGTTTCAACAGCCGGTGCACCCTGGCCAGGGCCGCGTCCAGATCGTCGAGCAGGTGCAACACGTTGAGCCCCAGGACGGCGTCGAAGCTTGCCGCGGCCAGTTCGAGGCTTTCCAGGGTGCCCTGTTGAAAGCTGATATTGTCCACCCCGGCTTCCCTCGCCCTCTGCCCGGCGATGTCCAGCATGGTGTCCGAAATATCGGTCGCGAGGATATGCCCGACGTGGGGCGCATGGATAATGGCGGTGCCGCCGGTGCCGCAGCCGAACTCCAGCACCGACCAGTCCGGCCGGAAATATCCCTGGGTGATCGCCAGCTTCTTTTGGTAGGCCTGCTCGTCCCGGATCCGGCTCTTGGCGTAACGGGGCGCGCTTTTATCCCAAAATGTTTTTGCGTCCTTCAATGCTTTGCCTCCGGTTTGTTTTGGCCCATCACCAGCTTCCCTTCGCCATCCTGCCGCGCCGCGCCAGCTCCTTGTCGCTCGGCTCGGTAGCGACGAACGTGCCGGGCCGGATATCGCCAGCAGGCACATAGGTGCTCATCACCACGCCGCTGGCCGACACCCGGGAGCGGACCAGCCCTGCGGTTAGCCGAGGATATCCGCCCCTTTATGGCCTTCTGGCACGCCCTGGACCAACAGCACCTCGCCCAGGGTATGCCGGGTACGAAGCGGGCGAATCGCCCCATAGGCATCGGACTCGTACCAGCCCCTGGCTTGCTCCATTGAGGGAAATTCGATGATGACCAGATCACCGGACCAGACTCCCTCCAGTGGCACATAGGGCCCGCCGTGAACGAGGTACTTGCCGGAGAAGGGCGCCAGCGTCGCGTCTATGCGCTGCAGGTACTCCTTTATCTCCGGGCCAAACCGGGTTTCGCGTATCACGGCAATAGCATATGCGGTCATCTCTGGCTCCAAGGGGTGTGGGGTGGCGGTGTAGTCCGGCGCCTGGGTTCAACGTCCTACTTTAAGCCTTTGCTAGGTATTTATTGCTGCTGAACGTAAATGAGTCGTTCTGTATCAAAGCCCCGCTCTCTCGACATTCGAATAAACTTTTCCATGACTTCTGGCGCGACGGATGGTGTCCGTGAAAGCAGCCATAAATAGTCTGTATTCGGCCCTGACACAAAGGCATAACTGTAATTTTCACGATCTAACTCAAACACCACGTAAGAGCCATAAAACGGACCAAAAAATGAAACTTTGAGATAACCGTCCGTTGGACTGTTAACAAAGTAGGCTCTGCCTTCCGCCTCTTTCCACTCATTTTTCTCTTCGGAATAACCACGATTAAGAACCGAAACACCACCATCATTCCGAGTACTATATTCTGCAGTAACCTGACTTAAGCCTCTTTCGAACGAGTGGTCAAGCCGAGCCACTTCATACCATTTACCCAAATAATTATTCAGTTCAAACCCCGACACAGGCTTTACTGATTCGGGCATACCCAAGCAGCCACTTAACAAAGTGGTGCAAACAATCAACAGAATGGCTCTCATGATGTCTCCAAATACTTAGCGCCCTCTTAAATAACAGACAACGAAGACCACTGAACTAAAACATAACAGCCGTAATCATAAATACTGATTAGAATGAAAGCCACCACGCGTTGCCATGCTCCGCTTGAAGAATTTTCTAGCTCTCTTTAACAAGAAAATCAATTATCATCTCAGCAAACCTACTGTTCGTGGGTAACTCGGAAGCCTAACGCCCTGCTCACCGGAAAACTAGGAGCGTAGCGAGTAATTTTTCCGTGTGCAGCAGCTTGTTAGCCAAGCCCAATTAAATATCATCTGCGTTATTAGAAGGATTCATCAATCTGTAGAGATAAGCTTTATTATTCATGATATTTTCCTTTAGGTGTGAGACCTGCCATAAACAAACTGCATTATCTTCACTAATTCCAACAAGCCTTGTATGTAATGAATGTATTCCAAACCCAGATAGAAGATCGCTATACTCTTCACTAAACTCTATTTCATCAATTGATTTATACTTATCTTTTAAGCTCGAATTTTCATAGCTATTATCGAGTGATAGAATGTCTGTGACTTCGGATACAACTTTTTCTAACTCTTCAGCGTGACCGCAAATTAACAGATAAGCGTCAGATTTTAAGACCTTTGAGTAAATTAGCAGCTTAGCAATATCTTGGAGTATTTTTTTTGATTGATAATCGACCGACCTACTAGCTCTTTTGATCTCAATCATGACTCGTGGATTGTTGGATTCTGGCTCGAAGACAACTAAGTCACATTTCTTTTCACTTCCCGACTTATGAATGCCAAGAAGCTTTGAGACTTTGTATTCACTTTTAAATAAGTCTTTAGCAGGAAAAGATATACTAAATATTTCCTCGATTAGGCCTTGAATCTGTAACTCCCACAGGCTCTCATCACTTTCTCGCCCAGTGGAAAATTTGGTTACGTTTATTTTTGATGGTAATACATTTAAAATATCTTGAGTCCAGCGAACAGGACGATTTACAAGATTTAGAGCTATGTTTCGAGCATCGTCGTTTATTGCAAGGTTCTTTTGAACTTCTTTTAAATCTATTGCATCAGGATCTGCGAAGAGATCGGAAAAGTCAAAACCAGTTTTTTCCTTTATAAAGCTCTCAGTTGGCCTGCCATGCCAAGTAGGGTCTTCATGTTCACCCATACTTACAAGACTTAGATCGTCTTTATCATCCCAAAACCCCGTACCAGCAGGATATCTTTCTATCCAAATTATTTCGTTGAAGATTTTAGAAATATCTAGATACGTATTCTTAAATCTATTTTTATATTTTTGGGGACTTAGTCCGACAAGAAGCTTATCTATACGTGAAGCATCATCGTGCCATCTCTCATATGTCGGTTCTATTGGTAGTGAAACATCTTTTATTTTGCCATGAACCACATCATAGAAGAATTTCTTTGCAATTAACTCCACAGCATTTGTCGGGGAAGTACCGTAATAATTCTTATACTGTGAACATACTACAACCATTTTCGAATTGGGCGTTTTTTGCGCAATTCTCAAATGGCAATACCCATCTGACCCATGAAATCCTACAAAATCAAAATGTAAATCCTTGATCACTATCTATATCCTTCATCAATACTTAAATGGCCGGCTAACGCCCGCAACACCGGACAATTTGAAGCGAAGCGTAAAATTGTTCCGTGTGCTTGCGTTGGTTATACGCAATCTGCGCCATCAATACTATTCCTACATCCTGTAAAAAGCGGCATAAAATTTATTCAACTTTTTATGGCATTCCCGCCTGAAAAACGTCATATTTTACATTCACAGAGTCTAGCTAGGTGTTTGATTATTATCAATTACACCTAAGTACATTGGCTGTTCAAAGCCAGAAAATTCCGGTTTCCACTCTATGTCCCCTTCTGCTGCATTGTAGTGGTACTCTGTGGTAGAGAAGACGATCTGCGCTCGATTACCTTTGCAGATGCTTTTTAACTTGGTGATAAATGCTGCAAAATCTTTAGTTTCAATATCATGCTGCCGTGGCGTATCAAATATCAGGAACTCTATGGAAGTGCGTCCCATGGAAATGAACAGTTCAAAGAAGGCAGCCCTGAGAGCAAGGACTGTTCGCAAAAGTGTACTACCACTGAACTGGGATAATTTTTCCGCCCCAAACAAAACATTAAAATCAGAATCGACAGCAATGTCCCTCGAAACGTTCTTAGTACTGAGAACATCAAGCCATTCGACAATCTTCTTACGATAAGAATTTCTGAATTCAAGAATCCTGATATCACCCGAACCCGCTCCGCCTTCAAAAGAAGATATATCGCCCTGAAGGCCTTTACGCTTATTCAATAGTTGAACGTAACCATGTTTCTCGGATTCGATCCGTTCCAATACGTCTTTTTTGCCTTGGCGATCAATAATTGATCGTGTTAATGCACTTATTGCAGCTATCAAAGACGTTGTTTGGGAATTCTCCTCTTCTTTCGTTAAATTGGATTCGAGGGAGGTAATTTCATCATCGAGCTTTCTTAATCTCGATATATATTCATCCAACCTTATTTCTTGAAATTTTGTGTTTCTGTCTAAGTCTTTTATTTGATCTCGAAGATAAAGTAAATTTTTTCCGTACGAATCGGAACTTGATGTAAAAAGACCACAACCTGGCGCTGCACAAATTTCCTTAAAAGAACTGAACAGCCGTCTAGACTCTTCGTTAAGAGACAAGGTATTAATTTCGATCTCTATTTCTTTCTTTATCTTATTGAACCCTGATATCCGGCTTTCTAGGTTCTTGATCGAAGCCGCAAGATTAAGCCGTTCATTCTGCTTCTCGCGAATCAGTCTTTGTAGCACATAATCGGCATCGTTCGTCGCATCAAAACTATTACGGAGATCTTCCAGCTCGCCTCTAAGTTGCTCCAACTCATCCTCAATCCCCGAAACAGAAATGTTACCAATATCTGACTGCTCTTCGAGTTTGCGTATGAACTCCTCAGTATTGACGATTTGAATATTTACTAAATCAAGCTCCCTTTTCTTTTCTATGAGAAAACGCTTAGCCTCGAACGAGTGTTTTGGAGCAATTCCAAGCCCCAACCTGACCATCTCAGCGTATTGATCTTTTATGAAACTACCCGGAGGCCTGTAAGCACTCGTGTAACCAGCATCTTGGTCAATATAAAAGAGCGGCAGGAATGTTGAGATATATGGATAAGTAGGCTCATTTTTATTGGTCGTCAACGCGAGCGATGATAGCCCAAGCCTCGAGAATAGGTACTCAGAAATCTCTTGTTCGTTGTAGAAAATACGTGCTTCCTTGGAAGCTTTTTCCGAAACTTCTATGTGAAACTTATCAGAAAATGACCTCTCGAAAGTGAAGAATTCCTCTTCATGCTCCACAGTCAGGCTGACTGAAGAACATTTCGCCATAATATCGTCCCTGTATCTTACAGGGTACCCAAGCGCGAAGGCAATAGAATGAATGACAGGCGTTTTCCCTGCGCCGTTCGGTCCATATAGTTGGGTGATATCGCTAGCAAACACAAGATCCTTCGAACCCCAACCGGTCTTCCCTGAAGGATGAATTTTTAATTTAACAAGTTTCATTCCAAATCCATTGCAATTTGTTTTTCTATTTGTATATCAAAATAATTTCGTTCAATTAGCTGGAGCGTGTAACCTAGGTCTGATTGTACATCTATTGCTTTTGATACGACCTTTTTCCCAAACTCGGTGGCTTTAATGCGAGAATCATGGCGGTCGACCTCAACAAGGCTTACTGTCTCAAGAAAGGTTAGCGCCTTAACTGTCCGCATCCTAAGGTTTGCCGACCATCCCAAGTGTTGGGATGAACCTTTAAAGTCTGAAAATGTTCTCTCAAAACACTCGCCAATCAACTGACCTAGTTCGTCTGACTTAGGCTTACGGCGTGTTTTAGACAATAAGAGAATAGTCATCGCAAGCAAGGGAAGATGAAAAAGCGCTTCATTGCTAAGCCGATGAGGTACCGAACCACTGAACTGATCTAGAGGCAATACAATTTCTTTTTTAGACGCTTCTTGAAAGAATTCTTCGAAATCCATCACGCATTTCCTCTAACTAAAAACGAAAAAACAGCGCCTAGAAGGAGTTCACGATTAAGAGTTGCAGACAAATCTTCAGTATCCAGGGCAGACAATACTATATTGATTCGACTTTGAAGCAGTGGAAGGCTTTCTCCTAATTTCACCCACTCAGCCGCATTTTTCTCTATTTCTTCTAAAATGAAATTCAGGTCAAACTCTGGAATAGTATGGCGCTTGTCCCTAAACCATATATCCCATCGAACCTTACAGTCAGACACGAACTCTATCATTCGCTCTGACGCCCCAGCCTTACTCATCAACCGGTGAATAATAGAAGCATTCTTGATGGCTTGTGAGTCGCCGCTATCTTTTAAGCTCTGATATGCCGCTTTGGAGATGCTCAGAATATTGAGCATTTCGGAAAGACTAACGCCTGCTATATCATCGAGGTCGCTTTCTCCTATTTCCTCTAATAGTTTGCCAAACGACTTCCGCTCGACAAGAGATATAAGACTGTTAAGGATTTCCTCACACTCTGAACGCTGCAAATCTATTTCACTGTATTGATAAATGGTCTCTCTTGCCTCAGAGAAAAATTTATCACCGTGTGGATCTAAATAGGAAACATTAGACTTAAGCTGAAGCTTCTTAATACGCTCGATAATACCCTGATCTTCTATGGGCGCTTCTGGGCATAAAGCTTCATTAAAATTTTCAAGCAACAATTTATAATATTTGTTATCACTATCGTCCTTTATGGCATCACGCACCCCCTCCAAATCATCGTTTAGATGCACATTGGTGAGAAAAACGACGTTACCACAGGAGTTCTCGAACCTGATAGTATGGATAAGGAGTTTTCCAACGTAGCTATCGGCAATCTTGGCTGGCTCGCATGTTTTAGCGCCTTTCCTTACCCCCAAGACATCGTTTACAGACCATTGGTAATTCAATTTTCCCTTGGTTTTGACCTGAAAAAAATTATAGACATAATTCCCCTCGACATTGAGGCGAGTCACGAAATCGTCTTGGTAATCACAATAGACACGGTCTAGCGTCTCATCCTCCAATAGAGCCAAACACTCGAAAGCCGCTCCGCGAAACTGGGCTTGATAGCGGGCAATGGTTTCCCTTCCAACATTCTCCCGTGGCTCGACTTCATGAAGCTTTGGACTACCGATATTTTTTTCTACCACGCTTATCTTCCTTCAGGAAATATTCTTCGATTTATGATGCGCATTTCCTGACCCTATTATTGATTCTTGAGGGTAACTCAGTGTGACCCACCGTATAACAATTGTATATTGACCTGGCTTGATAACCTGCATTCACACAGTTCAAAAAGCGATGATAACACTCTAATTTTACTAAAACTTTCCCAAAATCACGTTTTTCTTGAAAGTGTAGAACACGCATTCTCGATAACCGCCTACTTCAGGCACGGATGTTTTTGAGAGTTGTTCGTAACTTATTGAATAATAAAAAATCATATCTCTACTCCTACTGCCAACCGAGAGATCCGATGAGTGAAGGTGTGCCAGAACAGCCGTTGCCGTCTATTATAACTGTATATATATACAGCAAAGAGGTTCATATGGCACAGTCTCCTTTTATTGAGCAGATCCGTCAAGAGCTCAGATTGCGGCAATACAGCTGCCAGGGCAAGATTACGAAACCCCCAGTCCTGCCAAGACGTGCGACAGGTAGGCGCTGTTTCGGCTGGCCCGCTTTTGCTTGCGTTTCATCCCGGCCTTGAAGCTGGTGTCTCCCTTCAACGCATTGAAGGCGATATGCCGGATGGTGGCCATATTCTCGCCGGCCTGCTCACGGCGGATGCGGCACTCGTCTTCCCGCATGCCTACATCGAGTTGCCAGTGCAGCTGGGATTCTATCGACCAGTGGGAACGGCTCGCTTCCAGCAGCTCCTTGGCCGACAGCCTGGCCGAGCTGATGTAGTAGCGCACCTTGATGTCCTTGGCCGGTTCGCCGCCCACTTCCCGGACTGCCGCCACTATCCCTAAGGTTTTCAGCTCCGGCCATTCAAACACCAGGTCTCCCAGGATGGACAAGTCGTCCACCGCCAGGCTCAGCCGGGTTTCCTTGCGGCCATGGCCACTTTCCTGCGTGCTGTAGCTGTCATTATCGGGACGCTGGAACATCTCCATGCGGAAGTAGTTGTTAAAGGCTTCCTCTAATCTGGGCTGGTTGCCCTTCACCGCCAGCAGGTAGTCCGCCCCCTTGTTGATCACCTTCTGGGCGATGGCCCGCTGGCAGCCCATGGCATCAATGGTCACCAAGCAGCCACGAATACTCAGCAACTCCAGCAGCTCTGGAATGGCGGTGATCTCATTGGATTTATCATCGGTTTTAACCTGGCCCAGCACCACCTGATTGGCGGCGCTGAACGCCGACACCATGTGGATGGCGCCTTGCCGGCGCCCCTTGTCGTAGCTGCGCAGCAGGGTTTTACCGTCGATGGCAATCACTTCGCCTTCAGTAGCCACATGGCAGTCTTTCATCCAGGCGGCGAAGCTCTTTTGCAACTGCGTGGCCGAGAGCATGCCCATCACCCGGGCGATGGTATCGTGCACCGGCACGCCGTTCTCGAAGTCGCCATACTGGCGCAGCCAGTCGAGATGATCGACGCCGAAATCCTCGATTTCCTCCCACCCTTCGGCGCCGCCGATCACGGCCACGATAGTGAGAAAGAGGATGTCCGAGAGCTTGTGCTCCACCTTCCATTGCTGGCGTGGGTCACTGATGATGGAGAGATGCTGCAAGAGGCCGAGTCCGTTCATGGTGATCATCTGTCGTTGAAAAGACAGCATAGGATCACAGCTGATATTGATCGTCAAAGCGATCCTTCCCAATCGAGATATTTCTTCAAAAAATGTGCGCTCCGCTGTACAACATGGCTGTCAGTGTTTAAATTTTTAACACCCCGAAGGCCTTGTCCCATAAGGTTTTTTCATGATCTTGCCCTGATACAGCTGCGTACCGAGAAAAGCTACCTCTACTGGATAAAGGGCTACATACTTTTCCATCGCAAACAGCATCCCGACAACATGGGAGTGGAAGAAGTCAAAAGCTTTCTGTCATGGTTGGCCAATGATCGCCATGTTGCCGTTAACACCCAGAAGCAAGCGCTCTGCGCTTTGGTGTTCCTATATCAACAGATTTTGCATAAGCCGCTGGGTGAACTGGATTTTGTTCGTACCTCGCGTCAGCGTTATCTACCCACGGTTCTGACCAGGGAGGAAATTCAACGAGTCCTTCAACATGTGCAGGGTAAAACTGCGTTGATCATTCAGCTGCTTTACGGCTGTGGGCTGCGGATCATCTACACCCATGTGCTTGGCCAGCACTATGCGGGCACCTTGAGCCCGCTGGACACGCTACCGCCCTGATGTTACAGGCCATCATCTCCTGCCAGCACGGTTTCCATATGCGACTATTCTGGACGGGGTGACGGAGTCTGGCAATTGCAAAAAGGTGAAATGAGGATGCAAAACGCGCCAAGTGGCGATTATTTGCACAAATGGATATCGAAGACAGAGCCGCCGCCCTGCCGGCTGCGCTTTTAGCGCGGCGGCCCTGTCCGGCCACGGCTGCGGGTTAAAACCGGCCCGGCGGATCAGCCGTCGGCCGGATCCTGCCCCAGCCAGGCGCGCTCGAGGGCGGCGATATCCAGCTTTTTCATGCCGAGCATCGCCTGGGTCAGGCGCGCCACCTGCTCCGCGCTGCCGTTTTGCAGCAGTTCATCCATGATGGCGGGCACTATCTGCCACGACAGCCCGAACCTGTCCTTGAGCCAGCCGCATTCCACCGCCTGGCCGCCATCGGCGCACAGCCGCTGCCAGTAGTCGTCTATCTCCTGCTGGCTGTCGCACTTCACCATAAAGGAGATGGCCTCGTTAAAGCTGAACAGCGGGCCGGCGCTGATAGCCATAAAGGGCTGCCCCAGCAGCTCGAAGCTCACCACCTCCACCCTGCCCGAGGGGGTGTCGGAGATGGTCACCCGGCTGGTGATGCGGGCATCATCGAAGATGGCGGTGTAAAACTCGGCCGCCTCCTGCGCCTCGCGGTCGAACCACAGGTGGGGCACTATCTTGTGCTTGAGGGTTGCCATGGCTGCTCTCCTTGCGGGTCTGGCGGCCGGTGCGCCTGGGCCGGGTCAACCCCTCAAGTATAACGACAGCCGGTGTCGGCGGGGCTAGCGGGCCAGCCAGGATGCCGCCGACAAACGATAAAGGCAGTGCTCGCGCAGGGGCGAGCCCGGCGGCACCGCGGGATGCTCGAAGGTGGCGGCATCCGCCACCATGCCGAGCCGCTCCATCACCGCCCGGGAACGCAGGTTGTCCAGGGCGGTAAACGACACTATCTCGCCAAGGCCCAACTGCTCGAAACCGAACGCCAGGCAGGCAGACGCCGCCTCGCTGGCGTAGCCCCACCCCCAGTGTTCCCGGGCCAGGCGCCAGCCAATTTCCACACAGGGCGAACAGGGCAGCTCGGCGGCGGGCACATGCAGGCCCGTAAAGCCCAGAAAAGTCCGGCTTTGCCGGCACTCCAGCGCCCAGAAGCCCCAGCCCCGTTCGGCGATCAGCCCCTCGATGCGATCGGCCAGCGCATCGCTCTGGGCCCGGCTCAGGGGGGCAGGAAAATACCGCATCGCCTCCGGATCCGCGTTCAGGGCGGCAAAGGGCGCCCTGTCTTCGGGCCGCCACTGGCGCAAGTGCAGGCGTTGGGTATGCAGCGAAATAGGGTGGCCCATGATGTTTTCCTGTTCAATGACTGCCCGGCAAGGCCTGCCGGCGACCGGGCGAGCAGATGCCGCCCGGTGCGGGCTTTAGGCTTCTTCGGACGAAGGATGGTCCGGGGCAAGGCGGTCCGCCGGCTCGCCCCGGTCGCATTTTTTGCAGTTCAGCATCATCCCCAGCATGGCCTGCCGCCCGGCGGCGGTGGTCACCCAGGGTCGGTTGATAAAGGGCGGCTGGTGGCGCACGTGCTGAAAATGGCCGCAGCGCAGTTCGGCCACCCAGTGCCCTTCTTCATCCCGATGATAGCCCACAATGGCCTGCTCCATGCCGGCGTTAAAACCGCTCGAGCAGGCGCTGGTCGTAGTCGTCCGCGTTCAGTACCAGGCCGTGCCGCTCGGCCAGCTGGTCTAGCTCGACCTGCTTGGCCGCCAACTCGTCCATCACAATGGTGTTGTCGTCCAGCTGCCACAGCTGGCGCGAGCCGGCATAGCTGAACTGCAACGCCAGCATGGCGTTGCGGTCGCCCTGGCGGGCGGCGGCTTCAATGCGGCGCAGCTTGCGGCTGATCTTGTTGAGCTGCTGTTTCAGTTCCCACACGTAGACCACCTCGGCCAGAAAGGGATGGTGCCGCAACCGGCTCAGGCCGCCCCCCAGGATAAGGGCGCCGGCCACCACGCCCAGCAGGTTCCAGTGGAAGTGGCCACCGTCGGGGCTGGGAAAAACGCGGATCAGCAACTGGGAAATGGCCAGGCTCAGGGCCGCCAGCACCAGGGCGCAGCCCACAAACACCAGGTTGAGGTGGCGGCGGTAACGGGTTTTGTCTATCGGGGTGAGTTTCATAACAGCCTGAAAAATTGGGTGAAAATGGCCGTATTATAAGCACGAAAGCGCCCCCGCCCCAAACCGGGCCGCCTCCCGTTCTTTATTCGAACAGCGGCCGGAAGAAGCTGCGCTCGTAGCTGAGGATGCAGCGGGTGTCTTCGGCGTATTTGAACGCCGCCTGGCAGGCGGGATCCTCCAGCGAGGCAACCCGGTATTCTTCGTACAGCGCCAGGCTGGGAAAGGTAAACAGCGCCAGGGCGACGTTGTTGGCCCCTTCCGACGGCATAAAGTAGCCGTGATGCCGGCCGCCGAACTTCTCGACCAGGGGGATCCACATCCGGCCGTAGTATTCGAATTCCTCCAGCTTGTAGGGATCGATGATGTAGCGCAGGTAACAAGTAACCATGGTGTCTCCTTGGGATATTAACGGTTGGGGTAAAACGGGCCTCAGCGGCCGCCGGCAATGTCGATAAAGGAGCCGGTCACGTAGGAGGCGGCATCGGACAGCAGCCAGGCGATGGCGGCGGCCACCTCTTCCGGCCGGCCGCCACGCTGCAGCGGGATCTGCGGGCTAAGCCGCGCGACCCGGCCCGGCTCGCCGCCGTCCGCATGCATCTCGGTGTGGATAAAGCCCGGGCGCACCCCGTTCACCCGGATGCCGGCGGCGGCCAGCTCCAGCGACAGCCCCCGGGTAAGGGTGTCTATCGCGCCCTTGGCGGCCGCATAGTCGACATATTCGTTGGGCGAGCCGGTGCGCGCCGCCACCGACGACACATTGACGATGGCACCGCCCCCTTCCATGCGCCGGGCCGCCTCTCGGCAGCACAGAAAGCAGCCGATCACGTTCACGTTCAGCACTCGGGCAAAACGCGCCAGCTCCATCTCCGCCAGCCGCGCCTGGGGGGCGAGCATGCCGGCATTGTTCACCAGGTGGGTAACGGGGCCCAGCACCTGCTCGGCGGCGTTGAACAGGCCAGGGACCTCGCCTTCCTGCGATACATCGGCGGCGTGGGCAAAGGCGCGCCCGCCCCGGGCGGTGATGTCGGCCACCAGCGCCTCGGCCTCGGCCGACCGGCTGCGATAATTGACGCACACCCCGTAGCCCTGCTCGGCCAGCAGCCGGGACGTGGCGGCCCCTATGCCCCGGCTGCCACCGGTAACGATCACGACCTTGTTCATATGTCTCCTCAATATTTGCGCCGGGGGCCGTTAAACAGGGCCCTGAGCGTCGGTTGCGGCTGGTTCAACGGTAGTACTCCACCCCGTCGAACACCAACACGCGGCCATCGTACCGGCAGGGCACCGTGCCCGAGGGGGCGCTCATGCGCTGCAGTACCTGGCCGCTGGCCGCATCGCGATAGGTGCCGTTGCCGTAGGTGACCGACATGCTGTCGGCGGTGGTGGTAAAGCTGAAGCCGATGTCAAAGCGGTATTTCGCCGCCCCGCCTTCGGTGTAGCTCACCAGGCTGCCATTGCCCTGGCCGGGGCCGTCCAGGCGTAGGGTCGAGTTGCCGGTTTGGTCGCGGAAGGTGCCGCTGGCCGCGCGGCAACCGGCCGGTTCCGCCACCGGCGCGGCGGCGGCCGGCCCGCTCTCCGCCTCGCGCCGGCGGTCGGCGGCCAGTTGGCGATCGCGCTCCATCAGGGCGGCCAGCGCTTCGGCGCCGGCGAGTTTTTTACCGCCGTAGTAATAGCATTCGCCGGCCGGTACCCTTTCCCCGCCGCAGCTGAATGTACCGGTCTGGTGGGGAAAGGCCGCCCCGTCGGGCATGTCCATCCAGCCGCCTTGCCACCAGATCAGGCGCCCCTGGCCGGCCGGTTTGCGCTCGCTGACCGGCCCCCGCCAGACGTTGCCGTCGGCCATGCGCAATTCGCCCTGCTGCGGCTCAAAGGCCCGGTAGCTGCCGGTAAAGCGGGTGCCGTCGGGCCAGGTGGTGGTGCTGCCCGGCTCAATCTGGTGGCTGTGGTTCAGGTAGTCGCCATCCACCTCGCGGCCATCGGCATACTGGGTCTCGCCGGTGATCTTGTCGCCGGTCACCTCGGCATGGGTGATCTCGGCAAAGGGTTGCCCGTGCCGGGTGATCTCGACCCGGCCGGTGCCGACCCGGTCGCCGTTGTTTTGCGGGCCGGTATATTCGGCCCGGTAGCCGTTGTGGGCAAAGAGCGCTTCGGGGCCATAGCTGGCCGAGACGGGCGTGCGCCAGGCGCGGGTATCCAGCTCCGGGCTGGCCCGGGTCGGATCGGGTTCCCGGCTGATCACGATATCGTCGAACAACAGGCCGTAATCCGCATACACCACGGTGATTTCGCCCGGCACCACCTCGACCCAGTCGCTGAACTCCAGCTTGCCCAGGCGATACACATTCACCGCATAGCGGTCCGGCCACAGCGCATATTCCTTGCTCGCCCCGGCGGAAAGCTGCTCGGTGATAAAGGGTTTGAACCCCTGGTTGCGCGCGGCCTTTGTCACCTGCATCTGCCAGCCGTAATAGGCTCCGACTCCCGACGGGTTGATCCTGAACTGGATAACGCCCGGATCGGACACCTCGGCGGCGGCAAACCGGTATGGCGAGAAAGCGGGCGGGGCCGGTTGTGCGCTGTTGGCGGTGTTGCCGCCCTGGCACGCCGTCAGGCCCAGCCCGACCAAGCCGATCAAACCGGCCCGCGCCGCCGCGGCCATCTTCAGGTCCAAAAAGGTATTAAGCATCTGGTTTCCTTCTGTCTGCGGGTGGCGCAGAGCAAGCTGTACAGCATGGGATCAGGCCAGATCGGGGCGGATACGCGCCATCAGCACCAGGTCGTGGTAGCGTCCCGCCTTGAAGGTGGCCAGCCGTTTCAGCCCTTCCTGCTCGAACCCCAGGCTGCGGTACAGCGCCTGGGCGGGGGCGTTATCCGCCTGCACTTCCAGCTCCAGCCGCACCAGGTTCAGCCAGTGGTCGGCCTGCTCGATGGCCGCCTGCATCAGCCGTCGGCCCACGCCCCGGCCCTGACTGTCGGGGTGCACCGCTATCGCCAGCATGGCGCCGTGCCGTTCCCGCGGCTTTTGGCGAAGGAACAGGGTCAGGTGCCCCACCACCCGGCCCTCTTGCTCCGCCACCAGGGTGTAGTGGCCAGCCTGGTGGAAGAGCCCGGCCACCTGTTCGCGGCTGAGGTAGGGCAACTGGGAGGAGTTTTCGGTCACGGCGGTATGGCGGTAGATCTCGAACAGATCGGAATTGTCCGAAAGTTCGCAATGGCGGATGGTAATGGTCAAGGCGGGTCCTTTGTCTTGTTTTAATGACCGGGCCTTTGGCGATGCCGGTTCAAACAGCACGCCCTGGCCCGGAACGGATCAGTGCCGGACAAGTCCCTCCAGCGTGATCTCGTACTGCGCGTTTGCGGTATCGTAGCGTACGCCATAGCTGGTAGGGTAGGCAAAAGCAGGATCATGGATCTCGGGCTGTTTGACCGGTGTCGACACATCCGGGCGGGAGGCCAGAAACTCCAGTGTCATCATCGGCTCCACAAAGATGGTCCGCCCGTCGTAAAAGCCGTAGATAAAGGTCTGGGTAAAGGGCTTTTCCTGGAACTCGTCGCTGCCGGGATCGATGGCATGGGCCCCCATTCTCGGCACCTCGGTGCCCGGCGGCAGCACGTAGTCCGCCGGCATATGGGCGGGCTCGGGGGCCTTGCGCGCCCGCTCCAGATCTTCACCCACGACGGTGATGGCATTGCGTTGCTCGGCGTCGATCACGTAGAAGTGAAAATCGAAGTGAGGCTTGTCGTAGATGCCCGGGGGAATATGGCCATGGGGGTTCCAGTCGACGGCAACATGGTCATAGCCGGTGCCGGCGGCTTGCGACGGCAGGCTCAACAGGTATTCCCGTTCGCCGTCGGTCGGCAGGCCGGACAATGCCGCCTCGCTCAGCCGGATCCCGAGTGTTTTGGCCTGCCCCTGCTCATCCAGCATGACGAAGGTGCGCGCCTGCCCCTGGCCGATGGCTACCGGCGGGCCCTCGTAGGTTCCGGCCGGGGTGGAAGCCTCCTGGTGAGGCATGGCGCAGCCGGCAAGCAGCGCGGTGCCCAGCGCAAGCAACACATATCTGTGGCCGCGGTCAACTGGACTGAGTCGTATCATACGGGATCCCTCGTGTTTTCATCCTGAATCGCCGGCGCCAAACAGGATGCGCCGGCCTGTTCGACAAGAATGGTGCCGGGGCCGCGTTAGCGCCAGTATCCGCCCCACATTAATGGCTTTCCCCTGCCCTCACCATCCGTGGCGGCAACGGGTGCTCAGGGCTTGTTGCGCCTGGGTTTTCCATACAGCTCCCGCAGCTCGTCCTTGGTCGCCTCCAGGATCCGGCGCCGCTCCCCGGAGAGCTGCCGGCCGGCCCGGTTGATATAAAAATTGAGCATCGACATGGCCGAAGCGAACGGCGATGCCTTGCGGCGCTCGCTGCCGTCGGCGGAGCGCTTGAGGGATTCGGCGATCTTGCGCGGATCCTCCCAGGAGAACACACCCGGCTCGAGCTCCAGCGCATGACTGGCCTCGGTGACCTGCCGGGACCACTGCTTCGGCTTTTTTATGACCATAGGCCCGGGAATCCCTGACGTTCAAACGCCGGTGCCAGACACCAGCCTCAAGCACGCAGAACAAGTACGGCGCCGAGGGCAAGTGATACTGATTATTACTCGGTATTTGAATAATTATGGCCACTGAACTCTATCAGACAGAAGCCATGGCCGAACGGATCGGAAAAGGTGATGCACCTTGACCCCATCCACTCTACACATTCACTCTCACATTTTGCACCAGCCTTAAGCGCCTTTTCTTTTGCACTGTCTATATCATCCACCACAAAATCCAAGTGCACCGGAGTCCAATGCCTTGCATAACTCCTTTTCAAGCCGGACTCTCGGGAAGCAGGAGAACCTGCACTCTTTTGAAGAAGATAAACAGTGCTGGAAACGCCCTCCAGTTCGGCCACATCATCATCAAGGGTTCGAGTATGAGTCAAGCCCAGCGCCTGCGTATAAAACTCGATGCCATCGGCTAAATTCGGCACATCAATATTGATTATTACTCTCATCGGATTTACCCCGGTTGATTGGCAACGACATAACTTTCTGGTCCAGCGTCGGCTGAATGTCATTGCCAGCGATAAATGGCCAGTTCACACGAGCCCCGACCAGGACGTGCTCCTTGTACCAGCGATACGGTTTCAACGCGGGGTTTACTCTTGTGGCGAAATACATCAACGAGATCAGGCTCCCTTGATCCGTGGTGACCTCGACCTCCTTTTGGTCATAGCCGTACCCCAGCCCGCTGAACAGAACCACCGCAATTTTGTTCAATACTTCGCACCGACGCTATCGCACACTTCAGCCAGAGCCAGCAAACAGAGAGAAACACCATGACAATGTCCTTGATGTTACCAATGACGGCATTCGCCCTTGCGGCCTCCATTTCACCCGGTCCCGTCAACCTGGTGTGCCTGAGCAGCGGGACCCGCTATCCCCTTGCAAGAGGACTGATCTTCGTCACCGGCGCCACCCTGGGTTTCATCGTTCTTTTCGTGACCGTCGGCTTGGGGCTTTATTCGGTGCTGACGGTCGTACCGGGGTTCAATGCAATCTTGCGCTGGGCCGGCGTCGCATTCCTGCTTTATCTGAGTGTGCAGCTGTTCCGCGATGATGGGCGCCTGCCAGAAGGTGAAACCCGCAAAGCGCCGGGCTTTGTTACCGGCGCTGTCATGCAGTGGCTCAACCCCAAAGCCTGGCTGGCATCGGCCTCGGGCATTGGTGCTTACACCAGCGGTAACAACGTACACGAGGTCATCATTTTTGCGGCGCTCTATCTGCCCATCTGCTGGTTGTCGCTGAGTTGCTGGGTTTATGCCGGCGCCTTCCTGCGCCGGTATCTTCACCGGCCCAGAGTGCTGGTCACCCTCAACCGGACACTCGCACTGTTACTTGCCCTCAGCTGTGTTTATCTGCTGATTGAGTAGGGACTCCCGGTACTGCTTCGGTGTGGCGGCCAGCAAACGCTTGAAAGTGCGCTGAAAATGCGGCTGGTCGGCAAATCCGGTGCTGAGTGCAGCTTCGGCAATCGGCTTGCCGCATTTCAGCTCCTGTTGTCCGCGCTGGACTCGATAATTGATCAGATACGCATGCGGCGTGAAACCAAAGTAATGCTTAAAGGCGCGGATAAGGTGACCGGGGCTGTAACCGGAGCGCTCGCACAAGGTGTCCAAAGACACCTCCACCGCCGAGTGCTCCTCCAGGTAGTCGGCCAGCGCCTGCAACTTATCGGGCGCCTTCGGTAACGGCGCCGCAACCTGGTCTGCCAGTTCGCACATCAGGGCGCTAAGGTATTCCACCACAACGGTTTGCTTTTCCAGCAACTCGTTGTTCGGATCCAGCAAGCATTCCGCCATCCGGCAATAGCCCGCATACCACTCGGGATCAGAGATGATGGCTGTCGAAATATCCTGCCAACAAGCTGTATCCAGCAGGCCGGCCTCATATCGCAGGTTGGTTAACCAGTCGGTGTCAATATACAGCATCAGGTAGCCCCAAGGCTGATTGCCGAGCGGATTGCAGGCATGGACCCAGTTGGGATTCATCATGACCAAGGTTCCCGCTCCGACCTCGAACCGATCACCTCGGTAGAAAAAGGTGCTGTTGCCCTCGGTGATGGCGCCCAGGGACCATTGGCTATGGCTGTGGGGAGCGTAGCAGACCTTTCGCCCGTCCCCGACCCTGCGCAGCTCCACATAGGGCATGCGCGCATCGCGCCAGAACATGGGTTTGCCTGGATTGTTCATCCTGTCGATGCCCTCGTTGTTTTAATGAATAACAGATCCTGATAGTGCTAGATCAACCGGACAGCGCACCCAGACACGCCGTAAATCCGCCGCGCCATTCCTGCCATCATCGGGTGAATTCGTAAGCGATGCCGGTGATGTGCCCGCGCCAGTAGGGCTTGGCCCCTTCCGGCAGCAGCCAGGCTACCTCGGCGTTCAAAGGAACGCGCAAACCATCCCGAAGCGCATAGTTCGAAAACCGGCCGCACCAGGGGGTGGGCACCACTCGGCCAGCCATCATCCGCCCACGCGCTTCGGCATAAACGGTGTCGATCAGCCCATCTTCACCGAAGTGAAACAACAGGGTCACCAGTTGTTCACCATCCTTCAGCGTGGCGCGGGCCGCATGCTCGTCGACATCATTCCAGACCACACCCTGGCTTGGCAGAAGCGCGGTCGGATACCACGCGGCCTCGGCAAGGAAGCGCATCAGCTCGCCCCTCGCCACTTCGCCGGTCCCGCGCAGCTTGGCCATGGACAGCAGCCCGAGCAGCGCCGCATGCAGGATGCCCTCGCCCGCTATATAGGCATCATGCACAAGCACCGGCAAGCCGGGCATCATTGCCACGCGCCCGTCCCAGTCAAAGCCGGGGCGGCGGGTGACCACGCGTTGTGTGGATGTGAATGGCTTCCACTGATCGGCCGACTCGCCCAGATTAAGGGTTCCGATATGTTCCAGGCTGACGGTGGTCACCATCGGCTGGCCCTCCGCCAACACGGCACGAAAATAGCGCTGCACCGGCGCGGGCATGGTGTCCAGCTCTCGGCTATCGAAGATCCTGGGCTCGATGGGAAGTTTGGCCGCGTCCAGCCGGCTGCGCAGTTCGCGAGTACCCGATGTCCAACGGCGTTCCCCGTAAAAAATGACGGTAGCCACGACCATACCCAGGCCGAGGATGAATACAAGTAGAAACACGGTGTTCAACGCCGGCCTTGCAGTCCGCGTGACATCTCAGTAGCCCTGGCGAAAACGTCGAGAAACTGATCGTGCGAGAAGGGAAGCTGCATCCTGTAGATACTCGAATTTATTCGACCAAACCCGGCGCCGTTGGCGGAAAGGTCCACTGAAGTGGACCCTACAGCCCGGCCCGCATCGGCCGCAGGCACGCTACCGCCCGAGCGTTACAGGCCGCCATCCCTGCCACCTCGATTTCCATACAGAAACCATTCTGGACGCTGGGCCGGGATGAAGCAATGGCAGAAATGCGGGCGGGCCGCCCGCGCCCCAGGACAGGGCCTTGCCGGCAGACGCCCATAAAAAAACCGCCTTGCGGCGGTTTTTTTTTCGGGCTTGTTGCGATTAAACGCGAACGAAGTCCAGGTGAGCCAGCTTGGGCTTGAAGGGGTGACGCTGAACGTCTTGCAGCTTCACTTTCACTTCCTGGCCGTTGATCACCAGGGTCAGCACGTCGCTGTAGAAAGCGTCGTTTTGCTGGGCGATGATGGCTTTTTTGTGGTCCAGGGCGATGGCTACCGGCTCCTGGCTGCCGCCGTAAACGATGGCGGGTACTTTGTCTTCATGACGCAGGCGGCGGCTCGCACCTTTCCCCAGGTCTGAACGAACTTCGGCTTCAAATACGAATGACATAATTTTCTCTCTAAGGTTAGTGGCGAAAGCTGCGACCGGCCTTCGCCTGTAAAAAGCGCGCGGATGGTAACACACGGCCCCTAACGGGGCAAGCTGGAAGCTTATGGCTTCCGGCTTTATAACCCTTCTATCTGTTGCAGTACCCGCTTGTCCGACACCGGGTAGGGGGTGCCCAGGGTCTGGGCGAAGTAGGATACCCGCAGCTCCTCTATCATCCAGCGCACCTCCTTTACCTCCGGTGCCAGGGGCTTGCCCCTGGGCTGCTTGTTCAGCAGCGCCTGGTAGGCGGTTTGCACCTGCTGGATCTTCAGCAGGTGGGCACGGTCCCGGTGCGGGTCTATGGCCAGCTTGTCCAGGCGCCGGCTCAGGGCCTCCAGGTAGCGGCTCAGATCTTTCAGCCGCTCGGCGCCGGTGTCGGTGACGAAGCCGCGGAAGATCAGGCCGTCGAGCTGGGCCTGGATGTCCGACATCGCCATGGCCATGGCGAGATCGATCTTGCCCTTCAGCCGCTTCTTGATGGCCTGGGCCCGGCTCAGCACCTCTTCCACCTGCAGGGCGATGGCCGCCACCGTGGGGTTGAGCTCGCCGGCCACCTTGTCCTTGAGCGCGGCGAACTCCTCCGGCGTCCAGGCCGGCGCCCCGTACTGGCGCATCAATGCATGGATGCCGGCGCGGATGCAGTCGTCCACCAGATCCAGCACCTTGCCGTAGGGGTTGAAGTACAGGCCGAGCTTGGCCTTGTTGGGCAGCTTGTCCTGCAGGTACTTGATGGGCGACGGCAGTTGCAATTGCAGCAGCTTGCACTGGCCGTCCCACATGGTGCGGGCCTGGCTGGGCTCGTCCTCGCACAGCTGCAGCGCCACGCTGTCGCCCTGATCACTCAGCGCCGGATAGGCTTTCACCTCAAAGCCGGCGCGCTTGGCGGCAAAGGTCTGCGGAATGGCCCGGGCCGGGAAGGCGGTCAGTCCCTCCTGCTCGAAGCGGTCGTCGTCCACCGCCTGGGTCAGGGCGGTCTGCACCTGGCCCTGCAGGGCGAGCTTTATCCGTTCCAGATCCCGGCCGGCGGCCAATTCCTTGCCGTCCGCGTCCAGCACCGCAAAGCGCATGATAAGGTGGGGCGGCAGCGCGCTCCAGTCCCAGTCCTCGCGCGGCACCGTCACCCCGGTCATGCGGCGCAGGTGTTTTTCCATCTGGTCGAGCAGCCGGCCCTCGAAGGGAGTCATGGCCGCCAGCAATGCCTCGGCGAAGTTGGGCGCCGGCACAAAGTGCTTGCGCATCGGCTTGGGCAGGGACTTGATCAGCGCGATCAGCAGCTCCCGGCGCAGGCCCGGCACCTGCCACTCGAAGGGCTCGGCCGCCACCTGGTTGAGCAGCGGCAGCGGAATGCGCACCGTCACCCCGTCTTCGTCCTTGCCCGGCTCGAACTGGTACTCCAGGGCCAGGTTCAGGCCGTCGTGCTGCCAGGCGTCCGGGTAATCGCGGGTGGTGACCGCCCCTGCCCGCTCGTTCAGCAGCATCTCTTCGGTAAAGTGCAGCAGCTCGGGGTTGTCCTTGCGCGCCTGCTGCCACCACTTGTCGAAGTGGCGGATGGAGACGATGTCCGCCGGCAGCCGCTCGTCGTAAAAACGGAACAGGGTCTCGTCGTCGATCACCAGATCCCGGCGGCGGGACTTGTGCTCCAGGGTCTCGGCCTGCTCCAGCAGGGCCCGGTTGTGGTGGAAGAACTCATGGCGGGTGGCCAGTTCCCCCTCCACCAGCGCCTGGCGGATAAAGAGCTCGCGGCACAGTTTGGGGTCCACATGGGAATAGTTCACCCGCCGGCGCACCACCACCGGCAGGCCGAACAGGCTCTGGCTCACATAGCCCATCACCGCGCCCTGTTTCTTGGACCAGTAGGGCTCGCTGTAGCTGGACTTGAGCAAATGCGCCCCCGCCTCCTCCAGCCACTGCTGATCGATGCGGGCGGCGATGCGGCCGTAGAGGCGCTGGGTTTCGGTCAGTTCGGCCACCATCAGCCAGCGCGGCGGCTTCTTGGCCAGGGCCGAGCCGGGCACCAGCACAAAGCGGGCGTTGCGCGCGCCCAGGATCTCCTTCTTGTCGCCGTCGCGCATGCCCACCTGGCTCAGCATGCCGGTGAGCAGCGCCCGGTGCAGGCTGTTGTAATCGGCGGGCTCGCTGTTCAGCGCAAAGCCCAGCTCGCGCACCACCAGCCGCAGCTGGCTGTAGATGTCCTGCCACTCGCGCACCCGCAGGTAGTTCAAGAATTCCTTGATGCACTGTTTGCGGAACTGGTTGCCGCTCAGCAGTTTCTGCTGCTCCTTGAGGTAGTTCCACAGGTTCAGGTAGGCGACAAAGTCGGAATCGCTGTCGGCGAAGCGGCGGTGCATTTCGGCGGCGGCCTGCTGCTTGTCGAGCGGGCGCTCGCGCGGGTCCTGGATGCTGAGCGCGGCGGTGATCACCATCACCTCGGTCACGCAGCCGTAGTCGCGGGCCGCCAGCACCATGCGGCCCAGGCGCGGGTCCACCGGCAGCCGGGCCAGATCCTGGCCCAGTGGGGTGAGCTTGAGGTCGCCCTGCTCGCCGGTGACCGCGCCCAGCTCTTCCAGCAGCCGGATGCCGTCGGAGATGTGCTTCTTGTCCGGCGCCTCCACAAAGGGGAAGGCGGAAATGTCGCCCAGCCCCAGGGAGAGCATCTGCAAAATAACCGAGGCCAGGTTGGTGCGCAGGATCTCCGGGTCGGTAAACTCCGGCCGGTTTAAAAAGTCGTCCTCGCCGTAGAGGCGGATGCAGATGCCCGCCTCCACCCGGCCGCAGCGGCCCATGCGCTGGTTGGCGCTGGCCTGGGACACGGGCTCGATGGGCAGGCGCTGCACCTTGGTGCGGTGGGAATAGCGGCTGATGCGCGCCGTGCCCGGATCGATCACGTAGCGGATGCCGGGCACGGTGAGCGAGGTTTCCGCCACGTTGGTGGCCAGCACGATGCGCCGGCCCGTGTGGGATTCGAAAATGCGGTTCTGCTCGGCGTTGGACAGGCGTGAGTAGAGCGGCACTATTTCGGTGTGGCGCAGCTCGAGCTTGTTCAGGGCGTCGGCGGTGTCGCGGATCTCCCGCTCGCCGTTCATAAAGATGAGGATGTCGCCCGGGCCTTCGCGGGTCAGCTCGGTCACCGCATCGAAAATACCCTGCAGCTGGTCTCGCTCGCTGTCGTCCTCCACCAGCGGGCGGTAGCGCAGCTCCACCGGGTAGGTACGGCCGGACACCGAAATGATGGGCGCGCCCTCGAAGTGGTTGGAAAAGCGCTCCGGATCGATGGTGGCCGAGGTGATGATCAGCTTGAGATCGGGTCTTTTGGGCAGCAGCTGCTTCAGGTAGCCCAGGATAAAGTCGATGTTGAGGCTGCGCTCGTGGGCCTCGTCGATGATGATGGTGTCGTACTGGCGCAGCATCCGGTCCTGCTGGATCTCGGCCAGCAGGATGCCGTCGGTCATCAGCTTTACCTGGGTCTCATTGCTCACCTGGTCGTTGAAGCGCACCTTGTAGCCGACCCGCTCGCCCAGCTCGCAGCCCAGCTCCTGCGCCAGCCGGCTCGCCACGCTGCGGGCCGCCAGCCGCCGGGGCTGGGTGTGGCCTATGGTGCCCTCGATGCCAAGGCCGAGCTCCAGGCACATCTTGGGGATCTGGGTGGTCTTGCCCGAGCCGGTTTCGCCGGCGATGATCACCACCTGGTGGTCGCGAATGGCGGCCTTGATGGTGTCGCGCTTGTCGCTTACCGGCAGTTGCGGCGGATACTGGATGGGGCTTTGCAGCAACTGTTGCCTGCGGGCCCGCTCGGCCATGGAGGTAGCCATCTCCAGGGCGATGCCCTCCAGTATTTTCTGTCGTTTGGCCTCGGGCAGCTTTTCCAGCCCCTGCAGGCGGCGGCGCAAGCGCCCCCGCTGTGCGCCCCGGCACTCTTTCAGCCTTGCCTGCAACTGTTCAACCGACTGCGCCAAACCCAACCCCATTCGCTCATGTTAAAACTGGCGCGCAGTCTAGCAGAAAGCGGGGCGGGAATGGAGCCGTCAGCTCATGGCCTGCAGCAACAGCAGCAGTTCTCCCCGGCTGCGGCAGCCGGTTTTGCGGTAGATGGACTGCTGCACCGTTTTGGCGGTTTCCGGGCTGACGTGCCGTCTTTGGGCGATGCGCTTGTTGGCGCAGCACCCCGAGGCCAGCAGCAGCAACTGGGCCTTTTCGGTACGGGTCAGGGAAAACAGGCAGGCCAGGCACTCAATGTCCAGCCGGGCCGGCAGGCCGGGATCCTTGATCATCACCAGCCAGTAGCGGCAGTCCGGCAAATGCACCAGGTGGACCACCTGAAAGGTATCGGGCACCCGGATCACCTGCTGCCCCTCGCCCCGCCCGGCCAGCATGCGGCCGAAGTGGATAAAGGCCGTGCCCTGCCCCCGCAGCAGCAACTGGCCGGCGTCATCCTGGCGGATGCTGGTGCCCAGGCGCAACAAGGCCAGGGCGCTCTGGTTGGCGAACAGCAGGGTACCGTCGTCGGCCACCATCAGTTGCGGCCGATCCGACAGGTTGGCCCATTGCTCCAGGCAGCGGCTGTGTGCCCGCCACTGGCTCAGTTGCCAGAAGTGCAGCTGCCATTGGCTCAACTGCAGGGCCAGCCAGCGCAGCCGGGCGGTCAGTTCCCCAACGCCTCCTTTCAGGGTGACCGCCAGGGCGCCGCAGCACTGGTCCCCGGGCACCCGGAGGGAGCAGAACCAGTGCCGGGCCGTGAGCCGGGTATGGCACTGGTACAGCAGCGGCTGCAGCTCGCTCAGCGGCCGGTAGCAGGCACCGCCGTCAAAGCAGCGGTAGCGCTGGGGCTGCCGCCAGCTCACGTCCGGAGGGACCAGCACCAGGGTGATGCCATCCAGCTCCAGCACCCGGCACAGTTCATCGAAAATGGCATCGTAGGCGTCGTTGCCGGTATGGCAGTGGTAGAGCCGCGTGAATAGCGGCCACAGCATATCCATATGCTTCATTTCGTGCTCTCCCGCTCGTTGTTGGTATTTTTATCATCACCAAGCCTAGTCGCGGGAGCAAAAGATGACCAGCCGAGCGGCTCAAGTTTGGGATTTCGCCCTGTCATCCGGGTATTGGCCACCTCAAAACCCTGTCGTCACACCAACCAACAAAAACACACTAACATCATGATTAAAAAGAAATATATATAAAAAACACCTTATTTTGAGGAAGCGAAAACGCCCCTAACCGGCTGATGCAAACCGCAATAAACAGACAAAAACAGACGCTAGACACCCATCACTACGAAATGCCGTAAAAAATTGCAAAATACCGATTGAAAAGGCACCAGCATGGCCGTATATTGTGTCTACAGCCCACTGTTGAGGAAGGTAAAAAATGAAAGAGTTAGTCATAACCGTCATTTTTACAGTCTGTGCGGCCTTAATCGCCGTTTCTGCACCTTCCTTGGCACAATTTTAACTGAGCCCGGGAAGACAGGACTGTAAATCACTAAGAAATAACAATATTTCCTGTTAATAAAAAAGGCGCCCCTGGGGCGCCTTTTTGTTTTTTGTGCCTTTTCCTACAGCGGGGCCACGCTCATGTTGCTGCCGGAGCCGATCATCCGCACCCGCTGGCCCGGTTGCCAGGTACGATCGGCCTTTTGCACCACCACCAGGTGCTCGCCGCTGTCGGTACGGATCTCCAGCTCTACCGCATTGACCTGGTTGATTTTGTCCTCGGCCCGCGAGCCGACCATGGCGCCGGCAATGGCGCCCGCCGCCGTGGCCAGGGAGCGACCGGAGCCGCCACCCACCTGGCTGCCCAGCATGCCGCCCACCACACCGCCGCCGACGGTGCCGATCAGGTTGGGGTTTTCTTCACCGGCCTGGATGGTGACCGGACGGGTCGACACTATGGTGCCGTAGGTGACGGTCTGGGCCTGCTTGGCCGTTCTGCCGCTGTATACGTCGCCGGAATACACATCGGGGTTGGCACAGCCCGCCAGGCTGAGTACCCCGGCCACCGTGATAATGGATAGTGTTTTCAGTTTCATCGGTTTCCCCCTGCTGAATGGTAAGGATGCTTATTATTGTTTTGGGTTGCTGACAGTATAGACCAGCGCTATCCGCGGCTGGTTTCATTCGCCAACGGTGCCGGCACCCGCCGGCAGTGTAGCCCTTTATGATAAATAAGGAAAAAGCGCGCCCGCAAAGGCGTCAGAAAGTGGCGGAGGCGCCCCGCCTTCGCCACTAAGCACGGCCCCCTGGCGGGCGGCGGACAACATCAGCCGAACAGGATGCGCCACCAGCTGACCCGGCGCTCCCTGTGGTATTGCTTGCGCAAGTCGTCTATCCGCGCCAGGTGCTGCCGGGCCAGGGCCTGGTCGTCGGCCCGGACGGCGGCTTGCGCCTCGTCGATGGCGGCCCGCACCTCGTCCAGCCCCTGGCGGAACAGCTCGGCCTTGTCTTCCGGAAAGCTCGCCTGCCTGGCGGCGTCGGTCAGCACGGCCAGCTCGTCCAGGTGGCGCAGCAGGCTGTCGCTGTCTTCGGCGCGGTGGGCCTGTTTGTAGGCCAGCCCCATGTTTTTCATGGTGGTTTCCAGGTTGACGGACTGACCGGCCTGGGCGGTCGGCAGGGCGAGGAACAGCAAGAGGGTCAAAAACCGCAGGGACGGGGTGGATATATAACGCATCGGCATACCTGTGTTGCTTGAATCGAGGGGCAACTATAGCCGATCCGCCAGGCGGGTTGAATGAAAAGGGGCCACTGCTGGCCCCTCCTTGCTCAGGCGGCGTCGCCCAGGGGCTTGTCCAGCACCAGGCGCACCAACAGCAGCCACAGGGCCCAACCCGCCACCAGCAGGATAATAAAGAGGAAGAGGCCGGACTGGAATTTCTCCAGCATCATGCCCGCCATCATGGGCCCGGTGAGTGAGCCTATGCTGTAGGCGAACATCAGCTTTTGGGTCATCTTCACCAAGGCCCGGCCGTGCATCTTGCCGCAGGCGTAGGACATGGTGGTGGGATAGAGGGTGAACACCCCCGCGCCCAGCAGCGCAAAGGCCAGGATCAGCATGCCGTCGCCGCCGGATTCCCACAGCAGCAGGCAGGCCGCCCCTATCATCAGGGTCTGCACCGCCATCATGGTGCGCTTGCCCAGGCGGTCGGCCAGGCTGCCGTTGGGCAGCTGGAAGGCCATGCCGCAGAGGATGAGCCAGGCCATGTAGAGGCCGATTTCATCGCCCCGGGCCAGTTGCTGCAACTGGATGGGCATCAGTGCATAGAGGGCGCCGAGCAGCATGCCGGCCACCAGGCAGCCGGCCAGGCCCAGTGCCCGGTCGGCCCGGGGCGGCTTGCCGCTGTTGGCGTTGGCTCCGGCCTCGGCACTCAGATCGGGCTTTTTGGCCCACAGCAGCGGCAGCATCGCCAGGGCGCACAGGCCGGTGGCCAGCCAGAAGGCGGCATTATGCCCGGCCGGGATCCAGTCGATAAACAGCTGGCTGATGCCGTAGCTGAAGTAATAGACAAGCATATAGCGGGCCATGGCGCTGGAGCGGCGATGCAGTGGCGCCACCCCCAGCACCCAGCTTTCCACCGCCACAAAGCTCACCGCCGCCGCCATGCCCGCCACCATGCGCAGCGCCAGCCACAGGGGCAGCAGGCTGGTCCAGGTGAGGGCCACCGCCGCCAGGGCCAGGGTCACGCAGCACAGCACCAGGGCGCGCACGTGGCCCAGGCGCTGGATCAGCCGGTCGGCGAAGAAGCTGGCGCCCAGCATGCCCAGGTAGAAGGCGGAGCCCACCAGGCCGATCTGCGCCGCCGGCGCCCCCAGGCCATTCAGGTACACGGCGACCAGGGTCACCAGAAAGGCGTTGCCCAGGGTCAGCAGGATCAAATGGGTGTACAGGGGAATTAAGTGCATGGCGCCTCCGGATTTCGAGGCGCGCATTCTAGGTGGGGCTAAATGGCAAGTACAACGAGAAAAACTTGTGACTTAGCGCAAATTTTTTATGTTTAACCAATGTTACCGGCAGTATGCCAGATAATGCCCTGGCCAAGGGTCAGCGCCCCTATCATTAACAGGGCGGCAACCGCGATCACCGGCGGTTTTGTCTGCTCCTTGCGCAGCAGTGGGGCGAACCATACCAGGGCCCCGATCAGCACGGCCGCGCTGACCTGCACGAAGGGCATGACCAGCCCCTGCAACTGCGCCTCGCCGAGCCCCAGGGAGCGCACCAGCAGGGCCAGCAGCCAGCAGACGCCGAACAGGGAGCCGGCCAGGGGCAGCAGGGTATTGAAGGCCTGCAACCGGTGTTTGGCGCGCACCATGATGAGATGGGCGAACACACAACCGCCGCAGCCCGCCGCCAGCAGCGCCCAGCCCGGTCCCATCAGCCAGCCCAGCCAGAGACCGTAGAGTACCGCCAGGCCCAGGGCGGGATAGTGCCAGCTCAAGCCCAGGCTGCGCTTGCCCTGGAGCCGGGCCTGATACAGCACGCTGCCCAGCCCCGCCGCCAGGGCCAGGCCGCCCAGCCACAGCAGGGGCCGGGGCGCGCCGGCCTCCACCCCCAGCATCAGCGCCAGGCCGAACACCGCCCAGGCCGACATCAGGCCGTCGCTGATCCGCCGCCGCTGACCCGGACACAGGTCTCCGTTGCGCAATACCCAGATCAGCAGGCCCAGGGCCGCGACGGCGGTGAGTGCCAGGGGCGCATACAACCGCGCCGGCAGCAGTTCTGTCATCAGTGTCTCTCCCTCTGTTAAAACCGGGCCATTCTACCCTTGTCGGCGGGCGATCGCGACTATGCGGGCGAACATGCGCCGCAGCTCCACCGGCACCAGCTGCGGGCCCTGCAATTCAATGGCCTCCACCACCGCCAGCGCCATGCCCGGCTTGCTGCGCCGGCTCAGGGCCCGCTCTATGATGCGCGAGGCCGGGGTGTGCTTGTCGTGGATTTGCGCCTCTTGCCGGAACACCGGCTCCAGGCCGTTGTAGAACAGGTAATGCTCGATGTCGGAGCGGGGCAGCACCGTCAGGTGATCCGTCTCCCGCTCGCCGCGCAGCATGCTGCGCACGCCCTGGGCGTATTTCTGGCCGGCTTCGTCGCCGTCGGTCAGCAGGTGCCAGCCGATGCCGAAATCCCGCGCCACCTTGATCAGCGGGCTGTGGCCGCACTGGGCGAACTCGATGATACGGATGCCCTCGGCGGGCAGCACATAGCCGCAGATCCGCGCCAGCTCCGCCAGCAGCCAGATCTCGGTTTCTCCTTCCACCAGCAGCCAGTAGCGGGCGAACAGCGACATGGGCCTGTTGATGCGCACGTGGAAGGCGATGCGGCGCATGTCCTCCCCGCTGTATTTCTCGTTGCCGATATGGAAGCTCAGGGTTTCGTGCTCGACCCGCACCAGCCGGCGCAGGTGGTTGAGCGGAAAGGCAGAGAGCAGATCGCCGGAATTGGTGGTCACCAGCTTCTGGCCGGGAAAGCGCTCGAGGATGCCCCAGGTCACCGCCAGGGTGGTGGGGTGCAGCCGGCTCTCGGGATCTTCTATCAGCAGCAGCGGCCGGGCGCCCGTCTCTATGGGACGGCCACCCCGGGCCTGCAGGACGGTGCGGGCCACGGCCGAGAGCGCCAGCGACAGGCCGCTCTCCTCCCCCGTGGGCTGCCAGTCGTTGAGCTTGCCCAACTGGCTGAGGGTCACCGGGTGCACGGCGATGTCCTTGGCCCGGCGGGGCGCCCGGCTGGTGGCCCCCTGGGGGGTGAAATAGTGCTCGAACAGCTGGCGCACCGCGTCCAGGCCGGCCTTGATGTCCCGCTGGCTCAGCTCGTCTTCTTCCGCCAGTTGCTCGCTCAGGCGGGTCAGCAGCTGTTCGTAGTCGCCGTTCAGGCTGACGATGGGCAGGTTTTCCGGCGCGCCGCGGGAGTCGCGCAGGCGGAACACCGGGTTCATCTCGATCAGCTGATGGACCAGTTGGGCGGCGTTGTCCAGCACGATGGGGTTGCCGGCGGCATCGACGAAGTCGTGCTCGCTCACCACGCCCTGGCCGGTGCGCCAGGCCCGGGCGCGATAGTGCACCCGGTGGTAGTTGTCCTTGTGCCTGACCCACACCGACTCCAGCCGGGCCAGCCGGGCGGAGTGCTCGCTGATGCCGGGCCGGTGCTCGCGGTAGCTGAGCACTATCTGCAACTCGTCGGCGGTGGTGTTTTGCTCGGTGCGGTAGAAGTCATCTTCCACGAACTGGTAGCAGCAGGCCCCCTGCCCCAGCAGCCGCCACAGGGCCCGGAACAGGCTGGTCTTGCCCCAGGCGTTCTCCCCCATCAGGGCCGTGCTCTGATCCAGGTGCAGCGACAGCTGGTTGATGCCCATGAAGTTGCGGATCTGGATGTGTTCAAGGTACATGTGCGATGTCCGTTGGGGAAAGGCGGGCGGTCAGTTGCGGTAGAGCACCTTGATCAGATGATAGCCGAAGCGGGTCTTGACCGGCCCCTGTACCTTGAGTTCGGGGCCGGTAAACACCGCCTTGTCGAAGGGGCCGACCATGTCGCCCTTGCTGAATTCGCCCAGATCGCCGCCGCGCTTGCCGGACGGGCAGATGGAATGCTGCTTGGCCAGCTTGCCGAAGTCGGCACCCTTGTCCAGTTGTTGCTTGAGCGCCAGGCACTCGGCCTCGGTTTTGACCAGGATATGCAGGGCGCAGGCTCGCTTTGCCATTTAAGAAGTCCGGATAAATAAGGAAACAAGGGGCAAGTGTGCCAAAAACCGGCGGTACAGGGAAGGCGGATGAGGGGTGAGGGGGGAGGCGTGGTAGACGCCGCTTTAGCCGGCGAAATGTGCAGTCCACCCGCATAAAAGCTGCACCTCTGGGCAAAGGCAATGATTCCTGCCCTACAGCGTCATTTTTAGGTCGAAGGTTCCCGCTGCGCGGGAAGGCAGGCGGGCCGCCTGCGCTCCAGAGTTCGGCGTCCCCCCACGCCTCACCCCTCACGCCTCACCCCTAACGCAGGATCAGGCCACCGCCAGGGCCACGGTGTCGGCGTGGGTATGCACCAGTTCGTCGTGCAGGGACACCACCGCCTGCTCGTAGTGCTCGTCGTCCACGATAAACTGCATTTCCACCGCCCGCAGCGACTGGTGCACGGCCCGTACCGGCACCCGGGCCTGGTTGAGCGCGCCCACCGAGCGGGCCAGCAGGCCGGGGATGTTCATGTCGCTGCCCACCGCCGACACCAGCGACACCTTGTGGGTGTTGACCTCGGCGTTGGCGAAGCGGCGCTGCAGCGCCCCCACCAGGCGTTGCACCTGCTTGCGGTTGCCGGCCAGGTAATAGGTCAGGGTGTTGGCGTTCATGTCCTTGGCCACCAGGTTGAGCTGCATCTTGTCCAGCTCGTCGGTAAAGCCCTCGGCGTAGTGGGACACCCGGCCCACCATGTCCTGATCGAACAGCTCCACCGCAAACAGGTTGCGCCGGCCCGCCACCATCTCCACGCAGGGCGAGGGACTGCGGTAGTCGGTGGTGATCAGGGTCCCTTCGTGATCCGGCTCGAAGGTGTTGCGCACCCGCAGCGGTATGCCCTGCTGACGCAGGCCCTTGGCGGCCTGGGGGTGGATCGCCTCCATCCCCAGGTTGGAGAGCTGGTCGGTCACGTCGTAATTGGTGCGGCCGATGGGGATGACATTGTCCTCCCCCGCCAGGCGCGGATCGGCGCTGCTCAGGTGGTATTCCTTGTGGATGATGGCCTCGCGCGCCCCGCTCAGCACCGCCAGCCGGCTGAAGGTCATTTCGCTGTAGCCCCGGTCGAAGCTGCTCATCAGTCCCTCCCGGCAATGGGCATAGCCGGTCACCACCGGCAACTGGCTGGACAAGTCCACCCGCGCCAGGGCCCGGGTCAGGGCGTCGTCCAGGGTCAGGGCCTCGTCGTCGCGCCAGCCGGTCAGATCCATCAGCACGGCGTTGACCCCGCTCTGGCGCAGGTAGAGCACCATGTTGTGGGCACTGTGGGCCTCGCCCATGGCGGCCAGCAGCTCGCGGATGGTCTGCAGCTGTTCGTCCAGCTGGAACTGGCCGAAGGCACAGACCTGGCGCAGGTGGTGCAGGCAGTCGCGGATGCCGCTGATGCGCTCCTGCAGGAAGGAATCCGCCAGCAGCCGCTCGGGGGTGGTGCCGAACATCTCTTCATTGATCTGGGCCATGCGCTGGCTGACGTTGTCGAGCGCCTGCTCCCAGGCACCGTCGTCCTCGGCGTCCGCATAGGTGGCGTACACCCCCGGCGCGCCGGTGCGCTTGCATTCCAGCAGGCCGTCGGTGATGCCGCCGAAGGCCGACACCACCAGCATGCGCCGGTAATAGTCGCCCGCCTTGCGGTTGTGCAGCACTATGTTGTCCCGTACCGCCCGGTACTGGCTCATGGAGGTTCCGCCGATTTTTTCTACTGTATGTGACACTCTGTGGTTCTCCCGTTCCCTGATGTGAATGTTGGATATTTTTGAGCGCACATTTTCAATGGGCCTGGATTTTACAACCCTGCCCAGTGAAAAGGTGCGGAGCGCAAAGGCATAGCGAAGCAGCAGCGGGGATTACCGTAGCCGACCGTCAAATGTCAGGGCCGAAAAGTTGCTCCTGCATTTTCGGCATTTCCGCCATCCCTGGCGGTCAGATGCATTTGCCGAGCGTCCCATGGATGGGCTTGAAGCGTGTCGGCTACGGCAATCCCCGCCGTTGCTTTGCGCAGCTAATTTAACTCAGCCTTCCGCCTCTTCCGTTTCCAGCGGATAAACGCCGTCGGCATCGTGCACTTCCTTGCCGGTGAGCGGCGGGTTGAACACGCAGGCCAGTTTCATGTCCTCGCTGCCGCCGCGCAGCAGGTGCTCGTCGTGCTGGTCCAGGATGTAAAGGGTGCCGGGCGTGATGGGATAGACCTTGCCGTCGGCCAGGGTCTGGATTTCGCCGTTACCGCTCATGCAGTACACCGACTCCAGGTGGTTCTGGTAGTGGATATGGGTCTCGGTATTGGCATAGATGGTGGTGATATGGAACGAAAAACCCATGTTGTCGCTTTTCAGCAGCATACGGGTGCTTTCCCAGGTGCCGGTTTCGGACTTGACCCGGCGTTCGGTTTGTTCACATTCGGCGAGAGTACGTACGATCATGGTATTTCCTTCAATTTTCAATTCTGTTGCTCTTCCCGCCCGTGGCGGCAAGGTAAAGCTCACCCGGCACCCTGTGCGCGGGCGCGAGCAATGCATAAAGGGGTGGAGCCCCCGGCGACGGCCGCCGCCGGGGCTGCGCTCAGGAGGCCTTGCTCAGGCGCTCGCCGGCGGTTTCGTCGACAGCCGCTTCCAGCCAGTCCAGACCCTGGTTCAGCTCGGCCTCGCTGATGACGAGCGGGCACAGGCACTTGACCACTTCGTCGTCGGGGCCGGCGGTTTCGATGATAAGGCCGCGCTCGAAGGCCTTGCTGGTGATCACATCGGCGATGTCGCCGCTCACGCAGGCGATGCCCTGCATCATGCCCCGGCCCTTGACCTTGTCGAACAGCTGCGGGTGCTTGTCGACCATGGCCTGCAGGCGACGGCTGAGCAATTCGCCCTTGGCGCGCACCCCGGCGGCGAACTGGTCGTCCCGCCAGAAGGTTTCCAGCGCCTTGCAGGCGGTGATGAAGGCATGGTTGTTGCCGCGGAAGGTGCCGTTGTGCTCGCCGGGCTCCCACTGATCCAGGTCGGGGCGCATCAGCACCAGGGCAAAGGGCAGGCCCATGCCGCTCAGGGACTTGGACAGGGTGATGATGTCCGGCTTGATGCCCGCCGGCTCGAAGCTGAAGAAGGTGCCGGTACGGCCGCAGCCGGCCTGGATGTCGTCGGCGATCAGCAGGATCTCGTGCCGGCGGCAGATGGCTTCGAGTCGCTTGAGCCAGGTCACCGAGGCGGCATTGAGCCCGCCCTCGCCCTGCACCACCTCGAACAGCACGGCGGCGGGCTTGTCCAGGCCGCTGGAGTTGTCGTTGAGCATGGTTTCGAACAGCAGCAGGCTGTCGTCACCGGCGCCCGGGTAGCCGTCGTAGGGCAGACGGGTGATGTTGGCCAGCACGGTGCCGGCGCCGCCGCGGTGGTGCTGGTTGCCGGTGGCGGCCAGGGCCCCCAGGCTGACGCCGTGGAAACCGTTGGTAAAGGCCACGATGTTCTCCCGGCCGGTGACCTTGCGCGCCAGCTTCATCGCCGCTTCCACCGCGTTGGTGCCGGTAGGGCCGGTAAACTGGGCCACGTGATCCAGGCCACGGGGCTTGAGGACGATGTCCTGCAGCGCGGTCAGGAAGGCCGCCTTGGCCGAGGTGTGCATATCCAGGCCGTGGGCGATGCCGTCGGCCTGGATATACTCAATCAGGGCCTCTTTCAGCACCGGATGGTTGTGCCCGTAGTTGAGGGTGCCGGCGCCGGCGAGGAAGTCCAGGTAGCGCTTGCCCTTGGTGTCGTGCAGCCATACCCCGCGGGCCTGGTTGAACACCACCGGAAAAGAGCGGGCGTAAGTTTGTACACTGGATTCCATTACATCAAAAATACTCATCTCGACTCCTTAAAGTCTTGAGTTCAAATCTAAACATCGAAAATAACGCGAACGGGCCCCGGGGCTCAGGCGAGGGGGATGCGATAGAGGATCTCGCTCTTGCTGGCGCCGTCGAAGTGCCGTTCCCGATCGAACAGCACATGGCGCACGCCCTGTCCCTTGCCCTGGTCACGGGCCAGGCTGTCGAACAGCGCCCAGGAGGCGGTGTTGTCGGCGGTGATGGTGGTCTCGACATGGGTGACGCCCTCGCAGGCCGGCGAGCCCAGTATGGTGTCGAGCAGGGTGCGGGCCAGGCCTTCGCCGCGGGCGCGTTTATCTATGGCTACCTGCCAAACAAAGAGGGTGCTTGGATCGGTCGGTTTACGGTAGGCAGAGATAAACCCCAGCAGGGAGCCGTCTTCCTCGTCTTCGGCCAGCATGCAGGTCTCGGCAAAATGCAGGCACTGCAGCAGGTTGCAGTAGGTGGAGTTGGTGTCGAGCGGCTTGCAACGGGCGATCAGGCGGTTCACCTCGTGGCCGTCGGTCGACCTGGGATGACGCAGCAGCAACTGCAGTTCTAGTGTGGTATCCGTGTCCATATCCATAATTTATAGGTCTAATCAGTTTTAGTTAGTGGGCAAAGTAAAAATGCATTACTAAACTAGCAAATCACTGATTAATTGCAACCTTATCCCTGTTAAATTAATTTGAACAGCATTCATTTTAGCATTGATTAAGGATGAAAATGGAGGTCGAACGGCACCCTCAACATCCCCGCCATCCCCTTTTCGGACGGTGGATCGGCAGAAAATTAGCGACCGGAGGAACCCGCTTCGACGGCACCTGCTACTATCAATGCAGTGGCGGTGCTTTTATCGCCACCCTGTCAGGCTAGAGCGGAAATACACTATGAGTACGAAAGAAACAGGGACCGTAAAATGGTTCAACGAGGAAAAAGGGTTTGGATTCATCTCCCGGGCCTCCGGCGCGGATCTGTTCGTTCACTTTTCCTCCATACGGGGTGATGGTTTCAAGACCCTCAAGGAAGGCCAGCCGGTCAGCTTTGTGGTCACCCAGGGCAAGAAAGGGCCACAGGCGGACGAAGTGGAACTGCTCTGATCCCCAATCCGGCGGCACGGCAGTGCCGCCGCTGCCTGTCGGCCCCCGGATCCTCGTCCCGCCTGCTTCCCCTTCCCCGCCCCACGACCGGTTTTCAGCCATCGCGTTGCTGCCCGGGCCACCTGCCCGCGTCCCCAAAAGGGCACCCGCAGGAACGGGACCGAACCCGCCGAAGGCGACAGCCGATGTCCCAAAACATCCGTAAAAATATTTTTCACGTTTCATGCAGAAAATTGATTTTGCGTACCGGCATGCGGTGCCATACTTTCCGCGATCTATAGAGCCACTTAGAGTGAGAGTGAATATGAGCTTTGAGTCACCCAAGCCTTTTCAGGACTTCGCCCACTTCCCTCGCGGGTTGCGTCGTTGCGGCGAGTTTACGGTGGCGGAAGCCCAACTGCTTGAGCAATGCGGCCATGCCATGCTGGGGTTGTATACCGGTCAGCGGGCGCCGGCCACCGATGAAGAGCAACGTTTTATCGAGCAGGTTCAGCAAGGGGCAGCCCCTGAAAGCCGCCATGCCAAAGTCTGGCTGAAATACCTGAAAGTCATAGGTCCCAAGCGCGTGCACCGCCTGTGTACCCCCATGGCCTCCGGCAGCGGCGACGAAGACTACGAGCCGGTAGAAGACGTAGCCGAGTGATCCCATCCCCAAAGGCCGGACCAGCTCCGGCCTTTTTGCTCTCCTTTTGCCTGCTGGCGGACAAAACTCAGTCGATCGTGCCTTCCCTGCCGCTTTAGTCCCCTTCTCGACTTGGGTTCACCGCCTTGCTCGCGCATAATGACGGTACCCGTCAGGCACTTCCAAAAGAACAACCATGAGCGAGCAGGCACAGCCCAGTTTCTTCTTCCACGATTATGAGACGGCGGGGGTCAATCCGGCCCTGGATCGGCCGGTGCAGTTCGCCGGCATCCGTACCGACGCCGAACTCAACGAGATCGGCGAGCCGCTGATGCTCTACTGCCGCCTGCCGCCGGACTACCTGCCCTCGCCCGAGGCCACCCTGATCACCGGCATCACCCCGCAGAAGGCCCAGCAGGAAGGACTGTGCGAGGCCGACTTTATCGCCCGCATCCACGACGAGTTCAGCAAACCCAACACCTGCATCCTCGGCTACAACAATATCCGCTTCGACGACGAGGTGACCCGCCACACCCTGTACCGCAACTTTTACGACCCTTACGCCTACAGCTGGCAGCAGGGCAATTCCCGCTGGGATCTGCTGGACGTGGTGCGCGCCTTCTATGCCCTGCGCCCGGAGGGCATCCACTGGCCGGAAGACGAGGACGGCAAGCCCAGCTTCAAACTGGAGCGCCTCACCGCGGCCAACGGCATTGACCACGGCAACGCCCACGACGCCCTGGCCGACGTGCGCGCCACCATCGCCCTGGCCCGGCTGCTGCGCCAGGCCCAGCCCAGGCTGTTCGACTACCTGTTCGAGCTGCGCAACAAGCACAAGGTGAAGGCGCTGATCGACGTGATCGGCAACAAGCCCCTGGTGCATGTGTCCGGCATGTTCTCGGCCTGGCAGGGCTGCGCCAGCTGGATTGCCCCCCTGGCCTGGCACCCGGACAACGCCAACGCGGTGATCTGCGTCAACCTGGCGATGGATCTGAGCCCCCTGGTGGAGCTGGACGTGGAGCAACTGCGCGAGCGGCTCTATACCCGGCGGGAAGATCTGGGCGAGCTGGCCCCGGTGCCGGTGAAGCTGGTGCACATCAACAAGTGCCCGGTGCTGGCCAAGGCGGCGGCGCTCACCGAAAGCCGCGCCGACCAGCTTGGCATCGATCGCGCCCGCTGCCGCCAGAGCCTGGATCTGCTGCGCCGCCACCCGGAGATCCGTGCCAAGCTGGTGGAGCTGTACCAGCAGGAACGGGAGTTCGCGCCGGTGAGCGATGTGGACGCGGCCCTCTACCAGGGCGGCTTTTTCAACGACGCGGACAAGGCCGCCATGGCCATGGTGCGCACCAGCCGCCCCGAGGCCCTGGCCGAGCTGCCCCTGCAGTTCAACGATGCCCGCCTGCCCGAGTTGCTGTTCCGCTACCGGGCCCGCAACTATCCCCATACCCTGAGCGAGCAGGAGTGGCAGCGCTGGCGGCTGCACTGCCAGGACCGGCTGCAGGCCCAGGCCGAGCCCTATATGCACCGACTGGAACAATTGGTGATCGAGCATCAGGATGATGAACGCAAGCTGGCCCTGCTGCAGGCGGTGGCCCGTTACGTCCAGTCCCTGTGAGTGACGCCATGAAACTGATACGCGACTTTGCGGTGATCCTGGCCTGCCTGCTGGTGGGCAAGGGCGCCGCCGCCCTGCTGCCCTTCGCCTTTCCGGGCAGTATCCTCGGCCTCTTCCTGCTGTTCTTCCTGCTGAGCACCCAGCTTATTCCACTGGCCTGGGTGCACGATGGCGGCCAGCTGATCCTGCGCCATATGGCGCTGCTGTTCATCCCGGTGGCGGCCGGCCTGCTCGGCTATGTGGACGTGCTGAGCGAGGGGATCGGGCTTATCATCGCCTCCGCCCTGAGCGGCCTGGTGCTGATCCTGCTGGTGGTGGGCCGGCTCTACCAGAGGCTGCAGTCATGATGCTCTGGCTCGCCATTCCGCTCACCGCCCTGCTCTACCTGCTGGTGAAAAAGCTGGCCCGGCGGCTGAAAAGCCCGCTGGTTAACCCCATACTGCTGCCGGCACTGGCCATCATCGGCCTGCTGCTGCTCACCGGCCAGGATCCCGCCGACTACCAGGCCGGCACCCGGCCGCTCAGCCTGCTGCTGGAGCTCGCCGTGGTGGCCTTTGCCCTGCCCCTTTACCAGCAGGCGGCCAAAATTCGCCGCCAGCTGGGCCCCATACTGCTGTGCTGCAGCCTGTCGGTGCTGATCTCGGTGGGCACCACCCTGCTGATCGGCGGCCTGGTGCGCGCCAACCCGGCGCTGCTGGCCTCCATCGCCACCAAGTCCATCACCACCCCCCTGGCCATGAGCGTAAGCCAGGCCATGGGCGGCATTCCGGCCATCGCCGCCGGCCTGGTGATCATCGTCGGCATGATGGGCGCCATCCTCGGTTTTCCGCTGATGCGGCTGGCGGGCATCCACCATCCGGAAGCCCAGGGCCTGGCCATGGGCGCCGGCGCCCACGCCATCGGCACCGGCGCCGCCGCCGAAGTGGGCACGGTGCAGGGCGCCTTTTCCTCCCTGGCCATGGTGGTGTGCGGCATCGCCACCGCCGTGCTGGCCCCGCCGCTGTTTCATCTGTACCTTTGGTTCATGTCCTAAAGTCCCACTCAAGGAGGCTGTGATGGCCCAACCCCTCGACCAGGCACTGCAACAACTGCAACTCGACACCCATTGCCGTTTCAGCCCGGCGCAGATAGACGCCCTGCAACAGGCCACCGGCCTCGGCCAGGACGAGCTGGCCCTGGCCCTGCTGCCCCTGGCCCAGCAGAAGGCGCTGGTGCCGGTCTCCCACTTTCGGGTCGGTGCCCTGGCCATCGCCGACTCCGGCCACTGGTACCTGGGCGCCAACCTGGAGGTGGACGGCCTGCCGCTCAATCACTCCCTGCACGCCGAGCAGTCCGCCATCGGCCATGCCGCCCTGTGGGGGGAAAGGCGTATCGACAAGGTGGTGGTCACCGCCAGCCCCTGCGGCCATTGCCGCCAGTTTATGAACGAACTGAACCAGGACAGCCTGGCCATCGTCCTTCCCCAGACGCGCCAGAGCCTGGCCGAGCTGCTGCCCCACGCCTTCGGCCCGGCGGATCTGGGCATTGACGGCGGCATGCTCAACGCCCCGGCCGGCAGCCTCGCCTTTGATACCGAGGATCCGTTGCTGCTGGCGGCGCTGGCGGAGGCCAACGCCAGCTACGCCCCCTACAGCCAGAACCGGGCCGGGGTGGCACTGCTGCTGGACGACGGCCGCGTCTGCCGCGGCCGCTACCTGGAAAACGCCGCCTTCAACCCGAGCCTGAGCCCCATGCAGCTGGCCCTGAGCCAGGTGCTGCTGCAGGGCGCGACGCCGGCGCGGATCCGCCAGGCGGTGATGGTGGAAGCCGAAGCCGGCATCCGCCAGCACGACACCGCCGCCCAGACCCTGGCCCGGCTCAGCCCGGTGGCCCTCTATAGCCTGGCCATTTAGCGCCTGCGACCTTTGGCTAATGGCCGGGTGCCCGCCCGGCCGGCTACACTGGTCGCAACAAGCTGTTAACAATAAGGCGCCGAGGCGGTGCCGGGAAGGAGCGCCATGCACTGGCTGAAAATCATCGAAGTGTTGCTGTTGCTGGCCGGGTTGATCCTGGTGCTGGTGGGCACCCTGCGCTACGGCAGCCGCAAGCACGACTGGCTGGCCCTGCCGAAGATCGTCTTCAACCGGGCAAAAGATCTGACCTTGAGCGAATACCAGTGGCTGCGCTACGGCGGCATACTGTTGTTCGCGGGCGTGCTGGTGCGTATCGCCAACCTGACGTTTTATCCCTGAGCCGAGCGCTCCTGCCCGCAGGATCCCCGTAGGGTCGAATTTATTCGACCGAACCCCGGCGCCGTTGGCGGAACGGCCCATTGAAATGGGCCCTACGGATGGAGGTGTCTGTAGGGTCGACTTCAGTCGACCAAACCCCGGCACCGTTGGCGGGAGAGTCCATGGCAATGGGCCCGCTGGGCCCGATTTTAATCGGCGAACGCCTTGCGGCCCATCAGGGAGTGGCTGAGGGTGTTGCCGTCCACCAGTTCCAGCTCGCCGCCGATAGGCACCCCATGGGCGATGCGGCTGACCCGAACCCCGTGGCTGCGGGCGATGTCGGCGATAAAGTAGGCGGTGGCTTCCCCTTCCACCGTGGGATTGGTGGCCAGGATCAGCTCCTCGAACTGCTCGGCGGCCAGCCAGTCGGCCAGCCGGTCCAACCCCAACTCTTCCGGCCCCACCCCGTCCAGGGGCGACAGATGGCCCATCAGTACGAAGTAGCGGCCCTGGAACTGGCCGGTCTGCTCGATGGCCACCACGTCGGCCGGGCTCTCCACGATGCACAGCTGGCCGCCCAGGGCCCGCTTGGGATTGGCGCAGATGGGGCAGATTTCTTCCTCGGTAAAGGTCCGGCACTGGCGGCAATGGCCGATGCGATCCAGCGACTGCTCCAGCACGTGGGCCAGTTTGCGGCCGCCGGCGCGCTGGCGTTCCAGCAGGGCAAAGGCCATCCGCTGGGCCGACTTGGGCCCGACCCCGGGCAAGACTTGCAGGCTTTTGATCAGTTCATCCAACAGGGGGCTAAAACGCATGACAGGACTCTTTGGAAGCTGGAAGCTGGAAGCTGGAAGCTGGAAGCTGGAAGCTGGAAGCTGGAAGCTGGAAGCTGGAAGCTGGAAGATGAAACATAAACGGCTGTTGGCAGACGTCAATCTTAATTCTTCCAGCTTCCAGCTCACGGCTTCAGGCTTTAGAACGGCATCTTGAAACCGGGGGGCAGCTGCATGCCGCCGGTGAGTTCGGCCATGCGGCTCTTGTTCTGCTCTTCGATGCGGCGCACGGCGTCGTTGACGGCGGCGGCCATCAGGTCTTCCAGCAGCTCTTTGTCGTCTTCCAGCAGGCTGTCGTCCAGCTCGACCCGGCGTACCGAGTGGCTGCCGGTCATGGTCACCTTGACCAGGCCTGCGCCGGCCTCACCCACCACTTCCATCTGGGCCAGCTCTTCCTGCAGCTTCTGCATCTTTTCCTGCATCTGCTGGGCCTGCTTCATGATATTTCCAAGTCCACCTTTACCAAACATAGGTTGTCACTCTTAATTGATGGGTTAACAAACGCAGTGCCTTACTGCGCCATGGGTTCGATGCTGTCGCTGTCGAGCACGGCGGCAAAGCGCGAGATAAAAAATTGTACCGCATCATCGGCCTCTATTTCATCCCTGGCACGCGCTTTGGCCGCCTGGTACAGCAGCTGTTCAATTTCGAAAGGAGTCTGCCCCTGCCCTTCGCCTATTTCCACCGTCAGGCTGACGGGCGCGGACTGCTGCTCCTTAAGCACCGCTTCCAGTTCCTGCCGGGTCTTGTCGGTCAACAGGTGGCGGTGGGCCGGGCGCAGCCAGAGCCGCCACTCGGCGTCGCTGCGCTCCAGGGTACTGTGCATGGCCAGTTGCCGCAGCAGGCCGCCCAGGGGCAACGCAGCCACCATCCGGGTCCATTCGTCCTCGGCCTGGGGCAGCAGGCTGGCGGCCTTGAGTGGCGCCGGCCCGGTATCGTTGTGCGAAGCCCTGGCCAGGCCCGTTGCCGGGGGCTTGGCCTGGGAACTGGTTGCCGGCCTTGGCTGCGCCTTGGGCGGCGCTTTTTCTGGCACGGCGTCCGGCACGGGAGCCGGCCCGGTACGGGCGGGCATCGGCTCGGCGGGGGCGCTTGCGATCGCCATGGGTTCGTCCTGCCAGGGGGGCAGATCGTCGTTGTCCCAGGGCATGTCTTCGTAGGCATCGAGCGGCGGCAATTCGTCCGCCGCCGGCCCGCTCTCGACGGGAGTCCGCATCGGCATGGGCCTTTGCGGGGCCGTGGCCACGGAGCCTGGCGCAAGCGTTGCCGGTGCGCTGACAGGCGGGGCCGCCGGTGCCGGCCTGGCCGGTGGCCTCGCCTCGGCCCTGGGCTCGACCCTGGCCACAGGTGTGGCCGTTTTTTCCGGCTCCTGGCTACGCAGCCGGTTACGGGTTTGCAGCAGACGACGGATGCGGGCCACCTCGGCGGCGGCTTCGTCCACCACCGGCGCTGGCGCCGATAAGGCTTCGCCCGGCGACACCTCGCTGGCGGCAGACCCCGCAGGCGGCAAGGCGGCCGGCAGCGCCCTCTCCTGGGCGGGCTCCTGCGGTTGCGGTTGCGGTTGCGGTTGCGGTTGCGGTTGCGGTTGCGGTTGCGCAACAGCCTGAGCCGGTGTCTCGCCGTTGGCAAGGGTGGCCGGATGGCCCATGCGGCCGGCCTCGGTCAGGATCTCGGCCTGTTCCTGCAGCAGTTTGGCCGCCATGGCCTCGTCGTCGTCCGCCCCTTCGGGGGCGGCCTCGGGCAACGGCGGCTCAGGCTTTTTTACGGGAGCAGCTCCGGCACCAGATGCCGCAACAGCCGGCGTCACCGCGCTCGGCGCCTCGGCGCGAAAGGCCAGGGCACGCAGCAACGTCATCTCCAGCGCCGAACGGCCGTCGGGCGCGAAGGGCAGATCTTTGCGGCCCTGCAGGCAGATCTGGTAGTAAAGCTGGATCTGCTCGGGGGCGACCAGCGGCGCCAGGCGGTTGAGTTCGGCGGCATGGGGCAGGTTGTGGGCCGGCACCACCTGGGCCAGCGCCAGCTGGTGCCAGAAGCCGATCAGCTCCTTGTGGATCTGGTCGTAATCCGGCCCCAGGCTGGCCAATTCGGCCACCCGCGCCAGCAGGGCCTCGCCGTCGCCGGCCAGCACCGCCTCCACCAGCGCCAGCAACTGCTGGCGGTTGAGGTTGCCGAGCATGGCCTCCACCTGCGCCAGCCGCACCTCGCCGTTGCCGAAGGCCAGGGCCTGATCGGTCAGGCTCAGGGCGTCGCGCAGGCTGCCGTCGGCCGCCCGCGCCAGGGCGGCGGTGGCTTCGGGCTCGAACGGCAACTGCTCCTGCTGCAGGATGTGACGCAGCTGGCCGTCGATAAGATCCGGCTCCAGGCTCTTCAGGTGGAACTGCAGGCAGCGGGACAAGATGGTGATGGGCAGCTTCTGGGGATCCGTGGTGGCCAGCAGGAACTTCACATGGGGTGGCGGCTCTTCCAGGGTCTTGAGCAGGGCGTTGAAGCTGTGGCGGGAGAGCATGTGCACCTCGTCGATAAGGTACACCTTGAAGCGGCCCCGCGCCGGCTGGTACTGCACGTTGTCGAGCAGCTCGCGGGTGTCTTCCACCTTGGTGCGGCTGGCCGCGTCTATCTCCAGCAGATCGACGAAGCGGCCCTGCTCTATCTCCTGGCAACTGGCACACTTGCCGCAAGGGTCGGCGGTGACGCCGGTGTCGCAGTTCAGGGCCTTGGCCAGCAAGCGGGCGATGGAGGTTTTGCCCACCCCGCGGGTACCGCTGAACAGGTAGGCGTGGTGCAGCCGTCCCTGGGCCAGGGCGTTGACCAAGGCGGTGAGCACATGCTGCTGGCCCACCACCTCGGTGAAGCGGCGGGGGCGCCATTTTCTGGCAAGAACCTGATAACTCATCGGCGATTAATGGCCGTCGAACTCGACCAGGCTGGTCACCTTGACGCCCAGTTTGTTCAGTCGCTGCATGCCGCCCAGGGCCGGCAGGCCGATGACGAAGGCCGCGTCCTGCACCTCGCCGCCACAACGGCGCACCAGTTTGACCGCCGCTTCCACGGTGCCACCGGTGGCCAGCAGATCGTCGACGATCAGCACCTTCTCGCCGGGCGCGATGGCGTCCACATGGATTTGCAGCTTGTCCTGGCCGTATTCCAGATCGTAGGCCACCTCTATCACCTCCCGCGGCAGCTTGGAGGGCTTGCGCGCCGGCACAAAGCCCACCCCGAGGGCGGCCGCCACCGGGGCGCCGAAGATAAAGCCGCGGGCCTCGGTGCCCAATACCTTGTTGATACCGGAGTGGCGATACAGCTCCACCAGGGTGTCTATGGTGAGGCGAAAGGCCTCGGCGTTTTCCACCAGGCTGGTGATATCGCGAAAGATGATGCCCGGCTTGGGGTAATCGGGAATGGAGACGATACTGTCGGCAATCAGCTTAAGGGTTTCTTGTTTCATATGAGACAGGCAGCCTTGTTAGGCCCGGGTATGGCACGGGCATGGCATATCAGGTTGAATTGCGGCTAGCTTAGGGCCTAGGCTGTTTCATTGCAACCGCGGGCTGGTCGGGCACCAGGGGCAAGCGCAAAAACCACACCAGCAGCGCCAAAAATGTGAGCACCAGGCCCACCTTGACCCACCACAGCGGCACTATGTAGATGGAAAAGGAAAAGCTCAGGGCCATCATCAGCAGGGCCCTTCTGCGCACATGGGCACGCAGGCCGCGATGAGCCTGCCAGTCGCGGATCATGCCACCGAACCAGGGATGGCCGACCAGCCAGGCATGCACCCGGGGCGAAGACTTGCCGAACAGAAAGGCCGACAACAGCACGAAGGGCGTGGTAGGCAACACCGGCAAAAAGGCGCCCAGTACCCCCAACCCCAATGAAAGACTGCCAAGCAGGGCAAACAATATGCGCATCCGGCCCTCCTTTGTTAACAGCCTGAGCATAGCAGGAAGCAGACGCTGCGGGAAACCCTATCCCGCGCCAGGAACCCGGCCGTTGGCCGGCCGACCCTCTTCCCGGTGAGCCTGTTGGTCCGGCCCCGAAAAGTGGCCGCGCCCTCGCGACGCAATCGCATCACGCAACTATTCTTTAACATACCGCTGTGGTAGCGACTCGCCATGCCCATGAGGAGACGGCGCCGGCACAGCCCTATACATAATCATTAATTGCAGTGGAGCAAAACCATGAAAGGAACTCGAACCCTGGTGGCGAGCCTGGTTGCCCTCGCGCTCACCCCCTCGACCCAGGCCGCCAGTGACGCGGAAGAGCTCAGTCAGTTAAAGGACCAGCTCAACGCCCTGCTGAACCGCATAGAACAACTCGAAACCAAAACCGCCCAGGCCGAAGCCCGGGCGGAGGCGGCGGAAACCCGGGCGGCGGCCACGGCCCCCGCCAGCCGTAGCGTCACCTCCGGCAACGACAGCATCCGCCTGTCCCTGTCGGGCCATGTCAATCGGGCCCTGCTGTACGCGGACGACGGCCAGGACGGCGATCTCTACCATGTCGACAACGACGCCTCCTCCACCCGCGTCCGCCTCATCGGCGAGGGAGATGTGGGCAACGAGCTGACCGTGGGCACCGCCATCGAACTGCAGCTTGAGTCCAATTCCACCGCCGACGTCAACCAGGAAAACGAGAGCGTTTCCGGGGACACCATCAGCGAGCGCCGCCTGGAGATCTACTTCGATCACCAGCGCTACGGCAAACTCTGGCTGGGCCAGGGCTGGACCGCCAGCGAAGACAGCTCCGAGATGGATCTCTCGGGCACTGCGCTGGCCGGCTATTCCAGCACCGGCGACATCGCCGGGGGGATCCGCTTCCGGGACGGCGACGGCAATCTGCTCGAGTCCACCGTGGGCGATACCTTTATCAACCTGGACGGACTGGGCCGGCGCGATCGCCTGCGCTACGACACCCCGAGCTTCGCCGGCCTGACCTGGTCGGTCGGCACCGTGGAAAACGATGCCTGGGATACCGCGCTCAAGTATTCGGCGGAATACGACTTCTTCACCCTCGCCACCGCCCTCGCCTACTCCAACCAGAAGGACAACGACGGCCAGGTCAACGGCTCGGTGTCCGCCCTGCTCGACAATGGCTTCAACCTCACCCTGGCCGCCGGCCGCCGGGAGCTGGACACCGCCGGAGATCCCCGCTTCTACTATGGCAAGCTGGGCTACCGCCAGCACTGGTTCCGCTTCGGCGAAACCGCCCTCTCCCTCGACTACCACCGCACGGAACATGCGGAGCTGTCGGGAGACAAGGGCCGCGCCTACGGCCTGCAGGCGGTGCAGAACATCGACCGCTGGGCTACCGAGGCCTATCTTGGCTACCGCAACTACGATCTGAGCCGTCCGGGCGTCAGCACCGAAGACATCGACGCCCTGCTGATGGGTGCCCGGATTAAATTTTAAGGAGACCACATGGCCCGATGGCTGTTGCTCGCCACCCTGCTGCTGGGGCTGTCCGCCTGTAGCCTGGGGCGACCGCTGGAATACCACAGCGACCGGGAGATACCGCCCGGCCCGGGGCTGGTCACCGGTGAACGAGGCGCCCTCACCCTGGAAACCCGGCAGCCCCACTGATCCCGGGGCTGCCGTCCGGCCCCGGTGGAGCGACTTGCTCCGCAGGCGCCGGCACTACTCAGGGCCCGCAGTAGGCAGGCGGCCTTTTGCCTTGCTTTTTCATCAGGGTGCAATGACGGTTGTCCACACCATCACCCCTGACCGACAGGGTTTGAATGGTCGGCTGCTCGGGCGCCGGGAGTACCGCCTGCGCGGGCACTGTTCCCAGGGCAAACACGGCGGCCACCATGAGTGAAGTGATGACTTTCATAATGCTTCTCCCTTCTTTTCCATTGGCGGCCCTGCGGCAACCAGCGCGCCCTGCAGAGCCGGCACTATCCGGATGACAACCCCACCGCCAGCATGCGCTCGCCGAATGGTTGGGTACTCTCTCTTGGGGTTGTCCCCAGCCCTTATAAAACATGACCGGGATGCCCGTGGTTTTGCTGCAAGACAGGCCCCTTTGTGGGTCGCTACCACAGCGCCGGGAGCCGGGACGGCAAGCCCGCCGGTGTCCTTGAGGAACTTGAAAAATCGGGGAGATCGGAGCAGACGCCCACGAGGGAGATGGATAGGCGTCATATGCAGTAAACAGAAAACCCCCTCCCGGGCGGAAGGGGTTTCCGGCAATCGGGAGGGGCCGGGTGTCGGCCCCTTCTTGTTTTACCATGCCAGCAATGACGCCCTGGGCACCATCAGTAAATATGCATGCCGCCGTTCACATCGATGGTGGCGCCGGTGATGTAGCTGGACAGATCCGAGGCCAGGAACAGGAAGGCCTTGGACACGTCCTCCGCCGCCCCCAGGCGGTTGAGGGGAATGGTGGTCAGGATCTTTTCCTTCATCTCGGGGGTCAGCTTGCCGCCGGTGATATCGGTCAGGATCAGGCCGGGGGTGACCGAGTTAATGCGGATATTGTGCCCCCCGAACTCCCGGGCCATGGCCTTGCCCAGGCCCAGCATGCCCGCCTTGGCGGCGCTGTAGTGGGGGCCACCGAAAATGCCGCCACCACGCTGGGCCGATACCGAGGAAGTGTTCACTATGGATCCACTGTTCTGGCTGACCATCTGCGGCAACACCGCCTGGGACATGTACAGCATACCGCGCAGACTGACATCGGTGACCTGTTCGTAGTTCTCGGGGGTGATCTCCAGGGTCTTCAGCGGCTGGGTGATGCCGGCGTTGTTGAGCAGCACGTCGATACGACCGAATTTCTCCAGCACCGCGGCGACCGCCTTCTCGCAGGAGGCCTTGTCGGTGACGTCGCAGGCCACGCCGAAGGCGCGCTCGCCCACCGCCCTGGCCGCTTCCTCGCTCTGGGCCTGGTTCAGATCCAGGATGGCCACATAGGCGCCGTGCTTATGGAACAGCTCGGCGGTATTGCGGCCGATACCGCGGGGGCTGGCGGCACCGGTAATGACACACACTTTATTTTCCAGCAACATGGTCTATCTCCTTTAATACATCGTCAAGAAAAGTCAGGGATTTCAACAACTCGTTTTCAATTTCCGCCAACGGCAACAGCGTTGTCTTCTTGTAGGGTTTGGCGTCGTTATTGCGCAACAGCCGGAAGGGCAGTTCCAGACTGAATGACAATTCGGGAAAAGCGGCCTCGATGGCCGGCAGCAACCGGATAAAATCTATCTGGCCTTCGCCCAGGGCACAGAAGTGGTATTTTTCATCGCGGTAATAGGCGTCCTTGATATGCAGGTGCTCGCAGTACGGCAGGGCCTGCAGGGTATCGGCCACCGGATCCAGCCCGGGGCGGTGGGAAATGATGTTGCCCACGTCGTAATTGATGCTGAACACGTCTCGCTCCAGCCGCGCCAGCAAGGCGGGGATGTCGGCAGCGCTGTTCAGGATGTTGTCGACCCGGTCGCCGGGATTTTCCAGGCAAACCCGCAGGCCATGCTGGCGGGCGATGGCCGCCATATCCGGTGCCAGCTCGAAGAAACGTTCGGCGGTGGCCAGGGTGGCGGCATTGGTGACAAAGCGGGAGGCACCGAGCTCGGCGGCGAAGCGGGCCCGCACCTCGAACTGGGCGATAGCGTCTTCATCCCCCAGGTTGATATGGCCCGAAAAGGTGGGGCAGCGCTGCCCCAGGGAGTTCATCAGGGCCACCAGCTCACGGGCATAATCCCGGCTCAGATCGGCATCGGTAAACTCGTTGACGTAGCCCTTGATAAAGGCCAGCTCCACATTTTTTATGCCGCACCGCTGCATCGACTGCAGGATCTCAGGCATGGCATAGCCGTCGTAAGCACCGGTGCTTACGGAAATATCTCGTCCCATGGAATCTTTCCTTTATGCTTGGCAGTTGCCGTTAATCAGGTCGTAGCTCTGGATCACCTGGCTGTCATCCGCCTGGCCCAGGCCGCGGCCGGCGGTGGCGAGGAACATCTGGTGCGCCGCCGCCGCCAGCGGCAGTGCCACCCGGCTGTCGCTGCCCGAAGCCAGCACTATGCCTAAGTCCTTCACGAAAATGTCGATGGCGCTGGTCACCTCGGGATCATCCCGCAGCATGCGAGGGCCCCTGTCCTTCAGCATCCAACTGGCCGCCGCCGAGCCGCTCATGATCTCGAGCAACACCTGCAGATCCACCCCGGCCTTGCGCGCCAGGGAAAAGGCCTCGGCCACGGCGGCGATGTGCACGCCGCACAGCAGTTGGTTGACGGTCTTGACCACGGCGCCCTGTCCCGGCTCTTCGCCCACGTGGAACACCTTGTCACCCATGCCCCGCAGCACCGGAAAAATACGTTCGAAGACGGCTGCCGGTGCCGCCGCCATGATCGACAGGGTGCGGGCCCGGGCACCGACCACGCCGCCGGACACAGGGGCATCCACCAACTGCCGGCCGACGGCCGCTACCCGCTCCGCCAGCCGGGCTACCGCCGCCGACGGGCAGGTGGCCATCAATACCACCAGGGCGTCGTCCGCCAGGCTCTCAAGAGCCCCCTCGTCAAACAGTATCTGTTCGGCCTGGGTCGCGTTGACCACCATCAGGATCAGGGCGTCTGCCCCCCGGGCCGCGTCCCGGGCCGAGTCGCAGACCCGGCCGCCGGCGTCTGCCAGGGCCGCCAGGGCCCGAGGATTCATGTCGAAACCGGCCACCGGAAAGCGTGCCGACAGCAGGTTCCTGGCCATGGGCAGGCCCATGGAGCCCAGGCCGATAAAGGCTAATTGATTCATTTGCTGCTCCTTGTCGCGTCGTTCGCCGCGGTTAATAGATGGTGAAGGCCGGCACATAGGAGATCAGCAGCAGCACCGTAATCGCCACCAGGTAGAAGGGCCACAGCTCCCGCACAATGCGGCCGATCTTTTCCCGAGAGATGGCCGCGGCCACAAACAGGGTGGTACCTATGGGCGGGGTGAACAGGCCGATGCTCAGGTTCACCGCCATCATGATGCCGAGCTGGATGGGGTCCATGCCGATGCTGTTGCCCACCGCCACCAGGGTGGGACCGAGCAGCAGAATGGCGGCCGGCAGGTCCAGGAACATGCCGATGCACAGCAGCAGGATGTTCATGGCCAGGATGATCATCCAGGGGCTGGAGAACGCTTGCTGGGCGTAGCTGGCGATCTGGTTGGGGATCTGTTCGGTGATCAGCACATGGCCGACCAGGTTGGAGGCGACGATCACCAGCATTACGATGCCGGTGGTCAGGGCGGTGCCCACCAGGGCGCCGATCACCCGCTTGACGGTCAGATCCCGGTAGATGCACAGGCTGACCACCAGGGCATAGGCCACGGCGATCACGCTCACCTCGGTGGGAGTGGCGATGCCGGCGCGCAGCAGGATCACGATAAACAGCGGCATGGCCAGGGCAGGGGCGGCGAACAGCAGCGCCTTGAGCAACCCGCGTACCGAGAAGCTCTCTTTCAGCAGCGGGAAGCCCCGCAACCGCCCGGAGAAATAGCACACCATCATCATGCCGCCGGCCAGCATGATCCCGGGCAGTATGCCGGCCACGAACAGCGAGGCAATGGAGCTGTTGGACACCAGGGCATAGAGGATCAGCGGGATGGAAGGCGGGATCAGCCCGGCAATGACCGATGACGAGGCGGTGACCGCGGCGCTGAAGGCACCCGGATAGCCTTCCCGCTTCTGCCAGGGGATCAGCATGGAGCCCAGGGCCGAGGCCTCGGCCACCGCCGAACCGGACACCCCGCCGAACACGGTGGAGCCCACCACCGTTACCTGGCCCAGGCCGCCGTGAAAGCGCCCTACCAGGTAGGCGGCAAAGTCCACCAGTTTCCGGCCCAGGGTGCCGGACATCATCAGGCTGCCGGACAGGATGAAGAAGGGGATGGCCAGCATGGGAAAGCTCTGGGTGGGCTGGAACAGCTTCAGTACCGCGATCACGCTGGGCGCATCGCCCACGAACAAGACTGCCGCGCCGGCACTGATAATCAGCGCATAACCGACCGGAAACGCAAACAGCATCAGCAGGGCAAACAGCCCTATCATCAACGGAGTCATTCTGCCACCTCGGATTTAGTCATACGCTGATCAAAGGCGGACGCATCGGCCAAAAACCAGAGAATATTGGTGAACGCGGTCAGGGCGATGGCGCCGAAACCATACACAAGCGCCATATAGGCGTAGCTGGAAGAAATGCCGGAGATGGGGAATAACTGCCTGCCGGCAATGCGGACCACATCCACGCCGATATAAGCGAGGTAGCTGAAGGTCACAACCACCACCAGTTGCATCACCAGCATCAGCACCCGGGTCGCCGGGATATTGAGCAGTCCCAGGACGGCATTGACCGCCACGTGCTGGCCCCGCTGGGCCGCGGCGACGATGGCGCCCATCACCAACCAGGGAAAGAGCAGGTTCGGCATCTCCGCCGGCCAGCCCAGGCTTTGGGTGGTGAGATAACGCACCACCACATCGGCGCCAAGGAACAGGAACAAAGAGACAATCGCCGCCATGAAAATACCCAGTGCGGTATATTCAACGGCCTTGTCCAGCCCGCACAATAATCGGGCACCGGTACCGCCGCATGATGGTTGATACATGAGTTTTCCCTGTACGTTCATTTTCCGCCTCCTTGTTGAGGGGGTTGCAAGTCCCCGTTTTTCTATACGCCCTGATGGGTGCGACACAAAAACAGGCACTCCGGAACAAGGCGGGGGAAAGTCCCCCGCCCTCGGGCTTACTTGGCGCGGGCCGCTTCCGCCACCAGTAGTGGTACCAGCTCCGGATACTGCTGCTGCCACTTGTCGTAGACCGCCTGGGTGGCCTCGGCAAAGACCTGGCTGTCGACGGCATTGAACTGCACGCCAGCCGCTTCCATCTCTGCACGCAGCTTGGACTCCTGCTCGACAAAGGTTCTGCGGTTGAACTCGCCGGCTTCCATCGCCGCTTCCTTGACTGCCTGCTGATCCGCCTCGGACAGACCATCCCAGATGAGTTTGCTCGCCAGCAACGGCGTGGACTCGTATTTGTGGCCGGTCAGGGAGATGTATTTCTGCACCTCGTAGAGTTTGGAAGAATGGATATTGGCCAGCGGATTCTCCTGGCCGTCCACTACGCCCTGCTGCAGCGCGATGTACAGCTCGGAGAACGCCATGGGCGTGGGGTTGGCACCCAGGGTCTGGAAAATATCCACCGTCATGGTATCGGGCGGGGTTCTCAGCTTGATACCGGCCAGATCCCCGGGTTTGGTGATGGGGCGGACGTTGTTACTGACATGACGGATGCCGTTGTCCCAGAACGACAGCACCACCAGTCCTTCTCGCTCGGCCAGGGCACCCAGCTCTTCACCCACGGGGCCATCCAGCGTCTGCCAGGCCTCTTCCGAGCTGGAAAACAGGAACGGCAGTCCAATCAGGCCAAATTCGGGGATCACGCTGGAGGTGGTGCCCTGGGAGTTGGCGCTGAAGGCGATGGCGCCCAGGCGCATGGAGGTGATGGCTTCGCTGTCTTCACCGAACTGGGCGTTGCCGCCGACGACCACCTTGATGCGGCCGTCGGTTTTTTCTTCCACCAGTTTGGCAAACAGCAGGGAGGCTTCGGCCTTGGGATTGCCGTCTGCGGCGTTATGGGCCAGACGCAATGTTTGCTGGGCCCATACCGGGGCAGAAGCGAGCGTGATAGCCAGTGCGGCGGTGGTCAGTACCTTTTTCATATCACAATCCTTACTAGTGAGAGTTATGTCCATATTTCACACAAAGGGCCGAGATCCCGATGGCCACAGGCCCCATGTCAGTTACCGCGTCTCAGAGCCATTCCCGGGTTCGGGCCACGATGCGATCCACGGAGATGCCGTAGCGGTCGTGCAGGGTGGGCAAGGCACCCGCATCCAGGAACTGATCCGGCAGTCCAATATGGCGGAATGCGGGGGTGACTCCGGCCCGCAACAGGGTGCCGGCCACCGCCTCGCCCAGGCCGCCGACGACAGAGTGATTCTCGGCCACCACCACCATGCGTCCGGGCTTGGCGGCTTCCCGCAGTATGGTGGCTTCGTCCAGGGGCTTGATGGTCGGCACGTGCAGCACCGCCGCGTCCACGCTGTCCTTCTGCAGCCGCTTGGCGGCGTCCAGGGCGCGCATGGTCATGAAGCCGGAAGAAATGAACAGCACCTCGCGGCCGTCGCGGAGCAACTTGGCCTTGCCCAGTTCGAAGCGGTAGTCATACTCGTCCAGTACCAGCGGCACATTGCCACGCGGCAGGCGCATGTATACCGGCCCCTGGTGCTCGGCGATGGCCGGCACCGCCTGCTCCACATCCAGGGCGTCGCACGGATCCACTATGGTCAGGTTGGGCATGGCACGGAAAATGGCGATATCGTCGGTGGCCTGGTGGCTGGGGCCGTACCCCGTGGTCAACCCCGGCAGGGCACAGGCGATCTTGACGTTCAGGTTTTCTTCGGCGATGGCCATGCAGATGAAATCGTAGGCCCGGCGCGAGGCAAACACCGCGTAGGTGGTGGCGAAGGGCAAGGCGCCTTCCCGCGCCAGGCCGGCGGCCGCGCTCATCAGCAGTTGCTCGGCCATGCCCATCTGGTAGAACCGCTCCGGGTAACGCTGGGCGAAAATATGCAGATCGGTATATTTGGCCAGGTCGGCGGTCAGGCCCACCACATTCGGATTGGTTTCCGCCAACTGGCTCAAGGCATGGCCAAAGGGAGCCGGGGCTGTTTTTTGTCCTTCCTCGGCGATGGAGGCAATCATGGCCGAAGTTTTCAGGCGAACTTTACTCATGTTAGTGTCCTTGTTATCCATTCACGGCAGATAAAACATCGTTATCGGGCTTGAAAGCCGGCATCCAGCGCGGCCAGGGCCTGCTCCCACTCCGACGGCTCGACCCGGATGAAGTGGGTCTTCTCGCGCTGCTCCAGGAATGGCACGCCCTGCCCCATGCGGGTGTCACAGATGATGATCCGGGGACCCTTGAAGTCGCTGTGGCGGGCCTGGTCGAAGGCCTGGCTGACCGCCGCTATGTCATTGCCGTTGACCCTTTGCACCTGCCAGCCGAACGCCTGCCATTTGTCGGCCAGGGGCTCGAAGTTCAGGATCTGGGTAGAGGGACCATCCGCCTGCTGGTTGTTGACATCGACGATGGCGATCAGATTGTCCAGCTGCCAGTGGCCGGCGGACATGGCCGCCTCCCAGGTGGATCCCTCATTCAGTTCACCATCGGACAGCAGGTTGTAGATAAACGAGCCGGACTGCTTTCTTTTCAGCCCCAGCGCCATGCCCACGGCGATGCCGAGGCCCTGGCCCAGCGAGCCGCCGGTGATTTCCATGCCAGGGGTATAGGAGGCCATGCCGGACATGGGCAACCGGCTTTCATCGGAGCCGTAGGTTTCCAGCTCGTCTTCCGGCACGATTCCGGCTTCGATCAGCGCGGCATAGAGGGCGATGGCGTAGTGGCCGATGGACAACAGGAAACGATCCCGACCTTCCCATTCGGGCTCGTCAGGCCGGTAATTGAGCGCCTGGAAGTAGGAGACCGCCAGCACATCGGCAATGCCCAGGGCCTGGCCCACATAGCCCTGCCCCTGAACCTCGCCCATGCGCAGGGCAAACCGGCGAATGCGGTAGGCGCGCTCTTCCAGACTGATTTGGACATGTTCCTGTTGCATAATAACCCCTTGTCTTCAGATAAAACGAATACGCAAACCCCGGGTGCAGCACCGCCTTGGCGATTCAATCCGCCGAGGTCAACCAGTTGATCTTTTCCTTTGATTCCTCGTCCCACACCCGGAAATGGGTATCCATGGCCCGCTTGGCGGCTTCCGGATCTCTATTGCGCAGTGCGTCTATCACGGCCTGGTGGCTGCCGTTGGTCCGCGCCATCGATGCCGGCGACTGCCTCACCATGACCCGGCGGCGATGCACCACTTCCTTCAGTACCGAGGCCAGCCCCTGGATGATCAGGATGATGACCGGGTTCTGGGTCATGTAGGCCAGGTGGCGGTGAAAATCGTAATCCGCCGCCAGGCTCTCGTTGACGTTGCTGTTGTCGTTCATCACCTCGAGCAGTCCTTCCAGCTTGACGATATCGGCCTCGGTGGCTTTGCTGGCCGCACTGTAGGCGATTTCCCGCTCCAGCATTTCCCGGGCACCTTCCAGCGCGTCCACCGAGATGTAGCCGAGCCGCAGGGCGATATCGAAGTAGATCTGCACGAAGGCTGGCTGGGGCATCTGCAGGAAGGTGCCGCTGCCGCGGGTACGCCGAATGAAACCCAGGTTTTCCAGCGTGGCCAGTTGCTCCCTAACCATTGATCTCTGCATGCCCAGTTGTTCAGCCAACTTACGCTCGGGAGGCAAGCGTATCCGGCCATACTCATCGGTTTCAGCCGTGGCCAGCACTTCCCTAAGGCGTTTGAATGTGTCCACTTTGCTATCTCCCATCCTGGCCAACCTCATTGGTAGTACCAATCCATGAGTAAAAAATAACAAAAGAATCACAGATAAACAAATTTCAGAACAAAAAATAAAATCTTAAAAATCAATTACATAATTAATTTATGTTAATCAGTATCGTTTTTAGTGATCCGGATCGCACTAAAATTGATCATCTTGGTAGTACCAAGTTAGAGCTTTTGTCAGCGATAACGGGGAAGAAAGGAAGGATGACAGTCAACAAACGAACATTGGTTCACAGGAATAAACCAAAGATCAATCGTGTGGCGACGAGGGAGTACGCGCACGTCCGGATGGCGACCGTGAGCCACGCGCAGGAAATGGATGCGCCGCCGGCAGCAAGGCCGGCGACGGATAACTCAGCGGATCACGAAAGGGTCGGGCACGTCTTCCGTCGTCGATAACCACACCGACTTGACCTTGAGGTATTCACGCAAGCTATCCTGGCCACTCTCCTTGCCCAGGCCGCTCTGCTTGAAGCCACCGAAAGGTGTAAGGTAGCTCATGGTGCGGTAGGTATTGACCCAGACCGTGCCCGCCTCCAGCCGGTCCGGCAAGGTCAGGGCCCGGCGCAGATCCTCGGTCCATATTCCCGCGGCAAGGCCGTAAGGGCTGTCGTTGGCAATTGCCACCGCCTCCTCTTCATCCTCGAACGGAATGATGGACAGCACGGGGCCGAACACCTCTTCCCGGGCGATGCGCATGCGGTTGTGCACTCCGGCGAAGATGGTGGGCTCAACAAACCATCCTTGTTCAAGCCCAGGCGTATCAGGCCGGCCACCTCCCAGCAGGCAGTCGGCCCCCTCCGCCCTGGCGATATCAATGTAGCCGAGGATCTTCTCCAGCTGCGGCAGGTTGGTGACCGGTCCCACCTGGGTATCCGGGCTCATGGGATCACCGAGCCGGGCGTGGCGGGCGAAGGCCAGCAGCTTGTCGACGAACTCGTCGTGAATGGCACGCTGCACCAGCAGCCGGGAGCCGGCGACACAGGTCTGGCCGCTGGCGGCGAATATGCCGGAGATCACCCCCTTGACCGCGTTGTCCTGGCGGGCGTCGGCAAAGACGATATTGGGCGATTTGCCGCCCAGCTCCATGGTGACCCGCTTCATGCCCCGGGCCGCCGCCTGGTAAATCTGCCGGCCGGTCTGATCCGACCCGGTAAAGGCCACCTTGGCGACTTGCGGATGTTCCACCAAGGGCGCCCCCACCTCGGCGCCGAAGCCGGTGACTACGTTCAGCACCCCGGGGGGAAAGCCGACCCGCTCGACGATGCGCGCAAATTCCAGCAGGGAAGCGCTGGTGTATTCCGATGGCTTGAATACCACCGTATTGCCCGCCGCCAACGCCGGCGCCAGCTTCCAGCTGGCGAGCAGCAGCGGCGAGTTCCAGGGAATAATGGCCGCCACGACCCCCACCGGCTCATGCCGGGTGTAATTGAAATGACCGGCCTTGTCGGTAGGGATCACCGCGCCCTCAATCTTGTCGGCCAGGCCGCCATAGTAGTAGTACCACTGGCGCAGGTAATGGGTCTGAGCACGCATTTCGGCATAGAGCTTGCCATTGTCACGTACCTCTATGCCGGCCAGGAAATCGGCCCGATCGGCCAGCGCATCCCCCAGCCGGCGCAGCAACTCGCCCCGGCCGCTGGCGGTGAGCCCGCGCCAGGCCGGATCCTGCAGAGCCCTGGCCGCGGCGGCAACCGCGCAGTCCACGTCTGCCCCATTGCCCCTGGGGATCCTCGCCCAGGGCAGGCCGGTATAAGGATTGGAGGATTCAAACCACTCGCCGGACAGGGATTCGACCCAGCGCCCGTCGATATACATCCGATATTGCTGCATGGATCACTCCTGTATGCACAATGTTTTGGCGCCACCCAAAGACGGCGTCGTCAAGGGCCCTCGCCTACCGATCTTCAAACTAGCACCCAATCATCTGCATCCATTAAGCTCTTTTGAACAGGTCGTGATCCGGATCAAAAATCCAGCAATATTTTTACCAACTGCCTTCACGGCCGTCGCGGCTCGCCTTTTCACCTAGAAACGACTAATCACCTGATAAAAAATACTTTTTCTGCCACTCTTCTTGCTCATCCCCCCCCTGTTCCAGTATCTTTTCCCCTCGCCACAATCGAACATAAGAACACATTAATAACAAAAGTATTCACAACACAACCCTATTGCCTTAGACTGAAACCATCAAATGAAACAACAAATGAACAATTGAACAATCAATCGGGAGGTCCACCATGATCACCAAGAAGATAGCGATCGGCTGCGACGATGCGGCCGTGGAGATGAAGAACACCCTCAAGCAGTACCTGACCGAGTTGGGCTTCGAGGTCAGCGATTTCGGGGTCGAGGCCGGGGTCAGCGTGCACTACCCTGACATCGCCTACCAACTGGCCACCTCGGTGCGCGACGGCGCCCAGGAGCTCGGCATTCTGTGCTGCGGTACCGGTATCGGCATGGCCATCACCGCCAACAAGGTTAATGGCATCCGCGCCGCCCAGGCCCACGACACCTATTCGGCCCAGCGGGCACGCAAGAGCAACGACGCCCAGATCATCACCCTGGGCGCCCGTGTGGTGGGCATCGAGCTGGCCAAAGAAATCGTGCATGCCTTCGTCACCTCGGATTTCGAGGCGGGCCGCTCCGGGCCCAAGGTGGAACGCATCCGTTACTATGAAAACCTCGACAAACGGTAACGGGCTCACAGCTCGCACGGAAGAAGGATTACGGGCATAGGGGATTCACATATAGTCCCTTATGGCTCAGTCACATGTACAAGCAAGGAATGACAACAGGAGTGTTCTAATGCAGCGCATCATCAACGATCCGGATCTGGTAGTGGAAGAATCGGTACTGGGCTACGTCAAGGCCCATCCCCGGCTGCTGGCCCACACCGACAACCCGCGGGTGCTGAAGTACCCGGGCAAGGTCGCCGACAACAAGGTGGGGGTGATCACCGGCGGCGGCTCCGGCCACGAGCCGGCCTTCCTCGGCTACGTGGGCAAAAACCTGCTGGACGCCGTGGCCGTCGGTGAAATATTTTCCTCCCCCACCGCCATCAGCTTTCTCGATGCCGCCAAGGCCGCCGACCGGGGCGCGGGGGTGGCCTGCCTGTACGGCAACTACGCCGGCGACAACATGAACGTCAAGATGGCCACCAAGATGGCCGAGAAACAGGGCATCACCATCAAGACGGTGGTGGCCAACGACGACGTGGCCTCGGCCCCCGCCACCGAGCTCGGCAAGCGCCGGGGCGTGGCCGGCGAGATCCTGATGTGGAAAACAGGCGGTGCCGCCGCCGCCCGCGGCTACGACCTGGACGGGGTGATCCGGGTAGCCCAGCGCACCATCGAGCAGACCCGCAGCATCGGCGTGGGCCTGTCTTCCTGCGTGATCCCCGCGGCCGGCAAGCCCAACTTCCATATCGAGGCGGGCACCATGGAAGTGGGCATCGGCCACCACGGCGAGCCGGGTATCAACGTGACCGCCCTGGCACCGGCCAACGAGATGGCACGCATCATGGTGGACACCGTGGTACCCGACCTGCCCTTCACCGCCGACGATGAGGTGGCGGTGCTGATCTCCGGCCTGGGCGCCACCCCCAACAACGAGCTGCATATTCTCTATTCGGCGGTGGCCGAACTGCTGCAGGAAAAGGGGATCCGGGTGCACCGCAGCTACGTGGGCAACTATTTCACCTCGCTGGAAATGCTCGGCGCTACCCTGACGGTACTGAAGCTGGACGACGAACTGAAACAACTGCTGGACCTGCCGGCCACATCCATTGGCCTGACCCAGGTGGAGGAAGACTGATGAGCACATTCAACAATTTGCACGGCAAGCAGTGCGTGCTGGAGATCTGCGACAAGATCATCGACAACAAGGCCTACCTGAGCGAGGTCGACGGCCTGATCGGCGACGGCGACCACGGCATCAACATGGCCAAGGGCTTCAACCTGTGCAAGAACGATCTGCAGGCGCTGGACACCGTCACCCTGGATCAGAGCTTCTCCATCCTGGCGAACATCCTGATGGGCTCCATCGGTGGCTCCATGGGCCCGCTCTACGGCAGCATCTTCTTCGGCATGGCCTCGGCCATCGAAGGCCGGGACAGCATCGATGCGGAACAATTCGACACCATGCTGCGTGAAGGGCTGGCCAGCGTACAGGAGATCAGCAGTGCCCAGGTGGGCGACAAGTGCCTGATGGATGCCCTGGTGCCGGCGGTCGATGCCTTTTCCGCCGCCGTCGCCGCCGGCGACGGCTTCGCGGACTGCCTGGCAAAAATGGCGGCCGCCGCCCAGGCGGGCAGTGAGTCCACCAAGGATCTGGTGGCCAGGATCGGCCGCGCCAGCCGGCTGGGCGAACGCTCCCGCGGCGTGCTGGATGCCGGCTCCGTGTCCTGCGCCATGATCCTGGGCACCCTGGCGGAGGCAGTAGCCAGGCGCCTGGATTAATCTCTCCGTGGTATTAAGCTAAACCACTATAATCGGCATAAGGGTGGCTACAGTGTTGAACTGTTTAACATATGGCCACCCTACTTCCTCTCCAAGACTTCCGTGTAGGTGATGCAACCCCACACAAGCGTAAGGTTGCGAATGAAGTGCGAGTCTTGTCCTCCGCAGACGGCCCGCCAGTATAATGCCCTCTGCACTCTATCAATCTGCGCAATGCAAGAACTTCGCAATCACCTGTTCCTGGCTTTCTATCACCCTTATATTCATAGGGGTAGTGGCCAATGCAATCGCCCAGCGTTCAAGTTGTCCACTTTATTCAGCAACACCAAGCGCTTCTGCTGTCCGCACCATTGGCGGTAGTGATCGCAGAACTGGGAGCCCGTAGCCGGCGCTTTAGCCGCCGGAACATACCGGACCGGCACGGCAGGCACACCACCAGTTGCAGGTTCGCACCACGTAAACGGGCGTCAACAGCCCCACCACCAACCATCACTACCGTCCGCAACTAAATAACTGATCCTAATAGTGCTACATCGACCGGGTCCCACACGCAGACACGCCGTAAACCCGTCCCTGTGGGCTCAGCCGCGCCATCCCTGGCGCGGAGGGTCTGCTTAGCGAAACCCAGTCGCTGCCGGTAGTGATCTACCATTCGGAACAGCTATTTAGGATAGTCCTGAAGCCAGAAACAGGAGCAAGAGCAAGAGCAAGAGCAAGAGCAAGAGCAAGAGCAAGAGCAGGAACACCAAGATAATTTATATATTCAGACACAATCACCGAACCAAATGGAGGGCGACCGCTAGGAATGCTCTCTTCCCGCCAAATATCATATTTGGAGGAAAATAAAAAATCCGATGACCACCAGCCATCGGATTTTTACCATCTAAAAAATCTATCTAAACGAACCAAACTAGCCAACCAGAATTATAACTCCCTCAACTTTATTTGCGCACGGAAAATATTAACAAGCGCTACTAAACATTACAGCCACACGCATTAATGCCATCCTATTTCCGGAAAAAACTTTTATTTTTTCAGAAAACCTTTCTTAATCACAACTGAGCCTCACCATCAGATCAGTTACATAGATCTCTTAATTTGATAAATATTTTCGGTATTTACAATCAACTTCATTAATCGCATTCACATTTCCGGTGGAGCGCCCTTGCTCGTCAAATGTCTCTTTCAGATATGCATCGGCGATAGCTTTGGCTACTTCCGCTCCAATCACACGGGCCCCCATCGTTATAATTTGAGCATTGTTGGAAAGTGCGGCCCTCTCGGCAGAGTAAGTGTCGTTTGCCAAAGCAGCACGAATACCTGGTACTTTGTTGGCGGCGATACAAACGCCAATACCCGTACCACAGACAAGAATAGCACGATCATAAGTTCCGTCGATCACTCTGGATGCAACACGATCAGACAAATTTGCATAGAAAGGATCGGCCCCCTCTGAATCACGAGATATATCCTCGACATCATAACGTGTGGACAGATAGTCAGCCAATATTTTCGCCAGGTCCTCGCCTGCGCTATCACCGGCAATTGCAATTTTCATATCAAGACTCCTTGATTTGTTAAGACATAAACAACAGATAGATATTACTCGAGCACTGTCACATTAATTTTCAATGGGCACATTGAAAATGTATATATAGGATATTCAACTCAACGTTCACCGAGACATTACTATCACTTAATACAAGTCACCAACGACAGCTCAATTACTGTGTAACTATGGTGAAAGTTTTTTAAATCATTTTTTACAAATAGCACACTCAATAGGCCAAACCAAGGCCTCCACAACTAACCATTCAGTACAGGAAGTTAAATATATGCCGAACACTTTCTCAAAATATTTAGAAATCCCTCTACTTGCCATGCGGAGCGTCCAATGAAAAGACCATCTATATGCGGGCAACGGATCAACTCTTCGCAATTATCCGAGTTCACCGAACCTCCATATAAACAGGGAACCCGCCGACCAAGCACGGCCTCTGCCACCTGGATGATTTCCGCCTGACGTTCGTCCGCATAACCAGGGGTGGCTGGAATTCCACCCTCGCCAATAGCCCATACCGGTTCGTAAGCCAGCAGAATGGGAGCTGATTTCTGCATCTCATCCAGATACTGAAGCGCGCCACGCACCTGGGCTTCCAGCACCGTCGCAGCCTGGCCGTTCTCGCGGTCCCGCAGGGTCTCTCCGATGCAGATCAAGGGAATAAAACCATGCCGCACCGCAGCCTCTGTTTTCAGACCAACGGTATGATCGGTCTCTCCGAAATGTTCACGACGCTCCGAGTGACCCAGTTCGATGATATCGAGACCGCAGTCTTTCAGCATCAAGGGAGAAATCTCACCCGTCCAGGCACCAGTGTCAGCCCAGTGCATATTCTGAGCTCCTACCTTCACCCGCGTACCGGCCAGTGCCGCCTTTACCTCGCGCGCGGCGGTGAAGGGCGGGATCACAAAGCGCTGGATACGCGGATCGGCATCCGACTCGGTTTCCTTCAGTCCCTCGGCGAAGCGCAGGGCCTCAGCCAGAGTCTTGTTCATCTTCCAGCTCGTACCAATCCAAAAATCTGCTTGTGTTGCCATTTGTCGCATCCTAGTGATTTGCTACTGTCAGTTTGATACCACCTCTGTCCAGCTCGCCGCATACCTTCTGGTCGGGCAACTGATCGGTGATGATAGTGTCAAACTCCTCAAGGTCGGCGAGCAAGTGCAGAGCGACCCTGTCGAAACGCCCGTGGTGAACCATCAAACAAGACTTCGCAGCCCCCTTAAGCATTGCTCTCTTGGCTCTTACCACTTCTCCATCCATATGAAATGCCTTGTTGCCTGATACCGCAGGGGTGGATAGGAAGGCAATATCGGCTCGCAAACTGGCCAGGTTTTGCTCCGTCAGAACGCCAAAGTATCCATTGAACTTGGCCGAGTAACACCCTCCCAACGCGATCAAGCTGATCCCACTCTCATGACGTAAGCAGTCCAGGATGGCAGCATTGTTGGTGATCACCGTAAGCGGTCTCTTCTCAGGCAGCATGGATCCCAACACGGCAGCCATGGAGCCATCGTTGATCATGACGGTCATCCCAGGCTCGATCTGCTCCAGGGCCTTACGTGCAATCAACTCCTTATCCTCACTTCCCTGCCGCTCTCGGAATCGGAAATCACTCTCGAACTGCATACCCGCTTCGATCGTAGCCCCACCACGCACCTTGCGTAACACGCCTTCCCGTTCCAGCTCATCCAGATCACGATGAATGGTCATCTTCGACACGAAGAAGCGTTGTGAGAGGTCTTCAACCTCCACCCCCCCCTTGTCTCCCAAGAGTTCCATGATCAGCTGTTTACGCTCTTCCCTCTTCATCGGACTCTCCTGCCTGAACCCGTCAGGCAACGCTGCAAGTGTATTATTAACATTAATTGAAACATTTTCAATGCTAGGATTGTTATTTTGTTATGTTTTGATGTTATATTGTACGCCGACTTCCTAACAAATCACTTATAGGATAACAAACCATGATACTTTCAGAGACAGTTGAAGCCAAAGCAAAGCTGGATCCGGAGAATTTCTCTCTCGCCAACTGCATACGTGCACTCTCTATTGATGCGGTAGAGGCCGCGAATTCTGGTCATCCGGGGGCGCCCATGGGGATGGCGGACGCGGCAACTGTGCTTTTCCGCAAACATCTGAAGTTTGACGCCAGCCAGCCTGACTGGCCGGACCGGGACCGTTTTGTGCTATCCAATGGCCATGCCTCCATGCTGTTATATAGCCTGTTACATTTAACAGGTTACGAAGCCATGACGCAGGAGCAGCTGCGCAACTTCAGGCAGTGGGGTTCCATCACTGCTGGTCACCCTGAATATGGGCACACCCCGGGGGTAGAAACAACAACGGGCCCCCTCGGGCAGGGCTTTGCCGGAGCCGTCGGCATGGCCATCGCCGAGAGAAGACTGGCGAGCGAGTTCGGTGACGATCTCGTCGATCACCACACTTACGTGTTCCTCGGTGACGGATGTTTACAGGAAGGGATCGGTCAAGAAGCGGCCAGCCTCGCCGGTCACCTGGGCCTGGGCAAGCTGATCGTGCTTTACGATGATAACGAAATTACGATAGACGGCCCCACCTCTGTCTCCTTTTCTGAGGATGTTCTGGGACGTTTCACAAGCTGCGGCTGGCATGTACATCGGTGTGACGGCCATGATCCCGTAGCGATCGATATGGCGATCCAGGCTGCAAAAGCAGAAACGGACAAGCCTTCTATTATCTCGCTGAAAACAGTGATCGGCTTCGGCTCCCCCAACAAGGCAGGCTCGGCTTCATCCCACGGTTCTCCGTTAGGTACCGAGGAAGCAGCCCTGGCCAAGACGGCGCTTGGCTGGTCTGCGGAGCCCTTCGTCATCCCGCCATCATTGCGCCAGCAGTGGCTGGATATCGGCAAACGCGGCAGCGAAGCACGAACACAATGGGAGAGCCGACTGGCGTGTCGGCCCGAGGATGTGGCAACCGAGTTCAATCGCCGGTTAAAGGCAGAGCTGCCGCAGGAGTACGCCACGGCCCTGAAGCTGGCACGCCATGCCCTGTTCCAACAGCCAAAGAAGATAGCTACCCGCAAAGCCAGTCAGTTGGCACTGGAAGCTCTCGCCCCTGCCCTGCCCGAACTCATCGGTGGTTCCGCCGACCTGACCGGCTCCAACCTGACACGTGTTAACGCGGTTGACAGCCAATACACCAAAGAACGGCCGGGGCGGTATATCGGGTACGGCGTGCGTGAGTTCGGCATGGCGGCAGCGATGAACGGCCTGTCGGTACACGGCGGCTTTATCCCGTACGGCGGAACCTTTCTGGTGTTCTCCGACTATGCCCGCAACGCCATTCGTCTCTCGGCGCTGATGGGTATAGGCACCATCTACGTAATGACACACGATAGCATAGGGCTGGGTGAAGACGGTCCGACCCACCAGCCGGTCGAACATCTCGCCTCACTGCGCGCTATGCCTAACCTTCACACCTTTCGTCCCGCGGATGCAGTCGAGGCCCTTGAATGCTGGGACATCGCGATTCGCAGCCGTACAACACCTTCCTTAATGGCACTATCGCGGCAGGACGTGCCTCAACTGCGTACCGAGGTCACAGATGAAAACCTTAGCGCACGCGGTGCCTACATCATCCGCCAGTGCGGCCAGCACAGAGATCTGACCCTGCTGGCAACCGGAACCGAAGTGGCACTGGCTGTTGAAGCTGCTGCAGCCCTGCAGGCGCAGGGTGTCGGTGTCACCGTTGTATCCATGCCTTGCTGGGACCTGTTCGAACAGCAGCCAAAAGCGTATCGCGACGAGATACTCGGAAAGGCCCCGCGCATCGCAGTCGAGGCGGCCGGCAAGTTTGGCTGGACAAGATACGTTGCCAGCGAAGAAGACGTTATCGGCATGAACGGTTTCGGTGCTTCAGCACCCGCCGACATACTGTACCAAAAGTTCAACATCACCGGCGAGGCTATCATCGCCCGCGCCAAGGCCCTGCTGACTAACTGATAAGGAGAAAACATGAAATTCTTTGTTGATACCGCAATCGTAAAAGACATCGAAGAACTCAACAGCTATGGTCTGTTGGACGGGGTTACGACCAATCCCTCGTTGATTGCCAAGTCAGGCCGAAATTTCCTCGAAGTTATCGCAGAAATCTGCGATCTGATAGAGGGCCCGGTATCGGCTGAAGTCGCCTCGATGGACTATGAAAACATGATCGCCGAAGGTGAACATCTGGCGCGAATTGCAAGCAACATCGTGATCAAACTTCCGCTGACACTGAACGGGCTCAAGGCATGTCGTCACTTCAGCCAGAAGGGTATCAAAACCAATGTCACCCTATGCTTCTCGGCAAACCAGGCGTTGCTGGCCGCTAAAGCAGGCGCAACCTATATCTCCCCGTTCCTGGGACGTCTGGATGACCTCAATATCGATGGTATGGAGCTTATTCGCGAGATCCGCGCCATCTACGACAACTATGGTTTCAATACCGAGATACTTGCCGCCTCCGTACGCAGTGCCAATCACGTCAAGGATGCCGCTATTGCCGGCGCCGATGTCGCCACCATTCCGCCTGATGTCATTCGCAATCTGGTCAATCATGTCCTGACGGACAAGGGACTGGCTCAGTTCGAGCGAGACTGGGCACAAACCGGACAGACAATTATCTGATCCGAGGCGTCGGTCCGACCTTGCCGGCCTTCACTTCCGGCAAGGTCGTTATTCACCCCTGGTGATATCGGAGAGCGAAGACCAAATGGTCAGCACCTGGTTATGCCGGAATATTCATTCAGAGTCGGCGCTAGCCGAGCAGGGCCTGAGCCGTGCGTTCATCCGTGATCAGCCCCGTCAGAATGCGGCTTTTCAGTATTGCACGAATGGCGTCGATTTTTCCGGGACCACCCGCAACCGCGACCACCTGCCCCTCTGGGTTGGTAGCGAAAGGAATCGACAGAATGCGAGCCGTCAGACGGGTATTCAGCAAGTTTCCCGACCTATCGAAAAAGTGGCCCGCAGCCTCGCCAACACCACCGGCTGCCGAAATCTCCTCGATTTCTTCACGGGATATAGTCCCAGACGAAACCAACTGAGCTGTCGTATCCACTGTGCCTATACCCAGCAGCTTGACGTCGGCGTGTTCGGCCATGGCAAACACATCACGAACACCTCTCTGAGAGAGCAGGACTTCACGGTCTTCGACCGTATTTGCCAACAACGGTACGGGCATAATGTAGGCAGGCGCTCCGGTCTTGCTCGACATCCAGTAAAGGACGTCATCCCGGTTTACCGCATAATCTCGCGTAAGTCCGCCGATAAGGGAGACAAAACGGACATCGTGGGCCTCCATTCGAGGCATATGAGAAATAGAGGCTGACAATGAGCGCCCCAGCGAAAGGCCGATCGTCATTGGCTTCCTGCTGGCCAGTTGCTGCCGCAGAAAACCTGCGCCCGCCTGTCCTAGGGCACGTAGCGGTATGCCCTCCTCCCCCAGATCCGGCGCAACCTGACAATAGCTGAGGCCATAAGTCCGCAAAAGCTGATTTTCCAAACCCACGCACTCGGTAATTTCGCCATCGATCGTCACTTTGATTGCGCCATCCGCAACCGCCCTGGCTATCAGACGGTGTGTCTTCACGGAAGTCAGACCCAGGCGTTTCGCGACAGCCGCCTGGGTCAAACCACCCACGTAGTGCAGCCAGGCGGCGCGAATGGCAAGAGACTCTTCGTTGTCAAGGTTGAGATCTAATTTTTCCATCTGGTACTCGTTGTCAATTTATCCCCAAGGCAATGCATGACTGTTTCTGGCTTTGCCGCTAAAGGGCAATGGCCGGTCAAACTGCAGCCTCCAACAGCTCGATCAGGTCTGCCTCCGTGAGTGCGACCGGATTCGCTTTCATCGATGAAGAACTGGCGGCAGCGTGAGCAGCGGCGAGCCTGTCCGCACGGGTAACGCCCAGTGAGGCCAGCCCCTTGAGGCCCGAATCCTTGATCCACAGATCAAAGTCGTTCAGGGCTCTTTCCGTACGGAAACCGAATTCAGCCGATATCCATGCGACGACCTGGTTGATACGGTTCACGATTTCGGGATCTCTGGCCCTGTTCAGATTCATCATCAAGCCATGAGGCAACAGGACACCACAGATAGCACCGTGCGGAGCATGGCTGATACCGCCGATAGGTCCGGCCAGTCCATGAACCACTCCGAGACCCGCATTCGCTAACGCCATGCCGCCACACACGCTGACCCATGATAGCTCATCGCGCGCGCTGACGTCTTCGCTCTGCATCAAACGGCGCAACGCCGCGAGTCCGCGAGGGATGGCGTCTCGGCAGAGCACGTCGGTCATCGGATTTGAATGCTTGCAAATAAACGGCTCGATCACTTGGGTGATGGCGTCAAGACCGGATGCCAGGGTCACCCGATACGGGGTACTATCGGTCAGGGCAGGATCCACAAGCGCCAGCCTCGGCAGCAGGCGTCTATCTCGCAAACTGACTTTGCGGCAGTGCTCGGGAACATCGATCACCGCGTTACGGGTAAGTTCGGCGCCGGTGCCGGAGGTGGTGGGCACGGCGACCAATGGCAGTGGTTCAATATTGAGCGGTAACCCCTTGCCAACAACCTCAAGGTGATCCAGCAGAGGGGTAGGGCTTGGAATCATCGCCGCCAATGCCTTGCCGGCATCGATCACCGAACCACCACCTATCGACAAAACCAGTTCAGCGCGGTGATGGCGCCCCTGCTCTATTCCCTTTTCGATAAGATCGATATCCGGCTCCCGCTCGACAACGAAAGTACTCAGCACCAGCCCTGCCTCTTCCAACCCCGTTATGACAGACGCGGTTCTCTCGGCATTACGCCCCCGTACTACCAACACGCGTTTGCCAAGCACCGTGACCCGAGCAGGCAGGGTGGCTACCTCTCCGCGACCGAAGCACAATTCAGTCGCCATGCTAAAACCAAAATTTCTGATCAAGGCTCTTTCCTTTGACTATGCGTTCCTGGGCAGCAGAAAAAAACCTTCACCTGCTGACACAGATGAAGGTCAAGGCACAACCCACTTCCGCCCCAAACGTTAAATGTTAAGCCTGTCTATACCTGAATCCAGGTAAGGAGCCCAAAAGGCCACACTCTCCGCGATATGTGCCACAACCTGGCGGTCTGTCGGCTCACGCTCTTTGAAACTCAATTCAAGACAGATCTCGTTATCCACTGCACCGCCCCGTTCCAGCGCTTCGAGCAGAGGCTTTGGTTGAATCTGGCCATTGGCATTGTATTCAGCGATAAAGGGGCGATGCCCTCCCTTGTCCATAAGGCTCTGCTTGATGTGAATAATCGGAGATACGCGCGGCACAGCCTGGGCCCAAGCATAGGGATCGTAATCCTCCGGGTTCTCGGACATTACATCACCGTGATCGATATCCGCCATCATCCACATGGGAATTGCCATGTTAGCATCGTTCAGACGCCGTTGCAGAGCCATACTGCTCTCAATCGTCTCACCAAATTCTCGGCCAATGCTCATCGGCTCCCAGAAGACATACTCCAACCCCGCCGCTTTTGCATGTTCGGCCACTTCGGACCAGCAATCGATCGCGATCCGGATCAGCGCCTCACGGCGCCCCGGATCATCAAAATCCCGATATGTCATAATTGCGAACTGGGTGCCGACCGCCTTGCCACCGAGATCGGCGGTAATATCGGCGAAGGTTTTGAACCAGTCCACGTAGTAACGCCGGACATCAGCGTCAGGGTGGCCAAAGTGATTCAGTCGGCCATAGGGGCCGGTCATTCCCGACGTGACTCTGACACCGGTGCGATCCAGCGCCGACTTCATCTGCCTTGTCAGGCGCCTGATGACGGATGCAGGCCAACTGGGGTTGATGAACTCATGGGTCAGTTGCAGATCCCGAACCTTGATCTGATGGGCCACGGTGTCAATCAAATCATCCGGGTCTGCAAAACGGTTAACCAAAGGGTTGGTGTTAAGAGCTAACGTAAGTGCCATTCAATCTACCTCTCTATAATCAGGATACCGCCGACAGACTCACTTCAGCCTTGAGCGGATAGTGATCAAACAGCCAGGCTTCTAATTTTGCCTTCTCCTCGTCATTCAAACGCAACCCTTCCTTGGTCCGCCGCGACAGTATGTCCTCTGCAGTCTGCGCCCACTCGTTCTCTACCAGATAGCGCACTTCGGCTTCATACAGGTTGGCCCCGAAGTACTGGCCGAGTCCCTTCAGTGATTGTACCTGACCGATGATCTGTCCGGTGATGGTGCCATAGAGACGGCCATAGTGGTCCAGCAGGCTACGCGGAAGCCAGGCATATTTCTGGCGCAGACTGTCGAGAAATTGCACATAATCCGCATCAGGAATGTCGCCCCCCGGAAGCGTTGCCGAGCGGGTCCAATCCGGCCCCATGCTCGGGAACAGTTTGGCGATACGCTGCAGTGCGTGTTCGGAAAGTTTGCGGAAAGTCGTGATCTTGCCGCCAAAGACATTCAACAGCGCCGCCCCCTCGGTCTCGTCGAGATCAAAAACGTAATCGCGGGTAACTGCCGATGGGTTCCCTTGGCCGTCATCAAACAGTGGCCGTACTCCGGAAAAGGTCTCGATCACATCCTCGCGACGCAATTGCTCCTTGAAGTAGCGATTAACCGCCGCCAGCAGGTATTCGATTTCACTCTCGTCTGCAGTCACCTCCTCGACCCGACCCTCGTACGGAATATCCGTAGTGCCGATCAGCGCCTTATCTCCCTCATAGGGATTGATGAAAATCACGCGCTTGTCGTGGTTCTGGAACAGATAGGCCTGCTGACCCTGCCAGAATTTAGGCACGATAATATGGGAACCTTTTACCAAGCGAATGTTCCGGTTGCTCCTGGCCCCGGCCACATCATCAATCACGTGCCGGACCCAGGGACCTGCGGCATTCACCAATACCTTGGCACGCACCTGCTGTTGTTCACCGGTGACCTCGTTGCGAGTCGTCACCAGCCAGGAACCTCTGTCCCGGCGTGCCGAGACACAACTGGTCCGGGTCAACACCTGCGCTCCCCGTTGTGCCGCATCCAATGCATTCAGGATCACCAGCCGGGCATCATCCACCCAGCAGTCGGAATACTCGAAGCCCAGGGGATAAGTATCCTTGATCGGCGCCCCCTCGGGATCACGGTGCAAATCAAGCGTACGGGTACCCGGCAGTTTTTTGCGCCCTCCGAGGTGGTCGTACAGAAACAATCCCAAACGCACCAGCCAGGCAGGACGATCCTGCTTGCTGTGTGGCAGTACGAAGCGCATCGGCCAGATAATGTGGCTGGCAGAATTCAGTAACACCTCACGCTCGATAAGTGCCTCGCGAACCAGACGAAACTCGTAGTATTCCAGGTAACGCAGGCCACCGTGCACCAACTTGCCGGAGCGGGATGAAGTGCCCTCTGCCAGGTCGTCCTTCTCACACAGAATCACCGACAGGCCTCGTCCTGCCGCGTCACGAGCAATGCCAGCACCGTTAATGCCACCGCCAATGACGAAGATATCCACCATCTGTTCTGTATTCATTCCTTTGCTCCTTTTAATTCCGATGCCGACCGTTGATCCGAATCGGAAACTTGGGACTTGCTGTATTCGCTCGAAGATGGGTGTTGCTGACTGACAAGCCGTCCCCATACCCCGGAGAGTGATTCGCGAACTTCACGGTATTCGGTGAAGAGGTCACTGTAGCGGGACGTTAGCTCCGCCTTGGCGGCTTCGACGTCACCGAGCAATGGGCTGACCCAATCGGCAATACAAGCATCCATTGAGTCGTAGATACCGTTGGCAACCGCCGCCATCATCGCCGCCCCCGCCGCGCCCGCTTCCTCCCGCGCCGACACTCGAACAGACGCCCCCAGTGAGGCAGCCAGGATGGCACGTATCTGAGGCGAGCGAGCCGCACCGCCACTCAATCGCAGTTCATTGGGTAATGGCCCCATGGCGTTGTAACAATCACGCATCGCCATCCCCAGCCCTTCAACAACGGCACGCACCAGATCGGGGAAACGATGCTGGTATGAAAGTCCGACAAAACTGGCGCGGGCATGGGCATCGACAAAGGGGCCTCGTTCACCGGCTTCTGATATATAGGGGTGATAAAGAAGTTGTCCCGTTGGGGACTGAGCCAGCCACTGATCGACTTTGGGTACGAGATCGCTCAAGTTGCTTGTCAGGCCCGCCGAAGTGAGCAGATCTGCCGCCAGGTTCAGTAGCCAATCAAGATTCAGGGTTGCCGCCATGTTGGACTGAACCTGAGTAACGCGCCCCGGAATAGGCAACGCAATAACATAACCCGTCCCTTCAGGGTTCAGGTACACTCGATCCGCGGCGACAGAACGCATATGCACGCCAGTAGAGCCGATCACCGAGCAGGCTACCCCCTCTTCTCCCGTGTGGACACCGGCGCCAAGCGCCGTCATCACCATGTCGACATAGGCCAGGGATACCGGTGTACCCGCCTTGAGTCCGGTCATTCTGGCAGCCTCAACCGACAATGGATGCGCGACCTGTGAACCATCGACGATATCGGGCAGAAGTGAACGATGGGCTGTCAACCCCAGCGCTTCGATTACGCTGTCTTCATAGCGACGGGTCCTGAAATTACCAAAGGTAAAGCAAGCCTCGGAAGGATCTGTCGCACGCACTCCGGTAAGATTCAAATAGAGCCAATCTTTGCAATGCATCGCGCAATCGGCCCTAGCCAGCAATGCCGGTTCGTGCTTGGCCATATGAGCCAGTTGACTGCCCTGCTGACAAGCATTCAGTCCTGTGCCCGTGGCTTCGAACCGTTTTCGGGATAAATAAGAACCGTTCAGATCTCTTACGGTGGGTGCCGCGCGCGCATCCAACCAGATCCAGGCGTCGGTAAACGCCCTGTTTTCGGCGTCTACCAGCCAGGTACCGTCACCCTGTGCGGTGACAGATACCGCCAGTGTGCGCTCTGCCAGCCCCGGGACTTTCTCGGCCAACACCCGCAATGACTGCGCACAATCACACCAGGTGCGTACCATGTCCTGGGTGGCCATTCCCCCCGCTCCGGTACGATACTCATTACGCACCGAGGCGACGGCTATCTGCCTGCCACGGGTATCGAAGGCGACGGATTTGATAACGGATGTACCGGCGTCGATGCCGATAAGAATATCTGCAGAGTTCATAGGGACTGCTCTCCTGCCGGCTTCTGCCAAAAAAAGCAGCTATGTCGCTTGAGGTAGATCATCTTGACTCCCAGGAGTTGATGGAAGCCGCTGGGTACATCCGGAGAATGCTCTCACAGAGATAACACAGAGACTGAAATTTTTTCACATGTGTGTAAATTATTTCCACTAACCCATCTACTGTCAACCCAAAGTTTCCCCCCTCGTCCCCCTCAGCTCGTCGCTTGCTCCGGCACCACCATCGACAACCGACTAGCCTATGACCACCAGAACGACTCGTGAGAAACGATCAAAAATAAACATAACAAATTGTTTTTTAATTAATTTATTAAATATAACAAGCATGACCTAGAGCACCATACGACCAGCTACTGGCTATAGAAATGCCAGGGCCAGAAAAGTTGACTGAGCTCACACGGCTAAAACAACAGTGATATTTTTATCCATCAATGTAAAAAATTTCATTGACAGCCAATGTGATTTATCCGACTGTAAACGGAGAATTTCACGTTAACTTAACACTTGGTACACATTGCAAGGATGCTGCGCGGACTAGGTTTGCTCGTTGAAAATCACAGACAAACAGCATGCTTGAGCTTGGAACGAGACAAATAGCAATGATCCAGACGAGTTCAATATCCGTAGTACAAAGTTCACCGCTACACCCAGGGCGCACTCAAGGTGAGTGCAGAAATCTGCACATGCATCGCCCCGCGTCTATTCATTCCTGTTCACCTCTGCCCAAGCTGAGGCGTCCTCATCGGGCAGCAGTTGGCCAACACATCATTCGTTCTTGTCAGGCAGAGAGTTCCTCATGCCTGTGTCAGATGGGTACTCAATATGCAAACTGAATTGTCTCAACGCTTAGCGTCCCAATCCCGTCGCCGCTTGTTCGCAGGAGCAGCCGTTGCAGCCGTCCTCGTTTCGGCCATGGCTCTGGACACCAAGGTGATCGTTTTAGGCTCGGATCAAGACATCCGCCAGCAAGCCTTCTCGCCCGATGCCTATGGTCAGCAAGAGTTTCCGCGGATCCGACATCACATTCTCGAGAATGCCGTCGATGCCAGGGTGCTGTGGGAGGATATCCAGCTCGACAAGGCTGCGGCTGGCCAGAAGTATGGTGTCAGCGCCGGTGCCGGCTCGGTGATTCCCGTCTCCTTCAGCGGCACAGTAGGCAGCGGTAATGCAGGCATTTATTACGTGGATGTGGAAGGCATGCCCGACGGTCAGAAAATACGGATTCAGACAGGGCCCGCCATTCACGGAACGGACATCCGTGACGCCACAGGCACTATCGAGTTCGGTCAATTCAAGAACCAGATCGAATATCAGGACGTAGGGGCTGCCCTGAACAGGGCGATGAAAGACGAAGTCCTGGCGTCCATCGACACCTCATCACTGACCGGCAAAACAGTTGAGGTGACAGGTGTGTTCAAGTTGATCAACACAAATAACTGGCTGGTTACTCCAGTAAGGCTGGAAGTCAAATGAGTATTAATGCAAGTGATGTAAGGGAAATCCCTCGCGAGCGCCCGGATAAGACAGAGGTAGTGCTGGCTGCACGTCACATTGCCAAGTCCTACGGCAATACCCATGCGTTGAAGGGGGTAAACTTCGATATTCATCGCGGTCAGGTGACTACGCTCTTCGGAGAGAACGGAGCAGGGAAGTCCACGCTGATGAAGATCCTGTCGGGCGTTGTGACGCCGACATCCGGTGACATCCTGCTGGACGGAGAGGCGGTGGCCTTTTCATCCTCCTCCGAAGCTCAGGAGCGGGGTATTTCCATCATTCATCAGGAGCTAAGCCTGGCCCCCAACCTCAATGTCCGCGACAACATTTTCATGGGCCGAGAGATAATGACAGCCTCGGGTATCGATTACGCGGAGGAAGAGCGACTGACGCGGCAGTTGATGAAAGAGCTGGAAGAGGATATTGACCCCCTCACGCCCGTGGAGGAACTACGCCTGGGACAGCAGCAGATCGTTGAGATTGCGCGCGCCCTGTCGGTTAACTCTCGCGTATTGATCATGGACGAACCCACCTCAGCCCTGAGCGCGTCCGAAGTTGAGGTGCTGTTCAAGGTGATTCGCGACCTGACCAGCCGCGGTGTTTCCATCGTGTACATATCCCATCACCTCGAAGAGGCATTGCAGATTACCGATCATGCTGTCGTGCTGCGCGATGGCACCATGACCGCCTACGCCCAGCGGAAGGATATCGATCTGGAGTGGATCGTCCGCCATATGGTCGGCGAAAACTTCGATCTGGGATCCCCTCCGAGCGGTTATGAGATGGGAGAAAATGCTCTGACGATCAAGGGCCTGAGCGTTACCAGCGAAAGTGGCGGCTACAACCTGGTCGATAACTTGTCCCTGAATGTACGTGCCGGTGAGATTGTCTGTATCTATGGTCTGATGGGGGCAGGAAGAACCGAACTCATGGAATGCATCGGCGGGCGGCTCAAAGCCTCCTCCGGCCAGGTACTGCTGCATGGTCAGGAAGTCTCCGGTCTTTCGATCGGACAGCGTATTCAAGCAGGCCTGGTTCTGGTGCCCGAAGACCGTCAGCGCGACGGTTTGGTACAGACCATGAGTGTCGGGCAGAACCTCTCACTGGCCAGTATCGGCGCCTTTACCCGCCGGCTCGTAACATCGCTGAAAGATGAGCAACGGATCATCGACACCATGATCCGTGATATTACCGTCAAGACTGCCGGCGGTGAGGCGGAGATAGGTTCCCTCTCCGGCGGAAATCAACAGAAAGTGGTCATTGGCAAGATGCTGGCCACTCATCCCAGCGTGGTGCTGCTGGACGAGCCCAGCCGAGGTATCGATATCGGGGCCAAAGCCGAGGTATTCAAGTTATTGGCGGAACGAGCCAAATCCGGACTCGCTGTCATTTATTCCACCTCAGAGGTCGGAGAATGCCTAAGCATCGCACACCGCATCATCGTGATGCATCGCGGTCGCATAGCTGCTGAGTTTGGTCCATCCGTGACTAAAGAAGAGATCATGGCGGCTTCCGGTGAATCGGTAGTCCACTAATACATTCTGACATGCGAGGTATAAAAAATGACAGCTACTATTGGAAGTCAAGCAATGTATAAGACAGAGAGTAAGACCGGAAAAAGTCTGAATATCGGCCGTCTGCTACTCGAAGGACGAGCATACTTCGCTCTTATTGCAATCATCATCGTTTTTTCTTTAATGTCACCGAACTACTTAACGGTGAATAACCTGCTCATCATGTCTTCGCACGTGGCTATATTCGGGCTGCTCGCAATCGGCATGCTGCTGGTCATTCTCAACGGTGGTATCGATCTGTCCGTAGGCTCTACCCTTGGTCTTTCCGGTGTGTTTGCCGGTTATCTGATGCAAGGAGTACAGGTTGATGCCATGGGGGTTATTCTCTATCCGCCGGTCTGGGTTGTCGCATTACTCACCTGTATGTTGGGCGCCGCCATCGGCATCATAAATGGTGTTCTGATCGCTCATTTCCGCGTTCCCCCTTTCGTCGCCACATTAGGCACGCTTTATGTCGCCAGAGGTGCTGCTTTGCTGATGACCGATGGCCTGACTTTCAATAAACTCGCAGGCGCGGAAGAGCTCGGTAATACCGGTTTTGACTGGCTTGGTTTCAACCGACTGGCCGGCATTCCCATCAGTGTGATTATCATGGTGGCAGTCGCCATTCTCTGCGGGATAATGCTCAGTCGTACCGCCTTCGGCCGCTGGCTCTATGCTTCTGGCGGCAACGAGCGCGCAGCCGAGCTGTCTGGTATCCCCACCAAGCGCGTCAAGATTGTCGTGTATATGTTGTCCGGCATCTGTGCAGCCATAGCAGGTCTGGTGCTGTCGTCACAGCTGACCTCGGCAGGTCCTACCGCCGGTACCACTTACGAACTGACAGCGATTGCGGCTGTCGTCATTGGCGGAGCAGCCTTGACCGGCGGACGCGGTAACGTCCGCGGCACCCTGCTTGGCGCATTTGTTATCGGTTTCCTGTCTGACGGTCTCGTGATCATCGGTGTTTCTGCTTACTGGCAGACCGTATTCACGGGAGCAGTCATTGTCCTTGCTGTTCTGCTGAATAGCTTGCAGTACAAACGCAAAGGTAAAAGCAGCTGACATAAAAACTGATTCATACCCTGTGCGGCTCGCCGGATCGGGTAAGGAAAACCCGCCGAGTCTCGGCAATCGAAAAACCAAAATGGAGTTTACAGCATGTTGAAATACACTAAACGTCTTCTGGCAGTTTCGGCTGCAACCCTGTCGCTAATGACCACCTCGGCCTGGGCGGATGGACTTATTTCAATCATCGTCAATGATCCTTCCAACCCTTATTGGCGCACCGAGGGAGAAGTCGCTAAACAAACTGCAGAAAGCCTGGGCTACCAAGCCACAGTTGCTGCACACCGGGGGGATACCAACGCCGAGAGCAACTTGATTGATACTGCAATTACCAACAAGTCCAAAGCGATCATTCTTGACCCGGCCAATGCGGACGGCTCTATCGGTGCCGTACGCAAAGCCCATAGCGCGGGCATTCCCGTCTTCTTGATCAACGCCGAGATCAACGAAGAAGGGCTGGCCAAAGCCCAGTTGGTATCGAACAATGCACAGGGGGCAGAACTCGGTGCCATGCAATGGGTCGAAAGCATGGGTGATACCGGAAAATATGTAGAGCTGCTCGGGGCTCCATCCGATAACAACTCGCACACACGTTCAAACGGCTACGTTACGGTTCTTAGCCAATATCCCGATCTGGTCCGGGTGGCCGGCGACATCGCCAACTGGGATCGCACCCAGGGCTATACCAAAATGCAGTCGATGCTGCAGGCCAACCCCAATATCACCGGCGTCATCAGCGGTAATGACGAAATGGCGCTGGGTGCCATCGCAGCCCTTAAAGAAGCGGGCAAGCTGTCTCAGGTCAAGGTTGGCGGCTTCGACGGCTCCCCTGATGCAATTGATGCTATCAGGGCGGGAGAGCTGGAATACACCGTCCTGCAGCCTGTCGCAGTGTTTGCCGAAGCCGCCGTACGCCAAGCCGACAACTACCTGCGTACCGGCAGTACCGGCGTCGATAGAGAGAAGCAACTGTTCGATTGTGTCATCGTCACGGCCGACAACGTCGACAAATACACCTCCCCCTTCGTTCTTACCCAGTGATCCGACCTGAAGGTGCCCTGTGGGCACCTTCCTTTTTTGCTGCTTCAGCAACTGTTTCAGCATTCCCGGTCTGGATCAAGTTATGCGGAATATAGCAATGACCAGAAAAAAAAATGCCCCCGCACTCGATCTCATTTTCAATGACGTCATCCCCTCCGATAGCCGTCAGGCCAGGCAGCTTACGCGTCGACAACTGATTGTAGAGGCAGTGATCCAGGAAGGTTCAGTGCGTATTGAAGATCTCGTTGAGCGTTTCGGTATCAGCCTGATGACCATTCACCGGGATCTGGATGAATTAGAAGAACGGGGCTTGCTGCGCAAGGGACGAGGCATCGTTTCAGCAACACCCACCAGCTTGGTCGAAGCCAGCGACCTTTATCGCTCCTCCCGACAACTGAGAGAAAAGCAAGCCATTGCCAAGGCAGCCGTTGAAAGCATAGAGCCTGGCCAATCACTGTTTCTCGACGATTCGACCACTGTGTTTCAGATGGCACGCTTGCTCCCCGGCAAGGCTCCCCTGACCGTGATAACCAACTCGTTGTCGCTGATTAACGAAATGAAAGACAGCAGCGACATCAACCTGATTAGCCTGGGAGGACAATACCAGAGCTGGTGCAACGCTTTTCTCGGTCAGATTACCCGTCACGAAATATCCATGCTCAGTGCCGACCTGTGTTTCGTTTCCATGTCAGCCATCGTCAACGGCCAGATCTTCCATCAGTCTCCCGAAATGGTTGAGACCAAGAAGGCCATGTATGACTCTGCCAGCCGGCGCATTCTGCTGGCCGATCACACCAAATTCGAAAGAAGAGCGCTGTACCGCTATTTGGCGTTGGCTGACTTCGACTCAGTAATCGTTGATGAACTGACCCCTGAAAGTGAGATAGACAAGATACGAAACCAGGGCATAGAGGTCCGCATCGCCAAACTGGGCTCTTTACACTCTGTTCACAACGGGGAGTGACATGAAATATATCCTAGGAATAGACAGCGGACTGACCGTCACCAAGGCAGCGGTTTTCGATAGCAACGGTCGCACAGTGGCAGTATCCAGGCGGCGATTGCCACAATTGCTGCCGCAACCCCACCGGGTCGAGCGGGATATGCACATGCTGTGGCAACAAACCGCGGAGGTTATCAAGGAAGCCATTCATCACAGCGGATGCCGGCCATCGGATATAGCCGTGGTCTCGGTAACAGCTCATGGAGACGGAGTTTATCTGCTCGACCACCAGCAAAATCCTCTTGGCCCCGGCATACTCTCTCTCGATACCCGCGCTCACCCGATCGTTTGCGAATGGCGAGAGCGGGGCCTGGACAGGGATGCAATAACGCTCTCCGGCCAGGTTCCTCACCCATCGGCGCCTTCCGCCTTACTGAGCTGGATACAGCGGCACCAGCCGGAGCGCTACAAGAAGATAGGCACCATACTGAGCTGCAAGGACTGGTTGCGCTATTGCCTGAGCGGTTCGCTGGGCACAGACATGACCGAAGCCAGCACATCGTTTACAGCCGTCGAAACCCAACAATACGACGGCGCTATCCTGCAGCTCTATGGCCTTGACTCACTCTATTCAGCACTTCCTGAGATGGCCCCGTCGGCCCAGATCGTCGGAGCGGTCACAGCAAAAGCCGCCGGGCAAACCGGATTGCTTGAGGGTACACCGGTTGCCGCTGGCCTCCACGATGTGACGGCATCGGCCTTGGGCATTGGGGGGCATAGTCTGCACAATGCCACTATCGTGGCCGGAACCTACTCCATCAACGAGGTCCTCGCCGATCAACCCAAGCTGGACCCAGGCTGGTTCTGCCGTAATTCCATCGAGCCCGGACTCTGGCACTGTATGTCGATCTCGCCCGCCTCGGCCACCAACTACGACTGGTTTATAGATACCTTTTTCGCATCGGAACGAGAAGTATCCGTCTCTATTCACCAACGCCTGAACGACGAATTGACAACGGCGATGCAAGCGCCCAGCGCCACTCTATTCCACCCTTATCTTTTCGGATCACCATTTGGTGGCAACAGCAGTGGGGGTTTCTTGGGCGTTCATGGCTGGCATGACCGAGGCACACTACTGAAGGCAGTAATCGAGGGGATAGTGTTCAACCACCGCTGGCACGTGGAAAAGCTCCAGGGCAGCTTTCCAATCCAGCATATTCATCTCACGGGTGGAATCTCGAGAAACACCAATATTGCCCAGATGTTTGCCGACATATTGGGTCTGCCTGTCGATGTGAGTACGACGGAGGAACCCGCTGCCTGGGGGGCTGCCCTCTGTGGTGGCGCAGCAACCGGCCTGTTCGAAAGCGCTTTTTGCGATCCCAGGGAGCTCAGCACTCTCAGGCATACCTATCAGCCTCGAACCGAACGCACCGAACTCTTCGATGCTCGCTACCGAATTTTCTGTCAGGCAGCGGAGCAACTACAGCCAATCTGGGATGCGCTGGCGTCGCACCCCATGCCACAGGGACTTTGAACCAGGAGCAGATAAATCAAGATGCAAGCAACTTCACCCTCTATATCAGAGCCTTGTGCACCGACTCCGGTCGATGTACTGATTATCGGCGCCGGGATAAATGGAGCAGGCCTGTTCCGAGACCTCTGTGAGCAGGGCATCACAGCGATGCTGGTCGACAAGGGCGATTACGGCTCCGGCACCAGCGCTGCGCCCTCACGACTGATCCATGGGGGCATTAAATACCTGGAAACAGCCGAGTTGCGACTGGTCGCCCAATCGGCACTAGAGCGCAACCTGCTGCTTAAAAACGCACCGCATCAGGTGCATCCCCTGAAGACGACGATTCCCATCTTTTCCTGGTTCAAGGGAACAACGGCGGCACTGCGTACCCTGTTTGGCAGCACCTCGGCCCCCCGGAGTCGGGGCGCCGTGCTCGTCAAGATCGGACTCAGGCTTTATGACTATTTTGGCGCCCAGAATCGGGTCATGCCCAGACACCGGATGCTTTCCAAAAAACGGGCTTTGAGCATATTGCCCAACCTGACGAATCGCATCGTCGCGGCCGGCGTCTATTACGATGCGAAAGTCAACTACCCCGAACGGTTGGTGCTGGAGCTGGTGCAGGATGGACTCGGTGCCAATCCCAAAGCTCGGGCCTTGAACTATACCCGGGTACTCGGTCAGACATCGGGTATCGTCGAATTGCAAGGCGATAGCGGCCAGCGCTACCGTGTGCAGCCGAAAATCGTGGTCAACGCGGCCGGTCCCTGGATTGACAAGGTGAATCAGTCTATTGGCGTCCAAAGCACGCTCATAGGCGGTACCAAGGGCTCACACGTTATAATTGACCATCCTGAGCTGGCGCAACAACTGAAGGATCAGATGATCTACTTCGAAGCCGATGACGGTCGTATCTGCCTGATCTTCGAATACTTGGGGCGACTGATCCTCGGCTCCTCCGATATCCCCCATGACGATCCCGACCAAGTAGGCTGTACCGAAGCCGAACTGCAATACTTTCTCAACAGCGTGCGCGCCCTTCTACCCGGAACCCAGATCACTCAAGAGCAGATCGTCTATGCCTATTCCGGAATACGACCTTTGCCCCGCTCCCAAGCCAGGGAGCCTGGATTAATCAGTCGTGATCACTCAGCTCCTCGCATCGACGCCACTCCGGAGCGGCCCTTCTCAATACTGTCATTGGTCGGTGGCAAATGGACCACTTTCCGGGGCTTTGCCGAAGAGGTAGCCGATACGCTCCTTGAAGAGCTGAAACATCCTCGCAAGTGCTCGACCCGGCAACTCAGCATCGGCGGAGGAGCCGGCTACCCTGAACCCCATGAGCGCCATGACTGGATCAGAGCACTCGCCGACAACACCGGCCTGACCGAAGTACGTATCCAACAACTGCTGGAGCGTTACGGCACCAGGGCAGCAGCGATAGCACAACAAGAAAGCACAACGAACCGGAAAGAAAAGCTGGAGTCGGGCACCGCATACAGTCCGGCCGAGCTCGACTGGATAGCGCGTCACGAACAGGTCGTGCACCTGGATGATCTGCTCATTCGCCGGACAGCGCTTGCAGTACGCGGCGATCTCGATATTGCAGGAATAGAGGAAATATCCGCTATTGTGGCAGCGGCGCTGGGGTGGCCGGAATCAGTGAGACTGGACGAGGTAAAAAAAAGCATTGAGCTTCTGCGAACAAAGCATCAAGTGAAACTCTGATTGTTGAATCTGTGGCTGCTCCGCCCGACAAAGGGAGCAGCCACCTTCCTATTAAAATTCGAATACGGCATCCAGCTCATCAAAACTGCTGACTGACGGGTGTCTGTCAGCGTTATCCGGACTGTCACCGCGGATCAACAGGCAGGTCTGCATGCCTGCCTCTGCAGCCGCATCCAACTCCTGAACAACGTCCGATAGAAAGAGGACTGCGCCGGCTTCACAAGCTATCGACTCGATAATGTGGCGATAGGCGACCGATTCACGTTTTGCGCCTATTTCGGTATCGAAATAGCCGCTCAGAAACGGCGTCATGTCTCCCTCAACGGTATGTCCGAAGATGCCAATCTGTGCGTCAACAGACCCCGACGAGAAAACATAGACAGGAATACCGTTCTCGTACCAGCCTTTTATGTGCGTATAGGCATCGGCATATACATGGCTGGTAAACAGCTTTTCCTCGAAGGCCTGCTTCCAGACTTTCCCCTGCAACGCCTTTAGCGGTGTAGCTTTGACATCCTGTTCTACCCACTGCAGCAACTTCCCGATGACGACATCCGGCTCAGTTGAACCAACCTCCTGTTCTACCTGCGCCAAGTAGGGCCTGATCTCGGGATCGGTCCAGTATGCCTTTACAAATGCAGGTAGGTGCTCCTTCGAATAGGGGAAAAGCACCTGATGGACAAACTCGATATTGCTCGTTGTACCTTCTATATCAGTCACGACCGCTCTAATCTTCATCATCTGCCCCTTACAGTGTTTATTACTCTGGTTGAAAGCCGCCGCCGCGACCGTTTTCATTCCCAGCCATGCAGCAGCATAGTCAGTTCCTCAGCTTGGCGAACTTTTCGACCACGAGCCCAAACCCCGAAATAGCATTAAACATCAACGGCAAACTCAGGAAACGCATTATGCCAAGGCCGAGATCTCGCCAGGTCTGAGGCCCTACCCCCACCATTGGGTCGCCGATACATTCTGGCAACAAGCCGCCCACCCTTGGTGAGCGGCCTCGAATTTTACGCCGGCCCCCTTATTCAGCCGGCCTCGGCCAGCAGTTCGCTGCGGTATTGGACGATGTCCTCGATGGTCAGCACCGGCATGTCGTGCCGCTTGCCGAAGGCCACGATTTCCGGCAACCGGGCCATGGAGCCGTCCTCGTTGGTCAGCTCGCACAGCACCCCGGCGGGCTTGAGCCCCGCCAGTTTCATCAGATCCACGGTGCCTTCGGTGTGGCCGCGCCGGCTCAATACTCCACCAGGCTGGGCCTTGAGGGGGAAGATATGGCCGGGACGGGCCAGGTCGGCGGCCCGGGCGCCGTCGGCGATGGCGGTCCTGACCGTGGTCACCCGGTCGGCGGCGGACACGCCGGTGCTCACCCCTTCCTTGGCCTCGATGCTGACGGTAAAGGCGGTCTGGTTCTTGCTGGAGTTATCGACCACCATGGGCGGCAGCTCCAACCGGCGGGCCAGCTCGTCGGTGATGCACAGGCAGACGATGCCGCTGCATTCACGGATCATCAGCGCCATCTGCGCAGAAGTCAGGCTCTCGGCCGCATAGATGAGATCCCCTTCGTTTTCCCGGTCTTCATCATCCACCACCAGCACGCCCTGCCCGGCTCGCAGGGCGAGCAGGGCGCGTTCCACGCGCTCGATGGGGGTACCGAATTCGGCTAAAAGAGAAGGACTTTGAACAAACTGATTCATGGTAAAAGCTCCTGTTGCTACCAGAACCAGGGCATGGGAACAGTGGCTTTCCGCCAGGGAAAGCCTTTCAGGATACCGGCAAAACGACGATGCGACACCGCCGCCCTGGGGCGGCGGAGGCCGGCTCCCTTATCCTCTTCCATCCGGACTATCACCGTCGGCTCTGGCGTCTCACCAGATCTGCTGACCCCGGCCACAGGCCGGGCGCTCGCGGGCTCGTTGCCACCCATGGGGCTGCTGCAACATACCGCCGGTGGGGACTTTCACCCCGCCCTGAGAATAAGTAAATAAAATAAAACACCGCATTGGCGGCACGGCATTGTACGACACCGGCGCCCAAGTTTTAAACCAATATTGCACCCAGCCTATGGCTGTGCAGCCCCGGGCCATGCGGACAAGGGACGCACCTTGCGGCAGGTCCCGCCCGAACCGCCTCAGTGCTGGGCGCGGATGCGTCGCACCGCCTTGGTTTGGCCGCAGATCACCAGCGTTTCCGTGGTCAACCGGCCATCGTCGTAGCGACGGACGCCTTCCAGCAGCTCGCCCCCGGTGATGCCGGTGGCCAGGAAAGCGATGTCGTCGGAGCGAACCATCTCCTCCAGCGTCAGCGCCGCTCCCGCGACCACGCCCATCTCCCGGCAACGACGGGCCTCCTGCTCACTGGCGGCGTCGTTGGCGGGGCTCGCCCCCTTGGCCTCGCTGCGCAGCAGCAGTCGGCCCTGCATGTCACCCCCCAGGCTGCGCGCCACCGCGGCGGAAATCACCCCCTCGGGCGCACCGCCGATACAATACATCATGTCGATGCCGGTATCGGGCAGGCAGGCCAGCACCGAGGCCGCCACGTCACCGTCGGGAAAGGCGAATACCCGTGCCCCCAACCGGTGCAGCTCGGCAATCACCGCCTCGTGGCGGGGCTTGGCCAGCGTCGCCACCGTCAGTTCGGACAACGGCTTGCCCAAGGCTTGCGCCACCGCCCGGGCATTGTCGGCCAGGGAGCGCTGCAGATCGATACTCCCCCTGGCCCCCTGCCCCACCACCAGCTTTTCCATGTACATGTCGGGTGCCGAGAGAAAACTCCCCCTGGCTCCCGCCGCCAGCACCACCAGCGCATTGGCCTGGCCCATGGCGGTCATGCGGGTGCCTTCGATGGGGTCCACCGCTATGTCCACGGCCACACCGCCCCGTCCCAGTTGCTCGCCGATATAGAGCATGGGCGCCTCGTCGATTTCCCCCTCGCCGATCACGATGCGACCGTCGATCGGGCTCTGATTGAGCAAGTCGCGCATGGCCACCACGGCGGCCTGGTCGGCGGCGTTCTTGTCGCCGCGGCCCAGCCAGGCGTAGCCGGCCAGAGCCGCGGCCTCGGTCACCGCGCTCAGGCGGTAGAGCAGGTCCTGATCCATCTAAAGCCTCCCTTCAAGATATGGCGCCGGCAGGCTGCCGCGCACCTTGCTGGTCGAACACAGGGTAGCGCCGCCACCAAACAAATGTCAATGATAAAAACAAATGAACAAAGCACGCATTCTGATGAAATCCCACAAACATTCTAAAATCACAGTTAAACCGCAAAAATCGTCAAAATAATGACTAATCAAGGCCATGACCCGCCATAAATCAGCACATCATTAGTTATTAATAAAAACTTATGTCACAAACACCCGTGCGACCGGCTTCTGTTACTTAAGTGCCTGATGTAGAATGACCGCCGGATAAAAAGGGGGAATCTTCATATGCTGGATCGGCAGGAAAGCGCGGAAATCGCACTGATGACGGAAATCGCCACGCTCTATTACGTGGAAGGCGAGACCCAGGAGGCCATCGCCCAGCGCCTGGACATGTCCCGCATCAAGGTCGGCCGCCTGATCAAGCGGGCCCACGCGGTCGGCATCGTCGACGTGCGGGTGCGCCACCACCCCTCGGTGAGCGCCGATATCGAAAAGGCGCTGATTGAACGTTTCGGCATCAAGCGCGCGCTGATCGCCCTGGATCACACAGACCCCGAACGCCAGCGCTCGGAGGTGGCGTCGCTGGTGGCCGATCACCTCACCCGTCAGCTCAGCGACGGCAGCGTGGTGGCGGTGGGCATGGGCCGCAATGTGGGCGCGGTGGCCGACAATGTGTTTACCGACAACAGCTACAAATGCTCCTTCGTCTGCGCCATCGGCGGCTCGCTCAAGGCCGGCGAGTACATGAACCCGGATCACATTTGCCGCCGCCTGGCCGCCAAGTTCGGCGGCGACAGCGAAACCCTCTATGCTCCCGCCCTGGTGCAACACCCGGAGCTGCGCCAGCAATTGCTGGAAAACAGCACGGTGCGCCAGACCCTGGATCGGGCCCGGCGCGCCGACATGGCGCTGATCGGGGTGGGCGACATGAGCGAAGACAGCAACATGGTGCGCATGGGCTGGTTCTCCCCCCAGGAGATCGCCGAGGCCCGGCTGTTGGGCACGGTGGGCGACATGATGGGGTACGACTTCATCGACATCCATGGCCAGACTTCCCAAACCAAGATGCAGGGCCGGGTGATCGGGCTGACCATCGGCGATCTGGCGCGGATCCCGGACGTCATCGCCATCGCCAGCGAAAGAACCAAGGCCGCCGGCATCCTTGGCGCCCTGCGCACTGGGGTGATCGACACCCTGGCCACCAGCTCGGCCAATGCCCTGACGGTGCTCAGCCTGGACGACGCCACCCGTAAAAAAGAGCAACCATAACCCCTCGCATCGAAGACAACTGCAGATTGGCACCTTGCTGTGGTGGGGCGCTGGCGGAGCTCTTGCGCAGGGGAAAAGACATCACTATTCTTGTAGCACTCTCTACAAAAATGTCTTTATCTCTACAACTATGAACTGGCTACTGTTGATCCTGACGCTGCCCACCGGGAATGCCACCGCGCGCATGCGGGCCTGGCGGGCGCTCAAGGCCTCCGGCGCCGCCGTGCTGCGCGACGGTGTCTACCTGCTGCCGGCACGGGACGAGCTGCGGCCGACCCTTCGCCAGATCGCCCGGGATGTCGGCGAACAGGGCGGCACCGCGTTTTTGCTCGACACCCGCAACGAAGAAGGACCGGATTTTGTCCCCTGGTTTGATCGCGGCCAGGAGTTCAAGGAATTCCTGGGCGAACTCGCCGAACTGCAGGCACAGTTGGCCGCCACGCCAGCCCAGGACAACCTCAAACAGGTACGCAAGTTGCGCAAGCGCTTCGGCCAGTTGGCCGCCATCGACTTTTTCCCCGGCCAGCCCCAACACCAGGCGGAAACGGCCCTGGTGCAGCTGGAGCGGGAAATAGCCCGTCGGATGAGCCCCGACGAACCCTGCCCGACCGGCACGCCGCTGCCGGCGCTGAATATCGCCGACTACCGCAACAGCTTGTGGGCCACCCGCGCCCGCCCCTGGGTCGACCGGCTGGCCAGCGCCTGGCTTATTCGCCGCTTTATCGATCCCGGCGCCCGGCTGCTGTGGCTGACGTCGGTGCGGGATTGTCCCCCCGAGGCGCTGGGCTTCGACTTCGACGGCGCCGCCTTCAGCCATGTCGGCGACCTGGTCACCTTCGAGGTGCTGCTGGCCAGTTTCGGCCTCGGCACAACCGCCTTGCAGCGCCTGGCCGGCATCGTCCATTACCTGGACGTGGGCGGCATCCCGCCCCCCGAGGCCAGCGGCATCGAAAGCCTGCTGGCCGGCCTGCGCGACACCCTCGCCGACGACGATGCCCTGCTGGCCGCCGCCGGCACCGTCTTCGACGGTTTACTCACCACCTTTGAAAAGGACATTTCCCGATGAAGCACCCCCTCGCCGATACCAAGGCGCCGCCGACCGAGGTCGGCTTCTGGCAGGCCCTGCTGTTCTGGCTCAAGCTGGGCTTTATCAGTTTCGGCGGCCCGGCCGGGCAAATCGCCATCATGCACAGCGAGCTGGTGGATCGCCGCCGCTGGATCAGCGAAAAGCGTTTCCTGCACGCCCTCAACTACTGCATGGTACTGCCCGGGCCCGAAGCCCAGCAGTTGGCTGTTTATATCGGCTGGCTGCTGCACCGCACCAGGGGCGGGTTGGTGGCCGGCATCCTGTTCGTGCTGCCCTCCCTGTTCATCCTTATCGGCCTGTCCTGGATCTACCTGGCCTTCGGCGATGTGCCCCTGGTGGAGGGGATTTTCTACGGCATCAAGCCGGCGGTCACCGCCATCGTGGCCCAGGCCGCCTGGCGCATCGGCTCCCGGGTACTGAAAAACCGGGTGCTCTGGGCCATCGCCACCGCCTCGTTCATCGCCATTTTCGCCTTCAACCTGCCCTTCCCGGCCATACTGCTGGGCGCCGCCCTGATCGGCTACATCGGCGGCCGCATCACCCCGTCCCGCTTCCAGGCCGGCGGCGGCCATGCCGCCTCCTCCACCGCAGCCGGCCCGGCGATCATCGACGATGACACCCCCACCCCGGAGCACGCGGTGTTCCGCTGGTCGCGGCTGGGCTGGGTGCTGCTGGTCGGTGCCCTGCTCTGGCTGTTGCCCATGGCGGCCATGACCACCACCCTGGGCTGGTCCCATGATCTGACCCAGATGGGCTGGTTCTTTACCAAGGCAGCCCTGCTGACCTTCGGCGGGGCCTATGCGGTGCTGCCCTATGTCTACCAGGGCACGGTGGGGCACCATGGCTGGGTCAGCCCCACCCAGATGATCGACGGCCTGGCGCTGGGCGAAACCACACCGGGTCCGCTGATCATGGTGGTCGCCTTCGTCGGCTTTGTCGGCGGCTATGTCAAGGCGCTGTTCGGCCCGGACAGCCTGTTCCTGGCCGGTGCCGCCGCGGCCGCCCTGGTGACCTGGTTTACCTTTTTGCCCTCTTTCCTGTTTATTCTCGCCGGCGGTCCCCTGGTGGAGTCCACCCACGGCAACCTCCACCTGACCGCCCCCCTGACGGCCATTACCGCCGCCGTGGTCGGGGTGGTCCTGAACCTGGCGCTGTTTTTCGGCTATCACGTGTTCTGGCCCCAGGGTTTTAGCGGCCTGTTCGACTGGCCATCGGCCCTGATCGCCCTCGCCGCCGCCATCGCCCTGTTCCGCTACAAGCGCAATGTGATCCTGGTGCTCAGCCTAAGTGCCCTGGCCGGGCTGGCCGTCCGTCTCTTGTTTTGATCTTTGCACATAGCCCAGAGCTCCTGACCGGGCTTTGGGCTATACACGCACCGCTGTTCCGCCTTATCTGCCGTCCATTCTCTTTATTCATTTTTCAGATAATAATTTATTTTTTTATTTCGTTTTTAAAGGTTAACCCCTGCTCTAAGAGCCCGTTTACGTGGCGCAAACCGGCAAAGGGCGGGGAATACGGAAATTGGGCGCCGTCTTCCCGTCGGCTGAAGCGACGGCTACAGCGGCACAAACCGACGGCTACGCGGTGCCTGGCTGCCTGATTTTTAAACTATATGGCGCTCTAGTGCGATATCTCACCTGTAGGCGCCCGTTTACGTGGCGCAAACCGGCAAAAGGCGGGGAATGCGGAAATTGGGCGCCGTCTTCCCGTCGGCTGAAGCGACGGCTACAGCGGCGTCTACCACTGGAGCCGGAGACAAAAAACCGCCTTTCCCGGTGGGAAAGGCGGTCAGCATGCGGCTTACTGGGGCGCGGGCCGACGCATGCCGCCTTGGCGGCATGCGTTGCACGGTTCCCTCCGGGGCTTACTCCGAGGCGGCGATCAGGCTGGCGTTGCCGCCCGCCGCCGTGGTGTCGACGCACAGGTGGCGTTCGATCACGAAGCGCTCGGGCAGCGCCTGCTCGGTGATCAGCGGCAGCAGGGCACCGTCGCGCCGTGCCAGGGCCAGCCGGTACTGGCGCAGGGTGGCGATGTCGGCATGGCTTGCCACCGCCTCGAAGCCGCTGAGGCTTTCGAGGGCGGCGGGTTGCAGCAGGCCGTCCAGGCCGATGGCCGGAATGCCGGCCGCCCCGGCGCCTGCCAGCGCCGCACTCGCCCCCGGCGCCACCACCACCACGGCATTGCCCTGGGACAGGGCGGTGCCGGCCTGGGCCATGGCCGAGGCCAGATCCGGCCCCAGGCAGAGCAGGGTGCCGCGGGCAAAGCAGCGCAGCCGGTTGAGCTCGCCGGTCGGGCCCGGCATCTCTTCCGCCGTGGCGTCCAGCGCCGCCGGCACGGTGCCGAAGATGGGCGCCAGCCGCTCGGCCCGGTGTTGGGCACGGGCCCAGTCCTTGCCGTCCAGCCGGCCGATGGCCTCCTGCACCTGGGCCGCCGTTACCGCGGCCGCCGCCGCCGGCACGCCCGCCCCGGTGTCCACCTTCATAAAGCGGCGCACATACTGGGGACCGCCCGCCTTGGGACCGGTGCCCGAGAGCCCTTCGCCGCCGAAGGGCTGGGAGCCGACAATGGCGCCGATCTGGTTGCGGTTGACGTAGATATTGCCGACCTTGATGCGGCCGGTGATGCGCTCCACCCGCTTGTCGACCCGGGTATGCAGGCCGAAGGTCAGGCCGAAGCCCTGGGCGTTGATCTGGTCCACCACCTGGTCGAGCTCATGAGCCTCGAAGGTGGCCACGTGCAGCACGGGCCCGAAGATCTCCTCCTCCAGCTCGTGGATGCCCTCGAGCTTGATCACCGTCGGCGCCACGAAGAGCCCCTCGGCGGGCACCGGCAGCTGCTTGAGCACCCGCCCCCGGCGCGCGAACTTTTCGCAGTGCGCCTCGATGCCGCGCTTGGCGTTCTCGTCGATCACCGGGCCCACGTCGGTGTCGAGCTGCCAGGGGTTGCCCAGGCGCAGCTCGTCCATGGCGCCGAACAGCATCTCCAGCAGGTGATCGGCGATGTCCTTCTGCACATAGAGCATGCGCAGGGCGGAGCAGCGCTGGCCGGCGCTCTGGAAGGAAGAGGCCAGCACGTCGCGCACCACCTGCTCCGGCAGCGCGGTGGAGTCCACTATCATGGCGTTGAGGCCGCCGGTTTCCGCCACCAGGGGCGCGTCCGGCGCCATGGACTCGGCCATCACCTTGTTGATGCGCTGGGCGGTGGCGGTGGAGCCGGTAAAGCAGACGCCGTCGATGCGCGGGTCCGAGGTCAGCGCCGCGCCTACGGTGCTGCCGCTGCCGGGCAGCAGCTGGATGGCCTCGCGGGGAATGCCGGCCTCGTGCATCAGCTCGACCGCCCGGGTGGCGATCAGCGCGGTCTGGCCGGCGGGCTTGGCGATGACGGCGTTGCCCGCCGCCAGCCCCGCCAGCACCTGGCCGGCGAAGATGGCCAGGGGGAAGTTCCAGGGCGAGATACAGGCGATCACGCCTCGGCCGGTGCCGACGTCCTGGTTGCGCTCGGCTTCGTTCGGGTAGTAGCGGGCGAAGTCGACCGCTTCGCGGATTTCGGCAACCCCATCCAGCAGGGTCTTGCCCGCTTCCCGGGTGGCCAGGGCGAACAGCTCGGCGGCGTGTTCCTCGAACAGGTCGGCCACCCGGCGGATGCGCGCACAGCGCTCGGCCACCGGCAGGGCGGACCAGAGCTCGAACCCGGTGCGGGCGGCGGCGATGGCGGTGTCGATATCCTCTGCCGAGGCCTGGACCACCTGGCCCACCAGGTCCGACGGCACCGCCGGGTTGCGCACTTCCTCTGTCAGGGTGCTGCTCACCGGGCCGGCAATCACCGGGCCGCCGCTCCACCGGTGATGTTGGTAAGGCGCGCGGGCGGCGTCGATCTCCGCCACCTCCACCGGGTTGGTGATGTCCCAGCCCCGGGCGTTGCGGCGTTTGGCGCCGTAGAGATCGGCCGGGCGCGCTATGGTCTTGCTCGACACCTGGTCGCCCATGGCCGCCACCGCATCGAAGGGATCCCGGGCGATATCCTCGGGCTGGATGCGGGTGTCGACAATCTGGTTGACGAAGGAGCTGTTGGCGCCGTTTTCCAGCAGGCGGCGCACCAGGTAGGCCAGCAGATCCTGGTGGGCGCCCACCGGCGCGTAGATGCGGCAGCGGGTGCCCTGCTTGGTGAGCACGGCGTCGTGCAGGGACTCGCCCATGCCGTGCAGGCGCTGGAACTCGAAGCAGTCGCGGCCCTGGGCCAGCTCGAGGATGGCCGACACCGAGTGGGCGTTGTGGGTGGCGAACTGGGGATAGATGCGGTCGGTCATGCCCAGCAGCTTCTTGGCGCAGGCGATATAGGACAGATCACTGTTGACCTTGCGGGTGAACACCGGAAAGTCCGCCAGCCCCATCACCTGGGCGCGCTTGATCTCCGCGTCCCAGTAGGCGCCTTTCACCAGCCGCACCATGATGCGCCGGTCGAGCTTGTCGGCCAGGGCGTACAGCCAGTCGAGCACGTGAGCGGCCCGCTTGCCGAAGGCCTGCACTACTATGCCGAAGCCGTCCCAGTCCGCCAGGGCGGGATCGGACAGCACCGCTTCGATCACGTCCAGGGACAGGTCCAGGCGATCCGCTTCCTCCGCGTCGATGTTGAAGCCCATGTTGGCGGCCTTGGCCTGTTTGGCCAGTTCCAGGGTGCGGGGCACCAGCTCGTTCATCACCCGTGCTTTCTGGCCGAACTCGTAGCGGGCGTGCAGCGCCGACAGCTTGACCGAAATGCCCGGGTTCTGGCGGATGTCCGGGTGCCGGCAGTGGGGCGCCAGGGCGGCGATGGCGGCCGAGTAGGCCTTGTGGTAGCGCAGGGCGTCGGCGTCGGTGCGGGCGGCCTCGCCCAGCATGTCATAGGAATAGGTGTAACCCCGCTCCTCGTATTTTTTGGCGCGCTTGAGCGCCTCCTCGATGTTGCGGCCCAGCACGAACTGGCGCCCCATCTCCTTCATCGCCTGGCCGACGGCGGTGCGCACCACCGGCTCGCCCAGGCGCTTGATCATGGCACGCAGGGTGGTGGCCAGGCCCTGGCGGTCCACCGGCGACAGCAGCTTGCCGGTGACCAGCAGCGCCCAGGTGGAGCTGTTGATCAGCGAGGAGCTGGAGCGGCCGCGGTGCTCGCCCCAGTTGCCGGATGAAATCTTGTCTTCGATCAGCTCGTCGATGGTGCTCTTGTCCGGCACCCGCAGCAGCGCCTCGGCCAGGCACATCAGCGCCACGCCTTCCTTGGTGGTGAGGCCGTACTGGGCCAGGAACTTTTCCATCATGGTCGGGGTGGAACTGGCGCGCACCTGGCGCACCAGCTCGGCGGCCCGGGCCGACATGCGGGCGCGAACGTCGGCGGACACCTGGGCATTGGCCGCCAGGGCCTTGACCACCCCGGCTTCGTCCGCCAGGTAATGACTCCGAACCTGCTCCCGGCAAGCCGCCAGCGACAGTGCATGATCTTTCATCCGACCTTCTCCTCGGTGTGTACGATTTTGTTGGCATCATGCTAACCGAAAGTGAATACCCATTTTTCCTATATAACCCTCTTTAACTTCACTTATGGACTTTTTATTGGCATTTATTTTTAATCTTTAACTACAAAAAATGGTAAAAATAGCCATATCGACCAATCACCGGTTTTTGACCGGGAACAGGGCGCGCAACGCCATGGGCACCTTGAACAAATAGGGAGGAGAACAATGGGACAACTGGACAGGGCGGACCTGCAGATCATCCAGGAGCTGCGCGAAAACGCCCGCATCACCCTCACCGAGCTGGCCGCCCGGGTCGGGCTGTCGAAAACCCCCTGCCAGCTGCGCATGCGCCGGCTGGAGGAGCAGGGCTACATCACCGGCTACACTGCCCTGGTGGATCAGAGCAAGCTGGGGCTCAGCCATATCTCCTTCGTGCAGATCACCCTGAACGACACCAGCAGCAAGGCCCTTACCGCCTTCAACAAGGCGGCGCTCAAAATAGCGGAAGTGGAGCAGTGCCATATGATCGCCGGCGGCTTCGACTACCTGCTGAAGATCCGCACCAAGGACATGGCCTCCTACCGCATGGTGCTGGGCGAGAAAATCTCCGCCCTGCCCCATGTGCTGCAGACCAGCACCTTCGTGGTGATGGAAAACGTGCGGGATATCGGGCTGTAGGACACCGAACAGCGTAGCAGTTGATCTGTATGATGCTTCTTGGGGCGCAGGCGGGCCGCCTGCGCCCCACCAGCAAGGCGCACATCTGCTAACGGCATGTGCTGCTGCCCTTCGATATCAGCACCTCGGAGAACGCCGTGCTCTGAACTTCCCGCCCGGGGACCGTCCGGTTAATAGAGAAAGCATCCCGCCTGGCCAGGCGGAATGCGTGAATCACTTGCTGATGGCGCCGTGACGGTACATGCCCAAAGCGGTTGTAGCGGCTTACTGCTGGATCTGCGTCAGGGTCAGTCCATTTTCCGTCCAGAAGCGGGCCGCGCCTTCATGGACCTTGTTCACCACGCCATTCAGCCCGGACGCCATGGTCATGGTCCTGGCAGCGTCATGCACCTGATGCAGGTATGCCAGGCCTTCCGGCGAGTAGATGCTGCCCATCAGTTGGTAAACCCTGTCCTTGTCCATATGAGGGCCGGCCACCCAAAGGGCGGAGTCCTGGATGGTGACCACGTCGTAATCCACGCCCGGATAGGTACCGGCGGGGATGATCACGGTGGCGTAGTAGGGATGATCATGGAACAGGGTGCCTTTCTCGGCGGCCTCGTTCAGCTGCAGCAGGCGGATCCTGTTGCTGTTGGCGGCCTGATTGACAGACTCGTTGGGAAAGCCGGCGAACACCCAGAGGGCATCGAGCCGGCCTTCTCCCAAGGCGGCTGCACCCTGGTTGTTGCCGACATATTGGGGCTCAATCTTGTCCCACAGGCCCACCCCCTCGAAGAAGCGCCGGGCGGAGGCGGCAGCTCCGGAGCCAACCTCCCCCACGGCCACTTTCTTGCCGGCCAGTTGGGCTACGTCGGTGATGCCGGAGCCCTCCAGCACGATCAGGTGGGCCGGGGCACCGTACAGGTAGGCGACGGCCCGGACGTTGCGGTAGCGGCGGGGGTCGTTGTCCAGCTTGCCCTGCATCCCCAGGTAGATGTCGCCGGCATAGACGATGCCGAAGTCGGCGTCCCGGGCGTCGACCCGGCGCAGGTTTTCCACCGAGCCGGCAGAGGACTGGCTGGACAGGTCCACCCCCTCCATGGAGCTCGACAGCCGGCTGGCGATGCCCTCGGAGAAGGACTGGAAAGTACTGCCGTCAGGGCCGCCGGAAAAGGTAAAGGACTCGGCAGAGACCGGGGCGTTCATGCCGACGGCCGCCAGGGCGGCCAGGATCAGGGGGAGCAGCGCTCTGGAGGGGTTGAACCGTTGCGTCAGCGTCATGGTGATTTCCTTATTTATGATGGGGCGGGGTCCCGTATCCGTCAGGCGCCAATTCCGCGCCGGAGCGCGGCGGCCGGAGCCGGCGTCGACCGGACTTCCACCACCGACATACCGAGCCCCCGCCACAGCATGCCTGCCCGGTCCGTCCGGTCGCCACCCTTGTCTCCCGCCGCCGCGCTCCGGCCCTTTGGCCTGCCCGGATACCGGGCCCCATGGCGTGTTGCGGCTTATTTGATGAAGCGGACCTGCTCGTAGATTTTTTCCAGCACCGGTTTCTTCTTCTCGTTAAAGCGGGCCTTGTTCTGCTCGAAGATGTTATTGCCCTTGGTGTCGATGGAGATGATCAGCGGGCCGAATTCCTTGACACGATTGACCCACAGCGTTTCCGGCATGCCCAGATCCTGCCATTCAGCACGCTCTATGGCCTCGACCTTGGTGGCCGCCACCACGGCGCAGCCGCCGGGGAACACCGCGTGCACCGCCTTGTGCTCGAGGCAGCCCTGGGCCGTCTCCTCGCCCATGCCGCCCTTGCCGACAATCAGCTTGACGCCGGTCTGCTCGATAAAGGCCTTCTCGAACTTCTCCATGCGCATGCTGGTGGTGGGGCCGATGGACACCATCTCGAAGCCGCCGTCTTCTTTTTCCCGGACGATGGGGCCGGCATGGAAAATGGCGCCGCCCTTCAGATCGACCGGCAGCTCGCGCTTGAGCTCGATCAGCCGCCGGTGCGCCACATCACGGCAGGTTACCAACTGCCCGGTCAGGTACACCACGTCGCCCACGTTGAGGGACTCGAGATCTTCGTCTCTGATGGGGGTAGTCAGTACTTTTTTCATAACACAACTCCTTGATGTGACAAGACTTCATATGACAGGTCGGCATTGAAGCGGATGGTGCCGCGGCGGTGCGCCCAGCAGCCGGTGGACACCGCCACCCCGATGGTGGAAGGATGGCGAGCGGAGGACTCGATGTTGACTCCCATTACGCTGGTGTTGCCGGTCAGGCCCTGGGGGCCGATGCCGATCTCGTTGAGGCCATCGGTCAGCAGCTCTTCCATCAGGGCGGCGTTGTCGTTGGCATTCTTGCTGCCCACCGGGCGCAGTATGGCCTTCTTGGACAGACGCGCCGCTGTTTCCACCGAGGTGGACACCCCAACGCCGACCAGCAAGGGCGGGCAGGCATTGATGCCGCGGGAGGTGATCACATCGAACACGAACTCGGCCACGCCTTCATATCCCTGGCCGGGCATCAATACCTTGGCGGAGCCGGGAAGGGTGCAACCGCCGCCGGCCATATAGACTTCGATGGTGGCGCTGTCGTCGCCGGGGACGATATCCCAGTCCAGCCACGGGATCTTGGAGCCGGCGTTGGTGCCGGTATTCTTTTCGTCGAAGGTTTCCACCGCGTTGTGCCGCAGGGGGCCGATACGGGTGGCTTCAATGGTGGCATTGCGCAGTATTTCTTCCAGCTCGCCCAAATAGGGAAACTTGGCGCCGACGGTAAGAAAATATTGAATCACACCGGTATCCTGACAGCTGGGTCTATTCAGCTTGTCGGCGGCATCCTGATTCTCCGCCATGGTATCAAAAATAGCGATAGCCAGCGGGTTGGTTTCTTTTTTTCTCAGCTCGGCCTGTTTTTCCTTTACATCCGTCGGCAGTCGCTTACCGATATAACTGGTAAACTTGGCGATGACATCGGTCAATTTACCTACGGCTTCGTCATGATTTAAGCTCATTACGGCTATCCTCTTCTTGTTCAGAAATCGGCATTTCCTGTCGGCTTGTCAAAAATAAAGACAAGAGGCACGTCATTTGAATTGGTTCCAGGTTAAAACCCGATGCGTTATTGCCGCATCCATTCAATATCCATGTGGTAAATCCCTTTTTTATGGAAGGGATGTTCATATGGTACAATTGCATTGTAAGCTGTTAATCAAATGTTGAGGTTGATTAGGGCTCACTTCATTCTTTCCTTGAGGTTAACAATGAACCAAGTTTCCGAGCTGGGCTTCTTCGTCCTGCTGGCCAAGGCCGGCAGCCTGGCCGCCGCCGCCCGGGAGATGAACGTCACTCCCTCCGCCGTGACCAAGCGGCTGTCGAGCCTGGAAGACCGGCTGGGGGTGCGGCTGCTGAACCGGACCACCCGCAGGATCAGCCTGACCAACGAAGGCGAGATCTACCTGCACCACGCCCAGCGGATACTGACGGACATCGCGGACATGGAAGGGCTGGTTGCCCACAGCCGCACCACCCCCAAGGGCTTGCTGCGCATCAATGCCCCGCTCGGCTTCGGCCGCTCCTACATCGCCCCGGTGGCGTCCGAATTCATGCAGCTTTATCCCGAGGTGGAAATACAGCTGACACTGACCGACAGGCCTATCAGCCTGCCCGACGAGGCCATCGACATCGCCATCCGCTTCGGCGAGATCCCCGACTCCCGGCTGTTCGCCAGAAAAATCGCCGCCAATCGCCGCTTGCTGTGCGCCGCCCCCGGCTATCTCAAGCGGCACGGTCGGCCGGCCACGGCCGCCGAGCTGTCCGGGCACCAGTGCATCGTGCTCCGGCAGAACGACGCTACCTACGGCCTGTGGCGCCTGTCCAAGGACGGCAAGACCGAAAACATCCGGGTCAGCGGCAAGGCCAGCACCAACGACGGCGAAGTGGCGCTCAAGTGGGCCCTGGACGGCCACGGGATCCTGATGCGGGCGGAATGGGATCTGGCCCGCTACCTGCGCAGCGGCAGGCTGGAGCTGGTGCTGGAGGACTACGCCACCCCGCCGGCGGACATTTACGCGGTTTACCTGGAAAAACTGAACATCTCGGCCAAGGTCGTGGCCTTTCTCGATTACTTGCAGGAATCCTTCCTGCCGGAAAGGCAGGAGCGGGATGACAACCCTTCCATCTGGTAGGCAACGAAAAAAGGGCGGCATCCCTTGCCGCCCTTCGTCATTTTATATCACCGCCCCGAGGCTCAGAGCATGCCGCCGAAGATAAGCGGCACCAGGTACGAGATGATGATCACCGAGAACACCACGCCGAGCAGGTTCAGCCATATCCCGGCCCTGACCATGGTACTGATCTTCAGGTAACCGGTCGCGAACACGATGGCGTTGGGCGGCGCGGCAACCGGCGACATAAAGGCGAAGGTCGCCCCCATGCAGGCCGCCACCATCAGGATGATGGGATCCATGCCCAGGGCGGCAGCCCCGGCGGCCACGATGGGATACACCATGGTGGCGGTGGCGGTGTTGGAGGTGAACTCGGTGAGCAGGGTGATCACTCCCACGATCAGCGCTATGGTCAGCCACAGCGGCACCTCGGTGAAGTTGACCAGTTGCCCGCCTATCCACTGATCCAGGCCGGAGCTGGTGATACCGCCGGCAATGGCCAGGCCGCCGCCGAACAGCCACAGTATTCCCCAGGGCAGCTTCTTCACCGTGTCCCAGTCCAGGATAGTGCCGGCGGCGTTCCTGGCCGGCAGGATAAACAGTACGAAGGCACCGCACAGGGCGATGATGGTGTCGTCGATGCCGGGGATCAGGGCCTTGAGCACGAAGCTGCGGGTTATCCATGCCAGGGCGACCAGCGAGAATACTGCCAGCACCACGGCTTCCTCGAAGCTCATTTTACCCAGTTCCTTCTTCTCCTTTTTAATCACCTCCACGCCACCGGGAAGATGTTTGACCTTCATCGGAAAGGCAATCTTGACCAGGTACAGCCAGATCAGCGGGATCAGGATGGCCACCAGCGGAATGCCGAACAGCAGCCACTGGGCAAAGGAGATCTCCACGTCGTACAGCTTCTTGACGGTGGCCGCCAGTATGGTGTTGGCGGGGGCGCCGATCAGGGAGCCGAAACCACCCAGGGTGGCGGCATAGGCGGTGCCCAGCATCATCGCCGTGCCGAAGGGAAAGTTGCCGGGCGTGGTGTCCACCCCGGGGCTGTTCTTCTGGATGGCGTCGGCAAGATGCTTGGTGACCGCCAGGCTCATGGGCACCATCATCATGGTGGTGGCGGTGTTGGAAATCCACATCGACAGAAAAGCGGTGGCCGTCATGAACCCGAGGATAATCATGTTCGGGTTGGTGCCGATGAAGGAAATGATGCCGAGCGCGATCCGGCGGTGCAGGTTCCATTTTTCCATGGCCAGCGCCATCATGAAGCTGCCCACGAACAGGAAGATCAGCGGATCGCCATAGGAGGCGGACACCGCGCCCGTGTTCATTACGCCCATCAGCGGGAACAGGATCAGCGGCAACAGGGAAGTCAGCGGGATGGGAATGGCTTCCGTTATCCACCAGGTCGCCACCCAGGCCACGATGGCCAATACCGCCACCGCCCCGGCCGACATGCCTGCCGGCGCGAAAAAGGCATTGATAATAAAGAACAGGGCCGGCCCCATCAGCAGCCCCATCCATTGCGCGTTACTGTAACTCCTCGATCTTTTATTGTCCGCGGCCGAATCCTGGTTTCCCGGACTCAATCCCAGTGTGAGAATAAACCTCAGCGTTCTTTTGGCTTGATCGTTCCAAGCCCACATTTGATTCCAGAATGTCCTGACGGATGACATGGCCGATAACTCCCTTTTCTGTTTGGGCCGGTAAAAACCCTTTCAGCTATTTCCATTGGCATATAAATAGGGACGAGTCTGTTTATTGCATCCGGGGTGGATGCAATCATAATCCTTATATACCTTGCCTGGCGTTAACGTCAGGCCTCAATCGCCACAAACCGTTAACGCGTTGTTAATATAACTCCCTGCAAGATGTAATGGATTAACGTGGATTCACTTCATTATTGAAATGAGCTCAATAATTCATGCCCGGCGTCACCGTCATTCGCCGGGCAGGCTTTTTCGAAGGGAGATACCGTGGGCGGGCAGGCTCAGTCCCAGCGGACGACGTGTTTTCAGCCAGCATTTTTTTCATCGGCGCCGGGCTGTGCGGCAGCAGGCCCTTCCTCGAGGCCGAAGGGTTTGAAGATGGTGTTGAACACCGCCAGGATTGAGCTGCCGCTGCCCCGCTCATTGAGCAAAGTTATGCTCAAAAATCATTGAATCTGGCTTTTTTGAGCGACATTTTGCTCAAGATGGCTCGAAAGCATCGTATCCCGACGTCCGCGGTGGCCCGTCTGGCGACAAGGGCTAAAGTGGGGGCAAAGCCGGCCACTCGCGATCCGGCGTCCTCAGTCACCCAGGTTTTCCGGGGTGAACAGAGTGAAGTCGATGCGGCCGCCGGCGGCGGGCGGGGTGGTCCGTTCCAGGTGGCAGATCAGCAGCTCCAGTGCGCGGAAGGCGTGCAGCTCCGGGTTTTGATCCAGGGTCAGGTGCATTTTGCCCTGGCGCAGCAGGGACTGGGTGGTGGGGTGCAGCTCGTGGCCGATAAAAACGCAGCGCCCGGCCAGTTGCCGCCGCTCCAGCAGGCCGGCGATGATGCCGTTGCCGGGCCCGGTGTTGTACAGCCCGGCCACCGCCCCCGCCGCCAGCCGCTCGCGCACCAGGGATTCGATCAATTCGTTCTGCTCGCGCCCTTCCAGCACCCGGGGCTGCAGCCGGGGGCTGGATCGGGCCAACCGCTCCAGGCAGCCGCGCACCCGCTCCCGGTGGGCGGTCAGCTCCAGCCGGCCGCACACCACCAGCACCTCCCCCGGCTCCCGGCACAGTTGTCCGAGCAGCCAGCCGGCGGTGCGCCCGGCGGCGTACTGATCAATGCCCACATGGCAGAGCGGATGGGTGTTGGGCAGCACGGTAGCCAGGGTGACCACCGGCACGCCAGCCTGGCCGGCGCGGTTGACCGCCGTCGTCACCGCCGGATGGGCGGGGCCGAACAGCACGATGCCGTCGCGCCGCGACGCCGCCAGCTCCAGCAGCCGGGCCAGCCGTTCCGGCTCCGGCTCGCGCACCAGGGTGCGGTGCAGCACCAGTTGACGCTTGCCGAGCACCTCGGCGGCGCGCACAAAGCCCTGCTCCAGCCGGCGGAAAAAGCTGGCGCCGTTGTCGCAGAGCACCACCTCCAGGTGGCGCAGCGGCTGCCAGGCGTCCGGCAGGGTGCGTTTCAGCCCCAGCTCCCGGGCCGCCCGCAATACCCGCTCGGCGGTGGCCGGGGTGACGTTGCCCCGCTCGTTCAGCACCCGGTCCACCGTGGCCCGGCCCACGCCCGCCCGTTCGGCGATCTCGACGATGGTGGTTTTTTTCACGCTGCTCCGCCTTGCATCAGGTTGTTGCCGGTAAGGACGCCATTTCAGCACAAGGGGGGAGCCCGGCACAGAGCCGGCGCCGCATCCGGTCGAATAAATTCGACCCTACAAGCCCCGGTTGCACCGGGTCCGCCCAGGGGCCACCGTAGGGTCGATTTTAATCGACCACCTCACCAGCAGCGCCATATTCGGTCGAATAAATTCGACCCTACAAGCCCTGCCGTACTTCCGCCCAGATGGTTTCGGCCAGTTGCTTGAGTTGCAGGGATTCGGCCCAGCGGTCGGTAATGTCCTGCCCGTCCGCGCCGGTGATGGCATAGGGACGGGTGCCCAGCTCGCAGGTAAAGGCCAGGCTGTCGCCGGGGGTGGCCCGTTCGCACCAGTTGGCAAAGCCCCAGCGCCACAGCCGGCGGTACTGCTCCAGCCAGGGCTGGTGCTGGGCAAAGCTTATCGGCAGTTGCACCTGCTCACAGTTGGACACCCGGCCGTGGTAGGCGTGGCAGTGGCGCATGATCTCCCTGAGCTGTGCCTCGGCCTGGGGATCGCCCTCCACCAGCGGCAGCTCGTGCCCGGCCACGTAATGGGACAAGTCCCCCACCAGTTGGAGGCTTGGCAGCGCTTCCAGCAGCTCCAGGGTGAAGAACAGATCGTTGGTCAGCCGGTAGCGATGGGTTTCCACCAGCACCGGAAAGTCCACCTGCTCCGCTAGCCGCTGCCAGCCCCGCAGCAGGGCCAGCGCCGCCTGCTTGTCGCGGGTGCGCACATCCGGCTGGATGGTGACGTGGTGGCAGCCGAACTCGGCCGCCAGCTCCAGGGTCGGCTGCAGCTCGTCCACGCTTTTAGGGAAGCACTGGGCCTCGGCGGTCAGCCCCAGCGGCCGCAGCTCTTGGGTGAGCCGCCGCACGTGGCGGCGATCGGTAAAGTGGTCGGTCACCCCGGCAAAGCCGTGCTCGGCAATGCGCCGGACCGCCTCGGGCAGCGGCAGGGTGTCGCCGCCCGGCAGGATGTTTTCCATGGCCCACATGGATTGCAGGATCAACAGTTTCATGCGGCCTCCCCGGTGGCGGCGGACAACAGTTGCTTGAGCCTGACGCCGGGATCGGCGAGCAGCGCGGGATCGGGGCTGGCCCCCAGGTTGATCAGCCGCTCGGCCAGCTTGATGTCCTTGGCCACGGTGTTGCCGGGGCCGATGCCGCTCGCGGCCAGCAGGCGGCCGTCCCGGTCCAGGTGGAACAGTAGCCGGGCCCGCTCACCCAGCTCTCGGCACAGGGTGCGGTCGGCCAGGTGGGGCAGGCCCACTATCTGCAGGCCCAGATCGAATTGATCCGACCAGAACCAGGGCGCCGGGGCGTAAGCGTGCCGGCCGCCCAGCATGTTGAGGGCGGCGGTTTCACCCTGCTCCCGGGCGCAGCGCCAGGACTCCAGCCGCAGCCGCTGTTGCCGGTACAGGGCATGGGGAAAGGAGCAGCAGTCGCCGGCGGCGAAGATGACCGGATCGCTGGTGCGAAGCTCGGCATCCACGGCGATGCCGTTGTCGAGCGCCAGCCCCGCGCCGGCGGCCAGCTGGGTGTTGGGCTCGGATCCGATGCCGGCCACCAGCAGCTCGGCCTCGAGCTCGCGGCCGTCATTGAGCGTCAGCCGGGCGCCCTCGCCCCGAGGCTCGGCCCGCGCTATGCCCACGCCCAGGTAAAGCGCCACGCCCCGCGCCCGGTGCTCCTCCTCGACGATGCGGGCCAGTTCCGCCGGCACCGCCCGCTGCAGCAGCCGGGGCTGGCTTTCGAGCAGGCTGACCCGCGCGCCCTTGCCGATCAGGGCGGCGGCCAGCTCCAGGCCGACGAAGCCGCCGCCGACGATGACCACCCTTTTGCCCGGGGCCACCCGGGCGAAGATGCGGCGGGCGTCGTCCAGGGTGCGCAGGGTCAGGGCCGCGTCCGCCGCCAGGCCGGGCAGCACCAGCCGCCGGGCACGGGCGCCGGTGGCCAGCAGCAGTTGCCGGTAGGGCAGGCGCTCGCCGTGCTGGGTAACCAGCTGGCGATGGGCCCGGTCGATATGTTCCACCCGTTCGCCCAGGCGCAGCTCGACCCGTTCCATGGCCACCAGGTCGCCGATGGCCACCGGCTCGCCGCCCCCGGCCTTGGACAGGGGCGGCCGTTCGTAGGGGGCGTGGGGCTCGTCGCCGAACAGGGTGATCGGCGTCCGGCAGCCCTGTTGGCGCAGGGTGAGGGCGGCGCGGATGCCGGCCTCGCCGGCGCCGATGATGATGATGCGCTCGTCCATGCTCACCTCACTCCAGGCAGACGTAGACCCGGCCGCCTTCCACTTTGGCGGCATAGGTCTTGAGGTGGACGCAGGCGGGGGCGTTCTTGGCCTCGCCGGTCTTGTAGTTGAAACGGCCGTTGTGCTTGGGGCACTCGATGATGTCGCCCATCACCAGGCCGTCGGCCAGGTGCACCGCCTCATGGGTGCAGAGCCCGGCGGTGGCGAACACCTCGTCGTCCGGGCTGCGGTATATGGCCAGGGTCCGCTCGCCGCGGTCGACCCGAATGACATCCTCTTGGTCGATATCGTCGAAGGCGCACACGTCTATCCAGTTGCTCATCTTGCTCTCCTCCCCCAGGGGGACTTACAGGGAATGGGCCGGCCGCAGGTCGGCGTCGGCGGGTGGTTCGGCCGCCGCCGGCAGCGGCCGGTCGACGAAATAATCCGGGTCCTGGCGCTGGCGCCACAGGGCCGGCACCAGTTCGCACAGGGCCGCCCAGGTGCTGGGATACACCGGCGGCAGATCGTGCTTGATCTGCTCGTGCAGGGCCGGCAGCGCGTGATAGGGCACCATGGGGTACATGTGGTGCTCGGTGTGATAGTTCATGTTCCAGTAGATAAAGCGGAACACCGGGTTCATGCGGATGGTGCGGCTGTTCTTGCGGTGATCCAGCACGTTATCGGCCAGGCCGGCGTGCTGGGTCAGCCCGAACAGGTAGGCCAGCCAGGCGCCGTACATGGTGGGCAGCACCCCCACCAGCATCACCGGCAGCCAGGACTGCAGCCCCACCGCCAGCAGCAGCACGGCCATCTGCAGGGCCAGGTACATACGCGCCTGCTGGAACACCTTGGGCCACTCCATCTCGGGAATGAAGGCCCGCTCGTCCTCGGTGAGCCGGCCGCCGCTGTGGCGCAGCAGGCTTTGCAGGGTGCCCAGCACGGCGGGAATGGCCAGCAGCCCGAGCAGGTGGCGCAGCACCGGGGTGGGACGGGGCGCGTTAATCTCCGGATCCAGGCCGACGATGATGGTGTCGGTGTGGTGGCGGGCGTGGCTCCAGCGCCAGACGGTGGGCTCGCGCAGGATCATGAAGCTGGCCTGGCGATAGACCAGATCGTTCATCCAGGGGGTGCGGAAGGCGGTGCCGTGGCTGCACTCGTGCCAGCGGGAGTCCGACGCCGAGCTGTACAGCACGCCATAAACCAGAAAACAGGGCACCGCCAGCCAGCTGCCCCAGGCCAGCAATTCTAAGGTAGCGAACAGCAGCAGCAGCGCCCACCACAGCAGGGTATCGCGGATGGCGCTGCGGTCCTGGCGCTGCATCAGCGCCTTGAGGGTTTTGCGCAGTACCGGGGTCTGGTACCACTGGGCCGAGGCCAGGCCCCGGGCCACCGCCTCCCGGGCGCTCGGGCCGGTGAGGCGGTAGTCGCGTGTGCTTGCGGATGCGGTCATGGTGTTGTTCCTGTCTGTGGTGCGGCCCAGGCGGGCCCCTCGACAGGAAAAGTAAACAAAACGTTAACCGTTAAACAGCACGGCGTTGATGCAAAAGCATCAACGCTTCGGGCTTACCTAAACAGGCAACGCTCATGCCCAAACAGGCGGACAAAGGTAACGGCTTACGCGGTCATGGCAAAAACGGTGTCATCAAGCGGCTGTGCCATCTGGGCGCATAGGCATTAGTATGTGATCCCTGCCCGCCCCCCTGTCACCGGAGAAACCAAGATGTTTGCAGGCCTCAGCGCATTTCCCCTCACCCCTTGACTTCTCCCCTTCCTGAAAGAAGGGGATTCCCAATTCACCGAGAACGGACACGGAGACTGGCCCCATGCCGCTTACATTCTCTCCAAGGGCTAACACCGCCAGCCCGGCGGCTTTAATGTTGACCGCCGCGTTAACATCGCGGTCATGTTCGGTGGCACATTCGGGGCAGCTCCAGGCGCGTACGGACAGCGGCAGGTTGTCCAGCACATGCCCACAGCAGGAGCAAAGCTTGCTGGACGGATACCACTGGTCGATGGCGACCAGTTTGCGTCCCGCCCACTCCGCCTTGTACTCAAGCTGGCGCACAAACTCCCCCCAGCCCGCATCGCTGATGGACTTGGCGAGTCGTGGATGGCGCAGCATGTTCTTCACCTTGAGGGATTCGACGCAGATCACTTGGTTCTCGTTAATCAGTCTGCGGGACAGCTTGTGCAAGCCGTCCATCCGGCAATCGGCGATCTTGGCGTGAAGTCGGGCCACCTTCTGCCGCGCCTTGGCACGGTTCCTGGAGCCGAGCTTCTTCTTGCTCAGCCGCCGCTGCGCCCTGACCAGCCTAGCCGCATATGTCGCGGTATGGCGGGGGTTGCCGGTTCGATGCCCGTCACTGGTGACGAACAGGTCTTTCAGGCCGAGGTCGATACCGACCATCCTCGGGGTTATGGGCAGCGTCTCGGGATGGAACTCGCACAGGCAGGAGACGAAGTAACGGCCTGCCGAGTCCCTGGAAACGGTGACGGTGCTCGGCTCGCAAGGTAGTTCACGGCTCCAGTGTATCGCCAGCGGCTGTTTGCACTTGGCGAGGAACAAGCGGCCGTCGCGGTACTGGAATGCCGAGCGGGTAAACTCCGCCGACTGACGATGCCGCTTGCGCTTGAACGTGGGATAGTTGGCGCGCCCCTCGAAGAAGTGCCTGAACGCGGCCTGCTGGTGGCGAAGGCACTGTTGCAATGGCACCGAACTGACCTCATTGAGGAAGGCCGCCCCGGGCGTTTTCTTCAGTTGAGTCAGGAAGGCGTTCGCCGCAAGGTAACCGACCTTCTCCTTGCGCTGCTGGAACGCATCGGTTCGATGGCGCAACACCGAATTGTAGACAAAGCGCACACAGCCAAAGGTCCGAGCCAACAGCTGTTCCTGCTTGGACGTAGGGTAAAACCGGTACTTGTAGGCGCGTTTCGTCATACGCTCAGCGTAGTCAAATGCTGTATAAATAGCCAGCAAAAAGGAGAGCTAGAACAGGGCAGCCTGACGGCTGCGCGCTACCCCTCCCCGCTCTGAAGGACGAGGTTTCTCGCGTAAAAACGATGAACGAGAGCGGCATCGACGAGGCCGCCTTCATCCGCCTGGTCGAACGCCTGGCCGGCGCCGGGGTCGACTCCATCGGCGTGCTCGGCTCGACGGGGAACTATGCCTACCTCACGCGGGCCGAACGGGCCCGTATCGTGCAGTTGGCGGTGCGGCATGCAGGGACGGTGCCGGTGATCGCCGGCATCGGCGCCCTGCGCACCCGCGCCGTGCAGGAGCTGGCCGAAGACGCCCAGCAGGCGGGAGCCGCCGGCGTGCTGCTGGCGCCGGTGTCGTACCAGAAACTGTCGGACGACGAGGTGTTCGGCCTGTACCGGGACGTGACCCGCACCCTGTCCGTGCCGCTCTGTGTCTACGACAACCCCGGCACGACCCACTTCACCTTCAGCGACGAGCTGCACGGCCGGATAGCGGGGCTGCCGCAGGTGGCCTCCATCAAGATCCCCGGCGTACCGGACGACGCCGAGGCCGCCCGGGCTCTGCAGTTGTCCGGCCGGCTGCAGCCAATGTGGGCGCTATTCCGCCAGTACGGCAGCCTGCGGGTCACCGCGACCGCCGCCGAGCTGCTGGGTCTGGCCGAGGCGCCCAGCCTGCCGCTGCCGCTCAACACCCTGGCAGGCCACGACCGGCAACGGCTCGCCGAATGGCTGGCGGAGCCGGCGTTGGCGTAAGGTCTCCGCAGGGAGGGCGACACGCGTAGGAGTTATGTCCGAGGCTGACGCGCTGCTTTCCTGGCCGGGGGTTCACGCTGCGTGCGAAGGCAGGCGGGCCGCCTGCGCTCCACCAGTTCCTGCACCTCCCGGCGTTTCACCTCGATGCGTTCTGGTCAAAGGTGTAGTGGCAGCAGATGCTTCGGCGGTTCAGGAGGTATGACGTCGATTAATTCTTTTTGTTTTCAAGGTAATGGCGCAGGGAGCAAACGGACTCGTTGGTTGTTTTTTCCAACACCGGCCTGGGAAACAGCTCGGCGTAGGCCGCCGGTTCGGTATGCCTGTCGGCCAAGCGGGGGTGAAGGCGCTGCTTGAGCTGCTGGCTGTTTTCGTGAGCGCCTATTCTTTCGCCCAACACTTCCAGCAGGGCGCCCTCCAGGCATTGGGGGCGCCAGAGGATAATGTCATAACCGGCCTGCTCCGCCTTGCGGCGTTCGGCCTGAGCCGGAGGAAGATCCGAGTCCAGCACCAGAATACGGCGGTCAAAATCACTGTTCCTGTGGGTTCGGATCACGTTGGTAATAATGTTGCCTGCCGAGCCGCCATCACCGGCTTCCACCTTGACGCTATGGCCGCTGCCTCTGGGGCAGAACAAGGCTTTCATGTGGGTAATAAAGGCCTTGTCGTCCGCGCCCTCGCCCACGACCAGCAGCGTGGTGTGCGCCACCAGGTGCTTTTTTATGCTTCCGCCTTTGCGCTTGCTCATGGCTTATACATCCGGGACGGCGCCCAGGGCGCCGGCCATGTATTTGGCGTAAAGGTTGTCGTCGGCGCGCAGGCCCGCCATCTCATCCAGCCGCCAGGCAGTGGAGCACTGATCCTGCTTTTCGCACAGGTAAACCTGGTGCTTTTGCAAACGGTTGAGTACCTCGGGCGTGTGGCAGGTAAAGACGATCTGAGCCTGGTGCGGATTGCTGTGCTCAAACCGGAACCAGTCGAGCATGATGGGCACCAGGTGCGGGTGCAAATCGTTGTCTATTTCATCGATCACCGCCAGGCCACCCTGAAGCAACACCCTGAGCACCCGCTCCAGCAGCACAAAGGCCGACTGGGTACCGCTGGATTCCTCGAAAAAGGGCAGCTCAAACGCTTCCCCCGACGTAGTGCGATGCTCGCCAAAAGGCATGTAGAAACTTTCGGTTTTGCCGTCTTGGGTGGTGCCTTCAAGTTTTCTGATGGCCACGCCATCAAGCCCCAGGTCGAATTCACGCATCACCTCGGCCATGCGCGCCTTCAGCTCGGGCGCCTTTTCGTATAATTCGGCCGCATGTACCACGGCTCCATGCTGAAAGTGGCGCCGGCCACTGCTGGCCACGTTGGTGACGATGCGGCGAAAATATTCAATAAAGGGCCTGGCTTCCTTGATGTCGTAGCTGTGCGCTGCCGCCAGCAGGGAAGCATTGGCGCGCAGGCTCTCGGCCTGCGCCCTGGGAAAGGGAAACCCTTTTTGCCGAAAGTGATACCCGTCCCCGCTTTGCTCGCGCTTGAACACATAGCTGAACTGGCTGCTGGTGCGAACAAACAGTGCCTCACTCACCACCCTGTGCTCCTTCATCACCAGCTGATAGCGGTGTTCGGTGCCGTCGAGGATAAAATCAAGCTCCATCCGGGTTTCTTCTTCGGAGCAAAGCGCATGCGGCGCATAGACGATGTCCTGATCCGGATCGCTGTTAAGAAAGGAATCACAGATAAACCAGCTTAAAAACGCCAGCGGCTTGATGAACTGGGTTTTGCCCGAGCCGTTGGCTCCCACCACGGCGATAACCTTGTTCAGGCGAGCATCGGCCAGCTCGATATCATAGCCGGAAGGCGTAGGCTTCTTGCCCAGCGTGAAGTCGACGAGGGTGTCGTCGGCAAAGCTGTAGAAGTTGCTGAACCGAAGTGAAGCAATCATATTCTCTCAATTTCCACAAAATTTTGTTGATTCTTTCACTTTAACAGCCAGCCTGGCAAGCCCTTACAGACAATTTTGGGTCGAGCACAAGGAACAAGAAGCGGAAGAAAGCGCAGGGTGGTACGGGTGGTACCTCGGCAATGCCGGCTCAATCCCGGCACAGATGGCGCGCGAACCAGTCGATGGCCAGCTGGATCACCCTGTCCAGCGTGCCCGGCTCTTCGAACAGGTGACTGGCGCCCGCCACGGTTTCCAGCCGGGGGCGGATCCGCATCTGTTGCGCCGCCTCGCGGTTAAGGCCGAGCACCTGATGGTCCTCGCCACCCACGAGCAGCAGGGTCGGTGCCTGCACCCTGGGCAAGGCCGCGCCCGCCAGATCGGGCCGCCCTCCCCTGGACACCACCGCCGCCACCCGCCGGGGACGTTCGGCGGCCGCCAGCAGGGCCGCCGCGGCCCCCGTGCTGGATCCGAACAGCCCGAGGCGCAAGGCCCGGGTATCGGCCTCGCCGTCCGCCCAGTCGATGGCGCCGATCAGCCGCCGGGACAGCAGCGGAATATTAAAGCGAAACTCGCGCGTCACCTCGTCGATGCGGTGCTCATCCGCCGTCAGCAGATCGAACAGCAGGGTACCGATCCCGGCGGCATTGAGCCGCTCCGCCACCAGCCGGTTGCGCGGGCTGAACCGGCTGCTGCCGCTGCCATGGGCAAACAGCACCAGGGCCTGCCCTCCCACCGGCAACGCCAGCAATCCGTCCAGGGTGACACCGGCGGCATTAAGCCGCACCTCGCGCCGAACCACTGCCCCATCCATACTCCACCTCCTCGCGCTGGCGGGCGACGCCGCCGTTCGCCCCAACCGCCCGGCCTGGGCCGGCGGCGCCCCTCCTCTTTCAACTATGGCACCGGGATGGCGGTGACGACGCTCGCCGGGTGAAAGGGGCTGAAATTGATCATTCGAGGTGAGCAGAAAAAGGAGAACCGCCGGGCGGCGAAACACCGCCCGCCCCTGTTACGTCAGGATGGAAAGGCGAACTGCACCCCTTCGCGCACCCCCGCCGAGGGCCAGCGCTGGGTGATGGTCTTGCGCCGGGTGTAGAAGCGCACGGCGTCGGGGCCGTAGGCATAGAGATCGCCGAACAGCGAACGCTTCCAGCCGCCGAAGGAATGGTAGGCCACCGGTACCGGCAGCGGCACGTTGATGCCGACCATGCCCACCTGGATGTTGTCGCTGAAGTAGCGGGCCGCCTCGCCGTCGCGGGTGAAGATGCAGGTGCCGTTGCCGTATTCGTGGGCATCGATCAGATCCATCGCCTGCTGCATGGTCTGTACCCGCACCACCAGCAGCACCGGGCCGAAGATCTCTTCCCGGTAGCAGAGCATGTCCGGGGTGACCCGGTCGATCAGGGTGCCGCCCACGAAAAAGCCGTTGTCAAAACCGGGCACGCTCGGGTGGCGGCCGTCCACCACTATCTCGGCGCCCTGGGCTTCGGCGCTGTCGATATAGCCGACCACCTTGTCCAGGTGCGCGCGGGTGATCACCGGGCCGAAGTCGTTGCGCTTGTCATTGAAGGCGCCGACCTTGAGGCTTTGCATCTGCGCCTTCATCTTCTCGATAAAGGCCTCGGCGGCCGCGTCGCCCACCGCCACCGCCACCGACAGCGCCATGCAGCGCTCGCCGGAAGAGCCGAAGGCCGCGCCGGTCAGGGCATTGACGGCGTTGTCCATGTCCGCGTCGGGCAGCAGGATGGCGTGGTTCTTGGCCCCGCCCAGCGCCTGGCAGCGCTTGCCGTTGGCACTGGCCCTGGCGTAGATGTATTCGGCAACGGGGGTGGAGCCGACGAAGCTCACCGCCTGCACCCGGGGGTCGTCGAGCAGGGTGTCGACCGCTTCCTTGTCGCCGTTGACCACGTTGATCACCCCGGCCGGCAGGCCCGCTTCCATCAGCAACTGGGCGATGAACAGGGTCGAGCCCGGATCCCGCTCGGAGGGCTTGAGCACGAAGCAGTTGCCGCAGGCGATGGCCATGGGGTACATCCACAGCGGCACCATGGCGGGAAAGTTGAACGGGGTGATGCCGGCCACCACGCCCAGCGGCTGGAACTCGCTCCAGGAGTCGATGGCCGGGCCCACGTTCTTGCTGTGCTCGCCCTTGAGCAGCTCGGGCACGCCGCAGGCGTATGCGACGTTCTCGATGCCGCGCTGCAGTTCGCCCATGGCGTCGTGCGCTATCTTGCCGTGTTCTTCGCCGATCAGCCGGCAGATTTCCTCGGCATGCTCTTCCAGCAATTGCTTGAAACGATACATGACCCGCGCCCGCTTCAGCGGCGGGGTGTTGCGCCAGGCCGGAAAGGCCGCCTGGGCCGCGGCGATGGCCTCCTCCACGGTGGCCTTGCCGGCCAGGGCCACCTGCTTGGCGACCTCACCGGTGGAGGGGTTGAACACGTCCTGGGTACGGGTGCCGTCGGTCACGATGGCGCCGTTGATCAGGTGGCCGATAATCTTCATCCATGTACCTCGCTTGATATGAATTTTTGTCTTTCGCGGCGGTGGCCGGGGCTCAGTCCAGCTCGCCGATAGCCTCGCCCAGGGCGTTGACCAGCCGGTCTATCTCTTCCCGCTCCACGATAAAGGGCAGGCCCAGCTGGATGGTGTCGCCGCCGTAGCGCACGTAAAAGCCCTTCTCCCAGCACTTCATCGCAATCTCGAAGGGGCGGCGCGCCGGCTCGCCGGGGTAGCTTTCGATCTGCAGGGCGCCGGCCAGGCCGTAGTTGCGGATATCGCTGATATAGCGGGTGCCTTTCAGGCCGTGCAGCGCATTCTCGAAATACGGCGCCAGCTCCTTCACGCGGGGAACGAGTTGGTCCTGCTGGAGGATATCGAGCGACGCCAGCGCCGCGGCGCAGGCCACCGGATGGCCGGAATAGGTGTAGCCGTGGGGCAGCTCGAGCAGATAGTCGGGCCCGCCCTGCTCCATAAAGGTGTGGTAGATCTCGCCCTGGCAGATCACCGCCCCCATGGGCACGGCGCCGTTGGTCAGCTGCTTGGCCAGGTTCATGATGTCCGGCACCACCCCGAACTCCTCGGCGCCGGTCATGGACCCCATGCGGCCGAAGCCGGTGATCACCTCGTCGAAGATCAACAGGATGTCGTACGCATCGCAGATCTCGCGCAGCCGCTTCAGGTAGCCCACCGGCGGCGGGATCACCCCGGCGGAGCCGGCCAGCGGCTCGACGATCACCGCGGCGATGTTGGAGGCGTCGTGCAGCGCAATCAGCTCCAGCAGATCCTCGGCCTTGTCGGCGCCCTTCCCTGGCATGCCGCGGGTAAAGGCGTTTTCCTTCAGCAGGGTATGGGGCAGGTGGTCGGCATCGATCCCCTGGCCGAACAGGGCCCGATTGGGGCCGATACCACCCAGGCTGATGCCGCCGAAGTTGACGCCGTGGTAACCCTTGGCGCGGCCAATCAGCTTGGTCTTGCCGGCCTTGCCCTTCTTGCGCCAGTAGGCCCGGGCTATTTTCAGGGCGGTGTCGGCGCTCTCGGAACCGGAGCCGGTGAAAAAGACGTAGTCGAGGCCGGCGGGCGTCAGCTCGCGGATGCGATGGGCCAGCTCGAACGCCTTGGGATGGCCGAACTGGAAGGCCGGGGCATAGTCCAGCTCGCGCAGCTGCCTGGCCACCGCCTCGGCGATCTCGGGCCTGTTGTGGCCGGCGCCGCAGGTCCAGAGCCCGGACAGGCCGTCGAAGATCCGGCGGCCGTCCACATCCCGGTAGTAGCACCCCTCGGCGCCGACGATGATGCGCGGATCCTGTTTGAACTGGCGGTTGCCGGTGTAGGGCATCCAGTAGGCGTCGAGCTGCGCGGGGCTCAGGCCGGCGCGCTGCAGAATATCCTGTTTAGCCATGATCCAATCCCTGCTGCCGTTGATGGAAAGCGATAACAGGACCATTCTGGCGCCCGGTTTGGTTAAGTTAAATTCAAATGTATTTAACCATAGGTAAGCCAATGCTTAACTTTTCATCCCGAGCACCAGGGCGAGAGGCCGCCATTCAGCGGGGGGCTTGCAGGGAGTCGAGAAAACTCTCCAGCAGCAGATTGGGGCGGCGTCCCTTGCGGGTAACCATGGCCAGGGGCGCATCGAAAAACAGCCGCTCCGGGCACAGGGGCTTCATCTGCCCCTTGGCGACCCAGTTGGCGGCATAGTGATCCGGCAGATAGCCGATGTAGCTGCCGGTGAGGATCAAAAAGGCGATGCCCTCCCGATCGGAGGCGGTGGCGGTGCAGTTCAGTTGCCGGTGCAGGCCCATGGCCTGCGCCGTCATGGGATAGCCGGGCACCACGGCGTCGACCGAGCCCAGGGTGTCGTCGTCCGGCTCGGTGTCGGCGTGAAACAACGGGTGCTCGCGGCTGCAATAGAGGCTGGAGCGCTCCTCGTAGAGCAGGCGGTAGTCCAGGCCCGAAAGCGGCGTGGTCAGGGGAATGGCGCCCACGTGCAGGCGGCCGTCGAACAGCCCCCGCTCTATCTCGCCGGGGGTGCTCATGCTGATGTTGACCCGGATTTCGTCGCTGCGCCCGCGCAGCGCCTTCAGGGCGCGGGTGATCTCCATATGGGGTTGAGTCACCAGGTTGTTGACGATGCCGATATTGAGCTCGCCCCGCAGTTGCCGGTTGATCTGGTTGATCTCGGTGCGAAAGTTTTCCACCGCGCTCAGCAGCACTTCCCCCGCCCGCAGCACTTCCCTGCCCTCGTCGGTCAGGGCAAAGCCCGCCCGGCCGCGCTGGCACAGGCGCATGCCCAGGCGCTTTTCCAGATCGCTCATCTGCAGGCTCACCGCCGAACGGGTCACCCCCAGGGCGCTTTCGGCGGCGGAAAAGCTCCCGCACTCCGCCACCACCTTGAACAGGCGCAGCAGGCGCAGATCGAAGTCGGTCACCTGGGACAAGGGCATTTTTGATCTCATGGTTTTGCATTTACTCAACAAAAGCTAGGTTACTACAGAGTTAACTCAACCATGGCGCCGGTGCAAGCCTCGCCGGCGCCCTCGGTTACCGATGGCAAAGATCCGGCCTCCCGCACCACACACAAAAAAAGCCCCGCCATCACCGGCGGGGCCTTGCTGAACATCAGCAACAAACGAGATCTTCTTGTTATTCCACCACTTCGTGCGCGGCCTTCATCTTGCGGCGCAGCAGGGGGCCGACCACCACCGGCGCCAGCAGGCCGATGATGGCGATGCTCCAGATGGAGACGGAAATGGCGCTGTTCCACAGTATGCCGACATCGCCGCCGGACAGGCTCATGGCATTGCGCAGGTTGACCTCCATGGTGGGGCCGAGCAGGGTGCCCAGCACGATCGGCACCAGCGGAATGTCGAGCTTGCGCAGCACATAACCCAGCACACCGAAGCCGATCATCATGTACAGCTCGGTGGTCGAATTGCTGATGGAGTAGATCCCCACCACCGCCACCATGGTCACCATCGGCATCAGGTACTTGGACGGCACCGACAGTATCTTCACGAACACGCCGATCATCGGGATGTTCATGAACAGCAGCAGTATGTTGCCGAACAGCAGGGCGGCGATCACACCCCAGACCACGTCGGCGTTCTGCTGGAACATCAACGGACCCGGCTGGATATTGAGGGTGACCAGCATCGCCAGCAGCACGGCGGTGGTGCCGCTGCCGGGCACGCCCAGGGTCAGCATGGGCACCAGGGCGCCGTTGGCGGCGGCGTTGTTGCCGGCCTCGGGCGCGGCTATGCCGCGGGGATCCCCTTCACCGAAGTGCCCCTTCTTGCCCAGTACCTTCTTCTCCAGGGTGTAGCTGATAAAGCTGCCCAGGGACGCGCCGGCCCCCGGCAACACTCCGGAAATAAAGCCGAGCAGGCTGCCCCGCAACGAGGTCGGCAGTACGCCGAGGATGTCCCTGGCGGTGAGCTTGAGTTTCTCCACCTTGATCATGTCCCGGTCCTGCTTGGCATGGGACTCGATAAAGATGAACAGCTCCGACACCGCAAACAGGCCGACGATGATGACGATAAAGTCGATTCCCTCGTACAGGTGGAGGTTGCCGTAGGTAAAGCGCTCCACCCCTGTGGTCATGTCGACGCCGATGGTCGACAGCATCAGCCCGAGGGCGGTGGCCAGCACCGTTTTCATCGGGTTCTTGCCGGTAATGCCGCCCAGGGTAGCGAAGGCCAGGATAAAGAGCGCGAAATACTCCGCCGGGCCGAAGTGCAGGGCGAACTTCGCCAGCAGCGGCGCCATGATGATAAGGCCGATCACCGCCAGGAAACTGCCGATGAAGGAAGCGATGGCCGACAGCGCCAGCGCCTCGGCCGCCCTGCCCTTGCGGGCCATGGGATAGCCGTCCAGGCAAGTCATCATGGCCGGCTCGTCGCCGGGAATGTTGAGCAGGATGGAGGAAATCCGGCCGCCGTACATGGTGCCGGCATAGACGGAAGTGAGCATGATCAGTGCGCTGTCGGCGCCCAGCCCCAGCGAGAAGCACAGCGGCATCAGGATGGCGATGCCGTTGGCGGGCCCCAGGCCCGGCAGGCAGCCGATCAGGGTACCCAGAAAGGCGCCGATCAGGGCATACATCATGTTTTCCGGTGTCAGGGCCACCGCAAAGCCCTGCATCAGCAACTGCAAGATATCCATCAGTTCATTCCCCACAAGGTGCCCACCGGGAGGGCAAGATCCAGCCCGTAGGTAAACAGCGCAAACATGAACACACTGCTGCAAAACCCGACCAGGGCGGCCGGCTTGAGGCTGGCGTTCATACGCCAGGCCAGCAGGGTGACCGCCAGCCCCGCGGACAGGATAAAGCCCAGCGGTTCAAGGATGACGACAAAACCCAGCAGCACCGCCAGGATCAGCGCCAGCTCGACCAGGGTTTTCAGGGGCGGCCAGGCTTCGTCGGGATCGGGTTTTACCATCAGGTAGATACAGGAGATGGCCAGCAATACGGCCAACAGCGTTGGAAAGGCGGAGGGGCCAATGGCCCCGCCGCCGCCGAACGCCGGTTGAAACTCCTGGGCATGAAGGCCGTAAATCACGGCCAGGATCAAGCCCAAGAGTCCCAGGACGCGATCGTTAATCATTACTTGATGATCCCCAGTTCTTGTGAAAGTTGGCGCACTTCACCGATCTGTGCGTTGACGTAATCGGTAAACTCCGCCCCCGTCTTGTGGAAGGGGATCAGGCCGTTCTGTTGCATGATCTTCTTCCACTCGGGCGTTTCATACAGGTTGCTGAAGGTCTGCTGCCACCAGTTGTACTGCTCGTCGCTGATGCCCGGCGCCACATAGACGCCGCGGAAGTTCAGCCAGGTCACGTCAACGCCCTGCTCCCTGGCGGTGGGTATGGCGGCCAGCTTGCCGTCCAGTCGCTCGTCCGCCAGCACAGCCAGGATGCGCAGGTCGCCGGAGTCGAAAAAGCCCATGGCTTCGGACAGATCGCCGGAGAACACGTCCACATGGCCGCCCACCACCTGCACCAGGGCATCCCCGCCGTTGTTGAACGACAGGTAGCGCAGATCCTTGAGTTCATCGACGCCGGCCCGCTTGGCGGTCAGCAGCACCCGCAGGTTGTCGTCGCCGCCGAGCGGGCTGGCACCGGCAAAAGTCACGCTGCCCGGGTTCTGGCCGATGACATCGAGCACCTCGCTCAGCGACTGGTAGGGAGAATCCTTGCGCACCGCTATCACCCCCGGCTCGGCGCCCATGGCCGCGACCCAGTTGACCATGGAGGAATCCAGGCCCGGGTAGGCATTCTGGGCCAGGCGGGTAGTGGTTCCGGTACTGGTGGCCACGAACACGCCGGCATCGCCCTTGCGCTTGGACACCGTATGGGCATAGCCGACGCCGTGGCCGCCGCCGGGCATGTTGGTCACCTGGATATTGCCGCTGACGACGCCCAGATCATTGAGCGCCTTGCCGATGCTGCGGCAGATAAAATCCAGGCCGCCGCCGGGGCCGGCCGGGGCGATGCACTCGACCCGCTTGGGGGCTTCAAGCGCCATCACCTGGCTGGTGGAAAGCAGGCAGGCTGCCGCGGCTACCATTTTCAGACTTTTAACATGCATAGGTTCGTCCTTCCTTGTTACACACGATTTATCTCTCGGAGATAAGGGTTAAGCGCAGTACCAGGCCGAGGCCCCTCAACAAACTGTACATTTACGCCTTAAAATGCAATCTACTCCTGATTTAACGCATCTTCAACATTACAATTGCACTTTTTAAACCAAAAATACAATACATAGCTTAGATCATAATGCCGCCGATAAGGCGCTTATCCCGCCACCAGATCGCCCGGCCAGCAAGAAAGTGAACTTAAGCGCACCTTTATCCAGTTTCCCAGGATCGTCGCTAGCGGAGCCGCCCAGCCAGACCCAGGGGGTCAGGCTCCGGCCAGCGCCTCGACGGCCAGGGCCGCGGGTACCACCACCACCCCATCCTCGTCCGCCACCAGGTAATCGCCGGGCTGGCAGCGCACGCCCTGGATGTCGATGGCCAGTTCCGTCAGCCCCAGGCCGCGCCGGGTCGAGCCCATGGGCACCACGCCCAGGGCACGCATGCCCAGATCCATCTGGGCGATGGGCTCGGCATCGCGGATATAGCCATAGATGACGAACCCCTCCCAGCCGTTGCGGATGGCGGTGGCGGCGCTCATGTCGCCGAACACCGCGCAGCGCTCGCTGCCGCCGGCGTCCACCACCATCACCTTGCCCTGCCCCGGTGTTTCAATCAGTTCCTTGATGCGGGAGCTGTCCTCGAAGCATTTCACCGTGACCACCTCGCCGGCGAAACGCGGCCGGCCGCCCAGATCCCGCAGCCGGGGAGTGAGGAAGCCGATCCTCTCGCCCAGCCGATCGCATAATTCCGTTGTGTTCATGCCTGTGTCCTCTTCTTGTTGTCCATATGAATCAGTTATGGGTGTCGGCGGTGACCTTACGCACCACGTAGGGCAGGATGCCCCCCTGGCTCAGGTAGCGCAGTTCCTGGCGGGAGTCGATCCGCAGCCGCAGCCCGACTCGTTCGAAACGGCCGTCGGCCCGGTCAATCTTCAGCTCCACCGCATTGCTGCCCACCGCCAGCGCGTCCAGGCCGCCAAACGACAACCGCTCGTCACCCTTCAGCGCCAGCCGCGCGGCATCGATGCCGGGCTCGAACTCGATGGGGAACACCCCCATGCCGATCAGGTTGCTGCGGTGGATACGCTCGAAACTTTGTGCCACTACCGCCCGCACCCCCAGGGTGGCCTGCGCCTTGGCGGCCCAGTCGCGGCTGGAGCCGGCGCCGTAGTTGAAGCCGGCGAACACCACCAGGGGCACCGCCTCGGCCGCGTAGCTCAGCGCCGCCTCGTACACCGGCAGCAGCCGGCCGTCCGCCGCCCTGGCCCAGCCGCCCTCGCCGGGCTGCTCCGGCAACAGCCGGTTTTGCACCGCCCGGTTGACGAAGGCGCCGCGCATCATCACCTCGTGGTTGCTGCGGCGGGTGGAATACTGGTTGAGATCCCGCGGCGACTCGCCCCGCGCCAGCAGCCAGCGGCCGGCCTGGCTGTCGGCCGGAATGGCGCTGGCCGGCGAGATATGGTCGGTGGTGACGTTGTCGCCCAGCACCAGCAGGGCGCGGGCGTTGTCGATGGCCAGGCTGGCCCCGGGCGCGGGCGCAATGGCCTGGGTATAGATGGGGCGGCGCAGGTAGGTGGACCCCGGATCCCAGGGAAAGCGCACGCTGCCCTCGGCCGACAGCTCCCGCCAGTGATGGGTGCCGTCCCACAGGCTGGCGTTGCGCCGGGCGAACTGCTCCGGGTGCAGGCTGGCAGCCACCAGTTGCTGGATTTCCTCCTCGCCCGGCATCAGCTCGTGCAGGTAGACCTCCCGCCCCTCCTCGTCCACCCCCAGGGGAGCGCAGGTCAGGTCGGTGTTGACGGTACCGATGAGGGCGTAGGCCACCACCAACGCCGGCGAGGCCAGGTAGCCCGCCTGGACCCTGGGGTTGACCCGGCCTTCGAAGTTGCGGTTGCCCGACAGCACCACCGCCGTCCTGAGCCCCTGCTCCACCAGCTGGTCCAGCCGCGGCTCCAGGGCGCCGGAGTTGCCGATGCAGGTCATGCAGCCGAAGCCGGCCAGGGAGAAGCCGAGGGCGGCAAAGTCCGCCAGCAGCCCGGCCTGCTCCAGGTAGTCCACCACCACCCGGGAACCCGGCGACAGCGAGGTCTTGACCCAGGGCTTGGGCCGCAGGCCGCGGCGGCGGGCGTTGCGGGCCAGCAGCCCGGCCTGGATCATCTGCGCCGGGTTGGCGGTATTGGTGCAGCTGGTGATGGCGGCGATGGACACGGCGCCATGCCCCAGCGCCTCGCCGAAGGCCGGCTCGACAAAGCGGGCGTCCGGGTCCAGGGTGCCGGCGATCACCCCCTCGCCCAGGCCCAGCACCTCGCGGCGGAAGGAGGCACCGGCCTCGGCCACCGGCTGCCACTGGTGGGGCTGGTGCGGGCCGGCCACCGCCGGGGCGATGTCCGCCAGATCAAGCTCGATCAGCTCGGCGAACTCGGGCTCCGGCAGCGCATCCCGCCGCCACAGCCCCTGGGCCTCGAGGTAGGCGCGGATCTGCGCGCGCAGCCCGGGGCTTCGACCGGTCAGCTCCATGTACTCCATGGTGACGTCGTCGAAGGGGAAGAACACCACGGTGGCGCCGTATTCCGGCGCCATGTTGGACAGGGTGCCACGCGCCGCCCAGCCCAGCTCCGCCAGGCCCGGGCCGCAGAATTCGACGAACTTGCCCACCACCCCCTTGCGACGCAGCAGCTCGGTGACCTTGAGCGCCAGATCGGTGGCGGTGACCCCGGGGCGCAGCCGGTTGCGCAGGCGGATGCCGATCACCTCGGGAAAGCGGATCGGCACCGGCTCGCCCAGCATGGCGGCCTGCCCTTCCAGCCCGCCCACGCCCCAGCCGAGGATGCCGATGGCGTTGATCATCGGGGTATGGCTGTCGGTGGCCACCATGTCGTCGGGGTGCAGCAGCGGCGTGCCGTCTTCGGTGCGGCTCTCCCACACCACGGTGCCGAGGGATTCCATGTTCACCTGGTGGATGATGCCCGTGCCCGGCGGCACCACCCTGAAGTTGTCCAGGCTCTGCTGGGCCCACTTGATGAAGCGGTAACGCTCGCCGTTGCGGCGGTAGTCGATGTCCAGGTTGCGCTCCACCGCCGCTTCCTCGGCATAGTGCTCGACGATGACCGAGTGATCGATGGTCAGCACCGCCGGTATCATGGGGTTCATCGCGCCGGGATCGCCGCCCAGCTCCGCCACCCGGTCGCGCATGCCGGCAAAGTCGGCCAGCGCCGGCAGGCAGGTGGTGTCGTGGAACATCAGGCGGTTGGGGTAGAAGGGCACCTCGCAGGCGGCCCCTTGGCCCCGGGCGCAGGCGAGCACCTCGTCCAGCATCTCGGGAGAGCAGCGCGCCACGTTCTCGAGCAGGATACGCAGGGAATAAGGCAGGCGGCACAGCGCCGCCGGCTCGAGCAGCTTGTGCAGATCCACGTAGGCGTAGCGCCGGCCGTCGATCTGCAGCTCGCTGAGGTGGTCGGGACTGGGGTTTGTCAACATCATGGGTATCACCATTACCAAATTTGCCAGGGATCCTCGCCGGAGGACCGGGTTGGGCTTGATTCTAGAAAGGCCCCGGGGCCGTGAAAATTGAGCATTGGCCAAGCCCGCGTTCGCCAACGGCGAACGCTAGCCGCAGAGGTGCTCGACAAAGCTGTGCGCCACCGCCGGCAACTGGCCGAAGTCCCGGGCGACCAGCAGCAGCTGCCGGCGCGCCCAGCCGTCTTCCAGGCCCACCAGGCGCAGGTCGAGGGCCTGCCGGTGCGATGCCGCCACATCCCGAGGCAAGAGGCAGATGCCCAGGTTGGTCGCCGCCATGCGGCACATGCACTCGAAACTGCCGACCCGCACCCGCTGGCGCAGCGCCTGGCCCAGCAGGGCGGCCTGGACCGACAGCAGCTGCTGCAGGGAGCTGTCCGGATGGGAGCCGATAAATTCGTACGGCAGGGCCTCGGCCAGGCTCACCCGGGTACGCTCCGCCAGGGGATGGCGGGCCGCCATCACCAGCACCAGTTCGTCGCTGCGGTAGGGCCGGCTGGCCAGCCCCAGGGTCGGCGTCTGCTCGGCGATGATGCCGAGATCGGCGCGGCCGTCGGCCACCGCCGTCACCACGCCGGTGCCGACCCCCTCCTCGATGTCGAAGCGGATCATCGGATGGGCCTGCATAAAGCCGGCAATGTCGAGGGTCAGCTGCTGGGCCAGGGCCGAGGTGATGGCGTGCAGGCGCAGGTGGCCCGTGACGCCGGCACCGTATTCGCTCAGCTCCCTGTCCATCTGCTGCAGGGTCGCGCGCAGCTGCCGCACATGATGGTGCAGCGACTGGCCGGCCGGGGTCAGCTCCATGCCCCGGGGGGCGCGGACGAACAGCGGCGCCCCCACCCTGGCCTCCAGCTCGCTGATGCGCTTGCTCACCGCCGAGGTGGCCAGGTGGCAACGCTCGGCGGCCCGGGTCAGGTTGCGTTGCTCGGCCACGGCCATGAAGATCTCCAGGCTGAGCAGGTCGTAGCGCATCATGGCGGCCTCCTAGCGCTTGGCGAAACGGCGTTGCAGATCGGCCACCTGCTCCGGCGTCAGGGTTTTGAACTTGTGCTGGAACAACAGCAGGAACAGCTGGGCCGTGGCTTCCAGTTCCTCGGTCGCATCCACCGCGGCATGCAGATCCGAGCCGGCCACGACGGGGCCGTGGTGGGCCAGCAGCATGGCATGGTGCCGGCCGGAAAAACGCCGCACCGCCTCGGCCAGGGCGGGGTCCCCGGGCGCGTAATAGGGCACCAGGGGCAGCTTGCCGACCCGCATGGCGTAGTAGGCGGTGATGGCCGGCAGCACGTCCTCCGGATCCAGCTGATCCAGCACCGACACCGCCACCGAATGGGTCGAGTGCAGGTGCACCACGGCGCCGCTGACCGGCCGCTCCTGGTACATGGCCAGGTGCAGCATGGCCTCCTTGGACGGCAGGTCGCCGCCGATATGGCGCCCCTGCCAGTCCAGCTTCGACAGCCGGGCCGGATCCAGCCGGCCCAGGGACGAGCCCGTCGGCGTCAGCAGCCAGCCATCGTTCAGCCGGACGCTGATGTTGCCCGTGCCGCCGTGGGTCAGGCCGCGGTCGTACATGGACTTGCCGAGCAGCACTATCTCTTCCCGTTGCTTGTGTTCGTTCATTCCACTCTCCCCAGGGCTTTCTCGAAAAAGTCGACGGAGCCGAAATTGCCCGATTTCAGCGCCAGCAGCAGGGGCCGGTCGCCCAGGGTCCGGGTCCAGGGCACCCCGGGATCGATGAGGGCGCCGATGCGCAGGGCGCGCACCTCCAGCGCCTTGACCACGGCGCCCGAGGTTTCGCCGCCGGCCACCACCAGCTTGCTCACGCCCAGCTCCCGTAGCCCCACCGCGATGCGGGACAGCGCCTGCTCGACCAGCTCCCCGGCCCGGGCCGCGCCCAGTTGCTCCTGGGCGGCCCTGACCTGCTCCGGCCGGGCACTGCCGTAGATCAGCACCGGCTCGCGGGCGACGAGGGGCGCGGCCCAGGCCAGCGCCTCCGCCACCAGATCCCGCCCCTCGGCCAGGTACCGCGGATCCAGCTGAAAGCTGGGCCTGTGGCGCTGCCAGTGCTCCACCTGGGCATTGGTCGCCAGCGAACAACTGCCGGACAGCACCGCCGACGGCCCTTCCAGCCCGGGCAGCTCACCGGCCTGCCGGTTATCGCCCAGCAGGCCCGCGCGGCGGAAGTTCTCCGCCAGGCCCAGCGCCACCCCCGAGCCCCCGGTGATCAGCCGGTGCCCGGCGGCGGCCTCGCCGATGGCCCGCAAATGCTGGTCGTCCAGGGCGTCGACGATGGCGTAGCCATGCCCCGCCTGTTCGAGCTGGTCGAAGGCGGCCCGGATGGCCGTCGCCCCGCGGGAGACGGTGCGCCAGGGCACCAGCCCCACCGGTCTCGCGGTCTGCTGCTGCAGCACCCGCACCAGGTTGGCGTCGGTCATGGGGGTCAGGGGGTGGTGGCGCATGCCGGATTCGCTCAGCAACAGGTCGCCGACGAAGAGGTAGCCCTGGTACAGGGTCCGCTGGTTGGCGGGAAAGGCCGGGCAGGCCAGGGCGAAGCGGCACTCCAGCGCGGCCAGCAGGGCATCCGCCACCGGCCCGATGTTGCCCTGGGGGGTGGAATCGAAGGTGGAGCAGTACTTGAAGAAAAACTGCCGGCAGCCGGCGGCCTTGAGCCAGTCCAGGGCGGCCAGCGAGTCCGCGACCGCCTCGCCGGCGGGCTGGGTGCGGGTTTTGAGGGCAATGACAATGGCGTCGATATCGGCGGGTACCGGCTCGCGCGGCACCCCGATCACCTGCAGCGTGCGCATGCCGCTGGCGACCAGGGTGCTGGCCAGATCCGTCCCGCCGGTAAAATCGTCGGCAATGCAGCCGAGCAAGGGTTTGTTCACCGTCTTCTCCTTTTTATGGACGGGCCGGCCTGAAGCCGGCCCGTCACGGGGTTCAATCCATGAGCCGGGTCCGTCAGCCGTTGATGACCTCGGCCACCGCCTCGCCGAAGGCGCGGCAACCGAGCCGGCCGCCGAGATCGGCGGTGCGGCGGGCGGGATCTTCCAGCACCCGGTCCACCGCCTGCTCCATGACCCGGGCCGCTTCCGACAGGGCTGGCTTGCCGTGGTGCTCGCCCATCCAGTCCAGCAGCATGGCCACCGACAGTATCATCGACACCGGGTTGGCCTTGTCCTGGCCGGCGATGTCGGGGGCGGAGCCGTGCTGGGCCTGGGCGCAGCAGTGGGTGTCGCTGGCCATCATGGAGCCGGCCAGGCCCAGGCTGCCGGACAGCTCGCTGGCCAGGTCGCTGATGATGTCGCCGTAGAAGTTGGTGGCCACCAGCACGTCGAAGCGCTCGGGGCTGCGCACCAGGTGGGCGGTGGAGGCGTCGACCAGCAGATCGTCGAGCGCCACCTCGGGGAAATCTCTGGCCACGTCGCGCACGCACTCCAGGAAGAGTCCGTCGGTCATGTGGAAGCTGTTCGACTTGTGGATGGCGGTGACCTTCTTGTTGCGCTTCATGGCCAGCTCGAACGCCCGGCGGGCGATGCGCTCGCTGCAGTGGCGGGTGATCTTGCGGGTGGACAGCGCCATGTCGGGGCTCGGCATCACCTCGCCCCAGCCGCGGGTCATGTTGCGATCCGGGTAAAAGCCCTCGGTGGCCTCGCGCATGATCACCAGGTCCATGCTCTTCCCTTCCTTCATGTTGGAGGCCAGGAAGGGACGGGTGCGGGCCGGGCGCACGTTGGCGTAGAGATCCAGCCCGATACGGAAGCCCGCCGACACATTGCGCCCGCCCTTTTCCGGCGAGGGGTAATCCGCGTGGGACTGGGTACCGAGGATGATGCCGTCGTAGGCCTTGGCTTTTTCCAGCACCTCGTCGCGCAGGGTGGTGCCGTATTGTTCGAGGCTCTTGAAGCCCACGTCGTCGTAATCGAACTGCAGGCCCAGGTTGAACTTGCCGTTCACCGCCTGCAGCACAGACATGGACGACTGGACAATCTCGGGGCCGATACCATCACAGGGAAGAACCAGAATTCGCATCACACTCTCCTAACATGGGTTGATCTCAGGCTGTCCATGACGGGGTCGATTGCCGCGGCGTCAAGCTCCGCGAATGACCCGGCGACCGTGGGACATCTGCCTGGTTGCACGTAAAAATGAAATGTTCATCACACAAACGGGAGATGGACTCCGTTCCACGCCACGAACATATTGCATTTTATTGCATGAAAATCCAATATAGGCAACTCTTTTAACGATTCGACCAACCGCAATGGCCCAGGAGGGAAAATGACATTCAACACCACGGATCTCTGTGACGAGCACGGCGACCAGGCGCGCGTAGTGGCGCTGCCCCTTATCGACTTCGGCGCCCGCGCCCGCTGCGCCGGCCCCGCCGTGACGGTGAAATGCTTCGAGGACAATTCGCGCATCAAGGCGCTGAGCAGGCAGCCAGGCGAAGGCCGGGTGCTGGTGGTCGACGGCGGCGGCAGCCACCGCTGCGCCCTGCTGGGCGACGTGATCGCGGAAGATCTGATGAACAACGGCTGGGCGGGCGTGATCATCAACGGCTGCATCCGCGACAAGGCGGCCCTCGCCGGGCTGGACATCGCCATCAAGGCGCTGGGCACCTCGCCGCGCAAGTCGGTCAAGCGGGACGAAGGCCAGGTCGGCCTGGCGGTGGACATCGGCAGCCAGTCCATCACCGACGGCGACCGGATCTACGCCGACGAAGACGGGGTTATCGTGCTCGATACCCCCGCCGGCCAGTAACCCCAGGAGCGATGACGATGACAGCACCCCGTATTTTTCTGATCCACGCCACCCCGGTCGCCGTGGAGCCCATCAACCAGGCCTTCGCCCGCCTTTGGCCCGAGGCGGAGCTGGCCAACCTGCTGGAAGACGCCCTGTCGCGGGATCTGGCCGCCGAGGGACGGCTCACCGCCGCGCTCAGGGGGCGTTTCCTGGAATTGGCCCGCTACGCCGACGGTGCCGGCGCGGACGGCATCCTGTTCACCTGCTCGGCCTTCGGCGAGGCCATCGAACAATGCCAGCAGGCCCTGTCCATCCCGGTGCTCAAGCCCAACCAGGCCATGATCGAGGAGGCCGTGGCCCAGGCCCGGCGCATCGCCATCCTGGCCAGCTTCGAGCCCTCCATCGGCTCGATGAGCGAGGAGTTCCATGCCCACGCGGCCGCCGTCGGCAAAGCGCTGGAACTCAGCGCCTTCGTCTGCCCCGAGGCCATGCAGGCGCTGCGGGCGGGGGATGCCCCGCGCCACGATGCCCTGCTGGCCGAGATGGCGGCTCGCATCGAAGGCGTCGACATCATCTGTTTCGCCCAGTTTTCCATGGTCTCGGCGCTGCCGGCCGTGCGTGCCGTCAGTGCCGTGCCCGTGCTCGCCACCACCGACAGCGCCGTGCTGGGGATGCGCCAGGCCCTCGCCGCCCGGAGGGGATAGCCGCCATGCTCAACTTCAGTGCCCACCTCGGTTTTCAGTTCACGGAAGTGCCTTTTGCGGCGCGCTTCGGCGCGGCGGCGGCGGCCGGCTACCGCGCCGTGGAGTTCCCCTCCCCCTATGAACAGGATGCCGGCGAGCTGGCCGAACTGCTCGCCCGCCACCAGCTGCAACTGGTGCAGTTCGCCACCCCCATGGGCGACGGCAAGGGGCTGGCGGCCCTGGCCGGGCGCAAGGAGGAATTTCGCGAAGGCCTGCACCAGGCCCTGCACTACGCCCGCCGCCTGGGCTGCCGCCGCCTGCACCTGATGTCCGGCTGCGCGGGGCCGGATGAGCCGGCCGACGCCACAACCTACCTGGACAACATCCGCTACGCGGTGGCGTTTCTCGCCGATCAGGGCATCCAGAGCCTGATCGAGGTGATCGGCGAGGCCAGCGCCCCCGGCTACTTCATGAGCCGGTTCGAGCGGGCCGAGTGGCTGTTCGACGCCGTCGACTCCCCCGGCCTGGGGCTGATCTTCGACAGCTACCACGCCAGCCGGCTGGGCGGCGATCCCCTCGCCCTGCTGGACGCCTGGTGGCCGCGCCTGGGCCATGTGCAGGTGGCCGACGACCCGGGCCGGCACGAGCCCGGCACCGGCCGCCTGGACTTTCCCGCCCTGTTCGCCCTGCTGGAGCGGCGCGGCTACCCAGGCTGGATCGGCTGCGAATACCACCCGCACAACGGCACGGAAGCCGGACTGGGCTGGCTCGCGGCCTATATGGCTGGCCGATGATACCTATGACAGGGAAGTATCCACCCATCAAACTAATGGAGCGGCTTGTGCATTTGCTACGACAACTCAGGATTGCCCATCGGGCCCTGCTCGGCTTTGCCATCATCGCTCTGCTCGGCATGCTGCTGGGCACCTTCGCCCTGGTGCAGATGGACCGGCTGCAGCGGCATGGGCTGGATATCAAGGACAACTGGCTGCAACGGGTGAGCCTGCTCGCCAATGCCGACAGCGCCCTCAACCGCTACCGCATGGGCGCCATGCTGCATATCCTCTCCCCGCGGGAGGAGGAAATGGCGTTATACGAAGGCGACACGGCCCGCCAGTTGAGCCGGCTGCGGCGCCTGATGACGGACTACGCCGCCCTGCTGCAGGACGAGCGGGAGGTCGCGCAGTTGGCCGCCTTTACCACCAGCCTGAACACCTACGAGCAGATCAGCCGGGAGCTGCTGGCCCTGTCCCGCGGCGGCGACAAGGAAGGCGCCGCCCTTTACCTGCTGCTGGTCCGGGACGCCTATGACCAGATGGCGGGCGTTTTCCAGACCCTGGCGACGGCCGCCCAGACCGGTGCCGACGGGGCCGGTGAGCGTTCGCACCTGGCGTTTCGGGATGCCTTCAACGGCGTCCTGGCGGTGGTGCTGCTGAGTTGCGCCGGCACCCTGGTAGTGGCCTGGCTGCTGATCCGCAGCATCGTCCAGCCGCTGCGCGAGGCGGCCGACATCGCCGGCGTGGTCGCCGCCGGGGATCTGACCCGGCCCATCGACCAGAGCGGACGCGATGAGGCAGCCTTCCTGTTGCGGGCACTGGGCAAGATGCAGCAGAGCCTGCTCCATGCCCTGCAACAGCTGGCCGGCACCTCTACCAGGCTCGCCGTTTCCGCAGACCAGTTGCAATCCGCGACGGATGAAAGCAGCGACGACCTGCAGCAACAGCACCGGGAGATCGGTTCGGCGGCGTCCGCGGTCACCGAGCTGACCGCCACCGTCGAGCGGGTGGCCCATCACGCTCAGCAGACCCTGGCGCTGTCGGAGGACTCCCGCGCGCTGGCCGACCAGGGGCGGCGCAGCATGGACGGCACCCTGGCCGCCATCAGCGCCCTGAACGGGGATCTGCAGGCCAGCCACCGCCATGTGGAGCAACTGGCCGCCCAGGCCCAGGACATCGGCAAGGTGCTGGACGTGATCAACCACATCGCCGAGCAGACCAACCTGCTCGCCCTCAACGCCGCCATCGAGGCGGCCCGCGCCGGCGACCGCGGCCGGGGGTTCGCCGTGGTGGCGGACGAGGTGCGGGCCCTGGCGCAACGCACCGCCCATTCGACCGGGGAGATAGAAGGGATGATCAGCCGGATCCAGGGAAGTACCGGCGCGGCGGTGGAGCTGATGCGCAACAGCAGCGAAAAGACCCACCACAGCCTGGAGCTGGCCGCCCATACCCAGCAACTGCTGGCACGGATCCTCACCGCCAGCGACGACATCAACACCAACAACCGCCTGATCACCGAGGCCGTGGTGGCCCAGGTGCAGACGGCCAGCGCGGTGGAGCACAACCTGGACAATCTCCGCCAGCTGTCCAGCCGCTCGGCGCAGGGGGCGGCCCAGACCCGGGAGGCGGCGCAGGGCCTCGCCGCCCTGGCGGCCGACATGAACGGCATGGTCGGGCAGTTCAGCATCCGGGTTCCCGATACCCCGGGCACGGGGCGCGGCGCGGGATGACGATGGCGGTTCGACGCCGCGCCGGACTCGCAAGTGCATGTCCATCAGTCACTTGGCCCTGCTTTGTTGCCGGGCCGGCTGGTGTTCGCTCCCCTTTTTGGCAATAATGGCCGGGCGCCAACGGACGCAGCTAGCGCCCCCCGCAGGACGACGCCGTCCCACCTTTTCCTTCAACGCCAAGTAACCGGATTATGAGCTCAAGCACCCTAGTACAACGCATCGTCGCCACCATCAAACAGAGGATACAGCTGGGCGAGCTGGGTGTGGGCAGCCACCTCAGCGGTCAGAAAGTGGCCGACGACTTCCAGGTATCGCGCTCCCCCGCCCGCGAGGCGCTGATGGTGCTGGCCGAGCAAGGCTATCTGGAGCAGTTGCCCAACCGGGGCTTTTTTGTCATCGATCCGCCCGTTGAACCCCTGGCGGACAAGGACAGGGTCGTCTCCCTGGAAGAGCCGGAAGAGTACTACCGGATGGCGGAAGACTGGCTCAACGACGCCATTCCCGAAGAGGTGACCGAGCAGTTCCTGCGCCAGCGCTACCACCTGACCAAGGTGCAGGTGATCGACATCCTGAACCTGGCGTCGCGGGTCGGCTGGGCGGAGCAGAAACCGGGCTATGGCTGGCGTTTCCTGAACGTGGCCAAGACTCCGGAAACCCTGGAGCAGATCTACAAGGTGCGTTCGCTGATCGAGCCCGCCGCCCTGCTGGAGCCCGGCTACCGGCACGATCCCGAGAAACTGAAAAAGCTGAAAAAAGACCAGCAGGAACTGCTCGACGGCGGCATCGAAACCCTGCCCGCGGACGTGCTGATCAAGACGGGGGTGCACTTCCACGAGGAGTTCATCAAGCTGTCCGGCAATCCCATCTACCACATGATACTGGTGCAGCTCAACAAGATGCGCCGGCTGCTGGAATACCGGGCCATGGTCAACCGCCAGCGGATGTACCGCCAGTGCAAGGAGCATGTGCAGATGATCGAGCTGGTGGAGCGGGGCGACAACCTGGAAGCGGCCCACCTGATGCGCCGCCACCTGAGCGGCTCCTTCGCCGAAAAATCGCCTATCCTGCAGCTGCGCGAGGAATACCTGGCGGAAATCAGCGAAAAGGGCAAATAAGGCCGGGTAGCCCGACGGTAGGGTCGTGCCCCGCCATCCGTCGAAAGCCCCAACCGTAGGGTCCACTTCAGTGGACCACCCCACCACAGGTGCGGTGGTTTGATCGAATAATTCGACCCTACGGGTGGGATCGTGTCGTGTTCGGTCGAATAAATTCGATCCTACAAGGCGGGCCCGGGGATAATATCCATCCACAGCAGCCAGCGCCCGGCATCGTCGATATCGTATTTCCGTACAAAGCTCAGGGTGCCGTCCGGTGCAATGCGGAATACGGCGAAATTGGCGGGCACCCACACCAGCTCGTCGCCCTGCTCCACCCACAGGCTCTTCTGGTTGGCCACCACCAACCATTGGCCGCTGGGATCGACCTTGAAGGTGCGCGCCTCTATCCCTTGGGTGTCCAGATGCTGGACAAGCTCGGGCTCGCCGCTGTGCGGATCGATCCGGAACACCGCCATGGTGTTCTCGCCGCCGGCCAGCACCTTCTTGTCGCCCACCACCTTCTCCCCATCGGCGCGGTTGGCCACGTAGAGATAGCGGCCGTTGGGGTGGAACTGCAGCACACCGCCCTTCTGGCGATGGCGGTGCTCGTTGGCCATGTCGCGCAGCGCTTCCTTGCGGTACAAAGGCTCCGGTGCCAGGGTGCCGCCCGCGGTGAGCGGATACATGAACAACTTGCTGCCCCTCTCTATCGCCACATAAACCCAGGGCTGGGTAGGATGGAAGGCGAGATGGCGCGGCCCCAGCCCGGGCGCCATCTCCACCCGGGACAAGGGGGTCAGTTGCCCCTGCTCGAAGCGGAAGCTGTTGATGCTGCCCGGCTCCTCCGCCCGCTCGCCGATGGCGTCATTGCCCCGGGCCAGGGCGACGACGGTGCCGTTGTCCGGCGTGACCATCACCTGATGGGTGAAAATACCGGCATCCGGCGCCGTGGCCTGGGCCACCTGCGGGCCTATGCCGCCCTCCTCGTCGATTTTGTGCACACTCAGGGTACCGGACTGGTTGAAGGCGGTCAGCGCGTACTCGCCGCCGTGATCCAGGGTAAGGTGGATGGGCCGCTCCGGCAGCACTGCCGACTCCCCCCAGGGAGTCAGGCTGCCGCTGTGCGCGTCGATGCGAAAGGCCCCGAGCAGGTGGGTATCGCCGCTGGCCCCCAGGGTGCCGGAGCCGGCGTTGCTGGAGACGGTATAGAGGAAGCGGCCCTCCCGGTCGGCCACGGCAAATTGCAGGTTGGCCGGCAGCAGGACCGGCTGCCCCCTCGCGGCCAGGGTTCCGGTCCGGGTATCCAGGGAATAATGCAGCAGTTGCTCGCCCAGGCTGGCGTAAAGGGTCATGGCATCCTCTTGGGTTGTCGGTTGCTGGGCCTGCAGGCCCGGCGCCGGCGACGCCAGCACCGAGCCCAGCAAAACCGCCGGCAGTGTCTTGGTCAGTGTCATCACAAATATCCTTATCTGAATTTTTACACTTATAAATGCAGAAGGGTTAATAACACCGATTTTGCACTTTTAAAACAAAAAATACACCTTGCCGTAATAATGGCGAGACCGCCGGGGATTGGGCGTGGAAATGACATCGGGCCCCGCACGGGGCCCGTTTTACTCAGTTGCGTCCTACGTAGTCCTTGTAATTGTCGGTGGTGACCAGTTCGAAGGGGATCATGATCTCCTTCTCCACCGCTTCGCCCCTGGCCATCCTGATCGCGGTGTCGATGGCGGCCGTGCCCTGGCCCTTGGCGTCCTGGAACACGGTCACGCCCAGCATGCCCCGGTCCAAAAAGGCCAGGCCGTCGGGGGTGGCGTCCACGCCGCCGACGATCACCTTCTTCACCCGGGACGGACCCAGGGACATGATGGCGCCGATGGCCATTTCGTCGTTGTTGGCGACGATGGCGTCGATCTCGTAGCCGGACAGCAGCCAGTTGCTGGTGACGTCCATGCCTTCCTTGCGGGTCCACCGGCCGGTTTCCTTGGCGATGATCCTGATGTCCGGGTATTTGGCCGCCACTTCCTCCACCCCGTTGGTGCGGTCGCGGGCCGACTCATGGGCCAGTTCGCCCATCAGGATGGCCACGTTGCCCTTGCCGCCCAGCTGCTCGGCGACGTATTCCATCTGCAGCACCCCGGCCACCTTGGAGTCGGAGCCCACGTAGCTGATGCCATCGGGCAGCGCGACCTCGGGCTTGAGGTTGACGAACACCATGGGGATGCCGGCCTCCTGCACCCGCTTGATGACGGGCGCCACCGCCTGGGTGTCCACCGGGTTGACGATGATGGCATCCAGCTTCTGGTTGACGAAGCTCTCCACCTGCTGCAGTTGCTGGCCCACGTCGGTCTTGGCATCCTCGAACTGGACCTCGACCCCCTCCAGCTCGGCCACCTTCGCCTGCATGGCCTGGCGGATCAGGGTCAGGAAGTTGTTGTCGAACTGGGCCATGGCCACCCCGATGCGGATGTTGTCGGCCTGGGCGCCGAACGGCAGGGTGGCGGCCAGGACGGAAGCCAGTGTCAGTTTCTTGAGTTTCATGGTGTTACTCCTTGTAGCAAAGCGAAGGTTCATCGGTCGTTCTCCCTGTTTTGACCTCGGCCGCGCCGCCGCGCACGGCGGCGCGGCCGGCCTTATTCCGGATAGGCGCCGGGGATGTTCTGGTCGTAGTCGATCAGCGCGCCGGTCATCACGCCGGCGTCATCGCTCAGCAGGTAGCTCGCCAGCTTGGCGAGTTGGTGCGGCTTGGCCAGTTGCCCCATCGGCTGCCCGGCCTCGGCCCGTTCCAGCCAACCGTCGGTGGCACCGTGAAAGCGGCGCTGGGTGGCATCCTCTCCCGGGGTGTCCATCCAGCCCGGCAGTATGGCGTTGCAGTGAATGCGATCGAAGCGGTAGGCGTTGGCCACGTTCTTGGTGAGGGTGGCAAAGGCTCCCTTCGACCCCGAATAGGGCGCCAGGTAGGACTGGCCGCAGTGGGCGCAGTTCGACAGTATGTTGACGATATGGCCGCCGCCGCCCTGGGCCAGACGGTGCCGGACGAAGCCCTGCATCAGGAAGAAGGGCGCCCGGGCATTGGTGTCGAACATCTGGTCCCAGAGTTCCACCGAGGTGTCCACCAGGGTGCCGCGGGCCCCCAGGGCGGCGGCGTTCACCAGGGCGGTGACGGTGCCGAACTCGGCCACGGCGCTGTCGATAAGCCCCAGGCAGGCGTCGGTGTCCTGCAGATCCAGCGGCACGAAACGCACGCTGCAGCCCAGCCCGGACAGCTCCGCCACCGCCGTTTCCCCCTTGGCCGCGTCCCGGCCGGCCAGCACCAGCCGACGGCAGCCTTCTGCCGCCAGTTGCCGGGCGATGGCCAGGCCCACGCCCTGGGCGCCGCCGGTGATCACCGCCACCGTGTCGGCGTGTCGTTGATTGCGATCAGACATGGTCGAACTCCTGGTCGGGGCCGGTCAGGTGGATGGTTTTCCCCAGCTTGAGGGAAAGGGTGGCGGCTTCGGCCAGATAGGCCGCCATCAGGCCGTCGTAGGCGTTGACCGGCATGTCCCGGCCCTCGCGGGCGCAGTCCAGGAACAGCCGGATCTCGGCGGCGTAGCTCTCGCCGTAGCGCTCCATAAAGAACTCCAGGATCGGCGCCGGGGTGCCCGGATAGCCGGGCCGGTAGCGGGTCAGCCCCGATTGCCGCGGGTTGTCGGAGACAACCATGCCGTCGGCGCCGAAGGCCTCGATGCGCTGATCGAAGCCGAAGGCGCAGCGCCGCGAGTTGAGGATGGTGACGATGGCGCCGTCCTCCGCCAGCAGGGTGACGCTGGCGGTATCGATGTCGCCCAGCTTGCCGATTTCGGGATCGACGATGGAAGAGCCATGGGCGGTAACGCTGACCAGCTCCTGGCGGAGAATGCCCCGCGCCATGTCGAAGTCGTGGATCATCATGTCCCGGAACAGGCCGCCGGAGCGGGGCACGTATTCCAGCGGCGGCGGCAGCGGGTCGCGGCTGGTGATGGTCAGCTGCTCCAGGCGGCCGATGTCGCCGGCGTGCACCGCCTCGCGCAGGCCGGCATGGCCCCGGTCGAAGCGACGGTTGAACCCGAGGAAAACCTGGCGCGCGGCCTGGTCGCCGATGGCGGCGATGCAGCGCCTGGTGGCTGCCAGGCTGCTGGCCAGCGGCTTCTCGCACAGTACCGGCTTGCCCGCGTTCACCGCCTCGATCACCAGCTCCACATGGGTGTCCGACGAGGTGGCGATCACCACCGCATCCACCCCGGCGTGGTGGATCGCCGCCGCCGCCGAGGGCGCCACCGCCGCCCCGGTGCGCGACGCCAGCGCGTCGGCCACCCGGGTGACGGGGTCGTACACCGCCACCAGCCGGGCTCCCGCCGCGGCCATGGCGGCGGCGTGTACCTGTCCCATCCGTCCTGCGCCGAGCAGCGCAATGCCTGTCAGTCGTGTCATGATCATTCCCTCCCTACCTGAATTCGTGCGCCGGTGTGAGCGGAACGCACCATGCTGTCTATGATCTGCTGATTCTCCAGCCCGAAGCGGAAATCGGGGAAGCAGTCGCCCTCCCCGGCGATGCCGCGGATCAGGTCGTACACCTCTATCACCTTTACATCGAAATAGCCCAGGCCGCCGCCGGCGAAATCGAAGCCGAAGAAACCGTTGAACTGCTCCACCTGGGAGCCCGCCAGCAGGGTCTTGAAGCCCCGGTCGTGCTTGGCGTCGCGGTAGCGGGCGATCTTCAACTCGTTGAAGCGCTCCCCGTCCATCACGATGGTGCCTTCGGTGCCCGATACCTCCCAGCTGATGCCGAAGATCTTGCCGGCCGCGATGCGCGACGCCTCTATGGTGCCCCCGGCGCCGTTGTTGAAGTGCACCAGCGCCTGGAACTGATCTTCGTTTTCCACCGCCAGCCGGGCGCCGCCGTCCTCCGCGCGGGCGCCGTAGCCCGAGCCGCCGCCCGGCGCCGGCCGGGTGGTGATAAAGGTCTGCTCCTGCCCCACCACGCTGTCGATGGGCCCCATCAGGAACTGGGCCACGCTGATCACATGGGAGCCGAGATCGCCCAGGGCGCCGGAGCCGGCCTCACGGCGCGAGCAGCGCCAGCTCCAGGGCAGGTCGGGATCGTTGAAGAAGCCCTGGTCGAACCAGCCCCGGAAGCGGGTGGGCGTGCCAATGTCGCCCCGCTCGATCAGCTGGCGGGCCAGCAGCGCCGCCGGGGTCTTGATGTTGTTGAAGGCCACCATGGTCTTGACCCCGGCCTGTTCCGCCGCCTCGGCCAGGGCCCGGGCGTCGTCCAGCGACACCGTCAGCGGCTTCTCGCAATAGACGTGCTTGCCGGCCTGGATGGCCGCCATCGCCATCTCGAAGTGCATCGCGTTGGGGGTGGTGATGTCCACCAGATCGATCTCCGGATCCTTGACCAGGGCGCGCCAGTCGGCGGTGGCATGGGCAAAGCCGAAGCGGCGGGCGGCGGCGTCCGCCAGCTCCTGGCCGGCGTCGGCCAGGGTGTGCAGCACCGGCACCAGGGGCAGGTCGCGGTACAGCAGGGCGGCGCGGCGATAGGCGTCGGCATGGGCCTGGCCCATGAAGCCCGAGCCGATCAGGCCGATGTTGAGGGGTTTGAGTGCCATCTTGTTTTCTCCTTTACTGCCCGGCTCAGCGGGCGGGGGGCAATATATTGCGGGTAACGAAGTCGAAGGCCCGGGCCACGGTCGGCGCCGGCGGGGCCTTGGCGGGATCCTGCTCGGCCTCCACCACCAGCCAGCCGCGATAGCCGCCGTCAGCCAGGAACCGGGCCAGGGGGCCGTAGTCGATGATGCCGTCGCCCGGCACCGTGAAGATGCCGTTGCGCACCGCGTCGTTGAAGCTCAGATCCCCCTCCCGCACCGCGTCCAGCACCTCGCCGCGCACGTCCTTGAGGTGGATGTGGTTGATGCGCGGGCCGAACTCCTCCAGCAGCCAGGTGTAATCGAAGCCGGCGGCCACGGCGTGGCCGGTGTCGAGCAGCAGGCCCACCGCCGGGCCGGTGGCGGCCATGAGCGTGCGCACCTCGCGCAGGGTTTCCGCCACCATCATCAGGTGATGGTGATAGGCCAGGGCCAGGCCGTATTCCTGCCGCAGCCGCTCGGCAAAGCGGGTCAGCCGCTCGCCATAGGCCGCCATGGCTTCGTTCGACAACTGCAGGCGGCGGGACATGGGCACGTCCAGGGCCTGCTCGGCCATGACGCCGCATTCGCCGTACACCATGACGCCGACGCCGCTGTCCCGCAGCAGGGCGGCGTGCTCCCGCACCGCGGCCAGCTCTTCCTCGACGCCGCGCTCGGCCAGAAAACCGCTGTACCAGCCGGAGATCAGCCGCAAGCCGTGGCCGCCCAGCAGCCCGGTCAGGGCCCCCGCCTCGCGCGGGAACAGGCGGCTCATCTCCACCCCGGCGTAGCCGGCGGCGGCAGCCTGGGCCAGGCAGGTGTCGGCACTGGTGCCGCGCCCGTACTCCTCCAGCACCTCGTTCACCCAGGACAGGGGGCTGACGCCCAACCGGATCCTGGCCTCTTGCTTGTTTGCATGCTCCTCGTTCGACACGACGCGCTCCTTGGTGTCCGATGTTAATGACTTGTTGGTAAATTAAGGGATACCTCCCCCCTTCACCACTTGTCATTTGAAGGAAAACCTTCAAGAATTGACGTCAAACCTTCAGACAGCAAAAGGAGCGCCATGAACAGGAAAACCTCGTTGAACCAGATTGCCGAGGCCGCCGGCGTCAGCCTCAGCACGGTGGACCGGGTGCTGAACCGGCGCGGGGGCGTGTCACCCGACAAGGAAGCCAGGGTGCTGGAATGGGCCAACCGGCTGCACCTGGACCGGGTGCTGTTTCGCGGCTACCTCAGGGTGCTGCGGGTGGCGGTGGTGATGCAGTCGCCGAAAAACCCCTTCTACCGGGGCCTGCGCGACGCCTTTACCGACATCACGGCGGCCATGCCGGACATGCGCATCAACTGCTTTCTGCACTACGTCGAGGTCACCGACGCCGCCGCCACCACCCGCAAGATCAACCAGATAGCGGAAAGTTACGACGCCCTGATCGTGGTCTGCCCGGACGACCCTCAACTGTCGGACGCGCTCCGGCGGATCTCGGCGCGCATGCCCATCCTGACCCTGGTGACCGATCTGCCGGACAGCGGCCGGATCGCCTACGTGGGGCCCGACAACCGGCAGACCGGCCGGGTGGCGGGCGAACTGATGGGCCGTTTTCTCGGCCCGGCGGGCGGGGAGCTGCTGATCCTGCTCGGCATGCACCGCATCATCGGCCACGAGGAGCGGGAAATGGGCTTTAGATCCGTGCTGCGGGAGCGGTTTCCCGCCTGCGCCATCGTCGACTCCCTCGAGAGCGGCGAGGATCAGGCGCGGGCCGGCGAGGTCGTCTACCGGGCGCTGCGCCGGCACCCGGGGGTGCGGGGCATCTACAACGTGTCGGCGGGCAACACCGCCATCGCCGGCACCATCCGCACCCTGGGCCTGGCGCAGCACGTGGTGCTCATCACCCACGAACTGACCCCGGAGCGGCGCGCCATGCTGCGGGAAGGCGTTATCGACGCCATCATCGATCAGGATCCCAAGGCCGAGGTACGGCGGGCACTGGAGGTGCTGGGGCGGCATTTCAACCGCACCGAGACCGAGGTGCGGCTGGAGGAGCCCACCCCCTTCAATATCTTTATCCGCGAGAACTGCCCGCCGGCCTGGTAGAGGGTGGCCTCCCCCTGCCCCGGCGGGCACGATGACGCCGCATAGTGCAAGAAGGGATCAGGGTGCTCGGTTATCACGGGCCTCGGCGGGCTCCGCTCCCCGCCGTCGGCGCCACAGATCCCGCCCCAGGGTGGCGGCCACGTAGAGCACCACCAGCGGGATCAGCCCGTAGACGATGCCCGCGCCGAGCCGGGGCAGGTAGCTGGCGGCCAGGGTCAGCGCCACCATGTACCACACATAGGCCAGGTACAGGACGAGGAAGAGCAGCCCTTCGAAGCGGGTGAGCCTGGCACCCACGAAGAACAGCGGCAGGCACAGCACCGCCACCCCCAGCATCACCGGCATGTCCAGGCTGGCCAGTTGGGTACCGGCCAGCAGCGGCGCCGGCGAGACCAGGCCAGAGAGGCCGAGCACGCACAGGATGTTGAACACATTGCTGCCCACCACGTTGCCGATGGCGATATCCCGCTGCCCCTTGAGGGTGGCGATCACCGAGGTCATCACCTCCGGCAGGGAGGTACCGGCGGCGACGATGGTCAGCCCGATCACCGCCTCGCTCACCCCGAAAGACGCGGCGATCTGCACCGCGCTCTGCACCAGCCAGCGCGCGCCCGCCACCAGCAGCACCAGGCCGCCCGCCACCAGCAGCAGGTTCTGCCAGGCGGGCACGGGCCGGCGTATCAGCTCGTCGACCTCCTCGTCCGCCGTGTCCATGCCCTGCCGTCGGCCCTGCACGAACAGGAAGGCGGTGTAGCCGAGCAGGCCGGTGAACAGCAGCACCGCCTCGCCCCGGCCCAGGGTGCCGTCCCAGGCCATCAGCACGGCCACCACCGATACCAGTATCATGATGGGCACATCCTGGCGGATCAGCTGCTTCGACACCACCAGGGGCGAGATCAGCGCCGCCAGGCCGAGGATGAACAGCACGTTGAAGATGTTGCTGCCCACCACGTTGGCGATGGCCAGCTCCGCCTGGCCGGCCCAGGCGGACTTGACGCTCACCGCCAGCTCCGGCGCGCTGGTGCCGAAGGCCACCACGGTCAGGCCGATCACCAGGGCCGGCACCCCCAGGCTGGCGGCCAGCCGGGCCGCCCCCCGCACCAGGAGATCGGCGCCCAGGATCAGCAGCAGCAATCCCGTTATCAGCATCAACCAGGTCATCGCCTTGCCTCCTAAGGCACCGTATAGTTTAAAAATCAGGCAGCCCGGCTCTGCGTAGCTGCCGATTTGTGCCGCTGTAGCCGTCGCTTCAGCCGACGGGAAGACGGCGCCCAATTTCCACACCCCACGCCGTTGGCAGGTTTGCGCCACGTAAACGGGCGCCTACAGGTAAAACATCGTACTGCTCACGTTTTAAACTGATCGGTGCTCTAAGGCAGCAAATCCAGTTCCTTGCGCATTTGTTCGGCGGTGGGCCGCAGCAGGGCCAGGAAGGTGCTGAACGAGATGAACGGGGCCCGGCCCAGGGTGGTGGTGAAACTGTCGTTGATCAACGCCGCCACCGCCTTGAGCCCGGCCACCTTAGGCGCTGGGAAGGATTAAGGGGGCCTCCTATTACGCTCTCAGAACAGCAACGCTTCGATTGGCGTGGGGCGTCCCAACAGATACCCCTGCGCCTTATTGACCTTTAGCTTGCGCAAAGCGTTGAGCTCAGCGTCAGTTTCGACCCCTTCTGCAACAACCTTGCTGCCCGTCTCCTCGGCAAACCGAACGATGGCAGCGGTAAAAGCGCGGCACCCTGTATCGGTGTCGATTCTCCGGATCAGGCTCACATCGAGTTTGATCACGTCCGGCTGCAATTTGAGAATGTGGCGGAAACTGGCGAACCCGGCGCCGGCGTCGTCTACCGCCAAGCGCAAGCCCCGTTGCCGCATGGGCACGAGTACAGTAGCGATCAAGGAATAGTCGGTGACGGACACATGTTCAGTGACTTCCAACATCAAGCGCTCGAAGGGATATCCCTCCAAAACGGACGCGACGGATCCCTTCAGAAGGGTTTCCGGCGAGACATTGAGTGAGAGGTAGGTATCTTCGGGGAGATGGGCCAACCCCTGCAATGCCTTCTTGATCACAGCCAACTCCAATTCTTCCTGGAGACCGACCTCTGCGGCTTCATTGAACCATTGGTCGGGCGAGCGCACCGGTTCTGCCGAAAACCGCGCCAGCGCCTCGTAGCCGACGACCTTGTGCTGGTCGACACGGATAATCGGCTGGTAGACCATACTGAAAAGCTCCTCATCGATCACGGCTCGAAGGCGAGTGACGAGTTGGTTGCAGGCTTCTTCCTCGGCTACCTGCCTCTCCAGGAGCTTGCCAATCATCTCGGCAAAGAGCCGCATCGCCCGGATATCGCGATCATTCAAGGTACTGTCGGGAAAGGTGCTGAAGCAGCAAAATGTGCCGTAGACCTGCCCGTCGCTGAAGCGGATCGGGATGCTCAGGTGGGCACCCACCGGCAACGCCATCGTCGCCGGCAAGGTCAGTGCCTCAGGGATTTGCGTTGCGTCCTGGATCAGCTCAGGCAGACGGCCGTCAACCACGCGCTGGCAATAGCTTTCTTCCAGAGGATCCGAAGCGCCTACGCGGACAGGTGTGGCGCCCCCTTGTGAATCCACGTAACGAAAGACGCGCCGCCCACCCGTGAACACCGAGACAAATGCCACTTCCATGCCGAGCAGGGTACGTACCGAGTGTAGCGTTTCCATTACGATTTCATGGGAAGAACGGTGGTTGGCGGTCATATCTGTCCTTGGAATATCCTGGCGTGATGCGCCTATCATTGTAGATGATCATTCAACGACTCTGGAGCATTGCTGCCACGCCTTGCAGAATGCGAGGCCGCTGTCCCATTCAAACGCAGGCGCCCTCTTTGTCCTGAGCGGAGCCTGGCTGCTGTTCAGCCGATGAGCTGGTTTCGTTAATTCTCCCCGGACGGCTGTCTGCACGCCGCCACCAGCGCTGCCAGCTCCTTGCCGCCGGCCAGGGTGTCGGCCTCGAGGATCAGCGCCCGCCCCAGGGTCAGGGCGGTGCGCTGGCAGGCGAGCCGCGTCTCCTCCTCCTCGATGCCGTTCAGATCCGCCACCTGGGCGATGCCGATGGTGCGGCGGATAAGCTCGGTGCCCGCATAGCCCAGGCTGTCCCGCCACACCCGGGCCAGAAAGTCGGCCACATAGCCCGGCTCGGCCAGGGCCGGATCCGCGCAGCCCGCCGCCAGGGCGGTGAAGTCGTCGTGGAACCGCCGCCACAGGGTCTGCACCTCCTCCCGCCGCCGCCGCTGCTCTGCCCGCCCCTTTTCCCCCGGGTGCAGGCCGGGCTGGCCGCAGTGGTTGAGCAGCAGGTTGCCGATGGCCGAGCCCAGATCGAAGCCCATGGGGCCGTAACAGCCGAATTCGGCGTCGAACACCTTGAGCCCGCCCTCGGTCACGAACACCGAGCCGGTGTGCAGGTCGCCGTGCAGCAGGGCCTGGGCATCGCACAGAAAGCGGTGCTTGAGCGCCGCCACCCGGCGTTTGAGGGGGCCGTCCCGCCACAGCTGCTCGGCCAGGGGGCGCAGGGCGGGCGCGATCTGGTTGCGCGGATGGTCGTGATAAGGGTCGTCGAAGAACACCGTTTCGGTGGCGGCGCACAGCTCCGGGTTGCTGAACAGCACCATCTCGGCCCGCTTGGCTATGGATGCCAGGTGAAAATCGGAGCCGTGATAGAGCACCCGTGCCAGGTAATGCCCCAGCCGGTCCGCCGTTTCCGCCGGCGCCTCGCCCGCCATCAGGGCCTGTCGCCACAGCCGCCACGCCGACAGATCCTCCAGCATCAGCACCGACAGCCCGGCGTCCTGGTGCAGCAGCGCCACCGTGTGCTCGGGGCAATGCTCGCCATGGCGCCGCAGCACCCCCGCCTCTATCCTGGCCCGCTCCCGGGTCAGGGGCCAGGACTCGCCCACGCAGCGGATGTAGGGCAGCGCCTGCTTGACGATAACACTGCGCCCGCGGGCGTCATCCACCACCCGGAACACCTGGTTGAGGTTGCCGTCGCCCACCTCCGCCGCCGACAGCCGGGCGCCGGTGTCGAAGCCGGGGCCGTGCCGGCGGGCGTAGTCGATGGCGTGCTCGGGGGTAAAAACATGGTATTGGCTCATGGGCAGACCTCGTTGGTTCCAAGACGCTATGGTTTAAAACTTGGGCCACGCTATCCCTGCGTAGCCGTCGCTGTAGGTGCCGCTGTAGGTGCCGCTTTAGCCGGCACAAGCCGGCACAAACCGGGGAATACGGCGCCCAATTTCCGCGCGCCTCTCCTTTGCAGGTTTGCGCCACGTAAACGGGCGCCTACAGGATAAGGCCGAGCCGGTTGCGATCATCCCTGTACTCATACCCGGTTACAGTCGGCCGAACACCGCTGTGATTACAGCCGTTAAAAAATATTTTCGAACCAGTGTAAGAATAGTGCCGGCAAAACGACTCACCATCAGAAGATGGGCAAGGCTGAACACCCGGTTTTTTGGGGCTACAGTCTACTCACACTCATCACAGCCTGCATAAAGAGGCCCCATGCCCCAACGACATGAAATGAGCCGGGACGGACAGCACGCCGCCCGTCCCGAGCTGTTATCCGAGGCACTGCGCCGGCAGATGCTCCGCTTTGCCAGGCTGCAGCTCAAGGATGCCCACCTGGCGGAGGACGCGGTGCAGGAGGCCCTGCTCGGCGCCCTCAAGTACGCCGACTCCTTCAAGGGCCAGGCCGCCTACAAGAACTGGGTGTTCGCCATACTGCGCAACAAAATTGCCGACATCATTCGCAAGAACCAGCGGCTGATCGCGGTGTCCAGCCTGGGCGGCGATGAAGAGCAGGATCCGGAAGCGCTGCTGTTCAACCGGAGCGGCCGTTGGCACCGGGAAGAAATGCCCGTCCGCTGGAGCTCCCCCGAAGCCAGCTTCGAGGACGAGCAGTTCTGGACGATTTTCGAGTTCTGCCTGGAGCATCTGCCCGCCAACCAGGGGCGGGTGTTTATGATGCGGGAGTTTATAAATCTGGAAAGCAGCGAAATATGCCACGAGCTTGAACTCACGGTCAGCAACCTCAATGTGCTGCTGTACCGCGCCCGCCTGCGCCTGCGCGAATGCCTGGAAAACAAATGGCAACTGCAAGGAGACTGCTCATGCTGAATTGTCGACAAGCCACCCAACTGATGTCGGAGAGCCAGGACAGGCCCCTGGCCGCCGGCGAAAAGCTGGCACTGAAGCTGCACACCCTGATGTGCAAGGGCTGCCGCAACTTCGAGCAGCAATTGCCGGTGATCCGCCGGATAGCCAGGCGCTACGCCGATCGTCCCGACAACGACAACCCGCAGCAGCAGGAGCCCGAACAATGAGCCTGCCGTGCATTCCGCCTGAAAGATCTTTGCCGCGCGCCGGGTATAAGCTTTAGACGAAACGGAATCGAATCGGTTGTAACAATCAGCCCCCCTGGCACGACGTTAGCTTATCCCTTGCCATCCGTGGAGAACCGCCATGAGAGACACCCTGCCGTTGCTGGATCTGACCGACTTTCCGGCCATCCGCCGCCACCGGCTCGATACCCTGCAGGTGAACCTGGGCTACAAGTGCAACATGAAGTGCGTGCACTGCCACGTGGCCGCCGGCCCCCACCGTACCGAGATGATGGACGAGGACAACCTGGCGCTGATCCCCGAGGTGCTGCGGGCCCGTGGGCTCCCGACCCTGGATCTCACCGGCGGCGCCCCCGAGCTGCATCCGGGCTTCCGGGCGCTGGTGCGTGCCGCCCGCGCCCAGGGGGTGAAGGTGATCGATCGCTGCAACCTCACCATACTGTTCGAGCCGGGCCAGGACGATCTGGCCGAATTCCTGGCCGGACAGGGGGTGGAGGTGGTGGCCTCCCTGCCCTGTTATTCGGTGGACAACGTCGACAAGCAGCGGGGCAAGGGCACCTTCGACAAAAGCATCCTCGCCCTGCAGGCACTCAACCGGCTGGGGTACGGCCAGCCCGGCTCGGGGCTTGAGCTCAACCTTGTCTACAATCCCCAGGGCCCCAGCCTGCCGCCGCCCCAAGCGGCGCTGGAAGCCGACTACAAGCGCGAGCTGGGGGAGCACTTCGGCATCCGCTTCAACCGGCTGTTCGCCCTGGCCAACATGCCGATCAAACGCTTCGGCGACTACCTGCTCAGCAAGCGCCAGTTCCACGACTACCTGCGCCTGCTGAAGGAAAACTTCTCTGCCGCCAACCTGCCCGGGCTGATGTGCCGCAACCTGGTGAGCGTGGACTGGCAGGGGTATTTGTACGACTGCGATTTCAACCAGCAACTGGGGCTGCGCCTGCCCGGCGCGGGCCGCCCGCACCTGCGCGATCTGCTGGGCCGCGAGCTGGACGGCCAGCCCATCCGGGTGGCCGAGCACTGCTACGGCTGCACCGCCGGCCAGGGCAGCAGCTGCGGCGGCGCCCTGCACAAGGAGCCGTCATGACGATGTCGATCATTATGCCGGTGTTGAACGAAGCCGCCGTCCTGCCCCATACCCTGGCCGCGCTGCCGCTTGAGGGCGGCCAGACCGAGGTGATCCTGGTGGACGGCGGCAGCCACGACCTGTCCGTTGCCCTGGCTCGCTGGGCCGGTGCCAAGGTCGTCACCAGCGCCCCCGGCCGCGCCCGGCAGATGAACGCCGGCGCCGCCCTGGCCCGGGGGGAGCTGTTGCTGTTCCTGCACGCCGACACCCGACTGCCGCCCGGGGCCCTGTCGGCGGTGGAGCAGGCCCTGTCCCGCCGGCACTGGGGCCGCTTCGACATCACCATTTCCGGCCGCCATCCCCTGCTGAAGCTGGTGGCCGCGCTTATCAACCTGCGCTCCCGGCTGACCGGCATCGCCACCGGCGATCAGGCCATCTTCGTGCGCCGGAGCAGCTTCGAGGCCATCGGCGGCTTTCCCGAGCAACCGCTGATGGAGGATATCGAGCTCAGCAAGCGATTGAAGCGGCTGGGGCCGCCGGCCTGCCTCCGGCTGAAGGCGCACACCTCAGGCCGGCGCTGGGAAAGCCGGGGGCTGTTTCGCACCATATGGCTGATGTGGCGACTGCGCTTCGCCTACTGGCGGGGCGCCGACCCGGCCCTGCTGGCGAGGGCCTACCGATGAGCACCCGCATCATCGTGTTCGCCAAGGCCCCCCTGGCCGGCCTGGCCAAGACCCGGCTGATCCCGGCATTGGGGCCCGAGGGCGCGGCGCGCCTGGCCCGGCGCATGCTGATGTCGACCCTGGCCCATTGCCGGGCCGCGGCCCTCGGCCCGGTGGAGCTGTGCGCCAGCCCGGCGCCGGACCGTCCGCCCTGGAGCGAGCTGGCCCTGCCCGCCCATATCGAGCTCAGCGACCAGGGCGAGGGCGACCTGGGGCAGCGCATGGCCCGGGCGGCCCGGCGCGGCCTGCAACAAAACCCGCAGCTACTGCTGATAGGCACCGACTGCCCGCACCTCAACCCCGCCCTGCTGCAGGCGGCCGCCCACCGCCTCGGCCAATGCGAAGCGATGTTCCACCCCACCTGCGACGGCGGCTACGCCCTGCTCGGCCTGCGCCGTTTCTCCCCCCGATTGTTCGAGGACATTCCCTGGAGCACCGACCGGGTCGCCGAACTCACCCGGGCGCGCATCCGCGAACTCGGCTGGAGCTTCTATCAGGGCGAGTGCCTGCGCGACATCGACGAGCCCGACGATCTGTTCTGGCTGCCCTCCCAGTGGCTGGGCGCCGCCCTGTTCGATCGCTGACGAGGCCCCGATGCCGGACGATGTACTCACCCAGGAACCCCTGCTCCGGCTGGCCGCCTTCGCCGGCATCTTGCTGCTGATGATGCTGTGGGAAGTGCTCGCCCCGCGCCGCAGCCGGCGCTATCCACGCCGTCGCCGCTGGCCGGCCAACCTGCTGCTGGTGGCCATCAATACCCTGCTGCTGCGGCTGCTGTTTCCGCTCGCCGCCGTGGGCGGGGCCCTGCTGGCAGAGCAGCGCGGCTGGGGACTGTTCCAGCTGTGGCCGCTGCCGTTCTGGCTTACCCTGCCGTTCTCCCTGCTGGTGCTGGACTTCCTCATCTACCTGCAGCACCGGTTGTTCCACGCCCTGCCCTGGCTGTGGCGGCTGCACCGCCTGCACCACAGCGATCCGGACATCGACGTCACCACCGGATTGCGTTTTCACCCGCTGGAGATACTGCTGTCGATGGGGATCAAGCTGGGCATCGTCATCCTGCTGGGGGCGCCGCCGCTGTCGGTGCTGCTGTTCGAGGTGCTGCTCAACGCCTCCTCCATGTTCAACCACGGCAATGTCCGGCTGCCGCCCCGGCTCGATGCCTGGTTGCGGCTGTTGCTGGTCACCCCGGACATGCATCGGGTGCACCACTCGGTGATCCCGCGGGAAACCAACAGCAACTTCGGCTTCAACCTGCCCTGGTGGGATCGCCTGCTGGGCACCTACCGGGCCCAGCCCGAAGCGGGCCACCGGCGCATGACCATAGGACTGAACGAGTTCCAGGATCCGGCCGAACTCAGGCTGGACCGCCTGCTGACCCAGCCCTGGCGCCAGCGCAAGGAGCCCAAATGAAAAAGCTTATCCTGCTGCTGGTGTTACTGACGCTCGCCCTGCTCTTCTTCGCCCTGGGCGGCCACGAGTGGCTGACCCTGGAGGCGCTCAAGCGGCACCAGGCGGAATTCGCCGCCCTGCGCGGCCAGGCGCCCTGGCTTACCGCCGCCGGTTTCTTCCTGCTCTATGTGCTGGTGGCAGCCCTGTCCCTGCCCGGCGCCGCCATCATGACCCTGGCCGCCGGCGCCCTGTTCGGCCTCTGGCAGGGGCTGGTGCTGGTGTCCTTCGCCTCCAGCCTGGGCGCCACCCTGGCCATGCTGGTGGCCCGCTTCCTGCTGCGCGACCAGGTGCAGCAGCGGTTCGGCGACCGGCTCAAGGCAGTCAATGACGGCATTGCCAGGGACGGCGCCTTTTACCTCTTTACCCTGCGGCTGGTGCCGGTGTTCCCCTTTTTCCTGATCAACCTGCTGATGGGGCTCACTCCCTTTCCCGCCCGCCGCTTCTACTGGGTGAGCCAGCTCGGCATGCTGCCCGGCACCCTGGTGTATGTGAACGCCGGTACCCAGCTCGCCGCCCTCGACTCGCTCGGCGGCATCCTCTCCCCCGCCCTGTGGCTGTCCTTCGCCCTGCTCGGCATCTTTCCGCTGCTGGCCCGTAGCCTGGTGCGCCTGATACAGCGCCGCCGGGTCTATAAGGGCTGGCAAAAAACCCGCCAGTTTGATCGCAACCTCATCGTGATCGGCGCCGGCGCCGCCGGCCTGGTCAGCGCCTATATCGCCGCCACCGTCAGGGCCAGGGTCACCCTGATCGAGGCGGGCAAGATGGGCGGCGACTGCCTCAACACCGGCTGCGTGCCGAGCAAGGCACTGATCCGCAGCGCCAGGCTGGCCCACCAGATGCGCCACGCCGACCGCTACGGCCTCTGTGCCACCCAGCCCGAGTTCAGCTTCAAGCGGGTGATGGCGCGGGTGCAGGAGATCATCAAAAAGGTCGCGCCCCACGACAGCGTGGAGCGCTACACCGCCCTGGGGGTGGAGGTACTGCAGGGCCATGGCCGCCTGCTCGATCCCTGGACGGTGGAGGTGAGTCTCAACGACGGCGGCCGCCGCCGGCTGAGCGCCCGCTCCGTTATCATCGCCGCCGGGGCCGAGCCCCTGGTGCCCGAGCTGCCGGGGCTGGAAGAGGTGGGCTATCTCACCAGCGACACCCTGTGGCAGGCCCTGGCGGAGCGGGACAGCCCGCCCCGCCGGCTGCTGGTGCTGGGCGGCGGCCCCATCGGCTGCGAGCTGGCCCAGGCCCTGGCCCGGCTGGGATCGGAGGTGACCCTGATGCAGCGCAACCCCCGGCTGATGCCGAAGGAAGACCAGGAAGTGAGCGATCTGGTCAAGGAATCCCTCACCCAGGACGGCATCGCCGTGCTGACCGGCCACCAGCCGCTGCGGCTGGAGCAGGACGACCAGGGCAAGCGGCTGATCGCCCGCCATCACGACCGGGAAGTGGCGCTGCCCTTCGACGATCTGCTGATCGCCCTGGGCCGCCGCCCCCGGCTGACCGGCTACGGCCTGGAGCAACTGGGTATCGATACCGAGCGCAAGCTCGAAACCAACGACTACCTGGAAACCCTCTACCCCAACATCTACGCCGCCGGCGACGTGGCCGGGGGCTACCAGTTCACCCACACCGCCGCCCACATGGCCTGGTATGCCAGCGTCAACGCCCTGTTCGGCCAGTTCAAACGCTTCAAGGTGGACTACTCGGTGATCCCCTGGTGCACCTTCGTGGATCCGGAGGTGGCCCGGGTCGGCCTGTCCGAGGCCGAGGCCAGGGACAGGGGCATCGCCTGTGAGGTGACCCGCTTCGGGCTGGACGATCTGGACAGGGCCATTGCCGACGGCGCCGATCACGGCTTTATCAAGGTGCTGACGGTGCCGGGCAAGGACCGGATACTGGGGGTGACCATAGTGGGCGAGCATGCCGGCGAGCTGCTGGCGGAATACGTGCTGGCCATGCGCCACCATCTGGGGCTCAACAAGCTGCTGGCCACCATCCACATCTACCCCACCCTGAGCGAGGCCAACAAGTACGCCGCCGGCGAGTGGAAGAAGGCCCACGCCCCGCAGCGACTGCTGGCCTGGCTGGCCCGCTATCACGGCTGGCGGCGGGGCGGCAAGCAACCGCAGGGCCCTCTGTGACGATCCTTGGAGCACGGGTCTTGGGGCGCGGGCGGCCCGCCCGCATGAAGTCTTGGGGCGCGGGCGGCCCGCCTGCGCTCCACCAGCAAGGCGCCCATCGGCAAACGGCGGGGGTTTTCCTGCCGGCAAGAGTGGCAGGAGTGGCTCTGCACCCGACAGCGTGATTTTTAAACTATATGGCGATCTAACATCATGATGAACTGTCCAGCTCCGCCTGCAGCTCGGCCAGCCAGTCGTCGACCGAGATGGGCAGGTAGCCGGTGATCTCGAGCCGCCGATCCTCGAACACGTCCTCGCCCGGATGGCGGCGCCGCCACTCGGCCACCGCTTCGTCCCGGTGCCACAGCAGGGCCTCGATATGGGGCCGGAACAGCACCAGCAACTGGGTCAGCCAGATGTTGACCGGCCAGGACGGGTTGGCGTGATCGATCGAGAACCGGTCCAGCATGGCCACCACGGTCCGGGCCGGATACCAGGACTCTCCCGTCACCCAGCGGTTGCAGGCGAACAACCCCTTGGGAAAGCCCCAGCCGTCCATGGAGACGGCCACCAGGTGGGCGATGGCCTGCTCGCCCCTCGGCCAGGGCTCGGTGGCGCCCGGCTCATCCAGCACCTCGCTGCCCGGCGGCATGCCGGGGGCCCGCAGAAAGGTATGGAAATGACCGTGCTCCAGCTCGCCGCCGCGGTGGGCATGGTAGTAATACTGGCTGTGGCTGTCGCCGTCGAACACGTCGTCCAGCGGATAATGGGTCATTTCATAGAAGGTGCCCTGCCCTTTCAGCACCTCGCCCACCACATTGAGGCCGCCTTTCTTCAGCACCCGGTAGCATTCACGGATCCGCCGGCCGGCCAGTATCATAGTGGCGATCTCCTCGGGGCTTTGATCCCGCGCCCTGGGCATGGCCGGTGCCGGCAATGGCGTATCGAGCTTGTCGGACATGATGAGATCCTTTCCCTGTTGTTGAAGGCAAGGCGGAGCTCCCGGGAGCTCCGCCTGCTGACCATAGCCGATTTATGCCGACTTGGCGGCGCAAGGATTTTTGGTCGCACAGGGGTTGGCGGCACACGGGCTCTTGGCCGCACAGGGGTTTTTCGCCGCGCAAGGGTTGGCGGCGCACGGATTGGCCGCGCAGGGCTTTTTGCTCATGGCGACCAGTTGCCCGTCCAGGCTTGCCGCCGTCACGGCCTGGGCCGGACCCGCCAGGGACAGGGCCAGCAGGGACGCCGACACCACGCCGGCCACCGGGGTCAATCGATAATGGGACTGGCATTGAGACATGTGATTTCTCCTTAAACTTTTCACCGGTAACGAGCCTTATTGGGGCCCGCAGTACCCGGGCAGTTTTGCCCCTCTTTTTTTCATTAGCATGCAATGACGGTTATCCACGCCATCGCCCCGTGATGACAGGGTCTGGATGGTCGGCTGATCCGGTGCCTGGGTCGCCGCCTGCGCGGGCAGAACTCCCAGGGCGAACACGGCAGCCAGCATAAGTGAAGTGATCGCTTTCATGATGCTTCCCCTTTCTCTTGAGTTGGCGGCCTCCGGAAAGTCATCGCTTTCCCCGAGGCCGGGACAACCTGGATGATTGCCCTGCCGTCATCACGCTCTTGCCTGACGGTTACCCACTAAGTCGCGCCACCCCCGCCGGTTCTTACAAAAAAATCACCCGGAGCCCCCTTTGCGCCACGTAAACGGGCACCTACGGGTGAGGTTCGCACCACGTAAACGGGCCGCCGACAACGATCCGAGCGCGAGGGTTTTGGGGCGCGGGCGGCCCGCCCGCATGAAGGAGGCACTGAGGTGGGCGAAGGCACGGCCCAAGCCGCGATGCCTGTTCTGCCCTTAATGAGCTGTAGGCACAGCTGTAAGTGCCGCTGTAGGTGCCGCTTTAGCCGGCACAACCCGGCGGCCCCGAGCTTTTTTAACCCGCTGTGTAGCAGGCAAATCCGAGGGTTCGCGCTGCGCGCGAATGCAGGCGGGCCGCCTGCGCTCCGCCAGGCCCAAACCGCGCAGCCGCCGGTTTGCGCCACGTAAACGGGCGCCTACAACGATCCGGGCGCGCGGGTTTTGGGGCGCGGGCGGCCCGCCCGCATGAAGGAGGCACTGAGGTGGGCGAAGGCACGGCCCAAGCCGCGATGCCTGTTCTGCCCTTAATGAGCTGTAGGCACAGCTGTAAGTGCCGCTGTAGGTGCCGCTTTAGCCGGCACAACCCGGCGGCCCCGAGCTTTTTTAACCCGCTGTGTAGCAGACCAACCCGAGGGTTCGCGCTGCGCGCGAATGCAGGCGGGCCGCCTGCGCTCCGCCAGGCCCAAACCGCGCAGCCGCCCGACGATCTTCCGGTAAGAACCGGTGCCCTTCTTCCGTCATTAACCAGATAAACCACCGATAGTGGCGACAGCACGAGGAGGCCGCATGAAACCTGACCCGCTATTCCAATCACCACGGCAGCCGGTATCCACCTTCTGGATGCTGGCCGTACTGGTCTTGCTGCTGGGGGGGATGCCCAGGCCCGCCGCCGCCCAGGGCCCCTACCTCAACGGTTTCGACCTAGCGGGGGCTTTGGTGCCCGTGGCGGAAATACTCCGGGGCGGGCCGCCCCGGGACGGCATTCCCGCCATCGACCGACCCCGCTTCCTGAGTGCGGACGAGGCGGACCAGATGCTGGGCCCGGAGGAAGAAGTGATAGGAGTGGTGCATAACGGCGCGGCCAGGGCCTATCCCGTCGCCATCCTCAACTGGCACGAGGTGGTCAACGATCGCTTCGGCGACCAGGCCGTTGCCGTGACCTACTGCCCCCTCTGCGCCACCGCCACCGTGCTGGTGGCCGAAAGCGAAGGGCAATCCTTGGCGTTCGGGGTATCGGGGTTGCTCTACAACAGCAATGTGCTGCTCTACGATCGCCAGACCGAGTCGCTCTGGTCCCAGGTACTGGCGGAGGCGGTAACGGGGCCGATGAAAGGGCGGGTACTGCGGACCCTGCCGCTGACCCTCACCTCCTGGCAGGCCTGGCGCCGCGCCCACCCCCACAGCCTGGTGCTGTCCGCCGACACCGGCCATCTGCGCGACTACGGCCGCGATCCTTACCGGGAATACGCCCGCCGCAACCAGCTGATGTTCCCGGTGCGCGAGCAGAGCAGAGCCCTGCCGCTGAAGGAGATGGTCACCGGGCTTATCCTGAACGGGGAAGCCAGGGCCTATCCTCACGCCGCCCTGCGGGAGCACCAGGGGCCCCTGCACGACAGCCTGGGCGGCCAGGTGATCCGCATTGTGGTCGAGCCGGGGGGACAGCCGCGCTTCTTCGAGGAAAACGGAACGGAGCTGGCAGGACAGCCGGGTTACTGGTTTGCCTGGTATGCCTTCTATCCGCACACCGAGGTCTGGCAAGCAGGAAAGTGACGGCTAAAGGAAAACTCGACGATTTTTGCGGGCACACCGCCTCTGGAGCGCCGGCACCGGGTTCATGCGGGCGGGCCGCCCGCGCTCCAAGGAGCGTTCCGGCGCCCGCGCCCCACGAGGCAGGTCCACTTCAGCGCGCCAGCCGCCGCTCGTTGATCCAGGCATAGAGCGCCGGTATCACCAGCAGGGTCAGTATGGTCGAGGACACCATGCCGCCCACCATGGGGGCGGCGATGCGGCGCATCACCTCGGAGCCGGTGCCGGTGCCCCACATGATCGGCAGCAGGCCGGCCATCACCGACACCACCGTCATCATCTTGGGCCGCACCCGCTCCACCGCGCCCTCGATGACGGCGGCATAGAGATCGGCCGCCGCCGGGGCCCGCCCCTCCGCCCGGCACTGGCGGCACAGCGTCTGCCAGGCCTGATCCAGGTAGATCAGCATGATCACCCCGGTCTCGGCCGCTACCCCGGCCAGGGCGATAAAGCCCACCGCCACCGCCACGCTCAGGTTGTAGTCGAGCCACCACAGCAGCCAGACCCCGCCGATCAGGGCGAAAGGCACCGACAGCATCACGATCAGGGTCTCGGTCAGGCGCCGGAAGTTGAGGTAGAGCAGCAGGAAGATCAGCGCCAGGGTGGCCGGCACCACCAGCTTCATCTTCTCCATGGCCCGTTCCATGCTTTCGAACTGGCCGCTCCACACCGCGTAGTAGCCGGGCGGGAAGGACACCTGCTCCTGCACCGCCTGGCGGGCCTCGGCCACGTAGCCGCCGATGTCCCGCTCGCGGATGTCGACGTAGATGTAGGCCGACAGCAGGCCGTTTTCGGTGCGGATGCCCGGCGTGCCCTGCTCGATGCGGATGTCCGCCAGCTGGCCGAGCGGGATCAGGGCCCCGTCCATGCCGGCCACCAGCACCTCGCGGGCGATGGTGTCCGGGTCGCCGCGCAGTTCGCGCGGGTAGCGCAGGCTCACGCCGAAGCGCTCCCGCCCCTCCACCGTGGTGGTCACCAGCTCGCCGCCCAGGGCGGCGGCGATCACCGACTGCACCTCGGCCATGCTCAGGCCATAGCGCGCCAGCTGGCGCCGATCCGGGCTGATGGTGAGGTAATAGCCCCCGGTCAGGCGTTCGGCGAAGGCGCTGCTGGTGCCCGGCACCTGCCGCACCACCGCCTCTATCTGCCGCGACAGCCGCTCTATCTCCTGCAGATCCTGGCCGAACACCTTGATGCCGATGGGGGTCCGGATGCCGGTGGAGAGCATGTCGGTGCGCGCCTTGATCGGCATGGTCCAGGCGTTGGCGATGCCGGGCAGGCTGACCGCCTGGTCCAGCTCGGCGATCAGCCCGTCCAGGGTCAGGCCGGGGCGCCACTCCCGCTCCGGTTTCAGGTTAATCACCGTTTCGAACATCTCGAGCGGGGCCGGATCCGTGGCCGAGTTGGCCCGCCCGGCCTTGCCGAACACCGAGGCCACTTCGGGAAAGCTCTTGATGATCTTGTTCTGGGTCTGCACCAGCTCGGCCGCCTTGGTCACCGACATGCCCGGCAGCGAGGCGGGCATGAACAGCAGGGTGCCCTCGTTGAGGCTGGGCATGAATTCGCTGCCGAGCCGGGCATAGGGCCACCAAGTACTCACCAAAGCCGCCACCGCCAGCAGCAGGGTCAGCTTCTTCCAGCGCAGCACGCCGTGGATCCAGGGCCGGTACAGCCACATCAGCAAGCGGTTGACCGGGTTGCGCCGCTCGGCAATGATGCGGCCGCGCACGAACATCAGCATCAGCACCGGCACCAGGGTCACCGACAGCAGGGCGGCCCCGGCCATGGCGAAGGTTTTGGTGTAGGCCAGCGGCGAAAACAGCCGTCCTTCCTGATCTTCCAGGGCGAACACCGGCAGGAAGGACACCGTGATGATCAGCAGGCTGAAGAACAGCGCCGGCCCCACTTCCTGGCAGGCCTCCAGCATGATGGCATGGCGCGACTTGCCCGGCGGCGCCCGCTCCAGGTGCTTGTGGGCGTTTTCGATCATGACGATGGAAGCGTCGATCATGGCGCCGATGGCGATGGCGATGCCGCCCAGGCTCATGATGTTGCTGCCCAGCCCCAGGGCGCGCATGCAGATAAAGGCGAACAGGATGCCGAGCGGCAGGGTGACGATGGCCACCAGGGCGCTGCGCGCATGGAGCAGGAACACGAAGCACACCAGGGCCACCACCAGGCTTTCTTCCAGCAGCTTGAGGCTGAGGTTGTCGATGGCGCGCTGGATAAGCTCGGATCTGTCGTACACCGGCAGCAGTTCCAGCCCCTCGGGCAGGCCCGGCGCCAACCGGGCCAGGGTTTGCTTGAGGTTGTCGATCACCGCCAGGGCGTTCTCGCCGTAGCGGGCCACGGCGATGCCGCCGACCACTTCCCCCTCACCGTTGAGCTCGGCCAGGCCGCGCCGCTCATCCGGGCCCAGCTCGATGCGGGCGACATCCCCCAACAACACCGGCACGCCCTGGCTGGCCTTGAGCACTATCTGGCGCAGATCCGCCACCCCGGTCAGGTAGCCGCGCCCCCGCACCATGTACTCGGTTTCGCTCATTTCCACCGCCCGGCCGCCCACGTCCAGGTTGCTCTGGCGGATGGCCTCGGCCACTTCCATAAACGACAGGCCATAGGCGCGCAGCCGCACCGGATCCACCACCACCTGGTACTGGCGCACAAAGCCGCCCACCGTCGCCACCTCGGCCACGCCCTGGGCCTGGGTCAGCTGGTAGCGGATAAACCAGTCCTGCAGGGTGCGCTGCTCGGCCAGATCGTGCCGGTCGGACTGCAGCGCGTACTGGTACACCCAGCCCACCCCGGTGGCGTCGGGCCCCAGGCTGGGCGTGACGCCCGCCGGCAACTGGCCGGCGGCGCCGTTGAGGTATTCCATCACCCGCGACCGGGCCCAGTAGAGATCGGTGCCGTCTTCGAAGATCACGTACACGAAAGAGGCGCCGAAGAAGGAAAAGCCCCGCACCACGCTGGCCTTGGGCACCGACAGCATGGCGGTCACCAGCGGATAGGTGACCTGATCCTCCACCACCTGGGGCGCCTGGCCGGCGTAGTCGGTATAGACGATGACCTGCACGTCCGACAGGTCCGGAATGGCGTCCAGGGGTGTCTGCCGTACCGCCTGGAGGCCGCCGATCACCAGCAGCCCGGTCAGTATCAGCACGATCAGCCGGTTGTTGAGCGACCAGGCAATGACTGCGTTCAGCATGATCAGTGCCCTCCCTGCGCCGCATGGGCATGCTCGCCGTGGCCACCGTGGTCGTGGCCGGCGTCCTGCTCCATGGCAGCGGCGCCGTGATCGGCATGGCCGTGGCCGGCGTCCGGCACCACGGCAGCGGCGCCGTGACCGGCATGGCCGTGGCCGGCGTCCGGCACCACGGCAGCGGCACCGTGACCGCCGTGGCCGTCATGCTCCCGGCCGTCATCCGCCGCCCCCGGCCCGGCGCCGCCGTTCATGCCCTGCAGGGCGGCCATCAGGTTGCTTTCGGCATCGATCAGGAAGTTGGCGGAGGTCACCACCCGCTCGCCGGGGGCCACTCCGGCGGTCACCTGCCAGTAGCCGTCGTGGCGGCCGGCGGTGGTCAGCTCCCGCGGCTCGTAGAGCCCCTCGGCCAGGGCGACGATGGCCACCCGGCGCCGGCCCGAGTCGATCACCGCCGAGTCGGGCAGCGCCACGCCCCGGCCGAGGTCGTGGTGCAGCTGCACCCAGGCGAACTGGCCGGGTTTGAGCCGGCCGCCGGGGTTGTCCAGCTCGACCCGCACCCGGAGGGTGCGGGTGTCGCCGTTCAGCACCGGGGCCACGAAGGCCACCCGGCCGTCGAAGGTCTCGCCGGGATAGGCTTCCAGGCCGATGGAAACCGGCCGGCCCGGCTCGGCCAGCGCCAGCTCCTGCTCGGGGATTTCGACCTGCAGCCAGAGCCGGGACAGATCGGCCAGCCGGAACAGCTCCTCGCCGGGCATGAAACGGGCGCCTTCCAGCACCGGCTTGGCCAGCACGGTGCCGCCGCGCGGCGCCGGATAGGCGATGGTGCGCCTGGGTTCGCCGCCCCCGCGCAGGCGCGCCAGCTCCGCCTCGGGCAACTGCCACAGCTGCAGCCGGCGCAGGCTGCTGTCGGCCAGTTGGGCCAGCCCCCGGCGCAGCGCCTCGTCACCCCCGGCCAGCCGTTGCAGGCCCCGGTGCGCCAGGCGGTATTCCTGGGCGGCGGCGTAGAGCTCGGGGCTGTATACCTCGAACAACGGCTGGCCGGCCTCCACCCGCAGGCCGGTTTCCTTCACCAGCAGCCGTTCGACCCAGCCCTCGAAACGGGGCGCCACCGAGAACAGGGCGCCCTCGTCCGGCTCCAGGGTCGCCACCGCCCGCAAGTTGCGGCTGAAGTCGCGCTCCTGCACCCTTTCGGTCCTGACCCCCAGCTTCTGCACCTTGTCGGCGGACACCCTGACTTGGTTGGGGCCGGTCACCTCGCTGGCATAAACGGGGATGTAATCCATGCCCATGGGATCCTTCTTCGGCACCGGCGAGGTGTCGGGCAAGCCCATGGGATTGCGGTAATAGAGGATGCGCCCGGCCGGTTCCGCGGCCGGCTCGTGCTCGAACACCGGGAGATAATCCATGCCCATGGGATCCTTCTTCGGCACCGGCGAGGTGTCGGGCAGCCCCATGGGATTGCGGTAATAGAGGATGCGGGGGCCGGCATCGGCCGCCTGGGGCGCAGGGGCGACCTGCTGCTGGCCCAGCCAGTAGCCGCCGCCCGCCAGCATCAGCCCCGCCGCCGACAGCAGCAGTGTGGACATGGCTTTCATCATTGTTCTCCTGTCAGGGTCAGCAGGGCGTTTTCGGCCCGGAAGCGTGCCACTTCGGCCATCAGTTGGTCCTGGCCGAGCCGGCGGATCTGTTGCTGGGCATCCAGCAGCATGGCAAATTCCACCCGGCCGGTGGCGTACCCCGCCAGCGCCGATTCGAAGGTCAGCTCCGCCTGGGGCAGCAGGCTGTGCCGCAGCAGTTCCAGCTGCTGCCGGCTGCCGTCCCGCCGGGCCACCAGGCCGTGCACGGCCTGCTCCAGCTCGCGCCGGCCCGCGTCTGCCAGGGCCTGGCTGCGCGCCAGCATGGCGCCGGCCTCGGCCCGCTCCGCCCGCCGCGCGCCCTGCTGCAGGGGCAGCCGCACCGACAGCATCAGCTCGACGTTGTCGAGGTCGTTGCCCATCTGCACCGCCGACAGCCCCAGCCCCACCTCGGGCCTGTTGTTCAGCTGGCTCTGCCGGTAGCGGCTGTCGGCGGCCTGCCGCTGCTGCTCCAGCGCCTTCAGGCCCGGGTTGCGGGCCAGGGCCCGCTCCCCCCAGTCGGCCTCATGGCCGAGCAATTCGGGCAGGCTGTCGGGCTGGCCACCCAGGGCGGCCGGTGCCAGGTTGAGCAGGCCGGCCAGCTCGGCCCGGGCGGCTTCCGCCTCGGCCAGCAACGCCAGTTGCTCGTTACCGAGCATGGTGCGCTCGGCCTGGGCCCGCAGCACCTCGGCCTGGGCGCCGAGACCGACGGCATAACGCTGCTGGGCGGTCTGCTCGACCTGCTCGATCAGCAATTCCAGGTGCCGGTTGATGCGCTGGCTTTCCCGCGCCTGGTACCAGTCGGCGTAGGCCGTGCGCACCTGGCCACGCAACCGGAGCCGTCGCTGCTCGCGCTCGAATCCGGCCTGGCGGCTGCCCGCCTCGGCCCGCTCCACCTCGAGCCCGCGCGTGCCCCAGCGGGGCAGCATCTGCTCGATGCCGTACTTCATTTCCCCCACCCGGCGCGGCGCCAGGGTGGGGTTGTCGGGATCGATGCCCATCCATTCGATGCGCAACACAGGGTCGTCCCAGGCGCTGGCCATGACGATGGCCTGCCGGCTGGCCTCGACCTCGGCGGACATGGCGGCAAGCTCGGGATTGTGCCGTTCGGCCAGCTCCAGCAAGGCCGGCAGGTCGAGGGAGGCAGGGGTTTCCGCCAGGGCGGGATTCATCAGGGCAAGGCCGATCAGCACGGCGGCCAGCCGGCCACCAACGGCGCGGCGCGGGGGTTCTTTCATGGGGGCATCCACTGTTCTATAACCATGGGTACAGCATGGATGTTCAACCTGATGCCAAGCTGACGGCAGCATTACATTTCTGTCATCCGGGCGGATGGGGGGAACAAAATGGTAAAGTGGCCGCCATTGCATAGCGTTACCTCACCGACCCGGCAAGGAGTCCGACCGCCAAGATGGGCAGCTTTCTTTCCCTGACCACCCGCCTGAGCCTGCTGTTCGGCGTGACCATGATCGGCATCTGGAGCCTGGTCAGCCTGGTGCTGATCCAGTCCCTGGACCACCATTTCGACCAGCAGGACCAGGCCGATATCCAGGGCAAGCTGCAGCTGGCCCGCAACTTCCTCGCCACCCACCTGCAGGGTGACGGCCAGCGCTGGCCCCTGCTGGAAGAACACCTCAACGACGCCCTCTCCGGCCACGGCAGCCACTATATCCTGATGCTGGATCCGGACGGCCGGATGCTGGTCGATGCCCGGCCGCCCGGCGCCCGCCAGCCGGGGCTGGATCACCTCCCCCTGGCGATGCCGCCGTCGGACAGCTGGCAGCAAAGCTGGGAGGAGCAGGGCATCGTTTATCGCGGCCTGGCCGAATGGGAAGACTTCGGCCCGTCCCTGCCCTGGCCCGGTGCCCCCGAACGGGTGCTGATCCGGGTGGTGCTGGACACCAGCTATCACCAGCACTTTATCGACGACATCAAGAAGGGGCTGGCCTGGTTTACCGGCGGCATCGCCCTGATCTCGGTGCTGCTGGGCTGGCTGGCCTCCCGCCTGGGGCTCAAGCCGTTGCGGGAGCTGGCCTCGGTGTCCACCCGGGTCAGCGCCGCCAAGCTCGATCACCGGCTGTCGCTGGCGCAGGCGCCGGTGGAGCTGCACGCCCCCATCCAGGCCTTCAACGCCATGCTGGATCGGCTGGAGGACTCCTTCCGGCGGCTGTCCGAGTTTTCCTCGGATATCGCCCACGAGCTGCGCACCCCGGTCAACAGCCTGATGATGCAGACCCAGGTGGCGCTATCTCGGGAGCGCGACGCCGACGACTACCGGGAAGCGCTGTACAACAACCTGGAGGCGGCCGAGCGGCTGGCGCGGATGATCGGCGAGATGCTGTTTTTGGCCAAGTCGGAGCAGGGGCTGCTGACCGTGCAGGCCGAAGAGGTCGACCTGGCCGGGGAAGTGGACGAACTGCTGGAGTTCTTCGAGCCCCTGGCCAGCGAGCAGCAGCTGCGGCTGCGGCGCCGGGGCGAGGCCCGGCTGCACGGCGATCGCGCCATGCTGCAGCGGGCCTTCAGCAACCTGCTGTCCAATGCCATCCGCTATACCCCGGCCGGGGCCGAGATCCGGGTGGAGATAGGGCGGGACGACGACGCCGTGATCGTGGCCGTCGCCAACCCGGGCACCCCCATCCCCGCCGAGCAGTGGCCGCGCCTGTTCGATCGCTTCTACCGCGCCGACAGCGCCCGCCAGTCGGCGACCGACGGCACCGGCCTGGGACTGTCCATCGCCAAGGCCATCGTCCAGGCCCACGGCGGTACCCTGTCGGTGCACTCCGACGAGCACGAAACCCGCTTCAGCGCCCGCTTTCCCCGGACGCGCCCGCCAGGGGCGTCCGCTTGAGCCGGAGCGAGTTGCCGACAACCGACAGCGAGCTGGCGGTCATGGCGACCACCCCTATCATGGGGTGCAGCAGCCCCAGGGCGGCGATGGGAATGGCGGCCACATTGTAGCCGGAGGCCCACAGCAGGTTTTCGACTATCTTGCGGAAGGTCAGCCGCGAGAGGTGCGCGGCCTGCACCACGCCGCCGAGGCGGTCGCCGATCAGGATGACGTCGGCGGCCTCCACCGCCACGTCGGCGCCGGCGCCGATGGCGATGCCCACGTTGGCCTGCTTCAGGGCCGGAGCGTCGTTGATGCCGTCCCCCACCATGGCCACCCAGGGCCCCACCTCGGCCTGCAGCTCCCGCACCTTGTCTATTTTGCCTTCCGGCAGCACCTGGGCGTAGACGCTGTCGATGCCTACCTGGGCCGCCACATGCCGGGCGGCCCGCTCGTTGTCGCCGGTGAGCATCACGGTGCGGATGCCCATGGCCTTGAGCGCGGCCACCGCCTCCCGGGCATCGGCCTTGAGGGTGTCGGCGATGGCCACCACCCCGACCAGCCGGTGCTCCCGGGCCACATAGAGGGCGGTCTTGCCCTGCTCCTCCAACCCGGCCAGCGCCCCCGCCAGCTCGTTCGTGTCCAGCCCGCATTCGGCCATCCAGCGGCCGTTGCCCACCCGCACCAGGGCGCCCTCGATACGGGCCTGCACCCCCCGGCCGTTGAGTGCCTCGAAGGCCTCGAGCGGTGGCAGCGCAAGATGCGCTTCCCCGGCCCTGTCCCGCAGCGCCTGGGCGATGGGATGCTCGGAGCCAACCTCGACCGCCGTGGCCAGCACCAGCAGCTCGTCCGCCGACACCCCCCCGGCCGGCACCAGATCGGTCACCATCGGCTGTCCCCGGGTCAGGGTGCCGGTCTTGTCGAACACCACCACCCGGATGTCCTTGAAGGTCTGGATGGCCTCGCCGGAGCGGTACAGTATGCCCAGCTCGGCGCCCCGTCCGGCCCCCACCATCAGGGCGGTGGGCGTGGCCAGGCCCAGGGCACAGGGACAGGCGATCACCAGCACCGCCACGCTGGACAACAGGGCCACCAGGGGCGCCGACAGTTCCGGATTGACCCAGGGCAGGAAGCCCGCCCCCCAGTACAGGATGCCCCGCAACGCCTCGCCGAAGCCGAGCCACATCGCCAGGCTGAGCAGGCTTACCAGCAGCACCAGGGGCACGAAGCGACCGGTCACCCGATCCGCGAACTCCTGGATCGGCACCTTGGAGCCCTGGGCCCGCTCCACCAGGCCGATCACCTGGGCCAGGAAGGTATCTTCCCCGACCCGGGTGGCGCGCACCCGCAGCAGGCCCTCCTTGTTGATGGTGGCCCCGATCACCCCGTCGCCGGGGACCTTCTCGACCGGCAGCGGCTCGCCGGTGGCCAGGGACTCGTCCACATGGCTGGCCCCCTCGATCACCTCGCCGTCGGAGGGGATCTTCTCGCCGGGGCGCACCACCATCAGGTCGCCCACCTGCACCTCGCCGATGGGCAGCTCCACCTCTTCGCCGTCGCGCAGCACCCGGGCACTCTTGGCGCCCAGCGCCAGCAACTGGCGAATGGCCTGGGACGCCCGGCCCTTGGCCCGGCTTTCCAGGTAGCGGCCGAGCAGGTGAAAGGTCATGATGGTGGAGGCCATTTCCATAAAGGAGGTCATGGGGAACAGGAAGCCGACCAGGCCGATCAGGTAGGGCGGCAGGCTGCCCAGGCTGATGAGCACGTCCATGTTGGCGGTTCTGTTGGTGAGCGCCTTCCAGGCGGACACATGGGTGGCGGCACCGGCGAAAAAGACCGGCGCCACCGCCAGCAGGGCGACCAGCAGCAGGTAGCCCGGCACCGGCAACCAGAACATCTCCACCATCATCAGCAGCATGATCAGGGTGGTGGGCACCCCGGCCAGCCACAGCCGCCGGCGGGCGTCGCGCAGATAGGCTTCCTCGGCCTCGGCGCCGGCCTCGGCCTCCCCTTTCAGCCCCGCATGGGCCACCTCGTAGCCGGCCCGCTCGACCGCCGCCCTGAGCGCGGCCACATCGGTCCGGCCGGCGTCGAACGTCACCGTCACCTTGTGGGTGGCGATCTGGGTGCTGACCGCCGTGACCCCGGGCAGGCGCCGCAGCGAGGTGCCGACCAGGCCGGCGCAGTGGTCGCTGCCCATGCCGGGGACGATCAGGGTCGCTTCGGTGGACCCGTCGCCCGGCGCCCTGCCGGAGGCCTTCGCCTCCCTTGGTATGCTGTCCATCATCTCTTCTCCTTATCGGTTTACAACTTAGTCAGCGCCGATACTTGGTGCTAGGGCTGCCACCATGACGTGAGTGTTGGACGCCACCGTGGGGCGCGGGCGGCCCGCCCGCTGAGGGTCGTACCGAGGTGGGCGAAGGCACGGCCCAATCTGCGATGCCTGTTCTGCCTCGCACCTTTTAAACCGGTGGTGTGCTAGGCCAATCCGAAGGGGCCGCGCTACGCGCGAAAGCAGGCGGGCCGCCTGCGCTCCACCAGCCAGGTGCACTGCTGCAAACGGCGGTGTTTTCCTGCCGGCGAGCATCACGGGCCAGGGTTGGAATCCTTGTTCATGGGAATCTCCCGAGGGGGCCGGCCCGACAAGGCGCCGGCCGCCGGTGGTTAGTTCTGCATCTGGCCCATCTGGCCCATGCCCATCTGCCCCATGTGCTCCATCATCTGCCGGCACATGGCCATGTGCTCTTCCATCTGCGCCATGGACTGGGTCATGAACTCCAGGTGCTCCGCCAGCAACCGCTCGCGTTCGGCGGGATCCTGCGTCTGTTGCAGCGCCGCCATCTGGTCGCGCATGGTCTGCATTCGCTCCTGCATCATGCCCATCTGCTGCTGCCGTTCCATCATGGTGGCGGCATCAACCGGCTTGGTCGGCTCGGCGGGGGCGTGGTGGGCTTCTTCGGCCAGCACCGGCGACAGGTTCAGCATCAGGCCCAGGCCGGCGGCGATAAGGATATGTTTGCTCATGGTGATATTCCTCATTGGTTTGAAAAGGGGAAGGCACGGCCACGACGGTGGGGGTGCGCTCCCTCTGGATAACGGGGTAAACGCCGGGCACGAAGGCTCCGGCTGCCGAGGGGAATATCAGATACGCAGGCGAACGGTGGCGAGATAGCGCGGCAGCTTGGCCAGGGGCGGCGCCCCGGGTTCGGCCAGTACCGCCAGACGCTGAAGATGCGGCGCCGCCGGCTGCAGCGGCGGGGAAGGAGGAGCCAGGAACAGCGTGAGCAGCCGCCCCTGGTCGCCCGGCTTGATAAAGGGCTCGGATTCATCCAGCCCCTGCTGATGGCAGATCACCTCTTCGGCCTCGGCCTGGTGCGCCAGGCTGTCGAACACCGGCTCGGCCAGGCAATGGAGGGGCAGCAACAGCACCCACAGGCTCAGCAGGCACACCAACAGGCTTGCCACCGGCCGTGAACTTTCATTGCTGAACGGGTGCCTCATGCTCCCTCCCGGATAACCGATCTGAAAAATCAGTCTAAACAATATCAGTTTAGATGAGTTGATATGCCCTGGAGTTGATTTTGATCAACAATGACTCTTTAGCAGAGCTTGCTTTACCTGTCCTGGTTTTTTGGAAAGATTAAAATTTATCAAAAAGTCATCAAGAGCAACTCAAGAAAAAGCCGGCCATAAGGCCGGAAAAGAAACATCCATCAGAGTCAAAACAAACAACTTAGACCAAGACCTTTAGATAAAGATAAAACCTGGACTTCAACATCAAAAAATCAACAGCTACGATTGTCAGTAATATGTTGTCACTCAAGATACGATAACATGAATTACTGGTGCCTGTTCATGCGCTCCTGAAATCGATCGATTCCATCGGTTCCGTTAGTTCCAGCATTTAAATAGATCTTTGCGGCAACTGGCGCATCCTGGACACTTTGCACCCGTGCCATTTTGTCCTGAAAGCGATCCACACCATCAGAGCCATTGCTGCCAGTATTGAGATAAATTTCTGCAGGAACACAATCTGCCGGGGCTTTTCCTGCCTTTTGGGCCCGCAGTGCCAACATCCTTGCTTGAAAGCGATCGGCTCCATCGCTGCCGACAGCTTCGGTTCCCAGGCAGACTCGAGCCGGTTTTTCATCGGCGAAAGTATCGGCTGCCTGGAGCCAGGGCACCATCATCATGGATGCGGCGAAAAAAATAGAGCAAGTGGTTTTTTTCATGATGCTTTCCTTCTTAGCTTCTGGTGAGCAATTTCATTCTTGAAGTTAAGGATAGCAATACCGACTTACCCCACCCTGACAAGGGCATTACATTAAAGTCATCTGAAAGCAGTAATAAATATGAATGAAAACACTATTTTATTCCATTCTTACGCTGCTCATGCCGTATATATTCGATAACGGCACTCACATCGTCATGTTCCAGGCCCGGTATGGCCGGCATGTCACCAAAAGGCCAGTGATGAGCGCGAACCCCCTTTTCCACGGCGAGGTGAAAAGCCTGATCACCATGATGCGATGGCACATAGACCCTGTGAATAAAGGGTGGCCCCTGATTGGTTCCCTTCATGGAAATCCCATGGCAGGATGCGCAGTTCTCATTGTATATCGAGATCCCTTTTTCTATTTTTTCAACACGAGCGGCCTCTTTCCCGCCCATCAGCAAAGGCTTGAATACCACAAATAGCACGGGAACCGATAAAACGAGTAATACGGAAAGCAATACGACAAGGCTTGGTGACGATTTCATGCGGTTTCACCCTTATCTTGCAGCAGTATAAAAAGCCGGCATGGGGTTGCCCCCATGCCGGCCTGGCTTACATGACGGTAATGCCACCCTTCATCCCGGCTTCCATATGGCCGGGCAGCAGGCAGGCGAAGTCGACGGTGCCGGCCTGATCGAACTGCCACACCAGGCCGCCCCGCTGGCCGCCCTGGAGGCTGATCATATTGGGCTCGGCATGGTGCATGTCCGGCATCTGCCGCATCATCTCGGCGTGCTCCAGCAGTGCCTCGGCATTGCCGATCACCAGCTCGTGCTTCAGTTTGCCGGTGTTCTTGACGAAAAACCGCACCGTCTCCCCGGCCTTGACCTCTATGTGCGCGGGGGAAAAACGCATATCGTCGCTCATCACGACTTCGATGGTGCGGCTGACGTCCGCCGCCTTGCCGGGCTGGCCGACGCCCTGCATCTTCTGGTTCATCGAGGCCATGTCATGACCCTGGTGGGCGCCATGGTGGCCGCCATGCTCTCCCGCGGCCATGGCGAATCCGGGCAGCAGGCCCAGCATGATAACGGACAGTGTTTTCTTCATATCACATTGTTCCTTGATTGTGGGTTTTCTATTTTCAGCAGTGACTTAAAACCAGAACCGGACCCCGGCCACCCAGCGGCCTTCCTGGGTCGATTCGCCCTCGGCCCGCACCATGTCCGCGGTGTTGCCCAGGGCCGCGGCCCATTCCAGCCCCACATAGGGGGCAAACTGGCGATCGATTTCGTAACGCAGGCGCGCTCCCGCCACCAGCTCGGACAGGCCCCGCCCCTGGCCCCGGGCCCCGTCATCCTTGCCGTAGGCGCTCAGCTCCACCCTGGGCTGCAACACCAGGCGCTGGGTCAGCAGCAGTTCATATTCCGCCTCCAGCGCCAGCGCCGTCTGCCCCTGCTCGCCCAGGTAGGCGGTGGCATCCACTTCGAACCAGTAGGGTGCCAGGCCTGATACCCCCAGGGCCAGCCAGCCCTGATCCGGGCCGTGGCCAGTGTCGTAACGCACCCCGAACTCGGTATTCCAGAATGAAGACAGGGCCCGGCTCCACAGCAGTTCGGTGCTGGACTCTTCCAGCCGGCCGGCTTCGATGTCGCCTTCCGCCTTCAGCACCGCCCTGTGGTAGTCGCGGCCTATCCAGGCACGGGTATCGTACGCCCAGTGGTGTCCGGCGCCGGCATCGACCCGCTCCAGCCGGTCCACCAGCACCCCGCCGAACAGGTGCTCGTCCGCCAGCCGGAGCTGGCGAGGTCCGGGCAGCGCATAGGGGCCTTCATCCAGGGTGAAGCCGCCGGAATAGGCATGGGGGTCCCGGGCGTCGGCCGGTGCCGGCCCGCCGCCGTGGCCCGCATGGGGATCCTGGGCCCAGGTCGAGACCAGGGGCAGGGCCGCCAGCGCCAGCAGGGTGAGGTTCATTCCGGACTTCATCATCGCTTTCCTCTTGTTCATGACACCACCACCATGCGGAACATGCCCGCGTCCATATGGAACATCAGGTGGCAGTGCCAGGCCCAGCGGCCCAGGGCATCGGCGGTCACCAGAAAGCTGATCCGCTGGGCCGGTTGCACCGGTATGGTATGGCGACGAACCAGAAAATCCCCCTCCGGGCTTTCCAGCTCGCTCCACATGCCGTGCAGGTGCATGGGGTGGGTCATCATGGTGTCGTTGTGCAGTATGATGCGCACCCGCTCCCCGTAGCTCAGGTGGATGGGGGTGGAGTTGCCGAACTCGACCCCGTCGAAGGACCAGGTGTAGCGCTCCATGTTGCCGGTGAGGTGCAGCTCGATTTCCCGCTCCGCCGGGCGCGGATCCAGGGGGCCGCCGGGGGTGCGCAGATCGGCCAGGGTCAGCACCCGGCGGCCGTTGTCGCGCAGGCCCACGCCGGGATCGTCCAGGTTGGTGCGCGGCATGTCCACCCGCATGTCGACGCTGGGGCCGTATTCGGTGCTGGCGTGGCGCACCGTCTGGCTGGGCCTGGCCAGGGACGACGCCATGGCGCCGTGCATACCATGGCCCATGGCGGCGTGGTCCATCCCGGCCATATTGCCGTGACCCATGGCGGCGTGGTCCATCCCGGCCATATTGCCGTGGCCCATGGCGGCGTGGTCCATCCCGGCCATATTGCCGTGGCCCATGGCGCCGTGGTCCATCCCGGCCATATTGCCGTGGCCCATGGCCGCATGATCCATGCCCGCCATGGCACCGCCGTGGGCACCGTGATCCATGGCGCCCATCATGTCGGCCATGGTCAGTTGCTGGACCGGATCGATCGGCGGCACGGCGGCGCTCAGCCCCTCGCGGGTGGCCAGGGTGCCCCGGGCGTAGCCGGTTCTGTCCATGGCCTGGGCGAACAGGGTGTAGGCCTCGGCGGTGGGCTCCACGATCACGTCGTAGGTTTCACCGGGGCCGAAGCGGAACTCGTCCACGTCCACCGGCTCGACATTCAGGCCATCCGCCTGCACCACGGTCAGCTTGAGGCCGGGAATGCGCACGTCGTAAAAGGTATTGCCGGCCCCGTTGATAAAGCGCAGGCGTACCCGTTCGCCGGGTTTGAACAAGGCCGTCCAGTTGCCCGCCGGCGTGGTGCCGTTCATCAGGTAGGTCAGGGTCTCGGCCGACAGATCCGCCAGATCGGTCGGGCTCATGCGCATCTGGTTCCACATCTGCCGCTTGCCGATGGCCGCCCCCAGCCCCTCACCGGAGACATCCCGGAAAAAGTCGGACACCGTCGGCTGGTTGAAGTTGTAGAAGTCGCCCTGGTTCTTGAGCTTGGCAAGAACCCGCATGGGGTTTTCGTCGGTCCAGTCGGACAACAGCACCACATGCTCGCGGTCGGCGATGATGGGCTCGGCCTCGGCCGGATCGATGATCAGGGCGCCGTACATGCCGGTCAGCTCCTGCATGCCGGAGTGGGAGTGATACCAGTAGGTGCCGCTCTGCTCCAGCCGGAAGCGGTAGGTAAAGGTTTCGCCGGGGGCGATGCCGGCAAAGCTGATGCCGGGCACCCCGTCCATCTCGTAGGGCAGTATGATGCCGTGCCAGTGGATGGAGGTGGGCTCCTTGAGCTTGTTGACCACCCGGATGGTGACCTCGTCCCCTTCGCGCATGCGCAGGGTGGGTGCCGGAATGGAGCCATTGATGGTGGTGGCCATGCGCCGCTTGCCGGTGAAATTGACCGGTGACTCGTCGATCACCAGCTCGAATTCGGTGCCGGTCAGCACCGGTGCCGACCCGGTCAGGGTACCCGGACTGGCCGCCCGCGCGGGTGTAAGCAGGGGCGACAGCCCCAGGGCCACGCCACCGGCGGCCAGCCCCTGCACAAAACGCCGGCGCGGCAGGTCCGGCATTCGATTGGAATGCGTCATCTCGTTCCCCTCTCCCTATTTTGGCTTATTTGTATTTCATTGCGCTGGATCATACAAAACGGCCACTTTCCGGGAGATGACGCCATCATTACAACCTTGTAATGATGGCGTCATGAACGGGTCAGGTCGCGGGGCTAGCCTTGAGCTGACACCCCGGCCGTGCTAAAGCTAACGCACCGAACACCATGATGAATCCGTTGATGAAACTGCTGGTCATAGAAGACGAAATCAAAACCGGGGACTACCTGCACCGGGGGCTGAGCGAGGCCGGTTTTGTGGTGGATCTGGCGCGCACCGGGCTGGATGGCCACCACCTGGCGATGGTCGAACCCTACGATCTCATCATCCTCGACGTGATGCTGCCCGACGTGGACGGCTGGCGCATAGTGCAGTCGCTGCGCGACGAGGGCCGGCAGGTGCCGGTGCTGTTCCTGACCGCCCGCGACAGCGTGGAAGACAGGGTCAAGGGGCTGGAACTCGGCGCCGACGACTACCTGGTCAAGCCCTTCGCCTTTGCCGAACTGCTGGCCCGGGTGCGCTCCCTGCTGCGCCGGGGCAGCGCCGCCCCCCAGGATGACCGCCTGCAGGTGGCCGATCTCACCCTGGAGCTCTCCCGGCGCCGGGTCAGCCGGGGCGCCGAGCGCATCCATCTCACCAACAAGGAGTTCGCCCTGCTGGAGCTGCTGGTGCGCCGCCAGGGCGAGGTGCTGCCCCGCTCGCTGATCGCCTCCCTGGTATGGGACATGAACTTCGACAGCGACACCAACGTGATCGACGTGGCCATCCGCCGGCTGCGCGCCAAGATCGACGACGGCTTCGAGCCCAAATTGATCCAGACGGTGCGCGGCATGGGCTATACCCTGGAAGCACGCGGCTGATCGGCCAGGGCACCGTGGTCCACCGTAGGTCCACTTCAGTGGACCTTTTTCCACCAACGGCGCCGGGGTTCGGTCGAATAAATTCGACCCTACGACGACCCTACAAAATGCGCCGGGCCTGCCGTAGGGTCCGTTTCAACGGACCTTTTCCATCACGGTGCCGGGATTCGGTCGACTGAAGTCGACCCTACCAAAGGTCCAACGGCGGGGCCCAGGGCAATAAAGCAGCAGTCGCGCCGGCAAGGGTTGCATTCAAAAGGGGTTTTGCTAGACTGGCCGCTCTTCGATGGTGGCCCCGTTGGTCCTCTCGCATCGAAACCTTGTCGACCTGGTCAGGCCCGGAAGGGAGCAGCCAAGGCGAGGATCTTCGAGTGCCGGGATGCGGCTGGCGGGCGCCACCTCCAATTTTCTGCCGTTTTATCCCCCTATTCTTTTCTCTCAGCCTGGCTCGTTGCAGTTGTAGGCGCCCGTTTACGTGGCGCGAACCGGCGGCTACGCAGGTTGTGCCTGGCGGCCCGCCTGCCTTCGCGCGCAGCGCGAACCTTTGCCGGGTTATGCCGGCTAAAGCGGCACCTACAGCTGTACCTACAGCGATACAAACCTACACCTCGGTGCCACCCTTATGCGGGCGGGCCGCCCGCGCCCCAAGGCCTCATGCGAGTGAGCCGCCCGCGCCCCAGGCTAGAACGGGAACACCAGGGGCACCAGGATAAGCACGCCCGCCGAGTAGAGCAGGCTGACCGGCAGCCCCGCCTTCAGGTAGTCCAGCATGCGGTAGCGGCCGGGGGAATACACCATCAGGTGGGTCTGGTAGCCGAAGGGCACCATAAAGCAGGCGCTGGCGCCGAAGGCCACCGCCATGATAAAAGGCATGGGCTCGGCGCCGAAGGCCTGGGCGGTGGAAAGGCCGATGGGAAAGGCCAGGGCGGCGGCGGCGTTGTTGGTGACGGTTTCGGTCAGCACCAGGGTGATCAAAAACACCCCGATAAAGGCGCCGTACACCCCGTAACCGTCGAACAGGGTGCGCATGGTGTCGGCCACCAGTTGGGCGCCGCCCGAGCTTTCCAGCGCCTTGGCCACGGTCAGGGCCGAGCCGATGATCAGCATCAGCTCGAACGGAAAGCGCCGGCGCAGCTCGCTCAGGGTGAGGATGCGGCTCAGCAGCAGCGCCGCCAGCAGGATCAGCAGACCGTTCAGCAGCGGCACCAGCCCCAGGGCGGCCAGGCCGATCACGGCGCCAAAGCCGGTAAAGGCGAACAGGCTCTGGCGGTTGCTGAGCTTGGGCCGCTGCAGGGTGCCGTTCAGCACATGGAAGTTGCGGTCGATATTGCGATGCTGCATAAAATCCGCGCCCACCGCCAGCAGCAGGCTGTCGCCCACCTTGAGCGGGATCTGGCCCAACTGGCCGGTCAACCGGCGCTGGCCGCGGCGGATGCCCACCACGCCGGCGTTGAACATGGTGCGAAAATCCACTTCCCGCAGGGTGCGCTTGGCCAGCTCCGACTCGTTGGAGATCACCACCTCCACCAGGTTGGAGGCCAGCAGATCGTCGGCCTGGGCACCGAACACCTGCAGACCGGCAAAGCGCTGCAGGGCCTGCACCTTCTCCACCTCGCCGGTAAACACCAGGATGTCCCCTTCCAGCAGGATCTCGTCGGGGGAAACCGGGCTGAGCAGCCGCTCCTGGCGCACCAGCTCCAACAGGAAGAGGCCGTCCAGGCTGCGCAACTGGTTGGCCTCTATGCTGCGGCCGATCAGCGGCGACCCCTGCATCACCTGGGCCTCGAGAAAGTAGGCCTGAGCCGCCTCCCGGTCCTGCATGGAGTGGCGGGGCAGCAGGCGGGCGCTGAACAACAGCCCCAGCAGGCACAGCGCCGCTACCGGCACGCCCACCGCCGCAAACTGGAACATGCCGAGCGGCGGCAGGCCGGCGTTCACCACGAAGGAATTCACCACCAGGTTGGTGGACGTGCCGATCAGGGTGGTGACGCCGCCGAAAATGGAGGCGTAAGACAGCGGGATCAGCAAGCGGGAGGCGGGAATATAGCGCTGGCGCGAAATCACCCCGAGCAATGACCCCACCACGGCGGTATTATTGAGAAAGGCAGACAGGGTGGCGGTAACGCCCATCAGCCGCAGGCTGGCCAGCGACTCCCGGCCCTTGAGCAGGGCATCGGAAAACCGGTCGAGCAGCGGCGAGCGTTCCAGCGCCAGCGACACCAGCAGCAGCACCAGCAGGGTGATCAGCGCCGGGTTGGAAAAGCTGCCCAGCAGCGCCTGCTGCTCTACCACCCCCAGCAACACATAACCCACGGCCCAGGAGGTAAACAGCACCGCCGGCGAAAAACGTCCTTGTATCAGCAAGGCCAACAAGGCTCCGATTGATGCTAATACCAAATAGGCTGACATATATAACCACTCGCTCTTTAAGCAGGGCTATCATTGTAATCATATATCAAATAAACTGGACATACTGAATATCTATAACATTTAGTTATTAGCATAATCCATAGGCGAGAACAGTAGCATTATGAATCTGACGCACCTGCAACGGCTGGAAGCCGAAAGTATCCATATCATGCGGGAAGTGGTGGCCGAGGCCGAAAACCCGGTCATGCTTTACTCCGTGGGCAAAGACAGCGCCGTCATGCTGCACCTGGCGATGAAGGCCTTCTATCCGTCGGTCCCCCCCTTCCCCCTGCTGCACGTGGATACCCGCTGGAAGTTCCGCGACATGTACGCCTTCCGCGACCAGATGGCCGAGAAGCTCGGCATGGATCTGCTGGTGCACATCAATCCCGAGGGCATCGAGAAGGACATCAACCCCTTCACCCACGGCTCCGCCATTCATACCGACGTGATGAAAACCGAGGGCCTCAAGCAGGCGCTCGACAAGTACGGCTTCGATGCCGCCTTCGGCGGGGCCCGCCGCGACGAAGAAAAATCCCGCGCCAAGGAGCGCATCTTCTCCTTCCGCACCGCCCAGCACCGCTGGGACCCCAAGAGCCAGCGCCCCGAGCTGTGGAAGCTGTACAACGCCCGCAAGCACAAGGGCGAGTCCATCCGCGTCTTCCCCCTCTCCAACTGGACCGAGCTCGACATCTGGCAATACATCTACCTGGAGCAGATCCCCATCGTGCCCCTGTACTACGCCGCCGAGCGCCCGGTGGTGGAGCGCGACGGCGCCCTCATCATGGTGGATGACGAGCGCATGCCGCTCAAACCCGGTGAAGTGCCGATGATGAAGAAGGTACGCTTCCGCACCCTGGGCTGCTATCCGCTCACCGGCGCCGTGGAGTCCGAGGCCGACACCCTGCCCGCCATCATCCAGGAAATGCTGCTCACCAAAACCTCCGAACGCCAGGGCCGGGTCATCGACCACGACTCCGCCGCCTCGATGGAGAAGAAAAAGCAGGAAGGGTACTTCTGACACTTTTAGTCGCAGGGTCGAATGTATTCGACCCGACCACGGCGCCGTTATCGGCACGGTCCACTGACGTGGCCCCTACGGCGCGGCCCGTAGGGTCGAATTTATTCGACCGAACACGGCGCCGGCAAACAACATCTATATATTCCCAGGCGGCGCCTGGGAGTCAGGCACAAGAGGATTATTAATCATGGCGCACCAATCCGACCTCATCGCCACCGATATCGAGCAATACCTGAAGCAGCACGAGCACAAGAGCCTGCTGCGCTTTATCACCTGCGGCAGCGTCGACGACGGCAAGAGCACCCTCATCGGCCGGCTGCTGTACGAGTCCAAGATGCTGTTCGAAGACCAGCTCGCCGCCATGGAGGCCGACTCCAAGAAATGGGGCACCCAGGGGGACGAGATCGACTTCGCCCTGCTGGTCGACGGCCTGGCCGCCGAGCGCGAGCAGGGCATCACCATCGACGTGGCCTACCGCTTCTTCTCCACCGACAAGCGCAAGTTCATCGTGGCCGACACCCCCGGACACGAGCAGTACACCCGCAACATGGTGACCGGCGCCTCCACCGCCGACGCCGCCATCCTGATGGTGGACGCGCGCAAGGGCATCCTCACCCAGACCCGCCGCCACAGCTACCTGATGTCGCTGCTCGGCATCCGCCACATCGTGGTCGCCATCAACAAGATGGACCTGGTGGGCTATTCCGAAAAGACCTTCCGCACCATCGTGGAAGAATACAGCCAGTTCGCCGAGCAACTGGGGCTCAAGCAGATCACCTATATCCCCATGTCGGCGTTCAAGGGTGACAACATCATCACCCACGGCGACAACATGCCCTGGTACCACGGCACCACCCTGATGGGCTACCTGGAAACCGTGGAAGTGGACGACACCCGCATGCAGAAGGCCCCCTTCCGCCTGCCGGTGCAGTGGGTCAACCGCCCCAACCTGGACTTCCGCGGCTTCTCCGGCACCGTGGCCAGCGGTATCATCAAGCCCGGCGACCGCATCCGGGTGCAGCCCTCCGGCAAAGAGAGCCACGTGGCCCGCATTGTGGTGCACGGCGGCGACCTGCCCCAGGCGGTGGCCGGCCAGTCGGTAACCCTGACCCTCACCGACGAAATCGACATCTCCCGCGGCGACGTCATCTCCACCGCCGAGGAGCCGGCGCAAACCGCCGACCAGTTCGAAACCACCCTGGTGTGGATGCACGAAGACGCCATGCTGGCGGGCCGGCCCTACCTGCTGAAGATCGGCACCAAGACGGTCACCGCCACCATCACCGACATCAAGTACCAGGTGAACGTCAACACCCTGGAGCACACCGCCGCCAAGAAGCTGGAGCTCAACGCCATTGGCGTGTGCAACATCAGCCTGGACCGGGCCATCGCCTTCGACGACTACCAGCACAACAAGGACACCGGCGGCTTTATCCTGATCGACCGGCTTAGCAACACCACCGTGGCCGCCGGCATGCTGCACTTCGCCCTGCGCCGCAGCCAGAACATCCACTTCCAGCACGTGGACGTGGATAAAGAAGCGCGTGCCCTGGCCAAGGGCCAGAAGCCGGCGGTGCTGTGGTTTACCGGCCTGTCCGGCGCCGGCAAGTCGACCATCGCCAACCTGGTGGAGAAGAAGCTGCACGCCCAGGGCCGCCACACCTACCTGCTGGACGGCGACAACGTGCGCCACGGCCTGAACAAGGACTTGGGCTTTACCGACGCCGACCGGGTGGAGAACATCCGCCGGGTGGCGGAAGTGTCCAAGCTGATGGTGGACGCCGGCCTGATTGTGCTCACCGCCTTTATCTCGCCGTTCCGCTCCGAGCGCCGGATGGCGCGCGAGCTGCTGGCCGAGGGCGAGTTTATCGAGGTGCACGTGGACACCCCGCTGGCGGTGGCCGAAGAGCGTGACGTGAAGGGATTGTACAAAAAGGCCCGCCGCGGCGAGCTGAAGAACTTCACCGGCATCGACTCCGCCTACGAGCAGCCGGAGAACCCGGAAATCCGCCTGGATACCACCGCCCTCAGCGCCGAAGCCGCCGCCGATGAAATCATCGCGGCCCTCAAGCACCGGGGCATTATCCTGGACTAACACGGCCCCGCAAGGTCGGATTCATTCGACCGAACCCGGCACCGGGGGCAGGATTGGTCCATTGAAATGGACCCTACAACCGCCCCTTGGCAAATCCGGCGCAAGCCGGCAAATAAATGCAAAAGGCCGGCGCCTTTACAGGCGCCGGCCTTTCTTTTTGTGCTTTGTCCCGCTTATTCGGCGGCGGCGGCCTGACGCTCCACCTTGTCCACCAGCCGGGTCCAGTAGCCCAGAACCAGCTTTTGATCCTCGTCGTTCAGCTCGCCGCTCAAGATGGCCTGGTTGAGGCTGGTTTTGACCCTGGCTTTCACATCCCGGATATGGTTGCGGCCGGACAACTCGCTCTGGGCCACCGCCAGGGTGATGTGCCCGCGCAGGTAGCCGCCGGCGAACAGCTGATCGTCGCTGGCGTCGGCCACCTGGGCGTCTATTTCCGCCAGCAGCAGGCGTTCGAATTCAAAAATGTTCATCTATTGAGCCTCGTCTTCCGGGTTTGCCACCCGGACCAGAACTTCATCATGATAGCCAGTGATCACCCGGATCAGGCCGCCGAGTTCGCGGTCGAGTGCGGGATCATTGGTGTCCACTCGCAACGGGCGCCCTTGCAGCGAATTGAGCTTCGATTTGGTCGCCAGTAGCCAGATATTGTCGCGTCCCACGGCCCGGATGAGCTGGGGACTAAGCTGCTGATTGCCACGGCCGAAGATATGGCCCTGGCCCCCGATCAGGGTGATCACCAGCTTGCAGGGTTTGTCCTTGATCCATTCATACAGGCCTCTGGCGTCCAGATCCGAGGCGAGCAGGCGTTTCTGGTACACCAGATCCACGCCCAACAGGGTATTGTTAAGGCCGAGCCGCTCCATCACCGCCGCCACAGTGGTGCCCGAACCCATGATAAAGTAGCAGTCGTCGTGCTCTTCCATGCGTTCGATCACCTCGTCGGCGATGTCGGTGAGCACCAGTTCGGCGGATTCCTTGCCGGCGACCTTGACCGCCTGCACATAATTGAGTTCGCCGGGGATCAGCATCTCGCCGTAACGGCGGGCCCGCACCCGGCCCTCGCGGAAGGCGGCCTCGTCGATGTCCATCACCTCCGCTTCCACCAGGCTCACCGGTTCGCCACGCACCAGCCTGGCCAGCAGCCGGCCGGTGCCGGCGGGAGTGACGCCGTACACCCCGGAGTGGATTTTCACCCCGGCGGGGATGCCGAGCACGCACAGCCGCTCCGGCACCTCGGCGCAGATGTCCCGGGCGGTGCCGTCACCACCGGCGAACAGCAGCAGATCGATGCCCTGCGCCACCAGCAGCGGCACCGCCCGGTGGGTGTCCTCGGCGGTGCTGGGACTGGCGGCCTGGTAGCAAACCTCGAACGGCAGCCCGAGGGAGCGGCACACCGTTTCGCCCATGTCGCCGGACACGGTGTAGATAGTGACATGATCCTTCAGCGCCACCAGCTCCGCCAGGGCCAGGCTGCTGCGCTGCAGGGCCCGGGGCTCGGCGCCCAGGGCCAGGGCCTGCTCGGCCATGCCGTCGCTGCCCTTGAGGGCCACGCTGCCGCCCAGGCCCGCCAGGGGGTTGATAATCAGGCCAATCTTGAACATCCGCCTTCCTCTGTCAGTCAAAGTCCGCCGCGCTCAGGCCCGGCCGGCCGTAGTGTTGCCGCAGCACGTCCATAAAGATCCGGGCCCGGGCCGGAAAACCCCCGGCCAGGTAGCGTAGCGCCTGCTCCCGCACCCGGGCCCGGAAGGCGTGGCGATCCGGATCCACGCAGCCATTCAGGTTGTCGCAGCTCACGTTAAAGGGAAAACCGCAGCACAACGACAGCGCCCATTCGATGGCCTGGGGCTTCACCTCCACCGCCTCGAAGGCGGCCTGGGCCTCGGCATCCCGGCCGTCCGGATGGTACCAGTAGCCGTAGTCCGGTTGCTGTCGGCGCGCCTCCCCCGCCAGCAGCCAGTGGGCCACCTCGTGCAGGGCACTGGCGAAAAAACCATGAGCAAAAATAATGCGATGGTACGGCACTTCGGCGTCGGCCGGCAGGTAGATGGGCTCGTCGTTCCCCAGCTCGAGGCGGGTATTGTACGTGTCGGCGAAGCTTTGGTTAAACAGGGAAATCAGATCCCGGTAGCAAAATGACATAATAAAAAGCGGCCCTCGATTCAGGGCCGCTATTTTACCCGGCTGGGGTGGGTACACAAGAGGCACGGCGCCGGGTTTAAGCGGGCGGGCCACCCGCCCCCCAAGACCAATACCACCACCGGCGCCGGATTCGGTCGAATAAATTCGACCCTACAGGTGGGGTGGTGCCGCGCGCGGTCGAATAAATTCGACTTACAGTTTGGGCGTAGTGGTCGCCACCTCGGCGTTCTGGGCCCGGTTCAGCAGCAGGTGGTCGAGCAGCACTATGGCCATCATCGCCTCGGCGATGGGCACGGCGCGGATGCCGACGCAGGGGTCGTGGCGGCCGCGGGTCACCATTTCGGTGGGGTTGCCCTGCACGTCTATGGTGTTGCCCGGCACCATGATGCTGGAGGTGGGCTTGAGCGCGATGCTGGCCACTATGTCCTGGCCGCTGGAAATGCCGCCCAGTATGCCGCCGGCATGATTGCTGGCAAAGCCCTCGGGGGTGAGCTCGTCCCGGTGCTCGGAGCCCTTCTGCTCCACCACCGCGAAGCCGTCGCCGATCTCCACGCCCTTGACCGCGTTGATGCTCATCAGGGCATGAGCGAGGTCGGCGTCCAGCCGGTCGAACACCGGCTCGCCCAGGCCCACGGGCACGCCCTGGGCCACCACCTGGATCTTGGCGCCGATGGAGTTGCCCTCTTTTTTCAGCTCGCGCATGTACTCGTCCAGCGCCTCCAGCTTGCCGGCGTCGGCGAAGAAGAAGGGGTTGGTTTCGATGATGCTTTGGTCGAAGGCCTCGGCCTTGATCGGGCCGAGCTGGGTCAGGTGGGCATAGATGGACACGCCGTAACGGGCCAGCACCTTCTTGGCGATGGCGCCGGCGGCCACCCGCATGGCGGTTTCCCGGGCCGAGGAGCGGCCGCCGCCGCGGTAGTCGCGGATGCCGTATTTCTGGTGGTAGGTGTAGTCGGCATGCCCCGGCCGGAACAGATCCTTAATGGCGGAGTAGTCCTGGGAGCGCTGATCGGTGTTTTCGATCAGCAGGCCGATGGAGGTGCCGGTGGTCTTGCCTTCGAACACGCCGCTCAGGATCCTGACCTGATCCGCTTCCCGCCGCTGGGTGGTAAAGCGGGAGGTGCCGGGCTTGCGCCTGTCCAGATCATGCTGCAGATCCGCCTCGCTGAGCTCGATGCCCGGAGGCACGCCGTCGACCACGGCGCCCAGGGCCGGGCCGTGGCTCTCGCCGAAGGTGGAGACACGAAAGAGGGTTCCGATACTGTTCCCTGCCATTAGCTGGATTTCCTTAGTAGTAAAATTAAGTAACTGATCCAAAATACCGTGCATCGACCGGGTATCGCACGCAGACACGCCGTAAACCCGTCCCTGGGGGCTCCGCCGCGCTATCCCTGGCGCGAAGGGTCTGCTCAGCGATACCCGCTCGCTGCCACTAGGGTTCTGCTTGCAAAACCGCGATTAAAACTGGTTCCGAAAGGGCAAAAGGTCGCGCCGGCTGATCACAAAGACGCCGTGGCCGCCGTTGGCGAACTCGATCCAGGACAGGGGCAGTTCGGGATAGGCGGCTTCCAGGTGGATCTGGCTGTTGCCCACTTCCACCACCAGCACCCCGTCTTCGGTGAGAAAGTCGCAGGCCTGGGCCAGCAGGCGGCGGGTGAAGTCCAGGCCGTCGACGCCGGAGGCCAGGGCCAGCTCGGGCTCGTGGTGGAACTCCTCGGGCAGGTCGCTCATGTCCTCTTCGTCCACGTAGGGCGGGTTGGCCACGATCAGATCGTACTGGTCTCCCGCCGGCAGGGCCGAGAACAGGTCCGACTCGATGGGGATCACCTGCTGCTCCAGGCCGTGGTTCTGGATGTTGATCTCGGCCACGTCCAGCGCCTCGCGGGAGATGTCCAGGGCGTCCACTTCGGCCTCGGGAAAGGCGTGGGCCAGGGCGATGGCGATGCAGCCGGAGCCGGTGCACAAGTCCATGATGCGGCGGGGCTCGTGATCCAGCCAGGGGGCGAAGCGGCCGTCGATCAGCTCGGCGATGGGCGAGCGCGGGATCAGCACCCGCTCGTCCACATAGAATTCATAGCCGGCGAACCAGGCGGTGCGGGTGATGTAGGGGGTGGGGATACGCTGCTCGACCCGTTGTTGCAGGGCCTCCAGCAGGCGCTTGCGCTCGCTCGGCAGCAGGCGGGCATCGCGCACCTGGGGCGGGCAATCCTGCGGCAGGTGCAACAGCGGCAGTACCAGTTGCACCGCTTCGTCCCAGGCGTTGTCGGTGCCGTGGCCGTAGAACAGGCCGGCCTGCTGAAAACGGCTGACGGCAAACCGCAACCAGTCGCCTATGGTGTGCAGCTCGGTGAGCGCCTCGTCATGAAAAAGCGTGTCCAAAACCCCTCCGCCTCGATAAAATGGCTGTTTTTGACTAATCGGACGCAGACATGGCCACCACCCCTCCCCCCGAAGACGACGAACAGGCGCTCTTTAAGGAAGCGGTGCGGGGTGTCCGCAAATTGAAGCAGGATACCATAAGTCCGCACCGGGCGCCGGTCAAGGTGAAAGCGCAGCGCCAGCTGGTGCGCAAGGACAACGCCGAGGCCCACCCCTTTTCCGATCTCTACGAGCCCTGGCTGGAGCAGGAAGGGCCCACCCGCTACCGCCAGGCGGACACCTCCGCCTATGAGCTGAAAAAGCTGCGCCGGGGCGATTATGTGCCGGATCTGTTTTTGGACTTGCACGGCCTGACCCAGGAGCAGGCCAAGGAGGAGCTGTCGGCCCTGCTGCTGGCGGCCCGCCGCCAGCACGTGAAGTGCGTGTCCATCATGCACGGCCATGGCAAGCATATTCTCAAGCAGCGGCTGCCCATGTGGCTGGCCCAGCATCCCCAGGTGCTGGCCTTCCACCAGGCCACCCGGGAATGGGGTGGCGACGCCGCCCTCTTGGTATTGCTCAAGACCGAAATCTGAATCTACATCGAATGCGACAATGGTCCACTGAAGTGGCCCCTACAAAGGACCTACGGCGGACTCTGCAGATGGGTCACCTGTAGGGTCGAATTTATTCGAGCGAAAACCCAACACCGGTGCCGGAACGGCCCTTGGGGCGCGGCCGGCCCGCCCGCATGAACCCGGCGTCGGCGGCGGGGCATCAGAAACGACAAAGGCCGGAGCTGTCCGGCCTTTCAACATGGTTGACCGCTTACGCGGAGAATCAGGCGGTTTGCGGCGCCTGCAGCCGGCCGATCAGGCGGTTGATTTCCTGCACCGTCACGCGGTGGCGTTCATCGGCGTGTTCCGGCATCACCAACATCCCCTTGGCGTACAGGAAGGCGCCGCGGCCCCGGATGTACAGGCGGCCGCTGAAGAAGGTCTTGACGTACTTGGCAATCAACAAAGGCTGATATTTCTTGAAGATACGCATAATTCACCTCTGCTTATTTCCTTATTATCTTTTACCCTAAAGACCCGAGCAGATGGCAAGGCTGTTCATAATGGGGCCGGATATTGTGCGGCCCCTCCAGCCAGTTGAACACGGGCACCTGGCCCTGCTCGAGGATAATTTTGGCAATACCCGAGGTCACGAAAATCGGCGCCATGGTTGCCGGGCACAGACTCTCGACCAGAAAACCGACCAGCGGCATGTGGCTCACCACCAGCAGGTTGTCCTGCCGGTGCAGCTCGCCATAGGCCAGCAGCAGGCTGGCGGCAATGTCCGCGTCGGCATTGGGAGTGAGCTCTTCGCAGCACTCCACCTGGGTTCCGGTTATATGCTTGGATACCTGCTGCCAGGTTTGCCTGGTACGCAGATAAGGACTGACCAGCACACGATCAAATGCCGGCACTTGCTGTGCCAGCCATTGCGCCATCAAACAGGTCTCATCCCTTCCCTGTCCGGTCAAAGGCCGTAAAGCATCGCTGGATGCTTCCGGTGCCGCCTGGCCGTGGCGCATGATAAAGATATTCATCTCCACCTCACTTTCAGGCGAACCCGCCTTTTCAACGGCGGGCATAATACCCCTGCGTTTTGTTGTGCTCAAGGATCCAGCTCACCCTTTAACCAGATGGCGGGAACTCTTTTGTTCGTTCTTACCTTAGCTATAACATAAAGAACACAAGTCCACCGAAAATCATTCGCCTTTTCGGATCTGGGCAACAAAACGCGGAGCAGTACGGCACCGGCGGGACCAGAGTGTGCCCGTGCTTGATGACACTTTGGTGACGGCGCGCCAAAAAAAAACTGGCCGGGCGGCCAGTTGAAAAGATTACATACTAACGAGTGAACAGAAACCAGAATCTGAGATCACCCAGGTGATCATCAGGTTGTTGACGTGGCGCCAACGGGTTTGAGCTTACGCCCGCGGCCCGGGACTTGGCTTGATCTCAATCAACAAAGCCGCACTCAGCCCTTCTGCTTGTCCATCCACAACAGGATAAGGCAGGTCACCACCGATACCCCGATAAAACCTGTCAAAAAAATCAATGGCATGGCGGTATAGCCCAAGACGTTCCAGATTAATTTTTCCAGTGCACTCATAACATGCTCCAAACAGATCCCGAGAGGGGCAGTTTAGCAGAAGGCCGGGAAGCGGCCTTGCGCGAGATCAAATCAGGCCCGGAGCAGGCTGTAGCTTCGGCCCCTGGCGCAAAGCAGCGACCAGCGGCGCCTGGCCATAAACAACGGCAGCACGGCGGGACCGAACAGGCAGCCGAGCAGTGCCCAGCGGCGCGGCGGCAAGGCGCACTGCAGCGCGGCGATATAGAAGAGTGCCCCGGACAGGGGTGCCAGCAAGGTAAAAATAAGGATCATCTACAGCCCTCCCAATTGGCGCAAGCGTAGCACAGACGCCTTCCCTTTGTCAGTGAGTATACAAAATTAAGGGTAATTGTGAACAAGATCTATAAATCAGTTTTATTGATGATTTAAATAAAAAGCTTCAATTTTTATTAATTTCAGTGCCGACATAGACTGGCCTCCTGCCATTCGGGGAGATAATGTCATGTTTGCCATCGTTCAGGGGATCAGCCTCGCCGGCCTGCTGGCCGCCGCCAGCCTGCTGCTGGCCCGGCAGTTCGACACCGGTATCAGCCCGCTGATTTTCGCCATCCTGCTGGGCCTGGTACTGGGCAATGCGTGGCCCCGGCTGGCCCAGGGCGAGCGGCAGCCCGGCCTGGAGTTCTGCAAAAAGCGGCTGCTGCGCCTCGGGGTCGCCTTCTACGGCATTCACATCAGCCTGCAGCAGATTGCCGAAGTCGGTACCGGCGCCCTGCTGGTGGATGCGGTGATGCTGCTCTCGACGTTGGGGCTGGCCTACTGGCTGGGCCGGCGCTGGCTGGGCCTGGATGCGCCCACCAGCCTGCTGGTGGGTGCGGGCTCGGCCATCTGTGGTGCCGCCGCCATCCTCGCCACCGAGCCGGTGGTGCGCGCGCGCCCGCAGCAAACCGCGGTGGCGGTCGGCACAGTGGTACTGTTCGGCACCCTGGCCATGTTCCTGTATCCGCTGATCTACCCCTGGCTCGGCCTTTCGCCCCGGGCCATGGGCATTTATACCGGCGCCACCGTGCATGAAGTGGCCCAGGTGGTTGCCGCCGGCTCCGCCATGGGTGATGATGTGGCGCAAACGGCGGTGATCACCAAGCTGACCCGGGTAATGATGCTGGCGCCGGTGCTGCTGGTGCTGGGCAGCTGGCTCGGCCGCAAGAGCGGCACCAGGGCGGTGCGCGCGCCCCTGCCCTGGTTCGCCTTCGGCTTTATCGCCGTGGTGCTGTTCAACTCCCTGGTCAGCCTGCCGCCCTTGTGGCGTGACCTTGTCGTGCAGTTGGATACCTGGGCCCTGACCATGGCGATGGCGGCCCTGGGGCTGGGCACCCAGTTGGGAGGACTCAGGGCCGTGGGCTGGAAGCCCCTGGCGCTGGCCGCCACCTTGTTCTTGCATTTGGCCATCGGCGGGCTGATAGTGACCCATATGGCGACATCCTGGCTGTAGTCACCGGCGGGCATGGTGCCGCCGGCTCAAAGGAGGCACCCATGCCTTATCGTAATATTCTGGTGGCCCTGGAGCTCAACCACAGGGAAAAGCCGCTGCTCAAGCGGGCGGTGGAACTGGCCGAATGCCACGGGGCGGCACTGCACCTGGTGCACGTGGAGCCGGATGTGAGCGGTATCTACGTGGGCAGCCTGAACATGGATCTGCGCCAGCTCAAGGTAAAGCTGCGGCTGGAAAGCGGCCACGAGATCATGAAGATGCTGACGGACACCCAGCACCACATCAGCAGCGTCTCACTTCCCAGCGGCGATGTCCGCCAGGCGGTGCGCCTGGCGGTGAAGGAAAAAAACGCCGACCTGCTGATCTGCGGCCATCAGCTCGAGCACCATTTCCTCGGCCACCTGTTTTCCCATACCGTGGGCTTCCTCGATATCGACGGCTGCGATCTGCTGGTGGTCAAGCTGTCCGACAAGGCCGAAGCCTGACCACCCTCCCCCCGGCTAGCGCAGGCAGAAGCCCTGGTGGTGCAGGAACTCCAGCATAAAGGGGCGCGCCTCCCTGGCCAGGGTTTCACCTATCTGTCCGGTCCAGCTCATTTCCTTGTTGCCGCCGGTACGGGTGCGGTAATAGTGGCGCACCCGCTCGTCGTAGTCCCGCATCAGCGCCTCGTCCTGGTGCGCCGGGTAGCCGTTCTCGAAGAACATCAGGGCCGCGGGCAGCCGCGGCTTGGGCTCGGGATCCTGGGCCGGATGGCCGATGCAAAGCCCGAACAGGGGGATGACGCCCCTGGGCAGCCCGAGCAGGGCGCTGAGTTCATGGGGATGGTTGCGCACCGCGCCGATAAAGACCCCGCCCAGCCCCAGGGACTCCGCCGCCGTCAGCGCGTTCTGCCCCATCAGGGCGGTGTCGATGGCACCGATCAGCAGTTGTTCGGCAAAGCCGGTCTTGGCCTCGGGTACCCACTGCAGGTGGCGGTGGAAATCGGCGCAGAACACCCAGAACTCGGCGGCCCCGGCCACGTAGGCCTGGTTGCCGCACAGGGGCACCAGGCGGGCACGCAGCTCGGGATCGGTCACCCAGATCACCGCCGAGGCCTGCAGGAAACTGGAGCTGGGGGCGGCCTGGGCGGCGGCCATGATGGCCTCCCGCTGCCCGGGGGAAAGGGGCTCTCCGGTGAACTTGCGGATGGATCTGTGACGGCGCATCACCTCGATGGCGGTTGTCATTTTTACCTCTTGCTGGCGGTCTTTGTGTATCATCACCTTAATGGAATCAAGCCCCAAATGGGAGAGACGGTGCGGGAAACCCAACACATAGAGCCCATGTCGCGCCGCCATGGCCTGGCCCTCACCCTGGCGGGCGTGGCGGTGATGCTGGTGCTGACCGGGGTGCTGTACTGGCTGGGCGGGCGCGGCCACCTGGTGGTGATCTTCCTCTTTCTCGCCGGCCTGGTGATGACGGTGCTGGGCGTGCTCAAACTCAGGGAGCCGCCCTACAGCTTTTCCCTCAGCGCCGACAACCTGCATTTTCACCACAAGATCGGCGGCTGGAGCCTGCACTGGAACAACATAGTGCGTGTCGACCAGCCCCGGCTGCACGAGGGGCTGGATCTGGTGGAGCTGCCCTATGTGGGCATCAAGATCCGCGATTACGACGAATTCCTGCCCCTGATGACGCCACGGCTGACGGTGCACATGCTCAACGATCAGCGGCCCCTGCTGGCCATGGCCCTGCGCCACGGCGCGATCAGCCGCCACCGGCTGCAGGACTGGCTGGTGGAGGACAACCACTACCGCTCGGCCAGCGGCCGCCACTACGAGGGCCTGGCCGCCATGCTCGGCCACCGCATGACCCACATGCGCGAGCTTTACGGTTACGATCTGCTGGTGCACGAGTCGAACCTGGACCGGGAGCCGCCGGAGTTCGTGGCCCTGCTGCGCCGCTACCTGCAGCCGTCTTGATCTACGGCGGACGCCGGGCTGGCGGTAGGGTCCATTTCAATGGGCCATCCACCAACGGCGCAGTGTCCGGTCGACTTCCGTCGGCCAAAAAAACTGGATCTGGACGTGCCCCTCGCATAGAGTGCGCCCAGTTCACATTCTCCACGGCACCAACGGAACCCCGGCCTGCCCCATGAAAAACCTGGACGCTTTCTATCTCTTCGTCAAAGTCGTGCAACAGGGCGGCTTTTCCCATGCCGCCGCCCAGCTGGGCATGCCCACCGCCACCCTCAGCCGGCGGATATCGGCGCTGGAGCAGTCGCTCGGCTGCAAACTGCTGAGCCGCACCACCCGCAAGCTGCAGCTCACCGAGGAGGGCCGGCGCTACTTCGAGCGGCTGAACCCCCTGCTCACCGAGATGGAGCAGGTCACCGGCGATATCCAGGGCCAGAGCCAGCACATGAGCGGCCTTATCAAGGTGGCGGCCCCCATCGCCATCTCCAACACCTTCCTGATCGACGGCATCACCGAGTTCTGCCTCAAGTACCCGGCCATCCGCATCGATCTGCTGCAAAGCAACGACTATACCAGCCTGCTGGACACGGATCTGGACGTGGTGTTCTTCAGCGGCGAACTGCCCGACTCCAGCCTGCACGCCCGCCGCCTGGGCGAAGTGCACTACGGCCTGTTCGCCTCTCCCCACTATGTACAGCGCCAGGGCATGCCGCTGCTGCCGGAAGAGCTGGATCAGCACCATATCATCCAGTGCTGGCCGCACCGCAACTGGCAGCTGACCCACGAGGACGGTCGCCGTTTCCATCTGAAACCGGTGGCCCGGCTGTCGGTCAACCAGATGCAGTCGGCGGTCAAGGCCGCCATCCAGGGGCTGGGCATCGTCAACGTGCCCAAGCACTATGTGGCCCACCATGTGAACGCCGGTCTGCTGCGGCCGGTGCTGCCGGCCTGGCTGGGCGGCAAGCGTCCCTTCCACATGGTGTATCACAACCGCGAACTGGCGCCGGTACGGCTCAATACCTTTATCGAGTTCATCGACAAGCACATGCGCGAACGGCTGGCGTCAACCTGGGTGAGGAACTGGCAGGACAAGAGTGAAGAAGAGTAACAGGCGGGCAAAAAAAATGGGCAGCTTCCGTCTGCCCGATTCCACTAACAAAAGATAGATGTAAGTAAGCTTGAACAAAAAGGTAACATAGCTCCCCCGGCGAAATTAGCGGTTATTCTGTAAAACGAAATAAGTTATTATTCCATTTTTGCAATAATCACCCGGCCGCAGGCAGATCCTGCTCCCACAATATCACCTGTCCGCCCGGCCAGCGTTGATCCAGATCCGCATAGCGCTGCTCCAGCAGGTGGCGCTTGATTTTGAGGGTGGGCGTCATGATGTCGTTGTCCACCGTCCAGGGCGCCTGCATCACCAGTATGCCGCCCAGCCGCTGGTGGCTTTCCAGCTTCTGGTTGACATGCCCCAGGGTGGCCGCCAGTTGCTCGGCGATGGCCCCCTTCTGCCGCTGCTGCGCCCCTTCCGCCAGTTGTACCAGAGCCACCGGCTGGGCCTGACCACTGCCCACCACGCATACCTGCTCGACCAGTTCGTTCTCGATCAGCATGGCCTCTATCGGCACCGGCAACACGTACTTGCCCTTGGCAGTCTTGAAGGCATCCTTGGTCCGCCCGGTGATGGTGAGGTAGCCGTCCGCATCGAGCCGGCCCTGATCCCCGGTGTGCAGCCAGCCGTCCTGCAGGGCCTCGCGGGTGGCGGACTCCTGCTTGTAGTAGCCGCTCATCATGCCCGGGCAGCGGCACAGCACCTCGCCGCTGTCGGAGATGCGGATCTCCACCCTGACGCCGGGCTTGCCCACGGTGCCGACCTTGTCGGAACGATAGGGGTAGTTGAGGGTGGAATAGGCCAGGTTTTCGGTCATGCCCCAGGCCTCGGTGATGGGCATGTCGAGCCGCTCATACCAGCGCAGCAGCGACGGCGATACCGGCGCCGAACCGCACCCCAGGATACGGGCGGCACTCAGCCCCAGGCCGGCGCGGATTTTCTTTTTCACCAGGCCGGAGATGAAGGGAACCTTGAGCAGCAGATCCAGCTTCTTCTGGGGCAGTTTTTCCAGGATGCGGCTGCGGAAGTTGGTCCACAACCGGGGCACCGAGATGAACACCGTGGGCGAGATGGTCTTTACGTCCTCGATAAAGGTGTCCAGGCTCTGGGCAAAACCCACCTGGACGCCGCCGTAGAGGCTGGCGCCGAGGATATAGACCCGCTCGGTGATATGGGACAGCGGCAGGTAGGAAAAGGCCCTGTCCTCGCTAGAAAGCCCGGTGGTCTGCAAAATGCCCTGGCAGGCGGCGGCATAGGGGCCGAAGCAGATCATCACCCCCTTGGGGTTGCCGGTGCTGCCGGAGGTGTACACCAGGCTCATCAGGCTATCCCGCGCCGGCACCGGCCGCTCGGCGATGGGCGCCCGGGCCAGCAGATCCGCCCAGTGGTGGTGGGTTTCCATGGTGGAGGGATAGGGCATGGCAAGGCGGATAAGGCCGTCGGGGATGCCCGGCTCCTGCATGCCGGGCTCGTCCAGCTTGCCGGTGAAGATGGCCTTGCTCTCGCTGTGCTCCAGCACGTAGCGCACCGTGTCGGCCCCGGCGGTGGGATAGATGGGCACGCTCACGTAGCCGCCCATCTGCAGGGCGAAGTCGCAGATAAACCACTCGGCGCAGTTTTTGGACAGCAGGGCTATCTTGTCCCCCGGCTCCAGTCCCAGGGCCCTGAGCCCGGCCACCAGCCGGGCCGCCTGCTCCAGCACCTGGGCCCAGCTGTACTGGTGCCAGTGGCCGTCCTTGGGCTGGCGCAGGTAGATGGCATCGGGCTGGTGCTCGGCCCAGTGATACAGCATTTCCAGAGGTAACTTGTCGGTGTGGATGCTCATAACTGTCCTTGTCTGATGTCGGGCTCGGTTAACAACAGTATTGCAAAAACGGCGGAAAGCACCAGCAGAGACAGCTCTAGGTGCTTGATGATACTCACAATATCGGCACCATTGCGACGAGAGTCGGCCGCTGGCCGGAGGCAGGAACGAAAAAAGCCCGCATCGCTGCGGGCTTTTCGATTTGGCGGTGAGGGAGGGATTCGAACCCTCGATACGTTGCCGTATACACACTTTCCAGGCGTGCTCCTTCAGCCACTCGGACACCTCACCAAATTTTTATGCGTTTTTTATCTACGGTGTCTGCTTCACCGGCTTTTTCTCTTCGGATCTCTGTCCTCGGGCTGACGCAGCACGCTGCGTGCTTTTCGCCCCGGCTTCGCCTCTTGGCAGCCACTCGGACACCTCACCAAATTTTTATGCGTTTTTTATCTACGGTGTCTGCTTCACCGGCTTTTTCTCTTCGGATCTCTGTCCTCGGGCTGACGCAGCACGCTGCGTGCTTTTTACCCCGGCTTCGCCTCTTGGCAGCCACTCGGACACCTCACCAAATTTTTATGCGTTTTTTATCTACGGTGTCTGCTTCACCGGCTTTATGAACACTGCGGGGCCTTGCCCTTGCAGCGGGGCGTATAGTAGGCAAGAGCCGCCGCCCGCGCAATCTTTTTCTCGCGTCTTGAGTTCGTTTGCGCATTATTGCGCCAACCCGTGTTCCTCCCCCTCCTCGCCCGCCTTTGCAGGCGACCTCGCCGGGGGACTCTGGCATAATAAGCCCCCGCTTTTTGAGGTAACCCTAGGACGATAATGACGGCAACAGCAGCATCAACTCAGCTTCACGAGCGCTTTCGGGGCTATTTTCCGGTGGTGATCGACGTGGAAACCGGCGGTTTCAACGCCCAGACCGACGCCCTGCTGGAAATTGCCGCCATCACCCTGAAGATGGACAAGAACGGCTGGCTGAGCCCGGATCAGACCTATCACTTCCATGTGACGCCCTTCGAGGGTGCCAACCTGGAGCCCGCCGCCCTCGCCTTCACCGGTATCGATCCCTACAGCGCCCTGCGCGGCGCCGTGACCGAGCACGAAGCCCTGGACCAGATCTTCAAGGGGGTGCGCAAGGGCATCAAGGCCAACCAGTGCCAGCGGGCCATAGTGGTGGCCCACAACGCCTCCTTCGATCACGGTTTCGTGATGGCGGCGGCGGAGCGGGCGGGCATCAAGCGCAACCCCTTTCACCCCTTCGCCACCTTCGACACCGCCACCCTCGCCGGCCTGGCCCTGGGCCAGACGGTGCTGGCCAAGGCCTGCAAGGCCGCGGGCATGAGCTTCGACAACAAGGAAGCCCACAGCGCCCTCTACGATACCCGCAAGACCGCCGAGCTGTTCTGCCTGATCGTCAACCGCTGGAAGGAGCTGGGTGGCTGGCCCCTGGGCCAGATGGAAACGCCGGAGTTCAAGGAGCCGGAAGGTAACGCCTGAGCCGAGCTGGGTGTGCCTGGTGGAGCGCAGGCGGCTCGCCTGCTTTCGCGTGCAGCGCGAACCCTCGGGTTGACCTGCCACACCACGGGGTTAAAAAGGCTCGGGGCAGAACAGGCATCGTGGGTTGGACCGTGCCTTCGTCCAGCTCGGTGCCACCTTCATGCGGGCGGGCCGCCCGCGCCCCAAGACCCGCGCTCCACCAGTCAGGTGCCAATCTTTCTCGCCCGCTCAAGCGCGGAGAGGCCGGCTTCCAGTCGGGTTTCGCCGTCCCCCTCGCCCAGGATAAAGGCCTTCAGGCGGCCATCCAGCTCCACCACCATCTGCTCCATCAGCTCGCTGCCGCGCACCAGCTCGCCGGCACAGCTCTGGGTGTTGTCGTAGCCCTGTTTCATCACCACTATGTTGTGCTGGATATCGTCGGTGACGGTGCGCTGCTCTTCGGTGGCGGTGGCCACCTGCTCGGTCATGGCGTTGACCTGGCCGATTTCCTCGACGATGGCGGTCAGCTGGGCACCGGCCTCCCGGGCCTCGCCAACGCAGGCCAGGCTGCGGCTGCGGCCCTGGCCCATGGCTTCCACCGCCTGCTCGCTGCCCTGGCGCAGCCGGGTCAGCATGCTTTCTATCTGTTCGGCGGTACTCTGGGTCTGCAGTGCCAGGGAGCGCACCTCTTCCGCCACCACCGCGAAGCCCCGGCCCGACTCGCCGGCCCGGGCCGCCTCGATGGCCGCGTTCAGCGCCAGCAGGTTGGTGCGATCGGAGATCTGCTTGATCACCTCCAGGAAGTTGCTCACCTCCCGGCTGTAGCCCGCCACCTCGACCACCTTGGTCTCGCCGTGCTCAAGTGAAGCCGCCACCTGCTCGATGGCGGCGATGGTGCCGTCCACCTTGCGGTCGCCGTCCGAAGCCCGGGCGATGGTGTGGTTGGCGGCGGAGAAGGTTTCCGAGGCATGGCGGGCGATCTCGGCCACGGTGGCCGACATCTCGGTGGCGGCGGACACCACCAGGTCCACCTGCCCCAGCCCCTTGTCCAGATCCTGCTGGATCAGCTGCAGGGTGTTGCGGGTGTGGCCGCTGTGGGCCATCAGGTGTTCGCAGGTGCCGCGCATCCGGCCGAGCAGGGTGGACAGCTGGCGCTGCATGCGGTTGATGGCGTCGGCCAGTTCGCCCAGCTCGTCGCGGCTGGCCACCCGCACCGGCTGGCTGAAGTCCTGACGGTGGGCGATGCGCATGATGCCCGCCTGCAACTCGGCGAATCCGCGGCGCAGATCCCGCAGTATCAGGCCGCACACCACCAGGGTGAGCAGGGCCGCCGCCAGGCTCAGCACCAGGGCCAGGGCGAAGCTGTTGCGCGCCGCCTGGTAGCCCTGCTCGCCGGTTTGCGCCAGGCTGGCGGCAAACTGGTCTTCGGCCCCCTTGATGGCGTCGATATAACGGCTGGCCAGGCTGAACCAGGCGGAGGCCTCGCCGCTCAGGCTGCCGCCGCCGTGCTGGCGGTGGGCCTGATCAATGCTGTCTTGCACTTCCCGGGCCAGTGGCGAGCCCTGCAACTGGTCGAACTGGGTTCGCCACTCGGGCTCGGCCAGCACCATAAAGCGCTCCAGATAGGCCTGGTACTGGGCTTCCAGGGCGGCGAAGCGACGGTACAGCTCGGGGCTGAACAGACCCGCCACCCGGGCCGAACTCAGGCTGGCGCGCAGCAGCCCCAGGCGATCCTTGGCCTGCAGGAAGGCGCTGTAGGCCGCGAGGGAGGCGGCCTGGGGCGCATCCGCCGCCAGCGGCACGGCGCCGTCGATCACCGCCAGCAGGGCGGCGATCACCTGGCTGTAGTCGTCGACCACCTGGGGCACCGTCAGTTGCTTGCCGTCCACCTGCCGGCGCAGGCCCTCGAGCCGGCCCAGCGCCTGCTGCAGGGCCTGGTGGCGGCTGGCGGCCTCCCCGTCGAGCACCAGTTGGCGGCTGCCCTGGCCGAGCTGGCGCAGGGCCTGTTCGGTACGGGCCCGCTGCTCGGTCAGCCGGGCGCTGAACTCCCCGCGGCTGTCGTTGATGCTGCTGGCCGAGAGTCCCCGCTCCGCCTGCAGCTGGTGCGCCAACTGGCCGCTTTGCGCCGCCAGCCGGGTGATGGGCACCATGTCGGCCGCGTTGACCATGGTGCGATAGCTCGCCAGGGCATAGAGGGAAGCGAACAGGAACAGGGCCGCCAGGGGCAGCAACACCAGTAAGCCCAGTTTGTGGGTGAGTTTGAGTGACGTCATGCAAAGCCTCGTGATACCGCCGGAGATAGCAGTGTATCGGCGTTATCCTCATGGACTGAAGCGGAGAAACGTAAACAATGGCCCTCCCCCTTGACCTGGATCAAGCAGGGAGCCTGTCCGCTCGCCATTGCACCATGGCGGTGCAGGCCGAAGGGAAAAGGTTGCCGGTGTGCCGCGACACCGGCAAGGGATGGACGGCCCGGTCAGGCCGGCAGATGGCCGGTTCTCACCCAGAGCCGGGTGCGGCGGCCCGCTTCCAGCTCGGGCACGGCGCCGGCGGGAAAGCGCAGCCAGCTCAGCGCCGGATAGGAGAGCGGCCCCTCGTCGAGCTGGCCTTCCAGCACCAGGATTTCCAGCCCCTGCTTGTAACAGCAGGGGGGAAAGCGGCCGCCTTCGGGAAAGTCGAGCAGGCTGGTGCCGACCCCGCCGTGCTTGTGCAGGGGCAGGCGGCGGTAACCGTGCTCGCCGGTGATCCACAGATCCTGCCCGGGCAGCAGCTTGCGTTCGCCCTGGTCATCGGCGGCGAACTGGTTGAGTTTAACGAAGATAAGGCAGCCCTCGCGGCTGAAGGCGCCATGCCGGCTGCCGGGCGGATGGCGCACGTAGCTGCCGGCGGGGTAGTCGCCCTGTTCATCGGAGAAGGTGCCTTCCAGCACCCAGAATTCCTCACCCCGGGGGTGGCTGTGCTCGGGGAAGCGGGCCTCCGGTTCAAACCGGACCAGGCTGGTGACATGGCCGCTTTCCGCCTGCTCCCGCTCCAGCGGGTAGCGCCATACCCCGGGGGCCGGGGAGGCCTGCCAGCGGGAGGGATCATAGGGAAGGGCCAGTCGTTGAGAAAAGTCCATATTCAGCATCGGTTAATGTCCCGACAGACAAAGGGGATCCCATCCTCGCCCCGCCCGGGATTGCGGTCAAGTCCCTTGAAGCGCCTCGCTGCGATAAATATGGCCCTCGCCCTCGGGGATAAAGCTCAGCCGGTGGCTGATGCAGGCCGGGGCGTCTTCCTGGTGGTGGGACACGAACAGCAGCTGGGTGCCGCCCTCCGCCACCAGCAGATCGATCCAGCGCTTGACCCAGTGGCGGTTGAAGGTATCCAGCCCCTGCAAAGGTTCGTCCAGGATCAGGATGGGCGGGTGCTTGACCATGGCCCGGGCGATCAACAGCAGCCGCTGCTGGCCGTAGGACAGATTGCGGAAGGGCTCGTTGGCGAGCCGCTCCAGGCCGAGCAGCGCCAGCCATTGCCCGGCCAGGGCCAGCTGGCGATCGCCGGGCTGCTGGTAGACGCCGATGGAATCGAAGAAGCCGGACAGGATCACCGAGCGGGGTGTGGCCGTGACCCGGTAGTCCTGCTGCATGCTGGTGCTGACGTAGCCGATGTGCTGCTTGATGTCCCAGATGCTTTCGCCGCTGCCCCGGCGACGGCCGAACAGGGTGAGATCGTTGCTGTAGCCCTGGGGATGGTCGCCGGTCACCAGGCTCAGCAGGGTGGACTTGCCGGCGCCGTTGGGGCCGACGATCTGCCAGTGCTCGCCCGGGTTGACCTGCCAGTTCAGGCCGTCGAGGATGCGCTTGTCGCCGTAGCTGACCTTGATGTCCCGCATCAGGATGCGCGGTTCCCGGTCGTCCAGCGCTCGCCGCACCGCGTCCGGATCCGCCGGCGGCAGCCGCTGGCCCGCCTGCTCCATGGCCGCCAGGTGGGTCAGTTGCAGCAACTCGGCCGAGGCCACCACCTCGTCGCGGGGGCCGGCCAGGCCCAGTTCACATTCCGCCACCAGGCCGAGCCGGTCGGCAAAGTCGGGGATCTCCTCGAAGCGGTTGAGGATCAGCACCAGGCTTTGTCCCGCCGCCACCAGCTCTTCCAGCAGCCGCATCAGGCCGGCGTGGGCAGTCACGTCCAGGCCGTCGAAGGGCTCGTCCAGGATCAGCAGCGCCGGCTCCCGCAGCAGGGCGCGGCACAGCAGCACCTTGCGGGTTTCCCCGGTGGACAGGTACTTGAAGCCGCGATCCAGCAGGCCGGTGATGCCGAAGCGCTCGGCCAGCGCCGCCAGCCGCGCCTCGCCGCCGCCCCCCTCCAGGATGATCTGGCGGGCGCTGTGGCCCTGATCCTCGTAGTCGAGCAGATCGCTCTCGTCTTCTTCCCGCTCCCGGTCGGCCAGTTGCTGAAGCTGTTCGAACGACACCCACTCGATGCGCCCGAAACCGTTGTCGGCCTCGCCTTCCAGCAGCCTGAGTTCGCCAGCCAGGGCCCGGGCCAGGGCGGTCTTGCCGCTGCCGTTGGCGCCGACGAAGCTCCAGCACTGCCCCGCCTCGAGATCGAGGTGGCGGATGGTCAAACGATGACGCTCGCTGATGGCGAAACGGGCGTCCCTGATGCGGATGGCGGTCATGTCCTGTGGCGTCCTTTGCTGTGAATCAAAAAAGGGACATCATCGGCAAGCCGCCGGCCCGATGCAAGAGACAAAATCGGCTCCCAGGATCCGGATTTGTGAGCCAGCACCCAACCCGCCGGGGCGGAACAGGCTAAGGTCCGGGAGTCACTCACCCTCCGCTAAGGAGCGCATATGCGTTACAACCAGGCATTGATGGACGAACTGAACCTGTTGCTGCATTTCGATCTCGATACCACCCAGCAAGGCATCAAGGTGCACCACGATGCGGATCCGGCGGTGATTGCCGCCGCCGCCCGGCTGCATGACAAGGGGCTTATCACCCTGAGGGACGGTGGCTACCTCACCGACCTGGGGCGTGAAACCACCGAACACGCCCAGGCCCTGCTCGGCCTGCTGCGGGAAACCACCACCGCCTGATCCCTCCTGCTACTGCCGGGGCGGCACCGCCGCCCCGGAGTCCCCCGCGCGTCCTGCTGGATTTTTAGCCTGTCTGCATTATTTTTTAAGGGTTGGAGAATAACAATAACGGAGACGGGAGATGTCCATTACCCACTGCGGACGCTGTGGCCGCCCTTTTTACGATCACCGCCGACGATGTCCCCATTGCCGGGCGCTGCGGGAAGACCTGACCGATGCCCCCTACTATATCCGCCAGCCCATGTCCTTCCTGCTGGTCGCCGTGGCGATGGCGGCGCTGATGCTGCTGTGGAGCCTGTTCGACGACAGGCCCAGCTTCGCCTCGCCACCGGCGGAGGAAACGCCGCGCATGCAGACCCGTGGCCAGGTGGAAAAACCATAAAAAAATGCCGGCAAGGTGCCGGCATTTTGTTGTGCAGAACGCAAGGAGGGATTACAGGCCCTCGGCGTGCTCCGCCAGGAAGCGGGCCACGCCGTCCGGAGAAGCCTGCATGCCTTGCTTGCCCTTTTCCCACTGGGCCGGGCACACTTCGCCGTGCTCTTCGTGGAACTGCAGGGCATCGACCATGCGCAGCATTTCGTCGATGTTGCGGCCCAGCGGCAGATCGTTCACCACCTGGTGACGAACCACGCCGTTGGCGTCGATCAGGAATGAGCCACGGAAGGCCACACCGGCTTCCGGGTGCTCCACGTCATAGGCCTTGCAGATGTCGTGCTTGACGTCGGCCACCAGCGGGTATTTCACCTGGCCGATGCCGCCCTTGTCTACCGGGGTGTTGCGCCAGGCGTTGTGGCTGAACTGGGAGTCGATGGACACGCCGATCACTTCCACGCCGCGGCTCTGGAACTCTTCATAACGACGATCGAAGGCGATCAGTTCGGACGGGCACACGAAGGTGAAGTCCAGCGGGTAGAAGAACACCACGGCGGCTTTGCCCTTGGTGAACTCTTTCAGGTTGAAGTTATCAACGATTTCGCCATTACCCAGTACAGCAGCAGCGGTAAAGTCGGGGGCCTGGCGGCCTACCAGTACGCTCATGTCTATCTCCTTGGTGTTTACAATAATGGGTTTCCAGGAAACCACGCAATTCGACTACACAGTATATGGGCGCCTGCCGCCAAACCCAAGGGCAAGGCGGCCGGTTGGGTAAAGTTGCGGCAAGGTCCCCTCCCCCCCGGGCAGGATGCCGGTGTGCTGCACCTTGCCATTTTATCAGCAGGAAAAACAAGGATGGCGGCGAAAATGCCAAATAATGCTCGACATTCTGGCCTGAATTTGCAAACTAGCCCCCCTCGTTTACCTGTTCACCCCAATTCCATAAGCCGGAAGGATAGCCCATGAATCCTGTTGTCGTTGCCGTCTGCCTGATGCTGGCCCTGAGCCTGATGCGCATCAACGTGGTGGTTGCCCTTACCCTCAGCGCCCTGGCGGGCGGCATGGTCGCCGGCCTGTCGTTGACCGAGGCGGTCAATACCTTCGCCGGCGGCCTTGGCGGCGGCGCCACCATCGCCCTGAGTTACGCCATGCTGGGCGCCTTTGCCGTGGCCATCGCCCGTTCCGGCATCACCGACCTGCTCGCGCTCAAGGTGATCCGCGCCCTGGGCCAGGACGCCACCGCCGGCCGCCTGTTGTGGATCAAGGCGGTGCTGCTGAGCGTATTGCTGCTGGTGGCCATCTCCTCCCAGAACCTGATCCCGGTGCACATTGCCTTTATTCCCATCCTGATCCCGCCGCTGCTGCATGTGATGGCCAGGCTGCGGCTGGACCGGCGCGCCGTGGCCTGCGTGCTCACCTTCGGCCTCACCGCCACCTACATGCTGCTGCCGGTGGGCTTTGGCGGCATCTTCCTGAACAACATCCTGCTGGCCAACCTGGTCGAGAACGGGGTAACGGCCGACAAGGCCATGCTGCCCACCGCCATGGCGATTCCCGTGGGCGGCATGCTGCTCGGCCTGCTGGTGGCGCTGTTCATCAGCTACCGCCGCCCCCGGGACTATGACGAAGCCAAAATCCTGGCCATCGAACCCGAGCACGTCAGCATCAACGGCGCCCATATCCTGATCGCCGTGCTCGCCATCCTCACCGCCCTGGGGCTGCAGCTGTACAGCGACTCCATCATCCTCGGCGCCATGGTCGGCTTTGTGATCTTCACCCTGGGCGGCGTCATCAAGTTCAGGGAAAGCCAGGACGCCTTCACCCAGGGGGTGAAGATGATGTCGCTGATCGGCTTTATCATGATCGCCGCCGCCGGCTTTGCCGCCGTGCTCAAGGCCACCGACGGCATCGGCAGCCTGGTGCTGGCGGTGGAAGCGGTGATCGGCGACAACAGGGCCCTCGCCGCCCTGATGATGCTGGTGGTGGGCCTGCTGATCACCATGGGCATCGGCTCTTCTTTTTCCACCATTCCCATCATCGCGCCCATCTATGTGCCCCTGTGCATCGCGCTCGGCTTCTCGCCGCTGGCCACGGTCGCCATTATCGGCACCGCCGGCGCCCTGGGGGACGCGGGCTCGCCGGCCTCCGACTCCACCCTGGGCCCCACCTCGGGCCTGAACGCGGACGGCCAGCACGACCATATCTGGGACTCGGTCGTGCCCACCTTCCTGCACTACAACCTGCCGCTGATCGCCTTCGGCTGGCTGGCGGCCATGGTGCTCTGAACACCGCCCTTGGCCGGCAGGCGCTGTCGGCCAAGGGTTTCTTCCCCCGCCCGTTTTGCGCCTGATCCAGGTCAAGTCTTCCGCCGCCCCACAACCGTTAGAATAAAACTACATTTTCAGCGATCGGGTGGCCACCATGAAACCGAACAACACTAATCTTGATCCCCTGCTACCGCCGGAAATGGCGAAAAAGGCCGAGGATGTGGGGGTCTACAAGGCCAGCAGCCCACCGTTGCAATCTTTCATACTGGCGCTGACCGCCGGCGTGTTTATCTCCATCGCCTTCGTGTTCTACATCACAGTCACCACCGGCGCCGGCGGCCTGCCCTGGGGCATGGCGCGCTTTATCGGCGGCCTGGCCTTCAGCCTGGGGCTGATCCTGGTGGTGATTTGCGGCGGCGAGCTGTTTACCTCCAGCGTGCTCACCACTGTGGCCCGGGCCAGCCGGCGCATCGGCTGGGGCCAGCTGGCCCGCAACTGGGTGGTCGTCTACCTGGGCAACCTGGGCGGCGCCCTGCTGTTCGTGCTGCTGATCTGGCTGGCCGGCCAGCACCTGGCCGCCGACGGGGCCTGGGGCCTCAACACCCTGAACATCGCCCGGCACAAGCTGCACCACGGCTTTGTGCAGGCGGTGGCCTTAGGGATACTGTGCAACATGATGGTGTGCCTGGCGGTATGGATGAGCTTTTCCTGCCGCAGCAACACCGACAAGGTGCTGGTGATGCTGCTGCCCATCGCCATGTTCGTGGCCAGCGGCTTCGAGCACAGCATTGCCAACCTCTTTATCGTGCCCCTGGCCATCGCCATCCAGCAGTTCGCCGGCCCCGAATTCTGGGCCCTGACCGGCGCCCTGCCCGCCGATTTTGCCGAGCTGACCCTGGCCAACTTTTTGCTACGCAACCTGCTGCCGGTCACCCTGGGCAATATCATCGGCGGCGGTGTGCTGGTGGGGCTCAGCTATTGGCTGATTTACCTGCGCCCGGGCGCCGGCGGCGGAAAGGTCCACTGACGTGGCCCCTGCCATGGACCTGCGGCGGCCCCTGCGAAGGGGCCGCCGCTAGGATCGAATTTATTCGACCCTAGCACCGCCGACCGCCTCAGGCGCGTGCCCGCTGTACCCAGAACTGGCGGAACAGCTCGGTCAGGCCGCCGGTGAGCTGCACCACCTCGTGGCAGCGCTGGCGGTTGCCCTGCCCGCTGCGCACATGGCTGTCGGCCGACGCCCGTATGCTGCTGATGCTGCGGTTGATCCCCTCGCTGACCGCTCCCTGCTGCTCGACGGCGGTGGCGATCTGGATGCTCATCTCGGAGATGTCCTTCACCCTGTGACCGATGCCGTCCAGGGCGGCGGCGGCCTGCAAGGCGTGCTGCACACTCTCCCTGGCCTGCTCCCGGCTCTTGGCCATGGCGACCACCGCCGCCTGGGTGCCCTGCTGCAGCACGGCAATGGTCTGCCGGATATCGGCGGTGGACTGCTGGGTGCGGCCGGCCAGGTTGCGCACCTCGTCGGCCACCACCGCAAAGCCGCGCCCCTGCTCGCCGGCCCGGGCCGCCTCTATGGCCGCGTTGAGCGCCAGCAGGTTGGTCTGCTCGGCGATGTCGCGGATCACCTCCAGCACCATGGAAATGTTCTGGCCATGCTGCTCCAGTTGCTGGATCACCCCCGCCGCCAGCTCCACGTCCTGCTCCAGGGCATGGATGGCGTCGCTGGTCCGGGCCACCAGCTGCCGGCCCGAGTCGGTGTCCTGATCGGCCAGCTCGGCCGCCACCGCCGCGCGCTGGGCGCTGGAAGCCACTTCCTGGATGCTGGCCGCCATTTCGTTGATGGCGGCGGCGATCTGCTCGGTGTCCGCCTGCTGGCGGGAGGTGAGGCCGTCGCAGTGGATCAGTTCGTCGTGCAGGTGCCGGCTATGGCCGCCCAGCCGCTCGGCCGCATCGGACAAACGGCCGAGCACGGCGCCCGCCTCGGCCTGGGCCATTTGCAGGGCAAAGTCTATCTGCCCCAGTTCGTCGCTCCGGCCGGCATAGGCCAGTTGGCCGAGGGGGTTGTCGGCATAGTGCCGGGCCCTGGCCGCCAGCCGGCGCAAGGGCCCGAGCAGCACCAGGTTGAGCAGGCCGCACGCCGCCCCGCCGAGCAGGGCCACCGCCAGCACCGGCGCCCATGGCAGGCCGAGCAGGGCCGCCAGCCCCAGCACGGCCATGGCCAGCAGGCCGCCGTTGGCCAGCGCCAGCCGGGTACCCAGGCCCAGGCGCGCCCTGGGCAGCGGCTTGCCGCTTTGCAGGCGGGCATAAAGGCGCTCGGCGGCCCGGACCTGCTCCGGCTCGGGCCGGGTGCGCACCGACTGGTATTCGACGGTCTGGCCGTTCTTCTGTATGGGGGTGACGTAGGCGTTTACCCAGTAGTGATCGCCGTTTTTGCAGCGGTTTTTGACCAGCCCCATCCAGGAGCGGCCCGCCTTCAGCGTTTGCCACAGATGGGCGAAGGCCGCCTCCGGCATGTCCGGGTGGCGGATGATGTTGTGGGGCTGGCCCAGCAGCTCTTCGCGGCTGTAGCCGCTGATCTCGACAAAGGACTGGTTGATATAGGTGATGTGGCTGTCCGGCGTGGTCGTGGAAAGGATGTTCACCCCTTCCGGCAATTCGATATTTCGCCCGCTCACGGGCTGGTTGATTTTCATTCCACCTTCCTCTGCATGATCTTCATCCCTGAAGCCAGGCCCGGCGCCCACTCCCCGAAAGGCGGACCTGGCATCCCATATATCCATATCAAAAGAATGGTTATTATCCACAGTGTCATGACAGTTCTGTTAAGCGACGAGCAAAAATAAAAGTATTCAATTAGCTCCCTTTGCAGTTCTCCCTACGACGTCTACCGGCCAGAAACCGTATCGTTGAAAAATCGGGCTGCCGGACACCGCCGTTGGCAGATGTACTCCTTGCCGATGGAGCGCGGGCGGGCCGCCCGCGCCCCAGGAGGCATCGTGCGGATCACCGTTTACACCGCCTGATGCTCCAGCACGGAAAAAGCCCAGGCGTGCCCGGGCTTTGGTGCTTGCTGGCAACCGGCTCAGCCGGCCCTGACCACGGAGGAAGACGGCGCCCCCGAGGTAAGCTTGCTCACCAGCACATAGGTGAGGCCGGAGGCCAGGCAGCCGTAGAGCGGACCTTCCACCCAGCCGACCTTGGTAAACAGCAGGAAGCCGCCGCTGGTGACCAGGCCGGTGAACATGGCGGCCAGGGCGCCGTAGCCATTGCCCTGCCAGAAGGCGGAGATGAACACCGGGCCTATCATCACCGCCAGCAGGGTGCCGGAGCCCAGGATGCCGAGCCAGGACAGCATAAAGGGCGGCGCGTACAGCATCATCAGGAAGCCGACAAAACCGAGAATGGCCACCCAGATGCGGTTGATCCACAAAATGCGGGCACCCGAGGCCCGGCTGTGCGGGAACAGGGCGGTGCGCAAGTCGTGGGAGGCGGCGCTGGACACGGTGTGCAGCAGCGAGTTGGCGGTGGACTTCATGGCGAACAGGATGAACAGGGTGATCACCCCCGCCAGGGCCGGGTGCAGGAAGTTGGCCAAATACACCGGCATGGCCTGATCCGGCTCGGCCAGCTCCGGGTGCGCCACCCGCACATACATGCCGACGATGGGCACCAGGCTGAGCAAGCAGCCCATGGGCGCCACCCAAATGGCCACCTGGTGCATTTTCACCGTGGGTTTAAAGGCCAGGAAGCGCACCGCCATATAGGGCAGCACGGCGGTGAACAAGAAGGCATAGGGCAGCACCAGGAACACCGAGCCCCGGCTCTCGCCGTAGGGCGCCGAGGTGGTGGGGTTGAGCAGCTGGGGATCGATGGCGTTGAGCCGCTCCACCATTTCCATGGGGCTGACGTCGGTGAACACCTGCACCATCATCACCAGGGCGCCGATGCCCATGCCCGCCACCATCAGGGTGTCGGTCCAGGCCACCGCGGCCAGGCCACCGAGCATGGTGTAGAGGATGATCACCGAGATCATCAGCAGCGCGCTCTCGCTCAGGCTGATGCCGAGCCAGGAGGCGCCCAAGAGCCCCACCGCCTTGATCTGGCTGGTGAGGAACACCAGCAGCAGCACTATGGTAATGGCCGCCGCCACCCCCTTGACCCAGCGCTCCAGCAGGGCGCCGCCACCGTGCAGCTGGGCCACGTATTCGGGAATGGTGCAGCTGCCCAGCTCGTCGGCCCGGCGGCGCAGAAAGCCGGCGAAGTAGAGCACGGCAATCACCATGGCCGGGGCGAAGAAGAAGTTGCCCAGCACCTCGATGGAGCCGAACTCGTAGGCCACCCCCGGCGAGCCCATAAAGCCCCAGCCGCTGAAGCCGGTGGCCACTATGGTGCCGGCGCCCACAAAGGGCCCCAGGCTGCGCCCGGCCACCAGAAAGCCGGTTTCGTCGCTGTCTTTCACCACCCGGCTGGAGAGATAGCCGATAAAGATCAATATTCCGAACGAGCCCAATAGCAGGGCCCAGTTCAACCACTGGTAATTTTCCATCTCAAGTTCCCTTTAACGTGTGTTGGCCCGGCCGTTCAGCAACGGCGGTGATCTTTGCGCACATACTGCCGGTAGCCGTAGGCCAGCGCGGCCCAGGCAAGGATGATGGCGTTAAGATAGGCAAACCATTCCATGGTCCAGGATTGCATCAACATGACTTCTACCTCTTCGAGCAGCCTCTGCCGAGGCTGGTTTAAGTTCCCTGATTCCACCGGCCTGGCCGGCCTCACCAGAAGTAGGCAGGCGGTAACCACTCCTTCTACCGCCCTTGCATAACCGGATAGGTAAATTCCCGGTTTAGCGTACGCCTTCGATGCTAGGGCCCCGCCGGGCATAACAGAAATGAATACTTCAAATCAGACCATTTGGGATGTTAATGAGTTGTTGCTGATCGGGGTGTGCTTGCAGACACGGCTGGACGCCCGCCTTGGCAGGAGTGACGGAGGAAACACGGGAGTGACGAAATAACAGGCGGGAGGCGCCGGCGGGGGCCGGCGCCCGGCGTTAAAAACTGGCGTTGCGCGGGGTTCTTGGGAAGGGGATGGCGTCGCGGACGTTGCCCAGGCCGGTGACGTAGGCCACCATGCGCTCCAGGCCCAGGCCGAAGCCGGCGTGGGGCACGGTGCCGTAGCGCCGGAGCTGGCGGTACCATTCGTATTCCTCGGGCTTCATGCCCAGCTCCGCCATGCGCGCATCCAGCACCTCCAGCCGGTGCTCGCGCTGGGAGCCGCCGATGATCTCGCCGATGCCCGGCGCCAGCACGTCCATGGCGGCCACGGTGGTGCCGTCGTCGTTGACCTTCATGTAGAAGGACTTGATGTCCTTGGGGTAGTTTTTGACCACCACCGGGCTCTTGAAGTGCTCCTCGGTGAGGTAGCGCTCATGCTCGGAAGACAGGTCCGCCCCCCAATACACCGGAAACTCGAACTCGCGCGGCGCCTGCGCCAGAATGGCCACCGCCTCCGTGTAGTTGATATGCACAAAGTCCATGCCGGCCAGCTGATCCAGCCGGGCCAGCAGATCCTCGCCCACATAGCCGGAGAGAAAGCGCAGATCGTCGACGCGCTCGGCCAGCACCGCCCGGCAAATCGCCTTGAGCAGCGCCTCGGCCAGTTGGGCGCTGTCGTCCAGATCCGAAAAGGCCACTTCCGGCTCCACCATCCAGAACTCGGCCAGGTGGCGGCTGGTGTTGGAGTTTTCGGCCCTGAAGGTGGGGCCGAAGGTATACACCTTGCTCAGGGCGCAGGCGTAGGCCTCGGCGTTGAGCTGGCCGGACACGGTGAGGAAGGTCTCCTTGCCGAAAAAGTCCTGGCCAAAGTCGACCCGACCCTGCTCATCCCGCGGCAGCTCCTGCAGATCGAGGGTGGACACCCGGAACATCTGCCCCGCCCCTTCGCAGTCGGAGGCGGTGATGATGGGCGAAGCCACCCAGAGAAAGCCCTGCTGGTCAAAAAAGCGGTGAATGGCCTGGGAGATGCAGTTTCTTATCCGGGCCACGCTGCCGATCACGTTGGTGCGCGGCCGCAGGTGGGCGTGCTCGCGCAGATATTCGATGCTGTGGCGCTTGGGCGACATGGGGTAGCTTTCGGGGTCGTCGACCCAGCCGACCACCGTCACCTCCTCGGCCAGCAGCTCCAGCGCCTGCTGCTGCCCCACCGACGCCACCAGTTGCCCCCTTACCACCAGGGCGCAGCCGGTGGTGAGCCGGGTGACCTCGGCCCGGTAGTTGCCCAGGTGCTCGGGCGCCACCACCTGCAGGCTGTCGAAACAGGAGCCGTCGTACAAATTGATAAAGGACAGCCCGGACTTGGAATCCCGCCGTGTTCTTACCCAGCCCTTCACCACCAGGGTATCGCCCGGCCGGTGGCGGCCTTTTTTTATCTCGCTAATAGCGGCATGCATGCGCAGCCCCCCGTACATCACATGGGGCAGGCGACCCGCGGTGGCCTGCCATGGGTTACCCGATGGGCGTTTTATGCTTGGATAAAACGTTCCGACACCGATCCGAAAATGCCCTCGACGCAGACGTTGAACAGCAGCCGGCCGTATTCCTCGCTGGCGTTTTTGGCCGACGACAGGGTGCCGGAAGATGGCACCCAGCTCGGCTCCGGCGGGAAGATGTCGTAGGGCGGGAAGGTGGCCGGATGGTGGTGCACCACCTTCTCCATGTTCACGCACTCCGGGTGCAGGTGGAGCATGAGCGAGGTTTCCAGCACGCCGCCGTGCTCCACGTCCCAGCCGGTAAAGCCGTCGGGGAACACGGTTTCAATGGTGTCTTTGGTGACGTAATCCCAGTAGGACAGCAGCATCACCTGGGCCTGGATGCCCTCGTGGCGCAGGTGCTCCAGGGCCAGATCGATGCCCTCCACCAGGAACATGGAGTTTTCGAAATGGCCGTTCACCAGCACGAACTTGCGGTTGCCGTGGCGGGCATAGGCCACCAGCACGTCCTTGACCACGTCGATCAGCGTTTTGCCGTTGATGCAGGTGGTGCCGGGAAAGAAGTTGCCGCCGCCGGACTTGACCTGCGACTTGTAGCCGTAGGAGATGGGCGGCGCCACCAGGATGGCACTCGACTTGCCGGCCACCCCTTCGGAGATGGCCTTGGGGATCAGCACGTCCGGGTTCATCGACATATGGGGGCCGTGCTGCTCGATGGCGCCTATCGGCAGCATGATGACCGCATTGCCATCCTTGACCCTGGCGGCGTAGGTTTGCCAGTCCATCAATTCCAGGTTAACCATGACTTCATACCTCTTTGGAGTTAACTATGGCCGCGCCATACAGGCTGGCATCGCTTATTTTCTTGTGTTCGGCCCTGACCCCCTTATAGAGGGCGGCGCACATCAGCAGCATGATCAGGGAAAACGGCAGGGCCGCGGCGATGGAGGCGGTTTGCAGCGAGCTTAGCGCCGCCTCGCCGCCCACGAACAGCAGCACTGCCGCCACCACGCCCTGCATCACGCCCCAGATCACCCGGTGCCGACTGAGCGGGTGTTCGTCCCCTTCGCTCATGATGGTGGTGAGCACCAGGGTGCCGGAGTCGGACGAGGTGATGAAATAGGTGGCCACCATGATGGTACCGACGATCATCGCCAGGGTGGACAGGCCGCCCAGATCCATGCCCTGGAAGGTGGCATAGAGTGCCTTGGCCACGTCGCTGTTTACCACGGCGGCGATGCCGGCATTCTCGAACAGATCCAGGTAGAGCGCGGTGCCGCCGTAGGCCGCCAGCCAGACGAAGGACAGCAGCGAAGACACCCCGACCACGCCCCAGATAAATTCCCGGATGGTGCGGCCGCGGGACACCCGCGCCACAAACACCCCCACGAAGGGCGCCCAGGACATCCACCAGCCCCAGTAGAACACGGTCCACCAGCCCTGCCACATGCCTTTCCAGCTGGCCTCGGCATCGGTTACCGCATGGGGGGGCGTTTCGATATAGAAGTTGAACCTGAGCAGCTGGGTCAGGTAGTCGAAGGTGCCGGCGAAGAAGGTTTTAAGGATGTACAGCGTGGGCCCGAAGGCGAAGAAAAACACCAGCAGCAGCACCGTGAGCCACATGTTGCCGATGGACAGGTACTTGACCCCCTTCTTCAGCCCGGTGAGCACGGAGATGAGGGCGCAGATAGTGATCACCACAATCAGCACCAGCTGCACGCCCGGGCTTTGCGGAATGCCCCAGATTTCCGACAGGCCGGCGTTGATTTGCTGCGCGCCCATGCCGAGGGAGGTGGCGATGCCGAACAGGGTGGCGAACACGGCAATCACGTCGATCAGCACGCCCCAGCGGCCGGTGACCTTGTCGCCGAACAGGGGGTAGAGGGTATAGCGAATACTGAGCGGCTTGTTCAGCCGGTAGCAGATAAAGGCCAGCGACAGCCCCACCACGCAATAAATGGCCCAGGCGTTCAGCCCCCAGTGAAAGAAGGAAATGGCCATGGCCGAGGCGGCGGCTTCCTGATTGCCGGTTTCGGGAGAAAAGGGCGAGCCGCCGGAAAAATGGAACATGGGCTCGGCGATGGACCAGAAGATGATGCCGATGCCCTGGCCCGCGGCATAGACCATGGCGAACCAGGCAAAGTAGCCGAACTCCGGCTTTTCGTCGTCCCGCCCCAGCCGGATTTTTCCGTACTTGCTGCAGGCGATCCAGATGCAGAACACCAGGAACAGGGCCGCCAGCAGCACGTACCAGGCGTTGGCGGACAGGGTGATCACCGTTCTGACGGTATCCACCAGGGCGGCGGACTCACCCGGATAGATGAGCGCAAAGCCGATCAGCCCCACCGTGATCAGCAGGGAAATAAACATGATATAGGGGTTAATGCCCTTCAATGGGCCATTATTGAGAACCATGACGTCCAACTCCTTAGAACTGCTCGAAACAAGCTGTTCTCATTAACCACAAGATACCAGACAAGCCCCCTGGGGTGCTTGCGGGCATCTCCCATTTTCAAGCTGCCACGCTCTCCATTGCGCTGCAGACGGCATAGTAAATCACTGCTCCTTATTGCTGCATCGGGCTGCCGGGGGCCCGCCCCTTGGGGTGCAGCGATTAAAACGAAAAAGCCCATCCCCGGCGCGGGGATGGGCCCTGTTATCAGCCCTTGATGATGTTGTACTCGGGGCCGAACGGGAAGCGGGTGATGTTTTCGACCCCGCTTTCGCTGATCACCAGGATGTCGTGCTCGCGGTAGCCGCCGGCGCCGGGCAGCCCTTCGGGCAGCATGATCATCGGCTCCATGGACACCACCATGCCCGGCTGCAGCACCGTGTCTATGTCTTCCCGCAGCTCCAGCCCCGCCTCGCGGCCGTAGTAGTGGCTGAGGGTGCCGAAGGAGTGGCCGTAGCCGAAGGTGCGGTATTGCAGCACGTCGTGCTGGGCGAAGATCTCGTTCAGCTCGGCGGCGATGTCGCAGCAGCGGTTGCCGGCCTTGATCAGCTCCAGGCCGCGGCGGTGCACCTTGCAGTTGATCTCCCACAGCTCCAGGTGGCGGTCGGAGGCGTATTCGCTGAACAGGGTCCGCTCCAGGGCAGTGTAGTAGCCGCCGATCATCGGGAAGGTATTCAGGCTGAGGATGTCGCCGGCCTCGATCTTGCGGCTGGTGACCGGGTTGTGGGCGCCGTCGGTATTGATGCCGGACTGGAACCACACCCAGGTGTCCATCAGCTCGCCATGGGGGAAGGTGCGGGCAATTTCACGCACCATGGCCTGGGTGCCGGCCAGGGCCACTTCATACTCCGGCACGCCCACCGCAATGGCATCGCGAATGGCGGCGCCGCCCACGTCCGCCACCCGGGCGCCCTGCTTGATAAGGGCGATTTCTTCCGCCGACTTGATCATGCGCATCTTCATGGTGGGCACGCCGATGTCCACAAACTCGGCCTCGGGCAGCGCGGCCTTGAGCTTGTCCAGGTTTTGCAGGCTGAGGTGGTCGAACTCCACCCCCACCCGCCGGGCGCCGCCAATCAGCTGCTGCACGGCGCGGAAGAAGTTGTCTTTTTGCCAGTCGGTATACACCAGGTTGTCGCCCAGGGCGTTGCGGCGATAGGGCTGGCCGCCGTCGATATTGGCGGTGATGGTGGTGTGGATGTCCTGGGTGACCGCCAGGCCGTAGTCGCGGCCAAAACGGCAGTACACAAAATCACTGAAGTAGTTGATGTTGTGGTAGGAAGTGAACAGCACCGCATCCACATCGTTGACGGCCATGTACTGGCGCAGCTTTTGCTGGCGGGAGAGCATTTCCTCGCGGGAGAACATGCCGCGGACTTTTTCGCCGTTGGGGATGCTGAGGGTGTTGGGCATTTGCATGGTAAGACTCCTTCCTTGTAGCTGATGGTTGCTGCGCCGAGAAACACCGGTTTAGCGCATAACCCCGATGCTAGAGCCCCGCCCACCATAAAAGAAATGAATACTTCAAATCAGCCCATTTATGATGTTAATGCTTTGTTATAGTGCGCTACCACTCCGTCATCCCCGCCATCCCCCGTCTTCCCCGCGAAGGCGGGAAACCAGGCGGCCCCTCAAACACCACCAACACCAACCGAAGCGACCCATCCCATACCGGCCACTCCCCCATTACCCCGCACTCCTCCGCTCATCCCCGTACTCCCCCGTCATCCCCGCGAAGGCGGGGAACCAGGCGGCCCCTCAAACACCACCAGCACCCACCGAAAAGCCCCCATCCCACACCGGCCACTCACCCATCACCCCGCACTCCCCCGCTCATCCCCGCACTCCCCCCGCCATCCCCGCACTCCCCCCGTCTTCCCCGCGAAGGCGGGGAACCAGGGCAAGCCGCTCCGGCCCGAAGAACAGCGCTTGCTCTGCAGACACGCCTGACCCCCACCCCACCAAGGTGGACAAAATTTAACCAAATAGCACCAAACTCAAACAACCCTCCGGCAAAACACACCCCCGTCATGGTTTTTGACTATGCTGCGACAAGAGTGAATGCAAGCGAGGATGTGCTTCTGTCTGCACATCCTCCATCGCAAACCGGCTAAAAAAACCTGTTTGGTTTACAAAAGCCCAATAACAAGATTGTGGGTATTCTGCTGGCTACGGCGATGATGGCCAGGGGGGCAATTTTACCTCGGCGTCAGGGGGTCAGTATTACCTCGGCGTTAACAGGAAGATGCCATCGAAGCCCGTCGTGATGCCCATATCGATGCCCTGGAACAAAAAATGCGCCAAAAAAGCAGCACCCAGAGATGGTTCACCTTGCGTTGGCGACTGGCCTGAAGGAGCCCCAATGAGCCGGTATGATGCAACAGGAAACGAAGCCGAATATCAACCGGGGGGCGAACCCGGCGTGCTACGCAATCGTCTTGCGCTGACCCGTTGGCAGGATATCGAGGACGCAGAAACCGAACTGCTGGATGCCCTGTACCAGCAGGTATTGCCACGCCTCTGGGACAAGCTGACCTTTGCCGATATTCAGCATTGGCATCACCAGTGGCTGGGCAACCTGTACCACTGGGCGGGCCGGCTGCGCACCGTCAACATGAGCAAGGGCGACTTTCATTTTGCCGCGGCCGATCAGCTTCCCCGCCTGGTCTCGGCCTTTGAGCGAGACTATCTGTCACAACTTGCCGGGCTGAACACCCAACCGGAAGACACCGTGATCCGTTACCTGGCCCAGAGCCATGTGGAGTTCATTCTGATCCACCCGTTTCGGGAGGGAAACGGCCGTATTTCTCGGTTGCTGCTCGACGTTATGGCCCTGCAGGCCGGCTTTCAGCCGCTGGACTATCAGCTGTGGGAGGAACACAAGGACTTTTACTTTAAGGCCATTCAGGCCGGGGTAGGAGGAGACTGCCAGCACGTAGAGCGGTTGGTAAGAGACGTGCTGGCACAACAGCAGAATTAAGTCAGCTCAGTCGGCCAGGGTCAGTTGCGGAAAACGGCGCTTGCCGGACTTTAGCCGGGCCTCAATGATGGCGGTGGGCTCACCGGTTTCAATGGCGCTGGAGCTGGCTACGGAGCGACGGATCCGTTCCGGACTGAGTTGGTTGCGTGCGGCGCTCTTGCTTCGGCGTATCATGGCGGCTCTCCTGCTCCTGAGTAGTGCTCACATTATATAACAAAGGCGGCAGAATCTTCAGCCGTTGTCCGCGATTGTCCCCTCTTCGTCTGGTTTTGCTCCTGCCCTACCTGATGATAGGGCTTTTGTTGTCAGAATGGCCATACCCAGGCCGGCTCTGTCTTTCCCACAAAGGTAAAAAGCCAGCGGCATCCAACAACTCCGTCATCCCCGCGAAGGCGCTGAGGGATCCCCAAAAAAATCGGCAGGCATGGTAGATTGCGTCTTTATTAATCGCCAAAAAACAAAGACGTTCCGCCATGCCTGCCGTCCGCACAGTTTGCCATAACTTCTTTCGCACTGTCCTCTCTTCTTTCCATCAGGCCCGCACCAACACTCTGCTGTCCTGTGCCGAAGGGTTGATTGCTGGTAACACACTTTCCCTGACGAAAATTGGTCGCCATCTTCCGGGAAAGGCCAAAGTGAAGCACAAGATAAAGCGGGTAGACCGGTTTATCGGCAATCAAAAACTGCACGATGAGAACACTGCCATCAGTGCCGCTATCGCCCGCCGCATCACGGCATGCCTGCCCAGTTGTGTTATTGCCATTGACTGGAGTGGCTGCTGCAGCCAGGACTTCCATGTACTGCGCGCCAGTCTGGTGTATGACGGCCGTGGGTTGCCCTTGCTGAACCGGGTCGTGTCCTCGGAGCGGCAGGAGCATAACGATGAGCATCAGCAGTTTCTTCTCGACCTGCAAGCATTGCTGGGAACGCAACGCCGTGTGGTGATTGTGACGGATGCCGGTTTCAAAACACCGTGGTTACGGCAGGTACGCGCATTGGGCTGGGAGTTTGTGGGCCGGGTTCGCGGACGTATCTACGGCAAGCTGGATAGTGAACAGGAATGGCACCCAGCGACTGGCCTGACACAGCATGCAAGCGCTACGCCCGAGGCGCTGGGGTCCGGCCAGTTGGGCAAGTCAGTGAAGCGTCGTTGCTCGGTTTATTTCCATCAATATCATGGGCCAGCCAAGGGGCGACATAAAAAGCGGGGTAAAAAGCAGCCGCTGTATCCGCAAGCGGAGGAGCGTTACCGTGCTCTGGCCAAGGAGCCCTGGCTGTTGGTTACCTCGGATGAACGCTTGAGCGCCAAAGAAGTGGTATCCATCTACCAGACCCGCATGCAAATTGAGCAAAATTTCCGTGATGACAAGAGCCAGCGCTACGGGTTTGGCTGGAGCAACAGCAAAACCCTCGGGGAAAAACGGATTGCGGTGTTATGCCTGATTGCCCAGGTTGCCACGCTGATGCTGTGGCTGGTGGGATTTGAAGGTGAGCACCAAGGGCGGCATCGGCGCTACCAGGCTAATACGGTGAAACGCCGTGTGCTGTCTTTTCTGAGCTTGGGCAAGCAAATGCTGTTTCATGAGCCCCGGCGAGTCACAGGCTCGCTACTGGAGCGAGCCTTGGCCCGGTTGAGCCGCCTTTACTTACTGTCACCGGGTGTTTCGGCATGACTCATAAAAACTGGGGAGCCCTCAGCGCGAAGGCGGGGAACCAGAGCAAGCCGCTCCGGCCCGGACAATGGCGCTTGTTCTGCAGACACGTATGAGCCCCCCACCCCACCAAACCGGATAAAACTCAACCAATCAACACCAGACTCCAACAATCGCCTCGCAAAATGCGCCCTTTGTCATTGCCTTTTCACCATTACGCAACAAGAATGGACACAAACGAGGAAGCAGGGATGCGCTTAAGCCTGAGATCAGTGACGGGCGGTAGCGTGGGTTTTGCCCAAGGCAAGGTTCTCTTTGATGCAATATCTGCAGCAGCATTCAGGAAGGCAGTTATGACCTAAAAAAGGTTCAGCGTGGACGCAGCTCTTGTTCTTTGCTACCAGCTCTAATTAGAAGGGCAAAAGGCAAGACCTGACCCCATTATTCGAGCTGGCAAGAACACTCTCACTGGTAGATGAGCCGGAAAAATGGAGAGAGCACACCACCGGTTACTCCAAGCATGAGATTTACTTTGCCTACAAGATGGCTATCCCTCTGTGGGTAAAACGAATGATCGATGCTGAAAAATTGCTTTTTCACCCCGACGTAACCAAAGACATACAGGCCCAGGGCTTTGATCTTAATGACCTACACGCTAAGGATGGCCTGGGCCAGTGTGCTTGCAACAGACGCATCCCCTCAAAGCAAAACCAAATTCAAGATCGTAAGAGAGAAGGTCATTGGAAGGCATGGCAGGGACTGGTGGGAAGACGTTTATCAGCGGCAGGGCGCTGTCTACGCCGCCAGCATGAAGATCAGAGAAAGTCGTGGTGGGAGTGCTACGTCAATGTTTCTCTCTCATACATTACTGGGTGCTCAGTGCGCTGATGATGTGAAAGAGAGAGTGCTTAGAAATCTGCCAAAAAGTTAATTTTCTTCTCTTCATACTATAAGTTTGCAAATAACATTTTATCTTATTGAGGTTCTACATGTTTGATATAATTGAGCAAAGTAATCTTAGATGTGTGTCAATACTTACTAAGATTAAAGTTTCTGATTATTTAGAGTTTGTCGATAAGGTTTATTCAGATAATGGTGGCATTGCGGGCCAGCGTGCTCCGCTGAAAACTAAGACCGCAATCACAATCAGAAGTAGAATGGTTTCTGATATATCAAAAGGGGCAGTTCTCCCTCCTGTTGTTATCGGAATTCATACAACAAAAGAAGAATGGGAAGGTTTCAAGGGTTTGAGAAGCAATGAGGAACTACTAGAACTTGTAGGAGAGCCTCACTTAGGAAGAGTTTCTATTATTGACGGGATGCAAAGAACAACAGCTATAATAGATGCCAAGAATGAAAATGAAAGTGTACTGAATGAAAGTATAAGAGTAGAGTATTGGGTTTCTGATAGCTTGAATAATCTAATTTACCGAATGCTAGTCTTAAATACTGGGCAAGTTCCTTGGGAAGTGTCTCGCCAATTAAAAACAGTATATAGCCCGCTACTTAAATTGATTGAAGATAAGGTTGGTAATGATATAACTATCTTCAATAATGATATCGAGCCAAGAAGGAGGACTAAGGCAGGGCAATATCAAGGAGAGAACTTGATTCAGCTTTTACTAAGCTTTTCTTCTAGGAAATATGAGGTCGATCTTAAGGATAAGGTTGCCGAAGATTTTGCAAGGTTAGACTTAATCGAGTCATCATCTCATGAGATGTTTCTTGGCTATTTTGTTGAAACCATAAGCATGATGACATCACTCGACAAAGCATTTTCTAATTACATCTATCAAAGCGTTAATGGTGAATTACCTACTCGCTACAAGAGTGGGAGTGAGATTTTCAAAAGTTTCCCAGCTCAAATTGGTTTCTGTGTTGCATTAGCTATACATGTATTTGATGAGCCAGGTTTTGATATTGACTGGACTAGTGCAGTTAGTAAGTTTGAATCCTGTAAAGAACGATTGAATGAGCTTATTAGAAAGCTTGAAGATATGACCCATGAAGAGTTGGGGGTGTTTTTAGATTTGGATGTTCTTGATGAACTGATGAATGTTAAGAAATCACAAGTTGGTCGTTTTGAACGTAGGTTTTTCACCGAAGCGTTTTCTGTGTTGATTGAGAAAACAGAGAAGATTCAAAAAATGACGCCTTGTTGGAGAAAAGCATAGAATGGGCATATCTCAGAAAGACTACTTGGAGAAAATATTCAATCCAATAAAGAACATTGCCACCAATAGAGATGGAGTGATAAATATTGGTGATTTGAAGACCGCTCCATTGGAAGATTATTGGGATGATGAATATACAACAGCTCAGTATCGAAGGCTTAGGGAGTTGAAGATAGATAAATCTCACGTTTCATATTTAAGTAACGGGGATTTTTTTACATACTTCGAATGCGATCAGCAGCACTATTTGTGTGTTTCTTGTGAGTTTTTAACAAGAGAAGAGCAAGAGAAGTTAAGTGATATTTTAAAAGAGCATTCTGCTATAGAATGCTTTTTTGAAGAATGTTTTTTCTTGAGTTTTTGTTATTACTTAGAAGGAACATATAAGCCAAAAATAAATTTAAGTGCAGATTTAATTGAACAGACGTTAGGCTTAGGGGCGCGAGAATTTCAAGAGGAATATAGAGGGCACGCTATTGATGAGTTGATTGAAGTATATACGCCGGTTTTAATTTATGAGGTTGGGGTTGATAGTATATTAACTTGTCGTGACAATTGGTTTTTGGCTTTAACTTTGACTTTAGAAGTAGAGCGACTTCAATCTGCACTCATAGATAGAGAGCTTGTAAGCTTAGCGAGTGATTTATATAACCTTGGTTCTGTTCATTATGAAAACATTTATCTGTCATTAACATCTTCACATTACAAGTATATTTTTATTGAGATATATAGATGTTTGGAGGCGATATATTATTTGCCATGGATGTTGAACTTGAAGAGTGGTGTTGGAATTCAGCATGATGCTTATAGTTTGGCCGGGATTGTCGCTAATGCAATTAAGTGGAGGGAGAAAGAGAAGGAGTCAATAAGTTCTCTTTTCGCATTGCTGCCTGAAGCTATTTTCAATTCATCATCTCTATCTAATATATCCTTTTTGTCAAATAAAAATTATGAGCAAGAAGACTGTAGAAGATCTTTATCAATGGATGTGTATCGGGTTAGAAATCAGAGTGTTCATCAAGCTGACTATGAGCACAAAGATAATATTGTATTAAATGTTCAAGATTGGCAGTTAATCACTAAGTTTATGTATCGGGTTGTGAAATATTTCTATTCTGAATATAAGAAAGATATTTCAGTTTATGAGCATGTATTTATACTTGGTTCATCAAAAAAAGGAGTTTGAGGAGGAGTTCTAGCTAGCCTATTCGAGACTTTAAGCAGTTGGGTGTTGTCAGTGAGAATTGATGTGGTCAACCCTCGAATTTGGTTGACTACTCGATAAGAGACTATAAGTAGACGCTCCAATTCAGCTAGGTCACTTTTATGCTGATTAGTTGTATAATCGCTAAAAATATTTCTATCTGTTGACATTAATGAATTCATAATGTCATCAAGGTAGGAGTGGCCGAATGTGGTGATCTCGCTTAATGCCGCATCCACAGAGTTATCCAGGATCTCGCCGAACAAAGATATTATTTTAATGTTCATTGATGCCTCCTGATTGCAAAGTGGATTGATCTCTCACTGAGCGTTATTCGCTCTTGTAAAAATTGCTGCTGCTTCAGCAACTCATACATTTACCGGAGGAGTTGGCTCTTCCTCCTAAGTAAACAGGGGTTTAATGCTTAGCTATCAGTCTTCTGGTTTTCATTGTTTTCTCCGATAGATTGTAACCTTGCATTAATAGGTTGATAGTGGCTATGCGCTAGATATCTCCTTTAAAGTTTCCTGATGGTTGAATTTAGTGGCTGACAAATTTATAGCTTTTGCTTTTCGATAATCCTCCTTAACATGATCGCTGAATACCGTGCCGAGGTAGTCAGCCAAAAACGCCTAGCCCCCCATAACTTGGGTAGCGAGCTTAATGATCTGCCATACAGAGTTTGCTGCAAATTGTATCAACATTGCATTTATCAGGTAGCTTAGAGCTTCCCTTTGCTCTGATGTGATCCGTGCGTCTTTGTCATCACGTAATTTCCTAAGTGTATTGATGTGTTTGATAACGGTGAGCTTAATCATACCCATATCTCCGTAGTCGAAATAATGGATTCAGGATATGAGGAAGTCACCAAAACCGTCTGTCAGCCCCGAGCGAGAAGGGCTACCTAATAGATGTGGACTCGCACGAGAAATCTCAAGAGAGAAGCAATATTTTTTTCAAAAAATTTACTATTGGTTGCTTGTGAGGAGGTTACTTAGAGGGGCAGGGCTGACGCACCAGAGTTCATAATTTGAACAGATTCATGGACTCGAGCAAATAATCGTCATTCAGGCAGCACAGTTTCCGCTTATTTGCCATGCTCAGGGCACGTGACGTATTGCGCTTCAACATGTTCAGGATCCATTGCCTGATGACAGCCAGGTTTTCGCCTGCATAACCCACCCTGGCTTGCTGCTTCTCTTCGTCAAAGGCGATGTCCAGCATCCAGTGCAGCAGATTTTCCACCGCCCAGTGCGAGCGGGTTGCCTTCAGTGCTGAGCTGGCATCCAGTGCCCGACTACTTATATAAAAGCGAACAAAATCATGGCCTTTTCCTTTGTTAACCCGTTCTGTCAACAACACCCCAGTTTGACCGCTTTTCATCAACATAGATTGTCCGGTTTTCATCAGTGTTCAGTGTCCGGTTGTTGAGCTTCGGTATCGTCAGTATCCTCCTGTCGTGGGAGTGTTCCGGGAACGAGACCGGCCTTACGTTTGTCTTTAAGCCGGTAGCTTTCCCCCTTGATGTTCAGCGTCGTTGAGTGGTGCAGGAGTCGGTCGAGGATCGCCGTGGCTATGACCTGATCTCCGAACACCTCGCCCCAGTCCATAAAGCTCTTGTTCGACGTCAGGATGGTGCTGGCCCGCTCATAGCGCCGATTGATCAACCGGAAGAACAGGCTGGCTTCCTCCCGGGTCATCGGCAGGTAGCCTATCTCGTCGAGCACCAGTACCTTCGGGTAAGTCAGTTGCTGGAGTTGCCGGTCCAGTCGGTTTTCCTGCCGGGCTTTGACCAGGGTGCTCACCAAGCGATCCAATGTCATGAACAGCACGCGGTGGCCTGCCTCGGCAGCCTTGACGCCAAGGGCGACCGCCAAGTGGGTTTTACCCACCCCCGGTGGTCCCAGCAGGATCACGTTCTCATTGCGTTCCACGAACCCCAGGCCGGAGAGTTCCCGCACCAGCTTACGGTCAATGCTCGGCTGGAAGCTGAAGTCGAACTGCTCCAGGGTTTTGATCCAAGGGAGGCGGGCCTGCTTGAGGCGCGTGTCCAGGCCTTTTTGGTGACGGCCACCCCATTCCTGGGCCAAGGCCTGCTCCAGGAATTCCCGGTAGTTCAGCTCCTTCTTGCTGGCGTGTTCACACAGGGAGTCCAGGGAGGCTTGCAGGTGCTCCATCTTGAGCCGGTCGAGCAGTTGGGCCAGGTTCATCTCAGCACCTCCTCATACACGGCCAGGCTCCGCTGTTGCACGGGCATCACCTCCTGCCACAGCGGTTCGTGATGCTCGGCCACCGTTTGCCAACCCTGTTTCCGATCGATCATCCGGTGGCGGGCGACCTCTTGTCCCCGGATATCGTAGATGGTGAGCTCACCGTCCAGGCTGATGCGGATGGTCACCCGTTGGCCGCAACACTCGGCCGGTACGCTGTAGCGATTGCCACGCACGTCGATGTAGGCATCCCAGCCGACATGGCGGATGTCGTAATAACGGGTATCGAAGTCCGTTGCCGGTCGAGGCTTGAGTGAGTGACGTTCCTCTTCGAAACGCTGGGCCGGAGACTGCTGGAACTGGCGCAGTATCCGCTGGCTGGCATAGCTGTTCAGCCACTGCTCCAGTAGTTGATTCAGATGAGCGTAGCTGTCGAAGCGGCGATAGCGTTGGAAGAAGTGGTGCTTCACGTAGCCCACCATCCGTTCGGTCTTGCCCTTGGTTCGAGGCCGCTGTGGCCGGCATGCCCTGGCGGTAAAGCTATAATGGTTCGCCAGCGCCAGGAAGCCTGGATTGAAGGTCACCTGGCCGCCACTGTCATGTCGAAGCACGGCGGCCTTCTGGTTGTCGACCAGCACACGGTTGGGCACTCCCCCGAAGTACCGGAAGGCCTGAACCAGGGACTCGTAGGTGTGCTCCGCGTCCTGGCTGGGTCCGGCCCAGACGTGGAAGTGGCGGGAATAGCCAAGGACATTGACCGCGAAGTTGACCGTGCAGAGTCGGCCCGCCATTTCGGTGCGGATCTGCCCCCAGTCATGCTGGAGCTGCTCTCCCGGAATGGTTTCATACCGCACCGTTTGCTTGCAGGCCCGAAGGCTGCGCCTGGGTTGGATGTAACGGCGGATCAGGGTGATACAGCCATCATACCCCCGTTCCAGCAGCAGCTGACGGATGACCTCTGCATTCCAGACGTCCTGGCCCAGCAGCGCATCGATGTACGGCTTGAAGGGATCGAGCTTGCTGCCCCGAGGGGTCCGCGGTTTAGCGGTGGGTGGTGCCGGCAAGGCCAGGTAACGGCGCACGGTCCGCTCGGAACAGCCAATCCGGTGAGCGATGTCCACAATGTGTGCCCCCTGAGCACGAAGTTGCTTTATCATGTGAAAGTCCTCTCGGCTTTGCATGATGCTTTTCCTTTCAGGTTTCGTCACCTTCAAGAAAAGGTCATGCGGGTCGGGGGGACAACCTACGTTGCTGATTTAGAGACTTTTAGCAGTACTGCCGACAGTTCGGCTTGCACTGCGATGATGATCTTGGCTTTCCACGTCTGACAAATCGGCAGGTGCTCATCGACGGCAATAGTCCAACATCGCCGATGCTCTTTCCGGCCGTGTTGCGAGTCAAACTGCTCGCTGAAGCCAGGGCCCGGAGTATCGGTCGCCGTACTGTCCCAGTAGGCTTGGAACCTGGCCTGGACCTCGGCACTGAGCGTAGGCTGATTGTCTTTTACCGCCAGCAGGTAATCGGCCGATTTCTTAAGGATGGTGTCGACCGTGTTCACTTGAGTGCCAGCCGCATCGATACTGGCCAGACAGCCCTCGAGTTCAAGCAACTTGAGCAGGGCCGGTATGGCCGTTATCTCGTTCGATTTCTGGTCAACTTTTTGCTGCCCGATGCACATGCCCAGTTCGGTTGACCAGGCATTAACCATGTGCATGGGGTTGACACGCTGGGTGGTAGAGCGCAGCTTCGCTTGGCTGGAAAAGAACCGGCGGCTGTGGAAGAACTGCGAGCGGCTACTTAACACCAGTCTGCAGTTCATTCACTTGGCTTTCTTGACTCTTCTGCTCAAAAGACTTTGAACAGGCTCTTAAAGCACTATCGGATGGTATCTATACAAAAAGGAGTTTTTATGGTTTTTAGTTTTTCGAGATATAAGCAATTACAAAAAGACCTCTATCCTAACATTTTGGAACATGACTACCTAAGACACTATTTCACAGAGCGCTTCACAAAAAATAATGAGCAACTAGTAATAACTGGTGATATTGGTAAAAAAGTAGATATTAACTTTGGTTCACGCGAATCTGTGATTATTAAATTGAGACCTACAACCGGCATCGCAAATAGAAATGGAGATCAGTTAGGCAATGAAGCTTTACGTCATTTCAGTCAAGAATATTGGTTATTAGCCCTTTGGCTTACTATGTATGAAGATTCGAAAAACAATAAATTAGCCCGAGAGATTTTAAGAGCATTTATTAAAACATGTATTTGCCGTGCATCACGAGAACTAATTTTTTCAGCAAAGAAAGACATAACTAAAGATAGCATAAAAACTTCATTACCTCCAAAACTTGAATTTTACAGCAAGGTTTTTCGTTCATCAGAAATATATAAAAACATGCGCAGCAAGTACAAAGAAAAACTTAAAGAACACTCAAGAGAACAAAGCGTGAAAAAAATACATGACTATCTGTATTTTTCGTCAAACACCGACGTATCAATATCAAAAGATGTTTTTGAAAGTGCAGGCTTATCTGATTACTCTGCTTTGATTAAATTATCATCTCGATATGCAGGCAATGAAGAGCTAAAGACAATCACGCGCACAATTTCTATCTTCATCAACAATTTAAGCGGTAAAAGAGCACTTAAAAGGGAAATTCGAGCATTAATCAAAGGCAAGGAGTAGTTTATGCAGGATATAGATAACTCATTGACAGATTTTTCAAAACATCTGTTAGTTACAATTTTTGCGATCTTTGCATTCACTTCTAGTTCTTTACTCGGGGCCTCAAATTTCTGGGTTAAAGTAAGTTTCATGTCATCCTTAATTGTGGCTGTTCTTGGAATGACATATGGATTCAACCTTTTAATGATCAAGATAAACTACCACCTTACAAACCCCAGTGACAAAAAAGGAAAAACACCAAAAAACACCATCGAGGAAATGAAGAAAAAACTACAACTGCAATATTATCTATCAATTTTATCACTGTCTTTATTAATTCTATCCATTGGTATATTTTTTGCCACAGAAAACTATTATTTAATTTCAATTAAGCCATAGCCAAACTCAACAACCAAGCGTTTAAAAGAGCCTTGGACCTCACTCACTATCACAGACACGTTTCAATAACGAAATGAGCCGCCTCCCAAAATAAAAACGCCGGCTTCCGCCGGCGTTTTTATTTAAAGCCTCAAAACCAACCAACAACCTACTTCCTCAATACCCCCTCCTCTACCAGCAGGTCGTAGATGGCCTTGGCGGCGGCCTGGGGGTCGTTGCGGATAATCTGCCCTTTACCACCCTGTGCCTTGGCTGTGGCCTGCTTGAAGCGGTCGGCGGCGGTTTTGGCACTGGCCACTTTCAGGCGTTTGGGCCTGGGCTTGGCGTCCTGCAAGGTCCAGCCGGCGCGGTCGGCGTCGGGCTTGGGCGCGGCGGGCTGTTTCTCGCTGATGCCGCCGCGCCGGGCCTTGGCAAAGGCCAACTGGCGGGGGTTGGCGGCGGCTTCGTCCACGCTGGCCACAAAGGGCAGGCGCACGCTCAGGCGGCGGCGCTGGCCCCGGGGCAGGGCCTGCAGCAGGGTCACTTCGTCGCCGTCTATCCGCTCGATGGCGGCAATGCCGGTCACCAGCGGCCAGCCCAGCCGTTCGGCCAGCAGGTAGGGCAGCATGCCGGAGCCCTCCCCCTGCTCGGCGCGCACCCCGGTGAGCAGCAGGTCGGGCTGCAGCTCGTTGAGGTAGGGGCCCAGCAGCTCCAGGGCGTCGTCGTCCGGGCCCTGGCGCAGCACCGTCAGCCGGTTAAGGCCCATGCCCAAATAGTCCTGCAGCGCAGGCTGGGCCGGGCTGCCGGCGTGAATGGCCTCGAGCTTGCCGCCCAGGGCAAAGCCCAGCTCCAGGGCGCAGGCGTCCTGCAGGGCGCGGCGGGCGCGGCCCGACACCGGGTGGCGGCCTTCGCTTACCAGCACCGCTATGTTGAGGGAATGATCAGGCTGCATCGCTTACCTCCTGGGCCGGCCGGGCCTCTACCAGCGCCATCAGCGCCGCCAAAATTTCGCTGCTGTCGCCGATGGCGCTCAGGCTCGCGCGTTTTACCATGTCGCAGTCGGTGTCCTGGTTGATGGCCACCACCTTCTCCACCTTGCCGATGCCCTGCAAATGCTGCACGGCGCCGGAAATGCCCACGGCAATGTACACCCGGGCACTCACCCAGGTACCGGTGGCGCCCACCTGGCGGTTGCGCGGCATAAAGCCGTCGTCCACCGCCACCCGGCTGGCGCCTTCGGCCGCGCCCAGCAGGGTCGCCGCCCGGTGGAACTGCTCCCAGTCGTGCACGCCGTTGCCGGCGGAGAGGATGAACTCGGCCTCGGCCAGGGGAATGTCGGCGGGATCCACCGCCACCCGGCCGCCGTCCCGCACCCGGGCCTTCAGCAGGGCTTCAGGTTCAAAGTCCACCGGTTTCGCCTCGTAGCGGTGATCGGTGCAGGGCAAGGCGCATTCCTCCAGCAGCAGCAGCAGCCGGCACAGGGGGCGCGTCACGTCCTGGTGGCCGGCACCGGTGCGGGCGATCACCTGCTCGCCTTCCCACTTCCACACCCCGGTGGCCGGGCGCTCGCCCAGCTCCACCGCCAGCCGGCGGCCCAGCTCGGCGGACTCGCCCGCATCGGGGAACAGCCAGTGCAGCGGCTTGAACTCGCGCTCCACCTGCCGGCACAGCTGGGTCCAGGCTTCCGGCTGATAGCCTTCCACCCCGTGCAGCTGCAGCAGCCGGTCCACCCCCGCCTCGGCAATGCCTTCCTTCAGCTCGCCGCACAGCACCCCCAGCACGGCGGTGCTTTGCGCCTGCGCCGCCGCCAGTTGCTGGGCCAGGCCCAGCACGTCCTTGCCGTGGGCGGTAAGGCGCCCGCCGGAAAGGGGCAGCCACACCGCAATGTAGCCCTGGGGCTCCACCACCTTGTGCAGGGGCAGCTTGGGCTGCTCGCTGCGCTTTTTGGCCAGTTGCGACACCTCACCGCCGCCGGCCAGGTTCATCCGGTCCAGCCGGCGCAGGCCGCTGGGGCCGAGCTGCCACTGGGGCCGCGGGTTCTTGCGCAGCAGGCCGCTGGGCCCGCGCAGGGGCTGGCCGCTCAGCTCAGCATGGCGCGGGTGCAGCCGGTTGCGGCGGATCCAGGCCAGGCGTGGATCCTTGCGAATAAGATCAGACATGGGCTTCCTCCTTTTGCCGCTGCGGTTGCTCCTGGGCCGGTTGGGCCAGGGCGTCCAGCAGCAGCTCGGCAATGTCCTTCACCTGGGGCCGGGGCTCCACCACCCCTTCCATCATCAGGGTGCACTGGGGGCAGGCCACCGCCATCAGCTCGGCATCCACCGCCCGGGCGTCGTCCATGCGCATGTCGGCAATGCGGCGCTCGCCGGGAATGTCGGTTACCGGCGCCCCGCCGCCGCCGCCGCAGCAACGGGAGCGGAAACCGCTGCGCTCCATCTCGCTGCGCTCGAAGCCCAGCTGATCCAGCAGGTAGCGCGGCGCGTCGTACACGCCGTTGTAGCGGCCGAGGTAGCAAGGGTCGTGATAGGTGAGCTTGCCGCTCTGGCCGCCGTTAAAGGCGAGCTTGCCGTTCCGGTGCAGCTCCGCCAGCAGTTCGCTGTGGTGCTCCACCCGGTAGTCGCCGCCCAGCTCCGCGTATTCGGTGCCCAGGCACTGCAGCGAATGGGGATCGGCGGTGACGATGCGGTTAAAGCGGTACTTGCCGAGCGTCTGGATATTGGCCTTGGCCAGGCGCTGGAAGGTGGCTTCGTCCCCCAGCCGGCGGGCCAGGTCGCCCGAGTCCAGCTCCTCGTTGCCGAGGTAGGCAAGGTCCACGCCACCGGCGCGCAGCAGCTGCACCAGGGCACGCAGGGTGCGCTGGTTGCGCATGTCGAAGGCGCCGTCGCCCACCCACAGCAGCACGTCGGCCTCGCGCACTTCCTTCATCAACGGAATGTTGAGGTCGGCGGCCCAGTTGCTGCGGCTGGCGGGGGCCATGCCGCCCGGGTTGTCGGTGGCGATCAGGTTTTCCAGCACTTCCTGGCCCTTGCCCGGGGTCTGGCCCCGCTCCAGGGTGAGGAAGCGGCGCATGTCCACCACCGCGTCCACGTGCTCGATCATCATGGGGCACTCTTCCACGCAGGCGCGGCAGGTGGTGCAGGACCACAATGTCTGGCTGTCCAGCATGCTTTCCACCAGCGGCTTGTCGGGGCAGCCGGTGCGGGCGGCGTTTTCCTGGCCCGGGTGCGGGCTGCCGCGGTAGGTCACTTCTTCCTGGGCGGCGAGGCTTGTCACCATGTCCTGGATCAGCTTCTTGGGGTTGAGCGGCTGGCCGGCGGCAAAGGCCGGGCACTTGCTCTCGCAGCGGCCGCACTGCACGCAGGCGTCAAAGCCCAGCAGCTGGTTCCACTTGAAGTCGGTTACCTTCTCCACGCCCAGCTTGTCGGCGGTGAGATCCAGCGCCTTCAGGCCGGTGTCGCGGCCGCCGCCGAAGCGGGCCGGGCGACGGTGAAAGGCCAGGTGCAGGGCGCCGGCAAAGGCGTGCTTCATGGGGCCGCCCCAGGCCATGCCGAACACCAGCTCGCCCAGGCCCCAGGTGCACAGGGCCAGCAGCAGCAGGGTCAGCAGGGCGCCGCCGGTGCCTTCGGGCAAAATGCCCGCGGCCGGCAGGGTGGCGATAAAAAAGCCCAGGGCAAAGGCCAGCAGGCTTTTCGGCAGCCGCTGCCAGGGCCCGCGCGAGAGGCGCGAGTTGGGCAGTTCACTGGCGGGCTTGCGCCGGCGCTTCCATACGAACAGGGCGCCCACCGCCATCAGCAGGCTGGCCGCCAGCAGCGGCCACACCAGCCAGGCGCTGTGCAGGCCCAGGCCGTGCACCAGCACCACCAGCACCAGCGCCAGCACAAAGCCGCCGCCGGTGGCCACGTGGGTGTTGGACATATACTTGTCGCGCGCCACCACGTGGTGCAGGTCCACCAGGTAGCGGCGCGGCATGGCGGCAAGCCCCTGCCAAAAGGGCACCGGGCTGGGCTGGCCCCGGCGCCACAGCCGCACCCGGCGCGCGGCGCCGATGGCGGCCAGGGCGAAGGCCAGCACTAACAGATAAGGGATCACAGGCTCGAACATAGCGGGCACCTCGGCAGGGCCGGGGTTGCCCCCGGCCCCTTGGCTCAGAAGTCTTTACACAGACGCAGGGCGTCGTAAATGGCGGCGTGGGTGTTGCGCTGGGCCACGCAGTCGCCCAGGCGGTAGAGCAGATAGCCCTGGCCGTGCTGGGCCAGCGCCGGCTGGGCCTGGGCCGCGTACAGGGCTTCCAGGTCGATCTGGCCCTTGTTCAGGGAGTCGCCCTTCAGCTCGTAGTAAAGCCGCTCGTCCGGACGGACGCCGTTCTCCACCACCACCTGGTCCACCACCCGCTCTTCTTTCTGGCCGGTGTATTCGTTTTCCAGCACCGCGATGAGCTTGTCCCCTTCCTTGTACACCTTGTGCAGGGCCATGTCGGAAGTCATGATCACCTCCCGCTCGTACAGGGAGCGGTAGTAGGTGGGGAAGGTGGTGCCGCCGATGGCCGCGCCCGGCTTGATGTCGTCGGTCACCATTTCCACCAGGCTGCCCTTGGACGCCAGGTAGTCGGCCACCGACATGCCGGAGAATTCGCAGATGGTGTCGTACACCAGCACGTTCTTGCCCGGCTCCACCTTGCCGGAGAGGATGTCCCAGCTGCTCACCACCAGCCCTTCGGCCGCGCCCCACTCGGGGTTTTGCTCGATAAAGGGGGTGCCGCCCACCGCCAGGATCACCACATCCGGCTTTTCCGCCATGATGGCGGGCATGTCGGCGGCGGTGTTCAGGCGCAGGTCTACCTTGAGGCGGGCCAGCTCCAGGGCGTACCAGCGGGTGATGCCGGCAATCTGGTCGCGCTGGGGCGCCTTGGCCGCCAGGGTGATCTGGCCGCCCAGTTCGGGCGCCTTTTCAAACAGCACCACGTTATGGCCGCGCTCGGCCGCCACCCGGGCCGCTTCCATGCCGCCGGGGCCACCGCCCACCACCACCACCTTGCGGATGGGGCCGTCGGTTTTTTCGATGATATGGGGCAGGCCCATGTGCTCGCGGGAGGTGGCCGCGTTCTGGATGCAGAGCACATCCAGGCCCTGGTACTGGCGGTCGATGCAGTAGTTGGCGCCCACGCATTGGCGGATTTGGTCCACCTGGCCCAGCTTGATCTTGGCGATCAGGTGCGGGTCGGCGATGTGCGCCCGGGTCATGCCCACAAAGTCGACATAGCCGCCTTCGAGGATGCGCTGGGCCTGGTTGGGATCCTTGATGTTCTGGGCGTGGATCACCGGTACTTTCACCACTTCCTTGATGCCCGCCGCCAGGTGCAGGAAGGGCTCGGGCGGGTAGCTCATGTTGGGGATGACGTTGGCCAGGGTGTTGTGGGTGTCGCAGCCGGAGCCGATGACGCCGAAAAAGTCGACCATGCCGGTGTCGTCGTAGTATTTGGCGATCTGCTTCATGTCGTCGTGGCTGAGGCCGTCCGGGTGGAATTCGTCACCGCAGATGCGCATGCCCACCACGAAGTCCGGGCCCACTTCGGCGCGCACCGCCTTGAGCACTTCCAGGCCGAACTTCATGCGGCCCTCGAAGGTGCCGCCCCATTCGTCGGTGCGCTTGTTGACCCGCGGGCTCCAGAACTGGTCGATCAGGTGCTGGTGCACGGCGGACAGCTCCACGCCGTCCAGGCCCCCTTCCTTGGCGCGGCGGGCGGCCTGGGCGTAGTCGCCGATGATGCGCCACATTTCTTCCGGCTCTATGGTTTTGCAGGTGGCGCGGTGCACCGGCTCACGGATGCCGGAGGGCGATACCAGGGTGCTCCAGTTGTAGCCGTCCCAGCGGGAGCGGCGCCCCATGTGGGTAATTTGGATCATGATCTTGGCGCCGTGCTTGTGCATGGCGTCGGCCAGGTTCTGGAAGTGGGGAATGATGCGGTCGGTGCTCAGGTTGACCGAGCTCCACCAGCCCTGGGGGCTGTCGATGGACACCACGCTGGAGCCGCCGCAAATGGCCAGGCCGATGCCGCCCTTGGCCTTTTCTTCGTAGTATTTGACGTAGCGCTCGGTGGTCATGCCGCCGTCGGTGGCATACACCTCGGCATGGGCCGTGCTCACCACCCGGTTGCGGATAGTGAGCTTGTTGATGTTCATGGGTTGAAACAAGGCGTCGAACTGTCCCATCCTGGAATCCTCTAGTACATGCCGGGCCCGCGGCCCGCCGAAAATAATGTTGCCCCCGTTGTGCATGCGAGGCGATGGAAGGTGACAGCTAAGCCGACCGTTGGCGGCAGGGATGCCGCCGCCGAGCCCCCAGGGACGGGTTTACGGCGAGTCGGCGTGCTGCACCTTCCAGCACCTGAGCATGCCTTACAGCGGGCTCACCTCGAACAGGCCGTAGTCGCAGCCGCTCTGGGCGCCGCTCTGGGTCTGGCGTGCAACTGTGCGCACCGGATAGCCCAGGCTCTGGGCAATCTGGTCCATGGCGCCGGCGAACCAGCCGGTGAACATGTAGTCCACCATGCGGTCCACCTTGCCGTACTGGTAGACGAAGGCGGAGTGATCCAGCCGTACCTTGGCGGTGCCGGCGGGGATGTCCAGCTGCTCGATGGTGAACAGGCCCCAGCCGCGCTGGGACAGGCGCTTCATGTAGTGCTCGAACACCGCGTCGCCGCTGATGCCGTGGCACTCGGCCTCTTTTTCGCACCAGTGCCAGGCGGACTTGTAGCCGGCCTTGTACAGGATCTCGGCGTAGCGCTCGGGGCCCAGCTCTTCCTCTATGGCCATGTGGTTGTTCACGAAGAAGTGGCGCGGCACATAGAGCATGGGCAGGGCGTCGGTGGTCCAAACGCCGGTGTCGGCGTCTACTTCAATCGGCATTTCGGGTGCATGTACTGACATTGCGGTTTCTCCTTCGCTTCCTTTATATGTTGCTTATTCGCCCCAGACGTCCTTGAGCACACGTACCCAGTTGCCGCCCATGATCTTCTCCGCCAGGCGCGGGGAGTAGCCGTGGCGCAGCAGGGCCTCGGTCAGGTTGGGGAAGTCGCCGATGGTACGAATGCCCTCGGGGTTGATGATTTCGCCGAACCGGGTCAGGCGGCGGGCATAGCCCTTGTCGTGGGTCAGCCACTCGAAGAAGTTCTGATCGTGGCCCTGAGTAAAGTCGGTGCCGATGCCGATGGCGTCTTCGCCCACCAGATCCAGCACATAGCCGATGGCCTCCACGTAGTCGTCGATGGTGGAGTTGATGCCGTTCTTCAGGAAGGGGGCGAACATGGTCACGCCCACAAAGCCGCCGTGCTCGGCGATAAAGCGCAGTTCGGCGTCCGACTTGTTGCGCGGGTGGTCCTTGAGCCCGGCGGGCAGGCAGTGGGAGTAGCACACCGGCTTTTTGGAGGCCAGGATCACTTCTTCCGAGGTTTTGGCGCCCACGTGGGACAGATCGCACATGATGCCGACCCGGTTCATTTCTTCCACCACCTCGCGGCCGAAGCCGGACAGGCCGCCGTCGCGCTCGTAGCAGCCGGTGCCCACCAGGTTCTGGGTGTTGTAGGCCATCTGTACTATGCCCACGCCCAGCTGCTTGAAGATTTCCACGTAGCCCAGCTGATCCTCGAAGGCGTGGGCGTTCTGGAAGCCGAGGATGATGCCGGTGCGGCCTTCTTCCTTCGCCTTGAGGATGTCGGAGGTGGTGCGCACCGGGCGGATCAGATCGCCGTGCTCGCGGTAATGGCGGTTGAACTCGGCGATGTTGTTCACCGTGGCCTGGAAGCCTTCCCACACCGACACGGTGCAGTTGGCGGCGGTCAGGCCGCCGCGGCGCATGTCTTCGAACAGCTCGCGCCCCCAGTTGGCGATAATCAGGCCGTCGATCACTATCGATTGCTTATGTACTTCAGCTGCACTTTGCATAGCCAGACCTTCCTTGCATCTATTAGACGGGTGAACCGAGTTCACCGGATTCAGGGGCAGTCTAGCCCGCGGGTCTCCCCGTCCACTGGCTGAAAGCGACGAGCGCATAGCCAAAAACGTCACTGTTTAGAAACGGTGTCGGGAAAAGACAAGTGGGGGATGAAAGCGGGGAGCGAGATACCGTAGAGTCATCGTAGGGTCGAATTTATTCGACCAGACCCCGGCGCCGATGGCGGGCCGGTCCACTGAAGTGGACCCTACGGATGGAGGTGTCTGTAGGGTCGAATTTATTCGACCAGACCCCGGCGCCGATGGCGGGACGGTCCACTGAAGTGGACCCTACGGATGGAGGTGTCTGTAGGGTCGAATTTATTCGACCAGACCCCGGCGCCGATGGCGGGACGGTCCACTGAAGTGGACCCTACGGATGGAGGTGTCTGTAGGGTCGAATTTATTCGACCAGACCCCGGCGCCGATGGCGGGCCGGTCCACTGAAGTGGACCCTACGGATGGAGGTGTCTGTAGGGTCGAATTTATTCGACCAGACCCCGGCGCCGATGGCGGGACGGTCCACTGAAGTGGACCCTACGGATGGAGGTGTCTGTAGGGTCGAATTTATTCGACCGAACCCCGGCGCCGGTGGTGGGATTGGTCCGTTGAAACGGACCCTACGGATGGAGGTGTTTGTAGGGTCGAATTTATTCGACCGGAATAGAAAAAGGCCCCGTCGCGGGGCCTTAAGCTGATAAGGGAAACCGGCCTTACAGGGTGACCGAGGCGAAGGTGGGTTCGCCGCGGGCCGATTCCAGGCGGATGTTGAGCTCCAGCTCGGGCATGACGGGGGCGATTTCCTCGGCCTTGGGCGCGGAGCGGCCGCAGCGGTCGTCCCGGGGCGGCACGCCAAAGTTCTCCCGGTAGCACTTGCTGAAATGGGGGGTGGATACAAAGCCGCAGGCGGTGGCGATTTCGATAATGGAATAGGAGGTCTGGCGCAGCAGCTGGCGCGCCCGCTTGAGCCGCAGGTTCAGGTAATAGCGGGAGGGCGAGCACTTCACGTGGCGCTGGAACAGCCGCTCCACCTGGCGGCGCGACAGCCCCACGTAGTGGGCCAGTTCGTCCAGGGTGATGGGCTCTTCGAGGTTGGCTTCCATCAGTGCCACCACTTCGGCCAGCTTGGGCTGGGCCGAGCCCACCAGGTGGCGCAGGGGCACGCGCTGCTCTTCCTGGCCTTCGCGGATGCGCTCGCACAGGAACATGTCGCAGATGGCGGTGCTGAGTGCGCTGGAGTGCTCCTTTTCGATCAGGTGCAGCATCATGTCCATGGGCACGGTGCCGCCGCTGCTGGTCAGGCGATCCCGGTCGATGCAGTAAAGGGCGTTGCTGGTTTCCAACTGCGGAAAGGCTTCCTTGAAGGCGGCCATGTATTCCCAGTGCAGGGTGCAGCGGTAGCCGGTGAGCACGCCGGCATCGGCCAGCAGGTAGCTGCCGGTGCACAGGGCGCCGAGCTTGATCCGGCGGTGGGCCAGTTGCTGCAGCCAGGCGCGCAGGTTGCGGCTGCGGGCGTTGGCCACCCCTACCCCGCCGCACAGCAGCATCATGTCGATATGGCCGCAGTCGTGAATGCCGTGATCCGGGGTGACCATGATGTTGTCGCTGGCCCGCACCGGCTGGCCGGTTTCGGTGAGCATCACCCACTCGTAGAGCGGCTGCCCCGAGAGCTGGTTGGCCATGCGCAGGGGCTCGATGGCGGAGGCAAGGGAGATCATGGTGAAGTTGTCAACCAGTAAAAAACCGACGCGTTGTGTTTGACTCATTGCTCTTGCTCCTGGTCCCTGCCCGGCGGCAGTCGGGATCCCTGTTTATACGATGGCGACTCGATGACGGGCTTCGTCATTTACATCCCAAATACACGCATTTAAAAAAGATATAACAGCCGGCGCTGTGGCAACATCTGTTATCCATCTTTTTTCACTACTTCATAAAAAACTTGTGACGAATATCGAATAATGAACATTTCCATCCACCAAAGGCTTCCGAAAAATCTGCTGCTCCTATCGGGAATCCCTTGTAGGACGGGCGTTTCAATAAAATCAAAAGCAATATGCGCGCCAGCTTTTTAGCTGGAAAAAAACATAAGAAAAAGTGCATGGAAAGAGGCTTTTATGCGGAAAGTAACGTGATGTTTCGGCGGATTTTCTTGCAAAAAACCAACTGGAAAGACCAGCCTGGAACCAAAATGGGGCAAGGCACGACGGCCCTGCCCCGGTAAGTGGCATTATGGCGCGGGTTAGCCCCGGTCTCAGCCCAGCGGCGGCACCTTCACCGTTTCCGGCTGAGGCGCGGGCAGCTCCTGGTGCAGGGCGCGGAACAGGCCCCACATCATCACCATCACCACCACCGAGAAGGGGAAGGCGGCGGTAATGGCGGCGGTCTGCAGCGCCTTGAGCCCGCCCGCCAGCATCAGGATGGCAGCCACGGCGGCCACCGACATGCCCCACATCACCCGCTGGCTGCGCGGCGGATGCTCCTCGCCCAGCGAGAGGATGGTGGTCACCACCAGGGTGCCGGAGTCGGCGGAGGTGATGAAGTAAAGCGCCACCAGCACCGTGGCCAGAATGGAGGCCATATAGCCGATGCTGCCGCTGTCGAGCAGGCTCAGGGTGGTGTACAACGCCGAGGTCACGTTTTCGCCCACGGCGGTGACGATGCCTGCCTGGCCGATGGCCGAGACCACCTCGCCGGCGGCATTGGTCACGGTGTGGGTCAGTTCAAGGTAGAGGGCGGTACCGCCGAACAGGGTCAGCCACAGCATGCCGAGCAGGGTGGGCACCAGCAGCACGCCGCAGATAAACTCGCGGATGGTCCGACCTTTGGAAATACGGGCAATAAACATACCGACGAAAGGCGACCAGGACATCCACCATCCCCAGTAGAACACCGTCCACCAGGACTGCCACTGGCTGTCCTTGCTGGCGTCGGTCCAGGTGCTGAGCGGCACCACATGGGCCAGGTAGTCGCCAATGCCCTGCACATAGCTTTGCAGCAGGTAACGGGTGGGGCCGTACACCAGCAGGAACAGCAGTATGGCCACGGTCAGCCAGATGTTGATCTCAGACAGCCACTTCACCCCGCGGCCGATGCCGGACAGCACGGAAGCGGTGGCGATCAGGGAGATCACCAGGATCAGCAGCAGCTGGTTGGTGGTGCTGATCTCCATTCCGAACAGGTGATTGAGGCCGGTGTTGATCTGGGCCACGCCCAGGCCGAGGGAGGTGGCCACCCCGAACACGGTGCCGAACACCGCCAGCACGTCAACGGTATGGCCCATCCAGCCGTAGATGCGCTTGCCGATCAGCGGATAGAGGGCGGAGCGGATGGTCAGCGGCAGCCCCTTGCGGTAGGAAAAGTAGGCCAGCGCCAGCCCCACCACCACGTAGATGGCCCAAGGATGCAGGCCCCAGTGGAAGTAGGTGATGCGCATGGCCACTTCCGCCGCCTCGCTGGTCATCCCCTGCGTGATAAAGGGATTGCTCTGGAAGTGGTAGATGGGCTCGGCGATGGACCAGAACACCAGGCCGATGCCCATGCCGGCGCTGAACAGCATAGCGAACCACGAAAACAGGCTGTATTCCGGCCTGGAGTCATCGTCGCCCAGGCGCAGCTGGCCGAAGCGGCTGCAGGCCAGCACCACGCAAAATACCAGCATCAGGGTGATGATGGCGATGTAATACCACTTGAAGTGGCTGAGAATGCCGCCCGACAAGGTGTCGAACAGGCTGGCGGCGGAGTCCGGGTAAAGGGCTCCGCCCAATACAAACAAGGTAACGATCACCATGGAGCTGATCGTTGCCGCCGGACTCATTCCTTTCAAAATTCCATCTTTGCCTAACATAGGACAAGATCTCCGTCGGATTGGGGGCTGTTGCAGTGAATCAAGGCAATGGCGCTGTCGTCCTCGTACGCCGTTGCCCGCTGTTGTTATGGGTATTGGCTGGTCGTGTCCCTTTGCAAACACCGGTCGCGACCAGCAAATACCGGTCCCTATAACAACAGCTAACGGCTGTTCAAAATTTCCCCTGTACGACACCGGATTATCCGGAGGCGCCTCTTTCCGTCATCGCTGTTCTGGATGCGACACGATGACGCAAGGCCCTTGCTCGTAATACGGGGGCTGCTTAGGCTGGGCAAAAACCGCGGAGGAACGAGCGATGATGATCACCGAACTTATCGATCAGGATGATTTCCGGGCTCAGTTGCAGGCTTGGGGATTGGCGGAGGCCGGCCGGCTGTCTCTGGCGGACTGCCGGCCCCTGCTGGCGCTGCTGCTGGTCGGCCCGGACGGCGCCCTGTGGCAGGAACGGCTGCACGCCCTGCTGACCAAGCGGGAACTGTTGCACCCGGAGGTGCTGGCCCTGGTGGAAGCCTGTCTGGACCATTCGGTCGACTGAAGTCGACCCTGCAGACACCTTCATCCGTAAGGGTCCACTTCAGTGGACCTTTCCACCACCGGCGCCGTGGTTTGGTCGAATAAATTCGACCCTACAGACACCTTCATCCGTAGGGTCCGTTTCAACGGACCAATCCCGCCACCGGCGCCGGGGTTTGGTCGAATAAATTCGACCCTACAGACACCTTCATCCGTAGGGTCCATTTCAACGGACCAATCCCGCCACAGGCGCCGTGGTTCGGTCGAATAAATTCGACCCTACAGACACCTTCATCCGTAAGGGTCCACTTCAGTGGACCTTTCCACCACCGGCGCCGTGGTTTGGTCGAATAAATTCGACCCTACTGGCGATCCGTCCGTCGGGTCCGCTTCCCGTTCTCTCGCCGTGTCGACTACCCTTTCCAAAACCGAGAATGTCATCGCCATCTCCCTGCTTCACCATGACCAGAGACAAACTGTTGGCAGGCCGTTGCTCTCTACCCGGCTATTGCTACCACATCACCATTTGCACCCACCGGCGAAGGCCCTGGTTCGGCTCCTTTGAACATGCTCGTATCGTGGTGCAAGACATGAAGCGGCTGCACCAGGAGCAATTGATGATGTCTGTCGCCTGGGTGCTGATGCCAGATCACCTGCATTGGTTGTTTCAACTTGGTGAAAACACCGAGTTGTCACTGGTGGTCAAATTGCTCAAGGGGCGAACGGCAAAGCACCTGAACGAGCTGCGGCATGACCAAGGGCATGTATGGCAAAAAGGGTTTCATGATCATGCGGTTCGCAAGGACGAGGATTTAAGGGGCATAGCACGGTATATCGTAGCCAATCCGTTACGCGCCGGTCTGGTAAAACAGGTCGGTGATTACCCCTGGTGGGATGCCATGTGGTTGTAAGAACGGCGCTGTTTCTGGTTTACCTTCCTGCCACCGACGTCGTGGTTCGGTCGAATAAATTCGACCCTGCAGACACCTTCATCCGTAGGGTCCACTTCAGTGGACCTTCCAACACCGGCGCCGTGGTTCGGTCGAATAAATTCGACCCTGCAGACACCTTCATCCGTAGGGTCCACTTCAGTAGACCTTTCCACCACCGACGCCGTGGTTCGGTCGAATAAATTCGACCCTGCAGGCCGGACCTACAGGCGACCTGTCCGCCAGGCCCGATCACCAGGCATATAACCATCAAGGGGAGCCGGTGGCTCCCCTTTTCAATCGGCTGCTGACCGGTTACAGGAACCCGAGCCACCTGGGCAAGAACAGCGACAGCTCCGGCACAAAGGTGGTGATCAGCATCACCGGCATGCCGACAAAGGCCATCAGCGCCAGCGCGGGTTTGACCGTTTTATGGATGGATACCCGGCCAATACGGCACGCCATGTAGAGGATGGGCGCCACCGGTGGGCTGTTGGCGCCTATTACCACCGAGCAGGCGACGATGGAGGCAAAGTGCACCGGGTGGATGCCGGTATCCACCATCAGCGGCAGGAACAGCGGCGCCACCACCACGGTGACCGATACGTCATCCATAATCATGCCGGCGACGATAAGGAACAGATTCACGACAATCAGTATCAGCAGCGGGTTTTCGATCAGGGTGGTGACCATTTCGGTCAGATCCTGAGGGATCCGCTCCGCGGCCAGGATACGCCCGATCATAAAACTGAACAGCAGGATAAGGATCACCGTGCCCGTGGTTTCCGCCGCCGCCACCACGCTCTTGGCAAAGCTTTTCAGGTTCAGGTCCCGGTAGATAAAAAACCCGATCAGCATCGCCGAAAAGGCCGCCACCGCCGCAGCCTCGGTGGGCGTAAAGACACCGCCGTAGATACCGCCGAGAATGATCACCGGCAGCGACAGTGCCGGAACGGCCTTTATCGTCGCCCTGCCCTTGCCGGGCAGTGGCTCGAACCCCTTGCCGGCCGCGCTGCTCACCTCATTGAAAAAGCGCCCCACGCCGATGCGGTTGGCGATGATAAGCCCCAGCATCAGCAGAATGGCCGGCCCGATCGACGCCGCAAAACAGGCGGCCACCGACTGCCGGGTGACCACGGCAAACAGTATCATGGTGATCGACGGCGGGATCAGAATGCCAAGCAATGACGAAATACCGAGCAAGGCCGAGGAATAACTGCGGGGATAGCCGCGTTGTTCCAGCGGCCCTATCATGATGGTTCCGATAGAGGCAACGGCCGCGGTGGCGGTGCCGGCAATGGCACCGAAGATACCCGAAGCCATGACCATGGACGCCCCCATGCCGCCCCGTCGCTTGCCGATCATGACCTCGATAAAATCGACCAGCCGGCGGGCAATGCCGCCACTTTGCATCAGGTAACCGGTTAGCACGAACAGCGGCAGGGCAATCAGGATCACCGAGTCCACCGAGCGGTAGCCCTGCAGCATCAGGGTATTGAGGTTGGCGTCATACACATACGCCATGTAAGCCAGCACCCCGGCAAAGGACCAGGCCACCGGCACGCCGATGATCATCAGCAGCATCAGTAGCCCGATGGCAATCAAACCTTCCATGTCAGTGTTCCTCTTTCAGCCGGCGGGAGTCGCAGCCCGCACCGCACAGGCCGGTAACGGCCCCCAGCAAATCACGCAGCGAATAACAGCTGCAACCCACGGCCGCCAGCATGATCGACGCCTGGGGCAGCCACAGCGGGATACCCATACCAGGGGTCGATTGAGGCCTGCGCAGGCCCCAGGCCAGCATGCGCCAGGCCAGTACCACAAAGAACAGACAGATCATGAAGGTAATCAGCGAGATCAATGCCTTGTGCATTAATTGGAGCCGATGATCGGTGATCTGCAGCTGGACGAAGTCCACCACCAGATGCTCGTTGCGGCGACTGGCGATCAGCGCACCCAGCATGTAAAGCCACATGCCAAACAGCATGATAAGTTCCAGCAGGCCGACTACCGACCAGCCGAACACATAGCGCGCCAGCACCAGAAACAGCATCAGTCCCACCACCAGCAGGCTGGATGCGAACGCAGCCGCTTCCAGCAACCAGCCGACACCCCGATCCAGTCTGGAAAAGAATCTGCCGATCATTTTCTGCAACCTCTGAAAAAACCGGCCCAGGAGATGGGCCGGTCATGTTGAAACACTGCGTCTGTCCGGTTAAAGCTCGGTGGCATTGGCACGAATGGCATTCATGATCTCGGGGCCGATTTCCTTGTCCATCAGCGGCCAGACCTTCTCCCGGGCGGCCCGGGCAAACTCGCGCAGCTGCTCTTCGCTGGGCTCGAAATACTTCATGCCGGCTTCCTGGGCCTTTTTGATGTAGTACTCGTCCTGCTCCTTGGCGGCCTTGAACTGCTCGTTCATGATTTCCACCGCCGCTTCCTGCACCACTTTTTGCTGCTCCTCGGTCATGCTCTCCCACACATCCAGGTTCATCGACAGCACCCCGGTCATAAAGAAGTGCTTGGTCTGCACGTAGTAATCGAGCGAGTCCCGGAAGTACTCGTAGTCCCAGTAGATAACGTTGCCGGCCTCACCGTCGACCACACCGGTCTGCAGCGCGGTATACACCTCGCCCCAATCGATGGCGGCAGTCTGATAACCCAGGGCCTACATGGTCTGCGGGGCCGGGAACACCGTCATGGTGCGCACTTTGAGCCCTTCCGCATCCTTGATATTGAGTGCGTATTTGCCCCGGGAGCCCACGCCGTTGAACCCTTCGGGCCAGGGTCCGAAGAACTTCAGGCCAATGTCTTCGTACACGCCGCCGAGCAGGTTGTTGACCCAGCCACCCGGGCTGTAGGCGTTGAGCGCCTCATCCCACGACAGGGTCATGTAGGGGGTGTAAATCACGCCAATGCGCTTGTCGTAGGAGGTCATGGGCCAGTTCAGCATGACATCCACGTCGCCGGCGACATGCAGGTCGAACACTTCCTGCTGGCCACCCAGCTCATTCTGGTAGTAAACCTTGGTCTCGATGTCGCTGCCGGACTTCTGCTCGATAAGATCCCCCCATTTTTTCAGGGCGTCTCCGGCCGGCGACCCCTGGGTGCCCGAGTCGGTGGCGAGCTTCAGGGTCAGCGCCTGGGCACCGGTACTGACCAGGCAGGCGGCGGTAATGGCAGAAGCCAGCAGGGTTTTGAAACTGGGTCCGATTGTCTTCATGTGGTTATCTCCCTATATGATGTCGTGCTGATGAAACACTGGTGGATCACCAACGCGTCGTCCGAGCCGGGCTCGCACGGATGTTGTGCAAAATCCTTTTGTAGATCGCAGGCAGGGCTGTACGCCAACAAGCGGAATATACGCTGCTGAAGAGTCCGTACCTCGGCTGCTGGGGGAGCCGGGCGGCTCCCCCTTTGTCGTGATGGCTTATTCCGGCAGGGCGATGGGCAGGGTCTGGCCCAGGGCGTTGGCGACGAAGGTGTCGGCGTACCAGTTGATGAAGTTCACTACCCCGAACTCGTAGGTGGGCGAATAGGGACCAGGCTCGTAGGCGATGGAGTTGATGCCGCGCTGGTTCTCCTCGGCCAGGGTTCTGTCCTGATCGTTGGTGGCATCCCACACCCGGCGCAGTTTCTCCACGTCGTAGTCCACTCCTTCCACCGCGTCCTTGTGTACCACCCACTTGGTGATCACCTTGGTCTGCTGCGGGCCGACCGGGATCACCTGGAAGGTGATCAGGTGGTCGCCCTGGCCGTGGTTCCAGGAGTTGGGCAGGTGCAGTATGCGCAGCGAGCCCAGGTCCCGCTCCTTGACCCGGCCCAGCAGCTTCTGGCAGGCGGGGCTGCCGTCGATGGTCATGGCCACCTTGCCCTCGGCCAGGGGCATGCGCACCATGCGGTTACGCAGGCCGAAAGAGATGTGCTCGTGGGGGATGTTGTCGGCATCCCACTCGGCCGCCTTGCGCGCCACGTGGGCCTTGAAGGCGTCGCTGGCACGGGGATCGTTGGTGTCGTCCCACTCCAGCAGGGTGTTGAGCAGCTCCGGGTGGGAGCCGGCGCAGTGGTAGCACTCCCGGTTGTTCTCGATCACCAGCTTCCAGTTGGCCTGCTCGATGATCTCGGACTGCACCGCCACCTTGGCGTTTTCCAGATCGTAGGGCTCCAGGTAGCGCTCCAGCTCGGCCAGGAAGCCGTCGATTTCCGGCGGGTTCTCCGCCAGGCTGATAAAGATGTAGCCGCCGGCGGTTTTGGTGTGCACCTGCTTGAGCGGGAAGTCGGCCTTGTCGAACTGGTCGCCCATCTCGTTGCCGGCGTAGATCAGCTGGCCATCCAGCTCATAGGTCCACTGGTGGTAGGGGCACACCAGCTTGGCCACCTTGCCCTTTTTCGAGGTGCACAGGCGCGAGCCCCGGTGGCGGCAGACGTTGTGGAAGGCCTGCACTCCCATCTGCTTGTTGCGCACTATGGTGATGGGGTTGTTGCCCACCTCCAGGGTAATGAAGTTGCCCGGCTGGGGGATCTCGCAGGTCAGGCCCACGTACAGCCATTCCTTGTAGAAGATCTGCTCCATGTCGGCGGCGAACACCTCGGCGCTGTTGTAGCAGGCCTGGGGAAGAGAGTAGCCGGGACGACGCTGCTGCAACAGTTGTACGGTTTCCGCCAGTTTGGGGCTGTTGCCGGTGACGGTGGTGTTGGTCTGCTCCATCTGTATTGCTTCCTTTGCTGTGTTGAGGGAGTGGGTGTCCCGACCGCTGAGTTGACCCCCACTGTTGGCCTTATTTTTATCATGGTTATCCGGTACGGATTATCTGAAAACGACTCACCTCCCGGGGTTTTCCGACCTGCCCGCCCCCACACTGTCCCGGCGCCGCCTATCCCTTGAGCAGAAGCGGGGCTGGCGGACATTTCCATGTCGTTTTTAAGCAACCGTCCGGGGCCAAACTGCTCAAGAATGCGGGCATAAGGACAACGCGGGGATCCCTCCCCGGGCCCCACCGGAGGACAGCGATGAATCAGGACTTTATTTCACCCATCAATACCCAAACCTGGAGCAACGGTCGCCACCCGGTGCGCTGCGTGCGCGTGATCCAGGAAACCTGGGACGTACGCACCTTCTGCTTTACCGCGGAGAGCCCGCTGCTGTTTTTCTTCAAGCCCGGCCAGTTCGTGACCCTGGAGCTTGAAATCGATGGGCAGCAGGTGATGCGCAGTTACACCATTGCCTCCTCGCCCTCGGTGCCCTACAGCTTTTCCATTACCGTCAAGCGGGTGCCCGGCGGCGTGGTGTCCAACTGGCTGCACGACAACCTGAAGGAAGGTGACGCCCTGGCGGTGCACGGCCCGGTGGGCAATTTCAACTGCATCGACTTTCCCAACGACAAGGTGTTGCTGCTTTCCGGCGGCGTGGGCATCACTCCGGTGATGTCGATGGCGCGCTGGTGGTTCGACACCAACGCCGAGGTGGACATCCATTTTGTGCACAGCGCCCGCACGCCGAAGGATCTGGTGTTCTACCGGGAGCTGCAGCACATGGACTCGCGGCTGAACAACATCCACCTGAGCCTGATTTGCGAGCGCACCGACATCGGCGAAACCTGGAGCGGCTACCGGGGCTACCTGAGCGGCACCATGCTGAGCCTGATCGCCCCCGACTTTATGGATAGGGAAATCTTCTGCTGCGGCCCGGCCCCCTATATGAAAGCCGTTCGTACCCTGCTGCAGCACGCCGGCTTCGATATGGACCACTACCACGAGGAAAGCTTCGGCGCCACCCCGGCGGATGTTATCGAAGACGTGGAACATATGGCCCAGGAGGCCTCGGAGCTGGCTGAAGAGCTGGAGCGTACCGAAGACCGGCTGACCATCTCCTTCCTGGAGAGCGATCTGCAGGTGGACATATTGCCCGGCGAAACCCTGCACAGCGCCGCCGCCCAGGTGGGCCTGCATATTCCCAAGGCCTGCGGCATGGGCATTTGTGGCACCTGCAAGGTGAAGGTGACCAAAGGCGAGGTGGCCATGGAGCACAACGGCGGCATCACCGACGAGGACGTCGCCGAAGGCTATGTGCTGAGCTGCTGCAGCGTGCCCAGCGGCAACGTGGAGGTCGCGTTTTGAGTTAACGGATTACTTGGTCGAGGGGATCTTACTAGGTCCATCCACTTTGCCTGAGCCGGATAATAAGGCTCAGGCTTTTTTGCGTTCACCGGCGCCGGTGGCGCGCAGGCGGCCCGCCTGCTTTCGCGCGCAGCGCGAACCCCTCGGGTTGACCTACCACACCAGGGGATTAAAAAGGCCGGGGCAGAACAGGCATCGCGGGTTACACCGTGCCTTCATCCAGCTCGGTGCCATCTTCATGCGGGCGAGCCGCCCGCGCCCCAAGGTGTAGCCGCGCGCGATAAATATGGCCGCCGCGCGCGATAAATGGGTGTCGGAAAACGTTCCAAATAGAGCAACCGCTTTTCAATTCAGGGCAGTTCGTTACCTATACTCGTTGGGATAAACGCACGGAGGCGGACATGGCATCTCAATTTCAAACTATACCCACTGCTCATCTAGGAGCCTCTTTCCGGGCGGATTGTGTGGCGCTGCTGGAGCCGGGGGTGACGACGGCGGAGCGGGCGGTGGCGCTGCTGGGGGCGCCGTATCGGGTTATCCCCGCGCCGGATGGGGACTGGCTGTATATCTGGCAGCATCTGCGGTCGGGGCTAGTGTGCGATCCGGCCGAGACTCGCGTTGCCCTCACCGAGCAGCAGGTGATGGCCGATTTTGACGAGGCCGGCCTGCTGCTGCGGGTGCATGGGCTGGTTGGTATCCCAGGGTGACATTACTGGATCAGCACCCGCAGCTCATCGCTCACCCGCTCAATGGCCCCGCCCGCCGTTACTGCCGACACCCTGAAATAGGCGTAGCTGAACACCACAAACGTATTGTGATAGTCGTAGGTAACTACGTCCGGCCCCAGCACAGCCACTGGCGCGGGCAATGCCTCCGGGTCCATCGGGGACGTCGAGAAATATACCCGGTGCTCTTCTTCCAGAGTATTGATTTCCTGCCAGTTGAGCCGCACGGTGCCATCGATGTATTGCGGCTCGGCGTTGGCTAACACCTCAACCGTCTTTTGGCTGACGCGGGCTTCCCCATTGGCGTCCAGGGGCGCCCGGCCCAACACCTCCACCGTGACCTGACTGACGCGGGCTTCGCCTGCCGGCGTCATATCTACCGTGCCAAGCACCTCAACCGTCTTTTGGCTGACGCGGGCCTCGCCGTCTGCAGGGGGGTCGTCAGCGGTGTCTCCCGCAGTACCCACGGACAGCCACAACCAGTCGCGGACACCGTCCGATTCGAATGCGTGCACGCCGCACCATCCGCCGCTCGCAATGTTTGAGTCCGTGGTGTCAATGTTCCAGGTACCGGGCTCGGTCGTACCTTCGGCCCATATCCGCACCCTCAGTGACGTGCCGTTGACCCGGAAGCGTACTCGGTACCAGACGTTTGCCGCGGCGCTAAACGATGCGGTGGTGATGGTAGTGGCCGTGCCGGACACAAAACGACCCAGGGCTATCTGGGTGGCGTTCACCCACACTCGATATCCCGTTTCGCTACCAGCGGCCCCGGCGCCTCGCGCGAATAACAGCCCCTGCTGGTTGGTGCCGGACTGGTTGGAGGTGCGAAACCGGGTCAGCAACTCCACGTCGGTCGGGCTGCCGGGGGCATCATAACTAAGCGCCCGTCGGGCGTCCGGAGTACCTGAGTTCTCCAACATCTTGCCCTGTTTGAACCGTACCGCCCAGGTGCCGGAGGTGACCCACCGGTTCGTCCACCCGACGGGTGCTGCGTCGATGGCGTCCCCCTGAAAGTTGCGGAAGAACTTGGCCATCAGACGATAACCTCACTGGCGATGTAGAGCCCGTCCACCTCCGCCGGGGTCCAACTGGCGGCAGTATCTGGATTTTGCGTCAAGGTGCCCCCCTTGTAAGTCACCCAGGAGTTATCGACCAGAAGATTTTCCTGGGCGGAGACCTGGGTACCGGAAGCAAGGTGTAGGGACGATTGTGTGTTGACGTTCCCGCCCGCGTTATCCCGTGCTGCGCGAGTGGTGATACGTAACGCGGTCACCTGGTCCACCCAAGCGGGCAGATTTGCCAACTCGAATTCGGATCTATTACCGGGAGTGCCGGCATAGATGTAGCTGGCCGTGTCGTCCGGCGGCAGCTCAGCAATGGCGGCGTTGGCGGACGCCGCGCCGGTGAATAAGAAACCCTGTGCGACTCTGTCGGCGGACGCGGTTTGCGAATAGATCGCTTGCGGCGGGAGGGAAGTCAGATCGGCCGTTATTCGACATATGTCGTCATAGACCACCGCGCCGCCGCTACCGCCGAAAACCTGAAGGAAACGGGTGTTCATCGAGGAGTGGGAATAGGCGCTGCTTTCCACCAACACGTTGTTAATTTTCAGGAAACACTTGAATGTGGTTGTCGTCGATGGGACTAACCACGCGCACAGGTAGTAAAATTGGTCAGGTTCTATAGTGCCGTCGGAAAACAGCACTTCCCGAAACGCACCCCCTGTCCACCATTCTACCGCGCCTGCCGTGGTCACCATTATCCGACAGGCGGAATTGCCCGAGGATGCGTTCCACGAGGCGTCAGTGTTGTTTACGACCTGGGCGAGGGTGGTGTTACGTACTGCCGTGGGCATGAAGAAGCTGTACATCACCCCCACTGAAATAGTGGCGCCAAACCCAGCGGTATTGTAAATCTTGGCTGTCTCGCTGCTAAAGCTCAGCGCCCCGCCCCCCATCAGCCCCCCCGCAGGCAGGTAGTCGATCGTGCCGACAGACCCGCTAAAGTCAGCGCCGGTATTCCCATCCAGCATCGCTGCCACGCTGCTAATATTGTCCATGCCGTTGATTGATAAAACGGACATAAGCCCTCCTTAATCGGGTATGAATTCGCCGGTCAAATCGAACGGCGGTGCAAAGAATCGGATGCGGGCAGTGGCGGCCTGCAGCGACTGTTCGCCGCCCCGGTCGGTCCATACCTGCAGATCTGCGAATACGGTTTCCGCCGGCAACGGGTGCAGGGTAAAGTCCGCGTCATAGGTGGCCACCAGGCCCACGTTCTCGTCTATCACCCCGGTCTGCAGCAGGTCGCCGTACACGTCGTAGGCATCGACGGTGACCCGGTACGTGGTGCCGGATTCCGGGCCGTAGTTTGCCGACTCAAACCAGTCCACTACGGTCTGGCTTTGAACGAGTCGATCACGATGGTTCCAGGTCAGGGCGAAGGTGGCGGCGGTATCCAGAAACTCCTCGTCGGGAAAGCTGACCCCATTCACCTTCAGGTTGGCCGGGGGATAGGGCCGCTCGATGCGGGCCGCCATGGTCACGGGTCGTTCCAGGAAGGGGCCGCCCCATTGGCCGTTGCTGTTGATGGGGGCGCCGTGGCCGACCACGGTTTGGCCCTCGCTGTAGCTGTCCAGCGCCAGGGTGAGGATCGCCTCCACCGCGTAGAGGATGGCGCCTTCGGGGATGGGTTTTGGGGTGGTGTCGGCCACGCCGCGCAGCACGGTCAGCTCGGTGGCGTCGTCGGCGGGGGCGGTGACGATTTGTACCCACTCGTCCCGGGTCCAGTCGCCGCTGCCGATGCAGGCCAGGGTGCCGGCCTGCATCAGGCCCGCGCCGTCCAGCCGGGCCAGCGGCAGGGTGGTGGCGGTGGCGCCGGCCGCCTGCAGTTCGGCCACCGGCACAAAGTCGGCGATGTCGTCCTCGGCGGCCGGATCGCCCTGCAGGGCGACGTACAGCATATAGTTGAGGTGGCCGCCGCCGTCGGGGCGCTCGCCGGCATAGCCGTAATAGCCACCGCCCGCCGGCAGGGCGGCCAGTTCGTCGTCGCGGCCGTCGCGCAACAGCAGCAGATAGGGCGCCTCGTAGCCGACGGCGCTGGCCAGGTTGCGCGGGTTGCCGATGGGGTCTTCCCACAGCGACTCGCCGGGCTCGGCGTAGGTGTTGAACTCCACCCCGAACACGTCCTCGGTGACGTCCAGCTCGATATGGCCGAGCGCCAGATCCCGTACCTTGGCCACCCGGCAAATGACGCCCGCCAGACCGCTGTCCGGGTCGACCAGGCGGAACACGTCGCCGGGCCGGTAGCCGGACGCCACCCGATTGGCACGCACCTTGCCCCGCCCGAAGGGGCGGGACATCTGTGCCAGATCGCGCTGGCCGGCCTGCAGGGCACTGCCGGCGTGGCTGAATCCCAGGTACTGCATGGTGCGGTTTTTAACGCGCCCCAACTGGGTGATGGCGGCGATGTCCTGCACCGTGATCGCGTCGTTTTCGCCGGTGCGGTGGTTCCAGAACTCGACGGTGATCTGGTTGATCAGCTCGTCGGGCGGGGTCTGCCGCCACTCCAGCACCTGGGAGTTGGACGGATTCAGCTCGGGCAGGGTGTCCGGATCGTAGTCGCCCCGGATAAGCTTGATTTCCCACAGGCCGGTTTCGGGGTCTTCGTAGCGGATGGCGTCGATATGGCGGATCACCTCGGCCACCATCACGTCCACCGACTCTTCCTCGTGCCACAACAGACTCACCCCCAGCCCCTCGGCATGGACGACATCGGCCGCCTGCTGCCAGCTGGAGCCGAAGTCGGACTGCAGCATCTGGGCGCCGGCGTCCTGGTCGGTCATCATCTCGCGGATGATATGGACCGGGTTCATGTCTATCTGGCTGAACAGGGCGTTCATAATGGCGTTTTGCAGCGGCCCGGGGTCGTCGCCCTCCACCACCGGCACCCCATCCTCGGGGGTGTTGTCCATCTTTGCCGTCTCGGTGGTGTTCGCCAGATCGATGTTGAAGGCGTAGCTTCGCACCCCGGAGATGGAAAACAGGGTGGCGGCCGCCTGGGTTACGCTGCCCAGGTTGGGTTCGCCGTCGGTGATAAACATCACATAGCGCGGCTTGTTGCCGGCGCCATCAAAAAATCCGGATGCATCGTTTACCGCCATCTCGAAGTTGGTGCCATCAAATATGGACGTGATGTTGCCGACGAAATTGATCACATCCTCCACCCCGGCACTGCCGATATTGCGGCGCAGGATAGAATTTTTGCTGCCGCTCCAGGCCACGAACATGATGTCGATGGGGGACGAGGCGCCCAGGGCGCGCAACCCCTCCAGTACCGAGATGATGGCCGTCTTGGCGTTTTCCATCCGGCTGCCGGGGCCGCTACCCATGGAGCCGGAGCGATCCAGGGCGATATAGAGCGCCATGCTTTTGGGGGTGCCGATGGCGGCCTTGGTGGGGTACCACTGGGGTGCGCCGTCCTCGTTGACGAAGATGCGCTGGCCCCAGATCGACCACGGCTTGATGTAGGGCGAGGTGCCCAGGTACATCTGCCGCAAAATCACCGACATCACCCCCCGGTAGGCCGGGCAGTCGCTGCCCTGGCGGGCGGCCAGGTAGCTGTTGCGGCCCTGCTCCTTGTAGCCAAAACCGATGTCCAGGGCGCCCTGGATGCCGCCCTCGCTCTCTTCGCCGCCGAACAGGTTGGGCTGGTTGATGTTGAGCCGGCTGTAGCCGCTTTTGCTGGCCAGGCTAGCCAGCCCGGACCAGGCCACCTTGTCGCCGACCTCGATGCGGGTGATCCGGTCGAAATGGCTGAGCCCCAGCACAAAATGGATGCCGCCGAAATACTTGTAGCCGACGGTAAATTTTTGCTTCTTGCCGAAAAAGCCGTATTTGCGCCCGCCCTCCTTGACGATGGCCTCGGTGCGCACATGGCCGTACCAGCGCACGGCGGCGCTGTTGATCTTCTTGGTGCCGTACAGTTTGCCGATGCTGTCGCCGTCGTGCACCGTGGGGATGGTGAGCTGCTCCACCGCCGCCGGGGTCATCTGTTGCGGCTTGCGGGCCAGCAGGAAGCTCAGCACGCTGGAGGCCAGCGCGATGGCCATGATGGTGAAAAAGCCGAAATCCATTACACCAGCCCTCGCTCGAACGGCCCTTTGCCCTTGGGGCTGTGGCGAAAGCCGCCATAGTTGATGTCGTTGCCGTAACGGCCCTTGCACATGGCGTGGGAGCGGTCGCAGCCGGGGAACAGCTCGACGATGGCGGCCTCATCAAGCTGCGGCATGGGGCGGGACAGGGTGAGCACCAGGTTATCGCCGGCGGTGCCCTGGCTGATGACATAGCGCAGCAGGCCGTCCAGCTCCATCATGCCGCCCAGGAACCAGTCGCCGGGGATGGTGGCCGGCACGTTGGCGGCATGGCCGGTATAGGCCAGGGTGACGGTGAGCCCGTCCACCGCCACCACCTCGGCGGAGCTGCCCCAGTCGGCGCGGTTGAGCCAGCACCAGCGACCGTAGTGCAGGTGCCGGCACTGGTGGGTAAAGCGCAGGCGCAGCCCAGTGCGGCGCAGGGCGGTGCCCATGCGCTCGGCGGACAGCTCGCAGTCGGGATAGAGCCAGGCCACGTCCACCAGCCGGCCGGACCAGACATGGCGCAACTGCAGCGTGGGGTCGTCCAGGTGCACCACCCGCACCCGCAGGGACATGCGCTGGTCGAGCGGCGCGCCCCGGTACAGCTCGGCAATGTCGTTGTGATAGGGCAGGGTCAGCGTGAGGCCGTCGTCGTCGTCCGGGTTGCCGTCCTGCTCGATGTCGGAGCGGCGGATCATCAGCGAGGTGTAGGTCACGCCGGCCACGGTGACGTCGTGATCGGCGCTGGTGAGCCGGAAAATCTGCTCGGCGGCGTCGCCGAAGCGGAACTCGTACAGCTCTGCGGGCCGGGCATCATGGCGGGATTGTTCGTAGTCGTTAAACGCCATGTCAGGCCTCCTCTTCCGGGGCGTTGGCCAGCACCTCGATGCACACGCTGCTGATCATGGCTATCGGAGGCAGCGTGGTGTCCACCGCGGCCAGGGCCAGCGAGAACGTCGCCACTTCGGTGGTGTGCCAGCGCAGGGTAATGCTGTCCGCCACCAGACGGGCGTTGCACACCAGCCATGTACTTAACGCCTCCCAGGGGCCGTAGCTCTCGTCCCAGGGATCGATGGTGGTGATGCGGGTGACGCCGGCGCCAAAATCCGGGGTGATGGTATAGATGCGGTAGTGGCCGATAGTGCCGTCCGGCTTGCGCACCTGCAAATGGGTGACCACGGAGGGATACGGCGCCCAGCGGCCGAGGGCGGTGCCAGCCACCTCGAAGTCGATGCCGCCGACGGTCGGCGGTTGCAGCGGCAGCGGGTCGACGTGGCTGGCTGTGAGGAACTGCCCCTGCCGGCCGCGCAGGCGGTCGAAAAACCCGAGCCACCAGTCGACCTCGTCGCGGGAGCCGCAGGCCACTTCGCCGCTCAGCGCGAGCGGGGAGAAGCGGCCGTCCACAAGGGTGGCAAATGGGCCGGCGGTGCCGTCCACAACCAGCGGCCGCCAGTCGAACGGGGTGCTGACGTTGGCGGCCCAGTTAACGCGGCGCAGCAGCACCTCGATGCCGTCCACCTCCGCCTCGGGCGCGCCGTAGGGGGCGGCGGGCGGCAGTGCGTCTACCCGGCGGTCGAGGCGGAGCACCGCCTCCAGCACCGCGCTGGTGTAGCGGCGGGCGGACACCGACTGCAGGATGGACACCTGCCAGGCGGGGTAAACCTCACACCCGGCCGGCCAGGCGGCGGCCAGGCCCTGGCTCAGGGTGATGGTCTTGCGATCACCGGAGAGGGCGCTGATGGTGGCCGCCTCCGGCTCGGTACCTGGGTTCATCAGCACCAGGTGATCGCCCACGCGGGTGTCGGGCGGGAACGGCCGGTCCAGGGTGAGCACGGTGGCGCCGCTGCCGGCGGTGGCGGTGGTGCGGGTAATGCGCGGCCACAGCGGCGCCAGCAGCGGGCGGGGCTGCAGGGTGGCCAGCAACTGCTGGGCGGCCAGCGCATCGTCGCGGTCCAGCGAGATGGTGTATTGCAGGGTGGCGCGCGGCTTGCTGCGCAGGGCGCGGCGTTGCTCGGTGCGATCGCGACTGTCGAGGATGTCGGTGAGGTACTCGCGGCCCTGCTCCACCGGGCGGCGCCAGTTGGGCCGAAACGGCAGGATGGCGGCAATGCCGGGCGGCAGGCTCATCAGTTACCCCCCAGGATGGCTTTGATCTCGTTTTTTTGCGCGCGGATGATGTTGACCACCCCCTTGCGCCCGGCCGGGCTGCTCGTTACCGCCTGGGCCAGGCTGTCGGAGTCAATCAGGTTAAAGATGTTGGTGTCGCCGCCCTCGGCGGGCGCGGCGGCACCGGCCTGGGGCGCGGGCATGGGCAGGCTGGCCGGGGTGACCAGGCCGCCCTCGGCGTAGCCGCGAAAACCGCGCAGGGCGGCCATGCCATGGCGCCTAAACGCCTCCATAAACGCCAGGGCCCCGGGTTGGCGCATCACCCGCTTGGGCTGGACGTATTCGTCGGCGTGCACAATGCCGGCCGGCTGGTATTTGCTGCCAGGGCCGGTCCAACCGCCCTCGGCAAAGCCGGGGATCAGGCCGCCCCCGCCGACATTGGCAGCGGCCAACGCGGCCGCGGCGGCTTGCAGGGAGGCGGCGGCGGTGATCAGGGTGGCGCCGCTGGCATCCAGCGCCACCGAGGAGGCGGAGAGCGCACCGGCGGCGGCCATGAGTTGCGGGGCCTCGCCGCCCCCGCCGCCGAACAGCGCCTTGAGCGCCTCTTGCGCCGCCAGTTGGGCACCCAGCTGGATCATGCTCTGGGCGATGGAGCTGATCAGTGTGCGCACCGCATCGCGCAGGGTCATGGTGCCGTTGGCCAGGCCGGTGAGGGCCTGGGTGATGCCGGTAGCCAGCCCCTCCTGCAGGGCCTGCTGCAGCAGGGTGACGGTGGCCTGCAACCGCTGCATCTCCAGCTCCAGCTGCTCCAGGGTAGCGCGGGCATCCTCGCCCACCTGGCCCGGCAGTTGCGCCAGCTCCTGCAGCATGGGCATTTGCTCCCGCAGCGCCTCGGTGGTGCGCTGGTGCAGGTCAATGAGTTGCTCGCGGGCATCCAGCTCGGTAATAAGCCCCGCCTCGCGGCGGTTGGCAATGCTCTGCTCGATGCGCGCGGTTTGGGCCAGCACATCGTCCAGATTGGTTTGCAGGGCGGAGAGCCGGGTTTTGGCCAGCTCCAGGTTGATGTAGCCCTCCATGGTCCGCACCCCTTCCACCTCGCCCTGCTCGCGCATGCGGCTCAGCGCCGCGCCGAACTGCTGCTCCAGCTCCAGGATGCGGGCGCCCACCGGATCGCCGGAGAGCTCCAGGATGCGGGTGGAGATGTTGCGCAGCAGGGTGGCGTTGTCGTGCGCCTCTATCGCGGCGCTGGCGGCCCGGGCCCGGGCCAGCAGGGCGCCGGTGAGGCCGCGCTCGGCCATCTCTACCTCGCGCACCTGCGCCGGCAGCAGGCCCTGCACCCGGGCGGTGCGCTCCAGTTGGTCCACGTACTTGCGCTGTTCGTCGGCCAGCTTTTTGGCCTCTTCGCTGCCCTCGCCGAACAGGCGGTTGAGTTGGCGCTGGCCTCGGCCACCTTTTTCCAGCTCGTTGTTGTAGTTTTCCGCCCGGGCGCGTACCTCGTCCCAGAACTGTTGGGCCTTGGCCAGGTTGGTGGGCTCCAGCGCCAGCTCCTGGGCGTTGGTGAGGGCCTGGTCAATGGCCTGGTCCAGCAGCTCTATGCTCTGGCGCACACCAGCCAGGGCGCCGCTTTGCACCTGGGCGATGGTGTCGATGGATACGCCCGGGATACGGTTAACGCCCTCGATCAGGCCGTTCATCAGGTTGATGGAGCCCTGCACCAGCCGCTCTACCGCCGCCAGGCCAGTCTCTACCTGGCGCAGCACAAACCGGGTGTACCCGGCCGCTGCCGCCTTGCCCAGTTCCCAGGCAATTTCCAGCACGCGGATCATATCGGCGAGCAGGGCAATGCCCTTGGTCACCGCCTCCATGCCCGCCAGCACCTCTTTGCTCCAGCCGTCGTTTTCCTCGGCCAGTTCGGCAAAGCGCTCGGCCACAATGGCCAGCGGCTCGGCCAGCTCTACCGCGATTTTGTTGCGGATGCCGGTGAGCACGACATCGATTTCTGAAATGGCATCGTTGGCGCGCTCGATTTTGGCGGCGTCCACGTCGCTGAGGGCGGCGCCGAACTTGATGATCTGCTCGCGGGAGTTGCGGATGGCGTCGCCGCCATCCTGCATCAGGTTGACGATGGCGGACTGGCGGATGCCCAGCTCGCGCAGGGCAAAGGCGGTTTGGGCGCTGTTGAGGCCGTATTGTTTCATGGCATCGGCAATGGCGGCCACGCGCTCGTCAACGTCCATGTTGACCAGCTCCTCGGCCGAGAGGCCCAGCGCCGAGAGCGCATCCTGGGCGGCGCCGCCCTGCTCGATGGCCTCGCCCAGGCGCTGGTTAAGGCGCAGCAGGGCGGATTGCAGTTCGCCGGAGCTGACCCCGGCCCGGCCGGCGGCGCGGTCCAGGGCCTGCATGCCGGCCACCGAGGCATCCAGCCCCCGGGCGAGCTTGGCCAGTTCGTCGATCTCGCCGAAGGCGCGGCGGATGGATGCGATACCCCGGGCCATGAGCCCCAGCGATGCGATGACGGCGCCAACTTTGAGCGCCAGCCGGCCGACGGATTCGGTGCCTTTTTCCATGCCCTCTTTGATATCGCGCCCGGCCTGCTGACCGGCGCGGCCGGCCTGCTTGAGCGTGCGCTCCACCTGGCCGAGTTCGGCCTTGGCCTGGCGCATGTCGGCCTTGATTTGCAGGGCGAGGTTGAGGTTGTTGTCAGCCATGGGGTCACCTTTATGGGGTTACCCTGATGGTGCCTATATATAAGGAGGGGGTCGTTTGAACGGGTGCAAAACCGGGGGCAAAAAAATGGGCGATTGCCCGCCCCAAACACTGCCCCTAGGTAATAATCATCAATCCTGTTGCAGCTTGTGCAACACCTGTTCCGCCTGGGCGCCGCCGGCGAATGCCAGGTTGGTGTCCACCAGGTGGGCGGCCCGCTGGTGGCGGATGCGCCGCTGGGCGGCATCAAAATACAGCATCAGCTGCCGCTGGGTGTAGTGGCCAATGCGTTCCGGGCTGTGTCCGGCGGCGATGAGGTCGCCGTAGATGTCGCGCCAGCGGAGTGCTCGCGGCTCTTGGCCTGCCGCAGGATGCGGGTCATTTCCCTCATCTGCAGCTGCCGCACGAAAAAAGGGCTGTTGACCTCCCACCACACAATGAGCAGGGTTTCGCCCTCGGCGGGCGGCAGGCCGGCCACCCACTGAGGCGTGACCCCCGCCGCCTGAGCGGCCCAGGCCACCACCTGGTCGACGTGATCGCCAATCAGCCCCAGCACCTGGTCCACTTCCGGCTCGGACTCCATCTGCATCAGCCGGAACAGATCGTCCAGGAAAGGCTGCATCTGGCTGCGCAGGCGCAGCCCCTCGACAAAGCCGTATTCCCGCAGCACCAGTTCGCGGCCGGCGATGGTCACCGGCCGCTCGGGGTGGAGGATTTCGAGATCGTGCTCGTCAGTCATGGGCTACTCCTACACCGCCGCCCGGCCGTCGATATACACCTGGGCGTAGCCGGTACGGGTTTGCACGTTGAGGGTAAACGGCATCTCTATTGGGCCCTCGCGGGACTTGAGCGCCAGATCGCCGTTGGCGGCCAGCACCGCGTGGGGGATCAGCACATCCTGGTTGGGGCCGTCGGTGTTGTCGGCCACAAACTTCAGCTCGCCCCGGGCCGGCCGCTGCTGGTGGCTGGTGACGCGGGTGCGGGTTTCGGTGGCCGGGGTGTAGTCGACCAGAATGGCGGTGTCGTTGGCGATGCCGCCGCCGGACACTATCTGGAGCATACCCATCTCGGCATGTACCACATAGTCGTCACCCGCCACGTAGGTGGGGGTGCCGCCGGCACCGGTAACGGTCACGGCGCTGACGTTACGCACCCCGCCGGGGTTGGTGGAGCTGGTGCCCAATTGGTAAAACCGGCCCTGGTTGACGGTGTGCGCCTCGTCGGTGACCGGGGTGTTGCTTTGGGCCACGGAGCCGGTGGAGCCCACCAGGAACAGGGCGGCGTTTTCCGGCGAAAAGTCGCGGCAGTTGAAGGTGCTGGTGCGCACGATGCGGATGGGAATGTCGCGGATGCGCTCGGCGATGGGGCCGTCTGAGCCGTCGACGGTGAGGTTTTCGGCGGTGACGTTAAGGGTGAAGCCGGGCGTTTCCGCCAGGTAGATGAATCCCTCGTAGGTGCCGTCGTCCAGCAGCCGGTTGAAAAACAGCTTGCCGCTGCCGATGACGATGTGATCAGGTACGGGCAAATCGAGTGCCATGACGGTTACTCCTCAGTTTTGGTTTTGCCGGCCGGGGCCGGGGCGATGTGGCCGGAGGCGGTGAGCGCGGTGATTTGCGCCTGGGTCAGGCTGACCTTGGTGCCAGCGGACTGCTCGCTGCCGGCCTGGATAATCGGCTTGGCCAGGGTGACGGTGCGGCGCGGTACTACGCCTGCCGGCGCAACGGGTTTGGTCATGGTGCAATCCTCAGTCAACGGATGCGCGGGTCAGCAGCACGGTCTCGTACTGCAGCGGAAAGTAGCCATAGCCGCCGGGGCGGTAGGCGGGCGCCGGGGCCGCCACGCGCACCAGGGGGCCGTAGCCCTGGCCCGGGCGCCAGCCGCCCAGGGCGGCGATGATCTGGCTGAGCAGCGGGCCGGCGCTCTCGCGCACCTGCTGCCCGGTGAGCTGGCCGCCGCCGGTGCGGGTGGCGTTGCGTACCGCCAGCACCACCAGCCAGCGCTGGCGCAGCGGCTGGTAGTTGCCCTGGTCCACCGTGGGGGGCGTGGAGACCACGTCGCCGCCATAGAGCACATGCACCGCCGGGGTGTGCTGGGCCAGTTCGGCCACGCCGGCGAGATCGGCCGGTCGCAGAATCTTGAGCCCGGCCACGTCGGCCAGTTGAGCCTCCAGCCTGGTCACGATCAGCCCCTCGGCGGCCAGGTAGTCGGCCACATGCAGCGCCGCCATTACCAGCCCCCGCCGGGCATGACGCCGGGCTTGCCGGTAAACTGCGCGCTGCCGGCGGTGGTGACATCGTCCTCATCCAGCCCCAACTTGACCTTGCCCTCGGCCAGCAGCCGCAGGAACTTGATGGCATCCTCGTAGCGCTTGCGCACCTGCTCGGTGGCCGCGTCGTCATACATGCGGTAGCGGGCAATGTCGCAGGCGTAGGCGCGGATGATGCGCGGCACGGTGAGCATGGGCACGGTGTAGCCGCCGGCGGCGACGTAGCCGTCTATCTCGCCGCTGGCGTCCTCTGCGGCGCGGTTGATCACGTCCTGGTCTATCTGGCCGGTGCCGTCGTCGGCCAGGGAGAGGATCTCCTCGGCCGAAAAACGCTCCTGCAGATCCGCGAGGGTGATGTAGGGCATGGGTTATGCCTCCCGGGTTTCCAACTGCGGGTCGGCGGCGATGTCCTCGACCTGCTCCAGGGTCAACTCGGCCAGCACCAGCGTTTGCCACTCGCGGGTAAAGCGGAGGCCGCCGCGGCGGCGGCCACCCTCGCGCCTGGCGCGCACCTGGATGCGGGCGCGCTCGGTAATGGTGCCATCCTTGGCGGGCACGTCCTGTGCCTGGTCCGTTTGCTCGGCTGCAGCGGCCTGCTCCTTGGCGGGCTGGGCCTTGCTCCTGGTACTAGCGCGTTTGGTCGTCATTGTTCTGCTCCCACCGGCCCCCGCGGGGGCCGGTTATGCTCAGGCGGTGGCCACTATTATCAGGCTGTGGCCAGCCAGGGGTTGAGGATCAGCTGGCTGGTGCCCACCCATTCGTTGGTTTCGCCGCCGCTGGCCAGGGCGTTTTGCAGCACTTTGCGGGCCGCGCCCTCCATGTTGCTGGGCACCATGGTGTGAGTGTGGCGCAGGGCCAGCGGGCGATCGTAGTCGCCTTTCAGGCTGGTGAGCCGGGCCCGGGCCAGGGCGTAGTTTTCGGCATTGAAGGTCTGCTTGGAGCGGACGATCAACTGCCACAGGCCGGGGCCGGCGGCCACACGGGCATCCACGCCGAATGTGAAATTATCGGTCATGAACACTTCATGGCTGTTGAGGTCCATCAACGCGCGGAAGTCGTAGTCGCGGCGACGCTGGAACACCAGCGGGCGGATGGCGCGGGAGTTATCCATCACATACCAGGCCGGGCCGGAGCCGCCCATGTCGTTGCTTTTGCTCTGTTCCTGGCCATCGGCATCCAGCACCGGGTGATCAGAATCGAACAGGTTCTGGCCGTCGAAACAGATGGGGTTGCTCTCCAGCACCTCGGTGGTCAGTTCGTTGGGATGCTCGCGGGAGGAGCGGCCGAACTCGTTGTATACCGGGCCATAGAGGCCATAAGTGTCGTCGTCGATCGCGTCGCGCGGCACACCGGCGGTGAGCTCGAATTTGCGGTTTTTGATGCTGAAATCGGCGCTTTCCAGGCCATGGATGACCCGGTCGCCCAGCCATTCGCGCATGCGCGGCAGGCTCTTGAGCCAGGGGTACACTTCCACGGCGGTGGTGCTGGGCACCACGGTGCAGAACAGCTCGTACATGGCGCCCTGTTCGCCCAGCGAGCTAAATCCCTGCTGGAAATTGGTTTTGTAGGCCTTGAACAGCGCCTGCAGGTTGGCGGTGGTTAAATCCATGGTCGTGCTCCTTACGCGTTAATGCCGCTGGTGGGGTCGATGCGCACCCACACGCCGTTGGCGTCGACGTCGTCGACGTAGCCGGCCAGGGAGCGGGTGTTGGTGGCGTGGGTGAGGGCCACGGTTTCGTCGTCCACCAGGTAGCAGGGCTTGCCGATGTCACCCAGGGTGATCTCGTCAGCGGCCGCGCTGTTGCCCAGGTGGAAATAGCCGCGCTCCACCTCGATCACCAGGTCGCCGTTGGCGCCGCCGGTGTTGTCGACGCTGCTGCGGGCAATGCCCAGTGCCACCAGCCCGGTGGCGGTGGTGGCCTTGTCGGCGTAGTCGCTGGCGTTGAGCACAACAATGGCGCCGGCGTTGATCACCGCGTTGGCGGCAACCTCGTAGGCGCGGAACACGCCGGCCCGGCGGGCGGTATTGCGGGGTTTAGTGGTAGCCATGTGTCTGCTCCTGTATTAGGCGTTGGCCTTGCGGTATTCGTCGGGGCTCAGGTCCATGACCTTGCACACCGCCAGCTCTTCCTTGCTCAGCTCGCCGGGCTGGTCATCGCCCTGGTGGCCCTTGCCATTGGTCTGGGTGCCGCCCTTGAGCGCGGCGATGGCCGGAGCGCCATCCAGGTAGGCCTTGCAGGCGGCGAGGCCCTGGGGCCGCAGCCAGTCGGCGGTGGCCTTGCCGGGGATGCGGCCATCGGCCAGGCCCTGCTCTATCAGCTGGTCCAGCTCGGCGTTATGGGTGCCGGCTTTGAGCGCGGCCAGTTGGGCCTGGGCCTCGTCGTACACGGCCTTGGGCACGTACTGGGACAGGTCCGGCTTGGCCGGGTTGGATTTGAGCGCAGCCAGTTCGGTGGCGGTGGTGGCCGCCCTGGCCGCGTCGGCCTTGAGCGCGGCAATGGCCTGCTCGCCGGCAGCCAGGTTCTCGGCGGTAATGGCGGCGCCCTCGGCAATCTCTATGCCGAGCAGGGCCAGCAGTTTCTGGGCCTCGTTCATGGGTTTTTCCTCGGTGTGGTGTGTCTGGGTGGCTGCCATGCGCGCGGCCGCCAGTGTGGTAACGGCGGTGTCGATGGCCGGGGTGTTGGTCAGTGCCAGGTGCAGCAGTTCGATGACCTCGCCGCCCTGGTCGTAGGGGAACACCGGCGAGAGGTAGAGGTATTCCGGCGGTTCGCCATCCGGCCCCGGGCTGATCGCCCGCTTGGCGGCGGCGGTCCAGCTCACCCGGCCATAGAGGCCGTCATCCCGCCACACCAGGCTGCGTGGATCCACCCAGCCGGCGGCGGGGGCCGGCAGGCCGTTGCGCTCGCTCAGCAGGGTCTGGTGCTCGTAGTCGATGGGGATGTCGGTGCTGCGGGCGGCGGCGCGGGCGATCACGTCCCGGGCGCGGGTTTCGGTCAGCAGCCAGGGGCCCTGGCCCTCCATCGAGCCGCGCGGCGCGTCGAACCGCCCGCCCGGTATCAGCCGGGTCAGCTCATCGGTGACCGACACGCGCAGCGCGCAGGCGGCCACCCGAGGGGCGGAGCAGGACAATACAGCTATGGCAATGGGGGTGTGGCGCATGGTGCCTCCTGGTCAATTTCCCCCACCGTGCCATGAGAGCCGGCGGGGGTAATTTGAACAGGGGCAAAACCGTTGGTGGGGTGGGAATGGAGGGGGCGCTGTCCGCATGCGCCTGGCGGAGACAAACCGACTTTATAAACGCTTTACGGCGCCCGTGGCGAGCGTGGCCGGATTTTTTCGTACCAGCGCCCAGGTTTTCGGCCTGGGCGCGTACAGCGTGTTTTAGGGGCTGTTTCGGTCAGCCCTATATCACGCCCTGCAGGTACTCGTTGAGAATGGCCAGGATCTGCCGGCCGTCCTCGGCGGAGATGCCGAGGAACGGGCGGGCGGGGATGTCGCCCCAGGGGATGGGGCCGCCGCGGCTGGAGGTGCCGAACTCGCCCTGGCTGGCGCCGTAGTGCATGACGGCGGCGTAGATGAGCGCCGAGCCCACGGTGACGCTGGTGGCATCTGGGAATGACAGGATCTCGGAGTGCAGCCGGCCGGAGGGGCCGAACAGCGGGCGGGGGTCGGCGCGGTCGCCCCGGTCCAGGTACGCCTGCAGGGTGGTCTGGCTGGTGGGCTCCCAGGCAACGCCGTCGGGGCTTTCGCCACGCAGGAACCGGTCGCGGGTGCTGGCGATCAGGTACTCACCCACGTCGAACATGGCCGGGGTGGCGTCGTCCATGGCGCCCACCAGGCGGTTGAGGGTGGCGATCACCTCCTCCTGACCGACCAGGGTTACCTGCACCTCACTCATCGTCGCTCTCTCCTGTGCCGGTGGGGATGCCCCGGCCGCGCCACTCGCGCCGCACCGCCGAGGCCAGGGCCGCCGGCAGTTTGGCCAGGCTATCGCGCACCGCCTGCACCGCGCCCCGCACCTGGCCCATGACGCTGTCGCCGGGGGCGTAGTCCCAGCCCTTGTCTATGCCCGGCGGGGCGCCGGTGCCGCGCACGGTGGCATCCCAGTCACTCGGCAGTTGTTTGCCGGGGTCGCCGCCCAGGCGGCGGGCGCCGGCCTCGGAGCGGGCACCCAGCTCGTAGCAGCTGCAGCCCCAGCCGTTGGGCGGGGCGTGGGTGTCCCAGAACGGATCGTCGGCGGGCAGCACCAGGCCGTCCCAGCTCAGGTGCTCGGGGCGTGGATCCTGGCTGCCGCCATGGCGGTACACCCGCAGCGGGAAGCCGCCCTCGGCGATCTGCGCCCGGCGGCCGGCGGCGTAGCTGGTGCGGGCATTGGTTTGGTAGATCACCTTGGTGCGCCAGGCCTCGCCGGCCACGGTGCCCTCGCCGGTCCAGTTGTGCCAGCCGTGGCGCTGGACGATGTTGCGGAAGTCCTGGCGGAACTCGCCCAGGCTGCGGCCCTGGCTGATGCTCTTGTCCACCGCGCCGGCCAGATCGGCCAGCAGGCTGGCCTTGGTGGCCCCGGCCACCACAAAGGCCGAGTCGTGCGCCGCCCGCTGGATGTCGTCCCACCGGCGGGTGGGCACCAGGTTGGCGAGCCGGCGGCGAAAAAACGCCACCTGCTCGGCAAACGGCCGGCGGAAGACGCCGCTGAGGGCGGATGGCTGCTGCGGGGTGGTCATGCGGAGCCCTCGGCATCATCCGCCAGTTGCTCTATATCGAACCGGCCGGCGGCCTGGGCGGCCTCGAGGGCGTCGCCCAGGGCCTGGGCAAAGCCGTCGGTGGGCAGTTCGGAGTACGATGCCAGCAGCAGTTCGCGGAACTGCTCCAGGCTGCTGGCCGAGTCCAGCATGGCCTCTATGCGCTCCAGCCAGGCCAGCATCTCGGGCTGGGCGGCGCTGGCGGCGGCATCGCCCAGCATCTCGACCGGGCCCGGGGCCTGCCCCTGCGTGCGCAGGGCGGCCAGGCCTCGGCGCCCGGGCACGGCCCTGGCGCGCAGCATGGCGAACGGATCCTGGCTGGCGGCGGGTTGCAGCACCTCGTCTTGCTCGGTGGCCTGGGGGATGCCGGATTTTTCGTGCACCCACCACATGGGGATGCGCATGCCGCGATCCGCCAGCACCGGCAGGGTCTCGGAGAGCATTTTCACGTCTTCGGTTTCGCCGATATCCAGGTAAAACCGGGGCGCGCGGTTGGGCGAGTCGATGCCGTAATTGAGCGCCGCCATCGGCCACAGGATGTACTGGCGGATGCTGCCGGCGTATTGCCGCACATCGGAGCGGATGAGCGATGCCTGGCCGCGCTCGTGCACGTTGCCCAGGGCGTTGGTGTTTGTGCCCTCGCCGGTGCCCGAGGTCAACGTCCCGCCCAGGATCACTTTGGCTTTGGCCCGTTCGCACCAGTCCATCATCACCTTGTATATGTCGGCGCTGGCCCCCTTGCCGGCGGCCTCCAGGTAATCGATGGTCATGCCCTCGGGGATGATGCCTGCGGCGTCCTTGCCCAGGCTGACCACCGCTTTGAGCAGGGTGGCCTTTTCCTGCGGGGTTGCGTTGTGGGGGAACTTGCCCACCCGCGCCGGCAATCCGTAGATCTCCAGCAGTTGCGCCAGGTCGCCCAGGGCGTAGTTCTGGAACAGGTAGGGCCAGGCCAGCATGCGGTGCAGGCCGGTGCGGGCCACGTAGCCCGGGCGGGCACGGTGGCGGTGTTGCACCCAGCCGAGCGGCCACAGCTCGGCGCCGGTGGCGGACTGGTCGCGTAGGGTGAGGGTGTTTTGGTCGTCCGGGTGCAGCTGAAACCAGCTGTGCGGCCGCAGGATGGGCTGCTCGATGTAGCGCAGGGCGCCGTCCCGCTGCCAGGCCAGTTCCAGGTTGGCCCAGCCATGGCCGAGGCCGGAGCCCATGTCCAGGATCAGATCCTCCACCTCCAGCCCGGCGAACACCTCGGCGGCCTGGTCGGCGGCGCGTTTTTCCGCCGCGGTGGCGTTGTCCGGCGGCACGATTTGCCACTCCAGCTCCGCCGCCAGCTGGCGGCGCTTGGCCAGGTCGGAGCCTATCTGGGCGTCCTTTTCCTCCATGTCCTCGAACAGCTCGGACTGCGCCTTGAGATCGCCCTGTTCGGCGGCCTCGAGGATCTGGTAGAGCCGGGCGGGTGTCAGCCCCTTGGTGGGGTGCTCGGCAAATTCGCGCTTGAGCTGGCCGATGCCGGCACGGCCGGCGGAGTCGTCGGTTTGCTGTTCTTTGAGTGCCTGCTCGCCGCCGAACAGTTTTTTTATCAGGCCCGTTAACGCCATGGGTTACCTCCGGTTATATCGTCGTCATCTTGTGCTCGGCCGGCACGCGGCACCCTGATGAAATCAATCTCTGTTACCGGAGCGCTGGCGGCATGTATCGCCAGGCCCAGGCCCCAAAACCGGTCGGCGTGGCCGTCCGGCGTGCGCTCGGCGGTAAACCGCACGTTGCCGGCCATGGTTACCTGCTTGGTTACCTGGCGCAGGTCGGCGCGGATGGCGGGGTCGTGTGGAATGCGCAGGCGGCGGTCTTCCATCGCCGAACGGATGGGATAAGCCAATTGCTCCTTGGCGGGTGCGGTGAATGTAACGCCCTCTACCCGGTAGCTGCCAAACCGGTCCTGGGCGTCATCGACCCAGCCCACACCCAGGCCGGTGTTGTCGATACAGATACGGTCACACCGCTCGAACCAGGGCCAGAGAATGGCCTCTTGCTCCGACTTGCGCATGTTTTGCAGGCACTCCACGTGCCGCGTGTACAGTACGTCGCCCAGCTTCTCCACCACCCATAGCACGGTGAGATCTTTCTTGCGGCCAATATCCACCCCCGCAAACAACCGGCCGCCCTCCTGCTGCTGCCAATTGGCATCGGCCGGGTATTCGGCCGAGGCGATCAGGTCGTATTCGAGAAATGCCACGTCGTCATCGGCCGGGTTGCACATGTACTCCTGCTGAAACGACTCCTCATCGGCGCAGCCGGCGCGGACAAAGTCGAAATACTCGGCCTCGTCCATATCCTGCCGCTCGTCGTCGGCCGGCAGCATCTGCTGCAGCTTGAACAAAAAACCCTGGTCCAGAGCGTCCTGCAGGGTGACCCGGTGCAGGCTGATGTTTTTGGGGTTGCCGTGCTCGCGCACCTCGCGCACCAGCTCGTTGAAAAAATTGTGACTGCCCCGGTGGGTGGAGATCAGCTCCATGCTGCCGCCCCAGGTAATACCCGGATAGGCGATGGACCACAGTTTGCGCGGATCGGGATGCAGAGCGAACTCGTCGAGCACCCGGCCGCCGCGCTTACCTGCCTGGGCGTCGGGATTCGAGCTCATGGAGTGGATGCGCCGGCCGCTGGAAAATTCGAGCACGTAGGCAGAAGCCCGGCTGTTTTTGTCTACGACTATCTCACCCAAATCCTGAGCGGCCATGCCCATGATGTCCGCCCACATTTTGCAGTCCTCGATAAACAGCCGCGCCTGCAAGTCGTCCCGACTGCTCACCCACTGATCGCGCTTGGCACCCTGAGCGGCGGTGCGCTCATTGCAAGCATAGGCGGATGACCAGGACAATCCGATCTGGCGCGATTTTTCCATCAGTTTTAGCCGCGCGTTGTCTTTGATCCACGCCGACTGATACGGCAGGAAAATACCCTCCGGATTGGCGGGTATGCATTTGGCGCGACCTTTGAGCTTGCTCATCAGTTGATCCCCAGGGCCTCACGGATGGCCTGTTTGGTCTCTTCGGTCACGCCGCCTTGGTTGGGCATGGCGTCCAGCTTGGCGCGCTGCTCGGCCAGGATTTCCGCCCGCACTTCCCGCGCCCATTTCTTCTGGCCCAGGCTGACCCGGCCGATATCGGCCAGGGCCCGGGTGACGCTGCTGAGCTGCTTGGCGGCGGTGGCCGGGTCGGCCTCCGCTTTGCGCATGGCGATGGAGATGCGCAGCAGCTGGTCCTGCACGATGCGGGCGGTGGCGTCCAGCAGGTGGCCGCTCTCGTCGGTATCATCGGCCGCCATGGCGCGGGCCAGTTCGGTGGTTTTGCGCACGTCGCCCATCGCCTCTTCGAACTCCTCGCGCAGATCCTCGCCATAGCGGTGCACGGCGGATTTGCTGATGTTGTGGCCGCTCTCTGCCAGCCAGGCCGAGAGCGCCTCGTAGCCGGCGAACCCGGAGTTGACCAGCCGCTCGTTGAGCTGCTCGCGCAGCTCCGGGGGCAGGCTGTAAACCTTGCTGCGTGGGGCCATGGTGCCTCCTACTCGGTGCCGGGGCGCGGGCGGGCCACGCCGGGCACCTGGGCGGTGCCGGCGGCCACGTCCGCCCCACGGGCGGTAAGGGTGATCACCCAGCCGGCGCGGGGCTGCTGGCAGATCACCAGGCCCTGCTCCTCCAGCCAGGTCAGGTCGGTGTGCAGCCGGTCGCGGCTGATGTGGTGGGCGTAGGCACCGCGCAGCTCGTCGTTGAGGCTGTATTCGTTGGTGGTGTACTGGGTGCGGCGGGACAGAATGCGCAGGATGCCCAGCCGGCGGCCCTCGGTCTCAAAATCCTGGTAGCTCATGATTTGCTCCTCTCGGTGAGCAGGTATTCGTGGAGTCGGTGGAGTAATGCCGTGGTGCCCTGCAGCTGGGCCCCCAGTTCGGCCAGGGCCCGGTTGGTTTGCGCCAGTTCGCCGCGCAGCTCATCTATATCGCCATGGCCTGGGCGGTGCTCCAGCGCCTGCTCGATGCGGGCGGCGCGACTGTCCACCTCGGTGATGCGCTGCTTGAGGCCGTTGATCTCGGCGGCGGTGGCGCTGGTGCGCCGGGTCCACCACACGTATATCGCCACCCCGGTCATAAACAGCGCCTGGAATACGTCAAACGCAAAGCGGATAGCCGTCCAGTTGTACTCCATCATTGCTCCCTAACCCGGCACTGCCGGGTGTAGTCGTGTATCGCGGCCAGGCGTTGCCAGCCGCGGCTGCCCCAGCGATGCAGGGCCAGCAGGTACAACGCCACCTCCTGCTGGGTGTAGTCGCCCCGGGGTGCCCGGGGCATGGGTTCGTGCTCGGTCATGGCCGCCGGGGCGGCGCACAGGATGGGGGCCGGCAGCGGGGCGGGCTCGGGCAGTGGTGCGGGCCGACTGGTGCAGCCGGTGAGGACAATCAGGCTCCACATCACCATCCACCACACCAGCAGGCCTTTGCCACGATGCACGGTCATCATCAGCGAGCAGACAATGCCGGCGGCAATAATCACAGCGAGAGGCATGGGATTCATGGCGCCCTCCCAATAACCTGGAATACAGCAAACAAGAACACAACCAGACCAAGACATAGGCACAGAAACAGCAGCGCCGGCCCACGCTCTCGGTAATCGACCCACTGCCACAGCGCATAAAACCCGGTAATGGGCAGCAGGCCGCAGGCAAAAATCACAACCAGATGAGCCAATATGATCCCGACTGTCATGGCAGTGCCTCCAGTGCCCGGCGCAGTACCGGCGCCACCGGGCCGTTGTGCTCCGGCGGGGCCTGGCGCACGGCGTGCTCGGCATCCGCCAGGCCGGCATCTATGTCCGCCAGTGCCCCCTGCAGGGTCAGCACCGCCTGCTCGGCCTGCTCGGCCCGCTCGCGCTCCTGGCGCAGATCCTCGGTGAGGGCGGTGGCGCGGGCCTGCCAGCGGTCGCGGTTGGCGGTCATTTGCTCCAGCGACGCCTTGTATCGCTCGCCGCGCTGGGCGCCGAGCCAAATGACCAGGGCGACACCGGCAATAAACAACAGGATGGCAGCCCCCATCCTAACTACGCCCCACATACGCCACGCCCCCAGCCGGCGGCCGCATACATCGGCTCCCAGCGTGTCAGTATGTTGCGCACATAGCCCCGGTTTTCCCGCCGGGCCCAGTCGGCGCGGCTGGTGTGGTGTTCTACGTGATCAAACCAGCGCGCCGGATCGGCCCCCCGGCTGGCGGCCAGCCGCTGGTCGCGCTGCACCCAGCCCAGGCCGCCGTTGTAGCCGGAGAGCGTTTTGGCCCAGCGCTCGCACTGGTTGGGGCCGCTCACCCGGGCGTATATCCAGCGGTCGTACAGCACCAGGGCGCGCAGGGCCCAGGCCGGGTTATAGGGCTGGTTGTCGCCCAGGGCGGCGGGGTACACGGTGGCAAACCACTCGGAGGTGGCGGGCATAAACTGGGCCAGGCCCTGGGCCCCCACCGGGGAGCGGGCATTGGCGCGCCAGGCGCTCTCCTGGTGTATCTGCCCGGCCATGGTGGCGATGGGTGCATCCAGACCCCAATAGGCGTGGGCGCTACGGGTAAGCAGCCGTTGGTACTGCTGCGCGCTCGCCGGCACCGCGCCCCAGGCGGGCAGGGCCACCAGGGTGGCGGCCAGCACCAGCAGCAGGGCCAGGGCAACAACCAGCCGGCGCGGGTGCAGCAACAGCATGGCGAGGATAAGCAGGCGCAGCAGCAGCATGGTTACAGCCCCAGGGTCAGGCCGAGAATGCAGGCCAGCACAATCAGCGCCCGGCGGATCATGCTCAGGTGGCCGGGGCCGTCGGGGTCGTCATCCAGCAGCTGGTGCGGGCGCGCGTAGGGGAACAGCCCCCGGTCCAGCCAGTAGCCCAGCACCCCGCCCAGGGTGACCAGTCCCAGCTTGTACAGCACCACCGGCAGTTGCACCGGCGACAGCCAGCCAATGGCCAGTAGCAGCAGGCCGGTTACGATAATCCAGATACTCAAGCGGGGTAGACAGATCATGGGGGCCTCCTGAGGGCACGGGGAAATGCAAACGCCCCCATTGTGGGGGCGTTTATCAGGAAGCTCATTTGAACCAGGGCAAAATGGTTATAGCAACTTTTTGGCGGGGTTCGCCTGCAAATCGCAGTGGCCTACCCAGGTGTTATGCGACTTCATTTTGGGGTTGCTGCTGGACTCATCAATGTCGATGTTCAAGTGGACCACAGTTTGCAGGTTTGTGCGGTCGATCTCAATGGTATGCACATAAGACGAAAAGCTGGTAATGCTGCTCTTCGACAAGCGGATGAAGGTGGGCAGAACCTCTTTATTGAAAAGCTGAGTGGGGCACGATCGGTCCTTGATACACTCGCTTGTACCCAGGTGCTGAACAACCTCCGCCTTATCAGAGTCATCATCGATGATGATATGGAGCGTATTGTTCTTGCTCTCCTCGTTATGTAAAACACAGTCGAGATACCTTGTCTCCGCGTGGGATCCTCCCGCCAGGGTCGCCAGCATCAACGCAACTGGTGCCTGCGATCTCAAACTGCGCTTAGTAGACATAGCGAACCTCCTTGTCTTGGCGAACTAGCTTCCAGCTTTGTCCGTACCAGGGGGCGTAACCGGCACGTCCATTTGGTGTAATTGCACCCGCAGTTGCACCACTTCCTGCAGCAGCTCCTCAATCCGCTTGGCCGCCTCGCGGCTGGCCCGGTCATAGGGCCGGCGGCGCAGGGCCGCCAGCAGTTCGGCGTCGGCGGGCTTGTGCAGCATGTTATTTGCCCACCGTGGTAATGCCTGCTGCTCGACCATCCACAAACTGATAGCTCACTGCCCGGGCCGGGCCAAACGCACTGGCATAAGACCAGGACAGAACTGATATGTTTCCCCGTTGGGAGCGCGCGTGGGGCTTGCCCAAAATGCTGACCACTTCGGCCTCGGTCATGCCCGTCTGCACCCGCTCGGTATCCTCCCAGCGAAAGTGGGTGCCGGCACAGCCGGCCAATAGCAGCGCGGACAGCGTGCCGGCCAGTAGTGTTTTATGCATCACTCCACCCCCTGAACACGCTTGGAGCCGCACTCGGTGCAGCGCCAACCGCCGAATTTTACGGCGCAGCCGAACCAGATAATCAGCCACAGCCCGAAGGTAATAATGGATAGCAGCAGGTGCAGAATATGGTTTGTCCCCTTGCGGAACACCACCACCCGCCGCTCGCAACTTTTGCAGTACGCGCTCTTTTTTTCTTCAGCCATAGGCACCTCCGTTGCCTGTTTACGGCTTACGCAGCCAGATCCTCATCAGCTGCATCAGCAACAGCATGGCCTCCGGCGTTAACACCAGCTCGTAATAATCACGCCCCGCAACTCTATTGTTATTGCCGTTCACATGAATGTTCATGTGGAACCCTCCGATTACTTCTCGTGGTAATCCTTGCCGGCCACCCGGTTACCGCTCCCTGACACCTTGATGGATGGCTGTGTACCTGCTGGGCTTGAGCCCGCAGTTAATGCCCCCAAAACTGCATGCTGAACCTGAAGAGGTGCAGAGCGGAACAGTTTCAGCAGCTCCTGTTCTGCGTTCTCCAGGCTGGCCACAGATCTGGCGCCTGTTACGACATATTGAGCATCCAACCCCACCTTCGATAACGCCTCCAGTTGAAGCGCAGTTGGAGACGAGACGCCCTTCTCCCAATCAATGACAGTCCGCTTTTTTACCCCTGCCAGCTCAGCGAAGACGGGCTGCGTCAGCCCGATTCGTTCACGTTCTTCTTTTAGCCGATCGCCAAGCATGTAAATTTCCACACCTCACCATTGACAGGTGCATATATCTGCACCATGATTAAACAGCACACACAAGCCAATCGATTCGCACACAACCAACCCACAGGAGCGCCGCACATGGACATCCCGTATCAACTACCCACCAACAAGCCGTACACCGGAGAACAGGTTAAGGCCCTGTTCGAGGCGGCCGGTGTGCCCATTTCCACCTGGGCAGAGGCCAACGGCTACGACCGCCGCAAGGTTTACATGGTCATCAACGGCCAGTTCAAAGGCTCGCGCGGCGTCTCCCACGAGATCGCCGTAAAACTCGGCATGAAGCTCCCGCTCGAGGCAGTGACCCGCGGGCTAAAGATCATCGCTCGTCCTAACCATGCCGCGGCGTAGGCGAGCAGATCAGTAGCCGCGACAGCTGGCTCCGATTGGTAACGGTAACTTTAGCCAATTTGCAACGCCTTTGCCCATAGACAAAAAGGCTTTTTGTTTGGACGCGGCCCTTTTGCCGCGAGTACGGGAGGTTCCAATGTCGTCTCGTCGTTGGAAAAACTATCAACCGAGCACCCTGCGCAGCGCCCTGGAAGGGTGCAAGGAATACGCCCGCGAGCAGCACAACCTGAGCGTTGAGCGCATCGCGGCCGACATGGGGCTCACCGACCACTGGGTGCTGTACAAGTGGATCAGCAGCGGCCGCATGCCGGCACCCATGGTCATCGCCTATGAGCGGGTGTGCGGCATCAACCTAGTGTCCCGCTGGATGGCCGCCCACACCGGCAAGCTGCTCATCGACATGCCCACCGGCCGCAAGGCGGACGCCGAAGACATCCAGGGCCTGCAGCAGCTGCTGCACTCGGTAACCGGCCTGCTGATGGAGTTTTACGCCGAGCGCGCCGAGGCCGAGCCCACCCTGGCCGGCATTCAAAACGCCATGCAGGCCCTGGCCTGGCACAAGGGCAACGTGCAGCAGCACGCCAGCCCGCAACTGGAGTTTTAACCATGACCGCCAAACGCATCAGCAACAGCACCGTGCGCGCCCTGCGCGTACTCAAGGCCCTGCGCGGCCACAGCCTCGACGGCATATCCAACGGCGAGCTGGCCAAAACCCTCAACGAGCCGGCCAGCGCCATTACCCGCGCCATGGCGGCGCTGATTGAAGAGGGCCTGGCCATCAAGCTGGACAATGGCCGGTTCGCGCCCAGCGTGAGCCTGCTGCAGATAGCCGTGGCCCACAGCCAGGAGATGGAGCGCGCCACCGGCCGCATTGCCGAACTGGGCCAGCGCGTCGCCGCCGGCAGCCGCAATTAAGGAGCACATTATGAGACCCATCAAACCCCGCAAAATTCGCCCCATCTGCCCCGAGCCCGAACTGCTGGCATTCGGCCTGGGCGCCGCCTCCGCCATCCTCGGCGGGCTGGCCATCGTCCTGCTGATCATGCTGTGAGGTGCATCATGGACGTCCACACCCGCCGCATCCTCGCGTTTAACTACGCACTCACCTGGCCGGAGGTGCATGAGACCGCGCCGGACACCGAGCTGACCGCCGCCATCTGCGAGTTGGCCACCGGCATCGAGAGCCTGATCCGCAACGGCCTGAGCCTGGCCGAGGCCGCCGACGCGGTGATCGAACACGGCTGCGTGGCGCGCATAGAGCAACTGGTCGAGGAAATTGAAGGAGAAGAGTGATGACCGACGAGAACAACAACAACCCATCCACCGAGTTGGATATCGCCGCCGCCAGGGAATGGGGCGAGCAAGTACAGAACCAAACAGCCGCATTGCAGGCGGCACACAGCGAAGAGCGGGATCTGGTTAACCAACTGCTGGGCCAGGCTCAAATGGCCGAAGCATTTGGCAAATTTTCCCAAACCGTTTGGGCTTCCAAGCTGGCCTATGTCAAGGAAAACAAGCTGTATCGGGCCATTGCCGGCAAGAAAACTCCAAACGGTTTGGAGTTGAGCGGCACATGGATCGAGTTCTGCGGTCTGCTGGGCGTCTCTGACGAGAAAGCCAATCAAGACATTGCCAACCTCCGTGCATTCGGCGAAGAGGCCCTGGAGTCCATGTCCCGCATGGGCATCGGCTACCGCGAAATGCGCCAGTTCCGCCGCCTGCCCGAAGACCATAAAACCGCCCTGCTGGAGGTGGCCAAAACCGGCGACAAAGAGGCGTTTGTCGACCTGGCCGAGGAACTGATCGCCAGGCACACCAAAGAGAAGGAGCAGCTCACCAAGGAGCGCGACGACGCCAAGGCCGACTACGAGGCCCAGGGCGCCCGCCTGGCCAAGGTGAGTGCCGAGCGCGACCAGGCGCAGATGGAAGCGGAGAAAATGCGCAGCCGCATCGCTACCCTGCCCGATGACAAGGTGGGCGAGCAGCTGCGCGCCGAAACCGCCGGCATCTACTCCCAACTGCTGTCGGTGCTGCAAACCCAACTGCGCCCAGCACTCAATGCCCTGCTGGAGCACGCCGAGGCCAGCGGCCTGGATCATCGCACCTATGCCGCCGGCATGATCCGCCAGGTGGAGCAGGATCTGCAGGGCCTGCGTGACGAGCTGGACCTGCCCGACCTGCAGGATGCCGATCTGAGCTGGATGGAGCCCGGCGCCCTGGAAGAGGCCAATGCCCGCGCGGCAGCCCTGGCCGCCGAGCGGGAGGCGTAATCATGAGCGCCGTTATCATCGAGAGACTCGTAGAGGTGGCCAAGGCGGTGCGCTCGGCACCGCACGGTACCAAACAATCGATCTATCAACGGGCCTGCGAGGAGTTGGGCATCTCCATGGCCAGCCTGCACCGCAAGCTCAGCCAGTGCACGCTCAGATCATCCCGCAAGCGCCGGGTGGATGCCGGCCAAACCGGCATCACCCGCGACGAGATGATGCTGTTAAGCGGCGTCATCATGGAGAGCCGCCGCGCCAACGACAAACGGCTGTATAGCCTGCCGGACGCGGTGGAGGCCCTGCGCGCCAACGGCCTGATCCGCGCCGAACGCGTCGACCGCGCCACCGGCGAGTTGGTACCCATGAGCATCAGCGCCATTGCCAGGGCGTTGCGTCAGCACGGCCTACACCCCGAGCAACTGCTGGCCCCCGCGCCCCACGCCGAAATGGCCAGCCTGCACCCCAACCATGTCTGGCAGATAGACGCCTCGCTGTGCGTGCTCTACTACCTCAAGCCCAAGCAGGGCGCGGCCAACGGCCTGCATATCATGGACCGCGACAAGTTCTACAAGAACAAACCGCGCAACCTGGCCAACATCATGGCGGACCGGGTGTGGTCCTACGAGATCACCGACCACGCCAGCGGCTGGATATATGTGGAGTATGTAATGGGCGCCGAGAGTGGCCAAAACCTGTGCTCGGTGCTGATCAACGCCATGCAGGAGCGGGGTGGCGCCGACCTGCTGCACGGCGTGCCGCGCATCCTCTATATGGACCCCGGCAGCGCCAACACCGCCGCCATGACCATCAGCCTGTGCGATCAGCTCGGCATCCGCGTTATCCACCACGCCCCAGGTAACGCCCGCGCCACCGGCCAGGTGGAAAACGCCCGTAACATCATCGAGTGCAAGTTCGAGGTGGGGCTGCGGTTTCGGCCTGTGGCCGATCTGGCCGAGCTCAACGCCCTGGCTGCGACCTGGCGGGCGGTGTTTAACGGCCAGCGGATGCACCGCCGCCATGGCCGCACCCGATCCGAGGTATGGATGACCATCACCGCCGAGCAGTTGATCAAGGCACCATCGGTCGAGGTATGCCGGGAGCTGGCGGTGGCCAGCCCAGAATCCAGGGTGGTCACGGCAAAACTGCGCGTCCCGTTCCGGGGCGACGAGTACGACGTGCGCCATATTCCGGGCGTGATGGTCGGCGAAAAGCTCATGATCACCCGCAACCCCTGGCGCGACGATGCCGCCCAGGTGGTGCTCACCGACGAGGATGGCAACAAAACCTGGCACCAGATCCCACGCCTGCGCAAAAACGAGCTGGGGTTTACCGAGGGCCAGGCGGCGGTGTGGGGCGAGAGCTACGCCCAGCATGCCGACACCGTGGCGCAAAAGGGCAAGGCCGCCATCGAGCAGATCATGACCGGCACCGAAAGCCGCGCCGAGGCCGAGGCCGCCCGCAAGGCCAAGACCATTCCCCTGCAGGGCGAATTTGATCCCTACAAGCCGCTGGCCGATGCCGACCTGCCCGAGTTCCTGCCGCGCCGCGGCACCGAGTTGGAGCTGACCACCCCCCGGGTGCAGGCCCTGCGCCTCAACCATGTGGAGGCCGCCCGCCGGCTGCGCGCCGAACTGGGCGACGACTGGAGCGGCGACCACTACGCCTGGCTGGTGCAGCGCCACCCCGAGGGCGTGGCCGAAGACGACCTGCCCGCCATTGCGGCCACCCTGCGCCGCCAGCCGCCGGCGCCGCTGCGTGCCCTGGGAGGTGAGTGATGGCCCTCAAACTCAAGCGCGTGCTGCACGAACTGTGCGTTACCCAGGCCGACCTGGCCGAGGCGCTGGAAGTCTCCCCGGCCACCGTGGCGCAGATCTGCAACCACGGCAAATGGCCGACCAGCCTGGGGCCGGAGCGGATCAAGCAGTTCATCATCGGGTTTCTGGACGACGCGGGCTGCACCCTGGAGCAAAAGCATGCCGTTTTCGCCCATGAAAAAAGCGCCCTGGCTCACATCCGGGGCGCCGAGACCCACACCGACGAGCAAATCAACGACGAGGATCGACTCATGCTACTACGTAAACACACCCTGACGCCAGACGCCAAAAAGGCGTTCCAGCTGTTCCGCGACCCCTTCGCCGAGGTGCGCAGTGCCGACGAGGTATACCTCACCCCGGACAGCCGCTACGTGCGCGAGAGCCTGCGCGCCATTGCCAAGCACGGCGGATTTGCCGCCATCGTGGGCGAGAGCGGCGCCGGCAAAAGCACCCTGCGCCGCGATCTGATCGAGTGGGCCCACGCCGGACACGAGCCCATTGTGATCATCGAGCCCTATGTGCTGGGCATGGAGGACAACGACAAAAAGGGCAAAACGCTCAAAGCCGGCCACATTGCCGAGGCCATCCTCGCCGCCATTGCCCCGCGCGACACCGTGCGCCAGAGCCCGGACGCCCGATTCCGCCAGGTGCACCACGCCCTGCGCGAGAGCCACCGCGCCGGCAACCGCCATGTGCTGGTGATCGAGGAGGCGCACAGCATCCCCATCCCCACCCTCAAGCACCTCAAGCGTTTTTTCGAACTCGAGGATGGTTTTGCCAAACTGCTCAGCATCGTGCTGATCGGCCAGCCAGAACTGGCCCAAAAATTGGACGAACGTAATCCCACCGTGCGCGAGATAGTCCAACGCTGCGAACTGGTCACCCTGCGCCCGTTGGACGCGCACCTGGAGGGCTACCTGCAGCACCGTTTTACCCTGGCCGGCACCGAGCTGGCCAAGGTGATGGACGCCCCGGCCATCGAGGCCCTGCGCGCCAAGCTCACCGGGCGCGGGGCCTTTTCCGTGCTCTACCCGCTGGCGGTGCACAACGTGCTCACCGCCGCCCTCAACGAGGCCGCGTCGCTCGGCATTCCGCGCCTCTCCGCCGATCTGATCCAGGGAGTATGACCATGACCATCAATCATGCACTGCAAAACCAAGTCCGCAAGGCCAAGCGCTGGCTGGCCAAGCGCGGCGTAACCGTCACCGAAGTGAGGGCCGCACCCAAGCGGGCCATCATCCTGGTAGACCAGCCCTGCCCTGAGTTGCAGGCCGGTGGCCAGGAAATACAGCAAACCATCAACGGCCTGCGCAGCCGCATCTGGGCCGCGCGCCTGTGCGGCTGCGTAGTGGTGTGGGGGGAATGAGCATGGCCAAGTGCACCGTAATGATCGAGATAACGGCGGAGGGCGGTGACCTCTCCCTCAATGTCCGCACCTTCGGCGATGGCGCCGATAGTGCGGCCAACCTGATGGCCGACTACCTCGTCAAGCTCACCAAACATGCCGCCGAGCAAGTCGGCAACGAACTCAAGGAGATGACTCATGCAAAAGCCAAGCACTGATATTCCGGCCGGCTACCGGGAAAACGCCCAGGGCGCCCTGGTGCCAGAGGAGCGCGTGACCGATATCGACAAACTGCGCGATGACCTGGTGCGCGAGCTAGTGACATCGGCCCAGGCCCTGCAGCAACTCATGCGCAAGTTCAAGCTGGATGCCATGAGCGACATCGCCGCGTTTCTGGAGCTGTCGGCGGAAAGGTACGAGGTCAATTTCGGCGGCAAAAAGGGCAACCTCACCCTCACCAGCTACGACGGCCGCTTCAAGGTGCAGCGGGCGGTGGCCGAGCACCTCACCTTCGACGAACGCCTGCAGGTGGCCAAGGAATTGATCGACCGCTGCATTCATCGTTGGGCGGCCGGCTCGGCGGCGGAGATCCGCGCCCTGGTCGAGCACGCCTTCCAGGTAGACAGCGAGGGCAAGATCTCCACCGGCCGGGTGCTGGGGCTACGCCGGCTCGACATCAAGGATGCCGAGTGGCAGCAGGCCATGACCGCCATTGCCGACAGCATTCAGGTTACCGGCAGCAAGGTGTATCTGCGGCTGTACGAGCGGGTGGGTGACGCCGACCAATGGCGGCCTATCGCCCTCGATATGGCAGCGCTGTAGGAGGCCCCCATGAGAGAGCTATACACCCACATTGCCATCGCCGTGTTCTGCATGGCCATCCTGGCCTCGGCCGTGGCCTGGGGCAGCGAGCCGCCGGCCCGGCGCTGCCTGAGCGACGAGCAAATCAACCGCCTGCTGCGTGCCCACCAGCAGGACATGGCCGACGCCTACAACGACGGCATCCGCCAACTCATTACCACCTGCATTCAGCGCGAGGCGGTGCAGGTGGGCGACACCGTGATCACCTGCAGGAGGAGCCAGCCATGATCAGCCAAGCCAAAAAAGCCAAGTATCAGGAGTGCGCCGAGGCCGCCGCCGAACTGGAGCGCCAGCGCTGCTGGGGCACCGCCGCCGAGGCCTGGGAGGAGGCGTTTTACCACGCCACCAGCCCCGTCAACCGCGAGTGGTGCAAGCGCCGGCAGCAGTTCTGCCTGCGCGCCCCGCGTTGGGATCAACACAGGGAGGCCGCGTGATGGATACCAAAGTGGAGGTAACCGTGCGCAGCTACCACGACGGCTACCGCACATCCCGCGTGGAGGGCATGCAGGCAAGCTGCGCCATCGGCCCAGAGGCAGCGGTGCTCAAGCTGGCCCGCAAGCTGTTTACCCACTATCGCGTCGAGTTGCTGGAGTCATATCCCCACGGCACCAACGGCAATATCGTCGGCCGGTGGGAAATCGCGGAAGAGTAAATGCGAAACGCCCCTCGGGGCGTCTGCCCGGCGTGGTGGCCGGGTACTGATGAGCAGCCAAGGGCCCTGGTACTCGTCTCAACTGGAGACAACAACATGCAACCGCTACAACGCATCAAAAATCTCGATCTGCGGCTCTGTAACATATTCAGCAGCGCCGCCATCGCGACCCAGCCCGACGCCAAGCGCCAGGTAATAAAAGAGCTGCGGCTGTTCGCCCGGCTGGCCCGGCGCGGCAACCGCCCCGAGCTGGCCGCCGAGGCCCTGCGCATGGAATACGACCTGGTGGCCGAACTGCACCAGGCCGGCCAGCCCTACCCGGAGGCCACCGCATGAGCCATCAAACCCGCCTGCTGCGCTACGTGATGCAGCAAAACAACTGCAACGAACAGGCCGCCCGCGCCTGGCTGGATCGCAACTGCCCCCGCTGGCAGCACGGCGAGCCGGCGACACCACGGTTTGCAGAGCCCCAGGGCACCCATGAGGAGGATCGGTCATGAGCAGACTGGAGCAAGTCCGCGACTATATGCGGCGCCACAACGGCCAGGTCAGCCGCCGGCAGGCCATGCAGGATCTGGACATGGCCAACAACTACCTGTGCAACTGCCTGGCCAGGCTGCCCGAAGAGGGCGAGCAGTTCTACTGGGACAACGGCAAGGCCGCCATCCTGCAGCGCAAGCCGCTCAAGCCGCGCAAAAAATCCGCCGGCCAGCTCAAGTCCGAGGGCGTGCGCTACCCGCACTCTCCGCTGGATGAGCGCAGCCGCCGCCACTGCGAAGACACCCGCCGCCTGCTCGGGCACCTGCTGTTTGGAGGAGCGGAATGAAAAACAAACCCATAGACCTCAACAACCACCTGTTCGCCGCCCTCGAACGGCTCAACGACGAAGCCCTCGAGGGCGACAAGCTGCGGGACGAAATCGAGCGTAGCCGGGCGGTGGCTGGCGTTGCCAAGCAGATCATCGATCAGCAGCGCAACATCCTCATGGCCGAAAAGCTGCGCACAGAGCGGGCAGACAACCGGCTGCCGGTTATCCTGGGGGGGGACAAAGAATGAACACTAGATTTGACTGGACCCCCGAACATATCGCCTGGGTAAAGGTGCGCCCGCATATTACCCGGCGCCGCCTGTGCCAGATGTTCAACGCCCATTTTGGCACCGACCTCGGCTACTCCGCGTTTAAGAGCGCCTGCACCCGTTATGGGTGCAAGTCCGCCAACGACGGTCGGTTCCAAAAAGGGCAGAACAAACACCCCGGTTCCGGCGCCAAGGGGCCGAACGCCGGCACCTTCCGCGCCGGAAACATGCCGCACAACCACAACCCCATCGGTCATGTGCGTTACAACGACCGCTATATGGAGGTCAAGCTCACCGACACCCGCTGCTCGCGCCGTGACTATCGCCCCGTCCACCTGTTGGTATGGGAGCACTACCACGGCACGGTTCCCAAGGGGCACATCGTCACCTTCAAAAACGGCGACATCTACGATTTTGACATCGACAACCTGGAGCTGATCACCCGCGCAGAGCACGCCGTGCGCTGCAAGTTCGGCTACTACAACACCCCGGTCGAACTGCGCCCGGCCATGGACCTGGTCATCAAGCTCAAAATCGCCGCCAGCCGCCGCGCCAACCCCGACCGCGCCCCGCGCGCAGGAGGTGCGGTATGAACAAACGCATCATGGAAAAGCTTAAAAAGCTGCTGGCACTGGCCAAGTCCAGCAACCCGCACGAGGCTGCCAATGCCATGGCCAAGGCGCAAAAGCTGATGGCCGAGCACCGTATCGACGCCGACACCCTGGCACTCTCCGACATCGACGAATGCCTGGTACGCATGGCCACCGACTCGGCCAAGCCGCCGCAGTGGTCGGTGTGGTTGATATCCTCGATCCGCTCCGCCTTTGGGGTGGAGGCGCGGGTATATCAGGGCCTGATGGACTTTCACATGATGGTGCGTTTCTACGGCCCCGCCGATCGGGTGGAGATTGCCGGCTACTGCCACGACGTGCTGCGCCGGCAACTGGCCCGCGCCCGCAAGGAATACGTGGCCGGGCTCGGCAAGCGCATGAAACCGACCAACAAAACCGCCAGGGCCGACAAGTTCTGCGAGGCGTGGCTGGCCGCCGTGGACAGCAAGCTGCAAAAGCTGGTGCCCACCGAGCGCGAGAAAGAGTTGGTAGCCCTGTACGAACAGCGCAAGTTCAAGCCCGCCGGCACCATTTCGGGGCGGGAGGCTCGCAACGTGCGCGGCGGCGGCCACGACGCCACCACCGCGGGCTATATGGCCGGCAAACAGGCCACCCTCAACCCCGGCATGGGCGGGCAGGAAACCAAAAAGATCGGGGGTGGCCTATGACCCAGCCCCCCTCCATGGCCGCGCTGATCGCCGAGCGCGACCAGCTGCAGGCCGACCTGGCTACCGCCAAAGCGCTCAACGTCGAACTGGTCGACACCCTGCGCAAAATCAACCGCATCGTGCACTACGCCGGCGCCCCCATGGGCGCCATCACCGAGCGCGTGCGCTACCTGGCCGAACTGCTGGAGAAATAAAATGAGCGACGAAAGCTACACCAATGCCGTAATAAAAGAGCGAGAAGAGTTCCGCGCCCATTTATTGGATATCGCCAAGATGACCGGCAATGCCGGCGATATTGGCGCCGCCTGGGAGGGCGTGGCCGCGCTGGTGGAAAAAAACCAGCGGCTGGCACACCTGGCCTCCACCTGTCTGCATCTCGCCTATGGCTGGAATGATCATAACCAGCCGCCCGCGCACGTGGCGGCCAGGCAGTCGGCCGCCGCTATCGGGATCATATCGATCGATGATGCCAACGACTTCATGGAGCGCAATGATGCCGTTGGTCAACTCCGTATTCGCCGGTCACAAGGAGATCCTGTCGGGGCTGTCAGCGGCAGGCAGGAATATCTGCACCCCGACGACGCGGCAGTCGAGCGATTCGCCAGCGCCATGGGCACCAAGCTGGCAGTCTCTCGCGCCAACGGCCGATCTGGCTGGGATGATCCGGAGCAGTGCACCATCGATGACCTCGCCCGCCAGCTCGGCCAGGAGGTCGTCAAGGGCGATCCGGTAGATATCGCCAACCTGGCCATGATGCTGTGGCACCGGTGCGCCAAGCCGCAGCAGGTGTCCGCCAGCCTGGCCGAGGTGCGGGCTCTGGCAATTGAGGATGCCGCCGCAGATTGCGCCAAGGTTAATACGATAACCGGGGAAAAAGTACCAGTGTGGATTGGCATGGATCTGGTTAATTATGCCAACCGCATCCGCAAGGAGGCCAAATGACCAACGCCCGCCGTATCTATATTGCCGGTCCCATCAGCGGGGCCGGCCCCAACGCCCTCGATCGGTTCCACCAGGCAGCCACCCAGTTGGCGGCGCCAGACGTGGTGGTGCTCAACCCGGCCACCCTGCCGCCCGGGCTGCAGGAGCACCAGTACATGGACATCTGCCTCGCCATGCTGCGCACCGCCACCGATCTGGCCCTGTTGGACGCCTGGCACCTCAGCCTCGGCGCCCAGGTGGAATACCACTACGCCCGCAAGCTCGGCCTGCCCATCTGGCGCTACCGCCACCCCGGCGAACTGGTGCCCAAGCACGGCAGCCTGGGCGACCACACCAAAGTGCTCAACTATGGCGGCTCCAGCCCCTCCCAGAGGTCATTCATAGACGGCGGTATTGTGCCTGCAGACGTATTTATATGGGGGAGCGAATCATGAATACACCCGCTAAAGGCCGCACCGAGAAAGACCAACGCACCCGCGAACTGGCCGCCATCCACGCCGCCCGGCGCGACCTGGCGCTGGATGACGAAAGCTACCGCGATCTGCTGTGGAGCATCACCGGCCAGCGCTCCGCCGCCGACCTCAATGCCCGCCAACGGCGGGCCGTGCTCGACCAGATGCGCCGCCTGGGCGCCAAGCAGCGGCCCCGCAAGCGGGTGGCCCAGCACCCGGGCAGGCCGCATAACCTGGATTCCGTGGCCCAGCTGCAGAAGATAGAGGCCCAGTTGGCCGACATGCGGCTGCCCTGGTCCTACGCCGACGCCATCGCCCGCCAGCAGTGCGGCATCGAGCGCGTCGCATGGCTCAAGGAGCCGCAGCACCTGCAGGCCGTGATCGCGGCCCTGCACGTCGAGCAGAAAAAGCGCGGCATGCTGGCACAGCTGCGCGAGATCCTGGCCCGCGACGGCATCACTGAGCAGCAGCTGACCGAGAAGTTCAAGCTCAAAGAGGGGTGGCAACGCCGCCGCGTCACACTGAATCGACTCATCAATCTACTGATGTAAGGGGGGAGCATGTCTAGGGATTCGGTAATGTCACTGCGCCGCCATGAGCTGCTGGAGGACATCCACGCCCAGGTTGCGGCCGTCGCTCAGGATTACGGCATCGGCCCCGACGTCGCCGATCAGCTCGGCTGTGCCATCGCCGATCATATGGCGTCGAACTGGGGCGGCCAGCACGTCACCATCCCCAAGGATCATCACTATCGCATCAGCAGCCGCGACCTGGAGATCTACGAGGAGTTCGACGGAAGGAACCACCACCACTTGGCCCGCAAATACGACCTGTCCGTGCGGGCCATCTACAAGATCGTCAAGCGCGTCCGCGCCAACGGCGACCCCAACCAGCAGCCGCTGTTCTGAGGAGGCACATCATGCGCCATTGGCTATATAAGATGACGATGGACGTGATGGGATCGGCGGTCGATTTTTTGCGGCCGGCCGAGCCCGAGCCGTTCGACGATTCCGGCAACCCGCTCAGCATAGATTGGGACGGTAACGCGCGCCTCAACCTGGATCACCCCGAGGTCCAGGCGGCGATAAAACAGCACATCGATCAGCTCAAAAACCGCCGCTGATTCTCGTTGCTCTATCTGCAACATTGTTGCAAAAGCCCTCCCGATATTTCCCGCATCATCCCGCCTCATCCCTCATTTATCGCGCACACACCCTGTTATTTATCTCACTCCCGATCACCAAGGAGCGTCACTGCCTGAGTTCTGAATTTGCAGATGTGCGCCTTTGCCGGTGGAGCGCAGGCGGCCCGCCTGCTTTCGCGCGCAGCGCGAACCCCTCGGGTTGACCTACCACACCAGGGGATTAAAAAGGCCGGGGCAGAACAGGCATCGCGGGTTACACCGTGCCTTCATCCAGCTCGGTGCCATCTTCATGCGGGCGAGCCGCCCGCACCCCAAGGAGCGTCACTGCCTGAGTTCTGAATTTGCAGATGTGCACCTTTGCCGGTGGAGCGCAGGCGGCCCGCACGTGCCCCAAGGCAGGGCCGATTTCAATCGACCTTTCCCATCACGGCGTCGGGGCTTGGTCGACTGAAGTCGACCTCCTGGCTCCAAACACAAAAAGGGCCGCCACGGCGACCCTTCCTTAACAACTTTCCTATTTTCAGCCGGCCTTGGCGGACACCTTTACTCCTTGCCCCAGGGCGCTGCACTGCTCCCGCCGCTGCCACAGCAGGCCGGCGATCAGGGCGTAGAGGAAGATCACCACTGTGCCCACCCACTCAATCTTGAGCGGGGTGAACTGGAACAGCAGCACCAGGCCGAACATCAGCACCCAGTTGCCCGCCACGTAGGCTGGCAACCCGATCCTGCCCGGTTCCAGGTTCAGGTTGCTGGTGTAGAGGCGGATCAGGGAGTCGAGGGAGTTGATCACGAAGATGACCCCCACCACCACCATCGCCAGCTTGAGCGCGCCGGCGATGGCGATCGCCTCGCTGAAATGCAGGTAGAGCACCGAGAACCAGATGGCGATGGGAATGGAGGGCACCACCAGCATGGCGATGCACAACTGCCAGGCCGGCAGGCCACCGGCGAAGCGGGCCACGAACTGGCCGATCATGATGCTCCAGGAGAACCACCAGAACAGGTAGAAGGCGTGGTAATCGGTGATCGGGGTGACAAATTCATGAATATTGGTGAAATACTCGCCGATGCCGGCCACGGTGCCGCCCAGGCCCGCCAGGCTGGCGCCCGAATTCCACCACATGGTGCCGATCAGCGCCAGGAACAGCCAGGTGGAGGCCACGCTCAGGAACTTGACGTAGCGCACATCCGAGCTGGACCAGACCGCGCACAGCACCACCAGGGCCACCAGGCCGTAGCGCACCGCGGGCGTGATGCCTTCCACATAGTCGGGCAGGTAGCTCAGGAACAGGAAGCCGGTGAAGGCGCAGGTGCCGATAATCACCAGGTTGTTGATAAGCTTGACGAAAGGGATCTCGAACAACTTGAGCCTGGGCTCGATCAGCACGAAGTAGAAGGTGGTCAGGAAGTAGAACATCCACACCAGAAAGCCCCAGAAGCCGAACTCGATGGCGAGCGGATTGGCGAAGCCGTATTCGGGCTCGCTGGCGTACACCGGAAATTCGGTCAGGGGGAACATCACCAGGCCCACGTCCAGGCCCGAGGTAAACAGAATGGCGATAAAGGTGAACAACGAAGTGGGCATTTCACCCTGGCAGCGCAACTTGCCGAAGCGCAGCAGAATAAAGGCCGACGCCGCCAGCGTCAGCATTATGGCAGCAGATAACACCATCTCCATGGATACATTCCTCTTGTATTGGTTCCATCACTCGTAATGTGTCGTGCGTTAGCACCATGACCATCCACCATTCCTTGTTATGGTTGTCGCCTCTCTGGGGAGGCTTGTCGTTCACCTGTTGCCGGTGACTTTTTATTGAACGTTCAATTAATACTAAATGTAAGACGATGCTTCCATCATTGCACCATGGGTGCGACCGAAAAATGCCTGAATGCGACACGGCGCCAAAAAACTTCGTCCCCTAGCCAAAACAGGGCTCGAAAGAGGCTTGTCATAATCAGATAAGCAGGAGTCGTTTGGAGATAAATTTTGTTCTATTTTCGCTCCTAGGCTGTTTTGTCCGGGCCAGCGAGCCCGGCCAACCCACTCGAAGGAGAACCCGATGATAAGGATAAGTCATTGTATTTACGGCGCATTGCTGGCAAGCGCCAGCCTCTTCGCCCAGGCCGAAACCACCCTTAGCCACTGGCCCCAGGACGCCGCCCGCCAGCTCGACGCCATGATCGCCGCCAACGCAAACCAGGGGGCCTACGCGGTGTTCGACATGGACAACACCAGTTATCAGTTTGATATCGAAGAATCCCTGCTGCCCTACCTGGAGATGAAAGGCCTGCTGACCCGGGAGACCATGGACGCATCCCTCAAGCTCATTCCCTTCAAGGACACGGCGGAGCACCAGGAAAGCCTGAACAGTTACTACTACCGCCTGTGCGAGATCGACGACCTGGTGTGCTACCCCTGGGTGGCCCAAATCTTCTCCGGCTTCACCCTGGCCGAGCTCAAGGGCTACGTGGACGAGGTCATGGCCCATGGCGAGCCCATTCCCATCCAGTATTACGACGGCGACCAGGTGGTAGCGGGCCATGTCACGCCGCCGAAGATCTTCGCCGGCATGCAGCAGCTCTACAACCGGCTGCAGGAAAACGGCATCGAGGTGTATGTGATGACGGCGGCCAGCGAGGAAATCGTGCGCATGATCGCAAGCGACCCCAAATACGGCTACAACGTCAAGCCGGAGAACGTTATCGGGGTCAATATGCTGCTGAAAAACCGGGAAAGCGGCGAGCTGACCACTTCCCGCCTGCAGATCAAGGCCGGGGAATACGACCCCGAAGCCAACCTGCCGCTCGAGCTGACTCCCTACCTGATGAACCCCATGACCTGGTACGAAGGCAAGCTCGGCAGCATCATCGGCTGGATCGATCAGTGGCGCAAACCGGTGCTGGTGGCCGGCGACACCTCCGGCTCCGACGGCTACATGCTGCTGAACGCCACCGACGTGGACAAGGGCGGCATCCGGCTGTGGGTGGACCGCAAGGGCAAGTACACCCAGCACATTACCGACTGGGCGAAGGACGCCGCCGCCACCCAGGCCAGACTGGGGCTGCCCGCCGACGCGGACAAGAACTGGATTATCGTTAAACCGGACGATATCCACCAACAGTAAGCCGCCTTCACTCCCCGCTCCCACGCCCGGCGTGGGAGCCCATCACCCCTAGCACGCCATGTAGTTCAGCCAAGCGCAGTGCTAGCTCTGCACAGCCGCTGCTATAGATGCCGCTGTAGGTGCCGCTGTAGGTGCCGCTTTAGCCGGCACAAACCGGCGGAAAGGATGCCAAATTTCCGCATTCCCCGCCGTTTGCAGGTTTTCGCCTCACCTGGGGCGCGGGCGGGCCGCCCGCGCCCCATCACGGCATGGCCCGGTCAGGTATAGATAACGCCGTCGCCCTGGCGGGCGAAGCCGATAAGGTTGAGCCCGGCGGCGCGGGCCTGCTCGATAGCGAGCGAGGTGGGGGCCGACACCGCCACCAGGGTGGCGGCGCCGAGCACGGCGCACTTGTGCACCATTTCATAGCTGGCCCGACTGGTGACGATGACGAAGGCCGGTGTGACCTGGACGCGCGCCAGGGCGCCCACCAGCTTGTCGAGCGCGTTGTGCCGGCCCACGTCTTCCCGCGCCGCCAGCAGGTTTCCCTCTGCGTCGAACCCCGCCGCCGCATGGGTGGCGCCGCTCTGGTAATGGAGCGGCTGCTGATGGCGGAGTTCGGCAAAGGCGCGGTCGATGACTGCCCGCGCCGGCACCGGACCCGGGCTGACGACGCACACCGGCGCCACCGCCTCGGCCAGGGATTCGGTGCCGCACAGGCCGCAGCCGGTGCGGCCACTCAGGCTGCGCCGCCGGGCCTTGAGCCGGAAGAAGCACTCGGCGGCCAGCTCTATCTCCAGCCGCAGGCCCTTGGGGTCGGCGTTGACCTCCATCCCGTAGATCTGCCCCGGCCGCTCGACGATGCCCTCGGTCAGGCTGAACCCCAGGGCAAAGTCCTCCAGATCCAAGGGGCTTGCCATCATCACCGCGTGGGAGATGCCGTTGTACACCAGGGCCACCGGCACCTCTTCCGCCACCCAGTCATGGCCCTGGCCGCCGCTGAGGCGGCCTACGCCCACTTCCACCAGGCCGGGTTCGGGAGCCGAGGCCTTGGGTTTGCGCTGTGCCATGGGCTCGTCCTCCTCAGTCTCCATGCCGGGCAAAGGCCAACTGCTCCCGGGTAAAGTCGTAGAAGCGTTGTTGCCAGTCCGACAGCGCCTGGGGCGCCTCGGCCGTCACCTGCACCGCCGTCACCTTGTATTCCGGGCAGTTGGTGGCCCAGTCCGAGTTGTCGGTGGTGATCACGTTGGCCCCGCTGTGCGGGAAGTGGAAGGTGGTGTACACCACCCCCGGCTGCATGCGGGTGCTGTGCTGCGCCCGCAGCACGGTACGCCCGGTGCGGCTGTCGATGCTCACCGGCTGGCCGTCCTCGATGCCGCGGGCGGCGGCGTCGTGGGGGTGGATTTCCAGTACGTCCTCGTCGTGCCACACATTGTTGTCGGTGCGCCGGGTCTGGGCACCCACGTTGTAGTGGCTGAGGATCCGCCCCGTGGTCAGCAGCAGCGGGTAGCGCTCGCTCACCTTCTCGGTGGTGGGCATGAACTCGGTCACCACCATCCGTGCCCGGCCGATGGGGAACTGCTCTTCGTGCATCACCGGCATGCCCTCGGGATGCTCGGCGTTGCAGGGCCACTGGATGCTGCCGAGCCGTTCCAGTTTGTCGTAACTGACCCCGGTGAAGGACGGCGTCAGGGCGGCGATCTCGTCCATGATCTCGGAAGGGTGATCGTAGTGCATGGGGTAGCCCAGGGCGTTGGCCAGATCCATGGTCACTTCCCAGTCCTCCTTGCCCGCCAGCGGCGTCATCACCTTGCGCACCCGGTTGATGCGCCGCTCGGCGTTGGTGAAGGTGCCGTTCTTCTCGAGGAAGCTGGCGCCGGGCAGGATCACGTGGGCGAACTTGGCAGTCTCGTTGAGGAAGATGTCCTGCACGATCAGCAGCTCCAGCGAGCGCAGCGCCGCCTCCACGTGCTGGGTGTTGGGATCCGACTGGGCGATGTCCTCCCCCTGCACATACATGGCCTTGAAGCTGCCCTCGATGGCGGCGTCGAACATGCGCGGGATGCGCAGGCCCGGCTCGGGATCCAGGGTCGCGCCCCAGGCGGCCTCGAAGCGGCCGCGCACGGCGGCGTCGGTCACCGGCTGGTAGCCGGGCAGCTCGTGGGGGAAGGAGCCCATGTCGCAGGAGCCCTGCACGTTGTTCTGGCCGCGCAGCGGGTTCACCCCCACCCCGGGCCGGCCGATGTTGCCGGTGGCCAGGGCCAGGTTGGCGATGCCCATGACGGTGGTGGAACCCTGGCTGTGCTCGGTGACCCCCAAGCCGTAGTAGATGGCGCCGTTGCCGGCCCCGCCGTAGAGCAGGGCCGCCTCGCGGATGCGCCGGGCGGGCACGCCGATGATGTCCGCCACCGCCTCGGGGGCATGGCGCGGCTCCAGGATGAAGTCGCGCCAGGCCTGGTATTCCGTCTGGGCGCAGCGCTCGGCGATAAAGTCGTGGTCTTCCAGCCCTTCGGTCACGATCACGTGGGCCAGGGCGTTGACCAGCGCCACGTTGGTGCCCGGGCGGATCGGCAGGTGGATGGCCGCCCCGGTATGGGGGCTGTCGAGCAGGTCGATATGGCGCGGATCCGCCACGATCAGCCGGGCGCCCTGGCGCAGCCGCTTGCGCAGCAAGGAGCCGAACACCGGGTGGGCGTCGGTGGGGTTGGCGCCGATCACCAGGATGCAGTCCGCCTTGAGCACCGAATCGAAGTCCTGGGTGCCCGCCGACTCGCCCAGGGTCATCTTGAGGCCGTAGCCGGTGGGGCTGTGGCACACCCGGGCGCAGGTGTCGGTGTTGTTGTTGCCGAGCGCGGCCCGCACCAGCTTCTGCACCAGGTAGGTTTCCTCGTTGGTGCAGCGCGACGAGGTGATGCCGCCCACGCTGTGGCGGCCGTGCCTGGCCTGCACTTCCTTGAGCCTGCGGGCGGCGAAGCCGATGGCTTCATCCCAGCTCACCTCCCGCCAGGGCTGGTCGATATGATCGCGGATCATCGGCGTGGTCAGCCGGTCCTTGTGGGTGGCGTAGCCGAAGGCGAAGCGGCCCTTGACGCAGGAGTGGCCGTGGTTGGCCTGGCCGCCCTTCCAGGGGGTCATGCGCACCAGCTGGTCGCCCTGCATCTCCGCCTTGAAGGAGCAGCCCACGCCGCAGTAGGCGCAGGTGGTGATCACGCTGTGCTCGGGCTGGCCCTTGGCGATCACCGATTTCTCGGTGAGGGTGGCGGTGGGGCAGGCCTGCACGCAGGCGCCGCAGGACACGCAGTCGGAGCCGAGGAAGTCGGTGTTCTTGCCGGTGGACACCAGGGAGTCGAAGCCCCGCCCCTGGATGGTGAGGGCGAAGGTGCCCTGCACCTCGCCGCAGGCGCGCACGCAGCGGGAGCAGAGGATGCACTTGCTGGCGTCGAAGGTGAAATATGGGTTGGACTCGTCCTTGCCCAACGCCAGGTGGTTTTCGCCGGCAAAGCCGTAGCGCACCTCGCGCAGGCCCACGGCACCCGCCATGTCCTGCAGCTCGCAGTCGCCGTTGGCCGGGCAGGTCAGGCAGTCGAGCGGGTGATCGGAGATATAGAGCTCCATGATGTTGCGGCGCAGCCTGGCCAGGGCCTGGCTTTGGCTGCGCACCACCATGCCCTCGGCCACCGGCGTGGTGCAGGAGGCATGAAAGCCGCGCCGGCCTTCGATCTCGACCGTGCACAACCGGCAGGAACCAAAGGACTCCAGGCTGTCGGTGGCGCACAGTTTGGGGATGTTGATGTCCACCAGGGCGGCGGCGCGCATCACCGAGGTGCCTTCGGGCACGGTCACCTCGACGCCATCGATGTTCAGGGAGACCAGGGTGGCCGACTCGACGGCCGGGGTACCCAGGTCTTTTTCGGGATAAAAATGCTCAACCATTAGCCTTCGCCTCCCTGGCGGTGGAAATCTTCGGGAAAATACTGCAGTGCGCTCTTGACCGGGAAGGGCGTCATGCCGCCCATGGCGCAGAGCGAGCCCTGCATCATGGTGTCGCACAGCTCCTCCAGCAAGGCCAGGTTGGCCTCGCGCTGGTCGTTGGCGACGATGCGATCGATCACCTCCACCCCGCGCACGGCGCCGATGCGGCAGGGGGTGCATTTGCCGCAGGACTCCTCGACGCAGAACTCCATGGAAAAACGGGCCTGCTCGGCCATGTTCACCGACTCGTCGAACACCACCACCCCGCCGTGGCCGAGCACGGCGCCGATGGCGGCAAAGGCCTCGTAGTCGAGCGGGGTGTCGAACTGCTCGGGCGCCAGGTAGGCACCGAGCGGCCCGCCCACCTGCACCGCCCGCACCGGCCGGCCGCTCTCGGTGCCGCCGCCGAAGTCTTCTATCAGTTCGCGCAGGCGGTGGCCGAAGGCCAGCTCCACCAGGCCGCCGCGCTTGAGGTTGCCGGCCAGCTGGAACGGCAGGGTGCCCTTGGAACGGTCGACGCCGAAGCTGGCGTAATGCTCGGGCCCCTCGCTCAGGATGGACGGCACGGCGGCGAAGCTCAGCACGTTGTTCACCACCGTGGGCTGGCCGAACAGGCCGACGATGGCCGGCAGCGGCGGCTTGGCGCGCACCATGCCGCGCTTGCCTTCCAGGCTTTCGAGCAGGGAGGTCTCCTCGCCGCAGATGTAGGCGCCGGCGCCGAGGCGCACCTCCAGCTCGAAGGCGCGGCCGCAGCCCAGGATGTCCTGCCCCAGGTAGCCGGCCGCCCGGGCCCGCTCGATGGCGGTGTTCAACAGCTCATGGGCCAGGGGGTATTCCTCGCGCAGGTAGATGTAGCCCTGGGTGGCGCCCACGGCGAGCCCGGCAATGATCATGCCCTCGATCAGCATGTAGGGATCGGACTCCATCACCAGCCGGTCGGCGAAGGTGCCGGAGTCGCCCTCGTCGGCGTTGCAGACGATGTATTTCTGCGCGCCTTTGGCGTCAAGCACCGTCTGCCACTTGATGCCGGTGGGAAAGGCCGCCCCGCCCCGGCCGCGCAGGCCCGAGGCCTTGACCATGTCCACCAGTTGCTGGGGCGTGCGGTGGACAGCTTTTTCCAGGCCGTCGAAACCGCCCAGCGCCCGGTAATCCGCCAGCGACACCGGATCGGTGACGCCGATGCGGGCGAAGGTGACCCGCTGCTGGCGCTTGAGGTAGGGGATCTCCTCGGTCGGCCCCTGGGCCAGAGGATGGTCGTCGCCGAAGCCGTGTTCGAACAGCGAGGCCACGTCTTCCGGCGCCACCGGGCCGAAGGCGCGTCGGCCACGGCCGTCGTCCACCTCCACCAGGGGCTCCAGCCAGCACAGGCCGCGGGAACCGTTGCGGACCAGTTCGATGTCGAGGCCGCGGGCATCGGCCTCGCGCCGGATCAGGGTCGCCACGTCCTCGGCGCCGAGCGACAGGGCCGTGGTCTCGTAGGGAACGAAGATGCGCAGGCTCATCAGTTCAGCTCCAGTTTGTAGGTGGTCAGTTCGTTTACCAGGGCGTCGAACCGGGCCGGGGTCATGCGCGCCTTGATCTGCTTGCCCACCCGCACCGAGGGGCCGCAGGCGCAGTTGCCGAGGCAGTACACCGCCTTCAGGGTGATGTCGCGGCCGGGGGTGGTCTGGTGATAGTCGATGCCCAGGCTGGCCTTGGCATGGCGCTCCAGCTCGCGGGCGCCGCGGGCCTGGCAGGCCTCGGCGCGGCAGATCTCCACCACGTGCCGGCCCGGCTGTTCGGTACGGAAGTAGTGGTAGAAGCTCACCACCCCGTGCACGTCGGCGGCGGTGATGCGCAGCTCACGGACGATGATGGGGGTGGCGGCGTCGGGAATATAGCCGAAATGGTCCTGGATACTGTGCAAGATAGGCAACAGGGCGCCGGGTTTGTGTTTGAGGGAGCCGACCAGTTGCTCTAGGGTATGGTCCATTGCTGTTTGCTTATCTTCCATAGTATCAACCTGTTATATCGAGTAAACGTCAGGCGGAGGGCCCGCTCCGCGGTATCGGGTGGTCCCTTGTAACAGGCCCTGCGGCGGACCTTGTAGGGTCGACTTCAGTCGACCAAATCACGGCGCCGGCTGCACAATGGTCCACTGAAGTGGACCCTACATCGTGACCAAACCACGGCGCCGACTGCACAATGGTCCACTGAAGTGGACCCTACATCGGACCAACCCCGGCGCCGATGCCGGGGCGGTCCGTTGAAACGAACCCTGCGGCTCAGGCCGCGACCATGCCGTGGGGGTCTATCACGAATTTCTTCGCCACGCCGCCGTCGAAATCGGCGTAGCCCTGCACCGCCTGATCCAGGGAGATCACCTGCACGTTCACCGCCTTGGCGATCTGGACCTTATCAAAAAGTATGGCCTGCATCAGGGGACGGTGATACTTCATCACCGGGCACTGGCCGGTGTGGAAGGAGTGGGACTTGGCCCAGCCCAGCCCGAAGCGCATGCTGAGCGCGCCCTGCTTGGCCGCCTCGTCCGCCGCACCCGGATCCTCGGTGACGTACAGGCCGGGAATGCCGATCTGGCCGCCGGCCCGGGTCAGCTGCATGGCCGAGTTGAGCACGGTGGCCGGCGCTTCCTTGCCATGGTTGCAGCCGCAGGCATGGGCCTCGAAGCCGACGCAATCGACGAAGGCGTCCACTTCCCGCTCGCCGAGGATGGCCTCAATCTTGTCTTCCATCGAGCCGTCTTCGCGCAGGTCGATGGTCTCGCAACCGAAGCTGCGGGCCTGGGCCAGGCGGTCCGGGTTCATGTCGCCGACGATCACGCAGGCGGCGCCCAGCAGTTGGGCGGAGGCGGCCGCGGCCAGGCCCACCGGGCCGGCGCCGGCGATATAGACGGTGGAGCCCGGGCCGACGCCGGCGGTCACACAGCCGTGGAAGCCGGTGGGGAAGATGTCCGACAGCAGGGTGAGGTCGCGGATCTTCTCCAGCGCCTGGTTGGGATCCGGAAACTTCAGCAGGTTGAAGTCGGCGTAGGGCACCATCACGTATTCGGACTGGCCGCCGACCCAGCCGCCCATGTCCACGTAGCCGTAGGCGGCGCCGGGACGGGCCGGGTTCACGTTCAGGCAGATACCGGTCTTGCCTTCCTTGCAGTTGCGGCAACGGCCGCAGGCGATGTTGAAGGGCACCGAAACGATGTCGCCCACCTTGAGGAATTCCACGTCGCGGCCGCATTCGATGATCTGGCCGGTGATCTCGTGGCCCAGCACCAGGCCGGAGGGCGCCGTGGTGCGGCCGCGCACCATGTGCTGGTCGCTGCCGCAGATGTTGGTGGACACCACCTTGAGGATCACCCCGTGGTGGCAGGCCCTGTTGCCCAGAGACAGCTCGGGGAAGGCGATGGACTGGACCTCGACCTTGCCGGGACCGGTATAGACCACACCCCTGTTACCGTGTATCGCACACATGTTCAGCATCCTTCTTGCTTGACGGGTTTGACGCCCCGGCGCCGGGCCGGAACGTGCCGAGCCGGGAGGTCGTGTCACCTCCTCCGGCAGGCTCCCAGTAGACTGCCGAAACCCTTTTGCAACATTGCTGATTAAGACACCGACTTGTCAAAACAAGACATCAAGGTCGTTAACAGCATGGTAACCCCAGTCCTTTCTCTAGCCGGCTCCCAACGCCAGACTAGGGCAGAATGGCATAATGTTAAAATTGTATTAATTAATGGCTGTATTAAGAAAGCCTATTACCGCGGCGCGCCACCGGAAAAAGCAGGCGCCCCGGTGACTGGTCTGCTCACTTCGTCGGCAGATTTCACTTGATCATTTTGAAAACTGTCCTTAGGCTTATTTTTATTGAACGTTCAATTAATAAAAAATTATGCCTATTACCGGAATCAAGGATACCCGCAGGAAACAGCTGATCGACGCCACCCTGGCCTCGGTGGCCGAGTACGGCCTGCAGAACACCACCATCAACAGCATCAGCCGGCTGGCGGGGATGTCGTCGGGCATCATCAGCCACTACTTCGGTGGCAAGCAGGAGCTGATTGAGGCCACTGTTCGGCAGTTGCTGGAAGAGCTGAAGCAGGCGCTGCTCAGTCGCGCCAGCGCCGACATCGCCCCGCAGCAGCGGCTGCTGCGGATAGTGGAAGCCAACTTCACCGAGTTTCAGCGCTCGCGCCCGGCCACCAAGTCGTGGCTGAGCTTCTGGGCCCAGGCCATGCACGACCCGCGCCTGGCCCGGCTGCAACAGGTGAACAGCCAGCGGCTGATCAGCAACCTGCGCTATTCCTTCCGCCCCCTGCTGGGGCCGGAGCAGGCAAAGATTGCCGCCCGCCAGACCGCCGCCCTGATCGACGGCTTCTGGCTGCGCAGCGCGCTCAGCACCGAGCCGGACCGGGACTTCCGGGAAGGCGAACAGCTGTGCAAGAAATTCATCACCGACCTGCTACGGCAGCATGGAGTGAACGCATGTCATTGACGATATACCAGAATTTTATCGACGGCCGCTATGTGGCCAACGAATCCGGCGACACCTTCACCGTGATCAATCCCGCCACCGGCGAGGCCATCTATGAAGTGGAAGTGGCCGACGAGCTGATCAAGGAGCAGGCCATCGCCTCCGCCCGGCGCGGCTTCGCGCAGTGGTCGGCCATGACCGGCATGGAGCGCGCCCGCATCCTGCAAAGGGCCGTGGCCCTGCTGCGCGAGCGCAACGACGAGCTGGCCCGCATCGAGGTGCTGGACACCGGCAAACCCTGGCAGGAAGCCTCGGTGGTGGACGTGGTCACCGGCGCCGACAGCATCGAATTCTTCGCGGGGCTCGCCCCGGCCATCGAGGGCAACCAGCAGAGCCTGGGCGGCGATTTCTACTATACCCGCCGTGAGCCGCTCGGCATCTGTGCCGGCATCGGCGCCTGGAACTACCCGCTGCAGATCGCCTGCTGGAAGGCCGCCCCAGCGCTGGCCTGCGGCAACGCCATGATCTTCAAGCCCTCGGAAGAGACCCCCCTGGGGGCGCTCAAGCTGGCCGAGATTTTTATCGAGGCCGGGGTGCCCGCCGGGGTGTTCAACGTGGTGCAGGGCGACGGCGCCGTGGGTGCCTGGCTGACCCAGCACCCGGACATCGCCAAGGTGTCCTTCACCGGCGAGGTGGGTACCGGCAAGAAGGTGATGGCCGCCGCCGCCGGCTCGCTGAAGGAAGTGACCATGGAGCTGGGCGGCAAGTCGCCGCTCATTATCTTCGACGACGCGGATCTGGACGACGCCGTTTCCGCCGCCATGCTCGGCAACTTCTACACCCAGGGCGAGATCTGCACCAACGGCACCCGGGTGTTCGTGCATAACGACATCTACCCGGCCTTTATGGAGCGGCTGCTGGCGCGCACCCGCAACAACATTGTGGCCGGCGACCCGCTGGATCCGGCCACCAACTTCGGCGCCCTGATCTCCAAGGCCCACTACGACAAGGTGCTGGGCTATATCCAGAAGGGCGTGGAAGAAGGCGCCACCCTGATCCACGGCGGCGAAGCCCTGCGCCCGGCCTCGGCCCCCAACGGCTACTTCGTGGCGCCCACCATCTTCACCGACTGCCGCGACGAGATGACCATCTGCCGGGAAGAGATCTTCGGCCCGGTGATGTCGGTGCTGACCTTCGAGGACGAGGAAGAGGTAGTGGCGCGCGCCAACGACACCGACACCGGCCTGGCCGCCGGCGTCTTTACCAAGGACATCCGCCGGGCGCACCGGGTCATCCATCGGCTGCAGGCGGGCATCTGCTGGATCAACGCCTACGGCGCCTCCCCCGCCGAGATGCCGGTGGGCGGCTACAAGCTGTCCGGCATCGGCCGGGAAAACGGCCTGGCCACCCTGCATCACTACACCCAGCTGAAAGCGGTGTACGTGGGCATGAACAAGCTGGAAAGCCCGTTTTAAGGGCCGCGAGGTAACGCAATGGATAACGTATTCGACTATATCATCGTGGGCGCGGGCTCCGCCGGCTGCGTGCTGGCCAACCGCCTCACCGAGGACGGCCAGCACAAGGTGCTGCTGCTGGAAACCGGCGGCAGCGACAAGAGCATCTTCATCCAGATGCCCACCGCCCTGTCCATCCCCATGAACACCAAGAAGTACGCCTGGCAGTTCGAGACCGAGCCCGAGCCCTTCCTGGACAACCGCCGCATGCACTGCCCGCGCGGCAAGGTGCTGGGCGGCTCTTCCTCCATCAACGGCATGGTCTACGTGCGCGGCCACGCCCGCGACTTCGACGAATGGCAACAGCACGGCGCCGAGGGCTGGGACTACGCCCACTGCCTGCCCTACTTCAAGAAGGCCGAAAGCTGGGCCTTCGGCGGCGACGACTACCGCGGCGACAAGGGGCCGCTCGGGGTCAACAACGGCAACCGGATGCAAAACCCCCTGTACCAGGCCTTTGTGGACGCCGGGGTGGAAGCCGGCTATTTCCATACCGCCGACTACAACGGCCGCCAACAGGAGGGCTTCGGCCCCATGCACATGACGGTAAAGAACGGCGTGCGCTGGTCCACCGCCAACGCCTACCTGCGCCCGGCCATGGGCCGACCCAACCTGACCGTGGTCACCCACGCCCTGGTGCACAGGGTGCTGCTGGACGGCAAGCGGGCGGTGGGGGTGCGCTATGAGCGCAACGGCCAGGTGCAGGAGGTGCGGGTCAGCAAGGAGGTCATCCTCAGCGCCGGCCCCATCGGCTCGCCGCACCTGCTGCAGCTCTCCGGCATCGGCGCCAAAGAGACCCTGGCTGCGGCCGGCATCGAGCTGAAGCACGAGCTGCCCGGGGTGGGCGAGAACCTGCAGGATCACCTGGAGTTCTACTTCCAGTTCCGCTGCAAGCAGCCCATTTCCCTCAACGGCAAGCTGGACCTGTGGAACAAGTTCCTGATCGGCAGCCGCTGGCTGTTGAAGAAGGACGGCCTGGGCGCCACCAACCACTTCGAGTCCTGCGGTTTTATCCGCTCCAAGGCCGGGGTGGAATGGCCCGATCTGCAGTACCACTTCCTGCCCGCCGCCATGCGCTACGACGGCAAGGAAGCCTTCGACGGCCACGGCTTCCAGGTGCATATCGGCCACAACAAGCCGAAGAGCCGGGGTTTCGTGAAGGTGGCCAGCGCCGACCCCAAGGCCGCGCCGCGCATCCGCTTCAACTACCTGGAGCACGAGGAAGACCGCGAGGGCTTTCGCGCCTGCGTGCGCCTGACCCGGGAGATCATCAACCAGCCGGCGATGGACCCCTACCGGGACACGGAAATCCAGCCCGGCGAGCAGGTCAGGACAGACGAGGAAATCGACGCCTTCGTGCGCCGGTCGGTGGAAAGCGCCTACCATCCCTCCTGCTCCTGCCGCATGGGCACCGACGACCTGGCGGTGGTGGACCCGGAAGCCAAAGTGCGCGGCATCAAGGGCCTGCGGGTGGTGGACTCCTCCATCTTCCCCACCATTCCCAACGGCAACCTCAACGCCCCCACCATCATGGTGGCGGAGCGGGCCGCGGATCTGATCCGGGGCAAGGCGCCGCTGGCTCCCTCCACCGCCGAGGTGGGCATAGACCAAGAGTGGCAACACCGCCAGCGGGCGGACAAGCCGGCCCGGGTGCTGGACTGATGTTTTTGCTACCCGGCGCACAGCACCGCCGGGTAGCCGGTGCCAAGATGGCGCACAGTCCAGCAAAAACAGGGGAAACACCATGGCCGGAGGATGGGCACGGGACGGTGCCGTGCAGGAGCAGATAGACGCCAGTGTGGAAGAGGCGGTGCAGAATGCCCGACGTCGGCTCGCTGCCGGCGACAGCCTGAGCCACTGCGAGGAATGCGACGCCCCCATTCCCGAGGCCCGCCGCCGGGCGGTGCCGGGAGTGCGGCTGTGCATCGACTGCCAGGCCGGTCAGGAAAAATCACCTCAGGGTCGTGACGGCATCAACCGCCGCGCCAGCAAGGACAGCCTGCTACGCTGAGCCCCCAAGTCGGGAGTCCATGCGGGTCTGCAGACCCGACGTTATCGCCCGGGCTGGTGCACTCTGCCCTGGATGCCCGCCTGCGCGGGCAAGACGGAGTAAACGTCACTCCCGCGCAGGCGCTGAGGGATCCCCAAAAAAATAGGCAGGCATGGTAGATATTCTCTTTATTAATCGCCAAAAAAACAAAGAGGAGCCGCCATGCCTGCCGTCCGCACAGTTTGCCATAACTTCTTTCGCACTGTCCTCTCTTCTTTCCATAAGGCCCGCACCAACACTCTGCTGTCCTGTGCCGAAGGGTTGATTGCTGGTAACACACTTTCCCTGACGAAAATTGGTCGCCATCTTCCGGGAAAGGCCAAAGTGAAGCACAAGATAAAGCGGGTAGACCGGTTTATCGGCAATCAAAAACTGCACGATGAGAACACTGCCATCAGTGCCGCTATCGCCCGCCGCATCACGGCATGCCTGCCCAGTTGTGTTATTGCCATTGACTGGAGTGGCTGCTGCAGCCAGGACTTCCATGTACTGCGCGCCAGTCTGGTGTATGACGGCCGTGGGTTGCCCTTGCTGAACCGGGTCGTGTCCTCGGAGCGGCAGGAGCATAACGATGAGCATCAGCAGTTTCTTCTCGACCTGCAAGCATTGCTGGGAACGCAACGCCGTGTGGTGATTGTGACGGATGCCGGTTTCAAAACACCGTGGTTACGGCAGGTACGCGCATTGGGCTGGGAGTTTGTGGGCCGGGTTCGCGGACGTATCTACGGCAAGCTGGATAGTGAACAGGAATGGCACCCAGCGACTGGCCTGACACAGCATGCAAGCGCTACGCCCGAGGCGCTGGGGTCCGGCCAGTTGGGCAAGTCAGTGAAGCGTCGTTGCTCGGTTTATTTCCATCAATATCATGGGCCAGCCAAGGGGCGACATAAAAAGCGGGGTAAAAAGCAGCCGCTGTATCCGCAAGCGGAGGAGCGTTACCGTGCTCTGGCCAAGGAGCCCTGGCTGTTGGTTACCTCGGATGAACGCTTGAGCGCCAAAGAAGTGGTATCCATCTACCAGACCCGCATGCAAATTGAGCAAAATTTCCGTGATGACAAGAGCCAGCGCTACGGGTTTGGCTGGAGCAACAGCAAAACCCTCGGGGAAAAACGGATTGCGGTGTTATGCCTGATTGCCCAGGTTGCCACGCTGATGCTGTGGCTGGTGGGATTTGAAGGTGAGCACCAAGGGCGGCATCGGCGCTACCAAGCTAATACGGTGAAACGCCGTGTGCTGTCTTTTCTGAGCTTGGGCAAGCAAATGCTGTTTCATGAGCCCCGGCGAGTCACAGGCTCGCTACTGGAGCGAGCCTTGGCCCGGTTGAGCCGCCTTTACTTACTGTCACCGGGTGTTTCGGCATGACTCATAAAAACTGGGGAGCCCTCAGCGCGCAGGCGGGAGTCCAGTGCAATATTTCATGGATCTCCGCCTTCGCGGAGATGACGGCAGTTTAACCGCATTGATAAAGGGAAATATCTGGCGAAAAATCAGGTGATGGACTTTGCCATCAAGCTGAAGGCCCGCTGGGCCCTTTTGTTGTCTCCCCTTACCTTCCCCCGCTAAAGAACCGGCTTTCAGTGCGCACCTCGGCCTGGCCGTCGCCGGCCACGAAGGTCACCGCCTGCATATGGCCGGGCAGCAGGTAAGGGTCGGCGGCCAGGCTGACCGGCAGGCTCAGGCTTTCGCCGGGCGCCACTTCTATCTCCTGCTCGCCCAGCCAGCGCAGGGCGTCCGCGCCTTCCACCCGCAATTGGTAATGCCGATGCTGCTGGGTCTTGTTGGCGAGCTTGAGGGTATAGCTGTTCTCTACCTGCCCTTCGGCCGTTTCCCGGTACAGCTGGTTGCGATCCCGCAGCACGTCCAGCGCCAGCGGCGGGCGGCTCAAGGCGGCGTAGGCCAGCAGCCCCAGCGCGAGACCCATCATCAGGCCGTAGCCCAGCAGCCGAGGCCGCCGCAGCCGGCTCTGGCCCCCGGCCAGCTCCCGCTCGCTGGCGTAGCGGATAAGCCCGGGGGCATAGCCCATGCCGCTCATGGTCTGATCACAGGCATCTGCACAGGCACCGCAGTTGATGCACTCGTACTGCAGGCCGTCGCGGATGTCGATGCCGGTGGGGCAGACCTGCACGCAGAGGTGGCAGTCGATGCAGTCTCCCAGCCCCAACTGTCTCGGGTCGGCCTTGCGGGCGCGCGGCCCCCGGCTTTCGCCCCGGCGGGCGTCGTAGGTGACGGTCAGGGTATCGCGGTCGAACATGGCCGACTGGAAGCGGGAATAGGGACACATATGGGTGCACATTATGGCGCGCATCCAGCCCGCGTTGAGGTAGGTGCACAGGGTGAAGAACAACACCCAGAAGCTGGTCCAGGGGCCGGTGGAGAACGCCAGCAGGCCGGTGACCAGCTCGGTCGCCGGCACGAAATAGGCGACAAAGGTCACGCCGCTCAGCAGGGCGATCAGCAGCCAGGCCAGGTGCTTGCCGCCCTTGCGGGCGACCTTTACCGGGCTCCAGGCAGCCTGGTCCAGCCGGCGGCGCTGGTTGGCGCTGCCCTCGAGGCGCTCCTCCACCCAGATAAACCAGAAGGTCCATACCGTCTGCGGGCAGAGGTAGCCGCACCAGACCCGCCCCAGCAAGGCGGTGACGAAAAACAGGGCGAAGGCCGCCACCATCAGAAGCAGCGCCAGCAGGGTCAGATCCTGGGGCCAGATGGTGGCGCCGAACAGGTAAAAGCGCTGTTGCTCCAGATCCAGCCATATCGCCTGCCGACCGTTCCAGCGCAGCCAGGGGCCGGCCAGGAACAGCAGCATCAGCGCCCAGCCCAGGCGTTGCCGCCAGCGCTGCCAGCGTCCTTGCTGGGCGCGCACATAGACATGGCCCTGGTCGATGGGCCGTACGGGCGTGGTACAGGTCTTGACGTCAATCCGGGAAGAAGTATCCATAAGGCTCACATTGCTCGGTTGGAACAGGCGGGTCGAACGCCCGCCACGACCGGGGCAGTAGAGCATGGGAGCAGACGGCGCAACATAAACAGTTGGCCGCAGATGAACCATAACAGTTGCGGTCTGTGAGCCGGTTGACAGAACAGCCGGGCTAGAGCACCAGCTTCGATGGCTTCTGACGAGGTGTAGTCTGTCGGCCAAAGGGCACTTCTCCTCCGGCACGCCGTGAACCCATCCATGGGGGCTCCGCCGCGCCCTCCCTGGCGCGGAGGGCCGGCGGAGCAGCGCTCTTTGTCCTCCCTTATCGCCCCCGCTGCCGCCTGTTGGCACCACCTTCAGACGGCGCCGGAGCTTGAAAGAGGCAACAGGGCCACCTCCGCCGACCGTCACCTGCCAGGGATGGCAGGTGCGAGCCTACAGGGACGTACTTGCGGCGTGTCGGCGGAGGTGGCCCTGTTGACTCTCTCTACGTTGCAACAGACAACAAATAGCTGATTGGTCGATTGTTAAACTGATCGGTGCTCTAGGCCAGCTGTTCGCCGATCAGCTCCGCCAGCCGGCGGATGGCGGCGTCGCTGCGGGCATTCCAGGGCAGGGAGGTATTGAGCCGCAGGCAGTGCCGGTAGCGGTCATCGGTGGCGAACATGCGCCCGGGGGCTATGGTGATGCCCTCCGCCAGGGCCCGCCAGTACAGCCGGGTGGTACAGACCGGCGCCGGCAGCTCGATCCACAGGAAGTAACCGCCTTCGGCGCCATGCAGCCGGGCCGAGGGCGGAAAGGCCCGCTGCACCGCCCGGCAGAAGCGCTGCTTGCGCTGTGCCAGGGTGCGCCTCAGGGTATGCAGGTGCTTGTCGTAGTGGTGGCCGGAAAGGTAATCGGCCAGGGCCAGTTGCATGGGTGCACTGGCGGACAGGGTGCTCATCAGCTGCAGCCGCTGCACGGCCTCGGCCTGCCGCCCCGCCGCCACCCAGCCGATGCGCATGCCGCTGCCCAGGGTCTTGGAGAAGGAGGCGCAGTGCAGCACCCGCCCCTCTTCGTCCCAGGCCTTGATCGGCAGGGGCGGCTCGTCCCCGGCATACAGCTCGCCGTAGACATCGTCCTCAATCAGGGCCACGTCGTGCCTGGCCAGCAGCGCCAGCAGCCGCTGCTTGCGGGCCGCCGGCAGGGTGCCGCCCAGGGGATTCTGGCAGTGGCTCATCAGCCAGCAGGCCTTGACCGGGTAGCGTTCCAGGGCCTCGGCCAGGGCATCCGGATCCATGCCTTTCTGCGGATCCGTGGCCACCGCCACCGCCTTCAGCCGGTGCCGCTCCAGCGCCTGCAGCGCGCCATAGAAGGCGGGCGACTCCACCACCACCCAGTCGCCGGGCACGGTGAGCGACTGCAGGCCGAGGTTGAGCGCTTCCAGCGCCCCCGAGGTGATGACGATTTCATCGGGCGACACCCTCATGCCCCGGGCCGCGTAGCGGCGGGCGATGGCACGCCTGAGCTCGATGCGGCCGGGAGGCAGGCTCACGCCGGTGCCCTGGCTGTGCAGTTGCCGGGCCACCCGGCCGAGGGAGCGGGCCAACTGCTGGCGGGGAAAGAGCGACGGATCGGGAAAGGCGGAGCCCAGGGCGACGCAGGCCGGATCGTCCCCGGCCTGCAGCAGCTTGAAGATAACGGCGTTGATATCGACGGTCTCCGCCGGTTGCAGCAAGGACGGCGAATGCTCAATGGGGCTGGCCAGCGGCTCGGCCACGAAATAGCCGGACTGGGGTCGGGAGCGGATCCAGCCCTCGCTTTCGAGCAGCTGATAGGCGCTGAGCACCGTCATCAGGCTGATATCCGCCCGGCGCGCGCTTTCCCGCAGGGAAGGCAGCCGGTCTCCCGGCTGCCAGGCGCCGGCCGCGATCTGGCCTTGCAGCTGCCGGGCCAGTTGTTCGTATTTGGTCACTCAGCCGCGCGCCAGTTGGCAGTTCTCCCCCTTCAGCTCGGCCATTTCCTGTCCCACGCTCAGGGCCTGGCGGATGTCGGCGATCTCCTGCTGGTGGGCACGGCGCAGCTTCTTGCGCAGCTTGCCCATCACGAAGCGGCGGATTTCCTCCTCGCTCTCGAGGATAAGGCCGGGCACGGCGACGGGCTTGCGGGTTTCCTCATCCAGCGCCACCATGGTGAAGTAGGAGGTGTTGGTGTGCTTGACGATGCCGTTTTTGAAGTCTTCCGACACCACCTTGATGCCCACCTCCATCGAACTCTTGCCCACGTAGTTGACCGAGGCGTACAGGGTGAGCAGCTCGCCCACCTCCACCGGGTTGACGAAGTCCACCGAGTCCACCGAGGCGGTCACACAGTAGCCCTTGGCATGGGTGGCGGCGCAGGTATAGGCGATTTTGTCCATCAGCGACAAAATGACCCCCCCGTGCACCTTGCCGCCGAAATTGGCGTAGGAAGGGACCATCAACTCCTTGAGGATGACCTGGGACGACTCGACCGTTCTGAAACCCGCTTCGTTCATTGCTTCACCTGATTTGTTCTTGATTCCGGATGCTCCGCCTTCCCGCGCTCCGGGAAAGGCGCTTAAGGATGTCCGAGCCGGCCTCCGGCGTAAACCGTTTGCGGCCGAAAAAGCCGATTTTTTTACGCCGGCTTCCCTGCCCGTCCAGGCGGGGCTCGTATCGCCCATCGCTGTAAGGTATTATTTACAGCCTGACAAGGCACAAGACGGCACCATGCGCTTAAAAGTTACCTGCGAAGACCGCCTGGGCATGACCCGGGAGCTGCTGGACATACTGGTGGAACACCAGATCGATCTGCGCGGCATCGAGATCGACACCAGCGGTATCATCTACCTGAACTTCCCCACCCTGGATTTCTCCGCCCTGCAGCACCTGATGCCGGCCATCCGCCGCATTCCCGGGGTGTTCGACGTCAAGACCATCCCCTGCATGCCCTCGGAGCGGGAGCACAACGCCATCATGGCGCTGCTCAAGGCGCTGCCCGACGCCGTGGTGGCGGTGGACACCAAGGGCCGCATCAGCCTGGCCAACGACGCCGCCTGCGCCCTGCTGGCCCAGCCCCAGTCGCAGTTGCTGCAACAACCCCTGGGGCCCCTGCTCAGGGGCGTTTATGTGAGCCGCTGGCTGGAGCAGGCCGAGCCGCAGCCGCTCAGCGAAAAGGTGACCATAGACCACGAACCCTACCTGGCCGACTTCCTGCCCATCTGGGTGACGGAAGAGTCCGGCGAACAGAGCCTGGCCGGCGCCGTGGTGGTGTTCAAGTCCGCCTACCGGGTGGGCCAGCACTTCAAGGTGATGCGCAGCCGGGAAAGCGGCCATTTCGACGGTCTCATTGCCCAGAGCCCGGCCATGAGCGAGCTGCTCCGGGAAGCCCGCCGCCTGGCCACCCTGGACGCCCCCCTGCTGATCCAGGGCGAAACCGGCACCGGCAAGGAGCTGCTGGCCCGGGCCTGCCATAACGCCAGCCTGCGCGGCGAAGGGCCCTTCATCCTGCTCAACTGCGCCGCCATTCCCGACGAGGCGGCGGAAAACGAGCTGTTCGGCTACGCCCCCGGCGCCTTCGGCAACAATGCCCAGGGCAAGCGCGGCGTGCTGGATCAGGCCAACGGCGGCACCCTGGTGCTGGACGAGATCGGCGAAATGTCGGCCCTGTTGCAGCTCAAGCTGCTGCGGGTGCTGCAGGACGGCGTCTTCCGCCGCCTGGGCGACGAGCAGGAGGTGAAGGTGGACATACGCTTTATCTGCACCACCCAGCAGGATCTGGCCGGGCTGGTGCAGGGCGGCCGGTTTCGCCGGGACCTGTTCTACCGGCTCAACGTGCTCAACCTGCAGATCCCGCCCCTGCGCCAGCGGCAGAAGGACATACTGCCCCTGGCCCAGCACTTCTGCACCCGCTTCGCCGCCGAGCTGGAACGGCCCCGCCCCCGCCTGTCCCCTGCCCTGGCCGACTATCTACAGCATTACGCCTGGCCGGGCAACGTGCGCCAGCTCCGGCACAGCCTGTACCGGGCCATCAGCCTGCTGGAGGGGGACGAACTGGATCTGGCCCAGCTGTCGTTGCCGGAGCAGAACGGCCTGCAGGGGCTGGACGCCCTGTGCGAAGGCTCGCTGGAAGAGGCGGTGAAAGGTTTCGAGCGGATACTGCTGGAACGGCTCTACCCGGAATACCCCTCCACCCGCCAGTTGGCCAGGCGACTCAATATCTCCCACACCGCCATCGCCAACAAGCTCAAGGATTACGGTATCGGCAAGCACAGCCGGCAGAAGTGAGCTAGGAAGAATGGCCGAAGGTGTTGCCTTCGGCCTGCTTAACAAGCGCCCGCCACACGGCTGAAGCCGTGTCTACCACTCCCTGTCACTCCCGCGAAGGCGGGAGTCCAGCGCAAACTGTCATGGATCTCCGCCTTCGCGAAGATGACCACGGTTAAACAACAGCGTTGAAGGAAAAGGGCTACCTGGAAATAACCGACCGTACCCGATGTTGGGTACGGCCGTGACATTCCACTGATTTACTGGGCAAAATGCGGAGAGCGGGGTCCGTAGAGAATGCCGTTGGGCACTCCCGCCGACAGCAGGCGGGCGCTGGTGATACCGGAGATCTGGTGTCCTTTGTCGGTCAGGGTATTGGCAATCTGCTCGATCACCGCCTGCACCATCATTCCGATCAGGCCACCTGAGTTGGAGTTCTGCTCGCTGCTGGAAGCGGTCGCCTTGCCGGACCAGAGTTGCCGCCCCGTTCTAAGGTCGACCAGGCGGGCACTGGCTGTAACCCGGGTGTCGCTGCTGATGATCATATAACTGGTGCCGTAATCCTCGACATCGATATACAGCACGGCATCGGCACCAAAAATCTGATGCAGTTTGTCCAGGGGAACGTTATGGATGTCTTCCGGATCGGTCAGGCCGTTCTGCCGGAAGGTTTCATCCACCACCGCGACAGGGAAAACGTAATAGCCGGATTCCGCCAATGGATAGGTTACCTGGGATAGCATGCTGTAGCTGGCCTTGACGTCAGGCGACTGGTTTGTCGGCGGCAACACCAATATGGACTTGGGTTTGGACTCCTTGAAGGCGCTATAGTCGTAGGCCTCAGGCGTAGCACAGCCCACCAGTGTCACTGCAACAAGCAACAGGAGTGGATACAGTGTCCGTTTCATTGCAGGGTGTCCTTATTCTGTTTAAGTAAAAAATCCATAAACACCGCCGACTCGGGAAACAAACGTTTCTCTGTCGCAAACTGCTCTAGTGCCTGCTGCTCTCTCCCACTATGGGCATAAAGCAATCCCAGGTGGGCATGCAAACCGGGTGCTACCCGGCGATCAGCCGCCCGCGCTTTTTCAATGCTCTCTTCCAGTTGGGCGGCCTGCTCATCCAAGTTGTTGTTATCCACTTGGTAATATTGATAAACCGACGGCTGATAAGCATCCCACTGATACAACGTAGTCGGCCCGGAACAGCCGGCAAGCAAAACTGCTGCCGTGAACAACGAAAAGGTATAGCGTTTATTGTGCATTTTATCTTCCTGCTGGTTAGCGCACGGGGTTCCAGGCACCCTGATCGATACCGGCCACCAAATTATTCACCGCTTCACGAATGGCCAGATCCAGTACCTTGCCGTTCAGGGTTGAGTCATAGCCGGCGGTACCGCCAAAGCCGATGACCTCGCGGTTGGACAGGCTGTACTCGCCAGCCCCCTGGGAAGAAAAAACCACCTCCGAGGTCTGCACATTCACCACGTTCAGGTTGACCTTGGCATAGGCAATCTGTGATTTGCCCCGTCCCAGGATACCGAACAGCTGATGATCACCGACCGCCTTGCGGCCAAACTCGGTGACATCCCCAGTAACGACATAATCAGCCCCCTTTAACGCCTGCGCCTCTCCTTTAATGCTGGCCTCGGCTTTTATCTCCTGCATATTGGTCCTGTCCAGCACATTGAAACGGTTGCTCTGCTGCAAATGTGTGACCAATATGGTGGTTGCCTGATTGCCCAGCCGATCGACTCCGTCCGAAAAAATACCGCGCTGGAAACTGGAGCGGTTTTCAAATTTACCAACGGAAATGGGACTGCGAACCCCCTGGTACTGACTGCCATATGAATTGACTTTTTCTACCGCCAGCGAGCGGGAAGACTCTGTTGCACAACCGCTGATCAGGGTGGCGGAGAGCAGGGTGGCACACACTAATGTTGTTTTTCTCATTATCACCGTCTCTTTTGTTTAAAAAATGAACGCATTAATAATTTTGATAGGAGCATTACCAGCAAGCCGCCCAATTTTATTGCAAGCCTGGAAAATAGTAAAAACAATAAACAGCGGTTCCGAATAGCAAATTACTGCAAACGGCGTATTGAATTATTGGGGCCGACCGTTTTATTTGCTTGAACGGCCTCCCCAAAAAAGTGGCTTCAGGCGAGGTAGTCGAGCAATACCAGTATCCAGGTCAGGGCCGCCAGCAGCAGGGTCAGCAGCACGGCGGCCGAGCCCATGTCCTTGGCGCGGCCGGCCAGTTCGTGGTGCTCGGGGCCGATGCGATCCACCACCGCTTCCACCGCCGAGTTGAGCAGTTCGACCACCAGCACCAGCACCAGGCTGCCGACAAGCAGTACCCTGGCCACCAGCCCTACCTCCCACCAGACAGCCAGGGGCAGCAATACCGCCACCAGCCAGCATTCCTGGCGAAAGGCCGCCTCGTTCCGGTAGGCGCTCTTCAGGCCCTGCAGCGAATAGCCGCCGGCGGAGATGATGCGGGACAATCCCGTCTTGCCTGGTTTCATGATTGATCCTCGAAGGCCCTGCTCTGCAATTCCACACCCCGGGGGCCGACCGCCAGCACGCTGCCCTGGGTGTACCAGTCGCCGAGCACGATGCGGCGGGCGGGCCGGCCCGCCAGGGTAAAGTCGTGGATGGCGGGCCTGTGGGTATGGCCGTGGATCAGCCGCCGTACGCCCGCCGCGTTCATCTGCCGCTCCACCTCGGCCTGGTTCACGTCCATCACCTGCATCATCTTGTCCTGCTTGGACTGGGCGCTCCTGCCGCGGATGCCCTCGGCGATGGCGATACGGCGGCGCAGCGGCAGGCGCAGGAACAGCCACTGCAGCCAGCGCCAGCGGGTAATGCGGCGATAGCGCTGGTAACCGGCGTCGTCGGTGCACAAGGTGTCGCCGTGCATGATAAGGGTGGGTTCGCCGTACAGGTCGATCACCCGGCGCTCGGGCAGCAGCGTCATGCCCGCCTCGGCGGCAAAGCGGCGGCCCACCATAAAGTCCCGGTTGCCGTGGATAAAGTAGACGGGCGTGCCCCGCTCGCTGCAGGCACGGAAAGCCGCCGCCACCTGCCGGTGGAGCGGACTCGGCTCGTCGTCGCCAATCCAGAATTCAAACAGATCGCCCAGCACATAGAGCGCCTCGGCATGCACCGCCTCCTCCGCCATAAAGCGCAGGAAGGCGGCGGTGATGTCGGGCCGCCCGGTGCTCAGGTGCAGATCGGCGATAAAGAGGGTACAGGGCATGAATGGCGGTTCCTGAAGACAAAGACGACAATGCCCGCCGGGGCGGGCATTGTTTCAAGCGGCCGGGGGCCTTATTCGCTGACGGTCACGCCGGTGATCAGCACGTCATCCACCGGCACGTCCTGGTGCATGTAGCCGCGGGTGCCGGTGGCCACGCCCTTGATCTTGTTGACCACGTCCATGCCCTCGACCACTTCGCCGAACACGCAGTAGCCGTAGCCCTGGGAGGTGGCGGACTTGAAGTTCAGGAAGTCGTTGTCGTTGACGTTGATAAAGAACTGGGCGGTGGCGGAGTGGGGCTCCATGGTGCGGGCCATGGCGATGGTGCCCACCTTGTTGGCCAGGCCGTTATCGGCCTCGTTCTTGACCGGCGCACGGGTCTTCTTCTCCTCGAAGCCGGGGCCGTAGCCGCCGCCCTGGATCATGAAGCCGTCGATCACCCGGTGGAACAGGGTGTTTTCGTAGTGGCCGTCACGGCAGTATTGCAGGAAGTTGGCAACGGTGTCGGGGGCCTTGTCGGCAAACAGCGTCAGGGTGATGTCGCCGTAGGTAGTGTGCAGTGTGACCATAATCGTGTATCCGGTAAATGAAGTTCAGGAACGATTTTAACGCATGGCGCCGCTTTAGCGAACCCCTGCCGCCCACGAGGCTTGCACCGAATGGCCATTAAAGGTTCAATACGCACAGACTCACCACCAAGACGCTGGATCATGCTGAAAATCTACAACTCCCTTACCCGACAAAAAGAAGAATTCAAACCCCTGGTGCCCGGCAAGGTCGGCATGTACGTCTGTGGTGTGACCATTTACGATCTCTGCCATATCGGCCATGGCCGGACCTTCGTCGCCTTCGACGTGGTCACCCGTTACCTGCGCTACCTGGGTTATGACCTGACCTTTGTGCGCAACATCACCGATATCGACGACAAGATCATCAAGCGCGCCGCCGAAAACGGCGAAAGCTGCGATGCCCTGACCGAGCGGCTCACCGTCGAGATGTACCGGGATTTCGATGCGCTGAACATCGCCCGCCCCGATATCGAGCCCAAGGCCACCCAGCACATCCCCGACATCATCGCTATGGTCGAAACCCTGCTCAGGGACGGCCACGCCTATGTGGCCGACAACGGCGACGTGCTGTTCGAGGTGAGCAGCTTCAAGGAGTACGGCAAGCTTTCCGGCCAGAACCTGGAGCAATTGCAGGCCGGCGCCCGGGTGGAAGTGGAGCAGGCCAAGCGCAACCCGCTCGACTTTGTGCTGTGGAAACAGTCCAAACCCGGCGAGCCGAGCTGGGATTCGCCCTGGGGACCGGGTCGCCCGGGCTGGCACATCGAGTGCTCGGCCATGAACGGCAAGCACCTGGGCAAGCATTTCGACATCCACGGCGGCGGCTCGGATCTGCAGTTCCCCCACCACGAGAACGAAATCGCCCAGAGCTGCTGTGCCAACCACAGTCCCTACGTCAACACCTGGATGCACTCGGGCATGGTGATGGTGGACGAGGAGAAGATGTCCAAGTCGCTCGGCAACTTCTTCACCATCCGCGACGTACTGAAGCATTACGACGGCGAGACCGTGCGCTACTTCCTGCTGTCCGGCCACTACCGCAGCCAGCTCAACTACTCGGACGACAACCTGAACAAGGCCCGGGCGGCGCTGGAGCGCCTCTATACCGCCCTGCGCGATCTGCCGGTGATCGAGGCCCGCGGCGGCGAGGAATTCGTGACCCGCTTCAGGGCGGCGATGGACGACGACTTCAACACCCCCGAGGCCTACTCGGTGCTGTTCGATCTGGCGCGGGAGATCAACCGGCTCAAAGGCCAGGACGACGAGGCCGCCGCCCATCTCGCCGCCCGCCTGCGCGAGCTGGCCGGGGTGCTGGGACTGCTCGCGCAGGATCCGGAAGACTTCCTGCGCGGTGACGCGGGCAGCGAGGATGAAGTGGCCGAAATCGAGCGGCTGATCCAGGCCCGCCTCGACGCCCGCAAGGCCAAGGAGTGGGCCGCCGCCGACGCCGCCCGGGACCGGCTCACCGCCATGGGCATAGTGCTGGAAGACGGCCCCGACGGCACCCGCTGGCGCCGCAAGTAACCGCCGCCACCGCATATTGAAAAATCCGCCATGGGCACCATAATAGGTGCCCTGTTTTTTATCGTGCCCCTGTGGGCCCTGACAGGTTTTAAGGAGCCTCGCCAATGCAAAAGTTTATTCCGGCCGCCTTGCTGGCGGTTCTGGTCGGTATCGTCGGCTGCGAAGAGAAAGGCCCGACCGACGATATCGGCGACAATATCGACCAGGTGATGGAGAAGGCCGCCTCCCAGCCCGAGCCGGTGCTGGATGAAAATGCCGCCCGGGAAACGACGCCGTCACCGGAAGCCCTCGAGCAGCAAAAAGAGGAATTCCAGCAGGCGATAGAAGAAGCGTCCAGGGAGGCGGAAGATCGCCTGAACGAAATCCTGGAAAACACCCTCGACCAGGAATAATCAGGGGACTCCCCCCCTGATTTTCCTCTTCAGCCCCGCCGGGGATGACAGTCCCCGTCATATCGACATTCGATTTTACCGCTCCGGCTGCGTCACCACCCTGCCTCCCCTATCATTTGGCCCAAGGCTAGGCTATTACTGATAGAGCAAAAACACAAAAGCGGCTCCGGCCGCCATGCAATCTAGCGAGGAACCGATATGAAGAAGTCATTGCTTAATGTTCTGCTGTTTACCTCTGTTACCGCCTTCGGCCTGGCAGCCTGTGACAACCAGGGCCCCGCCGAGCAGGCCGGCGAAAACGTCGATGAGGTTATCGAAAATGTTCAGGAGCAGGGCGAACAGATGACCGATGACGCCGCGGAAGCGCTGGGTGTAGAACAACAGGGAACCATGGAAGCACTGGGCGAAAAACTGGATGACGCCGCCAGCAGTGCCGCGGATGCCGCCGACGATGCCATGGACGCCGCCAGCGAACAGGCCGCGGAAATGGAGCAGGCCATGGACGAGGCGGCCGCCGAAGCCGAGCAGAAACTGAACGAATTGATGGAAGAAAGCAACCAGTAACCTCAGGGGAGCCTCGGCTCCCCTTCTTTTTACCTCTCCTCTTCCATTGCCCCGCCACAGTACTTGCAGTAACGGGCATCCCCGTCGTGGCCGCTCCGGTCGCACTGGGGGCAATGACGCAGGTTGTATTCCCGGCGCATTTCCCGTCCCAGCTCGGCGGTGATGATGCCGGTGGGCACCGCTATGATGGCGTAGCCCATCAGCATGGTCACGGCGGCGATGCCCCGACCGAGGGCGGTCTGCGGCGTGATGTCGCCGAATCCCACCGTGGTGATGGTGACGATGGCCCAGTAGATGCTGGTGGGAATGCTGGTAAAGCCGTTTTCCGGCCCTTCCACCACATAGAGCAGGGAGCCGAACAGGGTGACCAGGATAAAGAGCGTGCTGAAGAACACGATGATCTTGCGCCGGCTCTGGTTGAGCGAGCGCAGCAGAAGATTGGCCTCGTTGACGTAGCGCATCAGCTTGAGCACCCGGAAGATGCGCAACACCCGCAGCAGGCGGATCACCATCAGGAAGCTGGCGCCGGGAACGAAAATCGCCAGGTAGGTCGGCAGCGCCGCCAGCAGATCGATAACACCGTAAAAGCTTTTGGCGTAGGCGGCCCGGTTCTGGGCACAATAGACCCGCAGGCCGTACTCGAGGGTGAACAACAGGGTAAAGCCCCACTCCAGCCCGTAGAGCAGGCCGCCATAGTGGGCCCGCACCGAACCCATGGAGTCCAGGAACAGCACCAGTATGGACAGCAGTATGGTGACGATCAGGGCGATGTCGAAGCGGCGCCCCGCCGGCGTCTCGGTGCCGAAGATCACCGTATAGAGCACATCCTTGTCGGGCCAATGCATCGGCTTTCCCTCTTGGGGCGGGGCGCCGGGCAAGCGCCCGGCCCCCGGTTCAGGACGAGATCAGTTGTCGTGATAACGTTCGCAGGCGATCAGGGTATTCTCGATCAGCGCCGCCACCGTCATGGGGCCCACGCCGCCGGGTACGGGAGTGATGTAGGAGGCGCGCTCGGCGGCCACCGCATACTCCACGTCGCCCACCAGGCGGCCGTCGTCCAGGCGGTTGATGCCCACGTCGATCACCACGGCGCCGGGCTTGATCCAGTCGCCGGGAATGAAGTTGGGCTTGCCCACCGCCACCACCAGCAAGTCGGCCCCTTCCACCTTGGCCTTGAGATCCTCGGTGAAGCGATGGCAGGTGGTGGTGGTGCAGCCGGCTAGCAGCAGCTCCAGGGTCATGGGCCGGCCCACGATGTTGGAGGCACCCACCACCACGGCGTTGAGGCCGTGGGTTTTGATGTGGCTGCGCTCGATCAGGGTCATGATGCCCTTGGGGGTGCAGGGGCGCAGGGCCGGAATACGCTGGGCCAGGCGCCCTACGTTGTAGGGGTGGAAGCCGTCCACGTCCTTGTGGGGGTGGATGCGCTCTATCACCAGGGTGCTGTCGATATGGGCCGGCAGCGGCAGTTGCACCAGGATGCCGTCTATGGTGGCGTCCCGGTTCAGCTCGTCAATCAGATCAAGCAATTGCTGCTCTGTGGTTTCCTGGGGCAAATCGTAGGACTTGGAGACAAAGCCCACCTCTTCGCAGGCCCGGCGCTTGCTGCCGACATAGACCTGGGAAGCAGGATTGGCGCCCACCAGTATCACCGCCAGGCCGGGCGCGCGCTTGCCCGCGCTTTTCCGTTCGGCCACCCGTTCGGCCACCTGGTTGCGTACCGCCTGTGCAATCGCTTTTCCATCGATTATTTGAGCTGACATCTGCGTTGATTCTCACCTTTATAAACCTGCGGCGATTGTCGCATTTTTTCAGGGGTTTGATAAGCGAGGCACTCGGGCTTTCCGCCGCCGGGGCGGCCCGACAAAGCCGTTGACCCCCGCATGGCAAATAGGTATGATGCCGCCCCGTTACGCCGTGGCCCGCCCACGGAAAACGCCAAAAAGCGCCCTTAGCTCAGCTGGATAGAGCATCCGCCTTCTAAGCGGATGGTCGCAGGTTCGAGTCCTGCAGGGCGCGCCATCTTGTGGTGACCGTAGCTCAGTTGGTAGAGTCCCGGATTGTGATTCCGGTTGTCGCGGGTTCGAGCCCCGTCGGTCACCCCAACTTCATTCCCCCATCCCCTGCTCCGCCTGTTTTTCCAGATGCGCCACCAACTCCGCCGGCAAATTGAGCCGGTGCGCCAGCGCCTGCAGATAGGTTCGCTCCGCCGCCTGATCCGGATCGATCACCAGCCGTGATGCCAGGTACAGCTCCGCCGCCTGCTCGGGCCCGCGGGCCGAGGCGACGATGTCGCCCAGCGCCACCGGCGCCGAGAGCATGTCGAACACCAGCGCCTTTTCCTCCGCCGCCAGCCCCATCTGCTCCACCTGCTCGAAGATCCGCTGTTGCTCGGTGGCATCCACATGGCCGTCGGCCTTGGCCGCTCCTATCATGGCCCGCATTAGCGCCAGCTGGAAGGACTCGCCGTCAGCCGCCGGGGCATCGGGCGAGAAGCGCGGATCCAGCCGCTGCAGATCGGCGCCGCTGGCCGGGGTGGCCTGGGCCGGGCTCTGGCCCTGCTGCCAGTTCTGGTAGGCCTTCCAGGCCATGACGCCGGCGGCGGCCAAACCGGCGTACTTGAGGGTGCCGCCGGTCATCTTGCGACCCTTCTTGCTGCCGAGCAGCAGGCCGAGAATGCCACCGGTGGCGGCGCCCTTGCCAAAACCGGGGTTGTTGCCCAGAAACTGGCCGATCAGTTTGTCTACTTTCATCAAGAATGCCTCCTTACCGGCTCCTGCTCATCAGTTTAGCCACCTTGTCGACCAACGCCCGGCGGATGCCGCCCAGCTGTTTCCTTTCGTCCCCCTGCCAGGGCACCGGACGGCAGAAATCCATGGCCTGCAGTCCCAGGCGGGCGGTGAGCAGGCCGGCACCCACGCCCTGGCCGGCCCGGGCCGACAGCCGTCCGGCCAGCTCCAGCCCGAGCAGATCCATGCCCATGTCGAGGGCCGCCTCCGAGGCGCCCACATAGAGCATGTGCCGGAGCAGGCGGCGGATCAATCGCCAGCGGCTGAGCGCCCCCAGGCGGATGCCGTAGCAGGCGCTGATGTCCTCGATCATCCGCAAGTTGCGCCACAGCACCAGCAGCATGTCCACCGCCGCCAGGGGGCTGGCCGCCACCATCACCGCCGCCTCGCCGGACCACTTCAGCACCCGGGCCCGGGCCTGGCGATCCTGGCTGGCGAGCACCTGCCGGCTGTAGAGGGCCAGCACCTCCGCGTCCTGCTCCTGATCGGAAAGCTGCCTGAGCCAGCCCTGGTAGGCATCCGACTGCTCCAGGCCGCCCTGGCGGGCCAGTTGCTCGCAAAAAGCCTTGGCCCGGCCGTTGCCCTGCCCGGCCAGCAGTTGCTCGGCCCGGGCGCGCAGGGCGGATACCCGCTCCAGGGCACGCAGCAGGCGCAGCTCCCGCCACAGGCTGCCCAGGGCCGCCAGCGCCAGCAGGCCGACGGCCAGGCTCCAGGCGGCCCCCAGCAGCAGGCTGTCCTGCCAGGTCTGCCACAGCTGGATGGCGGAGTGCACCAGCAGCAGCAGGAGCAGCAACAGGGCGCCGCTCCACCACAGCCAGTGCCGGCGGCGGGGTCGCAGGCCCTCGACCAGGGGCGGCGCCGGCGTGTCGTCCAGCGCGATAAAATCGTCCTGCTCCAGTTGCCGGCCCGGGCGCAGGGGCGCCTCCTCGGGTCCTGGCAGCGGGCTGTCCAGTATCACCTTGCTTTTCAGTGTCACGATAATTTGTCTCCCAGCAGGAAAGCCAGCGCCTGATCCAGGCGCAGATGGGGCAGCGGCGCCTCCGGCCGCCACTCGGGCGGGGCGAACTCGGTGAAGTCGAAGCCCCGCCGTTGCCAGAAGTCGTCGCCGGGCAGGGCCTCGGGCACTTCGCCCGGATAGAGGGTCACCGGGGCGAGGTCCTCCAGCCGGCGCCCCTGCAGGGCGGGGATCTCCTCGCCCTGGTGCCGGACCCGGCCGCTATGGGTGGCCTTGATCGAGGCCAGGGCCAGGGTATGGATGTCGATGCCGGACAGCCGGGCCTGGCGATGGCCGCCGCGCACCAGGGTGCCCAGCAGCCGGGTCAGGCGGCAGTGCTGATCCGGGGTCAGGTGGTCGGCCTTGGTGGCGGCAAACAGCAGCTTGTCGATGCGCGGGGCGAACAGCCGCCGCCACCAGCCGCTCTTGCCGTATTCGAAGCTCTGCAGTATGGCGTCCAGCGCCCGGCCCAGATCGGTGAAGCTCCCCGGCCCCCGGTTGAGCGGCGTGAGGCAGTCCACCAGCACGATCTGCCGGTCGAAGCCGGCGAAGAATTCCCGGTAGAAGCCGGCGACCAGGTGCTTCTTGTAGTGTTCGAAGCGGGCCTCCATCATGCCGTGGTGGTGCTGCTCGCCCAGGCCGGTGCCCACCTCGCCCCAGACCCAGGGCACGAACTGCAGCATGGGCGCACCCTGGTATTCGCCGGGCAGCACGAAGCGCCCCGGCTGCACCAGGTAACGGCCCAACTCCCGCTTGCAGTCGTGCAGCCAGCGGGTATAGGCGGCCGCCAGCGGCGCGATGCGTGCGTCCTCGGCGGGGCCGTCGGGAGCCAGCCCCTCGCCCATCTGCAGCCAGGGGCCGGCCAGTTCCCGCAACGCCGGCTCCCGCAGCAGCTCGCGCTGCTGGCCGCTCCACTGGGCGTAGCTCATCGCCAGCAGCGGCAGATCCAGCAGCCACTCGCCCGGGTAGTCGACGATTTCCAGGTAGAGGGTGGCGTTGTCGTTGAGCCGGCGCTTGAGCCGGTTTTTGGGTCGGTACTTGATGGCCAGGGTGATCTCGCTGATGCCGCGGGTGGGCTCGGGCCAGGCCGGCGGAGTGCCCGCCAGCTGGCCGAGGGCCGCCTCGTAGCCGAAGGCGGGCACATGGTGGTGGCGGCTCGGCACCCGTTTGATGCCGAGCAGGCGCCCTTCCGCCGCCGGCGGCCAGTGGGGCAGGCGGGCGTCCAGGCCGGCGTGCTCCAGCTGGTTGACCAGGCTGGTGATAAAGGCGGTCTTGCCGCTGCGGCTCAGGCCCGTTACCGCCAGCCGCAGCCGCTGATCCAGGCCGCGCTGTACCCAGGCGCCGGCCTTGTGTCGCCACTGGGTCAGTGCCGTCTTGCTCATTTATCCTCGCGCAGGTCGTTGAATTCCCGGCGCAGGCGGAACTCCCGGGAGGTCAGCAGTTGCTCCATCTCCGCCACCCGGCCGTTGAGCCGCCGGAGCTTGCCTTCCAGCTTGTCCAGCGCCTCTTTCGGCGACAGCCCCGACTGCCAGCCGGCGCTCTTTACGTGGGCCGGTTCGGGCTCCGGCTGATCCGGCCTGTCCTCCAGCAGCAGCCAGGCGGCCATGTACAGCACGAAGGTGAGAAAGCTGGCGAACACCAGGCCGGTGACCGCCAGCACCCGCACCAGCCAGGGCTCGACCCCGGCCTTGCGGGCGATGCCGGCGCACACGCCGCCGAGCTTGCCATTGCGCTTGTCGCGATACAGGTTCATCAGGGTCGACGCCATCCCGGTACCTCCTGGTCCAAGAGCCGTTCGAGGGTTTCCACCCGTTCGGCCAGTTGATCCGCCTGAGTCAGGGCCTGCTCCAGCCGCTGGCGGGCGGACTCGTCCAGCCCGGCGTCCAGCCGGCGCTTGCTGCGGTAGTGCAGCACCAGCCAGATGGGCACCACCAGGAACAGGAAGATGTTGAGGGGGGCCACCAGGGCCCAGGCCAGTTCGGACATCGGTTATCCTCGCTCTTGTTCATCTTGGCTCTTGTTCATCCTGGCCTTGAGCTTGTCCAGCTCCCGGCTGATGGCGTCGTCCACCTCCAGCTCGGCGAAGGCCTGATCCAGCCCCTTGCTCTGGCTGTACAGATCCGCCTTGGCTTCCAGCTCGTCTATCTTGCGCTCCATCCGCTCGAACTTGTCGACGGCCGAGGCGGTCTCGCTGTGGCGCACCCGCTCCTGCACCTTGATCCGGCTCTGGGCGCTGCGCTCACGCAGCTGCATCGCCTGCTGGCGGGCGCGGGCGTCGGCCAGCTTGGCCTCAAGCGCGTTGATGGCCTCGGACAGCTTGTTCATGCCCTCCTCCACCGCCGCGCACTCCCGCTCCAGGGCCTTCAGCAGTTCGACCTGCTTGTTCTTCTCGATCAGGGCGGCCCGGGCCAGGTCTTCGCGCTCCTTGGTCAGCGCCAGTTCGGCCTTGTCCTGCCACTCCTGCACCCGCTCCCGGTGGCGCTCGATCTGGCGCAGCAGATCTTTTTTCTCGGCCAGGAAGCGGGCCAGGTTGGAGCGCTCGCGCACCAGCTCGTCCTCCATCTCCTGGATGATCAGCCGCACCATCTTGGCCGGATCCTCGGCCTTGTCCAGCAGGGAATTCAGGTTGGCGTTGATGATGTCCGCCAGTCGGGAAAATATGCTCATGGTCGTGTTCCTCCGGGCTTGGGGTTGAAGGGCCGCCCTCGCGGCCCACCTGCCCTATAGATAACAACTTATATGCCAACTTTATCGAAAACACTAATTTATTGATAAACCAATAAAATCGGAAAAATGTGTGGCCGGGCCGCTGGCCAGGGCCGGCGAATCACACTACCATTTGGTAAATTTCGCCACACAGATAAGCCATGACCGACAACGAGCTGATCGGCCAGTCCAACCCCCTGCTGGCCGTGCTGGAGCAGGTCTCCCTGCTCGCGCCCCTGGACAAGCCGGTGCTGGTCGTGGGCGAGCGCGGCACCGGCAAGGAACTGGTGGCCCACCGGCTGCACTATCTGTCTTCCCGCTGGCAGCAGCCCTTCATCTCCCTCAACTGCGCCACCCTGGCCGAGACCCTGCTCGAGACCGAGCTGTTCGGCCACGAGGCCGGCGCCTTCACCGGCGCCCAGCGGCGCCACCTGGGCCGCTTCGAGCGGGCCGACGGCGGCACCCTCTTCCTCGACGAACTGGCCACCACCAGTCCTCGGGTGCAGGAAAAGCTGCTGCGGGTCATCGAATACGGCGAGTTCGAACGGGTCGGCGGCAGCCAGCCGGTGTCGGTGAACGTGCGGCTGGTGTGCGCCACCAACCGGGATCTGCCGGCCCTGGCCAGGGGCGGAGAATTTCGTGCCGATCTGCTTGATAGACTGGCCTTCGATGTGGTTACATTGCCGCCCCTGCGCGCCAGGGGTGACGATATCCTGCGGCTGGCGGAGCACTTCGCCGTCAACCTGTGCATGGAGCTGGGCTGGCCCCTGTTCGCCGGCTTCAGCCCGGCGGTACGCGAGCAGTTGCTGAGCCACCCCTGGCCGGGCAATGTGCGCGAGCTGAAAAACGTGGTGGAGCGCAGCCTGTACCGCCAGGGCCAGCCGGAAGAGCCCCTGGCCGAGCTGTACCTGGACCCTTTTGCCTCGCCCTGGCGGCCGGGCGGGCCGGTGCCGGCCGGGCCCGAGGAGACGGACAGCCTGCCCTGCGATCTGCGGGCCTTCCTGGCCGAAGAAGAATGTCGGCTTATTGGTGCCGCCCTGGCCCGGGCCCGTTATAATCAGCGCCAGGCCGCCGAGCTGCTGGGCTTGAGCTATCACCAGCTGCGCGGCCTGTTACGTAAATACGCTTCCCTCTTGCCGGCGGGCGAGAAGGCGGAACACAAGGACTAAGCATGCGTTTATGGCTCTGCGGCCTGCTCACCCTCCTGCTGGCGGGCTGCGACACCGGTAACCGGCAGCTGGCGGCGGAAAGCCTGCTGTACTGCATCGAGGGGGCGCCGCTCACCTTCAACCCGCAGCTGGTCACCTCCTCCGAAACCCTGGACGCCACCGCCCACCAGCTCTACGACCGGCTGCTGGACATCGATCCCAACAACCAGCAGCCGATGCCGGCCCTGGCCCTGAGCTGGAGCCGGAGCGACGATGCCCTGCGCTACCGCTTCGTGCTGAGGCCCGGGGTGACCTTTCACCAGACCGCCTGGTTCAGCCCCAGCCGACCGCTCAATGCCGAAGACGTGGTGTTCAGTTTCCGCCGGCTGATGGACCAGGGTCACCCCTACCACGGGGTGAGCGGCGGTCGCTATCCCTTCTTCGACAGCATCGGCTGGCGGGAACTGGTCCGCGAAGTGAACGCCCTGTCCAGCCACGAGGTGGAATTCGTGCTGTCCCGCCCCGACGCCTCTTTCCTCGCCAACCTGGCCACCGACTATGCGGTGGTGCTGTCGGCGGAATACGCCGAACAGCTGCTCGGCCAGGGCACCCCGCAACTGCTCGACCAGCAGCCGGTCGGCACCGGCCCCTTCCTGCTCGGCCAGTACCGCACCGACGAGTTTATCCGCTACCATCGCCATCCCACCCACTGGCGCGGCGCCGCCCGCCTCGGCCAGCTGGTGTTCGACATCACCCCCAAGTCGTCCAAGCGGCTGGCCAAGCTGCTCACCGGCGAGTGCGACGTCATGGCCCACCCGGGCACCAGCCAGCTGTCGGTGATCCGGGAGCACCCGGCCCTGGAGCTGAGCCAGGCCACCGGCATGAACGTGGCGGTACTGGCGCTCAACACCCTGAAACCGCCCTTTAACGATATCCGGGTGCGCAAGGCGCTCTCCCTGGCCCTGAACCGGGAAGACATACTGCATGCCGTCTATTTCGATATCGGCTCCCTGGCCGAGTCGCTGCTGCCGCCGGTATCCTGGGGCTATCATCCCAACCTGCTGATGCCGCTGCCGGACATGAGCCGGGCCCGCTTCCTGCTGGAGCAGGCCGGGCTGGAGAAGGGCTTCGATCTGACCCTGCTGGTGCCGGCCGGCGCGCGCACCTTCAACCCGGACGGGCTCAAGACCGGCCAGTTGATCCAGCGCCGCCTGGCGGAACTCGGCATCCGGGTGCGCTTGCTGAGCCTGGAAGAGCAGATACTGCGCCGGGAGCTTATCCTCGGTGAGCAGGATGCGGTGCTCACCGGCTGGTCCGCCGACACCCCGGATCCGGACAACATGCTGCGCAACCTGCTCAGTTGCCAGGCCATCGCCGCCGGCACCAACGCCAGCCGCTGGTGCCATCCGCTGTTCGAGCGGCAGCTGGATCTGGCCCTGTCCGAACCCAGCCTGGCCAGCCGCATCCGCCACTACCAGTTGGCCCAGGAGCTGGCCTTCCAGGACATGGCGATCATTCCCCTGGTACACAGCCTCAAGCTGCAGGCCCACCGCACCCCGGTGAAGGGGCTGCGCCTGCAACCCTATGGCGGCGTCGCCTTCCACCAGGCCTACAAGGAGTAGCCATGCTGCGTTACCTGCTGCGGCGGCTCAACCTGCTGCTGACCACCCTGCTGATGCTGACCCTGATCGCCTACGCCCTGGAGTACCACCTGCTGACCGATATCCGCGGCGACTTCTGGAGCGGCTACCTGGTCTTTATCCGCCAGTTGCTGGCCGGGGACTTCGGCATCTCCAGCGCCACCGGCATGCCGGTGCTGGGCGCGCTCGGCCAGTATTTCCCCGCCACCCTGGAGCTGTGCCTGGCCGCCTTCGTCATTTCCATGGTCGTCGGCGTGCCCGTCGGCACCCTGGCGGCCCTGCGCCAGGGCCGCTGGCAGGATACCCTGATCCTCACCGGCACCCTGGTGGGCTATTCGGTGCCGGTGTTCTGGCTCGGCCTGCTGCTGGTGATGTTCTTTTCGCTCAACCTGGGCTGGCTGCCGGTCTCGGGCCAGTTGAGCCTGCTGTACGACATCAGTCCGGTCACCGGCATCATGACCATCGACGCCCTGCTCGCCGAGCATCCCTACCGTTGGCCGGCCTTTCTCGACGCCCTCAGGCACCTGGTGCTGCCCTCCCTGGTGCTGGCCATAGTGCCCACCACCGAGGTGATCCGCCAAATCCGCAGCGCCCTGCTGGAGGTGATGAAGCAGAACTACATCCGGGCCGCCCTGACCAAGGGCCTGAGCGAAACCCAGGTGATGCTGCGCCACGGCCTGCGCAACGCCTTTCCCATGGCCATTCCCACCCTGGGGCTGCAGCTCGGCACCGTGCTGACCTCGGCGATGATGACCGAGATCGTGTTCGACTGGCCTGGCCTGGGCCGCTGGCTGGTGACCAGCATAGCGCTGCAGGATTATGCCGCCATCAAGGGCGGTACCCTGGCCATCGCCACCTTCACCGTCGTCGCCAACGTGCTGGTGGACATCGTTTCCACCCTGATCTATCCCACCCGGAGGAAGGCCCTTTATGCCAAGCAGGGCTAACATCTACCCCGAGCTCAAGGTGCGCTCCCCGCTGGAGCAGGCCTGGGAGCTGTTTCGCAAGAATACCCTGGCGATGATCGGCCTCTGGGGACTGGGTTTTTTGACCCTGTTTACCCTGCTCGGCCCCTGGCTGGCCCCCCATCCGCCCTATGAGCAGTTCAGCCAGGCGCTGTTGCTGCCGCCCTCCTGGGCCATCGACGGCAATATCGACTTTTTTCTCGGCACCGACGATCTGGGCCGCGACCTGCTCTCGCGGCTGATCATGGGCGCCCGCCTCACCTTCGGCAACGGCGTGCTGGTGGTGCTGGTGGCGCTGCTGGTGGGGGGGTGCATCGGCATCCTCGGCGGCATGAGCAAGGGGCTCAAGGCGAGCATCCTCAACCACCTGCTCGATACCCTGCTGTCCATCCCCTCCCTGCTGCTGGCCATCATCTTCGTGGCCATTCTGGGACCGGGGCTGTTCAATACCCTGCTGGCCATCACCCTGGCCCTCACCCCCCAGTTTATCCGCGCCACCTACAATGCGGTCTCGGACGAGATGCAGAAGGAGTACATCACCGCCCTGCGCCTCGATGGCGCCAACCAGTGGCGTATACTCAGGTTTGGGGTGTTGCCCAACCTGAGCGACACCATCGTCAGCCAGACCACCCGCGGGCTGTCTGCCGCCATCCTGGACATCACCGCCGTGGGCTTTCTCGGCCTGGGCGCCCAGCCACCCCGCCCGGAATGGGGCGCCATGCTGTCGGACGCGGTGGATCTCATCTACCTGTCGCCCTGGACGGTGATACTGCCGGGGCTGGCGATACTGCTCTCGGTGCTGGTGGTGAACATGGTGGGAGAAGGCCTGCGCCAGGCCATCAATGAGGTAATGAACTGATGCCGCTGCTGGATATTCGCAACCTGACCATCGAAATCGACACGCCCCAGGGCATGGTCAAGGCGGTGGACAAATTCAGCCTGACCCTGGCCGACGGCGAAATCCGCGGCCTGGTGGGCGAGTCCGGCTCGGGCAAGAGCCTGGTGGCCCAGACCATAGTGGGCATCGAAAAGGACACCTGGCGGGTCACCGCCGACCGCATGTACCTCGACAACATCGACCTGCAGAGCCTGTCCCCCAAGGAGCGGCGACGCATCATGGGGCGGGATATCGCCATGGTGTTCCAGGAACCCTCCAGTTGCCTCGACCCTTCCGAGAAAATCGGCGCCCAGTTGGAGGAAGCCATTCCCGCCCGCAGCTTCCAGGGCAAGTGGTGGCAACGCTGGCAGTGGCGCCGCAAGCAGGCGGTGGCCCTGCTGCACCGGGTGGGCATCCGGGATCACAAGATGGTGATGAACGCCTATCCCTACCAGTTGTCGGAAGGGGTCTGCCAGAAGGTGATGATCGCCATGGCCATCGCCAACCAGCCCAAGCTGCTGGTGGCCGACGAGCCCACCAACGCCATGGAGGCCACCAACCAGGCCCAGATACTGCGGCTGCTGGAGCGGGTGAACAAGCTCTCGGGCACCACCATACTGCTGATCAGCACCGACATGACCGCCTTCGCCAAGCTGACCCACAACATCACCGTCATGTACTGCGGTCAGACGGTGGAGTCCGGCACCCGGGAGCAGATCCTGACCCGGCCGCACCATCCCTACACCGCCGCCCTGCTGCAGATGATGCCGGATCTGGACGGCACCCTGCCGCACAAGTCGCGGCTGAACACCCTGCCCGGGGTGATCCCCCCCTTGCAAAACCTCCCCATCGGCTGCCGGCTGGGACCACGTTGTCCCAATGCCCGCAAGGAATGCGTGGTGACTCCACCCCTGGCCAAGGTCAAGGGCCATGTGTACTACTGCCATTTCCCGCTCAACATGCAAAAAGGTAAATCCAGATGAGCCAGGTGCCCCTGCTCAAGGTCGACAATCTCAGCAAGGTGTTCGTCAACCAGAGCGGCCTGTTCCGCCGCCAGCGCAAGGTCGCCTTTTACCCCCTGTCGTTCACCCTGGAGCGGGGCCAGACCCTGGCGCTGATGGGCGAGGCCGGCTCCGGCAAGAGCACCCTGGCCAAGGTGCTGGCCGGGGTGATGCCACCCACCCAGGGCAGCATCTATATCGACGGCGACAAGATAGAGCCGGGGGACGACAAGAAGCGCTGCAAGCTGCTGCGCATGATCTTCCAGGACCCCAGCACCGCCCTCAACCCGCGCAGCCGCATCGGCCAGATCCTGGAGGCGCCGCTCAGCCTCAATACCGAGCTCGACGCCGAGCAGCGGCAGGCCCTGGCCCTGGACACCCTGCGCATGGTGGGGCTGCTGCCGGATCACTACCATTTCTACCCGGGCATGATCTCCACCGGCCAGAAACAGCGGGTGGCCCTGGCCCGGGCGCTGATCCTCTCGCCCAGGATCATCGTCGCCGACGAGGCCATCTCCACCCTGGACCTGTCGGTGCGCTCCCAGATCATCAACCTGCTGCTGAGCCTGCAGAGCACCCTGGGGCTGTCCTATATCATCGTGGCCAACGATCTGGGCGTGGTGCGGCACATCAGCGACCAGGTGATCCTGATGCACGAGGGCCATGTGGTGGAAGCCGGGCCCACCGCCCGGGTGCTGGCCAATCCCCAGAGCGAACAGGGCCTGCGCCTGCTGCAGAGCTACAACAACGAATACCGCTGGCACCGGGGCTGAGGCGTCAGGCGGCCACCGGCACCCCGCTGTGGAAGCGGAACAGAGGGTCGGGCGAGCGGATGAGTTCCGCCTCCTTCTCGCCGAAAAAAGCCACCCGTTCGTCGATGCTCTCTCCCGCATAATCCCGCGCCAACGCCAGGTAATCCTGGTAGTGGCGGGCCTCGGAGCGCAGCAGCGACACGTAGAACCGGGCCAGCTCGTCATCCAGCCAGGGCGCCAGCCGGGCGAAGCGCTCGCAGGAGCGCGCCTCTATGTAGGCGCCGATGATCAGGCGATCCACGATGGCCGCCGGTTCATGGGTGCGCACATAAGCCAGCAGCCCGCTGGCGTAGCGGGAGGCGGAGAGGGTACCGTAGGCAATGCCGCGGGCCTGCATGATCTCCAGCACCTGCTCGAAATGGTGCAGCTCCTCCTGGATAAGGCGCACCATCTTCACCAGCAGATCGTTCTTGGCCAGCTCGTCGAACACCCGCCGGTTGTCCTCGGTCAGGGCCTGCTTGCCCAGCACCTCGCCCTTGTCCGGCAGGGCGTCCAGCGACTTGTAGAAATCGAGGTTGGGCAGCAGCTTGCGCTTGTCCTTCGGCAGGCAGTAGCGGCGCACCAGGCGGTGGGCGCTCATGGCCGCCTTCATCTCGCAGTTGGCGTGATCCACCAGCAGGGTGGCCAGGTGCGCGGGCCTGCGCGCCTCGGCCAGCCACTCATCCGGAGTGGGGCAATGCAAAAAGCCATGGATGGGGGCCAATAACTGACTAAACTCTGTATTCAAGGGACTGGCGTGCAAAATAAATACCTACGAACAGGGCGGCAAGTGGCAATGGAGTCAAGCGGCTTAGTGTATCAATTCGAATTTGTGGCGACAGCCAAAAAAACCATCATCCCGAACGACCGGCCGGCGCCGGCGGGCTGCCGCCATGAGCGATGACGACCTGACGCCGGAGCTGGAGCGACTGCGTTCCCTGGAAAAGACCCTGCAACTGGCGCTGGATATCGTCAGCGACGGCATCTGGGACTGGGACCGGCTCACCGGCCGGGTACGGCGCAGCGCCCGCTGGTACCTGATGCTGGGCTACGAACCCTTCAGCCTGCCGGAAACAGTGGACACCTGGCTCGGGCTTATCCATCCCGACGACCACCCCGCCACCATGGCCGCCATGCAGCGCTACCTGGACGGCGAGGCCCCCCTGTTCAGCGCCCGCTACCGCTTTAAAAAAGCGGACGGCGACTATATCTGGCTGCAGGACAAGGCCCGATTCGTGGAATACGACGAGCACGGCGAGCCGGTGCGCATGCTGGGTGCCCATCAGGACATCCACCTGCAGGTACAGGCCGAGGAAGAGCAACGCCGCGAGCAGGCCCATCTGGAGCAATTGAACCGGGAACTGGAGCGGAAAGTGCAAGAGCGCACCCGGGCACTGGCCGACGCCAATGCCGCCCTCGCCCGCCAGCTCACCCTCTCCCGCGAGCAGGCCCGCACCGACTACCTCACCGGCCTGTTCAACCGTCGCCATTTCGACCAGATGCTGACCGAGGAGTGTCGCCACCAGCAGCGGGACGCCGCCCTGGTGCTGCTGGATCTGGACTACTTCAAGGACATCAACGACCGCCATGGCCACCAGACCGGGGATCTGGTGTTGCAGGCCATTCCCGCCCTGCTGCGCCCCCACCTGCGCCAGGCCGACCTGCTGGCCCGCTGGGGCGGCGAGGAGTTCATCCTCTGGCTGCCCGACACCGGCGGCCCGGACGCGGTGCGCCTGAGCGAGCGCCTGCGCCATACCCTGGCCGAAACCCGCTTCTGTCACGACATCCACCTGACCGCCAGTTTCGGGGTCGCCGTCTGCCGCCCGGGCGACGCCATCCAGCAGGTGCTGCGCCGCGCCGACGCCTGCCTCTACCAGGCCAAGCGGGAAAGGAACAAGGTGGTGGGGGAAGAATGACGCCCCCGCCTGACCCCGGGTTCCACTTTTTTGATCCGCCTCGCAGTTCCGTCACTTTTTGCTAACCAATCCGGAAATTTCCCCTACAATCTCTCCATCGAATCGATTGCGTAACCGTTTCGCTCGCAATTTCAGGTTAATTTTCGGGGCTCTTCGGCCCCTGAAACAAGGCGGTACCGTGAAGAAAATCCCTCTGCTGAACAGCCATTTATCCGCCCTGGTGGCAGGACTGGGCCACACCGACGAGATTACCCTGGCCGACGCCGGACTGCCCATTCCCGCCGGGGTCGAGCGTATCGATCTGGCGGTGCGCCCCGGCCTGCCCGGACTGGAGGACACCCTGGCGGCCCTGCTCACCGAGCTGCAGCTGGAAGCCGTGGTACTGGCGGAAGAGATCAAGCAGGCCAGCCCCGAGCTGCACCAGCGACTGCTGGATCAGGTGGCCGGGGCGGCCGCGGCCCAGGGCCGGGACATAACGGTCGGCTATGTGGCCCATGAGCAGTTCAAGCGGCAAAACGGCCACAGTCGGGCGGTGGTGCGGACCGGCGAATGCACCCCCTACGCCAATCTCATTCTGCGCGCCGGCGTGCCCTTCTGAGGTGAGCATGGAACCCATATTGTCTCTTACCGGCATCGACAAGGCCTTTCCCGGGGTCAAGGCGCTGGATCAGGCCGGGCTCAAGGTGTATCCGGGCCAGGTGATGGCGCTGATGGGTGAAAACGGCGCCGGCAAGTCCACCCTGATGAAGGTGCTGACCGGCATCTACCCGCTGGACGCGGGCGAGATCCGCTACCGGGGCCGGCCCTGTGATTTCAGGGGGCCGCGCGAATCCCAGCAGGTGGGCATTGGCATCATCCACCAGGAACTGAACCTGCTGCCGGAGCTGACCATCGCCGAGAACATCTTCCTCGGCCGGGAGCCGGTCAACGCGGTCGGCAAAATCGACTGGCGCCGGCTCTACGCCGACGCCCAGGCCCTGCTGGACCGGCTGCAGATCCGCCACTCCCCCAAGACCCGGGTCGGCGACTTGAGCATCGGTGCCCAGCAGATGGTGGAGATCGCCAAGGCGCTGTCGTTCGAGGCGGCCGTCATCATCATGGACGAGCCCACCGACGCCCTCACCGATACCGAAACCCGGGCCCTGTTCCGGGTGATTGAAGAGTTGCGCCAGGCCGGTTGCGGCATCGTCTATATCTCCCATCGCCTCAAGGAGATCTTCGAGATCTGCGACCGGGTGACGGTGCTGCGCGACGGCAAGTGGATCGGCGAGGAGGCGGTGGCGGACATCGACGAGGACCGCCTTATCGAGATGATGGTGGGCCGGCGGCTGGACGAGCAGTACCCGCGCCTGGCCGTGCCGCCGGGGCCGGTGGTGCTGGAAGTGGGCGGCTTGTGCGGCGCCGGGGTGAAGGACGCGGGTTTCTCCCTGCGCCAGGGCGAGATCCTCGGCTTTTCCGGGCTGATGGGCGCCGGCCGTACCGAGCTGATGAAACTGTTGTGCGGCGCCCTGCCCCGCACCGCCGGCAGCGTGCGGCTGGCGGGCAGGCCCTATCATGCCAAAACACCCCAGCAGGGGCTGGCGGCGGGCATTGCCTATATTTCGGAAGACCGCAAGGGCGACGGTCTCATCCTGGGGCTGTCGGTCAAGGTCAACATGAGCCTGTCGGCCCTGGCCGAACTCAGCCGGGGGCCGCAGCTCGATCACGACGCCGAGTGCACCGCGGTGGACGACTTCATCCAGCTGTTCAACATCAAGACCCCGGGCCGGGAGCAGCTGATTGGCAATCTCTCCGGCGGCAACCAGCAGAAGGTTGCCATTGCCAAGGGCTTGATGACCCGTCCCCGGGTGCTGATCCTGGACGAGCCCACCCGCGGCGTGGATGTCGGCGCCAGGAAGGAAATCTATCAGCTTATCAACCGATTCAAACAGGAAGGCATGGCCATTCTGCTGGTGTCATCCGACATGCCGGAAGTATTGGGCATCTCGGACCGTATTCTGGTGATGCGCGAAGGCCGCATCAATGGCGAATTCCCGGCCCTCGGGGCCACCCAGGAACAACTGCTGGCCGCCGCCGTCGGCCAGGCTCAACAAGAGGTAACCCCATGAACGCCCCCGCTATCAACCCCGGCCGCCGCTGGTTCAGCAAGGAATGGCTGATCGCCCAGAAATCACTGATTGCCCTGCTGGTGCTGATCGGGGTGGTGTCCATGCTGAGCCCCAACTTCTTCACCCTCGACAACCTGTTCAACATACTGCGCCAGACCTCGGTGAACGCCATCATCGCCGTGGGCATGACCCTGGTGATCCTCACCGCCGGCATCGACCTCAGCGTGGGCTCGGTACTGGCCCTGTGCGGCGCCTTCGCTGCCACCATGGTGTCGATGGAATACTCCCTCTTCGTCACCCTGCCGGTGGTGCTGCTGGCCGGCTTCCTGCTCGGCGGGGTGAGCGGTGTCATCGTCGCCAAGGGCCGGGTGCAGGCCTTTATCGCCACCCTGGTCACCATGACCCTGCTGCGCGGTGTGACCATGGTCTATACCGACGGCCGGCCCATCTCCACCGGTTTTTCCGACCAGGCGGATCTGTTCGCCTGGTTCGGCACCGGCTATGTGTTCGGCATTCCGGTGCCGGTATGGCTGATGGCCATGACCTTCCTCGGCGCCTGGTACCTGCTCAACCACACCCGCTTCGGCCGCTATATCTACGCGGTGGGCGGCAACGAGGCGGCGGCGCGGCTCTCCGGCATCAACGTGGCCCGGGTCAAGATGGGGGTCTACGCCCTCTGCGGTATGCTGTCGGCGCTGGCGGCCATCATCGTCACCAGCCGGCTGTCCTCGGCCCAGCCCACCGCCGGCACCAGCTACGAGCTGGACGCCATCGCCGCCGTGGTACTGGGCGGCACCAGCCTGGCCGGCGGCAAGGGCGCCATCATGGGCACCCTGGTAGGGGCGCTTATCATCGGTTTTCTCAACAACGCCCTCAACCTGCTGGACGTCTCCTCCTACTACCAGATGATCGCCAAGGCCTCGGTGATCCTGCTGGCGGTGCTGGTGGACAACAAGAACAAGTAACCCTACGCAACACAAGAGAAGGAAGCCGAACCATGAAAAAACTGACCACCCTGCTTGCCACCGCGCTCGTCGGCACCACCCTGACCGCCGGCGCCTACGCCCAGGACACCCTGGCGCTGGTGATCTCCACCCTCAACAACCCCTTCTTCGTCACCATGAAGGAAGGGGCCGAGCAGAAGGCGGCCGAACTCGGCTACAACCTCATCGTGCTCGACTCCCAGAACGATCCCGCCAAGGAGCTGGCCAACGTGGAAGATCTGAACGTGCGCGGCGCCAAGGTGCTGATGATCAACCCCACCGACTCCGATGCCGTGGCCAACGCCATCCGCCTGGCCAACCGGGCCGGCCTGCCGGTGCTGACCCTGGACCGCGCCGCCGGCCGGGGCGAGGTGGTGTCCCATATCGCCTCCGACAACGTGGCCGGCGGCAAGATGGCCGGCGATTTTATCGCCGAACGGCTGGGGCATGACGCCAGGGTCATCCAGTTGGAAGGCATCGCCGGCACCAGCGCCGCCCGCGAGCGCGGCCAGGGCTTCGCCCAGGCGGTGACCGAGCACGGCTTCAGCCTGATGGCCAGCCAGCCCGCCGACTTCGACCGCACCAAGGGCCTGAACGTGATGGAAAACCTGCTAACCGGCAACCCGGACGTGCAGGCGGTGTTCGCCCAGAACGACGAAATGGCCCTGGGCGCTCTGCGCGCCCTGCAGGCCGCCAACAAGAAAGAGGTGCTGATCGTCGGCTTCGACGGCACCGAAGACGGCATCAAGGCGGTGGAAGGAGGCCGCCTGGCGGCGACCATCGCCCAGCAGCCCGACGCCATCGGCGCCATCGCGGTGGAAACCGCTGACAAGGTGCTCAAGGGCGAGACCGTGGCCGACCATATCCCGGTTCCGCTGCAGGTGATCAGCCAGTAAGATGGCCGGCGTCCCTTCGTCACCCCCGCGCAGGCGGGGGTCCATGGGGCCTCCTTGGCACGCTGCAACCGCCCCCTGGATGCCCGCCTGCGCGGGCATGACCATGAATGCGGCCGACAGTATCCGGAATAACCAAACCCGCCTTAGCCAAGGCACAGAAGGTAACAACCATGACCCTGACCGTAGCAGGCAGCATCAATATCGATCATGTGATAAGGCTGCCCCAGTTTCCCCGCCCCGGTGAAACCCTCACCGGCCGCGATTACCGCATTGTGCCCGGCGGCAAGGGTGCCAACCAGGCGGTGGCCGCCGCCCGCGCCGGCGCGGCCACCCGCTTTGTGGCCTGCGTGGGCGAGGATGCCCTGGCCGGCAGCCTGGTGGCCGGCTTTGCCGCCGACGGCATCGACACCACCGCCATCGACACCGTGGCGGGCGTCAACACCGGAGTGGCCCTTATCCAGGTGAACGACGCCGGCGAAAACACCATTGCCCTGGCGGCCGGCGCCAACGCCGAACTGACCCCGGACCGGCTGGCGCGCCACGCCGAGGCACTGCATTGCAAACAGCTGCTGTTGCAGCTGGAAATCCCGCTCGACACCAACCTGGCCGCCGCCCGCGCCGCCAAGGCCCGGGGCGCCCGGGTGGTGCTCAACCCCGCCCCCGCCCGGGCCCTGCCGGACGAACTGCTGGCCCTGGTGGATCTCATCACCCCCAACGAAACCGAAGCCGAGCGGCTCACCGGCGTGGCGGTAAACGACGACGCCGGCGCGGCCGCCGCGGCCGGGGCGCTGCATGCCAAGGGCATCGCAGTTGTCATCATCACCCTGGGCGCGCGCGGCGTCTGGCTGAGCGAACAGGGCCAGGGCCGGCGGGTGCCGGGCTTTTCGGTGCAGGCGGTGGACACCACGGCGGCGGGCGACACCTTTAACGGCGCCCTGGTCGCCGCCCTGCAGCAGGACCGGCCGCTGGCCGAGGCGGTGCGTTTTGCCCAGGCGGCGGCGGCCATTTCGGTGACCCGCCCCGGCGCCCAGACCTCGGTGCCCTACCGGGCCGAGATCGAGGCCCTGCTGGAGCAACACTGATGGCCACCATCAAGGACGTGGCCCGGCTTGCCCGGGTCTCCACCTCCACCGTCAGCCATGTGCTGAACAAAACCCGCTTCGTCAGCCCCGAGATCACCGCCCGGGTGGAACAGGCGATAGAAGCCCTGCACTATGCCCCCTCGGCCCTGGCACGCAGCCTCAAGGTCAACCAGACCCGGACCCTGGGCATGCTGGTCACCGCCAGCGCCAACCCCTTTTTTGCCGAGGTGGTGCAGGGGGTGGAGCAGCGCTGCTTCGAACTCGGCTACAGCCTGGTGCTGTGCAACACCCTGGGCGACAAGGCCCGGCTCAACGCCAGCATGGAAATGCTGCTGCAAAAGCGGGTGGACGGCGTCATCGTCATGTGCACCCAGGCCCATTTGGGCGCCGGGGTGTTTGAACGCTACCCCAGCGTGCCCCTGGTGCTGGCGGACTGGGGCCCCATGGATCTGGAGGCGGATCTTATTCAGGATTCGGGCCAGCGGGGCGGCCGGCTGGCCACCGAACACCTGATCCGCCTTGGCCATCGCCATATCGGCTGCATTACCGGCCCCATGGGCAAACGGGCGGCGGAGGAACGGCTGGCGGGATTCAAGGCCGCCATGGCACAGGCCGGCCTGGCGGTGCGCCCCGAATGGATTGCCGAGGGCGACTTTGAGCTGACTGGCGGCAAGGCGGCCATGGCCCGGCTGCTGGCAGGCAATGAGCGCCCCACGGCGGTGTTTGTGGGCAACGACATGATGGCGGTGGGTGCCCTGCGCGCCCTGGCCGATGCCGGGCTGAGCGTGCCACAACACATGTCCCTGGTGGGCTACGACAATATCGAGCTGGCCCGCTACCTGGTGCCGGCGCTCACCAGCATAGAGCAACCCAAGGCCGGCCTGGGCGCCCTGGCGGTAGACACCCTGCTGGCCCGCATCCGGGCGCCGGACAGCCCGCGCCGTGTACTGACCCTGGCCCCGGAGCTGGTGGTGCGGGACAGCAGCGCGACGCTGGCCATTCCCCGCCGGCTTGGGTAGCATCGCTGCTTTGCCGGCCACTAATGACTCCAGGTTATGGACCACCACCAGAAAGGACTGCTGCTCACCGCCCTGGGGGTGCTGATCATCTCCCCCGACGCCCTGTTGCTGCGCATCATCAGCATCCCCGCCGATCAGCTGGTGCTGTGGCGCGGGCTGCTCAACGTGCTGGGGTTCTGGCTTATCGTGGTGGCCCGCTACCGCCGCCACTGGTTTCGAGCCTACCTGGCCTGCGGCCGGGCGGGACTGGGCTGTGCCCTGCTGTTCACGGTCAGCACCCTGGGCTTTGTGCTCGGCAACCATTTCACCAGTGCCGGCAACGTGCTGGTGATCCTGGCCTCGGCCCCGCTGATCGCCGCCCTACTCAGCCGCCTGTTCCTGCATGAGCGGCTGCCCCTGCGCACCTGGCTGGCCATCGGCGCCTGCCTGGCGGGGATTTCCCTTATCGTGCTCGACGATGCCGGCGAGGGCTCCCTGCTCGGCAATGCCCTGGCACTGATGGCGGCCGTCGGGCTGGCCGGCAACCTGACCCTGGCGCGCAGCCGGCCCGGGGTGGACATGAGCCCCATGCTGACCCTGGGCGGCCTGGGTACCGCCCTGCTGGCCCTGGCCTGGAGCGGCGAGGTGATGCTGCCCGACGCCGCCAACCTGGGCTGGCTGCTGTTGCTTTGCCTGGTGTTGATGCCGGCGGGCTTCACCCTGATCCAGCAGGGGCCCTTGTACCTGCCCTCGGCGGAAGTGAGCCTGCTGCTGTTGCTGGAAACCGTCTTCGGCACCCTGCTAGTGTGGTTGTTTTTGAGCGAGCGGCCCAGCGATCAGGGCCTGCTGGGCGGCGCCATGGTGCTGCTGGCGATGGCGGTGAAAAGCATGCTGGACCGGCGGCAACAAAAAAGCGCCTGCTCCGCTGATTAGTTATCAACAAACTCATACCGCTTTCCCATATCATCCACTCGTAGTCCTTCCAAGGAGACACCGCCAATGTGGAAGTTCAATCCTCGGGCATTACACTACCTTAACGAAGCTGCACGCCAAGGCTCTTTGCGTAAAGCCGCTTCTCGTCTGAACATCGACGCTTCCGCCATCAGCAGACAGCTTGGTCAACTGGAGGAAGAGATAGGGGTGCCGGTGGGGTACCGTTCCGGCCAGGGCTTTACCCTTACTGAGGTGGGTGAAGAACTGATCTCCCTTTATCGCCAACAAAAGGCCAGTGAAGAGGCCACACGTTCAAGAATCGAAGCACTGCAAGAATTGCGGCGCGGCCATGTGACCCTGGCGGTAGGCGAAGGTTTTATTGCTGACCTGATTTCAGCACCCTTACAAAATTTCATGCAGCGTTATCCGGATATCGCCATCACCGTCGAAATGGCCGGAGCCAATGAAGCTGTCAGGTTAATCAAGGAAGACATGGTCGACTTGGCCCTGGTATATGCCCCCCTGCCCGACCCGGATCTGGTATCTCATGTTGCCAGCAGCCAGCCCCTTGAACTGATCACACCGCCGGGTCATCCCCTGACCCGGATAAGACCAGCGGGTATTCATGAGGTACTGGACTACCCCTTGGCCCTTATCGATCAGCAGTTTGGTATGGGCCAGCTGACCCGCTTGGTTGAACAGCTGGAACACATTCGTTTCAAACCACAATTAAAGACCAATTCCGTGGCGGTTCTAAAGAATTTTGTGCTGTCAGGAATGGGGCTGACCTTCATGCCCAGGCTTACCGTACATGAAGAAATCCTGGCGGGAAAAATCACCTGCCTGCCCGCACCACACCCGGTGTTATCCCAAGCAAAAGCCCATATCATCAGCCACAAGGGCAGAGAGCTGACCGTCGCCAGTGAACATTTGCTCAGGCACCTGAGCAACGGAATGTTGTTTTTTAATCAGGACAAATCTTGAAACAAAATATTGCGATGCATTTAATGCAACACTCAACGTATTGAAAAGTCAACGCATCAACACCTACCTTATACGAGCCGAACAAAATCACTATCAAGATCAAGATATGGAGATCACATGATGAAAGTATCCTTTTCTGCCACTCCCCTGACCAAAACGCTGGCCATCCTGCTTGGCGCCGGTAGCCTGATGGCTGCCGGCCTGACTCAGGCCGTCACTATCGATCTGTCCTATAACGGTGCGCCGGATGAAGAAAAAAACGCCGTCCACCTGTTCGCCAGTAACCTGAAACGCCTGGTTGAAGAGAAAACCGGTAGTGAGCTGGAGCTGACTTTGTATCCCAACAGCATGCTGGGTGAAGAAGTACAGCGCATGGAACAGGTCATGGCTGCCCCAGGCTTGAATATCGCCTCCTTCGCCGGCATTTCCCCCCTGTTCCCCGAGATTTATGCCAGTTCCATTCCTTTCCTGTTCAGAGATTTCGACCACGCCCGTCGTTTCTTTGACGAGGGAGAATACTGGAAGGCAGCGCAGCAAGAATTTCAGGATCGTACCGGCACCCAACTCCTGGCGGTAGTGGAAGAAGGGGGCTTCCTGGCCTTCACCAACAGCAAGCGTCCTATAAAAACCCCGGATGACTTCAAAGGATTGAGGTTCCGCGCCATGGATAAAAGCCAGGTAGCGCTGTACGAGGCTTTTGGCGCGTCCGGTACCCCCATCCCCTGGACCGAAGTGTACATGGCGCTTAAAACCAACGTGGCCGACGGACAGATGAATCCCCCCATGTACATCATCCTGGGTAGTCTGCACGAAGTGCAGAAACACCTGACCCTGGCCAATATTCAATACTCCGATCAGTTCCTGGTTGCCAACGGCCAATTGCTTGAGTCACTGACGGACGAACAACGCCAGGCTCTGGAAGAGGCTGTGCAAGAGGCCAACCAGCTCAATCGCGCATCCATAGAAGCCAAGGTGGAAGAGCGGATCCAGTTTCTGGCGGACCAGGGCATGGAGGTTTATCGCCCTTCTGCCGCCGAACTCACCCAGTTCCAGGAAAAAGCCAAGCCATCATATATAAGCTGGCTCAGAGAGCAGAATATCGAACAAAAGTGGATCGACCTCGCCCTGGATGATGCAGCCAAGCGCTGATTTTCCCTCTTTGGATCACCTGTGCAGGAGGCGGCCTGATGGCCGCCCTTTTTTCCCCATGAGAAAACAAATAATTGGTTATCTGAGCCGGACAATAGAGCTGGTCGTCGGCACCCTGGTGCTGACCAACGTGCTGGTGCTGCTTTACGGGGTCGCCGCGCGCTATGTTTTGGGGCGATCCCCTATCTGGATGGATGAATTGTCCCGCTTCCTTATCATAGGCTCCGCCCTGCTGATGGCGGGTGTAGTCTGGATCCGTAATGAACACATGCGTATCGGCCTGCTGGAAGATCTCCTGCCCTCGCCAGTGGCTCGGCTGCTGAAGCTATACCAATGGATGCTCATCCTGGCCGTCAGTGCCGGCTTTTGCTGGTATTCGTGGCATTACGCCTTCTCCGTCGGCCGCTTTACCACCATGGGACTCGGCATCAGCCGGACCTGGCCCGTGTTGAGCCTGCCGCTGGGATTCGGTTTGTTGTTTGTGTTCAACTTGCTGCGCGGCCCCTTCGGCTGCAAGGAAGGTAATTCATGACCCTGGCAATGTTTGCCTCCTTTCTCATTCATGTCCTGCTGGGCCTGCCGCTGTTTATCGCCCTGCTGGTAACGGCCATCGTCGGCTTCATGTTTATCGACCCGTCGATGATCGGCCGCATGGTGCCGCAACAGTTCTTTGGCGGCATCGACGCCTTCTCGCTGATGGCGATTCCCCTCTTCATCCTGGCCGGAAACCTGATGAACAGCGCGGGCCTCACCCAGCAGCTCATGACCCTGGCGCGGGTCATGGTTGGTCACCTGCGAGGAGGTCTTGGCTATGTGAACGTGGTATCGAGCGTGTTTTTCGCCGGGGTCAACGGCTCGGCCGTGGCCGACACCTCCGCCCTGGGCTCATTGCTGGTCCCGGCCATGAAAAAAGAAGGCTATTCCGCCGCCTATGCCGCAGGCCTGACGGCGGGCAGTTCGCTGATAGGTCCCATTATTCCTCCCAGCATCTTCATGATCCTCTACGCCTCCCTCACCAACACCTCGGTGGGTGCCTTGTTCCTGGCCGGCGTTATTCCCGGCCTGTTGCTGGGCCTGGCCTTCATGGCCATGAACTGGATTTATGCCCGCAAGGCACGGTTGCCGGTTTCCGGTCAGCGGCCGACCGTCAGTCTGTTTTTCCAGGCCTTGCTGGGAGCCATACCTGCATTACTGGCTCCCTTTATCATCGTCGGCGGCATTGTCTTCGGTATTGTCACCCCCACCGAATCAGGGGCCCTCACGGTAGCCTACGTGGCCCTGGCAGGCCTGCTTAGCCGTCAGTTGCCGTGGTCCAGGCTATGGGAGGCGCTGGTTGAAACCGCACGGCTAACCAGCGCAATTTTCCTGATCATGGCGGCCTCGGCGGTTATCAGCTGGCTGCTGTCCTACGCGCAGGTCCCCAAGGCCTTTGTGGTACTGTTCGACCCCATTCTCGAGCAACCGGTGCTGGTCCTGCTTTTGCTCAGCCTGATCACCTTTGTCACCGGCATGTTCATGGAAGAGGTATCGGCACTGATGTTACTGACGCCGATTTTTATGCCTGTCGCCATGGCGGCCGGTGTGGACCCGGTACATTTGGGCATCATCATCACGCTGAATATCACTATCGCCCTGATCACGCCACCGATGGGAGCTTGTGTTTTTGTGGCCGCTGCTGTCAGCAAACTGGAAATCACCGAGATGTTCAAGAGCATCTGGCCATTCGTGGCGGTTGCTCTGCTGGTTCTGCTTACCTTGATCCTGTTCCCCTCTTTGGTGCTCTGGCTGCCGGAAATATTAGGAGGTATGGCATGAGTGAGCGTATTCCTCGCTTGAACGATCCCGACTGGAAGCAAGTGTCGACGCTGCCTATCGCAGAAAATCACGAGGACCTGGTTCCCGCCAGCCTGGCACAGGGCACTCTGGCCTGTTATCCGGCCTACTATAAACTCGGCATTCCCAATGCCGTCCCCGAATGTTATATCAGGCGCGAAGTCTATCTGCGCCTGCTGTCAGCGGCCCGCTCCCTGCCGGAAGGCATAACATTGTTGGTGCTGGATAGCTGGCGGCCCTATTCGGTGCAGCAATATCTTTATGACACCTTGTATAACGCCATTGAGCAGCACTGGCCATATAAGTCCGCCGCCGAACTGGAGAAACTGACACGAGAGTTCGTGTCGCTGCCCAGCACCAACCCCAAGGCCCCCAGCCCTCATCTGACCGGGGGCTCGGTTGATGTTACCTTACTCGACAGTAACGGCCTGATGCTGGACATGGGTACGCTTTTTGATGAAGCAACCGCCGGGTCTCACACTGCCGCCTTTGAGGAATTACCCCACCCCGGCCCACACGAGCGCCACATCATTTCCAACCGGCGGTTGCTATATAAAGCCATGACCGAGGCCGGTTTTACCAACCTGCCCAGTGAATGGTGGCACTACGACTTCGGCAACCAGCTTTGGGCCTGGTACAGTGGACGACAACAGGCCTGTTATGGCCCGACCCACCCCGAAAGCCTTGAGAACCGCTGGCGAAAGGAAGTGGATCGCAGGCATGATTAACTCCGGAAAGCGTTTTTCGGAATAAACATCAAAAAACGCCTGCTCAACGAGCGGGCGCACAACTCAAGATATCTACGATCTAAACCCCATCAAGAAACAACAATAAGCTGAATAAATAACTGCTCTGAACAACAGTAGGATCACTACCGCCAGTGCCCGGTCGATGTACTATTAGGATCAGCTATTTAATATCGGTTCGGCAGCAGTAAAAAGTAACACGGGCTCACGCAGTGCGATAACCACATAGAAAGTTTGAGACGCCCCGTCCCGGCCATTGCTATAGCGCCAAGCGCTTTCACTCGAGGTACTCAACCGCTACAATCGAACTCGAACTCAAACGCAGCCACCCCAGTCACAGCAAGGATGCCCCAAGGTGAAGATACCATTCCTGTTTCTACTTTTGCTGCCCGGCCTGCTGCACGCCCAGGACGATCTGCTGACACTATCCCCCCCTCCCGCCGGCAGTGAAGCCCGGGGGGTGATCCGCTCAGCCCATCAGGCGGTACTCTCGGCCGAGCAGGCCGGCCGCATTACCGACATCGGCCATGCCGAAGGCGAGGCCTTCGAGCAGGGCGAGGTGCTGGTGCGTTTCGACTGCAGCGCCTACCGCGCCCAGCTGGATGCGGCCAATGCCGCCGCCCGGGCCGCCACCGAAGAACTCAACCACAATCGCCAGTTGGCCGAACTCAATTCCGTGGGCCGTTATGCCGTATCCCTGGCCCAGGCCAGGCTCGCCCAGGCCCAGGCCGAAGCCCGGGTCTTCCAGGTGCAAGTAGAGCGCTGCCAGCTCAAGGCCCCCTTCAGCGGCCAGGTGGTATCCCGCAAGGTGCAGCCTTTTGAAAGCGTGACTGCCGGTACCCCCTTGCTGGACATCGTGGACAACAAGGCCCTGGAGCTGCACATACTGGTGCCTTCCCGCCGCCTGAACCAACTGGCACCGGGCCAGCCATTCACCTTTGTTCCGGATGAAACCGGCATCCCCCTCGAGGCCCGCATCAGCCGCCTGGGTGCCCGCATCGATGAAGGCAGCCAGACCCTGCTGTTGATCGGCGCCATCAGCGATGCCCCCGACGACCTGCTCGCAGGCATGAGCGGCACCGCCCGTTTCGCGGAGCAGCCATGAACGCTGCTGTCGGCATTCAGGCCGAGCAGGTCTTCGCCCGTTTCCTGACCCTGGAGCAGCAGGCCCGCGACGCCGGGGATACCGAACAGCTGGCCTACAGCCTGGTCAACGACGGCCAGGCCCTGTTCGGCTTTCGCCATGCCGCCCTGCTGCTCAACGGCAAGGTCCGGGCCGTCACCGGCATCAGCGTGGTCGATCCCCATGCCCCCTTCGTGGCCTTTGTGGAGCAGGCCCTGGCCCAGTTGCAGAAAACGGCCCGGGATAACCAGCCCCAGGTGGTGGATCCGGCCCGGCTCAACGAGCAGAGTCGGGCCGACTGGCAGCAGTTGTCGGCACCCCATGCGTTCTGGCTGCCCCTGCTCGACTCGCAGCAACGGTCATTCGGAGGGCTCTGGCTGGCCCGCGAGCAGCCCTGGACACCGGCCGAGCAGACGCTGTTGCAACAACTCGGCCATTGCTACGCCCATGCCTGGTTGGCGCTGCAACCCAGGGCCCGCCATCGCCGCCGCCGGCGGCCCTGGCTGCTGGTGGCCGCGACCGCCGTGCTGGCGGCCATGCTGGTCCCGGTACGCCAGTCGGTGCTGGCGCCGGCGGAGGTGATACCGCTCAATGGCCAGGTGGTGGCCGCTCCGCTGGACGGCGTGATCACCGAGTTCCTGGTGCAGCCCAACCAGCCGGTGGCCGCCGGCGATCTGTTGTTCACCTTCGACGATACCAGCCTGCAGGCCCGGGTCGACGTGGCCGAGCGCACCCTGGCGGTGGCCCGGGCCGAATACCGGGCCAACGCCCAGCGCGCCTTTGCCGATGCGGAATCGGGATCCCGGCTGGAGCTGCTGGCGGCCCGTGCCGAGCAGAAACAGGTGGAACTCGAGTACGCCCGGGATCTGCTGGCCCGCAGCCAGGTCCGAGCCCAGCGCGACGGCATCGCCGTGTTTGCCGATCCGGAGCGCTGGCTGGGCAAGCCGATCAGCACCGGCGAACACCTGATGGTCATTGCCGATCCTGCCCAGGCGAGGCTGCGGGTGGATCTGGCGGTGGGCGACGCCATCGATTTGCCTGCCCGGGCCGAGGTCGTACTCTTTCCCGACAGCGATCCGCTCAACCGCCATCCGGCGGTGCTGGCCCATTCCGCCTACGAGGCGCAACTGACCGACGCCGGCCAGCTCGCCTACCGGCTGGATGCCCGCTTTGCCGGCCAGCCGCCGCGCCTGGGCGTGCGCGGCACCGCCAAGCTCCATGGCGAGCGGGTGCCGTTGGGGCTCTATCTGCTGCGCCGGCCGCTGGCGGCATTGCGCCAGGCGGCCGGCCTATGATGCTGCCCTCCCTGCGCCCCGATTTGCAGTTGTCGACGGCCAGCCCCGAGCATGACGGTTCGCCGCGCTGGACCCTGGCCGATCCGGTACGCGGTCGCTATTTTCACCTGGGTGCCGGCGCCATGCGCCTGCTGCGCCACTGGTCCCTGGGCCGGGCCGAGCTGGTGCTGGCCGCCGCCAATCGCGAGCCGGGCCTGCCACTGCAGGGCGGCGATCTGGAGCAACTGCTGTATTTTCTGCGCAGCCACGATCTGGTGGCCGCCACCGATCCGGAACAGCGCGGCAGCTATACGGCCAAGGCGGCGGCCCAGCGGCGCAGCCTGTGGAGCCGGGTACTGCACCAGTACCTGTTTTTTCGCATTCCGCTGTGGCGCCCCGATCCCTTCCTCAACCGCACCTGGCCCTGGCTGGCCCGCCATGGCGGCTGGCTGCTGCGCCTGGGGCTGCCGCTGGTGCTGCTGCTCGGCATCTTTCTGGTCAGCCGGGACTGGTCCCGCTTCGTGTCCACCTTTCCGCACCTGTTCAGCCTGGGCGGCATGGCCGCCTTCGCGGTGGCACTGGTATTCGCCAAGTTCTGCCATGAACTGGGCCATGCCTATATGGCCAAGCGCGCCGGTTGCCGGGTGCAGAGCATGGGGCTGGCGTTCATGGTGCTGTTTCCGTTGTTCTACACCGACGTCAGCGACGCCTGGCGGGTCAACCACAAGGGCAGCCGGCTGCTGATCGGTGCCGGCGGCATGCTGGCCGAGCTGTTGCTGGCCGCCCTGGCCCTGCTGGCCTGGTCGCTGTTGCCCGACGGCCCGCTGCGCACCGCCGCCTTCCTGCTGGCCAGTGCCACCTGGATCACCACCCTGGTGGTCAATCTCAACCCCTTCCTGCGCTTCGACGGTTATTTCCTGCTGAGCGACCTGTGGGGCGTGGACAACCTGCAGCAACGGGCCTTCGCCCTGTGCCGCTGGCGCCTGCGCGAGGCCCTGTTCGGTTATGGCGAGGCAGCACCCGAACCCCTGCCCCCCCGGCTGCAGAAGCGCATGCTGGGGTGGGGCTATGCCGCCTGGTTGTGGCGCGCGCTGCTGTTTCTCGGCATCGCGCTGGCGGTATACCACCTGTTCTTCAAGCTGTTGGGCATCATACTGATGGTGGTGGAGCTGGCCTGGTTTATCGCCCTGCCGGTACTGCGCGAGCTGGGGGAATGGTGGCGCCGACGGCGGCAGGCCCGGCCGGTGCGCGGCCTGCTGGTGGCGGGCCTGCTGCTGGCCGGGCTGGCCCTGCTGCTGTATCCCTGGCGTAGCCAGGTCAGCATGCCGGCCATGCTGGAAGCCGCCGCCAGCAGCGCCCTGCATGCCCCCTTTCCGGCCCGGGTAAAGGCGGTACTGGCGCACAACGGCCAGCAGGTCAAGGCCGGCGATCTGCTGCTGGAGCTGATCTCGCCGGACCTCGACTACCAGCTGCAGCTGGCCCGCCGGGAAATCGACCTGCTGCAGTGCCAGTTGCAGCGCCGTTCCGCCCTGGCCGACACCGCCGCCGACAGCAGTGTGCTGGAGCAGCAACTGGCCCAGGCGCTGGCGGAATATCGCGGCCTGCAGGCCCAGCGGCAACGGCTGCAGCTGCGCGCACCCCTGGACGGGACCCTGCATGATATGCCGCCCGATCTCGAACCCGGGCGCTGGCTGGCTTCCGGGTTGCGTCTCGGTACCCTGGTGGCGCCCGGTGCCCGCCTGCGCGGTTATCTTGCGGAAACCCGGCTGTGGCGGCTGGAAGCCGGCATGCAGGGACGCTTTATCGCCGACGACCCGTCCCGCCCGGCGCTGGCGGTGACCCTGGAGCAGATAGATACCGTGGGCGCCAACTTCCTGCAGCAGGAAGCGCTGGCCTCCGACCGGGGCGGCCCCATCGCCGTGCACCGCAACCGCCAGGGCCGGGCCGAACCCCAGGGGGCCCACTATGCCGTGCGCCTGCGCCCGGACGATACCCACCCCCCCCTGCGGCAGCCTCAGCGCGGGGTGGTGGTGATCGATGGCCGGAGCGAGTCCTGGGCGAGCTCCGTTTGGCGGCGTGTTGCCGCCATCGGGGTGCGCGAAAGCGGGTTCTGATCGCCGAGGCCCATCGCCCTGTTTTATCCGCCCTTATCCATAGCGAATATTTTTGTCGCAGGTGACAACCTGGCGGGTATGGACTAAAGTAGGCGAATAATGAATCAGAGCCAAATGCGTAACATTGGCCAATGCACGGATGCAACACACCATGTACAAGGACAGCACGATCGAGCTTGTTTCGATCTCTCGCGGGGATCTCCCCTTTCTCCAACAGCTGTACGCCAGCACCCGCGCCGATGAGGTCGCGGCGGCCGGCCTGCTTCCGGCCGTTGCCGGGGCTTTCCTCGAACAGCAGTTCCAACGGCAGCACCATCATTACCAAACCCAATTTCCGCAGGCGCATTTCTGGCTGGTGCATTGCCAGGAGAACCCCGTGGGACGCTTCTATCTGCGGCATACCCCCGAGCATTTCCACCTGATAGACATCAGCCTGCTGCCGGCCTACCGCGGGCGGGGCATAGGCCGGCTCCTGCTTACGGAATTGCTGGCCACGGCCGATCGGCAAGGTTTACCCATCCGGCTCCATGCCAACCGCGACGATACGGTGTTCCATTGGTACCAAAGACTGGGCTTCGGCATCACCGGCAGCCAGGGGCACTATCACGCCATGTGCCGCATGCCGTCCTCGCCACCGGCAAGTCCTCCCACCGGTCGGCTGTACCGGGCCCTGTCACGGCAGGAGAGCCACACCTGACAGCCGAATGACCAAGCCGTCATCTTCATATGGCAAGCTTGATCCGATGTTCCATCACCCTTTATCCACAGCAAGGAGCAATCAAATGGACCCTTTTATCGGAGAAATCCGCCTGGTCGCCTTTAACTTCGAACCCGAAGGATGGGCCTTTTGCGATGGCCGGGAATTGCCGGTCAACCAGAACCAGGCACTGTTTTCCCTGTTGGGATACAGCTACGGCGGCAACGGCAGCACCACCTTTGCCCTGCCCGATCTGCGCGGCCGCAGCCCGGTCGGCATGGGCACCGGCCCGGGCCTGAACCCGGTCAATCTGGGGCAAAAATCGGGACAGGAAACCGTGACCCTGACCAACGCCCAGATGCCGGCGCATAGCCATACCATTTCCGTCGCCGGCAGCGTATCGGAACCCGTGAATGCCCCCACGCCGGCCAATAACGTGCTGGGTGCGTCGGGCGGGGGTCAGGGCAGCGCCACCATCTGGTCCAACAGCCTGAGCAATCCCGTCGCCATGTCCCCCGAGCAGGTAGGGATGGCCGGAAGCAGCCAGCCGGTGAATATCCGCAACCCTTACCTGGGCTCGAACTACATCATTGCGCTGCAGGGGATCTACCCCACCCGCGCCTGAGGTGATTGCGCATGGTCGGCCTGGCCGGCCATGCCATGGTTTATTCAAGGAGGAAAAACGGCTTGAACTCCCACCCCGCCTTTCATTTTATTTCCGGCCTGCCCCGCTCGGGCTCCACCCTGCTGGCCGCCCTGCTGCAGCAGAATCCGCGTTTCCACGCGGGCATGACCAGTCCGGTGGGCAGCCTGTTTTCCTCCATGCTTAACCAGTTCGGCGCCGGCAGCGAGTTCGGCCCCGTCATTACCCAGGCGCAGCGTAAACGGCTGCTGCAGGGGCTGTTTTACAACTACTACGCCGAGCTGGGCGGCTCGCCGGTGATTTTCGATACCAACCGCCTCTGGTGCAGCAAGCTGCCGGCCCTGATGGAGCTGTTTCCCGACGCCAGGGTGATCGCCTGTGTGCGCAATGTGGCCTGGGTGATGGACAGTATCGAACGTCGCTACCGGGCCAATCCGTTCGAAAACACCAAGCTGTTCAGCGATGAAACCGAACGCAACACCGTATACAGCCGGGTCGATACCCTGGCCCAGCGCAATCGTCTGGTGGGGTTCGCCTGGGCGGCACTCAAGGAAGCCTATTACGGCGAACATGCCAAATCGCTGCTGCTGGTGGAGTACGACCTGCTGGCCCAGGCCCCGGAGAAAGTGTTGCGGCTTATCTATGATTTTATCGGCGAGCCCTACTTCGAACATGATGTAGAGCACCTGCATTACGATGCCCCCGCCTTCGATCAGGCACTGGGCCTGGCCGGACTGCACAAGGTCAGGCCCAGGGTCGCCCTGGAGCCGCGGACGACCATTTTGCCGCCGGATCTGTTCGAGCAGTACGCCAACCTCGATTTCTGGCGCAGTGCCCGGCACAGCGCCGCCAATGTGATCAGGGCCAAAGAGGCGGGATCGCCTCAACCCAATGGAACCCAAACCAGTATGCCGGTGTGATGGCCGGCAATGCCGATGCAATTGCGCGAACGTGGCAAGGAGAACGACGATGTGGTGGATCAAGGGCGGAACTTCCCGCACGGAAACGACCGGCAAGACCCGCGGCGAGGCTGCGGCACAGGGGCAAGCTTCGCTGATGCGCGCGCTGGAGCCGCGGATGCTGTTCGACGGCGCGGTGGCCGCTACGGTGGCCGATACGGTCGACACTGTGCCCCAGGACAAGGCGCCAGCCGGCGATAGCCAGGAAGCCTCTCTGTCGGACACCCGCCCGGCTCCCCAGGCCGTCGGCGACGGCCCGCGCAAGGAAGTGGTCTTTGTCGACACCCGCTTGCCGGACTACCAGGAGCTGCTGCGCTCGGTCGACCCCGCCGCCGAAGTGATACTGCTCGACAGCCGGCACGACGGCGTGCAGCAGATCGCCGATACGCTGGCCGGACGCTCCGGCATCGATGCCATCCATATCCTCTCCCATGGCGACCAGGGCGTGCTGTTGCTGGGCAACGCGCCGCTGCACGGCGGCAACCTCGACGCCTACGCCGGCCAACTGGCGGCCATCGGTTCGGCGCTGACCGCCGAGGGTGATATCCTACTCTACGGCTGCGATGTCGGCGCCGGCGACAAGGGTCTGGCGTTCCTTAACGGCCTGGCCGGCCTGACCGGCGCCGATGTGGCAGCGTCCACCGACAGCACCGGCGGCACCCTGGGCGGCGGCAACTGGGAGCTGGAAATCAGTACCGGCCAGATCGCCACCAGCCATGCGCTGAACACCTACGACCTGCAGGGCTACGATTACCAGCTCGCCACCTTCTCGGTCAGCACCATCGGCGAGCTGCGCACGGCGCTCTCCACCTCGGCGAGCAACGGCCAAGCGGACACCATCACCTTCCTCGGCAATATCAGCGCGACCGGCACCGACGACATGCTTGTCGGCTCCGACGGGCAGCGTACCTTTGTCGATATCAACATTACCGACGGCCAGACCCTGGAGATCGTCGGCGGCGGCTTCTCCCTCGATGCGAACTACTACGGTCGCGTGCTCGAGATTCGTTCCGGCGACGTCAGCATCTCCAACCTCACCGTGCGCGACGGTCTCGTCAGTGGTAACGGCGGCGCCTACAACAGCGTGAACGGCGGCGATGCCCTGGGGGCCGGCATTCGGGCGAGCGGCGGCACGCTGACCTTATCCGGCGTGGCCATTACCGGCAACCGGGCGGCCGGCGGCGGCGGTAACGGCGGCGGCATCGGTTATGGTTATGGCGGCGGCGGTGGTGGTGGTTTCAGCGGTATTGGCGGCGGTAACGGTGGTGCTAATGGTCTTTATCTAGGAGGCGTTGGCGGCGGCGGTGTTGGCGGTATCGGCGGCTACAACCCCATTGAGTATGGTTATCGTTATCAGGCGGGTAAAGGTGGCAGCACCGTCGGCGGTGCGGGTGGCTCACAGGACGTTGGCTACTCTGCGGGCGGCAACGGCGGAATGGCCGGTACCGGTGGCACCAGCATCGGTGGCGGCGGTGGCGGCGCCGGCGCTTCTGAAGCTCCCTTGGTAGGCCGGGGCGGCAATGCCGTGGGTGCCCTGCATATCGCGGCCGGCGCCACTGTGAACATGGCCGCCACGACCGTGACCGACAACCTGGCGGCCGGTGGCGGCGGGGCGGGATCGAGCAAATCCGTTAACGCCGCAGATGGCGGCTTCGGCGTGGGCGGCATCTATGTACTCGGCACCCTCAACTACCAGAGTTCCACGGTCGATTTGACCGGTACCGATAATCAGAACTTCGGCGCCGGTGGAGCCGGCGGCTCCAACGCCGTGAACGGTAATAGTGCAGGTTCGGCAGGCGCCAGCGGGGAAAATCTGTCGGGTACCGGCACCATCAATTCGACCTACAACCCGAACAGTGCGCCCACTGCCACCAACCTGACCCAGACAGTCGCTTATACCGAAGACCCGGGCGGCAGCGTGGCACTTGGCGACATTGTGGTCACGGATCCCGATGGGAGCGACAGCATCACCGCCACCTTGTCTTTGAGCAATCCGGCGGCGGGTGCATTGACCACCGGCACCTTTGGCTCTGCGACCTCCACCTACAATGGTGGTACTGGTGTATGGACTGTCACCGGTTCGGTAAGTGATGTGAATGCTGCGCTGGCTGCAGTCGCGTTCAACCCGACGGCGAACTGGGATCAGGACGTCACCATCACCACCTGTGTTCGCGACGCAGCCAATACCGGCCCTGCCGATGGCACCATCACCCTGGATGTCACGCCGGTGAACGATGCTCCGACCGCGACCAACCTCACCCAGAGCAAGGCCGCCACCGAAGGCGGCGGCGCGGTGGCGCTGGACGATATCGTGGTGACCGACCCGGATACCGGAGACACCATCACCGCCGCGCTGACCCTCTCCGATCCGGCGGCCGGTACGCTCTCCACCGGCACCTTCGGCTCGGCCACCTCCACCTACAACGCCGGCACCGGCGTGTGGGCGGTCACCGGCTCGGTGGCGGATGTGAACGCCGCGCTGGCCGCCGTCGCCCTGACCCCCTCGGCCGACAACGACAAGAACTTCACCATCACTACCCACATTCGCGACGCCGCCGGCACCGGCCCGGCCGATGGCGCCATCAGCGTCACCGTCACCCCGGTGAACGACGCGCCCGTGGTCACCACGTCCGGCGGCAGCAACGCCTTCACGGAAAACGGCAGCGCCACGGTGATCGACGCCGGCCTGACGCTGAGCGATGTGGACAACATCACCTTCGCCAGTGCCACTGTCGCCATCACCGGCAACTTTGCCACTGGCCAGGACCTGCTCGCGTTCACCAACGACGGCAGCACCATGGGTAACATCAGCGCCAGCTACAACGCCGCCACCGGCGTGCTGACCCTGACCTCGGCCGGCGCCAGCGCCACCCTGGCCGAGTGGCAGGCCGCGCTGCGCAGCGTCACCTACAGCAACAGCTCGGATGCGCCCAGCACCGCCAATCGCACCATCAGTTTCACCGTCAACGATGGCGATGCCGACAGCAATGCGGCGACCAAGCAGGTCAGCGTCACCGCCGTCAACGACGCGCCGGTCGTGACGGCACCCGGCTCGATCGGCGTGACCGAAGACGTCGCGACCGCGCTGACCGGCATCAGCTTCAGCGACGTGGATGCAGGCTCCAGTTCGGTCACGGTGACGTTCTCGGTGGGTAGCGGCAGCCTGGCCGCTATCAGCGGAGGGGGCGTTATGGTGGGGGGAACCAGCAGCGCGCTGACCCTGACCGGCAGTATCGCCAACATCAATACCTTTATCGCCGGCAGCAATGTCAGCTTCACCACCGCCGCCAACGCCACGGCGGACGTGACCCTGACCGTTGGCATCGATGACGGCGGCAATACCGGCAGCGGCGGCGCGCAGACCGCCAGCGAGACCATCACGCTGCAGGTCACCGCGGTCAACGATGCGCCGGTAATCTCCGCGCCGGTATCCATCAACGTCGATGAGGATGTCAGCACCGCCCTGACCGGAATCAGCTTCATCGACGTGGACGCCGGCAGCGGCTCGGTGACGGCCACCTTCAGCGTCGGCAGCGGCAGCCTGTCCGCCACCAGCGGCAGCGGGGTGACGGTGGCCGGTTCGGGCACCGGCAGCCTGACCCTCACCGGCAGTCTCGCCGACCTCAATGCCTTTATCGCCGCCAGCCAGGTCAACTTCCTGACTGCGCTGAACGCCACCGGCAACGTGGTGCTCTCGGTGGAGATCGACGACGGCGGCAATACCGGCAGCGGCGGTGCCCAGAGCGACAGCACCACGGTCACCCTGGTGGTCACGGCGGTCAACGATGCGCCGGTGAACAGCGTGCCGGGCGCGCAGTCGGTCGTTCAGGACAGCGTGCTGGTGTTTTCCAGCGGCAATGGCAACCCGATCTCCGTCAGCGATGTGGACGCGGGCAGCGGCAGCGTGCGCGTCACCCTTACCGCCAGCAATGGCCTGCTTACCCTGGGCGGCACCACGGGCCTGTCCTTTATCAATGGTAGCGGCACCGCCGACGCGACCATGACCTTCGAGGGCACGCTGGCCGATATCAACCTGGCGCTGAACGGCCTGGCCTTCTCCCCGACCGGAGGCTACAACGGCCCGGCGTCCTTGCAGATCGTCAGCAACGATCTGGGCAATAGCGGTTCTGGCGGCAGCCTGAGCGACGACGACACCATCGCCATCACCGTCAACAGCCTGAATCCCAAGGTCACCGGCGTGCAGGTGACCAACCCGGACGGTGGCTACAAGGTCGGTGACGTCATCACCGTGACGGTCGCCTTCGACCAGGTGGTGACCGTCAACACCGCCGGCGGCACGCCCACGCTGCTGCTGGAGACCGGCAGCGTCGACCGTGAGGCCAGCTATGTCTCCGGCTCCGGCAGCAACACCCTGAGCTTCAGCTACACGGTACAAGCCGGCGATCTCAGCGCCGATCTCGACTATCACTCCACCGGCGCGCTGACACTGAACGGCGCCACCATCCGCAACGCCACCAGCGACGATGCGCTGACCACGCTGCCGGCCCTCGGCGGCGCCGACTCCATCGCCGGCCAGCACGATATCCTTATCGACGGCGTGGCACCCACGGTGGGATCGGTCAGCGTCCCGGCCAACGGCACCTATGTCGCCGGAGAGAATCTGGACTTCACCGTCAACTTCGACGATGCAGTGCTGGTCGATACCACCGGCGGCACCCCGCGTATCGCCATTACCCTCGATACCGGCGGCACCCTCTATGCCAATTATCTGAGCGGCTCGGGCACCATGGCGCTGGTGTTCCGAGCCCAGGTGGGCAACGGCCAGCTCGACCTCGATGGCATCAGCCTTGGCAGTACCATCGACAGCAACGGCGGCCATCTCCGGGATGCCATTGGCAACGATGCCAATACCACGCTGAATGCCGTGGGCGATACGACCATGGTGCACATAGACTCCGTATTACCCACCGCCACTATCATCCGAGAGGGCCCTGCTATCATCGGTGGCGACTCTGTCAGCTATCTCGTTGAATTCAGCGAAACCGTCAATGGGGTCGAGCTTGGCCATTTCACATTGAGTACCACCGGCAACCTGACCGCCACTATCACCAAGATTAATGCCCTAGGCGGCAGCCAGTATCGCGTTATCATCGGTAACATTACCGGTGAAGGCACCCTGAGCCTGCAACTCACCGCCGACAACCAGTTGGTGGATAATGCCGGCAACCCCCTGAACAAAGGTGCGACTGGCGATAGCTACACCAGGCTGACGACCGGTGGTGACCCAGAATTTCGCGTTGAACAAGGTACCCAGCAGCCAACTCCAGAGCCGACACGGCTGATAACCGGACTACTCGACTTATTCGCTCCTCAACCGCTGGCCGCCAACAGCTCGCTCTTAAGTGAACCAACCAGCAGCGGCATCACGCCCCTGGGCAATATTTTCCTTTCCGCCAACAGCTCGGCCCCCAGCTATCTCAGCCAGGTGTTCAGTGGTTCAACCCTGGTGAGCAGCGACGTTCCCGGCAACAGCTCGACCATCGGCAGCCTGTTCAGCGGCGGCTTCGGCAGCCTTTCCGGCACAGGCTATGGCCTGGGTGGTGGACTGGGCGGAGGTTTGAGTGGCGGGCCGGGCGGTGGCTTTGGTGACGTATTCGGCTCCGGTCTGGGCGACAACCTGGACGGTGGCCTGGCCCAGCGCGGCCTGGACAGTGCTGTGCCCAGCCTGACTGCACAGCTGCAACAATGGAACGAACAGGAACAACGGCAACAACAACAACTGGCCCGGGCACTCGCCCAGTTGGCGGAGCAGCAACATGCCTGAACCATCGCAATATTTTAGGGAAAACCAATCAATTATGCGCAAAGACAAGGGAGCCGTCACATCCATGGCCTACAAAAAACAGCTCAGCATCAGCATCCTCGCCCTGCTCATCAGCGGCTGCGCCGTTACCAGCCAGCCCATCGATCGCCAGGCCAGCCTGCAGCGGGCCGAGCAGGATATGGTGCTCATGTTCAAGGACCAGGAGCCGCTGCCAGGCCCGCTCACCCTGCATCAGGCCATGGCGCGGGCGGTCAAATACAACCTGGAAGCCCGCCTGAAACTGATGGAAGAAGCCATGGCCGAACGCCAGCTCGACCTGGCCAACTTCGACCTGCTGCCGCGCATTACCGCCCAGGCCGGCTATGTGGGCCGCAGCAATGTCAGTGCGTCCAGCAGTGAAAGTATCGAAACCGGTACCCAGTCGCTCGAGCCCTCCACCTCGCAGGAGCAACACCGCCAGGTAGCCGACCTGAACATGGTCTGGAACGTACTCGACTTTGGGGTGGGCTACCTCAGTGCCAAACAACAAGCCGATCAGCGACTGATCATGCAGGAGCGCCGGCGCAAGGTGTTGCATACCATTACCCAGGACGTACGCTCCGCCTACTGGCAGGCGGTGGCCGCCGAGCGCCTGCTGCAACAGATAGACCAGTTGCTGGCCCGGGTGGCTCAGGCCCGCCAGGACAGCAGCCGGCTTCAGCAGCAGAAGCTGGGCGATATGGTGCAAAACCTGAGCTACCAGCGTTCCCTGATTGAAGCCACCCGCCGGTTGGAGGAACAGCGTCGGGCCTTGTCGCTGGCCAAGACCAGGCTGGCGGCCCTCATCAACCTGCCGCTCGACAGCAACTTTACCCTGGCCGATACCGGCCACTATGAGGTGCCCGAGGTTGCGGTGCCGTTGCACCAACTGGAACAGGATGCCCTGGCCAGCCGCCCCGAGCTGCGCGAGCAGGACTACCAGAGCCGGATCAGCGCCACCGAAACCCGCAAGGCCATGTTGCGGCTGCTGCCGGGGCTGGAGTTCTCCGCCGGCGGTCACTATGACAGCAACGACTTCCTCTCCAACAACAGTTGGGCCGATTATGGCGTCAAGATCACCTGGAACCTGTTCAATGTGCTCTCGGGCCCGGCCGCCATCAAAGCGGCCAAGGCCGGTGAACAGGTGGCCACCGCCAAGCGCCAGGCCATGTCGATGGCCGTGCTGGCCCAGCTTTATGTGGCCAATGCCAACTTCAACGAGGCCCGGCGTCAGTTCGCCACCAGCCAGGAGCTGGCCGGACTGGACGAGCAAATTGTGATACAGCTGCGCAACCGTCACCAGGCCCAGGCCATCGGTGAGCTGGAACTGATCCAGGGTGAGCTGAACAACCTGCAGGCCAAGCTACGCCGCGATCTGGCCTACGCCGACCTGCGCAACGCCTATGCCCAGCTCTTTGTCAGCGCCGGCGCCGACCTGCTGCCCGAGACCCTGCCCGATGCCAGCATCGATACCCTTGCCCAGGCCCTCGCCACCGGCGAGCAGCAGTGGCAACAGGGGATATAAAAAAGCGCCTGCTCAAGGAGCAGGCGCAAAACTCAGACCCAAGAGATCTGAAACCCATCGAGAAACAAAAACAGACTTGATAAGGTCCCACCTCAGCGGCGCAACCCGCGCCAAGACCATGGCAGGCCCACTTCAGTGGGCCACCCCAAGCCCGGAACCATGGTTTGGTCGGCTGAAGTCGCCCCTGCATGGGACCAGCCCAGGTCCCGGCGCCGTATTTTGGTCGACTGAAGTCGACCCCTACAGATGGGTAACCCAACCCCGCCGCCGTTTTTTGGTCGACTGACATTGAGCCTACGGACAGGGCCGGCACACCGGTGGCATGGCGCGGCCCCTGGCCTTACAGGCGGACCGTCTTGCCGGTGGTCCAGGACTCCACCGCCGCGTCGGCCAGGCGCAGTGCCTGCTCGCCTTCCTTACCGCCGCTCAGGCATTGGGCCCGGCCCAGGGCCACGTCCACGAAGTGGGCCCACTCGGCCTTGTAGGCGGCATGATAGCGCTCCAGGAAGAAGTATTGGGGGTTGGCCACCGCGGTGCCCTGCTCGTTGGCCAGCAGCACGGTGTTTTCCAGCTGGTTTTCGGCCTTGAGCATGCCCTCAGCGCCCAGCAGCTCGATGCGCTGGTCGTAGCCGAAGCCGGAGCGGCGGGTGTTGACGATGGTGCCCAGGGCGCCGGAGGCGAACTCCAGGGTGACCACGGCGGTGTCGATATCGCCGGCCTCACCGATGGCCGGGTCCACCACGCAGCTGCCGCGGGCGGTCACCGCCACCACCGGCTCGTCCACCAGGTAGCAGGCCATGTCGAAGTCGTGGATGGTCATGTCGCGGAACAGGCCGCCGGAGCGCTGGATGTAGGACACCGGGGGCGGCGACGGATCCCGGGACACGATCAGCACCGACTCGGCCTTGCCGATCTGGCCTTGCTGGTAGCGGTTGCGCACGGCGGCAAAGTTGGGATCGAAACGGCGGTTGAAGCCCACCAGCAGCGGCACCCGGCACTCCTCCACCACCTTGAGGCAGGCCTGCACCCGCGCAAGGCTCAAATCCACCGGCTTTTCGCAGAAGATGGCCTTGCCGCTGCGGGCCGCCAGCTCGATAAAATCGGCGTGGGTGTCGGTGGCCGAGCCGATTACCACGGCGTCGATGCCCGGGTCCGCCATCACCTCTTCCAGGGTCTTCACCGGCGCGCCGGTTTTCTCGGACAGGCTCAGGGCCGCTTCCGGGAACGCATCCACGATGGCCACCAGCCGGCTCTCGGGGTGCGCCACGATATTCGCCGAATGCACCTGGCCGATGCGGCCGGCGCCAATCAATGCCACCTTAATCATTTACCCTCTCCTTGTGCTTGTGTTGGCTTGCTTGTTCTTGGGTTACTTGCTTTTGGGATAGTTATCGGAATTCACCCAGGCGTGATCGGCCTCCCAGGTAAAGCGCCACTTGCGGGTGGGCCCGGCCATCACGTTCAGGTAGTAGTTGTCGTAGCCGGCGATGGTGGCCACCGGGTGGTAGCCTTTCGGCACCTGCACCACGTCCTGGTTGTAGGGCGCCATGCACTCGTCCAGCTCGAAATCGTCGGTATAGACCCGCTGCAGGGCAAAGCCCTGGGGCGGATCGAAGCGGTGGTAATAGGTCTCTTCCAGGTAGGTTTCGCCCGGCTCGGCATCCCGGTCGTGCTTGTGGGACGGGTAGGAGCTGGTGCAGCCCTCGTCGGTGAACACCTCCACCACCAGCAGGCTGTCCGCCTCGGCGGTGTCGGGCAGGATGTTGTGCACATAGCGCCGGTTGTGGCCCTTGCCGCGGTGCTCGGCATCGATGCTGTCGGGGCCGATCAGCCGCGCCGGGTGGTTGCCGAAACCCGGCGCCTTGCATACCGCCAGCTCCAGCCTGGTTTGGGCAGTCACGGTGAAATGATCGTCGTTGGGCACATAGACGGCGTAGGGCTTCTTGCGCTCGAAGGGGCTCATCCGCTCGCCGATGGCATCGAGGCTGAGCTCGCGGGTGCGTACGCTGGCCTTGCCCGCCACCAGCACCAGGCAGACTTCCCGGTCCAGGGTGTCCTGGCTCAGGCTCTGGCCGGCGTCCAGTTCATACACCTCGAAGCCCACATAACCCCAGCCGGCCGATTCCGGCGTGATACACTGGATGGCGCCCTGGCTGTCCGGTTGCCGGCGCTTGGATAATAACTTGGACATCCGCTCCCCCTGGTTGGTGGATGACTGATTCTGCTGGAAGTGATAATAAAACATTTATTTCGTTTGGTGAAATTGTGAATTTAAAAATCCAAGCGCTCTTTGGCGGAACTGTGACTGGCGACACAATTCGTTAACTTCGTCGGCCGGAACGGGCCGGTTTGGAGCAGGCTGGCACGGAGCCGGCGCGCGGCAGAGCTATTCCAGGTATTGCCGGCGGTACCGGCCGGGGGGGATGCCCACCACCTTCCGGAAGGCGGTGTTGAAGTAGTTGGGGTTGTCGTAGCCCACCATCAGGGCGATGTCGGTGACGCTGAGCCCGGTGTTTATAAGCAAAGTCTGGGCCTCGCCAATGCGCCGGCGGATCAGGTACTGGATGGGCGAGCAGCCCACGCTCTGCCTGAAGCGGTGGGCGAGGTAATAAGGGCTGATGTTGAGCGCCTCGGACAGCCGGCCCAGATCCAGCTCGTCCTGGTAGTGCCGGTCGATATAGCGCTTGACGCTTTCGCCCAGCTCATAGCGGGCCGCCTCCTCCTCCGCGTCCTGCTCATCGATCAGGCTGGACACCATCAGCAGCAGCGCCTGCAGCAGGTGATCGCAGCAGGCCAGGCTGAGCCTGTGCTCGGAACGGATCTGGGCATGCAAGAGCCCGAACAGGCTGTCGAATTCCCCATGGCACTCGCCGGTGGGGATCCGCACCCGGCCGCGGCTCAGGGTGTTTTTGGGCAGGCCCCGGAGCTTAAGGTTGGTGAAGGCGCAGCAATAGACGCTCATGCCCTCACTGGGGTTGGCAGACTCGTCGTGCAGCACACCGCCGTTGTAGATCAGCAGATCGCCCCGCCCGGTACTGTAGGCGCGGCCGTCGATGATATGGGTACCGCTGCCCTCGCGGATAAAGACGATCTCCACCCGGTCGTCGTGCCGGTGCATGGCCCGGGGCAACCGGGTGTCGCCGGCGTCGGCCAGGCAGAGGTACATCAGCTCGGCCGACTGCTCCAGCTCCAGCCGGCCCCGGCGTTTGCCGCTGACAAAATGCTGTATCACGCCGTCTCTCCTGGTGGGCACACCCGCTTATCTTGTCCCCGGGAAGCGCGCGGCGCAAGCCCGCCCCTCAGCGGTAATCCACCCACACCGCGCCCAGATCCGCCGAGCGCACGCAGTTTTCCACCCAGCGCACCCCTTCCACCCCGGCCTCGATGCCGGGGATGTGCAAGGCCTTCACCCGGTCGTGCTCGCCCGCGTCGCAGGCTTCCATCGCCAGGGCGAAACGGTAGTAGAGGTTGGACCAGGATTCGAACAAGCCCTCGGGATGGCCGCCGCCGATGCGATCGTCCTCCCGCGCCTCGGGGTAGAGGTAGCCCATGCCCCGCTCCAGGATGCGCGCCGGCTCGCCCTGGATTTCAAAACGCAGCTGGTTGGGCTGCTCGTCCCACCACTCCAGGCTGGCCCGGGAGCCGATCACCCGGATCTTCTGGCCGTGCATGGAGCCGGCGTTGACCGCGCTGGCCCAGAGGTGCCCCATCACCCCGCCGCTGTACTGCATCAGCACATAGGCGTTGTCCTCGAGCGGTGCCCGGCTCCGCACGAAGCTCTGGCGGGCGCACAGCAGCTTTTCAATCTTCAGCTGTGGCAGCATCACTTCGGACAGATAGAGCGGATGGGTGGCCAGATCCCCCAGCACATAACTGGGCCCGGCGTAACGGGGATCCACCCGCCACCGGGTGCTGGGGTTCCCCTGCTCCACCGCCTCGCTGTGGAAGCCGTGGGCGAACTGCATGTGCACCATGCGGATCTCGCCCAGCTCGCCGTTGGCGATCATGGCCCTGGCCTGGGTGATCATCTGGTGGCCGGCATAGCCGTAGGTTACGCACAGCATGCGCTGCCGGCGCTCGGCCAGGGCGCGCAGCTCCTCGGCCTCGGCCAGGGTAAAGCACAGGGGTTTTTCGCACACCACGTGCAGGCCGGCTTCCAGCGCCGCCTTGCTGATGGCGAAGTGGGTGCCGTTGGGGGTGGCGATGGACACCGCCTGGATGCCGTCTTCCCGTTTGGCCTCTGCGGCGAACAGGGTCTGGTAGTCGGCATAGCAGCGCTCGGGCGCCACCTGCAGGCCGGCGCCGAATTCCCGGCCCCGTTCGGGGTCGAGGTCGAAGGCGCCGGCCACCAGTTGGAAGCTGTGGTCGCGCAGCGCCGCCGAGCGGTGGATATAGCCAATCTGGCTGCCCTTGCCGCCACCCACCATGGCCCAGCGGATGGGTGCCTTGACCTTGCGTTCTCCATAAATCATTGCGGTTTCTCCTTGTTCCAGTCGTCTGTAGGTATCCCGAGTCCGGCCAAAGCGCCAGTGTCGCCTGCTGGCGCTACCCTCGGCGCCGAAGCTTGGAAGAGGCAGCAGGGATGGCCTCCACCGACCGTCACATGCCATGGATGGCATGTGCGAGCCTACATGGACGTACTTGCGGCGTGTCGGTGGAGGTAGCCCTGTTGTCTCTTCGCTGGCCACAACGGGCAGCTTTGCAAAGTTCGTGTACTGGCCCTAAAACCCCTTGCTTTGCAGAAAGGCCAGGCTGGCGGCCACATCCTGCAGGCTGCCGGCGGCGTTGCGCGGATCCCGCTCCTGCTCCACCGTGATATAGCCCTGGTAGTCCAGCTCCTTGAGCAGGGCGTGGATGGCGTCGTAGTCCAGCACGCCCCGGCCAATGGGGCACATCACGCCCCGGGCGCAGGCGGCGAAAAAGTCCACCGGCTCCGCCATCACCTCGGCGTACACCTCGGGGTCTATGTCCTTGAAATGCAGGTAGTCGATGCGCCCGGCGTAGCGCCGCAGCCAGCTCACCGGATCCATCTTCGAGTAGTAGAGATGGCCGGTGTCCAGGCACAGACCGGCCACCTCGGCGGGGATATCGGCAACCAGTTGCTCGATTTCGTCCTCGAATTCGATATAGCCGCCCGCGTGGGGATGGATCACCGCCCGCACCCCGTACCGGTCCCGGGCCAGGGTGGCAATGGCCTCGATGTGCGCCATGGCCTGCCGCCAGCACTCGGGCGAGAGCCGGGGCGCACGCTCCGGGTGGCCGGCCACCAGGCTGCGCTCGGCGTGCACATGGTCGATCAGCACCAGGTAGGGGGCGGCGAAGCGCTGGCCCGGCGCCTTGGGCAACCGGGGCAAGCGGGTGAGCAGGTCGCAGATGTCACGGGTCTGGCGGAGCAGGTTATCGAGGTTGGCCGGGTCCACCAGATCGTCGAAGATGGTGCCCGCCACCACGCTCAGGCCGTTGGCCTCGAGCGCCGTGCCGACCAGATCGATATCCAGCGGCAGGTAGCCGTAGGGACCGAGCTCTATGCCCCGGTAGCCGGCCTGGGCCGCCTCGCCCAGTACCCTTTGCCAGGGCGGCAGGTGGGGATTGTTGACGTCGTCCACGCCCCAGCAGCAGGGGGCACTGGTGATGTGCATGGTCATGATGGCACCTCGAATAGGGCTTTACGCCGTTGTTAATGTGCTGTTATTAGAGCAAAAGCCGACCGGACCCATATTCGATTTCTTGCGCTTTGTGGATGTTGGCTAAAGGCAGGAGTTGCGTTATAGGGCGCACCGGAGAGAAGTCTGAATAAAAAAGCAGAGCAAAACTTTGTTTTCTTGCTTTAAGGACCGAGACCATCCATCCGGACCTTCCCGGGTGCGGGTGATCCCCTTTCAATGTGGCGGGCTGATCACCACCAGCTCCGGAGGCTCAGTTGCAGGAAGTGCAGGCCGGAGAGGAACAAAAGCCCGTAGCACAGCCGGTAGATCAGTCGCTGGCTGGCGGTTCGGACCAGCCAGACCCCGAGCCAGACCCCGACCGGCACCAGCGGCACCAGCATCAGGGCGGTTTGCAGGTTGCCGGGGTTGAGCTGGCCCAGCAGGGCATAGGGCACCAGCTTCATCAGGTTGATCAGCGCGAACAGCACCGCCATGGTGCCGACCAGCAGCCGTTTCTCCAGTTGCTGGGGCAACAGGTACATGCTGGCCGGCGCCCCGCCGGCGTGGATGGTGGTGCTGAACAGACCGGTGAGGGTGCCCCACAGGGTGCCCTGGCCCAGGCCGCCGGCCCTGGCCGGCACCGGCGGGCTGAACCAGTGGTGCAGGCAGAACAGGATGGAGGCAATACCGATAAAGCCGGTGAGCAGCCAGGTCGGCGCCCGGGCCATCAGCAGCCCCGCCAGCGCCACCCCCAGCAGGGCGCCGGGGATGATCTGGCGAATTTGGCGCCAGCACACATGGCGGTGGTGCCAGGCCACGGCGAACAGGTCCATCAGGCACAGCAGCGGCAGCAGCACGGCGGCGGCGGTGGAGGGATGGGTGGTAAGGCTGATCAGGGGCACCGCCACCACCCCCAGGGCACCGCCCAGGCCGCCCTTGCCGATGCCGTAGATCAGCACGGCGGGCACGGCGACCAGGTAGAAGTAAGGATCGGTGATCATCATGCCCCCTCAAAAAAAAAACCGGCCCAGGGGCCGGTTTCGGACATCAGCCGTTGGCCCGGGCCATCTCGACCGGTACCTCCCGGGCTTCCAAGTTGGTTTTGGTCAGCATGGTCTCCTCCATTTGCTCCAGGGGCACGCCCTTGGTCTCGGGCAGGAAGCGGGTGACGAAGAAGTAGGCCAGTACACAGCAACCGGCGAACAGCCACATGGGGAAGGCGCCGTGGAAGTGCTCGAGCAGGAAGGCATTGCCGTTCATCAGCGGGAAGCCGAGGCCGATAATGAAGTTGCTCACCCACATGGCGGACACCGCCAGGGACATGCCCTCGGAGCGCATCCGGTTGGGGAAGATTTCGGAAATCACCACCCAGGCCCCCACGGCCCAGGAAACGGCGAAGAACAGCATAAACAGCAGCATGCCGGAGAGGATGAAATAACCGTTGCGCACCGCCTCTGCCCCGGAGAGATCCGCCGACTGGTACAGGAAATAGGAGGTCACCAGCAAGCCGGCAGTCGAGCCGATGGCACCGATACGCAGCAGTGGCACCCGCCCTACCCTGTCCATCAGAAAGGCACCGATGGAGGTACCGATCAGTTGTATCACCCCGATCCAGATGGTCATGAACAGGGCGGCCTCGTTGTTGCCGGTGGCCTGCTCCAGCACCACGGGAGCAAAATACATCATCACGTTGACGCCGGTCGCCTGCTGAAGGATGGCGATCATGCAGCCCACGAAGGCGATAAACCAGAATACCCTGTCGTTGCGGTAGTTGAGCTTGCGCTTTTGCTGCTGCTCCAGCCGGCGCTGGTTGAGCGAGAGCTTGATCTCCTTGAGCACCTTTTCCGGATAGGGGCCGTTGTAGATCCTGCGCAGGGTAGCCAGTGCCGCGGCGTCGTTGCCCTGCATCACGTTCCAGCGGGGCGATTCGGGAATAAAACTCACCACCAGGCAGAACAGCAGACAGGGGATCACTTCCGAGCCCAGCATCACCCGCCAGCCCATGTCCACCAGCCAGGCTTCGGTCGCGCCCTTGGCGATCAGGTAGTTGATGGAGAAGATCACCACCTGGCCGAACACGATGGCGAAGTTCTGCATGCCGATCGCCCGGCCGCGCATGTCCTTGGGCGAGACTTCCGACATGTACATCGGCGAGACTGCCGAAGCCAGGCCCACCGCCACCCCACCGATCAGGCGGTAGACGATAAACCAGAAGAAGGTATCCACCAGGGCGGAGCCGATGGCGGAAACGGTAAACAGCAAGGCCGCCAACAGCAGCGCCTTCTTGCGGCCAAGCTTGCCGGCGATGGTGCCGGCGGCAAAGGCGCCGACGATGCAACCGATGGCCACGTTGGACACCGCCCAGCCCACGCCGAAGGCATCCAGCCCGAAATAGCTCTTGATGGGGCCGATGGCGCCGGAAATCACCGCCGTGTCGTAGCCGAACAGCAGGCCTCCCAATGCGGATACCGCGCAGATCAGCAGTACGTACTTGATGTTGTATCTTCCTTGCGGCGTCATGATGCCTCCGTTTGCATGGCTGCCTGGCCATAAGGCCTGCGTAAAAACAAGGTAACGTTGTTGTTATTGATTTATCTGGCACACAAACTAAACGAGCAATCCATTTAAATCAATTTTGAAACAAAAATTCCATGATCTGGATCGCGATTTGTGGCTGGCTTGTAAAATTTTGTTTGACCGGGATCCCGTTTCAGCACCGCTCCGGGCGCCGTCAGGGTGAAACGACGACTGCTCGTTTCATGCTGTGGAAGCGGGGTGTAAGCCCCATAAAAAACAGGCAGGGGCCTGAGCCACCTGCCTGAAAAAGGGCAAACTCGCAGTCTGTAATCAGCGTTTGGCCTTGTTGCGGCGCATGTCGATCACCACGGCACCGACGATGATGGCGCCCTTGATGATGTCCTGCACGTAGCTGTCCACCCCGATAAAGGTGAAGCCGCTCTTCATCAGCCCGAGGATGATGGCGCCGATCACGCAGCCGGTGATGCGCCCCACCCCGCCCATCAGGCTGGTGCCGCCGATCACCGCCGCGGCGATGGCGTCCAGCTCGTAGGCCAGGCCCATGCTGGACTGGCCGCTGCTCACTCGCGCCGCCATCACGATGCCCGCCAGGCCGGACAGGGCCCCGGCGATGGAATAAACGATGATCAGGTACTTGTCGACGTTGATACCGGACACCCGGGCCGAGGTCATGTTGCCGCCGATGGCGTACACGTATTTGCCGTAGCGGGTATGTTTGAGCGCGATATGGAACACCACCGCCACCACCAGGAAGATCACCACCGGCACCGAGCCCTGGCCGATGGAGGTAAAGCCGTCGGACAGGAAGCTGATGGGGTTGCCCTGGGTATAGAACTGGGCCAGGCCACGGGCCGACACCATCATGCCTAAGGTGGCGATAAAGGGCGGTATGCCGGTCTTGGTGATCAGCCAACCGTTGATCAGGCCGCACAACAGCCCCACTCCGATGCCCGCCACTATCGGCACTATGGCCGGCAGATCCACCAAAGACGGATACATGGGCGAGATGCTGTCGGCGGTTTGCGCCAGGCTGGCCGCCACCACCGCGGTCAGCGCCACCAGGGAGCCGGAAGAAAGATCGATGCCGGTGGTGATGATGACCTGGGTCACCCCCACGGCGATGATGCCGATGATCGCCACCTGCAGCACGATCAGCACCAGCCGGCCCGGGTTCATCAGGAAGGACTGGCCACGGAACACCCAGCCCAGCACCTCGAACACCAGGGCGATGCCGATCATCACCAGGAAGATGCCCATGTCCTTGGGCATCTTCCGCTTGAGGTTGTCCCAGGCGGTGCCGTTGTTCTGCGTTGCCGCCATTTCTTTCGTTGCCTTTACGTTTTCCATAGTCCTGTTCCTTTATAACCGCTTATTCCGAGGCCAGCTCGAGGATTTTTTCCTGAGTGGCTTCTTCCCTGTCGAGAATGCCGGTGATATGCCCCTCGTGCATCACCATCACCCGGTCGCTCATGCCCAGGATTTCCGGCAGCTCCGACGACACCATGATGATGGCCACGCCCCGGTTGGCCAGTTCGCTGATAAGCTTGTAAATTTCCGCCTTGGCGCCCACGTCGATGCCGCGGGTGGGTTCGTCCAGGATCAGGATCTTGGGCTGGGCCAGCAGCCAGCGGGCGATCAGCACCTTTTGCTGGTTGCCGCCGCTCAGGTTGTTGATGATCTGATCCATGGTCGGGGTTTTGATGTTGAGCTTCTGGATCTGCTCCATGCAGTCCTTGACCATGTCCGCGTGCCTGACGAAGCCCTTGCCGTCGATGTAGCGGGGCATCTTGACGATGCTCATGTTTTCCAGCACCGACAGCACCAGGAACAACCCCGATTTTTTGCGGTCCTCGGTGAGGAACGCCAGCCCCAGATCGATGGCCTGGGCGGGAGAGGCGATGCTCACCTCCTGCCCTTCCAGCACCAGGCTGCCGCTGTCGGCCGGGTGCACCCCGAACAGGCTTTCCATCACCTCGCTGCGCCCGGCACCCACCAGGCCGGCCACGCCCAGGATCTCGCCCCGCTTGAGCGAAAAGCTCACGTCGTGGAACTTGCCGGCACGGCAGAGGTTATTCACCGTCAGCACTTCTTCCCCGATGTTGTCGTTGAACTTAGGGAACATCTGGGTCAGTTCGCGGCCCACCATCCTGGTGATCAGGCTCTGGCGGTCGAAATGCTCGGTCTTGTCCGAGCCGACATAGGTGCCGTCCCGGAAGATGCTGATTTCATCGGTGATTTCGAAAATTTCGTCCATCTTGTGGCTGATGTAGACGATGGACTTGCCCTGCTCCTTGAGGTCGTTGATGATGCGGAACAGGTGGAACACCTCCCCTTCGGTCAGGGCCGAGGTGGGCTCGTCCATGATCACCACGTCGGCGTTGTAGGACACCGCCTTGGCGATTTCGATCATCTGCTGGGTGCCGATGCTGAGATCGCCCACCAGGGTGTCGGGTTTGACCTTGATGCTGAGCTGCTTGAGCAGCTTGTCGGTTTCCCGGTAGAGGGTGTCGTGATCGACGAACAGGCCCTTCATGGGCTCGCGGCCCAGCCAGATATTCTCCGCCACCGTCATATGGGGCACCAGGTTCAGTTCCTGGTGGATCATGGAAATGCCGGAGTGCAGGGCATCCATGGTGTCGCGGAAATTCATTTCCTTGCCCTTGACCTTGATGGTGCCGGTGTCGGGCGTATAGATACCGATCAGGCACTTCATCAGGGTGGATTTGCCGGCGCCGTTTTCCCCCATCAGGGCGTGTACACTGCCCGGCCGTATCTTCAGGGTGACGTTGTCCAGCGCCTTGACACCGGGGAAGCCTTTGCTGATGCCTTCGGCCTCGAGCACATATGGGTACATCTGATTACCTCCGAGACGTATCAAGGGGGCCCGGCCCGCGGGCCCCGGTTGATGGCTTAGTTACGTCCAACGAATTCCTTGTAGTTTTCCGGAGAAACCAGCTCGTAGGGGATCATGACGTTTTTATCCACGGCCTCCCCTTTTGCCATTTTCACCGCCGTTTCGATGGAGGCCTTGCCCTGGCCCTTGGCGTCCTGGAACACGGTCAGAGCCATCATGCCCTTGTCGACAAAGGCCAGGGCGTCGGGGGTGGCGTCCACGCCGCCCACGATGACGTCCTTCAGGCGATTGGGTCCCAGGGCCATGATGGCACCGATGGCCATTTCATCGTTGTTGGAAGCGATGGCGTCGATCTCGTAGCCGGACAGCAGCCAGTTGTTGGTCACGTCGATGCCTTCCTTGCGGGACCACTTGCCGGTTTCCTTGGCGATGATCTTGATGTCCGGGTACTTGGCGGCCACTTCCTCCACCCCGCTGGTACGGTCACGGGTGGCTTCGTTGGACAGCTCGCCCATCAGGATGGCGACATTGCCCTTGCCGCCCAGCTTCTCGGCGATATATTCCATCTGCAGTCGGCCGGCCACCTTGGAGTCGGAACCGACAAAGGCCATGCCGTCGGGCAGTGCGGCCTCGGGGCGACGGTTGACGAAGATGAGGGGAATGCCGGCGGCCTCGGCGCGTTTGATGATGGGCGCCACCGCCTGAGTATCCACCGGGTTGATCACGATGGCGTCCAGCTTCTGGTTGACGAAGCTCTCCACCTGCTGCAATTGCTGCCCCACGTCGTTCTTGGCGTCCTCGAACTGGGCACTGACACCGTCCAGCTCCGCGGTTTTCTCCTGCATGGCCTGGCGCACCAGGGTCAGGAAGTTGTCGTCGAACAGCGCCATGGACACCCCGATCTTGATATCCTCGGCATAAGCGCCGAAGGGCAGTACCGAGGCCAGGGCGGAGGCAACAATCAGTTTCTTGAATTTCATGGTCTTACTCCTTGTAGGGAAGCGGTGTTTCATTCCTTGAGGCTGCCAAACCACGCTGCAGCCGTTGAGAGCATGGTCGTTCCTGCGAACATCCTATTTGAACGTTTATTTCAAAATTAATATTGTTGGAATTTATGATTTTTCGCAAGGTGCCATTACCGCCAAACAGCAAAAAAATAACAATTCTTTGACATGGATCTTGTTATGGTGCTCCCGGCCCGAATATCAGCTCGGACATCAATTTATTAAACTCATATAAATCATTAGGTTACGAGCACCCCCAAAGTTAAGGGGAAAAGCCGGTGCCCATGCCCCGCCCGGGCTCGCGAGGACCCGGAACGGAGCGGGACAAAATGAAATGTAAATTTCAACAGCGGCGGACGGCAGCTCAGCCGCCGATGTTTTCGGGAGTGAACAGGGAGAAGTCGATACGCCCGCCGGTGGTGCCGCGGGGGCCCTGCTCCAGGTGGTTGAGCAGCAGCTCCAGGGCGCGGAAGGCGTGCAGCCTGGGGTTCTGATCCAGGGTCAACTGCATCAGGCCGCGTTTTAGCAGATCTTCGGTGGTGGCGTGGCGCTCATGGCCGATAAAGACGCAACGCCCGGCCAGATCCCGGCGTGCCAGCAGGCGGGCAATGGTGCCGTTGCCGGGCCCGGTGTTGTACACCGCCACCACCCGGCCCTCGGCCAGCCGCTCCCGCACCAGGAACTCGATAAGGTCATTCTGCTCCCGGCCCTCCAGCACCCGGGGCAGCAGATGGGGCGCGGATTCCGCCAGCCGCTCCCGGCAGCCCCGCATCCGCTCCCGGTGCACCAGCACCTCCAGCGGGCCGCACACCACCAGCACCTCGCCGGGATCCCGGCACCACTGGCCCAGCAGCCAGCCGGCGGTACGCCCGGCGGCGTATTGATCGATGCCCACATGGGCAAGGGGCGCCGTGCCCGGCAGCTCGGTGACCAGGGTGATCACCGGCACTCCCCTTGCCGTGGCGGCGTTCACCGCCGCCACCACCGCCGGATGATCCGAGCCGAACAGGATGATGCCGTCCCGGCCGGCGGCGGCCTCGCCCAGTTTCTTCGCCAGCAGGGACGGCTCCCGCTCGCCCACAAAGGTACGGTGCAGCACCAGGCGCCGCTTGCCCAGGGTGTCGGCCGCCTGCATAAAGCTCTTGCTCAGCTGTTTGAAGAAATAGGTGTCGCTGTCGCTCAGGAACACCTCTATATGGCGCAGCCGGCGCCATTCGTCGGGCAACACCCGTTTCAATCCCAGCTCCCGGGCAATACGGATCACCCGCTCGGCGGTGTCCGGCGACACATTGCCCCGCTCGTTCAACACCCGATCCACCGTGGCTTCCCCCACCCCGGCCCGTCTGGCGACCTCCGCCAGCGTGATCTTCTTCATGTTTTTTCACTCCAGATCCCGACATGAGCCCAGTATAGCCCCGGGTGATGGCTTTCCATCATCACGCTCTTGGCGTTTCTGCCCCGCCACTGCTTATAGTGATGGTCATGAAACATAAATTCCAACAAGCCGGTAACATCGAAAAATGCCGGCCTGCGGGAAGCAGACCACTGAGCGTCGGCGCAGGCCGACGAGACGACCTTGAGCTGGAGGAAAAACATGACAATCAGAATTGGTGTTATCGGTACCGGCGCCATCGGCGCAGACCACGCCCGCCGCATTACCCAGACCCTGTCCGGCGGCCGGGTGGTGGCGGTGAACGACGTCAACCGGGCCCAGGCCGAGGCGGTGGTGGCACGACTGGGGCTGGACGCCAAGGTCTACGACAACGGCCACGAGCTGATCAAGGCCGACGACGTGGACGCCGTGCTGGTCACCTCCTGGGGTCCCACCCACGAGGAATTCGTGTTGTCCGCCATCGCGGCCGGCAAGTACGTGTTCTGCGAGAAACCCCTGGCCACCACCGCCCGGGGCTGCCTCAATATCGTCGAGGCCGAAGTGGCCGCCGGCAAGCGCCTGGTGCAGGTGGGCTTTATGCGCCCCTACGACAAGGGCTACCAGTTGCTGAAACAGGCCATCGACGCCGGCCGGATCGGCGAGCCGCTGATGGTGCACTGCGCCCACCGCAACCCGAGCGTGCCCGACAGCTATGTCACCAGCATGGCCATCGTCGATACCGCCATCCACGAGCTGGACGTGCTGCGCTGGCTGCTGGACGACGACTACAAGACGGTGCAGGTGGTGTATCCCAAGCGTACCCGCCACCGTTTCGAGCACCTGGCCGATCCGCAGATCGTGCTGATCGAAACCCAGAAAGGTGTGCGCATCGATCTGGAAATCTTCGTCAACTGCCAGTACGGCTACGACATCCAGTGCTCGGTGGTGGGCGAGACTGGCGTCGCCAACCTGCCCGAGCCCCAGAGCCTGCTGCTGCGCACCGAAGCGAAACTGGCCACCAACATCCTCACCGACTGGAAACAGCGCTTTATCGAAGCCTACGACATCGAGCTGCAGGACTTTATCAAGGGCATTGAACAGCAGCAGCTGTCCGGTCCCACCGCCTGGGACGGTTATGCCGCCGCCGTGGCCGCCGATGCCTGCGTGTTGGCCCAGGAAAGTGGCCGGATTGAACCCGTGGTGATGGCCGAGCGCCCCACCTTCTACAACAAGTGATGTACGGAGCCGATTCAAGATGTCTCAACTGACCCCTACCTTCTCCCTGAACCATATGACGGCGCCCAGGCTGAGCGCCTTCGAACTGCTCGACACCGCCAGGGCCCTGGGCCTGCAAGCCGTGGAGCTGCGCAACGACGTGGCCGACAACAGCATCAGCGAGCTGGACCACGCCCGCGCCATCGGCGCCCGGGCCCGTGAACTCGGCATCGAGATCCTGAGCATCAACGCCCTCTATCCGTTCAACGTCTGGAACCCGGAGCGCGCCGCCCAGGCCGAAAGGCTGGCCGAACTGGCCGCCGCCTGCGGCGCCACCGGCCTGGTGCTGTGCCCGCTCAACGACGGCAGCTTCCAGGGCTCGGACCCCGCCAGCCTGGAGCAGGCCCTGCGCGGCCTCCAGCCGATACTGGAAAAGCACGGCCTCAAGGGTTTCGTGGAGCCGCTGGGCTTTCCCGTCTCCTCACTGCGGCTGAAGAAAAACGCGGTGGCCGCCATCCAGGCGGTGGGCGGCGAGGGCCGCTTTGCCCTGGTGCATGACACCTTCCACCACAGGGTGGCGGGCGAAACCGAGTTCTTCCCCGAGTTCACCGGCCTGGTGCACATCTCCGGGGTGGAAGACACGGCCATCGGCTACGAGCAGATGCTGGACGCCCACCGGGTGCTGGTCGGCCCCGCGGACCGGCTGGACAATATCGGCCAGATCCGCACCCTGCTCCAGGCCGGCTACCGGGGCTACTTCTCCTTCGAGCCCTTCGCCAGGGAAGTGTGCGAGCTGGACCAGCCGCTGCCGGCGGTGCAGGCCAGCATGGACTTTATCGCCGAAGGCGTGCAGGGCTAAGTCCCCGCTCCCTCTCGTCGTCTCCCCATAAGCAAAGGGTCCCGGCTCCGCACCGAACCCGGGCCCTTTTGTATTGAATAAATGACCGGCGACTTTGCCTGCGGCCAGCCATGGGGGTAAACTGGGCCCTCATTCGCAGTACGGGTCATTCCTATGAAGCAATTCGCCGAGTTCATCCCGCTTATCATCTTCTTCGTGGTGTACAAGACGGTCGACATCTATGCCGCCACCGGCGCCCTGATGGCCGCCACCTGTGTGCAGATGCTGGTGCAGTGGCTCCGGCACAAAAAGCTGGAAAAAATGCACCTCGTCACCCTGGTGCTGGTGCTGTTCTTCGGCGGGCTGACCATGTTCTTCCAGGATGACGCCTTCATCAAATGGAAGGTGACCGCCGTCAACGCCCTGTTCGCCGCCGGCCTGCTGGTCAGCCGCTACGGTTTCGGCAAAAACCTGATCAAGCAGATGCTGGGCAAGGAAATGCCCCTGCCGGATGCCATCTGGGACAGGGCCAACCTGGCCTGGGTGGGCTTTTTCGCCTTCTGCGGCGCCCTCAACGTCTATGTGGCCTTTTACCTGTCCCAGGAATTCTGGGTCAACTTCAAGGTGTTCGGCCTGCTCGGCCTGACCCTGGCCTTCACCTTCGCCACCGCCTTTTATCTCTATCGCCAGTTGCCGGCACAGGACGGCACCAAACAAGAAGGACAACCCTGATGTGGTACGTGATTTTCAGTGAAGATGTTCCCAACAGCCTGCCCATGCGCAAGGAAGCCCGGCCGGCCCACCTGGCCCGGCTGCAGGCCCTGGCCGATGAAGGCCGGCTGCTGGTGGCCGGCCCCAACCCGGCCATCGACGCCGAAGACCCGGCCGAGGCCGGTTTTACCGGCAGCACTGTGATCGCCGAGTTCGACTCGCTGGACGCCGCCCGGGCCTGGGCCGATGCCGATCCCTACCTGGCCGCCGGCGTCTACGCCTCGGTCATCGTCAAGCCCTTCAGGAAAGTCCTGCCCTGAATGCCAAAAACCGGCCCCGGGCCGGTTTTTGTAGCCGTACATTCCCCCGCCAATACCGCTGTTGAATCATGGTCAGCCCCGCAAGGCCGGAGAACCATGGCGGACTGTACTCCCGCACCCACCACGCATCCCTGTCACAGGACGAGCCGTTATCCCCCAAATGGGTGATTTTGGATTTTTTCGTTGCCAGATCCTCTCTCCCTGGCCAAGGCTTGTTAAGTCCACTGGACGATTGCCCCCAACAACAAGGAGAGACGGGTATGAACAAGCTGCTTTCATCCACCCTGCTGGCGGCCATGCTGGCCGTCGGTACCCCGGCCCTGGCCAACGACCCCGCCGGGGAAGAGGCCATGGTCACCAGCATCGACATCAACACCGCCACCCAGGAGCAACTGGCCCTGCTGACCGGCGTGGGTCCGGCCAAGGCGGCGGCCATCGTGGAGTACCGTGAAAACAACGGTCCCTTCGCCTCGGTCGACGACCTGGCCAAGGTCAGCGGCATAGGCCCGGCCACGGTGGAGAAAAACCGGCACCTGTTGAGCAACTGAGCGCCACGGCCCTCCCGCCCATGGCCGGGAGGGCCGCTATTGGTTATGATACGGGCCCGATGTTTTTTTGGTGCCCGCCATGCCTTCACAGTCGCTTATCCGTAAAGCCGTTATCCCCGTCGCCGGTCTGGGAACCCGGATGTTGCCCGCCACCAAGGCCATTCCCAAGGAAATGCTGCCGGTGGTCGACAAACCCCTGATCCAGTATGTGGTCAACGAGGCGGTGCAGGCCGGGATCAAGGAAATCGTGCTGGTGACCCACGCCAGCAAGAACTCCATCGAAAACCATTTCGACACCAGTTTCGAACTGGAGGCTACCCTGGAAAAACGGGTCAAGCGCCAGTTGCTCAGCGAAGTGCAGAACATCTGCCCCCCCGACGTCACCATCATGCACGTGCGCCAGGGCGAGGCCAAGGGACTGGGCCACGCCATCCTCTGCGCCCATCCCCTGGTGGGCGACGCCCCCTTCGCCATACTGCTGCCGGACGTGCTGATCGACGAGGTGAGCTGCGATCTGCGCCGGGACAACCTGGCCGCCATGATCCAGGCCTTCGGTGCACGGGGAAGCAGCCAGATCCTGGTGGAGCCGGTGGCCGCCGAGCAGGTGGATCAGTTCGGTATCGTCGATATCAACGGCAGCGCCCTGGAGCAGGGCCGTTCCGCCCCACTCTGCGCCATCGTCGAAAAACCGCAGCGCAGCGATGCCCCCTCCAACCTGGCGGTGGTGGGCCGCTATGTCCTCTCCGCCAATATCTGGCCGCTGTTGAAGAAAACCCCCCTCGGCAAGGGCGATGAAATCCAGCTGACCGACAGCATCGCCATGCTGATGGAGCAGGAGCCGGTAGAAGCCCACCATATCCTGGGCAAGAGCCACGATTGCGGCAGCAAGCTCGGGCTGCTGACGGCCAATGTGGAATACGGGCTGCGCCACCCGGAGCTGGGGCCGGCCTTCGCCCGCTACCTGCAGCAGTTACGCCTTCAGTGATCCCCGCAGCTGGCGGTGAGCTCTATCTCGCCGCCGAAGCTGCCCTTCAGGTTGAGGCTCAGAGGAAAGGAACAGCGGTAGCTGAGCTGGTTGGCGGTCAGCTCCTGCCGGCCCAGGGGCCCGGCATTGCAGCGTTCCAGCCAATCGCTGCCGGCCATGCCGCCATTGGCCACCTCCACCCGGCCTCCATCCGCATGCAACCGGAACAGCGCCAGGTTGACCCTGGTATCCAGCCCCACCTCCAGGATCAGGCGGTTGATGTATTCCAGGGTGCGGGCCAGGCTGTGCAGCACGCAATCCTGGCGGGAGCCGTAATGGCGCAGGGGTTCGTTGAGGATAAAGGTCACCAGGGTCATCACCACGGGGGTGTCCATGTTGAGCGGATCGAACTCCGCCAGCAGCAGCAGCAGATCCTGATCCAGCCTGATGTACTCGGTCAGTACCCAGGGCGAGCTTTGCCGGCAACTCAGCCGCCAGTCGCCCAGGGTCCGCTCCGGCTGCTGCCGCCAGCCCTGCAGCAACCGGCTGGCGGCGATGTCTTCCCGCCGGTAATAGGCCAGGTGTTCGTTCAGTTCGTCCAGCAACTTGCCGGGATCGGGCCTGAGGCTGCCGGCGATCACTTCCGCCACCAGGTTCCAGCTGCGAATGGGCTTGATCAGGTAGTCCTCGGCGCCGGCGCGCAGGGCCCGGGCCACGTCGGCCATTTTCTGCTGGCCGGAAATGGCGATCACCGGCAGGGCAGGATGACGCCGCTTCAGGCTGGTGATCAGCTCCTGATCCGACGGTGCCGGCAGCAGCAGATCACTCAGCACCAGATCGGGGCTGTTAAGCTCTGCCTGCAACAACCCCTCTTCGCCGTTGTCCGCCTCTATCACCCTTGCCCCCCACAGCTCGAGGTAGGCCACCATCAGCCGACGGAACAGGGGGTCGTCTTCTATTAACAGGATCAGGGGTGACCAGTCGAACATGGCGTCGCTTAATGTGAATGATAATGGGAATATAAATTGAGCCTAGCTTATTTCAGCCCGGCCGGCAGCGACAAGCCCGGCTGTATTCTGCCGGCGCTTTATTGGATAATGGCCGTCCCCTTCGAACACAGCGGCATTATGACTCCGGCAGAATACCAGGCACTGACCTCCCCCCGACTGTCCCACCCGGCGCGCAGCCTGTACCAGTACTATCTGCGCCACCACGCCCGGGGCGACCAGACCCAGCCCCTGGACTACCCCGACCTGGGCAAGGCGCTGGCGGTGCAGGGCGAGGGCGAATACCGCTACCGGGTGACCCCTGCGGAGCTGACCGCCCTGGTGGATGAGTTGCTGGAGGCCGGCCTGCTGAGCCCGCTGGAAAGGCCCCACCCCCAGCACTATCACGGCGCCGTGTTTTCGCTGCCGCTGAAGCGGCTGCAGGGGCTGGCTCCCCTGCCCTCCCGCCAGTTCGCCATGCACCCCGAGTGGCGCCCCGACGCCCAGTTCGACGGCCTGGCCCGGCTGTGCGGCCTGCTCGACAGCCACTTCGACGAGACCGAACTGGGTGAGTTCATCGCCTACTGGCTGGGGCGGCCCGAAGTGTTTGAAAACCAGCATCAGTGGATGCTGAAATTTGTGCGCAAGCTCAAACACCAACGCAGCGTCAGGCGAGCCCCGCCGCCGGCCGGAACCGAAGGCTACCAACAGGTGCCGGTCCGGGCCGCCCCCGGGCCCAGCCGCCGGGCCCGCGAAATGATGGAAGAGGCGCAACGCCTCGGCACCGACTGCCAGGAAGACCACCATGAAAAAGACACCTGAAGAAATCGCCGCCGACCTGGCCGAGATCGCCCGCCGGCGCCGGCAACGACCGGATCAGGATCTGTCCGCCACCAACGCCGGCGGTCAGGTACAAGGGCTGCTGGCCCGTCTGCAGCGGCTGCGCGCCAGCGGCACCCTGCCCCAGTATGACTACGCCAGCCTCAAGCGCCAGTACGAAGAGCAGGCCAATGCCGAGGTGCGCCTGGCCCAGCAGGAGGCCCGCCAAAAGCGTACCGAGCGACTGCTGGCCCAGGCGGATCTCAATCCGGACTGGACCTTCGCCAACATGGACCCGGACGATCCGGCGCTCGGCCACCATATCGCCACCGCCCACCATTTTATCAACGCCTTCGATCACTGGGGCACCAAAGGCGGTACCGCCATCCTGATCTACGGCGATTTCGGCACCGGCAAGTCGACCCTGGCCGGCGCCATCGCCCATGAGCTGATCCGCCAGCACCAGAAATCGGTGATCTTCCAGCAGTGGGCCTCGGTGGTGGACCGGCTGTTCTTCGGCGTGATCGAGGATCAGGAAAGCCGCAACCAGTATCGCCGCGCCCTGGAAGAAGTGGACCTGCTGGTGCTGGACGAGGTGGCCGCCAACCGCAGCCGCCTGGCCGAAAGCCAGTCCAGCTTTCTCGGCCACCTGCTGCGCCGGCGGCGCAACCTGTCCAAGAGTGTCATCATCATCACCAATCACGATCCCCAGGCACTGCACCGGGCGGTGGGCGACTTCTGCTTCGAGGCCATCAAGGCGTTCCACCCGGTCGACATCGCCCTGCAGGGCCCCAGCCGCCGGCCCGACATCGGCGATTACAGGAGCTAACCGGGTCTGAAAGACGAAAACGCCACCCACCGGGACACGGACGATAAAGAGTTATTAAATTGTAACAATCGCCGATATTTTCAGGTAGAGTGACGACCCGGATCTACCGCTATCGGCTTCACCCAGGGACTCATGTCGGGCACAGGACTCACCACCAAGACGGCGCTGTTCACCATATTGCTGACACTGCTGACCCTGAGCACCGTCCTGCTGGCCCTGCTCTCGTTTTCCGGCTATCGCGCTGCCATCAACCACCTCGCCGACCAGCAGACCCAGGCCCTGATGACCGCCAGCCGCTTGGTTCAGCAGAGCGAAAGCATGGTGGCCAGCAGCGCCCTGCTGCTGCTGGCGGACACCCATGCCAGCCGCCGCAGGGCGGTGTTCGAGATCACCGATCGCAGCGAATGGATAGGCCGGCTCACCGACGCGCTGCAGCAATACCGCAACCACGACCGCCACTTCGCCGAGCTAACCCAGGCCCGCTTCGCCCTGGCCGAAAACCTGCAGCACCTGGATACCCTGGTCGGGGAGCGCATCAACTTGCTCGGCCGGCTGGAACAGGCCCCGGCAGGCGACGAACTGCCGGCCCTGCGCCAGCTGGAGCAACGGCTGCGGCAAGGCGTCGAGATCAACCGGCGCCTGTCGAGGGATCTGAGCGTTGCGGTGGGCTTTCATATCCACGACATCCGCAACGGCATACTGAATACCGTCGCTCAACTCAACACCGATATCGAACGACGGGAACGGCAACTGCTGCTCATCGCCGCCGCCGCCCTGCTGATGGTGGTGATCACCGTCGTCTACATCCATCGCACCATAGTGCATCGTATCCTGGCCCTGCAGCGGGCCATCAGCCATGAGCGCCCCCGCCCCGAATACGTGGTGGTGCAGGGACGGGACGAGATCAGCGACATGGCACGCTCGGTGAGGAATTACATCGAAAAGATAGGTAAAAACGAGGCCCGCATCCTGAACATGAATCAGAAACTGCACTTCATGGCCAATCACGATGCCCTGACCGGGCTTTATAACCGCCATCATTTTGAGCATCATGTGCAGGCCTTGCGCCTGCGCGCCCCCGACAGCCACCTCTGCCTGGCCATGGTGGATATCGACTTCTTCAAGTCGATCAATGATCGCTTCGGCCACGACGCGGGCGACAGGGTACTGACCCAGGTAGCGGCGACCTTTATCTCCGTCCTGCCCCCGTCGACCCTGGTGGCCCGTTTCGGCGGCGAAGAGTTCGCCATTCTTTTTACCGGCACCTCCGCCGAGCAGGCCCGGCAGGCGCTCGAGCACCTGCGTGGCCAGTTGGCCGGGACCCCGCTCGAGCCCCATGATCTCAGGGTCACCCTGAGCGGCGGCCTGGCCTGCGATTATCGTCCAGCGGACATCGGCCTGGCCCTGAAGGCGGCCGATACCGCCCTGTATCAGGCCAAACACCAGGGCCGTAACAGGATAGTCCTCGCTTCTCCCTTGCACACCGCCTAAGGAACGCATCCATGCCGGCAGTCCCACGTTATTTTGCCATATTGATCTGTCTGCTAACCCTGGGCCTGGCCCAGGCCGCCCCGCGCACCGACATCCGGGTAGAACTGCAGCTGGAGCCGCCACACCTGGATCCCACCCAGACCGCATCGGCCACCACGGCCGAAGTCACCTACGCCAACCTGTTCCAGGGGCTGACCCGGGTCGACCAGCAGGGAGAGGTGATCCCCGCCCTGGCCCGCACCTGGCGGGTGAGTGAGGATGGCCTGAGCTACGACTTCGCCCTGGCCCGGGGAGCGCGCTTTCACGACGGCAGCCCCTTCAACGCCGGCGTCGCCAAGTTCGCCCTCGACCGGCTGCGGGATCCTGCGGGCGGCAACCCCCAGCGCCAGCTCTACACCGCCATCGACGAGGTACGGACGCACGGCGAGCACGGGCTGGAATTGCGCCTGTCGCGTCCCGACAGCCTGCTGCCCTTCAAGCTGGCCCTGTCCGCCGCCGTCATGGTGCATCCCGACAGCGCCGACAACAATCGCCATCACCCGGTAGGCACGGGTCCCTACCGTTTCGCCGGGCGGATGCCCGGACAGGGCGTCCGCCTCGAATACTTCCCCGGTTACTGGGGAGCCGAGCCGCACATCAAACAGGCCCACTTCACCTTTACCGCCAACCTCGTGGAGCTGGAGGCCAGCCTGTCGGAAGGGCTTATCGATCACTACTCCGATGCCAGCACCCTGGTCTCGCAGGCCCAGTTGCGCCACCGCAGCGACTACCTGATCCGTGACGGCATCGGCGAAGGAGAGATACTGCTGGCCATCAACAATGCCCGCCCGCCTTTCGACCAGCTGCCGGTACGCCGGGCCCTGGCCCATGCCATCGACAAGCAGGCGATACGCAAGCAGCTGTACCAGTTCAATACGCCACCGCTTATCGGCAGCCATTTCTCCCCCCATCACTCGGCCTATGTGGAACTCAGCGACTACTATCCCCATGACCGGGAAAAGGCCCGCCGCCTGCTGCAGGAAGCGGGAGTCGCCCCCGGCACCGCCATGACCATCACCATACCGCCCACCCTCTACGCGGCCGAACTCGCGCTGCGGATCGCCGGTGAACTGGAGGCCATTGGACTCGAACTCCAGGTGGAAAGGATAAGCTGGCCCCAATGGCTGGAGCAGGTGTTCACCAACAAGGACTACGAGCTGACCATTGTGTCCCACATCGAGCCCATGGACATCGACATCTATGCCAGGGATCACTATTACTTCAACTACGACAACGGCGCCTTCAAGGCCTTGTGGCACCGCATCGAGCAGACCACGGCGCAGGCGGAGCGCTACCGCCTGCTGGCGGATGCCCAGCGCATGCTGGCCGAGGACGCGGTGAACGTGTTCCTGCTGATGAAGCCCCAGCTGTCCATCCACAAGAGCAACCTCAGGGGCACCTGGGTCAATACCCCGGTGCCGGCGGTGGTGCTGGAAGAGATGCACTGGGAGTGACGCCCTGTTTGCGGAGGTTTGCTCCCGCCCCGGCTGTTGCTAAACTGGCCTCTTCCCCCGGATGGATGGACTACCCTTGCTGAACAGAAGCCGCTCCGCCCCCCCGCTGCGCTTTCGCACCCAGGTACTGCTGCTGGTCGGTACCCTGGTGGCCGCCACCCTGCTGGTACAGGGCACCTATCTGCACCACCGCCAGGGCCAGATCATCACCGAACAGATCGGCCTGCGCGCCATGAGCGTGGCCCAGACCGTGGCCCAGATCCCGGCCATCATCGACGCCTTCGACAGCCCGGATCCCGCCGCCGTCATCCAGCCCCTGGCCGAGCAGATCCGCATCGAAACCGGCGCCCGCTACGTGGTGGTGGGCAACCGCGCCGGCATCCGCTACTCCCATCCCCTGCCCGAGCGGCTGGGACTGCCCATGGTGGGCGGCGACAACGAGCGGGCGCTGATCGGCGGCGAGGCCTATATCTCCGAAGCCGAAGGGTCGCTGGGCGAGGCCATTCGCGGCAAGGCGCCCGTCTTCAACGCCGCCGGCGACATCATCGGGCTCGTTTCGGTGGGCTTTATGCTGGAGAAGGTGGATGTCGACATCGACAACTACCTGGCCCTGGGCTGGGTGCTGGTGGGGCTCATGGTACTGCTGGGGCTGGCGGGCGCCGCCTGGCTGGCCCAGCACCTCAAGCGGGTGATACTGGGGCTCGAGCCCCACGAGATCGCCCGCCTGGTGATGGAAAAGGACGCCATACTGCAGTCCATCCACGAGGGCATAGTGGCCATCAACCGGGAAGGGCGCATCACCCTGCTCAACCAGGCGGCCCGGCGCTTTCTCGACCTGCCGCCGGACGGCGCCGCCCTGGGGCTGCCGGTGCAGGAGCTGGTGCCCAACTCCCGGCTGCGGGAGGTGCTGTCCAGCGGCGAGCGCCAGTTCGATCAGGAGATGTGGATAGGCGAGCATCCGGTGGTGGTCAACCGGGTGCCCATCATCCACGAAGGCCGGGTGGAAGGGGCCGTGGCCACCTTCCGCAGCCGCCAGGAAATCCGGGATCTGTCCCTGGCGCTGAACGCGGTCAACCGGGACATGGACGCGTTGCGGGTCCAGGCCCACGAGTTTTCCAACAAGCTCTACACCATTTCCGGCCTGCTGCAATTGAACAAGCCCCAGCAGGCATTGGCCCTGATCAACCAGGAAACCGCCCGGGAGCAGGCCCAACTGGCGACGGTGCTGGAGCAGGTGGCCGATCCCCTGGTGGGCGGCATCCTGCTCGGCAAGCTGGCGGACGCGGCGGAGCAGGGCGTGCAGCTCGACATCGTCGAACACAGCGCCCTGCATACTCAGCTCAGCCCCGGCGGCCAGGAGGTGGTGCTGTCGGTGCTCGGCAACCTGCTCAACAACGCGGTGGATGCCGCCCTGCAAAGCCGGGCCGAGCCGCCCCGGGTAAGGCTGTTCTTCACCGACCTCGGCGAGCAGTTGCTGTTCGAGGTGGAAGACAACGGCCCGGGCGTGGATCCCGGCCTGCTGGCTCATATCTTCCAGGACGGCTTCACCACCAAGCCGGGCAAGCACAGGGGCATCGGCCTGGCCCTGGTGCGCCGGCTCTGCCTGGAGCACGGCGGCGACGTCAGCCTGGAGGACGGCGATCTGGGCGGCGCCTGCTTTATCGTCACCCTGGCCAAGGCCAGGGTCGCCCGGCAGGAGGAAAAAATGGCCCAGGAGGACAAGGCGGAATGAACGACAAGACCCACGGCGTGCTGATCATCGAAGACGACTTTCGCATCGCCGAAATCAACCGCCAGTTCGTGGAGCAGACACCGGGCTTTCGGGTGCTGCACGAGGCCAAGACCAAGGCCGAGGCCCTGGCTTTCCTGGCGGAGCAGGCCGATCGGGTCAGCCTGGTGCTGCTGGACGCCTATATTCCCGACGCCACCGGGCTGGAGCTGCTGTGGGAGATCCGCAGGCACTACCGGCATATCGACATCGTCATGGTCACCGCCGCCAAGGAGGTCGACACCATCCAGGAAGCCCTGCGCGGCGGTGTGTTCGACTACCTGATCAAGCCCACCCAGAGCGAGCGCATGGCCCATATGCTGGACCGTTTCCTCAAGGAACGGGCATGGCTCGAGCAGAAACAGGAAATGAGCCAGGAAGAGCTGGATCTGGCGCTCAACCGCCGGCCGGCCGCGGCGGAGCCCACCCCCGCCGGCGGCGGCACCCTGCCCAAGGGCATCGACCGGCTCACCCTGGATACGGTGCTCAGCACCATGGCCCAGGCCCGGGAGCCGCAAACCGCGGTGGATCTGGCCAAGGCCATCGGCGCCAGCCGTTCCACCGCCCGTCGCTACCTGGAGTACCTGGTGGCCCAGGGCAAGGCCTGCGCCGAACAGGCCTACGGCGAGGTCGGCCGCCCCGAACGCCGCTACCGGCTCAACCCCTGATCACTCCAGCCGGAAACCGATTTTCAGCACCACCTGAAAGTGCGCTATCCGGCCGTCCTTAATATGGCCGCGCATCTCGGTGACCTCGAACCAGTCCAGGTGATCCAGGCTCTCGGCCGCCTTGGCCACCGCCTTCTGGATGGCGTCGTCGTAGCCGGTGGTGGAAGAGCCGGCCACTTCTATCAGCTTGTACACATGATCGGACATAAGTACTCCATGCTTGACGGGCACCGGCACCACGCCGGCCGCCGTTGACCCCCCTTAAGCAATAGCAGCCCCCGCCCCTGTCGTCATCCCGACACCAGCCGTGAACAAAATAAACAAAATCGCCTTAATGCCGTTTTTTCAACTTATGCCCCAAAGCTTGTTCGTTAACACCAAGGCATCTATTTTTACACCAGATGTTAACAAGGACGAACCAAGGAGAACTGCATGTTCAACGCCCTACGCAAACCCTTCAAACGCCTGAGTCTGGCCGCGCTGCCGTTGCTGGCCCTCGGCGCCCAGGTCCCCGCCGCCCAGGCCCAGGGCTGGCAACCCACCCGCCCCGTCGAATTCATCGCGCCGGCCAACCCCGGCGGCGGCTGGGATACCCTGGTGCGAACCTCGAGCATGGTGATCCAGAGCGAAAAGCTGGCACCGCAGAACTTTGCCGCCATCAACATCCCCGGCGGCGGTGGTGCCGTGGCCTGGGCCCAGATAGCGCGTGATGCCAAGAACGATCACAAGCTGTTCGCCACCAGCCCGCCCATCATCCTGGTGCCCCTGGCCGGCACGTCCCGCTTCAGCCACAAGGACTTTACCCCGGTCGCCCGCCTGAACACCGATTACTCCATCGTGCTGGTGCGCAAGGATTCACCCTATGAAACCATCAACGATCTGTTCGAGGCGATGAAAACCAACCCCAGCCTGAGCGTGGGCGGCGGCTCGGCGGCCGGCTCCATGGACCACATCGCCATCGCCGGTGCTGCCGCCGAGGCCGGACTGGAAGCCCGTGGCGTCAACTACATCGCCTTCTCCGGCGGCGGCGAGGCCATGATCAGCCTGATGGGCAACCACGTAGAGGCGGTGATCACCGGTGCCGGTGAAGCCTCCGGCCAGTTGCAGGGCGGCGAGCTGCGCGCCCTGGCGGTGTCATCCCCCGAGCGCCTGGGTAGTACCCTGGCCGATGTGCCCACCTTCAAGGAGCAGGGACTCGACTACACCTTTGAAATCTGGCGCGGCGTCATGGGGCCCAAGGACATGTCCCCCGAAGCCCGGGACTACTATGAAGACCTGTTCGCCCGCATGGTGAAAACCGATGCCTGGAAGCAGGCCAGCGAGCAACTGGGCTGGATCGATGCCTTCCAGACCGGCGAGGAATTCGGTGTCTTCCTCGACGGTCAGCTCGACCAGTTCAGCACCATACTGGGCGATCTGGGCCTGCTGCGGCGTTAACAGACAGTGGTGACGGGGGCCTCTCCGTCACCCTTCAAGCACAGGTATTGCTATGAACAAATTCAACATCAACCAGAAAATAGGCGTCATACTGGCCCTGTTTTCCCTCGGCTATCTGTGGATGGCGTTCCAGATCCCCGAGTTCTCGCTGCCCCGCCCCATCGACTCGGATGCCTTCCCCAAGGCACTGGGCAGCGCCCTGCTGCTGCTGGCCATATTGCTGTTCTTTGAAAAGCCCAAGCACAAGGTGCAGGACGACGACGAAGCACAGGACGACATCATCGAGGAAAGCGGCGGTTTCTGGACCAGCCCCCGGATGAGGGTGGTGGTCACCTCCGTCGCCATTGTCACCTACGCCTTTGCCCTACAGCCGGTCGGCTTCGTCCTGTCCTCCATCCTGCTGTGTTGCGGCCTGGCCTATTACTACGGCTATCGCAATCATAAGGTCAACCTGTTGGCATCGAGCGGTGTCGTACTGGCACTGTATTTCATGATGAGCTACGTGATGGATGTCTACCTCCCCACCGGGATACTGCCCTTCTAAGCACGTGGTCGCGCTGACTTACCTTTAATCCGGAATAATCAAAGGTTTACCATTATGATGGATGCATTCAACAGTCTGGTGTACGGCTTCGGCATCGCCCTGGACCCGATGAATATCATGTACGTGTTCGTCGGCGTCTTTGCCGGCACCATTATCGGCATGCTGCCCGGCCTGGGCCCCATCAGCGCCCTGGCGCTGATGATCCCCATTACCTTCAGCATGGATCCCGCCTCCGGCCTGATCCTGATGTCCGGCGTCTATTACGGCGCCATCTTCGGCGGCTCCACCTCCTCCATCCTGCTCAACGCACCCGGCGTGGCCGGCACCGTCGCCACCTCCTTCGACGGTTATCCCATGGCGCGCAAAGGCATGGCGGGCAAGGCCCTGGCCATTGCCGCCTACGCTTCCTTCATCGGCGGCACCGTCTCGGTGATCGGCCTGATGCTGATCGCCCCGCTGCTGTCCAAGGTGGCGGTAAGCTTCGGCCCCGCCGAGTATTTCGCCCTCATGCTGCTGGGCCTGACCGCCGTGGTCAGCCTGTCGGACAAATCCCTGGTCAAGGGCCTGATCGCCGCCGTGGTGGGCATGATGATCTCCATCGTCGGCATCGATCTGCAAAGCGGCACCGAACGCTACACCTTCGGCAGCCTGGAGCTGCTCGACGGCATCGACTTCCTGGTGGTGGCACTCGGTGTCTTCGCCCTGGCGGAAGTGTTCTACATGCTGCTCAAGGGTGGCGGCGGCAAGGAGCAGCCGCGCAACAACATCGGCTCGCTCAAGCTCAGCAAGGATGAGGTCAAGGAAATCGCCGGCCCGGTCAGCCGCAGTTCGGTGCTCGGCTTCTTTATCGGCGTGCTGCCCGGCGCCGGCGCCACCGTCGCCTCCTTCCTCGGCTACAGCCTGGAAAAACGCCTGGCCAAGGACGGCAGTACCTTCGGCAAGGGCAATATCAAGGGTGTTGCCGGTCCCGAGGCCGCCAACAACGCCGCCTGCGGCGGCTCCTTCGTGCCCCTGCTGACCCTGGGCGTGCCCGGCTCCGGCTCCACCGCCGTGCTGCTCGGCGCCCTGCTGGTGATGGGCGTCACCCCCGGACCCATGATGCTGGAACAGCGTCCCGACGTATTCTGGGGCGTGATCGCCAGCATGTACGTGGGCAACATCTTCCTGCTGGTGCTGAACCTGCCGCTCATTCCCTACATCGCCCGCATCCTGGACATGCCCAAGCCGCTGCTGCTGGCGATGATCCTGATCTTCTGCATGATCGGCGTCTATGGCCTGAGCTTCAACGTGTTCGACCTACTGCTGCTGCTCGCCTTCGGCCTGATCGGCCTCGGCATGAAGCTGTTCGGCTTCCCCACCGCCCCGCTGATCCTGGCCTTGATCCTGGGCGCCATCATGGAAGAGTCGATGCGCCGCGCCCTGCAGATCTCCGGCGGCGACTGGATGACCTTTGTCGACAAGCCCATTTCCATGTGGCTGCTGATCCTGGCATCCCTCTCCCTGTTCGCTCCGCTATTGAAAAAGGTCGTGCGCCGGCTGATGGCCTCGGGCAAGACCACCCTGGCCTGAACGGACCGCCAACCATAATCAAAAAAGCGCCAACCGGCGCTTTTTTGTTTTGCCGATCTTGTATCGACCAAAAAAAGGGCGCCTCGCGGGCACCCTTCAGACTGCTGACAAACCTTTGGGTTTACCCAAACAGACAACACCCATGCCAAAACAGGCGGACAAAGGGAACGACTCCGCCGACCGTTGGCGCCAGGGATGGCGCCGTCGAGCCCCCAGGGAAGGGTTTACGGCGAGTCGGTGGAGGTGGCCCTTTGGCCGCCCCGTACTTGTGGAGCAAGCGACTTTTTCATCAAACTAAAGGGCGCCTCGCGGGCGCCCTTGTCGTTATCCAGAACCTGGTACTCTTACTCGCCGTAGGCCTCGGTGGGCAGGCAGCTGCAGAACAGGTTGCGGTCGCCGTAGACGTCGTCGATGCGGTTCACGGTCGGCCAGAACTTGGAACGACGCACCTCGACCGAGGGGAATACCGCCTGCTCGCGGCTGTAGGCACGGTTCCATTCGGCGTCCATCACGTCGTCCTGGGTGTGCGGGGCATTGACCAGGGGGTTGTCCTCCAGGGTCCACTGGCCGCTCTGCACCCGGCGCATCTCCTCGCGGATCTGCTTCATGGCATGGATAAAGCGGTCGATTTCCACCTTGGACTCGGACTCGGTCGGCTCGATCATCAGGGTGCCGGCCACCGGGAAGCTCATGGTCGGCGCATGGAAGCCGTAGTCCATCAGGCGCTTGGCCACGTCCATCTCGCTGATGCCGCACTCTTCCTTCAGCGGGCGCAGATCCACGATGCACTCGTGGGCCACCCGGTCGTTGCGGCCGGTGTAGAGGATGGGGAAGTCCTCGGCCAGGCTTTTCATCAGGTAGTTGGCATTGAGGATGGCCACCTGGGTGGAACGCTTGAGGCCTTCGTCGCCCAGCATGGCAACGTACATCCAGCTGATCGGCAGTATGCTGGCGGAGCCGAAGGGGGCCGCGGACACGGCGCCGTTGTCGCGGCTTTCCTTGCCGGTCTTGACCACGGCGTGGCCCGCCACGAAGGGTGCCAGGTGCGCCTTGACGCCGATGGGACCCATGCCGGGGCCGCCGCCGCCGTGGGGAATGGCGAAGGTCTTGTGCAGGTTGAGGTGCGACACGTCGGAGCCGATAAAGCCGGGCGAGGTGATGCCCACCTGGGCGTTCATGTTGGCGCCGTCCATGTACACCTGGCCGCCGTAGCTGTGGATGATGTCACAGATCTCGCGGATGCTTTCCTCGTACACCCCGTGGGTGGAGGGATAGGTGGCCATGATGCAGGCCAGGTTCTCGCCCGCCTCGGCGGCCTTGGCCTTGAGGTCGGCCATGTCCACGTTGCCCTTCTTGTCGCAGGCCACCACTATGACCTTCATGTTGACCATCTGGGCCGACGCCGGGTTGGTGCCGTGGGCCGAACTCGGGATCAGGCAGATGTCGCGGTGCCCCTCATTGCGGGACTCGTGGTACTTCTTGATGGCCAGGAGGCCGGCGTATTCGCCCTGGGCGCCGGAGTTGGGCTGAATGCAGATGGCGTCGTAACCGGTGACCTTCACCAGCCAGTCTTCCAGCTCGCCGATCATCTGCTGGTAGCCGACCGTCTGATCCAGGGGCGCGAAGGGGTGGATCTGGGCGAACTCGGGCCAGCTCACCGGCACCATTTCGGCGGTGGCGTTGAGCTTCATGGTGCAGGAGCCGAGCGAGATCATGCCGTAGTTGAGCGCCAGATCCTTCATTTCCAGCTTGTGGATGTAGCGCAGCATCTCGCTTTCGGAGTGATACTGGTTGAACACCTCGTGGCTGAGGATGGGCTCGTCGCGCAGCAGGGCGGCGGGAATGGAGCCGGTACCCTTGGCGGCGACGGCGTCCAGCGCCTCCACCTCCAGGCCGTGGCCTGCCCCCAGGAAGAGGTCGAACAGCTCCGCCACATCGGCGCGGGTGGTGGTTTCGGACAGGGACACGCCCAGGGCGCCGTCCAGGTCGGTGCGCAGGTTGACGCCGGCGGCCAGGGCGCGGGCGACGATGGCGTCCTTGTCATTGGTGACGATGGTCAGGGTGTCGAACCAGCTGTCATGCTTCAATTGCACGCCCTTGGACTTGAGGCCCAGGGCCAGGATGTCGGTCAGGCGGTGGGTCCGCTCGGCGATGCGCTTCAGGCCCTCCGGACCGTGGTAGACGGCGAAGAAGCTGGACATGTTGGCCAGCAGCACCTGGGCGGTACAGATGTTGGAGTTGGCCTTTTCCCGGCGGATGTGCTGCTCGCGGGTCTGCATCGCCATGCGCAGGGCCGGCTTGCCGCGGCTATCCCTGGACACGCCGATGATGCGGCCCGGCAGGGAGCGCTTGTGCTCGTCGCGGGTGGCGAAGAAGGCCGCGTGGGGACCGCCGTAGCCCATGGGCACGCCGAAGCGCTGGGCGTTGCCCAGCACCACGTCGGCACCCAGCTGGCCCGGGGCCTTGAGCAGCACCAGCGACAGGATGTCGGCGGCGACGCAGGCGATGCCCTTCTGGCTTTGCACCTTGGCGATCAGGGCCTGGATGTCGCGGATCTGGCCGGTGGTGGACGGGTACTGGAACAGGGCACCGAACAGTTCGTGCTCCACCACCGCCTCGGCGGGGGCCACGACAATGTCGAAACCGTAATGTTCGGCCCGCTCGCGCACCACGTCGATGGTCTGGGGATGGACGTCATCGGCGATAAAGAAGGTGTTGGCCTTCTTGTTCTTGCTCACCCGCTTGGCCAGGGCCATGGCCTCGGCGGCGGCGGTGGCTTCGTCCAGCAGCGAGGCGCTGGCCAGGGGCAGGCCGGTGAGATCCTGGGTCATTTGCTGGAAGTTGAGCAGCGCTTCCAGGCGGCCCTGGGCGATCTCCGGCTGGTAGGGGGTATAGGCGGTATACCAGCCCGGGTTTTCCAGCACGTTGCGCTGGATCACCAGGGGCACATGGGTATCGTGGTAGCCCATGCCGATATAGCTCTTGTACACCTTGTTCTGCTGGGCCAGGGACTTCAGGTAGGCCAGGGCCTCCACTTCGGTCCGACTTTCACCGATGCCCAGCGGCTGATCGTTCAGGATGCTGGCGGGTACGGTCTGGCGGATCAAATCGTCCAGGGACTCGGCGCCCACCACCGCCAGCATCTCGGCCACTTCCTGCTCGGAAGGCCCGACATGGCGGCCGATGAATGCGTTGTTCTGCTCAAGTTCTAACAAAGACTGGGTCATTTTCTTTCACTTCCTTAATAGGCCGGCAGCAGAGGGGCTTCCGGACCGGCAATGCGGCAGTTCAGAGGAGGACAAAGGGAACGGCTCCGCCGACCGTCACCTGCCAGGGATGGCAGGTGCGAGCGTACAGGGAGGTATTCACAGCGTGTCGGCGGAGCTGGCCCTTTGGCCGACCTGCAGCGAAAGTTCAGACTTTGTCGATACAATAAGCCCCCAAAAAGGGGGCTTGGGATCACTCTTCCTCGATGCTGTTCTCGTAGCCTTCGGCATCCAGCAGCTCGTCCAGATCGGACTCGTCGGCGAGCTTGATACGGAACAACCAGCCATCGCCGTAAGGGTCGGAGTTGACCAGCTCGGGGCTGTCTTCCAGATCCTCGTTCACGGCGATGATTTCACCGCTGATCGGGGCATAGATGTCGGACGCGGCCTTGACGGACTCGGCCACGGCGCAGTCTTCGCCCACGTCCACGGTGCGGCCCACTTCGGGCAGCTCAACAAACACCATATCACCCAACAGATCCTGCGCATGCTCGGTAATACCGACCACGGCTTCACCGTTTCCTTCCAGCCGTACCCATTCGTGAGAGCGGGCATACTTCAATTCACTGGGGATATTGCTCATCAGTTGTTCCTCTTGATTCTTAAAACTCGGCGACCGCTTGGCCGAACCGTACGAAAGTCGGCTTCACCACGGAGACCGGCATCCATTTTTTACGCAGTTCCACTTCGGCATTGGCGCCTATGGAGCGCGGAACCCGCGCCAGGGCAATGCTGAAACCCAGTGTAGGCGAGAAGGTGCCGGAAGTGATAATGCCTTGTTGTTCATTACCTTGCTCATCGACAAAGCGCACCGGGGTACCGGCGCGCAACACGCCTTTTTCCTTCATCACCAGGCCCACCAGCTTGGGTTGGTCACCGGCCGCGCGCTGGGCTTCCAGCGCCTGGCGGCCGATAAAATCGCGCTCGGCGGGCTCCCAGGCAATGGTCCAGGCCATGTTGGCGGCCAGGGGAGAAATGGTTTCATCCATGTCCTGGCCGTACAGGTTCATGCCCGCTTCCAGGCGCAGGGTATCCCGGGCGCCCAGGCCGCAGGGGCGCACGCCGGCGTCCTTGAGCGCGTTCCACAGGGCCGCGGCTTCGTCGGCGGGGACCACGATTTCATAGCCGTCTTCCCCGGTGTAGCCGGTGGTGGCGATAAAGAGGGAGCCTGCCTGCACCCCGAAGAAGGGTTTCATGCCGGCCACGGCGGCGTTCTGCCCGGCGCTGAACACGGTGGCCGCCTTGGCCTTGGCGTTGGGGCCCTGCACCGCGATCATGGCCAGCTCGGGCCGCTCGGTAAGGGTCACGTCGAAGCCCGTCGCCTGTGTGGTCATCCAGGCCAGGTCTTTCTCGCGGGTGGCGGAGTTGACGATCATGCGGTAGTCGTCGTCGGCGAAGTAATAGGTGATCAGATCATCGATGACGCCGCCCTGCTCGTTGAGCATGCCGCTGTACACGGCCTTGCCGGGCTGGGTCAGGCGGCCCACGTCGTTGGCCAGCAGCTTCTGCAGGAAGGCCTTGGCCTGGCTGCCCTTGACGTCCACTATGGTCATGTGGGAGACGTCGAACATGCCGGCGTCCTGGCGCACCGCGTGGTGTTCTTCCAGCTGGGAGCCGTAGTTGATGGGCATGTCCCAACCGTGAAAATCCACCATCTTGGCACCGGCTTCCAGGTGCTGGGGGTGCAGAACTGTTTGCTGAGTCATGGCGCTTCCTTTTGTTTGAGGCCTGGCCTGTGAGCGATAATCCGGTATTGCCCCCCGATTATACTCAAGCCGGCCCGGGATAGAACCGACCTACACTCAAAAAAAACTTATCGTTTTATTTTTGTAGCCAAAAAGTAAGCAGCAACAGGGTAGCCATTTTAACGAAAGAAAGCGTTTAACTTGGAATTAAATTTCAAAAATTAACAAAAAATCAATATTAAAATTATGTAAAACCCTTCCAGTAAGCATAAGCACAAATGCTTTAACCAAAGGGCATCAAAAACAAGCCACAGAAAAACTAATCACAAAAATCAATCGGATTAGTTTTTCTCAAGGCTGGAAAGCGCGGGCTGCAGGCCGTCAATGCCGAGTGCCTGGGCCGCCAGCCGCCGTTTGAACGGCGTCAGCCGGTCGGTCAGGCCCAGTCCCAGGCCCCTCAGCCCCTGTACCAGGGGGTGGCTGGCGCCGAACAGCCGCTTGAGGCCTTCCATCGCCGCCAGCAGAGTGGCCGCTTCCGCCTTGCGCCAGCGCTCGAAGGATCTCAGCCCCGCCAGGGCGCCGATGTCCCTCCCCTGACCGTGCAGGCGGGTCAGGGTCTCGGCCAGGGCGGCGGCGTCCTGCAGCCCCAGGTTGACCCCCTGCCCCGCCAGCGGGTGTATGGTGTGGGCGGCGTCGCCGATCAGCGCCCAGCGCGGGCCGCAAAACTGCTGGCTGAAACGGGCCCGCAAGGGGATCGCCATGCGCGGCCCCAGCACGGTGCACAGGCCCAGGCGCAGATCGAAGGCGTGGGACAGCTGCTTGTTGAACTCGGCCTCGGGCAGGGCCGCCAGGGCCTCGGCCCGCTCCGGAGCACAGGACCAGACGATGGAGCACTGATGCGCGTCCGCCAGCGGCAGGAAGGCCAGGATGTCGTCGCCGCGAAAGATCTGCCGGGCGGTGCGGCCATGGGGCTCGGCCGTGGCCACGGTCGCCACCAGGGCGCTGTGATCGTAGTCCCACTCGGTCATGCCCGGCTGCAACTGGCCACGCAGCCAGGAGCGGGCGCCGTCGGCCCCCACCAGCAGGCGGCCGGTGAGGGGGGTGCCGTTGTCGAGCAGCACGAAGGCCCCCTGCTCGCTCACCGACAGCGACGCCGCCCGGGCCGGCAGGTGCAGGCTGATATGGGGGCATTGCCGGGCCCGGGCCAGCAGGGACTGCTGCAACAGCCGGTTTTCCACGATATGGCCGAGGTGGGGCTGGTGCAGCAGGGCGGAAGAGAAACCGATGCGGGCGAAGCTGTCCGCCTCCCACACCTCCATCTCGGTATAGGGACCGAGCCGGCCGCTGTCGCCCGGCCAGGCGCCGAGCCGCTCCAGCAGGGTCTGGGAAGCCAGGTTGATGGCGCTGACCCTGTTGTCGGGAATGGCGGGCAGTTCGCCCTCCTCCTGCTGCCCCTCGATCACCGCCACCCTGAGCCCGCTGTGCTCCAGGGCCAGCGCCAGGGTCAGTCCGACCATGCCGCCACCGATAAGGATGATGTCCGCCGCTTGCATTGCTTACCTCTTGCCCATGGCCCGCCAGGCCAGTTGACTCTTGAAGGAAGGGCAGGCCGCCATGGCCGTCAGCCCCAGGTTGCGCCCGGCCGCCAGGGCCGGGTGATCGCTTGAGAACAGCAGCGCCAGGGCCGTGGTCAGGCCGACGATGGCGGCCTGATCCGGCTGCCGCGCCCGGCCGTAGCCCGACAACACGCCATGGCTGCCGATATCCCGCCCGTCGGCCAGGGCTTGTCGCAGGGCCGCCGCCAGGGCGGCCACGTCGCGCAGCCCCAGGTTGAACCCCTGGCCGGCGATGGGGTGCAGCAGGTGGGCGGCATTGCCCACCAGCACCAGCCGGTGGTGCCAGGGCCGCTCCACCTCGTCCAGCACCAGGGGGTAGCGGTGGCGCTCGCCGGTGCGCACCAGGCGGCCCAGGCGGTAGCCGAACTCCCGCTGCAGGGCGGCGAGAAAGGCCGCATCATCCAGCGCCATCAGTGCTTTCGCCCGTTCGTGACTGGCGCACCACACCAAAGAACTGCGCCCCTGGCTCATGGGCAGCAGGGCGATGGGCCCCTCGGGGGTGAAGCGTTCGAAGGCCCGCCCCCGGTGGGGCTCGGCGCTTTCCACGTTGGCGATCACCGCGCACTGGCCGTAGTCCAGCTGGCGGCAGGGCAGCCGCAGTTGCCGGCGCACCAGGGAGCGGTTGCCGTCGGCCGCCACCAGCAGGGCGGCGCTGAAGGCGGCGCCGTCGTCCAGGGTCAGCACTATGTTATCGGGCTGCTGGACAAATTCCTTGATCCTGGCCGGGCACAGCAGCCGGATATTGGGTCGCTCGGCCATCTGCCGGTAGAGCCCCTGCCCCACCGGGGTCAGTTCCACCACATAGCCCAGGGCCGGCACCCGGTATTCGGACGCCGTCATCTCCACCCGGCCGAAATGGCCCCGGTCGGATACCTGGATATGGGTGATGGGCGTGGCCAGGGGAGCCAGCCGCGCCCAGAGCCCCAGCTGTTCCAGCAGCTCACGGCTGTGCCAGGCCAGGGCGATGCTGCGGGCATCGAAACCGGGATGGGCATCGAAGTCGGGCGGCGCCGCCTCGATCACGGCGATGGACAGGGAGGAGCCGTCGGGCCGGCGCAGGGCGGCCAGCCCCAGGGCCAGGACGGCGCCGGCCATGCCGGCGCCGTTGATTACCACGTCAAAATGGGTCATAGGCGGTTGCGGTAACGGGGATCAGTGCAGGGTGGGACGCCGGGGCGCGGGCTGACCCTTGCCGAATTCCTCGAAGGCCAGGGTGGCGCCCAGTTTCAGGTGCTCGTAGAGCACGGTGTAGGCCGCTTCGCTCTCTTCGTCTTCCTGCTCGAATTCGCCGGAGACCTGGGTGATGTTGCTGATGTCCTGGATCATCTCCTGCAGCTCGGGCGAGGCCTTGTTCAACTCCTGCTGCACCACCCCGAAACCGGCCAGGAAGGCGCCGGCCCATTCCATCATGGCATCCAGCCGCTCGTCGAGGGGCTGGTCGTCGTCCGGCATCAGCAGCTCCAGCCGGTGCTGGCTCAGCAGGTCCTCGTACACCCGGTAGAACAGCAGGTTGACCGCCTTCTTCAACTCGGCCGGCAGGCCGAAACCGTCATTCAGCAAATCGTTGAAATGCTGCTGCCAGCGGGCATCGTCCTTGGCCATGCCGCCGCAGATCAGGCCGCAGATAACGCCGTGCACCTCGGCGGCGGTGGCCACCATGTTGTGTTCTTCCAGCAGGGAGGTGAAGGCGTCATAGTCGAGACGGGCGTTGTCGTTCATCATTTACTCGATTGGCGAAAAGGTGGCACATATTACTGCGGATCCTAGCACTGTGGCCCGGTCCAGGCCAGCAACCCCTTGAAACTTCTGGAACGCCACTATATAGTCGCCACAATTTTATTGCCCATTGCACGCCACCTGAGGACCACATGACCACAGCGGCAATCGACATCGTTATACTCGGGCGCCCGTACAAGGTGGCCTGCCCTGTCGGACAGGAAGCGGCATTGCATAGGGCGGCCAACATGCTCAACGAGCGGATCCGCAATTTCAAGCAGGGCGGCAAGTCGGCTTCCAACGAGCAAATCGCCATCATGCTGGCGCTCAATGTCTGCCACGAGCTCGAGCTTGAAAAGGACAAGAACAATCAGTACGCTGATGCCATGGATAAGCGCATCAAGATGCTGCAGCATACCATCGAGGAAGCGCTGGCCAGCAAAGTCGGTTAAGCGTTACAATCAGTTTGTTTTCCCTGGGGTGTCCGTCAGTGGGTGGCGTCCCTGAGCCGATATCGACAGCAAAGGAAAGTCGCGTTATTTGCTATTGAGCAAGCTCGGCCCGACCGAGACGCCTGCGGCAGATACCGGGTTTCCGCCTTGAACCATAGGGTTCAAGGACTAACACCTGCAACGGCACTCCGGGGACCCTTCTCCAACCGAATCCTCCCTATTTCAGGCGGCACCGAAACAAATGCCCGGCCCCGCCCGTGGTTGTCCCTTATTACCTCCGCTTGTTGCCCAGGCCGCCGATCAGGCAAAGCCCTCCGAGCGCCAGCAGCAGCAACAGGGCCCAGTAAGGCAGGTAGAAGGTACCGTAGAGGTTCCAGCCCAGTCGCTCCAGCAGGTGGGACATGGCCGTCGGCGCCCCGGCCAGGTGCCCGCCCAGGGTGCCGGTGATGGCGAACAGGCCGCTGCCGACCAGCGCCAGCACCACCAGCACGGCGCCTCGTCCGCCGCTGAAGGCCTGCTCGCCGCCCCGCCAGACCAGCAGGGTGATCACCGTCCACAAGGCGGTGGCCCAGAGTGCCATCAGCAGATGGTTGCGCGTCAGCGGACTGTTGAGGCTGGCCTCCATCGGCCATACCAGCAGGCCGCTCGCTATCGCCGCCAGGGCTCCCAGCCAGGCCAGGGCCAGCACCGCCAGCACCCCGCCACGGCAGAGCCGACCCGCGGCTCCCCGTACCCCTACCCCCAGCAGCAGCATCAGGGCGGCCAGGGCCCAGAGCGCCAGCGGAAAATGAACCAGCATATGATGCATGCCTGTCATGATCTCTCTCCCTTGAAGGTGCTGAAGTGCCGGCGCAGGCCGAGCCAGAGCCCCAGCATCAGTACCAGGCCTGCGATCAGGGTCAGCCGCCACTGGCGGATGATTTCGTCATTGAATTCCATCTCCACCCCGTAGATGGCCAGCTGTCGCTCGCTGTGCCGGGGGCGCACCGGGGCTCCCGCCGCGATGTCGGGAGCCCCGGCGTGGGCCCGGCTGATCAGCAGGGGCCAGTTGACCTGACCAGGATAAAAGAGGGTGATGTCGGTCCAGCCCTCCTCCGGCCAGTCGGGCCGGTCGCCGCTGAAATAGCGGGCGGACAGGTCGGCCTCCCGTCCCAGCCCCAGGGTGTGGGGGTGCGAGACATAGTGCCAGCGGCTGCCGGTGGCGTCCCGGTGCACCGCAAACGCCAGATCGTAGCGCCCCTGGGGATGAAAGGCCTTGTCGTCCAGCGGGTTGCCGGTATCCAGCGCCCGCGTCAGGGTGACATCCCACCAGCCCGCCTGCCAGCGCCCCTGGCCCTGCACGGTAATATCGCCCCGGGAGCCCTGCCCCTCCCGCAGCAGGCGGCGCGGTATCACATCGTCCTGCTGCCAGGGATAGTCGGGGTCGAAGGGCTTGGCCAGGGCGTCGGACAGGTAATAGATGCCGTCGAAGTCGACCGCCTCCGCCTGGACCTGCTGCCAGCGCAGGGCGTCGATGCCCGCCTTGTCGCGGTCGAACATGAACAGGGGCTGCTGGTGCTGCGGATCCCAGTTGTCGGTGAAGGCTCCCCGACCGGCATCGCTGAGCCGGTGCTCGGCCACCAGCTGGTCATCGGACATGCCCACCGCATTGGAGCGGCCGGCCCGCCAGTGCCAGAGATCGAGGAAGTAGCCGGCGGCCCGCTGCGCCGCCAGTTCCGGCTCCGGCTTCAGGCTGCGCCAGTCGGCCGGGTCATGGCGGGTCTCCGGCAGGTGTTTCTGCACCTCGTTGGTGCCGAGCTTCCGGCCCAGGTGGGGATGGGCGGCCACCTCGTCCTTGTCGGCCTGGTCGGTAAAAAAACGCATGCCGGCGCCCACGGTAATGTAGCCGCCATAGCGCCCGAATTCCGGTACCCGGCCGTCATCCACCAGCATGGTGACCCTGTCTTCATAGGTACCGTCGGGATCCGGGCCCACCCGGGAGGCCCCATGGCGCACCCAGAGCCCGTCCTGGTAGCGCAGCATGTCGTGGTAGACATGGGGCCGGTCCGCCGGCCAGCGATAACGGAAGAATATCCGCTCGTCGTTGTAGGCCACCTGTACCCGAAGCGGCATGGTCAGCTTGTCCGGTATCCAGATATTGCGTCCGGGATCCGCTTTCACCACCCCCTTGCCCTGGCTGACCCAGGCCACGGCCAGCCCCGCCAGGAAGCAGGCCACCACCACCGGCATTCGTTGCAGCAGCATCTTGAACTCCTTTTTCCATGACTCTGGCGAGTCCGTTACAGTCCATTAACACCTCTTTGAGGGTAGCCGCCTTTGGCAAAAACAGACTTGTTCTGGATCATGCTGAAGGCCAAATGGAAATCGGACACTGCCGACGTGCGGGTTGCCGACATGCGGGTTGCCGAGCTGCGCCACCCTGCTACAATCGGCGCTGTTTTCACCCCATAACAGGCGCCCATCGATGGCAGAGCAACCCAATAATCCCCTGCACGGCATCACCCTGGAAGCCCTGCTGACCGAGCTGGTCGAACGCTACGGCTGGGAAGAGCTGGCCCGGCGGGTCAATATCAACTGCTTCAAGCAGGATCCCAGCATCAAGTCCAGCCTCAAGTTCCTGCGCCGCACCCCCTGGGCCCGCACCCAGGTGGAAGAACTGTACCTGCGCCTGAAAAACAGCCCCTGGCATCGCTGACGGCCGCTTTGCATTGCCGGCGAAGACTGCGATAAGCTGCCGTTAGTCTCTTTTTTACCGGAACCCGCCATGACTGACAGACACCAGATCAGGCAGCAGATACGCCAGGCCCGCCGCCGGCTGACCGAGGCCGAACAGGACGCCGCGGCCCGCACCATCGCAGAGCGGGTGGCCGACACCCCTCACCTGGCCTCGGCCCGGCGGGTGGCACTGTACCTGGCCAACGACGGCGAACTCGACCCCCAGCCGCTGATCGACTGGTACTGGTCCCGGGGCGCCCAGGTCTACCTGCCGGTACTGCACCACTTCAGCCCGGGCCACCTGCTCTTTCTGCGCTACGATCCGGACACGGCGCTCATCGCCAACCGCTTCGGCATTCCCGAGCCCCGGCTCGATGTACGCCTGCTGCTGCCCAAGGCGGAGCTGGAGCTTATCTACACCCCCCTGGTGGCCTTCGACGCCGCCGGCAACCGCATGGGCATGGGCGGCGGCTTCTACGACAGGACCCTGTCCGGCTGGCACCGGGGCCAGGGTCCGCGCCCGGTGGGCCTGGCCCACGACTGCCAGCAACTGGCCGCCATTCCCACCGACCACTGGGACGTGCCCCTGCCCGAGCTGCTCACGCCCAACCGGCACTGGCGCTGGTAAAAGCCGCATGCAAGCAGGGCCGCCTTTGCTATAATGCGCGGCACTTTTGCAGGAGACAGCACAGCCATGACACAAGACGAAATGAAAAAGGCCGCCGGCTGGGCGGCGCTGGAGTACGTGACCCCGGGCACCCTGGTGGGCGTGGGCACCGGCTCCACCGTCAACCACTTTATCGACGCCCTCGGCTCCATCAAGGACCAGATCAAGGGCGCCGTGTCCAGCTCCGAGGCCTCCACCGCCCGGCTGCAGCAACTGGGCATCGAAGTCTTCGATCTCAACGAGGTCGGCGAGCTGGCGGTCTATGTGGACGGCGCCGATGAAATCGACGGCGCCATGGCGATGATCAAGGGCGGCGGCGCGGCCCTGACCCGGGAGAAGATCGTGGCCGCCGTGGCCGACAAGTTCGTGTGCATCGTCGACGGCAGCAAAACCGTCGAGGTGCTGGGCGCCTTCCCGTTGCCGGTGGAAGTGATCCCCATGGCGCGGGAGTACGTGGCCCGGGAACTGGCCAAGCTCGGCGGCCGCCCCGTCTACCGGGAAGGCGTGGTTACCGACAACGGCAACCAGATCCTGGATGTGCACGGTCTCAAGATCACCGATCCCAAGGGCCTGGAGACCCGCATCAACGCCATCGTCGGCGTGGTCACCAACGGCCTCTTCGCCGAACGTGGCGCCGATGTGCTGCTGATCGGCACCCCCGAGGGCGTGGTGCGCAAGGGCGCCTGATCCCGCCCGGGCCAGGCGTTCTGTCTGGCCCTTCTCCTCCCGTTATACCCCCCTAATTATTTTCAAATAAAAACAGATCTTGCCAAGGGTTATATAACCCACTACATTACGCCAATCGCTATTATTTTTTTATACAGCGAAATATCACCCTCCCTGTTACCTTGGATGGAGTCAACACCCGATGACATGGATACTCGGTCTGCTGCTGGCCCTGGGGCTTTCCTTCACCGCCCAGGCGGAAAAGTTCACCATCGCCGCCGCCTCGGATCTGCGCTACGCCCTGGACGACATCCTCGAGGGGTACAAGGCCGAGCACCCGGACCAGCAGGTGGAGGTGATCTACGGCTCCTCCGGCAAGATGACCACCCAGATCATCAACGGCGCCCCCTATGATGTGTTCTTTTCCGCCGACATCGCCTTTCCCGAAAAACTCAAGGAGGAAGGCCTGACCGCCACCGAGCCGGAAGTCTACGCCATCGGCCGCATCGTACTCTGGAGCACACGCCTGGATGCCGGCCAACTTACCCTGGCGGACCTGACCCGGGACGACATCAAGCGCATCGCCATCGCCCAGCCGGCCCATGCCCCCTACGGCGCCCGTGCCCAGGAAGCGATGACCGCGGTAGGCGTCTGGGAGCAGGTGCAAAACAAATTGGTGTTCGGGGAGAATATCGCCCACACCGCCCAGATGGTGGCGTCGGAGGCGGCCGATGTGGGCATCATCGCCCTCTCCCTGGCGCTTTTCCCGGATCTGGCCAGCCACGGCCATTACCTGATCGACGACCGGTTGCACCAGCCCCTGACCCAGGGCTATGTGGTGACCAAGAGGGCGGAGCACAACGAGGCGGCCAGGGGCTTCGCCCGCTATATGGCGACCGAGCCGGCCCACGCCATCATGGAAAAATACGGCTTTCTGCTGCCCGATCAACAGCGCTAACATCTCCGGACTCGGCTAACCCGCCGGCCCCGTTGAGCCCGTCCCCGCCACCTCGCGAGGCCGGGGCTCTTTCATGGAAGACGCGAAAGGATAAGTTGTTATGCTCAGCCTGAGTCCCAGCGACTGGGTCGCCATCCAGGTCACCCTCAAACTCTGCCTGTACAGCACCCTGATCCTGCTGGTCATCGCCACCCCCCTGGCCTGGTGGCTGGCCGGCCCTCGCTCCCCCCTGCGCATCGCGGTACAGGCACTGGTGGCCCTGCCCCTGGTGCTGCCGCCGACGGTGCTCGGCTTCTACCTGCTGATCACCCTGGGCCCCCGCGGCTGGGTCGGCGGCACCCTGGAGTCCCTGGGGCTCAATCATCTGGCCTTCACCTTCGAGGGCATACTGATAGGTTCGGTGATCTATTCCCTGCCCTTCGCGGTGCAACCCCTGCAGGAGGCCTTTACCGCCCAGGGCCGGCGCCCGCTGGAGGTGGCCGCCTCCCTCGGCGCCGGCCCCCTGGATCGCTTTGTTACCGTGCTGTTGCCGCTCAGCCGGGGCGGCTTCGTGATCGCCGCCACCCTCAGTTTCGCCCATACCCTGGGCGAGTTCGGGGTGATCCTGATGCTGGGCGGCAGCATCCCCGGCCAGACCAAGGTACTGTCCACCACCATCTACGATCACGCCGAAGCCATGAACTACGACGCGGCCCACAGCCTGTCGCTGCTGCTGCTGGTGTTCGCCTTCCTGGTGCTGTTCGTGGTCTATGCCGTCAGCCGCCGTTTCGAGAGCGTCCGCCTATGAGCCTTGTTGTCAAAGCCCGGTTGCAACGCCAGGATTTCGAGCTGGATGTGGATTTTTCCCTGCCACTGGACGGAGTCACCGCCCTGTTCGGCCGCTCCGGCTGCGGCAAGACCACGCTGCTGCGCCTGATTGCCGGCCTGGACAAGGTGCCGGAGGCCGAGGTCCGTTTCGGCGACCAGCGCTGGCAGCAGGGCCGCCACTTTCTGCCCCTGCACCGGCGGCGCATCGGCCTGGTGTTTCAGGAGCACAGTTTGCTGCCCCACCTGTCGGTGCGAGGCAACCTGGAGTACGGCCTGCGTCGCACCCCGGTGGCGGAGCGGCGCCTGAGCCTGGCCGAGGTGACGGCCATGCTGGGCATAGAGGCGCTGCTCGAGCGCACCATCGATCGGCTTTCCGGCGGCCAGCGCCAACGGGTGTCCCTGGGCCGGGCCCTGCTCGCCAGCCCCCGGCTGCTGCTGCTGGACGAACCCCTGTCGGCCCTGGATACCCAGACCAAGCGGGAGATCATGCCCTTCCTCTCCCGCCTGGCCCGGGAGGCCGGCGTGCCCATACTGATGGTGACCCATGCCCCGGAGGAGGTGGAGCGGCTGGCGGATCGGGTGCTGTTTATGAGCCGGGGACGGGTCGACGCCATTTCCCCCCTGCGGGAAGCCCTGGTGCGCCCCGATTCCCCCCTGTTCGACGAGGAAGGGCCGGTTTCCGTGCTGGAAGGCCGGCTGGGCGAGCGTGACCGGCACGGCCTTTATCCCTTCCACACGGCGGCCGCCACCCTCTGGGCCGGCGCCCGGGGCACCCCGCCCGCCACCAGCCGGCGCCTGCGCATCCTGGCCCGGGATGTCAGCCTGGCCCTGGAGGCGCCGGGGCGCCTCAGCATCCGCAACCGCCTGCCGGTGCACATCACACAAATCGGCCCGGTGGTGGAAGGTCACCAACTGGTGATCTGCCGGCTGGCCGACGGCCAGCCCCTGCTGGCGGAGCTGACCGCCTGGTCCGTGGCCGAGCTGGCCCTGGCCCCGGGCATGTCGGCCCAGGCCCTGATCAAGTCCATGGCCCTGCTGGAATAAGGCGCCGGGCAGTTGAGGCCGCCCGGCTTTCCGGGGACAATGCCCTTTTCACTCGGTAGATGAATATGGATCTGGAACTCCTGCTCAGCCTGCACCGCGAGGGTCGGCTGTTCGTCAACCCCAAGCGCATCCGCCTGCTGGAATGCATTCGCGCACAGGGCTCCATCAGCCAGGGCGCCAAGGCCGCCAGCATCAGCTACAAGTCGGCCTGGGACGCGGTGCGCGAGATGAACGAGCTGGCCGGACAGCCGGTGGTGGAGAGCGAGGCCGGCGGCAAGGGCGGCGGCGGCGCCCGCCTCACCCCCTATGGCGAGCGGCTGCTGAAAGTCTACAGCCTGCTGGCCCGGATAGAGCGGATGGCGGTGGACGCCCTGCAGGACGAGGCCGCCTCCCTCGACAGCCTGCTGGCGGTGGTGGCGCGCTTCGGCCTGCAGACCAGCGCCCGCAATCAGTTCTTCGCCCGGGTGGAAGGAATGGATCCGAGCGATCTCAGCCGCAAGGTCCGGCTGCGGCTGGACGGCGGCGCCCTGCTTTACGCGGACATCACCGAACAAAGCTGCCGGCGGCTGGGACTGGCGCCGGGCAAGGAGGTGCTGGCGCTGATCAAGGCGCCCTGGGTCGCCGTTGAAACGGCGCCAGCCGACGACACCCGCAACCGCCTGGCCGGCGCCATCGTCGAGGTGGCCAGCGGCGAGCAGTTCAACGAAATTACCCTGCGACTGGATCAGGGCCATGAGATCCACGCCCTGCGCCCGGCGCAGGAACCCCTGCCCGCCCCGGGCAGCCGCGCCTTCGCCTGCTTCGCCCCCGACCAGGTGATCCTCGCCACCCTGGGTTAAAAAACAGCTGGAAGACGTAAGCTGGAAGCCGAGTCTGCCCCCCTCGGTTTGCTTCCAGCTTCCAGCCTCAAGCTTCCGGCTTCAGAGCATTCTGCGGATCACATAGTGCAGTATGCCGCCGTGGCGGTAGTAGGTGAGTTCCTCCCCGGTGTCGATACGGCAGCGCACCTGGATCTCCCGCTCCTTGCCGTCGGCGTCCGTTATCTCCACCGTCAGCGTCTTGCCGGGTGTCAGCTCGTTCAGGCCGCGGATGCCGAGCCGCTCGTCTCCTTTTAGCCCCAGGCCGGCGGCACTGTCGCCACCGGTGAATTCCAGCGGCACCACCCCCATGCCGATCAGGTTGGAGCGGTGGATGCGCTCGAAGGATTCGGCGATCACCGCGCGTACGCCCAGCAGGCGGGTGCCCTTGGCGGCCCAGTCGCGGCTGGAGCCGGTGCCGTACTCCTTGCCGGCCACCACCACCAGGGGCACGCCCTCCTCCTGGTAGCGCATGGCCGCGTCATAGATGGCCAGTTGCTCACCGCTGGGATAATGGCGGGTCTCGCCCCCTTCCACCCCGTCCAGCATCAGGTTGCGGATGCGGATATTGGCAAAGGTGCCGCGCATCATCACCTCGTGGTTGCCGCGCCGCGAGCCGTAGGAGTTGAAATCACGCGGCTCGACGCCCAGGGACCGCAGGTAGCGTCCCGCCGGGCTGTCGGCCTTGATGTTGCCGGCCGGGGAAATATGGTCCGTGGTCACCGAATCTCCCAGTATGGCCAGCAGCCGGGCATCCTTGATGTCCGCCACCGGCTCGGGCTCCTTGCCCATGGTCTCGAAAAAAGGCGGATGGCGGATATAGCTGGAATCCGGCTGCCAGTCGAAGGTGCTACCGCCGGTGACCGCGATGGCCCGCCAGCGCTCATCGCCCTCGAACACCTCGGCATATTCCTTGCGGAACATCTCGCTGTTCACCTGCTCCACCGCCTTGGTGATGGCCTGCTGGCTGGGCCAGATATCTTTGAGGTAGACCGGTTTTCCGTCCTTGCCGGTACCGAGCGGATCCCGGGTCAGATCCACCTTGATGTTGCCGGCCAGGGCGTAGGCCACCACCAGCGGCGGCGAGGCCAGCCAGTTGGCCTTGACCAGGGGATGGATGCGACCTTCGAAGTTGCGGTTGCCCGACAACACGGAGGCGACCGTGATGTCGTCCTGCCGGATGGCCTGCTCGATGGGCTCGGGCAGGGGGCCCGAGTTGCCGATGCAGGTAGTGCAGCCATAGCCCACCAGGTAGAAGCCCAGACGCTCCAGCCAGGGCATCAGCCCGGCCTTCTTCAGGTAGTCGGTCACCACCTTGGAGCCCGGTGCCAGGGAACTCTTGACCCAGGGCGCCCGGGTCAGGCCCTTCTCCGCCGCCGCCTTGGCCAGCAGGCCGGCGGCCATCAGCACGCTGGGGTTGGAGGTATTGGTGCAGGAGGTAATGGCGGCAATGACCACGGCGCCCTCCTGCAGCCGATGGTTTTGGCCATCTAGGGAAAATTCGGTGCCGGCAGATGGCTGATTGGCACCCACCGCCGTCTGGCCGCCTTCATTTTCCAGTCGGCTCTGCTGGGCCGCTTCCACCTTGATCTGGTTGCCAAGCGCAAAGGCTTCCGCTACCCGCGACAGCGGTACCCTGTCCTGGGGCCGCTTGGGCCCGGCCAGGCAGGCCTCCACCTGACCCATGTCCAGGCTCAGGGTGTCGGTGAACACCGGCTCGTCGCCGGGGTGGCGCCACAGGCCCTGGGCCTTGCAATAGGCTTCCACCAGTGCGAGCTGCTCCTCGTCGCGACCGGTCAGCCGCAGGTAGCGCAGGGTTTCCTCGTCCACCGGGAAGAAACCGCAGGTGGCGCCGTATTCCGGCGCCATGTTGGCGATGGTGGCCCTGTCCGCCAGGGGCAGGCTCGCCAGGCCGTCGCCGTAGAATTCCACGAACTTGCCCACCACCCCCTTCTTGCGCAGCATCTCGGTGACGGTGAGCACCAGATCGGTGGCGGTGATGCCCTCGCGCAACTTGCCGCTCAGTTTAAAGCCCACCACCTCGGGGATCAGCATGGACACCGGCTGGCCCAGCATCGCCGCCTCCGCCTCTATGCCGCCCACGCCCCAGCCGAGCACGCCCAGGGCGTTGATCATGGTGGTGTGGGAATCGGTGCCCACCAGGGTGTCGGGGCAGACGACGGTGTCGCCCTCGCCGGGCAGGCGCCACACGGTCCGGCCCAGGTATTCCAGGTTGACCTGGTGGCAGATGCCGGTGCCGGGCGGCACCACCCGGAAGTTGTCGAAGGTCTGCTGACCCCAGCGCAGGAAGGCGTAGCGCTCGCCGTTGCGGGCCATTTCCAGGTCCACGTTGGTGGCGAAGGACTTGTCGTCGGCGAAGGCGTCCACCATCACCGAATGGTCGATGACCAGATCCACCGCCGTCAGCGGGTTGACCTTTTCCACCTCGCCGCCCAGGCGTTGCACGGCTTGGCGCATGGCGGCCAGATCCACCACCGCCGGCACCCCGGTAAAGTCCTGCATCAGCACCCGCACCGGACGAAAGGCGATCTCCCGCTCGCTGGTACCGCCGTTCAGCCAGTCGGCCATGGCGGCGATATCGTCCGGGCCGACGCCGTCCTGTCCCTGGTGGCGCAGCAGGTTCTCGGCGAGCACCTTGAGGGACTTGGGCAGGCGGGCCAGGGCCTTGCCGCCCGGCGCCTGCTCCAGGCTGTAGTAGAGACAGGACTGTTCGCCCAGTTTCAGTGTGGATAGCTTCGAAATGGAAGACATGGCTCCTCCTCGCTCGGTTGGCTGCCGGGCAGCCGGCCAGTATGCTGCCGCCCGCTCACATGGGATTATTATTTAGGCACAGCGGGCGCCACAAATAAAGGTGCCGGCCGAAACCGGACGCCGCCCGGCCGTTGCCGGATAAATCGACAATAGTGGCGCTTTGACCGCAAAACGAATATTTTTGACCCCAACCCCGCTTTTTCTTGTTGGCGCCGGCCCCCCGGATAGCGTAGATAGTGGGCCTGATTTTATGCTCCCCCGGATCGAGAAACAGAGAGCCGTGCCAAGCCTGATGAAACCCATGAACATTGCCATTCTTTCGCGTAACGCGTCCCTGTACTCCACCCGCCGCCTGCGGGAGGCGGCCGAGGTGCGGGGACACAAGGTCACCATCATCGATGCCCTCAAGTGTTACATGAACATCAACGACAACAAGCCCTCCATCCATTACCAGGGCCGGGAGCTGGAGCATTTCGACGCCGTGATCCCGCGCATCGGCGCCTCCATCACCTTCTACGGCACCGCGGTGCTGCGCCAGTTCGAGATGATGGGCTGTTATTCCCTGAACCACTCCGCCGCCATCAGCCGCTCCCGGGACAAGCTGCGCTCGCTGCAGCTGCTGTCCGGCCAGGGCGTCGGCATGCCCATCACCGGCTTCGCCTGCAAGCCCGGCGATGTGCCGGATCTGATCGACATGGTGGGCGGCGCGCCTCTGGTGATCAAGCTGCTCGAGGGCACCCAGGGCATAGGAGTGGTGCTGGCGGAAACCCGCAAGGCGGCGGAGAGCGTGCTGGAGGCCTTTATGGGACTCAAAGCCAACATCATGGTGCAGGAATTCATCGAAGAGGCGAACGGCGCCGATCTCCGCTGCTTCGTGCTGGGCGACAGGGTCATTGCCGCCATGAAGCGCCAGGCCAGGGAGGGCGAGTTCCGCTCCAACCTGCACCGGGGCGGTGAAGCCACCCTGGTGCGCATCAGTCCGGAGGAGCGCAAGACCGCCATCGCCTCGGCCAAGGCCATGGGCCTGAGCGTGGCCGGGGTGGATCTGCTTCGTTCCAAACGCGGCCCCCTGGTAATGGAGGTCAATTCCTCCCCCGGGCTGGAGGGCATAGAGCAGGCCACCGGCAAGGACGTGGCAGAGTTGATGATCCAGTACATCGAAAAACACGCCCACAAGAAACGCAAGTCTCAGGAGCGCGGCTGATGCGGGAGAGCTTTCCTATCGCCGGTACCCAGATAACGCCCGGCAGCCGCCGGGTATTGCAACTGGCCCTGGCCCAGCTCTATACCCAGTCGCCCCTGACGGTGCCGTTGGAGGTGGTGCATGGCCGGCAGCCCGGCCCGGTGCTCTTGATCTGCGCCGCCATCCACGGCGACGAGCTGAACGGCATCGAGATCGTCAACCAGGTGCTGGCCCGGGTAAACCCGGCGCGGCTCAAGGGCACCCTGGTGGCGGTGCCCGTGGTCAATGTATTCGGCTTTATCCACAAGTCCCGCTACCTGCCGGACCGGCGGGATCTGAACCGCTGCTTTCCCGGCTCGGAGAAAGGCTCGCTCGGCGCGCGGGTGGCCCATTTCTTCGTGGACGAGATCGTCAGCCAATGCAGCCACATCGTGGATCTGCACACCGGGGCCATCCACAGATCCAACCTGCCCCAGATCCGGGCCAGGCTGGACTGCCCCGCCACCCGCCAGATGGCGGACGACTTCGGCGCCCCCGTGGTGCTGGACGCCAGCATCCGCGACGGCTCGCTCCGGGCGGTGGCGGAAAGCAGGGGCATCCCCGTGATCCTTTACGAGGCAGGCGAGGCCCTGCGCTTCGATCCGCTCGCCATCAAGGCCGGAACCCGGGGCGTGCTCAACGTGATGCGCGGCCTCGGCATGCTGAAACCGGTGGCCGGCAAGGCCAAGGTTAAACCCATGATCGCCAAATCCAGCACCTGGATCCGGGCCGAGCAGGACGGCCTGCTGCACCTCAAGGCCCGCCTCGGCGACCGGGTCAGCAAGGGCCAGTGCCTGGGCACCATCAGCGCCCCCCTGGGCGCCGACACCTGCGAGGTCACGGCACCGCGCAGCGGCATCGTCATCGGCTGCCTGACCATGCCGCTGGTCAACGAGGGGGATGCGGTGTGCCACCTCGCCAGCTTCGACGAGGTCAAGCAGGCGGAGCTGAGTGTGGAGCGCTTTGTGGATGAGCTGGATATCCGGCCGGAAGTGCTGTAGCCCGTAACGGCCAAGGTGAACAACCGACAATTTGAGCAAATAAAAAGCCCGGTTTCCCGGGCTTCTAGCTTCTAGCTTCTAGCTTCTAGCTTCTTAGTGCAGGATACGGGCGCGGATGGTGCCCTCGATGGCCTTGAGCCTGGTCAGGGCCTGCTCGCTCTGGGCGGTTTCCACATCGATCACCACATAACCGATTTTCGGCGAGGTTTGCAGATACTGGGCCGCGATATTGATGTTTTCGCTGGCGAAAGCCTGGGTGATCTGATTCAGTATGCCCGGCTTGTTATGGTGGATGTGCAGCAGCCGGCTGGTGCCGGAATGCTCGGGCAGGGACACCTCGGGGAAGTTGACCGCCGACAGGGTGGAGCCGTTGTCGGAGTACTTGATAAGCTTGCCCGCCACTTCGTAGCCGATGTTCTCCTGGGCTTCCTGGGTGGAGCCGCCGACATGGGGAGTCAGGATGACGTTGTCGAACTCGCGCAGCGGCGACATGAATTCTTCATCGTTGGACTTGGGCTCGACCGGGAAGACGTCGATGGCGGCACCGGCGACATGCTTGCTGCGCAGGGCCTCGGCCAGGGCCTCGATCTCCACCACGGTGCCACGGGAGGCGTTGATCAGGATGGCACCCGGCTTCATCATCGCCAGCTCCTCGGCGCCAATCATGTTCTTGGTCTGGGGGGTTTCCGGCACGTGCAGGGACACCACGTCGGACATGTTGAGCAGCTCTTCCAGGCTGGCAATCTGGGTGGCGTTGCCGAGCGACAGCTTGTTTTCGATATCGTAGTAGAACACCTGCATGCCGATACCCTCGGCGATAATGCCGAGCTGGGTGCCGATATGACCGTAACCGATGATGCCGAGCTTCTTGCCACGCGCCTCGAAGGAATGAGTGGCGGTTTTCTGCCAGATACCGCGGTGAGCCAGGGCATTGCGCTCGGGGATGCCGCGCAGCAGCAGCAACAGCTCACCCAGCACCAGTTCGGCCACGCTGCGGGTGTTGGAGAAGGGGGCGTTGAACACCGGAATACCGCGGATCTCGGCCGCCGCCAGATCGACCTGGTTGGTGCCGATGCAGAAGCAGCCGATGGCCACCAGCTTGTCGGCCGCGTCCAGCACGGTGTCGGTCAGTTGGGTACGGGAGCGGATGCCGACGAAATGAACGTCCTTGATGCGTTCCTTGAGTTCATCTTCTGCCAGAGAGGTCTTCAGATAGTCGATATTGCTGTAGCCAGCATTTTTAAAGGAATCAACGGTGCCTGGATGCACGCCTTCCAATAATAAAATTTTAATTTTTTCTTTATCTAAAGAATAGTTAGCCATTACCTGGTCCTTTATGACAACTGCGTTATAGGACCATAAAGTATCAAAAACATCGGCTTTAGGGAATTTCTGTAATCAAGGTCACGTTTTTTTAAGTTATAAATTTTTTTTTAATCACTGAACCCTTTTACTGCGGGGGAATCGGCCGGCTCCGGACGGAGCATCCGGGGAATATTCCCTTTCCCCGGCCACCTTTTATTCGAGGGTAAACACCACCTGTACCGAGTCGTTGAACTGGATTTCGTTCTGCACATAGCTGGCGTCCAGGCTCTCGGCCGAAGCCATCTTCGCCATCATGCCGAAGGGACGCGGCATGATGGGCCCCTGTGCCTGGTATTCGATGGCGTACACTTCGCCCAGGCTGCGGCCAAAGCCCGCCGCCAGCTCTTCGGCCAGGGCCTGGGCGTTGGCCACCGCCGCCGCGCGGGCCTCCCGGCGCACTTCGTCCGCATCACGCCTGCCGTAGCTGACCTGCTGAATGTTCTGAATGCCCTGCTCCAGTATCTTGTTGAGCGCCGGGCTCAATTGTTCCAGATCGTACAGCCGCACCGTGATCTGCCGCTCGGCCAGGTATCCTTTCAGCTCGGGACCGTCCCCGTCTTTCGGATAGCGATAATCGGGACGGGTGATGACATTGCCGCTGTCGATATCTTCCTTGTTGATGCCCAGCCCCGCCAGGCTGCTGAACAGGGCGGCGACCTTGGTGTCGACCTCTTCCTTGGCGGCGCGGCTTTCCGGCTTGAGCGCGGTCACCGAGACCGATAGGGTCGCCATGTCGGGTTCAACCCGGATCTCGGATTGGCCCTGGGTGACCAGGTGGGGGGCATCGGGCACGGCGATGGCGAAGCTGGCCGAGCTGAACAACAAGGGCAGCAGTGACAGGCTGCCGAGGGGGAAAATACGCATGGTGTTGCCTCATGATGGAAATGACCTGATATCTGACCCGGATGGGCCCGACCGGTTCAATCGTGATGATGATACACCGCCAGCCAGTTGACCACATCGTCGATCAGCTCGCTGCTGAGCCCCGCTGTGTCAGGGGCAGTCGCAGGAAGAGTCTCATCCAAATCCATCACTTCGTCCAGGATGTCGTCGAGATCCGGCAATACCAGCTCCCCGGGGCCATTGCCGGAAACCAGCCCGGTGGAAGGCAGGGGAACGCCTTCTTGCAGCAGGATATCGTCCAGCTCCCCCGCCCTGGCAACGGGCTGCAGGCGTGCCCCGCTTTCATCCAGCAGGATCACTTCCCCGGCGCTTCCCTGCCCCCACAGGGACCAGCGTTGCTCCTCAAAATCGATGGAGAAGGATCCCAGCGGCTCTCCCTCTCCATCGAAGAGTTCGACCTCTTCCAGGCTGCCGCCCGGCAGCGACCACGGCAGGTTGACCCCGTCGTCCACCAATATGTCCTGCCCGTTCCAGTGGTAGCTGACACCCTGGAGCAGGGCCGTTGTCACCTTGGCCATGGTTGCCTCGCCTTTACCTGAGCCCCGCCGTCATGACTTGTCCACCATCAGCGACTGATCGTCCAGCATGGCGTTGATCAGTGCGCTGCTGCTGTTGACACCGTAATCCGCCAGCAGGTCCTGGTTCTCGAAGCGGATAACCTGGGTATTGCCGCCGTCACCACCAGGCGAGACGGTGAGCAGGGTATCGCCGTTATCCAGGCTGAAGTTCAGGTAGTCGTTCAAGTTTCCGGACTCCTCGCCATTGAGCAGTTCGCTCAGATCAAGCTGGTCAATCCCCTTTTCAAAGTCGGTGATGGTATTGACGGAGCCGGCGTCGGCCTCGATAAAGCGGAAAATATCCGCCCCGTCTCCCCCGGTCAGGGTGTTATTGCCCAAACCGCCTATCAGGATATCATCGCCGGCACCGCCAATAAGAATGTCGTTACCGGCATATCCGAACAGATAGCTTCCGTCATCAGAGGCAGTAAGAAGGTTATCATCATTCGTTCCTTCAATACTCTTGATATCAGGATAAACCGTCACATTAATGGTACTGCTGACGGAATCACCATCTCCATCAAATCCTGTTACGGGCAGTTCAAAAGTAACGACTTCAAGCTCGGAAGACTGACCAAAAGAAAAAGAGCCCAGTTTGAAATCCGTGCTGACATTATCATTATCAACAACCCCACTCGCCGACTCAACCGCCTCTATCTCAATGGCATTAAAGGCTTCCGCATTTCCTTCTTCATCAAAACTAACTATTTTAAAACTCCAGCCATTACCAAGATTATATATGATGACACCATCACCATCTTGCGCCACATGATTTTCATTATCCTGAACGACTCCCTTATCATCGTAAATAATAATTTCATCAACCGTGAGCGACAACTGCTTATCTGTTGTCGCCCCCACCATACTGCTAGTTGCGTTGGTAGCACTACCACTGGCAGCATAAATACGCAACTTGAAGTCTGCATCCTTGTTGCTTCCTGAGACAGTGATATTCTGGAGAAAGGAAAATGTTTGCTGATAGCCCTCAAAACTATAGCTTTCACTATTTTTCTGATCATTAACACTTAGCCCAGTCACCAGATCGTAGCGAATAATCTCGCCAGCTGTTAAATTGTTACCTGTACCCACACCTAAAGTATTGGCATTGCTATTAACAGTCCCAAAAACACCGTCATCCAATGGCATGATCTCGGAAGTAACCAAAACATCATTACTGGCATCAGGATCCGGATTTTGCTTACTCCCTATATTCAACCCCTTAAATGGAATATTACCGCCGCCGACACCGGACAAATCCGTTACCGTTGTCATTATAGAGCTACTTATTAAGCTTCCGGAGAACATAGTGATGGACATATCCCCACTAGCATTTATTTCCGCATTAAACGCCACTTCTCCGTCTTGCGTCATGGCTTTCAGATTATTTTCACTTCCATTATAAAACAAAAACAAAGGTTTATTATTCATATAGAGCTGGTTGCCATTCTCATCCAACAAGGCTTGTCCATCTACTATAGAAAAGACGACTGAACCCACACCATCTGCTCCAGCATTTTCCGCAAAGTTCAGTGATTTGGTGATGGTAGTAGGCAAAGGCTCTTCCACCCCTAAAACCACATGAACCCCCTCTGGGTAGAAGTTGGCTGGCCCGTCATCTTTAAAAGAGATTTGCCCGGACACATCCACCACCGCGCTGGTGACGCTGTCGCCGTCGCCGTCGGTCAGGGTCACCGTCATCCCCAGTGCCCCCGCCGCCAATGGCAACGCATCATTCGGATTGGTGGCGTCCGGATGCTGCAGCGACAGGTACTGCTCCACCGTCACCACCCCGGTCGCGACGTCGACATGGATGGCAAAGGCGGCCTGGCCGTCGAAGTCACCGCCGTTCACCACCCCGACCACCACACCGCTGGCCAGCAGCACCAGGCTGATCGGTGCACCATCGGTCACTTTCAACCCAGATTCCGCCTGGATCACCGTCAATGCGTATACCAGGGAGTCTTCTGACGCCGGACCATCGGCACCAAAGGCCTCATCGGTCAAGGTCACCAATGCCCCCTCGCTCTGGGCCCGGCTGATATAGCCACTGCCCTCTACATCGGGATCATCTCCTTTCACTATCGCGCCGGTGTCGATGGTCGCCACACCACTGGTCGTCGCCGTCTCGTCCAGTTGCACTTGAATATCTTGAGCATTGTCAGCCTGCACCCTGGGGCCATCGTCGTTGATCAGGACCGTCAGCGTCGCCTCCGGCGAGACGTCGCCGTCGTCGTCGGTCACCCGCACCTGGAACTGGTCCTGCACCTGGTCGGCGGTGCCGATGGCATTCGGGTCGTCATGCTCGAGGCTGTTGGTGTCGAGGGTATAGGTCCAGCTGCCGTCGGTATTGACCGACAGGGTGCCGTAGTCCCCCTGCACCAAGGTGCCGTCGGCGTCGATCTTGATCCAGTTACCGTCCTTGTCCTGCACCTCGATAAAGTCCAGGGCATCGTTGCCGGTCTTGATATCCAGCGAACCGGAGGCGGTCAGGTCACCGCCACCACTGCCCGCCGGCAGCGCCGATTCCCACACCACGCCATCGTCACCCTCGGCCAAGAGCACCGATACCGTCGGCTTGGAGTCGCCCTGCAGGGTGATGGTCACGGTCGCCGTGGCGCTGTCTCCGTCCCCGTCGGTAAGACGGTACTGGAAGCTCACCTCGCCTTCCTCGCCCGCCGCCGGGGTATAGCTGAAGGTGCCGTCATTGTTGTACACCAGGCTGCCACTGCCGGTGAGGCTGCCCTCCACCAGCGCCACGCCGCTGGCCAGGTCGACGCCGTCCGCCCCCGCCTTGTCGTTGGCGAACACGTCAATGGTGACCGGCTCGTTTTCATTCGCCTGGCTGGCACTGTCGTCCTCGGCCACGGGGCCATCGTCGTTGATCAGGACCGTCAGCATCGCCTCCGGCGAGACGTCGCCGTCGTCGTCGGTCACCCGCACCTGGAACTGGTCCTGCACCTGGTCGGCGCCACCGGTCTGGTCGATGCCGTCATGGTCCAGGGTGTGCTCCGCCAGGGTATAGGTCCAGCTGCCGTCGGTATTGACCGACAGGGTGCCGTAGTCCCCCTGCACCAAGGTGCCGTCGGCGTCGATCTTGATCCAGTTACCGTCCTTGTCCTGCACCTCGATAAAGTCCAGGGCATCGTTGCCGGTCTTGATATCCAGCGAACCGGAGGCGGTCAGGTCACCGCCGCCACTGCCCGCCGGCAGCGCCGATTCCCACACCACGCCATCGTCACCCTCGGCCAAGAGCACCGATACCGTCGGCTTGGAGTCGCCCTGCAGGGTGATGGTCACGGTCGCCGTGGCGCTGTCCCCGTCCCCGTCGGTAAGACGGTACTGGAAGCTCACCTCGCCTTCCTCGCCCGCCGCCGGGGTATAGCTGAAGGTGCCGTCATTGTTGTACACCAGGCTGCCACTGCCGGTGAGGCTGCCCTCCACCAGCGCCACGCCGCTGGCCAGGTCGACGCCGTCCGCCCCCGCCTTGTCGTTGGCGAACACATCTATGGTGACCGGCTCGTTTTCATTCGCCTGGCTGGCACTGTCGTCCTCGGCCACGGGGCCGTCATCGTTGACCTGGATGGTCAGCATCGCCTCCGGCGAGACGTCGCCGTCGTCGTCGGTCACCCGCACCTGGAACTGGTCCTGCACCTGGTCGGCGCCACCGGTCTGGTCGATGCCGTCATGGTCCAGGCTGTGCTCCGCCAGGGTATAGGTCCAGCTGCCGTCGGTATTGACCGACAGGGTGCCGTAGTCCCCCTGCACCAAGGTGCCGTCGGCGTCGATCTTGATCCAGTTACCGTCCTTGTCCTGCACCTCGATAAAGTCCAGGGCATCGTTGCCGGTCTTGATATCCAGCGAACCGGAGGCGGTCAGGTCACCGCCACCACTGCCCGCCGGCAGCGCCGATTCCCACACCACGCCATCGTCACCCTCGGCCAAGAGCACCGATACCGTCGGCTTGGAGTCGCCCTGCAGGGTGATGGTCACGGTCGCCGTGGCGCTGTCCCCGTCCCCGTCGGTAAGGCGGTACTGGAAGCTCACCTCGCCTTCCTCGCCCACCGCCGGGGTATAGCTGAAGGTACCGTCATTGTTGTACACCAGGCTGCCACTGCCGGTGAGGCTGCCCTCCACCAGCGCCACGCCGCTGGCCAGATCGACACCGTCCGCCCCCGCCTTGTCGTTGGCGAACACGTCAATGGTGACCGGCTCGTTTTCATTCGCCTGGCTGGCACTGTCGTCCTCGGCCACGGGGCCGTCATCGTTGATCAGGACCGCCAGCGTCGCCTCCGGCGAGACGTCACCGTCGTCGTCGGTCACCCGCACCTGGAACTGGTCCTGTACCTGGTCGGCGCCACCGGTCTGGTCGATGCCGTCATGGTCCAGGCTGTGCTCCGCCAGGGTATAGGTCCAGCTGCCGTCGGTATTGACCGACAGGGTGCCGTAGTCCCCCTGCACCAAGGTGCCGTCGGCGTCGATCTTGATCCAGTTACCGTCCTTGTCCTGCACCTCGATAAAGTCCAGGGCATCGTTGCCGGTATTGATATCCAGCGAACCGGAGGCGGTCAGGTCACCACCACCACTGCCGATGACCGGCAGCGCCGATTCCCACACCACGCCATCGTCCCCCTCGGCCAAGAGCACCGATACCGTCGGCTTGGAGTCACCCTGCAGGGTGATGGTCACGGTCGCCGTGGCGCTGTCCCCATCCCCGTCGGTAAGACGGTACTGGAAGCTCACCTCGCCTTCCTCGCCCGCCGCCGGGGTATAGCTGAAGGTGCCGTCATTGTTGTACACCAGGCTGCCACTGCCGGTGAGGCTGCCCTCCACCAGCGCCACACCGCTGGCCAGATCGACACCGTCCGCCCCCTCCTTGTCGTTGTCGAACACCTCGACCGTGATCGGCGCATTCTCCTCCACCTGGGTGGCACTGTCGTCCTCGGCCAGCGGGCCATCGTCGAGGATAAAGATATCCAGGCTGGCGCTGGCGCTATCACCATCGTCGTCGGTCACCCTAATCTGGAACACATCGCTCAGCACGTCCTGATCGAACACCAGCCCCTCGTTCTCATGAGCTACAGGAGCGTTGAGGGTATAGATCCAGGTAAAGTCGGGGTTGATCACCAGGGTGCCGTAAAGTCCTTCCACTACGCCGCCATTGGTCACATTGATCCAGATGCCGTCCTTGTTCTGTACCAGCACCTCCAGGGCCGCCAGCGCATCGGTACCGGTATTGATCGCTATGATGCCCTGGGTAACATGCTGGCCATTGCCGGCCTTGCTGCCCCCTTCCAGGCCGGCTTCGCTCACCCAGGAAAAGGCGCCGTCCACACCGGGCAACTGGGGCTGGCCCTCCGGATCGGTGGGCGGCTGGGGAATGATCACTATGGTCGGAATGGAATTGGGCGGCAGAGGTTCATCGGCCGGCAGCAGCAGATCCAGGGTATCGACCGTTTCGAAGGCCAGCGGATTGAAGGCGGTAAGAAAACCGGCCTCGGGCTGGACAAAGCCCCCCACCCTGTCCACCACCACGAAACCGCCGTTGCCGCTACCCAGCCCGGCCACGCCGGCGGCAACAGGCCCGGCGGCGGGACCGGCCGCCGGGGCTTCAAACAGTTCGGTCGGATCCAAACCGGCCAGAATGGCCGCCTGGATGGCATCCACCTCCGCCAGGGTATCGTTGTCCATGGGAACCTGGGCCGCTTCCGCCGGTAATTCGGGATTGTCGTCATAGACGATGCGGGTATTCTCGTCGGTCACCAGCAGGGTGCCCGGCAACAGGATTTGTCCCGGTGCCACCAGTTGCAGGGTACCATCCTGGCCTATCACATAGGCCCGGCCTTCCAGTTCCAGAATTTGAACTGCTTTCTCGATACGGGTGGTTTCCATGGCTCTCTTCCCTAATTCTCGCCTGTAATACCTTAAGGCTAGGGCGGAAATCCGTTGGTTTCCTACACAAAAAATCGGCGATTCCCGCAATGGGAATCGCCGCTATCTACGAAAAATTAGAAGGATCAGGGAAGCTGGCGAGGCGGGCTGATAAAGCCCTGATAGGCATCCACATGCAGGGTTTTGAGCAACCGGACTTGCGGCTCGGTTTCCACCCGGGTAGCGATCGTCACCGCTCCCATGTTGTGGGCCGCACGACAAACCGCCGCCAGGAACGCATCGTCGAAGCCGGGCTCCGCCACCTGGCTGGTATAACCGTGGTCGAGCTTGACATAATGGGGCCTGAGTTCCCCCAACTGGGTCAACAGGTCAAAATGCCGGCCAAAGTGATCGATGCCCCATACCACCTTCAGCGAGGCCAAGGGCGACACCAGTATGTCCTTGCCGGAGGCAAAAGCACTTTCCGGCAGCTCCAACGCCAGCCGGCGCCCGGCTTCCTTGTACTGCTCAAGCATCTCGGTCAGGGCCGTCCAGAAGCTTTCCTGATGACAACTCTGCCGGGTAAGGTTTACCGCCAATTTTAACTGCGGACGCTCCGCCAACAGCGCCAGGGCCCGGCCTATGATATGAAGATCCAAGCGCTCCCCCTGCTTGAACTGCTCCACCACCGGCAGAAAGTGGCCGGCATGATAGACGACACCATCCTTGCGAATGCTAATGAACAGTTCCTCATGGTAAGGCTTGCCATCAAAATCCAGCACCGCCTGGACACTGCATTCAAAACTGTCTTCCGCCAGCGCTTCGTCCACCAGTTGCTTCCAGGCCAGTCGCCCCAGGCCGTCTTCAGCCCTGCCATGCTCCACCACCACGGCACCGGTATGTTCCATGCGCGCCTTGTTCAGTGCATTGTCGGCCCTGGTCAGCAGTTGGCTGACGTTGTCCCCTGATTGAATCACCGCCATTCCTACCACCGACAGGTCACGGCCATTGACCGGATCCACCACCAGATCGGCGATAGAGCGATTGATCTCTTCACCCAGAATTCCCAGCCGTTCTCCATCGGTTTCCGGAACCAGCATCGCGAATTCATAGGCGGAGAGCCGGGCCAGGGCATGTTCACCGAAACGCCGGCACAGCTGGCGCAAGCTGCCGGCAACCGCCCTGATCATCTCGTCACGAACAGCAAACCCCTCTTCCTGATAAAGCGACTCCAGCATGTCCACGGATATCAGGATCACGGTGCCACCGCCGGTTTCCCCGAGCCAGGACTGGCTTTGGGAGACAAAATAGGACCTGTTACCCAGCCCCGAGGCTTCATCCAGAAACGCCCTTTGCCGCAGCCGCTCCGCCTCGTCCGCCTGCTCCTTGAACTGAAGCTCCAGCTTGCCGGCCATATTGTTGATGGCTGCCACCACTTCCCGCAACTCACGGGTTGCGGGCAATGGAATGGCCTTGCCGAAATGGTGCAGTTCAATTTCCCTGGCCTGCTTCTCGATATCGTGCAAGGGCTTCAGCAGATAACGCAGGGCCAATACCAGCAGCCCCCACACCAACAAAAAACAGGCCAGGAACCAGGTGGCCAGCCGGCTCATCCCCTGCCAGAGTTCGTAATAGGCCTGGCCGGGGTGACCTTCAACATACAAGTGGCCCAGTTGCAGCCAGCCTGAGGTCAGTACGGCGTCGTATTTTGCCCCCTCGAACAACCCCAGGTTGACAAACCAGGCCGGCACCCGCCGGGGCAATGAGGTATGTTCCCGGATAATCTGCTGGTCGGCGGCCAGCAGATCCAGCCGGACCCGACGGTAAAAACCCCCATCGAACACGGCGTTGATCACCGACTCGGCTCCCAGGGTATCACTGGTCTCGAGATAGGGCGTCAGGGCCAGCCCCAATGAGGTTACGGTGTTGATTACCGTGGTCTGCTGCTGCTGCGCCAGGTAGTTCCGGGTAGAGCTGAACTGCACCGAATAGGCGGTGATGAACAGCATGGCAAAAAGCAACAGCATGGTTACCAATAGTTGGCGGTATAAAGTCATAGTTATCTGTCCAAATTGATTTTGGGGCGCTGCAGTCGTTTCACATCGACCCGGCCACGCAAATCATTCCAAAGCGACAATCGTGATGCCTGCCCCGCCAGCTCACCCTGTCCCCGCTCCCGCATCAGCCACAGGTGCTGACCGTTAAAACTGTAAATGGGCTCAAGATCGCGGCGCTCCGTCGCCGGCCGGATGGTTCCCTCGAGATTGTCCAAAATAAAGGGAACCGACGACGGTGTCGGATAATAGGCAACCACCATATGAAACTGGTTCAAGCGCAATGCCTTGACGTACACCAAACGCAACTTGCTGTCGTCGATGCCAAGCTCCAGCAGGGTGAAATACTTGGCGATGCTGAAATCCTCGCAGTCACCGCCTCCCGCCCCCAGAAATTCGAGCGGGGTCGCCCAGTAGTCTTCCTTGCCCCACAACTTGATATCGTCGATAAAGTGCAGGCGGTTAAAGAAGATGTTCACCCGGGAAAGTCGCTCCCGTTCACTCCAGCCCGCGGCCTGTCCTTCCCTGACCAGTTGCCGCCATGCCTGGGTACGCGTTGTCGCCGGCTCGCCATAAAACTGGCGCACCGCCGCAATCATATTTTCGTCTTCCCGCAACAACGACTGGGCCGGCAGGCCGAGCACCAGACCCAGCCATGCCAGCCCAGCCAGCAGGGAAAGCAGTCGCCTCATCAACAGCAATCAGGCTCAGCGTTCAACGCTGTACACGTTCCAGCGCATCCTCACCCCGTCCCGGGCACTGGCCAGGGCGCCAACCACCCGCCGGTTGGCGGCGGCAGACTGCTCATCCTCGCCCATCAGCACGGGCCGGGTGGCGCCATAGCCGATGATCTCCAGCCGCTCGCCGCCGACGCCCGCCTGCATCATCGCCTGCCGGACCGCCTCGGCCCGCCGCTTGGACAGAGCGATGTTGTAGTCGTGGCTGCCGACCTGGCTGGCATGGCCTTCCAGCAACAGCCTGAGCGACGGATTTTCCGCCATAAAGGCGGCCATCCGCTCGATCTCGGCCTGATACTGGGGTGAAATCACCGAGCTGTCGTGGGCGAACAGCACGATCAAATCCTGCTGCAATACCTGGCTCTCGCCGCTGTGACAGCCGTCGTTGTCTACCGAGGCGCCCACCGGGGTATCCAGGCAGTTGTCCCGGGCGGTGATGACACCATCCCGATCCGCGTCGCTCAGATCATAGGCGGCTACCGTTTCCCGTTCCGGCTCGGTGGTCAGGCTGGTACAGGCGGCCAGGGGCAAGAGCAGGGCCAAAATAGTCCATGTTTTCATCGTGTATCTCCTTATGTTCAGTTTTTGGCCTGCCATTGTTCGGGCTGGGTAAAGCGCAACGCCTCCAGCAACTGGCCGGTGGCATTCATGATGCGGTACTCCGCCAGCAGTTGATCGTATTCGGCATTGATGTAGGAACGGCGAGCCTCGAACAGTTCGTTCTCGGTGTTGAGCACGTCAAGCAGGGTACGATTGCCCAGCGAGAACTGCTTCTTGTAGGCGTCCACGGTGTTATAGCTCGCCTCCACATGCTGGCGCAGGAAGTCCTTCTGCCGCCCAAGGGATTCATAAGCAGCCCATGCCAGTCGGGTGCCTTCGCCTACCTGGCGATGGGCATTCATGTGGATGTCCTTGGCCTGCATCTCCAGCGCCGAGGTGGAGCGGCTGCGGGCCACGTCGGCACCGCCGTTGTACAGGTTGTAACGCATGCGCACCATGGCGGTGAAGTCGTAATTGTGGCCACGCACCCCGTCGATATCGTCATCCCAGTTCTTGTCCAGTTCCAGGCTGACATTGGGGTAAAAACCGGCCTTGGCATCTTCGTGCTGGTAACGGGCCGCGTCGATGTCGAAGGCGGCGGAAGTCAGGGTCGGGTGGTTTTCCTGGGCCTTGGCCAGGGCATCATCCAGGGTCGGCGGCATGAAGTTGGCGTCCGGCTGGGGCTGGCGCAAGTCATCCGGCATCTGGTTCACCAGGGCGATAAAACTGCTCTGGGCATCCCGCAGGTTGTTTTCCGCCGCGGTCATGTTGGAATAGGCACGAGCGACCCGTCCCTGGATCTGGGTATAGTCGGCGGTGGAGCCCACGCCCGAGTCGGTACGGCGCTGAATGTCGGAAAAGATCTGCTCATGGGTCTCGAGATTGCGCCGGGACAACTCGACGATCTCATCCTGACGCAGTACCTCCAGATACACTTCCGCCACCCGCAGCGCGATGTTCTCCGCATCGGACAACAGCGTATAGCGCTGGGCGTCCGCCTCGGCCTGGGTCCGGCCGACGTTGCTGGAGGTCTTGAAGCCGTCGAACAGCATCTGGCGCAGCGACAGGCCAGCTTCCTTGCGGGTCAGGGTCTTGTCGGCACGAGGTCCGCCGTCCCGGGTGCCCGGACTGTCGGTATATTCGTAACCGATGCCGGCATTGGCATCCAGCTTGGGCAAATAACCGGCAAAGGCTTCATCCTGGTCATACTGCCGGGCCTGGTAGAGGTGAAAGGCTTCCTTGACCTTGGGGTGGGTCATCAGGGTGTGGGTCACCGCCTCCTCCAGTGTCTGCGCCTGCAACGGCAGCACCAGGGATACGCCGACCAGAACGGCCACAGTCGTTTTTTTCATTGTTATTACTCCCTTTTAAAATCAGCGCTCCCGCAGAGCGCCCTGTTTTGCTCTTAATATGGGTTTTAACAGGTAATCCAGTACCGTTTTTTTGCCTGTTATAATGTCGACCCCCGCCTGCATACCGGGGATGATCTTCAAAGGAGCCTCTTCCGTGCCCAGAAAGCTTTCCTGGGTGCGGATGGTCGCCAGAAAAAAGGTATTGCCTTCATCGTCCTGGATGGAATCGGCACTGATTTTTTCCACTTCGCCCAAAAGCCCCCCGTAGATAGTGAAATCATAGGCGGTAAACTTGACCATTGCCTCCAGGCCCGGCCGCAAAAAACCGATATCTTTCGGCAGGATACGGGCTTCAACCAGCAGGGTGTCCTCCAGCGGCACGATTTCCACCAGATCCATGCCCGGCTGCACCACGCCGCCAACCGTATTGACTTTCAGGGTCTTGATGGTGCCCTTGACCGGCGAGGTCACCGAGGTCCGGCGCACCCTGTCCTGCAGGCCGACTTCTCCCTCCTGCAACTGGGCCAGCCGGTTGCGGCGTTCGCTGAGTTCACGCTGGGCCTCGGAGCGGAAGGTCAGGGCCGCTTCCTTGCGCTTGAAGATATTCTCCCGCAAGGAGGCATCCAGCTTGGGCAGCAGCAGCCGGGTCGATTCCAGTTCACCCTGCATCTGGTTGAGCTGGCGCTCCAGGCGCAGTATCTCCACCTGGGGGACTATGCCTTCCCGGGCCAGGGGGCGGCTCATGTCCACCTCCCGTGCCGCCAGGGATACCCCGCGTTGCAGGGTACGCACCTTGGCGTTGGTTTCGATGATCTCCTGCTCCCGTTGCTCTATCTGGTTGCCGAGGATTGACAGCTGGTTCCGTACGAACCCCAGACGCTCTTCAAACAGCGCCTGCTGGACTTCGGCCTGGCCCGGATACTGCTGCCGGAAGTCGTCGGAAAACGCCAGCACACTCCCCACTATCCGGACCTGTTCCCGCCAGGCCAGGCTGCTGTCTTCATTGATCGACATGGCGGCCACTTCGGCCTCCAGCCGTCGCACGTCGCCGTGCAGCGCCGCGATTTCCTGGCCCCGCTCCCGCAGATCCGAGAGGAAGCGGGTATCGTCGATCAGCAGCAAGGGTTGCCCCTTCTCCACCTGTTGCCCCTCCCGGGTATAGAGTTCCCGGACTATGCCGCCTTCCAGGTTCGACACCACCTGGATCTGCTGGGAGGGGATCACCGAGCCCGTGCCCGAGGTCACTTCCTCCAGTTCGGCAAAGCGGGCCCAGATCAGGGCGGCGAACACAAACAGCAGCATGCACCACAACAGGGCCCGGGCACCGCGCGGCGTGGTGAGCAGGATCGCCGCCGCGGTGTCGCTGGTGTAATCGAGCAATTCGGGGGGAAGTGACCGCTTAGCCATTGCTGACCTCCCGGCCGCGAACCTTGCCGGACTGAAGTTGCCGCAGCACCTGCTCCTTGGGGCCGTCCGCCACTATCCGGCCCTGCTCCAGCACGATCAGCCGATCCACCACCTCCAGCATCGAGGTTCTGTGGGTGATCAGCAGCAGGGTCTGCTCTGGCTTGAGCCTGGCCAGCTCCTGGCGGATATACTGCTCGGAGCGGTTGTCCATGTTGGAGGTGGGCTCGTCCATGACCAGCATGACGGGGTCATTGAGCAGGGCCCGGGCGATGGCCACCGCCTGGCGCTGGCCACCGGAAAGCTGGCGCCCGCCCTCGCCCACCTGCTTGTCCAGGCCATCCGGATCCTGGTTGGTGAACAGGGTCACCCCCGCCTGCTGGGCCGCCCGCAACACCAGGCTCTCATCGGCCAGGGGATTGGCGATGACGATATTGTCGCGGATGGAGCCGAAAAACAGGTTCACATCCTGGGGCACGCAGCCGATGTTGCGCCTGAGCGCCGCCGGCTGTAGCTGGCCGATGTCGATGCCATCGATGCGGATGGCCCCGGCGGTGGGCTTGTACAAACCGACGATCAACCGCTCCAGGGTGGTCTTGCCCGAGCCGATGCGACCGATGACGGCCACCTTCTCGCCGGCCTTGATGTGCAGCGTCAGGCCGCTCAGCACATCGTGCTCGGAGCCGGGGTACCTGAACGATACCTGATCGAACAGGATATCGCCGGCAAACACCGGGTGGTGAATATAACGCTTGCCCGTTTCCTGCTCGTCGGGGGCCGCCATGATCTGCTCCAGTATGGTCATGGCCGACTTGGCCTGGTTGTAGCGGGTGGACAGCACCGACATCTGCACCATGGGCGCGATGGCCCTGCTGCTCAGCATGACGGCGGCGATAAGTCCGCCCATGGACAAATCGCCGGCGGCAATGAGGTAAACCCCCAGCACGATCAGGCTGACGGTGGTCACCTGCTGGGTCACGTTCGCCAGGGTGGAAACGCTGTTGGTCAGCCGCCGGGTTTTCATGCCCCAGCTGGCGATATGGCTTACCGCCTGCTCCCAACGATGCTGGAAGGTGCCCTGGGCGCCGAACAGCTTGATGGTTTCCAGCCCGGCAATGCCTTCCACCAGGTTGGCGTTTTTCTGGGACGCCAGCCGGGAACCTTCTTCTATGCTGCGCTTCAGGGGCCCCTGCACCAGCAGGCTGAACAGGGCCAGCGACAGTATGGCCAGTATGGGTACCCAGACCATCTGGCCGGCGAAGATCCAGATGATCAGCAGAAACAGCAGGGCAAAGGGAATATCCACCAGGGCGGAGACCGTCGCCGAGGTCAGGAAATCCCGTACCGACTCGAACTCCTGCAGGTGCTTGGCGAAAGCGCCGGTGGACGGGGGCCGCGCCTCCATCCGCATGCCCATCACCTTGGCGAAGATCCGGGCGGACAGCAGCACGTCCGACTTTTTGCCCGCCACGTCGATAAAATGGCTGCGCAACATGCGCATGATGAAATCGAACAGGAAGACGATGCCGGCGCCGATGGCCAGCACCCAGAGCGAGTCGAAGGCGAGGTTCGGCACTATCTTGTCGTAGACGTTCATGGTGAACAGGGGCGTCACTACCGCGAACAGGTTGATCAGCAGCGAGCCCGTCAGCACATCCCGGTAGATGGGAGCGGAGCGCCACAGGGTGCCCCAGAACCAGTGGCCGTCGTGATGCTCCAGCACCTTGGGCGAACGTTCGTCGAAACGGAACCTGGGTTTGGTGAACAGCACCCGTCCGGTATGGCTGGCCGCGAGCTTCTCGAGCGGCAGCCACAGCTCGCCCTCCTCCGTGCCCGGCAGCATTACCTTGCAGCGGGCCTGCTCGGGCTCGGACGCCAGCAGTACACAGGCGCCGCCTTCCTTCAGCAGCAGAATGCAGGGCAGCAACAGCTCGGAAATCTCTTCGATCGCCTGGGCGGCATGATGCACCGCCAGCTCGGCCCGCTCGGCCGCCCGGGAAAACAGCAGCGGCGTCAACCGCCCTTCCGGCAGGGGCAACCCGGAGATCAGCGCTTCCCCCTGGTGGGGGTGGCCGTAAAATTTGGTCAGAAACACCAGGCTGGCCAGCAGGGGATCCATCCCCAAGTTCGGATCTTGCATGAATGCTTCTCTTTTTTTATGAGAAAGGTTGAAGCAAGCGTCCTGCCTGATTTTTCAACCGTATAAGAGAAAGATAGCAGAGGGAATAGGCCCCGCAAGGAGCCGGACTATCCCGAAGCCCGGGCCTGGAGGGATGAACAAAATGTAGGCTTTAACCGGCCTGGCCGTATCGCAGCCTTACCTCGACGGGGCCGACAGGCTTTTCAGGGCGGCCACCACCTCGCTCAAGCGGGTGCCGTTGGACGACTTCACCAACACCAGGTCGCCGTCCTGCAACTCCTGGCGGAGGCTGGCCATCACCGGCCCAACCTGTTCAAACCAGCGGCATGAAATACCTTGCTCACGCAACCGTCCGGCCACGGCTTTCATGTAAGATCCGACCAGATATACCTTGCCGGGTGAACACCTGGCAATATCGGGCACCAGTTCAAGATGGTATTGCTGAGCCTGCCGCCCCAGCTCCAGCATGTCCCCCAGCAGCAACAGGGCCCGTCCCCGATGAGAAAGGGCGGACAGCTGTTGCAGCGCCGCCGACATGGACAAGGGATTGGCGTTGTAGCTGTCATCCACCACCATGACGCGCTTGCCATCAATGGCCAACGGCAGCGACTCTCCTCGCCCTTCAACCGGTTTCAATGCCGCGCACCCCTCGGCAACCGCCGCCAGGGGAAGCCCCAGGTGCCGGGCCAGGATCAGGCATACCAGGCTGTTCACCGCAAAATGGCGGCCAGCCATTCCCAGGGGGTATTCCAGCTCATGCCCCTGATAGGCCACCAGCGCCCGGCTTTGGTCGACATCGAAGGTAAGCAGCCGGCAGTCGGCCTGTTCATGTTCGCCATAACTGATCAGAACGAGTCCTTCCGCCAACGCCCGCGCCGCTATCTCGTCGTAATGGGCGGTGTCGCGGCATACTATGGCCAGGCCGCCCCGACGCACCCCCCGGAAGAGGTTTGCCTTCCTGGCGGCGATGGCAGCCGTATCCTCATTGCCACGCAAGTGGGCCGGGCCAATATTGGTGATCACCGCCACATCGGGTGCCAGCAGCTTGATGTTACGGTACTGCCTGACATCGATGGCGGAGACGGCTACTTCCAGCGCTACCAGCCGCGCCGATGGAGGTACGCCAGCCATCACCGCAAAGATGCCGACGCGGGAATTGTAGTTGTCGTAGGTGGTATGCACCTCCATCCGGTCCGAGAATAACTGCCGGATCATGGACACCAGCGTCGTCTTGCCCGCGCTGCCGGTCACCGCCACCAGGGGGCAGGACAACCGCTGCCGGGCGGCGATGCCCAGCTCGATCAGCGCCTTGACGGGGTCCTCCACCATCAGCACCGGCAACGCCTCCGGCAGGCCGGCTACGGGACGGCTGACGATCACCCCGGCCACCCCCCTGGGCAGGGCTTTCAGCACCCTATGGCTGTCCCAGCCGCGCCGGTAGCAGTTGGCGATATTGGAATACTGCTCATGGCGGGCCAGTTCGAGCGAGGTGGACGCCACATAAAGGGTGGGAGGCTTCACCATGGCGGCATGGCTCCGGCCCCGTACCACCGAACTCACATGCCAGTCATGGGCCGGCGGCGTCAGCCAGACACCTCCGGTCACTGCCTGCAATTGGGCGGCATCCCAGGCGTATGTCTGCTCCCTCGCCGGCGGCAGCAAAGAAAAATCACTGCGGTAGCTGCGCTGAATAAAGGGCCAGCGCATGGCCGGCTTTTCTGGCAACCCCAGCCCGAAATACACCGGCAGCCTGACGCGGCCTCGCTCTGATCCCGCACCGGTGAGCAGCCTCAGTTGCAGACGCAGCTCGGTATTGACCCATTCCTTTCTGGCAGGAGGGCGGATACCGTAGAAGTCCCGATAGACAACGCCGGGACACCAACGGCTGGTGGGCAGCAACCAGTCGCAGAAGTCGTGATCCATGCCCAGGCCCCAGGGCTTGGTACCCTCCTCCCAACTGGGCACCGCGGTCACTTCCAGCCGCCAGTCTTCTTCCACTCCGGCGTCGATGCGCCAGAAGCTTTCCACCCAGATCATCTGTCGGTGTGCTATCCAGCGGGGACCGCTCTTGAGCCCCAGCAAGGTGAAGGGACCCAAGGTAACGGGCTCCATCCGCGCCTCTGCGGGTACCTGCTTTACCGTCCAGGCAGGCTCCAACGCCGAAATCCAGAGGGCCGGAGCGGGCCGAAAGACCTTGGCAGGCCGCGGTGCTAGGCGGGTGGTTCGCTGCGGCGACCGCACCGCCAGGGTGGCCGTGCCGTTGTCGCACAGCTCAAGCCTGCTGTGGAAAGGCCGGCATCTTTCGGCAAGGAGGCTCAGGATCTCTTGCGCCCTGGCCCCTTCGGCCTGCCAGGAATGGCCGAAACCCACTTCTACCGGTATAAAAATGACTCGCTCCACCCCCTGCTTGCTCAACTCCAGCTGGAAGATGCCGCCGGCCTTGGGGGATGAACGCACCGCGTCGAACAGCAGATCGCCGGCATCGTAGATAATGGGCCGCTGGCGGTACAGCTCCACCCCTTGCAGCCGGTGTGCGGAAGAGCCCAACACCGCATCCGCCCCGGCATCGATCAGCACGTGCCCCGCCTTGATCTGGGCTGAACTGGGTTGGGTGGCATGATTGTCGCCCCAATGCACACAAACCAGGACGATATCCGCCACCTCTCGCGCCTTGGCAATACGCTGCTCCATCTGCTGCTGCCAGGCCTCCGTCTCCTCCAGCGCAAGATAGGCCGTGCCCGCCTTCGTCTCGGTGGCGGCAAAGCGATGCTGGGTGGCATCCACCGCCATCAGGGCCAGCCGCAACGAACCCAGCTGTCGAACCAGGGGCCGGAACGCCGCCTCCCGATCAATACCCGAACCCACCTGCGCCATGCCGGCGGCAGCCAGCCAGCGCTGCTGATCGAGAAGCCCGGCCGCACCATAGTCGCCGCTGTGGTTATTGGCCGTGCTTACCACGTCGACGCCCGCCTGGCCCAGCACCGCCAGCATCTCGGGACGGGCGCGGTAGTAGTAGGGGCCTCCCTCGCCCTTGTCCACGCCCTGTTCCCCCCGGGTGGTGACCACGGACTCCAGGTTGACCAGGCTCAGATGGGACTCTTTGAGCGCCGGAATATCCAGCACCCGTTCGGCCCCCAGCTCGGCGGTACGGTAGTGCTGCCGCCGCCCCAGATTGACATCCCCTCCCCAGGCCAGCAGCACGGACTCCACCGCGGGTTCGGAACAAGAGGCCGGCGGCGATACCCCTCCCCCTTGACGCCTGAGCAATCCCCAATAGGCCACATAGCCGGACAGGTAATGCTCGATATCGTCTATCCTGACCCGGAACGAATGATGCCGGATGAAGAAGCTGCCCAGCACCGACTCGGGCCTGGCGAAATACATGGCAAATTCCGGCCAGAAAAAGCCGTTCAGCAGGTAATGGGCCCGCTGGTGCAGTGCCCGGTAGAAAGCCTCTTCATCGAAGCCGTCGAGCACATGGCTCATCTCCGGCATCAGCTTAAGGCGGCTCAGCATCTTCTGGAACGCCATCGACAGTTCCAGCAGGGTGGGATAGGTGGTGATGCGGTGTTGGATAAAGTCAAGGTAGCCCGCGATATTCTGCACTCCGAAACGGAAGTACTTTTCTTCCGGCCGGTAACGGGTCAATTCGTTGACGCAATACGACAGCCAGTGGTCATGGGCCTGCCAGTGCCCGGCCTGCAGGAAGTATTCGAACGCCTTTTCCACCAGGGCCAGCCAGCGGGGGTTCTGCGTCAGCCCATACAACCGCATCAGACCAAAGGCCGCCTCGCCGTCGTAGTAGATAATCCGGAACTCCTGCTTGACCGACAAGTCCCCGGCATACAGCACATGCACAAACTGCCCGGTCTCCGGGTTTTGCATTCTTGCAATGCCCACCGCCAGGGCGTCCATCAACTCCTGGTGGCGGTAGTCGCGGGTAAGCTCGGTATACTTGACCAGGGCCAGCAGGCACACGGCGTTGCCCCCCAGCTTGATTTCCTCCCCGCTGTCCACCAAATAGGCGGCCGCCTCGCCGCTCCCCAGCACATAGGGGCGGATCAGGGCCTGGGTCAGGTAGGCCAGGGAGCGGTCGATGGCCGCTTTCAGGCTCTCGCTTCCAGTCAGCTCCCAGGCTTCGAGCATGGCGTAGGTGGTGCTGGCGTGACGCAGGGCATTGTAGTTGGCGATGTTCCGGCCAAAACAGGGGAAATGACCGTACACGAATTCACCCGACGCCTTGACCTGACGGGCAAGAAACTCGGAGGCACTGGTAAGGAGGCGGAACACATCATCGGCATGAAGCGAGGGGATCTGCCGCCGGCCGCCGTTGCGTCCGGGCCCGGACAGGGGGATCCCCTGCTGCCGGCTGCCGGGAAGGGCGGTCAGTACCGGATCGTCGGCATAAAAGCGGCCCTGGGTGGAAAACACGAATACCGGTGTGTTGTCTCCCGTATCCAGCGGCACCTCGGTGCCGTAGCGCTTCCTGGCGTAAACCCCGACATTTTTCGGATTCAGGCTGGCCTGTGCCACCTCGGCGCCGGCATACAACATGGCGTTGGCATTGAGCTCCTGCTCAAGAAAGGCAATATCGAAGCCGGCGTCCAGGGCGATGCCATAACGGAAATAATTGCGCTTGGTATTGCGAAACTGCCGGGTCAGCCGGCCCCAGGTCATGGGCTGGATACGGGTGACCCAATCGATGCGCAACCATTTTATTGACAGGGCTTGGTGCCGTGCCCACTCCTGGCAAGCTGTCACCCCTTGTTGCCAGGCGGACTCGAAATCCGGCGCCGCCACATGCAGCACCCGGGCCCGGGACCGACCGTCACAGAGCGAAAAAAACAACACCATCCGGGGATAGCCGGGGTCGACAGTCGTGCCCTTATGTCCCGCCACCACCTCCCCGGCACCGGGAGAGACGGGATCGACTGCCGCCGGCGGATCCACCCGGATGTTGATATTGCCGGTCAGAAGGGCAGAAAGTTCACCGTAAGCGTGATTCAACAATTCAGGTAACAGCATCAATCCCCTCTTTACATGCCTTGATCACGGTTTCATGGGTCAACGCGATCCTTCTGAATACGGCCGACTTAAACAACCGCTCCGAATAGGACTAACCCGCCGGGGCTTGCTGGACTGACCAATCATGTCGGGGAACATGCCGCATGGAGCATCCCCTAATTCAGCCATATCGGGAGCGGTTACTTGAACGATATTCACCCCGGGCGGCATGGCCACCCGGGGTGAGATCCTGGCTCAAATATTACTGATCAAGCCCCTCCGGCTTGTTCGTGATATTGAAAAAACCCTCCGTTTGTTCCCCATCGACCACGAGCGGAGGCTCGTATCCGGGAGCAGAGCCCTGGCCTTCCGTCCCCGGCTCAATGGTGAGCACCGTTTCTCCATTATCGCCTGTGGTGGCGGCGATCACGCCGTCCAGTTCTCCCTCGTCATCAACAAGCAGACTTCCCAACGCCAGGGGCTCACTTTCCTCTTGCGTGAAACCGCTCGTATCAGGATCAGTAGCCTCATCCCCCAAGGGCAGGGCGACCACGTCATCGTCCTCGGCCAGCCACATCTTAGACTGGCCGCCTTGACCATTGTTGCCGGGCTGCCCCTGACCGCTGTTGCCGTCGCCCAAGTCGCCGCTGTTCTCGGCATTGTTGTTGTCGCCGGAGTTGCCGGGCGCATCCTGGTCCCCGTTGCCGTGGCCATTGTTGCCCTGCGGACCTTTGCCGGACTGCCCCTTGCCGCTGCTGCCCTTGCCGGCGTTGCCGCTGTTCTCGGCATTGTTGTTGTCGCCGGAGTTGCCGGGCGCATCCTGGTCCCCGTTGCCATGGCCATTGTTGCCCTGCGGACCTTTGCCGGACTGTCCCTTGCCGCTGCTGCCCTTGCCGGCGTTGCCGCTGTTCTCGGCATTGTTGTTGTCGCCGGAGTTGCCGGGCGCGTCCTGATCCCCGTTGCCGTGGCCATTGTTACCCTGCGGACCTTTGCCGGACTGCCCCTTGCCGCTGCTGCCCTTGCCGGCGTTGCCGCTGTTCTCGGCATTATTGTTGTCGCCGGAGTTGCCGGGCGCGCCCTGATCCCCGTTGCCGTGGCCATTGTTACCCTGCGGACCTTTGCCGGACTGCCCCTTGCCGCTGTTGCCCTTGCCGGCGTTACCGCTGTTCTCGGCATTGTTGTTGTCGCCGGAGTTGCCGGGCGCGTCCTGATCCCCATTGCCGTGGCCATTGTTGCCCTTCGAACCTTTGCCGGACTGCCCCTTGCCGCTGTTGCCCTTGCCGGCGTTGCCGCTGTTCTCGGCATTGTTGTTGTCGCCGGAGTTGCCGGGCGCGTCCTGATCCCCGTTGCCGTGGCCATTGTTGCCCTTCGAACCTTTGCCGGACTGCCCCTGACCGCTGTTGCCCTTGCCGGAATTGCCGCTGTTTTCGGCATTGTTGTTGCCGCCGGAGTTGCCGGGCGCGTCCTGGTCCCCATTGCCGTGGCCATTGTTGCCCTGCGGACCCTTGTCCTTATCGTCATCGGCGTCGGCATCGGCATCGGCGTCAGCATCAGCGTCAGCATCAGCATCGGCATCGGCATCCGCATCGGCGTCAGCGTCGGCGTCCGCATCGGCATCCGCGTCGGCATCCGCGTCGGCATCCGCATCGGCGTCCGCATCGGCGTCGGCGTCGGCGTCAGCATCAGCGTCAGCGTCAGCGTCCGCATCGGCGTCAGCGTCCGCATCGGCGTCAGCGTCCGCGTCCGCATCGGCATCCGCATCCGCATCCGCATCGGCGTCCGCATCAGCATCGGCATCCGCATCGGCATCGGCGTCCGCATCCGCATCGGCGTCAGCGTCAGCGTCAGCGTCAGCATCGGCGTCGGCGTCCGCATCCGCATCGGCATCGGCATCGGCATCGGCATCAGCGTCCGCATCCGCATCCGCATCCGCATCGGCATCCGCGTCGGCATCGGCATCCGCGTCCGCATCGGCGTCCGCATCAGCATCGGCATCAGCGTCCGCATCCGCATCGGCGTCAGCGTCCGCATCGGCGTCAGCGTCCGCGTCCGCATCGGCATCGGCATCCGCATCCGCATCGGCATCGGCGTCCGCATCAGCATCCGCATCGGCATCGGCGTCCGCATCCGCATCGGCGTCGGCGTCAGCATCGGCGTCGGCGTCCGCATCCGCATCGGCATCGGCATCGGCATCAGCGTCCGCATCCGCATCGGCATCCGCATCGGCATCCGCATCGGCATCCGCGTCCGCATCGGCGTCCGCATCAGCATCGGCATCGGCATCGGCATCAGCGTCCGCATCCGCATCGGCATCCGCGTCGGCATCCGCATCGGCATCCGCATCGGCGTCCGCATCGGCGTCGGCATCGGCATCCGCATCGGCGTCAGCATCAGCATCAGCGTCCGCATCGGCGTCCGCATCCGCATCAGCATCAGCATCAGCGTCGGCGTCCGCATCCGCATCCGCATCGGCGTCGGCATCCGCATCGGCATCGGCGTCCGCATCCGCGTCGGCGTCAGCGTCAGCGTCAGCATCGGCGTCAGCGTCCGCATCCGCATCGGCGTCGGCGTCCGCATCGGCATCGGCATCAGCGTCCGCATCGGCATCCGCGTCGGCATCAGCATCGGCGTCGGCATCCGCATCGGCATCCGCATCGGCATCCGCGTCCGCATCCGCATCGGCGTCCGCATCCGCATCCGCATCGGCGTCGGCATCGGCGTCCGCATCCGCATCGGCGTCCGCATCCGCATCGGCATCGGCGTCGGCATCCGCGTCGGCATCCGCGTCGGCATCCGCGTCGGCATCCGCGTCAGCGTCCGCATCCGCGTCGGCATCCGCATCGGCGTCGGCGTCGGCGTCCGCATCGGCGTCCGCATCCGCATCCGCGTCAGCATCTGCGTCCGCATCGGCATCGGCATCCGCATCAGCATCGGCATCAGCGTCCGCATCGGCGTCCGCATCGGCGTCCGCATCCGCATCGGCATCCGCATCGGCGTCGGCGTCCGCATCGGCGTCAGCATCGGCGTCCGTATCGGCATCCGCATCGGCGTCCGCATCCGCATCGGCATCCGCATCGGCGTCGGCGTCCGCATCGGCGTCCGCATCGGCGTCCGCATCGGCGTCGGCGTCGGCATCGGCGTCGGCGTCGGCGTCCGCATCGGCATCCGCATCCGCATCCGCATCCGCATCGGCGTCCGCGTCCGCGTCAGTATCGTCAGTATCGTCAGTATCGTCAGTATCGTCAGTATCCGTTTCGTCCCCAAAAGGGAGCCCAAACGGTTCTACATCTTCGATGGTAAAATCAAATTCGAGAGGCTCGATCTCTTCCACAATACGCGTCAAAGAGACAAAGGAGCCGCCTCCTCCAGAAGGGGCGCCGTCAGCACCCGCGGCGGGCGCTTCCAGCTCGTCCAGCAGGTCGTTGCCGCTTTCCAGTGCCGCCAGCACGGCTTCGACACTGGGATCCAGCAGGGCACTTTCCTGAGGCTCGGGCTCCGCCGACGCCAGCAGGTTTTGGGTCATCTGCAGGCGCTGATTGCCACCAAACTGCATCTGTTCGTTATTGCCATTGTCAAGAATGACCTGGGCATTCTCCCCCGTTATCAGGACTTCGCCTGCCAGCAGGGTGTCGCCGGTCGTCAGCAGGCGGACAGAACCATCGGCGGCCTGGGCCGCGACATAGCCATTGACCTCGGAAACCACAGCAACTGGTATACTCATCGTCTTTCGTCCGTTATAAACTCTAGATATAACGCATATTAAACATAGAAACAGATAAGCCTATTGGACCGAAGTACAGGTCAGGATTTCCCTCCCGGCCTGAGTGTGTGATGATGCGCGCCTGCCAGGAGGTCATTGCGTCATATCATGGAGAGCCACCCTTGCCTGCACCCTCATCCGATTTCTGCGATATCTTGCTGTTGGGTACCACCTCGATCCGGGTCGGACGGCAAGAACTCCCGTTCCCCAAACGCTATCGCAAGGCACTGGGGCTGCTGGGTTTTCTGGCGTCGGAAAGGGATAAACCCCACAGCCGCGATTATCTGGCGGCCTTGTTCTGGCCCGAACTGGATGAGAGTGCGGCCAGGAGCAACCTTCGTCAGGTACTGTCCAACCTGAACCAGACCCTGGGAGGAGCGGACCGTCCCTCGCCGCTGCAATCCTGCCGCCACAGCATCGGTTTTCGTTCCGAACTGGTGGCCGGCCTCGATCTGGCTACGCTGGAGCACCCCCTACCCGCCTGCGACTCGTGTCACGCCGACGAGTGCCGACTGCTCGCCGATCTGGCCGTCCGGCTGACTCCCCACATCCTGAGCGGCGACTTCCTGCCGGCCTACAACCTCCCGGGCTGTGATGAATTCGAACTCTGGCTCGCCCACAAGCGGGAGCAGCTTCGCATGCAGCAGTTGCTCCTGCTGCAGCGACTCATTACATGCAGCCAGTGTTCAGGCGCCGATGAGCAGGCGCTGGACTATGCCCATCTGTTGATGAAAATCGATCCGGACAACGAAATGCACCTGCGCCAGGTGATGGAAATGCACGCCGCTGCCGGCCATCCCGGTGCGGCATTGAAGCTGTTCGAATCCTTCTCCCGCCGCCTGCGACGCGAACTGGACGTCGCCCCCGAGGCCGCCACCCTGGCCCTGCGTGACAAGCTGCTCAACGGCATGGCACCCCGCGTCAGCCTCATGGCGCCATCCCCTTTTCCCGTTATACAGAAAGTCTCCCTGGTGGTGGTACTACGGGTACAATGGTTCAGCCTGAGTCAGGATCCCGAGGAAGCGTCACAACGGTTGTACGATCTCGATCAGATGACCCGGGCCCTGCTCGGCAAGAAGATGGGGGCCTTCCACCTGAACAGCGCGGGAAAGGGCGCCTTTTTTTATTTTGGCTGGCCCAATGCCATCGTCGATGCAGCCTGGCTCGCCTGGAGCGCCGCCCTTCGCCTCAGCACCTGGGCACGGGCCTGTCAGGATGCCAGGGTCAAGATTGGCATCCATTGCGGCAGGCTGTTTTCGTCTCTGGACAACACCATTCCGGATCTGCTCGGGGAAATCACCGAAGAAACGGCCAGGGTCTGCCACAACGCCCAATACAACCAGCCCCTCGTCAGCGACAAGGTGCAACAGTTGCTTGCATACAGGGGGCGGTTGCACAAGCTGCAGGATCGCCGGCGTCAATCCGACGGTACCGTGCAGGCACTTTATTACCAAGCGGAAGAAAATCAAGCCGCCACCGCGCCGGCAAGTCCTCTGCAGGGACGAGACCCTCAGCTGGAAAAACTGACCGAAATCCGGCAAGACACCGGCCCCGGGATGGTAGCCATACTGGCTGGCGCCGGCATGGGCAAAACGGCGCTGGTCGCCCAATGGCTGGCACGGCAGCCGATGCAGGGCGACACCCTGCACCGGCTGTGTTGCCAGCCCGATTTGCAGCCTGCCCCGCTGGAGACCTTGTTCCATTTCCTGACCTCTCATCCGCCCTCGGCGCGCGTCGGGGCCATCTCTTCCTCGGGACGGCACCTCTACGACTACGAGCAATGGATAAGCGACCTGGATGCCGTCAACATACGGGATGACGGCCAAAAGCATCGCTTGTTCTCCCGCCTCGTCCCATTGCTTGGGCCATTGAGGCCAAGCCATGCCACCCTTTACTGGCTCGAAGACGTACACTGGTGCGACACGCTGACACTGGAATTTTTTATCCATCTGGCCCGGCACGCCAGGCCGGCGCCTTTTCTCCTGGTAACGGGACACCAGCTCCCGACAACGATGGCCTGGCCGGGCCACTGCCTGAATTTGCCGCCGCTGCCGCTTTCGGCCGGCCAGGCCCTGCTGCAACGCTGGTTGCCCGAAACGGCCTCGGCCGAGCACAGGCAGCAATGCTTTCATCTGTCGGGGGGCATTCCCCTGGTCCTGAAGCTGCTGGCCGAACATCAGGGCACCCAGCAAATTCCAGATGCACTGATAGCTCTGTTCAGCCCGGATATCGACCGCCAGGGCCGACACCGGGAGCTGGCGCTCATCCTCGCTGTTGCCGGTACCGATACACCCCACGAGGAACTGGCCGCGCTGATGCCGGAAAAAACGACCCGGGAAGAGATCGCCGAGGCCATGGCGGCCATGGTAGAGTCGGGGCTGCTGCACCGGGTAACCGGAACGCGTGTTCGGTTTGCCCACCCGCTCATCCCCAGGATACTGGAGGAGCTGAATGCGCCCAGTCGGATCCGCCGGATACGGCAGGCCCTGATGCAGGCGGTTTGTTAGGGCCCGGCTCCTATTCGTTCCCGAATGGATACGCTTTGCTTACGGCCTGGTGCTAGGCTGCGCCCCATTCACCATTTCACTCAAACAAAATCCTTATGCAGACACCGAACAAAACCTTGATGGCCACACCCAAGCGCTGGTCGGCACTGGCCGGCGGTCTTTACCTGCTGTCCCTTTCGGCGCTGGCGCAACAGCCCACCCTGACCATCACCGAGGTGGCGCAAAAAGCCATCACCACCAATCCCGAAGTACAGGCCAGCTGGCGTGCCTTTCGCGCCGCCGGGCACGATGTCGACTTCGCCCGGGGCGGCTACCTGCCGACTCTGGACGTAACCGCCGGGTATGGCAAGGAATGGCGCAATTACAGTGAAAAGCGGGACTTTACCGGCGGTGCGGCCGAAGTCTCCCTGGTGCAGATGTTGTATGACGGCTTCAAAACCGCCAATGACGTGCAGCGTTTCGAGGATGCCCAACTCGTCCGTTATTTCGAGCTGCTGGCGCAGGTAGAAAACACCGCGCTGTCATCCGTTGGCGCCTACCAGGACGTGATGCGCTACCGTGAACTGGTCGCCCTGGCCGAAGCCAACCTGGCCAGCCACCTCGAGGTTTACAACCAGATCGAAGAAAGCGCCCGGGCCGGCGTGGCCAGGCGGGCCGATCTGGAGCAGATCAACGGTCGCCTCTCCCTGGCCGAAGCCAACCTGCTCACCGAGATGTCCAACCTGCATGATGTCAGCGCCCGCTATCTGCGTGTCGTCGGTGAGCTGCCGGCGCTCGAGCTCGCGCCCCTGCAGCTCGATAACGGCACGCTTCCCCTGAGCGTGCGCGAAGCCATCCACCTCGCCTACCAGGGCAGCCCCGCCTTCCACGCCGCGCTGCGCAACATCCATGCCCAGGAAGCCGCCGCCGACGGTCAGAAATCCGCCTTTCATCCCCAGTTGAACCTGACCGCGAAGTACGGCACCCGGGACTACGTCGATAACGGTTTCGATGAGCGCCGCAACGACGCCCGCGTCGGCCTGGATCTGAGGTACAACCTCTACCAGGGCGGCCGGGATCAGGCCAGCCTGCGCAAGGCCTATGAAGAAGTCAACCAGGCCAAGGATCTGCGCGACAAGGCCTGCGTGGATATGCGACAGACGCTGCAAATCGCCTACAATGACGTGCAAAAACTGGATCAACAGCTTCCCATCCTGAACCAGCACCGGTTATCCTCCGACCGGGTCAGAACCGCCTACAAGGGGCAGTTCGATATCAGCCAGCGTACCCTGCTGGATGTGCTGGATGCAGAAAACGAATACTTCCAGGCCAGCCGCGCCTATGCCAACGCCACCTACGACCGTGGGCTGGCCATCGCCAGGACCCTGGCGGCCATGGGACAACTGCTGCCGGCGCTGGAGGTAGTGGGCGACGAACTGCCTTCGCTAAGTGATTTGGGTGCCGAGCCCATCGCGGTCGACGCCGCCTCGGCCTGCCCCGATCACGATGTCAACACCGTGCTGGGACAACTGAGCACCAGCCGATAACAAACGGGGCCCCGGCCCCGGTAACCTGTCGTCCGGCCCCGGGCCGGACGACGCGCGGGAATGAGTGATGTCGAAGACCGACTATTCTGAACAACATGGCGGCCCGCTACTCGACTGCCTGTTGACCCTCTGTCGCTTCCACGATCGCAAACTGTCCAGAGAGTCCGCCCTGGCCGGTTTGCCGCTGGTGGAAGGCAAGCTGGTGCCTTCGGTATTCCATCGCGCCGCCAAGCGCGCCGGATTATCGAGTCGCCTGGCAACCCAATCCCTGAGTGCGGTGAATCCGTCCCTGCTTCCCGCCGTGCTGCTGCTACACGACGACCGGGCCTGTATCCTCACCGGCCTGGATCCCGAGCAAGGCAACGCACGGGTGATCTGGCCGGAACTGACGGAGGCCGAAGTCAGCCTCCCGCTCGACGAACTGCAGCGCCAATACTCGGGCAAGCTCATCTATCTGCGCCCCGAGTTCCACTTCGACGCCCGGGCCCCCAGGGCGAGAAAAAAACCGGACGGGCACTGGTTCTGGGGAGTGATGACCGAAAACCGCCCCCTGTACCGGGACATCATCCTGGCCGCCATCATGATCAACTGCTTCGCGGTGGCCATGCCCCTGTTCGTCATGAACATCTATGACCGGGTGGTGCCCAATCACGCCACCGATACCCTCTGGGTACTGGCGGTGGGGATCCTTATCGTGCTCTGCGCCGATCTGGGGCTGCGCCTGATGCGCAGCTGGTTTGTGGATCTCGGCGCCAGCCGGGCCGATGTCAAGCTGTCCGCCGCCATCATGGAGCAGATACTGGGCATGAAGCTGGCGGATCGCCCCGCCTCGGCCGGCTCCTTTGCCAGCAATGTGCAGGCCTTCGAATCGGTCCGCAACTTCATCGGCTCCGTGACCCTGGTGGCCCTGGTCGACCTGCCTTTCTTCCTGCTGTTCTGCCTTATCATCGGCCTGATCAACTGGCTGCTGGTGCTCCCCATCCTGGTGGGCACCGTGCTGATACTGCTTTATGCCGCCCTGGCCCAGCGCAAGATGCAACGGCTGTCGGAAACCATGATCCGCGCCAGCGCCATGCGCAACGCCACCCTGGTTGAATGCCTGAGCAGCCTGGAAACCCTCAAGACCGTCGGTGCCGAGAGCAGGATGCAGGGCACCTGGGAAAGCACCACCCTCTTCCTGAGCCGCATCACGGCGCAGATGCGCCTGCTGGCGGCCTCCGTCAGCAATGGCGCCCTTTGGGTTCAACACACCGTGGCCGTGGCCCTTATCATCGTCGGCGTCTACCTGATCACCGGCGGCCATCTCACCCAGGGGGGGCTGATCGCCGCCTACCTGCTGTCCTCCCGCGCCATGGGTCCCATCGGCCAGGCGGCCGCCCTGTTGTCCCAGTACCACCATGCCGCCGCCGCCATGGAAAGCCTGAACAACATCATGGCCCGGCCGGTGGAGCGCCCCCAGGGCAAACACTGGGTAAGCCGTCCCATCCTCCGGGGAGACATCGAGTTCAGGCAGGTGGGCTTCAGCTACCCCGATGCCGAGCGCCAGGCCCTTGCCGATATCAGCTTCAGGATCAAGGCCGGCGAGCACGTTGCCATACTGGGACGCAATGGCTCGGGCAAGAGCACCCTGGAAAAACTGATCCTGGGTCTCTATGAGCCGGACGCCGGCACCATACTGATCGACGGCGTGGACATCCGCCAGCTCGATCCGGCCGAGCTGAGACGCGGTATCGGCCATGTTCCCCAGGACGTGTCCCTGTTCTTCGGCACCCTGCGCGATAACCTGACCATGGGCACCCCCCATGTGGATGATGCCCAGCTCGTGCATGCCGCCAACCTGAGCGGCCTGGCCGGCTTTATCAACACCCACCCGTCCGGGTTCGACATGCAGGTGGGCGAACGGGGACAGTTGCTGTCCGGCGGCCAGCGCCAGTCCGTGGCCATTGCCAGGGCCCTGATCAAGGAGTCCCCCATACTGCTGCTCGACGAACCCACGGGCTCGCTCGACCACAGCAGCGAAGAACAAATCAAGCAGAGCCTGGCCCAGATTGCCCAGGGCAAGACCCTGATCCTGGTCACTCACCGCAGTTCCCTGCTGGCCCTGGCCGAGCGCATCATCGTCGTCGACAACGGCAGGCTGGTGGCCGATGGTCCCAAGGCCGAGGTACTGGAAGCCCTCCGTCAGGGCAGGATTGGGAGCGCAGCATGAATCACCCCACCATGGATCCCCAGGCCCAAAGCCCCGACAGGCTGCCGGCAGCCGGCAAGGTCGCTTCCGGCCCGAATTGGGCCCTGGATGCGGACTGGGCCCAACTCCAGCAGGAGCCGGTGCGCGCCAGGGCCATGCTGTACCTGATGTGCCTAACCTGCCTGGCGCTGCTGATCTGGTCCGCCTTCGCCCCCCTGGACGAGGTGGCCCGGGGCCAGGGCCGGGTCATCCCGTCCCAGCAGTTGCAGGTGGTCCAGTCCCTGGACGGCGGTATCGTCCAGCAGATACTGGTGCGGGAAGGACAGACGGTGGAGGCCGGCGATGTCTTGCTGCGCATCGACCCGACCCGCTCCATTTCCAGCCTGCGCGAGAGCCAGGTGCAATATCTGGCGCTGAGCGCCGAGGTTGCCCGACTGCAGGCCCTGATCGACCAGACCGAGCCGGTGTTTCCGGAAGAACTCCAGCGACAGGCGCCCGAACTGGTCGCCCGCGAGCTGCGCCTCTACCGGGCCAGCCAGGAGGAGTTGCAGGAACAGATTGCCATTTACCAGAACCAGCTCAACCAGCGCCAGCAGGATCTGGTCGAGGCCAAGGCCGCCCTGAGCCAGCACAGCAGCGCCCTTGCCCTGAGCAGCCGGGAACTGCAGGTTACCCGCCCCCTGCTGCAGTCCGGCGCCGTGTCCGACATGGACATACTGCGCATCGAGCGGGAGCTGGCCAACGCCAGAGGGGAAGTGGAGCGGGCCAAGGCCGCGATCAGCCGCAGCGAGGCCGCCATCGGAGAGGCCCGCAACAAGATCAGGGAAGTGGAGCTGAATGTAACCAACCGCTGGCGCAAGGAGTTCCTGGAATCCAAGGCCCGGCTCGACGGCCTGAGCGAGGCCGAATCCGCCCTCGCCGACAAGGTACAGCAAACCGAAATCCGGGCGCCGGTGCGCGGCACTGTCCAGCGCCTGTTCGCCAATACCGTCGGCGGCGTTGTCGCGCCCGGGCGCGAAGTGCTGGAGCTGATCCCGCTGGATGACCAGCTGATCATAGAGGCCCGCATCCAGCCCAAGGACATCGCCTTTATCCGACCGGGGCAGGCCGCCATGATCAAGTTTACCGCCTACGACTTCGCCATCTACGGCGGGCTGGAGGCCGAGGTACAGCATATCAGCGCCGATACCATCCTCGACGACAAGGACAACAGCTACTACCTGGTCCGGCTCGCCACCCGCACCCCGGGCTTTACCGATGATCTGGCCATCATCCCCGGCATGACCACCCAGGTGGACATCCTCACCGGCAAGAAAACGATCCTGGAATACCTGCTGAAACCCGTACTCAGAGCCACTTCACAAGCGATGACCGAACGATGAGTGATGCTTTATTTATTACCGAAGAGGGCTTTATCAGCCCCCGCTGGCGTCAGTCCTTTCCCGGGGCACGAATCGCCGTAACCCCGGAGGATGCCCCTTCCCCCTGCCCCGAGCTGATCTGGGTACTGACAGCCATCCCCGGCTGGACCGAACAGATCCGCCACCACGTGGCCGAGGGGCGTCGGGTGGTGGCCATGACCCGCCAGCCACAGCTGGAGGAGTTGCGCCAGGCGCTGAGCGCGGGGGCGAGGGGCTATACCGAAGCCCTGGCGAGCCGGGACATCCTCATCCAGGCGGCCCGGACAGTGACCGCCGGCGGTCTGTGGCTGCCGGCGCCGCTGGTCAGCAAGATGGTCGGCCTGCTGTCGCAATTGCTCGAGCAGCAGCCCACCGGCGAGGGTTGCGACCTCTCCCCCCTGACCGACAGGGAGCGCCAGGTCACCACCGAAGTGCTCAAGGGCGCCAGCAACAAACGCATCGCCCTCGAGCTGGACATCACCGAGCGCACCGTCAAGGCGCACCTCAGCTCCATCTTTGAAAAACTGGGCGCCCGGGATCGCATGCACCTGATGCTGCTGGTACGTGGCCAGGAGCGCACCTGATGTTTGTCAAACGCGATCCTACGGGCCGGATCCTGGCCGTCAGCCTGGAGCGGGAGCCGGGCATCGAAGAAACCATCGCGGCGGATTCACCGGAGCTGTCCCTGTTTTTCGGCGTCGGCCGGCAGGAAGAAACGGCGCACCTGCAGGCCTTGCGGGAATCCGACATCGCCCTGGCCAGGGTACTCGAGGATTTGATCGATGTGCTGATCGACAAGAATCTCATCCAGTTCACCGATCTGCCGCCCATGGCCCAGCACAAGCTGCTCGCCCGCCAGAGCCTGCGCCGCCAGCAGCACCGATTGGACCTGCTGGGCGACGAGGGCGACGAAGACACCATCCCCATGCTCTGAATATGCACCTTGCTGGTGGCGCGCAGGCGGGCCCCCGGGGCTCGCCTGCGCCGCTCAGGGGGAGATGCCCGGCCCGCCGGCCGCGTCGAATCCCAAGGCCCGCAGCAGCTCAAGCTCGTCCGCAGACTGGACGCCATCGGCGACCAACTGAAGTCCGATGGAGTGCCCCAGGGTGCACAGGCCGCGCAGGAAGCCCTGGTTGCCCTGGTTGCCGGACAGCTCCCTGGTCAGGGCCGTATCCACCTTGAGGTAATCCAAGCCGAGTTCCTGCAACCGGGAAATCCTGGCAAAGCCGCGACCGGCCCGTTCCATTCCCAGTTTGCAACCCAGGGGCTTGACCTGGGCACAAAACTCCCTGAACAGCTCGACATGATGGATCACCGGGTTTTCCGGAAACTCCAGCCACAGCCAGGGCGCCAGCTCGGGAAACTGGCGCAGGAGCATCAGCAGTTGCTGCCGGCCGAGCGGATCCTTGAGCGTTTCCATCGACAGGTTGATCGCCAGCGGCTCCGGTTGCGCCGTCGCCTTCAGCTCCTCGAGCAGACGACCGGCCATGGCCACGTCCAGTGCCGGCAGCAACCCCAGGCGACGGGCCCAGGGTATGAAATCCCCGGCTCTATAGGTCTTGCCATCCAGCTCCAGGCGCATCATGGCCTCCTGGTGCAGGAGTGCATCACCGGTCAAGTGCACAACGGGAAAGCGAACCGCCCTGACGCCCTGCTCCGCCAGGGTCCGGGTCAGCATGCTCCGCCAGCCGTCGGTCCCCTGGATATCGGACGCACCGGTGGCGATGCCGACTTCGGCGCAGGTCGCATCCCGCTATTCGGCAACCGCCAGCAGGCTGTCGACCCGACTCATGACCTCGATACGCTGCTCTCCCGAGTGGAAATAACAGGCGCCATGGGGCAGCAACAGGCGCAGCTGTGATTCGTGGCGGCCGGCCAGGGCCGACAACCGCTCGTTCAGGGCCGCACTCAGGGCCGCCAGCTCACCCGCATCGGTCAACAGCAGCAGAAAATCGCTGCCGTTGAGCCGTCCCGCATGGGCATCGCTAAAGGAGTCCGCCAAGGCCTGCGGCCATTGCTGCAACACCTGCCCCAGCTCCCGCAACAGGGCATTGGTGCGCTGGTGTCCCAGGCTCTGGTTGATGCCGGCCAGGTCCACCACCCGTACCAGCAGGGCCGCATGCCGGCCGTCTTCCTCGCCCAGCAGGGCATCGAGCTGGCTGACCACCGTTTCCCGGTTGGCCAGTCCGGTCACTTCGTCATGCTGGTTGCGATAACGCAGCTCCTCGAGGCGACGGGACTCGGTCTCCAGCATCAGCCGGATACGTTCGGACAGCAAATTCATGGCCCGGACCACGCGGCTGAACTCCAGCGTCCGGGGCTCGCTGGAGGTGATGAAGCGCCGTCCGCCGATGGCCTCCGCCTGGGCCACCACCCGATCCAGCGGGCGGGTGATCAGCTTCAGCAAGCCGCTGCCCAGGGCCCCGCAGAGCAGGGCGACCAGCAGCAGCCACAGCAGCAGCTTGCGGGTGGTCTGCCAGAGGGCGGCCTGGGCGAACCGGGTCTGGCTCTCGACATAGAGGGTGCCATACTGATGCCAGCCATCCTGCACCTGGGCCACCCCGGGGGAGATGGACAGGGGGGCCAGCTTGAGGAACCAGGCGGGCACCCGCTCCTGCTCGGTCGCCTCATCATCGATTTTTCGCTGCAGCGGCTCGCCGGAGGGAGAGCTGAGCTCTATCCGCTGGTAGTGGCCGGTGTCGAACTGGGCCGCGATCAGCAGTTCGATCATTACCTCGTCTTTTTCTATCTGCGACAAGGTCAGTGCCAGGGAGTTGGCGCTGTCGATATTCTTCTGCCGCAGCTGCTCCTCGTAGTAATCCCGGGCGCTGAAGGTGCTGATGGCAAAGCTGCTCAGAAAGGCCAGGGTCATCATCACCGCAATTGCAATCCACAGCTGTTTGATCAAGGACATTAGGCCTTCTCCTCCGTTACCATCAGCCAAGTTAGGTTGTTCACCAGGTCACTCCTTCCTGCCGGATCCTTTCCAGCGCCTGACGCCAGCGCGACAGCCGCGCCACGGGGTTGGCCGCGGAAGCCGTCGCGCCGGGCGTCCACAATCCCTGGCTGTTGAAACTGAACACCGGCGTCAGATCCGTGCGTTGAGAGCCGGGCAGGATATTGGGGATCAGGCTGTCGAGCAGCAGCGGATCCGCCGTCGGGGTCGGATAATAGCCCAGCACCATGTGCGCCTGCGTCATGGTGCTGCGCGCACCACCGATGCGGGCCCGGACATAAATGAGCCGCAACCGCTCGTCGCCGATCCCCGCCTTGCGCAGGCTGACATATTTGGCGATGGCATAGTCCTCGCAGTCACCCTGCCCCCGCCCCAGGCTTTCGAGCGGCGTGGCCCAGTAGTCTTCCTCTCCCCATAGCCGGATATCGGTCTGGTAGCTGAGGTGGCGGTGGAAGAAGCTGTTCACCCGGACGATTTTTTCCTGTTCCGGCAGCGTCTCGATTTCCCTCAGCATCTGCTCCCAGGCATGGGACACCGCCACCCGCTCCCGCCCGTAGCGGGCTTCCATCAGCCGGTGGAAGCGGGGGAAATCGATGCTGGCGCCGCTCGCCCCGGGAGCCGTGGTCATCTCCCAACAAAGCAGCCCCAGGAGCAGGAATGGAACCATGCCCCGGGTTACTCTCTTCATCATCAGGCACTGTCCTCGAGATAGGCAGATGGCTCCGTGAACCGGCTTGAGCAAGACAGCATGCTAACATAATGGATTCGTTCCGGTCATGCCCGGCCCTGCCCGGCGCGCACAAAAAAGCCGGTCGGCTTGCGCCGACCGGCCTTATCACGACCGGGGAGTCGCTTACAGTACGTCGATGGCGTTCAGCTCGGCAAACGCCTGCTCCAGGCGGGCGATCATGCTGACCTGGCCTTCACGCAGCCAGACGCGCGGATCGTAGTACTTCTTGTTGGGCTTGTCGTCGCCCTCGGGGTTGCCGATCTGGCCCTGCAGGTACGCTTCTTTCGCCTTGTAGTAGTTCATCACGCCGGCCCAGGTGGCCCACTGGGTGTCGGTGTCGATGTTCATCTTGATCACGCCGTAGCCGATGGATTCCTTGATTTCCTCGGCGGAAGAGCCGGAGCCGCCGTGGAACACGAAGTTCAGGGACTTGGCCGGCAGGCCGAACTTCTCGGACACGTACTTCTGGGAGTTGTCGAGGATCTTGGGGGTCAGCTTGACGTTGCCCGGCTTGTACACGCCGTGCACGTTGCCGAAGGAGGCGGCGATGGTGAACTTGTCGCTGATGGCGCTCAGCTTCTCGTAGGCATAGGCCACGTCTTCCGGCTGGGTGTAGAGCATGGAGCTGTCCATGCCGGTGTTGTCCACGCCGTCTTCCTCACCGCCGGTGCAGCCCAGCTCGATCTCCAGGGTCATGCCGATCTTGCTCATGCGCGCCAGGTACTTGGCGCAGATCTCGATGTTCTCTTCCAGGCTCTCTTCGGACAGGTCGATCATGTGGGAGCTGAACAGCGGCTTGCCGGTTTCGGCAAAGTGCTTCTCACCGGCGTCGAGCAGGCCATCGATCCAGGGCAGCAGCTTCTTGGCGGCATGGTCGGTGTGCAGGATCACCGGCACCCCGTAGGCCTCGGCCACGGCGTGCACATGCTTGGCACCGGAAATGGCGCCGATGATGGCGGCCTGCTGGCCTTCCAGCTTCAGGCCCTTGCCGGCGAAGAAGGAGGCGCCGCCGTTGGAGAACTGCACCACCACCGGGGCTTTCGCCTTGGCGGCCGCTTCCAGCACGGCGTTGATGGAGTCGGTACCCACCACGTTGACCGCCGGCAGGGCGAACGCGTTGGCCTTGGCGATGGCGAAGATCTTCTGCATGTCGTCGCCGCTGACCACACCCGGTTTTACTACGTCAAAAATTTTCTGGGACATTCTCTTGCTCCTGTTGAGGCTCTTGTCGGCCGGCATGACCCGGCCGCTTTAAATGGATAAGGTTAACTCAGCCCTTGGCTCTCTGCTCGAGCATGGCCACCGCCGGCAGGGTCTTGCCTTCCACGAACTCGAGGAAGGCGCCGCCGCCGGTGGAGATGTAGGAGATCTGATCCTTGATGCCGAACAGATCGATGGCCGCCAGGGTGTCGCCGCCGCCGGCGATGGAGAAGGCGTCGCTCTCGGCGATGGCCCGGGCCACGATCTCGGTGCCGCGACGGAAGTTCTCAAACTCGAACACCCCCACCGGGCCGTTCCAGATGATGGTCTTGGCATTTTTCAGGATGTCGGCCAGGCGCTGGGCGGACTCGTCACCCAGATCCAGGATCTCCTCGTTGTCGGTCACTTGCGAGACCAGCTTGACGGTGGCCGGGGCGGTTTCGGAGAACTCGGGCGCGGTGCGCACGTCGGTGGCCAGCGGGATGTCGCAGCTTTCCATCAGGCGCTTGGCTTCGGGGATCAGATCCGGCTCGTACAGGGACTTGCCCACGTTGTGCCCGGCGGCGGCCACGAAGGTGTTGGAGATGCCGCCGCCCACCACCAGCTGGTCGGCGATCTTGGACAGGGACTCGAGCACGGTCAGCTTGGTGGAGACCTTGGAGCCGCCCACCACCGCCACCATGGGCCGGGCCGGGTTGTCCAAGGCCTTGCCCAGGGCCTCCAGCTCGGCGGACAGCAGCGGGCCGGCACAGGCCACGGGGGCGAATTTGGCCACGCCGTGGGTGGAGGCCTGGGCCCGGTGGGCGGTGCCGAAGGCATCCATCACGAAGACGTCGCACAGGGCGGCGTACTGCTTGGACAGGGTCTCGTCGTCTTTCTTCTCGCCCTTGTTGAAGCGCACGTTCTCCAGCACCACCAGCTCACCGGCGGCCACCTCCACCCCGTTCAGGTAGTTCTTGGCCAGGCGCACGGGCGCGCTCAGCTTGGCGGCCAGGTAGTCGACCACCGGCTGCAGGGAGAACTCGTCGGCATACTCGCCCTCGGTGGGACGGCCCAGGTGGGAGGTGACCATCACCTTGGCGTCCTGGGCCAATGCCGCTTCGATGGTGGGCAGGGAGGCCAGGATGCGGGCGTCGGAGGTGACCTTGCCATCCTTTACCGGTACGTTCAGATCGGCGCGGATCAGCACCCGTTTGCCGGACAGGTCGAGCTCATTCATTTTTATGACAGACATAGAACGTCCTCTTTAAGGTACTAGTGTTTTTTGAAAGCGGTCTCGGCGGTCGCCAGCCAGGCCAGGCTGGTGTCGAGCATGCGGTTGGCAAAGCCCCATTCATTATCGCACCACATCAGCATCTTGATCAGATTGGCGTCGCTCACCCGGGTCTGGGTACCGTCGATGATGGAGGAATGGGGATCATGATTGAAATCGACCGACACCAGCGGCGCCTCGGTATAGCCGAGGATGCCCCGCAGCGGGCCTTCGGCGGCCTCGCGCAGCACCCGGTTGACGGCCTCGACGGTGGCCTTGTTCTCGACGATGACGCTGAGATCCATGGCGGTGACGTTGATGGTCGGCACCCGTACGGAAATGGCCTCAAATTTGCCGGCGAAATGGGGCAAGATGCGCTCTACCCCCTTGGCCAGTTTGGTGTCGACCGGGATGATGGACTGACTGGCAGCCCGGGTCCGGCGCAGATCCGAATGATAGGCATCGATCACCTGTTGGTCATTCATGGCTGAGTGAATGGTAGTAATATTACCACATTTTATATTAAAAACTTTGTGCAATGTCTCAATTACGGGCACCACACAGTTGGTGGTACAGGAGGCGTTGGAGACGATGGTTTCGGCACCGGTCAATTGTTGGTGGTTTACACCATAAACGATGGTGGCATCCACATCATTGTCGGCCGGGTGGGAAAACAACACTTTTTTCGCCCCCGCCGCCAGGTGCCGGCCGGCATCTGCCCGGCTCGACAGGACGCCGGTGCAGTCGAGCACCAGATCCACCCCCAGCTCGCGCCAGGGCAGCCTGGCCGGATCCGGCTCGTGGAACAGGGCGATGGGGTCATCCTCTATCTCGAAGGCCCCCGGCAGCAGGGTCACCTCGTGCCGGAAGCGGCCGTGGCTGGAATCATAGCGGGTCAGGTGGGCCATGGCCTCGGGTTCGGCCAGTTCGTTGATGGCCACTATCTTCATATGGCGGTGCAGGTCACGTTCGTAGAAAGCCCGTAAAACACTGCGCCCAATACGGCCGTAGCCGTTGATGGCTAGTCGAATCATTACACTTTTTCCAGCTGGGCTTGATGGCGGCAGCGGCGCCCGGGGCTCCGCTGCCAAATACAGGCTCCAAGTCTAACGGGGATTGCCAGCCAGGGGAATGGGCGTGACGGCAGAGCCGCTCCGCCCGGTGCCGGAAAAAGCCGACGAAAAGCACTCGCTCAGGCGGCTACGGCGTCGACCTCAGATTCGTCGCATTGCTGTCTCTCCCCGCCCTGCTCACGCCGCAGCCAGAGCAGCAGGGACAACGGATAGCAGTCATCGCAGAAGGGGGGCTGGGGCTCGGCGCCGGCGTCGCGCATCAGTTCGATAAACCGCATGGGGCTGTCCTCCTCGTTCAAGATACCCTCAGCCTAGCCGCCCCGCATGACAAGGGGGTGACAGGCTCAGCGCATGGCCACCATGGGATCTTCCTGGGCCGGGATCGACACGGGATCGAGATCGGGTTCCGGTTCGGGCAACTCCAGATCCAGCTGGCTGGCCTGGGCCTGGGCGATCTCCTCCTGCTCCAGATCCGGGAACACCTCTTCCATGGGCACGTCCACGAACTCTTCGTTACGGGGGTCGAGCTCGGTGATGACACCGGCGGTTTCCACCGGGGTCGGAATATAATGGGCCTGCTCTGCCACCGGCACCGCCTTGCTGCGCAGGCGCCAGATCCAGGCATAGCCGCCCAGCAACAAGGCCACGCCGGCACAGCCGTAGTAGAGTCCCTGGGCGCCGAGCCAGGTCATCATGCTGGCGCTGAACAGGGGGCCGAGCGAGCTGCCGAGGCCGTAACTCAGCAACAGGGTGGTGCTGGCCGCGACGATGTGCTGGGCCGCCATGCGGTCGTTGGTGATGGCCACCGCCACCGGATAGATGGCGGCGACCATGCCCATGTAGAGGGAGGAGAAGCCGATCAGCAGTCCCAGGTGGTAGTGGCCGGTAAACACCACGCCCAGGGCGCTCAGTGCAATGACCCCGTTTATCCAGATCATGATCTTGCCCCGATCCAGCCGGTCGCACAGCCGCCCCAGGGGCCAGGCGAACAGGATAAAGGTGAAGATGGAGGCCGCCATAAAGTAGGACAACTGATCCACCGGCAAGCCCACCTGGATGGCGTAGACCGGCGCCATGGAGTAGAAGCTGCTGATCAGCACCCCGCTGCACAGGGCCGCCAGCAGTCCCACCGGGGCGTCCCGGAAGATGGCCTTGACGCTCAGCCGCTCGCTGTGCTCTATGGTGGGCGCCTCCATCCGGGTCAGGGACAGGGGCACCAGGGCCGCGGTCAGCACGATGGCACCCAGGGTGAAGGGCACGAAGGCCGCCGGATCGGTCAGGCCGATCAGCAGCTGGCCGGCGGTGGCCGCCAGGTAGGCGCAGATCTGGTAGGCGAAGAACAGGGTGGCCCTGTTGTCGTTGGTGGCCACGGCGCTGAACCAGCTCTCGATCACCACGAAGCTGCCGGCCACCGCCACCCCGCTCAGGGCCCGCAGCAACGCCCAGATAAGGATGCTGTCGGTGAGCGGGAAGATCAGGGTGGAGCTGGCCAGGAAGGCGCTGAACACGGCGAAGGCACGAATGTGCCCCACCCTTTTTATCACCCTGGGTCCATAGAGGGAGCCCAGCACAAAGCCCACCGAATAGCACACCATGATGCTGCCGATCAGGGTCGGCTCTATGCCCTTGAGCCCCAGGTTGACCCCGAGCAGCGTCATCACGAAGGTATTGCCTCCCATCAGCAGGAAGACACTGAAGATCAGGGAAGAAAGGGAGATGACCAGGCGTTTTATCATGGGGCGGCCCGCTGTCGGTATGGCTGAACGGAATTACCGCATAGGGTACAGCAAAGGCCCGGACTTGGCAGTGTCCGCGCAATCTTTTCTCCCGGCGCCGTCACGATTATTCGGCATGGGGGCATGAAAAAAAGTCATGGACAAAAAAATCCCCGGACCAGCCGGGGATTGTTGGGCGTCGGGATGCTTATCCCTGGGCTTTCAGCTTGCGCCGGTAGGCGTGCAGCAGCGGCTCGGTGTAACCGCTGGGCTGGGTACAGCCCTCGAACACCAGGGCGCAGGCGGCCTGGAAGGCGATGCCGTCGAAGCCCGGTGCCATGTTGCGGTACAGGGGATCGCCGGCGTTCTGCTGGTCGACGATGGCGGCCATGCGCTGCATGGTTGCCATCACCTGCTCCTTGCTGCAGATGCCGTGGCGCAGCCAGTTGGCGATGTGCTGGGCGGAGATGCGCAGGGTGGCGCGGTCTTCCATCAGGCCCACGTCGTTGATGTCCGGCACCTTGGAACAACCCACGCCCTGATCGACCCAGCGCACCACGTAGCCGAGGATACCCTGGGCGTTGTTGTCCAGCTCCTGCTGGATATCTTCGGCGCTCAGGCTGGCGGCATCGGCGAGCAGGGGGATGGTCAGCAGGTCGTCCAGACTGGCCGGTGCACGGCTCTTCAGCTCGTCCTGGCGCGCCTTCACGTTCACCTGGTGGTAATGGGTGGCGTGCAGGGTGGCGGCGGTGGGCGACGGCACCCAGGCGGTGTTGGCACCGGCCAGGGGATGCACTATCTTCTCCTTCAGCATGTCGGCCATATTGTCGGGAATGGCCCACATGCCCTTGCCGATCTGGGCCTTGCCCTGCAGGCCGGCGGCCAGGCCGACGTCCACGTTGTTGTTCTCGTAGGCCTGGATCCAGGCCTGCTGCTTCATGGCGCCCTTGCGCACCACGGGGCCGGCTTCCATGCTGGTGTGGATTTCATCGCCGGTGCGATCCAGGAAGCCGGTGTTGATGAACACCACCCGCTCGCGGGCCTCGTAGATGCAGGCCTTGAGGTTGGCGCTGGTACGGCGCTCCTCGTCCATGATGCCCACTTTCAGGGTATTTTTGGCCAGACCCAGCACCTGTTCGATGCGGCCGAACAGTTCGCAGGCGAAGGCCACTTCTTCCGGGCCGTGCATCTTGGGCTTGACGATATAGACGCTGCCGGTGCGGGAGTTTTTGAACTTGCCGTTGCCCTTGAGATCGTGCAGGGCGATAAGGCAGGTCACCAGGCCGTCGATGATGCCTTCGGGCACCTCGTTGCCGTGCTGATCCAGCACCGCCTCGTTGGTCATCAGGTGGCCGACGTTGCGCACGAACAGCAGGCTGCGGCCGTGCAGGCTGAAAGGCGAGCCCTGGGGATCCAGGTAGTCCCTATCCGGGTTCAGGCTGCGGGTGATCACCTGGTCGCCTTTCTGCACTTCCTCGGTCAGGGTGCCCTGCATCAGGCCCAGCCAGTTGCGGTACACTCCGACCTTGTCTTCCGCGTCCACGGCGGCGACCGAGTCTTCGCAGTCCATGATGGTGGACAGGGCGGATTCCAGCAGCAGATCCTTGATGCCGGCCTTGTCGTCCTTGCCGACCGGGCTGCTACGATCGAACTGCAGCTCGATGTGCAGGCCGTTGTTGCGCAGCAACACGGCGGTGGGCTGGGCGGTATCGCCGTTGTAGCCGGCGAACTGGTCGGCCCGGGCCAGGGTGGTGACATCACCGTTTTCCAGGCTGACCCGCAGCTTGCCGTCGACCACCTGGTAGCCGGTGGCGTCGGCGTGGCTGCCGGAGGCCAGGGGGGCGGCCTGATCCAGCAGGTTGCGGCCCCAGGCCACGACCTTGGCGGCCCGGCGCGGGTTGAAACCCTTGCCCTTTTCGGCGCCGTCCGTTTCCGCAATGGCATCGCTGCCGTAGAGGGCGTCGTACAGGCTGCCCCAGCGGGCGTTGGCGGCGTTGAGGGCATAGCGGGCGTTGTTGACCGGCACCACCAGCTGGGGACCGGCCAGGGTGGCCAGCTCGGCATCCACGTTGGAGGTGGTGATGGTGAAGTCGTCGACCGCCGGCAGCAGGTAACCGATGTCGGTCAGAAACTGCTTGTAGGCAACGGCGTCATGGGCCTGGCCGGCGCGGGCGCGGTGCCATTCGTCGATCTGGCGCTGCAGTTGCTCCCGCTTTTCCAGCAGGGCGCGGTTCCTGGGCGCCAGATCCTTGACGATCTGCTCCATGCCGGCCCAGAAGGCGGCGGGCTCGACGCCGGTACCGGGGATGATTTCATTGACTACCAGATCATGAAGAACGGTAGCGACTTGTAAAGTGCCGAGGTGAATACGTTCCGTCATAGTTGCTTCTTCTATTGTACGTAGTAGTTATGTATAGACCGATTATTGACCCTGATTGCTCGGGCGTCCCAGTTTACCCTGTGAAGGGAGGGGCTGGCAAAGCAGAATTGCAATATTTGGTCACACAATCTTTACAAATTGTGCATAAACAGTCACTGATTTTGTGATAGGGCCGGCAATTCCACGGCAGGGCCACGACGTTCCCCGCCGCCAGGCCGAGTGAAGAAAACACTAAAAATAGTGATTCCCATCAACTACAATTCGGGACGGACGCCGGATCGGCACGGATCAGCCAGCGCCCTCCCGCCACGACAACATGGATGCGTCAATGGAAAAACCGGTCCTCTCGCCCGACCGCACCACCCTGCCCCTGCGCCGGGACGGCCATGCCGGCAGGCATCACTTCCCCTCCTCGTTCTGGAATATGCCGGCCCGGCTGCTGTTCTTCTATTTCTTCATCGCCTTCACCTGGATACTGGGGTCGGACATCCTGGCCAACAAGCTGATCGCCTATTATGGTCCCGGCCTCGGCTGGCTGCATACCGCCAAGGGCATCGGTTTCGTGCTGGTGACCGGCCTGGCCCTGTTCGGCCTGACCCGCTACCTGGTCAACCAGGCCTGGCGGGCACACCTGCACCTGCACGACTCCGAACTGGCCTTTCGCAGCGCCTTTACCGACAACCCCACCGCCATGTGGGTCTATGATCCCGGTGTCGGCAGAATGCTGGAGGCCAACCAGGCCGCCTGCCAGCACTACGGCTACAGCCTGCACGAATTTCTCGCCCTGACGCCGCACCGCCTGAGCCGCGGCATGGCGCTGCGCTTCCAGAACGGGCTGCAGCACCACCATCACCGCCAGGGCGCCCTGATGATCATGGAACTGACCGTCTATGCCATGCGCTATCAGGAAACCCAGGCCCAACTGGTACTGGCCCGGGACATGACCGACAAGATCCAGGCCGAGCGGGCCCTGGCCCAGAGCGAGGCGCGCTTTACCGAGCTGGTCAGCAAGGTGCCCGAGGGATTCTGGGTGTTCGACCTGGAGCAGGGCTCGCACCAGTACATCAGCCCGGCCTTCGAACGCATGCTGGAAATCAACCTGCATCAGCTCAAGCAGGACGCCAGCCTGCCGCTGTGCCGCATTCACCCCGAGGATTTGCCCGAGGTGGAGCAGGCCCTGGCCGAGCCGCCGACCACGGCCACCGAGCTGGAATACCGCTGGTTCACCAAGGCGGGCGAACTGCGCTGGCTGCAACACCGTGCCTATCCGGTGTTCGAACGGGATGTCCTGGTGCGGGTGGTGGGGGTACTCAGCGACATCACCCATGAAAAACAGCAGCAGCAACGGCTGTTCGAGCTGGCCAACTTCGACCGCCTCACCGGCCTGGCCAACCGCATCAACTGCCACAGCTACCTGGCCTCGGCCTGTGCCGGGGAAGGCCCCTTCTACCTGCTGCTGCTGGGGCTGGACCGCTTCAAGCAGATCAACGACAACCTGGGCCACGACACCGGCGACGAGCTGCTCCGCGCAGTGGCCCGGCGGCTGGAGGCGCTGCGTGACGGGCAGGGGCTGCTGGCCCGGCTGTCGGGCGACGAGTTCGCCCTGTTGATCCCCCACCGGGACCAGGGCGCCGACATCAGGGACTGGGCCTACCAGCTCAGCCGCGACCTGGCCCTGCCCTTCGCACTCAGCCACCACACCCTGTTCATCACCGCCAGCCTCGGCATCGCCCGCTTCCCGGAAGACGGCCGGGATCCGGATACCCTGCTGCGCCACGGCGATCACGCCCTGGCCCAGGCCAAGCGGCAGGGGCGCAACAGCGTCTGCTTCTACCAGCACCCGCCCCAAAGCCCCTTCCCCATCGGCAAGGTCAGCCTGGAAAACGCCCTGCGGCTGGCCTGGGAGAACAAGGAATTCGAACTCCATTACCAGCCCAAGATGTGCATCGACACCGGCCGGCTGGTCGGCTTCGAGGCCCTGCTGCGCTGGCAGTTGCGCGGCACGGGACCGGTGTCGCCGACGGTGTTCATCCCCATACTGGAAGATACCGGCATGATCATACCGGTGGGCTACTGGCTGATCGAGCAGGCCTGCACCGACTTGCGGCAATTGGCCGGGCTCGGGGTCGACAAGCCGGTGGCGGTCAATATCGCCGCCCGTCAACTGACCCAGGACGACTTCGCCGAGCAGGTGCTGGCCCGGCTGCGCCAGCACCGCCTGCCGCCCCAGCGCCTGGCCCTGGAGCTGACCGAAAGCTCGCTGATGCAAGAGCCGACCCGCGCCGCCGGCATCCTGGGCCGGTTGCGCCAGGCGCAGCTGTCCATCGCCATCGACGACTTCGGCACCGGTTACTCGAGCCTGAGCTACCTCAAGCGCTTTCCGGTGGACACCCTCAAGATCGACCGCAGCTTTATCACCGAGATGGAGCAGGACGCGGACGATCGCAGCATCGTCGACGCCATCATCCGCATGGCCCACGGCCTGTCGATGACGGTGGTGGCGGAGGGCGTGGAAACGCCCGAGCAGGCCGCCCTGCTGCGCCAGCTCAACTGCGACCAGATCCAGGGCTACTGGTACGCCAGGCCCATGCCCCTGGCGCAGCTGACCACCTGGCTGGCGGAGCGGCAATAACGAGAAGCCCGCACTGGGCGGGCTTCGGTTGGCGGCGTGGCGCTTACTTCATGGTCGGCATGGAGAACTCGGCGCCCTGCTGCGGCTCGGACGGCCAGCGGCTGGTCACCGTCTTCATCCGGGTGTAGAAACGCACCCCATCGGGGCCATGCACATTGAGCGGGCCGAAGATGGAACGCTTCCAGCCGCCGAAGGAGTGGAACGCCATCGGCACCGGGATCGGCACGTTGACGCCCACCATGCCCGCCAGCACGTCCTGGCTGAACTGGCGGCCGGCGTGGCCGTCGCGGGTGAAGATGGCGGTGCCGTTGCCGTATTCGTGGCTGTTCACCAGTTCCAGGGCCGAGGCGTAATCGGGTACCCGCACCACCGCCAGCACCGGGCCGAAGATTTCCTCTTTGTAGATGGTCATCTCCGGGGTCACCCGATCGAACAGGGTACCGCCGACGAAATAGCCGGCTTCATGGCCCGCCACCCGGAGGCCGCGGCCATCCACCACCAGCTCGGCGCCTTCGGCTTCGCCCTGGTCGATATACCCCACCACCTTGTCGCGATGCACCGCCGACACCAGCGGGCCCATGTCGTTTTCCTGGCCCTCGACCACGCCGGGACCGACGCGCAGGGCTTCCACCTGGGGCTTGAGTTTGGCGATCAGGCGATCGGCCACCTCGTCGCCCACCGCCACCGCCACGGAAATCGCCATGCAGCGCTCGCCGGCGGCGCCGAAGGCCGCGCCCATCAGGGCGTTGGCGGCCAGGTCCAGATCGGCGTCGGGCATGATCACCGCGTGGTTCTTGGCGCCGCCCAGGGCCTGGCAGCGCTTGCCGTGGCTACTGGCGGTGCTGTAGATGTATTCGGCGATGGGGGTGGAGCCGACAAAGCTCACCGCCTGGATGCGGTGGTCGGTCAGCAGCACGTCCACCGCTTCCTTGTCGCCGTGCACCACGTTGAACACGCCGTCGGGCAGGCCCGCTTCCTTCAGCAACTGGGCCAGGCGCACGCTGGCGGAAGGATCCTTCTCGGAGGGCTTCATCACGAAGGTGTTGCCGCAGGCGATGGACACCGGGAACATCCACATGGGCACCATGGCCGGGAAGTTGAACGGGGAGATACCGGCACAGACCCCGAGCGGCTGCATCAGCGAGTGGCTGTCGACCCCGGTGCCCACGTTGAGCGAGTGCTCGCCCTTGAGCAGGTGGGGGATGCCGCAGGCGAATTCCACCACTTCCAGGCCGCGGGTCAGCTCGCCCACGGCATCGGAATAGACCTTGCCGTGCTCGTTGGAGATGAGGCGCGCCAGCTCGTCCATGTTCTCTTCGAGCAGTGCCTTGAATTTGAACAGGATGCGGGCGCGGCGCAGCGGGCTGGTACCGGCCCAGCGCGGGAAGGCCTTCTGGGCGGCGGCAATGGCGCCGCGCACCTCGTCCGCCGAGCTCAGCACCACCTCGCGGCTCTGCTCGCCGGTGGCCGGGTTGTAAACGGGCGCGGTACGACCGCTATGGCTTTCGGTGATCTCACCGCCGATAAAGTTCAGTACTTGTTCCATGCTAGGTTTCTCCGTTACAGCAGGCCGGCGTTGCGGGCGAACGCGTGCAGATTGTTATAGCCCAGGGTGGCGTAGGTCAGGGGGTGGGCCACGGACGGATCCTGTTCGGCCTCCACCACCAGCCAGCCCTGGTAGTCGTTGTCTTTCAGTACCTCGAATACCGCCGGATAGTCGACGCAGCCGTCACCGGGTACGGTGAAGGCGCCGTCCAGCACGGCATTGAGGAAGCTGGCGTTGCGGTTGCGGGCTTCCTTAAGCACCTGTGCGCGGATGTCCTTGCAGTGCACATGGTTGATGCGCCTGGCCCAGCGTTTGGCCACCGCCACCGGATCGCCGCCGGCGTAGGTCATGTGGCCGGTGTCGAGCAGCAGCCCGAGCTCGGGGCCGGTGTGCTGCATCAGGGCATCCACCTCGGCCTCGGTTTCAATCACGGTGCCCATATGGTGGTGGTAGGCCAGCTGTACGCCCTGTGACAGGGTGTAGCGGGCGAACTCGGTGAGTTTGGCGCCGTACTCTTCCCAGCGCTCGGCGGGGAAAGGCGGACGCTCGCTCACCGGCTTGCCCTGGTCGGCATGCACGCAGCCGGTGACTTCGCAGAACACCATCACCTTGCAGCCCATGGCCTTGAGCAGCCGCAGGTGGTCCTGCACCGCCTCGATTTCCTCTTCCACCGAGCGCTGCAGCAGGTAGCCGGAATACCAGCCGGAGACCAGCTCCAGCTCGTGGCGCTGCAGTATGGGCTTGAGCAGCTCGGGATCCCGGGGGAATTTATGGCCCAGCTCAAAGCCGGCGAAGCCGGCCTGCTTGCCTTCGGTCAGGCAGGTGGCGAGCGGGGTGTCGCCGCCCAGGCTCGGCAGATCGTCGTTGGTCCAGGTCAGGGGGTTGATGCCCAGTTTTACGCTCATGGTGTTCTCCAAAATGTTGCACTCCAGGCAGACGATTCGGCTGCCGGGCGGCGGGATTGATTGGCCACTAAGCCGGCCCTCCGCGCCAGGGATGGCGCGGCGGAGCCCCCAGGGATGGGTTTACGGCGTGTCGGCGTGGGGCCGGTCAATCCCGCTTTCCAATCAAGTGGCAGACGCCTGTTTCAGGCCCTGCCGGAATATGGCTTACAAATTCTGCTGCTGACGGGCCTTGTAGGCCTCATAGCGGGCGCGGGCTTCCTGCACCTGGCTGCGGGGCGACACTTCCGGCACCGCCACGTCCCACCAGGAGCCGCCTTCTTCGGTCACCACCAGGGCGTCGGTGTCCAGGGTCACCACATAGGTGATGTCCGAGGCCTTGGCCCGCGCCAGCGCCGCTTCCAGCTCCTTGATGTTGCCCACCTTCTCGCCTTTGGCACCCAGGGCGATGGCGTGGGCGGCAAAGTCGGTCTTGGGCGCGCCGCCGGCCACCGTCAGGCAGTCGTCCAGCATGTTGTTGAAGCCGGGGCCGCCGCAGAACTGCTGCAGCCGGTGGATGCAGCCGTAGCCGCGGTTGTCGAGCACCACCACTATCATCTTCCGGCCCAGCATCACCGAGGTGGCGATCTCCGAGTTCAGCATCAGGTAGGAGCCGTCCCCCACCATCACGAACACCTCGGAGTCGGGTTTGGCCATCTTCACCCCCAGGCCGCCGGCGATTTCGTAGCCCATGCAGGAGTAGCCGTACTCCATGTGGTAGCCCTTGTGGTAACGGGTACGCCACAGTTTCTGCAGTTCGCCGGGCAGGCCGCCGGCGGCACAGACCACGATGTCCTGCTCCCCGGCGGCGCGGTTGACCGCGCCCACCACTTCCGCGTCGGTGGGAAGAGGGGTGCCGCGATCCGTGGTGGCCACGTCCTGGGCGTGCAGCCACTGGGCGCGCAGCTCGGCGGCTTTTTCTACCCAACTGCCTTCCGGCTGCCAGCCTTCGAGCCCGGCGATCAGCCTGGGCAGGGTCAGCCTGGCATCGCCCACCAGGGGCTGCGCCTTGTGCTTGTAGGCATCGAAGGAGCCGACGTTGATGGACAGGATGCGCGCGTCCGGGTGGTACATGGCGCGGGAGCCGGTGGCGAAGTCGCCGAGCCGGGTACCCACCGCCAGGATCAGGTCGCAGTCGGCGGCCAGGGCATTGGTCGAGGCCGCGCCGGTGACGCCGATGGATCCCATGTTCTGGGCGTGATCCCAGGGCAGTGAGCCCTTGCCGGCCTGGGTCTCGCCCACCGGCAGATGGTATTTGCTCACCAGTTGCTCCAGCTCCTGGAGCGCGCCCGAGTAGTGCACCCCGCCCCCGGCGATCACCAGCGGCTTTTTGGCGGCCTTGATGAGTTCGATGGCTTCGGCCAGCTCCACTTGGTCCGGGGCCTGGCGGCGCAGCCGGTGCACCTTCTCCTCGAACAGGTGCGCCGGGTAGTCGTAGGCCATGGTCTGTACGTCCTGGGGCAGCGCCAGGGTCACCGGGCCGCATTCCACCGGGTCGGTCAGCACCCGCATCGCCTGGGGCAGCGAGGTCAGCAACTGCTCGGGGCGGGTGATGCGGTCGAAGAAGCGGCTCACCGGCTTGAAGCAGTCGTTGGAGGTGATGGTGTGGTCGCTGAACACCTCCACCTGCTGCAGCACCGGATCCGGCTGGCGGGTGGCGAAGGTGTCCCCCGGCAGGAACAGCACCGGCAGGCGGTTGACGTGAGCCACGGCGGCGGCGGTCACCATGTTGGTGGAGCCCGGGCCGGCGGAGGCGGTACAGGCCATCATGCGCCGGCGGTTGTGGGTCTTGGCGAAGGCGATGGCGGCGTGGGCCATGCCCTGCTCGTTGTGGGCCCGGTAGGTGGGCAACACGTCGCGCGCCTGGTACAACGCCTCGCCCACCCCGGCCACGTTGCCATGACCGAAGATGGCGAAGACCCCCTCGAACAGGGGCAGGATTTCCCCGTCGAGCTCCACTTTCTGGGCCGTCATGAACTTCACCAGGGCCTGGGCCATGGTCAGACGAAGGGTGTGGGACATCTTCATTCTCCTTGATGACGCTGACGCCAGAGGGCGATCAGGTGATGGTAATTGCGTTTGATGGCTTCAATCAGACCCTGGTCGTCGAGCCGGCCGGCCAGCCAGTCGCGGCTGGGGGCGCCGAAGATGGTGCGGCCGATGGCAAAGCCCTTGACCAGCGCCTTGCCGGCGGCGGCGTTGAAGCCGGCCTGCAGCTCGGCCTGGGGCGCATCCAGGCCCAGGATCACCACCCCATGGCAGTGCGGGTCGCGTTCGGTGACCACGGCGGTGACCTCGTCCCAGCCGGTGCTCGACAGCGGCGGCAGCTTCCACCAGTCGGGCTTGACGCCGAGGTTGTAGAAGCGCTTGATGGCGCGCACGTAGAGCTCGTCGGTCTTGGGCATGTCCGCCGGCAGTATCACTTCCAGCAGCAGCTCGTGGCCGCTCTTGCAGCAGGCCTGGTACACCTCGGTGATCAGCCGCTCCTGCTCCAGGCGCAGCTCCACCTGATCTTCCGGATGGTAGAACACCAGGCACTTGACGATGTGCTCCAGCGGCCAGTCGATCAGCTGGCTGCCGATGTTGCCGTGCTCCAGGCGCAGCGGGCGCGAGCTCGGCAGCTCCAGGGGTCGGCCTATCCACCAGCCCTGGCCGGTGATCTCGTTCAGCACCGGCTGGCCGAAGGTGGTGTCCGCCAGTATGCCGGCACGGCCCTTGAGCCCGGCCTCTTCCGCCACCTGGCGGCCGGCCTTCAGGATCAGTTTTTTCAGCCGGGGGATCTCGCCGATATCCGCCCCCGCCTCGATGGCCATGTCCACGAACTGGCGACGGTGATCGAAGGCCAGGATGCACAGATCGTCCCACTCCCGATCCCGGGTGGTCACCCGGTGCAGGTGGTTGAGGCGCTCGTCCAGATCCGGGCGCGGCACCGACTCGGCGCGGGACAGGTAGTCGTCCAGCTCTTCCTTGCTCGGCATGGCCGGGGCGCAACCGTGGCGGGACACCACCAGGGCGCCGCAGGCGTTGGCGTAACGGCAGGCCTGCTCCCAGCCCTCGCCATTGAGGTAGCCGCGCAGCAGGCCGGACATGAAGGCGTCCCCCGCCCCCAGCACGTTGAGCACCTCCACCCTGACCCCGTACACGGTCAGCCCCTGGTCCAGGGCGGCGGGAATGGCGCCCTCGAACACCGAGCAGCCGAGCGGGCCGCGCTTGCATACCAGGGCGGCGCCGCTCACCTCGCGCACCGCCCGCAGGGCGGCGACGGTGTCGGTGCTGCCGCCGGCGATATGGAACTCTTCCTCGGTGCCGACGATGACGTCGAACAGAGCCAGCATCTGCTGCAGCTGTTCGGTGACGGCGGCGGACGGGATAAAGCGGGTCTCGCCGTCACCGCGGCTGGTCAGGCCCCAGAGCACCGGGCGGTAGTCGATGTCCAGCGCGGTTTTCACCCCGTGCCGGCGGGCGATCTCCAGCGCCTTCACCACGGCGGCCCGGGTGTCCGGATGCGACAGGTGGGTACCGGTGATGGCCAGGCACTTGGACGAGGCGATGAACTCCTCGTCGATGTCTTCCGCCCGTATGCCCATGTCGGCGCAGTTTTCCCGGAAGAAGATCAGCGGAAAGGTATCCTCGTCCTTGATGCCGAGCACCACCAGGCCGGTGAGCCTGTCCTTGTCGGTCTTGAGGTGGCTCACATCCACCCCCAGCCGGGCCAGCTCCTCGCGCAGGAAACGGCCCATGTGGTCGTCGCCCACCCGGGACAGCATGGCGGATTTCAGGCCCTGGCGGGCGGTGCCGTAGGCCACATTACCGCTGGAGCCTCCCAGGTATTTGGCGAAGCTGCCCATGTCTTCCAGGCGGGCGCCGATCTGCTGGCCGTACAGGTCGACGGCCACCCGCCCAAGGCAAATCACATCCAGGTGCTTTCGTGCTGACATTCTTCTCTCCTCCGGGACGGATCCCTCTTGGTCCTTTTAGTTGATTTCTTCCACGTGGATCCACTGGCGGCGCTCGGCCGACAGGGCGATGGCGTCCAGTACCCGGGAGACCCTCCAGCCTTCCTCGAAATCGGGCCACAGGGGGCTGCCGGCGGCGATGCCATCCACCAGATCGCGGATCTCCACGGTTTTCTGATCGTTGAAGCCGAAGCCATGACCGGCGCTGATGCAGAAGGCCGCATAGTCCGGGTGCTCCGGGCCCACCAGCAGGGTCTTGAAGCCCTGGCGGCCCTGGTCGTCGTCGTGCCGGTAGAGCTTGAGTTCGGCCATGCGCTCCTGGGTATAGCTGATGCAGCCCTTGGTGCCGGTGATCACGTAGCCAAGGCCCATCTTGCGGCCGCAGGCGATGCGCGAGGTCTCAATCTGGCCCATGACGCCGGATTCGAAACGCAGCAGGGCGTGGGCCTGGTCTTCGTTTTCCACCGGCAGCAGCCGGGACGGCTCGCGCGGGTCCGGGCGCTCGCCGATGATGGTCTGCATGTCGCCGCTCACGCTGGCTATCCGGGACCCCACCAGGTAGTGGGCCATGTTGATGATATGGGCGCCGAGATCGCCCAGGGCCCCCAGGCCGGCGCTGTCCTTGCGGCAGTGCCAGTCCAGCGGGGTGGCCGGGTTGGCCATGTAATCCTCATTATGGGTGCCGTAGAAGTGCACCACCTCGCCGATCTCCCCCCGCGCGATGATCTGGCGCGCCAGTTGGGTGGCGGGGTTTTTCATGTAGTTGAAGCCCACCAGGGTCTTGACCCCGGCCCGGCGGGCCGCGTCCACCATTTCGGCGGCGTCGCGGGTGGACAGCGCCAGCGGCTTTTCGGAATAGACGTGCTTGCCGTGGGCGATGGCGGCCAGGGCCATTTCCTTGTGCAGGAAGTTGGGGGCGCAGATGTCGACCACGTCGATGGCCGGGTCGGCCACCAGCTCGCGCCAGTCGCCGGTGGAACGGTTGAAGCCCAGGCTCTCGGCCTGGCGGGCCGCAAGCTCAGGGGTCACCTCGGCCAGCATCTCCCGCACCAGTTGCCCCTTGAGCGGGAACACCACCGGCGCCTGGGCGTAGGCGATGGCGTGGCAGCGCCCGATATAACCGGTCCCGATCAGTCCCACACGTACTTGCTGCATCTTTAACACCTCGATTTCTGGCGCCAGGCTGGCTGTCATATTTCATTTGCTTATTTATACGAAACAATTATTTCATTATCAACCCAGTGTGAAATATTTGTATGTAAATGTGATGCGGCACGCACTTCTTAGCGCCTGTTGATGATCTGCAGTACTCGGCCAAAGCGCGCTGCTCCGCCGACACGCCGTGGGAGGAGTGCCCTCTGGCCGACAGCCTACGCCTCGTCAGAAGCCATCGAAGCCTCCAATCAAGGCGGCCAGGCACTGCATAGCCGCCGGTTTGTGCCGCTGTAGCCGTCGCTGTAGGTGCCGCTGTAGCCGTCGCTTCAGCCGACGGGAAGACGGCGCCCAATGTCCACGCCCCACGCCGTTGGCAGCTTTGCGCCACGTAAACGGGCGCCTACAGGTGAGACATCACGCCGATCAGTTTAAAACTTAGGCAGTGAGGATTCTTGGGGCGCGGGCGGCCCGCCCGCATGAGGGTGCCGCCGAGGTGGGCGAAGGCACAACCCAACCCGCGCTGCCTGTTCTGCCTCAAACCTCTTTAACCCTGTGGTGTGGCGGGCCAGCCCGAGGGTTCCCGCTGCGCGGGAAAGCAGGCGGGCCGCCTGCGCCCCACCAGTCAGGTGCCAATCTGCAAACGTCGTTTGCCTACCGGCGAGAGTGGCCGGAGGCGCGAAGGAATGGGAGAGCTGTCGGCAATCTTTTTGCTCACTGAATCGATTAACCAATGAATGGAATGTTTATTTCGGCGCAATATTTCATTTACACTGGGTACAGGATCGTCGGCAGCGTGCCGGACGAGCAGCAAGCTTTAGAGAGCCATAATGTCAGCACCCAACACCTATTCCGAGTTACAGGATCTGATCCGCAGCCGTTACGGCGAGCTCAGCAAGCGGCTGCAGCAGGTTGCCGCCTATGTGCTCGACAACACCAACAGCGTCGCCTTCGACACCGTGGCCATCATCGCCGAACGGGCCGACGTGCCCCCCTCTACCCTGATCCGTTTTGCCAACGCCTTTGGCTACAGCGGCTTCAACGACATGAAGCAGGTGTTCCGCCGCCACCTGGTGGAGGAAACCGCCAACTATACCGACCGGGTGCGGTTGTTCCGGGAACTGGAGGACCAGGCCGCCCCCGAACGCCCCGAGGAAATCCTCAACGAGTTCGCCCGGGCCAACGCCCAGGCCCTGCAGCAGCTGGCGGCGCAGACCTCGGCGGAGGATCTGAACCGCGCGGTACAGGCCCTGGCCGAGGCGGAGAACATCTACGTCATCGGCCTGCGTCGCTCCTTCAGCGTGGCCACCTACCTCACCTATGCCCTGCGCCACCTCAACCGCCGCGCCTTCCTGATCGACGGCCTGGGCGGCATGTTCAAGGAACAGCTGGAACTGGTCGGTCCCAAGGACGTGGTGGTGGCCATCAGCTTCTCGCCCTACGCCCAGGAAACCCTGGTGCTGACCGAAACCGCCGCCGGCGTGGGCGCCAAACAGATCGCCATTACCGACAGCCAGGTCAGCCCGCTGGCTTCCTTCAGCGACATCTGCTTCGTGGTCAAGGAAGCCCAGGTGGACGCCTTCCGCTCCCAGTCCGCCAGCCTGTGCCTGGTGCAGAGCCTGGCGGTGTCCCTCGCCTTTCACGACGACAACGATCAGGGCGATAAAAAAAAACGCGCTAACGCGCGTTTCTGAATAACACAGGCCGCACCATGCGGCCTTGCTGGTTTTACCTGCCCAGCATATTGTGGATATCCTCGTCGCTGGTATGGCGCACGTCCTTGCCCTTGACGAAGTAAATGATGTATTCGCAGAGGTGCTGCACCCTGTCCCCCACCCGTTCCAGGGAGCGGGCACACCAGAGCACGTTGAGCACCTGGGGAATGGTCCGCGGATCCTCCATCATAAAGGTCATCAGCTCACGGATGATGGACTCGTATTCCCGATCCACCTTGTCGTCTTCCTTGTGCACTTCGATGGCCGCCTCCACATCCATGCGGGCGAAGGCGTCCAGCGCCTCGTGCAGCATCTTGACGGTACGCCGGCCCATGTTCTCCATCGACACCAGCGGCGGCTGCTTCTTGTTGGCGTTGTCCAGCAGCATCATGCCGATGCGCTTGGCCACGTCGCCGATGCGCTCCAGATCGGTGATGGTCTTGATGATGGCCAGCACCAGGCGCAGGTCCGAGGCCGCCGGCTGGCGCTTGGCGATGATGCGGGTGCACTCCTCGTCGATCTGCACCTCCAGGGCGTTGACCTTGTGGTCGTTGGCCACGATTTGCCGGGCCATGTCCATGTCCTGCTCGTGGATGGCGGTAATGGCGTCGCTCAGTTGCTGCTCCACCAGGCCCCCCATCACCAGCACCTGGTTCAGCACCCCTTCCAGCTCCACGTTGAACTGGCCGGAGATGTGTTTCTTGAGATTGATCTTGTCCATGGTTCGGGGTCCTTAGCCGTAGCGTCCGGTGATGTAGTCTTCGGTCTTCTTCTTGCTGGGGGTGGTGAACAGGGTGTTGGTGTCGCTGTACTCGATCAGCTCCCCCATGTACATAAAGGCGGTGTGATCCGACACCCGCGCCGCCTGCTGCATGTTGTGGGTCACGATCACCACGGTGTACTGGGTCTTGAGGGTGTTGATCAGTTCCTCGATCACCAGGGTGGAGATGGGGTCCAGGGCCGAGGTTGGCTCGTCGAGCAGCAACACCTCCGGCTCGATGGCGATGGCCCGGGCGATCACCAGACGCTGCTGCTGGCCGCCGGACAGGCCGAAGGCGTTGTCGTGCAACCGATCCTTGACCTCGTCCCACAGGGCCGCGCCGCGCAGGGAGCGCTCCACCGCCTCGTCCAGCCGGCGCCGGTCGTTGATGCCCTGCAGGCGCAGGCCATAGACCACGTTTTCGTAGATGGACTTGGGAAAGGGGTTGGGCCGCTGGAACACCATGCCCACCCGGCGGCGCAGGGCGGCCACGTCCACGCCCTTGCCGTAGATGTTCTGCTCGTGCAGCAGGATTTCCCCCTCGATACGGCAGCTGTCCACCAGATCGTTCATCCGGTTGATGCAGCGCAACAGGGTGGACTTGCCACAGCCGGAAGGGCCGATAAAGGCGGTGACCTGGCCCTTGGCAATTTTCATGCCCACGTTGAACAGCGCCTGCTTGTCGCCGTAGAACAGGTTCAGGTCGCGGATTTCAAGCGCGGTCTGCTCCTCGCTCAGCCGGCTGACATCCAGGGTTGCATCCTGGGCGAGGGTGGGTGCTACGTTAATCATCTCAAGTTACCTCAAAACTGTTGGCCGGTCCGATCAGTGATCGAGCGAGCGGAATTTTTCACGCAGGTGGTTGCGGATGCCGATGGCGGTCAGGTTGAGCCCCACGATCACCGTCACCAGCAGGAAGGAGGTCGCGTACACCAGGGGCCGCGCCGCCTCCACGTTCGGGCTCTGGAAGCCCACGTCGTAGATATGGAAGCCCAGGTGCATGAACTTGCGCTCCACATGCAAATAGGGGAAGTTGCCGTCTACCGGCAGGTTGGGCGCCAGCTTCACCACTCCCACCAGCATCAGCGGCGCCACTTCTCCCGCCGCCCGGGCGATGGCCAGGATCAGGCCGGTCATGATCGCCGGGCTGGCCATGGGAATGATGATGCGCCACAGGGTCTCCGCCTTGGTCGCCCCCAGGGCCAGGGAACCCTGGCGCACCGCGCTGGGAATGCGCGACAGGCCTTCCTCGGTGGACACGATCACCACCGGCAGCGTCAGTATTGCCAGGGTCAGGGCCGACCACAACACCCCGGGCGAACCGAAGGTGGGCGTGGGCAGCGCCTCCGGGTAGAACAGCCGGTCGAGGGAGCCCCCCAGCATGTACACGAAAAAGCCCAGGCCAAACACCCCGTACACGATGGAGGGTACCCCCGCCAGGTTGATCACCGCAATACGGATGATCTTGGTCAGGCTGTTTTTGCCCGCGTACTCGTGCAGGTAGATGGCGGCCACCACCCCCAGGGGGGTGACGATGATCGCCATCAGGATCACCATGAAGACGGTACCGAAGATGGCCGGGAAGACGCCGCCCTCGGTGTTGGCTTCCCGCGGTTCGCCGGTGATGAACTTGCCGATCTGCTTGAACCAGTGCGCCGTCTTGGCCAGGGTGCCCATGTCATTGGGCCAGGCCACGTCCAGCAGGCTGCCGAGCGACAGGGTCACTTCCTGGCCGCGCATGTCGCGCACCACCACGCTGTCGCGGCGGGCCTGATCACGCAGTTCAAACAGCTCCCGCTCCAGCACCTGGTAGTCGGCGCGCAGCTGCTGTTCCCGGGCGCGGATATCGGCCAGGGCGTCCTCGGTGGCGTTGCCGTCCAGCTCCAGCTTGCGCTGTTGCAGGCGCAGCTTTTCCAGTTGGAAGTTGATCTTGCCGATCTCGCCCCGCTGCAGCGTCTTCATCCGGTCGTTGAGCTCGAGCACCCGCTCGATGCGGCTTTGCAGCTGCTCGCGCACATCGCCGCCCAGGGCCCGATCGCCTTCCAGCACCCGTTCCACATAGCCGTAGAAGTTGCCGTGGTTGGAGCGTTCCAGCACCGCCAGGCCGGCCGGGGTATCACGGGAGACGATGTCGGTCTCCAGCAGCCAGCGGAAGTCGAGCGGTACGAACTCCCGGTTGCCGGTCTTCACCAGGTAACGGGTCAGGGTGTCCTCGGTCACCCCTTCCAGGCCGAGGCCGGCGCCGCGCAGCTGGGCCACGGGCACCGCTTCCCGGTCGTGGATCTCGCCGATCACGGTGTAACGCTCGCCCTCGGGCGAGGTCAGTTGCCATTCGTAGATGGTATGGGGCCAGAAGTAGGTGAGGCCGCGCCAGCCGATCAGCAGCAGCAGGCCCAGCACCGCCACCAGGCTGAGGCTGACCGCCCCGCCGGTCAGCCAGATCCAGGGCGCCCCCGATTTAAACCATTTATTCATGAGTCCTCTCGCCCCTTACATTGAGCTGTATTTGTCACGCAGCCGCTGGCGAACGAATTCGGCGACCGTGTTGAACAGGAAGGTGAACACAAAGAGCACGAAGGCCGCCAGGAACAGCACCCGGTAATGGGAGCTGTTGACCTCGGCTTCCGGCATTTCCACCGCGATATTGGCGGCCAGGGTGCGCATGCCGGCGAAGATGCTGAAGTCCATCACCGGGGTGTTGCCGGTGGCCATCAGCACTATCATGGTCTCGCCCACGGCCCGGCCCAGGCCCATCATCACCGCCGAGAAGATGCCGGGGCTGGCGGTCAGCATCACCACCCGGGTCAGGGTCTGCCAGGGCGTGGCGCCCAGGGCCAGGGAGCCATTGGTCAGGTGCTTGGGCACCGAGAACACGGCGTCCTCGGCGATGGAGAAGATGGTAGGGATCACCGCGAAGCCCATGGCGATGCCCACCACCAGGGAGTTGCGCTGATCGAAGCCGATGCCGAGCTCGTTGGTGAGGAAGCTCCTGGCATTGCCGCCGAAGAAGAGGTTTTCCACCGCCGGGCTGAAGGCGAAAGAGGCCCAGCCCACCAGCACCACCACCGGCAGCAGCAGCACGCTCTGCCAGCCTTCCGGCACCGCGTTCTTGATCTGTTTGGGCAGGTGGTGCCAGACGAAGGCGGTCAGCAGCACCGACAGGGGCAACAACACCAGCAGTATCACCACCCCCGGCAGGTGGCTTTCGATCAGCGGCGCCAGCCAGAGCCCGGCCAGGAAGCCGAGGATAACGGTGGGCAGCGCCTCCATGATCTCCACCGTGGGCTTGACGATTTTGCGCAGCCCCGGCGACATGAAATAGGCGGTGTAGACGGCGCCGGCGATGGCGATGGGCACCGCGAACAGCAGGGCGTAGAAGGCCGCCTTGAGGGTGCCGAAGGAAATGGGCATCAGGCTCAGCTTGGCCTCGAAGTCGCTGCTGCCGGAGGTGGATTGCCACACGTACTGGGGCTCGGGATAGCCCTCGTACCAGACCTTGGTCCACAGGGCGCGCCAGGTCACCTCGGGGTGTTCGTTCTCGATGTGGAAGCTGGACAACTGCTCGCCGTCCAGCAACAGCAGCAGGGAGTTGCGGGGCGAGATGGCCATGGCCTGCGCGCCCGCCGCCGCCTGCTTGTCGGAGAACAGGCGGGTGCCACCGGTGGTGTGGAAGATATCCAGGCCGCCGTTGGCGGAAGCGGTGATAAAGCCCTTGCGGTTCACCTCCGGGGTGATCAGTTCAACCGCGCCGCTGGCCTGGAACTCGCGGATAAAGGTGAACTCGCGCTTGCCGTCCCTGGCCACCTCGAACCACTGGGACACCTTGCCGTTGTCGTTGCCCACCAGCAGCGAATTGCCGCCGGCCAGCAGGGCCAGGGTGGTGATGTTGCCGCCGCTGGCGTTCATTTCGATCACGTTGCGCAGGCGCACCTTGTCGATGTTGCGCACGTCATAGATGGACACGGCGTTGCCGCTGCGCACGAACAAAAAGCGCAGGTTGGGGGTCAGCAGCAACTGATCGACCCGTTCGGGCAGGGCGGGAATGTCCACCTGCTCCGCCGCCAGCTCCAGTTCGCCGGTGAGGAAGTTCTCCTTGCCGGCGAAGCGGGTCAGGATGCCGGCGCCATCGGCAGTCACGGCCGCGGCCAGCAGGTTGCTGCCGCTGCGGGCGAAGTGCAGCTGGCTCAGGGCTCGGCCCTGTTCGTCCAGCACCAGGGGGCTGTCGCCAAACGGAAAGACCAGCTCGGGAGTAATGGTGCGCACATTGTCCGGGTAGCTGACGTTGAACTTGGGTGTCAGCACCAGGAAACGGCCGTCGTCCAGGCCGTAGGCCACCATGTTGCCGGTTTGACTTCTGGCCACGCTGGTCACCTCGCCCTCGACCCGGGCGCCGAGCACCCGCTCGCCCCCCCGGGGCAGGGAGTAGAAGCTGACTTCACCCCGGTCGTCGAAGTGGTAGACCAGCTCGTTCTGCTCTTCCACCCCCAGCAATACGGTGGAGCCTTGGCTGGCCAGGGCGATCTGCTGCCCCGGCTCCACTTTGGCGCCGTCGAAAATCGGTTTCACCACGTACAGCAGGTAGAAGAAGATCAACAAGAGGGCAACCAGCACCAGTATCCCGCCGGTGGTTACCCCTATTTGCGCCAGCCGGTCCTTGAGCCAGCGTCCCCTGCTGCCCGACAGCGCTATGGTTTGGGTTTCGGTCGACATCAGTCACCTCGGTAGATTTCCAGTTGCGCCCATTGTATGGCGGACAGATGACAGTTTTGTTACACCCGCGCCCAAGGCGACGGATGCCTGTAAAAAAGTTCGGAAAGGTGTATCTTGAACGGGCGGCACTTCATTTTTCCAAGGAGAGAACGGATGAAAACCCTGGTCGCCACCCTTATCGGTCCCGACAAGACCGGCCTGGTCAAGCAACTGGCCGCCCTTATCAAGCAACACCACGGCAGCTGGCAAGGCAGCGCCATGAGCGAACTGGCCGGCTATTTCGCCGGCATCGTCGAAATCCGGGTGCCGGAAGAGCACTGCCAGGCCCTGAGCCAGGCCCTGACCCGGCTGCCCGACTTCCAGGTACAACTGGTGGAAGGCAAGCAGCAGCAGCCCCAGGGCCAGCACCTCAGGCTCACCGTCACCGCCAACGACCGCCTCGGCATCGTCGACGAAGTCACCGACGTGCTGAACCAGCTCAATATCAGCGTCAAGACCCTGAAAACCGACAGCCACCCGGCCCCGGTCACCGGCATCATGCTGTTCGAGGCCAACAGCACCCTGATACTGCCCCATGGCCAGACCCTGGGCGACCTGCAATCCCGGCTGGAGGCGCTGAGCGACGACCTGGTGGTGGACATCGAACCCGGTTGAGTCGTCACAAAAGTGTCATAAAACTCTGTCATAAAAAGTGCCTGAAACCGACACATATCCTTTGACAGGAACAATAATGAGCACGGACAAGTGGTACCTGGAAAAAGAACTGAGCTGGCTGTCGTTTAACGAACGGGTATTGCAGGAGGCCATGGACAAGAGCGTGCCCCTGATCGAGCGGGTACGCTTTCTGGGGATTTTTTCCAACAACCAGGATGAGTTTTTCCGGGTCCGGGTGTCCGACGTCAAGCGCCAGGTGATGATCGACGCGGACCAGGGCAAGACCAACGGCGCCGCCTCCCTGCTCAGGAATATCCAGCAGAAGGTGATTGGCCTTGCCAACACCTTCGACGAGGTCTACAAGGAGCTGATCGTCACCCTGGCCCGGCAGAATATCTTCCTGCTCAACGAGAACCAGCTCAGTCCCGAACAGGAAGCCTGGGTCAAGCGCTATTTCGACAACGAGGTGCGGGCCTACCTCTCCCCCATCATACTGCGCGCCGAAATCGACCCGGTGCGCTTTCTCAAGGATGAATACACCTACCTGTGCGTGGGCATGGTCAAGGGCGAGGAGCGCCATTACGCCCTGGTGGAGATCCCCACCGACGTGCTGCCCCGCTTCGTGGTGCTGCCCCCGGGCAAGAGCCGGCGCAAGAAGAGCATCCTCATCATGGACAACGTGATCCGGCTGTGCCTGAACGATCTCTTCGCCGGCTTCTTCGAGTACGACGACATCCACGCCTATTCCTTCAAGATGACCCGGGACGCGGAATACGACCTGTCCGATCAGCTCGACCAGAGCCTGCTCGAGAAGATGAGCGACGGCCTCAAGCAGCGGCTCACCGCCCTGCCGGTGCGCTTCGTGCACGACCGGGAAATGCCGCCGGAGATGGTGCAGACCCTGGTGCGCAAGCTCAGGATCCAGGGCCACGATGCGGTGATGTCCGGCGGCCGCTACCACAATTTCAAGGACTTCATCGGCTTTCCCAACGTCGGCCGCAAGCACCTGGTGAACAAGCCGCTGCCCCCACTCAAGTGCCGGGAATTCCGGGACAGCCCCTCCTCCTTCGACGCCATCCGCCGGCGCGACATACTGCTGTATTTCCCCTACCACAGCTTCAGCCACGTCACCGAATTCGTGCGCCAGGCCTCCTTCGACCCGGCGGTGCTCAGCATCAAGATGAACGTGTACCGGGTGGCCTCATTGTCGCGCATCATGTACTCGCTGATGGACGCAGCCAACAACGGCAAGAAGGTAACGGTGGTGATCGAGCTGCGCGCCCGCTTCGACGAGGCGGCCAACATCGAGTGGGCCAAGATCCTGACCGAGGCCGGCATCACGGTGGAGTTCGGGGTGCCCAGCCTCAAGGTGCACTCCAAGCTGTGCCTGGTCACCCGCCGGGAGGGGGATCAACTGGTGCAGTACGCCCATGTGGGCACCGGCAACTTCAACGAAAAAACCGCCAATATCTACACCGATTTCTCGCTGCTCACCGCCAATCCGGAGATCACGGGCGAGGTGGCGGCGGTGTTCGACTTTATCCGCCAGCCCTACCGCCGGGCCAAGTTCAACCACCTGCTGGTGTCGCCCATCAACTCCCGGCGCGGGCTCTACGGCCTGATCGACGCCGAGATCGCCAACGCCCGCCAGGGGCTGCCCGCCCGCATCATCCTCAAGCTCAACAACCTGGTGGACAAGGGCCTGATCAACCGGCTCTACGGCGCCAGCCAGGCCGGGGTGGACATCAGCCTTATCGTGCGGGGCATGTGTTCCCTGGTGCCGGGGGTGATCGGTGTGAGCGACAATATCCGCGCCATCAGCATAGTGGATCGCTACCTGGAGCATCCCCGGGTGATGGTGTTCCACAACAACGGCCAGCCGCGGGTGTACATCTCCTCCGCCGACTGGATGACCCGCAACCTGGACTTTCGGGTGGAAGTGGCCACCCCCATCCTGGATCCGGTGCTGCGCCAGCGCATCATCGATATCCTCGAGATCCAGCTCAGCGACACCACCAAGGCCAGAATATTGGACCGGGAGCAAAGGAACCATTATGTGGACAGGGGCAACCGGCGTAAAATCCGCTCCCAGACCGCCACTTATGATTATCTGAAAGCCCTGGAGGGATAGCCCCGCATGACCGATCAGTACGTCGCCACCATCGACCTCGGCTCCAACAGCTTCCATATGGTAATAGCCCGCTACCACGGCGACAGCCTGCGCATCGTCGACCGCCTGAAGGAGCGGGTGCGCCTGGCCGACGGCCTGGACGACGACAACCAGCTCAGCCAGGAAGCCATGGACCGGGGCCTGGCCTGCCTGCGACTGTTCGGGGAGCGGTTGCGCGGCTTTCACGCCACCCAGGTGCGGGTGGCGGGCACCTTCACCCTGCGCGAAGCCGCCAACGCCCAGGACTTTGTGCACCAGGCCCAGCAGGTACTGGGTTTTCCCATCGACATCGTCAGCGGCAACGAAGAAGCCCGCCTGATCTACCAGGGCGTGGCCCACACCCAGAACACCCAGGGCCAGGTGCTGGTGATCGACATCGGCGGCGGCAGTACCGAGCTAATCATCGGCCGGGATTTCGACTGCAGGCTGGTGTCCAGCCGCAGCATGGGCTGCGTGAGCTTCACCCGCAAGTACTTCGCCGACGGCCGCCTGACCGAGGAGCACTTCGAGCAGGCCATCGAAGCGGCCGAATACCAGCTGGCGCCGGTGATGGGCCGTTACCTCGGCCTGGGCTGGGACCAGGTGCTGGGCAGTTCCGGCACCATCAAGACCCTGCTGGAGATGTGTGCCGCCATCACCCAGGAGCCGGTGATCGATCTGCCCGGCCTGCTGCACATCAAGAGCCAGTTGATCAAGGCCGGCCATATCGACAAGGCGGACATCGCCGGCCTGGGCGAAGATCGCAAGCCGCTGATCGCCGCCGGCCTGTCCATCCTGCTCGGCATCTTCCGCAGCCTAAACCTGGACAAGATGGGCTTTTCCGACGGCGCCCTGCGCGAAGGCCTGCTCTATGCCTTCTTCGGCCGGGTGACCCACCATGACACCCAGGTCAACACCATCCAGGCCCTGAGCCGGGAGTACGCCATCGACACCCGCCAGGCCGAGCGGGTCAGGCAAACGGCGCTGGCGCTGTTCGCCCAGGTGCGCGACGGCTGGCAACTGGACGAGGGCTTCGCCGATCTGCTGGGCGGCGCCGCCCTGCTGCACGAGGTGGGGCTGCACATCAACTTTACCGGCATCCACCGCCATTCCGCCTACATAGTGCGCAATGCCGACCTGCCCGGCTTTACCCAGGAAGAGCAAAAAGCCCTGTCCGCCCTGGTGCGCTTTCACCGCAAGGCACTCAAGCTGTCCGAACTGGAGCCCCTCAACTACCTGCCGGAGCAGCAGTTGTGGCGGCTGGTGCGGCTGCTGCGGCTGGCGGTGGCGCTGAACCGCCGCCGCCAGGACGGGGTGCTCCCCCCCCTCGAACTCGGCCTTGGGCCCGACGACGAACTACGCCTGAGCTTGCCCGCCGGCTGGTGCGACAGCAACCACCTGCTGCTCACCACCCTGGAGCGGGAGCAGGCCTATCAGGCCAAGGTGGGCTGGAAGCTGACGCTGATAGCTGATAGCTGATAGCTGATAGCCTGACTCTTAGTCACAAGTCCGACTGTCTGATTCAGCGCAGAGAAGAGGCAGCAGGGCTACCTCCGCCGACACGCCGCAAGTACATCCATGTAGGCTCGCACATGCCATCCCTGGCATGTGACGGTCGGCGGAGGCCATCCCTGTTGCCTCTTTCAAGCCCCGACGCCGTTTGAAGATGGTGCCAGCAGGCGGCATCGGGGCGACAGAGAGGACAAAGGGCGCGGCTCCGCCGGCCCTCCGCGCCAGGGAGGGCGCGGCGGAGCCCCCAGGGAGGGGTTTACGGCGTGCCGGAGGAGGTGCGCTTTGGCCGATGTTTTGCTGATCTAAAGTCAACAAAAACTTGTGACTAAAAGCCAGGCTGATAGCTGATAGCTGATAAGAGGCTGACGGTTATTGCCCGGCCGCCTGCTTCCTGGCGGCCTTTTTCTCCGCCCGGCGGCGCTGGAAGAAACGGCTGAGCTGGGTGGCGCAGTCCTCGGCCAGTACCCCCGGCTGCCAGACCACCTGATGGTTGAGGCCAGGGGTGGCCAGCAGTTGCAACACCGAATCCACCGCCCCGGTCTTGGCGTCAAAGGCGCCGTACACCAGCCGTCGGATGCGGCTGTGCACCATGGCGCCGGCGCACATCATGCACGGCTCCAGGGTCACGTAGAGGGTGCAGTCCAGCAGCCGGTAGTTGCCGATGGCCTGGCCGGCCTGGCGCAGCGCCATGATCTCCGCATGGGCGGTGGCATCGTGGCTGCCGATGGACTGGTTCCAGCCCTCGCCGATGCAGTGACCGTCAAGCACCACCAGGGCGCCCACCGGCACCTCCCCTTCCTGCTCTGCCCGTGCCGCCAGGGCCATGGCCCGGCGCATCCAGTATTCGTCTTGTTCGTTCATCACCCCTCCGTAAGGCCGCGTATTATGGCAAAAGCCGGCCCGGCTGCAAGCCGGGGCTGGGCCCCGGGCAGGCCAGGCGAGGAAAACGATGAAAAAAACGCAACAATGCCCAAGAAAGCGCCAAACGCGCCCAAATCATAAAAAAGGGGCTTGCAGCAGGGACGGGGCATCTATATAGTTAGCCCCACTTCGGCGTGTAGCGCAGCCTGGTAGCGCACTGTCATGGGGTGTCAGGGGTCGGAGGTTCAAATCCTCTCACGCCGACCAAAATACCCTCGAAAAACCCACCTTGCGGTGGGTTTTTTGTTGCCTGAAATCCGGCCGGCAACAAAAAACGCTCTCCCTCTCTTCAGGCCCTATATTCCATCAGTATTACCGGCACCGGCTGGCCCCGGCGCTCAAGCTGGCGCTGCTCCAGGGCGACGAACCCCATGGCCTCGAAGAAGGGCCGGGCGGTGATGCTGGCCTCGCAGTAAAGGCGCGACAGACCGCGGGAGGCGGCTTCCGCCTTGAGCCGCTGCATCAGCGCCCGGCCTATGCCCTCGCCCTGGCGGGCGTGATGCACATAGAAGAGATCGATACGGCCGTCGTCGCTCAACTCGGCGAAGCCCAGCAGGGACTTGCCGTCCATCGCCACCAGCGGACGGGTACGGATAAAGCGGCTGACCCAGCGCGGTTCGTCGTATTCATCAGGAGCCCACACCGCCAGTTCGCTCTTGCTGTAGTCGGCCTGGTTGATGCGGTGCACGGTATCGTGGAACAAACGCCAGATACTGCCGGTTTCACCGCTGCGGATCTTCCTGATTTCCATAATGACTCCTGCCCATACACTGCCCCCTATCTAGCCACAGTTGTCCGCAAGAAAAAAGCGGCTTTATCGCCGCTTTATCATATTTTTTACACAAAAAGCTGATTTCAATCGCTATTTTGCTCCCATCCCCGGTGCCGGGGCAGCTTGATGGACAGCATCGCCGCCAGCAGCAGGAAGCCGGCGGAAATCCACAGGCAGGCAATCAACCCGGCCTGCTGGTAGACCCAGCCCGACAGCACGGTGCCAATCAGTCTCCCCATCGCATTGGCCATATAGTAAAAGCCCACGTCCAGGGAGACCCCGTCCTCGCCCGCATAGCTGACGATAAGGTAACTGTGCAGGGAGGAATTGATGGCGAACAGCGCCCCGAACAGCAAGAGGCCGCCAAGCAGGGTCCATTGCGGCTGCAACCCCGCCCCCAGTCCCAGGGCGATCAGCGCCGGCGTCAGGGTCAGCACCAGGGCCCAGCCGAAGGCGGCCCGGCCGTCGGGAACCCGGCCCGAACGCTTGCCGGTAAAATAGGGGGCGAACGATTGCACCACCCCATAGCCGATGACCCAGAGCGCCAGGAAGCCGCCGACCCGCCAGTGATCCCAGCCAAACTGGCTGGCCAGGAATACCGGCAGGGCCACCACGAACCAGACATCACGGGCACCGAACAGGAACATCCGTGCCGCCGACAGTATGTTGATGGCACGGCTCTTGGAAAAGATGTCGCGGAATCTGGGCTTGGCCTTGGCCCGGCCCAGATCCTGTTTCAGCATTACGACGCTGAACAACCAGACCAGGGCCAGCACCGCCGCCATGGCGGCGACGGCCCCGGCGAAGCCGAACACCGCCAGCAGCACGCCGCCGAGGAAGAAGCCCGCGCCCTTGAGCGCGTTCTTGGAGCCGGTGAGAATGGCCACCCACTGGTAGAGGGTACCCTGGGCATCCTTCGGCACCAGCAGCTTGATCGCGCTCTTGGCGCTCATCTTGTTGAGATCCTTGGCGATGCCCGACAACGCCTGGGCCGCCATCACCCAGGGCACCGTCAGCAAGGCCGCCGGCACCAACAGCATGGCCAGCGCCGCCACCTGCAACGCCAGGCCGATATTCATGGTCCGGTTGAGGCCAAGGTGGGCACCGAGCCAGCCCCCCACCAGGTTGGTGATGACCCCGAATACCTCATAGAACAAAAACAGCAGGGCGATTTCCAACGGGCTATAGCCCAACCCGTGGAAGTGCAGCACCACCAGCATGCGCAGGGCACCGTCGGTGAGGGTAAAGGCCCAGTAATTGCCGGTAACCAGCAGGTACTGACGGATCTCGGGAGACAGGGAGGCCAGCATCGGGGGTTATCCCGCCCGGTCCAGCCGGCCCACCTTGCGCATCAGCTCGGCGGTGCGGTTGGCATAGCCCCATTCGTTGTCGTACCAGGCATACAGCTTGACCTGGGTGCCGTTGACCACCATGGTGGACAGGGCGTCGATAATGCTGGAGCGCGGATCCGTCTTGTAGTCCACCGACACCAGGGGCCGCTCCTCGTAACCGAGGATGCCGGCCAGCTCACCTTCCGCCGCCGCCTTGAGCAGGGCGTTCACCTCCGCTTCCGTGGTGGCCCGTTCCACCTCGAACACGCAGTCGGTGAGCGAGGCGTTGGCCAGGGGCACCCGCACCGCGTGGCCGTTAAGCTTGCCCTTCAGTTCCGGGAAGATATGGGTGATGGCGGTAGCCGAGCCGGTGGTGGTGGGGATCAGGCTCTGGCCGCAGGCCCGGGCCCGGCGCAGATCCTGGTGGGGCGCGTCCAGTATGGTCTGGGTGTTGGTGATGTCGTGGATGGTGGTCATGGAGCCGTGTTTGATGCCCAGTTGCTCGTGAACAACCTTGACCACGGGCGCCAGGCAGTTGGTGGTGCAGGAGGCGGCGGTGACGATGGGGTGCAGCGCCGGGTCATAGAGGTGATCGTTCACCCCCATCACCACGTTGAGCACGCCCTCCTCCTTCACCGGCGCCGTCACCACCACCCGCTTCACCCCCTGATCCAGGTAGGCCTGCAGCAGGGCCTTGCTCTTCATCTTGCCGGAGGCCTCGATCACCACGTCGCAGCCGGACCAGTCGGTGTCACCGATGGCCTTGTTGCGGGTGCAGGCGATACGCCGGTTGCCGACGATCATCAGGTCCCCTTCGGCCCGGGCCTCCTGGGTCCAGCGGCCGTGCACCGAGTCGAAGGTAATAAGGTGCGCCAGGGTGGCGGCGTCGCCGGCCGGATCGTTGATCTGCACGAACTCCACGTCGTCCCATGCCCAGGCCGCGCGCAGCGCCAGCCGTCCCATGCGGCCGAAGCCGTTAATTCCTACCTTGATGGTCATTGGGTCTGTCTCCCTCTTTCAATATATTTTGTACCAGCCCGGGCCTTATCCGGCCGGGCCTTCCAGCGCTTCTACATAGCTACGGTGGGCCGGCAGGCACAGCGCCTTGGGCCGCAGCGCCTGCACCCGTTGCACCGCCTCACTCAGCGGCACCTCCAGGGCCAGCAGTATGATGGCCGCCATCAGGCCGGTGCGGCCCGAGCCGCCCTTGCAGTGGATGGCGACATCCCGGCCCTGGGCCAACAGCGCCAGTACCTGGTCACGCGCCTCAAGCCAGGCCTGCTCGAAGGCGGCTTCGGGGGCGGCGTCGTCTTCCACCGGCAGGTGGAACCAGGCCAGCTCCAGCGCCTCGCACAGGACCGGCATGGCGGCGACCCGGTTTTTTTCCATCTCTTCCCCCGGCATCAGGGTCAGCACGGCGGCGGCGCCGGCGTCGCGCAATTGTGTCAGCGAGGCGTCCAACGCCGCCTCTTTGGTGCCCGGGCAGGGAGTAAGGATCAGCCGGCCACGGCCTTCGCCGAGAGTGAGATAGTCAAATGGGTGTTGCGACATCGTCTTTCCTTGGGTTGCAGTTCAATAGAGTCAGTTATAGACAAACCAGTGCCGGGTCCGGTTGGCGATGGCCACCAGCGACAGCATCACCGGCACTTCCACCAGCACCCCCACCACGGTGGCGAGCGCCGCCCCCGAGTGCAGCCCGAACAGGGAAATGGCCACCGCCACCGCCAGTTCGAAGAAGTTGGAGGTGCCGATCATGCAGGCCGGCGCGGCGATATTGTGGGGCAGCTTCATCGCCCTGGCGGCGCCGTAGGCGATGGCGAAGATGCCGTAGGTCTGGATCAGCAGCGGGATGGCGATCAACACTATGGTCTGGGGCTGGGCCAGTATGGTGGGCGCCTGGAAGCCGAACAGCAGTACCACCGTCGCCAGCAGGCCCGCCACCGACAGCGGCTTGATGCGCTGGATAAAGGACTGCAGCTGGCGGCCGCCGCCACCTTCCTCCAGCCGCCGGCGGGTATAGACCCCGGCCAGCAGCGGCAGCACCACATAGAGCAGCACCGACCACAGCAGGGTGTCCCAGGGCACGACGATGTCGCTCACCCCCAGCAGGAAGGCGGCGATGGGGGCGAAGGCGAACACCATGATGAGGTCGTTTACCGACACCTGCACCAGGGTGTAGTTGGGATCGCCCTTGGTCAGTTGGCTCCATACGAACACCATGGCGGTGCAGGGCGCCACGCCCAGCAAAATCATGCCGGCAATGTATTCCCCGGCGCTCTGCGGATCGACCCAGTCGGCAAACAGCACCCGGAAGAACAGCCAGCCCAGGGCCGCCATGGTGAAGGGCTTGATCAGCCAGTTGACCGCCAGGGTCAGCAGCAGCCCCTTGGGCTTCTTGCCCACGTCCTTGATGGCGGAAAAGTCGATCTGCACCATCATGGGGTAGATCATCACCCAGATGCACAGGGCCACCACCAGGTTGACGTGGGCGAATTCCAGCCCCGCCACCAGGGCAAAGCCGTCCGGCAGCAGGATACCCAGGGTAACGCCGGCCAGGATGCACAGGCCGACCCACAGCGACAAGTAACGTTCGAATACCCCCATTCCTTTACCTCGATGGCGATTTTAGATATGCGGGAAAAAGAATATATGAAAATTCAAATATGTAAACCATAAAAAAACCCCGGGTTTCCCCGGGGTTCAAGCTGCGATGACGGCAATGGAAGCTTACATCAGGCCCAGCTTTTTGAGGTCGGCTTCGGCCACGGCGGCCGGTACCGGCACATAGCCATCCTTGTGCACGATTTCCTGGCCCTGCTTGGACAGCATCAGCTTGATGAACTCGGCTTCCATCGGGCCCAGGGGCTCGTTGGGGTGCTTGTTCACGTAGACGTACAGGAAGCGGGACAGCGGATACTCGCCGCTGATGGCGTTCTCGGCATTGGCGGCAACATAGTCGGTGGAGCCGGCTTCGGCCAGGGGCACGGCGCGCACGCTGGAGGTGCTGTAGCCCAGGCCGGAGTAGCCGATGGCGTTCAGGGAAGAGGACACGGACTGCACCACGGAGGCGGAGCCAGGCTGCTCGTTCACGTTGTTTTTGAAGTCACCCTTGCACAGGGCCTCGTCCTTGAAGTAGCCGTAGGTGCCGGAAACGGAGTTGCGGCCGTACAGCTGGATGTCGCGGTTGCTCCAGTCGCCGGACAAGCCGGTCTGGCCCCAGCGGGTGATCTGCTCGCTGGCACCGCAGCTCAGGGTGCTGGAGAAGATGGCGTCGACCTGATCGATGCTCAGGCCCTCGATGGGGTTGTCTTTATGCACGAATACCGCCAGGGCGTCGATGGCCACCCGCACCGGGGTCGGCTTGTAGCCGTAGCGCTTTTCGAAGGCTTCGATTTCATTGTCCTTCATGGCCCGGCTCATGGGGCCGAACTGGGCGGTACCTTCGGTCAGGGCGGCGGGAGCGGTGGAAGAACCGGCGGCCTGGATCTGCACGTTAACGTTGGGGTAGCTGCGCTTGAACTCTTCGGCCCACAGGGTGGCCATGTTGGCCAGGGTGTCCGAACCCACGGAAGACAGGTTGCCGGAAATGCCGCTGACTTTTTCGTAGTCGGGCAGGTTGCTGTCCACGGCGGCCAGGGCGGAGGTGGACGCCAGGGCGGCGGTCAATCCAAGAGCGGTTACCAGTTTGTTCAATTTCATCCTTAATCTCCAATCTGAGTTCGGTCTTTCAAGACGCGGCCAGTATTGCCGCCGGTGATGACAACTATATGAACCGAAAGTGACGCTTTTATGACAAGCAGAGAGAAAGCGGGAAGCGGGGTATTCGCTCCCACGCCACGGCATGGGAACGAAAAAATACCGGCCTGTCAGGCGATTTCCCGGCTGGGGGCGTCCTGCACCAGCAGCCGCTCGGGCAGGGTAAAGCTGAAGCAGCTGCCCTCCCCGACCTTGCTCCGGATCTCGAGGTGGGCATCGTGGTGGCTCAGGGCGTGCTTGACGATGGCCAGCCCCAGGCCGGAGCCGCCGGTCTGGCGGCTGCGCGCCTTGTCCACCCGGTAGAAGCGTTCGGTCAGGCGGGCGATGTGCTCGGGCGCGATGCCCTCGCCGTTGTCGGTCACCGCGAAGCGGCCCTGGTGCCCCACCCGCCCCCATTCCACCCGGATCTCGGTACCCGCCGGGGAATGGCGGATGGCGTTGTACACCAGGTTGGAAATGGCGCTGCGCAACTGCTCCTGATCACCACGCACCTTGAGGCCCTGGTCCACCACAAAGCTGAACCGTTGGCCCTTGTCGCCGCTCAGGGTCAGGGCCTCCTGCTCCAGCATCGACAGCATGGCCGGAATGTCCACTATCTTGCTGGTATCGATATTGGGCGAGGCCTCGATGCGGGTCAGGGTCATCAGCTGGTTGACCAGGGCGTCCATGCGCAGGGTCTGCTCCAGCATCACCTTCTGGGTCTTGCGCCACATGGCCTCGGAGGGCGGCTCCTCTATCATCTCCAGGTAGCCCTTGAGCACCGTCAGCGGGGTGCGCAGCTCGTGGGACACGTTGGCCACGAAGGACTTGCGCATCTGCTCCAGGCTCTTCAGCCGGGTCACGTCCCGCACCACCAGCATGGCCTGATCCTCGGTATAGGGCATGATGCGGCACTCGAGCAGCTTGTCTTCGTTCTGGGGCGACGGCAGCTCCAGCGGTTCGCGGAAATCCGCCCGCTTCATGTAGGCGATGAACACAGGGGCACGGATCAGGTTGCCGATATGCTGGCCGGCATCATCGGGCCAGCGAAAGCCCAGCAGTTGCTGGGCCAGCTTGTTGCACCAGATGATGCTGCCGTCGCGGCGGATCACCACGGCGGCGTCGGGCAGGGCCTCGGCCCCTTCCCGGAAACGGCGCACCAGGTTGGCCAGCTCCCGCCGGCGCGCACGCTGGCGCTGCTGCAGCCGGTAGATGCCATTGAAGATGACTTCCCAGCTGCCTTTTCCTTCCGGCGGGATCAGGCTGCGATCCCGCCACAACCACACCGCCAGCTTGTGCTGAAAGCGGTAGTGCCACAGCAGGTGCAGCACGGTACCGATCAGCAGCCCAAGTGCCATTTCTTTCAGCAGCAGGCCGAACAGGAAAAACGCCAGGTAATAGAAGATTAACCGCCACCACAGACCATGGCCGGATTCTTGTAGCTGCATGCAGGCCTCATAGGCGCGTTGAAAAACGATAGCCGGCACCGCGCACCGTCTGGATCAGCTTGTCGTGACCCGACTCCGACACCGCCTTGCGCAGCCGCCGGATATGCACGTCCACCGTCCTGTCTTCCACATAGACGTTGGTGCCCCATACATTATTGAGCAACTGCTCGCGGCTGTATACCCGCTCGGGGTGGGTCATAAAGAAATGCAGCAGCTTGAACTCGGTGGGCCCCATGTCCAGCTGCAGGTTGTTGGCGCTGACCCGGTGGCTGACCGGATCCAGCTTCAGCCCCTGCACCTCGATCACGTCCTCCACCGAGGTGGGGGCCACCCGGCGCAGCACCGCCTTGAGGCGGGAGGTCAGTTCCTTGGGGGAGAAGGGCTTGGTAATGTAGTCGTCGGCGCCCACGTCCAGGCCCTTGATCTTGTCTTCTTCCTCGGCCCGGGCGGTGAGCATGATCACCGGGATCTGCCGGGTCAGTTCGTCCTGTTTAAGGTGCTTGATAAGCTGGATGCCGCTGCCGCCGGGCAGCATCCAGTCGAGCAGGATAAGCTCGGGATAGGGCTCCTTGATCATCGCCAGGGCCTGATCGTAGTCCTCCGCCTCCTGGGTGGCGAAGCCCTTCTGCTCCAACACAAAACACAGCATCTCGCGGATCGCCGCTTCGTCTTCAACTACCAGTATTTTCCGTGTCATTCTTCAACTGCCCTTCTCAGGTCTTCTGTGCATGAATGTCATTATTGAGAGCAAGTGTGACAGTTTTATGAAATTATGACACCACCGCGACGGCGGCGTTACAGCTGGGCCTGGTAACCCATGCAGAGTTCGGGCTGGCCGGTGGCGGGATCCGTGCCTTCGTCGGTAATGGCGAAGCCGTGTTGGCGATAAAAATGCACCGCTATGTCGTTTTCGCTGAACACCCTGAGCGACAACCGCCGCCGCTGCCGCTTGGCCACCGCCAGCAGGGCCTTGCCGATGCCCTGCTGCTGGCAGTCGGGCCGGACGAACAGGGCCGCCAGGTAGTCCTCCACCAGGGCGACAAAGCCCTGGATCTCCCCTTCCCGCTCGCACACCCAGATTTCCGCCGCCGGCAGGTAGCGGGCGCGCATCTGCTCCTGCTGCTGCCACCAGAACGCCGCCGGCACGAAATCATGGGCCTGCAGCGATGCCAGCAGCCACACCTCCAGTATGGCGTCGGTATCATCGGGCCTGGCCTGTCGTATCATTTTCATCTCCCCGGCGTTGGTTTGGTTTAAGTGTATGAGTCCATTAGCGGATTGGCCGGGCTTTTATTATTGTCTGTGACCCGGATCAGCCTTTATCGCGCGGGAATGACAGCCTGATCACAAAGCCGCTTTGCAGTACAATGCGATTTTTCCGGCTCGTTACCGAGGACGCTATGTGGTTTAAGAACCTGCAGATTTACCGTTTTACCCGCCCTTTCGAACTGACCCTTGAAGAACTGGAAAAACAGCTGGACGCCTTTCCCTTCAGCCCCTGCGGCAGCCAGGAGCAGGCCAAGTTCGGCTGGATCTCTCCCCTGGGCAAGCAGGGCCAGGCCCTCACCCACGGCGCCGACGGCCAGATCCTGATCTGTGCCAAGAAGGAAGAAAAGATGCTGCCCGGCTCCGTGGTCAACGACATGGTGGCGGAGAAGGTGGAAAGCCTGGAGGCCGAACAGGGCCGGGCGCTGAAGAAAAAGGAAAAGGAAGCGATCAAGGAGGAAGTGATCGTGAGCCTCTTGCCCCGGGCCTTCAGCCGCTTCCAGCAGACCTATGCCTGGATCAACCCCGAGGCCGGCTTTATCGCCGTGGACGCCAGCTCCGCCAAACGCGCCGAGGATCTGCTGGCCCTGCTGCGCAAGAGCATAGGCAGCCTGCCGGTGGTGCCGCTGGCCATGACCACCCCACCCGAGCTGACCCTGACCGACTGGCTGAAGGAAGGCGCCGCCCCCGCCGGCTTCGCCCTGGAGGACGAGGCCGAGCTGAGATCCGCCCTGGAGCACGGCGGCATCATCCGTGCCAAGCAGCAGGACCTGCTGAGCGAGGAGATGAAGGCCCACCTGGACGCGGACAAGCTGGTGACCAAGCTGGCGCTGAACTGGAGCGACAGCCTGAGCTTCGTGCTGGGAGACGACATGAGCGTCAAGCGGCTCAAGTTTTCCGAGGAACTGCGCGAGCAGAACGACGACGTGGTGAGCGAAGACGCCGCCGCCCGCTTCGACGCCGACTTCGCCCTGGTCACCGGCGAACTGTCCCGCTTTATTCCCGAGCTGATCACCGCCATGGGCGGGGAAGAAAACCGGGCGTAAACTCGAAGCTGGAGGCCATAAGCCTGACTCTTAGTCACAAGTCCGACTGTCTGATTCAGCGCAGAGAAGAGGCAGCAGGGCTACCTCCGCCGACACGCCGCAAGTACATCCATGTAGGCTCGCACATGCCATCCCTGGCATGGGACGGTCGGCGGAGGCCATCCCTGTTGCCTCTTTCAAGCCCCGACGCCGTCTGAAGATGGTGCCAGCAGGTGGCATCGGGGCGACAGAGAGGACAAAGGGCGCAGCTTCGCCGGCCCTCCGCGCCAGGGAGGGCGCGGCGGAGCCCCCAGGGATGGGTTTACGGCGTGCCGGAGGAGCTGTGCGCTTTGGCCGATGTTTTGCTGATCTAAAGTCAACAAAAACTTGTGACTAAAAGCCAGGCCATAAGCTGGAAGCGTGAAGCAGCCAGAGTGCTTTGCGGGTTTGGCGTCACGCGCTTGAATGTGTGTACAGACGCATAAACGAAAGAGGCGTGAAGAGTAAGGTCGCCCTTACGCTTCACGCCTCTTTTGATTGCTTCCCGTTGCCACGCCAACGGGAAGAACAAGCGGAATGGCTAAAAACTACTCGGGCCGCTTCCAGCTTCCAGCTAAAATCAAGCGTTGCCTTTCACCTTCAGCTTGAGCTGCTCGGCGAAGTCCAGCATCCGCTCCAGCGGGATCATGGCCTTGACCCGGGTGGCTTCGTCCACCTGGATTTCGTGTTGCTTGCCGCCATCGCGCAGGGCGTCACGAATGGCCACCAGGCCGTTCATCGCCATCCAGGGGCAGTGGGCGCAGCTGCGGCAGGTGGCGCCGTTGCCGCCGGTGGGGGCTTCCACCATTTCCTTGTCGGGGCAGGCCTGCTGCATCTTGTAGAAGATGCCCTTGTCGGTGGCCACGATCAGCTTTTTGTGAGGCAGGGTCTGGGCCGCCTTGATCAGCTGGCTGGTGGAGCCCACCGCGTCCGCCAGTTCCACCACCGACTGGGGGGATTCCGGGTGCACCAGCACGGCCGCATCCGGATTCTGGGCTTTCAGCTCTTGCAGCGCCTTGGCGCGGAACTCGTCGTGCACGATGCAGGCACCCTGCCAGCGCAGCATGGAAGCACCGGTCTGCTTCTCGATATAGGCGCCCAGGTGACGGTCCGGCGCCCAGATGATCTTGTGGCCTTCGCTGTCGAGGTGCTCCACTATCTCGAGCGCGATGCTGGAGGTGACCACCCAGTCGGCCCGGGCCTTGACCGCCGCCGAGGTATTGGCGTACACCACCACGGTGTGATCCGGATGGGCGTCACAGAAGGCGGTGAATTCGTCTTCGGGGCAACCAAGATCGAGGGAACACTCCGCTTCCAGGGTGGGCATCAGCACGGTTTTTTCCGGGCTCAGGATCTTGGCGGTCTCTCCCATAAAGCGCACCCCGGCCACGATCAGGGTGTCGGCCTGGTGGTGCTTGCCGAAACGGGCCATTTCCAGGGAGTCGGATACGCAGCCACCGGTTTCCTCGGCCAGGGCCTGGATCTCGGGATCGGTGTAATAGTGGGCCACCAGCACGGCGTTTTTGGCGCTCAGCAGTGCCTTGATTTCGTCTTTCAGCGCCTGTCGCTGGTCCGCGCTCAGCGGGGCCGGCTTGGCGGGAAAGGGGTAGTCAAACTCGATGATATCGACAGCTTCAGTCATGACCTGATCCCAATTGCTCCATCCAGATAGCTATAGTAGCGAGGCATTATAACGCCGCTTGGGTTTTAACCCAAACATCCGGTAATAAAAGCGACATAAAAGGAAAGTAGGGAGAGAATACGAAAAGAAGGACTGGATGGTGGGTCGTGCAGGATTCGAACCTGCGACCAATTGATTAAAAGTCAACTGCTCTACCAACTGAGCTAACGACCCGTACAGTACGGACTACTTGAAGATGGTGGACGCTACTGGGATCGAACCAGTGACCCCCTCCTTGTAAGGGAGGTGCTCTCCCGGCTGAGCTAAGCGTCCGGAAATCTGGTGGGTCGTGCAGGATTCGAACCTGCGACCAATTGATTAAAAGTCAACTGCTCTACCAACTGAGCTAACGACCCGGATATTGCTGTTCCACTCGAAAGTGGTGGGTGGTACTGGGATCGAACCAGTGACCCCCTCCTTGTAAGGGAGGTGCTCTCCCGGCTGAGCTAACCACCCGGGGCATGCTTTTGTGAAAAGCACAACTTGCTGTTCAAAACAAGTGGTGGACGCTACTGGGATCGAACCAGTGACCCCCTCCTTGTAAGGGAGGTGCTCTCCCGGCTGAGCTAAGCGTCCGGGAATCTGGTGGGTCGTGCAGGATTCGAACCTGCGACCAATTGATTAAAAGTCAACTGCTCTACCAACTGAGCTAACGACCCGGATATTGCTGTTCCACTCGAAAGTGGTGGGTGGTACTGGGATCGAACCAGTGACCCCCTCCTTGTAAGGGAGGTGCTCTCCCGGCTGAGCTAACCACCCGGGGTATGCTTTTAGCAAAAGCATCAAAACTGGTGGACGCTACTGGGATCGAACCAGTGACCCCCTCCTTGTAAGGGAGGTGCTCTCCCGGCTGAGCTAAGCGTCCGGGAATCTGGTGGGTCGTGCAGGATTCGAACCTGCGACCAATTGATTAAAAGTCAACTGCTCTACCAACTGAGCTAACGACCCGGATATTGCTGTTCCACTCGAAAGTGGTGGGTGGTACTGGGATCGAACCAGTGACCCCCTCCTTGTAAGGGAGGTGCTCTCCCGGCTGAGCTAACCACCCGGGGTGTACTTTTGTCAAAAGCACCAAAACTGGTGGACGCTACTGGGATCGAACCAGTGACCCCCTCCTTGTAAGGGAGGTGCTCTCCCGGCTGAGCTAAGCGTCCGGGAATCTGGTGGGTCGTGCAGGATTCGAACCTGCGACCAATTGATTAAAAGTCAACTGCTCTACCAACTGAGCTAACGACCCTCTGGCCTGGGCTACCGGAGCAGCCCTGCCAACGGCGGCCTATATTACGGATTTAATTTGGTGACGCAACAGGAAAATCACCATTTCCAACCGTTTGCTTAAGGAACAGGCGACTCTCTCAAAAATTCGCCATTCCGCCCGGATCACAGGCTGTTCAGGTTTTCCTGGGCCAGGCGCGCCGCGCCACTGTTGCCGTACTCCCGCAGCACCTGCTCGTAATACTGGCGGGCCAGGCCGGCATCGCCCTGCTCTTTGGCGATCAACCCCAGCTTGAGGATGGAGTCGGCCCGCTTGTTGGAGCCGGGATAGGCTTCCACCACCCGGGCGAACTGGGCCTTGGCCTGATCGAACCGCTTCTGGGTGAACAGCAATTGCCCCAGCCAGTAATGGGCATTGGGCACATAGGTGGACTGGGGATACTGGGTGATAAAGCGGGCAAAGGCGGGGATGGCCGCGTCATAGTCCTTGTCCTGCAGCACCAGGTTAACCGCATTGTCGTAGGCTGCCTGCTCATCATTGCCGGCCGGCGCGGCGGCGGGGGCACTGGCGCCGCCCTGGGCCTGACCGCCATTCTGGGCGCCGCTCGGCTGAGGTGCCGCCGGCGCCGGGGCCGGCTGTTGGGCCGCATCCTGCTGGGCCGCCAGTATGGCGCGCTGGCGCTCGATCACCTGCTCCAGCCGGTAACTCTGCTCTTCCAGCAGGCCGCGCAATTCGCTGACTTCCTGCTGCAACCCGTTCAGCTGGCGCTGTTGGTCTATTTGGGCCTGGCTGCGGGCGTTGAAGGCGCGCTCCAGTTCAGCCAGGCGATCATTGACGGAGCCGCTGCCACCCACGCTCGTCACCGGTGCCTGGGCCCAGCTGGAGGTGGATAAAACAGCGGCCATCGAAATGGCCGCTAAATTAATCTTCATAGGGTCGACTTAAACCTTAGTAAACCAGAACCGCGCGGCGGTTCTTGGCGAAACCGGCTTCGGAGCGAGAAGTATCTACCGGCTTCTCCTCACCGTAGCTGACGATGGCCAGTTGGGCACCGTTCACACCCAGGCTCTGCAGGTAGCTGGTCACAGCCTTGGCACGACGCTCGCCCAGGGCGATGTTGTACTCGGGAGTGCCGCGCTCGTCCGCATGGCCTTCCACCAGCACGCTGACGGAGGGGTTGGAACGCAGGAAGCTGGCGTGGGCTTCCAGTACCTGGGCGTAGTGGCCGGTCACTTCGTCACGGTCGAACTCGAAGTAGATCACGTTCTCGCGACGCAGGGCTTCGTACTGCTGGCGCATCTGCTCATCGGCAGACATGGCACCGCCCACACCGCCGGTCTGTACGCCGTCCTGATAGCCGCTGCCCGCGGTACCGGTCATCGCATCGGAATCACTGGTGGAGCTACATGCGGCCAGGGTCAACATGGGCAGCGCTACCGCCAGACTCTGAAGCAGTTTTTTCATTTGCATCATTTTTCCTTAGAAATTGCAATGGTTTAGTTAAGGAACGGTGACCATGCCGGTGCACGAACATCACCGCTTCGTGCGGGCAGCCTGGCCTTGAAGCGACCATCCATAGACACCAGGGACAGCACCTGGCGGCCCTGATAGGTAGTACTATAGATGATCATGGTGCCGTTTGGTGCCGGGCTTGGCGATTCATCAAGCTGGGTTTCAGTTAACACCTGCATATGACCGCTATCCAGCTCCTGACGGGCAATTCGGTACTGTCCCTGTGAGCGACTGACCAGCACCAGGCTCTTGCCGTCTCTGGTCACGCTGGGTCCTAGATTCATATCCCCCTGGAAAGTGACACGACGGGTGTCACCCGAACCCAGATCGACCCGGTAGATCTGCGGCCGGCCGCCCCGCTCGGAAGCGAAGAAAAGGGCATTGCCGTCCGTCGACCAGGCCGGTTCGGTGTCGATTGTGCGGTTATTGGTCACCCGGGTCAACTGGCGGCTGGCCAGGTTGAGCACATAGATTTCGGGCTGACCGTCCCGGGACAACACCAGGGCCAGGCGGCTGCCGTCCGGCGACCACTGGGGCGCGCCGTTGATGCCCGGCTGGGAGCTGACCACCTGACGCTGCTGGCTGTAGATGTCCTGCACCACCACCTCGGCCTTCTTGTTCTCGAAGGACACATAGGCCAACCGGCGGCCGTCCGGCGACCAGGCCGGCGACATCAGCGGCTCGCGGGAACGCAGCAGCACCTGCTCGTTGAAGCCGTCGTAGTCGGCGATCATCAACTGATAGGGGTACTGGGCACCGTGCTGCACGTTGACGTAGGCGATGCGAGTGAGGAAGGCGCCCTTGATGCCGGTGAGCTTCTCGAACACGATGTCGGCGATGCGGTGGGCGTACTGGCGCAGCTGGGCCGCCGGCACGGTGGCGCTGCGGCTTTCAAGCAGCTGGGCGCCGTTCCTGTCCAGCACATCGGCCAGCTCGAAACTGATGCGGTACTGATCGCCACCGGCCGGCTCAATGGTGCCCACCACCACCGCCTCGACCTGGCGGGAACCCCAGAGGGCGGGGTTGAGCTGGCTGGCCTGGGCCACCTGCTGCGGCAGGCTGCCACGATCCAGCGGACGGAACATACCGCTGTTGCGCAGATCGCTGGCGATCACCTCCGCCAGATCCTGGGGCATGGCCCCTCCCCCGGTCCACTGGAAGGGCACCACCGCCACCGGACGGGCGCTGTCGATGCCGCCGGTAATAATGATATCCAGCGCCGCCTGAGCCCGGCCTGCGAGCAGCAGCAGCGGCAGCCATAACCACAACCATCTTTTTGTCATCACTAGAGCCTCGGTATCAGCGTTAAATTCAGGTTTTGCAATTGTCGGTTCACTTCCGGATCCTTCGGCATCGGCAGGGTGCCGGTCTTGCGGATAGCCAGCTCCGCCGAGCGGCACACTTCCCCGTCACCCTGGCCCTGGCCAATCTGCAGGATAAGGCCGTCGGCCGCCACCCGGATATTGATCCGGCACTGCTTGCCGACCATGGTCGGCCCCACCAGCCAGTTGCGCTGAATGGCGGCGATGATCATGCCGGTATAGCGATCCACCTCGCCCGCCGCGGCCGCGGAAGAAGAGGAGGAGCCGGTCGGCCCCGAGCCCATCAGGGCTTCCAGATCCTTCAGCGCCTGCTCCTGTTCGCGCTTCAGCGCGGCCTCGGCCTGCTTTTTCGCCTCTTCGGCCTTGCGCTTCTGTTCGGCTTCCGCCTGCTTTTTCGCCTCTTCGGCCTTGCGAGCCTCTTCCGCCTTGCGCTTTTGCTCGGCCTCGGCCTGCTTTTTCGCCTCTTCAGCCTTGCGGGCCTCTTCCGCCTTGCGTTTTTGCTCGGCCTCGGCCTGCTTTTTGGCTTCCTCGGCCTTGCGCGCCTCTTCCGCTTTACGCGCCTCTTCTGCCTTGCGTTGTTGCTCGGCTTCGGCCTGCTTTTTGGCTTCCTCGGCCTTGCGGGCCTCTTCCGCCTTGCGTGCCTGCTCCGCGGCCGCCTGCTTTCTCGCTTCCTCGGCCTTGCGGGCTTCCTCCGCCTTGCGCGCCTCTTCCGCCTTGCGGGCTTCCTCGGCCTTGCGCTGCTGCTCTACCACCTGCTGGCGTTCACGCTCGGCCTGGGCCTGTTGCTCGGCCACTACCTTCTGCTGTTCGGCCTGGCGGGCCGCCTCTGCTGCCGCCCGCTGCTGTGCCGCCTGCCGCTCGGCTTCTTCGGCGGCACGCTGTTCGGCTTCCTGCCGTGCCTGTTCGGCCGCCTGGGCCTGCTGCTGTTTGGCCTGCATGTCGGCCAGTTGCTGCGCCTGGGCCGCCACCATGCCATCGTCTATCATGGTAGCTTCGATTATGGATACCGCCTGGGTCGGCCGCTTGGGCGCATTGAAATTGACGCCCACCAGGAAAAAGATCCCGATCGTCAGGTGCAGAGCCAGCGAGATCAGTAACGGCTTGCGAATGCCCTCGTTCTCGGTCATGAGTCCGCTACTGCTCCGGTTGGGTCATGAGGCCGACGGACGGCACCCCGGCCGCCTTCAGGGTCGCCATCAGCTGGATCACGGCGTCATAACGTACATTGGCATCGCCCTTCACCACCACCGGCGCTTCCGGCGTGGTTCTCAGCTGATCCTGCACCATGGTGGCCAGCTCCAGCAGATCCACCGCCTCGTCCCGGCTGTCGCCCACGTCCAGGAAATACCGGCCTTCGGCGTCGATGGACGCCACCAGCGGCCTTTCGCTGTCTTCCGGCAGCATCTCGGCCTGGGCCTGGGGCAGATCCACCTTGACCCCCTGGGTGATCACCGGTGCCGTGGCCATGAAGATGATCAGCAGCACCAGCATGACGTCGATATAGGGCACCACGTTGATCTCGGCAACGCTTTTGCGACGCCTGCGCTGATAGCCGTGCATCAGTTGTTACCTGTCATCACTTGGCGGTTGAGGATGGTAGAGAATTCGTCCATGAAGTTGGCCAGGTGGTTTTCCTGCCGCTCTACCTGATAGCTGAAGCGGTTATAGGCGATAACCGCCGGTATGGCCGCAAACAGGCCCATGGCGGTGGCGATCAGCGCCTCGGCGATGCCGGGGGCCACCATCGCCAGGGTGGCCTGCTGCACCTCGGCCAGGGCGATAAAGGCGTTCATGATGCCCCAGACGGTACCGAACAGGCCGATATAGGGGCTGATGGAGCCGATGGTGGCCAGCAGCGACAGGTTGGTCTCCAGCCGGTCCACTTCCCGGGACAGGGCGACCCGCATGGTGCGGTAGGTGCCTTCCAGTATGCTGTCCTGGGCACGGCCCTGTTTTTGCAGGCGCACAAATTCCTTGAAGCCGGCGTAAAAAATCTGCTCCATGCCGGCCAGGCTGTCGCGGCGGGCGTTGCTCTCGTGGTAGAGGCGGCTCAGGTCGGAGCCGGACCAGAACTTTTCTTCGAAGGTTTCGGCGTCATCCCGGGCTGTGGTCAGCACCTTGCGCCGATTGATGATCAGCGCCCAGGACAGGACGGAGAAGCCCATCAGGGTCAGCATCACCAGCTGGACCAGCAGGCTGGCCTCCAAGAACAGACCTATAAACGATATTTCAGCGTGCACCTGACAATACTCCCATCAGCGGCTCAGGAATGGCAAAAGGTTTCATTTGAGCAATCTGGACGCAGGCGATCAGTACTTCGCCCCTGGCCAGACAAAGGCCCGCATCATCCAGAATTTCCTGCTCAAACACAATAGAGGCTCGTTTCAGCATTTTCACCGTCACGGTGACTTTTAATGCATCATTGAAGCGCGCCGGCTTGCGCAGATCCAGCTCGACACGCCGCACCACAAAGGCGACCCCCTGCTCCAACAACCCGTCTTGCTCAATCCCTTGACTGCGCAGCCACTCGGTGCGCGCTCTCTCCATGAATTTCAGATAGTTGGCGTTATAAACGATACCACCGGCATCGGTATCTTCGTAGTAGATACGCACCGGCCAATAAAAGTTCGTATCAGACATCGGCTACTCGGCCGCGAGGCTCAAAAGATGGGCATACTATACCCGAGTCATGGGAGGGAAAGAAGATGGCCCCGGACAGCCACGACACCGGCTGACCCGGAAGCGGGAAGCCGAGCCTACCCACCTCTCGATCGACTTCAAGCTTCAAGCTTCAAGCTGTCGTTACGGTTCCGGCAGATCAAAGCCGAAGTGCAGGTAGGCCCTGGGGGTGGCGACGCGACCCCGGGGAGTGCGCTGCAAAAAACCCTGCTGAATAAGGTAGGGTTCGATCACGTCCTCGATGGTTTCCTTTTCCTCGCCGATGGCCGCCGCCAGGTTGTCGAGCCCCACCGGACCGCCCATGAACTTGTCAAGCACGGCGTGCAGCAGCTTGCGGTCCATGTAGTCGAAGCCCTGCTTGTCCACGTCCAGCATGTCCAGCGCCTGGGCGGCGATGGCGGCGTCGATGCTGCCGCTGCCCTTGACCTCGGCGAAGTCCCGCACCCGGCGCAGCAGCCGGTTGGCGATACGTGGCGTGCCCCGGGCCCGGCGCGCCATTTCAAAGGCACCGTCATCGTCGATATCGAGCCCCAGCTTGTCGGCACTGCGGCTGATGATATGGGCCAGATCCGCCACCTGGTAAAACTCCAGCCGCTGCACTATGCCGAAACGATCGCGCAGGGGCGAGGTGAGGGAGCCGGCGCGGGTGGTGGCGCCCACCAGGGTGAAGGGCGGCAGTTCGAGCTTGATGGAGCGGGCCGCCGGCCCCTCCCCTATCATGATGTCGAGCTGGTAGTCTTCCATCGCCGGATAGAGGATTTCCTCCACCACCGGGCTCAGGCGATGGATCTCGTCGATAAAGAGCACGTCGCCCGGCTCCAGGTTGGTGAGCATGGCCGCCAGATCACCGGCCTTCTCCAACACAGGGCCAGAGGTGGTCTTGATGTTCACCCCCATCTCATTGGCGACGATATTGGCCAGGGTGGTTTTGCCGAGCCCCGGCGGGCCGAAGATCAGCAGGTGATCGAGGGCTTCTTCCCGCCGGCGCGCCGCCTCGATGAAGATTTCCATCTGGCTGCGCACATGATCCTGGCCCCGGTAATCCGCCAGCGCCTTGGGGCGGATGGCCCTGTCGATGGCTTCCTCTTCCCGCCGGGGGGCCGGGTTGATAAAACGGTCCGCTTCTATCATGGCTTATCCCATGCTCCGCAGGGCTTCGCGGATCAGTTGTTCGGCGTTCATCTCCGGCCTGGCGATTTTCTTCATCGCCTGCTCGGCCTGGGCCGCCTTGTAGCCGAGCGCCAGCAGCGCGGCCACGGCCTCGTCCCGGGCGCTGTCGGCCAGCACCGCGGAGGTCGCCGACTCGGGCGCCGGGTTGAACAGATCGTAACCGCCGAAGCCCTTGAGCCGGTCGCGCATCTCCACGATCAGCCGCTCGGCGGTCTTTTTGCCCACCCCCGGCAGCTTGACCAGGGCACCGATCTCTCCCTGCTCCACGTTGTAGATGAACTGATCGGCGGTCATGCCGGAGAGGATGGCCAGCGCCAGCTTGGGGCCGACGCCGTTGGTCTTGATCAGCTCCCGGAACAGGGCCCGCTCGGTCTTGGTGTTGAAACCGAACAACAGCTGGGCGTCTTCCCGCACCACGAAGTGGGTGAGCAGGGTCACCGCCTCACCCACCTTGGGCAGTTCGTAGAAACAGCTCATGGGCAGGGTGACCTCGTAGCCCACCCCGTTCACATCCAGCAGGATCTCCGGCGCCTGCTTCTCGCTGATGATACCTTTCAACCGACCTATCACTGGGGCTCCCCGCTAACCAATCTGTGTGGCGCCAAGCATAATAAATAACTGGATAAATATCCATGCACCTGAGCTGGAAGCCATCGGCTAGAAGCTGGAAGCAGATCGAAGCTGTTTGGAAATATTGAACCGTCTCTTTGGATTCGGCTTTGTTTGCGGGATGGACTCCCGCCTGCGCGGGAGTGACTCACTTCTAGACAAAACACAGCCTCACAAACACGGCTTACTACTCCCAGCAACACCACTTCCAGCTTTCAGCTTCACGCTTCCAGCTTGCGCGGCCGCGCGTCAGCGAAACCGCTTTCTCACCGTGCCACGTACCTGACCGGACATGCTGATCAGGCTCTGGCGGGTGTGGCCATGGCACAGGGCCACCGCCAGGGCGTCGGCGGCATCGGCCTGGGGCGTGCCCGGCAGCGTCAGCAGCTTGACCACCATGTGCTGCACCTGGGCCTTGTCGGCGGCGCCGGTGCCCACCACTGCCTGCTTGATCTGGCGGGCGGAATACTCCGCCACCTCCAGGCCGGCGTTGGCGGCGGCGACGATGGCCGCGCCCCGGGCCTGGCCCAGCTTCAGCGCCGAGTCCGGGTTGCGCGCCATAAACACCTGCTCGATGGCGAACAGCTCGGGCCGAAACTGCAGGATGATCTCGCTCACCCCGTCGTAGATCTTCTTCAGCCGGGGCGCCAGCTCATCGTCGCCCATGCGGATACAGCCCGAGCCCAGGTATTCCATCCTGTTGCCGGTCTGGCGCACCACGCCATAGCCGGTGATACGCGAGCCGGGATCGATGCCGAGGATAATAGACATCTCAATAAAGCCGGAAGCCGGAAGCCATAAGCCGGAAGCCGAAACCCGAAGCAGGAACCTCTTCCAGCTTCAGGCTTCTAGCTTCAGGCTTCAGAGCTTTTCCGCCACTTCATCGGAGATCTCGCCGTTGTGGTAGACCTCCTGCACGTCGTCCAGATCCTCGAGCATGTCGATAAGCCGGAGCAGCTTGGGCGCGGTGTCTTCGTCCAGTTCCGCCCTGGTGGAAGGGATCATGGTCACCTCGGCGTTGTCGGCGACCAGGCCGCCGGCGTCGAGGGCATCCTTGACGGCGCCGAACTCGTCCCACTGGGTGTAGACGTCGATGGAACCGTCGTCGTTCACCACCACGTCCTCGGCGCCGGCCTCCAGCGCGGCGTCCATCACCGCCTCTTCCTCCGCGTCCTGGTAGCTGATCACGCCCTTCTTCTCGAACAGGTAGGCCACGGAGCCGTCGGTGCCCAGGTTGCCGCCGCTCCTGGAAAAGGCATGGCGCACCTCGGACACGGTACGGTTGCGGTTGTCGGTCATGCATTCCACCATCACGGCGGTGCCGCCCGGACCGTAGCCTTCGTAGACGATGGTTTCCAGCACCTGGCCGTCCAGCTCGCCGGCGCCGCGCTTGATCGCCCGGTCGATGGTGTCCCGGGTCATGTTGTTGGACAGCGCCTTGTCGATGGCGGCGCGCAGCCGCGGGTTGGAGGCGGCGTCGGAGCCGCCTTCACGGGAGGCCGTGGTCAGTTCACGGATAAGCTTGGTGAAGATCTTGCCGCGCTTGGCATCCTGGGCCGCCTTGCGGTGCTTGATATTGGCCCACTTACTATGACCTGCCATAGGTTATTCTCCGGTTTGCTTGCTCTGGATCAGCCTGCCGATGGCCTCCTGGTTGGTCCAGGAGCTGGCGGCGCGCCGGGCGTCCTCCAGGGGCAGCCAGCGCTGGGCCAGGTGCTCGCTCAAACGCACCTCGCGGGGCGCCGGCAGGCGTAAACGGAATTCGTATTCCCAGTTATGGGTGACCCCGGGGCGATAGCGGTGCCGCCAGCGGGGATAGATCTCGAAACGCACCCGGTGGCCGGTTTCCACCAGCGCCAGGCCGTCGTCCAGCCTGATCCCGGTTTCTTCCTCCAGCTCGCGCACCGCCGCCTGAAAGCGGCTCTCGCCCGGCTCCAGGCTGCCGGTGACCGACTGCCAGAAGTCCGGGTTGTCCTTGCGTTGCAGCAGCAGCACCTGGTCCTCGGTATGGATGAGGACCAGCACCGACTCCGGGTGCTTGTGGCCCATGCCTCAGTCGTCCGCCCTGTCGGCCTGGGCCGCCGGCAGGCGGGTGGCGATGGCCAGTTCCGCCAGCGCGTCCGGGTTGGCCAGGCTGGGCGCATCGGTCAGCAGACAGGAGGCGGTGGTGGTCTTGGGGAAGGCGATCACGTCGCGGATATTGTCGGTGCCGGTAAGCAGCATCACCAGGCGGTCCAGGCCGAAGGCCAGGCCGGCATGGGGCGGCGTGCCGTATTTCAGCGCCTCCAGCAGGAAGCCGAACTTCTCCTGCTGCTCCTCGGCCTCGATGCCGAGCAGGCGGAACACCGTCTGCTGCATCTCGTTGTTGTGGATACGCACCGAGCCGCCGCCCACTTCGTAGCCGTTGATCACCATGTCGTAGGCATTGGCCACCGCCTCGAGCGGGCTGGCTTCCAGTTCGGCAACCGAGACCTCCTTGGCGGCGGTGAAGGGATGGTGCATGGCGTAGAGACGACCGTCCTCCTCCTCGAACATGGGGAAGTCGATCACCCACAGGGGTTTCCAGCTGTTTTCCACCAGTCCCAGATCCTTGCCCACCTTGAGGCGCAGGGCGCCCATGGAGTCGGCCACCACCTTGGCGGAGTCGGCGCCGAAGAAGAGGGCATCGCCGTCCTGGGCGCCGGTGCGGGCCAGCAGCTCGGCCACGATGGACTCGGTCAGGAACTTGGCCACCGGCGACTGGATGCCCTCCATGCCCTTGGCGGCCTCGTTCACCTTCAGCCAGGCCAGGCCCTTGGCACCGTAGATGCCCACGAACTTGCCGTATTCATCGATTTGCTTGCGGGAAAGTGCCGCGCCGCCGGGCACGCGCAGGGCGGCCACCCGGCCCTTGGGATCGTTGGCCGGGCCGGCGAACACCTGGAAGTCGACCTTCTTCAGCAGATCGGCCACGTCGGTCAGTTCCAGGGGGATGCGCAGATCCGGCTTGTCGGAGCCGTAGCGGCGCATGGCCTCGGCATGGGTCATCACCGGGAAGGCGCCCAGATCCTGGCCGGCCAGATCCTGCCACAGCTCGCGCACCAGTTGCTCCATCACCGCGCGCACCTGCTCGGCGGTCATAAAGGAGGTTTCCACGTCGATCTGGGTGAATTCCGGCTGGCGGTCGGCGCGCAGGTCTTCGTCGCGGAAGCACTTGACTATCTGGTAGTAGCGGTCGAAGCCGCTCATCATCAACAATTGCTTGAACAGCTGGGGCGACTGGGGCAGGGCGTAGAAATGGCCCTTGTGCACCCGGCTCGGCACCAGGTAGTCGCGGGCGCCTTCCGGGGTGGCCTTGGTCAGCATGGGGGTTTCGATGTCGAGGAAACCCTGCTCGTCCAGGAAGCGGCGCACCCGGCTGGTGACCTTGGCGCGGGTCTTGAGGAAGCGGGCCTGCTCGGGGCGGCGCAGGTCCAGGTAGCGGAACTTGAGGCGCTGCTCTTCGGAGTTGTTCTGGTTGAAATCCAGCGGCAGGGGGGCGGCCTTGTTGATGATGGTCAGTTCGTGGGCAAAGACTTCCACCTCGCCGGTGGCCATGTCCTTGTTCACCTGGGATTCGGGGCGGGCCCGCACCACGCCTGTGATCTGCACGCAGAACTCGGCGCGCAGTTCGGACGCCTTCTCGTAGGCCTCGGCCTTGTCCGGGTCGAAGAACACCTGGACGATGCCTTCCCGATCGCGCATATCGATAAAAATGAGGCCGCCCAGATCACGACGGCGATGCACCCAGCCACTCAGGGTCACATTCTGGCCAACCAGGGCAGCGTTGACCTGCCCGCAATAAATAGTGCGCATGGATCTGTTCCTAATGATATTGCCGCGCGACCGCCCGGGCCGCGGGACCGAAATTTGTCAGCGAATAGCGCGCTAGTATAATCGGAAACCCGAAGGGCGGTAAAATCTTACCGCCACCACTACGCGGTGGCGGTAAGATTTAAGCCGGAAGACAGAAGTTGGAAGCGGGAAGACGCTCGAGGAGTCGGCGGATTCCGCGCCGCGGTTGCAGGTCAGACCGCACATGATGTCGGACCGGCATCAGCATTTACAATCACCGCCGTGTTGCTTCCGGCTTCCAGCTTGATAGGAGAAATATGCCGTTATATCTGGGCCTCAGCCAGTGGTCCCATCCCGACTGGCCCGGCAGCCTGCTGCGGCGGGGGCTGAAAAACGCCGATCACCTGGGGGATTATGCCCGGGTGTTCAACACCGTGGAGGGCAATACCAGCTTCTACGGCGTGCCCGACCGCCACAGCCTGCTGCGCTGGGAAGCCCAGACCCCGGCCCATTTCCGCTTTACCTTCAAGTTTCCCTCCTTCGTCAGTCACCAGGGCCGGCTGGAGGAGAACATCCGGGCGGCGCTGGACTTTATCGACCACCTCGCCCCCCTGCACCCCAAGCTCGGCATGCTGATGCTGCAACTGCCCAAATCCTCGGGGCCGGAGCAACTGCCGGGGCTGTCGGCCCTGCTCAAGGCCCTGCCCCGGGACTTCGGCTACGGGGTGGAGGTGCGCCACCCCGCCTTTTTCGCCAAGGGCGAGGCGGAAAGAAGGCTTAACCGGCTGCTGCTGGAGCAGGGCGTGAACCGCATCATCATGGACTCGCGCCCGGTGTTTTCCTGCCCGCCAGACACCCCGGCCCTGATGGATGCCCAGGCCAAGAAGCCGAAGGTGCCGGTGCATGTCATCAGCACCGGCGACTGCCCCATGGTGCGCTTTATCGGCCATCCCGAGCCCGGCTACAACCAGCCCTACTGGCAGCCCTGGCTGCCGCGCCTGCGCGCCTGGCTGGACCAGGGCAAGTCGGTCTACCTGTTTGTGCACACCGCCGACAACCGGCTGGCGCCGGTACTGGCGGCGGAGATGGCCGACGCCCTGGGCGCCCCCCTGCCCGCCTTTCCCGGCCAGGCGCCGGCTCCCCAGGGCGAGTTGTTCTAAATTGGGTGAGGAGTGAAGGACTTCCCCCTCACGCCTCACGCCTCACGCCTCACGCCGCCAGGCGAAAAATAATTTGTCGCGCCTCTTTGCCGCCCGCAAGACAACACCCTGCGCTTCTTTTACAATATCGACCATTCAGTGCAGCCATTGCTGCCGTGAGCCAAGGTCGTAACCAATAGAACCATGCAAGCAAAAGATCATATTTTCGCCGCGCCCATCGCCCAGCTCGGTGATTTCTGCTTTGACCAAAAAGTCGCCGAGGTGTTTCCGGACATGATCAAACGATCCGTGCCCGGTTATTCCAATATCATTTCCGCCATCGGCATGATGACGGCCCGCTTCGCCCGGCCCGGCACCCATTTGTACGATCTGGGCTGCTCCCTCGGCGCCGCCACCCAGGAAATGCGCCGCAACCTGACGCAGCCGGGGTGCCGCATCGTCGCCGTCGACAACTCCAGCGCCATGCTGGAGCGGGCGCGCGGCCACCTGGCCTCGTACAAATCCGAGGTACCGGTGGAACTGGTGGAGGCGGATATCTGCGATATCGCCATCGACAACGCCTCCGTGGTGGTGCTCAACTTCACCCTACAGTTTATCGCCCCCGAGCGCCGGGAAGCGCTGCTGGCAAAAATCCATCAGGGACTGAACCCGGGCGGCGTCCTGATACTAAGCGAGAAGTTCAGAAGCGCCGACGACACCGTCAACGAGCTGCTGATCGATCTGCACCACGACTTCAAGCGCGCCAACGGCTACAGCGAGCTGGAGATCAGCCAGAAGCGCACCGCCCTGGAAAAGGTGCTGCGCCCGGACACCCCCGAGCAACACAAGGAAAGGCTGGCCCGGGTCGGCTTTGCCCACGTGGACCTGTGGTTCCAGTGCTTCAACTTCGGCTCCATGGTCGCCGTCAAATGATCGATTTCAGCGATTTTTACCAGCAGATCGCCAAGAGCCGGCTGCAACACTGGCTGCACTGCCTGCCGGGACAGCTGCACGACTGGCAGAAACGACACCTGCACGGCGACTTTGCCCGCTGGGTTCGTGCCCTGCACAAGCTGCCGAAGGTGGCCACCGACCATATCGAGCTGGCCGAAGGCGTCCACCTCGGTCGCCCCGGCGAAGTGTCCGACGGCGAACGGAAAAAGATAGAAAGCCTGCTGCGCCAGTTCCATCCATGGCGCAAGGGGCCCTTCGACATCCACGGTATCCATATCGACACCGAATGGCGGTCAGACTGGAAATGGGATCGGCTCAAGGAGCACATCAGCCCGCTCAGGTACCGTTACGTGCTGGACGTGGGCTGCGGCAGCGGCTACCACCTGTGGCGGATGATGGGGGCCGGCGCCGAAATGGCGGTGGGCATAGATCCCTCCCAGCTGTTCCTGTGCCAGTTCGAGGCGGTAAAACATTTCGCCAATGGTTATAAAGGGATTCAGGTATTACCCTTGGGTATCGAGGAATTGCCCGAGCTGCGCGCCTTCGACACCGTGTTTTCCATGGGCGTGCTCTACCATCGCCGCTCACCCATCGATCACCTGCTGCAGCTCAAGGCCCAGTTGCGCGGCGGCGGCGAACTGGTGCTGGAAACCCTGGTCATTGACGGCGACGAACACCAGGTACTGGTGCCCGGCGAGCGCTACGGCAAGATGCGCAACGTCTGGTTCATCCCCAGCAGCGCCGCCCTGGTCGGCTGGCTGGAGAAATGCGGTTTCGAAGGGATAAGGGTGGTCGACGAAAGCCCGACCAGCCTGGCAGAACAGCGGCGCACCGACTGGATGCGCAACGAATCACTGGCGGATTTTCTCGACCCGAGCGACACCGCCAAAACCATTGAAGGCTACCCGGCGCCCAAGCGGGCGATCATCATCGCCAACAAGCCGGTGGACCCACAGTATCAATCACAAGAGGGACATTATGAATAAAGTCGCGACATCGCTGGTATTACCCCTGTTGCTGACCGCCTGCGTCAGCCGCACATCAGAGGTGGACGCGCAGCCCGAGCCCATGCCCGTATCCGAGCAGCAGCTGCAGGCCTCGCTGGCCAGCCTGGAGGCCCGGCTGGTGGATACCATGTTCCAGCAGAACACCCAGCTCAGCAGTAATCACCATGCCTTTATGACCGCCCTGCAACAGGAGCTCAAGACCTTGAAAAAGCAACTCGAGGAGCCGCAGCTCGCCATGCCGCTGCCGCCACCGCCGCCCGCAGCCCCGGGAGACTACCCCGAAAACGAAACCCGGGACGGCAAGCTGATCGTGGGCGAAACCGAGGAAATCTGGCTGGACGCGGTCAACGACAACTTCCCGGCGCGCATCGACACCGGCGCCACCACCTCTTCCCTCAGCGCCCAGGACATCACGGTGTTCGAGCGCGACGGCAACCCCTGGGTCAGCTTCAACCTGGCTCATGAAGGGGTGGACGAGAAGCTGCCGGTGGAAACCCCGCTGGTACGCTACGTGCGCATTCGCCAGGCCTCCGCCGACAACACCGAACGGCGCCCCGTGGTGGCCCTCACCCTGCGCCTCGGCCGGTTGTCGGAGCGCACCGAATTTACCCTGACCGACAGGTCCCAGATGACCTATCCGGTGCTGCTGGGGCGCGAGTTCCTGAAAGACATTGCCGTGGTGGATATTGCCCGCCAGAACGTGCAGGGCAAGCCCAAGCGTCCGACTTCTTCCAACGAGTAAACCACGCCATGTACTCACGCAAGCCCTTTTATCTGATCGTGGCCGCCCTCTTCCTGGTCGGCCTGGCACTGATGCTGCATCGCCATTTCGTGTACGAAGTGCCCTGGCTGCCCGGTGAAAAGCGCCAGATCTGGTCCATCGAAGCCAAGGTGGAATTCGAAGCCTCCGGCCGGCCGGTGAAGGCCTCCCTGGCCATTCCCGGCAGCCAGCCCGGCTTTACCCTGATGAACGAGTCCGCCGCCTCCCCCGGTTACGGCCTGTCCTTTGTCGAGGCCAATGGCAGCACCCGGGCCGAGTGGTCCATCCGCTCCGCCACCGGCCTGCAGGAGCTGTACTACAAGGTCGACATGATGCGGGATCCCTTCGCCAAGGGGATGCTGTCGAGCCAGATCCCGGCCGTGCCCCGTCCCCAGGTGCCCGAGCCCTATGCCACCGCCATGGATCAGGTGCTGGCCATCGCCCAGGAACGTTCCTCCGACGGCATCACCCTCACCCGGGAGCTGCTCAAGGAACTGAACAACCGGGGCCAGAACGCCGAGCTGCTGGCCCAGTACAAGTCCGCCGGCCCCCTGCTGGTGGATCTGCTGCACCGGGCCGGGGTGCCGGCCCGCCTGCTCAAGGGCCTGCAACTGGAAGACGGCCGCCGCCGCCAGACGCTTATCGATCTGGTGCAGGTCTACGAGGGCGACAGGTACGAGGTGTTCCATCCGGCCAGCGGCCGCCAGGGCCACCAGGAGAACCTGCTGCTGTGGGAATACAGCTCGGCACCGGTGCTGGACCTGGTGGGCGGCAGCAACTCCCGCGTTACCTTCACCATGCTGCAACAGGAGCAGCCGGTGAACGTGGCCCTGGCGCAGAAGTTCGATCAACCCGAGTGGATCAACGTCTCCCTCTACAACCTGCCGCTGGAAGAGCAGGCGCTGTTCAAGGGCATACTGCTGATCCCCATCGGCGTGCTGGCGGTGGTGTTCCTGCGCATCATCGTCGGCGTCAAGACCTCGGGCACCTTTATGCCGGTGCTGATCGCCATGGCCTTTATCCAGACCAGCCTGCTCACCGGCCTGGTCGGCTTTTTGCTGATCGTCGGCACCGGCCTGGTGCTGCGCTCCTACCTCTCGCACCTCAACCTGCTGCTGGTGGCGAGGATCTCGGCGGTGATCATCATGGTCATCGGCATGATCGGCTTCTTCAGCATCGTCGCCTACCAGCTGGGCCTGACCGAGGGCATGAAAATCACCTTCTTCCCCATGATCATCCTGGCCTGGACCATAGAGCGGATGTCGATACTGTGGGAGGAAGAAGGCGCCAAGGAAGTGGTCAAACAGGGTGGCGGCTCGCTGCTGGTGGCGGTGGCGGCCTTCCTGGCCATGAACAACGAAGTGATCCGCCACCTCACCTTCAACTTCCTCGGGCTGCAGCTGATCGTCATGTCCCTGGTGCTGCTGCTGGGCAACTATACCGGCTACCGCCTGACCGAGCTCAAGCGCTTCAAGCCGCTGGTGGATGAGCAGAAACATGTTTAAGAACCTGCTGGAAAAATACGCCTCTCCCTTTGCCCTGCGCCGCATGGGCATCATGGGCATGAACAAGCGCAACATTTCCTATATCAGCCGCTACAACCCGCGCCGGCTCTATCCGCTGGTGGACAACAAGCTCAAAACCAAGCAGATAGCCCTGGATGCCGGGGTGACGGTGCCGGAGCTGGTCGGCGTGATCGAGTTCCAGCACCAGGTGTCCCATCTCTGGGATCTGGTCAAGGACTGGCCGGGCTTCTGCATCAAGCCCGCCAAGGGCTCCGGCGGCAAGGGCATAGTGGTGATCGAGCGCCACGACAGGACCAACTTCGTCAAGCCGAGCGGCAAGGTCGAGACCATAGGGGATCTGGAGCGGCACATCTCCAACATCCTGGCCGGCCTGTTTTCCCTCGGCGGCAAGCCCGACGTGGCCCTGATCGAGGCGCTGATCAACTTCGACGACGTGTTCGACGGCTTTTCCTACGAGGGCGTGCCCGATACCCGGGTGATTGTGTTCAAGGGCTTTCCGGTGATGGCCATGATGCGGCTGTCCACCGACGCCTCCGACGGCAAGGCCAACCTGCACCAGGGCGCCGTGGGCGTGGGGCTCGACATCAACACCGGCCGGGCCATCCGCGCGGTGCAGTTCAACCTGCCCATCCGCTATCATCCGGATACCGGCCGGGATCTGCTCGAACTCAAGGTGCCCTACTGGGAAGAGCTGCTGAGCCTGTCGTCCTCCTGCTACGAGATGTCGGGGCTGGGCTATATCGGCACCGACATGGTGCTCGACAAACAGAAGGGCCCCATGCTGCTGGAGCTGAACGCCCGTCCGGGGCTCGCCATCCAGACCGCCAACGCCGCCGGCCTGGTGCCCAGGCTGAAGAAAATCGAAAAGCTCGGCAAGAAGGTGACCATGTCGCCGGAGGAGCGGGTGGCCTTTTCCCGGCGGGAATTCGCCACCGAAGCCTGACTGGCGTGAGGCGTAAGGCGTAAGGCGTAAGGCGGGATGATGGGGCGCAGGCGGCCCGCCTGCATTAGCGCCCGCAGGGCGCTCAAATACCAGGGCCTGCCGCTGCGCGGCAAAGGCGGGCGAGCCGCCCGCGCCCCACAAAACCTCGAAAAACCAACAAAAACGGCGCCGGGATGACTCCCGGCGCCGTTTTTCTTCACGCTTCAGGCATCCAGCTTAGCGCTGCTTTCACATCCTGGTTTTGCGCTTTTGCCGCTGGCCGGTGCTGCGCGGGCGGGCGGGGGCCGGCTTCTTGGGTGCCGCGCCGGTGCCGGCGCTCTTCATGCGGGAATTGTGCTTGCGCACCGCCTTGCGGATCTGGGCCACCTGCTTGTAGCGCTCGGCGGCGTGCACGTCCACCTTGCTCTGCTCCTCCGGCGCCAGCCCCACCTCCCGGCGCAGGTAGTTCACCTGCTCCAGGGGCAGCTCGGCCCAGCCGCCCCGCGGCAGGGTACGGGGCAGGTCGATCTTGCCGTAACGCACCCGGATCAGCCGGCTCACCTGCACCCCCTGGGATTCCCACAGCCGGCGTACTTCCCGGTTGCGGCCTTCCTTCAGGGTGACGTGGAACCAGTGGTTCATGCCTTCGCCGCCGCTGTACTTCAGGGTCTCGAATTTGGCCTCGCCGTCTTCCAGCATCACCCCCTTGCGCAGCCGCTGCATCATGCCCTCATCCACCTCGCCAAACACCCGCACCGCGTATTCCCGGTCGATTTCATGGCGCGGGTGCATCAGCCGGTTGGCCAGCTCGCCGTCGGTGGTGAACAGCAACAGGCCGGAGGTGTTCACGTCCAGCCGGCCCACCGCCACCCAGCGCGCGCCCTGCAGCTTGGGCAGGCGGTCGAACACGGTCGGGCGCCCTTCCGGATCCTTGCGGGTGCTCACCTCCCCTTCCGGCTTGTGATAGGCCAGCACCCGGCAGATGATCTCGCCCTGGGGCTGGGTTTCCACGATATGGCCATCTACCCGGATCTGCTCGCTGCCGGTCACCCGGTCGCCCAGGTGGGCCACGTTGCCGTTGACGCTGACCCGCCCCATGCTTATCAGCGCCTCGATTTCGCGCCGGGATCCCTTGCCCGCCCGGGCCAGTACTTTTTGCAGTTTCTCAGTCATGTCATTCACTTATTCAAAGGGACGGCTATCGCCCGCGCCCTGGCGCACGATAACGGGAACATCGTCATAGAGATCCACCACAGTGGTGGGTCTGGGATCCAGCACACCACCGTCGATGATCAGATCCACCAGCTTTTCCAGCCGCTGCCGGATCACCTGGGGGTCGTATTCGGCCTCCTCCTCGCCGGGCAGGATCAGGCTGCAGGACATCAGCGGCTCGCCCAGGGCCTCGAGCAGCGCCAGACTGATGGCGTTGTCCGGCACCCGCAGGCCGATGGTCTTGCGCTTGGGGTTCTGCAGCCGCTTGGGCACTTCCTTGGTGGCGCGCAGGATAAAGGTATAGGCGCCGGGGGTGTTGTTCTTCATCAGCCGGAAAGCGGTATTCTCCACCCGGGCGTAAAACGACAGCTCGGAGAGATCGCGGCACACCAGGGTGAAGTTGTGATCCTTTTCAATCTTGCGGATGCGGCAAATGCGTTCCATGGCGTTCTTGTCGCCCACCAGGCAGCCGATGGCGTAGCCGGAGTCGGTGGGATATACCAGCACCCCGCCCTGGCGTACGATGGCCACCGCCTGGTTGATCAGGCGGGCCTGGGGATTGTCGGCGTGAATTTCGAAATACTGACTCATAATTCCTCCCGGAATGATTTTTAGAGAAAACGCTCCCACACGGGGCTCGCTTCTTTGGGTAGCCATAACTGCCGGCCCAGCTCCCGCCAATGGCTGGGATAATGAAAATCGGAGCCAACAGAGGCCGCAAGGCCGAAATCCTTGCTCCACTGTCCCAAGTTAGCACGCTCCTGGGGACTCTGCTGGGCCATGGACACCTCCATGGCGTCGCCCCCCGCCTCGGCGAAGGCCGCCAGCAGCTTCTTGACCCACTTGTTGGACAGGTCGTAGCGGGTGGGGTGGGCCAGCACCGCCACCCCGCCCGCCTGCTGGATGGTGGATACCGCCTCAGCGAGCGAACACCAGTCCGGCGGCGCATAGCCGGTGTTGCCCCGGCTCAGGAACTTCTGGAACACCTTGCCCATGGAGTCCGCCGCCCCCTGCTCCAGCAGCCACTGGGCCATGTGGGTACGGGTGATGGGCGCCTCGCCGGCGATGGCCCGGGCCCCTTCATAGGCGCCGGGAAAGCGCGCCTTTTCCAGCCGCTCGGCCATCAGCCGGGCGCGGGCCTCGCGCCGCCGCTGCTGGGCCGCGAGCAGCTGACCCAGCCCGTCATGCAGGGGATCGATAGCAAGGCCCACCACATGGATTTCCTTGTGCTCCCACAGGGCCGAGATTTCCACCCCGTCCACCAGCCGGATACCGTGCAACTCGGCCGCCTGCCGCGCTTCAATCAGCCCGGCCACCGTATCGTGGTCGGTCAGGGCCAGCACCTCCACCTCCTGGGCCGCGGCCCGGGCCAGCAGCTCGGTGGGGCTGAGCCGGCCATCGGAGGCGGTGGAATGGCAGTGCAGGTCGATTCGCATAAAAAATCCTGTGGTCGGGGTTGACTTGCACCCCCGAATATCGTTTAACTGTATCCAGTTTCTGATTGACGAGAAGAGCGCGATGTTTCGGCAAATTTCCACTCTGACCATCTGGTGGTGGCACACTCCCTGAAAGCGGGTGGTGTGAATTGCTGTATTCGTCTTAAAGTCTCAGCACACATAAAAGCCCGCGACCTCGCGGGCTTTTTTATTATCCAGCAAAAGGTGATGCGATGAAACCGACCCGGACCCTTTTTTGGCGATGGCAACCCCAAATCCTGTTGATGACGCCGCAACCGGCCTTTGTATCCATAACCGATGACGACATTGCCAGCCAGGTGATACTGCAAATCCCTGACGACAGACATTAACCAGACAAGGAATACCCCATGGCGCATGGTCAGCTCCACGTATTACTGCAAGATGCCCCCTATACCGGCGACCCCCTCGCCCTGTTCGCCGCGCTCACCCGCCCCGGTGACAACAGCGTATTGCTGGAGTCCGCCGAAATCGACACCAAGGCCGGTACCCAGAGCCTGCTGATGCTGGACGCCTGTGTCCGGCTGGTATGCGATCACCACAGCGTCACCCTCACCGCCCTCAACGCCAACGGCCTGCCCGCCCTGGATCTGGTCGAGCAGGAGCTCGGCGGCGAACGCCAGTCCCACACACTGGTGGTGACGGTGCCGGCCGCCGATGCCAACCTGGACGAAGACAGCCGGCTCAAGGCACCCTCGGTGCTGGAAACCCTGCGCCTTATCCTGACCCGCTTCACCGCCGACCAGGGCCAGCAGCACCTGTTTATGGCCGGCACCTTCGCCTACGATCTCATCGCCGCCTTCGAGCAGTTGCCCGAGGTGCCCGAGGGCATCAACCACTGCCCCGACTTCAGCTTCTACCTGGCCGAAACCCTGATCACCCTGGATCACCTGCAGGAACGCTGCCAACTGGCCGCCTGCGTGTTCGATCCCGCCGAGCAGGGCCGGCTGCAGGCCCGCCTCGGGCAACTGGCCGCCGCCTGCGGCGAGGTCCACGCCGAACCCCTGGCGGAGCTGCCCTTCACCGGCCAGGTGCAGGTGAACAAGAGCGATGCCGAGTTCCGCGCCGACGTGGACACCCTCAAGGGTCACATCATGGTGGGCGACATCTTCCAGGTGGTGCCTTCCCGCTGTTTCAGCCTGCCCTGCCCCAGCCCCCTGGCCGCCTACCGCAAGCTCAAGCAGACCAACCCCAGCCCCTACATGTTCTACGTCAACGATCAGGACTTCATCCTGTTCGGCGCCAGCCCCGAGAGCTCGGTCAAGTTCGACCACGCCAGCCGCCAGGTGGAAATGTACCCCATCGCCGGCACCCGCCGCCGCGGCTTCAACCCGGACGGCAGCGTCAACCTGGATCTGGATGGCCGCATCGAGCTGGAGCTGCGCCGGGACGAGAAGGAAACCGCCGAACACCTGATGCTGGTGGATCTGGCCCGCAACGACATCGCCCGCATCAGCGAGCCGGGCAGCCGCTATGTGAAGGATCTGCTGAGCGTGGATCGCTACAGCCACGTGATGCACCTGGTGTCGCGGGTGGTGGGCACCCTGCGCGCCGACCTGGACGCCCTGCACGCCTACCAGGCCTGCATGAACATGGGCACCCTCACCGGCGCCCCCAAGATCCGCGCCAGCGAGCTTATCCGCCAGGTGGAGCGCCGCCGCCGGGGTAGCTACGGCGGCGCCGTGGGCTACCTCAACGGCCTGGGCGACATGGACACCTGCATCGTGATCCGCTCCGCCTTCGTAAGCTCAGGCCAGGCCCATGTGCAGGCCGGCGCGGGCGTGGTGTACGACTCGCAACCGCAGGCGGAAGCGGACGAAACCCGCAACAAGGCGGCGGCGGTGCTCAATGCCATCGCCCTGGCCCACGGCAAGACCCTGGCGGAGGTGACCCATGGCTAACACCATTTTCCTGCTCGACAACTACGACTCCTTTACCTACAACCTGGTCGACCAGTTCCGCAGCCTGGGCACCACCGTGCGCATCTACCGCAATACGGTGCCCGTGTCCCAGCTGGTGGCGGCCATGGAGCAATGCGAACGGCCCATCCTGGTGCTGTCGCCTGGCCCGGGCACGCCCAGCCAGGCCGGCAACATGCCGGCCCTGATCGGCGCCTGCATCGGCCGCTTCCCCATACTGGGGATCTGCCTGGGCCATCAGGCCCTGGTCGAACACTATGGCGGCAAGGTGGAAAACGCCGGTGAAATCAAGCACGGCAAAAGCTCGCTCATCAGCCACAGCGGCAAGGGCGTTTTCGCCGGCTTGCCCAACCCCCTGCCCGTGGCTCGCTACCACTCGCTGGTGGGCACCAGGATCCCCACCAGCCTGTCGGTGATCGCCGACTACCAGGGCATGACCATGGCGGTGCAGGATACCGCCAAGCGGGTACTGGGCTTTCAGTTTCATCCCGAATCCATCATGACCACCGAGGGCGCCCGGCTGCTGGAGCAGAGCCTGGCCTTTTTGAGCGCACCGGAAACCCGGGCCATGGACCAGCTGTACCGCGGCGAGCACATCAGCCGCGCCCAGGCCCAGGCCCTGTTCGGCGAGTTGCTGCGCGGCGACATGGACCAGATGACCATGGCCTCCCTGCTGACCGTGCTGAAGATGAAGGGCGAAACCCCGGACGAAATCGCCGGCGCCGCCCAGGCCCTGCTGGAAGCGGCCAGCCCCTTCCCGCGCCCGGACTACGCCTTCTGCGACATCGTCGGCACCGGCGGCGACGGCATGAACACCATCAACGTCTCCACCACCTCGGCGCTGGTGGCCGCCGCCTGCGGCATCAAGGTGGCCAAGCACGGCAACCGCGGCGTCTCCAGCAAGTCCGGCTCTTCCGACCTGCTGGAGCAACTGGGCATCGACCTGAACATGAGCCCGGACACCGCCCGCCGCTGCCTGGACGAGGCCAACGTCTGCTTCCTGTTCGCGCCCAAGTATCACGGCGGCATCCGCCACGCCATGCCGGTGCGCCAGACCCTGAAAACCCGCACCATCTTCAACGTGCTGGGCCCGCTGGTGAACCCCGCCCGCCCCGACTTCATGCTGCTGGGGGTGTATTCCGAAGCGCTGGTGCGCCCCATTGCCGACACCCTGGTGGCCATGGGCCTCAAGCGGGGCATGGTGGTGCATGGCAGCGGCCTGGATGAAATTGCCATCCACGGCCCGACCCAGGTGGCGGAAATCCTCAACGGCGAGATCATCGAATACAGCATCACTCCCGAAGAGCTGGGACTCAGGCGTTACGACATCAGCGCCATTGCCGGCGGCGAGCCCAGTGAAAACAAAGCCATCACCCTGAGCCTGCTGCAAGGGGGCGGCACCCCCGCCCAGCAAAGCGTCATCGCCATCAACGTGGCGCCGCTGCTGGTGATGAGCGGCCGGGCCGAAACCCTGAAAGAAGGCGTGGAGCAGGTGCTGGCTGTGTTAAAGTCGGGCAAAGCCATGGAAGTAGCCAATAAACTGGCGGAGTTGAGCCAATGTTAAGTACCGTTCTCGGCAAGATTGTTGCCGACAAAAAAATCTGGGTCGAGGCGCGCAAGCAGGCCCAGCCCCTGGACAGTTTTGAAGCCGGCCTGATCCCGAGTGATCGCCCCTTCGAGGCGGCCCTGGCCGCCGGCCAGCCGGCCTTTATCCTGGAATGCAAGAAGGCTTCGCCCTCCAAGGGCCTGATCCGCGCCGACTTCGACATCGACGCCATCGCCGGTGTCTACGGTCGCCATGCCTCGGCCATCTCGGTGCTGACCGACGAAAAATACTTTCAGGGCAGCTTCGAGTTCGTGACCCGGGTGCGCGGCCAGGTGAGCCAGCCGGTGATCTGCAAGGATTTCATCATCGACCCCTACCAGATCAAACTGGCCCGCCACCACCGGGCCGACGCCATCCTGCTGATGCTGTCGGTACTGGACGACGACCAGTACCGGGAGCTGGCCGCCGTGGCCCGCGCGCTCAACATGGGCATACTGACCGAAGTCATCAGTGCCGAGGAAGTGGCGCGCGCGCTGCGCCTGGATGCCCGGGTTATCGGCATCAACAACCGGGATCTGCGCGATCTGTCCATCGACCTGGACCGCACCCGGGAACTGTCCCGGCTTATCCCGGACGATCGCATCGTCATCTCCGAGTCCGGCATCCATCACCACGCCCAGGTGAAGGCATTGTCCGCCCACGCCGACGGTTTTCTGGTGGGCAGCTCGCTGATGGCCGAGGACGATCTGGATCTGGCGGTGCGCCGCCTGATCCTGGGCGACAACAAGGTGTGCGGCCTGACCCGCCCCGAGGACGCCGCCGCCGCCCATGCCGCCGGCGCCGCCTTCGGTGGCCTCATCTTCGTGGCCAAGAGCCCGCGCTGCGTCAGCCTGGAGCAGGCGCAGGCCCTGATCCAGGCCGCGCCCCTCGACTACGTGGGCGTGTTCCAGAACCACAGGCGCACCGAGATTGCCGATACCGCCCGCACCCTGGGGCTGAAGGCGGTGCAGCTGCACGGTGACGAGGACGAGGCCTATATCGACGCCCTGCGCGCCATGCTGCCCGAGGGCGTGGAAATCTGGAAAGCGGTGGCGGTGGCGGATGCTCTGCCTGCCCTGCCCGCCAACGCCGACCGGCTGCTGTTCGACACCAAGGCCTTCGGCCAGAGCGGCGGCACCGGCCAGGCCTTCGACTGGTCGCTGCTGGCCACGCTCGACAAGCGCAACCTGATGCTCGCCGGCGGCCTCAACCCCGACAACGCCGCCCGCGCCGCCGCCCTCGGCTGCCGGGGGCTGGATTTCAATTCCGGCGTGGAAAGCGCCCCCGGGCAGAAAGACCCGGCCAAACTCGACGCGGCCTTCGCCGCCCTCAGACATTACGGACGCAGGAACACACAATGACCCTACTTAACCCCTTCTTCGGCGAATTTGGCGGCATGTACGTGCCCCAGATCCTGATGCCGGCCCTGCTCCAGCTGGAGCAGGCCTTTGTGGACGCCCAACAGGATCCCGAGTTCGAGCGGGAATTCCGCGAGCTGCTGTGCGAATACGCCGGCCGCCCCACGCCCCTCACCAAGGTGCGCAACCTGGTGTCCCACACCAAGACCCGCATCTACCTCAAGCGGGAAGACCTGCTGCATGGCGGCGCCCACAAGACCAACCAGGTGCTGGGCCAGGCGCTGCTGGCCAAGCGCATGGGCAAGCAGGAGATCATCGCCGAAACCGGCGCCGGCCAGCACGGCGTGGCCACCGCCCTGGCCTGCGCCCTGCTCGGCCTCAAGTGCCGGGTATACATGGGCGCCAAGGACTGCGAGCGGCAAAAACCCAACGTGTTCCGCATGAAGCTGATGGGCGCCGAGGTGATACCGGTGCACTCCGGCTCGGCCACCCTCAAGGACGCCTGCAACGAGGCGCTGCGCGACTGGGCCGCCAACTACGAGACCACCCACTACATGCTGGGCACCGCCGCCGGCCCGCACCCCTTCCCCACCATAGTGCGCGAGTTCCAGCGCATGATCGGCGAGGAAGCCAAGGTCCAGCTGCGCGAGCGCGAGGCCCGGCTGCCGGACGCGGTGATCGCCTGCGTGGGCGGCGGCTCCAACGCCATCGGCATCTTCGCCGACTTTATCGATGAAGAGGGCGTGGAGCTTATCGGCATCGAGCCCGCCGGCAAGGGCATCGACACCGGCGAGCACGGCGCGCCCCTGCGCCACGGCACCAAGGGCGTGTTCTTCGGCATGCACTCGCTGCTGATGCAGAACGACGACGGCCAGATTGAGGAGTCCTACTCGGTGTCCGCCGGGCTCGACTTCCCCTCGGTCGGTCCCGAGCACGCCTACCTGGCCTCCATCGGCCGCGCCCGCTACGAGTCCATCACCGACGACGAAGCGCTGGACGCCTTCCAGGCCCTGGCCCGCAACGAGGGCATCATACCGGCGCTGGAATCCTCCCACGCCCTGGCCTACGCCCTGAAGATGGCCGAGGCCGAGCCGGAGAAAGAACAGGTGCTGATCGTCAACCTCTCCGGCCGGGGCGACAAGGACATCTTTACCGTGGCCGAGATCCTGGAGCAGAAAGGAGTGCTGAAATGAGCCGTTACCAGTCTTTGTTCGACCGGCTGAACGCCGCCGGTGAAGGCGCCTTCGTCCCCTTCGTGACCCTGGGCGACCCCACCCCTGCCCGGTCGCTCAAGGTGATCGACGCCCTGGTGGCCGGCGGCGCCGACGCCCTGGAGCTCGGCATTCCCTTCTCCGATCCGGTGGCCGACGGCCCCACCATCCAGGGCGCCACGGTGCGGGCGCTGGCGGCCGGCACCCGCTCCGCCACCTGCTTCGAGATGCTGAAACAGATCCGCGAAAAATACCCGGAGCTGCCCATCGGCCTGCTGGTGTACGCCAATCTGGTGTACAAGCCGGGCCCGGCCAACTTCTACGCCCAGTGCGTGGCCGCCGGGGTGGACTCGGTGCTGGTGGCCGACGTGCCGGTGGAAATGGCCGCCCCCTTCAAGGCCGCCGCCGACGAAGCGGGCATTGCCAGCATCTACATAGCGCCGCCCAACGGCAACGACGACACCCTGAAAACCGTGGCGGAAATGGGCTCGGGCTACACCTACCTGCTGAGCCGCGCCGGGGTGACCGGCACCGAAACCAAGGCCGGCATGCCGGTGGACAGCCTGCTGGCCAGGCTGAAGGAATTCGGCGCCCCACCCTGCCTGCTGGGCTTCGGCATCTCCGAGCCGGAGCAGGTACGCGCCGCCGTGCAGGCCGGTGCCGCCGGCGCCATTTCCGGCTCCGCCGTGGTCAAGATCATCGAGCAACACCTGGACGATGAACAGGCCATGCTGGACGCCCTGACCGCTTTCGTGAAAGACATGAAGGCCGCCACCCGCCCATAACCAGAAGGGCCGGAGTGCATCACTCCGGCCCCGTTCACCCTCTGGCTTGTAGTAACAGGCCGATACCGCCAGCCATTCAGATCAAGAGTTCAAACGGCCTCAATCTGGACACCGTCTCCGGAAGCCGCTGCTTTAACAGGCAGTCAAGGTATTCACCCGCGTTCAGCGGCGGACTTTTCAACGCCGCCCGTTGCCGACGGGCAGCTTCCAATACGACGCTGATATTCAGCTCCATCAGATCCGTTATTAACCAGGCGGCAGTTTAGATCTGATATACTGTGCGAATGAAAACAGATGCACGCAAGCTCACCACCGAGCAACAAGAGCTGCTGAGGCAGCAGGCCATCCGACTTCGACTGGAAAATAAGACCTTCCGCGAGATCGGCCGATTACTGAATGTTCATCCGGATACCGTGGGCCGTTGGTTCAAGCGCTACGAGGCCGGCGGCAAAGCGGCTCTCGCCGTCCAGAAACGGGGTCCAAAAAACAAGCCCGGCCGCCTGAACGCCGTGCAACAGCAGAAGGTGATCGAGGCTATCCGCGACCATATGCCCGATCAGTACAAGCTGGGGTTTGCCCTGTGGACCCGGCGCTCCATTGCTGAACTGATCAAGCAATTTTGGGGCATCCACATTCCGGTTCGCACCATGGGGGACTACCTCAAGCGCTGGGGATTTACACCCCAGAAGCCCTTGAAAAAGGCATGGGAGCAGAGCCCGGCTCGTGTCGAAGCCTGGCTGAACGAGGAGTATCCACGTATCAAGGCCCGTGCCAAGACTGAAAAGGCCCAGATCTTCTGGGGCGACGAAACCGGCATCAAGAACACGGTCCAACATGGGCGCAGCTATGCCCCGGTTGGCAAGACGCCGGTACAAGCCCTGCCGGCCAAGCGGGTTTCCCTGAACATGGTGTCGGCCATCACCAACCAAGGTACGGTCCGCTTCATGCTGTATGAATCCACCATGACGGCAGACGTGTTGATCAAGTTCATGCGCGGGCTGATTGCCTCCACCCCGGGAAAAGTATTTCTGATCCTGGATAACCTGCGGGTTCATCATGCCAAAAAGGTCAAACGCTGGCTGGAAAAAGGGACGGTAAAGCGTTTTCTGGAGGTCTTTTTCCTGCCCGCCTACTCACCGGAACTGAATCCGGATGAGTATCTCAATGGTGACCTGAAAGGCATGGTGCACAGTGGGCCGGCGATTCGCAGTGTGGAAGAGCTCAAGAAGCGAACCCGCTCCTCTATGCGGAAGTTGCAGCGCAGGTCGGAGCGGGTGAAAAGTTACTTCCGATCGGAGCACATCGCTTATGCGGCATAATCGATGTATTTTGCCGCCGGGTTAATATAAAGTCATCCGGGTGGATCGCTCTTATATTAAACGGAGCCAGTATGTCGTCGGGAAAATCCTTCAAATTGAAGGTGATAATCGACTCGGCCTGAGTCTGAATCGCAGCGGCCACCACATGGCGATCATCCGGGTCGGGCAGCACAATGCCCGGAATAAGCCGCTCATAGCCGGTGACCAAGGCACCTGGTACATGACTATCCATCAGTTCACGCACTCTCTCGACCTTTGACTCATCGAGTTCAGGACGATTTTTGAGCAGGTTACGCATCCATTCCCGGTGGATATCATTCGACCAGCGAGCCCGAAACTGGCCGGAAAGCGCCAGGTACATCAACAAGCTCCTCAGGGGAGCCGGATACATCACACAGGCATCGTAGATGACCGTATAGTTCGAGCTCATTCGTATCCCATCCCCAATGCCTGATCCAGCTCGGACAGCTCGGACAGGCTCGCCAATCGCTTCTGCTCAAGCTGCTGCTGATAGGCACGCAGATCGGCAAACTTCACCTTGCGGCGATTTCCCGTGCGATGGAAGGGAATGGCGCCCTCGTCGAGCAAGCGAATAAGAGTTGGCCGCGACACATTCAGCAGATCCGCCGCTTCCTGGCTGGTCAATTCGGCATGAATAGGGACTAATTTGACACTATTCCCTTCTCCCAATTCGGTCAGTACATCGACCAGCAGGCGCAGGGCGCTGACCGGGATCTTGACCCTGTGTACTTCTCCCTTCTGATCGGTAACCGCCAGGGTCTGGGTATCCGCCCTGGTTTCCAGAATCGCGGATAGCTCCTGGCTACAGAGCTTGGCCAGACTGGCTTCTTCCTGGGTCGGCAAGGTATCTTGTAAACGGCTCATGAGACTATTTCCATCCGGTTGAACTAACCCGAATTATTCGAAATTTTCGCAAACATGTCAATTATTCGAATTATCCGAAACAGATATGGCGGTTTGTAGCCCTTATCCGAGCAGAGCAGTTGGGCTACCAACTCCACGCCGGCAGCCAAGAGCTGTGCCTTCGCCAGAACTCTGGTAAGGTACTGAACCATCATTGATTTTACTATTAGTGCCGGCCAGTGGATTTTTATCAGCAAAACGCCCTCAGCTTCTACCGGGATACGGTTTCCGTCGATATGGCATCCCTCTATGGCTGTTTTCTGCCCCATGTCGCCAAGGGCGGCCGGATCCTCGACGCAGGATGCGGCTCGGGCCGGGATGCCCGCTATTTCCTTCACCAGGGCTTTGCAGTGGAAGCCTTTGATGCCAGCCCCGCCTTGGCCGATCTGGCACGGCAACTGACCGGTCTGCCAGTCGTGGTATGCCGTTTCGAGGAGTTTACCGGCCCATCCCGGTTTGATGCCATCTGGGCCTGTGCCTCCCTGCTGCATGTACCGCTGGCGAAATTGCCCGGCGTCATGGCCCACCTGACCAACCTGTTGCAGCCCGACGGGGTGTTTTACTGCTCCTTCAAGTACGGCGACGGCGAAATCCGCCGCGACGGCCGCACCTTCACCAATATGACCGAAACCGGCTTGGTCCGGTTGCTGACGGGCTTGCCGTTACGCCTTGAAGCACTGTGGCAAACCGGCGATCTGCGTTCGGGCCGGGAGCAGGAGCGCTGGCTCAACGCCCTGCTGGTCAAGGAGCCGTCATGACCGCCTTGCGCCTGATCCCCGGCGGCAGCAGCGGCGATATCAGCTTCCAGCAGCCGCTGCTCGCTCCCCTGCTCGATGCCATCAACGCTACTGGCGCCGTAGGCCGTATCGATATCTGCGTATCCTTTATCCGCCTGAGCGGCCTCGAATTGCTGCAGCCGGCCCTGAGCGACGCTCGAGAGCGGGGGGTAAGGCTGCGCATCGTCACCTCCGATTACCTGGACGTCACCGAGCCGGTGGCCCTGCGCCGGCTGATGCTGCTGGCGGAACGGGGCGCCGAGGTGCTGATCTACGAGAGCGCGGGCAACCCGGGGTTTCATCTCAAATCCTATCTCTGTATTCATCAGCGGGCAGGCCACCGGCTCAAGGGCCACGCTTTTGTGGGCTCCAGCAATATATCCCGGGCAGCACTGACCGAATCCCTGGAATGGAACTGGTCGCTCAGGGTGGATGACGAAGCAACCGGCGAGTCGGCCCGTAGCCTGCTGGAACTGGCCGAACAGATGGAGCAACTGGCACGGGACCACCGGGTAACGACTCTCAGCCACGATTGGATAGACGGCTATATCGAACGCTACCGGCATAGTCCGCTGACCGGATTGCGCGCGCTCAGCGGCGACGCCGATAGCGATGCCGACACCCTGCGCGAAACACCCATTCCCAACAACGTGCAACAGGAGGTACTGGTAGCACTGCAGGACAGCCGCAGTCAGGGTTTCAAGCGCGGCCTGGTAGTGATGGCCACCGGCCTGGGCAAAACCTGGCTGGCGGCGTTCGATGCCCGCCAGTTACAGGCCCGTCGGCTGCTGTTTGTGGCACACCGGGACGAGATCATCGAGCAGGCCCAGCAGACCTTTATCCGGCTGCGCCCCGAAGCCCACACCGGGATCTACAATGGCAAACGGCAGGAGCAGGCCGACTGGTTGTTCGCCTCGGTGCAAACCCTGGGCAGGGCCGAACACTTGCGCAATTTCGCGCCAGATCACTTCGACTACATCATCGTCGACGAATTTCACCATGCCGCCGCCACTGGCTATCGCCGCCTGCTGAATCACTTTCGCCCCCGCTTTTTGCTGGGCCTGACCGCCACGCCGGATCGCACCGACCAAGCCGATATCCTGGCATTGTGCGACGACAACCTAGTGTTCGAACGGGGCTTACGCGATGCCATCCAGGCCCGTCAGCTGGCGCCCTTTATCTATCAGGGGATCCTCGACGAGCACATTGATTATGCTCACATCCCCTGGCGCAACGGCCGTTTCGATCCCGCCGCGCTGGAGCATGCCTTTGCCAGCCACCGGCGAGCGCAGCACGCCCTCAGGCACTGGCGCGCCCATGCCCAGCAACGCACCCTGGCGTTTTGCATTTCCCGCGCCCATGCCGACTTTATGGCCAAGGAATTCATCGAGGCCGGTGTCCGCGCCGTTGCCATCCATTCCCGCTCCGAAATGCCGCGCAACCAGGCCCTGCGCGAGCTTGAAAGCGGCACCTTGCAGGTGATCTTCTCGGTGGATCTGTTCAACGAAGGCACCGATCTGCCCGCCATCGACACCCTGCTGATGTTGAGGCCCACCGAGTCGCGCATCGTCTTTTTGCAGCAACTGGGTCGCGGCCTGCGCCTGCACCCGGGCAAACAGCAACTGATGGTGGTCGATCTGGTGGGCAACCATAGGGCCTGCCTGTTCAAACCCTATCTGTTGCAACAGTTGTTGGAAGACGACGGCCGCGCCATCCGCGCCGGTCAGCGGCCCGAGCTGCCCGACGGCTGTCATATCAACCTGGATCCGGCGCTGCTCCCCTTGCTGGAGCAACTGCGTCGGGGCCATCGACTGAAGATAGTGGACGACTACCGGGCCCTGAAGGAGGAGCTGGGATATCGTCCTTCCGCCGTGCAGGCCTTCCAGGCCGGGCTGGATTTTGCCAAGTTGCGTCGGCAGCATGGCAGCTGGTTCGAACTGCTGCACGACGAAGGCGAGCTGTCGGAAGCGGCCGGCCGGGTGCTGGCCGAATTGCGGGACTTTCTGCGGACCGGCATTGAAACCACCACCCTGACCAAGAGCTTCAAGGTGATATTGCTGCAGGCCCTGCTGGAACTGGACGGTCTGCGCCAGCCGCCTACCCTGGCGGCACTGGCCGAACAATCCCGCTATGTGCTGGAACGCCATCCCGATCTGCTGCAACTCGATCTACCACCCGCCCAGCAGGCCATGACCGCCGACTCCAGCGCCTGGTTGCGCTACTGGCAAGGCAACCCTGTCAGGTTCAGCACCGGCGGCACCCCTGGCTCGCAAGCCGATTACTGGTTCGAGCTGAAAGACGACCGCTTCTGCCCCCGTTTTGCCCTGCCCGTTGAGGAACTGGAGACCCTGCACCAGATGATGCAGGAACTGGTTGATCTGCGCCTGGCCGAATACCGCCGGCGCAAGGCACCGCAGCTTGCGAAAGCGAAACAGTCAGTGACCGACAGCGCTGGCACGCCGGTCGCCGAGGTGCTCGAGTTACCCTGTTTTCCCGATCTGAAAATTGCTTGTGGCCATTTCAAGGGCGGCAGCGATGACCACGCCGAGATGGTGCCGATGCCAGACCATTACGGACGGCTCGATCCTAGTCGCCACTTTCTGGCCCGGGCCAGTGGTCACTCCATGAACGGCGGCAAGCAGCCGGTGCAGGACGGCGATCTGCTGTTGCTGGAATGGATCACTCCGGAAACAGCAGGCAGCATCAGCGGCCAGACCCTAGCCATAGAGCGGCAGGATGAGTCCGGCGATAACCAGTACCTGTTGCGGGTAGTAAAGAAAAATCCGGACGGCAGTTATCGGCTGCATGCCACCAACCCGGCTTATGAGGACCTGGCCGCCACCTTTGATATGAAACCCTTTGCCCGGCTCAGGGCAGTGGTCGCAGAATAATAAGGGACAGGATGAAAACACCTCTGGCACAGGGACTCTACGATCTGCTGACCACCCAAGGGACAGAGGCAGCACTGGAGCGCTCCGGGCTCTGTGCCGAGCCCGAAGCGCTGAACCCGGCGGTCAGCCACGAACGCCTGGCCGCTGCCCTGGCCGAGCAGCTGTCACAGTTGCTGGCTGGCGTCGCTGGTGACAAAGAGGCCAAGGTGACAGCGCAGGCCGAGCTTATCAACGATATCCTGCAATACTCCCGTCAGCGCCTGAACCAGAACGAAGCGCCCGATCTGCTGTGTACGCCGCCCCGGGTGCTGCGCTCGCTTTATCCAGCCCAGAGAAAGCCGGAGCTGCCAGCCATCGGCCTGGCCCAGCCCTGGTTGTTTACCGCCGGCAAGGGCTCCCCCGCCCTGCTGCATGAGCTGACCGCCGAACTGGCCTCCTGCAACAGCGTGGATATTCTGGTGAGCTTTATCACCGTGTCCGGGGTGCGCAAAATCATCGAGGTGCTCAAACGGATCACCAGCACCGATGCCGGGGGCGCCAGCCAGGCCCGGATCCGGGTACTGACCACCACCTATGTGGGTGCGACCGAGCAAAAGGCGCTGGACATGCTGGCCCGACTGCCTCACTGCGACGTCCGGGTGTCGCTCGACGGCCGCCGCACCCGGCTGCACGCCAAGGCCTGGATCTTCGAGCGGGACACCGGTTTCGGCTCCGCCTATGTGGGCAGCGCCAACCTCTCCGGCGCCGCCCTAATGGGTGGGCTGGAATGGACGGTCAAGTTCACCGAAAAAGGCCAGAACCTGCTCTTTCAACGGGCGCAGGCAAATTTTGAAACCCTGTGGGAAGACGGCGAGTTCCAACCCTATAACCCGGACGATCCGACGCACCGTGCTGAGCTGGCCAAAGCGCTGAAACGGGAATCAGGCCGGGATCTGATCGCCACCCCCACCTTCTTCGATATCCAGCCCAAACCCTTTCAGCTGGATATCCTGGAGCAACTGGATAACGAACGGCAACATGGCCGCACACGCAACCTGCTGGTGGCCGCCACCGGCACCGGCAAAACCGTAATGGCGGCGTTCGATTACCATCGCCTGGCCCGCAAGCAGGGCGGTCTGCCACGGCTGTTGTTTATCGCCCACCGCAAAGAATTGCTGCTGCAGGCCCTGCGCACCTTTCGTCTGGTGTTGCGCGAGCCGGAGTTCGGCGACCTCTTTACCGGCGAGCACCAGCCGACGCAGGATCAGCATCTGTTTGCCACCATCCAGAGCCTCAATACCCGCAAGCTGGTCACACCGCAGAGCGCCGCTTACTGGCAGATGGTGATCGTCGACGAATGCCACCATATCGAGGCCAACCGCTTCGACACTCTGCTTTCTACCCTAAAGCCGGCTTGCCTGCTGGGCCTTACCGCCACCCCGGAGCGGGCCGACGGCAAGAATATCCTGCGCCATTTCGATAACCGACCGGATGGCTCGCCGGCGGCGCAGCTGCGCCTGTGGCAGGCGCTGGATCTGCAACTGCTGGCGCCCTTTGAATATTACGCCTGCGACGATGATACCGACTATCGGGATATTCCCTGGCAACAGGCCAACGAACTCAAGGCCCTGGATACGCTGCTGACCGGCAACCAGGTGCGCGCCGCCGCCGTGATCCGCGCCTGGCAACAGCTGGTGGACGATCCCCGCCGGGGTAAAACCCTGGTGTTCTGCGTGAGCATCACCCATGCCGAATTTATGGCGGAGCAGTTTGCGCAGGCCGGTATCCTCGCCCGGGTGATCAGCGGGAAAAGCTCCGCCCAAGAGCGACGGGATCTGCCCAGGCAACTGGAGCGTGGCGAGATCCACGCCCTGGTGACGGTCGACCTCTATAACGAAGGGGTCGACCTGCCCTTTGTCGACACCTTGCTGTTGTTGCGGCCCACCCAAAGCGCTACCCTGTTCCAACAGCAGATAGGCCGGGGACTGCGCCTGTTCGAAGGCAAGGAAAGCTGTCTGATCCTGGATTTTGTCGGCCAGCATAAAGAGGGGTTCCGTTTCGATCTGCTCTACGGCGCCATTACCGGCCTGTCGCGCCGCGAGGTGGTCGACTGCATAGAAAACGGCTTTGGCCGCCTGCCCAGTGGTTGCCATCTCCAGCTGCAAAAACAGGTCCGGGAACATATTCTGAGCAGCCTGAAACGGGCGCTGAACCAGAGCTGGCGCCGCCTGCAGCAAGAGCTGCACGCCTACGTCAGCCTGACGGGAAACCGCCGGGTTACGCTTGGGGATTTTCTGCACGAGCAGCAACTGGAGCTGGACGATATCTATCGTGGCGGCAGCAACAGCGGCTGGACCAACCTGCAACGGGATGCGGGTTTATTACCGGGAGAAGCCGCCCCCGAGGAGCGTTACTTCAGCCGTCGCCTGGGCAGTCTGTTGCACCTGGACGATCCGGAACAACTACAGCTGCTCGGCCAGGTAGCCGAGCAGCGGGCCCGATACGTCATCGACGATGAGCAACAACGGCAGCGGCTGCAGATGCTGGCCTATCAAATCGATGGCCAACAAAGCCAGACCAGCTCGGCCCAGGCTTTTCTCGAGCGGCTGGCCCAGGCCCCGGCGGTGTGCGACGAGTTGGCCCAGCTCAGCCGCTACCTGGATGCCAGAACCCAGCATCAATACCCGCCGCTGCCCGGACTGGAGCATACCCCGCTTAAGCTGCATGCGGCTTATCACAGCCGGGAGATCCTCACCGCCGTGGGCTTTTTGACCGCGGAAACACGCACCCCGTTTCAGGCTGGGGTACTGACACTGAAAGAGCGTAAAACCGAACTGTTGTTCGTCACCCTGGATAAAAGTACTGCCCTGCACGAGGGCGTGGCCTATCACGATTACGCCATCAGCCAGAGCCTGTTCCACTGGCAATCCCAAAACAGCGCCGGTCCCCACACCCCGGCCGGTCGCCGCTATATCGACAGCGGGCACAATGGCTGGCACTTCCAGCTGTTTGTACGCATCGACAAGAATGCCTCCTACCGCGCCTGCGGCCCGGTGCGCTTCGTTCGCTCCCATGGCAGCAAGCCGATGAACATCACCTGGCAGCTGGAACACCAACTGCCGGTGAGACTGTTCCGGGAGTTCAGTGTGCTGAAGGGGTGAAAAGAATGGGCCCCCACCTTCGCGGGGGCGACATGGGATAACTCAAGCGGAAGCGGAGCCTAAATAGCTGTTCCGAATAGTAGATCACTGTCGGCAACGACCGGGTTCCGCTAAGCAGACCCTCCGCGCCAGGGATGGCGCGGCGGAGCCCCCAGGGATGGGTTCACGGCGTGTCTGCGTGCGGGGCCCGGTCGATGTAGCACTATTAGGATCAGTTATTTAGTCCTTGCTCTCAATGCCAAAACAACGCCGGTACAGCTCGCGCAGCTGTGCCGCCAGCTCGGGCTCGGGGCCGTCCACGGCTATGTTCGGCGCCACCTGCTGGATGGACAGGGGCGTCACCGGGGACGGTGGCAGGCCCCACTCCTGGCACCACTGGCCGAACTGCTCGGCCGAGCAAGCGTAAACGATGCGCCCCAGCCCCGCCCAGGCGTGGGCGGCGGAGCACATGGGACAGTGCTCGCCCGAGGTATAGAGAATGGCGGCGGCCCGCTCCTGCTCGGTGAGGTGTTCGGCGGCCCAGCGCGCCAGGGCGATTTCCGGGTGCCAGGTGGGCTCGCGGCTGTGGATGCGGTTGCGATCCTCCGCCAATACGGCGCCATCCGCCCCCACCAGCACGGAGCCGAACGGCTGATCCCCCACCGCCAGCGCCTGTGCCGCCAGCTCCACGCAACGGCGCAGGTGCCGTTTATCCTGTTCGCTAATGGCCATGATTTCCTCCCTTTGAATAACAGTGACAGGCTGTGCCAACGTCCGGAGCACGGATGAAAAAACATCCATGCTCCCACCACGCGGCCAGGCCGCCGGCTCGCCAGGATCAGGCGGCGCCAAGCACGCCCAGCGCCAGCCAGCTGGTGTAGCCGATATAGGCAGCCAACAGCAGGCCGCCTTCCACCCGGTTGATGCGGCCCTGGCGGCCGCTGAACCCGTAGCCCAGCACGAACAGCGACAGGGTCAGGGCACCCATCACCATAAAGTCGCGGCTGATCACCTCGGCCGCCACCTCCAGCGGATGGATGATGCCGGCCAGGCCGACCACCGCCAGGGTATTGAACAGGTTGGAGCCGATCACGTTGCCGATGGCCAGATCATGCTCGTTCTTGCGGATGGCGGCGATGGAAGACGCCAGCTCCGGCAGCGAGGTGCCCACCGCCACTATGGTCAGGCCGATGATAAGATCGCTCACCCCGAAGGCCTGGGCCACGTTGACCGCGCCCCACACCAGGATGCGCGAGCTGATGATCAGCAGCACCAGGCCGGCCACCAGCCAGAACAACGCCTGCTTGAGGGTCATTTGGTTGTCGTCCAGCTCCCTGGTTTCGTCCGCCGCCATGGCGTCGGCACCGTCCTTCAGTCCCTGCCAGATGCTCCAGCCCATCAGCAGCACGAAGACACCGAGCAGCACCAGGGCATCGGTGCGGGCCAGCCAGCCGTTCCACAACAGGGAAAGAGACAGCAGGGTGATCAGCAGCAGGATCGGCAGTTCCTTGCGCAACACCTGGGAATGCACGGCGATGGGGCTTATCAGGGCGGTCAGGCCCAGGATAAGGCCGATATTGGCGATATTGGAGCCATAGGCGTTGCCCAGGGCCAGTCCGGGGTTTCCTTCCATGGCTGAAATGATAGACACCACTATCTCCGGCGCCGAGGTGCCGAAGCCGACAATCACCATGCCGATGAGCAGGGGGGGCATGCCGGCGTACCGGGCGGTGGCCGAGGCTCCGTCCACAAAACGGTCGGCACTCCAGACCAGCACGGCCAGGCCCAGCACAATGGCGACCAAGGACATCAGCATAAGCAAGTTCCCCCTTGGGCCGGGGTGACAAGGCAGCAGAAGGGTGTGTTGTGTTTCATAGGCGCTCTTCAGGGCGGGATCATGGATACCGGAGACATCGTGACTTCCCGCCCGGCAAGTCACGCTGTCTCAGGTCTCATCAATCCATCAGGACACCACTGCCATAAGCCTTTGGCTCAGAGATTGTTGACAGTGGTTTCGGCGGTTGCCGAACGATTACTCCCCCAAGAGACGCCTATTCTGACAGTTTGCTCAGAGGATGAAAAGAGGGCCTGGTGTCCGAGGCTCACCCCCGGCCGTTGCCACCCCCTTTACCGCCGCCGTTGCCACCGCCGTTACCGCCGCCGTTGCCGCCGCCATTGCCACCGCCATTGCCGCCGCCATTGCCGCCTCGGCCGCCACTGCTGGCTGCCCCCATGGAGGAGCGGCTTTCACCCTGGGCAGCGATGCCGTTGCCCTGGCCCGGCTCCTTCGCCTTGGCCGCTGCGGAGGTGATGGCACCGTGCTGGCTGACCTGCTGGGCGTGCGCTATGGCCTCCAGGGCCCGCTCGGACGCTTCGCCTTCTTCCACCTTGATGGTCAGCTTGTCGTATACCCGCTGCAGGGTCTCGGCGCTGGCCGCGCTGATCACGGCGCCTTCGGTTACTTCTTCCGTTTGCTCGGGCGCCGGCTCTTCCGCCAGGTTTTCCTCTACCGGCGTTTCCTCTGCCAGGTTTTCCTCTACCGGCGTTTCCTCTGTCAGGTTTTCTTCTACCGGCGTTTCCTCTACCAGGGTTTCCTCTACCGGCGTTTCCTCCACCGGGGGGGCCTCCTGGGCGTAGAGGGCGCCGGACAAGGCCCACAGGGTGCAGGCCGCGGTGATCATGCTGGCTTTCTTCATCCTTCACTCCTTCTGTAACCGGATAACGCTCCCCCAACGGGAACGCCTTGGCGGATTCTAGGAGCGAATGGCCGCCAACAACAGTGGTCACTTGCTCGCCAGGGCCAGCTCCTGACGCCTGCCCTGCCGACAAAGTCCAAACGAAACCTTGTCGGCATGACAAAGGAGCAGGAAAAAACCATGCCTTTGTCCGCCAAAACTGTGCGCCATGTCGATATTTTGCACACCGCCGCCTCCCTCCTGGGAGGTACAAGGGCATTTGTTGATCCAAATCAGCCCTGTTTGACAATGCCAGGAACAAACTTACATATGAAATACAGATTAAGTTCAACCAACAATAAGCGCCAAAGCGCAGGGAGCATCCCATGAAACTGAGTAAGCTTGTCGCCGCCATCAGCATGACCTTCGCCTTGTCCGTACAGGCCAATACCCTGCCGGTGGAAGAAGCCGTTCTGACCTCGCCGCCCCTGGTGCCGCCCCCCATCACCCGGGATCATGCCGCCAAGGTGGTGGTGAAGATGGAAACGGTGGAAAAGGTGATGGAAATCGCCGACGGGGTGGAGTACATGTTCTGGACCTTCGGTGGCTCGGTGCCGGGCCAGTTCCTGCGGGTGCGCGAGGGGGATGAAGTCGAGTTCCATCTCTCCAACCACCCCGACTCCAAGATGCCCCACAACATCGACCTGCACGCGGTCACCGGCCCCGGCGGCGGCGCGGCGGCCTCCTTCACCGCTCCCGGCCACACCTCGGTGTTCAACTTCAAGGCGCTCAACCCCGGCCTCTATGTCTACCATTGCGCCACCGCCCCGGTGGGCATGCACGTGGCCAACGGCATGTACGGCCTGATCCTGGTGGAGCCGAAGGAAGGGTTGCCGCCGGTAGATCGGGAATACTACGTGATGCAGGGCGACTTCTACACCAAGGGTGCCTATGGCGAGCAGGGCCTGCAGCCCTTCGACATGGACAAGGCGATCAAGGAGCAGGCGGACTACGTGGTGTTCAACGGCGCCGTGGGCGCGCTCAACGGCGACAAGGCGCTCACCGCCAACGTGGGCGAAACGGTGCGGCTCTTTGTCGGCAACGGCGGCCCCAACCTGGTGTCGTCCTTCCACGTCATCGGCGAAATCTTCGACAAGGTCTATGTGGAAGGCGGCGACCTGGTCAACCACAACGTGCAGACCACCCTGGTCCCCGCCGGCGGTGCCGCCACCGTGGAATTCAAGCTGGACGTGCCCGGCAACTTCATCCTGGTGGATCACTCCATCTTCCGCGCCTTCAACAAGGGCGCGCTCGGCATGATGGCGGTGGAGGGCGACGAGGACAAGATTGTCTACTCCGGCAAGGTAGCCGACAACGTCTACCTGCCCGAGGGCTCGGCGGTGCAGGTGATGCCCAACGGCCATCCCAAGGTCACCGCCAAGAACAAGGAAGAGCGGATGATGTACGGCAAGCGCGCCTATGAGGCCAACTGCCAGGCCTGCCACCAGGGCAGCGGCGAAGGCATCCCCGGCGCCTTCCCGCCGGTCGCCGCCTCCGACTTCCTCAATGAAGACCCGACCCGCGCCATCGACGTGGTGCTGCACGGCCTCAAGGGCCCGATCAAGGTCAACGGCCAGGCCTTCGACAGCATCATGCCCGCCATGCGCCTGTCCGACGAAGACGTGGCCAACGTGCTGACCTACGTGCTCAACAGCTGGGACAACAAGGGCGGCGAGATCACCCCCGAGCAGGTGGCCAAGCGCCGCGAGGAAGGCAAGCCCATCGTAATGGAAGGGAGCGCCCACTGATGAACCCCGCGCTGCTGATTGCTCTAGCGGCGCTGCAGATGGCCGTCCTGCCCGGTGGGGAGATTCGGCCACTGTATCTCAGCAAGGACAGCCCGCTTACCCGGGTGGCGCCGTTCCGGCTGGATGTCACCCCGGTCACCAACCGGCAGTTCGCCGACTTCGTGGCCGCTCATCCCCGCTGGCAAAAAGGGCGGGTTCCCGCCCTCTTTGCCGAGCCCAACTACCTCAAGCACTGGCCGGGGGAGCAGCCCTCCCCCGAGCAGGCAGCCCAGCCGGTCACCCATGTGTCCTGGTTTGCGGCCAGCGCCTACTGCCAGGCCCAGGGCAAGCAGCTGCCCACGGTGGCGGAGTGGGAGTTCGCCGCCCAGGCCTCGGAGCAGGCCGCCAACGGCAGCAGTGAACCGGACTATAGCCGCCGCATCCTGTCCTGGTATGCCCGCCCGGCCACCGCCAGCCTGGCCGAGGTCGGTCAGAGCCCGGCCAACTACTGGCAGGTGCAGGATCTGCACGGGCTGGTGTGGGAATGGACCCGGGATTTCAACTCCACCCTGGTCACCGGCGAATCCCGCGGTGACAGCAGCCTGGATCAGGGCATGTTCTGCGGCTCCGGTGCCGCCGGCAGCGCCGATCCGTCCGATTATGCCGCCTTCATGCGTTTCGGCTTTCGTTCCAGCCTGAAGGCTCCCTACACCCTGGGCAACCTGGGATTTCGTTGTGCACAGGAGACAACCGATGAAACCATGGCTACTGCTGATCTGGCTGGCCGCCTTTAACCTCCAGGCAGCCCTGCCCGGCGACTCCGTCTACCAGCTCGATGCCCCCTGGCAGGACAGCCGGGGAGAGCGGCTCCAGTTGCGGGAGCTGGCCGGCAAGAAACAACTGCTGGGCTTTATCTATACCGACTGCGCCACCGCCTGCCCGGTGATAGTGTCCAACCTGCAGGCGGTGCAGAAAGTGCTGACCCCGGCACAGCAGGCCGAACTCGGCTTTGTGCTGGTGTCGCTCACCCCGGGGCGGGACACCCCCAAGGTATTGCGGCACTTCGCCGAGCACCGCGGCCTGGATGAACACTGGACCCTGCTGAGCGGCACCGATGACAACGTGCGCGAACTGGCCATGGCGCTCAATATCCAGTACCTGAGCCAGGCCGACGGCGAGATTTCCCACTCCAATGCCATCACGGTACTGGACGAGCAGGGCCGGCTGCTGGTGCAACAGGTCGGCCTGCCCGAAGGCGCCCAGGGCCTGGCCGAGCAGCTGTCAACGCCCTGAACCGGGATCCGGGCAGGAAAAGCATGCACTAAATGATGCATCTGAGATGATTATTTTGTTAGCATCCAAAGGTCGTCGGACGGAGCGGAGAAATTGCATGCTTTTTAAACGGAACAGGGCACGACTGGCGGAGCTGGAACAGCAATGCCAGCAACAACGGCAACAGTTGCAGCAACTGACAACGGCGCTGGCCGACAAGGAACGGGAGCTGGCCGAACGGCAAGCAAGGGTCGCCGAGCTGGAAGACCGGCAACTGCTGAGCCAAGGGGTTTTTGGCAGCATGGCCAGCTTCGGCCAGTCGCTGGATGGTCTGTGCTTTTCCTTCGGCAGCCTGTCCAGCAACCTGGATCGGGAGCAGGCCACCGCCATCAGTGCGGCCGGCCAGTCGGAGCGGGCCAAGACCATACTGGGCGGCATCGCCGACAATCTGCACACCCTCTCCGCCACCACCGACACCACCGCCGATGGCGTGGAGCGGTTGTCGCAGCAGGCCGGCCAGATCGGGCGCATCGTGCAGTTGATCCGCGAAGTTGCGGATCAAACCAACCTGCTGGCGCTCAATGCCGCCATCGAGGCGGCCCGGGCGGCGGAAGCCGGCCGGGGCTTTGCCGTGGTGGCCGATGAAGTACGCAAACTGGCCGAGCGTACCGGCAATGCCACCACCGAGATAGCGGGCCTGGTGGACGCCATCCAGCAGGAAACCCACAGCACCCGTACCGCCATGACCGAAAGCGCCCGTCTGGCCAGGCTGTGCGCCGAAGAATCCGGCATCGCCGCCGACGACATGACCCGGCTCAACCGCCTGGCCCACCACATGGAGCGCGCCGTGGTGGACGCCGCCCGTCTGTCCGGCGTTGAACTGGCCAATATCGAAGAGCTGCAGCTCAAGCTCGAAGTCTACCGGGTGTTCATGGAACAGTCCGACAGCCGGCCCGAACAGATCCCCGACGAAACCCAGTGCCGGCTCGGGCAATGGTATTACCAGGGGGAAGGCAAGACGCTCTTTGCCGGCAACGCCGACTACCGGGCGCTGGAAACCCCGCACCAGGCCATGCACCGCTTTGCCCGGGATGCCATCCGGCACTATTACGCCCGGGAGTACCCCCAGGCGCTGGCCGCCCTGCAAGGCATGGAGCAGGCCAACCTGAACGTGATCAACGGCATGGAAAAGATGCTGGCCCCCTTGCGGGACACCGGGGAAAAGACAGGCCGGCAGGCGGCCTAGCACGCCATATAGTTTAAAACTTAGGCAGTAAATTGGGGCGCGGGCGGCCCGCCCGCGCTCCGACGCCTAGCCTTCCAGCTCGGCGATGCGCGCCTGCAGGCGCTGCACCTCCGCTTCCAGCTCATGGATGCGCGCCTGCAGCTCGGCCTCCCGGTCCTGAGCAACCGGCTCCTGCCCCTGCTCGGCGTCGAGCGCGGCGTAGTCGGTATTGCCGAACAGGTGGGCATAGCGGGACTCCCGCTTGCCGGGCTGGCGCGGCAGTTTAACCACGAAGGGGCCCTTGTCGATAAGTGCCTGCAGGCAGGCTTCCACCTGGGTCACGTCGTCGAACTGGTGCAGCCGCGGGGTGCGGCTGCGCAGCTCTCCCGGGGTCTGGGGGCCGCGCAGCAGCAGCTCGCAGACGATGGCCAGTTCACCGGGGCTGAACTGCAGCTCACCGAACTCGGTGTTGCAGAAACGGTGCTGGAGCTTGGCAGCCCGTGCGTTGAAGCCGGCCACGTTGTTGACCAGGCGCCGGGCGATCAGGGTGTTCAGTACCGACTGCACCTCCTTTTCGCCCAGGTTCATCACCGGATCGCGGTTGCTCTTCTGGTTGCAGGCATTCACCAGGGAATTGAGGGTCAGCGGATACACTTCGGGAGTGGAAACCTGTTTTTCAATCAGGCAACCGATCACCCTTTGTTCGAGGGCGGAAAGCATTTCCATAAGCACACTCCTTGATGGCATTGCCTTCAGCCTACCGGACAATGTCCGAAACACCAACGAATTCCGAGCCTTAAGCCGCGACCGGATTGTTGCCCAGGGGAGGCAGCCCGTAGGCCGCCCGGGCCCGGTTACAGGCGCCGTCCGCATCAAAGGCCTCGAACTCCCGGCAGGGACTGGGCCGGTTGGGATAGATGCGGCAGGACACGCAGTCGCCCACCTCCCCCTCCAGCGCCACGCAGCGCGGGCCGGGCTGGTTGGTGCCCCGCATCGCCAGCCGGCTGGGACTTACCGGCTCGGTCAGGTCTTCGGGCACCTGGAACTCGCTGTGAATTTCTCCCCAATAAAAGGAAACACGAAAAAAGGCGCAACAGGCGCCGCAGGTCAGACAGGGATTGCCACCACTCATTAACGCCTTACCTCCTGGCAAAACTAAACAGTGACGAAACAGGAACAGGGTTGGATCAGGGGGACGGAGCAGGCTCCGTCGATGCGGAAAACGAGAGAAAGGGTTGGCGTACAGGGCGAATGCCTCTGACGCGGCTGGCCGGTGTCTTCTCCTCTACAAGAACCAGATGAATACCCTTATCGTCACGACAAGGAGACGGCAGGGGCCTTATAGATAAATCGAAAGCAGTCACTAATCAAGAGGGGCTGGATGCTGCCGATAAGATAAAAATGCCCCCGTTGTCATTGCCGCCAGAGAAGGTTTCAATTGGCAATACAACGGTGCGGGAAACCCGGAAAGAAACTGTGCTCTAGCGCAGAATATTGCAAAAAATGAATTTTTTTCAGTATGTTACTCTGCTCTATGCGACTAAAGTATAAGCCGCTCTCGACCAGACAATAACTACAGGGACCCAGTTGTATGAAAATAGCCCATAAAGTAGGACTCACCGCCGCCGCCGTGCTGCTCGTTACCGTCAGCATCCTGTCCTGGATGCAGCTCTCCCAGGTAAGGGACGCCCTGCGCACCCAGACCGCCGCCGCCATCGGCGAAACCAGCTCGACCCTGGCCAAGCAGATCGAAAGCTGGCTCAACGCCAAACTCGGTCTTATCGACATGGTGGCCCAGAATATCGACGGCGACTTCAGCCCGGAGCAGGTGCTGCGCACCTTCAGGCTCCCCCTGCTGAAGGACGAGTTCATCCTCGTGTTCGGCGGTCTCGACAGCCAGAACGGCCGCCCCATCGGCAGCGATCCCGGCTGGAACCCTCCCGGCTGGGATGCCCGCCAGCGTCCCTGGTATGCGGTGGCCATGGCCTCCCCCCGGGCCGCCCTGACCGAGCCCTACCCCGACGCCACCACCGGTGAGATCCTGATCTCCGCCGTGGCCAAGATCACCGACCAGGGCCGCCCCTTGGGCGCCTTCGGCGGCGATCTCAGCCTGCAGACGGTGGCCGACGCCATTAACGTCATCGACTTCAACGGCGCCGGTTATGCCTTTCTGGTAGCCGAAAACGGCAATATCATCTCCCATCCCCGGTCGGAGCTGAACGGCAAGTCCCTCACCGAGCTGTTCGAGGGCAAGCAACCGGCCCTGAGCAGCACCATGGCCAGCTACGACCTGGGCGGCAAGCCCCATTGGGTGTCTTTCACCCCGCTGTCGGAGCTGCAAAGCGCCAAGTGGTATATAGGGGTGGTGCTGGATGAAGCCGCCGTCATGGCCCAGGCGGATCGCCTGCAATGGCAGGCGCTGCTGATCGCGGTGCTGGGCGTGGCCATCAGCATGACCCTGCTGATCCTGCTGATGACCAGCCTGCTCAAGCCGCTGGGCGGTCTGCACCAATCCCTGAAGGACATCAACGGCGGCCAGGGCGATCTGACCAAACGCCTGCCCATAGTGCGCCGGGACGACTTCGGCCTGGTGGCCAACGAGTTCAACGGCTTCCTTGGTCACCTGCAGAAGCTGATCGGCGAGGTGATGGACAGCTCCGACAAGCTGAAGGCCAGCATCGGCCAGACTTCCGGCCAGTCGGAGCAGGCGGAAAACCAGCTGCAGTTGCAGTTGCAGGAGCTGGATCAGCTGGCCACCGCCATGCACGAGATGGCCGCCACCGCCACCGAGGTGGCCCAGCACGCCCAGAACGCCGCCGAGGCCGCCAACGCCGCCAACCAGGAAACCGAACAGGGGGCCCTGGTAGTATCCCGCTCCACCCAGGCGGTGGAACGGCTGGCCGCCGACATGGAAGACACCATGGCCTCGGTCAACGAGCTGGCCCAGCTGAGCCGCAATATCGAGTCCATCCTCTCGGTGATCACCGGCATCGCCGAGCAGACCAACCTGCTGGCCCTCAACGCCGCCATCGAGGCTGCTCGCGCCGGTGAGTCGGGCCGGGGCTTCGCGGTAGTGGCCGACGAGGTGCGCTCGCTCGCCTCCCGCACCCAGCAGTCGACCCAGGAGATCGGCGACATGATCGAGCGGCTGCAGGCCGGGGTCAGGCTGGCGGAAAACAAGATGAAGCAGAGCCAGGAGCTGGCCGCCCAGACCTCGGTGGACGCCGCCGAGGCCAACGAGGTGCTGGCCCGGATCCGTCAGGCCATCAGCCACATCAACGACATGAACCTGCAGATCGCCACCGCGGCGGAAGAGCAGAGCGCCACCAGCGAGGAGATCAACCAGAACACCACCAATATCCGCGACATCAGCCAGGATGTGGCCAGCGGCGCCATCGCCCAGGTGCGCCACTGCCAGGCCATGCTGGAGCAGATGCAGCGCCAGCACAGCCTGCTGGGGGAGTTCAAGGTCTGATCAGGACCAATGTGACCAGGGGGCGCCGCGGCGCCCTTTTTCTTTGCCCGGCAAAAGGGTCATACTAACGGCAACCAGACAGAGAGGGAGAACAGGATGTTGATGGAATTCGATAAGGCGGCACTGATGGTGATCGACGTGCAGGAGAAGCTGATCCCGGCCATCGACCACGGCGAGCGGCTGAGTGCCCGTATCCAGTGGCTGATCTCGGCCTGCCAGGCGCTCGGCACCCCCATTTTGTTTACCGAGCAGTATCCCAGGGGGCTGGGCCACACCCAGGGCGCCCTCACCGTCCTGGTGGACCAGCCCGAAGTAGTGGAAAAGATGCACTTCTCGGTGGTAGCCGCCGACTGCCTGCCGGCGCACTGGCAGCACTACCCTCAGGTGATCGTCTGCGGCATGGAGACCCATGTCTGCGTGCTGCAGACGGTGATGGATCTGCTGAAGGCGGGCAAGGAGGTGTTCGTGGTGGCGGATGCGGTGGGCAGCCGTACCGAGGAAAACCGGCAGCTGGGCCTGGCCCGCATGCGCGATGCCGGCGCCCGGATCGTCAGCCGGGAGATGGTGGTGTTCGAGTTGCTGCACCGCGCCGGCACCGAGCAGTTCAGGACCATCAGCAAGCAGTTTCTGGTGGGCGAGCAGCCCTGAGACGTGAACATAATGGAGCGCAGGCGGCTCGCCTGCATTCGCGCACAGCGCGAACCCTCGGGTTGGCCTACCACACCGCAGGTTTAAAAAGGCTCGAGGCAAAATAGGCACCGCCGATTAGGCCGTGCCTTCGCCCACCTCGGTGCCACCCTCATGCGGGCGGGCCGCCCGCGCCCCAAGAAACATCGCTGCCTAATTTTTAGGCTGATCGGTGCTCTAGGGACTGGCCGACCCAGTCCCCGGGCGGTTATTTTTTGTCCCAGATCCCTTCTTCGAGCTGACGGTTCAGCTCCGGGTACTTGGTCGGGTCGAAGCTCGGCACCTTGCCAAGCTTGAGCTGGTCGTTGTAATCCCGCGCCAGCTTGATGGCCACGCCCGACAGCAGCAGTATCGCCACCAGGTTGGTCAACGCCATCATGCCCATGGACGCGTCCGCCATGGCCCAGATGGTGGGCAGTTCACCAATGGATCCAAACATCACCATGCCCAGCACGAACAGGCGGAATACCAGCAGGCCGGCCTTGTGGTTGTGCTCCAGGAAGATCAGGTTGTTCTCCGCATAGGCGTAGTTCGCCACTATGGAAGTGAAGGCAAAGAACAGGATGGCGATGGCGATAAAGGTGTTGCCCCAGTTGCCCACCTCGTGGGACAGCGCCCGCTGGGTCAGCTCGATGCCGGTCACCCCGGAGCCGGGTTCAAACTGGCCCGACAGCAAGATGATGGAGGCGGTGCAGGTACAGATAACGATGGTGTCGGTAAAGACCCCCAGCATCTGTACATACCCCTGGGACGCCGGATGGGGCGGATAGGGCGTGGCCGAGGCCGCCGCGTTGGGGGCCGAGCCCATGCCCGCCTCGTTGGAGAAGAGGCCGCGCTTGATGCCGTTGATCAGGGCCTGGGAAATGGCATAGCCCATGGCGCCGCCGCCGGCCTGCTCCAGGCCGAAGGCCGACTTGACGATCAGGCTCAGCACACCGGGCAGCTCGGTAATGTTGATTGCCACCACCACCAGGGCAATCAGCAGGTAGGCCAGGGCCATCACCGGCACCACCAGTTCGGCGAAGCGGGCGATGGTGCGCAGGCCGCCGAAGATGATAAGGCCGGCCAGTACCACCAGCGCCAGGCCGGTGGCCCAGTGGGGGATGCCGAAGGCCACGTCCATGGCGGCGCTGATGGAGTTGGCCTGCACCGCGTTGAACACCAGGCCGAAGGCGATGATCAGGAAAATGGCGAACAGCACGCCCATCCAGCGCAAGCCCAGGCCCTTCTCCATGTAATAGGCGGGGCCGCCCCGGTAGTTGCCGTCTTCATCCTTTACCTTGTACAGCTGGGCCAGGGTGCTCTCCACGAAGGCGGTGGACATGCCGATAAGCGCGATGACCCACATCCAGAAGATGGCGCCCGGCCCGCCCAGGTACAGGGCCACGGCCACACCGGCCAGGTTGCCGGTGCCTACCCGGGCCGCCAGGCTGGTACAGAGGGCCTGGAAGGACGAGATACCCGCCGCATCGGACTTGCGACTGTTCCTGAGCACGGAAAACATGTGGCCGAAATGGCGAAACTGAATAAAGCCCAGGCGCAGGGTGAAGAATACCCCGACACCCAGCAGCAGGTAGATCAGTACCGTGCCCCAGAGCAGGTCGTTGATAAAGGCGATAATAATATCCATTGGCGTGTCTCTGCTTCTCCAAAATTTGAGCATTCATTTACCAGATAAGAATGGTTATCATCTTCTCTGGTCCGCAGCGCACGGAATCTAGCACAATGCGCAAAAATCGCCATGTGACACAGATCACACTAAATTATAACCGTCTAAAGAAACCGGTCTTTTTTATCAAAAAACAAACGATTTGACCAAAAGATCAAAATATATCACTAACAAAAAACCATGGTTCGAAATTTCATCTCACCCTGATTTTCCGGAGCTTTCTCTCTCCCCTCCCCTTGTCTGACCCCCTGTTCAGCTCTTTCCCGAGGTCACTTTATTTTAGTGGCCCGAATAAGGGATACTGTGGCCCTGTACCCCAAAGGGGCCCGAACCAGAGCAAAGGACCTTACCATCAATGGCCGATAAACTGACCCAACTGAAAAAACTGACTACCGTCGTAGCCGATACCGGCGACATCGAAGCCATCCGCAAGTATCAACCGCAAGACGCCACCACCAACCCCTCCCTGATCCTGAAAGCGGCCCAGATCCCGGAGTACCGCCCGCTGCTGGAAGACGCCGTGGCCTGGGCCAAGTCCCAGAGCCAGGACGCCGCCCAACAACTGGTCGACGCCTCCGACAAGCTGGCGGTCAACATCGGCTGTGAAATCCTCAAGATCGTCCCCGGGCGCATCTCCACCGAGGTGGATGCCCGCCTGTCCTTCGATACCCAGGCCAGCATCGCCAAGGCACGCCGTCTGATCGCCCTGTACAGCCAAGCCGGTGTTGGCCGCGAACGCATCCTGATCAAGCTGGCCTCCACCTGGGAAGGCATCCGCGCCGCCGAGGTGCTGGAGCAGGAAGGCATCAACTGCAACCTGACCCTGCTGTTCAGCTTCGCCCAGGCCCGGGCCTGTGCCGAGGCCGGCGCCTACCTGATCTCCCCCTTCGTGGGCCGTATCCTCGACTGGTACAAGAAAAACACCGACCAGAAGGAATACGCCCCGGCGGAAGATCCGGGCGTGCTCTCCGTGAGCCGCATCTACGACTACTACAAGGCCCACGGCTATGCGACCGTGGTGATGGGCGCCAGCTTCCGCAACACCGGCGAAATCCTCGAGCTGGCCGGTTGCGACCGCCTGACCATAGGCCCCGACCTGCTGGCGGAGCTGAGCCAGGCCGAAGGCGAGGTGGTACAGAAGCTTAAGGATCATGGCGCCAGCCAGACCCGCCCGGCCCCCATGACCGAAGCCGAGTTCCGCTGGGAGCAGAACCAGGACGCCATGGCCACCGAGAAACTGGCCGAAGGCATCCGCAACTTCGCCATCGACCAGGGCAAGCTGGAAGCCATGCTGAAAGAAATGCTGTAAGCCCGGCGACCCCCATGCCGCGGCCGCCATTCCCCGGCGGCCGCTTTGTTTCTCCCTCCTTCCCTGGCCCCTCCGGCCGTCCTTTTGCCCACCCGAATTCTCTTCCTGGCCAGGCATAATAAAAGTGTCATAACCAAGTTTTATTTTAGAACGGACTGTGATATATCCAAATGTGACTGCAACTGATAGCCAACAGGAGGGAGCCCCATGGAAAGGTTCGGCTTCGAAGATCAGGAGTTTGTGGTTGAACGGTCCGCACGCGGAACATCGCGTGAACCCGCCAAAAAGCGCAAATGGCGGGAAATAGAAGCATTGAAGGACAAAAAGCGCTTACAAAAAGAACTTCAGCTGCTCGACTGCGCCTTCGAATACGAAGGCAACCTGGAAGAGCTTGAGCTGTAGAGCACGAAGACAATATTTTCAGGCGCCCGCGGGCGCCTTTTTTGCTCTTACTCCAACCGTAGGGTCCACTGTAGGGTCCACTTCAGTGGACCTCCCCACCACCGGCGCCGTGGTTCGGTCGACTGAAGTCGACCCTACAACAGGAGCACAGCGGGAACCTTTGCCCTGGGTGCAACACCCATGCGGGCGGGCCGCCCGCACTCCAAAAACGGTGCGGTGGGCCCCCTATTTCACAGCTCGGTCGGCAACTGCCAGTCGATGGGCGCCTTGCCCTGCTGCGCGAGCAACTCGTTGGTTTTGGAGAAATGCCGGCAACCGAGAAAACCGCGGTGGGCCGACAAGGGGCTGGGATGGGGCGCGGCCAGCACATGGTGCCGCTGGCGGTCGATCATGGCGCCCTTCTTCTGGGCATGGCTGCCCCACAGCAGGAACACCACGCCCTGGCAGTGCTCGTTGACCGCCCGGATCACGTGATCGGTAAAGGTTTCCCAACCCAGCCGGGCATGGGAGTGGGCCTTGCCGGCCTCCACCGTCAGCACCGTATTGAGCATCAAGACCCCCTGCCGGGCCCAGGACTCGAGGCAACCGTGGTTGGGGATGCGAAAACCGGGGATGTCGGCGCTCAGCTCCTTGTACATGTTCTGCAGCGAAGGCGGCACCCGCACCCCCGGCAGCACCGAAAAACACAAGCCATGGGCCTGGTTGGGGCCATGGTAGGGATCCTGGCCCAGCATCACCACCTTCACCTCACCCAGTTCGGTGTATCTGAAGGCGTTGAAGATATCCTGCTGGGGCGGATAGATCACCTTGCCCGCGCCGCGCTCCTGCTTGACGAAGGCCATTGCCTGCTGAAAGTAGGGCTGCTCTTTCTCGTGGCCTATTACCTGGTTCCAGGTCAGGGTCATGGGGAGTGTCCGTTGAAGAAGAATAAAATCTGGCGCCTAGCTTAAAAGCTGCCTTCGGCGCCTGCAAGCCCCGCCTTCGCGGAGATGACCACCATTAAAAACAGTGCCTGATTATTCCGTGCGGGGGCGGATAATGCCCTCCTGTACCGCCGAGGCCACCAGCGTGCCGTCGCGGGTAAAGAAATGCCCCTGCACCAGCCCCCGGCCGGCCACGGCGCGCGGGCTTTCGATGGCGTAGAGGATCCAGTCGTCGAAGCGGAAGTCCTGGTGGAACCACATGGAGTGATCGATGGTCGCCACCTGCAGCTGGGGCTCCCAGAAGGAGTGGCCGTGGGGCATCAGGGCGGTGGGCAGAAAGTTGAAGTCGGAGGCATAGGCCAGCAGATACTTGTGGATACGCGGATCGTCCGGCAGCCGGCCGTTGGCCTTGAGCCAGATATGGCGCACCGGAGCCATCTTCTCCGGCTTCATGGGGTTGACGTAGTTGACCTGGCGGATCTCTATCGGTTTTTCCGACAACAGCTTGTCCTTGACCCGCTCCGGCAGGAAGGCGGACAGGGCGGCGATGCGCTCGCTCTCGGGGACCAGTCCCTCCGGCCCTGCCACCTGCGGCATGGGCGCCTGGTGCTCGAAGCCGTCCACCGGCTCCTGGAAGGAGGCGGTCATGTAGAAGATGGGCTTGCCGTATTGCAGCGCCTGCACCCGGCGGGTGGAGGTGGTCTTGCCGTCGCGGATCTTCTCCACGTCGTAGATGATGGGCTTGTTGACGTCCCCCGGCCGCAGGAAATAGGAGTGGAAGGAATGCACCGGCCGCTCCGGCTGCAGGGTGTACTTGGCCGCCGCCAGCGCCTGCCCCATTACCTGGCCGCCGAACACGGCGCGAAAGCCCAGATCCCGGCTCTGGCCGCGATAGAGGCCGTCATCCAGCGGCTCCAGCGCCAGCAGCGTCAATAACTCATCCAATGCCTGACTCATGGCTTGTTACCCGATTAACTCAACTGGTCGTACAAGTTAACATAAGCCGACAAGCCGGGGGTAGCCCCATGATACGGACAAAAGCGCAATAGAAAAGGGGCAGCCTGTGGCCGCCCCTTTTGGTGTCGTCGGTTTGTTCCCTGAACCTGGTTGCTCCCTGCAATCCCTGACCTGACCCGTCCCGAGCCTTCCCCTTCCCGTTCCGTCGGGGTCATCCTGCGTCATCCTGACTGGCCGCGTCCTGTTGCCAACCGCTCCGTCCTGGAGGTATCCCTGACCTTTCCCTCGGTCATCCCCTTGGCCATCCGGGCCTGGTCCCTTGCCTCCTGGCTGCCGGCTTCCGCTCCGACACCGCTTCCTTAATCCTTGCTCCGGCTCCTGCCGGTGGTTCCTTAAGGCCTTCCTGCCGTTTGTCTTCCTGACAAGCCAGCCTGCCTTGCTGTTGGTATTAACTATACGGATTTACCGGCCCGGCTCAATTTACCCGGGGCGGGATCTTGGCCGAGCAAAAAACAAGCATCATATGAAAATCATTAAATAACAAAGAGATAAATGGATTTATGACCAAATTCCACGGCCACAAACCGCCTTATCCCTAGCCTTATTGAGAGATCTCTTACAAACACTTGCAGCGATGACGGATAGCAGTTGGTCGACTGAAGTCGACCCTACATGACCCGGCGCCGGGTTTGGTCGAATAACCATAAAAAAGGGCGAAGGCAACGATACTGCCTTCGCCCTTTTTCCATGTTGCCGCTGCGCGGCAAGGCAGGCGAGCCGCCTGCGCTCCAGGGATAGGTGCACAACTTGGAGCGCGGGGGGCCGCCTGCGCTGCGGATGGGTTACTTCATCATCTTGGCTTTCAGGACCGCGAAGTCGGCGGGGATCACCTCGGACAGGGACTCCATGGCGCCGTGCTTGGCCAGGGGGCCGGGCAGCGGGATGTCCTGACCCAGGATCTCGTCCACGCTCTCCTTGAACTTGGCCGGATGGGCGGTGCACAGGAAGATGCCCACCTCGTCCTTGCCCCGCTCCTTGTTGAGCAGTTCCCAGGCAATGGCGCCGTGGGGCTCGCACAGATAGCCCTGGGCGAACAAGCGCTTGAGGGCGTCTTTGGTCTGCTCGTCATTGAGGGCGCCGGAGGCGATGTCGGACAGTTTCCAACCCTTGACCCGGCACAGCTCTTCCACCCGCGGCCAGTTGTTGGGCCGGCTCACGTCCATGGCGTTGGACAGGGTGGCCACGGTGGCGTGGGGATCCCAGTTGCCGCTTTCCAGGTAGCGCGGCACCGTGTCGTTGGCGTTGGTGGCGGCCACGAAACGCTTCACCGGCAGGCCCAGCGCCTTGGCGATAAGGCCGGCGGTGAGGTTGCCGAAGTTGCCCGAAGGTACGGCGATGACCGCCTTGTGGCGCTGCTCGGCGGGCAGCTCGGCCACCGCCTCGAAGTAGTAGCACACCTGGGCCACCAGCCGGCTGATGTTGATGGAGTTGGCGGAGTTGAGGCCCACCGCGGCTTTCAGCTCTTCGTCGTCGAACGCCTGCTTGACCAGCGCCTGGCAGGCATCGAAGTCGCCCTGCACCGCGAAGGTGCGGATATTGCCGCCCAGGGTGGTGAACAGCTTCTCCTGCAGCGGGCTGATCTTGCCTTCGGGGTAGAGGATCACCACCTCGATGTTGGGCAGGCCGTAGAAGGCGTGGGCCACGGCGGCGCCGGTGTCGCCGGAGGTGGCGGTGAGGATGGTGATCTTGCCGTCGTCACTCAGGGTGGCCAGGCACTGGGCCATAAAGCGGCCACCGAAGTCCTTGAACGCCAGGGTCGGGCCGTGGAACAGCTCCAGGGCGTAGGTGTGGTCGTCCACCTTCACCAGCGGCGCCGGGAAGGTGAAGGCCCGCTCCACCATGGCGGCCAGGGTGCTTTCGGGAATTTCGTCACCGATCAGGTGCTGCAGAATGGCCACGGAGCGCGGCACCAGCGGCAGCTCCAGCAGGGCGTCCACATTGGGCAGCGGGTTCAGGCTTTCCGGGAAAAACAGCCCCTGGCCCCGGCCCAGCCCCTGCCGGACGGCACCGGCAAAGTTGATGGTCTCACTATTGTCCTTGATGTTGTACAACTTCATAGCTCTGTTCCTGTTACCCGTGCGCCTTGGGCATCGAGTTTGCAAATATGGCAAAAGCCATCCTGGTTCTGAATAAAATGCTCGGCCAGCCAAGTTTTAAGTTTTTCCGCCTGGTGCAGATCCTTCATCACGCAGAACACGGTGGGGCCGCTGCCGGAAATACCGGTGGCCAGCGCTCCCATGGTGGCGGCGTGCTCGCGCACCTCGTTGAAGCCGGGGATCAGCTGGGCGCGGTAGGGCTCGGCAATCACGTCCTTCAGCATGGCGGCGGCCACCTTTTCCTGGCCGGTGTGGCTGGCATGCACAAAGCCCGCCAGCCGGCGGCCATAGGCCAGGCAGTCCTGGCGGCGGTACTGGGCCGGCAAGATGGCCCGCGCCGCCGAGGTGGACACAGCTATGCCCGGGTAACACACCACCCAGTACCAGTCGTCGAACACCGGCAGCGACTGGCTGACCACGCCGGCTTCGTCCAGTACCAGCTGCATGCCGCCGAGGTGACAGGGTGCCACATTGTCATAATGAACTGAACCGGAAATCTGCCCTTCCAGCTCGCCCATCAGCAGGGTCAGCTCGTGCTCGCTCATGGCCTCGTCGTGGAAGGCGTTGAGCGCCACGAAGGCGGCGACGATGCTGGTGGCGCTGGAGCCCAGGCCCGAGCCCACCGGCAGGTTTTTCTCCAGGGTCATCACCAGCGGCTTGAGCCTGAGGCCCTTTTTCGCCAGCGCCTTGCCGTAGGCCACATAGCAGTCGTAGACGATATTCTGGGTGAAATCGTCCGGCAGCTTGTGGGCGAAGGGACCGGTATTGACCAGGTTGAAGTCGCCCTCGGTCTCGCCCACGAACACGCGGTCACCCAGCAGGGTGCCGTCCAGGGGGGCCAGCGCGGCCCCCAGTACATCAAAACCCACGCTCACATTGGCGGTAGAGGCAGGGGCGTACGCAACAACACTCATTCAGATCTCCTGCTTCCAGTTATGGGTGCGCAACAGGTCGGCGAACACGCCGGCGGCGGTGACATCGGCACCGGCGCCGTAACCGCGCAGCACCAGCGGGATCGGCTGGTAATACTGGGTGTAGAACGCCAGGGCGTTTTCACCGTCCTTGACCTTGAACAGGGGATCATCGCCATCTACCGCCTTGATGGCAACCTTGCAGTGGCCGTTTTCGATGGCGCCCACGTAACGCAGCACCTTGCCCTCGGCGGCGGCCTCGGCCACCCTGGCCTCGAACCAGGCGTCGGCCTCCGGCAGCCGCGCCATAAAGCTGTCGATATCGCCGCTGGCATCGAACTCCGGCGGCAGCGCCATTTCCACTTCTATGTCGTCCAGGCTGAGTTCCATGCCCGCCTCCCGGGCCAGGATCAGCAGCTTGCGCGCCACGTCCATGCCGTTGAGGTCGTCGCGGGGATCCGGCTCGGTAAAGCCGTTCTCCCGGGCGATGCGGGTGGCGTCGGCAAAGCTCATGCCCTCGTCCAGCTTGCCGAAGATGTAGGACAGGGAGCCGGACAGGATGCCGCCGAACGCCTTCAACTGGTCGCCGGCGCGGATCAGGTTCTGCAGGTTCTCGATCACCGGCAGGCCGGCGCCCACGTTGGTTTCGTACAGGAACTTGCGGCGGGTGGCCCGGGCGGTACGGCGCAACTCGCGGTAGTAGTCCAGGCTGGCGGTGTTGGCCTTCTTGTTGGGGGTCACCACGTGGAAGCCGGCGGCCAGGAAGTCGGCGTACTGATCGGCGATCTGCTCGTTGGAAGTGCAGTCCACCAGCACCGGGTTGATCAGGTGGCTGTCTTCCACCAGGCGGGCCACCCGCTCCAGGCTGAAGGCCTCATGGGCCTGCTCCAGCCGGTCGCGCCACTCGTTCAGGTTGATGCCGTGGCGGTCCAGCGCCATCTTGCGGGAGTTGGCGATGCCCACCACCCGGATGCCGATGTCCTGGGCTTCCAGCACCGGCTGCTGGCGGCGGATCTGCTCGAGCAGGGCCGCGCCCACGCCGCCGCAACCCACCAGGAACACGTCGATAAACTGGCGGCTGGAGAAAAAGTTCTGGTGACAGGCGCGGATCGCCTCGGTGGTCTTTTCCTTGCGGATCACCGCTGAGATGGAGCGCTCGCTGGAGCCCTGGGCGATGGCCACGATATTGATGGACGCCTCGGCCAGAGAGTTGAAGAAGCGGGCCGACACGCCCTTGGCGGTGCGCATGCGATCCCCCACCAGGGAGATAATGGCCAGATCGTCGATCACGTCCAGCGGCTCGAGCAGGTTGTTCTTGAACTCCAGGGCGAACTCGTCGGCGATGGCCCTCTGGGCCTTGTGCTTGTCGTAGCTGTGGATGCAGAAGCTGACGCTGTATTCGGACGAACTCTGGGTGATCAGCACTATGCTGACCCCGGCGCGGGACACGCAGGAGAACAGGCGGCCGGCCATGCCCACCATGCCCTTCATGCCCGGGCCGGAGATGTTGATCATGGTCATGCCGGCCAGATCGGAGATGCCCTTGACCTGCAGGTCGTCGTCGCTGCACTCGGGGCCGATCAGCGAGCCTTCGCCCTGGGGGTTGCCGGTGTTCTTGATAAGGCAAGGGATATGGAACTGGGCGATGGGGGCGATGGTCTTGGGATGCAGCACCTTGGCGCCGAAGTAGGACAGCTCCATCGCCTCCTTGTAGGACAGCTGCTTGAGCAGCTTGGCGTCGGGCACCAGGCGCGGATCGCAGTTGTAGACGCCATCCACGTCGGTCCAGATCTCGCAGCACTCGGCGTCCACGCAGGCGGCCAGCACGGCGGCGGAGTAGTCGGAGCCATTGCGGCCCAGGATCACGGTTTCCCCTTTTTCGTTGCCGGCGGTAAAGCCCGGCATCAGGTACACGCAGTCGGGGCGCAGGCCCTGGTCGCGAAAGCGCTGGCGGGACACTTCGATATTGACGTGGGCTTCGAGGAAACTGCCCTCGCCCAGCAGCATGGCCTGGGGCGAAATCACTTCCACCTGCTCGCCGCGGGCCTTGAGCAGCTCGGCCATGGTGGCGATGGACAGCGCCTCGCCCCGGCTCAGGATGCGGGCCTGGATGTTGTCCGGGCACTGTTGCAGCAGGCTCACCCCCTGCAGCAGGCGGGTAAGCTGGCCCAGTTCCCGGTCGACCTGACCTTTCAGGCCCTCATCGTCCAGGCGCTCGAAGCGTTGCTTGAGGCCATCGATGATGGCGTGGAAGATCTGCTCGATCTCTGCCAGCACCGGGGCCGGATCCAGGCCACGGCTGGCCTGCTCCACCACCGCCACCAGATGGTTGGTGACCTTGGCCGGCGCCGACAGCACCAGGGCCACCTGGGACTGCCGCTGATTGTTGACCACGATGTCGGCCACGGTCTGGAACCGTTCGGCGTTGGCCAAAGAGGTGCCGCCAAATTTCAAGACACGCATCTATTACTCCCTGTGTAAAACGAAAAAGCCCGCATCTGGTTGGGATACGGGCTTGAGGATTCAGATCTTGTTTGTCGTCAGCGCATCAGCCCGCCCCAGTGCCACCAGTGGTGGTACCGGTAATAATAATGGTGGTGATGGTGCGGCTTGCATGGAACAGCATGACGGACAACCTCGAAAAACGGATGGCATAGCAATAACCCGAGCCTTTCGGCTTGTCAACCTCGTTCCTTGCCGGCCAGGGCGCGCTCCAGGTCTTTATACAGCAGATGCAGCAGATTCAGGTCCCGCTGTTCCAGCATAGGCAATCGGTCTCTTACCCAGTCGGCCAGTTTTTCCTGCTGCGACACTCCGGCAAGCTCAAACAATTGCTCTGTTTTTTGTTGCAGCACCCTTAACTGGGCATTTTCTGCCTGAATGGCGCTTTTTTCCTCGTTTTCCGCCGCCAGCCCCTGGCTGAACTCCCAGGCATACAGCATGATGGCCTGGCCCAGGTTGAGCGAAGGATAAGCCACCTTCAGCGGCAGGTAGCTGATGATGTCGGCATGGGCCAGATCGTCGTTACTCAGCCCCGACTCCTCGCAGCCGAACAAAATGGCCACTTTTGCCAGTTGCTTGTTGTTTACCTGGGCAATGGCTTTCTTGGGGGTGAGATAGTGCAGGTAGCGGCCGCGCCGGCGCGCCGTGGTGGCGATGACCAGGTCCATGTCCGCCAGCCCCTCGGCCAGGGTGGGAAAGTACTCGGCCTGCTCCAGTATCTCCTGGGCGCCGTGGGCCACCCAGTGGGCCTGATCCTGCTGGTGCACCCGGCTGTCGACCAGCCGCATATGCTCGAAGCCCATGGTTTTCATGGCGCGGGCGGCGGCGCCCACATTCTCGGCCCGGGCCGGCGATTTGAGTACGAAATAAAGCTCCATGCCACTCCCCTAAATGTAAGGCCGCGTATTGTCCGCAAAGCGGGGGCTGAGGTAAAGCGTGAGGAGTGAGGAGTGAGGAGTGAGGAGTGAGGAGTGAGGAGTGAGGAAAGGTAACCGGCTTTAGCCGCCGGGTAAACTCCCCGGAGCGCAGGCGGCCCGCCTGCATTGCCGCGCAGCGGCAACCCTCGTGACCTCAAGCCACACCCAAACCACGGCATCACCCCCAGGCGGGCGAGCCGCCCGCGCCACTCCCCCGGAGCGCAGGCGGCCCGCCTGCATTGCCGCGCAGCGGCAACCCTCGTGGCCTCAAGCCACACCCAAACCACGGCATCACCCCCAGACGGGCGAGCCGCCCGCGCCCCAATACCCCCGCGCCACTCCCCCGGAGCGCAGGCGGCCCGCCTGCATTGCCGCGCAGCGGCAACCCTCGTGGCCTCAAGCCACACCCAAACCACGGCATCACCCCCAGACGGGCGAGCCGCCCGCGCCCCAATACCCCGTGCCACTCCCCGGAGCGCAGGCGGCCCGCCTGCATTACCGCCCGGCGGCAACCCTCGTGGCCTCAAGCCACACCAAAACCACGGCATCACACCCAGGCGGGCGAGCCGCCCGCGCCCCAATACCCCCGCGCCACTCCCCGGAGCGCAGGCGGCCCGCCTGCATTGCCGCCCGGCGGCAACCCTCGCGCCCTCAAGCCATGCCTAAACCACGGCATCACCCCCAGGCGGGCGAGCCGCCCGCGCCCCAATACCCCCGCGCCACTCCCCCGGAGCGCAGGCGGCCCGCCTGCATTGCCGCCCGGCGGCAACCCTCGTGGCCTCAAGCCATGCCCAAACCACGGCATCACACCCAGGCGGGCGAGCCGCCCGCGCCCCAATACCCCCGCGCCACTCCCCCGGAGCGCAGGCGGCCCGCCTGCATTGCCGCCCGGCGGCAACCCTCGCGCCCTCAAGCCATGCCCAAACCACGACATCCCCCCCAGGCGGGCGAGCCGCCCGCGCCCCAATACCCCCGCGCCACTCCCCGGAGCGCAGGCGGCCCGCCTGCATTGCCGCCCGGCGGCAACCCTCGCGCCCTCAAGCCATGCCCAAACCACGGCATCACACCCAGGCGGGCGAGCCGCCCGCGCCCCAATACCCCGTGCCACTCCCCAGAGCGCAGGCGGCCCGCCTGCATTGCCGCCCGGCGGCAACCCTCGTGGCCTCAAGCCACACCCAAACCACGGCATCACCCCCAGACGGGCACGCAGCCCGATGCCGAGGATGGCAACCGCCGGCCCCTGCGGTCATAATAGGAAACAATGCCAGGCGCCAATCACCACCCATTACACCAGGAAAACCGTCATGTCCGTGCTCCCCCGCATTATTGAACTGGCCCGGCAACATCCGGAGATAGCCGCACTGTGGCTGTACGGCTCCCGGGCACGGGGAGATCACCACAAGGGCAGCGATTATGACCTGGCCGTGGTCTTCACCAATTGGGAAAAACACCCCCTGACCCGACGCCTGCGCCCCGAGGAACTGGCGCTGGAATGGCAGCAGGAGTGCAGCTTGCCCGATGGCCGCTTGAGCGTGGTGGATCTGTCCATAGCGCCGGTTCCGCTGGGCTGGAGCATCCTGAGCGAGGGCAGGCTGTTGCTGGACAAGTGGCCCGACCGGCGCATGCGGGCCGAGCAACGCATCTATTCCATGTGGGAACTGGACTATGTGCACCCCCAACAAGGTACAGGCAACCCATGACCTTTATTGATAACAATGGCTATATCAGTGCCCAGCAGGAGCACCTAGACCAGTGCGAGCTGGATCTGGCCGAACTGCAACGCCGGTTGAGCCAGGCCCCCTGGAGCCGCTTCGAGCAAAGGGCCGCCGAGCGCACCCTGCAACTGCTTATCGAGTCCTGCATCGGCATCGCCAAACAGTGGTCGAAGCAGGTGACCGGCAAGGCCAGCAATGAAGCACTGACCGCCTTCAACCGACTTACGGACAAAGGCCTTATCCAGGCCCAGGTGCCCTGGCGCAAGGTGGTGGGGCTGAGAAACGCCCTGGTACACGATTACCTGGAAGTGGACCCGGACATCATCCGCGACGTTATCGCCTCGAACTACCACCAGCCGCTGCTCGAATTCGCCCGGCAGGGGCTGATCGCCCTGGGAAGCGTGAGGGGTGAGGAGTGAGGCATCACAATAATTTCCCCACAATGGCACCCGGATCCATTACTATCGCAACATAAGGCATCACAACAGGGAAGCTCATCATGCACGGCAACGCCAGGGAATTGGCCACCATCATCATGGACAGGTTCGACGCCTTCTACCGTCGTTTTCTCGACATCACCCAAGGCGCCAAGGTCAGGTTCGAAACCCGGGACTGGCTGGGCGTGCAGCTGGCCGGGCGCCAGCGTATCCGCCTCTACGACCACCATGTAAACGAAACCCTGCAGGCGGTGAGCAACCACATGGGCGGCTCCCCCCTCGGCCAGGAAGGCCTCAAGGAGCTGAAGCAGGCGTTCAACGATCTGCTTACCCACCACCCCAACCCCGAGATAGCAGAGTCGTTCTACAACTCGGTATACCGGCGCTCCCTGCGCCACAAAAACATCCGCGCCGAAAATCTCTATGTGCACGGCTTTATCCGCCGCGCCCCCGAGCCGGACCTGGCCCCCTACAGCTGGCACTACCGGCTTGACATGCAGGGTCTCGCCGGCTGCCTGCGCCGGGTGCTGGAGCAGACGGGGCTGGCCGTGCCCTTCAGCAACCTGGAGCGGGATCTGGGCCATGTGCGCCGTTACCTCGAAGAACAGGGGCCGGCCGAACTCGCCAGGGGGGAATTCAGCCTCACCTTTATCAACACCCTGTTCTACCGCAACAAGGGCGCCTACCTGGTCGGGCGGCTGGAGCAGGGCCCCCTGCTGCTGCCTTTTATCCTGCCCATACTGCACGACGACGAGGGCGGCCTCAGCCTGGACACCCTGATCCTCTCGAAGGACGACTCTTCCATCCTGTTCGGCTTTGCCCGGGCCTATTTCATGGTGTGGTGCCCGGTGCCGGCACTGCTGGTGCATTTTCTGCGCCCCTTGCTGCCCAACAAGGCGGACTACGAAATCTACACCGCCATCGGCTGCCAGAAGCACGGCAAAACCGAGTTCTACCGCCACTTCCTGCACCATCTGCACCAGTCCAGGGACCAGTTCGTGGCGGCGCCCGGCATCAAGGGCATGGTGATGAGCGTATTCACCCTGCCCTCCTTCGACGTGGTGTTCAAGGTGATCAAGGACAAGTTCACCCCGCCGAAGGAGGTGAACCACGAAACGGTCAAGGCCAAATACCGGCTGGTGAAGCAGCACGACCGGGTCGGCCGCATGGCCGACACCATGGAGTTCACCAATTTCGAGCTGCCGCTGCACCGCATCAGCCCCGAGTTGCTGGCCGAGCTGCAGCAGGTGGCCCCCTCCCTGCTTACCATCAAGGGCGACACCCTGGTGATCCGCCACCTGTATACCGAACGGCGCATGACGCCGCTCAATATCTACCTGGAGCACGCCTCGGACCAGGCGGTGAGCGACGCCGTCGACGAATACGCCAACGCCATCAAACAACTGGCGGCGGCCAATATCTTCCCGGGCGACATGCTGTTCAAAAACTTCGGCGTCACCCGCCACGGCCGGGTGATCTTCTACGACTACGACGAAATCGCCTACATGACCGAGTGCAACTTCCGCGACATTCCCAAGGCCCGCTACCCGGAAGACGAACTCAGCGCCGAGCCCTGGTATTCGGTGGGCCCCAACGACATCTTTCCGGAAGAATTCGCCACCTTCCTGCTCAGCAGCCCCCGCATCCGCGAGGCCTTCAAGCAGCAGCACAACGACCTGTTCAGCGCCGGCTACTGGCGCCAGCTGCAGCAGAACATTCAGGCCGGCCAGTTTGTGGACGTGTTCCCCTACCGGCGCCGGCAGCGGTTTAAATATCTGTACGGTGAAGTGTGAGAAGTGGAGCGCAGGCGGCTCGCCTGCATTTCTGACCTGGAGCGCAGGCGGCTCGCCTGCATTCCCGCGCAGCGGGAAACGTACGTGCAACCCCCATGCGGGCGGGCCGCCCGCGCCCCATTGTTTTATGTTATCTCTTGCCCACCGCCGACATGGTTTTGGCCTGGCGCAGGTTTTCTATGGCCTTGGGATAGTAGCGGGGCGAGGCGTCGATGGCGCGCTGGAACAGGCTGGCCGCCTCGTCGTATGACCCTTCCATCATGGCGATATAGCCCAGGTCGTTGAGGGCTTCGGCCTGGGACATGTTCTTGCGCAGGGCCGCCAATGCCTCGGACTTGCGACCCCAGCGGTAATAGAGCAACCCCAGGTTGTTCCAGGCCCGCTGGTATTCCGGATCCTGGTTTACCGCCCGGGTCAGGGCCCGCTCCGCCTGGGGGTATTCACCGTCGAGATAATAGGAAAAGCCCAGGTTGGTGTGCAGCATGGCCAGGCCGGGCTGCACCTTGAGCGCGCATTGGTAATACTGCCGGGCCCGTTCGCCCTGCTCCAAAATGTCCGCCAGCAGGCCCAGGGCATTGTAGCTGCGCCAGGGCGAGCGGTTGTCGGTAACACAGTTGGCGGCATCGGCGGTGGGCGCCCCGAGCCGGGCCAGATCGGCGGCCACCACCTCCTGCAACAGGGTTTCCGCCTCGTGATGGCGCTTCATGTCCACCAGCAGCAGGGCCAGGGCTTCTTTCAGGTCCTGCCGTTTGCCATCGAGGGCAATGGCCTCGCGGTAGGCCTGCTCGGCCGCGCCGTTGTTCTTGCGCTGCTGCTCCAGCCGGGCGATGTTGAGGTAGAGGTCCGCCTTGTTGAATTCCTTGAAGGACAAGGCCTGGCCATAGGCGTAGACCATGGCATCGACATTGCCGGAGGCTTGCGACTGGGAGATAAGCATGCGGGCTTCCACCGCATTGGTGGGTTTGATCACCCCGGATCCCGGCGTTCTGCCACCGGAAAGCCCGTCTTCTTCCTGCTGGCCGGTGGTGGCCGCACAGCCGCTCAGCAACAGCAGCATCAGGGTAATGGTGAGCTTGTTCATCTTGTTATCCTTAAGCCAGTCCCTGGCTAAAGCCGGTTGATTCCACCTAATGCTAGTAGCAGCAATGGGTCTCGGCCAGTACCTGTCTCCCTGATTAATTGACTCCGACCCCTTTATTACATCCCCTCCATGACTTTAAAGACCTTCAGCAGTGCCGGGCCGACCGCCACGATAAAGAACGACGGCCAGATAAAAAACACCAGCGGAAAGATCATCTTGGTGCCTATCTTGGCCGCCAGCTCTTCCGCCTCCTGCTTGCGCTTGATGCGGTATTCATCCGCAAATACACGCAGGGTTTCGGCGATGCTGGTACCCAGTTGGATAGACTGGTTGATGGCCACGTTAAGGCTGCGAAAATCCTCCAGCCCGGTGCGCAAAATAAACTCCTCGAAGGACTGCTGCATGGTCAGGCCCGCCCTGAGTTTGGCGGAAATCAGGGTCAGTTCATGGGCCAGCTCTTCATGGCTCATGCTTACCTCTTGGGCTACCCGCTGCAGGGCGGCCTTAAAGCCCATCCCCGCCTCGGTACAGACCACCAGTAGATCCAGGGCGTCGGGCATGGCCATTTTCATTTGAGTCATGCGCTGATTGGCAATCCGTTCCAGCACGAATACCGGCAGTACGTAGGCCACATAGCCAATTACTACAAGCAGCAGCAGCACAATGTTGAAGGGCATCTGGGCAAAGAGGCTCATTCCCGCATAGCCCAGCACCAACGCCAGCAGAATCACTATCACCCTGATGCCGTTGAAAATACGGTAGGCCGACTCCTTATGATAGCCCGCATGCACCAGCAGGGTACGGATACGGTGGCCATTAAAGCCACTGCTCTGCTGCCTGGCGATAAAGAGCCTCTGCTCCAGAGATTGTTCTCCGTCTTGCTGATCCTGCTGGATTTCCTTCAACTGCCGGCGATAAGGACTGGCCACACCACTGATCACCAGGGAAACCCCCCAGAATAGGGTGATGGCGGAAAGCCCAACAATACCAATCAATAACCATTGGCGTTGCTGAGGGTCCGCCAGCACCTGGCCCAAAAGCTGATTGAGCGTGTCCATATTACACCTCTATCTTGATAATTTTACTGATCCACCAGGTGCCGATAGCCATGCCCACCCCGCCGAAAATCAACAAGCGGGTACCTTCGGGGGACCCCACCAGCTCGGCCACATAGCTGGGCGTTGTTAAATAAATAAGGGCGAACAGGGCAAAGGGCGTCATCACCAATACCCAGCCGGACATTCGCCCCTCGGCGGAGAGGGTGCGCAGCTGGCGGTTAAACTTGAAGCGCTCGCGGATAATACGGGCCAGCTTGTCGATATTTTCCACCAGGTTGCCGCCGGTTTCCCGCTGTACCTGCACGGCGCTGATCAGCGCCATATTGGAGATGCTGGGCACCCGCTCCAGCAGGCCGGTCATGGCCTTGCGCACATCCTTGCGGTAGTTGATATCGGCAAACACCAGGGCGAACTCCCGGCCCATGGGGTTGGGCATCTGTTCGCTAATCAGCTTGATGGTGTCGGCAAAGGAATAACCCGCCTGCAGGCCCCGCTTCATAATATCCAGCGCCTCGGGCAACTGCTGTTCGTACAGCGCCAGGCGCTGCAGGTAGTTGCGCTTTAGCTTGAAATGGGCGGCAAAGGAGGGTAAAGCCAGCATAAAGAGGGTAAACCAGGGGCTATGCAGCCAGAACCAGCTTAGCAGTGCCAGCACCAGGGTGATGGCCCCCACCATCGACACCAGTTGCCAAGCATAGAGCCTGGAGCCGGCCAGCTCCAGGGAAAAGGCAACCCGCTCGAGTATTGGCAGGGTTTCTATCCGGCGCAAGAGGGGCGAGAGGGCATCCAGCTTTTTGGTGCGGTAGATGGACACCTGGGCCTGCTCACGGTTTTCTTCCGCCAGGGCTTGTACCCGGCGCTTGAGCATGGTCGAGTACTTGAGCCGGGGCTGGGTCACGGGCACAAACAGCGCCATGCTTAAACACACCACCGCCAGTGCCACCAATGCCAGAAAAATCAGGGTATTCATGGCAACCTCCCGCTAGAAAATCCCTTTATGCAAGTCGGCATCGCCGAACAGGCTGCGCGGCAACACCATGCCCCGGCGCGCCAGCCGGTCGTAAAAGTTGGGCATAACACCGGTGGGCTTGTGGCGGCCCAGCACATTGCCCTGGTCGTCGATGCCGGTGCGCTCGAAGGTAAAAATTTCCGACATGGTAATGGTTTCGCCCTCCATGCCGTGCACCTCCTGCATGCTGACCATGCGGCGCCTGCCGTCTTCCTGCCGCTCCAGCTGGATGATGAGATCCAGCGCCGAGGCCACCTGGGCGCGGATGTTTTTAATCGGCATGTCGAAGCCGGTCATGGATACCATGTTCTCTAGCCGCCCCAGGGCATCGCGTGGGGTATTAGCGTGCACCGTAGTGAGCGAGCCCTCGTGGCCGGTGTTCATGGCGGTAAGCATGTCGAAGGCCTCGGCGCCGCGCACCTCCCCCACTACTATGCGGTCTGGCCGCATCCGCAGGGTATTTTTGACCAGTTCCCTTAAGCCCACCTCGCCCCTGCCCTCGATATTGGCCGGACGGCTTTCCAGTTGCACCACATGGGGCTGCTGCAGTTGCAGCTCGGCGGAGTCTTCCACCGTGATGATGCGCTGGTTGGCGGGAATAAAGCTCGAGAGGATATTAAGAAAGGTGGTTTTACCGGTGCCGGTACCGCCCGAGATAAGAATGTTGAGCTTGCCCTTGACCACCGCCTCCATCACCTGGGCAATGGCCGGGGTGATGGTGCCAAAGTCGATAAGCGTATCTATGGCCAGCTTTTCCACGGTAAAGCGGCGGATGGAAAGGGTGGGCCCGTTCAGCGCCAGGGGCGGGATAATGGCATTGACCCGGGAGCCGTCCTTCAGGCGGGCATCCACCATGGGGGAAAGCTCGTCGATGCGCCGGCCCACGCTGGACACGATGCGCTCTATCACCCCCATCAGGTGCTCATCGTCCCTAAAGGTGAGCGGCACCCGCTCTATGCGCCCGCGCCGCTCCACATAGATGCTTTTGGCGCCGTTGACCATAATGTCCGCTATGCCGGCATCCGCCAGCAAAGGCTCCAATGGCCCCAGGCCCAGCACCTCGTCGAGTATCTGGCGCACTATCTTCTGGCGCGAGGCCAGCGACAGGGGCGTGGGCGAGTCCTGCATCAGTTGCAGGCAGAGCCGCTCTATCTGCTCGGAAGCCTGCTCCCTGGACACCGTCTGCAGCATGGGCAGATCCAGCATGTCCATCAGCCGGGTATGCAGGCGCTGTTTGTGGGCATCTTCTTCCTGGTTGAGGATATAGTCTTCTAGGTTCATCCGTGACCCCCTTGGCCTCGGCTATTTTTTGCCGAACAGCCGGTTAAATAGTCCCGGTTTGGGCTGGTTCTGCCCAGGTTGGGTTTGCAGTGCCTCAACAACGGCGTTGAAGGCCGCCACCAGTTTATGATTGCCCTTTTCTTCCGCCACCAGCCGGCCCAGATCGGTACAGGTTTCCGCCATGGCGAAGTCGTTGGGCAGGGTAAGGATTCGGGTGATTTCGGTGGCTTTTTCAATTTCCGCGAGGGAAACGTCCTTTTTCTTGTCGAAGCGGTTGATCAGCAGCAGAATGCGATCCTTGCCTATGCCCAGTTCATGGCGCAACTGGCGCAACAGGTAGATGGTTTCGCGCAGGCCCGCCAGGCTTTGCTGCATTACCACCAGCACCCGGTCGGCCTGCTCCAGCAGGGGCAGGTTCCAGCCCTCCGGCCCGCGGGACATGTCCACCAATACCTGCCCGTACTGGCCACGCACCAGATGCAGCAACTGGGAGCATTGGCGGGCGGACACGTTTTTTTCATCGTGCAACGGCAGGGTGGAAGTAGGCAGCACCTCGAGATGTTCCCGGGCCTTGCATACCATGCCGGCCAGGGCCATGGCATCCAGCTCACCGGCGCGCTGCAAGGCCTCGCTCAGGCCGCCTTGCTTGTTTTTGATATTGAGGTAGTCGGCCAAAGAGCCGTAGCGCATGCTGGCATCCAGCAACAGGATTTTACTCCCCTCCTCCTTCCGGCTGAGGGCATGGCCCAGGTTGGCACAGACAAAACTGGCCCCCGAGCCCGCCTTGCCGTTGACCACAACAGTTACCGGCGCCAACTTGACACTGGCGGACACCTGGGCCGAGATCCGCACCAGGGCGGACCAGAGTTCGACCGGCTCGCTATCAAAGGGCAGAAAATCCATGGCGCCCATGCGCATGGCCCGTCGCACCAGGGCGGTGTTTTTAACGTCACCCATAAAAACAAGGGGGCGTTCTTCCCCCGCCTTGCGCTCCAGCTCGTCGTATACCGGCGCCATCATGGGGTGATCCACCAGCAACAACACCTGGCGCTCGCCCTTGGGCAGAAAATCCTGATCCCCCAACCTTTTTAGCTGCAACTGGTGGCTATGGTGCAGTTTTACCTTAAGCAGGGGCCAGACTCGCTCGTCCGGATCCATTACATTCAGCTGCAAGGGGCAGGACAGGGCCGGTAATGGATGTATCCCTTCCCGCTCCAGCTCGACTATTTTGGCGTCTGACATCGGTTAAGCTCCTCCGATACTGCATGAGATTTCACCGGCCTTGGTCATGCCCAGGCTTTCGGCCCTTAGGGTGCTGGAAAAGTCCGGGGCCAACATGGAGAGATCCACACTGAGCGGCAAGATCATTTCATACTGGTAATTCGTGATCCGGCTACGTACGTAGCGAATGCTGTTGTAATCGGCCCCTAGCGGGGCGGCCAGCAGGGTACCCGTGGTACCCAGGTATTCGAACGATACGTTTTCCGGCACAAAACCGGGTAAAACCCCGCCCAGTTGCGTTGACACCATGCCGGCGATGGTACCGTCCAGCGCCTCGTTTACCGGGCAAACCGTAGCCAGGCGGGCGGCACGGCGGGATGCCTCGTTCAATACCCCCCAGGTGTAAAGCAGCCTTCCTGCCTCCATAACCGCAAACATCACCAGAAATACCACGGCACCGACAATGGCAAATTCCACGGTAGTGGTACCCTGCTGCCACCGTTTACCTGGCCCTTTCATAGCAAGGCCCTCATGGTCATGCTGGTTTGCAACGGAAAATTCAGGGAAATGCTATTACCGAAAAAAGTATTGAAGGTCTCGCCAAAAATGGGTTGCCAGTCGTAGCTGACATGAATCTCCACATAGGTGTCATCCCCGATCATGGTTGGCGTAATGGTAATGTCCTCGGCCTTAAGGCCGGGCAGCACCGTTTTGGTACCCACGGTTTCCTGGCCGTAGAGGATCATGTTCTTGGTTTTGCCCTGCACCAGGGTAACGTCGAAGTTGCCCGCATTGGGGCTGACGCTGGCGGTTCTTGCCCCCGCTCGCACCGCCTTGGTCAGGGTGTTGTATTCATAGAGCATGCGGCCAAACTCGCCGATGGCGAGCAGCAGCAACAGCATAATGGGCAAGACCAGGGTCGCCTCTACCGCCGCCAGCCCCTTTTGCCTGGATAAGCGCAACATCAGGAATCGCCCTCCATACCATCTTTATACAGCACCAGCCGGTAGGGGCCATTATTCAGGTTACTGTTGCCCACTCCATCGGCGGTGCAGTTTTTTACAAATTCGGCCACGATAAACTGATCGTTACCCTTGCCGGTGACTTCCTGGCTCAGGTACATGCAGGCGGTACCCATGGAGGGCACATTGCTTTTGCCCTGGTTTACGCCGCTGCAATTGCCCACCGGCACCTTGACCATGCGCCGCTTGGGAACACAATGGGCCGTATTGGGCGAAGTGGAGTTAGTGCCATTTACGTAGTCGGGATAACTTTGCAACTTGGCCAAAGTGGTCGGGTCGGTCAACTTGGTGCTGCCGGCGGTATTTGCGAAATCCGAATCGGAAAATAATACAGGCGCCAGGCTAGGCACGGCACAGTCGGCATAATAGGCATCATCACCGCCTTCCACCGGGGCACTCAGGGGTTCCGTCATCGGACTCTTGTATTTGCCCAAACGAGTGTTAAGGCCAGCCCCGGTCGGTCCTATCATATTACCGGTTTCGGTCGTGATATTGTCACCCGGAGAGATGCAGGAGGCGTCGGTCAAGGCCCCTGCCAATCCTTCCCGATAGCCGGCCGCCCCTGAGGTACCCAAGTCCACCGCCAGGAAGTTGCCCGGCCCCACCGGGGTGCTATTGCTGGGCACCTTGATCACCACCACGTCCCCCCTGTTATTCTCGTCGGAAGGGTTGAAACCAAAGTTATAGTCGGAGGGAATATTGTCCGGATCCGGCGGGTTGCTGTCGTTGGTGCACATCATCAGCGGAATGATCTGGCAAGGGTCCTGGATAGTCGGGCTGGCTCCCGCCACCGCCGAGGCACCCACCTGCCAGATATCCACCAATAGCTGGGAAAAAAACTGATCCACCGGCACCGAGGGCAATGTCACCCGGATATAGCGGGCCGTTTCATCATTGGTGGGGGTAAACTCGTACTGGTCACCGGCCAGGTTGTACACGCTGTGGGAAAACTCGACCACCACCGCCTCGGCCAGGCCGGCGGGGTCGATATTGACTCGGCCAAAACCATCGCCGGCCAGTATGGCCACCAGGGTATTCTCTACCGCCGCCCGGGCGTCCTCATGGCTACCGCCCTTGTCCAGGGTTTCGGCACCGCTCAGGGCGGCGGAGTCCACCGCGTCCTGCACCCGGGTTTTGTTCAGTACCAGATAACCGCCATCCAGGGCCAGGGCGGTAAAAGCCAGCAGTACAAAAAGCGCCACCGTCACCAGTATCAGCACGGCGCCTTTCTGCTGCTTGCGGTGTGATAGCGCTTTCATGGCGTTAACTCCTGCTAGTTGCCAAAGTTAAGGGTCACTTGCGTTTTGCCCTCGGCCGGGGCCTCGGCCCCCTTGGCGTATTTGCCGTAAAGGGGCACGCCGTAGTTACCGTCCAGGGTCAGGGCCGCTATCTTGCCGTCGTTACGGGCGGGCGCTTCCGGATCCATAATCTGCAGTTCGTTCAGATCCTTGATGCTCTCGCCCATGGCAAAGTTGTAGTGGCGCTCGGTGGCGCAACCGGCCAGAATGCCTGCGGCCAGCAAAGTCAGTAGTATCCTTTTCATATTGCCGCTCCTATAAAGACTGGCCGTAGGTCTGCTCCATGCCGCCCTCGCCCATGGCGGGGTTGGCACCGGTATTGCCGGCAGGCGCCGCCAGGGGCGTAGCATCGCCCACCCGGGTGCGCTCCGACATGCGGCCCAGCAGGTAGAATTCCATGTCGTTGGGCTCGATAAAACCGTCGGTGGGCAGGGTAATCTGCTGCTTGTCGAAGGGCCTGACCAGACGGGGAGTAACCATAATCACCAGCTCCGACTCGCCCTTGACAAAGCTGCGGCTGGTAAAGAGATTGCCCAATACGGGAACATCCCCCAAAAAGGGCAACTGGCTGACCGACTCGCGGGTGCTTTCGTTCAACAGGCCGGCAATGCCGATGGTCTGGCCGTCGCCCAGCTCCACCGTGGTGCCGGCATTACGCTTGTTAAGGGCGGTGATATTGCCGAACACCGGAATACTGGTGGTGTTGGCCACGGTCGGTTCGCTGACGGTCACGTTGAGGTTGAGGTTGATCTTGCCGCTGTTCAGCACCACGGGGGTAAATTTAAGCCCCACCCCGAATTCCTTGAACTCGATGGCTATGCCGTCTTCGGTAGGCACGGGTACCGGAAACTCGCCGCCGGAGAGGAACTCGGCGGACTGGCCGCTGATGGCGGTAATGCGCGGCTCGGCCAGCACCCGGGCAAGTCCTCGGGTTTTGGCCAGGTCCAGCGCCACCTGGAAGATATCGTCCTTGCTGGTCCAGTTGCCCAGCAGGGTGTTGGTGCCGAATTCGGCCAGTTGACCGACGCTGTCGCGCAACAGGGTAAAGCTGCCACCCTTGAGGCTAAGGCCAAAGGCGGACTCCCAGCTGCGGGAGGTATCCCGCGCCACCTCGGCCACGGTCACCTCCAGCATCACCTGCTGGCCACCGCCCACGCTCATCATGTTCATTACCTCGGAGCGGGCCGTGCCCCCTTCGGCGGCCACCACATAGCCCCGGGCCAGTTCATAGGCGGCGTTGAGCTTGTCGAGATCCGACACCTCGCCGCTTACCACCAGTTGCCCCTGGGATGTGTGCACCTGTATGGGCTCGTTGGGCAAAAAGCGGTAGAGCCGCTCCTTAAGACCCTGCAGGTCGTGGCTCACTTCTATGTCGTAAACCTGCATCAGGGCGTCGTTCATGTCCCACACCATCAGGTTGGTATGGCCCAGCGACTTGCCCACCAGGTAGAGCTCTCTGTCTTGCAGCACCAGCACGTCGGCGATGGCCGGGTTGCCCACCGATACCCGGCTGGCGGGCCGGTCGAGCATTAGCGAGCGGGATTTATGAATGGGCAACTGCACCTCGTTGCCCGCCTGTTGCAGGGTGCCGCCGGACCAAACCAGCCCGGGCGACAACAGCAATACCGCCCCCAGAATCGTGCCGAGAAGGGTTTTCATAGCCACCTCCGTGTGAACCTTTTTATTTTGTGGTGTCAGCTTTTAACCGGTACCTGTTGCTGGCTGGTGCCCTTGATAAGATCAATGGTGGCCTGGCGCCGTTCCCTGGGCTGGGGCGCGGCCGGCTCAGGTGCTGCCTCCGGCACCGGGTCGAGCGCCGCCGTTACCTCGAGATCCCTGTCGTCGTTGGGGTTGCGCAATGCCAGCTGAATGCGGCCGTTGGAGCTGGCATTCACCAGCCGCTCGGCCTGCTCGGGGTCTACCTCCAGGGTGACGGCGCGCACCAGCTTGGGTCGGTTTTCATCGGTATGCTGAGTTTGATCCACCGCCAGCACCTTGAGGTTTTGCAGCACGGTGCGGGTCATGTTTCCGTCGGTAAAGAGAATGTCGACCCGGTTGCCGGGCAGCAGAAAGCCGGCCACGCCGATCACGTCGTTCACCCGGACCGTTACCGCCCGCATGCCGGGCTCCAGCAGCACCGAGAGGGTGCTGCCCTGGCCGATGGGGGCCAGCCGCTCCTTGCGCAGCACATCGCCCCGGTAAAGGTTGTTTTTGGCCACCATGTTCTGCACCTGATCCAGGCTGGTCAGGGCGCCGGGGGGCACCAGGCGGGAGTCGATTTCTTTCAGTTGTACGTGCAGGGGTTCTATGGGGGCACCGGGGATCAGATCGATGGCGGCCACCACCACCTGGGCGGACTGGGCATCGGCCTGGGCCAGGGCGGCGCGATTTTGCTGGTTGAGCCAGTTGTTCGCCATCCAGGCGGCACCAAGACCGAATGCCACGGACAGCACAAACAACAGCAGGGTACGTGTTTTCATAACCTTGTCCTTGGTTTCCCTGTTTATTTATTCTCGTCACTGAGTATAGTCAGTGCACGCAATACATGTTCCAGGCTTTGCGCAAAATTTCTTCGCTCAAAGGCTGGCCGGCCTGGCCATTAAAATGCATGATGTCCCGCGCTATGCCGAGAATATCCCTTGGGTAACAGGCAATCAGCGGTTTGGCGCTATTTTCATGCAATTCCTCCACCATAAAGCGGAACAATGGCTCGGTGGCCACCAGCTGGTATTTTTCCAGGTTCATATTCCACACCTGCTTGTATAGCTCTACCGGCATGGCCTGCAGGTGGATCTTGTAGCCCAGGCGGCGCAAAAAGGCCTCGTCGGCAATGGTTTCCGGATCCAGGTTGGTGGAAAACACCAGTATCTGCTCGAAGGGAATATCAAAGTGCAATCCGTTCGGCAAAGAGAGAAAATCCCGCCGCTCTTCCATGGGCACTATCCAGCGATTGAACAGCTCGTCGGCGGCAAATCCCTGCCGACCCAGGTCGTCGATCAAGAATACGCCGTTATTGGCCTTTAATTGTAGGGGTGGGCTATACTGCCGGGATTGCCGGTCGAAATGCACCTCCAGCATATCCAGCTTGAGTTCGCCACCCACCATTACCAGGGGGCGCGTGCAGGGAATATAGCGGCCGTCCCTATCCTTTTCATCATGTTCATCCACCCGCCAGTGATAGAGGGGATCGAATACCGGGATTATGGTGTTCTGCACCGCTATGGCATGGGGCACATAGATATGTTCATCGAAGATGCGATTAAAGCGGTGGCATAAAAAGCTTTTACCGGTGCCCGCATGGCCGTAGATAAGCAGGGGCCGGCGTGAATTAAGCGCCGGCCCCAGGGTGTTGATAAGATCCTGGCTTATCACCATATTGTCCAGCGCAACCAGCAACCGCTCGCGGCGAATGCTGCGCTCGCCCAAAGACTGGGCCAACACCAGCTTGTTGTAGTCGGCCAGGGGGATAGGCGCCGGGCCTATATAGCCGTCGCGGGCGCTGACTTCCTGGGCCTCGTACTGGCCCTTGTTGGTGAGCGCATAGCGGATGGGTTCGTCCATCCGGCCCGAGGCGCGCACCTCCACCAGTTGCAGGGTTTTCAGCTCCTGCAGCAGCGGCTCTATAATGCTGCCGCGCAGGCAGAGCCGATCGCTTAAAATCGGCAGCGATAGGCTGCCTTCTTCCTGCAAATGGCGCAGTATCAGGCGAAACAGCAACTCGCGGGAAAGGCCGGTTTCGGCCAGGGTACGGGGTTTTGGCAGCAACATCCTTGTTCCTCCTTGCAAGAGCCGGAAGCTTGAAGCCGGAGGCTGGAAGCTTGAAGCTGGATGCTGGAAGCTTGAAGCCGGGAGCAGGAAGTTACCGGCAGCAGCGGCAGGGGCATCCCCCACCGTGTCCGTTCCGTAGGGTCGAATTTATTCGACCGCCAGTACCCCATAAAGCATAGCCGGCCGAATAAATTCAACCTAGGACACCAGGGTAAAAATATTAAAGTGGTTTAGCACTACCGCAAAGGCGGCCCCCAGCGCCAGGGCGGGGCCATAGGGCACCTTGAGCCCGGCCACCTCCCCCTCAGCAGGCGCCAAGTAGCGACGGGTGCCCAGGATAATACCATAACGGGTAAAAGTGGTTTTAAAGCCCTTCCATCCCACTTGTTTCCAAGACAGTATCAACACTAACGGCAAACCAATAATAAACCCATAAAGTAGAGATTCCAGAAAAACCTCCCAGCCAACAAAAGATCCTATAGCCATCCCCATTTTTACATCACCACCAGCAATAAACTTAATAACAAAAAGAGGAAACAGCAAAAAAAACGAGCATATAACTCCTGTTAGACTAAACGGCAGACCACTTCCCAAAAGAAAATGATAAGAAAAAGAAAGAAAAACAAAAGACAAAGTCAACCAGTTTGGTATTTTATTTATGCTTAAATCCAACCAAATAACAACAATCAAAAATAAAATAAGTGGCAATTGTTCCATAACACCACCATGAAATTTATGGGGCAGAAACACTGCCCCAAAAACCATTTGCATTCATATATGACATGAGAAATGTAATTACGGTAGTCCTATGGTGTAGGAGCAGTGTCAGTACAGTCAGCACCAGTAGCCACTACATCTCCCAAACAGTCAACCCGAAATGCAACTGCATTACCCAAATACGTAAACGCTGTAACTACCGCTGCTGCAACCAAGGCACCTGCAATGGCGTATTCAACTGTAGTCAATCCATCTTCATCATTCACCAAGCGAAGCAATTCTTTTGCAATGTTCATAAAAATACCCTCATATCCATATTACGTATTTTTATTTCCATATCGCTATGGAAAATCCATTTACCATTTAGTGGTTACTGTATCTCTCCCGGCCGGCGCCGGTATTCGGCTATGCCCCTGGCATACCCAATTTACTCATATAGTCGCGCCGCCTCCTTTCATGCTCGATTATATGTTCCGGACAGGTTCCGGGCCCCAAGCGCAATGCTTACAATAGGTATAGTGCAGGGCCGGCGGTAATCAAAGTTTGCCCGAGTTGATTTTTTTAGGTGTGTTCCTCCGTCATTGGCCTTTTTCCTTTCTATTTTTTCGTAAAGTCCGGGCGATACCGACGCTATGCATATCAAAAAAGAGCCACTTGAGCACCAAATCAAGCGTTCACTCTAATAACCGGCATGTTGCTTTTTAGAAAAAATTCTAACCCTGGCCGCGGGCCCGGTGCCGCAAGGTCTGTGTGATATGGGCAAGCGGGCGAGAGGAGACTGGATATGGCGTCCTTGTGGCCGTTGGACGGAGGCCCCTTGCTCGAATAAATTCGACCCTACGACGACCCCACGGGATGCACCGGGCCCGTCGTAGGGCCCATGTCAATGGACCTTTCCACCACCGGCACAAATGCGTCAGCCCTGGCTTTTCTCCGTTTCGGTGTCCGCTTCTCCGTGCCCAGGGGGAGGAGGTGTTGGTTTGCGGCCGTGCTACACTGTCGGCCTTATCTGTTTGGCGGGAGCAGCAAGATGACCCAGCGCAAGTTGCCCATTGGCATACAAACCCTCGGAGAAATTATCACCGGGGGGTATTACTATGTGGACAAAACGCCCTATATCCACCAGTTGATCGAGCAGGGAAAATACTACTTTCTCTCCCGCCCGCGCCGGTTTGGCAAAAGCCTGCTGCTCGATACCCTGCACCAGTTGTTCGAGGCGAAAGAGCCGCTGTTCCGCGGCCTGTTTATTCACAATAAATGGGACTGGTCCCGTCCCCGGCCGGTGATCCGCCTGGGCTTTGGCAGCGGGGTGATGAACGGACGGGAACTGCTGGATCAGAATATCCACGAGCAACTGAACGAGCAGGCCGTGCGGCTGGGCGTCACCCTGGTCAACCAGACCATCGGCGGCCGCTTTGCCGAGCTTATCCGCCGCACCCACGAGCAGTATGGCGAGCGGGTGGCGGTGCTAATCGACGAATACGACAAGCCGATCCTCGACAATATTACCAATGCGGCCATCGCCACCGAGCTGCGCGAGGGGCTGAAAAACCTGTATTCGGTGCTGAAGGATGCCGACCCGCATTTGTGCTTTTGCCTGCTGACCGGGGTGTCGAAGTTCAGCAAGGTCAGTCTGTTTTCGGGGCTGAATAACCTCAACGACATCACCCTGGATGCACCCTTCAGTGCCATTTGCGGCTATACCGAGCAGGATGTGGATAGGGTGTTCGCGCCCGAACTGGCGGGGCTTGAGCGGGAGCAAATCAAAACCTGGTACAACGGTTACAACTGGGGCGGCGAGGCGGTCTACAATCCCTTCGATGTGCTGCTGCTGTTGCAGAAACGGGAGTTTCGCGCCTATTGGTTTGAGAGTGCGACGCCCACCTTTTTGGTAAAGATGTTGGCGGAGCGGGGTTTTTTCACACCGCAACTGGACCGTCTGGAAAGCCCGCTCAGCCTGCTGGGGCGGTTCGACGTGGACGACATCAGCACCGAGGCGCTGTTGTTCCAGACCGGTTATCTCACCATCCGCCGCAAGGAAGAGCCGGTGCCGAGCTACTGGCTCTATACCCTGGGCTATCCCAACCGGGAGGTGGAGGCCAGCCTTAACCAGGCGCTGCTGCCCAGCCTGGGCGTGGCTGGCACCGAGCCCACCATTCGCGTGCTGCGGTTACTGCAGGCCAATGATTTTACCGGCCTGGAGCAGCATTTTCGCTCCCTGTTCGCGGCGCTGCCCCACGACTGGTATCGCAATAATCCCATCGCCAAATACGAGGGCCACTACGCCAGCGTGTTCTACAGCCATATCGCCGCCCTGGGGCTGCGGGTAACGGTGGAGGATGCCTCCAACACCGGCAAGGTGGATATGGCGGTGGAGTTCAACGGCCATGTCTACCTGTTCGAGTTCAAGGTGGTGGAGCAGGTGCCCGGGGGCAAGGCGCTGCAGCAGCTTAAAGACCGCGACTACGCGGAAAAATACCGCGCCCAGGGCCTGCCCATCCACCTGATTGGGGTGGAGTTCTCCCGCGAACAGCGGCAAATTGTGGCCTTTGAGCGGGAGTTGGCGTAAACCCGGCATCTGGGGTTGGCCGGAGTTCGCGCTGCGCGCGAAATGCAGGCGGGCCGCCTGCGCTCCGCTTCGCCGGCGCCGATGGCTGGTACCTCGTTATTTGTCTTTTCCCTTGGCCAAGCGCTTGCCGGGTTTCTTGTTGTCGCTTACCTCCCCCAGTTCTTCGTCGCCGGGTTGGGGGGCCTCCGTGCCGGGCTGCTCGGCCCCGCCCGATACCGGCGTGCCCGTGTCGGGCACCGGTGCGTCCCCACCAAGCCGGGCCGCCAGCATGCCTATGCTCTCCCCCACCACCAGGCCCAGGTTGCCGTAAGAGGCCACCACCGCCAGGGTGATAAGGGCGCCGGCCACCGCATATTCCAGGGTGGTGAATCCACCCTGGCGGCGGCGCCGTTTTACCGAAATGGTTGCACGCATCGCATTGTTCCTTATGCCATTTACGGCGCCATCCCGGCGCCGGTTTGTGTTGACTTGCCATTACCCCGTTGCGTGTGTGTATCTACTCTTCCTTATCCCCGGTGTTGCCCGGGGGCAGTTCCTCGGGCAATGGGGCGGGCGCGTCTTTCAGCAGCTCCGCCAGGTAAAAGATGGCCCTGCCCACGGCGCCACCGAGCTGGTCGAAGGCCAGGATCACGGCAATGGCCAGCAGGGCGCCGGCCACGGCGTATTCCACTTTGGTCATGCCCTGCTCGTCCGTCAGCAGGAGACTGAACTGCTCAACCAGCATATGGCGTCCTTGTGGCCGGCGGGCGGAAGGCCCCTTGGGCGAATGAGTTCGCCCCTGCAACACTCCAGGCAAGGCCTCCCGCTGCGCGGGAATGCAGGCGGGCCGCCTGCGCTCCATAGCTCCCCAAAGGGCCGCCTGCGCTCCACTTCTCCCTTTGGGGGACGGGTAGCCCGCTGTTGGTCGAATAAATTCGACCCTACAAGGGCCCCTCACCCTTCACGCCTCACCCCTCACGTCCTATACATTCTTTCCATAAATATCCCTGGCAAACACCAGGCGGCCCTGCTCCACCCAGGCGGTAAAGTACACCAGGTACACGGGCACCCGCCCCGGCGGCGGCAAGATGCGGGTTTGCGAGCCCGGCGGCAAAGACCAGCCCAAACCGGCGGCCAGGCGCTCGGGTTCGGCCAGGCGCACGCAGCCGTGGCTCAGGGCCCGGTCGGCCTCACCGAACAGGCGCTTGTCGGGGGTGTCGTGCAGGTATACGTCAAAACGGTTATGCATCTCGAACTTGAGCTTGCCCAGGGCGTTGTTGGGCCCGGGGGCCTGCACCAGCCGCAGCCCCGGTGGCGGCTCCAGCCAGTCGATGGTGCCGGGGTCCTGGCCACTGCCCTCCCCCGGCAGCCACACGCTGAAGCCATTGCGGGAAAGAAAGCCGCTGTCCCGGCGCTGGGCCGGCAGCAGATCTTCCCGGATGATATTGGCGGTGGGCGTCCAGTCGGGGTTGACCTTGAGGCCGTCGATATAGGTGGACAAGGCGGGGGTGGGCCAGTCGGGCCGGCCCACTATTACCCTCATGCTGAGCGCGGGCTGGTGGTTCTGCACCAGGGTCAGCCGGTAGGCGGGAATATTCACCAGCACATAGCGGTCGGGCGCGGTGGGCGGCAGCAGCAGCCAGCGGCGCAGGTTATGGCGCAGCTCGGCCCGCACCTCGGCCGGGGAGCGGGAAAGAATGGCCCGGGTTTCATCGTTCAGCCGGCCGTTGGCCGCCAGGCCATGGGCCTGTTGCAGGTTTTTCAGCACCTCGCTCAAGGTGGCATCCAGGGCATCCGCCCGGCCGCGCGGCGGCGGCAGGGCATGGCCCAGCTCAAGCAGGCGTTGGCGCAGGGCGGGAATGGAAGCATCCCGCTCGCCGGGGCGCACCTCGGGCCCGGGCGGCAAGGGAGTGTGGTGGTTGACCTGCGCCAGGGCCAGGTAGTGCTGCCTTAGCTGCCGGTAACCGGCGTAGTCGGGTTGCTGGCGGCGCAAATAAGCAACGAGGTCGCCGCCTTCCAGGGCTTGCTCGAACCCGGCCAGGCCCCGCTCCGGCGGCAGGCGATACTGGGCGAAGCGTGCCCGCTCATCCAGCACCCGGCGCCATTCCCGGCCAAGCCAGGCATCCCGCTCGGCCGGGCTCATGGCGGCAAAGGCCCGGGGTTCGGGCAGCAGCAGGTCGTGCAGCAGTTGGCCGGCCTCGTTCAGGCCGTTGCCGCCGTGCCAGCGCAGCGGCTCGGCGGCCTGCAGCGGCGCGATGAACAGCAAAAGCACCATGAATAAACGCAACATCATCTCCCCTCCCTGGGAACATGGTTGGGTTAAGTATGGGCGATAAAACGGCAGGCGGCGGTGGTATTACATACGCAGCAGAGACGGGGAAGGTACGGCAAGCATCGCGCAGTCGGAAATCAGTGCGGCTCTTCATCGTTCAGTTGGGAGGATAAACCCAAGCACTGCCCAGGCGACGAGGGATGGCAACGGCTACTCCGGATAAAAATAGAACAGCAGCAGGGTAAAGGTGGCGGCCGCGGCCAGCATAACGAGATACACCTTAAGGTACTGGCTGTGGCGCCGTCCCTTGAGGTGCACCAGGGTGAAGGTGGTCACCGCCAGCCCCAGGGCCCCCCAGATGCCGACATGAAACCAGTAGGTGGGCAGGCTCAGCCAGTGGGTGCGCACCTCCACCTCCAGGTAGCGCAGGTAGCCGAATTCCTGCTCGGGGCGGCCGTAGTGGAACAGGATCAGCAGCAGGACGTAAAGCGCCCAGCCCCCCAGGGTCATGCCGGCCAGCAGCCGGCCCAGCCAGTCGATGCGTCGTTGTACCATGGGCCACCTCCACGCACATCTTTTGCTTGAGTCCTGAGGCTACAAGGGTAACATTAGCCCCCTTATGTATAGTCTATCGGCCGGGCGCCGACTTAGTTTAAAGCTGGAGAGCGATTCAAGATGACCCACGCATCCGTTGCAGATGTGCTGGCGGGCAAATACCCCGTTGGTACCACCCTGACCGTAAAGGGGTGGATTCGTACTCGCCGTGACTCCAAGGCGGGCATTTCGTTTTTGGCGGTACACGACGGCAGCTGCTTCCATCCGGTGCAGGCCGTGGTGCCCAATAACGTGGCGAATTATCAGTCTGAAGTGGTGCGTCTGACTACCGGCTGCTCCGTGGAAGTAACCGGCACCGTGGCCGAATCCCAGGGCCAGGGCCAGGCTTTCGAGCTGCAGGCCACCGAGGTGAAGGTGGTGGGCTGGGTGGACGATCCCGATACCTACCCCATGGCCGCCAAGCGCCACTCCATCGAATACCTGCGCGAATACGCCCACCTGCGCCCGCGCACCAACCTGATCGGCGCCGTGGCCCGGGTGCGCAACTGCCTGTCCCAGGCCATTCACCGCTTCTTCCACGAGCGCGGCTACATCTGGGTGGCCAGTCCCATCATCACCGCCGCCGACACCGAAGGCGCCGGCGAGATGTTCCGGGTGTCCACCCTGGATCTGCACAACCTGCCGCGCACCGACAAGGGCTATGTGGACTTCAGTGAAGACTTCTTCGGCAAGGAGGCCTTCCTTACCGTGTCCGGCCAGCTGAACGGCGAAACCTACGCCTGTGCCCTGAGCAAAATCTACACCTTCGGCCCCACCTTCCGCGCCGAAAACTCCAACACCAGCCGCCACCTGGCCGAATTCTGGATGATAGAGCCGGAGCTGGCCTTCGCCGACCTGAACGACATCGCCGCCCTGGCCGAAGACATGCTGAAGTATGTGTTCCGGGCCGTGCTGGAAGAACGCATGGACGACATGAGCTTCTTCGCCGAGCGGGTCAACAAGGAGGTGGTCACCCGGCTGCAGGACTTTGTGGAAAAAGACTTCGCCCAGGTGGATTACACCGACGCGGTGCGCATCCTGCAGGAAAGCGGCCGCACCTTCGAGTTCCCGGTGGAATGGGGCATCGACCTGTCCTCCGAGCACGAGCGCTACCTGGCGGAAGAGCACTTCAAGGCGCCGGTGGTGGTGAAAAACTACCCGCGGCACATCAAGGCCTTCTACATGAAGCTGAACCCGGACGGCGAGACCGTGGCGGCGATGGACGTGCTGGCTCCCGGCATCGGCGAGATCATCGGCGGCTCCCAGCGGGAAGAAGTGCTGGAGGTGCTGGACCGGCGCATGGAAGAGATGGGCCTGAACAAGGAAGACTACTGGTGGTACCGGGATCTGCGCCGCTACGGCACCGTGCCCCACTCCGGCTTTGGGCTGGGCTTCGAGCGCCTGGTGGCCTACGTGACCGGCATGGCCAACGTGCGCGACGTGATCCCCTTCCCCCGCACCCCGCGCAACGCCGAGTTTTAACCGGCCGGTTGAGGATTCCCCCGGCTGCGCCGCCGGGGGTTGTTGTAGGGTCCATTTCAATGGACCATCCCACCAACGGCGTTGGGGTTTGTTGTAGGGTCCATTTCAATGGACCATCCCACCAACGGCGTTGGGGTTTGTTGTAGGGTCCATTTCAATGGACCTTTCCACCACCGGTGCCGGGGGCTTGGTCGACTGAAGTCGACCCTACGACGCCCCTACCGCTCCAACGCTACCCGCATTTACTTGCCGCCGCTCAGGGCCGACAATGGCCTCTTGAACCATGCCGGCCACCGAGGCCGGACGGAGCCGACCCCGAGGAGCCTTGCGGATGATGTTGATCCTCTCCCTGCTGCAGCAGATGAGCGTCTTTCTGGTGATCGCCTATCTGTTTTCCAAGTCGCCGCTGTTCAGGCCCATGGCCAACTACTCCATGCGCTTGCCGCACAAGCTGCTGATCTATTTTGTGTTTTCCGGCTTCTGCATCATGGGCAGCTACTTCGGCCTGGCGGTGCAGGACGCCATCGCCAACACCCGGGCGGTGGGGGCCGTGCTGGGCGGCCTGCTGGGCGGGCCCGTGATCGGTTTTCTGGTCGGCCTCACCGGCGGCCTGCACCGTTATTCCATGGGCGGCTTTACCGACCTGGCCTGCGCCATCTCCACCACCCTGGAGGGACTGCTGGGCGGCCTGGTGCACTACTGGCTGGTGAGGAAGGGCGATATCGGCGCCCTCTTCTCCCCCCGCATCGCCTTCTTCACCACCCTGGCGGCGGAGGCCCTGCAGATGGGCACCATACTGCTGGTCGCCCGCCCCTTCGAGCAGGCCTGGGCCCTGGTGCAGGTGATCGCCCTGCCCATGCTGCTCGCCAACGCCACCGGCGCCGCGCTCTTTATCAGCATGATCCGCGACCAGAAGACCATGCGTGAAGAATTCTCCAGCGCCTATTCGGCCAGGGCCCTGGCCATCGCCCGCCGCACCGTGGGCATCATGGCCAGGGGCTTCGGCCGGGAGTCGGCCGAGCAGATCTGCCGCATACTGCATCAGGAGATCGGGGTCGCCGCCGTGGCCATTACCGACCGGGAAAAGATCCTGGCCTTCACCGGCCTGGGCCATGAGCACCACCGGCCGGGTACCCCCATCTCCTCGGCCCTGACCCTGGAGGCGATAGCGGATCAGCAGGTGAAGTTCGCCGACGGTTACCAAACGCCCTACGCCTGCTCCCTCGCCGCCGACTGCAAGCTGGGCTCAGTGCTGGTGATCCCCATCAAGGGCTGCAACGGCATCCTCGGCACCATCAAGCTCTACGAGCCCAAGAAACGGCTGTTCCTCAAGATCAACCGCACCCTGGGCGAAGGCATCGCCGAGCTGATGGCCCACCAGATCTTGAGCGGCCAGCTGGAGCGCCAGCAGCAGTTGCTGACCCAGGCCGAGCTGAAGCTGGTCCACGCCCAGGTCAACCCCCACTTCCTGTTCAACGCGCTCAACACCATCGGCGCCATCATCCGGCTGGATCCGGACAAGGCCAGGGCCCTGCTGCTGCACCTGTCCCATTTTTTCCGCAAAAACCTCAAGCGCTCCGGCGAGCGCACCACCCTGAAGGAAGAGCTGGAGCACGTGCAGGCTTACCTGGCAATAGAGCAGGCCCGCTTCAGCGACCGGCTCAGGGTCGGCTTCGATGTGCCCGAGGCCCTGCTGGGGCAGCAACTGCCCACCTTCACCCTGCAGCCCATCATCGAAAACGCCATCAAGCACGGCACTTCCACCCTGCTGGAGCAGGGCGATATCCGGGTGGCGGCGCGGCGGGAGGGCGAACAGATACGGCTGCGGATCACCGATAACGCCGGCAACTACCAGCCCGCCGCCCGGTCGGACGGGCTCGGCCTCGGCCTGGTCGACAAGAGGGTCAAGTCCCTCTATGGCGACCAGTACGGGGTGCAGATAGAATGCGAGCCGGAACAGTGGACCCGGGTCACGGTGTCACTGCCTGTTACGGAGGACAACCCATGATCAGTGCCCTTGTCGTCGACGACGAACCCTATGCCCGCGCCGAGCTGGCCGAGCTGCTGCGCGCCGAAAACGTCACCGTGCTGGCACAGGCCGGCAATGCCCTGGAGGCGCTGGCCCTGCTCAACCGGCTGCGGCCCGATGTGGTCTTCCTCGATATCCAGATGCCCAAGGTCAGCGGGCTGGAGCTGCTGGCCCTGCTCGATCCCGCCCGCATGCCCCGGGTGGTGTTCGTCACCGCCTTCGACGACTATGCGGTGCAGGCCTTCGAGGACAACGCCTTCGACTACCTGCTCAAGCCCGTGGCCCCGGCCCGGCTGCACAAGACCCTGGCCCGTTTGTCGCAGGCGCTGGCGCCCCAGGATCTGGCGGCGGTGACCCCACCCCTGCGGATGGTGCCCTGCTACCAGCACCAGCGCATCCGCCTGGTGCCCATCGACGAGGTGGAGTACGCCTATTCGGATCTCGGCGGCGTCCACCTGGTGACCGCCGAGGCCACCTACCACGCCCAGCTCACCCTCAAGGCGCTGGAGTCGCGCAGCCCCCTGCTGCGCATTCACCGCCAGTACCTGGTCCGTGGCGAGGCGATCCGCGAAATCACCCTGCTGGACAACCACGCCGCCGAGCTCAAGACCCGCCATGGCCACGCCCTGCCGGTCAGCCGCCGCTACCTGAAGTTTCTCAAGGACCATTTCGGCTTCACCGCAACGTGATAGCGCTCACCTTCCGGCCCGGCTCCGGAAGGGGGCCTTGCCGCTCGGCGGGCCATATGACCGCTCACCCAATAAGGCCGGGACTTTGCCGGCCGGATCCTTACACTGCAATCCGTTAACAACCCGTTCACAGACAAGGAGCAGTGTTATGACGTGGCTTTTACTATGCATCGGCCTCTTGATTGCCGGTTACTTCACCTACGGAAAGTTCATCGAGCGCCTGTTCGGGCCCCGGCCCGAGCTGGATACCCCGGCGGTCACCATGGCCGACGGGGTCGACTATGTGCCCATGTCGGACAAAAAGGTCTACCTGGTGCAGTTGCTGAACATCGCCGGCCTGGGTCCCATCTTCGGCCCCATACTGGGTGCCCTCTACGGCCCGGTGGCCATGCTCTGGATAGTGTTCGGCTGCGTCTTCGCCGGCGCCGTGCACGACTACTTTTCCGGCATGCTGTCGGTCAGGGCCAGGGGCGCCTCGGTGCCCACCGTGGTCGGCCAGCAACTGGGCAGCTTCGCCAAGCACTTTATGAATATCTTCGCCGTGCTGCTGCTGTTGCTGGTGGGCGTGGTGTTCGTGCTCGGCCCGGCCAAGCTGCTGGGTGATCTCTCCGGCACCACGGTGGCCGCCTGGGTCGCCGCCATCTTCGCCTATTACATCATCGCCACCCTGGTGCCGATCGACAAAATTATCGGCCGCCTCTACCCCATCTTCGGCGCCCTGCTGGTATTTATGTCGGTGGGCCTGCTGCTGGGCCAATTCGCCAGCGGCAACGGCTTCCACTCGGGCGGGCTGGACTTCGGCAACCTGCACCCGGACGGCCTGCCCCTGTGGCCGCTGCTGTTTATCACCATCGCCTGCGGCGCCGTGTCCGGCTTTCACGCCACCCAGTCCCCGCTGATGGCCCGCTGCATGCAAAACGAGCGCTCCGGCCGCTTTATCTTCACCGGCGCCATGATCGGCGAAGGGGTAATAGCGCTTATCTGGTGCAGCCTCGGCATCTCCTTCTATGAAAGCCCGGAGGCGCTGAACGCGGTGCTGGCCAGCGGCGGCCCGGCCGCCGTGGTACACCAGGTTTCCACCAGCCTGCTGGGCATGGTGGGCGGCGTGCTGGCGATACTGGGCGTGGTGATACTGCCGATCACCTCGGGCGACACCGCCTTTCGCAGCGCCCGTCTGATCATCGCCGACTTCCTCAAGCTGCCCCAGCAGTCCCTGCCCAAGCGGCTGCTGATCGCCCTGCCCATGTTCGTGGTCGGCTACCTGATCACCCAGGCCGAGTTCGGCGTGATCTGGCGCTACTTCGGCTGGGCCAACCAGACCACCGCCATGATCATGCTGTGGGCCGCCGCCGCCTACCTGGCCAAAGAAGGCAAGCTGCACTGGGTATGCACCCTGCCCGCCATCTTTATGACCGCGGTCACCTTCACCTACCTGGCCCATGCGGAAATCGGCTTCGGCCTGGGGATACAGCCGGCCACCCTGATCGGCCTGGGCGTGGCCCTGGCCTTTACCGTCGCCTTCCTGCTGAAATACCGCCCGGCCGGCACCCCGGCCACGGTGGAAGAGCAGCCCTGATACAACCAGCCAAAGCGCAAAAAGCCCCGGATTTCCGGGGCTTTTTTGTTGTCGCCTGGGGCGGCGGGAGCCGTAGGGTCGAATTTATTCGACCGAACCCGGCACCGGTGGCGGGAGGTCCATTGAAATGGACCCTACTGCCTCCTCCCACAGCGCCGGCCCGTAGGGTCGAATTTATTCGACCGAACCCGGCACGGGTTACAGGCCTACCGCAAACTTCACCACGAAGAGCAGGGCCAGCACCCAGACGGTGGGGCTGATCTCGGCGGCCCGGCCGGCCAGCAGCTTGACCCCCACATAGCTGATAAAACCCAGGGCGATGCCGTGGGCGATGGAGAAGGTGAAGGGCATCATGGCCACCACCACCACCGCGGGCACCGCTTCGGTCACGTCGTCCCAGTGCAGGTGGCTGAGCTGGGCCATCATCAGCACCGCCACGTACACCAGGGCACCGGCGGTGGCGTAGGCCGGCACCATGCCAGCCAGGGGCGAGAACAGCAAGGCCAGGATAAACATCAGGCCGGTGACCACGGCGGTGAGGCCGCTGCGCCCGCCCACCGCCACCCCGGCGGCGCTTTCCACGTAGGAAGTGGTGGTGGAGGTACCCAGCATGGAGCCGGTGATGGAGGCGGTACTGTCGGCCAGCAGGGCGCGGCCCAGGCGCGGCAGCCGGCCCTGCTCGTCCAGCAGCTTGGCACGCTGGGCCACGGCGATCAGGGTGCCTGAGGTGTCAAACAGATCTACGAACAGGAAGGCGAAGATCACCGACAGCATGCCCACATTGAAGGCGCCGGCGATATCCAGCTGCATAAAGGTCGGCAGGATGGACGGCGGAGCGGACATGATGCCGTGATACTGCACGTCGCCGAAGGCGATGCCCAGGCCGGTGATCACCAGGATGCCGATCATCACGGCGCCGCGCATGCCGCGCGCCGCCAAGCCGATGATCAGGAAAAAGCCCAGCGTCGCCAGGCCCACCGGCAGGCTGGTGACGTCGCCGAGCGACACCAGGGTGGCCGGGTGGTCGACGATGATGCCGGCGTTTTTAAGGCCGATCAGCGCCAGGAACAAGCCGATGCCGGCGGCGATGCCAATCTTGAGCGGCCCCGGAATGGAGTTGATGATCCACTCCCGCACCTTGAGCAGGCTGAGCAGCACGAAGATACAGCCGGAGAAGAACACCGCCCCCAGGGCGGCCTGCCAGCTGTAGCCTTCGGTGAGCACCACCGTATAGGTGAAGAAGGCGTTGAGCCCCATGCCCGGCGCCAGGGCGATGGGATAGTTGGCCCAGAGCCCCATGATAAAGCAGCCGATGGCGGCGGCCAGGCAGGTGGCCACGAAAACGGCGCCGCGATCCATGCCCGCATCGGCCAGGATGGCCGGGTTGACGAAGATGATATAGGCCATGGTGAGGAAGGTGGTGATCCCGGCCACCACCTCACGGCGCACATCGGTATTCAGTTCCTTTAAATGAAAGTATTTATCCAGCATGGGGGATTGCTCTGAACAGGTTGTTGGAATAGGAAATTATCGACTCAAAAGGGGCCTTTGGCAATGACAGGACCGGCCAGTTGACCGGCGGGACAGGGCCGTGGGGCGCGGGCGGCCCGCCCGCATGATGGTACGCCTGTGGTTAAGGCATGGCTTGCCAAGGCCGCAGGTTCCCGCTGCGCGGGAAGGCAGGCGAGCCGCCTGCGCTCCAGGGGTGGCCGTCGCCTTCCGGACCCGGGCATGGCACGGGTCATTGGGGCGTTAGCTTATATCGCCGCGAGCAGGCCGGCGCCGGCCATGGCGCCGCCGGCGATGCGCACCGCGGTGGCGTGGATTTTGCCGGCGGCCAGCCAGCCTGCGGCGTGCAGCAGGGCGGTGGCGGCCACGAAGCCGGCGAAATAGCCCAGCGCCGAGCCGTGGGCCGGCAGCTCCAGGCCATGGGCGTTGCCGTGGAACAGGCCGAACAGGGCGCACAGCCCCAGGGCCAGGCCGGTAAAACCGGTGACGCCGGCGGCCAACATGCCGCCCAGCACCACCAACGAGGCGAGAATGCCCGTTTCCACCCCGGCCATGCCGACCCCGCCGATGCCGAGCAGGGCGCCCGCCACCATGGCCGCCACAAAGGCCAGCGGCAATTGCCAGGCTTTCTGTTCCCGGCCCAGCACCGCCAGCATGCCCACCGCCACCATGGCCAGCAGGTGATCCCAACCCAGCAGCGGGTGGGTAAAGCCGGACACCAGGCCGTGATCGCCATGGCCCGGGTGGGCGAAGGCGGCGGCGGGGGCCAGGGTCATCAGGACTATCAGTGCTCTGTTCATGGTTATGCTCCTTCCTTTGTGGTTGTTATGGCAAAGTCGGCGGGCAGCGGGCGCAGCATGCCCTGCTGCTGGATAAAGCGGATGATGTCGCCCAGGCCGTCGCCGCGCATCAGGTTGGTGAAGACGAAGGGGCGCTCGCCGCGCATGCGTTTGGCGTCCCTGTCCATCACCTCCAGGGAGGCGTTGACCATGGGTGCCAGATCGGTCTTGTTGATGATCAGCAAGTCGGACTTGGTGATACCGGGGCCGCCCTTGCGGGGGATCTTGTCGCCGGCGCAGACGTCGATCACGTAGAGGGTGAGATCCGACAGCTCGGGGCTGAAGGTGGCGGAGAGGTTGTCGCCGCCGCTTTCCACCAGCACCAGTTCGAGGCCGGGGTGGCGCTCCTGCAGGGTGTCGATGGCCGCCAGGTTCATGGAGGCGTCTTCGCGGATGGCGGTGTGCGGGCAGCCACCGGTTTCCACCCCCATGATGCGATCCTCGGCCAGCGCTTCGTTGCGCAGCAGGAATTCGGCATCCTCCTTGGTATAGATGTCGTTGGTGACCACCGCCAGATCATAGTGATCCCGCAGGGCCAGGCACAGCTGGCGCAGCAGCGCCGTCTTGCCCGAGCCGACCGGCCCGCCCACACCTACGCGCAAACATTGTGTACTCATGGTTCAACTCCGGAATAAACGGGAATATTGGGTTTCGTGCAGGGCGCTGGCCTGCACCTGGCCGGGCAGGCTCAGCCCCAGTTGGTCGTCGTGCAGTTCACCGGCCAGGGCCAGCGCCCCGGCCAATGCCGGCTTGAGTGCCAGCAGCAGCCGCTGGGCCGACGTCTGGCCAAGGGGCAGCGTCTTGCTGGCCACGGTGAGCTGGTTTTCGAGCCAGCTCCAGGCAAAGCCCAGGGCCGCGCCCTCGGCGCTCAGCCCCCAGCTGCGGGCGGCCAGGGCCCAGGCGCTCATCAATGCCGGCGGTGCGGGCAGCATCGACACCTCGGTGCCCTGCCCCTTCAGCAGCCGCACCAGGGCCCGGGCCTGCTGTTCGTCCTCGAACAGCAGTTCGCGGGTTTCGCGGCCGGCGCGCACAAAATCGTTCCAGTGCGCCATCGCGTCGTTATCTCCCTGCTCCAGGGCCCGGTACAGGCGCAGCAGCACCGGCAGGTCCAGGTGCGCCAGCCCCTGCAGGGCGCCGGCCAGCCACTGCTCCAGGCCGTCTTCGTCGCCGACCCAGCCCAGATCGATGGCCGATTCCAGGCCGGCGGAATAGGCGAAACCGCCGATGGGCAACGCCGGGCTGGCCAGGTGCAGCAGCCCGAGCAGTTCCCTCACCTCAGTGGTCATGGTGGTGCCCGTGATCATCATGATGGTGATGGCCCCCCAGGCCCTGGTAGGCGCCGGATTCGGGGTTGAAGGGCGCCTCGCCGTGCTCCAGCCGCAGGCCCAGGTGCTCGGCCAGGTGCTCCAGCACGTGATCCGGCGGAAAACGCAGCCAGAGCGGGCCGATTTCCAGGGTGACGTGGCGGTTGCCCAGGTGATAGCAGGCCCGGGCGAAACCCGGCCAGTCCGCCGCGTGGGCGGTGACCATGGGCTCGGGGCTCGCCGCCACCTCGAACAGCCGGCCGCACTCGCTCTTGAGCCTGTCGCCCTGGGCCAGCACCTGGCCGCGCTCGAGGAAGAGGCCCACCTCGGTGCCGGCGTCGCTGACGGCGCGAAAGCGCCCCTTCCGGCGCAGCTCGAAGGGCAGGGTCAGGGTATCCTGTGCCGGTTCATCCGTCTGGCCCAGGTTTTGGGTGATTTTCAGCATACGTTTCCTCTGTATAAGCGGCTGTTTCCGTAGGGCCGGTTTCAATGGACCTTTCCAACACCGGCGCCGGGTTCGGTCGAATAAATTCAACCCTACAAGCCGAGCCCACAAGTCGAGCCTTGACGCCGATACCGCAGGTGGCGGCTTTGCCGTAGGGTCCATTTCAATGGACCTTTCCAACACCGGCGCCGGGTTCGGTCGAATAAATTCGACCCTACGAGTCGGGCCCACAAGTCGAGCCTTGACGCCGATACCGCAGGTGGCGGCTTTGCCGTAGGGTCCATTTCAATGGACCTTTCCAACACCGGCGCCGGGTTCGGTCGAATAAATTCGACCCTACGAGTCGAGCCCACAAGTCGGCCCTACAGTGCAGGAGGGCGCCCTTGTCGCCTGGTTAAAACAACGCATACAACTGGGCCAGGGGCAGCACAGTGGCCGGCTCGCAGTGCAGCAGTTCGCCGTCAGCGCGCACCTCGTAGGTCTGGGCGTCCACGGTCAGCTCAGGGGTGGCGCCGTTGTGGACGAGATCGGCCTTGGTGATGGTGCGGGTGTTGCGGCAGGCCGCAAGCTGTCGCGTGAGGCCGAGATCCTTGGCCAGATCCCGCGCCAGCGCCGCCTGGCTGACAAAGGTCAGGCTGCTCGCCGCCGCCGCCCGCCCCTGGGCGCCGAACATGGGCCTGTAGTGCACCGGCTGGGGCGTGGGGATGGAGGCGTTGGCATCCCCCATGGGGGCGTAGGCGATGCTGCCGCCCTTGATGATCAGCGCCGGCTTGATGCCGAAAAAGGCCGGGCTCCACAACACCAGGTCGGCCAGCTTGCCCACCTCCACCGAGCCCACCTCGTGGCTGATGCCGTGGGTGATGGCCGGGTTGATGGTGTACTTGGCGATGTAGCGCTTGGCGCGGAAGTTGTCGGCGCCAAGCGCCCGGTCTTCCGGCAGCGGGCCGCGCTGCACCTTCATCTTGTGGGCGGTCTGCCAGGTTCGGCACACCACCTCCCCCACCCGGCCCATGGCCTGGCTGTCGGAGGAGATCATCGAAATCACCCCCAGATCCTGGAGGATGTCTTCCGCCGCTATGGTCTCCTTGCGGATGCGCGAGTCGGCGAAGGCCACGTCTTCCGGGATGTTGGGATCCAGGTGGTGGCACACCATCAGCATGTCCAGGTGCTCGTCCACGGTGTTGACCGTATAGGGCCGGGTCGGGTTGGTGGACGAGGGCAGCACGTTGGGCAGGCTGCAGGCGGTGAGGATGTCCGGCGCGTGGCCGCCGCCGGCGCCCTCGGTGTGGTAGGTGTGGATGGTACGGCCCTTGAAGGCGGCCAGGGTGTCCTCCACGAAGCCCGACTCGTTGAGGGTGTCGGTGTGGATGGCGATCTGCACGTCGTATTCCTCCGCCACCGACAGGCAGCAGTCGATGGCCGCCGGGGTGGTGCCCCAGTCTTCATGCAGCTTGAGCCCCATGGCGCCGGCTTCCAGCTGCTCGCGCAGGGCCTCGGGCCGGCTGGCGTTGCCCTTGCCGAGAAAGCCGAAGTTCATCGGCATCTGGTCGGTGGCCTGCAGCATGCGGGCGATATGCCAGGCGCCGGGGGTGCAGGTGGTGGCCTTGCTGCCGGTGGCGGGGCCAGTGCCGCCGCCGAGCATGGTGGTGATACCGGAGCAGATCGCCTCCTCCACCTGCTGGGGGCAGATATAGTGGATATGGGCGTCCACCCCGCCGGCGGTGAGGATCAGCCCCTCGCCGGCGATTACCTCGGTGCCCGGCGCCACGTTGATGCTGACCCCGTCCTGGATATCCGGGTTGCCGGCCTTGCCGATGGCGTGGATGCGGCCGTCCTTGATGGCCAGGTCGGCCTTGACGATGCCCCAGTGATCCAGGATCAGGGCGTTGGTGATCACCGTGTCCACGCTGTCGGCGCGCACCGCCTGGCTCTGGCCCATACCGTCGCGGATCACCTTGCCGCCGCCGAACTTCACTTCCTCACCATACAGGGTGTAGTCCTGCTCCACCTCTATCCACAGCTCGGTGTCGGCCAGCCGCACCCGGTCGCCCAGGGTGGGGCCGAACATGTCCGCATAGGCCTGCCGGCTAATTTTGCTCATCCTGCCCTCCTTCCAGTCGTCCCATTACCTCGCCCCGGAAACCGTAGACTTCCCGCTTGCCGCCCAGGGCCACCAGGGTCACGGTGCGGCTCTGGCCCGGCTCGAAGCGTACCGCGGTGCCGGCGGCGATATCGAGGCGAAAGCCGAGCGCCTGGGATCTGTCCAGGACGAGCGCCGGGTTGACCTCGGCAAAGTGGTAGTGGGAGCCCACCTGGATGGGCCTGTCACCGGTGTTGGCCACACTCAGGGTGCGCCGTTCACGGCCTTCATTGAGGACGATGTCGTCTTCGGCCAGCTGGTATTCGCCCGGTATCATGACGCCTCCTTACTGAATGGGTTGGTGCAGGGTCACCAGCTTGGTGCCGTCGGGAAAGGTGGCCTCCACCTGTACTTCCTGCACCAGCTCTGCCACGCCTTCCATCACCTGGTCGCGGGTCAGCCAGGTGCGGCCCTCGCCCATCAGCTCGGCCACGGTGCGGCCGTCGCGGGCGCCTTCCATCACCGCCGCCGACAGGTAGGCCACCGCCTCCGGGTAGTTGAGTTTAAGCCCGCGCGCCAGCCGGCGCTCGGCCAGCAGGGCGGCGGTAAACAACAGCAGCTTGTCCTTTTCTCTTGGACTGAGTTCCATTTTTGGGTCTCTCCTACACATCGGTTTGAGATCTGTACCACTCGGCCAAAGCGCACGGCGCCACCGACACGCCGTAAACCCTTCCCTGGGGGCTCCGCCGCGCCGATGTCGCGGAAACCGTCGTTATCGCCGCGCTGCGACTTGCCACTGGCAACTCGGTCGCGGCGCTAACGCCGGTGCTAGGCGCTTCGCGCCCCCTGGCGCGGAGGGTCGGTGGAACCGCACCCTTTGTCCTCTTCAAAACGCCATCACCGCCTGTTGTCCCTTCGAAGGAACACAGGCTTAAGTGAGCCAGATCCGGGGAATAACGGCGGGCCGGCCGAGCACGGCGGGGCGGATAAGCCCCCAGGCCTGCCACATGCCGTCGCGGCAAATGTTCATATCAGTGCCCAAATAGCGCACCAGCAGCACGCCCAGGCGTTCGGTCAGGGTGAAATCGGGGCCCGGCAAGGCCTCGCGCAACTCGCCGATAAGGGCGTCATCCAGCCCGGGCCCCGCCGCCATCAGGGTGCCGAACACGCAGCCGCCGTTCAGCCCCACCCGGCCCCGGTGCAGCCAGTCGCCGCCCTCGAGGCTGAGGCGTTCGTTGAACAGCAGGCGGCCGCCCCGGTGCAGTTGCAGGCGCTGGGTCAGGTGGCCCTGTTCGAACCAGTGCTCGCCGGCCGGGCGGCCCAGGCAGACCAGGTCCCAGCCGATAAAACGGGCGCCTTCGGCCAGCTCGACTTTGGTGTCGAGCACGCCGTTGGCGCCCCGGTAAACGATGGTCTCCTGGGGCAGCCATTCCAGTTCGGCGCCCTCGCCGGCGCGCAGCCACACCTGCTGGCCCTGGGCCACGCCGGCGCTGTCACGGCCGTAGATCTTGCCCGCCGAAGGGGTGGTCAGCAGCACCTGGCTGCCGGGCTCGGCGGCCACCTCGATGGCCAGCCGGTCGCCGGACACCAGGCCGCCGGGGGGATGCAGCAGGTAAAGATGGCAGGTGCCCCCTTCCGGATAGAAGGGGCGCTGGATGCGCAGGGGGCCGGCAAAGTCCAGTCCCTTGAGCCGGGTCTTGCCCCCGGCCGGAGACGGGTCGGCTTCCAGCCGCAGGCGCAGGTGCGCCGGCCAGCTACGCGCCTGACCGTAACCGGGGCCGGCTTGCGGGGCTTGTGCTTGAAGCTGGGTCATATGGACACATCGGGGTCGAAGATTCTGTACACAAGCATTAACAGAATTCGTGCCAATTATTTAAATTACAATTAAATCAAAAAGTTAAACTTATTCATCAAGAATAGACGGGGCCGCCATCCCGCTTGACCGAGTCTCTATCACCAAAGTGGTGCACACTGCCGTGCAGAGGATCCATATTGGTGCAACTCGAGTCCTTACCAACAAAAAAAGGCCCCGCGAGGGGGCCAAGGCACGATTAACGCTTTAAAAACTCAGGACTCGGTTTGCAGCACCACCTCGCCGGCAGGTTTGGCGATGGGCTTCATCAGCAGGGTGTAGCCCACCACACTGATCACCAGGCCGACGAAGAAGGCCAGGTTGATAAACACCAGGCTGCACAGGAAAGACACCCCGTACACCAGGAAGGCGCGCAGGTTGTAGTTGTTCTGGTAGACGAAGGGGCCCTTGGGATCGTAGAAATCGTTAACGTTCAGCCGGCCACGGCGCAGCAGGTAGAAGTCGGCCAGCATGATGCCCGCCACCGGACCGAGCAGGCCGGAAGTGATGACGCTGAACCACAGCAGGTTGTCGGCGAATACCCAGGGCATCATCAGCAGGCCGATAACGCCGGAGATGGCCACGCCCTGGGCGAAGTTCAGCCGGGGGAAGACGTTCATCAGGATATAGGCCGAGGGCATCAGGTTGGCGGCGGTATTGGTGGACCACTGGGCGAAGGCGATGGTCAGCATGCTCAGGATCAGCACGATGGGCGAGCTCATGGAGTTGAGCACGATTTCGATGGGATCCCAGGTGCCGGTGAGGATGCCGCCGATCATGCCCACCATCAGGATGCCGGAGCCGATCACGATAAGGCCGGTGAGCTGGGCGATAAAGGGCTTGCGGTTGCGGATAAAGAAGTTCTTGCTGGAGTGATCGCGCGAGCGCTCCAGCTTGCGGGTGAGATCCGGGCTGTTCAGGCCCATGGTGATCCAGATGCCGGCGATGGCCATCACCGCGAACCAGAAGGAGCCGTTGTCCAGCGAGGGCGCGGCCAGCACGTCGCCGATGGTGGCGTTGTTGGTCTGCAGCAGCCAGAAGGTGACCAGGCCAATAAGGATGGTCAGCGCCGGAATGGCGACCCAGTCGAACTTGGCCATGGCCTTCATGCCGTAGACGGCGTTCACCACCTGCAATACTCCGAAGATCAGGATGAGGATGGTGGTGTTGGTATAGCCGACCCACATCTCCAGCACCTTGCCGATGGCCACCGCCGCCACCCAGGTCTGGAAGCCGAACCAGAAGCAGGCGGGAATGGCACGAAAGGCGGCGGGGATCTTGGCGCCCTTGTAGCCGAAGCAGGAGCGGATATAGACGGTGAAGGGGATGCCGTAGCGGATGCCGATGTCGCCGGCCAGGATCAGTATGCTGGTGACGATGGCGTAGGCCGCCAGTATGGCGCCGATGATGGTCCAGGGCGACAGGCCCGGATAGAGCTGGGCGCCCATGGTGAAGGCCCCCATGTTGATGGTCATGCCCGCCCAGAGCATGGTGAAGTCCCAGATGTTGATGTCCCTGTCCTTGTCGGTGGACGGCATCAGCTCGGGGTTGTTCATTTCATGTACCGCCATTGGCCTCTCCCTGTGTTACTGCCGTGCCGGCGATGTTGCCGGTCATGGTTAAATGTGAACAATGAAATTAAATTTAAGTAAACAAGTTAACCAATAAATCGTTAACAATAAACCAAGCTTTTTGTTATCGATATATATTTGTGAACCTTGTCACGCTATGGAGGGACGGGACGGCGAACGGATCTGGCTGGGGAGGAAGAGATGAACGTTGAAATACACTAATGAAAAGACGGGGATGGAGCGCAGGCGGCTCGCCTGCATTGCCGCGCAGCGGCAACTCTCGTGCCCTCAAGCCACCCCAAAACCACGGTATAACCCCCCTGCGGGCGGGCCGCCCGCGCCCCAGGGGTGCGGGCGGCCCTCATACCATGGCGACAGCTCGCACGGGAAAACCAGAAAAGTAACAGACTAATCAGTGCTTTATCCACGTTCCTGCAATACCCGGGCGATATCCTCCAGGCTGGCGGGATCCTCTATGGTGGAAGGCAGGGCCCAGGGTTCGCCGTCGGCCATCTGGCGTATGATCCGGCGCAGTATCTTGCCGGAGCGGGTCTTGGGCAGGCGGCCGACCACCAGGGCGGTCTTGAAGCAGGCCAGCGGACCGATGCGCTCACGCACCAGGGCGATCAGCTCCTCGACGATTTGCCCGGGCGGAGTATTCACCCCGTCCTTGAGCACCACCAGCCCCAGGGGCTGCTGGCCCTTGAGCTCGTCCTGCACCCCCACCACGGCGCATTCCGCCACCGCCGGGTGGCCGGCCAGCACCTCTTCCATCTCGCCGGTGGAGAGCCGGTGGCCGGCCACGTTGATAACGTCGTCCACCCGCCCCATCACGAACAGGTAGCCGTCTTCGTCCAGGTAACCGCCGTCGCCGGACACATAGTAGCCGGGAAAGGTGCTGAGATAGCCCGCGCGGTAGCGGTCGTGGTTGCGCCAGATGGTGGTCAGGCAGCCGGGCGGCAGGGGCTCGCGCAGGGCGATAAAGCCCTGGGTGTTGGCCGGCACCGGCTGGCCCGCCTCGTCCAGCACCTCGACATTGAAGCCCGGCACCGGCAGGGTGGCGGAGCCCGGTTTGATGGCATGGGGCTCCAGGCCGATGGGGTTGGCGGCGATGGGCCAGCCGGTTTCGGTCTGCCACCAGTTGTCGGTCACCGGCCGGCCGGTATGCGTCATCACCCACTCCAGGGTGGGCGGATCCAGCCGCTCGCCGGCCATGTAGATATGGCGCAGCCTTGCCATGGGGTAACGCCGCACACCCTCGCCAGCGGGATCTTCCTTCTTGATGGCGCGAAAGGCGGTGGGCGCCGAGAACAGCACGCTCACCCCGTATTCGTCGCACAGCCGCCAGAAGGCGCCCGGATCCGGGGTTTTCACCGGCTTGCCCTCGTAGAGAATGCTGGTGCACCCCCTGATCAAGGGGCCATAGACGATATAGGAATGGCCCACCACCCAGCCCACGTCCGAGGCGGTAAACATCACCTCGCCGGGCTTGAGGTCAAACACCGCCGCCATGCTGAAGTGAAGCGCCACGGCGTAGCCGCCGGTGTCGCGCACCACTCCCTTGGGCTTGCCGGTGGTGCCCGAGGTGTAGAGGATATAAAGCGGATCCGTGGCGGGCACGGGCACGCAAGGGTGCGGCTCGGCCCGGGCGAGCAGGGCCTGCCAGTCCAAATCCCGCTCTTCGGCAAGCACCGCCTCGCATTGGGGCCGTTGCAGCACCACCACCTGCTCCGGCTTCCAGCGGCTGTCCATCACCGCCTTGTCGACCAGGGGCTTGTAGGGAATGACCTTGTTCACCTCGATGCCGCAGGAGGCGGTGAGCAGCACCCTGGGCTCGGCGTCCTCGATGCGCACCGCCAGCTCGTGGGCGGCGAAGCCGCCGAACACCACCGAGTGCACCGCCCCCAGCCGGGCGCAGGCCAGCATGGCCATGGCGGCCTCGGGGATCATCGGCATGTAGATGACCACCCGATCGCCCTTGCCCACCCCCAGCCCGGCCAGCATGCCGGCGACCTTGGCCACCTCGTTGCGCAATGAAAGATAGCTGTAACGGGCCTTCTGGCCGGTGACCGGCGAGTCGTAGATGAGGGCGGTGTCGCCGCCGCGCCCGGCCTCGATATGATGATCGAGCGCCATATGGCAGAGATTGAGTTCGCCGTCGACGAACCAGCGGTCGATGCCGTTGCCGTCCTTGGCCAGTATGGTCTGGGGAAAGCGGAACCAGTCGAGCTTTTCCGCCTGCTCGCGCCAGAACCGTTCCGGTTGCTGTCGCGCCGCGTCGTGGTAGTGCCGGTAGGTAGACATCGATGTCCTCCTGTAAGCAAGGTGGCGCCGGCCCCTCCCCTGGACCGGCGGTGGATGGTTGTTTCGTATTCGGGGCCGAGTCTTGCCGCTTTCATGCGGGCGGGCCGCGCCCCAAGGGCCCATTGCAATGGGCCCGACGGCTGGGTAGGGTCGACTTCAGTCGACCAAAGCCGGCGCCGTGGGTGGCAGGTCCACTGAAGAGGCCCCTACAACACACCCGGCGGATCCCGTAGGTCAACCACTCCTTCCTAGTTGATCACAAACAGCGCCATAAACTCCTGTACCGGGGTGGCCTCCAACCGTTGCTGATCCAGGCAGAGATCCACTATCTGCCGGCAGCGGCCCTGGGGGAAACGGGTCTGCAGGTTGCGCAGGAACTTGCGCTCCAGCACCGGTATGCCCTCGGCCCGGCGGCGGCGGTGGCCGATGGGGTATTCCACCTCCACCTTGTCGGTGCTGGTGCCGTCCTTGAAGAACACCTGGATGGCGTTGGCGATGGCGCGCTTGTCGGCCTCCAGGTACTCGGCGCTGTAGCGGAGGTCTTCCACTATCTCCATCTTGTCGCGCAGGGCGTCGATCCGGCTATCGCCCCGGTGGAAGTCGTCCTCGTAGTGCTCGGCCACCAGGTCGCCGTACAGCAGGGGCACGGCAATCATGTACTGCAGGCAGTGATCCCGGTCCGCCGGGTTGGCCAGATCCCCCACCTTGGAGATGATGCGGATGGCGGACTCGTGGGTGGTCACCACGATGCGGTCGATGTCACCGATGCGGTCCTTCACCTGGTCGTGCAGGCGCACCGCGCACTCCACCGCGGTCTGGGCGTGGAACTCGGCGGGAAAGCTGATCTTGAACAGCACGTTTTCCATCACGTAGCTGGCGAAGGGCTGCTTGACCTTGAAGCTTTCACCCTTGAACAGCACGTCGTAATAGCCCCATTTGGGTGCGGTCAGCACCGAGGGCAGACCCATCTCCCCCTTCATGGTGATCATGGCCAGGCGTACCGCCCGGGCGGTGGCGTCCCCCGCCGCCCAGGACTTGCGCGAGCCGGCGTTGGGGGCATGGCGGTAGGTGCGCAGCGAGCAGCCATCCACCCAGGCCTGGGACAGGGCGTCGATGATCTGCTCCCGGCTGCCGCCGAGCATTTTGGTGACCACGGCGGTGGAGGCCACCCGCACCAGCAGCACGTGATCCAGCCCCACCCGGTTGAAGCTGTTTTCCAGCGCCAGCACACCCTGGATCTCGTGGGCCTTGATCATGGCGGTGAGCACGTCCCTCATGGTGAGCGGCGCCTTGCCCTGGGATACCGCCACCCGGCTCAGGTAGTCGGCGGTGGCCAGGATGCCGCCCAGGTTGTCGGAGGGATGGCCCCACTCGGCGGCGAGCCAGGTGTCGTTGAAGTCGAGCCAGCGGATGATGCAGCCGATGTTGAAGGCGGCGGTCACCGGATCCAGCTCGTGGGAGGTGCCGGGCACCCGGGCGCCGTGTTGCACCGTAGTGCCGGGTACGATTGGCCCCAGGTGCTTGGTGCACTCGGGAAAACGCAGTGCCAGCAGGCCACAACCCAGGGTGTCGATCAGGCAGTTGCGGGCGGTGTCGTAGGCCTCGGCGGAGTCGATCTCGGTGTTGGCCACATAGTCGGCGATGGTGACCAGCAGCTGATCGGGATCGGGTCTTTGGTTCAGGTCGAAATTGGCGCTCATCTTGGTGTTCCTTGGTTGGTCTGAATGATTGTTCCGTCAATGGGTGGTCGACTGAAGTCGACCCTACGGCCAGCTTTGGCCCATGAATCCATCGGTCGACTGAAGTCGACCCTACGGCCGGCTGGGGCGCGGGCGGCCCGCCCGCCTGGCCTTGCACCGGAGCCTGGGTGTGCTTTTCAGGGCCCTGGATCCCCGCCTTCGCGGGGATGACACTCCACGTCCAGCTTCCAGCTTCAGCGCTGCGCTATCGGCACCCACTGTTGGTGGCCCGGGCCCACGTAGTCGGCGCTGGGGCGGATAATGCGGTTATGGGCGCGCTGCTCCATGATGTGGGCGGTCCAGCCGGTGACCCTGCTCAGCACGAAGATGGGGGTGAACAGCTTGGTGGGAATGCCCATAAAGTGGTAAGCGCTGGCGTGGTAGAAGTCGGCGTTGGCGAACAGCTTTTTCTCCCGCCACATCACCTCCTCCACCCGCTCGGATACCGGATAAAGCACCCGGTCGCCCACCGCCTGGCCCAGTTGCTTGGCCCAGGGCTTGATGATGGCGTTGCGCGGGTCCTTTTCCTTGTACACGGCGTGGCCGAAGCCCATCACCTTGTCCTTGCGCGCCAGCATGGCCAGCAGCTCGCGTTCGGCCTCGTCCGGGCCGGTCCACTGCTCGATCATCGCCATGGCCGCCTCGTTGGCGCCGCCGTGCAGGGGGCCGCGCAGGGTGCCGATGGCGGCGGTCACCGCCGAGTGCAGGTCGGTGAGGGTGGAGGCGCACACCCGGGCGGCGAAGGTGGAGGCGTTGAACTCGTGCTCGGCATACAAAATCAGCGAGCAGTGCATCACCTTCACGTCCAGCTCCGGCGGGGTATTGCCGCGCAGCATGTGCAGGAAGTGGCCGCCGATGCTGTCGTCGTCCAGGGCGGTGTCGATGCGCACACCGTCGTGGGCGTAGCGGTACCAGTAGCAGATCATCGAGGGCAAGAGCGCCAGCAACCGCTCCGCCGCCTCCTGCTGCTCGCTGAACTTGTGTTCGGTTTCCAGGTTGCCGAGCAGGGAGCAGCCGGTGCGCAGCACGTCCATGGGGTGGGCCGAGGCGGGGATCTGCTCGAGCACGGTGCGCAGCGCCGCCGGCAGGCCCCGGTTGGCGCGCAGCCGGGCCTTGAAGGCGGAAAGCTCGCCGGTGTTGGGCAGGTAGCCCTTGAGCAGCAGGAAGGCCACTTCCTCGAACTGGGCCTTGGCGGCCAGATCCTCGATATCAAAGCCCCGGTAGGTCAGGCCGGAGCCGGTCTTGCCCACGGTACAGAGGGCAGTCTGGCCGGCGCTCTGGCCGCGCAGTCCTTCGGTGTTAGTCATGGTTTCCTCCTTGTGCGAACAGTGCATCCAGTTTGGCTTCATAGTCGTGGTAGCCCAGGGTCCGGTACAGCTCTTCCCGGGGCTGCATCAGTGCCACCGCCTCGCGCTGGTGACCGTCCTGCAGGATGTGGCGGTAAACGGTCTCGGCGGCCCGGCTCATGGCGCGGAAGGCCGACAGCGGATAAAGCACCATGGCCACCCCGGCGCCGGCCAGCTCCTGCTGGCTGAACAGGGGGGTCTTGCCGAACTCGGTGATGTTGGCCAGCACCGGCACGCCCACGGCGTCGCAGAAGGCGCGGTACTGCTCCAGGCTCTCCATCGCCTCGGGGAAGAGCAGGTCGGCGCCCGCCTCCACGCAGGCCAGGGCCCGCTCCACGGCGCTGTCCATGCCCTCCACCGCCAGGGCGTCGGTGCGGGCCATGATGGCGAAGCGGCTGTCGGTGCGGGCGTCCACCGCCGCCTTGACGCGGTCCACCATCTCCGCCCGGGACACGATGGCCTTGTTGGGCCGGTGGCCGCAGCGCTTCTGCGCCACCTGATCCTCGATATGGATGGCGGCCACCCCGGCCCGCTCCATCTCCTTCACGGTACGGGCGATGTTGAAGGCGCCGCCGAAGCCGGTGTCCACGTCCACCAGCAGCGGCAGGGGGCTGGCGGCGGTGATGCGGCGGGCGTCCTCCAGCACGTCGTTGAGGCTGGTGATGCCCAGATCCGGCAGGCCGAAGGAGGCATTGGCCACGCCGGCCCCCGACAGGTACAGGGCCCGGTGCCCGGCCTGCTCCGCCTGCATGGCGCTGTAGGCGTTGACGGCGCCGACGATGGCCAGGGGCCGGGATGACGCCATGGCGTCGAACAAACTCTGCTTCATTGCATTTCCTCCTGGAATTGGGCCAGCAAATGGTTGCGGCTGCGGGCCACGTGGCGACGCATCAACAGCTCGGCCAGCTCGCCGTCGCCCTGGAGCACGGCGTCCAGGATCTGGCGATGCTCCCGCAGGGCGAGCCGGGGGTCGGAGTGACGGTAAGAAAGACGATGGCGGTACATGCGCAGCAGCTGGTACAGCTCATCGCACAACAGGCCGACCAGCATCTGGTTGTGGCTGGCCTTGAACAGCAGGTAGTGGAAGTCCTCCTCCCCCTGCTGGCGCAGGTAGACTTCCTGGCTGTCGACAAATTTCTGGTGCTCGTCCAGCAGCCGGGTGAGGGACTCGGCCTCTTCCCGGCTGATGGCGGCGGCGGCCAGGCGGCAGGCCATGCCCTCGAGCGCCTCGCGCACCGCGAACAGCTCGATCAGCCCCTCGGCGGTGAGTTGCACCACCCGGGCGCCCTGGCGCGGCAGCCGCTCCACCAGGCCGAGCCCTTCCAGCCGCAACAGGGCCTCGCGCACCGAACCCCGCCCCACCGCGTAACGGCGGGCCAGCTCGGGCTCGGACAGCTTGGTGCCGGGGGTCAGTTCGCCGCTGATCACGGCTTCCACCAGGCGGGGAGTCAGATCTTCACTGAGTACGGACATGATGTTGTCGACATTTCAGTTTTACATAACTAAAAAATAGCAGGTTATTAGCAAGATGAAACATAAATTGTCGACAAAAATAACAAAAGGGGAAGTTGCGCACATTTCGACCAAGGTCGTATTGTGGTGAGGAGTGAGGAGTGAGGAGTGAGGGGTGAGGGGTGAGCCGTAGGGTCGACTTTAGTCGACCGAACCACAGCACCGGTGGGGAAAAGGTCCACTGAAGTGGACCCTACAACTGACCGCGGCGCCGTTGGTGAAAAGGTCCACTGAAGTGGACCCTACAACTGACTGCGGCGCCGGAGGTGGATTGGTCCACTGAAGTGGACCCTACAACTGACCGCGACGCCGGTGGTGGAAAGGTCCACTGAAATGGAGCCTTGGGGCGGGCGGCCCGCCCGCATGAGGACAGTACCGAGGAGGGCGAAGGCCGGCGGGCCCCCTTAGGCGGGCTGGGAGTGGGACTGGCCGTCCCGCGGCAGCCAGTCGGTCACCGCGTCGGCCTGCATGGGCCGGGCCAGCAGATAGCCCTGCCCCAGCTGGCAGCCCAGTTGCTGCAACAGTCGTTGCTGCTCGGGCTGCTCTATGCCTTCGGCGGTCACCGCCATGTCCAGGCTGTGGGCCAGGGTGACGATGGTCTTGACCAGGTTGAAGGCGCGCTGGTCTGTCGACAGATCGGCCACGAAGGACTTGTCGATCTTGAGTTTGTTCACCGGCAGCTGGCGCAGGTGGCTGAAGGAGGAATAGCCGGTGCCGAAGTCGTCGAGGGCGATCTCCACCCCGAGCCGGCGCAGCTCGCGCAGGGTGTCGAGGGAGCCGGCCGTGTCCCACAGGCTGGTATCCTCGGTGATCTCCAGCACCAGGCTCTCCGCCTTTACCCCGGTCTCGCGCAGGCTGTCCGCCACCGTGGCCGCCAGTTGGCCCCGGACAAAGATATTGGGGCTGACATTGACGTTCACCTTGAGCCAGCCGAAGCCCGCCGACTGCCACTGGCGCAACTGGCGGCAGGCCCGGTGCAGCACCCAGTCGTTGAGCCGGAAGGCCAGGCCATGGTGCTCGGCCACGGCGATCAGCTCCAGCGGGCTGACCTGGCCGAACTCCGGCGACTGCCAGCGCAACAGCACCTCGAGGGATTCGATACGGCCGCTTTCCAGGTGAAAGATCGGCTGGTAGTGCAGGCTCAGTTCGTCCTTCTCCAGGGCGGCCTGCAGCGCCACCGCCAGCTTCTGGCGACGCAAGCGCCGCTCGTCCATGTCCGGCTCGAACAGCCGCACCGCAGCCTTGCTGTTGTTCTTGGCGTAGTACATGGCGGTGTCCGCGTGGCTCATCAGCTCCGGCAGGGTGGCGCCGTGAACCGGGTACAGGCTGGTGCCGATGCAGGCCATGGGCGACAGGCAGCCGTCGTTGAGCCGCACTTCCCGCGACAGTGACTGCCACAGCGCCAACGCCATCTGCTCCGCCCCGGTGGCGTCGGCCTGGCGGCGCTGGATCACCACGAACTCGTCGCCGCCGAGCCGGGCCACCACCCCCTGGTCGCCAATGGCCTGGCGCAGGCGGGAGGCGATCACCCGCAGCAGCCGATCCCCCACCTCGTGGCCCAGGCTGTCGTTGATGGCCTTGAAGCCGTTCAGATCCACCATGTGCAGCGCCAGCGGCCGTTGCTCCTTGTGGGCGGCCGCCAGTGCCTCCCCCATCAGCTGGTAAAAATACATGCGGTTGGGCAGGCCGGTCAGCATGTCGTGGTAGGCCAGCTCGCGGTTGCGCCGGTTTTCCCGCACCAGCAGCCACAGCATCAGGCCGCCGCTGATGAGCAGGCCGGCCAGATACAGCAGGGAGCGGGTACGGATATCCTGGATGATGTTGAGCTGTTGCCAGACGTTGGCGCCGGAGAAACTGTCGACATTGACCTCCCGCGCCAGTTCCCGGTAGGGCGCCAGCTCCTGCTGCAGGGCGAGGATGCCGGCCCGATCACCGGCGGTCAGAGCGTACACCCGCGTCTCCCACAGCTCCAGCTGCTCCCGGAACGCCTGCAACACCGGGAGCACCCCGGGTTGCTCCCGCAGCGGCTGGCTCTCTTCTCCCGTCAGCAGCACCTCGATCCGGCTCCACAACAGCTCGAAGCGCAGTTGCAGGTTGGCCTCGTCGTTGGTGCCGGCCACCAGTTCGCTCAGGGCATGGTCGAACTTCAGCGCTTCGGTCTCAAGCTCGGAGCTGGCCCAGCCGATGCCCTTGATGGTGCCCGATACATACTGCACCACGTCCAGATCCCGGGTGTAGCTGTAGATGGAGCTGAGGCCGAACAACAGGGCGATGGCGGTCAGCAGCAGCAGCTTGAGTTTGTTCACGATCAGCGGATATCCAGGGTTCTGAGCTGCCAGACCATCATTTCATGGTGCTGCTTGAGATTGAGCTCGGGATGGTCGGACAGGGGCAGAAGTATCCATATCGGTCCCTTGTCCCGCACCCTCATCGGCTCCCCGTCCCTGTGGGTCGCCAGCAGCAGCGGATAGTCCGAAGCCACCCCGGGGGGCAGATCCGCATGATACTGATTCAGGGCCGTGGCCCTGACCCGCTCGCCCTCGGCCCCCACCCGGTCCAGCAGATCCCGCAGCAGGACCCCGCGGTAGCGGTGTACCTGGGTGGTCCAGGGGGTGAGGGTATTGAACTCGTGCTGGGGCAGTTGCCCGAGCATGGCCAGGTCGAAGTCGGCCCGCCCCTCGGCATTGGTCACCCCTATCCTGCCGGTCACGCTGAGCACCACGGTGCCTTCGGGCGATGGCAGGGTGTCGGCCGCCCGGGCTCCGCCAACCAGCACCACCAACAGGCAGAAACAGGCGAGGGAGCGAACGAAGATCCCCCGAAGAAACGACATATCCGGCAACATGGTGCTACTCCAGCTAGCAAGGGACTCATTAGAGCTTAGATAATGATTCCCGGTTTAACAGCCCGCATGGGCGGGAGTGCAGGTTAAAGCAGTCGTAAATCGAAGTCGAGCTTATCCGGAGGCGGCCACGGGCCCGGTTTCGCCGGCCCGCCTCTTAGCGACGAACGGTGACGGGCCCGGACTATACTTCAAGGGTGTTTTTCCCCGAGGTGAGCGCCATGAAACCAACCCTGTTGCTGGCCCTGCTCTGGCCGGCGCTGCCGGCCCTGGCCATCCCTCTCGCCCCCGGCGTGCTCTCGCCCGGGCTCTATGGCAGCTACGGCCCGGGCGGCGACTGCCAGGCCCGCCCCCTGGTCAGCCTGGATGACGGCGGCCTCTACATAGTGGTGGGCAATAAACGCGGCAAGGTGGAGCCGGTGGACGTCTGCCTGAGCTGCGCCGGCGGCGCCCGCTACGAGGGCATAGAGATCTGGCTGTCGCCCCAGGTGGCCGACACCTACGCCCTGCATTTCCGCTTCAATGCCGGCGAGCAAGCCGGCCGGCTGGAAGTGGAGGATCCGGGCAACGTCAGCCTGGGCGCCAACCTGCGGGCGGTGGCCGCCGCCAGCCCCTACCGGCGCTGCGGCCCGCCGGTACAGCCGGCGGGCTGAGCCTCTCCGGTAACAGTCGCCTCCCCCCTTATCTCGTTGTCCCTTTGGAGCAGCCATGTTAGAGAGGTTGGGCCGTGGAGTTGTTACCAACAGCATGGTCCATGCAAATTTATTTCATCCTCCTCCCTCTCTACGCAACCCGTTCCCACAATCCGTGCCGAACTCCCTCCTTAACGCGAAATTTCAGCAGGGGCGCTTTGTTATTATTTTTTCACCAGAACGTCACGTTTTTCTAATGGGACGAGGGTAGGGAGCACGCCGCGGCCATTGCTGAACAGCGGCATTTTTAGGGAGAATGAGATGAAAGCTGTAATCTTGAGGGCCTTGCCACTACTGCTGCTGCCCGCCATGGCCCAGGCCGCCACGGAGGAACTGGGCACCGCCGTGACCGGCCTGGTCTACCAGTTGATGGGGGTCGTGTTTTACAGCATCCCCTTGGGCGAGTCGTCCATTCCGGTCATCGTACTGTGGCTGATTGGCGGCGCCCTGTTCTGCACCATCCGCTTCAAATTTCTTCAGTTCCGTTCGCTCAGGCTGGCCTGGCGGCTGGTGCGCGGCGACTTCAATGATCCCAGGGCGCCGGGTGAGGTCACCCACTTCCAGGCACTGACCTCGGCGTTGTCGGTCACGGTGGGGCTTGGCAACATCTCCGGCGTGGCCATCGCCATCGCCATCGGCGGCCCGGGCGCCGTGTTCTGGATGATAGTGGCAGGCTTTCTGGGCATGGCCACCAAGTTCGCCGAATGCACCCTGGGGGTGAAATACCGCACCGTTCATGCGGATGGCACCGTGTCCGGCGGACCCATGCACTATATCCGCCAGGGCTTCGCCGACAAGGGCTTGCCCAGACTCGGCCTGTTCCTCGCCGGCTTTATCGCCCTGGCCATCATGCTGGCTTCGTTCGTGTCCACCAACATGTACCAGGTCAACCAGGTCTACGCCCAGGTGGTCAGCGTCACCGGCGGCGAACAGGGCTTTATCGGCAGCAACGGCTGGCTGTTCGGCCTGGCCATCGCGCTGATGGTCGGCATTATCGTTGCCGGCGGCATGCAGAGCATCGCCCGCACCACCGAAAAGCTGGTGCCGGTGATGGCCATCATCTATGTATCCGCGTCCCTGGTGGTGCTGGCGGTGAACTACGATCGCGTTCCCGCCGCCTTCGGCACCATCATCGAGGCCGCCTTCAGCCTCGACAGCGTCTCCGGTGGCATCTGGGGTGCCATCACCCAGGGCTTTATCCGCGCCATGATCTCCAGCGAGGCCGGCATGGGCACCGCCGCCATCGCCCACGCCACCGCCAAGACCCGCTACCCGGCGGCGGAGGGCTATGTGGCGCTGCTGGAGCCCTTTATCGACACCGTCATCATCTGCACCATGACCGCCCTGGTCATAGTGGTGACCGGCACCTACACCCAGGAAGGCCTGAACGGGGTGGCACTGACCTCCAGCGCCTATGCGACGGTGCTGCCCTGGTTCCCGGTGGTGCTGGCGGTGTGCCTGTTCCTGTTCGCCTTCTCCACCATTCTGGTGGCCTGCTACTACGGCCTCAAGGCCAGCGGCATGCTGTTCGGCAATGGCCGGCTGGTGAAGGGCCTCTATCTCGGCACCTTCCTGATGCTGACGGTGGCCGGCGCCATGGTACAGCTGGATCTCATCGTCAACCTGATGGACACCCTGGTGGTGCTGATCTGCATCCCCAACATCATCGGCCTGGTCATGCTGTCGTCCGTCATCCGCGACGAGCGACGCCGCTTCCTGGCGCAAGTGGCGCGGGAAGACGCCCGCCCCCTGGCCGGGCGGGCGGAGCTGAAGGCCGCCGCCGACTCCGTCAGAAAATAACCGATATCACGCACGAGTCCCATACCGGGCCTCGGTCTACCAAATTGCACAAGAAGGAGCCCCACATGGCTATCTGGAAATGGAGCGCCGCCGACACCGCCCAACGCATCAAGGCCGGCGAAGTGAGCTGCGAGGAAGTGGTGCAAAGCCACCTGGCCCGGCTCGACGAGGTCAACCCGCTGCTCAACGCCGTGGTGGTGCCCCTGCACGAGCAGAGTCTGGCCCGGGCGCGGGAGCTGGATCGCCGGCGCAAGCAACTGGACGAACTGCCGCCCCTGTTCGGGGTGCCGGTGACCACCAAGATCAACATGGATCTGGCCGGACAGGCCAATTCCGACGGCGTGCCGGCCTACCAGGACAACATCGCCGGCGAGGACGCCCCGGTGCTCGCCAACCTCAGGCAGGACGGCGCCATCGTCCTCGGCCTGACCAACACTCCCGAGTTCAGCATCCGCTGGTTCACCTCCAACCCGCTGCACGGGGTCTCGCTCAACCCATGGGATCCCGATATCACCCCCGGCGGCTCCTCCGGCGCGGCAGCGGCGGCGGTGGCGGCAGGCATCGGCTGTATCGCCCACGGCAACGACATGGGCGGCTCCCTGCGCCACCCGGCCTACTGCTGCGGCGTGGCCACCATAAGGCCTTCATTTGGCCGCATTGCCAACGGCAACCCCAGCGCCGCCGGCGGCCGGCCGCCCATTTCCCAGCTGTTGTCGGTACAGGGCCCGCTGGCCCGCTCGGTGGCGGACGTGCGCCTGGGGCTGGCGTCCATGGCTCGCTACAGCGCCTTCGACGCCGACTGGTCGCCGGCCAGGGACAGCGGCCGGGGCAAGGGCGGCGCCCTTCGCATCGCCTACCAGGCCGATCCCTTCGGCGAGGGCGTCTGTGCCCCCGTGCTGGCCGCCATGGCCGAAGCCAGGGCGGCACTGCAGGCCGCCGGCCACCGGGTGGAGGAAGTCACCCTGCCCGATGCCCTGCTGGCCTCCGAGATCTGGGGCCGCATTACCCTGGCGGAGGTGGAGGCGCTGCAGCGGGACGAGCTGGAACGCCACGGCTCCGCCGGTGTGGTGCGTACCGTCAACGCCTACAAGGATTTCTTCGGCGAGCCGACCCTGGCCGGCACCCTGCGCGATCTGATGGAGCGCAACCGCATCCGCCGCGCCTGGAGCCAGTTGCTGGAGCGCTACGACCTGGTGCTGATGCCGGTGTCGGCAGAGCCGGCGTTCCCCAATGACCTGGATTTGCGCCAGCCGGGCGAGATCCCCCGTTTGCTGCGCGCCCAGCGCTTCCTGCTGATGATCAATGCCCTCGGCCTGCCCGCCGCCGCCGTGCCCACCGGCCTGCACCAGGGCGTGCCGGTGGGGGTGCAGCTGGTGGGCGCGCCCCTGGACGACGAGCTTTGCCTGCAGGGAGCGCAGGCGATTGAAGACCACTGCGGCACCCTGAGCGATGCCCTGTGGCAACAGGGCTTTATCGCCCGCTGAAACAAACAGAGAGTCTGTTTACGGCTTGGGCGAGGTGGGTTTGTCTTAGGCGAAAACAGGTAACAGGGCCACCTCCACCGACACGCCGCAAGTACATCCCTGTAGGCTCGCACCTGCCATCCCTGGCAGGTGACGGTCGGTGGAGGCAATCCCTGTTACCTGTTCCTGGCAGCAGGATCGCCTGATGGTGATCCCCGCCGGCGGGGTAGTGCACTTTGTCCGACGATCGCTAAACGTAACGGCTCTGAAATTCCGAGTTCCTTAATGACCAGATGTAGGTAAGAAATCATGACCCGCTTTATAGATGTTGCCAGCCTGAGTGACTATATCGGCCAGACCGGGGTGGAAACCCTGATCGAAAAGATGGTGGAGTACCTGGAGCAGGACTACCGCCGCTGGAACGACTTCGAAAAATCCGCCCGGCTGGCCAGCCACAGCGACATCGGCGTGATCGAGCTGATGCCGGTGTCCGACCAGCACCAGTACGCGTTCAAGTACGTCAACGGCCACCCGGACAATCTCGACTACAACCTGCCCACCGTCATGGCCTTCGGGGTGCTGGCCGACGTGGCCACCGGCTACCCGGTGCTGCTCTCGGAGCTGACCCTGACCACCGCCATCCGCACCGCCGCCACCTCGGTGATGGCCGCCAAATACATGGCTCGGCCCGATTCCCGGGTGATGGCGCTGATCGGCAACGGCTCCCAGAGCGAGTTCCAGGCCCTGGCCTTCCACAAGGTGCTGGGCATAGAGGAAGTGCGCTGCTTCGACGTGGATCCCACCGCCACCGCCAAGTTCATCGACAACCTGTCCGGAGTCGAGGGCCTGCGCCTGGTGCATTGCCACTCGGCCAGGGACGCCTGCGAGGGCGCCGACATCGTCACCACCGTCACCGCCGACAAGCGGCTGGCCACCATCCTCACCCCGGACATGGTCGGCCCCGGCATGCACATCAACGCCGTGGGCGGCGACTGCCCGGGCAAGACCGAAATCCATGCCGATATCCTGCGCCAGGGCCGCATCTTTGTGGAGTTCGAGCCCCAGACCCGCATCGAGGGCGACATCCAGCAACTGGCCCCGGATCACCCGGTGACCGAGATGTGGCGGTTGATCGCCGAGCACCGCTCGGGCCGCGCCAATGCCGGGGAAATCACCATTTTCGACTCGGTCGGCTTTGCCCTGGAGGACTATTCCGCCCTGCGCCTGCTGTTCGACCTGGCGGAAAGCGACGGCATCGGCCGTTTTATCGAGCTGGTGCCCAATCTGGACGATCCCCGGGATCTGTTCAGCCTGACCCGGGGCGGCAAGAAGCGCGCCCGCCTGCGCAAGGTGGCCTGACCACCTATTTTTACACTCAAGGAGATCACCATGAAAGGAATTCCGTCATTGAAGCGCGCCCCCCTGGCGCTGGCCCTGGCCGGCCTGCTCGCCCTGCCCCTGCCGGGCCTGGCGGACAGCCATGACACCCTGCCCGCCGGCGTGCAGCAGCGCATAGAGCAGCTCACGCCCCAGGTGGTGTCCTGGCGGCGAGACATCCACCAGCATCCGGAGTTGGGCAACCGGGAATTCCGCACCGCCGGCCTGGTGGCGGATCACCTCCAGTCCCTCGGGATGGAGGTGCGCACCGGCATCGCCCACACCGGGGTGGTGGGCATCCTCAAGGGCGGCAAGCCCGGCCCGGTGGTGGCGCTGCGCGCCGACATGGATGCCCTGCCGGTTACCGAGGAAACCGGGCTGCCCTTCGCCTCCACCGTGCGTACCCAGTACAACGGGGAAGAAGTGGGGGTATTCCACGCCTGCGGCCACGATATGCACGTGGCCATACTGATGGGCACCGCCCAGGTGCTGGCGGAAATGCGGGACGAGCTGGCCGGCACCGTGATCTTTGTGTTCCAGCCCGCGGAAGAAGGGGCGCCCGCCGGCGAGGAAGGCGGCGCCGAGCTGATGTTGAAGGAAGGGATCTTCGCCGATCTCAAGCCCGAAGCCATGTTCGGCCTGCACGTGATGACCAGCCCCTTGGGTGAGATTTCGGTACGGACCCAGGGCCAACTGGCGTCTTCGGATCAGTTCAGGATCACCATCCAGGGCAAGCAGACCCATGGCGGCATGCCCTGGAACGGCGTCGATCCCATCGTCACCGCCAGTCAGGTGGTGTTGGGCCTGCAGACCATACCGGCCCGCCAGTTGGATGCGACCAAAACCCCCTCGGTCATCTCCGTCGGGGCCATCAACGGTGGTGTGCGCGGCAACATCATTCCCGATACCGTGGAACTGGAAGGCACCATCCGTACCTTCGACAACGCCACCCGGGAGGAGATCCACCAGCGCCTGGAACGCACCGCGGTGAGCATTGCCGAAAGCGCGGGTGCCAGCGCAGAAGTGGTGATCAACAAGGGCTATCCGGCCACCATCAACGACAGTGAGCTGGTCAAGGCCATGGCGCCGACCCTGCAGCGGCTGGCCGGCGACCAGTTCAAGGAGGCCAGCCGCAGCATGGCGTCCGAGGACTTCGCCTATTTCGCCGGCGAAGTGCCCAGCATGTATTTCTTCCTGGGCACCACACCGGCAGGTCAGCCCCTGGCCTATCCCAACCATTCGCCCAAATTCAACCCGGACGAAGGGGCCCTGCCCATAGGGGTAAGCGCCATGACCGCCCTGGTGCTGGACTACGGCAAGCGTCAATAACGACAACAGGGGCCATGGGTGCCATGGCTCCTCCTTTTTCACCCGATGGAGCAGACACCACCGCCATCATCTTAGATTTCGTCAATCAAAACGCTACTTCAAGGATGAAGACAATGCCGAAACCGCCCATGGCAGATTCCGGCCGGTTTTTTTCGTCCTTTTTATTTGAAAACAACCTGTTGGTAATAAACGGATTTTTTATATGCAAATGAGACTGTCACCACCCGCCGCCTTTTCCGTTTCCCTGCTCGCCCTGCTGGTGTCCGGCCAGGCCCGGGCCACCCTGTTCACCGAGGGTGACGAGCTGACCCTGACCTACAAAAACGTCTACTTCAATGAATCCGCCGATGCCATCGACCAGCGCATCTGGGGCGCCGAGCGGGATGAATGGGTGCACGCCCTGTTCGTGGACTACAAGAGCGGCTTTCTCGGCGACTGGATCCAGTTTGAATACGGCCTGGCAGGGGTAGAGGACCTGCACATCGGCTCCCGGGCCAATAACGTCACCAACCTGCCGGGCGCCACCGCCGCCAACGGCTTTAAGCCCGATACCCTGTTCGGCACCCAGACCGCCTATATCAGCACCCGCTACCCAGGCGAGGGCTTCAGCCTGCACGCCGGCGCCGGCAAAAAAGCCCGCAAGTCCGCCATCTACCAGGACAGCCTCTCCCGCATTCAGCCCGCCACCTCGGTCGGTTTCGATCTTGCCGCGGACATCGGCGCCCTGCAGCTGTATTACACCGAGCTGTACAAGATGAGCCAGCGCGACGCCGACAACTGGGGCGAGTCACTTCGCACCTACAGCGGTGCCAGGGTCGATGCCCTGCGCTACTACGGCGGCGGCTACGACTTCGGCCATGGCCTCAAGCTGGAGCTGGCGGAAGCCGAGTCCGAAAGCTATATCAAGGAGCGCAAGGCCAGGATCAGTTATCTGCACCCGCTGGAAAACCGTCATGCCCTGCTGCTGAAGGCGACCTACGGCACCATGCAGGACAATGGCGACCTCTATGAGCTGAACGGCGTCGCTCTGGGCACCATCAATGGCGAGGACTATGCCCTGGCGGAAGCCGGCCCGCTGGATGCCCGCTATTACGAGCTGAGCGCCGGCTACCGCTGGCCCGACTACGGCCTGACCCTGAACTACTCCAGGGTCACCGGTGACGACTGGAACCATAACCTGGTAGCCAACGAGTTCCGCCTGTGGGACACCAGCAGCCAGTACGCCTGGATCTGGTACGGGCTGGAGGACGAGGCCGCGCTCAGCCTGCTCGGCAGCGCCGACTTCACAGCTCTGGGCCTGCCCGGACTGAGCTGGAACGGCGGCGTCTGGTATTCGGACCAGGCGCGGGGCTACACCGGCTTTCGGCGCGCCGAGCTGACCAATATGCTCAGCTACCGTTTCTCCGGCGCCCTGGAGGGGCTTAGCCTGAGCTGGCTCAACAGCTACCACAGATCCCAAGGTGAGCTGGACCAGGTCACCCGCACAGCCCACCCGGTGGGGCCGGCCATGCTGGAACGCAAGGACGTGAACCGGCTCTACCTGACCTGGACCAGGGCCTTCTGATCACCCCTGGCAACAAAGGGCCCGGCCACCATGACGGGCCGGGCCCTTTGGGATACACTGCCCGGGCGGCGCCACCCGGGGCGCGGCATGATAAGGATATTGGCCCGATGAACGCCCTCGACAAATTCGATCTGAACATTCTGCGCCTGCTGCAACAGGACGCCACCTTCTCCAACGCCCAGCTCTCGGAGCGGGTCAACCTCTCCCCCTCCCAATGCCACCGCCGGGTCAAACGGCTGGAGCAGGAAGGCTTTATCCACCACTATGTGGCGCTGCTGGATCACCGCAAACTGGGGATCAGCGTGCATGCGGTGGTGATCATCAAGGTGCGCGACGTCAGCCGGGAAGCCAAGGAGACCTTCAAGCGGCAGATACAGCACTATGATCTGGTCACCGAGTGCTGGGCCATCGCCGGCGACAAGGATGTGATGCTGAAAATCGTCGCCCCCAGCCTGGAGGTCTATTCCGACTTCCTGAGCGAGCAGATACTGAGCATGCCCAACGTCGCCTCGGCGGAAAGCTACCTGTTGCTCGACAACATGAAATACACCACCGAAGTGCCCATACAGCCCTGAGCAGCCGGCCTCAGGCCGGCTGTGCCGGTGCCTCCTTGTCGCTGCCGCCACCACGGGGCAGGTTGCGCACATGCAGATCCAGCTGCGGAAAGGCGATCTCGATGCCGGCTTCGCGGAAGGCCTTGAGGATAGCGAAGTGCAGCTCGCTGGTGGTGACCATGCGATCCTTCATCTTGTCCACGTAGACGCGCAGCTCGAAATCCAGGGTACTGGCCCCGAACAGGGTGAAGAACACCGCGGGCGCCGGCTCCTCCAGGGTCAGGGGGTGGGCCACCGCTATCTGCTCCAGCAGCGCCTTGGCCTTGTCCACGTCGGCGTTGTAGCTCACCCCCACCTTGATCACGATGCGGGTCACGTTGTCGGACAGGGTCCAGTTGATCAGCCGCTCGGTGATAAAGGCCTTGTTGGGCACCACGATTTCCCTGTTGTCCCAGTCGATGATGGTGGTGGCACGGGTGCGGATGCGCGCCACCGTGCCGCTGTATTCGCCGATGGTGATGGTGTCCCCCACCCGTACCGGACGCTCGAACAGCATGATGATGCCCGACACGAAGTTGGCCACCACCTCCTGCAGGCCGAAGCCCAGGCCCAGGGTCAGGGCCGCCACCATCCACTGCAGCTCGCTCCAGCGCAGGCCGAGCAGGGAGAACACGGTGATCACCGCCATCACCGCCAGGGCGTAGCGCAGCAGGGTGGTGACGGTGTAGCTGTGGGCCGCGTCCATCAGGCTGCTGCGGGCCAGCAGTATCTCCACCAGGCCGGGCAGGTTACGGGAGGCCAGCAGGTAGACGCCGCCGAGAAAGAAGGCCAGCAGGAAGTCCTGCAGGCTGACCGCGCTCAGTACCTCCGCCTCCCCCACCGTGATGGTGCGGGACCAGAGCGTTATGCCATCGAGCCAGGTCAGGGCCGGCAGCACGTCGGCCCAGACCCAGAGCAGCGCCACCACCAGTCCGGTAGCGGTGGCGGTGCGCAGCAGGGTACGGGTCTGCTGGTTGATGTGTTCCAGGCTGAGGTGGGGATCGGGCAGTTCGACACCGCCTTCGGCCGGTGTTTTCTCCTCTTCCGCTTCCCTCGCCTTCTGCTCGCGCCGGCGGCGGATCAGCAGGTGCACCTCGCTCAGGATCAGGGCCCGGGCCGCCAGGCTGTAGGCCAGCCACACCAGCGCCAGCACCACCAGGCTGTCGATAAAGCGGGGCAGCAGTTCGGCCACGGTGAGCAGGTAACCGCTCAGGATCAGCACGCCCATCACCGCGAACAGCAGGCTCATGCCGACACGCAGCAGGCGCCGCTTGTGCTCGCTGATAAAGCCCGTTTGATGGCGGGGAGGCGGTGCCAGCAGCTGCCAGGTGGCCAGGCCGTTCACCAGGGTGCTCAGCAGCAGGTTGATACGCCCGAACACGTCGTAAACGCCTTCGTCCGGGTGGGCGAAGCTCAGGGACAGCAACAGGATGAACAGCAGTTGCAGCGGCAGGAACCAGGACAGCACGATGCGCAGCCGGGACATCAGCAGGGGATGCCAGTCGAAGTGCACCGGGCCCAGCCCGCCCTTGCGGGTGAAGGACAGGAACAGGTGGCCGACCAGCCACCAGAGGGCGATATTGCGCAGGGTCACGGCCAGCACGTCCACCGCCGGATCCGATTCGGACAGCCCCGCCGGTTGCAGGGACGCGGCCAGCAGCAACACCGGCACCGGCAGCACCCGCAGCAGGCTCCAGCCGATGGCCTTGAAGGTCAGGTTGATGTTGTCGGTGTAACGGTGGGAGCACTGCTCCGCAATCTGCCCGAGCTGCGCCCGGCTGTTGCGCCCCCACCAGGCGAGCAGGGCCGCCAGCGCCACCACCAGCACGGTCCCCAGGGGATTGGCCGTCACCACCAACCAGAGCACGGCCACCAGCGAACGCCAGTTGCCCGGGGTGAGCAGGCTCAGGGTGGCGTCGGGCAGGCGCTTCAGCCAGTCCAGATCGATCACCGAATGGCTGGGCCACCACAGCAGGCTCTCGCCCAGCACCTGATCCAGCTCCGTCACCAGCCGGTTCACCTCCCGCAGCCGCACCTCGTTCTGGCGCAGCTGCTCACTGAGCTGCTCTTCCGCCTGCAGTTGCAGGCTCAGGATCTGGAACTTGATCCGGTTCAACTCGCTCCGGGCCGGGTCCTCGGTCAGCAGGGGCGGCTGGGCCTCCAGCTCGCGGAGCTGGTCACGCAGGGAAATGCTGCGCAGCCGGGACTGGGCCAGCTCCCGCTCCAGTTCCCGCAGGGAAAAGCGGGATTCCTTGTATTCGTTGAGCCGGCGCTTCTCATCCAGGAACTGGACGCCCAGGGCCTCGGTCAGGCCGCCGATCTCGAGCCGCTCCCGAATGCTGCCCAGGGTCTGGGCCAGGCGGGTTTCCCGCTGGCCGTAGTCGTCCCGTCGCGCCTGCAGTACCCGCAGCTGCTCATAGGCCGCCGCCACGGCGTCGATGTTGCCGCGCAGCGCCGTCAACTCGGCGGAGAACCGGCTGGCGGCCTCCGGCTCACGCTCGGTCAACTGGTGCAGCTCCACGCTGAGCGCCCGCAGCTCGGCGGATGAGCGCTGGTTGAACTCCGCTTCCAGCACCTGCAGGTGCAGCCCGAGCAACTGCTCCGCCAGGCCCAGGGCCTGGATCTCCAGCCGCAGCAGTTCCAGCCGCACCGGTATGGTCCTGGCATCGAGTTCGGCGGCCAGCAACCGGGCTTCCTGCTGCCGCCGGGCCGCCAGTTGCAGTTGCTCCACCGCCTCGGCCAGGCCCGGTTGCTCTTCCCCGGCCGCCGGCACCGCTATCTCCTCCACCGGCTGACGCCGGATCTCCTCCAGGCTCTGCTGCTGGCCACGTAACTGCTCTTCGAGCCGGGCCTGGGCCTGCTGTTTCTGCTCCAGCTCGCTCAGCAGCCGGTTGTGGCGAACCTGGTACTCGCCGATGTCGCTCTCGATGCGGGTGAGGGAAACCTCCTGCTGGTCAAACTCGGTGAGCAGGCGACCGAATTCGTCCAGCTGCTGGCGGGCCTGGCCCAGGCGCTCATCGAAACCGCGGGCCAGCTCGACCCGCTCCAGCGCGCCCTTGAGCCGGGCCGTGGCGGCTTTCTCAACATCCAGCACCTGCTGCCAGAGCTGGCGCTCCGGCTCGGACAGCGCCTCGTTTTCCAGCTGCTGTCCGGCCCGGGTCGCCAGTTCTCCGTTCAGCCAGGCCTGGGCCGGCGCATCGTCGATGGCCGCGACCTGGGTTTCCAGTTGTTCGCGCCCCTGGGCCAGGGCCGTGCGCAACTCGGGCAGTTGCCGAGTCAGCAGCAAGGCGGCCGTGTTGGGATCCTGGTCGAGAACCCCGGCCTGAGCCTGCACCTCGGCCTGAGCCTGGGCCTGGGCCTGGGCCTGGGCAGGCAGGCCCCACCATAACAGCAGACAAAGCAACCAGCCGGTCACACCCACACCGGCACTAGCGGAACGACGCATAGACAGCCACGCACTCGAGGAGAAAAAACAGGGCTAGATAATACGCCAGAAGGGACGGGGCCGGCGAGCCCCGGAATGAAATGGGGATTGGGGATTGGGGATTGGGGATTGGGGATTGGGGATTGAAGACCGGAACCGGGAACCGGACAATCCCCGGTTCCCGGTTCCCAGTCCCAGTCTCGGTCAGAGCCGGTTAAGGGTAATACCCGACTCCGGCAGGGCGGTCAGTACCGGTCGCTGGCTGCGCACGTAGTCGACAAAGGCCTGGGCGTCGGTGTTGCAGCGCACGCCCTGGGCCTTGCAGTCCAGCGGCTGGTTGATGTAGTGCACCTGCACCCGGCCGCCGTCGGTCTTGCTCAGGCGGGCCACCGGGAAGGCGGCAAGCTTGCCGTTGACAAAGGCCAGATCCAGCCGGTCGGTCAGCACCTGCTGGGTCGCGAACAGGGTGTTCCAGCCGTCGTTGCCGGAGGCGTTGTAGCTGGTCATCACCACCTGGTAGCTGGCTTCGGGGTCAAGCCGCTGCCACTGGCCGTCGCGCCGGACCTCGATACGGCTGAGAAAGCCCCTGTCCCTGCCGGTTTCGTCAAACTGGTAACGCAGGCCCGCCACATAGGGGAACTTGCCGGTGTGGGCGCCCTCGGGCAGGGAGGCGTTGATGGTCTCCAGCAGCAGGCCCGCCACCTGGCGGCCGGTGAGGGAAACGATGCTCATGGCGTTGGCGAAGGGCAGCAGTTCCAGGGTGACGTGGCCTTCCTTCAGCTCGCCGGGCTCCAGGCTGGTGCGCACGCCGCCGGCGCCGACCAGGGCGATGTCGGCGCGCCGGCCGGTCACCGCCTGCACCGCGGGGGTATTGGCCCAGTACAGCTGGCTGGCCGCCACCAGGGGAGCCACTTCGGAACCCTCGCCATTTACCGGCAACCGCACGTGCCTGAGCGCGGCGGGCACATGGCCGATCACCCGGCCATAGGCCCGGTCCAGGGCCGGCTTGTAGTTCTCGTCGATATGGGCGCGCAGGGCCGGATCTTCCTCCACCAGGGCGATATTGGGCTGGGCCTCGATATAGGCGGCGACCCGCTCGGCGTCCTGTCCGGACAGGCGGTGCTGCTCGGCGCGGCGGATATCGCGGAAGAAGGCGTTGTCGGACAGCAGGGTATTGCCGCCCTCGCAGCGCAGCAGCCGGCCGTCGGGGGTCAGGGTCAGGTCCACCCGGCCCATGGCCTGGGCATACTGGCCGGCCTGCACCACGCAGGTCTTGCCACGGCCGTCCTGGTTGGTGAACACCTGGGCATAGGGCTCATTTTGCTCCCAACCCAGGTTGCGGAAGTCGCCGAGCAGGCTGTGGGAATGGCCGCCCACGATCAGATCGATGCCGTTCACCTCTTTTGCCAGGCGCTGATCCCGCTCCAGCCCCAGGTGGGTGATGGCGATGATGTTCTTCACCCCCATCTCGCGCAGGTGGCGCACGGTGCGCTGGGCGCCCTGCACTTCCTGCTCGAACCGCAGTTCGCCCACGTTGGGGGCGATGTCGGCCATGTCCTCCAGCACCACGCCCATCACCGCCACCACCGGCCGGCGACCGGCGTCCTTCAGGGTCTCGACCCGGCGCTTCTTGTTGCCGTCGAAGGCGTAGAGCACATAGGGCTTGAGGTTGCCCGCCTCGGCCAGGTGCGGATCCCGGCTGGCGTCCAGGTTGGCGGCCAGCACCGGGAACTCGACGCTGCCGATAAAGGCGGCCAGGCGCTCGTTGTCGAGATCGAACTCGTGGTTGCCGAGCGCCATGGCATCGAGCTGCATCCGGCTCAGCACGTCGGCGTTCATGGCGCCCTGGTTGAGCTTGAAGTAGCCGGTGCCCTGCCAGGCATCGCCGCCGTGCAGGAAGAGGATGGGCTGATCGGCGGCGGCGGCCTGCTCCTTGAGTCCGTTGGCGAAACTGAGCAGGCGGGGATGGCCGCCCAGGCGGGTGAACAGGGCCCGGTTGTCGAGTTCCAGCCGCGCATCGCTGGGATCGAAGTGGGAATGGGTGTCGTTGATGTGGGCCACGGTCAGGGTAAAGGGCTGATCCGGCTGCTGGCTGGCACAGCCCGCCAGCGCCAGGGCCAGTACCCCGGCCACTATGCTTTTATTCATGGATGGATAAACTCCGTTTATTGATAAATGTCGTGCTCTTGGGTTCTGCGTGCCTGGTCGACTGAAGTCGACCCTACAAAATGCACCGGGGCCTGCCGTAGGGTCCACTTCAGTGGACCACTCGCCATCGGCATCGTGGTTCGGTCGAATAAATTCGGCCCTACGGCGGCCGTACCTGCCGCAGGGCTCAACTGGTAAAGACCACCGTCTTGCCGTTGTGCAGGAACACCCGCCGCTCGATATGGTACTGCACCGCCCGGGCCAGGGTGATGCATTCGATGTCCCGCCCCTTGGCGATCAACTGTTCCGGGTAATGGCTGTGATCCACCACCTCCACTCCCTGGGTGATGATGGGGCCCTCGTCCAGATCGTTGTTGATGTAGTGGGCGGTGGCCCCCACCAGCTTGACCCCCTTGTCGTAGGCCTGGTGGTAGGGTTTGGCGCCCTTGAAGCCGGGCAGCAGGGAATGGTGGATATTGATGGCCCAGCCCTCGAGCGCGGCGCACATGGCGGGGCTCAACACCTGCATGTAGCGCGCCAGCACCACCAGATCCGCCTCGCATTCCCTGATGATGGCGAGCACCTGTGCCTCCTGCTCCGCCCGGTTGGCGTCGTTCACCGGCAGGTGATAGTAGGGAATGTGATGCCAGTCGGCCAGGCGCTGCAAGTCCGGGTGGTTGGAGATGATGGCCGGGATCTCGATGGCCAGCTGGCCGGTACGGTAGCGGTAGAGCAGATCGTTGAGGCAGTGATCGAACTTCGACACCAGTATCACCACATTGGGCCTGTGGCGGGTGGCGGTCAGTTCCCACTGCATCCCGAACTGTTCGGCCCGGGGGCGGAAACCGGCCCGGAAACCGTCTTCGTCGAAGGCCGGCTCCCGGGGCGGGCGGAATTCCACCCGGATAAAGAAGTGTTCGCTGATGACGTCGTCGAAGGTCTGCATTTCCACCACGTAACAGCCCTGCTCGCGCAGGTAACGGGTCACCACGTCCACGGTGCCCAGGCTGCCCCGACAATGGGCGGTCAGATAATAGGTGTCTCTCGGCTTGGCCACGGATGCCCTCCCTACCCAGATAAATGATGTACCCTCACGGCGCGAGCCCGCTATTTTGCGGCAATCCGCGCCATTGTGCCAGTGGCTCAGGCAGACGGTGGCGCCAGCGGTTTTTCCATCAGGAAGCGGGTGAACACCAGCCCGCCCCGGTTGACCTCCTGCCGGCTCAGCAGCAGGAAGCCGCGCTGCTCGAACAGGGGCTTGGACAGCAGGCTGGCATCGGTGCGCAGCCGCGCCACGCCACGCCGGGCCGCCTCGGCCTCGATATCCGCACAGAGCCGGCCGGCCAGGCCCCGCCCGGTATGCTCGGCCAGCACGTAAAGCAGGGCCAGGTGATCGTCCGGGTGCAGGGTGGCGAAGGCCACGGGGATCTGCTGGAAGGCCATGATGCGGGTGTAGCCGTCCCGGATCAGGGCCTTGAATTCATCCGGGTACAGATAGGGAAAGGAGGCCCACACCGCGACCTGGTCGTCGCTGTAGCCCTGCCGCCCCTGGGCCATGACCGCATCGTGGTAGATCAGCTCCAGGCTGCTGAGATCGGTCTCTTGATAGTCTCTGATCAGATACATGTCGGCTCCGAGAGCATGGTCGGTCCGGGCGGTCTGTTAATTCTTGTCCGCCCCGTCGGGCTTGTCCAACCAGCGCAGCTTCATCTCCCTGTTGCGGGCGACCAGGGCCATGACCCCGCCCGCCAGGCACACCATGACGCCGAAGATCCAGGCCGGCGCCGGCCCCCACAGCATGACGCCGGAGCCGGACAGCAGCAGCACGAAGCCCATCAGCTTGGCGCGGGTGGCTCGGCCGTTGACCGACAGGCGCGCACCGCAGTGGGGGCAACGAAAATGCACATCGAGCCCCCGGCTTTCCCGTTCGGTCACCTGGGCGGGGCGGATCACTTGCTCACAACTGGGACACTTCACACGTTTTCCTCATCTGCTATGGGTTCGGGGCCGGCCTCGACCAGGCTGCCCGGGGCGATTTTGTCCTTGCCGGCCAGGCCCTGCAAGTAAAACAGGCAGCGTTCGCCATGGTAACTGAGCCGCTCGCAACTGCGCGCCAGGGTCAGGCCGTCGAGGGTGGCCTCCATCGCCAGCTTGCGGGTGGCCGAGGCCTGCAAAATGGACAAGCGGATATCCTGGTTGTGCTGGCGCAGGGCCTGCAAGGCCTGCTCGATATCCTCTTCCTGCCGGTGGTCGGTCAGCGCCTGGGCGGCGTTGAGCAGCAGCGCCGCCAGCTCCCGGGCGTGCTGGCTGAGCGGGATGATGGCCTGCACCTGGGGCTCCCAGCGGATCTTGAGCGCCTCGTGGGCGCTCTGGCGCACATGATCGAGCAGGTGCAGGCAGGCGTTGAGCCGGTTGAGCACCTCCCCTTCCGCCTCCGGCAGCCGGGCCAGGTAACGGGCCACCACCTCGGTGGCGTCCCGGGCCTCGTCCAGGTTGGCCACCACGAAACCGGCCTCCTCGTTGCGCAAGCGGGCGGCGGCGTTCTGCAGCACCACCTGGGCGCACTGGCGCAGGGTGCCGTGGGCCGCCTCCACCGCCAGGGAGGGCACCACCTGCATGCTGGCGTCGAGGTGGCGGGTCAGGGCGGGCCGCGGCTCCGGCAACAGCCGCTCGGCCAGGGCCGCCAGCTGGGCGGTAAAGGGCAGGAACAGCGCCGCCCCCAGCAGGTTGAACAGGGTATGGAAGGCGGCCAGGGTCAGGGCCTGGTGGTCGCCCAGGCCGTCGCCGGTGAGCCAGTCGGCCAGCCAGATCAGCAGCGGCAGAATAAAGAAAGCCAGGGTGCCGGCCCCGATATTGAACAGGATATGGATAAGGGCGGTGCGCTTGGCGGCGATGGTGGCGCCGATGGCGGCCAGGGCGGCGGTAAAGGTGGAGCCCAGGTTCTGGCCGATGACCATGGCCCCGGCCTGCTCCAGGGACAGGGTGCCCGTGGCCAGGGCGGTCAGGGTGATGGCCAGGGCGGCGCTGGAGGACTGCATCAGCAGCGTCATCACCAGTCCCACCAGCAGCAGCATAAAGCGCGCGCCCAGGGTGGCGGCGCCGAACCGGCTGAGGTCGATGCGCTCCGCCAGCCCGCCCATGCCGCTTTGCAGCAGGTCCAGCCCCACGAACAGCACCCCGAAGCCGGCCAGGGCGATGCCGGCCGAGGCCAGCCGTCCCTTGCCCAGCAGCCGCAGCAGCACGCCGACGCCGACCAGGGGCAGCAGCAGGCTGCCGATGGACAGCTTGAGCCCGAGCAGGGACACCAGCCAGCCGGTGCTGGTGGTGCCCAGGTTGGCGCCGATAACCACGCCGATGGCCTGGCTCAGGGAGAGCAGGCCGGCGGACACGAAACCGATGGTGGCCAGGGTGGTGGCATGGGAAGACTGCACCAGGGCGGTGATGGCCGCCCCGCTCAGCACCGCCTTGATCCTGGAGCCGGTCAGCCGGCCCAGGGTGGTGCGCAGCCGGTCCCCGGCCAGGGCGGTCAGCCCCTCGGTCAGCAGTATCATGCCCAACAGGAAGAGGCCGATGCCGCCAAGCAGGGTGCCGATGGTGGTGAACATGGTGAAACCGCTCCCGGTGCCGATGATGCCCACGGGCCGCCTCGGGGCCCGACAAAACAGCGATGATAACAAAGCCTGGCCGGGCTAGCTGCCGGGGCAGGCGGATTTTGCCGGATTTTTGCTAGGGTTAAGACAGGAGTCAGCACAGGAGCACCGCCATGTCCCCCTTCCTCCATCGACGCGCCGCCGGCCAGGCCCTGGCCAGGGCCCTGCGGCATTACCGGGGCCGCCCCGACCTGCTGGTGCTGGGCCTGCCCCGGGGCGGGGTACCGGTGGCCTTCGAGGTGGCGAAGGACCTGGGCGCGCCCCTCGACGTGCTGCTGGTGCGCAAGCTCGGCCATCCCCACCACGAGGAACTGGCCATGGGCGCCATCGCCTCGGGCGATATCCTGGTGTGGAACCCGGAGATCCGCGGCCGCCTTGAGCAGGAGCGGATCGAGGCCGTGCTCCGCCGGGAGCGGGCGGAGCTCGAACGCCGGGAACACGCCTACCGGGGCGATGCCCCGCCCCTTGCGCTGGCCGGCGCCACCGTGCTGCTGGTGGACGACGGCCTGGCCACCGGCGCCACCATGGAGGCGGCGGTACGGGCGGTAAAAAGCCGGCGGCCGGCACGGCTGGTGGTGGCGGTGCCGGTCAGCTCAACCGAGGCGGCGGCCCGGATCCGGGCCCTGGCGGACGAGTTCGTCGCCCTGCTGGTGAGCCCGGCATTCGGCTCGGTCGGCCAGTATTATCTCGACTTCGGCCAGACCGAAGACCAGGAGGTCCGTGACCTGCTGGCCGAGGCGGCCAAGCCGGGTACCTTGCCGTAAGCGGACGACAACCGGGGTCATCCCTCCAGCTCCAGCAAGACCAGCTCGGCCACCGGTCCGCCGGAGGCCGGGTTCTGCCCGGTGATCAACCGCTGATCGCTCACCGCCAGGGGCAGCCAGGGTGCCTCCGCCTTCTGGTAGAGGGCGCCGCGTTTGACCAGTTCATCCTCGGTGAGAAAGGGCACAAACCGATCCAGCTCGGCCAGTTTTTCCTCCTCGTTGGAAAAGCCGGTCACCTCCTTGCCCTTGATCAGCAGGGAGCCGTCGCTCAGCCGGATATTGAACAGGCCGGCGGCCCCGTGGCAGACGGAAGAGACGATGCCGCCGCTCTCGTAGATGCGCTGGCCGATCAGTTGCAGCGACTCGTTGTCGGGAAAATCCCAGATGACGCCGTGGCCACCGGCGTAATAGATAGCGACATAATCGTCCGGATCGACCTCGGCGGGGCTGAGGGTCGCCCCCAGCCGGTTCATAAAGGCCTTGTTCTGGTACCAGCGCCAGTCCAGCTCGTCGGCCATGGCCAGGCTGTGGGGATCGATGGGGGTATAGCCGCCCCTGGGGCTGACATAGTCGACCTGGTAGCCGGCCTCCTCCATCCTGCTGACGAAATGCACCGCCTCGCCCAGCCACAGGCCGGTGGCCCGGTTCAGGTTGGGATACTTTTCCACGCTGGTCACCACCACCAGAATTTTCTGTTTCATCACACCTTCTCCCTGCCATCGGCAACCGGTTACCAGTGCAAGCTTAGTCCCGCTGCCGTCAAAATGGGCCGGGGCGGAACGATTTACGTGGCCAACGGCAAGGCAACGCGGGCGACAGCCCGCAAACCCCTTTAATTTTTTCCGGCTTGGGATATGCTGCGGGCAGTCAAGCCAACCGACGGGATAAGAATTTGAAACAAGCTTACCTCAGTGCCCTGGTGATCGGCGCCGTGCTCAGCGGCTGCGCCGGCCAGGCCGAAACCTCGCAGCCGGCCCCCGCCGCCGTCCAGCCACCGCAGCCGGCGGCCAGCACTGTGCCGCCCGGCGCCGCCGAGCAGCAGAGCTTTTCCGCCTGGCGGCAGGGTTTCCGCGGTCGCGCCCTGGCCGCCGGCATTCGCCCGGCGGTGTTCGACGCCGCCTTCAGGGACGTCAAACTGAACCAGGAAGTGATGCGCCTGGACGGACGCCAGGCCGAGTTCACCAAGCAGATCTGGGAATACCTGGACACCGCCACCTCCGCCACCCGCGTCAGCAACGGTCGCCAGAAATGGCAGGAACTGGCCCCCACCCTCAAGGCCATCGAAACCCGCTACGGGGTGGACGCCAAGGTGGTGCTGGCCATCTGGGGCATGGAAACCAACTACGGCTCCTTCCGGGGCAACACCGGCATCATCGAGGGCCTGGCCACCCTCGCCTTCGAGGGCCGCCGCCGCAGCTTTGCCGAAGAGCAGCTGATCGCCGCGCTCAGGATACTGCAGTCGGGCGACACCAGCCCCGAGCGGATGCGCGGCTCCTGGGCCGGCGCCATGGGCCACACCCAGTTCATGCCCACCAGCTACCTGCAGTATGCCCAGGACTTCACCGGCGACGGCAAGCGGGACATCTGGGGTGAAGACCCCACCGATGCCCTGGCCTCCACCGCCTACTACCTGGCCCGTTTCGGCTGGCAGCAGGGCGCGCCCTGGGGACTGGAAGTGAAACTGCCGGCCGGCTTCGACTACGGCCTGGCGGATCAGGACAACCGCCAGCCCGTGGCCTACTGGCGCGGCAGGGGCATCACCACCCTCGACGGCCGGCCGCTGCCGGATCACGGCGAGGCCGCCATACTGGTGCCCGCCGGCGCCCAGGGTCCGGCCTTCGTGATCTACAACAACTTCCGGGTGATCCGTCGCTACAACAACGCCACCTCCTACGCCATGGCGGTGGGCCACCTGGGCGACAAACTGGCCGGCGGCGGCGAGTTCCGCACTCCCTGGCCACGGCACGAGCGGGCCCTGAGCCGGGTCGAGAAGGAAGAGCTGCAGCGCCGGCTCACCGCCCGGGGCTTCGACACCCGGGGCGCCGACGGGGTCATCGGCCCCAACACCATCAGCGCCATCCGCGCCTTCCAGCAGTCCCGCGGCCAGGTGGCCGACGGCTACGCCAGCGAGTCGCTGCTCAAGCAACTGCGCTGAGGCCGGGAGCGCAGGCGGCCCGCCTGCCTTCGCGCGAAGCGCGCATCCTCGGGTTGGCCTGGCACATCCCAGGCTTAAAAGGGCTCGGGGCAGAACAGGCATCGCGGGTTGGGCTCTGTCTAACCCACCTCGGTGCCTCCTGATGCGGGCGGGCCGCCCGCGCCCCAAGAAGGTGGTGGAACGCAGGCGGCCCTGTTTTTTCAGGCCGCCTTGTCCGCCAGCAGGTGGCCGGCGTCGAAGCCGAGGATCAGCGAGCCCCAGTGCCGGCCCTTGACGTAAAGGGGAATGGACAGATCGTTGATCACCTCGCCGGTGTTGCGGATATAGCTCTGCAGCAGGAAGGGCTTCTCGTGGTTGCAGCGGCGCCGCTCCTGGCGGCTCTGGTTGTAGAGCCGGCGATGGCGGCAGTGGATATTGTCCCGCTCCCGGTCGCCGCTCAGGGGCTGGGAGTGTTTGCCGTGGTGCACCGGGATATAGCCCTTGGTGTCCACCCCCACCACGTAGACGAACTCCGGATGCGCCTTGATGAAACTGTCGTAGAGTGCCTGCAGTTCGCCCTCCACCGCCGCGACGTAGCCGGTCAGGAACTGGGCCGGCTCCTGGCCCGGGTTGACCGGCCGGTAGTTCTGGTCGAACAGGTTGACGCCCTGGTCCGCGAAGCGCCCCAGCAGGCTGCCCACTTCATCCGCCCAGCGGGTTCCCAGCCGGGTGATCCGCTCGAAATCCCCCTGCCCCACGATAAACTGGGACAGCAGCTCCAGAGTGGCCTCGGTGGCGCCTTCCAGCGACGAGGAAAACTCCCGGGACCGGCTCATGTTGTCCTTCATGGTGACGGAGAGCCCGGCGATGGACTCCACGTGCTGGTGGGATTCCTTATTGGTGTAGGAGAGTTCGTCCAGGGCGGCGGAAATGGTGGTGAGCTGCTGGTTCATCTGCTCGAAATCCGTCACCATGGCGCCGAACTGATCCCGGTTGCGGCTCATAAACAGGTCCGTTTCCTGGATGTGCTGGCTGATGCTCTCGGCCCCCTCGCGGGTGCTCTGCACCAGGCTGGTCATCTCGCCGATATTGCGGTGTATTTCCTGGGTGGCCTCCCCCACCTTGCGGGCCAGGTTGCGCACCTCGTCCGCCACCACCGCGAAGCCCCGGCCGGCCTCGCCGGCGCGGGCCGCCTCGATGCTGGCGTTCAGGGCCAGCAGGTTGGTCTGCTCGGAAAAGTCCTGCACCAGCCCCAGTATGTTCTGGATATTGCGGGAGTTCTGGCTCAGGGTATGGACCGTCTTGCCGAACTCCCGGGTCAGTTGCTCCACCGCCTTGATCTTGTCCACCGCCAGCCGCAATTCCTCGCTTGACTGGCGCACCTCCGCCAGGTTGTGGCTGGTCTGCTGGCTGATGTCCACGGTGTTGGCGGCGATCTCCTCCACCGCCAGGGTCGCCTGCCGGCTGGACTCGAAGATCTGCTGGGCGATCTTCTCCTGGCCGGCGGAGGAATGGCCGGCATGGCCTATCATCTGCTGCAGGTGGGTGGCGTTGACGGCCACCCTGATCGAGTTCAGCCGGGCTTCGCTGATCATCGCCCGCAGCTTGTCGGCGAAGTCGTTGTAGCTCCTGGCCATGGTGGAGATTTCATCGAAGGTGTAGTCGGGCAGGGTCGCCGAGATGTCCCCGTTCCTGTCCTTCACCGCCTGCAGGGCCGCGGTGATGTCCTTGATCGGCCGGACAAAAATCTCGCGCATAAAGAACACGATAAAGACGCCGACGGCCAGGGCCAGGCCGCCGCAGGCCAGGATCAGCCAGCCGAACTGTCGCAGCACCGGCTCCAGGGCGGCGGCGTCCAGGCCGGCCAGCTCGATGTCGTGGCGTACCCGGCCCAGATAGTACAGCGACAGGCCGACCAGCAGCAGTTGCGGCAACAGCAGGGCGCCGACATTGCCCACTATCTTGCGGGTGAGGGTATACCAGAAGGTTTTTTCTATGGTGCGGTAGAGGTTCATCCTGATGCTCTCGTGGTCTGATTCCATGGTGCGGACGGCGCTAATCTGTCATCTCAGCTGCAACATAGTAAGCCATCCCCGGCACCAGGCTACAGTTTCATGCGGAAACTTTGACCTGGTGCACGACAAGGGCGGGATCAGGATGAGCGGCTGAGCGGCAGCCAGGCGCCGATCAGCATGAAGACGCCGCCGCAGGCGCGGTTGAAGCCCCTTCCGCTGCGGGCCAGCCAGCCGGACAGCCGGCCGGCGAAGCCGGCGATCAGGAGTTCGGTCAGGCACTCCACCAGGGCGAAGGTCACCGCCATGATGACAAACTGCCACCAGAGGCTGGCCGCGGGATCGATAAACTGGGGCAGGAAGGCGGCGAAGAACAGGATGGCCTTGGGATTGGCCAGGGCCGACAGCAGCCCCTGGCGGGCCATGGCCCAGCCGGAGGCCCCGCCCTCCAGGGCGCCGAATCCGCCGCCCGGCGCCGGCGAGCGCCAGACCTGCACCCCCAGCCACACCAGGTAGAGGCCGCCGACGACCTTCATCACCAGCAGCAGTTCGCCCGCCAGGCTCAGCACGGAGGCGATGCCGAACATCGACAGGCCGATCACCCCCATAAAGCCCAGGGCGCCGCCGCCGATGGTGGCCAGGGTCCGGCCCGGACCGTAGAGGGCGCCGTGGGTCAGGGCAAGCAGGCCGTTGGGGCCGGGGGTGAGGGAAAGGCCGATGCTGGCGGCCAGGTAGACGAGCCAGGTTTCCAGGGTCATGAGGATCTCCGTGGTGGGTGATGGCCCCATTATGCCGCCCCCGCCCCTTCCCTTTACCGGAGAAATAGGACATAAAAAGGGAATATCTGGACCTATGGATCCCCCATGCCAAGCCCCGACGTCGGTTTTCTGCTGCTGCCCCTGCCCGGCTTCGCGCTGCTGCCCTTCGGCGGCTTTCTCGACAAGCTGCGTTTTTCCGCCGACGACGAGGATCACAGCCGCCAGCGCTATTGCCGCTGGCGGATACTGGGCCTGGCGCCGGAGGAAAGGGTGACCGCCAGCTGCGGGGTAGAGGTCTGCACCCAGGCCACGGCCCGCGAGCTGGACTGGTCCCGTTACCAGTACCTGGTGATCTTCGGCGGCCGCGAAGCGGGCCAGACCCGGCACCTGGCCCCCCGCTACCGGGCGCTGCTGCGCCTGGCCCGGGCCCACGGCCTCAGCCTTGCCAGTATCGACAACGCCTGCTTCCTGCTGGCCGAAGCCGGCCTGCTGGCGGGGCACCGGGTGGCGGTGCACTGGCGCCACGCCCGGGAGTTCGCCACCGCCTTTCCACAGCTCCCCATGACCACGGAGCAGTTGTACCTGCTGGACGGCAAGCGCATCAGCTGCGCCGGCGGCAGCGCCGCCATCGAGCTGGCCACCGAGCTGCTCGCCCGCCACTGCGGCCGGGAGCGGGCGCTGAAGGGGCTGGCGGACATGCTGGTGGACGAGGCCCGAACCCCGGGGCAACGGCCCAGATCCCTGGACGCCGGGCCTGGCGCCGGCCGCCACCTGAGCCGCGCCCTGGCCCTGATGCGCCAGTACCTGGGCGCGGCCATGACGGTGGAGGAGCTGGCCGAGCGGGTGGGCGTGGGCCGGCGCCAGCTGGACCGGCTGTTCCAGGCCCGCTTCGGCCACCCGGCCCGGGCCCACTGGCAGGAGCTGCGCCTGCAGCACCTGGCCTGGCGGCTGCTGCACAGCCACCACGATCTGGCCCGGCTCGCCGAGGAGGTCGGCATCCGGGACACGGGCTACCTGGGCAAGCTGTTCAAGCGCCGCTTCGGCCTGACGCCGGCCCGCTATCGTCGGCAAAAAACACCGCCAGCCAGAGGGTATCCTGCTCCGGATGGGTCCAGTTGACCCGGTGACGGCGGTGGGCGGCGATGGTCAGGTAATCGCCGGGGCCCAGTTGCAGCCGCTCGGACGGCGCCGCCAGCTCCAGCTCCGCCGCCCCCGCCACCAGCAGCACGAACTCGTGCTCGGGCTGATCGTACCAGAAGCCCGCGGGGGAACCGTGCCCCCGGGAGACGATGCGCTCGATGCGCACTCCGCCGTTGCCGGCCAGGGTCTGGATCAGCTCCTCGGGCAGCAGGGCGGGAATGGCGTCCTTCAGGTTGTGTCGAGGCATGGCGGCTCCTTTCAAAGATCACAAAAATGAAACATACATTCGACAACCGGCGCCGGGCATGGTTAACTGGACCAGATCGTGAACCGGGGAGCCACCGCCATGAAAGAAAAGGACCTGCTGTTTTTCCAGCCGCTGTGGCGGCGTATCGCCGTCACCCTGTTCTGCGCCGGCTGGGCCGGCTGGGAATGGCTCAACGGCCAGCACCTGTGGGGCCTCATCATCACCGGCGTCACCCTCTACTGCTACTGGACCCTGTTCCATACCTTCGAGCCCATCAAGCCGGACGCTGAAAAGCGGGACTAGCCGTTTTCCAGCAGCCAGTGGCGGAAGCGCCCCGCCGCCGCCGACAGCGGCTTGTGCCTGTTGTGCACCAGGTAGTCGGCCCGGCCGGTGTTGTAACAGAAGGGCCCCACCCGCCGGAGCAGGCCCGCCTCCAGTTGCTCCCGGGCCATGAAGTCCCAGCCCAGCCCCACCCCCATGCCCTGCAGCACGCCGTTGAACGCCAGGGTCACCTGGTTGAAACTGGGGGCATTGGCCGGCGGGCGGTAGTCCACCCCGAAATGGCGGAACCAGTCCGCCCAGTCGAGGCAATTCCAGGCCGAGGAATCGAGCTGGATCAGCGGTAGCTCCCGCAACTGGGCCACCTCGGCGGGCTCCTCCAGCGCCAGATCCCGGCTGCGGATGGGATAGACCCGCTCCTCGAACAGCAGCTCCGCCCGCAGCGAGGGCCAGTTGCCGTCGCCGTAGAGGATGCCCAGATCGTGCTCGTCCAGGCTGTATTCGTTGATGTCGTTGGTGGAATTGACATGCACCGCCAGCTCCGGACAGACCTTGCTGAACTCCACCAGCCGGGGAAACAGCCAGTAGTGGGCCACCGCATGGGTGCACACCAGGGTCAGGCTGCGGCTGTTGTGGGCCGCCTTCAGCCGCTCGACGCTGCGCTGCAGCTGTTGCAACAGCGGCGGCAGCTCGCCGAACAGCGCCTGGCCGGCCCGGGTCAGGGCGATGCCCCTGGGCTGGCGCTCGAACAGCACCAGCCCCAGGCTGCCCTCCAGTACCTTGATCTGCTTGCTTACCGCGCTCTGGGTCAGGCACAGCTCGGCGGCGGCCCGGGTAAAGCTGCCATGGCGGGCCACCGCCTCGAAGAACAGCAGGCTGTCGAGGGGCGGCAGGGTCTTGAAGGGGCGATACATCTTGGCCTCCATGGCGGGGTTTCCTGCCCCTAACATAGCACCGGGGCATTCCGTTATGGAATGCCGGAAGGGGGATTTATCTCCATCTATCAGCCTCTTGCCTCGGGGAGCCCGCCGGCCCGGCATAAGCGCAGGGCAAGCCTGGCCCGTCGTCCGGCAAACCCCGGGTGCAGAAAGCCGGCCAAGTTTGCTATGATCCCCGCCCTGTTGCGTCCCGCCCCCGGGCCGGCGCGAAAACCCCGTTAAAGCGGCGCTCGGCCGGCGCCGGAGGAAAGCATGTCCCAGTTTGTTGTGTGTGCCCTGTATAAATTCGTCGCCCTGGAACACCACGAGGCGCTGCGCGAGCCGCTGCTTGCCCTGCTCGAAGCCGAGCAGATCCGCGGTACCCTGCTGCTGGCGGCCGAGGGCATCAACGGCACCGTGGCCGGCTCCCGCGCCGCCATCGACCGGCTTCAGGCCTGGTTCGCCGCCGATCCGCGCTTTGCCGGCATCGACTACAAGGAATCCCTGAGCGAAGCGCAGCCCTTCTACCGCACCAAGGTCAAGCTGAAGAAGGAAATCGTGACCCTGGGGGTCGAGGGCATAGATCCCCGCCGGGTGGTGGGTACCTATGTGGAGCCCAAAGACTGGAACGCGCTGATTTCCGACCCGGAGGTGGTGGTGATCGACACCCGCAACGACTACGAGGTGGAGATCGGCACCTTCAAGGGCGCCGTCAATCCCCATACCGAGAGCTTTCGCGAGTTTCCGGACTATGTGAAAAACAACCTGGATCCGGCCAAACACAAAAAGGTCGCCATGTTCTGCACCGGCGGCATCCGCTGCGAGAAGAGCACCGCCTACCTCAAGGAACAGGGCTTCGACGAGGTCTATCACCTGCACGGCGGCATCCTCAAGTACCTGGAGGAAGTGCCCGAGGAAGACTCCCTGTGGCAGGGCGAGTGCTTCGTGTTCGACAACAGGGTGACGGTGGATCACCGGCTGCAACCGGGCCATTACCAGCTGTGCTCCGCCTGCCGGGCGCCGTTGTCCCAGGACGACCTGCAAAGCCCCCACTATGAGCACGGCGTCAGCTGTCCCCATTGCCACGACCGGCAGACCCCGGAGCAGCGCCGCCGCTACGCCGAGCGCGAGCACCAGCTGCAACTGGCGCAAGCGCGGGGCGAGGCCCATATCGGCAGCGACGCGGTCGAGGCCGCCGAGCGGCACCGGGCGGAAAAACTCGCCCGCAAGCGGCAGCAGCAGGCCCGCAAGGGCTGAGCGCGGCGGTACTTTTCCTCGACGGAAAGGGCGAGTGTCATCTATTGCGGCGTGTCGGCAGAGTTGGCCCTTTGGCCGACTTGCCTGGAAGATCAGGGCATTGTCAATAAACAAAAGAATCAGAAATCACTAAATCAGAGCCCATTGATGTTGTGGATCCCCTTTACCCTGTTCGCCGCCCTGATGCAGGCCTGGCGCAACGCCTTCCAGAAACAGCTGAGCCAGGAGGCCGGCGCCACCGCCGTGACCCTGGCGCGCTTCGTGCTGGCCGGGCCCATCGCCGCCCTCTACCTGTGGCTGCTCTACCGCTGGCAGCCCGAACAGCCGCTGCCCGGGGTAACGGCCCCCTTTCTCGGTTACATAGTGGCGGCGGCGCTGAGCCAGATCCTGGCCACCGCCCTGATGGTGCGGCTGTTCCAGCTGCGCAACTACGCGGTGGGGGTGGGGCTGGCCAAGAGCGAGGCGATACTGGCGGCGGCCCTGGGGGTGTTCTTTTTCAGCGCCCCGCTCACCGCCCTGGGCTGGCTGGGGGTGCTCGTCGGCGGCCTGGCGGTGTGGCTGCTGAGCGGCCTGCGCCGGGCCGTGGGCGGTCCCGTCCCGCCGGCCACCCTGCTGATGGGCCTGGGCAGCGGCCTGGCCTTCGCCCTCACCTCTCTGTGGGTGCGGGAAGCCAGCCTGGTGCTGGGCCTGCCCTTTCCCTTCGGCGCCGCCTGGGTATTGCTGCTGGTGATTTCCCTGCAGACCCTGGTGCTGCTGCTCTGGCTGGGGCTCAAGGATCCCGCCGGCCTCACCGCCCTCTGGCGCCGGCCGGGGCTGACCTTGCTGATCAGCCTCAGCAGTTGCCTGGGTTCCATCGGCTGGTTCAGCGCCATGAGCCTGGAAAGCGTGGCCCTGGTCAAGACCCTGGGCCAGATAGAGGTGCTGTTCACCCTGATGATCTCGGCCTGGTACTTCCGGGAGAAGCTGGGCCGCCAGGATCACTGGGGCCTGCTGCTTATCGTGCTGGCGGCCCTGTGCGTGATGTGGGCCTAGAGCACCATATAGTTTAAAACTTAGGCAACGCTTTACCCCTTTGTCGGAGGCGTCGATGGCTTCTGACGAGATGCAGGCTGTCAGCCAAAGGGCACTCCTCCTCCGGCACGCCGTAAACCCATCAATGGGGGCTCCGCCGCGCCCTCCCTGGCGCGGAGGGCCGGCGGAGCTGCGCTCTTTGTCCTCCCTATCGCCCCCGCTGCCGCCTGTTGGCACCACCTTCAGACGGCGCCGGAACTTGGAAGAGGCAACAGGGATGGCCTCCGCCGACCGTCACCTGCCAGGGGGCGCGAAGCGCCTTGCACCGCCGCCAGCATCGCGAAGCGATGATACGGCGGTTTCCGCGACATTCGGCAGGTGCGAGCCTACAGGGACGTACTTGCGGCGTGTCGGCGGAGGTGGCCCTGTTGACTCTCTCTACGTTGCAACAGACAACAAATAGCTGATTGGCCGATTTTTAAACTGATCGGTGCTCTAGCGGCCCATGCGCCGGCGTGCCCGGTGGGAGGCGCCGTTGCGTACCGCCCAACGCAGCACCAGGGCCAGGGCGTGCACGCCAAGGCGCACGCCGCGCCGCTCCAGCCCGCCCAGTTGCCGGCCGCTCATCGCCAGTGCCCAGGGCGGCAGCAGATCCATGCCCGCCTTCATCAAGAGCCCCACCAGGGGCCGGGCCGCCGGACTGGGCGCCGGTGCCGCCAGCAGCAGCCGGAAGATCTCGGCAGTGCGTTCATCGAACACCAGCTCAGGAAGCATCCGCTGCAGGTACAGCTCGATATCATGCCGGGTTTTGGGCACGCCTTGCGCCCCCAGCGCCTCGGCCACCCGGGCGGCCTCGGCGAAGTAGCGGTCCTGCCCGGCCAGGCTCAGGTCGGGGTTGCAGTAGCGCAGGTGGGCCGCCATAAAGCAGCTCACCTCCGCCACGTGCACCCAGGTCAGCAAGGCCGGATCGTCCGCCGCATAGGGCCGGCCGTCCGCCGCCACCCCCGTTACCCGGAGGTGGATGCCCTTCACCCGTTCGATCAGTCGCTCGGCGTCGGCCCGGGGCGCGAAGGTGGTGGCGGCGATAAACTGGCTGGTGCGGCGCAGCCGGCCCGGCATGTCCTCCCGGAAGCGGGAGTGCTCCCAGACCCCGGCCAGGGCTAGGGGGTGCAGCATCTGCAACATCAGGGCACCGATGCCGCCGCACAGCATGGCGGTAAAGTCGCCGTGCACCCGCCAGATCACCGACTCCGGGCCGAACAGGCCGGGATCCCCCCGGGGGTGCTCGTAGTCGATGTCACCCAGCGCCAGTCCGGTCACCCCCATCACCTGGCGCTCGATACGTTGTCTCAGTCTGTTCATCTCATCGGAAAGGATAACGCTTAAAGGTCCACAATCGTTTGACCCCCTCCAGCACCAACAGTCCCACCGCCATCCAGATGGCGATATAGGTGGCCCACTGGCCGGGGGCGATGCGCTCGCCCAGCAGCAGGGACACCAGCACCAACAGCACCGGCTCCACATAGCCGAGCAGGCCGAACAGCACCAGGGGCAGGCGCCGGCTGGCCAGGATATAGGAGATCAGGGCCAGGGCGCTGACCAGCCCCAGGCCCAGCACCAGCCAGGGCAAGACGGGTCTTTCGGTGAAGGGCGCCAGAGGCGCCCCGGCGGCGAACAGGAAGCCGCAGGCCAGGGGCAGCAGCAACGCCATGTCGAGCCAGAGCCCGCCCAGGTTGTCGTTGCCCAGGAAGCGGCGCCAGACGAAATACAGCGGATAGCCGACGGCCACCACCAGGGTCTCCCAGGAGATGCCGCCGGCGCGCCACAGCTCGTTGGCCACCCCGGCGGCGGCGCAGGCCACCGCCAGCCATTGCAGCCGGCTCGGCCGTTCCTGGTAGAGGAAGCGGCCGATCAGCACCAGCGCCAGCGGCATCATAAAATAGCCGAGCGACACCGGCAGCCCCCGGCCGTTGAGCGGCGCCCACATAAACAGCCACAGCTGCACTCCCACCAGGGCGGACGACAGCGGCAGGCCCAGCCACAGCAGCGGCCGCCGCCTCAACTGGCCGAGCAGGCCGGTCACCAGCCGCCAGTCGCCGCTCAGCAGCAGGAAAAGCCCCATGCAGGGCAGGGTCAGCAGCATGCGCCAGCCGAAGATCTGCTCGCCGTCGAGCGGCCACAGCAGGCTGGCGTAGTAATACAGCACCGCGAACAACAGCGACGACAATACCGACAGTGCAACACCCCTGGTCACTCTGGTTTCCCCTGCTTCATTGTTATTATCGGATCGGCCGGCAGCTTAACAGCTTTGCGCACAAAGATTGAGCTGGCCTGAAAAATAAAACCAGCACCCGCCACCACCAGGCTCAAAGATAACAGCAGATACTGCTACTCGCCCAGGCTCCTTTATGCTAACCAACCGCCGCCGCCCGGCCATGGGCGGCGGCGACGCCGGGATACCGGAAACCGACCCGCCCGGGCTTGTGCCCTTCCCGGCAAAACCGCTATAACAACGGCTCGCTGACCGACAAGGAAACACCATGCGCCTGCTCTCCCTCGCCCTGCTCACCTGCTGGCTGGCCGGCTGTGCCCTCGCCCAGGGCGAGCGGCTCGACCTCCTGCCCCTGGCCGATCTCTCGCCGCGGCTGGCGGAAAGCTCGGGCCTGGCCGCCTGGCGGGGCGGCCTGCTCAGCCATAACGACAGCGGCAACGCCGCCGAGCTGTTCAGACTGGAAAACGATGGCGCCATCACCCGGGTGTGGCCGGTGCCGGCCCCCAACCACGACTGGGAAGACATCGCGGTGCACGGCGACCATCTCTACCTCGCCGATATCGGCAACAACGGCGGCCGCCGCCGGGATCTGGCGGTATACCGGCTGCAACTGGCGGAAGAGGCGCTGCAACTGCAAAAGCGCCTGCCGGTGGCCTACGCCGAGCAGAGTAACTTCCAGCCGCCCCGCCACCAGCACAACTTCGACGCCGAGGCCCTGGCCTGGGTGGAGGGCGAGCTGTGGTTGCTGACCAAGCGCTGGCTGGACGAAGAAAGCGCCCTCTACGCGCTGCCGGCGGAAGGCGGCGAGGCACCGCTGGTGGAGCGGCAGCGGCTGGCCACCGCCATGCTGGTGACCGGTGCCGAGTACGACGCCGCCAGCCGGACCCTGCTGCTGCTGGGCTACAGCCGCAACTGGCTGGACCGGCGCGCCTTTCTGTGGTTCTACCCGGTGCGGGACGGCCGGGTCGAAGAGGCGCAAGGGCGGCGCTGGCAACTGAGCGAGGACGGCCAGTTCGAGGGGGTCACCCTGGGCGAGGACGGCTTTATCTACCTGAGCCGGGAAGGCGGCGGCATCAACCTGTTCCGCAGCCGCCTCCCCCTGGCCGAGCTGCTGCCCTGAATCCCGCTCAGCCGCGCCGGTAGCTGCTGATCGAAAAGCGGGGGGCGAAGCCCAGCCGCCGATAGAGCCCCTCGCCGGCGGCGGAAGCCTGCAGGGTCAGGTAACGGGCGCCCTGCTCCCGGGCCAGGGCCATCAGCTGCAGCATCAGCTCATGGGCGATGCCCTGGCCCCGGTGCTCCGGCACCACCCCGACCTGGTGAATCCCCGTCACCTCCCCGGTGTGGAACAGCAGCGCCGTGGCCACCGGGCCGCCCTCCCGGCTTGCCAGCAGCAGGCAGGCCCCGCCCGCCCCGAGCAGGCGGCGGACGGTCGCCGCCGCCACCTCGTAGCCGAAGGCCCGGCCGCACAGCGCCGCCCAGCACTCCGCCTGGGCGGGCGTCAGCACCCGGCTCAACCGCAAGCGGCCTTCCGGCCTACTTCCCTCGCCAGCCAGGCGCAGGTGCATGGCCCTTTGCTCCAGCACCAGGCCGAAGCCCTGGCTTGTCAGCGCCCGCTCCAGCGCCGAGCCGGCGGTCCAGACCGGCACCAGGGCCCTCGGTGGCAGCCGGGCCAGTTCATGGCCCTCGAGCTCCGGTTGATGGCCCCAATCGAACCAGAAACGATGCGGCCAGCCCCGGCTGGCCTGCAGGCCGGCCATGCCGGCGGGCTCGGAACCCATGGCCCGCCACAGGGCGGTCAGGTTGTCGATATTGGCCTTGTCCAACTGCGTGTCATTCATGCTTTACTCCCGGTTTATCAGGATGATCCCCGCCACCAGCGCCACCGCCCCGAGCAGCTTCAGCGGGGTGAGCGGCCGCACCGGCAGCTCGAACCAGCCGTAGTGGCTGACGATCAGCGCCACCGCCAGTTGGCCGGTCAGGGCGAAGGACATCATGGGGCCCACTCCCATGCGCGGGATCAGAAAATAGAACAGGCCCACCCCCAGGGCGCTCAGGGCACCGCCGAACCAGAGGTGGCCCGGCACCGCCTGCAGGGTATCCGGGCCCGGCCAGCTTCGCGGCAGGGCCAGGCTGGCCAGCAGGGACGTCCCGGCCGCCACCCCGAAGGCGATGGTGGTGCCCAGCAGCACATGGCGCAGCTGGACCCCGAGCTGGGCATTGAGGCCGGCCTGCACCGCGATGGCGGCCCCCGCCAGCAGGGCCAGTACGGGTAACAGGCTCATGGCAAGAACCACCGTGCCACCGGCTCCGGTGCGAACCGCTTGACCGAATAACGCCATTGCAGGGCGCTGATAATGTTCATTCGACTGACTCCCGACAGGCAGGCGAACCCCCATGGCCGCCCGATGTCCGCCAGCATAGGGGGAGCCGGAGCCGGCTTCCTTTACATAGGTTGAGTGCCCTCGATTTTTTTGCGGATGCGGCTGAGCTGGGTGGGCGTGATGCCCAGGTGGGAGGCGATATGGTACAGGGGCAGGCGCCCGGCCAGGGCCGGAAAGTCGCGCAGAAAGCGCAGGTAGCGCTCGGCCGCCTCCTCCTGCACCAGCTCTATCTCGCGGGCGTCCTTGTCCAGCAGCCAGTGATGCTCCAGGTAGTGGATCTGGAACAGGGCGAGATCGTGGTGCCGGTGCAGCAAACGGCGGAAACTCGCGAACGAAATGTCGATGACCACCGCCGCTTCCAGCGCCTCCAGGGTCACCCGCGACGGCTCACCGCGCAGCAGGGCGGTCATGGCTCCGGGAAAGCGTCCTTCCTCGAAGAAGGCCTTGTTGTACTCGTTGCCTTTCTCGTCGAGCACGAAGGCCCGGAACAGGCCCCGGTAGACAAAGGAGAAGGAAGTGGGCGTTTCGCCGGCCCGGCACAGCAGCTCATGCCTGCGCAGCTCCCGGTAGTTGCAGGCGGTCTGCAGCGCCGCCCAGCTCTGGTCGCCGAGCGGGTGATAACAGTCCAGGGTCCGGCGCAAGGCGGCGAAGGCTTCTGTCTTCAAGGGGGTCAAACGGCATGCTCCTGGCGGGCCGGCCTGTTGGTCACGAGTAAGACAGTGTGCGGTGACCGCGGAGCAGAGGCAATCCCTGTTCCCTCTTTCAAGCCCTCCGGCAGCGGAGCGGCTATCCTGCCCGGGGCTAACCTGCCCGGGGCTAACCCGCCGAGCGCAGGGGCACGCTCAGGGACGACGGACACTCGTTGCTGTCGATGCGGATGCGCACCGCGTCGTGGCGCCAGATTTCCCGGTCGCAGTCGATCGGCCGGCCGAACTGATCGTAGTTGATGCGGGTCACCGCCAGCACCGGGCTGCCCGGGGCCAGGTTGAGCACCCGGGCCGCCTCACCCCGGGCCGCGGTGGGGCAGATGTCGAAGCGGGAGCGGCCGTATTCCAGCCCGTATTCGCGCCGGTAGAGCTCGGTCAGGGACTGGCTCAGATCCTGATGCTCTATGCCCGGAAACAGATGTGGGCGCAGGAAATGGGTCACATGGAGCACCACCCGGTCGTCGATGCGCCGGGCCCGGCGGATGCAAAACAGCGGGCTGAGCGGCGCCAGCTCCAGTTCGGCCACCAATTCGAAAGGCGCCACCACCACCTCGGCGCCCAGCACCCGGGTCTCGGCCCGGCGGCGCTGGGCCGCCACCAGGGCGTGGAAATGGGAGCGGCTGGCCGGGTTGTAGACCAGGCGCGGGCGCGACACGAACCAGCCGCGCCGCTCCTCCCGGTAGATGAGCCCCTCGGCCTCCAGCATGGACAGGGCGTCCTTGAGGGTGATGCGGGTGGTATCGAACAACGCGGCCAGCTCCCGCTCGGCGGGCAACTTGGCCCCGGACGGGAGGGCGCCGGCCGCGATCTGGCGGCGCAGGGTCTCGGTGATGTGGGCAATCTGGGTGTTGGGAAGCGGCTCCATGACGATGGCCTAGTCCAGCAGACAAGAGCGCCAGTATCGGCCCCCGCCATGACAGCCTTATGACAGAAAAACGGAGAAAACATCATCAAAACGGCACCGAATTGCCATGAAACTGTCGCCGTTCTGTCACACAGCCCTCCTAGCATGAATCCCGAACCTGACCTAGTCCAGAGGATTGGAACTGATGAAACATCTGTTTACCGCAAGTCTGCTTACCCTGGCCCTGAGCGCCACCGCCCAGGCCACCGACATCAGCGAGCTGGAAGCCAAGGCCCGGGCCGAGGGCCGGCTCAACAGCGTGGGCATGCCCGATTCCTGGGCCAACTGGAAGGATACCTGGCGGGATCTGACCGAGCAGTACGGCATCCGCCACCAGGACACCGACATGAGCTCGGCCCAGGAGATCGCCAAGTTCGCCGCCGAGAAGGACAACGCCACCGCCGACATCGGCGACGTGGGCGCCGCCTTCGGCCCCATCGCGGTGCAGCAGGGCGTAACCCAGCCCTACAAACCCAGCACCTGGAGCGAGATCCCGGACTGGGCCAAGGACGAGGACGGCCACTGGATGCTGGGCTACACCGGCACCATCGCCTTTATCGTCAACAACGAACTGGTGACCAGGGCACCCGGCTCCTGGGCCGAACTGCGCCAGGGCGATTACAAGGTGGCCCTGGGGGACGTGGGCGTGGCGGCCCAGGCCAACAGCGCCGTGCTGGCCGCCGCCTTCGCCCTGGGCGGGGACGAGTCCAACCTGGCGCCTGCCCTGAATCTGTTCGCCGAGCTGGCCAGACAGGGCCGGCTGTCGCCGGTGGACTTGAACATCGCCAACCTGGAAAAGGGCGAGATCGAGCTGGCGGTGATGTGGGACTTCAACGCCCTCAACTACCGTGACCAGATAGACCGCGACCGCTTCACCGTGGTGATCCCGAGCGACGGCTCGCTGATCTCCGGCTACGCCACCATCATCAACAAGTACGCCAAGCACCCCAATGCCGCCAAGCTGGCGCGGGAATACATACTGAGCGACGCCGGCCAGATCAACCTGGCCCGGGGCTACGCCCGCCCCATCCGCACCAATGTGACCCTGCCCGAGGACGTGCAGGCCAAGCTGCTGCCCAACGACATGTACGCCAAGGCACGCCCCATCGGCGACTTCGACGCCTGGGAGCAGACCACCCGCACCCTGTCCCGGCTGTGGCAGTCCGAGGTGCTGCTGCACCAGAAGGGCTGAACATGAACAAGGTCATACTGGTCCTTGTCGACGGTCTGGCCCATGAGGTCGCCCAGCACAGCCTGGGCTACCTGCTGGCCATGAGCGAAGCCGGGCGGGCCACCGGCTACAAACTGCAGTGCGAGCTGCCGGCGGTGTCCCGCCCCCTGTACGAGACCATCCTCACCGGCACCCGGCCGGTGGATCACGGCGTGGTGCACAACCAGGTGGTCCGCCCGAGCCGCGAGCAGAGCATCTTCACCCTGGCCCGCGCCGCCGGCCTGACCACGGCGGCGGCGGCCTACCACTGGCTGAGCGAGCTGTACAACCGCGCCCCCTACCAGGCGGTGCGGGACCGCTTCACCCAGGACGAGCGCCTGGCCATCCAGTACGGGGTCTTCTACCACAGGGACGACTACCCGGACTGCCACCTGCTGCTGGATGCGGAATGGCTGCGCCGGCGCTTCGATCCGCACTTTTTGCTGATCCACCCGATGAACGTGGACGACGCCGGCCACAAGCACGGCCTGGACTCCGCCCAGTACCGCAACAGCGCCCGCCGCCTCGACCTCTGGCTGGCGGACTACCTGCCGGGCTGGCTGGAAGAAGGCTACCAGGTGCTGGTGACCAGCGACCACGGCATGAACCGGGACCACAGCCACAGCGGCACCCTGCCCGAAGAGCGGGAAGTGCCGCTGTTCGTGCTGGGCGAGGCCTTCAGCCACGACCGCCACGCCCGCCCCCGCCAGCTCGAACTGTGCGGCACCCTCGCCAGCCTGCTGGGCCTTGCGCACGACAAGCCGGTCTGCGGAGAGTTATTGAAATGAATGAACAAGCTATTTCCGGCAACTTGCGGGATGCCGATAAAAACGTAGCGGAACTTCCGCCAAGCACCTCAGCGTCCGATGAGCGGACAAAGGGAACGGCTCCGCCGACCGTCTCTTCAGCCAAACCTGCCCCCTGGCGCCGCTTGATGCCGCTCGCCCTGGGGCTGCCCTTCGCCCTGGCGTTCGGCCTGTTCCAGCTCGCGCCCATGGCCTGGGTGCTGATCCACAGCTTCCAGGCCGGCGGCGACTGGAGCCTGGCCAACTTCGGCCAGATCCTGGGCTCCCCCTATTACCGCCAGTCCTTCGCCAACAGCCTGGATCTGGCGCTCTGGTCCAGCCTGCTGGGGCTGGCCATCGCCCTGGCCGGCACGGCGGCCCTGCGCCAGGTACCGAGCCGGCTGCGGGACGCCGTGGTGGCCTTCACCACCATGGCCAGCAACTTCTCCGGCGTGCCCCTGGCGTTCGCCTTTATCGTGCTGCTGGGCATGAACGGCGCCGCCACCCTGCTGCTGCAGGAGCTGGGCCTGGTCGAGGGGTTCCACCTCTACTCCCGGGCCGGGCTTATCCTGCTGTACACCTACTTCCAGATCCCGCTGGCGGTGCTGCTGCTCTACCCGGCCTTCGATGCCATCAAGGCCGACTGGCGCGAGGCCGCCGCCCTGCTCGGCGCCGGCCCGCTGCACTACTGGCTGCGGGTGGCGCTGCCGGTGCTGAGCCCGGCCCTGCTCGGCACCTTTATCATACTGCTGGCCAACGCCCTCGGCGCCTACGCCAGCACCTATGCGCTGATGACCAGCAACTACAACCTGGTCACCATCCAGATCGCCGGCCTGGTGGCGGGGGACATCTTCCTCGAGCCCGAACTGGCGGCGGCCCTGTCGCTGCTGCTGATGGGGCTGCTGTTGCTGGTCACCGCCGTCAACCAATGGCTGATCGCCCGGAGTCGTTATGAATAAGGCCCCCCTGTCCGCCCGGCTCACGGTCTGGGCCCTGGTGGCGCTACTCGCCACCCCCATCCTCATCACCCTGGTGTATTCCCTCTCCGCCCAGTGGGGCGCGCAGATCCTGCCCCGGGGCTTTACCCTGAACTGGTACCAGACGCTCTGGTCCGACGGCCGCTTCCTCGCCGCCTTCGGCCGCTCCCTGCTGGTGTGCGCCGCCGCCCTGGCATTGAGCCTGGCGTTGATCCTGCCCACCCTGTTCATGGTGTTCTACCACTTCCCCCGGCTCAAGGGGCTGATGAACCTGCTGGTGCTGCTGCCCTTCGCGGTGCCGCCCGTGGTGTCCTCGGTGGGCCTGCTGCAGCTTTACGCCGGCGGCCCCCTGCCGCTGGTGGGCTCGCCCTGGATACTGGTGTTCTGCTATTTCGCCCTCGCCCTGCCCTTTATGTACCGGGCCCTGGCCAACAACCTGGAGGCGGTGAACCTGCCAGACCTGATGGACGCCGCCCACCTGCTGGGGGCCGGCACCACCCGCGCCTTCTTGCAGGTGGTGCTGCCCAACATCAGGAATGGCCTGCTCAGCGCCCTGTTCCTGGCCTTTTCTTTTTTGTTCGGGGAGTTCGTATTCGCCAACCTGCTGGTGGGCACCCGCTTCGAGACCCTGCAGGTCTACCTGTACAGCCAACGCACCAACAGCGGCCACTTTACCAGCGCCATGGTGATGTCCTATTTCCTCTTTATCGGCGCCGCCACCTGGCTGGCCCTGCGCCTGCAATCCCGGAGAGCCTGATGTTTTATCTGGAAGTTGCCCACCTCGCCAAATCCTTCGGCGACACCCCCGTGTTCAGCGATATCAGCTTCGACATCCGCCAGGGCGAGTTCATCACCCTGCTCGGACCCTCGGGCTGCGGCAAGTCCACCCTGCTGCGCAGCCTGGCGGGGCTGGTGCCCCCCGACACCGGCCAGATCCGGGTAGCGGGGGAAGACATCACCTGGCTCAAACCCCAGCAGCGGGGCATCGGCATGGTGTTCCAGAGCTACGCCCTCTTCCCCAACCTGACGGTGGCCGGCAATATCGCCTTCGGGCTGCGCATGCAGAAACTGGACAAGGGCGAGATCGCCCGCCGGGTGGCGGAAGCGGTGGAGCTGGTAGGCCTGACCGGCCGCGAGCACCACCATCCGGCCCGGCTTTCCGGCGGCCAGCGCCAGCGGGTGGCCCTGGCGCGGGCGCTGGTGGTGCGTCCGCGCATCCTGCTGCTGGACGAGCCGCTCTCCGCCCTCGACGCCCCCATTCGCAAGCGGCTGCGCGAGCAGATCCGCGCCATCCAGCAGCAGCTCGGGCTGACCACCGTCTTCGTCACCCACGATCAGGAAGAGGCGCTGACCCTGTCGGATCGCATCTTCGTGATGAACCAGGGCAGCATAGTGCAGGCCGACACCGCCGAGGCGGTCTATACCCGCCCGGCCAGCGACTTCGTGGCCGGCTTTATGGGCAGCTACAACCTGCTCTCGCCCGAGCAGGCCAGGGCCTTGCTCGGGCTCGAGATCGACGGCAAACTGGCCATCCGCCCCGAGTCCATCTACCTGCGTGAACCCGGGCGGGACTACGGCCCGGCCATGACGGCCCCGATACCGGCACGGATAGCGCAGCACCAGCTGCTCGGCAACGTGGTCCGCTACCGGGTACAGACGGCGGGCGGCGAACTCATGGTGGACCGGCTCAACCGCGGCGCCCGCACCCTGTTGCCGGCGGGCCGGCAGGTGGAGCTGCTGTTCGACACCGCAGAACTGAACGAGGTGGCCTGATGACCCTGGCAATTTTCGACCTGGACGAGACCCTGATTGCCGGCGATTCCGCCAGCCTGTGGCTGGAATTCCTGGTACGGCGCAAGCTGGCGCCGGCGGCCATACTGGAGCAGGAGCGCGTCCTGATGAGCGCCTACTACCAGGGCCGGATGGACATGGACGCCTATATGGCGCTGACCCTCTCCCCCATCCGCCACTGGCAGCCGGCGGATCTGGCCCCGCTGGTGGAGGAATTCATCGAGCAGGACATCGCCCCCCTCGTCTACCCCGAGGCCCGGGACCGGCTGGACTGGCACCGGCGCCTGGGCCACGAGCTGCTGATCATCTCCGCCACCGGCGAGCACCTGGTCAAACCCATCGCCCATTCTTTGGGGGTGAACCACGCCATCGGCATCCGGCTCGAGTGCTGCGACGGTATCTACAACGGCCGCACCCGGGGGGTGTACAGCTACCAGGAAGGCAAGATCACCCGGCTGCAGGAGTGGCTGGCCGAGCGGCAGTTTGCCCCCGCCCTGACCTACGGCTACAGCGACTCGCTCAACGATCTGCCGCTGCTGGAATACGTGGACAGGCCGACGGTGATCAACGGCGGCGACCACCTGGCCCGGCTGGCCGCCGAGCGGGGCTGGGGAAATCTGCGCTGGCGGCTGTAGTACAGGGATGACAAACCTTCGGCGTTACCCAGATAAACAACACCCATGCCCAAACAGGCGGACAAGGGATAGGCTCCGCCGACCGTCACATGCCATGGATGGCATGTGCGAGCGTACAGGGATGTATTCATAGCGTGTCGGCGGAGCCTATCCCTTTGGCCGACTGATGCGACCATGACAACGGCGGTGTCATCAAGCTGAAGGGTGCTAAACAGCACCCTTTTGTCATCCCATCTTCATATTACCGCCATACACTGCCACCCATTGTTGCGGTATATGGTGCCCCCCCATGACGGTGTTGACCTGCTTGAGCGATTCCCTCGCCTCCCTGATAGCCCAGCGCGGGCTGCGGCCCCTGTTCCAGCCGATAGTGGATACCCGCCAGGGGCGGATCCTCGGCCACGAGGCGCTGATCCGCGGCCCGGCCGGGCACCGGCTGGAGTTCCCGGGCGCCCTGTTCGGCGAGGCCAAGCAGACCGGGCTCCTGTCCGATCTCGACCTGGCCTGCCGCGAAGCCGCCATGCAGGCCTATTGCCAGCGGCGGATGGATGGCCTGCTGTTCATCAACGTCAACCCCAATGTACTGCTCGACAAACAGCATCCCCGGGGCTGTACCCAGCGCCTGGCCCGTGAACTGGGCTTGCCGGCGGAGCGCATCGTCATCGAGTTGTCGGAGCAGTATCCCATCCAGGATACGGAAGAACTCAAGGCCGCGGTCAACCGCTACCGGGAGCTGGGTTTCCGGATCGCCATCGACGATCTGGGCGCCGGCTATTCCGGCTTGCGGCTCTGGTCCGAGGTGAAGCCCGACTACGTGAAAATAGACCGCTACTTTATCCAGGACATCCACCAGGATCCGATCAAGCGGGAATTCGTGCAGAGCATTCTCGCCCTGGCCAGGGGTATGCAGTCCAGGGTGATCGCCGAAGGCATAGAGCGCCAGGAAGAGCTGCGGCAGCTGCAGGACATGGGCATCCACTACTGCCAGGGCTACCTGCTCGGTCGCCCCCAGGCGGAGCCGGTTCGGCATCCTGGCGGCGAGCAGGCGATACGGAGCCGGGTCGGCTTGCCCGGCCGGCACAAGGAAACCGTGGCCATGCTGGCCCGACCCGGCGTGCCCATCAAGCCGGACGAGAAGATCCACCAGGTGTTCGACACCCTGCTGGCCGACGGCAGGCTGCTCTCGCTGCCGGTGCTGGACCAGGGCGTGCCGGTCGGGTTGGTGCGCCGGGAAAAGATCATGGAGCTGTTCTCCGCCGCCTTCGGCCGGGCCCTGTACGCCAACAAGTGCGTCCGCCACGTGATGGACAGCCCGGTGGTGGTGGACTGGCAGTGCTCGCTGGAGCAGGCCAGCCAGTTGCTGACCGACGACGAGGACGCCTCGGCCCAGCGCCACTTCATCGTCACCCGCCAGGGCCGCTACCATGGCCTGGCCTCGGCCCGCGGCCTGCTGCGCACCATCACCGAGCAGCGGCTGCTGCATGCCCGCTACGCCAACCCGCTCACCCTGCTGCCGGGCAACGTGCCCATCTACCGGGAAATCGACGAAGCCCTGAGCCGGGGGCGGGACTTCCACGTGGCCTACTTCGACCTGAATCACTTCAAGCCCTACAACGACGTCTACGGCTACGCCCAGGGCGACCGGGTGATCCTCTGGGTGGCCCGCCTGCTGCAGGAAGTGATCGTCGGTGCCGGCCAGTTCCTCGGCCATGTGGGAGGCGACGACTTCGTGGCGGTGTTCGATGAAGATTGTGACTGGCGCCCCCTGTGCGAGCGGATACTGCGCCGTTTCGACGAGGAGATCCCCCGCTTCTACCATGCCCGGGACCGGCTGCGCCAGGGCATGGAGGCCCACGCCCGCAACGGTGAACTCCGCCACTATCCCCTGCTCGGTCTGGCCATCGGCGTGGTCGCCCCGGACGCCCGCTCCTGCCACTCCCACTTCGATGTGGCGGCACTGGCCAGCGAGGCCAAGCACCAGGCCAAGCGCTTGCCCCACAGCCACTGCTATTTTAGCCCCAAATGAAAATCATCCCTGACTGGATAAACCACGACAATCGCCCTGCAATAATCAATAACCCATAATAAATGACTATTTTTTGAACATTAAAATGACTAATTCATCAGGCTGGGGCGTTTTTACTGGATCATCCTCTAATTTTTACCATCAATTAACAAAATCATTTTTTCTTTGTGCTAAAACTCTAGCAAGGCATCGGTGTTTTATGCCTTCTATCAATAACGCTCATCTGCCCGTGCAATTCAAGAGGAAGTGATTATGACAGGCAAAGGAAAAACGGCTCTGCTGATCGCCGCCACCCTGGCGGCGGGACTGTCCCAGGCCCAGGCGGCGACCCTGGATTCGGTCAAGCAAAGAGGTGTGTTGAAATGCGGCGTAAACAGCGGCTTGCCCGGCTTCTCCAACCCGGATGACAAGGGCGTCTGGAAAGGGCTGGACGTGGATCTGTGTCGGGGCATTTCCGCCGCCGTCTTCAACGATCCGGACAAGGTGCAGTATATCCCCCTCAACGCCAAGGAGCGCCTCACCGCCCTGCAGTCCGGCGAAATCGACGTGCTTTCCCGCAATACCACCTGGACATCGAGCCGCGACACCGATCTGGGCGTCAATTTCACCGGCATCAACTATTTCGACGGCCAGGGCTTCCTGATCAAGAAGGATCTGGGCGTGGCCAGCGCCAAGGATCTGGACGGCGCCGCCATCTGCATCCAGTCGGGCACCACCACCGAACTGAACGTGGCCGACTACTTCCGCCGCAACGGCATCAGCTACAGCGCCGTGGTGTTCGATACCTCGGAGCAGACGGTGCAGGGACTGGAGGCCGGCCGCTGCGACGTGCTGACTTCGGATCTTTCGCAACTCTATGCCCTGCGCATCAAGCTGTCCGATCCCGACGGCGCCGTTGCCCTGCCCGAGGTGATCTCCAAGGAACCCCTGGGCCCGGCGGTACGCCAGGGCGACGACCAGTGGTTCAACGTGGTCAAATGGACTCACTTTGCCATGGTCAACGCCGAGGAGCTGGGCATCACCAAGGCCAATGTGGACGAGATGAAGGGCAGTGAAAACCCCGATATCCGTCGCCTGCTGGGCGAAGACGCCGATTTCGGCAAGGGCATGGGACTGAGCAAGGACTGGGCCTACCGCATCATCAAGCACGTGGGCAACTACGGCGAGATCTTCGAAGCCAACGTCGGCCAGGGTTCTCCGCTCAAGATCGACCGAGGCCTCAACGCCCTGTGGACCGAAGGCGGCCTGCAATACGCGCCCCCCGTCCGCTAACCGGTTATCCCGCTATGGGCTGCGCCAGGGCGCAGCCCCTTTCGCAGACTCAGTACGAGGATAGGGCTTATGTCCTCATCGGCGAACCCCAAGCATACTCATGTTAAATTCTGGCGGGATCCGGCCAAGCGGGCCCTGCTGTTCCAGGCTGTGCTGCTCACCGCCGTGGCCGGCGCCATCTGGTTTATTGTCGACAACACCCTGACCAACCTGGCCACCCGCGGCATCACCACCGGCTTCGGCTTTCTCGACGATCCGGCCGGCTTCGCCATCGCCCAATCGCTGATCCCCTATACGGAAACCGACACCTATGGCCGCACCTTCGTGGTGGGCCTGCTCAATACCCTGCTGGTGTCCTTTCTCGGCATCATCGGCGCCACCCTGCTGGGCTTTATCATCGGCGTGGCCCGGCTTTACCCCAACTGGCTGATCAGAAAGCTGGCCTCGGCCTATGTGGAGATCTTCCGCAACCTGCCGCTGCTGCTGCAGATGTTCTTCTGGTACTTTGCGGTGCTGCGCGCCCTGCCCGCCCCGCGCAACAGCCTGAACATCAACGACAGCATCTTTCTCAACGTACGCGGCCTCTACCTGCCCGAGCCGGTAGCGGGCGGCGGCTTTCATCTGGTGTGGCTGGCGCTGCTGCTGGCGGTGGCCATCTCGGTATGGCTGTTCCGCTTCAACCATCGTCGCCAGGATGCCACCGGCAAGCGGCTGCCGGTGTGGTCGCTGTCGCTGGGGCTGGTCATCGGCCTGCCCGGGCTGCTGTTCCTGCTGCTGGGCGCCCCGCTCAGCTGGAACTACCCCGAGCTGGTGGGCTTCAACTTCCGCGGCGGCATGACCATCATCCCCGAATTCCTGGCGCTGTGGCTGTCGCTCACCATCTACACCGCCGCCTTTATCGCCGAAATCGTGCGCTCCGGCATCCAGGCCATCTCCCACGGCCAGACCGAGGCGGCCCACGCCCTGGGCATCAAGGACAGCCTGACCCTGCGGCTGGTGATCATTCCCCAGGCGATGCGGGTGATCATACCGCCGCTGACCAGCCAGTACCTCAACCTGACCAAGAACTCGTCCCTGGCCACCGCCATCGGCTATCCGGACCTGGTCTCGGTGTTCGCCGGCACCACCCTCAACCAGACCGGCCAGGCGATAGAGGTGATCGCCATCACCATGCTGGTGTACCTCACCATCAGCCTGACGGTGTCCTTCTTCATGAACTGGTTCAACAGCCGCATGGCCCTGGTGGAGCGATAATATGTTCAAAGACACTCTCATCCCCGAACGGCCGGCCCCCCTTGCCAGCACGGGCCTGATCGGCTGGCTCAGGGCCAACCTGTTTTCCGGCCCGATCAACAGCCTGTTCACCCTGGCGGGACTTTACGGCCTTTATCTGCTGCTGGTCCCCATCATCGACTGGGCCTTTATCCGGGCCGACTGGGTCGGCGCCAGCCGCGACGCCTGCGTCAGTGGCGGCGCCTGCTGGGTGTTCATCGGCAACCGGCTGCAACAGTTTACCTACGGCTTTTATCCCTCGTCTGAACTGTGGCGCATCAACCTCACCTTCCTGCTGTTTGTAGGCCAGTTGCTGTGGCTGGCACTGCCCAGGCTGCCGGGCAAGCTGTGGCTGGCCCCCTTTATGGTGGTCATCTTCCCCTTCATCGCCTATGTGCTGTTGTACGGCGGCTGGTTCGGCCTGGTGGAGGTGCCCACCCACCAGTGGGGCGGCCTCACCCTGACCCTGATCCTCGCCGTGGTCGGCATTACCGCCGCCCTGCCCATCGGCACCCTGCTGGCCCTGGGCCGGCGCTCCAACATGCCGATAGTGCGCAGCCTGTCGGTGGTGTTTATCGAGTTCTGGCGCGGGGTGCCGCTGATCACCGTGCTGTTCATGTCGTCGGTGATGCTGCCGCTGTTCGTGCCCCAGGAGCTGACCCTCGACAAACTGCTGCGGGCCATGATCGGCATCATCTTCTTCCAGTCCGCCTACATGGCGGAAGTAGTGCGCGGCGGCCTGCAGGCCATTCCCAAGGGTCAGTACGAGGCGGCCGAGGCGCTCGGCCTGAACTACTGGAAGATGATGGTGCTGGTGGTGCTGCCCCAGGCGCTGAAGCTGATGATACCGGGCATCGTCAACACCTTTATCGCCCTGTTCAAGGACACCAGCCTGGTATTGATCATCGGCCTGTTCGACCTGCTCGCCATCGTGCAGGCGGGCCTGGCCGATCCCAACTGGCTGGGTTATGCCACCGAAGGTTATGTCTTTGCCGGTCTGGTGTTCTGGCTGTTCTGTTACGGCATGTCCAAGTACAGCCAGTACCTTGAACGCAAGCTGCACACCGGCCACAAGAAACGCTAGCCGTACACCGGCACTGGAGTTGAATGAATGGAACAACAAAACAAGGAAGCCATGGTGACCCTGCGCGGGGTGAACAAGTGGTACGGCGACTTTCATGTGCTGCGCGATATCGATCTGACCGTGACCAAGGGCGAGCGCATCGTGATCTGCGGCCCCTCGGGCTCGGGCAAGTCGACCCTGATCCGCTGTATCAACCGGCTGGAGGAACATCAGCAGGGCGACATCATAGTGCGCAACACTCCGCTTACCAACGACCTCAAGAACATCGAGACCATCCGCCGGGAGGTGGGCATGGTGTTCCAGCACTTCAACCTGTTCCCGCACCTGACGGTGCTGGAAAACTGCACCCTGGCGCTGATCTGGGTGCGCAAGATGCCGCGCCGCCAGGCGGAAGAGATCGCCATGAAGCTGCTGGCCCGGGTCAAGATCCAGGATCAAGCCAAAAAATATCCGGGCCAGCTCTCCGGCGGCCAGCAGCAGCGGGTGGCCATCGCCCGCAGCCTGTGCATGAACCCGGAGATCATGCTGTTTGACGAGCCCACCTCGGCGCTGGATCCGGAGATGATCAAGGAGGTGCTGGACGTGATGATCGAGCTGGCGGAGGAAGGCATGACCATGATGTGCGTCACCCACGAGATGGGCTTCGCCCGCACCGTGGCGGACCGGGTGATCTTTATGGACGCGGGCCAGATCATCGAGGAAAACGATCCGGAGACCTTCTTCCACCACCCCCAGTCGGAACGCACCAAACTGTTCCTCAGCCAGATACTGGGGCATTGAGCAAAGCAACAGCGTCGAAAGGAAAACCGGCTTTACACGAGTCTATTTCTGTTGGCCGGTTTAACCGAAAAAACCAAAAGTGAGAGTCAATTGAAGCAAATCATCTGCTGTTGACTCGAATTTCCCCTCTTTTTACCGATTTCGTCCTGCCACTTTTTAGCCTTTGGTCAATACTGATCTTCAAGCATGGCGAAGCTCATGCGTTAACCACCAACAATTCCATGCATATTAAGGATGATATTATGGATAAGCACCATGGACGTGATCTGCCTTCGCGGGCAAGTCGGGCAGCCCTGCCTGCACAACGCTCAATTCTTGCCACCCTGCTCCCCTCCGCTTCCGGTTTTGCCGCTACCGCCCTGCTGTCGGTGGCCTTGATGAGCCATAGCGCGCCGGTATTGGCCGACCATGATGTGACTCACTCGGTAGCCAACCTGAAAGGCGGGCTGGGTGCCCTGGAACAACGGGTCTGGGATTGCGAAAACGGCCGGAATGGCTGCAAGGGGATAGTGGGCGAGCAAGGGCTCCAGGGCGAACAAGGACTCCAGGGCGACGTCGGACCGGCAGGTCCCCAGGGTGACGTCGGACCGGCAGGTCCCCAGGGCGACGTCGGACCGGCAGGTCCCCAGGGCGACGTCGGACCGGCAGGTCCCCAGGGTGACGTCGGACCGGCAGGTCCCCAGGGTGACGTCGGACCGGCAGGTCCCCAGGGCGACGTCGGACCGGCAGGTCCCCAGGGCGACGTCGGACCGGCAGGTCCCCAGGGCGACGTCGGACCGGCAGGTCCCCAGGGCGACGTCGGACCGGCAGGTCCCCAGGGCGACGTCGGACCGGCAGGTCCCCAGGGCGACGTCGGACCGGCAGGTCCCCAGGGCGACGTCGGACCGGCAGGTCCCCAGGGTGACGTCGGACCGGCAGGTCCCCAGGGCGAAACCGGGCTAACCGCTTGGGAAAAGGTTTCAAATACCTGCACAACTACAGCCGGCAATACCAGCAATATCAGCTGTACTGCAACATGCAGCAATGAGGATAAAAAGGTGCTTGGTGGGGGAGTAGCAAACGGTGACAGTGCCTGGCGAGTGGTTCAGAGCTATCCCGGCACCGACAGCGGTTGGTTCGTCTCACTGACACGGCAAAGCGGCAACAACCTGCTCAACGCCACCGTTTACGCCATCTGCGCCTATACCAACTAAGCCGGAGCAAGGAGACTGGTTATGACCAACTATATACTTCTGGCCTGCGCTTCCACGGCCTTGCTGCTGGCCTCACCGGCCAGTGCCAACCACTGCGACAACGATATGATTGAAGTGCAGTGGTTACTGGACGGCAGTGGCAATCTCGAGCCCAATCGGGTCGACGCCGCCGAACATCTGCTGGTACGCGCCGATCAGGCCTGTCTGCAGGAAAACGAGCTGATCATGAATGCCGAGCTGGATTCTCCCCTGCTGGATCCGGGCTACGTGACCGTAGGGCAATCCATGCTGATCAATGCCAAGGAGCTGCTGAGCGACCAGCACTGAGCAATAAACTGCCGCTGTTCTGCTCTACCTCGAAACAAAGCCGCCGGTATTGCCGGCGGCTTTTTATATTCACCCCAGAAGATTCAGTGGCCGCCTCCTTTCCACTGGCAAGAGGCAGAGCTCACCTCAGTAGGCGGCGCGGAAGATGGCGACCACTTCCTCATGGCTGGGTTGTATCGGGTTGGTCAGGCCGCAGGCGTCCTTCATGGCGTTGCTGGCCAGCACCGGGAAGTCCTCCTCCTTCACCCCGAGGCCGGCCAGGCCGGCGGGAATGCCCACCTGCTCCGCCAGGGCCACTATGGCCTGGATGGCGCGGTCGGCACCTTCCTCATCGGTCAGGTAATCCACGTCCTGGCCCAGGGCGGCGGCGATGTCCTTCAGCCGGGCGCCGGCGGCGCGGCTGTTGAAACGCTGCACATGGGGCAGCAGTATGGCGTTGCAGACCCCGTGGGGCAGGTCGTAGAAACCGCCCAGCTGGTGCGCCATGGCGTGCACATAGCCCAGCGAAGCATTGTTGAAGGCCATGCCCGCCAGCAGCTGGGCGTAGGCCATCTGGTTGCGGGCCGCCATGTCGCTGCCGTCCGCCACCGCCCGGGCCAGGTTTTGGCTGATCAGGGTCACCGCCTTCAGCGCGCAGGCGTCGGTGATGGGGTTGGCGGCGGTGGACACATAGGCCTCCACCGCATGGGTGAGGGCGTCCATGCCGGTGGCCGCGGTCAGCGACTTGGGCATCTTCTTCATCAGTTCGGGATCGTTGACCGACATGACGGGGGTGACGTGCTTGTCGACGATGGCCATCTTGATGTGGGTGTGCTCGTCGGTAATGATGCAGAAGCGGGTGATTTCCGAGGCGGTGCCGGCGGTGGTGTTGATGGCCACCAGCGGCAGTTGCGGCTTGGCGGACTTGTCCACCCCTTCGTAGTCGCGGATGTCGCCGCCGTTGCTGGCCACCAGGGCGATGGCCTTGGCGCAGTCGTGGGGCGAGCCGCCGCCGAGGGAGATCACCGAGTCGCAGCCTTTCTGCCGCAGCAGTTCGAGCCCCGCCTCCACGTTGCCGGTGGTGGGGTTGGCCTGTACCTGGTCGAAGACGCTGGCCTGGATATCCTGGGCCGCCAGGGCCTGCTGCAGCTGGCCGGCATAGCCCAGCTCCACCAGGGGCTTGTCGGTGACGATCAGGGCGTGGCGGAATCCGGACTGGCTCAGTTTGGTGACCGCCTGTTCCACCGCGCCGGCGCCGATCAGGTTGACGGAGGGCATATAGAAAGTTGCTGTAGTCATGATGCTTCCCTATGAGTTATTCCAGGTTGAGTGTGTGGCCGCCTCTCCCCTGCGACCGGATAAAAACCGTGCTCTTGAAATGGGTCCGGCACTGCTAATGCTCGGGCCAGGCTATCGCCACGCCAACACGCAGCAAGTACATCCCTGTATGCTCGACGATGGCGGTGTCGCGGTAACCGCCGTATCATCGCTTCGCGATGCTAGCGGCGGTGCTAGGCGCTTCGCGCCCCCTGCCATCGACGGTTGGCTTAGGCAACAGCCTGCCCCTCTTGACTGTTCTGCATTACCGCGGCAGTACCTGTTATCAGAAGAAACCGAGCGGGTTGCTGTCGTAGCTCACCAGCAGGTTCTTGGTCAGCTGGTAGTGATCCAGCATCATCTTGTGGGTTTCGCGGCCGATGCCGGACTTCTTGTAACCGCCGAAGGCGGCGTGGGCCGGATAGGCGTGGTAGCAGTTCATCCAGATCCGCCCGGCCTGGATGCCCCGGGCCATGCGGTAGGCGCGGTTCACGTCCCGGGTCCAGACGCCGGCGCCCAGGCCGAACTCGGTGTCGTTGGCGATGGCCAGGGCCTCGGCCTCGTCCTTGAAGCGGGTCACCCCCACCGCCGGACCGAAGATCTCTTCCTGGAACACCCGCATCTTGTTGTCGCCCTGGAAGATGGTGGGCTGGATATAGAAGCCGTTCTCCAGGCCGCTGATGCGGTTGGCCTGTCCGCCGAGCAGCATCCGGGCGCCTTCGTCCCGGCCGATCTGCATGTAGCTCAGGATCTTGTCGAACTGTTCCTGGGACGCCTGGGCGCCGACCTGGGTCTCGGTATCCAGCGGGTTGCCCTGCTTGATCTGGCGACCGCGCACCAGCACCCGCTCCATAAAGTCGTCGAAGATGCTGTCCTGCACCAGGGCCCGGGACGGGCAGGTGCAGACCTCGCCCTGGTTGAAGAAGGTGAGCAGCATGCCCTCGATGCACTTGTCGACGAACTCCGGCTCGTAGCGCATCACGTCTTCGAAGAAGATGTTGGGGGACTTGCCGCCCAGCTCCACGGTGGAGGGGATCAGCCGCTCGGCCGCCGCCTTGAGGATATGGATGCCGACCGGGGTGGAGCCGGTAAAGGCCAGCTTGGCAATGCCCGGGTGACGCAGTATGGCCTCGCCCGCTTCCCGGCCCAGGCCGTTGACCACGTTGATCACGCCGGGGGGCAGCAGGTCGCCAATCAGCTCCATCATCACCAGGATGGAGGCCGGGGTCTGCTCGGCGGGCTTCAACACGGTGCAGCAGCCCGAGGCCAGCACCGGCGCCAGTTTCCAGGCCGCCATCAGCAGCGGGAAGTTCCAGGGGATGATCTGCCCCACCACGCCCACCGGCTCGTGGAAGTGATAGGAGGCGGTGCTGGCGTCCAGCTCGGCGGCGGTGCCTTCCTGGGCGCGGATGGCGCCGGCGAAGTAGCGGAAGTGATCCACCACCAGCGGGATGTCGGCGGCCAGGGTTTCACGCACCGCCTTGCCGTTGTCCCAGGTTTCCGCCACCGCCAGCAGCTCGCGGTTCTGCTCGATGCGATCGGCGATGCGCAGCATGATGTTGGCCCGCTCCGCCACGGCGGTTTTGCTCCAGGTCACGAAGGCCTGTTGGGCCGCCTGCACCGCCAGATCGATATCCTGGGCATCGGAGCGGGGCACCTCGCAGAACACGGCACCGTTCACCGGCGAGACGTTTTCCATGTAGCGGCCATTCACCGGCTCGCGCCACTGACCGCCGATAAAGTTCTGGTAGCGGGCCTTGAAGTTGACCACGGCTCCGGCTTGTCCTGGTTGCTGATAAATCATCACGGCTCTCCTTGCGGGTAATCTCGGTTGACGTTGACGCCAGTCGGCGTTTGCAAGAAGGTAAGTGCAAGGTCGGTGCCAGTTGTAGCAGATCAAGTAAACAAGGTTAAAAAGTCGTTACAATCGGGCCTTCGAAAGACTAACCTAAGGGAGTCCGCTCCCCGGTTGGCAGCTTGCCTTGTCCAGGGTCTGGACAGGGTGTTCAGTACAGGTGTTCAGTTTCTTAACAGGCAGGGATCATGACCATCAGCACAGTGCTTACTCAGCCCCAGGATCTGGCTTTACTTGAACGTTCATGGCAACGCAGCCGCGACTACGGCCTGCTCCGGGCCGGCCGCACCGATCCCCGCTGCCTGGCGCCCTCGGCCCTGAACCAGAAACAGCAGCAGCATGAGTTGCTGCTGCGCTACCTGCGCCACAGCCTGCCGCTGTTCGAGCAACTGCAGCAGGGCCGCCACTGCCGCCTGATCTTCTCCGATGCCGAGGGCACCATCCTCTTTACCAGCGGCGATCCCCACTTTGGCAGCAGGGCCCAGAAGATGGCCCTGGCCAGCGGCGCCAGCTGGCATGAGCAGAGCATGGGCACCAATGCCATCGGCACCGCCCTGAGCGAGCAAAAGGAAGTCTGCATCCTGGGCAGTCAGCATTTTCTGGCCGCCAACCAGGGCATCAGCTGCAGCGCCAGCCCGGTGCTGTCGCCGAGCGGCGAGCTGCTGGGGGTGATCGACATCTCCAGCGAGGCCGGCGAGCACTGCCAGGACATGCTGCTCACCGCCCGGTTGCTGGCCCTGTCGGTGGAAAACGCCCTGGTGATGAACCACAGCGACACCCACTGGATCCTGAGCCTGGCCCCGGATGCGGGCAGCCTGCAACAGCCCTGGTCCGGCATCATCGCCCTGCGGGAAGACGGCCAGTTGCTGGGCGCCAACCGCAGCGCCCGCCACTGGCTGCCGGAGCTGGACATCCCCGCCATGCTGAACGATTTGCGCCAGGGCGAACTCACCCCCGTCGGCTCGGGGCTGGCCCTGCTGAGCCGCCAGCCCGGGCGACGCCCGGCTTCCCGCCCCGAGCCGGTGGCGAGTTCCGGCCTGGAAGCCACCGCCCTCAAGCTGATGGCCCGTTGCATTCCGCTGCTGATCCAGGGCGAAACCGGCACCGGCAAGGATCACCTGGTGCGCCGCCTGCACCGCCAGAGCGGCCGTGCCCGGGGGCCGCTGGTGGCGGTGAACTGCGGTGCCCTGCCCGCCGAGCTGCTCGAAGCCGAGCTGTTCGGCTACCTTCCCGGCGCCTTCACCGGCGGCAGCCGTCAGGGCCGCCCCGGCTATATCCGCGCCGCCCAGGGCGGCATCCTGTTCCTGGACGAGATCGGCGAGCTGCCGCTGGCGGCCCAGACCCGGCTGCTGCGGGTATTGCAGGAAAAGGCGGTGACCCCGCTCGGCAGCCACAGCCCCGAGCCGGTGGACTTTCAGCTGGTGGCGGCCAGCCACCGGGACCTGGCCGCCATGGTGGCGGAGGGCGGTTTTCGCCAGGATCTGTACTTTCGGATGAACGGTTTTTCGCTGCGCCTGCCGCCGCTGCGGGACTATGAACACGACGACTTCGTGCGGCTGGTGCAGGAGCTGCTGGCGGAGCTGGAGGAAGAGGTCACGCTGGATGAGGCCGCCCTGGCCCGGCTCGGCGACTACAGCTGGCCGGGCAATGTCCGCCAGCTGAAACAGGTGCTGGAAGTGGCGGCGGTGCTGGCCGACGGCGGCCGCATCACCCCGGCCCAGTTGCCCGAGTTGCCGAATTTCGAGGGGAATGCCAAGGCCGCCCCGGCCACGGGGGATTTAAAATCCCATGCCGACAGATTGATAACGCAGACCCTGGACGAGTGCGGCGGCAACGTCAGCGCCGCCGCCCGCCGCCTGGGGCTGAGCCGCACCACCCTCTACGCCCGGCTCAAGGCGCTGAAAAACAACTAGCTCAGCACTTCCCGCTCCAGGGAAGCCAGGGCCCGCGTCACCTCCATGCTGGCGCTTTCCATCGCCTGCAGGCAGTCCAGCCCCTGTTGCTGATTGCCGGCGGCAAAGGCCTGCAGCGCCCTGGCCCCCTCGCCGTGCACCCGCTTGTGGCAGGCTTCCAGGCTCTTGAATGCCGGCAGGTGGCTGTACAGACGGGCGCCGCGCCCCTCGTAGTACCACTTGCCCAGCCGGCACTCGGTATGGCTGCTCACGCCCTGGCCGAACTGGCGTTGCTCGATGCGCTGGTAGATATCGGTCTTCCATACCGCATGGTCCAGCTTTACCGCCTCCAGAAAGGCGGTGGCGGCGTTGCGCTGGATCACCAGCCGCATGCCCTCGGCATGGGTCAGCACCTCGCGGGTGACCTCGTCGATCTGCTGGGCGGAGGCGGAGATCTCGTCGGTGCTCTCCAGCGACTGGCTGACCATGCTGTTGATGGCCTTGCTCTGCTCCAGCACCTGCTGCACCAGCTTGTTGATATTGCCGCTGGCCTCGTGGGCCTTGCCCGCCAGGGTGCGTACCTCGTCGGCCACCACCGCGAAGCCCCGCCCCTGCTCGCCGGCCCGGGCCGCCTCAATGGCGGCGTTGAGCGCCAGCAGGTTGGTCTGCTCCGAAATTTCCTGGATCACCGACACGAAGTTGCTGATCCTGCCGGCGGTGTCGGTCAGTACCGCCGCGCTCTCGGCGCTGTGCCCCACCTCGGTGTTGATCGCCACGGCGCGCTGCTTGAGCACATCGGTCGCCTGGTAGGTGTGGGCAAAGACGCCTTCCATCTCGGTCAGCTTTTCCCGCTCGCCCAGCAGCGCCTCGGCGTTGGACACCATGCCCTCGCGGATGGCGGACAGCATCTCGGCACCCTGCAGCACCACCTGCACCAGTTGATGGGCCAGCCGGTTTTCGGCCTTGAGCCCCGCCAGCTCGGTTTTCAGGGCCGTAAGCTGACTCTCCTTGGCCGACAGCCGCGTTTCATAGTCGGCGACCTGGGCCGCCAACTGCTGCTCCAGTTGCAGCACCCGCTTCTTTACTTTGGTGGAAAACATGCTTGGCCTCTGAAAACCGCCGGAAAGGGCACCATTAGGCACCACTTAAGTAGTAACCACAAGATGACCGGAGAGAAAATCGGGACTTTTTGGCGCTTATGTGAGCCCGAGTGCAAAAGGTGGGCAAAAAGGGATGACAAGGCTGCCGGAAGAGGGCCGGGGCCGGCGATTGCCGGCCCCGGAATTCAGATATCGTTCCTGGGAAAACGGGCGAACTCGCGGGAGATGTCCGCGTACAGCTCCACCGCCCACAGGGGCAGGTGGGAGGCGAAGCCGTCCAGGGGCCGGCGGCGCGGATCATGGGGAGCGATGATCACCGACGCCTGCTCGGTGCCGATGGTGTTCACCAGCACGAACAGCTCCTCGATGGCGATGTCGCCGATGGCCAGGCAACCGGTGGACTCGGCCTTGCCGTGGATAAAGATGCTGCCCCCCAGGTTGGTGCGGCCCTCTTTGCGGGCACGGACCAGGTCGAAGGAGTTGGGGTAGTTCAGCCCCATGGACAGATGGAACTGGCTGTTGGGGTTGAGGTGGGTGATGCGGTAGATGCCCTCGGGCACCTGTTTGTCCCCTTCCCTGAGCTTGGGGCCGGGGCCGCCGCTCGCCTTGCGGATGGGATAGCTGCGGATGAACCTGAAGTCACCCTCGTTGCGGGCCCACAGCTCGAGTTCCTTTTCTTCCTTGGTGGCCAGCAGCACGATTTCTTTGGGCGGGTAGCTCACCTCGGCCCGCATGAAATGCGGCCGCATACGGATTTCGGCCAGGGGGCCGTAGGCGGCCAGCACGTTGTCGATGCTGCCGTGATAGAGGTCGGCGGCAGCCGGGGCGGGATTCACTAAAGCGGCCAAAAGCAGGGCTGAAGCAGAAAATCCGTTTAAAAGTCGCATAAGTGATGGATTGATCCGGTGTTGAAACTATATCTCAATGATAGCCCGAGCCGTGGCCGGTTGGAATCTGGCGCCGCCAAAATAATCACTTTTCCCGCCCGGTCAGCCTTTGGCGCAGCGCCGCCGCCGGAGTACAACAGGCCGTTGTGCCCGGCCGGGGCGGGTACCACAATAAGGCTTTGTAGCCACCACCGAGAACACCATGACCAAGGCCAGCCTCTTGTTGCCGATACTGCTGCTCACCGGCTGCGCCGCCCTGGAGCTGCCTTTCTCCCCGGGCGGTCAGCAGGGGCGCGTTTCGTCCACCACGCCGGGCATCGCCGTCAGCCGGACCCAACCGCCCCGGCTCGAGAGCATCTCCTTCCTGTCGGAGCGCGCCTTTGTCCCCGCCCGGGCCCGGCACTGCCTCACCGAACTGATCCCGCCGGCCGGGGAAGACACCGAGGTGATCCAGTTCCTGGGGCAAGACGTGCTCAATGCCGGCGGCGAGATTGCCGCCGCCGGCAGCCGATGGGGCATTATCCCGAGCCAGTACCGCATTCGCTTTCAGCTCAGCGCCCTGGCCCACCATAACGGCACCACCTACGGCTTCAGCCGGATAAGCCTGGCCCGGGAAGACGCCTGGGGCCTGGGCGACCACGACTTCGCGCCCCTGCCCCCCACCGGCGCCCGCACCCAGAAGGTGTATGGCGAGCTGCAGGCCCTGTACCGGCGGCTGGATGAGTGCCTGGCGGAGCCTGACTCAGACAGGCAGCGCAAGGATACATGATCAGATGATTTGGTAACTGCTTGATTTTCAATGGTGCCCGGAGCCGGACTTGAACCGGCACGCTGTTACCAGCGAGGGATTTTAAATCCCTTGTGTCTACCGATTTCACCATCCGGGCAGTAGACGAACTCGAGGAGGAGATGGAGGCGCGTAGCGGAGTCGAACCGCTCTAAACGGATTTGCAATCCGCTGCATAACCGCTTTGCTAACGCGCCGAAAGAGGTTGTTCTGATGCCTGAGCATTCTAATGGCCGGGGCCTGCCAGTCAACTGGTATCTGGTTTTTTGGGTCCGTTCGCACACTTTTTATGCGCAAGGCCCGTTTTTCACGCCTCGGTGCCTGTCCGGCAGGCGGACTGTCGCCGGCAGGCGCTCAGCCTTGCCGGGTGAGATCGGTCCAGGCCGCCCTGAGATAGTCGTAGGCGGAGAACAGGGTCAGGCCGGTGGCCGCGTACAGCAGCACATAGCTGCCCCAAATCATGTAGATGCTCTGCTGCCAGATCAGGCCGATCAGGGCCAGCATCTGGATGGTGGTCTTCCACTTGCCGATCCAGCTCACCGCCACCCGGGAGCGCTGGCCGATTTCCGCCATCCATTCGCGCAGGGCCGAGATGATGATCTCCCGCCCTATCATGATCATGGCGGGAATGGTGACCAGGGGGCTGCTGTAGTCTTCCACGATCAGTACCAGGGCGGCGGCCACCATCACCTTGTCGGCCACCGGATCGAGGAAGGCGCCGAAGGGCGTGCTCTGCTCCAGCTGGCGGGCCAGGAAGCCGTCGAACCAGTCGGTCACCGCCGCCAGGGTGAACACCGCCGCCGCCCAGAAGTAGGCCCAGTGGAACGGCAGGTAGAACAGCACTATGAATACCGGGATCAGCAGGATACGGAAAAATGTCAGGGAATTAGGGACGTTTATCATTGTTATTCAAGCCATGGAGTGATGCCGTTACATGGTGCATGATGCGCCTCAGTGATGCAACGCATCATGTATTTTTTCTGCCAGGGCCAGGCTGATGCCCGGTACCTTGGCCAGCTCGTCCACGCTGGCCCGCTTCACCTCCTGGATGCCGCCCAGGTATTTCAGCAGCGCCTGGCGGCGCTTGGCCCCGATGCCGGGGATGCTCTCCAGGCTGCTGGTGGTGCGCGCCTTGCCGCGCTGGGCGCGGTGGCCGGTAATGGCGAAGCGGTGGGACTCGTCCCGGATGTGCTGGATCAGGTGCAGCGCCGGCAGATCGGCGGGCAGGTGCCGCTCTTCGTGGCTGCCGCCCATGACGAGCGTCTCCAGCCCCGGCTTGCGGGTCACGCCCTTGGCCACGCCCACCAGCAAGGGCTTGCGCGGGCTGTCGGCCAGCTCCCGGGCCACCACTTCCTCGGCCCGGGCCAGTTGTCCCAGGCCGCCGTCGATAAACAGGATATCGGGCAGCTTGTCGGCATCGGCCTGGTGAAAGCGCCGGCTCAGGGCCTGCTCCATGGCGGCGTAATCGTCGCCGGGGGTGATGCCCGCGATGTTGAAGCGGCGGTATTCGCTCTTCTGGGGGCCTTCCCGATCGAACACCACGCAGGAGGCCACCGTCTTCTCGCCCATGGTATGGGAGATGTCGAAACACTCCAGGCGGCCGACGGGGCCGCAGGCCAGCACCTCTTCCAGTTGCTCCAGGCGCTGGCGCAGGGTGCTCTTGTGGGCCAGCCGGCTGGCGAGCGCCGTCTGGGCGTTGGTCCGGGCCAGCCTGATAAAGCGCGCCCGCTCGGCGCGCAGGCGGCTGCGCAGCTTGACCTTGCGGCCATAATGCTGGCTCAGGGTGTCGCTCAGCACTTCTTCATCGGGCAGGGTCCGGTCGAGCAGGATCTCGGCGGGGGCCTCCCGGCCGCCGATGCCGGAAAGATAAAACTGCAGCACAAAGCTCTGCAGTATTTCTTCCGCGTCCGTGTCCGGCGGCATCCTGGGAAAATAGCTGCGGCTGCCCAGCACCTTGCCCTGGCGGATGAACAGCACCTGCACGCAGGCCAGGCTGCGTTCCAGCGCCAGGCCGATCACGTCCAGGTCGTCCAGGATGTTGCCACTCACAAACTGCTGCTCCTGCACCCGGCGCAGGGCCTGCAGCTGATCCCGGAAACGGGCCGCATCCTCGAAGCGCAGCTCCCGGCTGGCCTGCTCCATGCTGTCCGCCAGGTCGGCCAGCACCTGCTGGTTCTTGCCCAGCAGGAACAGCCGCGCCAGCTGCACCTGGTGGGCGTACTCCTCGTCGCTCACCAGGCCGGCCACGCAGGGGCCGGCGCAGCGTTTGAGCTGGTACTGCAGGCAGGGCCGGGAGCGGTTGGCATAGAAGCCGTCCTCGCACTGGCGCACCGGAAACAGCTTCTGCATCAGGTGCAGGCTCTCGCGCACCGCCACGCCGCTGGGATAGGGGCCGAAGTATTCGCCCTTGTGCTTGCGCGGCCCGCGGTGGATGCCGATGCGGGGATGGCGGTGCTCGGTGATCAGGATATAGGGGTAGGACTTGTCGTCCCGCAGCAGCACGTTGTAGCGGGGCAGGTGCTGCTTGATCAGGTTGTGCTCGAGGATCAGCGCCTCGGTCTCGGTGTGGGTCACCGTCACCTGCACCTCGGCAATCTGGCGCACCAGGGCCCGGGTCTTCTCCCCGCCGACATTGGCGCGGAAGTAGGAAGACAGCCGTTTCTTCAGGTTCTTGGCCTTGCCCACATAGATGACCTCCCCGGCGGCATCGTGCATCAGATACACGCCGGGCTGTTCGGTCACTACCTTGAGGAAGGCCTTGGCATCGAAGGACTGGCTCATTGGCCGTCAGATCTTCTCCGCGTCCAGCATGCCGTAGCGGATGGCCAGGTGGGTCAGCTCCACGTCGCCGTTGATGTTGAGCTTGCTGAACAGGCGGTAGCGGTAGCTGTTGACCGTTTTCGGGCTCAGGTTGAGCTGTTCGGAAATATCGGTCACCCGCTGCCCCTTGGTGATCATCAGCATGATCTGCAGTTCCCGCTCGGACAGCTGCTTGAAGGGGTTTTCCTCGTTGGAAAACTGGCTCAGCGCCATGCGCTGGGCGATTTCCGGCGAGATGTAGCGCTGGCCGCTGTGTACCAGGCGGATGGCGTTGATCATCTCTTCCGGCCCCGCGCCCTTGGTCAGGTAGCCGGCGGCACCGGCCTGCATCACCTTGGTGGGAAACGGGTTTTCGGTGTGGATGGTGAGGACGATGATCTTCACGTCCGGGCTGAAGCGCAAGATTTTGCGGGTGGCCTCGAGGCCGCCGATGCCCGGCATGTTCATGTCCATCAATACGACGTCGGGGTGCTGTTCGCGGCACCATTGCACGGCTTCTTCGCCGCTCTTGGCCTCGCCTACCACCTTCATTCCCTTGACGTCTTCTAGAATGCGTCGGATCCCTGTGCGCACTAACTCATGGTCATCAACCAGGAATACGTTAATCAAAGTTGTTCTCCGACTGCGTTAACCTGCTTAGCATATAACACTTTCCCCATGGATGGCATCATAGCGGAGATACCGGCGGAAAAAAACGCGCGCCGACGGGCACACTGTATTATCAAATCAAATACATATTGGCAACATGGATAAGGCGCGCGGGGCCGGGATATTTCAAAAATGAGACAAAAGGCGCCGAAGCGCCTTTTGGTGATCAGAAGTTGTCGGTCTGGGAGCTCAGCCGGCGGTACTCGATCTTGCCCGCGGCCTTGAGCGCCGCGAGCAGGCTCTGGTATTCCCGCTGTCCCAGCAGACTGCTCTGGCCTTCCCGGATCTGGGCCAGCAGTTCGGAGCTGTCTTCCGGCGTGGTCACCCCGTTCAGCCTGAGCACCAGCTGATCGCCGCCGGCCAGGGCCAGGGTGCGCAGGCTGGGCTGTTCGGTCGGCGCCGGCATGGCAAACAGGGCATCCAGCAGGGCCGGATCCTCCTCGCTCTCCCGGGTCAGGCCGCTCAGCTCGGTCACCGCCAGGCCATGCTGCTCCAGCCAGGCCTGCTCTTCGCCATCGCGCCAGGCGGCCAGCAGGGCGTCCGCCGCCTCGGCGGCCAGTTCCCGGGCCTTGGCGGCCAAGGCCAGTTCCCGCGCCTGCTCGCGCACCTCGGCGAAGTCGCGCACCGCGGCGGGCCTGTACTCGGTCACGTGGATGACGATGGCCCTGTTGCTGCCCAGCTCGATCAGATCCGAGTTCACGCCCTGCTGACGCAGCCGCTCGGAGAAGGCCTGGGTCAGCACCCGCGGATCATTGATCTCGGCCGGGGCGTCCTGGGTGGAGAAGTAGTCGGTCGACTTGACTTCCAGCCCCAGTTCCTGGGCCGCCATGTCCAGGGAGTCGGGGAACTCGAAGGCCAGCTCGGCCAGGCGCTGCTCCCGGGCATAGAAGGCGTTGGCCGCCTCGTCCCGGGCCAGTCGCTCGGCGATGCTGTCGCGCACCTCGGCCAGGGGCCGGGTCTGGGCGGGCTGGACCTCCAGCAGGGTGATCAGGTGCAGGCCGAACTCGCTCTCGACCACCCCGGAAACGTCGCCCACCTGAGCCAGGGCGAAGGCCGCCTGGTCGAAGGCCGGATCCATGGTGCCGGCTTCCATCCACTCCAGTTCACCGCCCCGGGCGCCGGAGAAGCTGTCGTCCGACTCGGTGCGGGCCAGCTCGGCAAAGGCTTCGCCGGCGGCCAGGCGCTCGGCGATGGCCTGGATCTTCTGCTCGGCATCCCGACCCTTGTTCACCATGATATGGGCCACCTTGCGCTGCTCCGGCCGGCTGTAGGTCGCCAGGTTGGCCTGGTAGTAGTCCGCGATGGCCTGCTCGTCGATGTCGGCGCTGGAAACGGCGCCCGCATCCAGCAGCAGGTAGTTGATCCTGACCTGCTCGGGGCGCTGGAACTGCTGCGGCTGCTGCCGGTAGTAGGCTTCCACCTCCTCGTCGCTCGGCTCGGCCCGCTCGCTGAAGTCGCTCAGGGGCAGGCGCACGTATTGGGCATCCCGCTGCTGGCGGCTCAGCCGATCCAGCCTGCCGGCCTCGGCTTCCAGGGTAAAGCTGGAGCCGACCAGGGCGCTCAGCAACATCTGCCGGCTCAGATCCTGGCGCACGCTGTCGCGCAACTGCTCGGGGCTGATGCCGCTGCGCGCCAGCAGCTGCTGGTAGCGCTCGTTGTTGAAGCGGCCATCCTGCTGGAACTCCGGCAGGTTACGGATGGCGTTGCGCACCTGCTCGTCGCTGGCGCGCAGCTTCAGCTCCGCCACCTTCTGGTCGATCAGGCGCTGCTCCACCATCTGCTCCAATACCGAACGGCGGATCTGCTCCACATAGGCGGGATCACCCAGCAGTTGGTTGAACTGGGGGCCCAGCTGGCTTTCCAGGCGGGCACGTTCGTTGCGGTAGGCATTTTCCAGCGCCTGGGCGCTGATCTCGTCACCGTTGACCACGGCGGCCACTTCCACCACCGGCCGGGTGACATAACTGCCCACCCCGGCCAGGGCGAAGGACAGGATGATCAGCCCCAGTACGATCTTGGAGGTGGTGCCCTGGGCACCCGCCCTTAGCTTCTCAAAAAACATAAGTTGTCGTTACTCCCGATAGACGGCTGCGCCGTCTTGCCCGAAAAAAAAGCGCACCACTGGATGCGCCTTTCCGGATCATGACCCGCCGGACCCCGAGGTCCGATAACAGCAGCCGCTTAGTTGACGGCGTCTTTCAGCGCTTTACCGGCCTTGAATCCCGGTGTCTTGGCCGCGGCGATCTCGATGGTGGCGCCGGTTTGCGGGTTGCGGCCGGTGCGGGCGGCGCGCTCACGCACGGCAAAGGTACCAAACCCAACCAGCGATACCTGATCCCCTTCCTTCAGTGATTCGGTTACCGCTTCAACGAAGGCATCCAGCGCCCGGCCGGCCGCGGCCTTGGTGATGTCGGCGCCGTCCGCAATTTTGTCGATCAGTTGAGATTTATTCACTGTCATTCCCCTTGTCGTTTTTTTACGGGTCGGATAACGCAACCCTGACCTTGATTCATTATTGGTTGGTGGCGGCGCCTTCATGGTGCCGCCGGCTATTTCCGGGCGATGCCGGCATCATCCATGCCGGGCCCCCAACAAAATCCACCCAAGGCTACTGCGACTCATGGCCGCTGACAAGCCTGAAACCGTGACTTGCGGTGAAAAAGCTAGCTCTGGACGACCGAAAAGCCTTCCGGCGGTTGCTCCAGGGCCAGTTCCAGCACTTCTTCTATCCAGCGCACCGGATGGATCTCCAGATCCTGCTTCACGTTTTCCGGAATTTCCTCCAGGTCCCGCTCGTTTTCCTTGGGGATCAGCACCCGCTTGATGCCGCCTCGGTGGGCCGCCAGCAGTTTCTCCTTGAGGCCACCGATGGGCAGCACCTCGCCGCGCAGGGTGATCTCGCCGGTCATGGCCACGTCGGCCCGCACCGGGTTGCCGGTGAGGCTGGACACCAGGGCGGTGCACATGGCGATACCCGCGCTGGGGCCGTCCTTGGGCGTGGCCCCTTCCGGCACGTGTACATGGATATCGCGCTTCTCGTGGAAGTCGGCGTTGATGCGCCATTTCTCCGCCCGGGAACGCACCACGGTGAGCGCCGCCTGGATCGACTCCTGCATCACGTCGCCGAGCGAGCCGGTGTAGGTGAGCTTGCCCTTGCCGGGCACGTTGGCCACCTCGATGGTGAGCAGATCGCCGCCCACCTCGGTCCAGGCCAGGCCGGTCACCTGCCCCACCTGGTTGTGCTCCTCGGCCTTGCCGTAGTCGAAACGGTGCACGCCCAGGTACTTTTTCAGGTTGTCCTGGTTGATCACCACCTGTTTGAGATCCTTGTTGAGCAGGATCTCCTTCACCGCCTTGCGGCACAGCTTGGAAATTTCCCGCTCCAGGCTGCGCACCCCGGCTTCCCGGGTGTAGTAACGGATGATGCCGAGGATGGCCGAATCCTCCACCACCAGTTCCCCGTCCTTCAGGCCGTTACGGCTGATCTGCTTGGACAGCAGGTGGCGTTTGGCGATGTTGAGCTTCTCGTCCTCGGTATAGCCGGACAGCCGGATCACCTCCATCCGATCCAGCAAGGGCCCTGGAATGTGCATGGAGTTGGAGGTGGCCACGAACATCACATCGGACAGGTCGTAGTCGACTTCCAGATAGTGGTCGTTGAAGCTGTGGTTCTGCTCCGGATCCAGCACCTCCAGCAGGGCCGAGGCCGGATCGCCGCGCATGTCGGAGGACATCTTGTCGATCTCGTCCAGCAGGAACAGCGGGTTGCGTACCCCCACCTTGGCCATCTTCTGGATAAGCTTGCCGGGCATGGAGCCGATGTAGGTACGACGGTGGCCGCGGATTTCCGCCTCGTCCCGTACCCCGCCGAGCGCCATGCGCACGTACTTGCGGCCGGTGGCCTTGGCGATGGACTGGCCGAGGGAGGTCTTGCCCACTCCGGGTGGCCCCACCAGGCACAGGATGGGACCTTTCAGCTTGTTGATCCGGCTCTGCACCGCCAGGTATTCGATGATGCGCTCCTTGACCTTCTCCAGGCCGTAGTGGTCGGCGTCGAGGATTTCCTCGGCCTTGGCCAGGTCCTTCTTCACCTTGGAGCGTTTCTTCCAGGGCACCGAGATCATCCAGTCGATATAGCCGCGCACCACGGTGGCTTCCGCCGACATGGGCGACATCATCTTCAGCTTGGCCAGTTCGGCCTCGGCCTTCTGCCGGGCCTCGTCGGTCATGCCGGCGTCTTCGATTTTCTGTTGCAGCGCCTCGAACTCGTCGGGTACCTCGTCCAGCTCGCCCAGCTCTTTCTGGATGGCCTTCATCTGTTCGTTGAGGTAATACTCGCGCTGGCTCTTCTCCATCTGCTTCTTGACGCGGGAGCGGATGCGGCGCTCCACCTGCAGCAGATCGATCTCCGACTCCATCATCGCCATCAGGAACTCGAGGCGTTCGCCCACCTGGGCGAATTCCAGCACCTTCTGCTTGTCTTCCAGCTTGAGCGGCATGTGGGCAGCCATGGTGTCGGCCAGGCGGGCCGCGTCCTCGATGGCGGACAGGGAGGTCAGCACCTCGGGCGGGATCTTCTTGTTGAGCTTGATGTAGCCTTCAAACTGGGTGATGGCCGAGCGCACCAGCACTTCCTGCTCGCGCTCGTCCAGCGGCTCGGTGGCCAGGTACTGGGCGTCGGCCACGAAGTAGCCGTCCTGCTCGCGCAGCTGCTCCAGCCGGGCGCGCTGGCCACCCTCCACCAGCACCTTGACGGTGCCGTCGGGCAATTTGAGCAGTTGCAGTACATTGGCCACGGTACCCACCTGGTAGAGGTCGTTGGCCCCAGGATCATCGGTGGACGCATCTTTCTGCGCGATCAGCAGCACCTTCTTGTCCTGCTCCATGGCCGCTTCCAGGCAGCGAATGGATTTTTCCCGTCCCACGAACAGCGGGATCACCATATGGGGATACACAACCACGTCACGGAGAGGCAGGACGGGGGTTTCGATGCGTTCGGAACGCTCTAGGGTCATAGTGTCCTCTCGGCTTGAATGCAATTTGTTAGCGCTTGGGCAGTATATGGGGGCGGGATCACAAGATTCAATCGCCGCAGGTACAAAAACAGAAAAAGGGGCCAAAGGCCCCTTTTAACCGCTTAAAAATACCCCAATCAGTCGCCGGAGGCGGCCTGTGCCTCGCCTTTCTGGTAGATAAGGATAGGCGCGGATTCGCCCTTGATCACGGTTTCGTCGATCACCACCTTGGCCACGTCACTCATGGACGGCAGGTCATACATGGTGTCGAGCAGCACGCCTTCCACGATGGAACGCAGGCCGCGGGCGCCGGTCTTGCGCTCCATGGCCTTGCGGGCGATGGCACGCAGGGCGTCGTCACGGAACTCGAGATCCACGTCTTCCAGGGAAAACAGGGCCGCGTACTGCTTGGTGAGGGCGTTCTTGGGCTCGGACAGGATCTGCACCAGGGCGTCTTCGTCCAGCTCGGTGAGGGTGGCGACCACCGGCAGACGACCGATAAACTCGGGGATCAGGCCGTACTTGACCAGATCCTCGGGCTCCACCCGGGTGAAGATCTCGCTCAGGGAGGCCTTCTCGCTCTTGGTCTTGACCTCGGCGCCGAAACCGATGCCGGTCCCCTTGTCCAAGCGCTGCTCGATCACCTTGTCCAGGCCGGCGAAGGCGCCGCCGCAGATGAACAGGATCTTGGAGGTGTCCACCTGCAGGAACTCCTGCTGGGGATGCTTGCGCCCGCCCTGGGGCGGTACCGAGGCGACGGTGCCCTCGATCAGCTTCAGCAGCGCCTGCTGTACCCCTTCACCGGACACATCCCGGGTGATGGAGGGATTGTCGGACTTGCGGGAAATCTTGTCGATCTCGTCGATATAGACGATGCCGCGCTGGGCCTTTTCCACGTCGTAGTCGCATTTCTGCAGCAGCTTCTGGATGATGTTCTCCACGTCCTCGCCCACGTAACCGGCTTCGGTCAGGGTGGTGGCGTCGGCCATGGTGAAGGGCACGTCCAGCAGCCGGGCCAGGGTTTCGGCCAGCAGGGTCTTGCCCGAGCCGGTGGGGCCGATCAGCAGGATGTTGGACTTGCCGAGTTCGACGCCGTCGGTGCTGCCGGCATTGCGCAGCCGCTTGTAGTGGTTGTACACCGCCACCGCCAGCACTTTCTTGGCGTGATCCTGACCGATGACATAGTCATCCAGGTGGGCGCGGATCTCGTGGGGCGTGGGCAGGGCGCTGCCTTCCCGCTTGGGCGAGATGTCCTTGATTTCTTCCCGGATGATGTCTTCGCACAGTTCGACACATTCGTCGCATATATAGACGGAAGGGCCGGCGATGAGCTTACGCACTTCGTGTTGGCTTTTACCGCAAAAAGAACAGTACAGCAGTTTGCCGCCATCCCCTTCGCCCCTGCGTTTGTCTGTCATTCAGTCACCTCGTATGCGTACAGGCTGAGGAGCGTCTACCAGCTCTTAACAAGAGTGTACAGCACCCCTCCCCGCTTTGCTCAATCGCGCTTGAACAGGACCTCGTCGACCAGGCCGTATTCTTTGGCCTGGGCCGCCGACATAAAGTTGTCGCGGTCGGTATCGCGCTCTATTACCGCCAGCTCCTGGCCGGTGTGCTCGGCCAACAGCCGGTTGAGCTTCTCTTTGATATACAGAATTTCCTTGGCGTGGATCTGGATGTCCGACGCCTGGCCCTGGAAGCCGCCCAGGGGCTGGTGGATCATCACCCGGCTGTTGGGCAGGGCGAAGCGCTTGCCCGCGGCACCGCCCGCCAGCAGGAAGGCACCCATGGAGCAGGCCTGGCCCATGCACACCGTGCTGATGTCCGGCTTGATGAACTGCATGGTATCATAGATGGACATGCCCGCGGTCACCGAGCCACCCGGCGAGTTGATATAGAGGTAGATGTCCTTCTCCGGGTTTTCCGACTCCAGGAACAGCAGCTGGGCACAGATCAGGTTGGCCATGTGGTCTTCGACCTGGCCGGTCAGGAAGATCACCCGCTCTTTCAGCAGGCGCGAGTAAATATCGTAGGAACGTTCCCCCTTGGCGGTCTGCTCCACCACCATGGGGATCAGGGCAGCCAGGGGCCCGTCCATCATCGGATTATGATTGCTTGACATAAGATATTGTCCCCAAAACAAAATGGCCCAAGTGCACTCACACTGGGGCCATTATACGCAAGAGCTTAATGCTTAAGTCAAATGTTCTTAAGCACCGACGCCCGGCTTGTTCATCAGTTCGTCGAAGCTGACCTGCTTGTCGGTCACCTTGGCCTGGGCCAGCACGAATTCGATGGCCTGATCTTCGATGGCCAGGTTACGCACGTTTTCCAGCAGTTGCTGGTTTTCGTTGTAATAGGCGATCACCTCGGCCGGGTCCTCGTAGGCGGACGCCATGGAAGCGATGATTTCCTGGACCTTGGCGTCGTCGGCCTTGATCTCGTTCTGCTTGATCACTTCACCCAGCAGCAGGCCCACGCGTACGCGACGCTCGGCCTGCTCCTTGAACAGCTCGGCGGGCAGCTGCGGGGCGTTCTTGGGATCCAGGCCGCCGAAACGCTGCAGCGCCTGCTTGCGCAGGGTGTCGATTTCGCTGTCGATCAGGGACTTGGGCACGTCCACCGGGTTCTGCTCCAGCAGACCGTCGATCACCTGATCCTTGACGGAGGCCTTCAGGGCCTGGGCCAGCTCGCGCTCCATGTTCTTGCGCACTTCGGCCTTGAGGCCGTCGACGGAGCCGTCGGCAATGCCGAAACGCTGCACGAATTCCTCGGTCAGCTCGGGCAGTTGCTGGGCCTCGACCTTGGTCACGGCGATGGCGAACTGGGCCGGCTTGCCCTTCAGGTGTTCGGCGTGGTATTCCTCGGGGAAGGTCACTTCCAGGGTAAAGTCATCACCGACTTTCTTGCCCAGCAGGCCTTCTTCGAAGCCGGGGATCATGCGGCCGGAGCCCAGCACCAGCACGAAGTCTTCGGCGGCGCCGCCTTCGAACTCTTCACCGTCCACGGAGCCCACGAAGTTCATGGTCACCCGGTCGCCGTCGGCGGCTTCGCGCTCAACGGCTACCCAGTCGGCGTGCTGCTTGCGCAGGGTGTCGATCATCTTGTCCAGATCGGCCTCGGTCACCTCGGCCTGGGGCTTCTCGACGCTCACCGCGTCCAGGCCCTTCACTTCCACTTCCGGGTAAACTTCGAAGGTGGCGGTGAAGGTGAAGTCTTCGCCGGCCTTGATGGCGGCGGGCTCCATGGTCGGCATGCCGGCCGGGTTCAGCTTCTCGCTGATCACGGCTTCGAAGAAGTTGCGCTGCATCAGCTCGCCGGCCACGTCGGCTTCAACGGAGGGGCCGAACATCTTCTTGATGATGGAGAAAGGCGCCTTGCCCGGACGGAAACCGTCGATACGACGGGTCTTGGCCAGCTGACGCAGGCGGCTGTTCACTTCGCCTTCTACCTTGTCGGCCGGTACTGTGATGGTCAGACGGCGCTCCAGGCCTTGGGTCGTCTCTACAGAAACTTGCATTCTCTTACCTCAATTTTCTTCAGCACCGTGGTGCTGACCCTGTGATATGTGGGAAGCAGCCCGGCTGCTCCTTGAATTCTGTCGAAGACCCGGGGCCTTCATGGCAAATTAAGACGCGGCATTATAGCGAGGCAGAAAACCAGCGTCGAGCGGCAGTCCGCTCCCGTTGGGCAATATGAGGCATAAATAGCGCTTTTCAACCCCAACGGCTGCGCTCAACCCGCCTTCAGGCAGGACACCAGGTGTTCGCCCTCGCCGGCGAGCCGCGGCCGTTCCTTGGCGCACCGCTCGTCCGCCAGGGGGCAGCGGGTGCGGAACACGCAGCCCGAGGGTGGCGCCATGGGCGACGGCAGCTCGCCCGCCAGCAACTGGATGGCCTTGCCCCGTTCCAGATCCGGATCCGGGATGGGCACGGCGCTGAGCAGGGCCCGGGTATAGGGATGGCCGGGAGCGGCGTACAGCGCCGGTTTCCGGGCCAGCTCCACCCCGTTGCCCAGGTACATCACCAGCACCCGGTCCGCGATGTGCTTGACCACCGACAGATCGTGGGCGATGAAGATGAGCGACAGTCCCATCTCCCGTTGCAACTGCTTCAGCAGGTTGACCACCTGGGCCTGGATGGACACGTCCAGCGCCGACACCGGCTCGTCGCAGATCACCAGTTTGGGCTCCAGGATCAGGGCCCGGGCGATGCCGATACGCTGACACTGGCCGCCGGAAAACTCATGGGGATAGCGGTTGATAAGGTTGGGCAACAGACCCACCCGGCTCATCATGGCCCTCACCTTTTCCTTCACCTGCGCCTTCGGCAGGCGTGGGTAATAGGTGACGAGCGGCTCGGCGATGATGTCCCCTATGGTCATACGCGGATTGAGGGAAGCCAGGGGGTCCTGGAAGATCATCTGGATGTCCTTGCGCCGCTCCCGCAGCTCGGCGTGGGACAACTGGGTCAAGTCCTCGCCCCGCCACAACACCTGGCCGGCGCTGGCCGGCACCAGGCCGATCACCGCCCGGGCGAAGGTGGACTTGCCGCAGCCCGACTCACCCACCACGCCCAGGGTTTCCCCCTGGTGGAGATCCAGGCTGACCCCGTCCACCGCTTTCAGCACCCGGGGCGGCTCCCAGGGCCAGGATTTCTCCGCCCTGATGTTGAAATGCACCTTGAGATCGCGGATTTGCAGCAGCGGCTCAGACATGGCTCACCTCCAGTTCGCGGAAACAGGCCCGGCGGCGACCGTCGCCGAACGGGATCAGCGCCGGCGCCTGTTGCCGGCAACGGGACTGCACCTGGTCGCAGCGCTGCTGGAAGGGACAGCCCGGCGGCAGCCGCAACAGGTTGGGCGGGTTTCCGGCGATGGTGGGCAGCTCGGCCGCCTCCCCGTCCAGCCGGGGGATGGCCTTGAGCAACCCTTCGGTATAGGGGTGGCTCGGCCGGTAGAAGATATCCCGCACCGGGCCGTATTCCATGGTGCGGCCGGCGTACATCACCAGCACCTTGTCGCAACTGCCGGCCACCACCCCCAGATCGTGGGTGATAAGGATGATGGCGGTGTTGAACTCGGTCTTGAGTTCCTGCAGCAGGCTCATGATCTGGGCCTGCACCGTCACGTCCAGGGCGGTGGTGGGCTCGTCGGCGATCAGCAGTTTTGGCCGGCACAGCAGCGCCATGGCGATCATCACCCGCTGACGCATGCCGCCGGAAAACTCGTGGGGATAGCGGTTCATGCGGTTGCGGGCCTCGGGGATCTTCACCGCCTCCAGCATCCGCACCGACTCCACGAAGGCCCCGGCCTTGCCCATGCCCTTGTGCAGCATCAGCACCTCCATCAGTTGCTCCCCCACCTTCATATAGGGATTGAGGGAGGTCATGGGATCCTGGAAGATCATGGCGATGTCTTCGGCCCGGATCTTGTTGAGCTCCCGGGTCGGCAGGCCGAGCAGTTCCCGGCCCTGGTAGCGGATCTGGCCGGCGGTGCGGCCGTTTTTGGCCAGCAGGCCCATGATGGCGAAGGCGGTCTGGCTCTTGCCCGAGCCGGACTCGCCGACGATGCCCAGGGTCTCGCCGGCGGCCAACCCGAAGGTCAGGTCGTTGACCGCCACCACCCGGCCTTCGGGGGTGGCGAATTCCACCCTCAGCTCGGTCACATCAAGCAGATTCATGGCGCTCTCCTCAGCGGTCCTTGGGATCCAGGGCGTCGCGCAGACCGTCGCCCAGGAAGTTGAAACAGAACAGGGTCACCACCATGAACACGGCGGGAAACAGCAGTTGCCAGGGGGCGATTTCCATCGCCTTGGCCCCTTCGTCCAGCAGCGCCCCCCAACTGGTCATGGGCTCCTGCACTCCCAGGCCGAGGAAGCTCAGGAAAGACTCGAACAGTATCATGCCCGGCACCAACAGGGTGGCGTACACCACCACGATGCCGAGCACGTTCGGCACTATGTGGCGTACGATGATGTTGAGCTTGCTCACCCCGCACACCTCGGCCGCCTCGATGAACTCCTTGCCCTTGAGGCTCAGGGTCTGGCCGCGCACGATACGCGCCATGTCGAGCCAACTGACCGCGCCGATGGCAAAGAAGATCAGCAGGATATTGCGGCCGAAGAAGGTCACCAGCAGGATCACGAAGAACATGAAGGGGAAGGAATAGAGGATCTCCAGCAGCCGCATCATCACCCGGTCGGTCCGCCCGCCCACAAAGCCCGCGGTGGCGCCGTAGAGGGTGCCGATCACCACCGCCACCAGGGCACCGAGCAGACCCACCATCAACGAAATCTGCCCCCCCATCAGGGTGCGTACGAACAGATCCCGGCCCAGGGAGTCGGTGCCGAAGTAGTGGCGGCTCTCCAGGCTGGGAGCCGCCATCATGGCGCTCCAGTCGGTTTCATCGAAGGCATAGGGAGCGAAGCGCGGCCCCAGTACCACCAGCAATGCCATCAACACCAGTATGATCAGGCTGACCAGCGCCGCCCTGTTGTGCAGGAAGCGGCGGCGGGCGTCGGCCCAGAGCGAACGCCCCTCCACGTCCAGTTGCTCGGCAAACTGCAGCACCGCCGCTTGCTTGTCTTTGGTTACCACCATGGCTCACCTCGGCTCAGTAACGGATCTTGGGATCGATCACCGCATACAGGATGTCGACCACCGCATTGAAGGTAATGGTGAGGGCACCCACCAGTATGGTCAGCCCCAGCACCATGGAGTAATCCCGGTTGAGGGCGCCATTGACGAACAGCTGGCCGATGCCGGGCAGACCGAAGATGGTTTCGATCACCACGGATCCGGTGATGATGCCGACGAAGGCCGGGCCCAGGTAGGACACCACCGGCAGCAGCGCCGGACGCAGGGCATGGCGCAGCACGATGCGCGCCATGGGCAGCCCCTTGGCCCGGGCGGTACGGATGAAGTTGGCGTTCATGGTCTCGATCATGGAGCCGCGCGTGATGCGGGCGATGGCGGCGATATAGTGCATCATCATGCCCACCACCGGCAGTACCATGAACTGCCAGCCGCCCCCCTGCCAGCCGCCGGCGGGCAGCCATTTCAGGTGGATGGCGAACACCAGGATCAGCACCGGCGCCAGCACGAAGGAAGGGATCACCACCCCCAGCATGGCGGTGGACATCACCGCATAGTCGAGCCAGCTGTTCTGCCGGAGCGCCGCCATGATGCCGGCGCCCACCCCCAGCAGCACGGCGCCGCCGAAGGCGAACAGGCCAATTTTGGCGGACACCGGCAGCGCCTGGGCCACCAGATCGTTGACGCTGAAGTCCTTGTACTTGAAGGAAGGCCCCAGGTCACCCTGGGCCAGGTTGCCGAGGTAGCTGAAATATTGCTGCAGTACCGGCTTGTCGAGACCGTACTTGGCCTCGATATTGGCCATCACTTCCGGCGGCAGGGCCCGCTCCGAGCTGAAGGGGTTGCCCGGCGCGAAGCGCATCATAAAGAAGGAAACGGTGATCAACACCAGCAGGGTGGGAATGGCTTCCAGCACCCGCTTGAGAATAAATTTGAACATCCTGAACCTCTGCTCACAGGCAGTTGGCAAATCACGAAGGGGCCGCCACCGGGCGGCTTCCCCTGGTCTCTTGGAGCCTGTTTGAAATCTTTTTACTCGGCCAAAGCGCACTACTCCGCCGACTCGCCGTAAACCCATCCCTGGGGGCTCCACCGCGCCATCCATGGCGCGGTGGGTCGGCGGAGCAGCACCCTTTGTCCTTCCTCACGCTTCAGTGTCGCCTGTTAGCGTGCCCCGCAGATAACAGCGGAGCCTGGAAGAGGCGACAGGGATCGCCTCCACCGACCGGCACATGCCAGGGATGGCATGTGCCGAGCGTCACAGGGATGTGCTTGCAGCGTGTCGGTGGAGGTAGCCCTGTTGACTCTTCGTTGTGTCGTTACAGACAAGCTTCGTAAAGATGTTAAACAGATTCTTTAGTTAGCCTGGATATAGAGATCCTTGCTGTAGATATTGTCCAGCGGGTTGTCCGGGTAGCCGCCCACATGGGGCTGCACCAGCCGCGCCTTCACATACTGGTAGATGGGGGCGATGGGCATGTCCACCGCCAGGATTTCCTCGGCCTGGGCGTAGAGTTGGTTGCGCGTCTCGTCGTCAGTGGCCAGACGGGAGTCGGCCATCAGGCGGTCGAATTCGGGATTGGAATACTTGCCGTCGTTGTTGCCGTGGGTGGTCTGCATCAGATCCAGCATGCTGGACGCTTCGTTATAGTCGGCGATCCAGCCGGCCCGGGCTACCTCGAAGTTGCCCTGGGTCTTGGTATCCAGGTAAGTCTTCCATTCCTGGTTGACCAGCTCCACTTCCACTCCCAGGTGCTTCTTCCACATGGAGGCGATGGCCACCGCCACCTTGCGGTGGTTGTCGTTGGTGTTGTAGAGCAACTGGAATTTGAGCGGCTTGCCCTTGCCGTAGCCGGCCTCTTCGATCAGCGCCTTGGCCCTGGCATCCCGCTCGGCCTGGGACCAGTCCGCCCAGGCCACCGCCGGCGGGGTGAAACCGTCCACCACCTCGGGCGCCAGGGTGTAGGCGGGGATCTCCCCCTGTCCCATCACCATGTTGGCGATGATGTCCCGGTCGATGGCGTAGGACAGGGCGTTGCGCACCCGGGCGTCGTCGAAGGGCGGTTTACGGGTGTTGAACTGGTAGTAATAGGTGCCCACGTAGCCGCCCACCCGCACCTTGTCCGGATGCTGGCTCGAGAGTCGTTTGAAATGCTCGAGGGGGATTTCATAGGTCATGTCCAGCTCGCCGGACAGGAAGCGGTTCATTTCGGCGTTCTGGGACGGGATGGGCAGGTAGGTCACCTGCTCAACCACGGTGCTGGCGTTGTCCCAGTAGTGTTCGTTACGCTTGAGTTCGATGCGTTCGTTCACCACCCAGTTGGACAGGGTGTAGGCGCCGTTGGACACCATGTTGCCGACCCGGGTCCACTCGTCACCGTATTTTTCCACGGTGGCGCGGTGCACCGGGTAGGTGGTGGTGTGGAACATCATGCCCACGAAATAGGGCACCGGCTTGGCCAGGGTCACCTCCAGGGTGTGGTCGTCCAGGGCCCTGACCCCCAGCGCCTCGGGTGGCAGTTTGCCGTTAACCACCTCGGTGGCGTTCTCGATGGTGGCCTTTTCCATGTACCAGGAATAGGGTGACGCGGTCCTGGGATCCACCGCCCGCTTGAAGGCATATTCGAAGTCATGGGCGGTAACCGGATCGCCGTTGGACCAGCGAGCGTCCTCGCGCAGGTGGAACCGATAGACCTGGTTGTCGGCGGTTTCCCAGCGCTCGGCCACGCCGGGCAGGATCTCGCCATTGGGGCCCGAGGTGACCAGGCCTTCGAACAGATCCCGCAGCACATTGGACTCGGGCACCCCCTCGGTCTTGTGGGGATCCAGCGAGGCGGGTTCGGAGCCGTTGCCCCGCACCAGTTGCTGCACCTCGGCCAGCCGGGTGCCCTCGGGCACCTCCGCCGCCAGCGCCTGGCCGGAAAGACCCAGGCTCAGCAGGGAAAAGAGGGAACTGGCCAGGATGGTTTTCTGGAAGGTCATTGTTTTTCTCTCCTTGAAGGGGCCCGGACAGACGCCGACACCGCGGCTACCCTGCCGACCCGTGCTATAGTTCCATCTGATTATACCACGACAAAACACTAAAACAAGATCAAAACAAAGCTTACAAAACCGCTGTAAAACGTTTTCGCAGCAAAATAATCCAATAACAACGACTACGTCACAGTTTCAGTTGTTACTAAAAACAAAAAACGCCGGCTGGGCCGGCGTTTTTTGAGCGAGGCTGGGTCAGCTCGCCTTGGTCTTCAGTTTTTTCACATTGCTCTTGCGGGCGTCCGGCTCCCGTTCCACACCTTCCTGGTAGGCCAGGCCGTAGAAGCTGTCGTGCAGCAGTTGCCTGAGTTCCGCTATCAGCGGGTAGCGCGGGTTGGCACCGGTGCACTGATCGTCGAAGGCGGCGATGGCCAGTTCGTCGAGTTTGGCGAGGAAGTCGGCCTCGTTGACCCCGGCGTCGCGGATGGAGGCCGGAACCCCAAGCTCGGCCTTCAGGCCGTCCAGCCAGGCCACCAGCTTCTCCACCTTGGTGTCGTTGCTGTCGTTCACCGCGGCCAGGCCCAGGTGCACCGCCACCTCGCCGTAGCGGCACTTGGCCTGGGGCCGGTCGTACTGGCTGAAGGCGGTCTGCTTGGTCGGGTTGTCATTGGCGTTGTAGCGAATGACGTTGCTGATCAGCAGGGCGTTGGCCAGGCCGTGGGGCAGGTGGAACTCGGCGCCGATCTTGTGGGCCATGGAGTGGCAGACCCCGAGGAAAGACTGGGCGAAAGCCACACCGGCCAGGGTGGCGCCATTGTGCACCTTCTCCCGCGCCTGCGGATCCTGGGCCCCCTTGTGGTAGGCCGCCGGCAGGTAGTTCTTCAGCAGGGTCAGGGCCTGCAGCGCCTGTCCGTCGGCGTATTCGTTGGCCAGCACCGACACATAGGCTTCCAGGGCGTGGGTGACCGCATCCAGGCCGCCGAAGGCGGTCAGGGACTTGGGCAGGTTCATCACCAGATCCGCATCGATGATGGCCATGTCCGGGGTCAGCTCGTAGTCCGCCAGCGGGTACTTGATGCCGGTCTGGTCGTCGGTCACCACCGCAAAGGGGGTCACTTCCGAGCCGGTGCCCGAGGTGGTGGGGATGCACACCATGGCCGCCTTGCCTCCCATTTTCGGGAAGCGGTAGATGCGCTTGCGGATATCCATAAAGCGCATGGACAGCTCTTCGAAGTGGGTGTCGGGATGCTCGTACATCACCCACATGATCTTGGCCGCGTCCATGGGGGACCCCCCGCCCAGGGCGACGATGACATCGGGCTGGAAGTGCAGCATGCGCTCGGCCCCCTTGCGCACCGTGGCCAGCGTCGGATCCGCTTCCACCTCATGGAACACCTCCACCTCCATGCCCTGCTGCTTCAGCAGGCGGCCGACCTTGTCGGCGTAACCGCTGTTGAACAGGAAGGAGTCGGTCACCACCATGGCCCGGCGCTTGCCGCCCAGATCGGTCAGCGCCTCGGCCAGGCAGCCCCGGCGGAAGTAGATGGACTTGGGAAGCTTGTGCCACAGCATGTTTTCCGCCCTCTTGGCCACGACTTTACGGTTGATCAGGTGCTTGGGTCCCACGTTTTCGGAGATGGAGTTTCCGCCCCAGGAGCCGCAGCCCAGGGTCAGGGACGGCGCCAGCTTGAAGTTGTACAGGTCGCCGATGCCCCCGTGGGAAGCCGGGGTATTGACCAGGATGCGGGCGGTCTTCATCCGATCGCCGAACTGGCGGATGCGCTCGGCGTTGAGATCCTGGTCGGTATAGAGGGTGGAGGTGTGGCCGATGCCACCCAGGATCACCATCTGCTCCGCCATGTCCAGGGCCTCAGCGAAGTCGCGGGCGCGGAACATGCCGAGCGTCGGCGACAGTTTTTCGTGGGCGAAGGGCTCATCGTGACCGATGGCCAGCCCTTCGCCGATCAGGATACGGGTGCTGGCTGGCACCTCCACCCCCGCCATGGCGGCGATGGTCTGGGCCGACTGACCCACGATATCGGCGTTGAGGGCACCGTTTTTGAGGATCACCGCCCGTACCTTGTCGGCGTCGGCGGCAGGCAGCACATAGCCACCGTGGCTCTGGAAGCGGGCCCTGACCTGGTCGTAGACCTCGTCCAGCACGATCACCGCCTGCTCGGAGGCGCAGACCACGCCGTTGTCGAAGGTCTTGGACATGACGATGGACGCCACCGCCCGCTTGATGTCGGCGGATTCGTCGATCACCACGGGGGTATTGCCCGCGCCCACGCCGATGGCCGGCTTGCCGGAGGAATAGGCGGCCTTCACCATGCCGGGCCCGCCGGTGGCCAGGATCAGGTTGATGTCCGGGTGCTGCATCAGGTGGTTGGACAGGGCCACCGAGGGGGTGTCAATCCAGCCGATGATGTCGCGCGGCGCGCCGGCCTCGACCGCCGCCTGCAGTACCAGGCGGGCGGCTTCGCAGGTGGCACCCTTGGCCCGCGGGTGGGGCGAGAAGATGATGCCGTTGCGGGTCTTGAGCGCGATCAGTGCCTTGAAGATGGCGGTGGAAGTCGGGTTGGTGGTGGGCACTATGCCGCAGATCAGGCCCACCGGCTCGGCGATGGTGATGGTGCCGAAGTCACTGTCTTCCTCCAGCACGCCGCAGGTGCGCTCGTCCTTGTACTTGTTGTAGATGTACTCGGAGGCGAAATGGTTCTTGATCACCTTGTCTTCCACCAGGCCCATGCCGGTCTCGGCCACCGCCTGCTGGGCCAGCGGAATACGGGCGTTGTTGGCGGCCAGGGCCGCGGCGCGGAAGATCTTGTCCACCTGCTCCTGGCTGAAGCCGGCATAACGGTGCTGGGCTGCCTTGACGCGGGCCACCAGGGTGTCCAGCTCTTGCAGGGTTGAAACGGCCATAGGGATACTCCTCACTCGAAAATAAAAAACCTTGGCTAAAACCTGAGCCCGAGGGCTTAACCAAAGATTTGATACCAGTGTAGAAGATACCCTTTAATGGGTATTGATCCGGATCAGCATTTCACTCAGTTACGTAATTAAATTACAAAACGCAACCAGCAACTCCCAGACTGACTTAAAGCCTGTTCAAGGTCTCTGCAAGGCTTGTCTATAACGACGGTACGAAGAGGCAACAGGGCCGGCTATTCTGGAAGTGATCAGACGTTGCCAGCGAATTGACAGAAGGTCAGTAATAACGGCGGGGAATAAAGAATAAGGTAGGAAAATAACAAGGCATGCCGGAGCATGCCTTGTGTTTCAGAATCCGCGGAGCCTTAGAAGGACACCCGGCGGTACTTGCGGTATTCGGGCCGCCAGAAGTTGGCTTCTATCGCCTGCTCCAGCACCTCGTCGGAGGTCTGCAGCGCCTGGCCTTGCAACTGGGCGGTCTTGGCCACCATCTTGGCTATCTGCCGGCTGACTTCCTGGATCGCCGACAGCGGCGGCAACAGGGCACCTTCGCCGTTCTGGGCCAGGGGCGAGCAGGCGGCCAGGGCCCGGCTGGAGGACATCAGCATGGCATCGGTGACCCGGCGGGCACCGCAGGCCAGCACGCCCAGGCCGATGCCGGGGAAGATGTAGGAGTTGTTGCACTGGGCGATTTCATACAGCTTGCCCTTGTACTCCACCGGCGCGAAGGGGCTGCCGGTGGCGACCAGGGCCTGGCCGTCGGTCCAGTTGATGATGTCTTCCGGCGTCGCCTCCACCCGGGAGGTGGGGTTGGACAGGGGGAAGACGATGGGCCGCTCGCAGTGGGCGTGCATGGTCTTGATCACCTCCTCGGTGAACAGTCCCGGCTGGCCGGACACCCCGATCAGGATATCGGGCCTGGCGTTTTGCATCACCTCCAGCAGGGAGATGTTCTCGCCCGCCACCTGCCAGTCCCGGATGTGGTCGAGGGACTGGGCCAGGGGACGCTGGAAGTCAACCAGGTTGGGCATGTTGTCGGTGATAAGGCCGAAGCGATCCACCATGAACACCCGCTCCCGGGCCTTGGCGTCGCTCAGGCCCTCGGCCTTCATCTGCGCCACTATCTGCTCGGCGATGCCGCAGCCGGCGGAGCCGGAGCCGAGGAAAGCCACTTTTTTCTCGGACAGCTTGCTGCCGCTGGCCTGGCAGGCGGCGATCAGCGACCCCAGGGTCACGGCGGCGGTGCCCTGGATGTCGTCGTTGAAGCAGCACAGCTCGTCCTTGTAGCGGTTGAGCAGGGGCATGGCGTTCTTCTGGGCGAAATCCTCGAACTGCAGCAGGGCGTTGGGCCAGCGGCGCTTCACCGCCTTGATGAAGGCATCCACGAACTGCTCGTATTCTTCTCCGGTCACCCGCGGGTTGCGCCACCCCATGTACATGGGGTCCTTCAGCAGTTGCGGGTTGTTGGTGCCCGCATCCAGCACCACCGGCAGGGTGTAGGCCGGAGAGATACCGCCGCAGGCGGTGTACAGGGACAGCTTGCCGATGGGAATGCCCATGCCGCCGATGCCCTGGTCGCCCAGGCCCAGGATACGCTCGCCGTCGGTCACCACGATGACCTTGACGTTGCGCTTGGTGGCGTTTTGCAGGATGTCGTCGATGCGCTCCCGGTCCGGATAGGAGATGAACAGCCCCCGGGCCCGACGGTAGATGTTGGAGAACTCCTCACAGGCCTGCCCCACGGTCGGGGTATAGATGATGGGCATCATCTCGGTCAGGTGGTTCTGCACCAGGCGATAGAACAGGGTTTCGTTGGTATCCTGGATATTGCGCAGGTAGATGTGCTTGTCGAGGTCGTTCTGAAAGGCGGTGTACTGCTTGTAGGCGCGGGAAGCCTGCTCTTCGATGGTTTCGATGTTGTGGGGCAGCAGGCCGTCGAGGTTAAAGGCGATCCGCTCTGCCTTGTTGAAGGCGCTGCCTTTGTTCAGCAGTGGGGTTTCAAGCAGGGCCGGGCCTGCGTAGGGTACATATAAGGCTCGTTTTTCTTGATGCTCTTGGGGCATAAGACATCTCGCTTTGTTTTAATCCCTGGGTGGGTCTTTTTGGGGTTATGGGGGCTGGGCCGCAGTATAAGCCAAGCCCCCTTTCCAGACCACCACCAAGGCAGGGATCAGCGCACCGCCACCACGCAGTTGCGGCCCCGGCTCTTGGCGCCGTAGAGGGCCTCGTCCGCCTGGCGCAACAGCTCCTGGATGATGCTGTCCTGGTTGCCTTCCACCACGCCGGCGCTGACGGTGACCGACACCTCGCTCTGATCCAGCGGGTTTTCCACCGGCTGGGACTCCACCGCCAGCCGCAAGGTTTCGGCCTGGCGCGCCCCCTGCTCGAGCGGGGTATCGGGCAGCAGCACGATAAACTCCTCGCCGCCGTAGCGCGCCACTATGGCCTCGGGACCGAAGATGTCCATGATGGTGTTGGCCACGCTGACCAGCACCTCGTCCCCCATCAGGTGGCCCTGGTCGTCGTTGATGCGCTTGAAGCGATCCAGATCCAGCAGGATCAGGGTATAGGGCCGGTCGGGGCTGCTGTGGTGGCGCACCTCCTCCAGCTGGCGCACGAACAGCCGGCGGTTCATCAGCCGGGTCAGGGGATCCCGGGTCGACTCCCGGTACAGATCAAGCAGCATGCGCAGTTGCCCCGCCTGCACCCAGATCATCGCCAGGCTGAAGGCCAGCAGCAGCCAGATACGGTCCACCAGGGCGCCGTTGCTCAGGCTGCGGGAGTCGAGCCAGTAGTCGGTGGCCAGCACCGCCAGGGTGATGACCCCGGCTACCCGCAGGCCAGACTTGATCGGCAGCGGCAGCACCCCCAGTAGCGCCAGCAGGAAATAGGGAAAGGCGATATAGCCCACGGGGATGGGCACCCCGTCCCGGAAACTCCACAATCCGACAAAATTGAAGGCCAGCAGGATGCCGAGCAGGGAGTAGAGCGAGAGTATCATCCAGCGGCGGTTGAGCTTGCACAGGTAGCTTAACGGCAATAAAGGAGTGAGCATGACGCCGGTGATCAACCGGACTTTCCACAGCAGCTTGAAGTGGGCCGGATCCAGTACCCACCAGTCGACGGCAATCCAGCCGGCGATGCCGATGATAAGCAGAGTGACCAGCCAGCGGAAACGGATGGCGACGAAACCGATGCGGGTGAGCTTAAAGTCCCGGGAGTGACAGCTATCGCTCCAGTATTCCTTGAGTTCCAACCCATACCCCTTTTATTTCTCGTTGAACGGCGAACAGCATCGAAGTGCCTCGGGCAGTGCCTTGGTCAGGCACCGGTGCGGCTGCGACAGGAAGTGCAAAAACGCTAACACTACCCAAAGCCCGCAGGATGCGCCAGTGTATTTTGGCCTCCTGCCCCGGCCGGTTGCAGGCCCGGGGCTTAAGTGCCAAAATCCCGCCCAAGCAATCACAGGACTGTTTCATGACCATCAGACTCTACGGCATCAAGAACTGCGACACCGTCAAGAAGGCCCGCAAGTGGCTGGAGCAGCAGGGCATCGACTACCGCTTCATCGATCACCGGGCCGATGGCCTGGACCCGCTCCAGCTCGAGCACTGGCTCGACCAGCTGGGCTGGGAGCAGCTGGTCAACAAGCGCGGCACCACTTACCGCGCCCTGCCGGAGGCCGACAAGACCGCCCTGGGCCCGGACACCGCCGCCGCCCTGCTGCTGGCCCATCCGGCCATGATCAAACGCCCCCTGCTGGAACTCGATGGCCAGCTGCACCTGGGCTTTAATGCCGAGCTTTACTCGCGCCTATTCAACATCTAATTAAGGACAACAATGACTGACTCTGCCGTGCTGGCCCTGACCAAGGATCTGATCAACCGCCCCTCGGTTACCCCCGAAGACGAAGGCTGCCAGGAGTTGATGGGCGCGCGCCTCGAAGCCCTGGGCTTCAGGCTCGAGACCATGGTGTTCGAGGACACCACCAACCTCTGGGCCCGCAAGGGCACCGAGGGCCCGGTGTTCTGTTTTGCCGGCCATACCGACGTGGTGCCGCCGGGCCCCCTCGACAAGTGGCATACCCCGCCCTTCGAAGCCACCGAGATCGACGGCTACCTGCACGGCCGGGGCGCGGCCGACATGAAGGGGTCGCTGGCCGCCATGGTGGTGGCCACCGAGCGCTTCGTCGCCAAACACCCGGACCACCAGGGCTCCATCGCCTTCCTGATCACCAGCGATGAAGAAGGCCCCTTTATCAACGGCACCACCCGGGTGGTGGACACCCTCGAAGCCCGTAACGAGAAAATCACCTGGTGCCTGGTGGGCGAGCCCTCCTCCACCAGCGAGGTGGGCGATGTGGTCAAGAACGGCCGCCGCGGCTCCCTCACCGGCGATCTCCTGGTCAAGGGCGTGCAGGGCCATGTGGCCTATCCGCACCTGGCGGACAACCCGGTGCACAAGGCGGCGCCGGCCCTGGCCGAACTGGCCAACACCGTCTGGGACAAGGGCAACGAGTTCTTCCCGCCCACCAGCTTCCAGATCGCCAACATCCACGCCGGCACCGGCGCCTCCAACGTCATTCCCGGCGAAATGAAGGTGCAGTTCAACTTCCGCTTCAGCACCGAGCTGGACCAGGACAAAATCCAGGCCAAGGTGCACAGCGTGCTCGACGCCCATGGCCTGGACTACGAGCTGCACTGGCTGCTCAACGGCAAGCCCTTCCTCACCGATCAGGGTGATCTGCTGGCGGCCACGGTGGCGGCGGTACAGGCGGTACGCCACCAGGAGCCGGCCCTGCTTACCACCGGCGGCACCTCCGACGGGCGCTTTATCGCCCAGACCGGGGCCCAGGTGATCGAACTCGGGCCGGTCAACGCCACCATCCACAAGCTCAACGAATGCGTGAAAATCGCCGATCTGGAGCAGCTCACCGACATGTACGAGGGCATACTGGAGCGCTTGCTGGCATGACCCCCGAGGCCCTGCTCGGCCTGACCGAGGACCACCTGGTGGCGCTGGCCGAGCCGGGCCACCGGCTGCAACCGGAAGCGGCGGCGGCCTTCGCCGCCCTGCAGGCGGCGGCGGCCGGGGCGGGCTTTACCCTGACCCCGGCCTCGAGCTTTCGCGGCTTCGACCGCCAGCTGGCGATCTGGAACGGCAAGTTCGAGGGCAGCCGCCCGCTGCTGGACGCGGCCAGCCAGCCGCTGGACGCCCTCGCCCTGCCCGAGCCGGAGCGCATCCTGGCCATCTTGCGCTGGAGCGCCCTGCCCGGCACCAGCCGCCACCATTGGGGCACGGATCTGGACGTCTACGATCCGACCCTGCTGCCGCCGGGGCAAAGGCTGCGGCTGGAGCCCTGGGAGTATCAGGAAGGGGGCTATTTTTACCCGCTCAGCCGGTGGCTGCAGGCCAACATGGGCCGCTTCGGCTTCTACCTGCCCTTTGCCCGGGACGACGGCGGCGTGGCCATGGAGCCCTGGCACCTGAGCTACCGGCCCCTGGCCGGCGCTTGCGCCGCCGCCCTGACCCCGGCCCTGGTGGCCGAGGCCATCCGCACCCGGCCGGTGGCCGGAAAAACGCATATCCTTAACTTACTGGACGAGATTTTCGCCCGCTTTATCCGTCCCACCACCGAGGAGTAAACCATGAGCGTCTGGCTCTGGATCGCCCTGCCCCTGCTGTTCCTTGTCGGCCTCTTCGTCAGCGCCCTCAAGGACACCAAGCAGGTGGAAAAAACCGTCATGAAAAACCGTGACAAGATGAAACTGCGCCAATGGGACGACGAGGAAGAAGAGCGCAAGAAGGACGACGACTGGGGCGTGCCCCCGGGCAGTTACCACCCGGACGACAAGGATAGCGATAAAAAATAACAAAAGCCTGGGGATTATCCGATCTCCGGCAGCCCTTTCCGGCTCGTTAAAACAGCCCCAGTTGCTGCCCGCTCAGGGCATCGAAACTCAGGCCCGCGAAGGGCAGAATGGCGTCGGCCACCGGCTTCAGCTGGCGGTCGATATAGTGCTGGTAGTCGATGGCCGACAGGCGGTATTCCTCGGGCTCTGGCCCGTTCACCGTGATCAGGTAGCGGATGACGCCCTTGTGCTGGTAGCGCAGGGGCAGGCCCCGCCGGACGTTGTGCTCGTCGGCCAGGCGCGCCGCCCGCACCTGGGGCGGCTGGGATTTCACGTACTGGGCCAGGGGCCGGCGCAGCCGCTTGCGATAGACCAGATCCGCATCCCGTTCGCCGGCCAGGGTCTGGGCCAGGGTCTGGCGGATAAAGTCGCTGGGATCCCGGTCCGCGAACACCAGCCGGTACAGCTCGGTCTGGAACTGCCGGGCCAGGGGCGTCCAGTCGGAGCGCACCGTTTCCATGCCCTTGAACACCAGCTCGCCCACGCCGTTTTTCAGCTGCAGCCCCGCGTAGCGTTTCTTCGAGCCCTGCTCCCGTCCCCGGATGGTGGGCATCAGGAAGCGGGCGAAATAGCTCTCGAACTGCAGTTCGAGAAAGCTCTCCAGTTGCAGCTGCGCGGCCAGTTTCTCCCGCCAGCGTCCGCTGACCAGGGCCGCCAGCCGCCGTCCCTCGCGGCTGGCCGAAGCCTCGTCGTGATCGCCTTCCAGCAGCACGAACACCGAGTCGGTATCGCCGTAGATCACCTCGTGACCCTCGCCTTCGATCCAGCGCGCGCTCTGCTGCATGATCTCGTGGCCGCGCAGGGTGATGGACGACGCCAGCCGGGTGTCGAAAAAGCGGCAGCCCCCCGAGCCCAGTACCCCGTAGAAGGAATTCATCAGGATCTTGATGGCCTGGGAGCGGGGTCCGTCCCGCTCCCGCTTGGCCTGATCCCGCTCCCGCCACAGCCGCTCGATGATGGCGGGCAGGAAGTGGTGGTGGCGGGAAAAGCGCCCGCCGCGAAAACCGGGAATGGCGTCTTCTTCCTCGAGGCCCAACACCAGGCCGAGGGGATCGATGCGGAAGGTGCGGATGATGGAGGGATAGAGGCTTTTGAAGTCCAGCACCAGCACATGGCGGTAGAGGCCGGGCCGGGAGTCCATCACATAGCCGCCGGGGCTGGCCAGGCCGCCGCCCGCCGGCAGGTTGGGGGCCACGAAGCCGGCCCGGTGCAGGTGGGGCAGGTAGACCTGGGTAAAGGCGGCCACCGAGCCGCCGACCCGGTCCAGCTCCAGGCCGGTAAGCTGGCTGCGCAGGCGCAGGAAATCGAGCAGCCGGGTCTGCTCGAAGATGTCCCACACCAGGCGGCAGTCCTCCAGGTTGTAGGCGGCGAGTTTCGGCTTGTTGTGGCGAAAATCCCGGCTGATGGCCGCCAGCCGGTTGGCCACGTCCTCGGTCTGCTTGCCCCGGCCCAGCAGCTGTTGGGCCACCGATTCCAGGCTGAAGCTGTCGAACTGGTAGCAGGCGGTCTTGAGCGCCTCTATGCCATCGATGGCCACCCGCCCGGGCAGGGTGAGGAACACCTGGCCGGTCAGGCTCTGCTCCCGCAGGTGCGCGACCTCGCCGCCCCGCCCCAGGCGCAGTTTCAGGTGGTGACAGGCCGCTCGCGCCAGCAGGGTGCGGAAGTCGAAGCCCACCAGGTTCCAACCGATGAGGATATCCGGGTCATGGGCGCTGATCTCCTGCTCCAGCGCCCGCAGCAGGGCCGGCTCGTCGGCCAGCCAGCGGATGTCGGTATCGGCAGGCTCGGGCTCGCCTATCATCAGCACCCGGGCAAGCTGCTCGCCGTAGAGGCCGATGGAATAGAGCTCGCCCCGGGCGGAGCATTCGATGTCCAGGGACAGCACCCGAAAGCGCGGGCGCCAGTCGGCCGCCTTGAGCCGGGCACCGACCAACTGGCGGTAGCCGTCCCGCCGCTGTTCCTGGCCGGTGAAGGCCAGGCTGCCGCGGATAAAGCGGCTGATCAGAAAACGCTCGTGCAGGCGGAAATCGTCCTCGTAGACCGTCACCCCTTCCCGGCGAAGCCACTGGGCCGCCGCCCGGTGCGCCGCCAGGGTGGGAAAGTAGAGCACCGCCACCGGTTGGTGCTCGAAGCTCTGCAGCCCGGGCTCGGCCCACTGGGAGTCGATACCCGCTGCCGTCAGCAGGCCCGTCACCCGCTCCCGTTCCGCCACCGGCACCATAAACAGCGGCCGCTCGCCGGCCAGCAGCAGCCGTACCGGGCCCTGCTCGGTGCAGAGCCAATAGCAGATTTCGGTGTGTCCCTGGACATCCCGGCTGTGGCGGCTGAGGATAAAACCCTGTTCTATCTGGTTCATGGACCCATTATAAGGAAGAACAAGGAGGGATCTCCTTGTGACGGGCGTGATAACAGAAAAGGGCCTGACGGCCCTTTTCTATCCGGTGGCAACAGGTTCGCCTTAACGGATGAGATCGGTACGCCGGAAGGCCTCGCCCAGGGTCGCGGCGAACCCGCCCAGCACCTCGGCCGACACCGGTATCCTGTCCTTGTCGCTCAGGGTGATGCTGCTCTGATTGCCCAGATCGCCCAGCTGGATGCGGTACTCCCGCTCGGGAATATCCAGCTCCGGCAGACCCAGCTCACGCCATTTGGAGGCACTCAGGCCGTCGTAGTCCACGTCCACGTAACCCAGCGCCTGCTGCCGGTTGGTCAGCTTGAAGCCCAGTTGGGGCAGCAGGGTGACCAGCCGTTTCCAGGTGCGATCATAGCCCTCGGCGGCCAGCAGGCGACCCTGGGGCTGATCCAGCTCCAGGGTGATGGGGCTGCGATCCAGCCGCTCCTGCTGCTGGGTCAGCTCACGCTGATAAGAGAGGGAAAAGGCATTGAGCATGGCCGCCTCGGCCCGCTGCCGATCCTGGGCCAGGCCCTCGCTTCCCACCAGGTTCACCTGCACCGCCACCGCTCGCCGCACCGCGTCCGGCACCAGCTGCCAGCCAAACCGTTGATCGGCATTGCCGATGGGCCGGCCGTTGCTCTGCCAGCCCTGGCCGTCACGGCCGGAGTCCGCCTTCTGGGCGGCGAAGAACGCCTCCAGCGCCTGACTCAGCTCCTGCTCCAGCGGCTGATCCAGCCGCTGCTGGTAAAACCAGAGCCCGGTTCCCCCGTCCATGGCTTCGGAGCCACGCACCAGGGGCAACACCTGGGTGGGGGGGCGGATGTCCAGCTCCCGGCCGGTCACGCCACGCTGGGCCCCGTCGGACAGGGCCGGCACCACGTAGTCGTTGTTGAAGGCAGGGGCTTCCAGCCCCCCCGGGATCAGCAGCGGGGTGCTCCTCAGGCGTTCGCCCTCGTAGTCGAAGCCGCGATTGGCCTGGCTGCGGGTTTCCGGGTTGCTGCAGCCCGCCAGCACACTGATGGCCAACAGGCCCACTACCATGTTTCTTGCATTCAAAGGTTTATCCACGCCCTATTAACTCCGCTTTGACTAACGCTGCCCTCACCTGCTCCCGCCCCGACATTTCCAGGGGGATCAAGGGCAAACGCGGCATTGGTGATGCAATGAGCCCGAGCTCGGCACAGGCCCATTTCACCGGTATGGGATTGGTATCACAAAACAAGGCCTGATGCAGGGGCAACAGCCGCCGCTGCATGGCCTCGGCCTCCGGCCAGTCGCCGGTCAGGGCGGCCCTGAACAGGGCCGCCATCTCGGCCGGTGCCACGTTGGCGGTGACCGACACCACCCCATGGCCACCCAGGCGCACGAAATCGAGCGCCAGGTGGTCGTCGCCGCTGAACAGCAGGAAATCGTCACCGCAACAGGCCTTCAGCTGGCTGACCCGCTCGAGCCGACCGCTGGCCTCTTTGATACCGATCACCGCCGCAAGTTCCGCCAGCCGCCCCACGGTGTCCGGCAGCAGATCGCAACCGGTGCGGCCCGGCACGTTGTAGAGGATCTGGGGCAGGCCACTGGCCTCGGTGATGGCGGTGTAATGGGCCCTGAGCGCGGCCTGGGACGGCTTGTTGTAGTAAGGCGTGACCGACAGCCCCGCCGTCACCCCCATCTCCTCCATGGCCCGGCTCAGGCGAATGGCCTGGCGGGTGTTGTTGGAGCCGCAGCCACCGATCACCGGGATGCGGCCGTCGGCCTGCTCCACCACGGCCCGCACCACCTCCAGGTGTTCGGCGGTGCTCAGGGTCGGCGACTCGCCGGTGGTGCCCATGGCGGCGATGGCGCCGGTGCCGCAGGCCACATGATGGTCGACCAGCCGGCGCAGGCTGGAAAAGTCGACTTCACCCTCTGCCGTCATCGGCGTGATCAAGGCCACTATGCTGCCGCTGAACATGGAAAATCCCGTTAGGTTTCAAGTGCTCGTATGGTAGTGGCGACACCACAGGAATACAAGAGAGGCGCTGGAGCCCCCCTCGATTTGTGCTACCATGGCCGCTCTCTTCCACTGATCTTTCGGACCGCCGATGACCCATCATCTCGTGGTGACCGCCATAGGCGAAAACAGACCCGGTATCGTGAACGAAGTGGCCCGCCACGTCACCGACTGCGGCTGCAACATCGTCGACAGCCGGCTCGGCATCTTCGGCAACGAGTTCACCTTTATCCTGCTGCTGTCCGGCAGCTGGAACCAGATCACCCGGCTCGAGACCACCCTGCCCCTGTTTGGCCAGAGCCAGGAGCTTATCACCATGATGAAGCGCACCCAGGTGCTGAGCCAGCCCAGCTACGCCCTGAGCGCCGACGTGGAAATGGTGCTGGCCGACAGGCCGGGCATCGTCAACCGCTGCACCCAGTTCTTCAGCGACCGGGGCTGGGACATCCAGGCGATGCAGAGCCAGACCCTGTCCGGCAACGAGGCAGGAAAGTTCAGCGCACATTTCCAGCTCAACCTCCCCGAACGGCTGGCCGATGGCGAGGCGGAAGACACCTTCTCTCAGTTGTGCCGGGAGCTGGAGTGCGAACGCCACAGCTTTCGCCTTAAACGCAAATAACCCACAGGAAAGCGCAGATGACTTATCTTCCCGAAGGCAGCCAGGCCCCGGCCTTCACCCTGCCCGATCAGAATGGCGCACCGGTCAGCCTGGACCAGTTCCGGGGCAAAAAGGTGCTGGTGTATTTCTATCCCAAGGCCATGACCCCCGGCTGCAAGGTGCAGGCCTGCGGCCTGCGCGACAGCCGGGCGGAGCTTGACGCTCTGGGCATGGTGGTGCTCGGCATCAGCCCGGACCCGGTGGCCCGGCTCAAGAAGTTCGAGGAAAAGGACAACCTCAATTTCACTCTGCTGTCCGACGAGGATCACGCCGTGGCCGACGCCTTCGGGGTCTGGGGGCCGAAGAAGTTTATGGGCAAGGAGTACGACGGCATCCACCGCATCAGCTTCCTCATCGACGAGGCGGGCAAGGTGGCCAGGGTATTCGACAAGTTCAAGACCAAGGATCACCACCAGGTGGTGCTGGATCACCTGAACCAGGCGTAGGCTGGAAGCTGGAAGCCTGACTCTTGGTCACAAGTCCGGCCGTCTGATTCAGCGCAGGGAAGAGGCAGCAGGGCTACCTCCGCCGACACGCCGCAAGTACGTCCATGTAGGCTCGCACATGCCGTCCCTGGCATGTGACGGTCGGCGGAGGCAATCCCTGTTGCCTCTTTCCAGCTCCGATGCTGCTTGAAGGTGGTGCCAACCGGCGGCTGCGAGGCGATAGAGAGGACAAAGGGCGCAGCTCCGCCGGCCCTCCGCGCTAGGGAGGGCGCGGCGGAGCCTCCAGGGATGGATTTACGGCGTGCCGGAGGAGCTGTGCACTTTGGCCGATGTTTTGCTGATCTAAAGTCAACAAAAACTTGTGACTAAAAGTCAGGCTTACGGCTTCCCGCTTCCAGCTGCCGTGCCTCCCGCTGCCGTCAGGCGCCCCGCCAGCCAGAAGCCGGCCACCATGGCGGCGATAAAGAGCCCGGCCTGCCACTGCAGGCTGCCCGCCAGGCCGATGGCCGGCCCGGGGCAGATCCCCGCCAGGCCCCAGCCGATGCCGAAGATCAGCGCCCCGCCGACCAGCCGCGCATCGATGGTCGGCGCCGGCACCTTGGGCAGCTCGGTACCCAGCACACAGCGGTCATGGCCCTTGCGCCAGAGCAAATAGCCCGGCGTAAACACGGCCAGGGCGCCCCCCATCACCAGCACCAGGCTGGGATCCCAGTCGCCGAACAGGTTGAGAAACCCCAGCACCTTGGCCGGATCTATCATGCCGGACACCACCAGGCCCAGTCCGAACAGGCCGCCGGACAACAACGCGATCAGCATCAACATGATCAACCTCCCCAGCCAAGCAGGGTGACGGTGGCAATACCGGCGGCGATAAATACCAGGGTCGCCACTACTGAGCGGAGCGAAAAGCGGCCCATGCCGCAGATGCCGTGGCCGCTGGTGCAGCCGTTGCCCAGCCGGGTGCCCAGGCCTACCAGCAGGCCGGCCAGCACCAACTTGAGCACCGAAAACCGTTCCAGAGACGGCGCCTCGGCCAGACCGCTACCGAACAGGACAAAGGGCACCAGCAGCAGGCCGGCGACAAAGGCGATACGCCAGCCCTTGTCGGGCTGGGCGCCGATACCGGCGACGATGCCGCTGATGCCGGCGATGCGGCCGCCCACGATCAGCAGCAGCAGGGCGCCGCCGCCGATCAGCAGGCCGCCCAGCAGGGCGGTCCAGGGGGTGAAGTTCACTATGGTCATCAGGTCACTCCATTAAATTAGTATGAACTAATGATACAACACCCACCTTATTTAGCAATAACTAATATAAAAGCAACCAGCTCGTCGCTGCCCCGTTATTTACAACACCGCCGCCAGTCGTCAATATGATGCCCATTCGGCAAGCGTGCACTCACAAGGACTCTCAGTATCATGCAGTTGCCTGCATTCCACAGGACCCGGCACCAGTTGTGCTTTTTCAGGCTGGATCCCCAGTTTTGCCTCTATCCGCTGACCCCCTTGCCCCCTGCCGATATTCCGCTTCCCGATCCCCAGCGCTCCCTGCTCAGCCAGCTCGGTGACCTTGAGCGCCGGCAACTGGAACAACTGTGCGCCGCAGGGCACGCGGCCAGCATCGGCCTGACCATAGGAGGACGGCGCTGGCAATGCCACCTGGCTCCGACCGAGCCCAACGGCTGGCTGCTCAGCGCCGACATGGGCCAGTTCCAGCACCAGGACGCCCTCGGCCTGATGGAATGGCAACTGCAGCAGAGCTGGCACCAGCCGGCCCCCCTCTCGGCCAGGCTGCCGGCACTGATGGACACCCTGCTCAACCAGTTGCAGGCGGACAGGATCATCCTGTGGCGCCATTACCCGGAAGAAGAGCTGCTGCGCCCGCTTTACAGCCAGGGGCTGCCCTTTCTGCTGCATCCGGTCAGGGCCGAGCGCCGCTACCTGCGCACCCTGCAGCAGCGGGGCGGCCTGAGCTACAGCCACTGCGCCCAGCAGCCCCTGCTCGGCGCCTTCGACTACCTGGCGAAGGACGGCATCCAGCACCGGCTGGACGTGCCCCTGCCGGCCAACAGCAAGGTGGCCGGCCTCGTCAGCCTGGAATACGCCCGCCCCCGGGCGCCGCTGGCGGCCTCGGACCTGCAGTTTGCCGCCGCCCTGGCCGGCCGGTTGGCCGAGCTTGTCGCCGCCCCCGCCGAGACCGTACCGGCCGATGGCACAGCGACGGATATCTCGTCCCTGATCCCCCTGCTGTGCCGCCACACCGGCCAGGATTTCTTTAACCAGCTGATGCTGCAACTGGCCGAACTCTGCGGCGCCGACCTGGCCCTGGTCGGGCTGCAGCACCGGCGGCAGGACAAGGTACGGGTGCTGTCCTGCTATGAAGGGGGACAGCTCCAGCCGCCCTTCAGTTACCCGCTGGCCGGTACCCCCTGCACCTTCAGCCATGACACCGACAGCCGCATCTGTATCTACCCCCGCGATGTCGCCGAGCTGTTCCCGCAAGACAGCCTGCTGCGGGAAAAGGGCCTGCAGGCCTATATCGGCCTGTCGCTCAAGGATGAGGAGCACAAACCGGTGGGACTGGTGGTGCTGCTGTTCAAGCGGCCGCTGGCAGCCGGCGCCGCCATCCAGACCCTGCTCGAGCAGCTCGAGCCCAGGGTCAGGGCCGAGCTGCTGCGCCGGCGGGATCAGGAAGCCCTGATGGTGGCGGCCGCCGCCTTCGAAACCCAGGAGGGGCTCTTCATCACCGACAACCGGCTGCGCCTCCAGCAGGCCAACCGGGCTTTCGCCGAAATGAGCGGCTACGGCCGGGACGAGCTGGTGGGCTGCTCCGCCCTCGAGTTCAGGGCCGAAGATCCCCATACCGCCACGGTGGACGCCATCGTCCAGGCCATGGAGCAACGACACCAGTGGCAGGGAGAGCAGCGGCTGCGCCGGGCGGATGGCCGGGAGCTGGCGGTCAATATCCATATTACCGAGGTCCGGGACGGTCTCGGTATGGTGCACTATGTGTGCTGCGTGGAGGACATTTCCGGACAGAAGGCCGACAAGCAGCGCATCGAACAGATGGCCTATTTCGACGAACTCACCGGCCTGCACAACCGCCGCTTCATGGTCGAGCATATCGCCCATACGGTGGCCCTGGCCGAACACGAAGCCAGCCGGGGTGCCCTGCTGCTGCTCGACCTGGACGATTTCAAGAACATCAACGATTCCCTCGGCTACGCCCTCGGCGACGCCCTGCTGGTGCAGGTGGCCGAGCGCCTGGGGCTCTTCGCCGAACAGATCGAGGGCGCCAGCCTGGCGCGCATCGCCAGCGACGAATTCGTGCTGCTGTGCCCCAACCTGGGCCACGGCTACTCGGCGGCCAAGACCCGGGCCGAGCAACTGGCCAACGCCCTGCGCGAGCAGTTCCTGCTGCCCTTCCAGCTCGACCAGTTGCGCCTGCACCTGAGCGCCAGCCTCGGCATCAGCCTGTTTCCGGTGGCCGGCCTGGGGCTGGAGGAGTACATGCGCCAGGCGGACACCGCCAACCACATGGCCAAGCGCATCGCCCCCGGCAGCCATGTGTTCTTCAGCCAGGAAATGGCCGACGAGGTGCAGGAACGGCTGGGTCTGTCCAATGCCCTGCAGCAGGCGCTGAAGGATCAGGCACTGGAACTCCACTTCCAGCCCCAGCTGGGCGTGGACGACGACCGCCAGCTGGGGCTGGAAGCCCTGCTGCGCTGGCATCCCCCCGGCGGGAGCCCGATACCGCCGGCACATTTTATTCCGGTGGCGGAGGAAACCTCGCTCATCTGCGACATCGGCGACTGGGTATTGCAGCAGGCCTGTGCCCGTATCCAGGCCTGGCAGGCAGCAGGCCTGCAGCCCGGCCGGGTCTCGGTCAATATCAGCGCCCGCCACTTCCACGGGCCGGATTTTGTCACCCGGCTCTCGGCCCTGCTGCAACAATACCCCGCCGGCAGGAACAGACTGACGCTGGAAGTCACCGAGGGAGTGATCCTCGAAAACCTGCAGGAAAGCCGGGCCCGCATGTCCCAGATCAAGGCCCTGGGCGTGGGGCTGTCCATCGACGACTTCGGCACCGGCTATTCCTCCTTTGCCTATCTGCGGGAACTGCCGGTGGACGAGATCAAGCTGGATCGCTCCTTTATCCAGCACATCGACAAGCGCCCCCAGGACAAGGCCATCATCGCCTGCCTGCTGGAGCTGGCCGCCATCCTCAAACTGACGGTGGTGGCGGAAGGGGTGGAAACCGAGCAGCAGTTGGCCAGCCTGGCCGAGCTCGGCTGCCCGGCCTACCAGGGCTACCTGCGCGCCCGCCCCATGCCGGAGCCGCAACTGATGGCCTGGCTGGCGGAGCAGGCGCCTAGTTCAGTACGGCGTTGAGCGCGGCCTCGGCACAGGCCTGGTCCAGGTGGCCGCCGGGCGCCCCGCCGATGCCGATGCCGCCCACCAGTTGCTCCTTCACCCGCACCGGCACGCCGCCGCCCAGGATCAGCAGGTCCGGATGCATCTCGCGCAGGCCGAACAGCGCCGGCTTGTCGGCGATGTTGTTGGCCAGCTCGGCGGTCACCACCCCCATGGAAGCGGCGGTAAAGGCCTTTTTGCGCGCGCTTTCCACCGTGTGGGGACCGGCCTGTTCGTGGCGCGCCAGTGCCTTGAGCACGCCCGAGCGATCCACCACCGCCACCGTGACGTGGTAGCCGTCCTTGGCGCACTGGTTCAGGCCGGCGGTCACCAGCTGCTGAGCGGTGTCGGTGTCGAGCACGGCGGTGTCCAGGGTTTGCGCCTGGGCGCCAAGGCCGGCCAGGGCCAGCAGGGCAAGGTATTTTTTCATCGTTCGTTCTCCGCTGTGAATGAGGAGCCGACTATAGCCCCCCTCGCTTGCCGCCACCTTGCCGCCGCATTACAAGTTGGAAAGGTTGGCGGCAAGCAGCGGTCGCGGCGCTACAATGGCAGCCTTTCTCATTCCCTCGGAGCGGAACACATGGAACTGCTGCTGGTCGAAGACGACCATAAAATTGCCGCCTTCCTCGACCGGGGCCTCACCGAGCAGGGTTACCGGGTGCATCATTGCAGCCGGGCGGAAGACGCCGCCGGCCGGGCCCTGGAGCAGGCGCCCGATGTGGCCATCGTCGACATCATGCTGCCGGGCCGGGACGGCCTCAGCCTGGTGCGGGAATGGCGCGGCCAGGGCGTCGATTTTCCCATCCTGCTGCTGAGCGCCCGGCGCTCGATCGACGACAGGGTGCAGGGCCTGCGCCTCGGCGGCGACGACTACCTGACCAAGCCGTTCGCCTTCAGCGAACTGCTGGCCCGGCTGGAGGCCCTGCTGCGCCGGCGCCAGCCGGCACCGGCCGACACCCTGTTGCAACTGGCGGATCTGCGGCTGGATCCGCTGCGCAAGCAGGCCTGGCGCGGCGAGCAGAAACTGGCGCTGCAACCCCGCGAACTGGTGCTGCTCGAACTGCTGCTGCGCCACCAGGGTCGGGTGCTGTCCCGCACCCAGATCCTGGAGCGGGTCTGGGATTACCGCTTCGATCCCCAGACCAATGTGGTGGACGTGCTGGTGTGCCGGCTGCGCAACAAGATAGACAAGGACAGGCCGCAGAAACTGCTGCACACCCTGAGAGGCATCGGCTATGTCCTGCGCACCGATTGAGCCCCGCTTTGCCACCGGGCGCATCCTCACCCTCTGGTACCTGCTGCTGATGACCCTGGTCACCGGCGGCCTGTTGCTGGCCGGCGATCATCTGCTCGGCAAGCGGTTGCTGGAAAAGGACCGGCAACTGGTCGCCACCCTGCTCGACAACTACCAGCGCGTCGGCCTGGATGCCGGTCCCGACAAGCTGGTGCACGTGCTGCAACGGGACCGGGACTTTCTCGAACTCAGCCACTACCGGGTGCGCTACCGCGCCCCGGACGGGCACTTGCTGTTCAGCGCCGGTCCGGCGCTGCCTTCGGCCGGTGACGGACGGCTCGCCGACGACAGCTGGAGCCAGGGGTACCGGTGGCAGGGATACCGGTTGCAGGTGGCGCTGGCGGCACAGCCCCGGCACCAGGATCTGGCCCGCTACCGGCAGACCATGCTGCAGCTGATGCTGCCCATGCTGCTGTGCAGCCTGCTGCTGGTGGCCTGGCTCACCCGGCGCACCCTGCGCCCGATACGGGCGCTGATCCAGCGGGTGGCCGGCCTGCAACGGGACGGCCTGGAGCAGCAGGTACCCGCGACCGCCTCGCCCCGCACCGAGCTGGGGCAGTTGACCCTGCTGTTCAACCAGCAGATGGCCCGTATCCACCGCCTGGTCAGCGGCCTGCGCCACGCCCTGGACAGCGCCGCCCACGATCTGCGCACCCCCCTCACCCGCCAGCGCCTGAGCCTGGAGCAGGCCCTGGCCAGTCCGGATCCGGCCCGCTGGCATGAAAGCCTGCTCGACTGCGCCGAGGAAAACCAGCGCATGGAGGCCCTGCTCGGTTATCTGCTGGCGATCACCGCCGCCGAGCAGGGCCTGGATCCCGCCCGCCGCCAGCGCTGCGAGCTGGGTGCACTGCTGCGGGAGGTGAGCGAGCTGTACGAACTGGCCGCCGAGGACAAGGGCCTGCACCTCGACACCGAGCTGGCGCCGGCGCTGTGGCTGCAGGGCGACGCCCAGGCCCTGCGCCAGGCCTTCGCCAACCTGCTCGACAACGCCGTCAAGTACACCCCGCCAGGCGGCCGGGTCCGGATCCGGGCCGCACGGTTCGACACCCAGATAACGGTGGTGGTCGAAGACTCGGGGATGGGTATCGATCCGGTCGACCTGCCCCATATCTTCGAACGCCTGTACCGGGCCGACCGTGGCCGCCACAGCCCGGGCCACGGCCTCGGGCTGGCCCTGGTCAAGGCGATTCTCGACGGCCACCAGGCCCGCATCGAGGTCGAGTCCGGCACGCAGGGCAGCCGCTTTCGCTGCCTCTTTCCTCTAAACAACTCATCCTAATGGTGCGACAGCGACCGGCCACCGTCCGCTCGCTGCCGATAGCGATCTGGTAGTCGGAAACATTATTTAGCAGGCCGGATCCCGGGCATAAAAAAACCGGCTGCAGCAGCCGGTTTCTTACGGGATGGGGGAAGGCTCAGGCCAGCAGGGCCTTGGCCTTTTCCACCACGTTGTCGACAGTAAAGCCGAACAGCTTGAACAGGTCGCCGGCCGGGGCCGATTCACCGAAGCTGTGCATACCGATGATGTCGCCACCGAAGCCCACGTACTTGTACCAGTAGTCGGCGATGCCCGCTTCCACCGCCAGGCGCTTGGTGACGGCGGCGGGCAGCACGCTTTCCTTGTAGTCGGCGGACTGGGCGTCGAACACATCGGTACAGGGCAGGGACACCACCCGCACCGCGCGGCCTTCGGCGCTCAACTGCTCACAGGCGGCCACCGCCAGCTCCACTTCGGAGCCGGTGGCGATGATGATGAGCTCGGGAGTGCCGGCGCAGTCCTTCAGTACATAGCCGCCCTTGGCCACGTCGGCCAGCTGGGCCTCGGTGCGCTCCATCTGTCCCAGGTTCTGGCGGGAGAAGATAAGAGAGGTCGGACCGTCCTTGCGCTCGATGGCGTGTTTCCAGGCCACGGCGGACTCGACCTGGTCGCAGGGGCGCCAGGTGCTCATGTTGGGGGTCAGGCGCAGGGAGGCGATCTGCTCCACCGGCTGGTGGGTGGGGCCGTCTTCGCCCAGGCCGATGCTGTCGTGGGTGTAGACGAAGATGGAGCGCTGCTTCATCAGGGCCGCCATGCGCACCGCGTTGCGGGCGTATTCCACGAACATCAGGAAGGTACCGCCGTAGGGCACGAAGCCGCCGTGCAGGGCGATGCCGTTCATGATGGCGCTCATGCCGAACTCGCGCACCCCGTAGTGCAGGTAGTTGCCGCTGGCGTCTTCGGCGCTGATCGGCTGGGAGCCCTTGTGCATGGTCAGGTTGGAAGGCGCCAGGTCGGCGCTGCCGCCGAGCAGTTCGGGCAGGATGGCGCCGTAGGCGTCCAGGGCGTTCTGGGAGGCCTTGCGGGTGGCGATCTTGGCCGGGTTGGCCTGCAGGGTCTTGATGAAATCGGCGCTCTGGGCGGCCCAGTCGGCGGGCAGTTCACCGCTCAGGCGACGCTTGAGTTCGATGGCCAATGCCGGATGGGCGGCGGCGTAGGCGGCGAATCTTTCGTTCCAGGCGGCTTCGGCAGCCTGGCCCTTGGCCTTGGCGTCCCACTCGCCGTAAACGTCGGCAGGGATCTCGAAGGGGGCGTGGCTCCAGCCCAGTTGCTCGCGGGTGGCGGCGATCTCGGCGTCACCCAGGGGCGCGCCGTGGCAGTCGTGGCTGCCGGCCTTGTTGGGAGAGCCGAAACCGATCACGGTCTTGCAGCAGATCAGGGTCGGGCGGGAAGTATCCGCACGGGCGGCGTCGATGGCGGCGGCCACGGCGGCGCTGTCATGGCCGTCGACATTGGCGATCACCTGCCAGCCGTAAGCTTCGAAGCGTTTGGGCGTGTCGTCGCTGAACCAGCCGTCGACGTGACCGTCGATGGAGATGCCGTTGTCGTCCCAGAAGGCGATAAGCTTGCCCAGCCCCAGGGTGCCGGCCAGGGAGCAGGCTTCGTGGGAGATGCCTTCCATCAAGCAGCCGTCGCCCAGGAAGCAGTAGGTGTAGTGGTCCACCACCTCATGGCCGGGGCGGTTGAACTGGGCGGCCAGGGCCTTCTCGGCGATGGCCATGCCCACGGCGTTGGTGATGCCCTGGCCCAGGGGGCCGGTGGTGGTTTCCACGCCCGGCGCATAGCCGTACTCGGGGTGGCCCGGGGTCTTGGAGTGCAGCTGGCGGAACTGCTTGAGATCGTCGATGGACAGCTCGTAACCGGTCAGGTGCAGCAGGGAGTACAGCAGCATGGAGCCGTGGCCGTTGGACAGGATGAAACGGTCGCGGTCGGCCCAGTTGGGGTTGGCGGGGTTGTGCTGCAAGTAATCACGCCACAACACCTCGGCGATATCCGCCATGCCCATGGGGGCTCCGGGGTGGCCGGAATTGGCTTTCTGCACCGCATCCATACTCAATGCGCGCACGGCATTGGCCAGCACTTGACGAGAAGGCATCGACATCTCCTGAGAACATTTACATGTAGGGTTAAATAGACGGCGGTATTGTCCCAAAGACTGCCGGAGGGCGCAAATTATTCTCCCCCGCCGGGGTGGCCCGCCCCGGCACATTTTGCTGGCAATCGGCAAGGCGCCTCACTAGAATAGCCATCCAGATGTTAATACCGCTATGTTGGCGGTATCATGACAGCGACAGATTAATTCAAGTTTAGGAACCGAAGCATAATGGCCAGACTGTTTACCTCCGAGTCCGTATCCGAAGGTCATCCGGACAAGATTGCCGACCAGATCTCCGATGCGGTGCTCGACGCCATCATCAAGCAGGATCCCAAGGCGCGGGTCGCCTGCGAAACCTACGTCAAGACCGGCATGGTGATCGTGGGTGGCGAAATCTCCACCAGCGCCTGGGTCGACATCGAAGAGCTGGCCCGCCGCACCGTGCGCGATATCGGCTACACCAGCTCCGACATGGGCTTCGACGGTGACAGCTGCGCCGTGCTCAACGCCATCGGCAAGCAGTCCCCGGATATCGCCATGGGCGTGGATCGGGAAGGGGACGACCCTTACGCCCAGGGGGCCGGTGACCAGGGCCTGATGTTCGGCTACGCCTCCAACGAAACCGAAGTGCTGATGCCCGCCCCCATCACCTACGCCCACCGTCTGGTCAAGCGCCAGGCCCATGTGCGCAAGGCCAAGGAGCTGCCCTGGCTGCGCCCGGACGCCAAGTCCCAGGTGACCTTCGTCTATGAAGACGGCAAGCCGGTGGCCATCGACGCCGTGGTGCTGTCCACCCAGCACGGCCCCGACATCGACCAGGCCACCCTGCGCGAAGCGGTGATGGAGCTGATCATCAAGCCGGTACTGCCCGCCGAGTGGCTGACCAGCAAGACCAAGTACTTCATCAACCCCACCGGCCAGTTCATCATCGGCGGCCCCATGGGCGACTGCGGCCTGACCGGGCGCAAGATCATCGTCGACACCTACGGCGGCATGGCCCGCCACGGCGGCGGCGCCTTCTCCGGCAAGGATCCGTCCAAGGTGGACCGCTCCGCCGCCTACGCCGCCCGCTACGTGGCCAAAAACATCGTCGCCGCCGGCCTGGCCGATCGCTGCGAGATCCAGGTGTCCTACGCCATCGGCGTGGCTGAGCCCACCTCCATCAGCGTGGAAACCTTCGGCACCGGCAAAGTGGCCGAGGAGCTTATCGACGCCCTGGTGCGCGAGCACTTTGATCTGCGCCCCTATGGCCTGATCCAGATGCTGGATCTGAACCGGCCCATCTACCAGGCCACCGCCGCCTACGGCCACTTCGGTCGGGAGGAGTTCCCCTGGGAAGCCACCGACAAGGCCGAGCTGCTGCGCGACGCCGCCGGCCTCAAATAACCACCCGAGGGGAAGCGCAGGCTTCCCCTCCGACTGCTGACAAAGCTTCGGGCTTATTCAGAAGGCAACACCCATGCCAAAACAGGCGGTCAAAGGGAGCGGCTCCGCCGACCGTCACCTGCCAGGGATGGCAGGTGCGAGCCTACATGGGGTGAGCTTGTCTCGCCGTGACGAGCGGTTTCGGCCTGACCGAACATCCAGTGAATGTTCGCAGCAGGCTGAAACGGCGAGTGTCATCTCTTGCAGCGTGTCGGCGGAGTTGGCCCTTTGGCCGACTCATCCCTGTGAAGCAGACAACGTTGTCATCAAGCGGAGGGGAAGCGCAGGCTTCCCCTTTGCTTATCCTTATGAGCAGCCGTCTGTCAGTTTTGAGCCAAGTGGTCCAAGGGACACTTATCGGCTAACGTCTTGCGTGTTTCCATCGCCATGAGCCAACCCAGTGACACCCTGTGCCAGCAGGTGAGGGACAGAGTCGACCAGTGCCTGGCCCTGGCCGGGCAGCGGCTGGGACAGGATTTTCCCGCGCCCCGGGTGCGCTTCGATCAACGCGGCCGCATCGCCGGCTCCGCCTGGCTGGAACGCGGGGAGCTGCGCTTCAACCCGGTGCTGCTGGCCGACAACGCCGTCGATTTCCTCACCGAAATCGTGCCCCACGAAGTGGCCCACCTGGTGGTGTTTCACCGCTTCGGCAAGGTCCGCCCCCATGGCGCCGAGTGGCAAGCCGTGATGCGCGATGTCTTCGGGCTCGAACCGAGGACCCGCCACCGCTTGAATACCGCCAAGGTGGCCCCCACCTTCCCTTACGACTGCGGCTGTCGTCTGCACCAGCTGAGCCTGCGCCGCCACAACAGCATCCGGCGCGGCAAACAGCGTTACCTGTGCATGCACTGCGGCCAGTTGCTCAAACCCCATCTCCCCACCAGAAGGAAAAACCCATGATCCAGATTGGCGACCGCCTGCCCGAGCAGGAATTCACCTTTATCACCGAGGCCGGCAAACACACCGCCACCAGCGCCGAACTGTTCGGCGGCAAAAAGGTGGTGATCTTCGCCGTGCCCGGCGCCTTCACACCCACCTGCTCCCAGGCCCATCTGCCCGGCTTCGTGGTGCTGGCCGACCAGTTCAGGCAGAAAGGCGTCGAGCTGTACTGCCTGTCGGTCAACGACGCTTTCGTGATGCGCGCCTGGCAGCAGGCCCAGAATGCCGAGGCCATCACCATGCTGGCCGACGGCGCCGGCCACTTCACCCTGGCCCTGGGGCTCGACAAGGACACCGGCGACTTCGGCGGCCTGCGCGCCCAGCGCTTCGCCCTGCTGGCCGAAGACGGGGTGGTCACCGCCCTGCAGGTGGAAGCCCCGGGCAAGTTCGAGGTGTCTTCCGCCGAAGCCATGCTGAAGCTGGTGTGAACCACGCCGCACGCCGGGAGACCCGCCCCGGCGTGCGGCACAGGCCGCTCTTTCCCCTGCCCCGTCCCGAGTGATAAGCTTGCCCCGCTGTTACCTAACCAAACAATAACGAGTCGTGCGCTATCTTATTCTGTTACTGGGCCTGAGCTCCTGGCTGGCTTATGCCGACGCTTTGTCTTTCAGCCAGGCCAAACGGGTGGCCACCCGGATTTATGAACAACATCCCGTGTCCTTCTACTGCGGCTGCGAAATCAAACGGGAAGGCAAGAAGCTGGTACCGGAGCTGGACGGCTGCGGTTACCAGGTGCGCAAGCAGCAGGTACGGGCCAGCCGCATCGAGTGGGAGCACATAGTGCCGGCCTGGGAGTTCGGCCATCAGCGCCAGTGCTGGCAAAGCGGCGGCCGCAAGAACTGCACCCGCAGCGACGAGCTGTTCAACCGCATGGAAGGCGATCTGCACAACCTGGTACCGGCCATCGGCGAGGTCAACGGCGATCGCTCCAATTACCGCTTTTCCGAGTGGAACGGCCGGCCGGATCAATACGGCCAGTGCCGGATGCTGGTAGACTTCAAGGGTCGTCGGGCCCAGCCGCCGGCAGAAACCCGGGGCGCCATCGCCCGCACCTACCTCTATATGCAGCAGCAGTACCGTCTCGGTATCGCCAAGCAGCAGTTGCGGCTGTTCGAGGCCTGGAACCGCCAGTATCCGGCCAGCGACTGGGAATGCGAGCGGGATCACCGCATCAATGAGGTACAGGGCAACCGCAACCCCTTTGTGAAGGAGCAGTGCGAACACTATGCGTATACCCCGAATCCATGAGCCCGGCCCGCTCGGGCCCGGACTCGAGCTGTCACTCTCGGAGGACGGCGCCAACCACGTGGGCCGGGTGCTGCGAATGCAGCCGGGCCAGGCGCTGGTACTGTTCAACGGCGCAGGCGGCCAGTATCCCGCCGAGATCCTGAGCGCCGACAAGAAATCGGTGCGGGTACGGCTGGGCGACTTCGACGCCACCGAGGCCGAATCGCCGTTGTATTTCCATCTGGGCCAGGTGATCAGCCGGGGTGAGAAGATGGAATTTACCATCCAGAAGTCGGTGGAGCTGGGGGTCAACGTCATCACCCCGCTGTTTTCCAGCCGCTGCGGCGTCAAACTCGGCGGCGAGCGGCTCGACAAGAAGCTCCAGCAGTGGCAGAAGATCGCCATCGCCGCCTGCGAGCAGTGCGGGCGCAACCGCATCCCCGAGATCCGCCCGGCCATGGATCTTTCACACTGGCTGGCGGAAGAAACCACCGAACTCAAGCTCAACCTGCATCCGCGCGCCCACCACAGCGTCAACACCTTGCCGCCGCCGGACAGTGGCGTTAGGCTGCTGGTAGGCCCCGAAGGCGGGCTTTCCGACGAGGAAATCGAGCAGGCCCGCGCCAGGGGCTTCGTCGATATCCTGCTCGGCCCCCGGGTACTGCGCACCGAAACCGCGGCCCTGACCGCCATCACCGCCCTGCAATGCCGTTTTGGAGATCTCGCATGACCATCAAGTTGGGAATAGTGATGGACCCCATCCAGTCCATCAACATCAAAAAAGACACCAGTTTCGCCATGCTGCTGGAAGCCCAGCGCCGGGGCTATGAACTCTGGTACATGGAGATGAGCGATCTCAGCCTGCGCGACGGCGAGGCGTTCGGCAACATGGCCCGGTTGTCGGTGAAGGAGGACGCCCGGCAGTGGTTCGCCCTGGCCGAGCCCGAACTCCGCCCCCTGCACAGCCTGGATGTGATCCTGATGCGCAAGGATCCCCCCTTTGACACCGAATATATCTACGCCACCTACCTGCTGGAACGGGCCGAAGGCGAAGGCGTGCTGATCGTCAACAAGCCCCAGAGCCTGCGCGACGCCAACGAGAAGCTCTATACCGCCTGGTTTGCCGAGCACACCCCCAGCACCCTGGTCACCCGCAAGGCCGGCGACATCCGCGCCTTCCACGCCGAGCACAAGGACATTATCCTCAAGCCGCTGGACGGCATGGGCGGCGCCTCCATCTTCCGGGTGAAGGAGGACGATCCCAACCTCGGCGTCATCATCGAGACCCTGACCGAACACGGCCAGCGTTACTGCATGGTGCAGAGCTACCTGCCCGCCATCAAGGACGGCGACAAGCGGGTGCTGGTGGTGGACGGCGAGCCGGTGCCCTACTGCCTGGCCCGTATTCCCCAGGGCGGCGAAACCCGCGGCAACCTGGCCGCCGGCGGCCGGGGCGAGGCCCGTCCCCTGAGCGACAGCGATCGGCGTATCGCCGAGGCCCTGGGCCCGGTGCTCAAGGCCAAGGGCCTGATCTTCGTCGGTCTCGACATCATCGGTGACAAGCTGACCGAGGTGAACGTCACCAGCCCGACCTGTGTGCGCGAGATCGAAGCCGCCTTCCCGGTCAATATTACCGGCATGCTGATGGACGCCATCGAAAAACGACTATCCTGACAATAAGACGCCCTTAATGCCCGGGGCCATTACCACCGCCCCGGGTTCAACCGATACGAGACGCCATGGACTCACTGCAACATCACTTCCTTATCGCCATGCCCAGCCTCAAGGACCCCTTCTTTGCCGGCTCCGTCACCTATATCTGCGAGCACAACGACGACGGCGCCATGGGGCTGGTGATCAACATCCCCATCGATATGAAGGTCCATGAGCTGCTGCACCAGCTGGAGCTGGAGCCGGAAGACAGCCCCAGCCTTGACAGGCCGGTGCTGCAAGGCGGCCCGGTGGCGGCGGATCGGGGCTTCGTGCTGCACAGCCCGGTCGAGGGCTTCAGCTCCAGCCAGCAGTTGGCGGAGGATCTGATGATCACCACCTCCCGCGATGTGCTGGAGGTGCTGGGCACCGAGCAGGAGCCCGAGCACTACCTGGTGGCCCTGGGCTATGCCGGCTGGACCCCGGGCCAGTTGGAGCAGGAACTGGTGGAGAACAGCTGGCTGACCATCCCCGCCGACACCGCCCTTATCTTCGACACTCCCCTGGGCCAGCGCTGGCACCAGGCCATCGGCCGGCTGGGGGTGGACTCGCGCCAGCTGTCCTCCCAGGTGGGCCACGCATGAGCCGGACCCTGCTCGGCTTCGACTACGGCCTGAAGAGCATCGGCGTGGCCGTGGGCCAGGAGATCACCGCCTCGGCCCGGCCGCTGACGGCGCTGAAAGCCAACGACGGCGTGCCCGACTGGAACCAAGTGGAAAGACTGCTCAAGGAATGGCAGCCGGCGCTGCTGGTGGTGGGCTTGCCCCTCAATATGGACGGCACCGAACAGGACATCAGCCGGCGGGCGCGCAAGTTCGCCAACCGGCTGCACGGCCGTTTCGGCCTGGCCGTCGAGCTGCAGGACGAGCGCCTGACCACCACCGACGCCCGCGCCCGGCTGTTCGAGGCCGGCGGCTACAAAGCCCTGGGCAAGGACGCGGTGGACGCGGTCTCGGCCCAGCTGATCCTCGAATCCTGGATGGAAAGCCGGCTATAAGCTGGAAGCTGGAAGCTGGAAGCTGGAAGCTGGAAGCTGGAAGCTGGAAGCTGGAAGCTGGAAGCTGGCATCATGGATGTGCTGTGATCCAGTCTGTCCAGCACCGTTCGCACCAGTAACCGCCTCTCTGTCCCGGTTAGGGGTACAAAAAAACCCGCCGCAGCGGGTTTTTTATGTTCCGGTATTATCCGAAGATAATTACAGAACCTGGATTTGGGACGCCTGCGGGCCCTTGGCACCCTGGGACGGGGTGTAGGAGACCTGCTGGCCTTCGGCCAGGGTCTTGAAACCACTGCCGACGATTTCGGAGAAATGGGCGAACAAATCCTTGCTGCCGTCAGCCGGAGTGATGAAACCAAAACCTTTTGCTTCGTTGAACCATTTTACGGTGCCGTTAGCCATTTTATCTTACCTTTATTTATTTCAATGATGAGCCATGCTCGGCTCGGTAACGCAACAACAATCAAATAAGGGAAGCTTGGTGACTGAAGAACCGCAAAGGAACCAACAATATACAAAGGCCGCGCTGACTTGAAAATCTTGCTGGAGTGCACTCTACGGGAGTCGCGGGGTGGCGTCAAACACTATCGCCAATATCTTTGGATAAATTTTATACAGCAGCAAAAAGGCGCCCGCAGGCGCCTTTTCCATTTCCGATCAGAGAGACCGCCGGCTTACTTGCCGTTGGCCACCCGCTCGTGCATTTCCTGAACCGAAATCACCGAGGCGGTGGCGTCGTGGGCCATGGCCATGACGGTGGCGAAGGCCCCGTTCAGGGTGGTGGTGTAGGACACCTTCTGGCTCAGGGCACCCCGGCGCAGCTGGCGAGAATCCTCGATGGCCTGGCGGCCCTCGGCGGTGTTCACGATATAGCTGTACTCGTTGTTCTTGATCCGATCCAGAATGTGCGGACGACCTTCATGCACCTTGTTCACCAGCCGCGGGTTGATGTTGGCTTCGCCCAGCACCACGGCGGTGCCGTGGGTGGCGTCCAGCTGGTAGCCGGCTTCCAGCAGGCTGGCGGCCAGGTCGACCACCCGCTGCTTATCGCTGTGGCGAACCGACAGCAGGGCGCGGCCTTCCTTCGGCACCGCCTTGCCGGCGCCCAGATGGGCCTTGCCGAAGGCCTCGGCGAAGGTCTCGCCCACGCCCATCACCTCGCCGGTGGAGCGCATTTCCGGCCCCAGCAGCGGATCCACGCCCGGGAACTTGTTGAACGGCAGCACCACTTCCTTGACCGAGTAGTAGGGCGGGATGATCTCTTTGGTCACGCCCTGCTCGGCCAGGGACCTGCCGGCCATCACCCGGGCCGCCACCTTGGCCAGCGGCACACCGGTGGCCTTGGACACGAAGGGCACGGTACGGGCCGCGCGCGGGTTCACCTCGATGAGGTAGATGTCGTTGCCCTTGACCGCGAACTGCACGTTCATCAGGCCGACCACCCCCAGCTCCAGGGCCAGCTTGCGCACCTGTTCGCGCATCTCGTCCTGGATCGCCTTGGAGAGGGTGTAGGGCGGTAGGGAGCAGCCGGAGTCGCCGGAGTGCACGCCGGCCTGTTCGATGTGCTCCATGATGCCGCCGATGACCACGTCCTTGCCGTCGCAGATGGCGTCGATGTCCACCTCGGTGGCATCATCCAGGAAGCGATCCAGCAGCACCGGCGACTCGTTGGACACACTCACCGCCTCGTTGAAGTAACGGCGCAGATCCTGCTCGTCGTAGACGATTTCCATGGCCCGGCCGCCCAGCACGTAAGAGGGGCGCACCACCAGCGGGTAGCCGATTTTCTCGGCCAGGGACACGGCCTGCTCCAGGGCGGTCACGGTGGCGTTCTGGGGCTGCTTGAGGCCCAGACGCTCCACCGCCTGCTGGAACCGTTCCCGGTCCTCGGCCCGGTCGATGGCGTCCGGGCTGGTGCCGATCACCGGCACACCGGCGGCTTCCAGGGCGCGGGCCAGTTTCAGCGGGGTCTGGCCGCCATACTGGACGATCACGCCCTTGGGCTGCTCGACCCGCACGATTTCCAGCACGTCCTCCAGGGTCACTGGCTCGAAGTAGAGGCGGTCAGAGGTGTCGTAGTCGGTGGACACGGTTTCCGGGTTGCAGTTGACCATGATGGTCTCGAACCCGTCCTCGCGCAGGGCCAGGGCCGCGTGCACGCAGCAGTAGTCGAACTCGATGCCCTGGCCGATGCGGTTGGGGCCGCCCCCCAGGACGATGATCTTGTCCTTGTCGGTGGGGTTGGCCTCGCACTCCTCGTCGTAACTGGAGTACATGTAGGCGGTATTGGTGGCGAACTCGGCGGCGCAGGTGTCCACCCGCTTGTACACCGGGAAGATCTCGTGGCGGTGGCGCAGCTTGCGCACCTCGCCCTCGCTCACGCCCAGCAGCTTGCCCAGACGCGCATCGGCAAAGCCCTTGCGCTTGAGCGCCCGCAGGAATTCGGGGGTCAGGCCGGCAAACCCGCCTTCCTTGACCTGCTCTTCCAGCTTGATCAGCTCTTCGATCTGCACCAGGAACCAGCGGTCGACATTGGTCAGCTTGAACACGCCGTCCACGCTCATGCCGGCCCGGAAGGCATCGGCGATGTACCAGATCCGCTCGGCGCCGGGCTCCTGCAGCTCGTGGCGGATGCGGGCCAGGCTCTCGGGATCGTTCAGGTCGACGATGGGATCGAAACCGTGCATGCCGGTCTCCAGGCCACGCAGGGCTTTCTGCACCGACTCCTGGAAGTTGCGGCCGATGGCCATCACCTCGCCCACCGACTTCATCTGGGTGGTCAGGCGGTCGTTGGCGCCGGCGAACTTCTCGAAGTTGAAGCGCGGCACCTTGGTGACCACGTAGTCGATGGCCGGCTCGAACGAAGCCGGGGTCAGGCCGCCGGTGATGTCGTTCTGCAGCTCGTCCAGGGTGTAGCCGATGGCCAGCTTGGCCGCCACCTTGGCGATGGGGAAGCCGGTGGCCTTGGAGGCCAGGGCGGAGGAGCGGGACACCCGCGGGTTCATCTCGATGATGACCATGCGGCCATCCTTGGGATTGATGCCGAACTGGACGTTGGAGCCGCCGGTTTCCACCCCGATCTCGCGCAATACCGCCATGGAGGCGTTGCGCATCAGCTGGTATTCCTTGTCGGTCAGGGTCTGGGCCGGCGCAACGGTGATGGAGTCGCCGGTGTGCACGCCCATGGCGTCGAAGTTCTCGATGGCGCAGACGATGATGCAGTTGTCGTTGCGATCCCGCACCACTTCCATCTCGTACTCTTTCCAGCCGATCAGGGACTCGTCGATGAGCAGCTCATTGGTGGGCGACAGATCCAGGCCGCGGGTACAGATCTCCTCGAACTCTTCCCGGTTGTAGGCGATACCGCCGCCGGTACCGCCCATGGTGAAGCTGGGGCGGATGATGCAGGGGAAGCCCACCTGATCCAGCACCCCGTAGGCTTCTTCCATGTTGTGGGCGATGCCGGCGCGGGGGCACTCCAGGCCGATGCTCTTCATCGCCTGATCGAAGCGGTAACGGTCTTCCGCCTTGTCGATGGCGTCGGCGGTGGCGCCGATCATCTCCACTCCGAACTCGGCCAGTACGCCGTGCTTTTCCAGCTCCAGGGCGCAGTTGAGCGCGGTCTGGCCACCCATGGTGGGCAGCACCGCGTCGGGGCGCTCCTTCTCGATGATGCGACGCACCACTTCCCAGTGGATGGGTTCGATGTAGGTGGCGTCGGCCATCTCCGGATCGGTCATGATGGTGGCCGGGTTGGAGTTGACCAGGATGACGCGGTAGCCTTCTTCCCGCAGGGCCTTGCAGGCCTGGGCGCCGGAGTAGTCGAATTCACAGGCCTGACCGATCACGATGGGGCCAGCGCCCAGGATCAGAATGCTCTGTATGTCTGTACGTTTTGGCATGACTCTTCCCTACTCCTAATTACGCGCGGTACTGCTTAATCAAATCGATAAAATGGTCGAACAGGTCGGCGGCTTCGTGCGGACCCGGGCTCGCTTCGGGGTGGCCCTGGAAGCTGAACGCCGGCCTGTCGGTGCGGTGGATCCCCTGCAGGGAGCCGTCGAACAGCGACTTGTGGGTCACCCGCACATGGGCCGGCAGGGTGTCTTCGTCCACCGCGAAGCCGTGGTTCTGGCTGGTGATCATCACCACGCCCTTGTCCAGATCCTTGACCGGGTGGTTGGCACCGTGGTGGCCGAACTTCATCTTCACGGTCTTGGCACCGCTGGCCAGGCCGAGCAGCTGGTGGCCCAGGCAGATGCCGAACACCGGAATATCGGTCTCGAGGAAGGTCTTGATGGCACTGATGGCGTAATCGCAGGGCTCGGGATCGCCGGGACCGTTGGACAGGAAGATGCCGTCCGGCTTCATGGCCAGCACCTCGGCGGCCGATGTCTGGGCCGGCACCACGGTCAGGCGGCAGCCGCGGTCGACCAGCATGCGCAGGATATTGCGCTTGACGCCGTAGTCGTAGGCCACCACGTGGTAGGGCAGCTCGCTCTCGGCCGGCTGGCTGTGGCCCTGGCCCAGGGTCCAGCTGCCTTCACGCCAGGGATAGGGCTCGCGGGTGGTCACTTCCTTGGCGAGATCCATGCCCTTGAGGCCGGGAAACGCCTTGGCTTCGGCCAGGGCGCGGGCTTCGTCCAGCTCGGGGCCGGCGATGATGCAACCGGCCTGGGCGCCTTTCTCGCGCAGGAGTCGGGTCAGCTTGCGGGTATCGATATCGGCAATACCCACTATGTTATGGGCCTTGAGGTAGTCGGACAGGGAACGCTGGTTGCGGAAGTTGGAGGCGACGAGGGGGAGATCGCGGATGATCAATCCCTGGGCATGGACCCGATCGGACTCTTCATCTTCGGCGTTAGTGCCGGTATTGCCTATATGAGGATAAGTAAGCGTAACGATCTGGCGGGAATAGGACGGGTCGGTAAGGATTTCCTGGTATCCCGTCATCGACGTATTGAATACCACTTCACCTACGGAACAACCGTCGGCACCGATGGCTGTACCGCGGAAGACCGAGCCATCTTCCAATACGAGCAGCGCTGAGTGAGTCAAGACAACCTCCAAGTTAATTCTTATAAATCAACAATTTACCTGGCTGTCCCGAGCTGCAGACAAAAAAATTTTACTGCATCTCGGCTAATACTGGGCAAATTCTGCGTATTTTATATAAAAGCGCCGTTTTCGACAAACTTTTTTGGCGGCGAGCGCCGCCGGCGGCCGGGCCACCGTCAAATCAAGAATGAAAAGACAAAAAAATCGCTTAAAAACGCAGAATGGATTCACTGGCAACAAAAAATGGGGCATTGCTCCTGTTTCTTGGTCAACACCTTGAAGAATCAAAGAATTGTTCAACTACTTCTTATATAACAACACCTTGCAAAATTTCACATCAAAATAATACCCCAAATCCAGGCCCGGCAACCCGGCAGGAAGCACTGCTCCCGGCTTGCCGGGCTGCATAAGGGACAACTTATTTCAGGTTGAGCACGTCCTGCATGTCGTACAGGCCCGGTTGCTGGCCGGCGATCCAGGCGGCGGCCCGTACGGCGCCATTGGCAAAGGTCAGGCGGTTGGACGCCTTGTGGGTGATCTCCACCCGCTCGCCGATGTCCACGAACATGGCGGTATGTTCGCCCACGATGTCGCCGGCCCGCACGGTGGCGAAGCCGATGGTGTTGCGATCCCGCTCGCCGGTGATGCCTTCCCGGCCATAGACGGCGCACTGCTTCAGATCCCGTCCCAGGGTGTCGGCAATCACCTCGCCCATGCTGAGCGCGGTGCCCGACGGCGCATCCACCTTGAAGCGGTGATGGGCTTCCACAATCTCGATATCGGTGTAGTCTCCCATCACCCTGGCCGCCTGCTCCAGCAGCTTGAACACCAGGTTGACCCCGACACTGTAGTTGGACGCCATCACCATGGCGGTGTCGGCGGCGGCGACGTGGATCTCGGCCTTCTGCGCCTCATCGAAGCCGGTGGTGCCGATCACCAGCCGCTTGCCATGCTGGCGGGCCAGGGCGATATTGGCCAGGGTCGCCTCCGGGCGGGTAAAGTCGATGATGACATCGACCTGGTCGATCACCCTTGCCAGATCGGCGCTAACCATTACCCCCAAACGGCCCACATTGGCCAGCTCACCCGCATCCACGCCCAGTACGCTGGAGCCCGCATGCTCGATGGCGGCGGCCAGGGTAACGCCTTCGGTATTGGTTACGGACTCCACCAGTACCTTGCCCATGCGTCCGTTACAGCCGGCGACGGCGATGCGAACCGGATTTGTCATGCTGTTGTTTCCTTAAAGTATGCGATTAACAAGAATAGCCCGGAGTTTGCCAGATAAGCGCCCGCTTGCAAATTTTCCGTTTGCCCCGGCGCGGGCGTAAAAAAACCGGCGGCTGCCGGTTTTTGCTATCAGGCGATGTCGAGCAACTCGACTTCGAACACCAGGGTGGAGCAGGGCGGGATGGAGCCGGCACCCTGTTCGCCGTAGGCCAGGTGATGGGGCACGTACAACTTCCACTTGGAGCCGACCGGCATCAGTTGCAGGGCTTCGACCCAGCCCTTGATCACGCCGTTGACCGGGAACTGGGCCGGCTCGCCACGCAGTACCGAGCTGTCGAACACGGAGCCGTCGATAAAGGTGCCGTGGTAGTGCACGCGTACGGTGTCGGTGGCGGCGGGCTTGGCGCCCTCGCCCTGGGCCAGCACTTCGTACTGCAGGCCGGAGGCGGTCTGCTCTACTTCGGCACGCTCGCCGTTGGTGGCGAAGAAAGCCGCTTCTTCTTCCCTGGCCTTGGCAAACTGGGCGGACTGCTGCTCCTGCATGCGCTGGGTGATCACCTGGAAGGCACCGTTGATGTCCTCGCGGGACACGGCGAACTCCACCCCGCCGAGGGCGTCGGCCAGGCCTTGCTGTACGGCGGACACATCCAGCCCTTCGAATGATTGCTGGCTCAGTTGATCACCGATTTGACGACCGATACCGTAGCTGGCCTTCTGCTCTACTGTCTCATATGACGACATGCCATTCCCTCTGTTTGGGTACAAAAAAGCCATGCTAACAAAATAAGCCGGTCAGCTAAATGGCAAGGCGACGTGCCTGGCCAATAATGCGGCACCCCGCACGCCGCCGGCACCGCCGAAGGCCGGCGGCCGCACCGGCGCCGGCTTGACGCCCGCCATCAGCCAGGCCGGCAGGCGCGGGCCGAGTTCCCGGTAGAGCCAGGAGGATTCCCCGAGGCCGCCACCGATCACCACGGCGTCCGGATCGAGCTGGGTCATCAGGATCCCCAGGCCGGCGGCGAGGATATCCAGGTACAGGGAAACACAGCGCCGGGCCGTGGCCTCCCCCTGCCGCCAGGCCTCAATCACCGCCTTGCCGGGCAGCTCTCGCCCGCTGCAATGGCCATAGAGCCGGCTCAGGCCGGTGCCGGATACATAGGTCTCGAGACAGCCCTGCAGGCCGCAGCCGCAGGCGAACAGCGGCAGCTCGGGATGGCGCCGGAGCAGCGTTGCCGGAATGCCGCCGTGGCCGAACTCGCCGCTGCCGCCGCGACGGCTGTTGACCAGGCGCCCCCGGTGGATAAGGGCGCCGCCGACCCCGGTGCCCAGGGTCAGCCCCAGGGCCAGCTCGGTCCCGGCCACCGCGCCCTGGTGATATTCGGACAACAGAAAGCAGTTGGCGTCGTTGTCCGCCTGGACCGGACGCCCCAACAGGCGCTGCAGGTCCCCGCCCAGATCACGGCCGTGGATCACCGGCACATTGGGTGCCAGCAGGCGCCCTTCCCCATCGAGAATACCGGGAAAGCCGACGCCGACGCTGCCCACGCCCTGCCAGCGGCTGTCCGCCGCCGATACCAGGGAAGACAGCAGTCGCAGAAATGCCGGGTAATCCTGGTGCGGGGTAGGATGCAAGGCGCGCTCCCGCTCGTTCAGGGACTCATCGAAGACGGCGAATACCACCTTGCTGCCGCCGATGTCGAAACCGTAATACATGACGCTCCCTAGCGGCGGCAGGCCGGGGTCTTGCCCTGGGCCCTGGCCTGCTGGTACAGGGCCAGGGCATTGGGCATGGCTGCATTCAATTCCTGGGTCCGGGTACCGTGGGAGGGGTGGGTAGACAGCAGTTCCGGCGGTTGCTGCCCGGAGGACGCAGCCGACATATTGCGCCAGAGCGCGATGGAAGCCTGGGGATCGAAACCGGCCCTGGCCATCAGCTCCAGTCCCAGCCGATCGGCCTCGCTTTCCTGCTCGCGCCCATAGGGCAGCAGGTAACCCACCTGTACTCCCAGGCCCAGGGCGGCCATGGCCGGCTCGCGCAGGCCGGACTGGCCCAGGGCCATGTCGGCGGCACTCAGCCCGAGGTTGCTGAGCTGGGTGCGTGATACCCGCTCGTTGCTGTGGCGGGCCAGGACATGGGCGATTTCGTGGCCGACCACTGCCGCCACCTGATCCTGATCCCTGGCCACCTTGAGCAGGCCGCTATACACTCCGATCTTGCCGCCGGGCAAGGCGAAAGCGTTGATCTGGGGGGAGTCGAACACCACCACTTCCCATTGGTGCTGGCCGAAAACGGGCGGCAGCTCGGCCACCAGCTGGTTACTGATGCACTGCACATAGGCGGTATCGGCCCGGTTGCCGCTGACCTTTTCCTGCTCCTTGATCTGGGCAAAAGACGACTCTCCCAGCCTGGCCATGTCATTCTCGGAAAACAGCAGCACCTGGCTGCGCCCGGTGGGCGACTGGGCGCAACCCAACAGGGCACCACATACTAGAAGGGCAACAATTGAACGCACGGTGACAACCTCATTTACGGACAATGGATCAGGTCCGCTCTTTTAGCACAAAGCAGGCCTGGAGGGCAGCCTGCTCGGCACTGCCTTCAGAGGTCCTGTTCGGGGCTTACCTGGCCGGCGCTCTCCATCGTCTTGTCCGACAGCAGCCAGAGGGTGAACTTGTGCAGTTCGGGATGCTGGGCCAGGGCGACCAGAAAAGCCCCTCCTACTTCCCGATAACCCAGTTCGTAATTCTTGAGGGTAGTGGGAGGTACCTGGAGCAGCTCAGCGAACTTGGGACGGCTGAGCCCCATCGCCTCGCGGATTTGCCGGATTTTTTTTCCGACCAGACTGGTGTCAGGATTCATAACCTTGCTACTCCTATCGACAATTCCCGATAACAACCGGTACAACTTTATATTAGTTTAACACCGGTGAAGAGACTCGTTATGAACTGGTCAATCTTTGACAAAAATAATTTTAGAAAAGACTCATATAAGACCCTATCTCGGCCGCACTCTGCTCACCCGAAATGCAAAAGCTGCGACAAATTTAGCCCGGCCACCTGCCGCCCAGCTTGTGAGGCAGGTCAAAAACCGCTAATCTTGGTGTCGTGCGGGTACACTTATTGGGATATTGGAGTCCTGCCGGACAGTCCCTAAACAACTAAAATATCAAAGGACTTCCCGCACAGCACTGGTCCTGTTGACCGGTGTTACCTTTATTTCGGCACCGCCGAGTTCTCATAAAATGAGGAAGACAAAATGAAAAAGACAGTGGCTCCTTCTCTGATTTCTATCGCGCTGGCAACCGCCGGCATCTCTTCCGCCGTACAGGCCAACGACTGGTATCTGGGTGCCGGCGCCGGTTACGCCAACTATGAAGACATCGACAGCCACATCGCTGACGCCGATGAAGATGCCGAAGCGGTCACCATGTTCGGTGGTTACAACTTCAACCAGTACTTTGGCGCCGAGCTGGGCTTCAATCACTTTGGTGGTGACGCCGATGCCAAGGCACTGAACCTGTCCGCTATCGGTCGTCTGCCCCTGAACAACCAGTTTTCCGTGTTCGGCGAGCTGGGTGCCCTGGGTTGGGATGTTGACACTGCCCACGGTGACCGTGGCGTCTCCCCCCTGGCCGGCCTGGGTCTGACCTACCGCGTTTCCGATCTGGTGGATGTACAGGCCCGTTACCGCCGCATCGAAGACATGGGCGACCTGTCCAAGAACGGTTTTGAAACCGACGTCAACAACGTCATGCTGGAACTGGTGCTGCACCCGAACCGCGGCACTCCCGCCCCGGCTCCGGTCGCTCCGGTCGCTCCCCAGCCCCAGCCCGAAGTCACCTACGAAACCCGTACCGTGACCGCCGACGGCTCCATCTACTTCGCTTTCGACAAGTCCGATCTGTCCGCCGAGTCCCGCGCGACCCTGGACGAAGTCGCCCGTTTTGCCCAGCAGAACCCCGACTACCAGGTTGAACTGGCCGGTTATGCCGACCGTCTGGGTACCGCCGAGTACAACCGTCGCCTGTCCGAGCGCCGCGCCATGGCCGCCAAGGATTACCTGATCCAGCGCGGCGTGGCCGCCCAGAACATCCAGACCGCCTGGTACGGCAGCGAACTGGCCGAAGGCGTGACCGAAGCCGAGCGTCAGCGCGACCGCCGCGTGGATGCCAAGGCCCAGGCCACCATCCAGGTAGAGATCATCGAGTAATTCCTGCTCTGACGGGATTCGAAAACGGCTCCTCGGAGCCGTTTTTTATTTTTCGCATCCCCTCCCCCCATGGCATACTGAGTTTCTTTGACTTGCGGGTCCATAGCCATGCTTTGCCATTGCGACAGCCAACAGCCGTTCAGCCTCTGCTGCGAGCCCCTGCTGCGGGGCGCCCCGGCGCCGACTCCGCTGGCCCTGATGCGCTCCCGCTACAGCGCCTACCGGCTGGGCCTGGGTGACTACCTGGTGCAGAGCTGGCACCCGGATACCCTGGGCGGACTGACCGCCGGCGAACTGGCCCAAACCGGGCTGGACACCGACTGGCTGGGCCTTGCCATCGTCTTTGCCCGGGGCACCCCCGTCGACGAGGAAGGCGAGGTGGAGTTCAGGGTGCGCTACCGGGACGCCGGCCGGGTGGTGCTGCTGCACGAGCGCTCCCGCTTCCTGCGCCACCAGGGCCGCTGGGTCTATCACTCCGGCCAGTTCAACCCGCCCAAAATCGGCCCCAACCAGCCCTGCCCCTGCGACAGCGGCAAAAAATACAAACAGTGCTGTGGCCGGCGCTGACTCGACCAATTCTCATCACCCTCAACACCGACAAGACCATAATGGAACGAAAAATACTGCTGACTCATTGTCCCGACGCCAAGGGGCTGATCTCCAAGATCACCAACATCTGCTACAAGCACCAGCTCAACATTATCCGCAACGATGAATTCGTGGACTACGACAACGGCCATTTCTTCATGCGCACCGAGCTGGAAGGCATCTTCAACGATCATACCCTGCAGGCCGATCTGGACGACGCCCTGCCCCAGGGCAGCCAGCGCCGGCTGGTGCCGGCCGGCAGCAAGCGGGTGGTGATACTGGTGACCAAGGAAGCGCACTGCCTGGGCGACATTCTGATGAAGAACTATGCCGGCGCCATGAACATCGATATCGCCGCCGTGGTGGGCAACTACGACACCCTGGCCAGCCTGACCGAAAAGTTCGACATTCCCTACCACACCGTGTCCCACGAGGGGCTGAACCGGGCCGAACACGAGCAGCGGCTGGCGGACATCATCGACCGCTACCAGCCGGACTACGTGGTGCTGGCCAAATACATGCGCATCCTGAGCCCCGAGTTCGTGGCCCGCTACCGCCAGCGCCTCATCAATATCCATCACTCCTTCCTCCCCGCCTTCGTCGGCGCCAGCCCCTACCGCCAGGCCTATGAGCGCGGCGTGAAGATGATCGGCGCCACCGCCCACTTCGTCACCGACGATCTGGACGAAGGCCCCATCATCGAGCAGGACGTGACCCACGTGAACCACACCTTCTCCGCCCAGGACATGGCCAAGGCCGGCCGGGACGTGGAAAAGTCGGTGCTGAGCCGTGCGCTCAACCTGGTGCTGGAAGAAAAGGTCTTCGTCTACGGCAACAAGACGGTGGTGTTCAAGTAACGGGCCCTTCGGGGAGCTTGAAGCTGTCAGCTGTAAGTGGTGGCGGCTGAAGGTTCTCAGCCGCGCTGATTAATGAGGCGTTGTTTGCAGAATGGGTTCCGAGTCCGTCATGCTGAACTTGATTCTGTAGCGGAATAACGAAGTATTAAATCTGCAGGTACAACGCCGTACCTGCAGACAAAACCGGGCTGCTTACAGCCTGACTCTTGGTCACAAGTTTTTGTTGACTTTTGATCAAGCAAAACATCGGCCAACGCGCACAGCTCCTCCGGCACGCCGTAAACCCCTCCCTGGGGGCTCCGCCGCGCCCTCCCTGGCGCGGAGGGCCGGCGGAGCTGTGCCCTTTGTCCTCTCTATTGCCTCGCAGCCGCCTGTTGGCACCGCCTTAAGGCAGCGTCGGGGCTGGATAGAGGCAACAGGGATGGCCTCCGCCGACCGTCACCTGCCAGGGGGCGCGAAGCGCCTTGCACCGCCGCCAGCATCGCGAAGCGATGATACGGCGGTTTCCGCGACATTCGGCAGGTGCGAGCGTACAGGGATGTATTCACAGCGTGTCGGCGGAGCTGGCCCTGTTGCCTCTTATCTGCGTCAAATCAGACAGCCGGACTTGTGACTAAGAGTCAGGCTTACAGCTTAAAGCTGACCGCTTACGGCTTTATTTGTGGCTCTTCTCAAAGGCCGCCTTCTGCTCGGGCGTGGCCTCCTGCTGGTATTTGGCTTTCCACTCCTCGTAGGGCATGCCGTACACCCGTTCCCGGGCCTGGTCGTAGTCCATCTCCAGACCGCGCTCTTCGGCGGCGGCCAGGTACCACTTGCTCAGGCAGTTGCGACAAAAGCCGGCCAGGTTCATCAGATCGATGTTCTGCACGTCCTTGCGCTTGTCCAGGTGCGCCAGCAGGGCGCGGAAGGCGGCGGCTTCCAGCTCGGTTTGGGTTTGCTTGTCCATTCTCTTCTCCATTGGGGTCGGTTAGTGCCATTATAACGGCATCGCCCCGCAACGACACAGGCAAGCCCATGAACCGCAGCCACTTCTTCGCCCATATGGCGCGCATGAAACTGATCCAGCGCTGGCCGCTGATGCGTAACGTCGAGCCGGAAAACGTGGCCGAACACAGCCTGCAGGTGGCCATGGTGGCCCACGCCCTGGCGGTGATCCGCAACACCCTGTTCGGCGGCGCCCTGGATCCGGCCCAGGCCGCCATGCGCGCCCTCTTCCACGACGCCAGCGAGGTGCTGACCGGCGATCTGCCCACTCCGGTGAAGTATTTCAACGAGGACATCGCCCGGGCCTACAAGGACATCGAAAAGAACGCCGAGGCCACCCTGCTGAAGATGCTGCCCGCCGAGCTGCAGGGCGCCTACGCTCCCCTGCTCAGCAGCCCGCCGGATGACGACTACGGCCAGTTGGTCAAGGCGGCGGACATCCTCTGCGCCCTGCTCAAGTGCGAGGAGGAGCTGACCGCCGGCAACCGGGAGTTCGCCCCGGCCAGAAAGCGGCTCACCGCCATGCTGGAGCAACGGATGAACCAGGAGATCCGCTATTTTCTCGAGGTCTTCGTGCCCAGCTTTTCCCTGTCCCTCGACGAGATTTCGGCCCCGGAGTTCTAGCCTCCCCGGCGCTCTATCCAGAGGGTGACCTCGCCGACCCTGAAGCCCCACTTGCTCATCACGGCCCTGTTGATCAGCCGGTCTTCATCGAGCAGGTACATCCAGTCGTTGAAGTCGAGGTGCCAGACCCTGCCGTCCACCGGCACCGCCAGGGTATAACGCCAGTTGAGGGCATAACCCCGGGTCTGGCCCGAGGCGGGCCTGACCACATCGGCGGCGGTGCCGCTGTAGCGGCCGTCCGGCCCCTTTTCCAGATACCAGACCCGGCGCTGGGTTTCGCCGTCATCGTAGAAGAAGTCTTCCTCCAGCACCCCCCGGTTGCCCTCCCAGTGGCCGACCATGTCCACCTTGAAACGGCGCAACACCTTGCCCGTCCTGTCCTGCACCATGCCGTAGGCGACCAGCTCGCCCTCGAAGAAGCGGTCCAGCGCCAGGGCCGGGCTGGAGGCCTCGTAGTCGTTGATATCAGTGCTGCACGACATCAGCAGCAGGCTTACCGCCAGTATCATTGACTTCATTTCAGCTCCCCTTGAGTTTCCGGGTCAGGGCCGGATCCCGGCTGTCCGGCGACAGCCAGATGGCCAGAAAGGCGGGGGCGAAGTCCGGATCCGCTATCTCGCCCAGCAGCCGCCAGTTGAAATAGAAGCGGCTGACCCCGTCCGCCTCCACCCGCAATACCAGTTCGTCCTGCCTGCGCACCGAGGGCCAGAGCCGGCCCAGCTGTTGCGGCCATTCCGGCTTCCAGTCCACTCCCAGCCGGCGCCACTCCTCGACGGTGGCGTTCAACAAGTCTTCCTGCCTGATGTCCCGCTGGTAACGCAGGGCCAGGGCCTGGGGAAAATCACCGGGCCGGTAACGGCCATCGTCGCTGTAAAAGCGGGCCTGGTAGAGATCCCAGAACAACCAGCGCATCTTGCCTTCCCCCACCAGGGTCAGATCCGCCACCGGGCTGGCCCAGACGGGGGCCGCCAGCAACATCAGTATCGATAACCACTTTTTCATCTTCAGTCACTCCTTAAACGCCGGTCCAGGCGCACCAGCAGCGGCAGCAAGGCCGCCCACACCAGCGCCAGCACCAGGGCGCTGACCCAGAAACCGAGCGGCAGTTGCACCGCCCCCAGCCGCCAGCCGGCGAGATAGGAAGAGGCCCCGGCCAGGGCGCCGGTCAGCGCCAGCAGCCAGGGGGCAAAGCCACGCAGCCAGACCAGGCTGTGGCCCAGGGTCAGCACGAAGCCGGCCCACAACAACGCCAGCCACCAGGGCGGATGGTCGAAGGCGAACACCCCGGCCCAGGCCAGGACGCCATCGACCGCCAGCCCCAACAGCGCCAGCGAGAGCACCCGGCTGTCGGCCCGGCGGCTGGGCGTGAACACGAAATGCACCAGCAGCAACAGGACGACCGGCGCCAGCCAGCGGTTCTGTCCGGCCACCGCCAACAGCCAGAAGCCCTCGAAGGCTAGCAGCTGGATCCACTGCCATCTGGACATGTCCGCGCTCCCGCTTTGGCCGCCTCGAAATGCACCAGGCCGATGCTGCCCTCGCGAAATCCGCCCTCGCAATAGGCGAAGTAGAAGGCCCAGAGCCGCTGGAAGTCCTGGCCATAGCCCAGCGCCTTGAGCCGCGCCTCCGCCTGGCGGAAGCGCTCGGCCCAGATGTTCAGGGTCTCGGCATAGTGCAGGCCGTAGTCGTGCAGCCGGGTCAGCGTCATCCCGGTCTGCTCCTTCAGGTGCCGGCACATCTCGCTGACCGAAGGCAGGCAGCCGCCGGGAAAGATGTAGCGCTGGATAAAGTCCACGCTCTTGCGATACTGATCGTAGCGCTGATCGGTGATGGTGATGGCCTGGATCAGCAGGCGGCCATCGGGCTTGAGCAGCCGGTCCAGGGTACGGAAATAGCCGGGCAGGTACTGGTGTCCCACCGCCTCTATCATCTCCACCGACACCAGCTTGTCGTAGCGGCCTTGCAGATCCCGGTAGTCCTCGAGCAACAGGGTCACCCGCTCCGCCAGGCCCTCCCGCGCCACCCGCGCCCGGGCATGTTCGAGCTGGGCCCGGGACAGGGTGGTGGTGGTCACCCGGCAGCCGTAGTGCCTGGCGGCAAAGCAGGCCAGCCCGCCCCAGCCGGTGCCGATCTCCAGCAGGTGATCGGATTCCTTCAGTTCCAGCCGCTCGCAGATCAGCCTGAGCTTGTGCTCCTGGGCCTGCTCCAGGCTGGCGCCCGGCGCGGGAAACACCGCCGAGGAATACTGCATCAGGGGATCCAGGAACAGCTGGTACATGTCGTTGCCCAGATCGTAGTGGGCGGCGATATTGGCCCGGCTGCCGCTCCTGGAATTGCGGTTGCGCCGGTGCCGCAGCCGCTGCCAGGGCGCGGTAAGCCAGCCCAGGCGCCGCTCCAGCCGGTCGAGCACCTGGAGGTTGCGGGCAAACAGGCGCACCAGGGCGGTCAGATCCGGGCTGTGCCAGCCCCCCTCCACCCAGGATTCCGCCGCCCCTATGCTGCCGCCCGTCATCAGCCGGCGGTAAAAACGGGGATCGAATACCCGGATGCAGGCCTGCAACGCCGCATGGCGATCACCAAACTCGAATCTGTCCTCGCCATCCAGCACGGTCAGTCCGCCCCCTTCCAGGCCGGACAGCAGGGAAAACGCCAGCCGGCGGGCCCAGCGCTCCAGCCGACGGGGTTCCGATATGCTCAGGGTCGTTTCCATAAGGCTTCCTTCAGGGATGGGGATGATAGGGAACGCGCTTCACCAGCAGGCGCAGCGCCTGCCAGTAAATGCCGCGCACTATGGTCAGCGTCACCACCGGCCATTGCCGCAGTGCCGCCTTCAGGGCCGCGCCATCGAAAGGATGCCGGCGCAGGGCCAGGGTGGCGTCGAACAGCAGGGCCGGGTCCCGGTTCTCGATATGGATCAGTACCCGCCGGCCGGGCGGCTGGATGCACCAGTGGTACTGCATCGCCAGGCCCATAAAGGGCGAGACGTGAAACACCTTGTCGGAAGGCGCGGGCCGGGCCAGATCCACCAGGTAGCAATGGCGTTCCCGCCAGGGGGTGTTGCGCACCTCCGCCAGCAGGTAGCGGGCCTGCCCGCCCCGGTAACAGAAGAAGAAGTTGACCGGACTGAAATACAGCCCGAAGCAGCGTACCTGGCCAAGCATCACCACCCGATCGAGCCCGAGGGTATCGCCGCCCAGGCCGGCCACTTCCATCAGCACCGCCTCCTTCAGCGGCACGGCCGGATCGCCCAGGTAGTCCCGGCGGCGAAAGCTCAGGGGGGCGAAGCGTTCGCAGCCGAACAGCCGGCTCTCCCGGTCGAGCCGTTCCAGCTCGTCCAGATCCAGCGCCAGCATGTAGAGGCCGTAACTGAAACCGTGCTCGCTGGGGCGGTAGCGACGGTGGCGCACCAGGCCCTGGTAGATGGCACTGTGCAGGCTCATAGCGCCTCCCCGAAGCGGGCGCAGACGTCCAGCGCGCTGCGCACCCCGTCTTCATGGAAGCCGTTGTACCAGTAGGCGCCGCAGAAATGGGTGCGGTCGCGGCCGCAGATCTCGCCGCGCCGTCCCTGGGCGCGGATGGCCTCCCGGTGGTAGACCGGATGAGCATAGGTAAAGCGGCGCAGGATACGGGCGGGATCGATGTCCCGGCTGCGGTTGAGGGTGACGCACAGGGTCTCGGCCGCCTGCAGCCCCTGCAGTATGTTCATGTTGTAGGTCACCGACGGCAGCGCCTCCTCGCCGCCGTCCAGCCAGTAGTTCCAACTGGCCCAGGCCCGCGGCTCCCGGGGCAGCAGCCGGGTGTCGGTGTGCAGCACCACCTCGTTGTCCCGGTAGGGCAGGCCGCCCAGCACCTGCCGCTCGGCCTCGCTGGCGTCGCTCAGCAGCCCCAGGGCCTGATCCGCATGGCAGGCGAGGATCACCTGGTCGAATGTTTCCTCCCCCGCACGGCTGTGGATGCGCACCCCGTCCGCCTGCCGCCGGATGCCCAGCACCGGGCTGTTGAGGCGGATATCCCGGAGCGAGGCGGTCAGTGCCGGAATGTAACTGCGCGAGCCGCCCTCGATCACATACCACTGGGGCCGGTCCACCAGGTTGAGCAGGCCGTGGTGGTTGAAAAAGCGCAGGAAAAAGGCCAGGGGAAAATCCCGGCTGTCGGCCAGGGAAGACGACCAGATGGCCGCCACCATGGGCAGGATATAGTGGCCGGCGAAGAAATCGGAGAAGCCATGCCGTTGCAGGAAATCGCCCAGGCTGTGCTCGTCGTCCAGGGTGCCGGCCTTCAGCACCCGCTTGCACAGCAGGTTGAAGCGCACTATCTCGGCCAGGAAGCCATGGAAGCGCGGGCTGAGCAGGTTGCGGCGCTGGGCGAACAGGGTGTTCAGGGTATGGCCGTTGTACTCCAGCCCGGTGCCGGCCTGGTGCACGCTGAAACTCATCTCGGTGGGCCTGGCCCGCACCCCGGTCTGCGCCAGCAGTTGCCGGAAGCGGGGATAGGTTCTGTCGTTGAACACGATAAAACCGGTGTCCACCGCATGATGGCGACCGCCCAGCTCCACGTCCACGGTGGCGGTGTGGCCGCCCAGGTAGTCGTTGGCCTCGAACAGGGTGATCTCATGGCGCCGGCCCAGCAGCCAGGCGCAGGTCAGGCCGGAAATGCCACTGCCGATGATGGCCATCTTGCTCATGTCGTGCTCCTCGGGGTTCGGCGTGCCAGCCGCAGCCAGAGTCCGCGCGGCAGCCAGGACAGCAGGCGCAGGGCCTGCACAAAGAAAAAGGGAAAACCGATCTCGGCCCGTCCCCGGGCCAGGCCGCGACGGATGGCGCGGCTCGCCTGCCCCACCTCGATGCGTCCGGGCATGGGAAAGTCGTTCTTGCGGGTCAGGGGGGTGTCGACGAAGCCGGGGCGGATCAGACTCACCCCTATCTGGTGGCGAGCCAGATCCAGGGCCAGGCTACGGGCCAGGTAATCCAGCCCCGCCTTGGAGGCGCCGTAGGCCTCGGCCCGGGTCAGGGGCAGCCAGGTGACCGAGGAACTCATCAGGGCCAGCCGGCCGCCCGGCTTGATCCGTGCCAGCAAGGGCGCCAGGCAGTTGGCGGTGCCGATGAGGTTGGTGCGGATCACCCGCTCGAACAGGGCGGCATCGAAATGCAGGGCATCGTCGATGTACTCGCAGCCGCCGGCGTTGAGGATGACCAGATCCAGTTCGTCCTGGGCGGACAGCACCCGCGCCGCCTGCTCCCGGTTTTCCATGTCGAACAGGCACAGCTCGGCCTCGACGCCTTCCAGGGCCTGCTCCAGCCGGCTCCGGTCCCGGCCACAGGCCAGCACCCGCCAGCCGTCGGCGGCATAGTCCCGGGCCAGTTGCAGGCCGATGCCGGAGCCGGCCCCGGTGATAAGTACGCGTTTCATGAGGCCAGCCTCCGCTTGAGGGCGCGGATCAGCGCGCCCAGCACCGGCACCTGCTCGTAGAGCAGGGCACCGAGATCGAAATAGTCCCTGTGGTAATGCACCCGCTCGCCGAAGCGCAGGTGGCTGACCCCGGGCACCTGCACGGCCCGGCCGCCGTTCAGCCGGGGGTGGCTGAAGACCATCTGCCAGCGCACGAAGGCCTCGCCCTGCTGTTCCATCACCTGTTCGATGTCGAACCGGCATTGGCCGACATGGGTAAAGAGCCCGGCGAAATAATCGACCAGGGCCTCCAGGCCGTGGAGATCGTGGGCCGGATCGCAAAAATGCACCTCCTCGGCGTAGACCTGGCGCAGGCCCGCCAGCCCGTCCGGGCCGAGCCGCCGATACAGCTCGCAGAAGGCGGACAGGGCCGGGCTCATGGCGCCTCCCGCTCTTTGAGGGCGTCGAACATGGCGATGGCCCGCAGCCGGGCCCGGCCGTGATCCACCACCGGGGGCGGATAGCCATGGCCGGGGTGGTGCCGCGCCAGCCAGTCATGGGGCGCGTGGATGGCGCCGGCGGGCACCTCGGCCAGCTCCGGCACCCAGCGGCGGATAAAGTCGCCGTCCGGGTCGAAACGCTCGCCCTGGGTGGTGGGGTTGAACACCCGGAAATAGGGGGCGGCATCGGCACCGGTGCCCGCCGCCCACTGCCAGCCGCCGTTGTTGGCGGCCAGCTCGCCGTCGATCAGCCGGGACATGAACCAGGCCTCGCCCCAGCGCCAGTCGATGTGCAGATCCTTGGTGAGGAAGCTCGCCACTATCATGCGCAGCCGGTTGTGCATCCAGCCGGTGTCGTGCAGGCAGCGCATGGCGGCGTCCACGATGGGGTAGCCGGTCTGGCCCCGGCACCAGAGCCCGAACCGCTGTTCGTCGTTGTCCCACCGCAGGGCCTCGGTTTCCGGCTTGAAGGCCCGGTGCATGGACAGGGCGGGAAAGACCACCAGCAAATGCCGGTAGAACTCGCGCCAGATCAGCTCGTTCAGCCAGCTGAAGCCCCGCTCGCCCCGGCTCAGGGGCAGGGAGCCCAGCTCCGCCTCGATGGCGGCCAGGCACTGGTTGGGAGACAGCACCCCCAAGGCCAGGTAGGGCGACAGGCTGCTGGTGGCCGCCAGGGCCGGGTAGTCGCGCCGCTCGCCATAATGGCGCAGCTGCTCCCGGCAAAAGGCGGTGAGCCGGCGGGAAGCGGCCGCCTCCCCCGCCGGCCAGGCCTCGCTGGCAACGAGTTCGCCCTCCAGCTGGATGGGGGCCGGGGGCAGCGCCTCTCCCTGGCGGGGCGGTGCCGGCAGCAGCCGGTAGCCGCTGCCGCGCAACCGCCCCAGCCAGGCCTTGGCAAAGGGGGTGAACACCCGGTACATGTCGCCGCCCCGGGTGGTCAGGCTGCCGTGGCTGACCACACAGTCGCCGTTGAACACCCGGCAGGGGAAGCCCAGGGCCTGCTGTACCGCCTGGTCGCGCCGGCGCTCGTTGATGCCGATGTCCCGGTTGGCGTAGAGGGCATCAATGCCCCGGGCGGCGCTCCACTCGGCCAGCAGCGCCGGTACCTGGTCGAAGCGGTCGGTGCGCAGCAAGGTAAAGGGAATACCGAGCACCGCCAGCCCCTCGGCCAGCTGCTGCAGGTTGCGGCGCAGAAAGTCCCGCTGGATGGGAGCGTTGCCATGCCGGCGCCACTGCTCCGGGCAGTCCACATAGACCGCCTCCACCCGGGCGCCACCCGCCGTCGCCTCGTACAGGGCCGGGTTGTCGGCCAGCCGCAGATCAGTTCTGAACCAGACCAAATGCCGCATCATGCTTCCTCACAATGTCACTCAGGCTCGCGGCATAGGGCCGCGCCAGCCAGCCCTGTTGCCGGTAAAGCTCCCCCAGCTCGCCCACGAAAAAACACGCCTCAGGCAGGTGCGCCTGGGCCTCCCGGAACCAGCCCTGGGTCAGGCCGGCCCCGAGCAGCACCACCAGCACCGGGCTCTTCAGCCGCTCCATGGCCAGGGGCAGGGCCTGGGCATCGAGCACGCCCAGATCCAGGCTGCGGCATTCCAGCCCCTGCAGCTCGAACTGGGCCAGGGCAGCGTGCAGCTCCCCCACCTGCCCGGCCCGGGCCAGGGCGATGCGCGGCCCGGTCTTGATGGTCAGCAACTGGTAGCAGAGCCGCAGCAGCAGGGCACGGGCACTCTGCTCGATAAGGCCGGCGTCCGGACGCGCCTGGCCGGCCAGGGTCTGCAACCAGGGCTCTATCACCCGGCGCAGCAGCAGCTCCGCCGGATAGAGGCTGGTCAGCTCGACCAGCTCGGCCTCCAGCCGGCCCAGGTTGAGCTCCTGGGCGGCGGCCAGCAACCGGGCCTGGGCCTGCTCCCAGTTGGAGCCTTCCGCCACCGGCGCCGGGCTGGCCAGCAGCCCCTTGACCTGGCCGATGCTGACGCCCTGCTCCAGCCAGTGCAGGATCTGGCGGATCAGGGCGATGTCGTCCTCGGAATAGAGCCGGTGGCCCTTGTCGGTGCGCGCCGGCTTGAGCAGGCCGTAACGGCGTTGCCAGGCGCGCAGGGTAACGGGGTTGATGCCGGTGAGGCGGGACACCTCCCGGATCGGATACTTGGGATCAGATGCCATAGCGCAGCCGCAATGCCTCCGGATGGGGGTTGAGATAGACCTGCTGGCGCAGGTAGTCGTTGGGATGTTCTTCCAGGTAGTGGCGGAACAGGGTGATGGGCGCCAGCAGGGGCAACTCGCCCTCCCGGTACTGATGGATGGTGCGGGCCAGCGCCTGGCGCTGGCGGGAGTTGAGCTGATGCTTGAAATAGCCCTGCAGGTGCTGCAGCACATTGGTGTGCCCGCGCCGGCTGGCCCGCCGGGCCAGGGCCGTCATCATGCCGGCGATGTAGGCGTCGGCCTTCTGCCCGACCCCGCCGGACAGATCCGACAGCAACAGCCCCAGGGCCTGGTAGCTGTCGCGGTGGTGGGCCATCAGCAGGTACTTGTAGCGGCTGTGAAAGGCGATCAGCCGCGACGGCGTCAGCCCCCGGTGCAGCAGGCACTGCCAGTCGTGAAAGGCGTAGATGCGGGTCACGAAGTTTTCCCGCAGCACGGGATCCTGGAGCCGGCCGTCTTCCTCCAGGGGCAGCAAGGGCAGGGCCCGCATCAGCTCGGCGGCATAGAGGCCGATGCCTTCCTTGGCGTTGCCCTTGCCGCTGTCGTGGTAGACCCGTACCCGCTCCATGCCGCAGCTGGGCGACTTGGCGCAGAGGATGTAGCCGCTCACTCCCCCGAGCCGGACGGCCATGTCGCGGCCGTAGGCCTGCAGCCGCTCGGTCAGATCCTCCCCCCGGGCGGTCAGGGCCCGCACCTCTCCCGCCTGGTTGACCAGGCGGATACTGGGCCTGGGCGCACCCAGGCCGATGGCCATTTCCGGACAGAGGGGCACGAACTCGACGAAACGGGCCAGCTCTTCGGTGCAGAAGTCGGAACGCTTGTGGCCGCCGTCGAAACGCACCTGCTGCCCGACCAGGCAGCCGCTGACGCCGATCCGGATCACGCCGGGGTCAAACTTGTACATAAATATCTCTCTTGTACAACCATGCCTATACCATAGCGGTAGTTGTACAAAACGATCAAGCATGTACAAGAAAAATTTCGGCCAGGACCGGAAACGCAAAAACCCGGGCCGGGCCCGGGTTTTTGGAAAACAGCATCAAGAAGCCAGGCTCAGTTCAGCTTCTGGCGGGTGATCTCGGCCTCGTCGCGGAACTGGCGGCGCAGCTCGGACTTGCTCTTCATCACCAGCTCGCCCCCCTTGCCGATGGTCATGTGCTCGGGGTTGTCGTTGTGCATCGCCTGCCAGGCCAGCACCGCCTGCATGGTGGTGTCCTTCTGCTCGGGGCTCAGCACCGAGCCGTCGGGCCATTTGCCGAGCTCCACCGCCGTCTTCAGGCGTTCATAGACTTCCCTCGGCATGGCGGCGATGGCTTGCTGAAAAGATGACATGGGCATTTCTCCTCTGTTGGCGGCCTTCACTCTACCACCACAAATACAAAAGGGGCAGCCGCTGGCCGCCCCTTGTTCAACGATGTTGCCTGCCAGCCGCCGATCAGGCGGGCAGATCCATCAGCTCGATACCGGCCATCTTCTGCATCACGCGTACCACCTGGCAGCTGTAGCCGAACTCGTTGTCGTACCAGACGTAGAGCACGGCACGATCACCCTCGACGATGGTCGCCAGGGAGTCGACGATGCCGGCGAAGCGGGAGCCGACCATGTCGCTGGACACCAGCTCGCTGCTGGTGCTGAAGTCGATCTGGTTGTGCAGGGGCGAGTCCAGGGACACCTGACGCAGGTAGTCGTTCAGTTCCTCGACCGTGGTGGCCTTTTCCAGGTTCAGGTTCAGCACCGCCATGGACACGTTGGGGGTGGGCACCCGGATGGCGTTGCCGGTCAGCTTGCCTTTCAGTTCGGGCAGCGCCTTGGCCACCGCCTTGGCGGCGCCGGTGCTGGTCAGCACCATGTTCAGCGCCGCGCTGCGGCCGCGACGGTCACCCTTGTGGTAGTTGTCGATCAGGTTCTGGTCGTTGGTGTAGGAGTGCACGGTTTCCACGTGGCCGTTCTTCACGCCGTAGGCGTCGTTCACCGCCTTCAGTACCGGGGTGATGGCGTTGGTGGTGCAGGAGGCGGCGGACATGATGCGGTCATCCGCTTCGATCATGCTGTCGTTCACCCCGAACACGATGTTCTTGATATCGCCCTTGCCCGGCGCGGTCAGCAGCACCTTGGCGGCACCCTTGGCCTTGAGGTGCAGGCCCAGGCCGGCCTCGTCGCGCCACTTGCCGGTGTTGTCGACCACCAGGGCATCGTGGATGCCGTACTGGGTGTAGTCGATCTCCTCCGGGCTGTTGGCGTAGATCACCTGGATGTAGGTGCCGTTGGCGATGATGGCGTTGTTTTCGGCATCCACTTCGATGGAGCCGTTGAAAGGACCGTGCACGGAATCACGGCGCAGCAGGCTGGCGCGTTTTTCCAGATCGTCGCCGGAGCCACGCACCACGATGCCGCGCAGGCGCAGGCCGTTGTTGCTGCCGGCACGCTCGATCAGCAGGCGGGCCAGCAGGCGGCCGATGCGGCCAAAGCCGTACAGTACCACGTCGGTGGGCTTGGCGTTGTGCTCGGCCCCGAGGGCCGGTGCCAGTTCGCGCTGCAGGAAATCGGCCAGGCCGGACTCGTCCTGGTGATCTTTCCAGTAACGCACCGCCAGCTTGCCCAGGTCGATGCTGGCCGGGGCCAGATCCAGCTCGCTCAGGGCCTTGAGCACCGGATAGCTCTGGGCGACAGGCAGCACCTGGCCTTCGTGGCGACGCACCACACGGTGAGCCTTGAGAATGTCAATGGTAGAGGCGTTCAGCAGGGGGCGGGCATAGACGCAGGTCTCGACGCCCTGGTTGCGGTACAGTTTGCCGATCAGGGGCTGCATGGACTCTGCCAGTTCCTGGCTCTGTTGCCAGGCGGACAGGTAACTCTCGTGGGTCATCGACCAGATCCTTTTAATTCACGTAACCGTCGTTAGTATCGGATAGCGGGCAAAAAACATGCCCCGCTCGCTTTATTTAAGCGCGCCCATTTTAGTGGATAGGGGGTATGATTACCAGACTAAGGACAGCCACAAAGAGCTTCAAATGAATATCAAAACACCCTTTGTAATGCTTCTTCCCCTCCTCTTTTTGGCAGGTTGTGAGCAAGATCGCATCAAGACCCTTTGCGATTCCAACCCCAGCCTTTGTGCGGATCTACATGTGGACAGCTGGTGTAAATTTGAACGCTCCGATCTTATCAGGGCCCGTCGCCAGTATTCGATCAGCCCCGATGATGCCAGCGCCTATTCTCTTATGGTCGAGCTGGACCGCTACCACGACTGCCTGGAACCCCTGCTGGGCATCGAGTATACCAAGCGCAAGGAACGCAAGAACGACAAGCTGGATGCCGTGATCAAGGCCAGGGAGGATCTCCGGCAGCTAGAGCAGGAAACCCGCACTTCCGATTATCCCTACCTGCAGCTCTGGCACTGGCAGCGGCATGGAGATCACCAGGCCAGGATCGGGTTTCTCAACCAGGCCGGCAACCCGCTCATGCAGCAGCCCGAGCTGCAAAAAGCGCTGGCCGAGCTCCTGGCTCCCCGGGACAAGCAGGCTGCCGAGCAAGCCCTGCACCAGGCGCTGGGGCTCTATCCGGCTGGTGCAACCATAGATACCGGCATTATCGCCAACCTGATCAACCTCTACATCAGCGGCAAACGTTACAGCGACGCCTGGGTCTGGGCCCGGGTACTGGTATCTCTGGACCAGCAGGCAGGCGTCAACCTGAACCGGATGGATGCTTATGCCCGCTTCGATGAACAGCAGCAACAGGACATGCAGCAGCAGGCCGACCATATCGTGCAGCGGCTGAAAAATGGCACTTATCTCCAAAGATAAAACCACAGATCCACTTCTATACTGACTTCATGGCCGGATACAGCCAATCCCTGTACCCGGCCCGCTGCAGCCCTCATTCAAAAATGGCGTGGTCACGGTATTTTTTCCGTGCACAAACGAAATAAAATTTCAGTAAATCATGATCCAGCACAAAACCGCCGAGGTTTTGGGTTGACGCCGCGTCTTTTTTTTGTAATTTTACAACCAATAGATTTTTTCATAACGTAATTCTTCACAACTTAAAGAGTCAGGTGAACTTATGACTATCAAAGTAGGTATCAACGGTTTCGGTCGCATCGGCCGCTTCGTGTTCCGTGCAGCTTGCGAGCGTGATGACATCGAGGTGGTGGCCATCAACGATCTGCTGGATCCGGAATACATGGCGTACATGCTGAAGTACGACTCCACCCACGGCCGTTTCAAGGGCACCGTGGCCGTTGAAGGTGGCCAGCTGATCGTCAACGGCAAGGCCATCCGCGTGACCGCCGAACGCGATCCCGCCGCCCTGAAATGGGACGAAGTGGGCGTGGACGTGGTGGCCGAAGCCACCGGTATCTTCCTGACCGACGACACCGCCCGCAAGCACATCCAGGCCGGTGCCAAGAAGGTGGTACTGACCGGTCCGTCCAAGGACGACACCCCCATGTTCGTGATGGGCGTGAACCACGATGCCTACGCCGGCCAGGACATCGTGTCCAACGCCTCCTGCACCACCAACTGCCTGGCGCCCCTGGCCAAGGTCATCAACGACAAGTTCGGCATCGTCGAAGGCCTGATGACCACGGTGCACGCCACCACCGCCACCCAGAAGACCGTGGACGGCCCCTCCGCCAAAGACTGGCGCGGCGGCCGCGGTGCCGGCCAGAACATCATCCCCTCCTCCACCGGTGCCGCCAAGGCCGTGGGCAAGGTGATCCCCGAGCTGAACGGCAAGCTGACCGGCATGGCCTTCCGTGTCCCCACCCCGGACGTGTCCGTGGTTGACCTGACCGTACGCCTGGAGAAGGCCGCTTCCTACGCCGACATCTGCGCCGCCGTCAAGGCCGCCGCCGAAGGCGAACTGAAGGGCATCCTGGCCTATACCGAGGACGATGTGGTCTCCAACGACTTCATCGGCGAAGTGTGCACTTCCGTGTTCGACGCCAAGGCCGGTATCGCCCTGAACGACAACTTCGTCAAGCTGGTATCCTGGTACGACAACGAGATCGGCTACTCCAACAAGGTGCTGGATCTGGTCGCCCATATCTCCAAGTAACATTCGGGGATATAACCCGTTAATATTAAAAGCGGCCTTCTGGCCGCTTTTTCGTTTTTATCGACGAGTACCACCCATGACACTGACTCCGCTTCGCTCCCTCTCGTCCAGCTGCCGGCTGATGAACAACGCCCCCGGTCTCGAGTTTATCCTGATAGAGCACCCCAGGGTCCGGGCCCTGCTCAGTCTGCTGGGCGGCCAGTTGCTGCAGTACCGCCCGGCAGGCCAGCCAGAGCTGCTCTGGCTGAGCGGCCAGGCCGTGCTGGACGGCAGCAAGCCGATCCGCGGCGGCATCCCCCTGTGCTGGCCCTGGTTCGGCAAGCAGAACCAGGGACCCCAGCACGGTACCGCCCGCCTGGGCCACTGGCAGCTGGAGCGGGTGGAAGAAGACGAGCAGGCCGTGACCCTGACACTCACCTTTCAGGATGGAACGCTCGAACTGCGGCAACGGCTGTGCCTCGGCGCCGAACTCGAACTCGAGGCCACCACCATCAACCTGGGCGGCGCGGCGGCCAGGGTCCAGCTGGCCCTGCACAGCTATTTCGCCGTGCCCCGGGTGGCGGACTGCCGCATCGAGGGGCTGGGCCCGGACTACCGGGACAGCCTGAAAGACTGCCACGTCAGCGGTGACGACAGCTGTCGCTTCACGCCCCCCTTCGATCGCATCTATACCGCCCCCCGGGGCAAGACCCTGCTGCACGCCGGCGATCGACGGCTCCGGCTGGAACACCGCTACCACGATAGCCTGGTGCTGTGGAACCCCGGCCCGGCGCTGCCGGCCGACATGACGGACGCCTCGGGTTTCGTCTGTGTGGAAAGCGCCCGCCTGCGCGCACCCTGGCTGCTGCCGGGCCAGAGCACCAGTCTGGTGCTGCATTGCCGCTTCGAGCCCCTGGAGACTGCCTATGTACCTGCTGCTGGTTGAGGACGACCTGGCCCTGGGCCGTGCCCTGCTGAAACTGCTGCAGGGCCACTACCGGGTCGACTGGGTGCGTACCCTGAGGGACGCCAGGACGCATTTTGCCGCCGCCGAGGTCGATCTGGTGCTGCTCGATCTGGGCCTGCCCGACGGTGACGGCCTGGCCTGGCTGCAGCAGTTGCGCAGTACGGAGCAGCCGGTGCCGGTGCTGATCCTCTCCGCCCGGGACCAGCTGGACGACCGCATCCAGGGCCTGGATACCGGCGCCGACGACTACCTGGTCAAGCCTTTCGAGCCTGATGAGCTGCTGGCGCGGATCCGGGTGCTGCTGCGCCGCCGGGCCGGCCGGGCCGGTGCCGTCATCCGGGTGGGCGATCTCTGCTTTTATCCCGACCGCCGGCAGTTCCTGCTGGCGGATCAGCCCCTGGAGCTGCCACCCAAGGAGCTGCAGCTGCTCACCGTGCTGATCATGGCCGCCGGCAAGGTGGTCAGCCGGGAGCGGCTGACCCAGCAGCTCTACGGCCTCGGCAACGGCGCCGACTCCAACACCCTGGAAGTCCATATCCATGCCCTGCGCCGGCAACTGGGCAAGGAGCGGATCCAGACCCTGCGCGGCCAGGGCTATCGGCTGGTGGCGCCATGAAGGTTCGCCTGAGCCGGTTGGCCTGGCTGCTGGCCCTGTCCACCCTGCTCGCCGGCCTGCTCGGCATCGTCAGCACCTACCGGGTGGCCGACGCCGAATTTCGCGAGCTGATCGAGGAGGATCTGCAGCAACAGAGCCGAGTGCTGGCCCGCCTGCTGGCTGCCACCGACGGCGGCCTTTCTCCTGCCCGCCTGGAGCAACTGCTGCGCGACGGCTTCCGGGAAGACGACGAAGACACCCTGCTGGTCAATGTGATCGATCTCGATCAGCGCCGGTTGGTCAGCAACCTCGGCCAGCCGCCCTGGCCGCAGCGACACGACAGCACAGGGATCCGGCTCGAGTTCGACGGCCACACCTGGTTCGGCCACCAGCACCGGCACGGCCGACTGCTGGTGCAGCTGCTGCGCCGGGACGACCTGTACCGGGAGCTGCAGGAGGACATCCTCGAGGACATCATCACCCCGGCCCTGCTCGGCAACGGCATCAACCTGCTGCTGCTGGCCCTCTTGATCAGCCTGGTGCTCTGGCCCCTTTCCCGGCTGGTAAAACAGCTGGAACAGCGCTCGGCCGACAGCCTGACACCGCTTCGGGTGCAGACTCCCCTGCGCGAGATAGCCCTGCTCGGCGACAGCCTCAACCAGTTGATCAAGGACGTGGACGAGGTGCTCGGCCGGGAGCGGCGCTTTGCCAGCGATCTGGCCCATGAACTCAGGACGCCGCTGGCCACCCTCAAGCTGGAGCTCGCCGGTCCCGAGCCGGAGCTGCCGGTCGTGCGGGCGGAAATCGATCGCATCGCCCGGGTGGTGGAACAGTTGCTGATCCTGGCCCGGCTGGATCAGGGCCGCTGGCAGCATCGTTTTGCCCCCCTGCAGCTCGACCTGCTGTGCCGGGAGGCGATCACCCGCTGCCGTCACCGCGCCGAGGCCGGTGGCATCGAGCTGACCGCCAGCCTGACGCCTGCCCCCTGCCGGGGCGAGGCTACCCTGCTCGGCATCCTGCTCGACAACCTGCTCGGCAATTGCCTGCGGCACTGCCCGGCCGGCACCGGGGTCAGCCTGTCCCTGCAGGCCGCCGCCGGCGGCTGGGTGCTGGAAGTCGAAGATAATGGCCCCGGTATCCCCCCGGTGCTGCGCCAGCACATGGAGGCCGGCCACACCCGCCTCGACAGCAAGAGTGAAGGGCTGGGACTGGGGCTGGCCATCTGCCAGCAGATAGCCCAGGCGCACGGTGCTCGGCTGCGCTTTCTGGAGCGCCACGACGGGCAAGGGGGGCTGCGGGTCCGGCTGGAGCTGCCGACTTAAGGTTGAGTTAAGCTTTAGCGGCTAAGATGAGGGCTATTCAACGACACCGGAGTACCATGATGAACAAGACCTTTATCGCCGCCCTTATCGGCCTCACCACCCTTACCGGCTCCGCCTTCGCCGCCACCGAACCGGGCGGCTTCCAGGGGCCGGACCGCACCGAGGCCGTCAGCGTCGCCCAGGCCCTGGAACTGTCGGACGACGCCCAGGTTCGCCTGAGCGGCGTGATCACCGAATCCCTGGGAGACGAGAAATACCGCTTCCAGGACGACAGCGGCAACCTGGTGGTCGAGATCGACGACGACGAATGGCGTGGACTGGAGGTCACCCCCGAGACCCGGGTCACCCTCTGGGGCGAGATCGACAAGGATTGGAACCAGGTGGAACTGGACGTGGAGCGCATCGAACTGGCCCGGTAGCCTGCTCGAATTTCTCGCCGGGGAGGAGTAAAATGCCCGCCCCGGCCGCCATCTGGTGGCGGCCGCTGACCTGAGATCAGACGAGAAATTCCATGTTTACACCCGAACTGCTGTCCCCCGCCGGCACCCTCAAGAACATGCGCTACGCCTTCGCCTATGGCGCCGACGCGGTGTACGCCGGCCAGCCCCGCTACTCGCTGCGGGTACGCAACAACGAATTCAACCACGAAAACCTCAAGATCGGCATCGACGAAGCCCATGCCCTCGGCAAGAAGTTCTACGTGGTGGTCAACATCCAGCCCCACAACGCCAAGCTCAAGACCTTCCTGCGCGACATGAAGCCGGTGGTGGAGATGGGCCCCGACGCCCTTATCATGTCCGATCCCGGCCTGATCATGCTGGTGCGCCAGCATTTCCCGCACATGCCCATCCACCTGTCGGTGCAGGCCAACGCGGTCAACTGGGCCTCGGTGAAATTCTGGCAGGACTACGGCATCGAGCGGGTGATCCTCTCCCGCGAGCTGTCGCTGGAGGAAATAGAAGAAATCCGTTCCCAGTGTCCGGAGATCGAGCTGGAGGTGTTCGTGCACGGCGCCCTGTGCATGGCCTATTCCGGCCGTTGCCTGCTGTCGGGCTACATCAACAAGCGCGATCCCAACCAGGGCACCTGCACCAACGCCTGCCGCTGGGAATACAAGGTGCACGAGGCCAGGGAAGACGACGCCGGCCAGATAGTGCACAAACAGGAGCCGATCCTGGTGCAGCCGGTGGCGCCCACCCTGGGCGCAGGCCAGCCCAGTGACCAGGTGGTACTGCTGGAGGAAGGCAACAGGCCCGGCGAATACATGGCCGCCTTCGAGGACGAGCACGGCACCTACATCATGAACTCCAAGGATCTGCGCGCGGTGCAGTACGTGGAGCGCCTGACCCGGATGGGCGTGCATTCGCTCAAGATCGAGGGACGTACCAAGTCCTTCTACTATGTGGCCCGCACCGCCCAGGTCTATCGCAAGGCCATCGACGACGCCGTGGCCGGCCGTCCCTTCGACGCCACCCTGATGAGCACCCTGGAAAACCTGGCCCACCGGGGCTATACCGAGGGCTTTCTCAAGCGCCATGCCCACAGCGACTACCAGAACTACGACTACGGCTACTCGGTGTCTACCAGCCAGCAGTTCGTGGGCGAGATCACCGGCCGTGACGGCGACTGGGTGGAAGTGGCGGTGAAGAACAAGTTCCTGGTGGGCAACAGCCTGGAGCTGATGACCCCGCGGGGCAACCTCAGCTTTACCCTGGAAGCCATGAAAAACCGCAAGGGCGAACGCGTGGAGGTAGCGCCCGGCAATGGTCATGTGGTCTACCTGCCGCTGCCCGCCGAGGTGGAGGTGGAGTTCGGCATACTGCTGCGCAACCTGGAGCAGGAGCAGAACACCCGCCAGCCCCACGGCCCACAGGCCGCCGAAGTCTGAGGCCGGAAGCTGGAAGTCATTAGGGGCGGAGAATGCCGCCCACTGAAAATAAAAAAGCCGGGATGGTTCCCGGCTTTTTCGTTAATGCTTTCAGGCGATTCGCTTATTCGGCGTTTTCGGCCGGCGCTTCCACCTTGGCTTCTTCCGCCGCCGGCGCCTCGGCGTCGGCCGGCTTGTTGGCTTCCTTGATGGACAGGCGGATACGGCCCTGACGGTCCACTTCCAGCACCTTGACCTTGACCTTGTCGCCCACCTTCAGGTGATCGGACACATTCTTGACCCGCTCTTCGGTGATCTGGGAGATGTGCACCAGACCGTCCTTGCCGGGCAGGATGTTGACGAAGGCACCGAAGTCGGCCAGGCGCACCACCTGACCTTCGTAGATGGTGCCGCTTTCCACTTCCGCGGTCAGCTGCTCGATGCGGCGGATGGCCAGCTTGGCGGCTTCGCCGTCGACGGCGGCGATCTTGACGGTACCGTCGTCATCCAGCTCGATGGTGGTGCCGGTTTCCTCGGTCAGGGCGCGGATGGTGGAGCCACCCTTGCCGATCACGTCCTTGATCTTCTCAGGGTTGATCTTGATGGTGTGGATGCGCGGGGCGAAATCGGAGATCTCGGCACGGGGCGCATTGATGGCCTCGTCCATCACCTTGAGGATGTGCAGCCGGGCGTTGCGCGCCTGCTTGAGCGCCACTTCCATGATTTCCTTGGTGATGCCTTCGATCTTGATGTCCATCTGCAGGGCGGTCACACCCTCGGTGGTACCGGCCACCTTGAAATCCATGTCGCCCAGGTGATCTTCGTCACCCAGGATATCGGACAACACCACAAAACCTTCTTCTTCCTTCACCAGCCCCATGGCGATACCGGCCACGGACGCCTTGATCGGCACGCCCGCGTCCATCAGCGCCAGGGAGGTGCCGCAGACGGAGGCCATGGAGGAAGAACCGTTGGATTCGGTGATTTCAGACACCACCCGTACGGTATAGGGGAAGGCTTCCGCACTCGGCATCACCGCCGCCACGCCACGCTTGGCCAGGCGGCCATGGCCGATTTCCCGACGCTTGGGGCTGCCGACCATGCCGGTCTCACCCACACAGTAAGGGGGGAAGTTGTAGTGCAGCATAAAGCGGTTGGTACGACCGCCGGTCAGTTCGTCGATCAGTTGGGCATCCCGCTCGGTGCCCAGGGTAGCGGCAACCAGGGCCTGGGTTTCGCCGCGGGTGAACAGGGCCGAACCGTGGGTACGGGGCAGCAGGCCGGTGGCCACGTTGATGGCGCGGATCATGTCCGGCTCACGGCCGTCGATGCGCGGCTCGCCACGAACCACCCGGCCACGGACGATGTTCTTTTCCAGCTTGCCCAGTTGGTCCTGGATTTCCTTGATGCCCTGTTCCGGGCTCTCGGTCAGGATGGTTTCCTGCACCCGGGCCTTGATGTCGCTGATGGCATCGCGACGGGCAGTCTTGTCGATGATGCGATAGGCTTCGCCCAGATCCTGGGCGGCCAGCTCGGCTATCTTGGCCTTGAGCGCCTCGTTTTCGGCGGCCGGCTGCCAGTCCCAGGGCTGGGTGCCGACTTCGGCGGCAAACTCGTTGATGGCGGCGATGGCGGTCGCCATCTGCTCGTGGCCATAGACCACGGCGCCCAGCATCACTTCTTCGGGCAGGATATTGGCTTCGGACTCCACCATCAGCACGGCGTTGGCGGTACCGGCCACCACCAGATCCAGCTCACTGTTTTCCAGCTCGCCGATGGTGGGGTTGAGCACGTATTGACCGTTCATGTAACCCACGCGGGCGGCACCGATGGGGCCGGCGAAGGGGATGCCGGAAATGGCCAGGGCGGCGGAGGTGCCGAGCATGGAGATGATGTCCGGGGCGATTTCCGGGTTGGCGGAAACGACGGTGGCGATCACCTGGACTTCATTCTTGAAACCATCGGGAAACAGCGGACGGATGGGACGGTCGATCAACCGGGCGGTCAGTGTTTCCCCTTCCGTCGGACGGCCTTCGCGCTTGAAGAAGCCACCGGGAATACGGCCGGCGGCATAGGTCCGCTCCTGGTAGTTCACGGTGAGCGGGAAGAAGTCGCGGCTTTCGTCGGCTTCGCGCTTGCCGACCACGGTCACCAGCACGGCGGTGTCGTCCATGCTGGCCATGACGGCGCCGGTGGCCTGGCGGGCCATCACGCCGGTCTCGAGGGTGACGGTATGCTGGCCGTACTGGAAGGTTTTTACGATAGGATTCACGTTGTCGATTCCTTAAACTGTTTGGGCTCTCAATTTGCCCGCACAGTATACTGGATCCGCGTTCAAAGGACAGAATCGACGGCAAAAATCCCGGTTTCCGGTTAGCCGAACAGATAAGACTCCATCGACAGCATGCCGTAGCGCATATCCCCTTCCAGTACCTCGACCTCGCCGTCCGGGCTGGCCGCTCCCGCCGCCATCAGCAGCGGCAGATAATGGTCCGGGGTGGGGTGGGCCCGTCGCCCGTGGGGCGCATTCAGGTAATCGAGCAGCGCCGCCTTGTCGTGGCGACGGACCGCCTCCCGGGCCCAGCTTTCGAACGCCAGGGCGTAATCCGCCGGTGCGGTGACGCCCTGGCGAAATTCGTAGAGGTTGTGGGTCAGGCTGCCCGAGGCGACGATCAGTATGCCCTGCCCCCGCAAGGGCCGGAGCGCCTCCCCCAGCGCCCAGCTCGAGGCGGGATCCAGCCAGGCCGGCATCGACAGCTGCAGCACCGGCACGTCCGCCTCGGGATAGAGAAAGCGCAGCGGCACCCAGGCGCCGTGATCCAGGCCGCGCCCCTTGTCCAGCTCCGCCCGGTAGCCTGCCTCCCGTAGCCAGGTGGCCAGCGCGGCGGCCAGGGCCGGAGCACCGGGTGCCGGGTACTGCAGCCGGTAGAGTTCGTCGGGAAAGCCACCGAAATCGTGGATGGTCTCGGGCCGCGCCGCACCGGTGATCCTGGGCTCCCGGCTGATCCAGTGGGGCGAGAGTACCAGCACCGCCTTCGGCCTGGGCAGGCGCTCGCCCAGGCGCACCAGTCCCGCCCCGGCCAGGCCGGGTTCGAGGGCATAGGTGGGGGCGCCGTGGGCAACGAATAGCACCGGCATCGGGATCATGCTGCAACTCCTGAAACAAAGGGAATGCCACTACTTTAGATCCCCTGCCGGCGTGAATAAATCAGCCAGAAGGAAAAGAATTATCTACTCATGGTTAACAGTAATAGCCGTGCGGAAACGAAAAAAGGAGCCGAAGCTCCTTTTTTCTTAAAGCGGAGGGGTCGATTAACGACGCAGGCCCAGCTTCTCGATCAGTGCACGGTAGCGCTCAACGTCCTTGCGCTTCAGGTAGTCCAGCAGGTTACGACGCTGGGATACCATGCGCAGCAGGCCGCGGCGGCTGTGGTGATCGTGGATGTGCTGCTTGAAGTGACCTTGCAGGTGGTCGATCTGGGCGCTCAGCAGGGCGACCTGTACTTCGGGGGAGCCGGTGTCGCCTTCGCCGCGGGCAAAGTCGGCAACGATCTGGGCCTTGATTTCAGCACTTAGTGACATAGTGATGTACTCCAAAAACGATGAATGATTTTCCCAGCCGATCACTAATTCAGCCGGAAACGAAGCTGCGCATTCTACCAGTTAAGTTCGCCTTGGCAACCAGAAAATACGCAGCCGCCAGGACGGTGGCGCGGGCCGCCGCCCTGGTGCTCAGCGCACCAGCCGGCGCGGCGCCACCTTGCCGTCGTCGTCGATTTCGCCGACGCCGACAAAACGGTGCTCGGGCCCGACGGTAAGGCGCACGAAGCCTTCCAGCGGCGCGCCGGCCACCTGCACCGCCTGGCCCTGCAGCAGGTAGCCCGCCACCAGCTCGGACAGGTTGATCTCGGGCAGGCCCTGCACCGCCGTGTCCATCGGCAGCAGCAGCGGATCCAGCTCCAGCCGGGGAGAAACGTCGTTGGCCTTGCAGTTGTCGAGGATGCACTGCAACTGCTCCAGGGTGAGCATGCGCTCCGCCGGATAGCCGGCCACCGCCAGCCGCCGCAGCATGGTCACGTGGGCACCGCAGCCCAGGCGCTCGCCCAGGTCGTCCACTATGGTGCGGATATAGGTGCCCTTGCTCGCGTGCACCTCCAGCTCCACCTCGTCCCCTTCGAAGCGGATCAGCTTGAGCTCGTAGACGGTGATGGGGCGGGATTCCCGCGGCACTTCAATGCCTTCACGGGCGTACTGGTACAGAGGCTTGCCCTGGTACTTGAGCGCCGAATACATGGAGGGCACCTGCTCGATGTCGCCGCGGAAATGATCCAGCGCCTCGATAAGCTCTCCGGCGGAGACATTCACCGGCCGGCGCTCGACCACCTCGCCGTCGGCGTCGCTGGTGTCGGTACGCTCGCCCAGCTTGGCCACCACCCGGTAGCGCTTGTCCGCCTCCAGCAGAAACTGGGAAAACTTGGTCGCCTCCCCCAGGCAGATCGGCAGCATGCCGGTGGCCAGGGGGTCCAGGGCGCCGGTGTGCCCCGCCTTGGCGGCGGCGTAGATACGCTTGACCTGCTGCAGGGCATCGTTGGAGGTGATGCCCGCCGGCTTGTCCAGCAACAGGATGCCGTCGACTTCACGGCCACGAAAACGACGCTGACGCCCCATCTCAGTTTTGTTCCTCTTGTTCATCGTCACGGCCGACACTGCGGCGCTTGTCTTCGGCAATGGTGCTGGACACCAGGGTGGAGATGCGCATGCCTTCCACCAGGCTCTGGTCGTAGACGAAGCGCAGCTCGGGCGTCACCCGCAGCCGCACCGCCTTGGCCACCAGGCTGCGGATGTAGCCGCTGGCATCCTTCAGGGCCGCCATGCCCTTTTCGATCCGCTCGGGATCATTTTCCAGGAAGGTGACGAACACCTTGGCATAGTTCAGATCCCGGGACACTTCCACCCCGGACACGGTCACCATGCCCAAACGCTCGTCCTTGATTTCCCGCTGCAGGATAACGGCGATTTCTTTTTGCAATTCCTGCCCGACCCGGCGGGTACGGCTGAATTCTCTGGCCATAAATGCTTTCCAAGACAAAGGGGGCCCAAGGCCCCCATCGATTAACACTGTGCGTGGTTCAGGGGCGAATACCGCGCCCTCAGAGGGTGCGTTGCACTTCCACTATCTGGTAGACCTCGATCTGGTCGCCCACCCTGACGTCATTGTAGTTCTTCACGCCGATACCGCACTCCATGCCATTGCGCACTTCGGACACGTCGTCCTTGAAGCGGCGCAGGGACTCGAGCTCGCCTTCGTAGATCACCACGTTGTCGCGCAGTACCCGGATCGGGTTGCTGCGCTTGACCACGCCCTCGGTGACCATACAGCCGGCGATGGCACCGAACTTGGGCGAACGGAACACGTCGCGCACCTGGGCCAGGCCGATGATCTCCTGCTTGAACACCGGGGCCAGCATGCCGGTCATGGCCTGCTTCACCTCGTCCAGCAGTTCGTAGATCACGCTGTAGTAGCGCAGATCGATCTCTTCCGCCTCGATCACCTTGCGCGCGGCCGCGTCGGCACGCACGTTGAAGCCCAGGATGATGGCATTGGAGGCCGCCGCCAGGCTGGCGTCGGTCTCGGTGATGCCACCCACGCCGGAGCCGACGATCTTGACCTTGACCTCGTCGGTGGAGAGCTTCTGCAGCGAATCGGAAATCGCCTCAATGGAGCCCTGCACGTCGGCCTTCAGCACCAGGTTGATCTCGGCTACTTCGCCTTCGTTCATGTTGGCGAACATGTTCTCCAGCTTGGCCTTCTGCTGACGGGCCAGCTTGACTTCGCGGAACTTGCCCTGACGGTACAGCGCCACTTCCCGCGCCTTCTTCTCGTCGCGCACCACGGTGGCTTCGTCACCGGCGGTCGGCACCCCGGACAATCCCAGGATTTCCACCGGGATGGAAGGACCGGCGGACTTGACCTCGCGGCCCAGCTCGTCCTTCATCGCCCGAACCCGGCCGTATTCCAGGCCGCACAGCACGATGTCGCCCTGATGCAGGGTACCGTCCTGAACCAGCACGGTGGCCACGGGGCCACGGCCCTTGTCCAGGCGGGACTCGATCACCACGCCCGAGGCCATGGCGTCGTAGACCGCGGTCAGTTCCAGCACCTCGGCCTGCAGCAGTATGGCTTCCAGCAGTTCGTCGATGCCCATGCCGGTCTTGGCGGAGATATGGACGAACATGTTCTCGCCGCCCCAGTCTTCGGACATGACGCCGTGCTGGGACAGTTCGCTCTTGACCCGGTCCGGATCCGCTTCCGGCTTGTCCATCTTGTTCACCGCCACGATCAGCGGTACACCCGCCGCCTTGGCGTGCTGGATGGCCTCGATGGTCTGGGGCATGACGCCGTCATCGGCCGCCACCACCAGGATCACGATGTCGGTGGCCTTGGCACCGCGGGCACGCATGGCGGTAAAGGCCGCGTGACCCGGGGTGTCCAGGAAGGTGATCATGCCGTTGTCGGTTTCAACGTGGTAGGCACCGATATGCTGGGTGATGCCGCCGGCCTCGCCCGCCGCTACCTTGGTCCGACGGATGTAGTCCAGGGTGGAGGTCTTGCCGTGGTCGACGTGACCCATGATGGTCACCACCGGGGCGCGCGGCCTGCGCTCGGCATCGGTATCCCGATCCGACAGCACCCGCTCTTCCAGCTCGTTCTCCCGGCGCAGCACCACCTTGTGACCCATCTCTTCCGCCACCAGCTGGGCGGTTTCCTGATCGATCACCTGGTTGATGGTCACCATGGCGCCCATCTTCATCATCGCCTTGATCACTTCGGCACCCTTGACCGCCATCTTGTTGGCCAGTTCCGCCACCGTGATGGTCTCGCCGATCTCCACGTCACGGCTGACCGGCTGAGCCGGTTTCTGGAAACCGTGCTTCATCGACTTGGGCGTCATCACCTTGGCGCGCTTGCCCTTGGTCTTCAGGCGCTCGTTCCGGCTTTCGCGATCTTCCCGGTCTTCCTTGGACTTGCCACCCTTGCGCTTCTTGCCACCGGTGCGGCGGGCGCGCTGCTCTTCGGTCTGATCGGCTTCGTCTTCCGCTTCCTGGGCATGGCGGTTGGTGGTGACGTGGTAGTCACCCTCTTCCTGCTGCTTCTTGGCGGCTTCCTCGGCCCAGCGTTTTTCGTTTTCTTCCGCCAGTCGGCGTACTTCTTCCGCCTTCTGCTGGGCTTCCAGCTCGGCTTTACGCAAGGCTTCTTCCTCACGCTGACGTTTCAGATTTTCTGCTTCGCGTTTGGCCATTTCGTCCGCCTTTTTCTGCTCTTTGCTCTGGGGCTTGGCGGCCCCTTGCTCCGTGGTGTCCTGAGCTTGCAGCTGAGCTTGGCGGGCCTTTTCTTCCGCTTCACGCCGGGCTTTTTCTTCCGCCTCGCGTTTGGCCTTTTCTTCGGCTTCGCGTCTGGCTTGTTCTTCGGCCTCACGACGGGCCTGGGCTTCCGCCTCCAGACGCGCCTGCTCTTCTGCTTCCTGTTGACGCTGCTGCTCTTCCAGCGAATCACGTCTTACGTAGGTACGTTTCTTGCGCACCTCGACCTGTACCGCCTTGTTCTTACCACCGGCACCCTGCACACTCAGGGTACTCTTGGTCTTGCGTTTCAGGGTCATCCGTTTGGGTTCATTATCGTCGTTAGCGCCGTGCTGTTTTTTCAAGAACGCAAGCAGGGCGGCCTTTTCGGTTTCGGATACCATGTCGACGCTGGATTTTTCCATGCCGGCTTCCCGAAACTGCTGGACAAGACGATCAACCGGTGTGTCGATGTCACTGGCAAGTTGTGTTAATGAGACTTCTGCCATTCATTTACCTCCGTTGATCTTATTCTTCGCTCTGGTCCCCGAACCAGCAGATGTTGCGGGCGGCCATGATCAGCTCGCCGGCCAGGGCTTCATCCAGACCTTCGATGCCTTCGAGGTCGTCAATGCCCTGTTCTGCCAGTTCTTCCAGATTCGCAATACCACGGGCGGCAAGCTGGTAGGCCAGCTCCCGGGTCATGGAGGGCAGGGTCAGCAGATCTTCTGCCGGCTCCACCCCTTCGAATGATTCTTCCTGGGCCAGGGCCCGGGTGGTCAGTGCATCCTTGGCGCGATTGCGCAGTTCTTCCACCATGTCTTCGTCCAGGCCTTCGACGCTCAGCAGCTCGCTGACCGGGACATAGGCGATCTCCTCCAGGGTGGAGAAGCCTTCTTCCATCAACAGGGCGGCGAAATCCTCGTCGATGTCCAGGTACTGGACGAAGAGGTTCATGATCTTGTCGCTTTCCACCTGATGCTTCTGCTGCAGATCCTCGACCGTCATCACGTTCAGCTCCCAGCCGGTGAGCTGGGACGCGAGGCGTACGTTCTGGCCGTTGCGGCCGATGGCCTGGGCCAGGTTGCCCGACTCGACCGCGATATCCATGGAGTGGGCGTCTTCGTCCACGATGATGGAAGCCACGTCGGCCGGCGCCATGGCGTTGATCACGAACTGGGCCGGGTTGTCGTCCCACAGCACGATGTCGACCCGCTCACCGCCGAGCTCGCCGGACACCGCCTGCACCCGGGCGCCACGCATGCCGACGCAGGCACCGATGGGATCGATACGCCTGTCGTTGGTCTTCACCGCAATCTTGGCGCGGCTGCCGGGATCCCGGGCGGCACCCATGATCTCGATGATTTCCTCACCGATTTCCGGCACCTCGATGCGGAACAGCTCCTTCAGGAAGTCCGGATGGGTGCGGCTGACGAACAGCTGGGCACCGCGGGCCTCGGGGCGAACGGCAAACAGCAGGCCACGCACCCGGTCACCGGCACGGAAGGATTCGCGCGGCAGCAGATCTTCGCGGAAGATCACCGCCTCGGCATTGTTGCCCAGATCCAGGATGACGTTGTCGCGGGTCGCCTTCTTGACCACGCCGGTAATGATCTCACCTTCCTGATCCTGGAACTGCTCCACCACCTGCATGCGCTCGGCTTCGCGCACTTTCTGCACGATGACCTGCTTGGCGGTCTGGGTGGTGATGCGATCGAAGGTGATGGAGTCTATCTGATCTTCCACGTAGTCACCCACCTGGATCTCCGGCTCATCGATCTGGGCCGCTTCCAGGGTGATCTCCCGGTAGGGGTTGGTCAGGACGTCCTGACTCTCCACCACCTGCCAGCGGCGGAAGGTATCAAAATCGCCGCTCTTGCGATCGATGGCCACCCGCACATCGATGTCGCCTTCGTATTTTTTCTTGGTGGCCGTGGCCAGGGCCGTTTCCAGCGCCTCGAAGATTTTTTCACGAGGCACCGCCTTCTCGTTGGAAACGGCGTCTACAACCAGCAATATTTCTTTATTCATGTCCGATAGCCTCGTTAGTCAAAGTTCGGAACCAGATTTGCTCTTTGGATATTGGCGAAAGCGACAGGAAACTCCGTTCCTTCCACTTCCAGCCTGATCATGGTGTCTTCCACCGCCAGCACCTTGCCTGTCAGCTTGCGGCGATTATTTACGGCCATGCGCAGGGTCAGCTCCACTTCCTGGCCGATGATGGCCTGGTAATGGGCCGGCTTGAACAGGGGACGAGCGAGCCCTGGGGATGAGACTTCCAGATCATATTCGGTGGAAATGGGATCTTCCACATCCAGCACGGCGCTGACCTGACGACTGACTTCGGCACAGTCGTTCACGTCGATACCGTTTTCATGGTCAATGTACAAACGCAAGGTCGAATGCCGGCCGGCGCGTACAAATTCGAGCCCCAGCAGTTCAAAGCCCAGGGCCTCTACCGGCTCTGTCAGCATCTCGGTCAATCGTTGTTCCAATGTAGCCAAAGCTACCCCCTCCGAAAACAAAAAAAGGGCTCGCAGCCCAGTGAATTCCCATCGACCATGCCGATGGCAAAGTGCAGATAACAAAAAGCCCCGATCTTCAAATCGGGGCTATTCACCTGGACCCTGATTGTCGCCTCGCGACGACCATTCACCGCGAGCAGGCGGTGAACGTGAAATTGGTTGCGGGGGCCGGATTTGAACCGACGACCTTCGGGTTATGAGCCCGACGAGCTACCAGGCTGCTCCACCCCGCGTCCGAAATCGTGCGAGATTATAGTCAAACCGAGAACCAATCTCAACCTGACTATGACTTGGTGCCGAGAGCGGGACTTGAACCCGCACGCCCATACGGGCACTACCCCCTCAAGATAGCGTGTCTACCAATTCCACCATCTCGGCAAAAACCTTAATTGGGTACGTCGCTTCCGCCAGTTGCGGGAACATCACCCTGGGGTACGCTTTCCACCACTTCGGGTACGGAAAGGTCATCCCATTCGCTTCCTTGTTTGGTACTGTGTGTGGACATATTGCCCAACACCAGACTCACGATAAAGAAGCCTGCCGCCAGCAGCGTGGTTGCCTTGGTCAGGAAATTACCCGAGCCACTGGAGCCAAAAACCGTATTCGATGCACCTGCGCCGAAAGACGCGCCCATGTCGGCACCCTTTCCTTGCTGGATCAACACCAGGCCAATCAGGGCCAGTGCGATAAGCAGATACACCACCAAAAGAATTTCGTACATTTGAGCCTACCTTCGCTTGGCGTTGCCGCCCCTTTTTCAGCCCTGCTGTCCGGAGCGGGGCTAATACTAACGACCCCGCCGGCCGGATACAAGCGCAATTTTCAAAAAATCGCTCGACTGCATAAAAAGGCGGCAAAGCGATGATTACACAATCGTTTTACCCAAGCTGGAAGCCGAAAGCTTGAAGCAGCCCGGCGTTGCTTGTGACATGAGTACGGCCGACTGCAATTCATGACCCGCATGCAAAAACGCCAAACCACGTCGGGCAACTGATCGCTTCCGGCTTCCAGCTTATGACGTCCAGCTCCGGCGTAGCCGGTCAGGCTACCGCCTCGGCGATATGGTGCGCCAACCGTTCGACCTGGGCCTTGTCCGCTCCTTCCACCATCACCCGGATCAGCGGCTCGGTACCGGACTTACGCAACAGCACCCGCCCGGCGCCGGCCAGTTCCGCCTCGGCCTCGGCCACCCGCCGCCGGACTTCCTCGCTGGCCAGGGGATCGGTGCCGGCGTTAAACCGCACATTGACCAGCACCTGGGGAAACAGGGTCAGGCCCTTGCACAGTTCATGCAGGCTGCGCCGCTCCCCCACCATGGCACGCAGCACCTGCAGCGCGGCCACTATGCCGTCGCCGGTGGTGTTGTGATCCAGGCTGATGATATGACCCGAGTTTTCCCCACCCAGTTTCCAGCCATGCTCCTTGAGCAGCTCCATCACATAGCGATCGCCCACCTTGGCCCGCACGAAGGGGATGTCCAGTTTGGCCAGGGCCAGCTCCAGCGCCATGTTGCTCATCAGGGTACCCACGACGCCACCGTGCAGGGTCCCGCGCCGCTGGGCGTCGCGGGCCATGATATAGAGCAGTTCGTCGCCATCCACCAGGGCGCCGGTATGATCCACCATCACCAGGCGGTCGCCGTCACCGTCGAAGGCGATGCCCAGATCCGCCTTGTGGGCAAGCACCGCCTCGATCAGCGCCTGGGGCGCGGTGGAGCCAACCTGGTCGTTGATATTGAGCCCGTTGGGCTGGACGCCGGTGCGGATCACCCTGGCCCCCAGTTCCTCGAACACCGCCGGTGCTATGTGGTAGGTGGCGCCATGGGCACAGTCGATCACCATGGTCAGCCCGTCCAGATGCATCTCGGAAGGGAAGGTGCTCTTGCAGAACTCGATATAGCGTCCGGCGGCGTCGTTGATGCGGCTGGCCTTGCCCAGTTGATCCGACGGCACGCAGTCCATCGGTTGCTCCAGCAGGGTCTCGATGGCCAGCTCCACCTCGTCCGGCAACTTGGTGCCGTCGTGGGAGAAGAACTTGATGCCGTTGTCGTAATAGGGATTGTGGGAGGCACTGATGACGATGCCGGCCTCGGCACGGAAGGTGCGGGTCAGGTAGGCGATGGCCGGGGTCGGCATGGGGCCGAGCAGGGCCGCCTGCAGACCGGCGGCGGACAGCCCCGCCTCCAGGGCCGCCTCCAGCATGTAGCCGGAGATGCGGGTATCCTTGCCGATCAACACCTTGCGGGTGCCAGTCTGGGACAGCACCTTGCCCGCCGCCCAGCCCAGCTTCATCACGAACTCGGGTGTGATGGGATAGTCACCCACCTTGCCGCGCACCCCGTCGGTACCAAAATATTTTCTCGTCATCGTTGTTATCCCTGATAGTGTGCGGCCTGCTGCCATACCCGTACGGCATCGGCCATTGCTTTTACATCGTGTACCCGTACTATGTGCGCGCCCTGATTGATGGCGAACAGGTGCGCCGCCAGGCCGCCGGCCAGCCGTTCATCGACCGGGCGCTCCAGCAACTGTCCCAACATGGACTTGCGCGACATGCCCACCAGCAGTGGCAGTTCCAGTTGCCGCAGCCGGCCGAGGCGGCCGAGCAGCTCGTAGTTGTGTGCCAGCGACTTGCCGAAGCCGTAGCCGGGATCCAGGCAAAGCCGCTCGCGCGGAATTCCCGCCGCCATGCAGGCCTGCACCCGCTCCTGCAGAAAATCGCCCACCTCGGCGGCAACATCCCGATAGTCGGGCGCCTGCTGCATGGTCCTGGGCTGGCCCTGCATGTGCATCAGGCACACCGCCGCCCCGCTGGCCGCCGCCACCGTCAGCGCGCCGGGCTCGCGCAGGGCGCGGATGTCGTTGATCAGATCGGCGCCGGCCGCGACCGCTTCCCGCATCACCGCCGCCTTGCTGGTATCGATGGAGATCCAGCAATCCAGCTCGGCACGCAGCCGTTCGATGATCGGCAGTACCCGCTCCAGCTCCTGCTGCTCCGCCACCTCGTCGGCTCCCGGCCGGGTGGATTCCCCGCCCACATCGATAATGGTCGCGCCGTCGGCCACCATCTGCAGGGCATGGCGCAGCGCCTGCTCCCGCTCGAGGAAGCGGCCGCCGTCGGAAAAGGAGTCCGGCGTCAGGTTCAATATCCCCATGACCTGGGGAGTGGAGAGATCCAGGGTTCTGGACGAGCTCGATAACAGCATAAGCAGAGGATTCCCAAAAACAAAAAGCCCCGGCCAGAGATGGCCGGGGCTTAATTTATCACAAAACATCAGTTACTGGTGGCATCGCCGGGTTTATTCAACTCGGGTGAGGCAGCTTTGGTCTCATCCGCCTTTTCCTCTTTCTGCTCGCCGGTGCTGGCCGCAGGCCCCTGGGGCTTGTCGTCCTGCTCGTCCTTCCAGTCCGCCGGTGCCCGGACATCGCGGCGCGCCATGAGATCGTCGATCTGGCGGGCGTCGATGGTCTCGTACTTCATCAGCGCTTCCTTCATGGCATGCAGGATATCGATGTTCTCCATCAGGATATTCTTGGCACGCTGGTAGTTGCGCTCGATCACATCCTTCACTTCGGCATCGATGGCCTTGGCGGTTTCATCGGACATGTGCTTGACCTTGGCGGCGGTGCGGCCGAGGAAGACCTCGCCTTCTTCATCCGCGTACAACAAGGGCCCCATCTTCTCGGACAGGCCCCACTGGGTCACCATCTTGTGGGCGATTTCGGTGGCTCGCTCGATGTCGTTGGATGCGCCCGTGGTCACCTTGTCGAAGCCGTAGATGATCTCCTCGGCTAGACGGCCGCCGTAGAGGCTGGAGATCATCGACTCCAGGTGTTGCTTGCTGTAGCTGAAACGGTCCTGCTCCGGCAGGTACATGGTTACCCCCAGGGCCCGGCCACGGGGAATGATGGACACCTTGTACACGGGATCGTGCTCGGGCACCATGCGACCGACGATGGCGTGACCGGCCTCGTGATAGGCGGTCATTTCCTTCTCGGACTCGGACATCACCATGGAGCGGCGCTCGGCGCCCATCATGATCTTGTCCTTGGCCTTCTCGAACTCTTCCATCGATACCAGCCGGCGGGCGGAGCGGGCGGCAAACAGCGCCGCCTCGTTGACCAGGTTGGCCAGATCGGCCCCGCTGAAGCCGGGGGTACCGCGGGCGATCACGCTGGCGTTGACGTCGTCGGCCAGCGGTACCCGGCGCATGTGCACCTTGAGGATCTGCTCGCGGCCGCGTACATCGGGCAGGCCCACCACCACCTGGCGGTCGAAACGGCCGGGGCGCAGCAGCGCCGGATCCAGCACATCGGGCCGGTTGGTGGCGGCGATGACGATCACGCCCTCGTTGCCTTCGAAGCCGTCCATTTCCACCAGCATCTGGTTCAGGGTCTGCTCGCGCTCGTCGTGACCGCCACCGAGGCCGGCGCCCCGCTGGCGACCCACAGCGTCGATTTCGTCGATGAACACGATACAGGGGGCAGACTTCTTGGCCTGCTCGAACATGTCGCGCACCCGGGAGGCACCGACACCCACGAACATCTCGACGAAGTCGGAGCCGGAGATGGTGAAGAAAGGCACCTTGGCCTCGCCGGCGATGGCCTTGGCCAGCAACGTCTTACCGGTGCCGGGCGGGCCCACCAACAGGATGCCGGTGGGAATGCGGCCACCCAGCTTCTGGAAGCGGCTGGGGTCACGCAGGTAGTCCACCAGCTCTTTCACGTCTTCCTTGGCCTCGTCGCAGCCGGCCACGTCGGCAAAGGTGGTCTTGACCTGGTCTTCGCTCATCAGCCGGGCCCGGCTCTTGCCGAAAGTCATGGCGCCCTTGCCACCACCGCCCTGCATCTGGCGCATAAAGAAGATCCACACGCCAATCAGCAGCAGCATGGGGAACCAGGAGATGAAGATGGAGGTCAGCAGGCTCGGCTCTTCCGGTTTCTCACCCACGACGCGAACGTTGTTGTTGAGCAGATCGTTGAGCAGCTGAGGGTCTTCCGCCGGCAGTATGGTGGTGAAACGGTCACCGCTGCGCTTAACGCCATTGATGGTCTTGCCATCCATGCGCACTTCACGGATCTGCCCTTGGGCTACTTCCTGCACGAAGGTGGTATAGTCCGTCTGGCGTCCGCTCGGTTCACTCGGGCTGAAGCTCTGGAAAACCGACATCAACACCACGGCTATGACCAACCACAGGATCAAATTCTTCGCCATGTCACTCAAATTACTAACCTCACCGGCTGACAGTTTATGACTGGGACAGGGTACTACAGTTTAAAACCGGTAGCCACAATGTAGACTTCCCGTGAACGGGCCCGGGATGAGTCGGGCTTGCGCACCTTGACCACATTGAAAGACCGGCGAACGTCCTGAAGAAATTCATCGAAGCCGGCCCCCTGGAACACTTTCACCACAAAACTTCCCTTGGGCGCCAGCACCTGGCGGCACATGTCCAGTGCCAGTTCGACCAGGTACATGGCCCTGGGCTGATCCACCTCGGGGGTGCCGCTCATGTTGGGCGCCATGTCCGACAGCAGCACGTCCACCTTGTCTTCGCCGACCCGCTCCAGCAGGGCTCCCAGCACCGCCTCTTCACGGAAGTCGCCCTGCAGGAAGTCGACGCCGGCGATGGGATCCATCGGCAGTATGTCACAGGCGATCACCTTGCCCTGCAGACCGACCTGCTCTACCGCATACTGGCTCCAGCCACCGGGCGCGGCCCCCAGGTCGACCACCGTCATCCCCGCCCTGAGCAGGCGATCACGGCCTTGTAATTCTTCAAGTTTAAACACGGCACGCGAGCGCAGGCCTTTTTTTTGCGCCTGTTGTACATATTTATCGTCAAAATGCTCCTTGAGCCAGCGGGTCGAGCTGGCCGAGCGTTTCTTCTTACCCATTAAATTATCGCTCTGCTATTACCATTGAAGCCTAGATGGGGGTACAATGCCCCCCTTTCAACCTATTTAACCGAAGCATTTTGCAATGACCCTGAATAATAAGCAAAGACAATACCTCAAGGGACTGGCCCACAGCCTGAAGCCGGTGGTATTGCTTGGCCAGCATGGCCTGACCGAAGGCGTACTGGCCGAGATCGATCTGGCCCTGAATTTCCATGAACTGATCAAGGTCAAGGTTGCCGCCGAAGACAGGGAAGTCAAAACGCTGATCATGGATGCCATCGTGCGCGAGACCGGTGCGGTCAAGGTGCAGACCATAGGCCACATCCTGACGCTGTACCGCCCCAGCGAGCAGAAGAAGATCACCCTGCCCAGGGCCTGATCTGCGGGGGTCGGTTCACCCGGCCCGCCTCGCCTTCCCTTACGCTGTCACTCACGCTCCGCTATCCCCTTCTTCCCCTTTGAATTATTTCCCTTTCGCGCTGTTATCCGGCAGGCTGGAGGACAATACTATTAGCTTTTAGCCACGGTGTGATTGCCATGCCCGTCCATCCCTACCTGACCGACGAGGAACTCGCCCTGCTGAATGAGCTGTATCAGCAGGAGCAGCCGGAATCATTGCTCAGCCTGACCATCGCCATCGATGCCAATATCAGGCCCCTGCTCGAACAGGCTTCGCACCTCGAGCTGAAACTGGCCCTCGGCGAGGTCAAGCTGCATTTTCCGGTCACCCTCAAGCACCAGGAGGCCAGCGAGGAGCAGGCGGAGCTGAGCCCGCCCAGCATCATCACCGACGGCTTTCATCCCCGCGCCTGGCGTCTGCCCAGCCCGCAGGAGCTGCAGCTCTACCAGCCCAACGGCCGGCCCCTGGCCGCCGAAATCCGCGATTTGTCGATAAACGGCATGCGCCTGCTCTCCCGTCGCCGCCTGTTCACCAAGCAGCAGAGCAAGCGGGTATTGCTGAGCCTGGGGCAGGAGCAGCAGATCCCGCTCAGGCTGCAGCTGGTCCGCCAGCACAGGGGGCACCACTTCTGGCTGACGGCGGTGCGGTTTGAACTGCCTGTCGCCGAGCGGATGACCTTGTCGGATTTCGTGTTTCGGGGCTTTCTGCAGGAGATAAGCAGAAGGCAGCCGGAAGACTAGACCGGCCGCCTTGAACAGCGGGAATGGAGAGGCTATTACAGGTATTCGACCTTGATGACTTCGTATTCCACATCGCCGGAGGGGGTGCGCACCACCACCACGTCGTCTTCTTCCTTGCCGATCAGGGCGCGGGCGATGGGCGAGTTCACCGAGATCATGTTGGCCTTGATATCGGACTCGTCGTCACCGACGATGCGGTAGCTGATTTCCTTTTCGTCATCCAGCTTGAACAGGGTCACGGTGGCCCCGAAGATCACCTTGCCGTTGTTGGGCAGTTTGGTGATATCGATGATCTGGGCGTTGGACAGCTTGGCCTCGATCTCCTGGATCCGCCCTTCGCAGAATCCCTGCTGTTCCCGCGCGGCATGGTACTCGGCATTTTCCTTCAGGTCGCCGTGTTCGCGCGCGTCGGCAATCGCCTCGATAATTTGCGGGCGACGCACAGACTTCAGGTGATCCAGTTCTTCACGCAGTTTCTGGGCACCGCGGATGGTCATCGGTGTTTGCTTCATAGTGGAAACCTGGTTCCTTTCAGACAATAAAATAACAAGAGCCCTGCCGAAGCCGGCCTAGGGCTCATATCACACTCTGTTTTGCTGCGGCCGCCGGGCCGTTTCGTCAAGACGGCCCAGACTAATACAGCCGGCTCAGCGGGTCAAATCATCGAAAAACCGCTTTACGCCTTCGAAGAAACCTTCGGACTTGGGCCTGTGTTTCTTGGCCGCCAGGCCACCGCAGGAGACCTCGAGCTGGCGCAACAGCTCTTTCTGTTCGTCGGTCAGGTTGACCGGTGTTTCAATATAGACCTTGCACACCAGATCGCCCAGCAGGCCGTTGCGGGCCGAGCGCACCCCCTTGCCCTTGAGCCGGAACATGCGCCCGGTCTGGGTTTCGGCGGGGATCTTCAGCTTGACCCGCCCGTCCAGGGTCGGTACTTCCACCTCGCCGCCCAGGGCGGCGGAGGTGAAGCTTATCGGCACCTCGCAATAGAGGTTGTTGCCGTCGCGCACGAAGATATCGTGTTCGCGCACATGCACCTGCACATAGAGATCGCCGGCCGGCGCTCCCGCCTCTCCCGCCTCGCCCTCGCCGGACAGGCGGATGCGATCGCCGGTGTCGACCCCGGCCGGGATCTTGACCGACAGGGTCTTGGTCTTCTGGTAACGCCCCTCGCCATGGCACTGATGACAGGGATCGGTGATGATCTTGCCCCGCCCGCGGCAGTGGGGACAGGGCTGCTGCACGGTGAAGAAGCCCTGTCGCATCTGCACCTGGCCGTGGCCATGGCAGGTGGGACAGGTCTTGGCCTGGGTACCGGGCTTGGCGCCGCTGCCGTCGCAGACGTCGCAGCCCACCAGGGTCGGCACCTTGATCTCTTTGGTGACGCCCCGCACCGCTTCTTCCAGCGTCAGTTCCATGTTGTAGCGCAGATCCGCCCCGCGGGACGCCCGTTGCTGACGGCGCTGACCGCCACCGAAGATATCGCCGAAGACGTCACCGAAAATATCACTGAAGTCGGCTCCGCCGCCGAAGCCGTGACCACCCTGCTGGCCATCCACGCCGGCATGGCCGAACTGATCGTAGGCGGCCCGCTTCTGGCTGTCGGTCAGCACTTCGTAGGCTTCGGTGGCTTCCTTGAACTTGTCCCCCGCATCCGCATCTTCTTTATTGCGATCCGGGTGGTATTTCATCGCCAGCCGTTTATAGGCCTTCTTGATTTCGCGTTCGTCGGCTCCCTTGGAGACGCCGAGCACCTCATAATAATCTCGTTTCGACATAGGCTGCTTGCTTACCTGAGTCCTAATTACACAAAGGCGGGCGTTGGCAGCCCAACGCCCGCACTGTCGGCGTTTGCGCCGGCGCGACTGTTACTTCTTGTCGTCCTTCACTTCTTCGAACTCGGCGTCGACCACGTCGTCGTCGGCCTTGCTGCCGCCGTCCTGGGCACCGGCGTCGTGAGCCTGCGCCTGGGCCTTGGCCTGGGCCGCCTCCATCAGCTTCTGGGAGGCTTCCAGCAGCGCCTGCTGCTTGGCCTCGATCTCGGCCTTGTCCTCGCCACGCACGGCGTTTTCCAGGGCGCTCAGGGCCGACTCGATGGCGCTCTTGTCGCTGGCGGCCAGGGCATCACCGGCTTCGGCCAGCTGCTTGCGGGTGGCATGCACCAGACCGTCGGCCTGGTTGCGCACCTGGACCAGCTCCTCGAACTTCTTGTCCTCGGCGGCGTTGGCCTCGGCCGCCCGCACCATGGCTTCGATCTCCGCCTCGCTCAGGCCGGAAGAGGCCTGGATGGTGATCTTCTGCTCCTTGCCGGTGTCCTTGTCCTTGGCGGACACATGCAGTATGCCGTCGGCGTCGATGTCGAAGGTCACCTCGATCTGCGGCAGGCCGCGCGGTGCCGGGCGGATGCCTTCCAGGTTGAACTGGCCCAGGGACTTGTTGTCGCTGGCACGCTTGCGCTCACCCTGCAGTACGTGGATGGTGACCGCGGACTGGTTGTCGTCGGCGGTGGAGAACACCTGGGACTTCTTGGTCGGGATGGTGGTGTTCTTCTCGATCAGCGCGGTCATCACCCCGCCCATGGTCTCGATGCCCAGGGACAGCGGGGTCACGTCGAGCAGCAGCACGTCTTTCTTGTCGCCGGACAGCACGGCGCCCTGGATGGCGGCGCCCACAGCCACGGCTTCATCCGGGTTCACGTCCTTGCGCGGCTCCTTGCCGAAGAAATCGCTCACCGCCTTCTGCACCAGCGGCATCCGGGTCTGGCCGCCCACCAGGATGACGTCATCGATGTCGGACACGGACAGGCCGGCATCCTTGAGCGCGATGCGCACCGGCTCCAGGGACTTCTTGACCATGTCTTCCACCAGGGACTCCAGCTTGGCGCGGGTCACCTTGATGTTCAGGTGCTTGGGCCCGGTGGCGTCGGCGGTGATGTAGGGCAGGTTGACCTCGGTCTGCTGGGCGGAAGACAGCTCGCACTTGGCCTTTTCCGCCGCTTCCTTGAGGCGCTGCAGCGCCAGCATGTCATTGCGCAGATCGAAGCCCTGCTCGCGCTTGAACTCTTCCACCAGGTAGGTGATCAGGCGGTTGTCGAAGTCTTCGCCACCCAGGTGGGTATCGCCGTTGGTAGCCAGTACCTCAAAGGTTTTCTCGCCTTCCATGTCATCGATTTCGATGATGGAGATGTCGAAAGTACCACCGCCCAGATCGTATACCGCCACCTTGCGGTCACCCTTGGCCTTGTTCACGCCATAGGCGAAGGCGGCCGCGGTCGGCTCGTTGATGATGCGTTTCACATCCAGGCCGGCGATGCGACCGGCGTCCTTGGTGGCCTGGCGCTGGGCGTCGTTGAAGTAGGCCGGCACCGTGATGACCGCTTCGGTCACCGGCTCGCCCAGGTAGTCCTCGGCGGTTTTCTTCATTTTCTTCAACACCTCGGCGGAGATCTGCGGAGGTGCCATCTTCTTGTCCTTCACTTCCACCCAGGCGTCGCCATTGTCGGCACGGACGATGCTGAACGGCATGATCTTGATGTCGCGCTGCACTTCTTCGTCTTCGAAACGGCGGCCGATCAGACGCTTGATGGCGAACAGGGTGTTCTTGGGGTTGGTCACCGCCTGGCGCTTGGCCGGCTGGCCGACCAGGGTCTCGCCGTCATCGGTATAGGCGATGATGGAGGGAGTAGTACGAGCACCCTCGGCGTTTTCAATCACCCGGGGGGTATCCCCATCCAGGATGGCCACGCAAGAGTTAGTTGTACCCAGATCGATGCCGATGATTCTACCCATAAAATCCTCTCTCAAATTTCTTTCTGCAATTCGGTGATAAGCATTTGGTGTTTTGCTTTAGTGCCTATATGTGGTTGCCGCTACCGGCTTTCAAGACAGGCATCACATTTTTTTGGCGGCTCAGGCCTGGGTATCGATGGACGGCCCCTTGGCCACCATCACCATGGCGGGACGCAGCACCCGGCCGTTCAGCTCGTAGCCCTTCATCATTACCGCCAGCACCGAGTTGGGGGCCACCTCGTTGCTCTCGACCATGCTCATGGCCTGGTGCTTGTTGGGATCGAAGGGCTCGCCCTGGGGATTGATCTGCACCACGCCGAATTTCTCCACCGTGCTGAGCAGGGATTTCAGGGTCAGCTCCACCCCTTCGCACACCGCCTTGAAGGCGTCGTTTTCCTTGTCGGTATGCTCCAGCGCCCGCTCCAGGCTGTCTATCACCGGCAGCAGCTCGCTGGCAAACTTCTCCAGCGCGAACTTTTGCGCCTTTTCCACGTCCTGGGCGGCGCGGCGGCGAATGTTCTCCATCTCGGCCAGGGCCCGCAGGGCATTGTCTTTCTCGTTCTGGGCGCTGGCCTCGGCGTCGGCCAGCTTCTGCTCCAGCTCGGCCACATAAGCCGCATCCGGTTGCCCGCCCTCGGCTTCGGTACCCGCTTCGGCCTCGGTCATCATCGGCTCCTGCTCGGCGGCCTGCTCGGCGTCAACCTGGTGTTGTTTGCTGCTCATGTCGTCTCCCGTCATCTGTGTTAACTCAACTTGCTCCCTATATGGGGGCGGCCGGGATGATTTCAAGGGGGGGATTTCATCGTCACGTGCTCGGCCCGGTGGCGCCGGGAACCCGGCTTCTTTAGAATGGAGTGACTCGTTCAGCCAGGGAATGCGCCATCGCATTGCTCCTCAGCAAGGCCAGCCAACAATGGAAACCGACTTCAATACCATAGCGCTTATCGGCAAACCCGATCACCAGGGCGCCAACCAGACACTGGTGGACCTCTATCATTACCTCGTCCGACTGGGACTCAAGGTGGTGATAGAGCGACGCGTGGGCGAGCAACTGCGGCTCGAGCAGGCCGAATTGCTGGAAATGGTGGAACTGGGCGAACGGGCCGATCTCGCCATCGTCGTGGGCGGCGACGGCAACATGCTGGGCGCGGCCCGGGTGCTGGCCCGTTTCGATGTGGCGGTAGTCGGTGTCAACCGGGGCAACCTCGGCTTTCTCACCGATCTGTCGCCGGACAGCTTCGAACAGCCGCTCGAGCGGCTGCTGGCCGGGGATTACCAGGCCGAGCACCGCTTCCTGCTGGAAGCCCAGGTGCATCGCCACGGCCAGCTCAAGGCCAGCAACACCGCCATGAACGAAGCGGTGCTGCACCCGGGCAAGATCGCCCACATGATCGAGTTCGAGGTCTATATCAACGGCCACTTTATGTACAGCCAGCGGGCCGACGGCATGATAGTGGCCACCCCCACCGGCTCCACCGCCTATTCCCTGTCCGCCGGCGGCCCCATCCTGACCCCCAACCTCAACGCCATCACCCTGGTGCCCATGTTTCCCCATACCCTGAGCTGCCGGCCCATCGTGATCGACGCCGACGCCCAGGTGAAGCTGGTGGTCGCCCCCACCAACAAGACCGAGCAGATGCTGGTGAGCTGCGACGGACACGTCTCGCTGGCGGTACAGCCCGGCGACGAGATCCATATTTACAAGAGCCCCTACAAGCTCAAGCTGCTGCACCCGCGCGGGCACAATTATTTCGAGGTACTGCGCAGCAAGCTCGGCTGGGGCAGCAAGCTGTTCTGAAGCTTCAGCAGCCCTTGCTACTGTACAAATCCACAGTATACTGTATTTTCATACAGACTTGTTTTGTGCAGGAGTCCACTATGCTGCTTCAGCTCACCATCAGCAATTTTGCCATTGTCTCCTTCCTCGAGCTGGACCTGCGTCCGGGCATGACCAGCATCACCGGCGAAACCGGCGCCGGCAAGTCCATCGCCATCGATGCCCTGGCCCTGGCCCTGGGGGAGCGGGCCGATGCCGACTCGGTCCGCCCCGGTGCCGACAAGGCCGATATCAGCGCCCGGTTCCGTATCGACAAGTTGCCCAGGGTAAAAGCCTGGCTGAGCGAGCAGGAGCTGGATGAGCAGGATGAATGCATACTGCGCCGGACCCTGAGCCGCGAAGGCCGCTCCCGGGGCTACATCAACGGCACCCCGGTGCCCCTGTCCCAGTTGAAGGCCCTGGGCGCCCTGCTGATCAACATCCATGGCCAGCATGCCCACCAGGAGCTGCAGAAGTCCGACTACCAGCGCAGCCTGCTCGACGCCTACGCCGGCCACCACCAGTTGCTGCAGCAGACCAGCCTGGGTTACCAGCACTGGCGCCAGCTCGGCAACGAGCGGCGGCAGCTGCAGCAGGAGCAGGCCCAGTGGCAGGCCCAGCGCCAGTTGCTGGAATACCAGGTGGCGGAGCTGGACGAACTGGCCCTGGCGGAGGACGAATTTCCCGAACTCGAAGCGGAGCACAAGCGCCTGGCCAATGGTGCCGAGCTGCTCAACGACTGCCAACAGGCCCTGGATGTGCTGGCCGACGGCGAGGAAACCAATGCCTTGCAGTTGCTGCGCCAGGGCCTCAGGGTCGTGATCGAACTGAACCGGATGGACGGCCGCCTGGGTCCGGTACAGGAAATGATAGAAAGCAGCCTGATCCAACTGGAAGAAGGGCACGGCGAATTGAGCCGCTACCTCGACAGGCTGGAGCTGGATCCGGAGCGCCTGCACGAGGTGGAAACCCGCCTGGGCAAGGTGATGGAGCTGGCCCGCAAGCACCATGTTCCACCGGCGGAGCTGGCTACCCATCACCAGCAGCTCAGAACCCGGTTGGCGGAAATGGCCGATAACGACTCCCGCTTGCAGGAACTGGAGCAGGAAGTCGAGCTGGCCAGAAACGACTTCCTGCAGGCGGCGGAGCGGCTCAGCCAGAGCCGGCAGCGCTACGCCGAGTCGCTCAACGGCCTGATCACCCAGGGCATGCACCAGCTCAGCATGGAGCACGGCCGCTTTGAAATCCGGGTCAGCGCCGATGACAACGGCGGCTACTCACCCCTCGGCATCGACAGGGTCGAGTTCCTGGTCAGCACCAACCCGGGCCAGCCGCTGAGCCCGCTGGCCCGGGTTGCCTCCGGCGGTGAGCTGTCGCGCATCAGCCTGGCCATCCAGGTGATCACCGCCCGCAAGGTGGAAACCCCGACCCTGATCTTTGACGAGGTAGACGTCGGTGTGAGCGGGCCGACCGCGGCCGTGGTGGGCAAGTTGCTGCGCCAACTGGGCGAGTCCACCCAGGTGCTGGTGATCACCCACCTGCCCCAGGTAGCCGGCAATGGCCACCAGCATTTCTTCGTCAGCAAGAGCAGCGCCGACAACGACACCCAGACCCGGATGCGGGAGCTGGATGAACACAGCCGGCTGCAGGAGCTGGCGCGCCTGCTCGGCGGCAACAAGATCACTCCCAATACCCTGGCCAATGCCAGGGAACTGCTGGTGTGCGGTGAGGCGTGAGAATAAGCCCGGCTGCGCCGGGCCAACAAGCATTAAACCAGCCGGCGGGCGGCGCCGATGACGATGTCGATGGCCTGCTGCTCGGCTTTCTTCATGGTGGTTTCGTCCGGGATCTCCTGCTGGGTTCGGTTGACGATGACCCCGGCCACGCAACCGGCACGCAGCCCCTGGCTGGCGCACATGGTGAACAGGGTGGCCGATTCCATCTCGTAGTTGAGCACGCCCATGGCCTGCCACTCCTTCATGCTGCCCTGGAACCGGCGCAGCACCCGGGCCGAGTGGGTATCGTAACGCTCCTGGCCGGGATAGAAGGTGTCCGACGAGGCGGTGATCCCCACATGGGGGCTGATGCCCATGTCGCGGGCCGCGTCCACCAGGGCACAGGTACAGTCGAAGTTGGCCACCGCCGGAAACTCCATGGGGGCGAAATGGCTGCTGGCGCCGTCCAGCCGCACCGAGCCCATGGTCACTATCATGTCACCGACCTGGATGCCGGGCTGAATGGCCCCGGTGGTGCCGATGCGCAGGAAGCTGGATACCCCCAGCTGCGCCAGCTCTTCCACCGCGATGGACGTGGAAGGCCCCCCGATGCCGGTGGAGCAGACCACCACCGGCTTGCCGTCCAGTTCCCCCAGCCAGGAGGTGAACTCCCGCTTGCTGGCCAGGTGACGGGGGTTGCTCAACTGTTCGGCTATACGCTGCACCCGCTCCGGATCGCCGGGTATGATGGCCAGCCGTGCACCCTGCAGATCCTCATCGGTAATTCCCAAATGAAATACATGTTTTGTCATCGTCTTGTCCCGATAGGTATAGTTACAGGTGAAGATATTAGGTCAGTTGCAGGAAAATGACCATGACACAGCTCACTGAACCAATCGACGGTTTGGGGGTCTAGCTTTTACAAGCCCATCACCAACGGCTATGATGCCCCCAGGTCACACAGGATATAATGCAGCCATGCAACTCAAAACCTTGATTTTACCTTTATTTTTAGCCCTCCCCCTGGCCGGCTGCGGCCTGGTTTACAAGGTGGACATCCCCCAGGGCAACTACATCGAAGAAAAGCAGGTGGCCCAGTTGCGCCAGGGCATGAACAAGGAGCAGGTCCGTTTCCTGCTGGGCAATCCCATGAGCCTGGATGGCTTCAACCATGACAAGTGGGTCTATCTCTACTATTTCAAGCCCGGGCGGGGAGAGGTGGAACAGAAACAGCTGACCCTGGACTTCAGCAACGACGCCCTGGTGTCGGTACAGGGTGATTATTCGGTGTCAGAAGACTTTCACCGGGGCATATAACGCCGAGGTGGCGGGAGCCCGCTGGGGCGGGTTCCCCGGTCTATTTTTTGGTTCTCTTGGGATCGGGTCGGCCACCGGTTACCTTGTCGGCTCTCCCCTCTTCCTTGGCCTGTTCGGCGCGCCGGCGGCGGATCTCCTTGGGATCCGCCAGCAGGGGACGGTAAATTTCGATTCGGTCACCGTCGTGTAAGTGCTGCTCCAGCTTCACCTGACGGCCGAATACCCCGACCATGTTGCTGCCGAGGTCAATCTCCGGAAACTGCTGCAGAATGCCCGACTGTTCGATGACCTGCCGGACGGTGTCGGCGGCCGCCACTCTCATGCTCAGTACCGTCTGCTGGTGCGGCAGGGCATACACCACTTCCACTCTAATAAGATTCACGGCCATACACCTCTCTTGCCCGCTCGCTGAAGGCATGCACCATGGCATTGGCGAGTTCCTTGAAAACTCCGCCGAAGGCCAGTTCCACCAGCCGGGAGGTAAACTCGAAATGCAGCTTCAGCTCCACCTTGCAGGCATCCACGTCCAGAGGGGTAAAGGTCCAGCCCCCGCTCAGCGACTTGAAGGGACCATCCACCAGCTCCATCTCGATACGCTGATTGGGTTCGAGCAGGTTGCGGGTGGTGAAGGTCTTGCGGATACCGGCCTTGGCTACATCCAGCGCCGCGGTCACGCTGAGTTCCGACTCGGACAGGACTCGACTGGCCACGCAACCCGGTAAAAACTGAGGGTACGAATCCACGTCGTTCACCAACTCGTACATCTGTTGCGCGCTGAACATCACCAGTGCGCTGCGGGTAATACTGGGCATAACCTCTCCTGCCACCAAAACCTTTTGATTTTAACATCAATCCGGGCCCGGCTCATCGTCGCATCTGTGCAAAAAGCAGGCAATTGCCATGCCGCCAATTCCCAAGACCCCATCGGGCCCGTATAATGACGCCACTATGACAAAAAACAAAGCCAAGAAGAAACCCGGCTCCAACACCATCGCCGTTAACCGCAAGGCACGGCACGAATACTCCATCGAGGAAAAATTCGAAGCCGGTGTCGAGTTACAAGGATGGGAAGTCAAAGCGCTGCGGGCCGGCAAGGTCAACATCGGCGAGGCCTACGTGTTCATGCGAAACGGCGAGGCCTTCCTGTTTGCCGCTACCATTACCCCGCTCAACATGGCCTCCACCCATGTGGTCTGCGATCCCTTGCGCACCCGCAAGCTGCTGCTGCACAAGCGCCAACTGGATCGCCTCACTGGCCTTGTTGAACGGGAAGGCTACACCCTGGTGCCGCTGTCCCTGTACTGGTCCAAGTCCTGGGTCAAGGCCGAGATTGGCCTGGTAAAAGGCAAAAAGGCCCACGACAAGCGTCAGGACGTGAAAGAGCGCGACTGGCAGCGGGAAAAAGACCGGATGATGAAACACAAGGCCCGCTAGGGCTTGTTATTTAGCAACCATTGAAATATCATGGTTGCACAGCTTGGGGCTGATTCAGGATTCGACGAGATTCTCGAACTCCAAGGTGCATGCCGAGGTGCGATAGGCCTCGTTAAACAATCGCAAAAAAATAGTCGCAAACGACGAAAACTACGCACTCGCAGCTTAATAACCTGCGCTGAGCCCTTCTACCCTAGCTTGCCTGTGACTTAGGGAATCGGAAGGTCATCCTTCACAGGATCGCGTGGATGCCGTGCCTGACGGTTGAAGCGTTAAATCCAATTCAGGATAGTCATTCTGTGGCGTGTCTGTCCGCAGCAGGTGGCGAAATTAATGACTGACTAAGCATGTAGTACCGACGACGTAGGTTTTTCGGACGCGGGTTCAACTCCCGCCAGCTCCACCAATCGATTGGAAGGGCCCCGCAAGGGGCCTTTTTCTTTTTAATAACAAGCACTTAGCGATTCATTAGCTTTTCCTGAAAAACCACCCAAAAACCCGCTTACTGTCACACCTACTGGCTGACGAATTCAACTGGACCGGGCATGAGCAGCAACCGACTGGCTGGTTGATACCTGCAAGCACGACTCCTCGTAGACCTCGACATCGACTTGACGGTAAGCCACCCGAGCACAGAGCTTCAGGAATTTTGGTCCGATCCCGATGCTGTGCCAGCGCTCCAGGGTGGCTTCGCTGATGCTCCAGCGGGCAGCCAGTTGTTTTTGGTTCAGATGAACGACATCCATCTTGGTCTCCTTCCGAATGAGTTGGCAGGAGTCCATGAAGGCGCTGTTCCGCCCACGAGCCAAGGCAATTCCAGGAAACGTCGCTACTCCGGCAGATCGTTCAGCTCGTAGCTGGTACTGCGCCCGCCCGCATCCGATTTCCGCAGCATGCCCCGCGCCAGCAGCTCGTTAATATCGCGCAGCGCCGTGTCCGGCGAACACTTGGCAATGGCCGCCCACTTGCTGCTGGTCAGCTTGCCTTCGAAGCCGTCGAGCAGCCGATTGAGCAGCTTCACCTGTCGCTCGTTCAACGGCGTGGCCGTCCAACGCTGCCAGAACCGCGCCTTGGTCAGCACGGCATCGAGCGTGTGCTGGGCCTGATCGACGGCGCGATGGAGTGTGTCGAGGAACCACATGAGCCACTCGGTGACATCCATCGACCGCTTCTGCGTCCGCTCCAGGATGTCGTAGTACGCCTTGCGTTCGCGCTGGATCTGCGCCGACAAACTGTAGAAGCGCTGCGGGCTGCCGTCGGCTCGCGCCAGCAGCAGATCGCCGATGGCCCGGGCGATACGGCCATTACCGTCATCGAACGGGTGCAAGGTGACAAACCACAGATGGCCGAGGCCGGCCTTGATGAGCTGGGGTTCATTCGATGTGCCATTCAGCCAGTCGATGAGGCGGCTGGTTTCGGCATCCAGACGATCAGCAGGCGGCGCCTCGAAATGCACCCGCTGCCGACCGATGGGGCCGGACACCACTTGCATCGGGCCACTGGCATCATTGCGCCAACCGCCGACCTTGATCCTGGAGAGGCCGGAGTAGCCTGTCGGAAACAGCGCGGCATGCCAGCCAAACAGACGCTCCTGCGACACCGGCGCATGGCAGTTGGCGGTGGCATCGAGCACCATCTCGACCACGCCCTCGACGTGGCGATCGACCGGAGCAAGTGCGCCGATGTCCACGCCCAGCCTGCGCGCGATGGACGAGCGCACGGATTCGACGTTGAGCTGCTCGCCCTCGATCTCGCTGGTCTTGACCACGTCCTCGGTCAGCGCCGCGAGGCTCGCCTGATCGCGCAGCGCCATCCCCACGTCGGCCAAGCGTCCTATCAAGAGCCCCTGGGCACGACTGACCTCGGCCATGGGGCCAGCGAGCGCCGCCAGGTCGAAGCGCCAGGTCGGCCAGTCGTTGGCCTGCCAGATGTATTTGTAATCACCGCTGTTCATGCGGAGATTATGGGCCGCAATCTCCGCGTGTGCAAGTTATTCGCCGCACATCATGCGGCGATAGAGGACGTCATTCGCCGCACGGCGGGCTACATTAGCCCGAAATGGGTGTAAATGGATGTGACACCGACGCATGTCGGGTGCCAGGGCACCAACCCAAACGACACAAAACGTCGCCCCGGTCCGTACTCTGATGGCTCCTCCCCAGATCAGGAGCAGCCCATGCCACCACTGCACACCCTTCCCCACCATCCGCGCAAACGCCGGCAGTCTTGCGCGCAGTCGCACTCGCCTCATCCGCCACTGCCCTTGCTGTGGGCGCTGCGCCTGCTGGTGCTGGCCGACGGGGCCCGGCTTGCCCTGAGCAAACGTCGCCACGAGCTGGACGAACTGCTGCAATCCCTGGAGCCCGGGCTGGACGCATCCGAACTGGTCCCTTCCGAAGTGACCCGGTTGTTGAAAACCCTGTTGGCGGAGCAGGAAAGCCGCGCCATCCCGGTTCCCGATCCCCTGGCGAGCAACCTGCGCCAGCTGGGCGACAGCCTGGGACTGGAAGATGCCGAACTCGACGTGCTGGCTTTTCTGGTGCTGGTGCAGCAGGACAATGTGCTGACCAACACCCTGGAGTTGTTTCACCAGCACTGGATGGGCGGCCAACAGCTTATCGGCCTGCTGGCCACCGCCCTTGGCCGCCCCCGTCGCCAGGTGGCACATGCCCTGGCACCGGAAATGACGCTGCTGGCCTGTGGCCTGGTACAGACCGAGCGCCATGGCAACGGCCTGGAGCTGATGCGCGGCCTGGATGACATTCTGCTGTATGAGGAAAACGGGCCTCGCAGCCTGCTGACCACCTTTTCCAACAGCCAGCAACCGGCACAGCTGACGCTGGACGACTTTGCCCACCTGCAGCCCTTTATCGACCGCCTGCTGCGCTACCTGAGCCGGGCCGGGGGCCGGCAAAGTGGAGTGAACGTGCTGATTTATGGCGCGCCCGGCACCGGCAAGACCGAGCTGGCCCGCGCCCTGGCCGCTCACCTGCACTGGAGCCTGCACGAGGTGAAATTCGCCGACCCGCGCGGCGAGGCGCTCAACGGCCGCGAGCGCTTCGCCCGCTACCAGCTGTGCCAGCAGGTATTGCGCCAGGATAACCACAGCCTGGTGCTGTTCGACGAGGTGGAAGACGTGTTCAACGAGCAGACCAGCGAAGGCCGGAAGGCCTGGGTGAACCAGTTGCTGGAAAGCAACCCCCGTCCCACCCTCTGGCTGAGCAACGAGGTGTCGTGCATGGATGCGGCCTACCTCCGCCGTTTCGACCTGGTGCTGGCCATGCCCGAGCTGACGGCGGAGGTACGCCTGGGCATGGCACGCCGGCTGCTTGGGGGGCTGAATGTGCGCGAGCCCTGGCTGGAACAGCTGGCCAGCCAGCGCAGGCTGGAGCCGGCACACCTGGCACGGGCGGCCAGGGTGGTAAAAAAACTCGGATATCGCAAGGCAGAAAAAGTGGAGAGCGCTATGGAAGACATTCTGGCCAACCTGTATCAGGCCCTGGGCTATCGTTGGAAGCGGCTGAATCAGCAGCGCCAGCCTTCCCTGTTCAACCCGGCGCTGTGCGCCACCGACACTGCCCTGGAGCCCATCATCCGGGGGCTGAAACGCAGCGGCATGGGCCGGCTGTGCCTTTATGGTCCCCCCGGCACCGGCAAGAGTGCCCTGGCGGGCCACCTGGCCGACGCGCTGGAAAGACCCCTGGTCGCCAAAAAAGCCTCCGACCTGCTCGACCCCTATGTGGGGGGCACCGAGCAAAAGCTGGCCGCCGCCTTTGCCGAGGCCAAAGCCTGTGGCGGCATCCTGCTGATTGACGAGGCCGACAGCCTCCTCGCCAGCCGCGTCGGCGCGGTGCGCAACTGGGAAGTGAGCCAGGTCAACGAATTGCTGGTTCAAATGGAGCAATATCCCGGCATTCTGGTGATGGCCACCAACTTTATGGATCACCTGGACGCGGCCGCCCTGCGCCGGTTCGACTTCAAGATAGGCTTTGGCTATTTCAACGCCGAGCAGGCCTGGATGTATTTCAATACGGTACTGGGCCAGCAACTGCAGGGGGAATTCCGGGAGCAGGAAGCCGCCCACCTGCATCCGGCCCTGATCCAGCTTAAGCAACTGACTCCAGGCGATTTCGCCGCCGTGCTGCGCCGACATGGCGTGATGGGCGAGCGCCTGAGCCCGGAAAACCTGCTCGCCGGGCTGGAGCAGGAACATGCCCTGAAAACCCGGGGGCAGTCCAGGCCCATCGGCTTTGTAGCCACCGGCGACTGAGGCCGACAGTGGCGGGCCTGGCGGGCGGTGTGAACGGCCCGCAAACCACAGACACAAACGACACTTTATGGGGTATGCTGGCGTTTCCGTCAGGATGCCGACACCCCAACAGGAGCACTCATGGACACCCTTTTCCGCTACATTGCCATGTTGCAATTGATCCCGCGCGCGCCCCAATACAAGGCCACCACCACCCTGCAAACCCTGCTGGAAGAAAAGGGCTTCACGGTCAACCTCCGCTCCATTCAGCGGGATCTGGAAAGAATATCGGGCCATTACCCGCTTATCTGCGACCAGAGCGAACGGCCCTACCGCTGGTCGTTCGACCCGAATTTCAAAAGTACGCTGCCCGCCATGGACACCGCCACCGCCCTGACCCTGGTGCTGGCGGAGGAATACCTCAAGGGCCTGTTGCCCCAGATAGCGGTGGACAAGCTCAGCCCCCAGTTTCACGACGCCCGCAAGTTTCTGGACGGCCTGCGGGAAAATGGCTTTGCCGACTGGGCCCGCCAGGTACGCGCCATTCCCAACGGCAAGGCGCTGCTGCCGGCGGCCATCGCCCCGCCGGTGTGGCAGGGCATCAGCGATGCCCTGCTCCAGCGCCAGGCGATAGAGGTGCATTACCTCAGCCGGCAAAAAAAGGAAGTGAAACAGTTCACCCTGCATCCCCAGGGGCTGGTGGTGCGCCATAGCGTCAGCTACCTGCTGGCCACGGTGAACGACTATGAAGACATTCGCCAGTTCGCCCTGCACCGCATTCAGCAACTGGCACCGAGCGAAGCGCCGTTTCGGCCGCATCCGACCTTCAGCGTGGAAAACTATATTGCCGACGGCGCCTTCGGCTATCCGCTGGACCGGCAACAGGTGCAACTGGTGGCCAGAATCGATCCCAGCGTGGCCTGGACACTGGCGGAAACCCCGGTCAGCGAACAGCAACAGCTATCCGACCCCGACGAGGATGGCTGGGTCACCCTCACCGCCACCGTGCCCAACGATCAGCAAACCCAGTGGTGGCTGATGGGCTTTGGCGCCCGGGTGGAAGTATTGGAACCGATGGAATGGCGGAAGGCGATTGCAGAGCAGGCCAACAATATGCTGGCCATGTATTCCCGGGAGGAATGTCAGCTTACCGGCGGATAGCTGGCCTCACCCCATACCAGCTCGGCATGGTCCATCATGATGGCGATGATCACCGGCACCAGCTCCCCCAAAATGGCATTGGCGTCGCGCAGCTGCTGTCGGTTCATGCGGCTATTCCAGGTGGCCCCGCCGTGGATCAACTGGTTGCGCAGGGTATACAGCCGGTTGAATACCACCGCCAGCACACTGGCCGTGTCTTTGCCGGCCAGCGCCGTATTGGCAAACCGCTTGGCGGCGGCAAAACGGCTTTCCCAGTTTTCTCCCGTGGCCAGGCCATTGCGATGATCCCAGAACGGCTGATAGACATAGGGGTTGTCGAGCAGCACCCGGATGGCGCCGGAATAACGCTGCCAGACCAGATCGTAAAGCTGCTGACTCGCGTCCAGCTCCACCAGCCGGGCCAGATAACGGTTGAATTTCTCCCCTTCCAGCATGCGCTGTTCGCCCAGCTCGTTGGCATAGGCGGCGTTGAAGGCAATCCACAAAAAAACAAAACGGCCGTCTTCGTCGTCGCATTGCTCGGCCCGGTGCAGCCAGCTCAGGGCTCGGTGTACCCGCAGGGCCAACCCTTCCGGGTGGCTGTCTCGTTCTCTGCGCTGGCGTTCCTTCAGGATCTCGTGGGTCAGTGCCATTCCCTGCTCCGTTATCTTGTTGTTGTTGCTCCACAGAGTAACGGCCCTGGCACGGCTTAACAAGCGACACTGAATGTCGCCCGAGTACCTTATCGTCCAGTCAGCGCCTTACTGCATTCAGGAGACGAGTCATGGCCATCCCACTGGAAATGCTGAATTTTATCGTGCCCATTCACCTTATTGAAAAAACCTACCCCGGTGGCTGGGAGCAATGCCGGCTGGATCATCAGGACAGGCTTGGTCATGGCGCCTGGCATGACGAGCACCTGTTTCGCCTGGGCGGCATGAATGGCATGGACATGCTGCTGTTGGTCGAACACTGGCAAGGGCTGGGGTTCAATACCCACTACGGAACCACCAGGCCCATCAAGTGGCGAGACGTCTGTATTGTTGAACTCTTTTCCGGCGGTCCCACCCTGCCTTGTTGCGCATGGTGTGCCTGATGGAGCTGAGCAGCCATTTATTGGTGGACAGCGTCTTTGACAGCGTTGCAGTCAATGAAATGCAGCCGGCGGCCCGCTTGCTGCCGAGCATACCGGACCATAGCCTGACGCTGTTTGATCAAGGGTTCTACTCGTTGGGGTTGCTGCATGCCTGGCAACAAGGGCAGCAACGGCACTGGTTGCTGCCGCTGCGTAAAGGCACACAGTATGAGGTAATGCGCAACCTGGGCCGCGATGACAAACTGGTGCGGTTGACCGCTAGCCCGCAGGCAAGAAAAAAGTGGCCCGGATTACCGGAGACGCTGGAGGCGAGACTGCTGAATAAAACCGTCAAGGGAAAACCCGTTCATATCCTGACCTCTCTGACCGATGCCCTGGCCTATCCGGGTCGGGATATTGTGGATTTATATGCCCATCAGCTGAGCCAACTGCCCAGTGTAGCACCGGGCAACTTGCCAAGAGAGGTGTTTGCCCCAGAGAAACAGGCCAAACAGTTCAAGCTGGAGGGGAAACGAGAACGAAGTTATCCAAGGGTGTTGAAAGCTTCCAAAAACACCTATCCGGTCAGAAAGAAATACGCCGCTCACCTTAAGTGAACGGCATTAGCGCAAGGCGGCTTTTTTTTATTTTAAAATCAGCCAGTTGGATACAGCCTCAGGCGCTCGGTTCAACTTCCTCAGGCTCCGCCGGCCTCCGGCTTGGCGAGAGCTCCGCCTCGTGCAACGGCATCATCGCTGCTATCTCCTCCGCCGGGGCCGGCCGGGCGAAGAGGTAGCCCTGGTAGAGATGGCAACCGTTCTGCTGCAGCAGGTCGCGCTGGGCCTGGTTTTCCACCCCTTCGGCGATGACTTCCAGGCCCAGGCTGCCGGCCATGGCGATGATCGCCCGGATGATGCCGAGGCTGTTGGCGTCGTCGGGCAAGGCCCGGACGAAGGACTGATCGATCTTCAGCTGATCCAGGGGCAGTTGCTGCAGGTAATGCAGCGAAGAATAACCGGTGCCGAAGTCGTCGATGGCAAAACGGATGCCATGCTGCTTGAGGGTCCGCATTCGCTCCGTCGCCTTCGGCATGTCGGTGATCAGCATGGACTCGGTCAGTTCCAGCTTGAGTCTGGCCGGATCGGCTCCGGTCTGCGCCAGCACCTGCAGCACATCGTCGATAAAGCTGTCCTGGTACAGCTGGGCGGCGCTGATGTTGACCGATACCGTCACCCCGCTCAACGCCGGCAGCCGGGCCCACAGCGCCATCTGTTCGCAGGCCCGCAACAGCACGATACGATCGATGCGATCCATCAGGCCGGCGGCATCGGCCACCTCGATAAAGGCGCCCGGCGCCAGCACACCGCGCTCCGGATGGCGCCAGCGCACCAGGGCTTCGGCGCCCACCATTTTCTGCCGCTCATCGAACTGGGGCTGGAAATACACGCAGAACTGGCGTGCCTCCAGTCCCCGCAGGATCTCTTCTTCCAGTCGCAGCCGGCGGGCAATCGCCTCCTGCATAACGGGATCGAAAAAGCGCAGCCGGCCCTTGCCGGCCGCCTTGGCCTCATACATGGCCAGCTCCGCCTGTTGCAGCAGCTCATCGGCGGACTGGCGGTGATCGTCCAGGGTCACCAGGCCCAGGCAGGCACTGCCACGCAGGACATGGGCCTCGTGCACATAGGGCTGCTCAAGCACTTCCAGCAGCTTGTGGCCAATCTGCTCCAGCCGGGCCGCGGCCAGGGTCGGCTCCTCGGCCAGATCCCCCAGCAATACCACGAACTCGTCGCCCCCCAGGCGGGCCACGGTATCTGTTTCCCTGACCACCTTGTTGAGCCGTTGCGCCGCCTGTTGCAGCAGTTGGTCTCCCACCTGGAGCCCCCAGAGATCGTTGATGTCCTTGAAGTTGTCCAGATCGATGAATATCAGGGCACCCAGCTTGCCGCCGCGGCTGCTCACCGCCTGGGCCTGCTTGATCCGCTCTGCCAGCAGGCGCCGGTTGGGCAGGCCGGTGAGGGCGTCGTAGAAGGCGAGGTGATTGATCTTCTCGGCGTCCCGCTTGCGCTCAGTGATATCGCTGATGGCGGCCACATAATGGCTTACCCGGCCCTTGGCATCCTTGACCGCGCTGATGGACAGCCACTGGGGATAGAGATGGCCGGACTTGCGCTTGTTGTGGATCTCCCCCTGCCAATGCCCCTGCCGCTCTATGCTCTGCCACATCTGGCGGTAGAATTCGGGTCCGTGCTTGCCGGAGCTGAAGAGGTTGGGCGTCCGGCCTATCACCTCGTCGGGGCTGTAACCGGTGATCTCGGTAAAGGCCCGGTTCACCCGGAGAATGCGGTTCTGGGCGTCGGTCACCAGCATGCCCTGGAAGCTCTCGAAGGCCACGGCCGCGATGCGCAGCTCGGTTTCATGCCTGACCCGGGCGCTGATGTCCCGGCTCAGCAGCACCACCGCCGGCTTGCCGCCCAGGCGGCCGTCCAGGGCCTGGCCCCGGCACTCGAAGGTACGCGGCCCGCTGCGGGTTTCAAGCTCGTACACCAGGGTGTTCACGGTTTTCTGCCGCAGGGTCTGGCGGATAAAATCGAGAAAGCGACCGGCCAGCTCGGGCGCGAACAGATCGTCCACCCTTTTGCCGATCACCGGCCCGTCGGCAAACAGCAGGCCGGGATCCGACGCCGCCACTTCCAGGCAGCGTCCTTCCTCGTTCATCACAAACAACAGATCAGGCAAGGCGCCGGTAATGGCCCTGAGCCGGGACTCGTTCGCACGCAAGGCCAGCTGCTCCCGCCGGCGCTGTTCCGCATCCTTAAGGATAAATACCAGCATCAGGGTCAGGGGCACCATCACCAGCAGGAAGGGGCCGATCAGCGGCTGCAGCAGGGCGCGCTCGGCGGGGGACAGCAGCCAGGAGATCAAGGCCACCGTGGTCAGGTGCAGCAGCACCACCACCGGCAACAGATGCCAGAGCTCAAGCCGGGCCCAGCCCCGCCTGAGGGCATGGCGCATCCCCAGTCCCAGCGCCAGCGCCAGTGCCAGGTTGAACAGCCCGGGTGTGGCCCCTTCCCCGCCCAGCCAGAGCCGGAAGCCGCCGGCCATCGCCAGCGTCATTCCCCCGGAAAAGGGCCCGCCAAAAAGGCCGGCCACGAACAACACCGTATTGCGCGCATCCAGCAGCACCCCTGGCGTTACCGTAAAGGGCATCAGCATGCAGACGATGGCGATGACACCGAACCAGAGACCGGAAGTCAGGATCAGCAGCCGGGGATAATGCTGCCCCCGGCGAATATTGAGGGTCAGCAACCAGCCCAGGGCAAGGAGGAGGATGGCTTGTTCGATGATGGCTGTCAGCATGAGCGATGGCGTAGGGGCAACAGGGTAGATGGACGGAGTCCGGTCTGCGACACGGTTTCTGGTTATTTTTAGCAGCTACTAATAAAGCGGTAGGAGTGTAACATTTAATCCCCATACAAAGCACGGGCCGTCATCATTTTGTCATGGACATCTGCCTTGCCGGCCAGGATGGCGACGCCCTCCGGGAACCGGGGTTGGTTCCATCAGGAAACGCCTGTCCTCAAAGCGTCATGCTTTATTGCATACACTGGAGAGAGTCCCCTTTCATGGAGGGCCCGATGCCGGCTCCCTCGCCTTCCCTGCTGCCCGAACTCGACGAACTGGCCGAGCTGGCCCGGCGTGCCGGCGCCCAGGCCCGGCTGGAAACCCTGGGCTGGCTGCCATACGCCGGCCAGCAACTGCCGCTGCAACTGCTCCGGCTCGGCACCCGTGCGGCCGGGGCCCCGGCCCTGGGGCTGTTCGGCGGCGTCCACGGCATAGAGCGGATCGGCAGCGCCGTGGTGCTGGCCTACCTGCATTCCCTGGTCGCCAGCCTGCGCTGGTCCGGCCTGACCCACAGCCTGCTGGAGCGGGTCAGCCTGGTGTTTATGCCGGTCGTGAACCCGGTCGGCATGCTGAGGGGCACCCGGGCCAACGTCCATGGCGTGGATCTGATGCGCAACAGCCCGGTCGAGGCCAGCGAAAAGGTCCCCTGGCCCCTGGGCGGCCAGCGCCTGAGCCGGCGGCTGCCCTGGTACCGAGGGCAAGCCCTGGAGCCGGAAGCCGCCGCCCTGTGCCAGGCGGTGGAGCGCCATCTGATCGGTCGCCCCTTCGCCCTGGCGCTGGATTGCCACTCCGGCTACGGCCACCGGGACAGGCTCTGGTTTCCCTTTGCCGGCAGCAAGGCGGCGCCGCCCCGCCTGGCGGAAACCATGGCCCTGCGGGAGCTGTTCCTGAGCACCTATCCCAACCACAACTACTACGATATCGAGCCCCAGTGGCTGCACTACATGACCCATGGCGACCTCTGGGATCATCTCACCCTGCAACACAGGGACAGTCCCGGCATCTTCCTCTCCTTCACCCTGGAAATGGGCTCCTGGCTGTGGGTGCGCAAGAACCCCCTGCAACTGCTGCGCCTGACCGGCCTGTTCAATCCGGTCAAGCCCCATCGCCATCAGCGGGTGCTGCGCCGCCACCTTGTCCTCATCGACTTTCTGGCCCGGGCGGTGGAAAGTCACGCCCTCTGGCTGCCGGACGCGCCGCGGCGGGATCGGCTCCGGCAGGAAGCGCGCCGGCTGTGGTTCGACGGGGAGCAACGATGACCAGGCGCTGGATACTGCTGCGGGGGCTGATCCGAGAGCGGCGCCACTGGGAAGACTTCCCCGATCGCTTCCGGCAGTATTTTCCGCAAGACGAGCTGCTCCTGGCGGATCTGCCCGGTTTCGGCGCCGAGCATGGCGAACCCGGCCCCCTGTCCATCGCCGGCATCACGGAGCGGTTGCGACTGCGCTGGCATCCCTGGTTGCGACAGGGGCCGGTTCACCTGCTGGCCCTGTCCCTGGGCGGCATGGTCGCCATCGACTGGGCCAGCCGGCATCCACGGCAGGTTGCCGGCCTGGTGCTGCTCAACACCAGCCTCGCCGGATTCAGCCCCTTCTACCAGCGGCTCAGGCCCCGCGCCTACTGGCCCCTGCTGAAATGGCTGCTGTGGCAGCGGGATCCGCAGGCCCAGGAAGCCACCATACTGCGCCTGACCAGCCGGCGCTTCGCCACCGACCCGGATCTCCTCGCTCGCTGGGCCGGCTATGCCCGGGAGCTGCCCGCCAGCCGGCGCAGCACCCTGTGCCAGCTGCTCGCCGCCCTGCGCTACCGAGCGCCCGCACAACCTCCTCCGGTGCCCACGCTGGTGCTGAACGGCCTGGCGGACCGGCTGGTCAGCCCCCGTTGCAGCCAAGCCCTGGCCGAGGCCTGGCGCCTGCCGCTGCGCCGCCACCCGGATGCCGGCCATGACCTGACCCTGGACGAGCCGGACTGGGTATGCCGGCAGCTGGCCGACTGGCTGACGGAGGGGCGCCAAGCGGACGCGACTTGAGTTACAATCCGGTTACCATTCATTAACCCGACGGAACCATCATGCACGACTGGCAGTCCGCCTTTATCCAACAGTTTCAACTGCAACCCGATGCCGGCCGGCTGCGGCTGGTGGTGGCCAGGACCCCCTATGCCCTGCGGCTGGGCGCACAGAGCCTGGCTGTCGGCGGCAAGGGTGCCGAGACCCCCTATTACCGGGAAACCGACAACGTCGCCATGCTGGTGGCGAACTGGGCAAAAATGGAGCCCGGCATGGAAGTGCTGCTGAGCCTGCTCGCGGGCCGCCCCCAGCGGGGCTGGGCCATCGCCGCCTGGCTGGCCGACAGCGGCGTCAGTCCCCTCGCCTTTGCCGACTTCCTCCATGCCCGCTGCGGCGTGCTGCTGGCCAACCGCCGCACCCGGGAAGGGGATCAGAAGGCAAGGCTGCAGCAACTGCTGCGTGCCGAGCAACGCCCGGTTTCCCTGCTGTTTGCCGGCGAGGACGCCTGCCGGGACTTCTTCGACGACGAGACCCCCGCCGTTCCCTTCGGGGTGGCCATCCATCCGGGCAGCGCCGATCTCGGCCTGGAGCGGGATGCCCGGCTGATGCTGCACCACTGGTACAAAGCCGACGGCCAGGAAATGCTGATCTCGGGGCCGGATTTTTCCCTCGACCACTTTCGGGTGCTGGCGCCCGCCGGCCAGGGCTGAGTCGCTCCTTATCGCTCCCGCGCCAGGGAGCAGCCGGGCCCCGGTTGTTCCCTGAAGTGGGCACAGGCCTTCTTCCCCACTATTTGAGCCAGGTTGCAAAATTGTGGTTTATCGGTAACCAGGCTTGACGCTCCGCGGAGTCCGACCAAACTTAGGTAGAGGTAAAAACGGTAAGGCGGTTTTTACCCTTGGGCCAGCCGCTGGGCGGCAAAGATAATTAAGGGGATAACGCTATGATTCTGAACCATATCTGGGGCCTGTATGCACACCCCAAAGAAGAGTGGCATACCATAGACCACCACCACGAAAGCCTGACCTACAGCCTGACGCATCTGGCGTTTATCGCCCTGATACCGGCGGTCTGTACCTTTATTTCCGCCACCTACATCGGCTGGAACTTTGGTACCAGCAACACCATCATGCTGACCACCCAGAGCGCCCTGGTGATGTCGGTGGGCATGTACCTCACCCTGATCGCCGGCGTCTTCGCCCTGGCCTACCTCACCTTCTGGATGGCCAAGACCTTCGGCGCCAACCCGAGCTTCACCCAGAGCATGGAGCTCGCGGCCTACACCGCCACGCCCCTGTTCATGACCGGCCTGGCGGTGCTCTACCCCGAGCCCGTCTTCCTGATGCTGGTAGGCCTGGCGGGGCTGGCCTACTCGGTCTACCTGCTCTATTCCGGCGTCCCTATCATCATGCACATTCCCGAAGAGCGCGGCTTTATCTATGCCAGCTCGGTGGTCACCTGTGGCCTGATCCTGCTGGTGTGCATCATGGTCGGCTCCGTCATCGTCTGGAGCTGGGGATTGGGGCCCATCTATACCCAGTAGTGCCGAATGGCAGATACAAAAAAGGGGTCTGACGACCCCTTTTTGCTGTCCGGATATTTGCTGTCCGGATAACTACACTCAGGGCTGGCCTTCGTTGTAGATCTCCAGGTGGCTGTTGTCGATGCTGTCTTTCTGCTTGGCGCCGTCGTTGCGCAGGGCGTTCAGCGCGTCCAGGTATTCCTGGTTGACGTCCTGGGTCACGTATTCCCCGGTGAACACCGAGGTCTCGAACCGGCGCAGCTCCGGGTTGAAGTGGCGCACCGCGTCTTCCAGATCCTCCAGGTCCTGGAAGATGAGGCCGTCGGCACCGATCAGCTTGCAGATCTCGTCCACTTCCCGGCCGTAGGCGATCAGCTCGTTGGCGGTGGGCATGTCGATGCCGTAGACGTTGGGGAAGCGGATTTCCGGGGCGGCGGAGGCGAAATACACCTTCTTGGCGCCGGCCTCCCGGGCCATCTGGATGATCTGCTCGGAGGTGGTGCCGCGCACGATGGAGTCGTCCACCAGCAGCACGTTCTTGCCGGCAAATTCGGAGGGAATGGCGTTCAGCTTGCGGCGCACCGACTGCTTGCGCTGCTGCTGGCCGGGCATGATGAAGGTACGGCCGATGTAGCGGTTCTTCACAAAGCCCTGGCGGTAGGGAATGTTCAGGTTCTGGGCGATCTCCAGGGCGATGTCGCAGGAGGTCTCCGGGATGGGGATCACCACGTCGATGTCCAGATCTTCCCATTCCCGGGCGATCTTGGCGCCCAGCTTCTGGCCCATGCGCACCCGGGCGGCATAGACCGATACCTTGTCGATAAAGGAGTCGGGCCGGGCGAAATAGACATACTCGAAGATGCAGGAGTGGTGCTGGGGTTCGGCGGCGCACTGCTGGGTGAACAGCTCGCCCTGCTCGGTGATGTAGACCGCCTCGCCCGGCGCCACGTCGCGGATCAGGCTGAAGCCCACCGCGTCCAGGGCCACGCTCTCGGAGGCCACCATGTACTCGATGCCGCCGTCTTCCGCATCACGCTTGCCCAGCACCAGCGGGCGAATGCCGTTGGGATCCCGGAACGCCAGCATGCCGTGACCGATGATCACCGCCACCACGGCGTAAGCGCCCCGCACCTTCTCATGTACCCGGCCGACGGCGGCGAACACATGATCAGGCTCCAGGTGCAGCGTCTGGGTCTGCTGATCCAGCTCGTGGGCCAGCACGTTGATCAGCACCTCGGAGTCGGAGGTGGTGTTGATATGGCGGCGCGCCACCCGGAACTGCTCTTCCTTCAGCTCCTTGGCGTTGGTCAGGTTGCCGTTGTGGGCCAGGGCGATGCCGAAGGGCGAGTTCACGTAGAACGGCTGGGCCTGGGCCACGCTGCTGCTGCCGGCGGTGGGATAACGCACATGGCCGATGCCCACGTTACCGATGAGCCGCTCCATATGGCGCTCTTCAAATACGTCCCGTACCAGACCGTTGGCCTTGCGCTGGCGGAAGGTGTCACCGGAAATGGTGACGATACCGGCCGCATCCTGACCTCTGTGCTGAAGTACCGTCAGGGCGTCATACAGCGCCTGATTTACCGGGGTCGTGCCTTGAATACCGACAATCCCACACATGTCCTAATTTCCTCAACTCGCTATGGCTTGGGGGGTAAAAAGCTGGATGAATTCTGTAACAGGCTGAAAAACCACTGGATCACTATGCCAAACTCCGGGATCAGGCGGGAGTCGCGCCACCACTGACTCTGCGGAAAGGCGGTCATGGTATCGATGAACAGCAGCATGGCGGCCACGATAAAGACGCCCCGCACGGCGCCGAAGCAGACACCCAGCACCCGGTCGGTGCCGGACAGGCCGGTCTTGGTGACCAGTTCACCGACGATGTAGTTGACCAGGGCACCCAGGATCAGGGTCAATACGAACAAAATGGCAATGGCCGCGCCATTGCGGAACAGCGGGTCGGAGATATCGAGATGCACCGCCAGATCGGCGTAAAAGCGGCTGGCGACGAAGAAGGCGGCGACCCAGGTGGCCAGCGACATCGCCTCCTTCACAAAGCCCCGGACCAGGCTGACGAGGGCCGACAGGCCGATAATGCCGAGAATTGCGTAGTCTATCCAAACCATCATTTATTGCCGGGGCCCTCTCAATTGCCGCGCATTCTACCAAAGGAGCCCGGCAAAAGGCGAAGAAAAAGCGGATAAATTTCATTCAACATCAAACTATCCCCTGATGCAAGAGGGGCCCGGGATCTTGTCATCCCGGGCCCCGGCAAGGATCAGAGACCGTTATAGAAAGTAGCCGCACCCGGGCCCACCGGCAGTCCGAACACGAACACCCACAGGTAGAAGAGCGCGCTCCAGCCGATCATGAAGACGATGGAGTAAGGCAGCATCATCGCCATCAGGGTACCGATGCCCATGTTCTTCTGGTAACGGGCCGCCACCGCCATGATCAGGCCGAAATAGCTCATCATGGGGGTGATGATATTGGTGGTGGAATCCCCGATGCGGTAGGCCGCCTGTATGGCCTCGGGGGCATAGCCCACCAGCATCAGCATGGGCACGAAGATGGGCGCGGTCACCGCCCACTGGGCGGAGGCGGAACCGATCATCAGATTGATGAAGCCGCACAGCAGGATAAAGCACAGCATCAGTACCGGCCCGGTCAGGCCGATGCTCTGCAGGAAGGTGGCGCCCTGCACCGCGATCACGGTGCCGAAGTTGGTCCAGCTGAAAAAGGCCACGAACTGGGCGGCGAAGAACACCAGCACTATGTACATGCCCATCGAGCCCATGCTCTTCGACATGGCGTCGATCACGTCGCGATCGCTCTTCATGGAGCCCATCATGCGGCCGTAGACATAGCCGGGGATGGCGAAAAACACGAAGATGAACACCACTATGCCCTGCAGGAAGGGCGAGCCGGCCACGGCGCCGGTAACCGGGTGACGCAGTATGCCGCCTTCCGGCACTATGGTCAGGGCCAGCAGGGCGCTGACCACCAGGGCGGCCAGGCCGGCACCTTTCAGCGCCCGTTTTTCCTGGGCGCTGACCTTGCCCATGTCGGCGGCATCGAGATCGGCGGCGGCGTCGTCCTTGTTGTACTTGCCGAGCTTGGGCTCGACGATTTTTTCGGTGACGAAGGTGCCCAGGGCGGAGATCACGAAGGTACTGACGAACATGAAGTACCAGTTCACCTCGGGCCCCACCACATAGTCGGGATCGATGATGCGGGCCGCGGTCTGGGTGATGCCCGACAGCAGCGGATCCACGGTGCCCAGCAACAGGTTGGCGCTGTAGCCGCCGGACACCCCGGCAAAGGCCGCGGCCAGGCCGGCCAGCGGATGGCGGCCCAGGGAGTGGAAGATCATCGCCGCCAGCGGGATCAGCACCACATAGCCCAGCTCGGAGGCGGTGTTGGAGACGATGCCGGCGAAGACGATGGTGACGGTGACCATGCGCTTGGAGGCGTTCATCACCAGGGCGCGCATGGTGGCGGACAGCAGCCCGGAGTGCTCGGCGATGCCGACCCCCAGCAGGGCCACCAGCACGGTGCCGAGCGGGGCGAAGCCGGTGAAGTTGGTCACTAGGCTGCTGACGATGCGGGACAGGCCCTCGCCGTTGAGCAGGCTCACCACCTGGATCATGCCGTCGGCGGCCCGGCCGGGCGCCCCTTCGGGCCGGGGATCGGCCACGCTGACCTCGAAGTAGCCGGCGATGCCGGAGGCCACCAGGATGACGCCGCAGAAGATGGCGAACAGGGTGATGGGATGGGGCAGCAGGTTGCCCAGCCATTCCACGGTATCGAGGAAGCGGGTGAAGGCGCCTTTTTTCGGCGCCAGGGCGTCGTTTCCGGACGGGCTGCCGTTGTAGTCGGTTGAACGGGACGTCATGTCTTTTTCTCCATCAATAAGCACCCTGGCCAAAGCAGGCCAAGAAACCACAAAACAATAATTTAAGAGATAAAAAAACCAGCAATTAAATTAATATCGAATGGAAATGCTAAACCATATCGAACAGGCGACGGATTATACACATGTAGTCACGGTCATCAATAAAATATGATGCCAATTTGTTTAAAAAAACCAGAGCTATTAACTGAAATGTTACCGGGATGGCCGGATGATTGTTCGGCTCTTGCGCCGACAACGGGGCTTTCGCTCCCGGGGGTGCCGGGGAGGGTGGGAACTGTTAAGATTAAACTTCAGTGAAAACTAATATAATGAGGTAACCATGCGTTTCCCCGCCCGTCATGCCCGGCTGCTGTTCTCGGTGCTGATGTCTCTCTACATGGTGAGCATCATGACCGGGGTGATCACCTGGGTGAATACCGGCCTGGCCGGTGACTTCCTCGCTCGCTGGTGGCGGGCCTTCTACATCGCCTGGCCGGTGGCCTTCACGCTGATCCTGGCGGGCGCTCCCCGGCTGCAGCAGCTGGTCGGCCGCCTGGTGCGCCAATAAAAACAAAGCCGGGGCGCATGGCCCCGGCTTGTTGGCTCGCTCAAAGGCTCAGCCGATCTGCTTCAGCCCGCCCATATAGGGCTGCAGCGCCTCGGGCACCATGATGCTGCCGTCGGCCTGCTGGTAATTCTCGAGCACCGCCACCAGGGTGCGGCCCACCGCCAGACCGGAGCCGTTCAGGGTATGCAGCAACTGCGGCTTGCCATCGGCGCCTCGCACCCGGGCCTGCATCCGGCGCGCCTGGAAGTCGCCGCAGTTGGACACGGACGAGATCTCCCGGTAGGTGTTCTGCGCCGGCAGCCAGACTTCCAGATCGTAGGTCTTGGCGGCACCGAAGCCCATGTCGCCGGTGCACAGGGCCATCACCCGGTAGGGCAGGCACAGGCTCTGCAGCACCTTCTCGGCGTGGCCTACCATCTCCTCCAGCGCGTCCCAGGATGCTTCCGGGTGCACCAGCTGCACCATTTCCACCTTGTCGAACTGGTGCATGCGGATAAGACCGCGGGTATCCCGACCGTAGGAGCCCGCCTCGGAGCGGAAGCAGGGGGTATGGGCGGTGAACTTGAGCGGCAGCTGATCCGCCTCGAAGATCTCGTCCCGGCCGATGTTGGTCAGGGGCACCTCTGAGGTGGGAATCAGCGAAAAGCGGCGGGTCTTGCCCTCTTCCTCCCCCTCGCCCTCGATGGCGGTATGGAACAGATCGGCGGAAAACTTGGGCAGTTGGCCGGTACCGAACAGGCTGTCGCTGTTCACCAGGTAGGGCACATAGCACTCGGTGTAGCCGTGCTCGCTGGTGTGCAGATCCAGCATGAACTGGGCCAGGGCCCGGTGCAGCCGGGCGATCTGGCCCTGCATGATCACGAAGCGGGAACCGGCGATCTTGACCGCGCCCTTGAAGTCGAGGCCGGCCAGGGCTTCGCCCAGGGCCACGTGATCCTTGGGCTCGAAGCCGAGCTCGATGGGCTCGCCCCAGCTGCGCACCAGCTGGTTGTCTTGCTCGTCCCGGCCCACCGGCACCGACGCGTGGGGCAGGTTGGGAATGGCGGCGCAGAAGGCCTCGATCTCCGCCAGCAGGGCATCCAGCTCGACCTTGCACACATCCAGCTCGTCGTTGATTTGCGACACCGCCGCCTTCAGCGGGGCGATATCCTCGCCGCTGCGCGCCGCCTGGCCGATGGCCTTGGAGCGGGCGTTGCGCTCGGCCTGCAGCTCCTGGGTACGGGATTGCAGGGACTTCCGCTTTTCCTCGAGCCGGTTGAACAGCTCGACATCCAGAATAAAACCACGGCTTGCCAGCCGCGCGGCCGTGTCGGCGATATCGCTGCGCAGGTATTTGGGATCCAGCATGAGTTACCTTATTTGATGCTTGTAATGCGTATGACACGCAGGGTCGGAAGTCACTAAGTCGACCTCAGTTTATCAGCTTCGCCGCCCCGGGGCCAACTGGCCGCCGGCCTGCTCATCCAGGGTTTTGAGGTAGTCGAGCTTGGCCTTGATCTTCTGCTCGAAGCCCCGCTCGTTGGGCACATAGTAGCGTCGCTCCCGCAGCGCCTCGGGCAAATAGGTCTCGCCGGCGGCATAGGCGCCGGGCTCGTTATGGGCATAGCGGTATTCGGCGCCGTGGCCCAGCTCCTTCATCAGCCTGGTGGGCGCGTTGCGCAGATGGAGGGGCACCTCGAAGTCCGGCTGCTCCCGGGCGTCCTGCAGCGCCGCCTTCCAGGCGGTATAGAGGGCATTGCTCTTGGGCGCGCAGGCGAGGTAGACGATGGCCAGGGCGATGGCCCGCTCCCCTTCCGCCGGCCCGACCCGGGTGAAGCAGTCCCAGGCCGCCAGCGCCACCTCCATGGCTTTCGGATCGGCCAGGCCGACGTCTTCCGAGGCGATGGCCAGCAGCCGGCGGGCGATATAGAGCGGATCGCAGCCGGCGCTGATCATGCGTGCATACCAGTACAGGCCGGCGTCCGGGTTGGAGCCGCGAATCGACTTGTGCACCGCCGAGATCAGATCGTAATAGAGATCGCCCTGGTTATCGAAGCGGGCCAGCCGTTCGCCGGTCACCTCCGCCAGCAGCGTCTTGTCGATCCGGCGCACCCCGTCCTGTTCCCCGGCCATGTCCGCCAGCAGCTCCAGGTAGTTGAGCGCCTTGCGGCCGTCCCCGTCCACCAGCTCGGCCAGGGCCCGCCGCACGCCGCTCGCCAGTTCGATGGCCTGGCCGCCCAGGCCCCGCTCGTCGGTCAGCGCCTGTTCGATCATCGCCTCCACCTCGGTCGTTTCCAGCCGCTTGAGCAGATAGACCCGGGCGCGGGACAGCAGGGCGTTGTTGAGTTCGAAGGAGGGATTTTCGGTGGTGGCACCGATAAAGGTGACGGTGCCGTCCTCGATATGGGGCAGGAAGGCGTCCTGCTGGGACTTGTTGAAGCGGTGCACCTCGTCCACGAACAGGATGGTGCGCCGTCCGGCGAGCTTGTGCCCGCGCGCCCGCTCGATGGCGGCGCGGATCTCCTTGACCCCGGAGGTGACCGCCGATACCCGCTCCACCTGGGCGTCGCAGTAAGCGGCCACCAGCTCGGCCAGGGTGGTCTTGCCGGTGCCCGGCGGCCCCCACAGGATCATGGAATGGCAGTGCCCCGCCTCCAGCGCGCGGCGCAGCGGCTTGCCCGGCCCCAGAATGTGCTGCTGGCCCAGGTACTGCTCCAGCCGCTCGGGGCGCATCCGCGCCGCCAGGGGACGAAAATCCTCCTGCTCGAAATCCAGGCTCAGGGTGCTCATCCCGTCATTCTCCCATAAAACAAAGCGGTAAGCCGACAGCTTACCGCTTATCACTCCCTCTGCAGACCCTTTCTTAACGCTGGTCGTCGATCATCACCCCGGCCGGCGCCGTGAACTGGAAACTGTCGGCCGCGGTGGCCGGGGCGGTATTGATGTTGCGCAGGCTGAACTCGCTGCGCTGGCCGCCGGATTCCAGTACGGTAAAGCGCTCGATGCGGTTGGCCCCGTCGAAACGCAGGCTGAACTGATGGATCAGTTCCCCCGGATCCTTGCTGGTCACCACATAGTCGGCGCCGTTCCTGGCCACCTCGTACCGCTGCCAGCGCCGGCCGTCACCGCCCGAGATCAGCAGGAAGGGGGTATTCTGCACCGCCTGCTCCAGGGGCACTATGCTCACCTGCTCCACGAAGGGATCGTAGATCCACACATCGGTGCCGTTGGACACGATCAGGCTCTCGTCCGGCGAGGCGGTATGCCAGCGGAAACGATCGGGGCGGGACAGCAGCATGCTGCCCTCGGCGCTCTGCATGGGTTCGCCCCGCTCGTCGAACACCTGCTGGCTGAAATCGGCGGAAAAACGCTCGAAGGTCGCCAGCTTCTGCTGCAACTCGGCGCGGGCATCGGCCAGGGCCACGGCGCTCACCGACCACAACAGCACACCCAAGGTTGCCAGTTTTTTCATTCAGTCCTACTCCCTGGCCGGCGCTGGCGCCAGCACTTCACGTTGACCATTTCCGCCCGCGGGGCTCACTATGCCCTGCTGCTCCATCTGCTCGATGATACGGGCGGCCCTGTTGTAGCCTATTTTGAACTTGCGCTGCACGCTGGAGGTAGAGCCGCGACGGCTCTCTACGACAAAAGCCACCGCTTGGTCGAACAGCTCGTCCAGCTCGCCATCGTCGCCTCCTTCCGGCACTTCCCCGGGCAACAAGCCATCGGCGCCCACGTCGCCGTTCAGGATTTCCTCGATGTAATTGGGCTCGCCCCGCTCCTTCCACGCCGCCACCACCCGGTGTACCTCGTGGTCGTCGACGAAGGCGCCGTGCACCCGGGTCGGGTTGCTGTCGCCGGCCGGCAGGTAGAGCATGTCGCCCATGCCCAGCAACGACTCGGCCCCCTGCTGATCGAGGATGGTGCGCGAGTCTATCTTGCTCGACACCTGGAACGACATCCGGGTCGGAATGTTGGCCTTGATCAGGCCGGTGATCACGTCCACCGAGGGCCGCTGGGTCGCCAGTATCAGGTGGATGCCCGCCGCCCGCGCCTTCTGGGCGATGCGGGCGATCAACTCTTCCACCTTCTTGCCGACGATCATCATCATGTCGGCGAACTCGTCGATCACCACCACGATATGGGGCAGTTTCTCCAGCGCCGGCGGATAGGTGTCCATCGACTGGGTCGGTTGCCACAGGGGATCCCGCAGCGGCTCGCCGGCATCGATGGCCTCCTGCACCTTGGTGTTGAAGCCCTTGAGGTTGCGTACCCCCATGGCCGACATCAGCTTGTAGCGGCGCTCCATCTCGCCCACGCACCAACGCAGGGCATTGGCCGCCTCCTTCATGTCGGTGACCACTTCGGTCAGCAGGTGGGGAATGCCCTCGTACACCGACAGCTCCAGCATCTTGGGATCGATCATGATAAAGCGCACGTCTTCCGGCGTGGCCTTGTACAGCATCGACAAGATCATGACGTTGACCCCCACCGACTTGCCCGAGCCGGTGGTGCCCGCCACCAGCACGTGGGGCATCCTGGCCAGGTTGACCACCACCGGCTCGCCGGCGATATCCTGGCCCAGCACCAGGGTGAGCGGGTGCTCGCTGCGGCGGAAGGGCTCGCTGTCGAGCACTTCGCGCAGATAGACGGTCTCCCGCCGGGTATTGGGCAGCTCCAGCCCCACATAGGGCTTGCCGGGGATCACCTCGACCACCCGCACGCTGATGGCGGACAGGGAGCGGGCCAGATCCCGCGCCAGGTTGGTGATCTTGCTGACCTTGACCCCGGGGGCCAGATCCAGTTCGAAACGGGTGATCACCGGCCCCGGGTAGACGCCCACCACGTTGGCCTGGACGTTGTAGTCGGCCAGCTTGGCCTCCACCAGGCGGGCGATGCGCTCCAGTTCACTTTCGCTCACGGCGTGCTGCCTGGGCTTGGGCTTGTCCAGCAGTTCCACCGACGGCAGCGGCGTCAGATCGCTGCGCCGGGGGCGTGCGGGTGGAGCGGGCTTGGGAGACGGGGCCGGGGCGGCTGCCGCCACCGGCTCGGGATCGTCACTCAGCCAGGGCAGCTCCAGCTCCTCGTCGTCGTCCAGGTTCCAGCCGTTGGTCTCGGCGATGGTGGCGATGGGATCGGGATCCTGCTCGTCCACCCCGCCCAGCACCGGCTCGCGGCGCACCGGCGGCGCTTTTTTCAGCGGTGCCGGCCGCTTCTCGGCGGCGGGCACCGGGGCCAGCAGGGGATCCTCGGCGGCCTCCTCCCATTCCTCATCGGTTTCCCGCGGGCTGCCGAGGCGATCCTTGAACCGGCGCCAGCCGACGAAACCGGACTCGGCTGTTGTCGTCGCGGGTGCGGGCGTCGCTGCCACCGCCAGCGGCTCCGCCTCGGCCTGTTCCCGGGCACCCGGCCGGCGCTGGCGGCGCTCCAGCTGCCAGTCCAGCAGGCGGGACGGCGCCGAACTCAGCCAGTTGGGAAATTCCAGCACGGCTCCTCCCAGGCGTTCCACGATCAGCAGCCAGGACCAGCCGGTAAAAAAGGTCACCCCGGTGGCAAAACCGCACAGCAGCATCAGGGTGGTACCCAGGGAGCCGAACAGGCCGTTCAGCGCCGCCGCCAGCATATCGCCGACCAGGCCGCCGGCGGAGAAATAGTAAATGTTGCCCACGTTCATGCTGGCCAGGCCCAGCAGGCTGAGCAGCAACATGAGGAAACCGATGATGCGCAGGCTCAGGGTGAGGTAGCAAATCTCGGTCAAGGCCCTGGGACGCCAGAGGGTCACCCAGCCGAAAAACACCATGAACGGCGGTACCAGGTAAGCCGAAAAGCCGAACACGAACAGCAGTATGTCGGCCAGCCAGGCACCGGCGGGACCGGCTGCGTTGCTGATCTCACCGCCCCAGGCGGTTTGCGACCAGCCCGGATCGGAGGGATGGTAGGACACCAGCGACAACATCATGAAGATCGCCAGTAAAATGATAATGATCAATCCGGCCTCAAACAGACGCTGTAAACCAGACATGGGAGTAAACAGCTTTTTCTCCGCCAAACGCCCGCTCCTCGCTCTTTTTTGTTGTGTCATGCTATCGAAAGTCTGCGACAGGAAAAGTCGCCAGGCACCAAACGACAAGCGAGCGGCCGGGGCCGCTCGCAGGTACAGGTTCGAGATGGAACCCCGCCCGGCATAAAAATACCAGAGCCGGGCAGATTAGCACAGTTTATCGGGTATTTATCACCAGCCGGTTGCTCTGCTTGACCTCTTCCATCACCACATAGGTGCGGGTGTCGTTCACCCCCGGCAGCCGCAGCAGGGTTTCCCCCAGCAGCTTGCGGTAGGCGGACATGTCCGCCACCCGGGTCTTCAACAGGTAGTCGAAATCACCGGACACCAGGTGACACTCCTGGATTTCTTCCAGTTTTTGCACCGCGTCGTTGAATTCGTCGAACACGTCCGGTGTGCCGCGGTTGAGGGTGATCTCCACAAACACCAGCAGGGAGGCATCCAGGAACTGGGGGTTGAGAATGGCGGTATAGCCTTCGATATACCCCTGGCGTTCCAGGCGACGAACCCGTTCGAGGCAGGGGGTGGGACTCAAACCAACCCGCTTGGACAACTCCACGTTGGAGATGCGACCGTCCTGCTGAAGCTCATTGAGTATGTTGCGATCGATGCGGTCCAGCTCTTTCACCGGCCTGTTGTTCGCATCAAGTACTTCATCCATCCTTTGACTCATTTTCGATACATTCCACTATGAACATAAAACTTATATGGCACAAAACCATGCTTTCTTGCAACCCGCCTTTAGGCTATCGGGACACTGCCGTCCGCTGGAACGGGTTGCAACCAAGGCCGGTCTCGCCTGCTGCAAGGCTGCTCAAATCAAATAAAAAACCAAGAAAAATGACTATATATACATTTTAGGCATGCAGTAGCTTAGCATGATAAAAGGTAAACAGGTAGCACATATGTTTGCCTTTCCCATAAAAAAAGTACCAAAACTAAATTTTTACGCCGAAGAATGGGGCTTTTGCCTGAAAAAATCCTCAGCCGACTCAACTCCCACCCCAACAGAAGATGTCCCTGAAAATCCGCAATCCGATAACAACTCCCCCTGGCTCCAAGTCAGGATAAGCGCCGCAGGCAGTGCTTTTATCTTTGATGCTGCCGGCTGTTGCCGGCAATAGCCCAGATTTGGTTATATTGCATAACTATTCGTTATAACCCTCCGGGGGCAGATAGCGCCATGCGAACCCGCTCTATTCCGGCCAGGCCCGATTGCCCCAATCGTTTTCTTGCGCTTTATTCCATCAGGGCTATCCCCTACAATCGGTTCCACTTTTTATCTGCCTATTTTGCCAAGGTTGGAGAAACACATGAGCCAAGCCAAACACGCCAAACTGCTGATCCTGGGCTCCGGCCCCGCAGGTTACACCGCCGCCGTCTATGCGGCCCGGGCCAACCTGAACCCGGTGCTGGTCACCGGTATCCAGCAAGGCGGTCAGCTGACCACCACCACCGATGTGGAGAACTGGCCGGGCGATGCGGAAGGACTGACCGGACCGGCCTTGATGGAGCGCATGAAGGAGCATGCCGAACGTTTCGACACCGAAATCCTGTTCGACCATATCAACAGTGTCGATCTCAAACAGCGCCCGTTCCGGCTCAAGGGCGACAGCGGCGAGTACAGCTGCGACGCCCTGATCATCGCCACCGGCGCCTCCGCCAAGTACCTGGGCCTGCCCTCCGAACAGGCTTACCAGGGCCGCGGCGTGTCCGCCTGCGCCACCTGCGACGGTTTCTTCTACCGCAACCAGAAAGTGGCCGTGGTCGGTGGCGGCAACACCGCCGTGGAAGAGGCGCTCTACCTGGCCAATATCGCCGCCGAAGTCCATCTGGTGCACCGCCGCGACCAGTTCCGCTCCGAGAAGATCCTGATCGACCGGCTGATGGACAAGGTCAACAACGGCAACATAGTGCTGCACACCGATCGCACCCTGGACGAAGTACTGGGTGACGAGATGGGCGTGACCGGCATCCGCCTGAAGGACACCCGCAGCGAGGCCACCGAGCAACTGGACGTGACCGGCGTCTTTATCGCCATCGGCCATCAGCCCAACACCCAGATCTTCGAAGGCCAGCTGGAAATGGAAAACGGCTACCTGAAGGTGCAGTCCGGCCTGCATGGCAACGCCACCCAGACCAGCATCCCCGGCGTGTTCGCCGCCGGTGACGTCATGGATCACGTCTATCGCCAGGCCATCACCTCCGCCGGCACCGGCTGTATGGCCGCCCTGGACGCCGAGCGCTACCTGGACGCCCTCGGCAAATAAAGTCAGGACAGGGCGTCCGGGGCCAGCCCCGCCGCCCCGTCTTCATCCGGCCGCGGCTTCGCGGCCTCCCCCTCCCCCAGGCTCTCCAGCGCCTCCCTCAGGGTCGGATAAAAGGCCAGCACGCCGGGAATGGGCTGTACGCCAGCCCTGGCCAGGGTCTTGAGCGGCTGGAACTGCAGATCGGCAATCAATACCCGGATCCCCTGTTTACGGCACTGGTCGACGAACTTGTTCAGCGCCGCCAGGCCGCCCGCGTCCAGGATGGACACCCCGTCCATATAGAGCACCACACCGTCACGCCCCCCCAACTGGGTGGACAGCTCCCCGAACACCCGATCGGCGGCGGCGAAGAACAGCGGGCCATTCACCTTGAACACCGACCAGCCCGCCGGCAAGGGAGTCTCGAGCAGGCGCCGGTGCCCGGATATATCGCTCACCCGGGTCATCTCCGCGATCTCCCGCACAAACAGCACCGCCGCCACCAGAATACCGGCGGTAATCGCCAGCACCATATCGAACAGTATGGTGAGCGAGAAACAGGTGAGAAACACCAGGATATCGCCGAGCGGAGCCGTCTTGACCAGATGCACCGCCTTGTGGGCCTCGCTCATGTTCCAGGCCACCACCATCAGCAGCGCGGCCATGGCCGGCATCGGCAGCCAGGCCAGCCAGGGCGCCAGCAGCACCAGTCCCGCCAGCACCACCAGCGCATGCACCATGGCCGCCACCGGCGATTCGGCCCCGGCCTTGAAGTTGGCCGCCGAGCGGGCAATGGCGGCGGTGGCGGTGATGCCGCCGAAGAAGGGGGTGACCAGGTTGCCTATCCCCTGCCCCAGCAGTTCACTGTTGGCGCTGTGCCGCTTGCCGGTCATACCGTCCAGCACCACGGCGCAGAGCAGTGACTCGATGGCCCCGAGCATGGCGATGGCGAAGGCCGCCGGCAGCAGATCCCGCAGCAGGGCCCAGCCGAACTCGAGGGGAGCGCCGTCCGGCCCCGGCTGTAGCCAGGGCCAGACGAAATCGGGCAACACCGGCGGTATGCCCTGGCCGCTGCTGCCGTCGGGCAGCAGGTAGCTGAAACGGCTGCTGATGGTGTCTATCTCCAGCCCCTGCTGGTTGAGCAGCAGTGTCGCCAGGCTGGCCAGGATCACCGCCGGCAGGTGCGCCGGCACCCCGGTCTTCAGCCGGGGCCAGAGCAGCATGATGGCGAGGGTGAGCAGGGCCACCGCCAGGCTGGGCCAGTGCAGATCGGGCAGGCCGCCGGCCAGGGCCGAGACCTTGCCCAGATAATGCTCGGGCAGGTCGGTCAGGGTCAGCCCGAAGAAATCCTTCAACTGCAGGGTGGCGATGACCACGGCGATACCGCCGGTAAAGCCCAGGGTAACCGGTTCCGGGATATACTCGATCAGCCGCCCCAGGCGCAGCAGCGCCATGCCGATCAGCAGCAGGCCGGACAGGGCGGTGGCCAGCAGCAGGCCGCCCAGGCCGTATTGCTGGGCGATGGGATAGAGGATCACCACAAAGGCGGCGGTGGGGCCGGAAATGCTCAGGCGGGAGCCGCCGGTGAGGGCGATGACGAAACCGGCGATGATGGCGGTATAGAGGCCATATTGGGGCGCCACCCCGCTGGCGATGGCCAGGGCCATGGCCAGCGGAATGGCGATGATGCCCACCGTGATCCCGGCCAGCAGGTCTCGCAGCAGGCGTCGGCGGCCATAAGGCTCTTGCAGGCAGCTTTCGCGCAGGGCATGGCCGATACGCAGGGAAAACAGGTGGGCACGGTGCGACATGACGCTTCTCCCGGGAGCAGGCTATATTAGAATAGTATGATGATTATATGCTCACTAATTATTCATTCAATGTTAATATGATTAACATGACCATTGCGCCGGAGGCCCCATGGAACAACGCACCGCCCGCCTGACCCTGCTGATCGATCCCAGGAAGAAGGCGCTGTTCGAACAGCTCTGCGCCCAGGAGGACGTGACTCCCTCCCAGAAGGTGCGGCAGTTCATCCGCGACTACATAGAGCAGAAGACCGGCAAGGACTGGCTCGAACTCGATCAGGACTGAGGAAGCCGCCATGCTGACCCTGCTCGACGAGCATCTCTGGTTTCCGGATCCCATGCTGGCGCTGGACGAGCCCAACGGCCTGCTGGCCATGGGCGGCGATCTGTCGCCGGAGCGGCTGCTGCTGGCCTACCGCATGGGCATCTTTCCCTGGTTCGATCAGAGCCAGCCCCTGCTGTGGTGGTCACCCGATCCCAGGGCGGTGCTGGAGCCGGCCAGCCTCCATGTCAGCCGCAGCCTGGCCAAACTGGCCCGCCAGGGCCGCTACCGGCTGACCATCAATACCGCCTTCGAACAGGTGATAGGCCAATGCCGCCAGTTGCGGGAAAGGCGCGAGGGGACCTGGATCACTCCGGGCATAGAGAAGGCTTACTGCCGCTTGCATCATCAGGGGCAGGCCCACTCCATCGAGGTATGGCAGCAGGACCGGCTGGTGGCCGGTCTCTATGGCCTCGGCCTCGGCCGCCTGTTCTGCGGCGAGTCGATGTTTCACCGGGTCGACAACGGCTCCAAGCTCGCCATGCTCGGCCTGTGCCGGCATTTCGCCCGCCATGGCGGGCGGCTCATCGACTGCCAGCTGCCCAACCCCCACCTGCTGAGCCTGGGGGTGACCACCTGGCCGCGGGCCCGGTTCTTACGTAAACTCAAAGAGCTGCAACAGCAGCCCTTGGCGTTATCCTGCTGGCAACCGGGTGAACTGACATTATGAGGGAAGTGAATCTCAAGGTGGGGCTGACCCCCAAGCATCTGTGCAGCTACCTGCCCGGGCGGCAGGAGCAGTTGCTGGTGCTGCTCGACAAGGAGCTGCTCTGCCCGGAAGGCTACGAGCAACTGCTCGGGGCCGGTTTCCGCCGCAGCGGCGCCGACATCTACCGCCCCCACTGCCAGTCCTGCCGGGCCTGCGAGTCACTGCGCATCGCGGTTCCCCGCTTCACCCCCAGCCGCAGCCAGAAGCGCATACTGCGCCTCAACCGGGATATCGAGGTCCGCCTGAGTGAGCAGGACAAGCCCGAGTATTTCCGGCTCTACCAGCATTACATCAACGAACGGCACCGGGACGGCGCCATGTATCCGGCCAGCCGCCAGCAATACGAAGGTTTCCTGCTCTGCCACTGGCTGCCGCCGGTATTTGTGGAGTTTTACCTGGCACAACAACTGGTGGCGGTGGCGGTGACCGATCTGCTCAGCAACGCGCTCAGCGCCATGTATACTTTCTATGACCCCGGCCTGGAACACAGATCCCTGGGCACCTTCGCCATCCTGAGCCAGGTACGGCTGGCGGCGGAGCTGGACAAGGAGTGGCTCTACCTCGGCTATCAGGTCGACGGCTGCAAAAAGATGAACTACAAACAGCATTTCCATCCGCACCAGCGCCTGATCGCCGGCCAGTGGCGGCCGATCAAAGACTGAGCGGAAACTTTACACCCGGGGCGAAATCCGGCATGATCCCTGCCGTTTTTATTGCCTGCGTTAACAAGAGGACTCAATGGCTAAAGAAGACAGTATTGAAATGCAAGGGACCATACTGGAAACCCTGCCCAACACCATGTTTCGCGTTGAGCTGGAAAACGGCCATGTGGTCACCGCCCATATCTCCGGCAAGATGCGCAAAAACTATATCCGCATCCTGACCGGCGACAAGGTCACCGTCCAACTGACCCCCTACGACCTGTCAAAGGGACGCATCGTCTTCCGCGCCCGCTGATTGCCGCGCCACTCACTCCGAGTTTGCAGACGGCTGCCAACACCGACAGCTGCCCTGTTTCGCACCCTCATTTCGTACCCCATTCCGGCAGGCATGCACCTCTTGGATAAATAAATGCCCGGGCCTGTCAGGGCTCCGGGCATGGTGACAAGCGCCTGGCGTCGTGGCCTCAGTGGGCCAGCGACGCCTCCGACTGGTAGTCGAAGTGCAGCTTGTCGTCTTCGAGGGTGACCTTGACCGAGCCGCCCCCCCACCAGCTCACCGAACAGCAGTTCGTTGGCCAGCGGCTTTTTCAGCTGCTCCTGGATCACCCGACTCATGGGGCGGGCCCCCATGGCCTTGTCGTAGCCCTTTTCGGCCAGCCAGTGCCGGGCCTGCTCGCTGACTTCCATCGACACGCCCTTGGCATCCAGCTGGGCCTGCAGTTCGACGATGAACTTGTCGACCACCCGATGGATGATGTCCATATCCAGGTGGTTGAACCAGATGATATGGTCGAGCCGGTTGCGGAACTCGGGCGCGAAGGTCCGGTTGATTTCGGTCATGGCGTCGTGGCTGTGGTCCTGTTGCTGGAAGCCGATGGACTTGCGCACCGTTTCCTGCACCCCGGCGTTGGTGGTCATCACCAGTATCACATTGCGGAAATCCGCCTTGCGGCCGTTGTTGTCGGTAAGGGTGCCGTTGTCCATCACCTGCAGCAGCAGGTTGAACACGTCCTGGTGCGCCTTCTCGATTTCGTCGAGCAGCACCACCGCATGGGGGTGCTTGATCACCGCATCGGTGAGCAGGCCGCCCTGATCGAAGCCGACATAACCGGGAGGCGCCCCGATCAGCCGGGACACAGTATGGGACTCCATGTACTCGGACATGTCGAAACGGATAAGCTCGATGCCGAGGATCCGCGCCAGCTGCTGGGTGACCTCGGTCTTGCCCACCCCGGTCGGACCGGCGAAGAGGAAGGAGCCGATGGGCCTTTTCTCGTTGCCGAGGCCGGAGCGGCTCAGGCGGATGGCGTCGGTGAGTACCTCGATCGCCCTGTCCTGCCCGAACACCACCATCTTGAGGTTGGGCTCCAGGTTCTTCAGGGCCTCCTTGTCGGAGCTGGACACGGATTTCTCCGGGATGCGGGCAATCTTGGCGACGATGGCCTCGATATCGCCCACGCCGATGGTCTTCTTGCGTTTGGACGGCGGCAGCATCCGCACCTGGGCGCCGGCCTCGTCGATCACGTCGATGGCCTTGTCCGGCAGGTGGCGATCGTTGATGTACTTGGCCGCCAGCTCGGCGGCGGCCCGGATCGCCTTGTTGGTGTAACGCACGTCGTGATGGGACTCGTAACGGCTCTTCAGCCCCAGCAGTATCTTGGTGGTGTCGTCCACCGAGGGCTCCAGGATGTCGATCTTCTGGAAGCGGCGCGCCAGCGCCCTGTCCTTTTCGAAGATCTGGCTGTATTCCTGGTAGGTGGTCGAGCCCACGCACCGGATCTGGCCGCTGGACAGCAGTGGCTTCAGCAGGTTGGCCGCATCCAGCTGGCCGCCCGAGGCGGCGCCGGCACCGATGATGGTGTGGATTTCATCGATGAACAGGATGGCGCCCTTCTGCTTTTCGAACTGCTTGAGCAACGCCTTGAAGCGTTTTTCGAAATCCCCCCGGTACTTGGTGCCCGCCAGCAGGGAGCCCATGTCGAGGGAATAGATGGTGCTGCCGGCGATGATCTCCGGCACGTCCTGATGCACGATGCGATAGGCCAGGCCTTCGGCGATGGCGGTCTTGCCCACCCCGGCCTCGCCCACCAGCAGCGGGTTGTTCTTGCGCCGGCGGCACAGCACCTGGATGGTGCGGTTGAGCTCCTGATCCCGACCGATCAGCGGGTCGATGCGGCCTTCCTTCACCCACTGGTTGAGGTTGATGACGAAACCTTCGGTCTGGTTGTTGGCGGCTTCCTCGGTGTTCTCCTCCTGTTGCTGGGAGGAGGGCGCCTCTTCCTGCTGGCCGTCCTTGCGGACACCGTGGGACAGAAAGTTGACCACGTCCAGCCGGCTGACATGGGCCTTTTTCAGCAGGTAGGCCGCCTGGGACTCCTGCTCGCTGAAGATGGCCACCAGCACGTTGGCGCCGGTGACCTCGGCATTGCCGGAGGACTGCACATGGAACACGGCCCGTTGCAGCACCCGCTGGAAGCCAAGGGTGGGCTGGGTTTCGAGTTCGTCGTCCCCCACCGGGATCAACGGCGTGGTCTGCTCGATAAAGGTATGGGTTTCACGGCGCAGCTGCTCCAGATCGGCACCACAGGCAACCAGGGCCTCCTTGGCAGAGGGGTTGTCCAGCAGGGCGAGTAACAGGTGCTCCACCGTCATGAACTCGTGGCGAGCGCGACGGGCTTCGTTGAAGGCTTCGTTCAACGTGCTCTCAAGGTCTTTGTTCAACATAGGCACCTCCCCTAAAAACTGCGGTGTCCCGTTGCGGCGGGTCTTGGCTCATGCCTGCTCCATGGTGCACAACAACGGATGTTCGTGCGTACGGGCAAACTTGTTCACTTGCGCTACCTTGGTCTCTGCAATTTCCGCGGTAAAGAGACCGCAAACCCCCTTTCCCTGATAATGTACCGCCAGCATCACCTGCGTGGCCTTGTCCACATCCATCGCAAAGAATTTTTGCAGCACCTCCACGACAAAATCCATGGGGGTGTAGTCGTCGTTATTCAAGATGACCTTGTACATAGGAGGGGGCTGCAGCGCAGTTTCTTCCACCTCTTTGACCCGATCACCGACCGTCTGCTGTGTTCTCCTGCTCATATATTTACTCTAAATCACTGTTCCGAATCGTGCTACAGAAGCCGGCCTCCTGGTGGAAGCCGCCATGTCCGCCGTTCAAGGCAAAGAAGCCAAGGGCCGCTTAACCCCGAGGGTATCAGGAACGGTTATTTAGCCTTTCCTTCACACTACCGCTTAAGCTGGCGCTGTCAATAGTCTTCCGCTTCGGGGGCCTGGGTGCAAACAAAGGCTTGACTGCCCCCAAAGTTGGACTAGAGTGGTTGATTGGTGACCATTGTCGAAAGTGTCGTATGGCACCCAAACATGGTCACCGCATCCGGCGGGAAATCGCCTGTAGTTATAATTGGCAGCTGCCAATTTCTCAATGTTGTTTAGGATGTTTGAGCAAAAAGGATGCAAGGGTATGACAACCGGTACGGTGAAGTGGTTTAACAACGCTAAGGGATTTGGCTTTATCTGTCCGACGGAGGGCGGCGAAGACGTGTTCGCACACTTTTCCACCATCCAGATGGACGGATACAGAACCCTGAAAGCGGGCCAGGTCGTTCAATACGAAATCCAGAAAGGGCCCAAGGGCAACCATGCGGTCAGCATAGTGCCCTGCGGCTGATAACGATAAGCACAGGATACACAGTATCAGAGCACCAAGGCGCTGCGGCGCCTTTTTTCGTTTCAGGGACACAGATGAATATTTCCCTTCTCCCCTACCTCCTCGCGGCCAGCCCCGCCTAAACTTGATCCACCTTGGGTATTTTTATTTCAGCGGTGGTGCAACATGAACATAATCAAAGAGTTCAAGGAGTTTGCCGTCAAGGGCAACGTGGTGGACATGGCGGTGGGCATCATCATCGGTGCCGCCTTCGGCAAGATAGTCTCCTCCCTGGTCAACGACGTCATCATGCCGCCCATCGGGGTGCTGATCGGCGGTGTCGATTTTTCCGACCTGGCCATCGTGCTCCAGGCGGCGGCGGGAGAAGTGCCGGCGGTGACCCTGTCCTACGGCCGCTTTATCCAGACGGTGCTGGACTTCACCATAGTGGCCTTCGCCATCTTCATGGTGATCAAGGTCATCAACCGGCTCAAGCGCAAGGAAGAAGCCAGCCCAGCAGCCCCGCCCGCGCCATCGAAGGAAGAGCAGCTGCTGACCGAAATCCGCGATCTGCTCAAGCAGAAGAACAACCTCTAGGAGTCCCCATGGAAATGACCACAACACCGTCCATCGAAGGCAAGCGCATCCGCAAGTACTGCGGCGTGGTGGCTGGCGAGGCCATCCTCGGCGCCAACCTGTTCAAGGATCTGTTCGCCAACATCCGCGACCTGGTGGGCGGCCGCTCCGCCACCTACGAGCGGGAACTGCAGCGGGCCCGGGATCTCGCCCTGCAGGAGCTGGAGCAGAAAGCCCGGGATCTGGGCGCCAATGCGGTAGTCGGCATCGACCTGGACTACGAAGTGCTGGGCCAGAACAACGGCATGCTGATGGTCTCCGCCAGCGGCACCGCCGTCATCGTCGAATAAGGCTACTCCAGCAGCCAGGCCTGGCACTGGTAGGGCGCCAGCCGCAGGCCGCAGGGGGCGGCCGGGGCCGCGCCGGTGTTGTCGACCAGCAACTCGGCCCGGCGCCAGGGCGCCAGCGCCGGCGGCGCGAACGCCTGCTCCTCCCGCCCCAGGTTGGCCACCACCAGTAGCCGCCGCTCCCCGTCATCCCGCTGGTAGCACCAGATGGACGGGTGTTCGGGCAGCAGGTCCCGGTAGTCGCCGCGCACTATCACCGGGTGCCGCTTGCGCAGCCGGATCAACCGCCGGTAGTGGTAAAACACCGACACCGGATCCGCCAGCGCCGCCGCCACGTTCACCCGGGCCTTGCTCGCCCCCGGCGCCAGCCAGGGCGTGCCGCGGGTAAAGCCGGCCTGCTCGCCGTCGTCCCACTGCATGGGTGAGCGGGCATTGTCCCGGGAGCGGGCCGCCAGTATCGCCAGCACCTCGTCTTCCGCAAGGCCCCGCTCGCGCAGGATCCGGTACATGTTGCGGCTTTCCACGTCGGCGTACTGCCCGATACGCTCATAGCCCGGGTTGGGCATGCCGATCTCCTCCCCCTGGTAGACATAGGGGGTGCCCTGCATCAGGTGCAGCACCGTGGCCAGCATCTTGGCGGAGCGCTCCCGGTATTCCCCCTCGTCGCCGAAGCGGGACAGGATGCGCGGCTGATCGTGGTTGCACCAGAACAGGGCGTTCCAGCCGCGCCCGTGCAGGCCCTGCTGCCACTCGCTGAACAGCCGCTTGAGCTCGACAAAATCCGGCGGCGCCAGCCGCCACTTGTCGCCGTCCGGGTAGTCCACCTTGAGGTGGTGGAAGTTGAACACCATGGACAGCTCCTCGCTGTCCGGACTCGAGTAGCGCTGGCAGTGGGCCAGGCTGGTGGAAGACATCTCCCCCACCGTCATCATGCCGTTCGGGGCAAACACCGCCCGGTTGAGTTCGTGCAGGAACTCGTGGACACGGGGACCGTCGGTATAGAAGCGCCGCCCGTCGCCCCGCTCGTCATCGGGAAAGGCCTGATCCTTGGAGATCAGGTTGATCACGTCCAGGCGCAACCCGTCGACGCCCTTGCCGGCCCAGAAGCGGACGATGTTGTTCACCTCCTGCCGCACCCTTGGGTTTTCCCAGTTCAGATCCGCCTGCTCCGCCGCAAACAGATGCAGGTAATACTGGCCCGAGGCGGCATCCCGTTGCCAGGCGCTGCCGCCGAACTTGGACTGCCAGTTGTTGGGAGGGCCGCCGTCACGGCCGTCGCGCCAGATGTAAAAGTCCCGGTAGGGGCCGCCCGGATCGGCGATGGCGGCCAGGAACCAGGGATGGGCGGTGGAGGTATGGTTGACCACCAGATCCATGATCAGCCGGATGCCGCGCCGGTGGGCCTCGGCCAGCAGTTGTTCGAAGTCGGCCATGGTGCCGTAGGCCGGATCGATCCGGTAGTAGTCGGCGATGTCGTAGCCGTTGTCCACCTGGGGCGAGACGTACACCGGCGTCAGCCAGATGGCGTCCACCCCGAGATCGGCCAGGTAGTCGAGCTTGTCGATCACCCCGCGCAGATCGCCGGTGCCCCTGTCTCCCGAATCGTAGAAGGACTTGGGGTAGATCTGGTAGATGACGCCGCTATGCCACCACTGGTCGTACTGCTCTTCTTTGTTCATCTGTGTGCTCTTGGTTCCATCTTGATAGAAAGGGCCCGGGCGAATGCCGCGCCGGGCCTTGTATATGATTCTCAGCCCAGGGCTACCCCGGCCCGTTGCCGGCGCTGGTACATCAGCACCGTCAGCAGCATGGGCACCACCACGGCGATGGCCATGGCCAGCAGGTAGATCAGCCAGTAGCGGGGCTGGATGGAGAGGATGCCCGGCAGGCCACCCACCCCGATGCCGTTGGCCAGCACCCCGGACAGGCCGCACAGCAGGGCCGCCAGGGCGGAGCCGGTCATGGCGCAGAGCATGGGAAACTTGTACTTGAGGTTGATGCCGTACATGGCCGGCTCGGTCACCCCCAGGTAGGCGGAAATGGCCGCCGGCACCGATATCTCCCGCTCGTTGGCCTTCTTGCTGACCCAGATGATACCCACCACGGCGGAGGCCTGGGCGATATTGGACAGGGCGATCAGCGGCCAGATGGGGGTACCGCCCATGCTCTGCATCAGCTGCAGATCCACCGCGTTGGTGGTGTGGTGGATGCCGGTGATCACCAGGGGCGCGTAGAAGAAACCGAACAGGGCCGCGCCGATGGGGGCGAAATCGCCGGTCATCGCCGCCCTGGCGACCAAGGCCACGCCGTCCCCCAACAGACGGCCGAAGGGACCGATCAGGGTATGGGCCAGGGTGACCGCCACCAGCAGGGAAACGAAGGGCACTATCACCAGGTAGAGGTAGTCCGGCACCCATTTCTTCAGCCGGAGCTCGATCATCGCCAACACCAGCCCGGCCAGCATGGCGGGGATCACCTGGGCCTGGTAGCCGACCTTCTCGATCGCGAAGAAGCCCAGATCCCAGATCTCCGGCGCCTGCTGGCCGATCAGGTAGGCGTTCATCAACTGGGGCGAGACCAGGGTCACCCCCAGCACGATGCCGAGGATGGGCGTGCCCCCCATCTTCTGCACCGTGGACCAGCACACCCCCACCGGCAGGAAGAAGAAAATTGCCTCGCCGATCAGCCAGAGGAAGGAGTGCACCTCGGCCCAGAAGGGGCTGATCTGGGTCAGGGTCCGGCCGTCGAACAGGGCGATATCGCCGATCAGGTTGCGAAAGCCCAGGATCAGGCCGCCGGTGATGATGGCCGGCAGCAGCGGCACGAAGATCTCCGCCAGGTGGGAGATGGCCCGCTCCCAGACGCTCATGTTCTGCCGGGCCGCCTGCTTGGCCTGCTCCTTGCTCTGTCCCTCCTGGCCGAGCAGGCTGTTCAGCGCCTGATAGTAACCGTCCACATTGGTGCCGATCACCACCTGGAACTGGCCGGCATTGGTGAAGCAGCCCTTGACCGCCGACAGGGTTTCTATCTTCTTCAGGTCGGCCTGTCCCGGGTTGTTCAGCACAAACCGCAGCCGGGTCAGGCAGTGGCTCACCGCCGCTATGTTGCCCTTGCCGCCGACGTGTTCAATCAGGGTCGCCATTTCCTGGCTCTTGCTCTGGCTCATGGGGTTTTCCTTAACAGTGGAATCGATACCGCAGAGTGTATCCCAATGCCGGAAGAATAAAATGGTATCGATACCATTTTGTGCAAGCGCTCACACTTGGGGCACAATCCCGCCACCGCGAGCAAGTTGACGACCATGATGAAAAAACGCCTGACGATTTCCGATATTGCCCGGCTGGCCGGGGTGGGCACCACCACCGTCTCCCGGGTACTGAACCAGGATCCCAAGGTCAAGCCGGAAACCCGCCACAGGATAGAGCAGATCATCGCCGAGGCCGGCTATGCCCCCTCCCCTTCGGCCCGGGCCATGCGCACCCGGCGCCAGCAGGTGGTGGGCATCATCGTCTCGCGCCTGGACTCCGCCTCCGAGCACCAGGCGGTGCGCGCCATGCTGCCGGTGCTGGAGCAGGCCGGTTACGAGGTGCTGCTGATGGAGTCCGGCTTCAGCAGCGCCAAGGTGGCCGAGCACCTCGACTGGCTGCGGCAGCGCCAGGCCGACGGCGCCATCCTGTTCGCCTTTACCGGCCTGGCGCTGGATGGCCAGGCCGACTGGCAAGACAAGCTGGTGGTGATGGCCCGCCGCTACCCGGGCTTTTCGTCGGTCTGCTACGACGACAAGGGCGCCATCGGGCTGATGCTGGAACACCTGTGGCGGCAGGGCGTGCGCCGCCCGGCCTATGTCGGCGTCGAGCGGCAGGACAGCACCACCGGCCGGCAGCGTCTGGAAGCCTACCTCGACTTTTGCCAGGCCCGGGGCATCTCGCCCGGCTACCGGCTGGGGGGCCTGTCCTACCATGCCGGCCAGGAGGGCGCCCGCCTGCTGCTGGCGGAGCGGCCGGATACGGATGCCCTGGTGTGCGCCAGCGACACCCTGGCCCTGGGCGCCGCCAAGCACCTGCAGCAGAGCGGCAAGGCACTGCCCCTCACCGGGGTCGGCAACAACGAGTTGCTGCGCTTCCTGTTTCCGGCCGTGGCCAGTGTCGATCTCGGCTATCCCCAAGCCGGCACCGCCGCCGCCCGCCAGTTGCTGGCCCAGATCGAGCAGGGCCGGGCCGTCGCCGAGCTGGCCCTGCCCTGCCGGCTGGTCGCGGCGGACTGATGTCCTTTCCCCCCCGGGCCGACTTTGCTAACTTAACCTCACCCCTGAAGATGTAAGGAAGTCACCGCCCTATGGATGCCAGCCCGCTCGCCCCGGCCCTGTTCCCCCCCGACCAGCTCAGCCTAGCCACCTGCAAGGACATGCTCGCCCGCCTGCAGGACTGGCTGGAGCAGCGCTTCCATGCCGGCGACGACATCATGGAGCTGGTGGCGACCCGCTCCCAACACATGGATCAGCTGCTCACCGGCCTGTGGCAGCGTTTCGGGCTGGACCGGGATGCCCGGCTGGCGCTGGTGGCGGTGGGCGGTTATGGCCGCGGCGAGCTGCACCCCTATTCCGACATCGACCTGCTGATCCTGAGCGAGGCTCCGGCCGGAGAAGAGCTGGGCGAGCGCATCGGCGCCTTTATCACCCTGCTGTGGGATCTGCGCCTGGAGGTGGGCCACAGCGTGCGCTCGGTGGCCGAATGCGTGGAGGAAGGGGAAAAGGACATCACCGTGGCCACCAACCTGATCGAGGCCCGGCTCATCACCGGCTGCTACGACACCTTCGCCGCCCTCACCCGGGCCACGGCACCGGATCGCTTCTGGCCCAGCCAGGCCTTTTTCGAGGCCAAGCGCAAGGAGCAGGAGGAACGTCACCGCCAGTTCCAGGACACCAGCTACAAGCTGGAGCCCGACATCAAGAGCAGCCCCGGCGGCCTGCGCGACATCCAGACCATCAGCTGGGTCGCCCGCCGCCACTTCGGCGCCGCCACCCTGAGCGAGATGGTCAGCCATGGCTTCCTTACCCGGGCCGAATACCGGGAGCTGCTCGACTGCCAGAACTTCCTGTGGAAGCTGCGCTTCGCCCTGCACCTGGTGATCCGCCGGGCCGACAACCGGCTGCTGTTCGACCGCCAGCGGGCGGTAGCCACCGCCCTGGGCTTCGCCGGCGACGGCAACGAACCCGTCGAACAGATGATGAAGCGTTTCTACCAGACGGTGCGACGGGTGGCCGAACTCAACGAGATGCTGCTGCAGCTGTTCGACGAGGCCATCCTCGGCCATATCGCCATGGACGTGCGCATGCTCACCCCCGAGTTCCGCCTGCGCGGCCGGCTGATCGACGTGGTCAGGCCGGATCTGTTCAAGCAGGAGCCCGCCGCCATACTGCGGCTGTTCTACCAGATCGCCGCCCACCCCCAGATCAGCGGCATCTATTCCACCACCCTGCGCCAGCTGCGCGACGCCCGCCGCCGGCTGCCCGGCTTTCTGTGTGAGCGGGCCGACTGCCGCCGGCTGTTCATGATGCTGATGCGCCACCCCAGGGGCAGCGACCTGGCCCTGACCCTGATGCACCGCTACGGCATCCTCGCCGCCTACTTTCCCCAGTGGAGCAAGATAGTGGGCCAGATGCAGTTCGACATGTTCCACGCCTACCCGGTGGACGAGCACACCCACCGGTTGCTGAAGAACATCTACCTGTTCCGCGAGCCCGCCGGCAAGCGCAGCCACCCCCTGTGCCACGAGATCAGCACCCGGCTGCGCAAACCCGAGCTGCTCTACCTCGCCGCCCTGTTCCACGACATCGCCAAGGGCCGGGGCGGCGATCATTCGGAGCTGGGCGCCGAGGACGCCCTCGACTTCTGCCTGCAGCACGATCTGGACAAGTCCGATGCCCGCCTGGTGTCCTGGCTGGTGCGCCAGCACCTGCTGATGTCGGTCACCGCCCAGCGGCGGGACATCTACGATCCGGACGTGATCCGCGAGTTCGCCACCCAGGTGCGGGACGAACTGCACCTGGACTACCTCTACTGCCTGACGGTGGCGGACATCTGCGCCACCAATGATCACCTGTGGAACGACTGGAAGGGCAGCCTGCTGCGCGAACTCTACTTCGCCACCCAAAAGGCGCTGCGCCTGGGGCTGGAAAACCCGCCCGACCTGCGCCTGCGCATCCGCGAGAACAAGCTGCAGGCGCGCCAGCTGCTGGAGCACCTGGACACCTCCTATGAACGGGTCAAGCCGCTGTGGGCGCGCTTTACCGCCGACTACTTCCTGCGCCATACCCCGGAGCAGATCGCCTGGCACAGCCGCCATATCCTGGCCCACGGCGACAGCCGGCGGCCCCTGGTGCAGATCAGCCAGCAGCCGGGCCGGGGCGGCAGCGAGCTGTTTATCTACAGTCCCGACTCGCCCAACCTGTTCGGCCGGGTGGCGGCGGCCCTGGATCAGAAAAACCTCAATATCCACGATGCCCAGATCATGACCTCCAAGGACGGCTACGCCCTGGATACCTTTATCGTGCTGGAGCCGGACGGCCAGCCGGTCAGCGGCGATCGGCTCAGCGATCTGTGCCACAGCCTGAGCGAGGCGCTGCTCGACACCGCGCCGCCGGCCATCCGCCGGCGGCCACCCTCGCGCCGGCACCGGGAATTCGACGTGCGCACCCAGGTCAGTTTCCTCCAGCCCCAGCGGCTCACCAAGCGCACCCTGATGGAACTGGTGGCGCTCGATACCCCCGGCCTGCTGGCCCGTATCGGCGCCGTGTTCAGCCGCCAGGGCCTCAACCTGCACGCCGCCAAGATCACCACCATCGGCGAGCGGGTCGAAGACTTCTTCAGCCTCACCAACAGCGAGGATCGGCCATTAAGTGAGCAGGAGCAGGCGCAATTGCGAGAAAAGTTGGTCGACGAACTCAACCAGGGCGGCAAAATATGATAAAAGATGCGCCAGTTTTGAATTAAGAAACGGATCGGCCGAGCGCTTCGCCGAACCGTGGTGCAAGCCGCCAGCTCGGCCTGCAGCGGATTTACACCCGGCTGGCCGCCGTGCGACAGCCGATTAGGTATGCAAACCAATTAATGGAGTGAACAGGATGGCAAACTTTGCTTTCGGTCTGGGTGTGGGCACCAAGTCCGCCAAAGGGGAATGGCTGGAGGTTTACTACAACCAGCCGCTGCTGAATGCCGACGACGCATTGATCGGCGCGGTGGCCGCCAAGATCGGCTACCAGGGCGGCAACGCGGCCATCGAAATCGACGCGGCCCAACTGAAAGATCTGGAAGCAGCCTTCCTGTCGGTGGACGCCAAGGCCCAGGCCGAGGTAGTCGAGGTGCTGGCCGGCACCCGCCAGCCGCTGGTGGTGACCATACTGGAAACCGACGCCGCCCCCGCCAGCACCGCCGAGGTGTACCTGAAGCTGGCCCTGCTCTCCCACCGCCTGGTGAAACCGCACGGCCTGGATCTGTCCGGCATGTTCGGCCTGCTGCCCAACGTGGCCTGGACCTCCGAGGGCGCCATCGCGGTGGACGAGCTGGCCCGTCGCCAGCTGGCCGCGCGCGCCCAGGGCCGCACCCTCAGCGTCAACTCCGTCGACAAGTTCCCCAAGATGACCGACTACGTGGTCCCGGCCGGCGTGCGCATCGGTGACGCCTCCCGCATCCGCCTGGGTGCGCACGTGGGCGAAGGCACCACCGTCATGCACGAAGGCTTTATCAACTTCAACGCCGGCACCCTGGGCGTGAGCATGGTCGAAGGCCGCATCTCCGCCGGTGTGGTGGTGGGCAACGGTTCCGATCTGGGCGGCGGCTGCTCCACCATGGGCACCCTGTCCGGCGGCGGCAACATCGTCATCTCCGTGGGCGAAGGCTGCCTGCTGGGCGCCAACGCCGGCCTGGGCATCCCCCTGGGCGATCGCTGCACCATCGAATCCGGCCTCTACATCACCGCCGGTTCGAAAGTCACGGTGCTGGATGACAAGAACAACGAGGTGCAAACCGTCAAGGCCGCCGATCTGGCCGGCAAAAACGACCTGCTGTTCCGCCGCAACTCCCAGAACGGCCGCATCGAGGTGAAAACCAACAAGTCCGCGATCGAACTGAACGCCGAACTGCACAAGCACAACTGAGCGGCTTCCGGCCCGAGGGCGGCCCTGCCGCCCTTCTTTCCCCTCCTTCCTTCCTCCGCTGCAAAAAACCACAGCCGCGCCCGCTTTTCTGCTATCATGCCCCCCGCCTGTCGGCGCCCTATTTTACCCGCTATCGAGAACCTGCCGTGAACCACACCGAATTTTCCGCCCTGCCCCTGGCCCCGGCCCTGGTCGACAACCTGGCCAGCCTGGAATACACCCAAATGACGCCCATCCAGGCACAGAGCCTGCCCCTGGTGCTGGCCGGCAAGGACGTCATCGCCCAGGCCAGCACCGGCAGCGGCAAGACGGTGGCCTTCGGGCTCGGGCTGCTGGCCCGGCTGGATGTGAACCGGCTGGCGGTGCAGGCCCTGGTGCTCTGCCCCACCCGGGAGCTGGCCGACCAGGTGGCGCGGGAACTGCGCCGCCTGGCCAGGGCCATGGCCAACGTCCGCCTGGTCACCCTGTGCGGCGGCTCGCCCAACGGCCCCCAGCTCACCGCCCTGGCCGGCGGCGTGCACATAGTGGTCGGCACCCCGGGCCGGGTGCTCAAGCACCTGGACAAGGGCACCCTCAAGCTGGATGCCCTCAACACCCTGGTGCTGGACGAGGCGGACCGCATGCTGGACATGGGCTTTGCCGACGATATCCAGCGGGTGGTGGCCTGCGCGCCCCGGGAGCGCCAGACCCTGTTGTTCTCCGCCACCTACCCGGACGGCATCGCGCAGATGAGCCAGGGCCTGCAGCGCCGGCCCGAGCGGGTGTCGGTGGTCGAGCCGCAACGGGCCGACGCCATCGTACAGACCCTGTACGAGGTGGAGCCCGAACAGCGCAGGCAGGCCCTGGCCAGCCTGCTCGGCCATTATGCGCCCGCGTCCTGCGTGGTGTTCTGCAACACCAAGCGGGCCTGCCAGGAGGTGGCGGACCACCTGAACAACCTGGGCTTCGCCGCCCTGGCCCTGAACGGCGATCTGGAGCAGCGCGAGCGGGACCAGGTGTTGATCCGCTTCGCCAACGGCAGCGCCAATGTGCTGGTGGCCACCGACGTGGCCGCCCGCGGCCTGGATATCAAGGAGCTGGCGATGGTGGTCAATTACGAGGTCACCCAGGACCCGGAAGTGCATGTGCACCGGGTCGGCCGTACCGGCCGCGCCGGCCAGCAGGGCCTGGCCATCACCCTCTACAGCCCCAGGGAAGCCTACCGGGTCAACATGATAGAGGAATACCAGCAGGCCCCCATTCCCCAGGGCAACCTGGCCGGGCTCGATGCCGGCTCCACCCCGCGGCAACCGGAGATGGTGACCCTGTGCATTGCCGGCGGCCGCAAAATCAAGATCCGCGCCGGCGACATCCTCGGCGCCCTGACCGGCGAGGCCGGCATCATGGGCAGCCAGGTGGGAAAAATCGATATCACGGAAATGCAGTCCTACGTGGCGGTGCACCGGGACGCGGCCCGCCAGGCGCTGAAGCACCTGCAGCAGGGCAAGATCAAGGGCCGCAGCGTCAAGGCGCGCAAGATTTAATCCGGGGCCCCGGGGGGCCTCAACTCACCAGCCGCAGGCTGAGGGGATAGCGCCAGCATTCGCCCCGGCTGGCCCGGACCAGGCCGATGATGGTCAGCACCAGGGCCGCCAGGGCCAGCACCACCATCAGCACCAGGCCGATGATCACCAGGGTGAGCACCCAGCACACCGCAAAGCCCAGCAACAGGGTGATCTGGAAGTTCAGCACCTCCTTGCCGTGAAAATCCACGAAGGCCGACTCCCGTCGCTTCAGCAGCCACAGCACCAGGGGGGCAATGACATTGCCGAAGGGGAACAGCAGGCCGGCGAACACCGACAGATGGCAGAACATGGCCCAGTTCCGCTCATCCGGTCCGGGATCGTACGGCAGCTCCTCCGACGGGGCCTCGATCATGACAGCGCCCTGCTTCAACCGTTGTAGTGACGGTGGATATACTCCACCTTGGCCATAAACTGCTCCTTGAGCTTGTCGCTGGCGTAGTCGAAATGATAGCTCTGGTGGAAGTTGAGCTGCAGGGTGACGCCGCTGCCGGAAAGGTGCACGCTGTAACCGTCGAAATCGCTGCGCGCCACTATCCCCTCCAGCATGTGGCCATCCTCGTAGGGCTCGCCGAAACGGCGGATTTTGTCGAACACTTCCAGTACGACCCTGTTGTCCAGTTCATTGTGCATGGTGATGTCCTCATCGTGGCCAAGCGCCTGCCTTACCCCTGACAGGTTCCAACAGGCACCGGATTTGGCTGAGTTAAGTATGGTCGAACAATGGCCCCAAGGGGCTGCCGCTCTATCTTTATTGTTGTCTCATAAGGGCCACACCAACAGCAACATGGGGATACCGATCAGCACCACCACGATTTCCAGAGGCAACCCCAAACGCCAATAGTCGCCGAAACGAAATCCCCCGGGTCCGAGGATCAGAGTGTTATTCTGGTGCCCTATCGGCGTCAGGAAGGCGCAGGAGCCGCCGATGGCCACGGCCATCAGAAAAGGATCCGCGTTGGCTCCCAACTGAGCGGCGGTCCCCAGCGCGATGGGACACATGACGGCGGCGGTAGCGGCATTGTTCATCAGATCGGACAGGGTCATGGTCACCACCAGGATCAGGGCCAGCGCAAGCACCCCGTGTCCCTGAACCAGTTGCTCCAGCAGAAAGCGGGCGACCAGGCCGGCGGCACCGGTGGTTTCCATCGCCGCAGCCACCGGAAACAGCGCACCCAGTAGCACCACTACCGAGCCATCGATAGCGGAATACACCGAGCGGGGCGGCACAGTCCCCGCCGCCATGGAGGCCAGCACCCCGGCAGAAAAGGCAATGGCGGCAGGCAACAGCCCCAAGGTCACGCAGAGGATGGTACCCGCCATGATGGCGCAGGCCTGCACCAGCTTGCGTTTGTCGGGAATACGCAGTTCCCGCTCCGCCAGCGGCACACAGCCGGCAGTGGTGGCAAACTCGCCCAAGGCCTCCGGGGATCCCTGCATCAGCAGCAGATCGCCGGCGGTGAAAGCAAAGGCACGCAGCCGGGCCACCGAACGCTGTCCCTGACGGGACAGTGCCAACAAATTGATGTTATAGCGGCTGCGCAGGCGGATCTCCCGGGCCGAACGCCCGATCAACTCGGAATCCGGCAGCACCACAAACTCCATTAATACCGGCTCCTCGCCCTTCTCCCTGGCAGCCTTGTCCTCGGACGACTCGGCGGACTGGTCCTCAGCATCTGCGGCCACTCCGTCTTTGTCCGAGTTGGCTTTTTCTGCGGCCAGTTTCAATCCCAGGCTGGACAAGACATTGGACAAGGATTCGGCTTCCGCCTCGATCAGGAGAATATCCCTGGCCTGCACCCGCCGACGCAGGCTGGGCGCCGTCACCCTCACCTCGTTGCGCACCAGGGCCAATACCTGGGCCCCGGCCTGCTCCAACTCGGCCTCCACCTCCCGCAGGCTGAGCCCGACCGCTTTGGCTTCCTCCGGGACCCGGGCCTCGGTGATGTAGGCCGCGCTGTCGAACCCCTCCATGCCGGATGGCTTGCGCCGGGGCACCAGCCGCCAGCCCAGTAGGGTCACGAACAACACCCCCGTGCAGGCCACCGCCAGGCCCACGGGAGCAAAGTCGAACATGGCGAAACCTCCCGTCCCGTTTGCCGCCCGAAAACCGGACACGATAAGGTTGGGCGGAGTACCGATCAGGGTCGTCATGCCCCCCAGTATGGTGCCGAAAGCCAGGGGCATCAGCACCACCCCCGGCGCCAGTTGCTGGCGGCGGGCAATCTGAATGGCCACCGGCATCAGCAGCGCCAGCGCCCCCACGTTGTTCATAAAGGCCGACAGGGCCGCCCCCAGGGCGGTCAGGGCTACGATGGACAGGGTGACTCCGGCTTCGGCCGGCAATAGCCGGCGGGCCAGCACATCGATCGCCCCGGATTGCTGCAAGCCTCGGCTCAAAACCAGCACGCATGCCACGGTGATCACCGCCGGATGGCCGAACCCCATAAAGGCGTCCTCCGGTGGAACCAGGCCGGCGAGCACACAAGCCAGCAGGGCGGCCAGCGCCACCATGTCGTGACGCCAGCGCCCCCATAAAAACAGCACGACCGTGACCAGTAAGATAAGGAGAACTGTGGTTTGCTCCGCTGTCATGGTGCTCCCCTGCTCCGATGTTGTTCACCTGATGGTAGACGCTGTATCGCCGGTGCACACCCTCTCATCCTCCCCTTCCTCTCATCTGGCCTTTGAACCCGGCACAGGCTAAGATCTGCCTTTTGCAACCAGGGTAACCACCATGATCAAGCTTGGCGACTACAACAACCTGCCCCTGCTGCGCCTGGACGACAAGGGCGGCTGGCTGGACGGAGGCGATTACGGCGAGCTGTTCCTGCCCCGTCGCCAGTTGCCCGAAGGCATCCGGCCCGGTGACGAGGTCGCCGTCTTCATCTACCTGGATGCGGACCTGGCACCGGTGGTAACCACCGACGCCCCCAAGGCCAGGGCCGGCCAGTTCGCCTCCTTGCGGGTGGTGACCACCAACCGCCTGGGCGCCTTTCTCGACTGGGGCATGAAGAAGGACATCTTCGTGCCGGCGCGCCAGCAGGCCCAGCCCATGCACGAAGGCCGCCACTATGTGGTGTACCTCTACCTGGATCATGAGGGACGCATGGTGGCCAGCAGCAAGCTGGAACCTTTCCTGAGCCAGGAGCGCCCCCGCTACCAGCCCGGCGACGAGGTCAGCCTGCTGATCGCCGGTGCCACGCCCCTGGGATTGAAGGCGGTGGTCGACGGCCGCCACTGGGGGGTGCTGTTCAAGTCGGAGCTGCCCGAACGCCTGCCCATGGGCCGGGCCATCAAGGGCTACATCAAGCAGGTGCGGGACGACGGCAAGCTCGATCTGAGCCTGTTCAAGCCGGGCCCGGGCCGGGTGGACGACGCCGCCCAGAAGGTGCTCGACAAGCTGACCCAGGCCGGCGGCTTTATGGCGGTGAGCGACAAGACGGATCCGGATACCCTGTTCCGCCTGTTCGGCACCAGCAAGGGCACCTTCAAGAAGGCCATCGGCGGCCTCTACAAGAAGGGCCTGATCCAGATTGAAGAAGACGGTATCCGGGTGACGAAGGAATAAGCTTATATCTTCCCCATCCAGCCCTTCAGCCACTCCAGGGCCGGCTCTTCCGGCTCCAGGGTTTCGCTGGCATCCACCTCCAGGCGCGGAGCCAGGGCCTGGGCCTGCAACTCCTGCAGCAATTCGTCGAACTGGCGGCCGCCGCCGCAGAAGTTCTCGTAGCTGCTGTCGCCCAGGGCCACCACCGCATAGCGCAGCGCCGGCATGGGCGGGCAGCGTTCGCGGATCTCCTCAAACAGCGGCACCAGGTTGGGGGGCAGGTCGCCCTGGCCGGTGGTGGAGGTGACCACCAGCCACAGCCGCTCCTTGTCCAGCTCCGACAGCACCGCATCCTCGTGCAGCCGGACGCTGTGCCCGGCGTCCCGCAGGGCCTGCTCCAGGGTCTCGGCCACCAGCACCGCCGAACCGTAGACACTGCCGATAATAATCTCTACCGCCGCCATATTTTCTCCCGTCAGAAAAGTCGTAAGTCCAGGGCCCGGGACAGCTCTTCCAGCGCCCAGATCCCCGCCACCGAATTGCCGTAACCGTTCAGCTCCGGCGACCAGACGCACACGGTGAAGCGCCCCGGCACCACCGCCACTATGCCGCCGCCCACCCCGGACTTGGCCGGCATCCCCACCCGGTAGGCAAAATCCCCGGCCGCGTCGTAGAGTCCGGAGGTGAACAGCAGGGCGTTGAGCTGCTGGGTCTGCAGCCGGGGCAGCCACTGCTCGCCAGTCACCACGCAGCGCCCGCCGTTGGCCAGGAAGCTGAAGGCCCGGGCCAGATCCACGCAGTTCATGGACAGGGCGCAATAGCTGAAATAGGCCTTCAGCACCTCGTCCACCTCGTTGTGGAAGTTGCCGAAGCTCTTCATCAGGTTGGCCATGGCCGCGTTGCGAAAACGGTGCTCGTATTCCGAGTCGGCCACCTTGTGATCGATGCGCAGCGCCGGGTTGCCGGCCCGCAGCCGCATCGTCTCCAGAAAGGCGTGCACCGGGGCCGACAGCCGGGAGCTGAGCGCGTCCACCACCACCAGGGCGCCGGCGTTGATAAAGGGGTTGCGCGGTATGCCCTGCTCGAACTCCAGCTGCACCAGGGAGTTGAAGGCATTGCCCGAGGGCTCCTTGCCCACCCGCTGCCACAGCTCGTCGCCATAGCGTTGCTGGGCCATGGCCAGGGCGAAGGCCTTGGAAATGCTCTGGATGGAAAAGGGCTCCCGGGCGTCGCCGCTGCAATAGAGCCCGCCATCCAGGGTGCAGATGGCCATGCCGAAGCGCTCGGCCGGCACCCGTGCCAGGGCGGGAATGTAGTCGGCCACCTTGCCCTGGCCAAAAAGCCGGCGGGCCTCAAGGTCTATCCGATCGAGTAGGGGTTGAAGTGTCACACTATGCGCCTAAGCCACTGAAAGCGCGGATTTTACCCCGTCAGGCTCCCCGGGTGCGAGCGCACTTTCCCAACCGAACTCACAGATCAGCGATCGCCAGCCCTGATCCAGGGGCGCCTCGAGCCGCAGCGGCTCACCGGTGATCGGATGCGCCAGCGCCAGGCCGGCGGCGTGCAGCAGCAGGCGGCCGCAGCCGTACTGCTCCCGGAAGAAGCGGTTGTGGCGGCCGTCGCCATGGGTGGTGTCGCCCACTATGGGATGGCGCAGGTGGGCCAGGTGGCGGCGTAGCTGGTGTTTGCGCCCGGTTTCCGGCTCGAGCCGGGCCAGGCTGTAGCGGCTGGTGGCGTGCTTTTTCGACACCGCGAAGGGCAGCTCCACCCGGGCCAGGCTCTGCCAGTGGGTCACCGCCGGCTGGGGCGGTTTGTCGGGGTCGTCAAACTTGTCGGCAATGGCGTCCGGCCGGTGCTCCAGGGCGTAATCCAGGGTGCCGGCCGGCGCCAGGTAGCCACGCACCACCGCCAGGTAGTGCTTTTCCACCCGCCGCTCGGTAAAGGCCTGGGTCAGGGTTCGCGCCACCTCGGCGTTCCTGGCGAACAGCAACACCCCCGAGGTGGGCCTGTCCAGCCGGTGCACCGGAAACACATGCCCGCCCACCGCGTCGCGGGTAAGCTGCATGGCGAAGCGGGTCTCGTGCCGGTCGAGCCAGCTGCGGTGCACCAGAAGCCCCGCCGCCTTGTTCACCGCCACCAGCCAGTCGTCCTGGTACAGGATGTCGATGCTCATGGTTCGCGGGACACCGGCTGGCCGGACAGCGCCTCGTCCAGGCGGGCGATGGCTTCTTCCAGCGCCCGGGTATCCTCGGCCAGTTGCCTGAAGCTCTCGGTGGCCATGGGATAGATGGAAATCCGCGTCGGCAGGGGGGAGCCCGCGTCGATCAGCGCCTGCATGCGCGGGATCAGCACGAACTGCAGCCACTGGGGAAAACTCAGGGTGTCGAGGCAGAACGGCTCCGTGCTCGCCAGCGCCTCGGCGGAGGGCGGCGAACTCTCCCACCAGGACAGCACCTTGAGTTCGCGCTCGATGGCATAAAGCAGCGCTCGGGGTTCGGCAGACATCGGCATCCTCCTCTTAAAACACCGGCCCACTATACCATCTTGGCGCCCGACTCCCTATAATTCCGCCCTGGTCGACAGGAGGAGCCGATGCAGATAGATACCTTGAGCGAGTTTTTGAGCCAGGCGGGCACCGAGTTCCGCCTCTACGATCTGGGCCGCCGCCTGCAACCCCTGGCCACCGAGGATTTCGCCGCCATCGAGGCCGGCCGCCGGCCCTACCCCTGGCCCCTGCAGCGCCACGCCTGGCTGGCGGTCTGCTACCACCAGCACGGCGACGAGCGCCAGCACTACCTCTGGTTTCTGAAGATCCCCCTGGACGAGCGCGGCCTGTTCAACAACGCCGCGGTCAAGCATTTCCTCGCCGCCCTGGTCGAGCAGCTGGGCCAGGATCCCACCGCCCCGCTCGGCGAAGAGCAACAGCAACGCCTGGCCCAGACGCCCTTCACCTTCCAGCCGGCCCAGGACAAACTGGCCGCCCTCCATGCCCGGCTGCGGCGGGATCTGGCCCTGCCGCCTTCCGCCTACTACCCGGCGGTGCTCGACTACCTGGCCGAGCCCGAGCGGCACGACTGGCAGCAACTGGGCCTGCAGGGGCTGGCGGATCTGGCGGCCCGCCTGGCCACGGAGCCGGCCCTCGGCCAGTTGCTGGCGTCCCGGCTGTTCGGCCTGCCCCTGCCGGTGCAGCAGGCCCTGCTGGGCCAGTGCGAACATCAGCCCCTGCCCGCCGAGCTGGCCGAATGCCTGCTGGCCGCCATCAGCGCCGAGCAGGAGCGCGCCACCCCCGATGAAGAGCGCATCGGCCTGCTGCTGCGCGCCACGGCGGGCACCACGCCCCTCGCGGCCCGCAGCCGCAAAATCGCCAGCCTGCTGGCCCTGGCGCCGGGCCAGACCCTGATGCTGAGCCTGGCGGCCCGGCTGTGGCAGGAACTGACCGACGAAGCCCTGCTGCTGGCCTACCTGGAGCAGCTCGCCGAACGGCACCCGGAGCTGTTCAACGGCCTCTTCGCCGAACTGGTCTCGACCCCGGCCCTGCGCCCGCTGATCCTCGCCAATCTGCACAACCCGGCGCTGGCACCGGCCCTGCGGGACGCCATCGGCAAGCTGTTCGCGGCCGCCCGTGACTGAGCTGCTGCTCCTGCTGGGCTTGTTCCTGCTCGGTGCCGGCTACTGGCAGGTGCGCCGCCAGAGCGAATTCGCCCGCCGCTGGCTGGAGCACTATTGCAAACGCCGGCAGCTGCAGCTGCTCAGCGTCTACCGTTACCGCTACGTGTGGCAGAAGGGACGGTTGCTGGCCCAGTTCAGGTTCGAGTTCAGCCACGACGGCCTGCAGAAGGACGAAGGTACCCTCTGGCTGGCCGGCCTCAGGGTGCTGGACGTCTCCCTGCCGGTGCTGCGCGAGCCACCATCGCCTATGCTGTAAGAGCAGGAACTGCAAAGAGTTCCGAACGCCACCCTACCTGGTGGTTTTTCATAGACGGTTTGCCGAGGAGATCCCCATGGAACACATTACTCACCCGTTCAGTGAGCTGTTTGAACAACTGGGGCTGGACGCCAGCCACCAGGGCATAGAGCATTTTCTGGCGGCCCACCGCCTGCCTCCCGAGGTGGAACTGGTGGACGCCCCCTTCTGGAACAAGGCCCAGTCCAGCTTCCTGAAGGAAGGGCTGCAAAACGACTCGGACTGGGCGGAAGTCATCGATCAGCTGAACGCCAGCCTGAGATAACCCCACACGGAGCCAAGATGTCCAGTCAGGAAATCATCAACGCCATTCACAGCCTGGTGCGTGAAGGCAAGAGCATCACCACCGCCGCGGTCAAGGCCAGGGTCGGAGGCCAGGTCAGCATGCCCCAGCTGCTGCAGCTGATCAGCCGCTACAAGCAGTCGCCGGACAGCCTGCCGCCGGCTTCCGATATCCCCGCCGCCCCCGTGGCGGCAGCGGATCGGCCCGATCTGCTCGAACGGATCCAGGCGCTGGAAGCGCGTCTGGCCCGGCTTGAGCAGTTGCTGGAGCAAAAACGCTGATGTGGGTATGCGAACTCAGCTTCGACTGTTACCAGGACATCGTGCTGGCCGAGGCCGAGCCGGCGGTGCGCCAGTTGCTGGACGCCCTGCGCTACAACGGCCAGATCCTGGGGCGGGAATTTCCCACCAGCATCCACCAGGGCTGGCTCGGCTGTCGGGTGGTCTGCCCGGAGCAGGACAGCCTGCATCCTCGCCACTACAGCCGCCAGGTGGAGCTGGCCATCGACCGGCTGCACCAGGTGGGGCTGACCAGCCCCCGGGTGCAGTGTCGGGGCCAGGATCTCAACTCGGACAGCACGGACCCTTGCGAAAGCCGTTCCTGGCAGTTGCTCTACACCAGCTACCTGCACAGCTGCTCGCCCCTGCGCTGCGGCGAGCATTTCGCCCCCGTGCCCCTGTACCGGATACCGCCGGTGGCCAACGGCGACTTCAAGCAGGTGCTGAAGTGGCAGGAAGACTGGGAAGCCTGTGATCAGCTGCAGATGAACGGCTCCATCCTGGAGCACGGCGCCGTGCTCGAACTCGCGCTGCCGGACAGCCGCCTGGCCCGCCGCGGCCGGGATCTGGCCAAGCGCATCGAGTACCTGAGCGGGATACCGACCTTCTACTACCTGTACCGGGTGGGCGGCGACAGCCTGGCCGCCGAGCAGGAACGCCCCTGCCCCAGCTGTGGCGGCGACTGGCGGCTGGCCGAGCCGGTGCACGACATTTTCGACTTTCTGTGCGAACCCTGCCGGCTGGTGTCCAACCTGTCCTGGGACTTCAAGGACTGAGCCCCAAGGTCTTTTTTATGCCCGGTCCCGCTTTTCTGTTATCATCCCGCCATTGCAAGCCGTTTTTGCCTCATCCGTCCGTCAGGACCCTTATTACCCCGGAGTTTCATGTCTTTTGCTTCCCTGGGCCTGAACGACAAGCTCGTTCAAGCCATCAATGAATGTGGTTACACCGAACCTACCCCCATCCAGCGCCAGGCCATTCCGCTGGTGCTGAAAGGCGGCGATCTGCTCGCCGGCGCCCAGACCGGCACCGGCAAGACCGCCGGTTTCGGCCTGCCCATGCTGCAGCGCCTGGGCGAAACCAGGGCCCAACCCCTGGCCAACGGCCGGGCGCCGGTGCGCGCCCTGGTGCTCACCCCCACCCGCGAGCTGGCCGCCCAGGTGGAGGAAAACCTGCGCGCCTACGCCAAACACACCGATCTGCGCACCCTGGTGATGTTCGGCGGGGTCAGCATCAATCCGCAGATGAAGGCCCTGGGCCGCAAGGTGGACGTGGTGGTGGCCACCCCGGGCCGGCTGCTGGACCATGTGTCCCAGCGCTCCATCGATCTGTCCCGGGTCGAAATGCTGGTGCTGGACGAAGCCGACCGCATGCTGGACATGGGCTTTATCCGCGACATCCGCCGCATCCTGGCGCTGCTGCCGAAAAAGCGGCAGAACCTGCTGTTCTCCGCCACCTTCTCCGACGAGATCAAGGCACTGGCGGAAGATCTGCTGCACCAGCCCGAGCACATCGAGGTGGCCCGGCGCAACACCACCGCCGAAACCATCGCCCAGCGCTTCGTGGCCGCCGACAAAAACCGCAAGCGCGCCCTGCTCAGCTACCTGATCGGCCACAACAACTGGCGCCAGGTGCTGGTGTTCACCCGCACCAAGCACGGCGCCAACCGGCTGGCAATGCAGCTCGACAAGGACGGCCTGCCGGCCATGGCGATCCATGGCGACAAGAGCCAGGGGGCACGCACCCGGGCCCTGAGCCAGTTCAAGGACGGCCAGCTGCGGGTGCTGGTGGCCACCGACATCGCCGCCCGCGGCATCGACATCAGCGAGCTGCCCCACGTGGTCAACTACGAGCTGCCCCATGTGGCGGAAGACTATGTGCACCGCATCGGCCGCACCGGCCGGGCCGGAAGCACCGGCGAGGCGCTGTCGCTGATCAGCCACGAGGAAAAGCCACTGCTCAAGGCCATCGAAAAGCTGATCAAGCAGGATGCCACCCTGGAAGTGCTGCCCGGCTTCGAGCCCGGCCCTGAAGAGGCCCAGCCCGCCACCAAGCCGCCGGCCAACAACCGGGGCCGGGGCAACGGCGGTGGCCGGGGCCGCAACGCCGGCGCCGCCAACAACCGGCCGCCGCGCAGCAACAAACCCAACCGGCCCCAGCGCCACGGCCGCCACGACGGCTAAACCCACAACCCCGGCACCCGCCGGGGTTTTCACATCTGACAAAGCTCAGACAGCTAAACAGGCAATTCCGATGTCAAAACAGGCGGACAAGGGGAACAGCTCCGCCGACCGTCACCTGCCAGGGATGGCAGGTGCGAGCTTACATGGATGTACTCGTAGCGTGTCGGCGGAGCTGGCCCTTTGGCCGACTCATTGAGTGATAGCAAACGACTTTTTCATCAGACATGCTTCCCTCGCTATCTGCCGGGGTTGTTGTTAGTGCCGCCGCCGGTTGAGCCAGTGCACGCCACCGCCGATCACCAGCCCCCAGAAGGCGCTGCCGATGCCGAACAGGGCCAGGCCCGAGGCGGTGATCATAAAGGTGAGCAGGGCCGCGTCCCGCTCCCGCTCGTCGGCCAGGGCCACCGTCAGGCTGTTGCCGATGGTGCCGAGCAGCGCCAGGCCGGCGATGGCCATCACCAGCTCTCCCGGCAACGCGGCGAACAGCCCCACCACGGTGGCGCCGAACAGCCCCATCAGCAGGTAGAAGACGCCGGCCCATACCGCCGCCTTATAGCGCTGTTTGGGATCCGGGTCCACCTCCTTGCCCATGCACACCGCCGCGCTGATCGCCGCCAGGTTGAAGGCGAAGCCGCCGAAAGGCGCCAGCAGCAGGCCGGTGAAGCCGGTCCAGCCGACCAGCGGCGAGGCCGGGGTGTGGTAGCCGTGGGCCCGCAGCACGGCGATGCCGGGCACGTTCTGGGAGGCCATGGTCACCATAAACAGGGGGATGCCGACGCCGAGCAGGCTGGTGAGGGAAAACTCGGGCGTCATCAGCACCGGCCGGGCCAGCTGCCACTCGAAGTCGTCGAAACGCAGCAGGCCGTCACCGCCGGCGACCAGCAGCCCGGCCAGCAGGCTGAGCGGGATCACGTAGCGCGGCAGCCGCCGGCGCAGGGCCAGGTAAGTCGCCAGCATCGCCGCCACCAGCAGCGGCTGGGTCTGGGCCGAGGCGAACAGATCCAGGCCGAACTTCAGCAACACCCCGCCCAGCATGGCCGCGGCCAGTCCCGCCGGCACCAGCCGCATGATCTTGTCGAACCAGCCGGTCAGGCCACACAGCAGGATCAGCGCCGAGCTAAACAGGAAGACGCCGATGGCCTCGCTCATGGGCACCCCGGCCAGGGCCGTCACCAGCAGCGCCGCCCCCGGGGTCGACCAGGCGGTGAGCACCGGCTCCCGGTAGCGCAGGGAAAAACCGATGCAGGTCAGCCCCATGCCGATGCCCAGCGCCCACATCCAGGAGCCGGTCTCGGCCTGGCTGGCTCCGGCGGCAGCGGCGGCCTGGAAGATAATGGCCGCCGAGCTGGTGTAACCGACCAGCACGGCGATAAAACCGGCGGAAAGATGGGACAGGCTGAACATGGCGGGCTCCTGGTTGTGCGTTATAACGCATAAGAAAGCCATGCTAGCAAATGTATGCTATAACGCACAACAGCGAGCCAAGCAGGAAAAGCGGGAAACTGTGATGAAAGAGCCGAACCAATACCTGGCGGACACCCTCAAGGCCCTGCGCCAGGAGCGGGGCTGGAGCCTGGACGCCTGTGCCCGGGAAACCGGGGTCAGCAAGGCGATGCTGGGCCAGATAGAGCGGGGCGAGTCCAGCCCCACGGTCGCCACCCTGTGGAAAATCGCCGGCGGCTTCCACACCTCCCTGTCCACCTTCCTGGAGCCGGTGCCCGAGCCGCATCCCGGCCCCCTCTACCGGCAGACGGACGCCCTGCGCCGGCAGCCGGCCGGCGACGGCATGCTGGTGGCGCCGCTGTTTCCCTTCGAGACCCGCTTCGGCTTCGAGATGTTCGAACTGACCCTGCTGCCGGGCCATGAGCAGTTATCGGATCCGCACGACAGCGGGGTGATCGAGCATGTGATAGTGCAGCGCGGAGAGATGGAGCTGCTGCTGGACGGGGAGTGGCAGCGGCTGGGGCCGGGCGCGGCGGTGCGCTTTCACGCCGACCGGCCCCACGGCTATCGCAACCCGGGCAACGAGCCCGCCGTGTTCTACAACCTGATCCATTATCCGGCTTGAGGCTGGAAGCCTGACTCTTGGTCACAAGTTTTTGTTGACTTTTGATCGAGCAAAACATCGGCCAAAGCGCACAGCTCCTCCGGCACGCCATAAACCCCTCCCTGGGGGCTCCGCCGCGCCCTCCCTGGCGCGGAGGGCCGGCGGAGCTGAGCCCTTTGTCCTCTCTATCGCAGCCTCCTGTTGGCACCACCTTCAGGCAGCGCCGGGGCTGGAAAGAGGCAACAGGGATGGCCTCCGCCGACCGTCACCTGCCAGGGATGGCAGGTGCGAGCGTACAGGGATGTATTCACAGCGTGTCGGCGGAGGTGGCCCTGTTGCCTCTTATCTGCGTCAAATCAGACAGCCGGACTTGTGACTAAGAGTCAGGCTGGAAGCTGGAAGGAGTTTGAGTGTTCTCTCTTCCGGCTTCAAGCTCCAGGCTTAGCACTTTCTTTTTACCCGTCGATCTCGTCCATAAAGTCGCTCAGGTCCTCATCCGACATCTCCGCTTCCCGGCCCACCTTGGTCGCCTGGTACTGCAGATAGAAATCCTTGGTCAGGCCGTAGGGATCCAGGGAGTTGTCGATAATGGCTTCGCGCTCGATCAACTGGCTGCGGCTGTAAAGCCCCATCAGCGCCCATTTGCCGGCGCGCATGGCGAGGGTCATGGCATCGTAGGGGAAGTAGAGGCTGTCCACCACGTCGCCGGACAGCTGCCGCAGGGTGTAGGGGCCGGCAAAGGGCAACATCAGGTAGGGGCCGTCCTCGATGCCCAGCCCGCCCATCACCTGGCTGAAATCCTTGGGCCGGGCCGGCAGCGAGATTTTTTCCGCCACGTCGAAAAAGCCCAGCACCCCGACCGTGCTGTTGACGCCGAAGCGGGCCAGGTTGGTGCCCGCCCCCGGCAGATCGCCGGTGATCAGGTGGTTGACGAAGCTGGCCGGCTCCTCCAGATTCAGCATCATGTTCTGCACCCCTTCCTTGAGGGGATCCGCCACATAGTCCGCATAGGCATGCACCACGGGACGCACCGCATAGGGCTCCAGGATATCGTAGTTGAGCACCCAGGTGGTCCGGTTCACCGGCTCGAAAGGATCCCGGGGATCGTCCGCCCTGGCCATGGCGTAATCCGCCGGCTTGCTGGAAGAGAAGGGATCAGTCACCCGGGGCTGCTCCACGCCCTGGTGCGCGGCGCACCCCGTCAGGGCCACGCCCGCCGTCAATATCAGCACTCGCCACATAATGTAACCTTATGATTCTTGTTATGGTGTCAGTCTAGCTCAGAAGCGGCCGGCAAGGCCGGCCGCATTCCCCTTACAGGGGAGTATCTATCATCACGCTGAGCCGGCGATCCTCGTCGGTCGCCAGCGTCCCGCTGCGCCCTTCCCAGGCATGGGTGGTGTCGGCCACGTTGCCGCTGGGCGCCAGCCGGGCCTTGATGATCACCGCCTCCCGGCTGCTCAGGTTATTGTCGGGCACCATGGCGTCGGCGTTGGACAGGGTGATGGTCAGCGGAAAGGCCGGCTGCTCGATGCGGCGGGCCACCAGCGGCATCTCGCCGCCCTCGGCATCCACCGCGAACACGAACAGCACCGAGCCCGGATGATAGGGCACCGAACTCGAGGTGTTGATCTGCACCTCGTAGCGGGGCCCGCTCACGGGAGCGCTGTCGGCGGCGGCCAGCCGCTGCTCGGCAAAGGCCACCGAGCGCTCTATCATGGCATAGCGGGGATTGTCCGGCGACATCCGCGCCAGCATCGCCTTCCAGCGTTCGGCGGCGGTGGCGAAATCGTCCTGCTGCAGGGCCATAAAGGCGAACACCGACCAGGCTTCCAGGTTGTCCGGGTTCTGCTCCAGCACCGCCTCGATCAGCCCTTCGGCACGCAGGGTTTCACCGGTCATGGCCAGGGCTTCCGCATAGGGCACCGCCACCGACTGCATGTCGCCGCTCAGGTTCATGGCCTTTTCCAGGGATTCCCTGGCGGTTTCACCGTCACGCATCTCCAGCGCCAGCCGGCCCAGCAGCAGCCAGCCGCGGAAGTCGTCGCCGTCCCGGTGCAGCCGGGTACGCAGGCCCAGCATCAGCTCGCGCACGTCCTGCTCGGTCAGACTCTCGTCCTGCTCCACCAGCATCCGCCGGGACAGCTCGCCCAGGCGCTCGCTGGCCTGCTGCCACTGGGCCACTTCCCGGTGGGCGCCCAGTTGCCAGTAGGCTCCATAGCTGATGGCGATCACCATCAGCACCGCCGGCAGCCACAGCAGCGGGCTTCTTCCCGTGCTCAGTTTCGGCTCCTGCACCATGTCGTCCAGCAGGCTTTTCTGCAGCTCCCGCTCGGCCGCCTCGCCGTCTTCCAACAGGCCCTGTTCGCTGTCCTGTTCCAGTTCCCGTAACCGTTGCCGGTACAACCGGGTATTGAACTCGTTGCGGCTCTGGCTCGACTCGGCCCGGCCCCGGATCAGGGGCAGTATTATCACCAGCGCCAGCAGGGCGGTCAGCCCGGCGCTGAAGATCCAGAATAAGGTCATATCAGCTCTCTTTGTCTTTGTTCAGCAGTTCAGCCAGGCGTTTTTTCTCTTCCGTACTCAACGCCTCGCCTTGGCCGCCTCCCTTGCGGCGGGTACGCACCAGCACTACGCAAAGGCCGAGCAGGATCACCAGCACCGGGCCGGCCCACAGGATCAGGGTCGAGGCCATCAGCGGCGGCCTGTACAGGATGAAGTTGCCGTAACGGGCCACCATGAAATCGATGATTTCCTGCTTCGAGTTCCCCTCGCGCAGCATTTCATAGGTCTTGTCACGCAGATCCTTGGCCAGCTCCGCGTTGGAGTCGGAGATATCCTGGTTCTGGCACTTGGGGCAGCGCAGCTCGCGCACCAGCTCGCGGAACACCGCTTCCTGCTCGGGGCTGTCGAACTCATACACATCGATGGCGGCCCGGGCCGGCAACGGCGCCGTCAGCACCAGGCCGGCCAGCAGGACCAGGAAGGACAGAAAACGCATGGCTTACTCCATCTGCTCGAAAATGGGCCTGAGGGTCTGGGTCCATACCTGTTCGTTCACGTCCCCCACATGGCGGTAGCGGATGACCCCCTTGCTGTCGATGAGGAAGGTCTCCGGCGCCCCGTAGACGCCCAGATCCAGGCCCAGCATACCGCGCGGATCGTAGAGGTCGATGGCATAGGGATTGCCCAGGTTGGTCAGCCAGCGCAGGGCCTTGTCCCGCTCGTCCTTGTAGTTCATGCCGATGATGTGGATACCTTCCTTCGCCTTCAGCTCGTTCAGGTATTCGTGCTCGGCATAGCAGGTGGGGCACCAGGTGGCCCAGACGTTGAGCAGCATGGGCCGGCCGGTGAAGATGTCCTTGCTGTGCTCCTTGTCGAGATCGTGCAGATCCTGCAGGGTGAACTCCGGGATCGGCTGATCGATCAGTACCGATTCCAGTTTGGTGGGATCGGAGAACAGCCCCTTGTACAGGAAGACGCTGGCGCCCAGGAACAGCAGCAGCGGAATGGACAGGATCAGAATGCGGCGGTTCATGCAGCCTCCCCGGCTTGTTTGCGCCCGAAACGATAACGGCGGTCGGCAATGGCGATGGCGCCGCCGATCGACATCAGCACGGCGCCGAACCAGATCCAGCGCACGAAAGGCTTGTAGTAGAGCCGCACCGCCCAGGCGCCGTCGTTCAGCTCTTCGCCCAGGGCGGCATAGAGATCCCGGGTAAAGCCGGCGTTGATGGCCGCCTCGGTCATGGGCATGCGCTGCACCACGTACATCCGCTTCTCGGCGCGCAGTTCAGTCAGCGGCCGGCCGTTCTTGGCCACGCCGATCACCCCCTTGAAGCCCTCGTAGTTGGGGCCGTCGGCCCGGCGGGTGCCCTCGAAGGTGAAGGTGTAACCGGCAAAGGTCACGCTGTCACCCTTGCTCATGCGTACGTCCCGCTCGATGCTGTAGATCTGGGTGCAGGCAATGCCGATGATGGACACCGCCAGGCCGACATGGCCGAGGATCATGGCCCAGTGGCTGTTGCCGAGCTTGCGTACCCCCACGCCAAAACTGTGCTTGTGGGTGGCGCGGATCCAGGTTTCCTGCAGGCTGGTGACGACGATAAAGACCCCGAGGCCGATGCCCACCGCCGCCCAGATCTCGAAGTTTTCGGCGAACCACCAGGGCAGGCCGAGGCCCAGCACAACGCTCACCGCCAGGGCGAACAGCAGCTTGCCGTTGACTTCCTTCATCTGCTGGCGGCGCCAGCGGAACAGGGGACCGGCGCCCAGCAACAGGGCGAAGGGGATGATCAGCCAGGCGTAGAGGCTGTTGAAGAAGGGCGCGCCGATGGAAATGCTGCCCAGGCCCAGCTCCTTGTGCACCAGGGGAAGCAGGGTACCGATCAGCACCACCACCAGCCCTGCCATCAGCACGATATTGTTGCCGAGCAGCATGGTCTCCCGGCTGGCCAGTTCGTGCTTGCCGTGGCTGCGCACCTCGGCGCCCTTGATGGCGTACAGCAGCAGCGAAGAGCCCACCACCAGCATCAGGAACACCAGGATAAAGAGCCCGCGGGTCGGATCCGAGGCGAAGGCATGCACCGACACCAGCACGCCGGAGCGGACCAGGAAGGTACCGAGCAGGCTGAGGGAGAAGGCCAATATCGCCAGCAGCACCGTCCAGGCCTTGAAGGTGGCCCGCTTCTCGGTCACCGCCAGGGAGTGGATCAGGGCGGTGCCCGCCAGCCAGGGCATGAAGGAGGCATTTTCCACCGGATCCCAGAACCACCAGCCGCCCCAGCCGAGTTCGTAGTAAGCCCACCAGGAGCCGAGCGCGATGCCGAGGGTCAGGAAGATCCAGGCGGCCATGGTCCAGGGCCGGGACCAGCGGGCCCAGGCCGCGTCCAGCTTGCCGGTCATCAGCGAGGCGATGGCGAAGGCGAAGGCCACGGAGAAGCCCACATAGCCCATGTACAGCATGGGCGGATGGAAAATCAGCCCCGGATCCTGCAGCAGCGGGTTGAGATCCCGGCCGTCGACCGGGAAGTACGGCAGGGTTCGCTCGAAGGGGTTGGAGGTGAGCAGCACGAACAGCAAAAAGCCGATGCCGACCATGCCCATCACGCTCAGCACCCGGGCCACCGCCTCCAGCGGCAGGGCGCGGCTGAAGCGGGCCACCGCCGCGGTCCAGCCCGCCAGGATCAGCACCCACAGCAGCAGCGAGCCCTCATGGGCGCCCCACACCGCCGAAATCCGGTACTCCAGCGGCAGCAGGCTGTTGGAGTTGGAGGCCACGTAGAGCACGGTGAAGTCGTGTTCGATAAAGGCCCAGGTCAGGCAGAGGAAGGACACCAGCAAAAAGCCGAACTGGGCGTAGGCCAGGGGCCGGGCCAGCAGCATCATGCTGACGTTGCCGCGGGCCGCGCCCAGCATCGGATAGATACTGAGGATGACGGTCGCCGCCAGGGCCAGGATCAGGGTGAATTGGCCTATCTCAGGGATCATGAACGGCTCCCTTTCAGCTGTTCCTCGGTGTACTCCGGCTTGAAGTGCTCCATCCCTTTGAGCGCTTCCGCCACCTCTGCCGGCATGTATTCCTCGTCGTGCTTGGCCAGCACCTCGAAGGCGCTGACGGTGCGGGCGTTCTCCAGGTGGCCCTGGGCCACGATGCCCTGCCCTTCCCGGAACAGGTCCGGCAGTATGCCGTCGAACAGCACCGTCACCTTTTCACCGCCCGCGTCGATCAGATCGAAACTCACCTTCAGGCTCTGCTGATCCCGGCTCACCGAGCCCGGTACCACCAGGCCGCCGATGCGCAGGCGCTGGCCCACCTCCGGCTTGAGGTTGTCCTTGCCCTTGCCCTGCACCAGTTCGGTCGGGGTATAGAAGAGGTCGATGTTCTGCTGCAGCGCGTAGAGCACCAGCCCTATCATCACCGACAGCCCGGCCACCACGGCCACCAGCAGGGTCATCCGCTTCTTACGTCTTGGGTTCATAAGGTGTTCTCCAACTTCTGGGCGGCCTTGCGACGGGCGGCCCTGGCTTGTTTCTGTTTGACCTCGCGCAGCAAGCGTTTCTTCGTTGTTATGGTCGCCGCCACCAGCCCGAGCAGGGCCAGCAGGGTAACGGCAAAGGACAGCCAGACGTAAAAGCCGTAGCCGCCCATGGCCCAGAATGCGGACCAGCTATCAAATTTCATCCTGTTCCTCCGCCATCGTCAAAACCCAGGGTCGGTGGGATTCCCGCCGGATCAGCTCGTTGCGCAGCCGCATCAGGGTGAGCGCGCCGAGGAAGCAGATAAAGGCGAAAATCATGATCAGCAGCGGCCAGAGCATGTCGTTGGAAATGGACGGCTTGGCGAACTTGGTGATGGTGGCGCCCTGGTGCAGGGTGTTCCACCACTCCACCGAATAGTGGATGATGGGCAGGTTGATCACCCCCACCAGCGCCAGTATGCCGGCGGCCCGGCCGGCCAGTACCTTGTCTGAAATGGCGTTGTACAGGGCGATGACGCCCAGGTACAGGAACAGCAGGATCAGCTCGGAAGTCAGGCGGGCATCCCACACCCACCAGGTGCCCCACATGGGCTTGCCCCAGGCCGCGCCGGTAAAGAGCGCGATAAAGGTGAACACCGCCCCCACCGGGGCGATGGCCGCCACCGCCATGTCGGCGGTCTTGATCTGCCACACCAGGCCGATAAAGGCGGCCACCGCCATGGAGGAATAGGCGCCCATGGACATGATGGCGGACGGCACGTGGATATAGATGATGCGGAAGGCATCGCCCTGCTGATAATCGGCGGGGGCAAAGGCCAGGCCCCAGGCCAGGCCGACGGCGAACGAAACCACGCTGAACACGACGAACCAGGGCAGCCAGAGCCCGGCCAGCCGGTAAGCCTCTTCAGGCTTGGCATAAGGGTGCAACCATTTCCACATCTTGCTCACAAACCTTTTTTTGTATTACCTATTGTTCACACGGATTCAAGATACCTTAAATCCGCCGCTCAAAAAACCGCTGGCGCCAACTAGTTGACGCTGACCCGCAGCGCCGCCGCGATGGCGAAGGGCGCCAGGGTGACACTGCCCGCCAGCATGGCACCCAGTATCGCCAGCTGACCGTTGTAGGGAATGCCCAGGGTGGCCGCCTCTATCGCCGAGGTGGCGAAGATCAGCACCGGTATGTACAGCGGCAGGGTCAGCAGGCTCAGCAGCACGCCGCCCTTGCCGATGCCGACGGTCAGCGCCACCCCGATGGCCCCGAGCAGGCTCAGGATGGGGGTACCCAGCAACAGGGTCCAGAACATGCCCCAGAAACCGGCCATGTCCAGGCTCAGCAACACCGCCACCAACGGCGACAGCAGCAGCAGCGGCAGCCCGGTCAGCAGCCAGTGGGCCAGCACCTTGGCCAGGGCCAGCACCCCTAAGGGACAGGGCATTAGCATTAATTGTTCCAGGGTTCCGTCAATAAAATCGTCCCGGAACAGCCGCTCCAGCGCCAGCAGCGACGACAGCAGCGCCGCCACCCAGACAATGCCCGGGGCGATGCGCGCCAGCAGGGCCGGCTCGGGACCGATGCCCAGCGGAAAGAGGGTGATGACGATCAGGAAAAACCACAGCGGGTTGAGGATATCGGCCCGGCGCCGCAGGGCCGAGACCAGTTCGCGCCGGACCACGCCGGTAAACAGGGTTCTCATGCGTCGCTCTCCTGAAAGGGGGTCAGCTGCAGGGTACGCACCCGGTCGGCGCTCAGGGACAGATCCTGGTGGGTGGTGATCAGCACCATGCCGCCGGCGTCGGTGTGTTCCAGCAGCCGTCGCTCCAGCACCTTGACCCCGTGCTTGTCGATGGCGGTGAAGGGCTCGTCCAGTATCCACAGGCGGGGACCGCCCAGCCACAGCCGGGCCAGGGCTACCCGCCGCTTCTGCCCGGCCGACAGCTGGCCGGCGTATTGATCCTCGAGCCCCGCCAGCCCGACCCGGGCCAGCACTTCCCACAGGTTGGCCTGGCTGCCCGCGTGATGCATGCGGCGGAAAAAGGCCAGGTTTTCGAAGGCGGTCAGTTCGTGCTTGATGCCGGCCTGATGACCGAGGTAGAACAGATCCTGGTGGTAGCTGTCGCGGCACTGCTCGATGTTCTCGCCGGACCAGCACACCTCCCCGCCGTAGGGACGGGACAGGCCGGCCAGCAGCCGCAGCAGGCTGGTCTTGCCGACGCCGTTGGGGCCGGCCACCTGCACCAGATCGCCGGGGGAAACCGTCAACGACAGTTCGCTGAACAGGGTGCGTTCTTCGCGGACACAGGTTAAAGCGCGGGCTTCAAGCATGGAACCGTATTCTGGCCGTTAAAAATGGGCGCCAGTCTAGCACATGGCGCCCATCATGGCCCTAGTTTCGCTCGGGTTAAGACCAAAATCGGTGGATTTATTGCGCTGGAACAAGAGATGGCTGGAAGCGAATCCACTCTCCTCTTCTTCCGGCTTCAAGCTTTTTGCTTCAAGCTACTGCAGGCTACTTTTGCTTGCGATGCAGGGAGAGCAGCAGTTCGGCTTCGGCCCTGGGCATCTCGCACTCGGCCATGATCTCCTCCACGTCGGCCCCCAGCTGCACCATGCGCGCCGCCCGGCTGTAGAGCTTGCCCTGGGGATCCTTGAGCGCCAGCTCCTGCTGCTGCTCATGCAGCTGGCCCAGTTGCCGGCCCAGCTCGGTCACCTTGTTGCCCATGCCGATATTGGCCGCCTGCAGCTCTTCCAGCTGCTTGCGGTAGCTGTCCCGGGTGCGGGTCAGCTCGCGCATCAGCCGGCTCATGGCATCGAGCTTGCGCTGGCACAGCCGCCACATCATCCAGGCCACCAGCAGGGCGACCATGGCCAGCATCAGCGCAACCATGGCCAGGATTAAGGCCGGTTCCCACCACATCAGAGCTGGCCCAGCTCGTCCCACTCGTCGTCGGACAACAGCTTGTCCAGATCCACCAGGATCAGCAGTTCGTTCTCCCGGTTGCAGACGCCCTGGATAAACTTGGCACTCTCATTGGTGCCCACATTGGGCGCGCTTTCAATTTCGGAAGACTTGAGGTAAACCACCTCGGCCACGCTGTCGACCAGGATGCCGATCACCTGCTTCTCCGCCTCGATGATGACGATACGGGTATTGTCGGTCACCTCGGCCGGCTCCAGGCCGAAGCGCAGCCGGGTGTCCAGCACCGTCACCACGTTGCCGCGCAGGTTGACGATCCCCAGCACATAGTCCGGCGCCCCCGGCACGGGAGCGATGTCGCTGTAGCGCAGCACTTCCTGTACCTGCATCACGTTGATGCCGTAGGTCTCGTTATCCAGGCGGAAGGTGACCCACTGTAATACTTCACCCTCTGCCAGATTTTCCGCTACATTGCGATGACTGCTCATAGGCTTCCCTTATGTCTGCTCAGACTTGTTGACCGTCGATATTCTTACCCTGCTCCAGCAGCCCGATCAAGGCGTCCACATGCAGCAGGGCACACATTTTTTCTTTTACCATGCCCGCCAGCCAGGGCCGGGTGCCCGGCACGGCGCGCCATTTGACCTGATCCCGGTGCAGCAGGGCGGTGCCCTTCAACTGATGGCACCCCAGCCCCCAGTTGCTCTCGCCCAGGGTCACCAGGTACTGGTATTCCTCTTCCGCCCGGTGGCCGGGCATGGCCCAGCGGGCGGTGTCCACCACATAGAGCTGGCGCTGGCGCTCGGTGAGCACCCCGGCAAACCAGTCCGGCTTGCCGAACAGGCTGGTAAGCCGGGACATCTGGTAGATGCCGCCCAGGTGGGTCAGGGGCACCGCGAAGGTCATGCCCGCCACCTCGAAGAACAGGGCCTGGAAGCTGTTTTCGGTATCCATATTGCGCCATGCCGGCTCGGCGGGCCCGGCTTGGGCCGGCAGCAACGGTGCCGGCTCGGCGAGTTCGGGCGGGTCGCAGACAACGACCGGCTCGGGCTCGGGCTCGGGCTCGGGCTCGGGCTCGGGCTCGGGCTCGGGCTCGGGCTCGGCGAGCGTTGCGTCGGGCGGGGGGACCGGCAAGGGGGAACTTTCCTCCTCCTTCAGCTCGGCCACCCGGGCCAGCAGGGTTTCCAGGGCCTGGCGGCGCTCCTCTTCCGCCGGATCGGCGAAGGCCGGTGCCGGCACCTCGGGCACCGCCTCGGGTTGCCGCCGGGGGGCGCCTTCCTCCAGCAGGGCATCGAAGTAGTCGTCAAGGGCGTCAAACTGTCGTTGATTCATAGCGGCTGATCCACGCCGTCGAGGCGCCACAGGTAGCGCAACAGGGTCTGGTAGGCGTAAACGCCCCGGCAGCCCCTGGCGAAATAGGAAGGAGGCTCATGGCGCAGGCTGGCATCGCGGAACTTGGTGTCCACCGGGATCACCGAGGGCCAGACGTTGCTGCCGTAACGCTGCTTCAGGCTGTCCAGGCTCTGTACCGAGGCCCGGGTGCGCTGATCGTACATGGTGGGTACCACCGTATAGGGAAAACCGTCCTTCCGGGCCTTGTGCATCAGCTGGAAGGTGCTGACCATGCGCTCCAGCCCCTTGAGCGCCAGGAATTCGGTCTGCACCGGCACCAGGATGCGATCGCAGGCGGCCAGGGCGTTGACCATCATCACCCCCAGCACCGGCGGACAGTCGATAATGGCCACGTCGAAGTCGTCCTTCACTTCCGCCAGCAGCCGCTTGAGCACCAGCCCCATGCCTTCCCGGCTGCTGGAGGTCCGCTCCAGGGTCGCCAGGGAAATGGAGGCCGGCAACAGGGTGAGGCCCTCAAACCGGGTCTGCAGCGCCACCTGGTGCAACTCCTCGCGGCCGGGGCGCTCCGCCCGGAACAGGTCGAACAGGGTGTGGGACAGCGCGTCGCTGTCATGGTCGAGATAGGCGGTCAGGGAGCCGTGGGGATCGGTGTCGATCAACAGCACCCGCTTGTTGAGTTGCGCCAGCAGGCCGGCCAGGGCCACCACCGTCGTGGTCTTGCCGACACCGCCTTTCTGATTTGCTACCGTCCAAACAATCACTGGCTAGTCCTGTGCTGTGCTGATTCTGATGCCGCCACCGGGCAGCTCGAAGACCCTGAGCCGGCGCTCCGGCGCCGACGTCAGGGGACGGGACGGCAAGGGCGCGGGCGGCTGCCACTGCTCGGTGGAGATGGCGATCTCCACCCGCCGGTTGAGGGCCCGCTCGCCTCGCCCCTGGCCAAGGGGCCGAAATTCGCCGAATGCCTCCAGGGCCAGCCGGGGCGCGGCGATGTCCGCCCGCAGCAGCCATTCCAGCACCGCCCTCGCCCGCTCGGCGGACAGCTGCCAGTTGGAGGCGTAGAGTTCGTTGCTGACCGGGACGCTGTCCGCGTAGCCGCGCACCCGGAGATAACGGTTGTCCTCGGCCAGTACCGGCAACAGGGCGCCCAGCACCGCCTCGCTGTGAGGCCCGAGCAGGGCGCTGCCGCCGGAAAACAGCAGATCGCCCGCAAAGCGCAGGGTCAGCCAGTCCCCCTCCTGCTCGAGTTCGACCAGTTGCCGCTCCAGCAGGGGCGCCAGCTGCCGGTGCAGTTGCCGTTCCAGCGGATCCAGGGTCGAGGGCGGCTCGGCGGAGGCCAGGGGGCCGCCGGCTGGCTCCGCCGCCAGGTTCGGCGATGGCGCCGCGGACGCCCCGGCCGGCGAAAGCGCCGCCGGCTCGTCGGAGTCGGCCCGGATCATCCCCGCCCCGACCTGTTGGCCGCCGAGCCGCACCAGTGCCTGCTGCATGCCGTCGAGCAGGGGCTGCTGCACCTCGCTGCGGCTGGCGTGGATGGCGTAGAGCACCACGAACAGGGCGAACACCAGGGTCATGTAGTCGGCGTAGGACACCAGCCAGCGATCCAGGCCGGCGCTGTGCGGCCGCCGGATGAGCGAGCGCCGCCTCATTGCCGCATCCCCTGGTACTGGCCGAGCTGGCGGCTCACCGCCAGGCTGCCCTCGCCCCGGGCGATGGCCAGCAGGCCGATGGCGGTCAGCTCCCGGTAGCGCAGCTCCAGCCGGTACTGGGCCCGCAGCCGATTGGCCAGGGGCAGCAGCAACAGGTTGGCGAAGCCCACCCCGTAGAGGGTGGCGACAAAGGCCACGGCGATGCCGGCACCCAGCCGGTTGGGATCGTCCAGGTGGCTCATGGCCTGGATAAGCCCCAGCACGGCGCCGACGATGCCGATGGTCGGGCTGTAGCCGCCCATGGCCTCGAACACCCTGGCCTCCAGTTCCTTCTGTTCTTCCAGCCGATCCAGCTCGTTGTCCAGCAGTTGCTCCAGGGCAGCCGGCTCGGTGCCGTCCACCAGCCACTGCAGTCCCTGGCGGGTAAAGGCGTCCAGCTCGCCGTTGGCCAGCCTCGGCTCCAGGGCCAGAAAGCCGGCCTGGCGCGCCTCGTTGGACCAGCGCAACAGGCGGGACGCCTGCTCCTGGAAGGGCCAGTGCGGGTTACGGAACAGCATGGCCGAGGCCCGGAAGGCCGCCCTGCACTGGGGCCAGGGGGTCTGCAGCAGCACCGCGCCCAGGGTACCGCCGAGCACGATCAGCAGCGCCGGCACGTCGAGCAGCCCCCACAGGCTGCCCCCATGCCAGAGCTGGGCCAGGGTGATGCACAGCAGCGCCAGCAGCAGGCCGACCAGGGCCATGTCAGGCTCCCATCTCGCCGACGATGGCCTCGCCGATAAGGGACAGCGGCAGCGATTCACTGGCAATCCCCGCCTTGGCCACCGCCTGGGGCATGCCGTAAACCACGCAGCTTTCCTCGTCCTGGGCCCAGATAGTGGCGCCCTGCTCCTTCAGCAGGCGGGCCCCCTCGCGCCCGTCCGCACCCATGCCGGTCAGCACCACCGCCAGCACGTTGCCGCCATAGGTCTTGGCGGCGGAGGCGAAGGTAATGTCGACGCAGGGCTTGTAGTTGACCTTGTCGTTGCCCTCCATGATGCGCAGGCGCGCGGCCCCCGGCCGCCCCTCAAACAGCATCTGCTTGCCGCCGGGCGCCAGGTAGGCGTGCCCCGGGCGCAGCTGGTCGCCGTCTTCCGCTTCCTTCACCCGGATCTGGCACAGGCCGTCGAGCCGGGCGGCAAAGGCGGTGGTAAAGGTGCCGGGCATATGCTGGATCAGCACGATGGGATGGGGAAAACTGGCCGGCAGCCGGGTCAGCACCCTCTGCAGCGCCACCGGGCCGCCGGTGGAGGTACCGATGGCCAGCAGTTGGTAGCCCTTGCCGCTGCGCCGGGGCGGCGTACGCCTTTCCGTCACCGCCGGTGTCGGGGTACTCCGTTCGGCCAGCAGGGCGCTCGGCGCCGGTCGCTCCCGCAGCGGCGTGGCCAGCGGTCGTGGGCTGGCGAAAGTGCGCCGCCGGGCGATGGCCTTGACCCGCTGTTGCAGCAGCAGGACCGCCTCTTCCTTGCTGCGGGCAATGTCCTCGAAACGCTTGGGCAGGAAGTCCATGGCGCCGGCATCCAGGGCGTCCAGGGTCGCCCTGGCCCCCTCGTGGGTGAGGGAGGAAAACATCAGCACCGGGGTCGGGCTCTGCTGCATGATGGCCCGCACCGCCGAAATGCCGTCCATCACCGGCATCTCTATGTCCATGGTGATGACATCGGGGCGAAGCGACTTCGCCTTTTCCACCGCTTCCTGGCCATTGGCCGCCGTGTCCACCACGGTGAGCAGGGGATCCTGGTTCAGGATCTCGCTCACCCGCCGGCGGAAGAAGCTCGAATCGTCCACCACTAGTACCCGAATAGCCATTTCTGGGATCCCGCTCCTTTATTGTTATGGGTTGTCAGGCGTAACGCCGGGCATAGGCCTTGATCAGGCCGGCGATATCCAGGATCAGGGCGATGCCGCCGTCGCTGGTGATGGTGGCCCCGGCCATGCCCGGGGTGCCGTGCAGCAGCTGGTCGAGGGGCTTGATCACCACCTCTTCCTGGCCGATCAGGCCGTCCACCACGAAGCCCACCTGCTGGTTGCCGATCATCACCAGGACCACATGGCCCTGCTCCTTGCGCACCCGGCCGCCGCCCCGGATCAGCCAGTCCTGCAGGTAGAACAGGGGGATGGCCCGGTTGCGCACCACTATGGTGAGCTGGCCGTCCACCGTGCTGGTCTTGGTCAGATCCAGGTGGAAAATCTCGTTGACGTTGGTCAGCGGCAAGGCGAAAGTCTGCTTGCCCACCAGCACCATCAGGGTCGGCAGTATCGCCAGGGTCAGGGGCACCTTGATCTGCAGCCGGGTGCCCTTGCCCTTCTCGGAGTCGATCAGGATGGAGCCGTTGACCGAGCTGATGCCGGTCTTGACCACGTCCATGCCCACGCCGCGGCCCGACACGTCGGTGATTTCCTTCTTGGTGGAAAAGCCGGGCGCGAAGATCAGGTTGTAGGCCTCGTTGTCGCTCATGCGGGCGGCGCCGTCGGCGTCGAGGATGCCCCGTTCGATGGCGATGCTCTTGAGCTTTTCCGGATCCATGCCGGCACCGTCATCCTCGATGCCAAGCAGGATATGATCCCCCTCCTGGGAGGCGGTCAGACGGATGGTGCCCACCCGCGGCTTGCCGGCGGCTTCGCGCAGCTCCGGCAGCTCGATGCCGTGATCGCAGGAATTGCGCACCAGGTGCACCAGGGGATCGGCCAGGGCCTCGACCAGGTTCTTGTCGAGATCGGTCTCTTCGCCGACCATCTCCAGGTTGATTTCCTTTTTCAGGCTGCGGGCCAGATCGCGCACCACCCGGGGAAAGCGGCCGAACACCTTCTTGATCGGCTGCATCCGGGTCTTCATCACCGCCCCCTGCAGATCGCCGGTCACCGCGTCCAGGTTGGTCACCGCCTTGGTGATCTCCTCGTTTTCGTGGCCCGACTGCAGGCTGAGCAGGCGGTTGCGCACCAGCACCAGCTCGCCCACCATGTTCATGATGTTGTCGAGGGTCCTGGTGTCCACCCGCACCGTGGTGTCAGGCTGGGCGTTCGCCGGCGCCGGCGCGGCCTTGGCGGCCGGCTTGTCGGCCGGGGCTCGCTCCATCACCTTGTCGGCGACCGGTGCCGGCGTCTTGTCGGCGACCGGCGCGGAAAGGGCCGGCGCGGCCGGGGAGACGGCCGTGGGCCCCTTGCCCGCGCCATGCAACTGATCCAGCAGGGCTTCGAATTCGCTGTCGTCGATCAGCTCGTCGGCGCCGGCCTGGGTGGCCGGCGCGGTGGCGGCCGCCACCGGCGCTTCTGCCTGCTGGGGCACACCGCCGTGCTTGCCGGCCCCGTGCAGCTGATCCAGCAGGGCCTCGAACTCGTCGTCGGTGATGTCGTCGCCCTGGCTGTCGGCGGCCGGATCCGGCGCCAGCTCATCCAGCATCTGCCGGTACTCGGTCTCGCTCAGGTCGGCGATGCTGGTTACGGCGGCGGGCTCGGTCGGCACGGCCGCCGTGACGGCCGCGGGAATCGCCACCACCGGTTCTTCCTCGCCGGCGGGCTGGCAGTAACGCCCCAGCTCTTTGAGCAGGTCGGGATCGGCCGGGGTCGGCTCGCACCGGCTCTGGATCTCGGCAAACATGCCGTTGACGGTGTCCAGGGCGCGCAGTATCACGTCCATCAGCTCGGCGGTGACCCGGCGCTGGCCGGTGCGAAGAATATCGAAGACGTTTTCGGCCTTGTGGCAGGTTTCCACCAGGGCGGTCAGCGACAAAAAGCCGGCGCCGCCCTTGACGGTATGAAAGCCGCGGAAAATCGCGTTAAGCAAATCCTTGTCGTCCGGCTGCCGCTCCAGCGTGACCAGCTGTTCCGACAGCTGCTCCAGGATCTCCGATGCCTCCACCAGAAAATCCTGCAGAATATCCTCGTCTACCTCAAAGCCCATGCTCTCTCCTTAGAATCCCAGACTGGACAGAAGATCGTCGACCTCGTCCTGATCGGAGACCACGTCGTTACGCTGCTCTTTGTTGATGATCGGACCTTCGGCCGCGATGGCCGAGGCCGGGGCGCTCTGCGGCGCGGTCTTTATCTCGCTCATGCCGGGCAGACGGCCGAACACCGACAGTATCTCGACCAGCTTGGCCTCCACCTCGTGCACCAGGTTGATCACCTTGCGGATCATCTGGCCGGTCAGGTCCTGGAAGTCCTGGGCCATCAGGATTTCGGTCAGCAGCTGGCGCAGCTTGTCCGCATCCTGTTCCGAGCTGTGGAGAAAATCGTCGAGCTGGAAACACAGCTCCTTGAAGCGGTTCAGCTCCAGCTGGCGGCTCATCAGCTCGCGCCAGCCAGGCATCACCTGCTGGATGCGGTCGTTGAGCCGGTCGGCGATCGGCAGGCTGGCCTCCACCGCGTCCATGGTGCGGTTGGCGGCCTTGTCGGTCATGTCGATGACGTAGTTCAGGCGCTCCTTGGCATCGGGGATCTCGCTTTCCGTCAGCTCCGGCAGACGGGGATCGTTACGGAACTCCTGCAGGGCGTCGTGCAGCTGCCGGGTCAGATGCCCGACCTGCTCCAGCAACTCCTTGGCCTGGGGCATGCAAACGTCGGCGAGATAGCGGTCGGCTCCGTCCTGATCGCCACGCTCGAGCAAAGCGACCAGCTCCCGGGCCTGCTCCAGGCTTATCATTCCTTTCTGTTCTGCCATAGGGGGTGCCTTTTATCCGATGCGCTCGAAGACCTTCTCGAGTTTTTCCTTGAGGGTGGCGGCGGTAAAGGGCTTTACCACATAGCCGTTCACGCCGGCCTGGGCGGCGGCGATGATCTGCTCGCGCTTGGCTTCGGCGGTCACCATCAGCACCGGCAGGTGCTTGAGCTTGTCGTCGGCGCGGATGGCGCGCAGCAGGTCGATGCCCTGCATGCCGGGCATGTTCCAGTCGGTGACCACGAAGTCGAACTCGCCGTTCTTCAGCATGGGCAGCGCCGTGGTGCCATCGTCGGCTTCGTGGGTGTTGTTGAAGCCGAGATCCCTGAGTAGGTTTTTAATGATCCTGCGCATGGTGGAAAAATCGTCCACGATGAGGATTTTCATGTTCTTGTCCAAGCATTTCCTCCTATCAGCCGAACCAACAGCCGCTGAACATGACAAGTATTCTGTTATATGTCGGCCCCGAGTGCCGAAACTTGAGCAGGATAACCCATTAACCGGACAATAACCTATTGCCCCCACTCAATTTTGCCAATCCCGCAGCCGGGATTTCAGCCGCAGCATCGCCTGGCTGTGGATCTGGCTGACCCGGGATTCGCTCACTTCCAGCACCTGGCCGATCTCCTTGAGGTTGAGTTCCTCGTCGTAGTAGAGGGACAGCACCAGGGCTTCCCGCTCCGGCAGGGTCTTGATGCTGTCGGCCAGTACCCGCAGAAAGCGCTCCCGGGCCATGCCCTCGAAGGGGCCGGCCGGATGCTGGGAGATATCGGCCTGGGCGTCGATACCCGACTCGAACTCTTCGATCTCGAGGATCCGGCCGTTGCTGACGTCCGCCAGCATGGCATGGTACTGCTCCAGGCTGACCCCCAGTTCCGCCGCCACTTCCCGATCCTGGGCATGACGCCCTTCCCGCCGCTGCACCGCGGCCATGGCCTCGGCGATCTGGCGGCCGTTCCTGTGTACCGAGCGGGGCACCCAGTCGCCCCGGCGGATCTCGTCGAGCATGGCCCCCCGGATGCGGATACCGGCGAAGGTTTCGAAACTGGCGCCCTTGGACCCGTCGAAGTTACGCGCCGCCTCCAGCAACCCCACCATGCCCGATTGCACCAGATCGTCCAGCAGCACGCTGTCCGGCAGTCTTGCCAGCAGGTGCTGGGCGATGCGGCGCACCAGGCCGGCATGGCGCTCCACCAGTTGATGGGATCCCTGCTGCCTGGTATAGGCCAGGGCTTTATTTACTCCAGACATCCTGCTCCAGTGTCGGATGGTTCAACAACTTCTCGATAAAAAACTGCAGATGCCCTTCGGCCTGCTGTGGCAAGGGCCAGCTCAGGGCCTTGGCCGCCAGGGATTTAAGCGCCAGCGAAGCGGGCGACTGGGGATACTGGTTGACCACCAGCGCCTGCCGCCGCACCGCCAGGCGCAGGTTGCCGTCGAAGGGCACGGAGGCCACCAGCTCCAGGTTGGCCTCCAGGAAGCGGTCGGTCACCCGGGTCAGCTTGGCGAACAGCTCCTGCCCTTCCCGCTGGCTGCGCACCATGTTGGCCACTATCTTGAAGCGGGACACCCCGTGATCCCGGGACAATATCTTGATCAGGGCATAGGCATCGGTGATCGAGGTGGGCTCGTCGCACACCACCATAAGCACCTCCTGGGCGGCGCGGGCAAAACTCAGCACCATGTCGGAAATACCGGCGGCGGTATCCACCAGCAGCACATCCAGGGGGGTGGACATCTCGCCGAAGGCCCGGATCAGGCTGACATGCTCCAGGGGCGACAGTTCGGCCATCGACTGATTTCCCGAGGTGGCCGGCACTATCTTGATGCCCTGGGGGCCTTCCACCAGGATGTCGTCCAGGCTGCATTCGCCGCGCAGCACATGGGACAGGTTGCGGGTCACCCGGATGCCCAGCAGTACGTCGACATTGGCCAGCCCCAGATCGCCGTCCAGCACCATTACCCGCTTGCCGAGCGCCGTCATGGCCGAAGCCAGGTTGAGGGTAATATTGGTCTTGCCGACCCCGCCCTTGCCCCCGGTGACGGCAATCACCTGTATTCTGTTATTTGTCTTCTGCATAAGCCGCAGTCCGCTCGCCTGGTCTTGAAACCAATTATTCATCAAAGTCTGCCCCCTCCAGATCGGACTCGGAGGTATCCCAAAAATAGGGTTCTTCCCGGTGCTGCTCTATGCTGCCCAGCGCCTGGCGTACCAGCTCGGCCGGATCCGCCAGCCGCAGATCCTCCGGTACCCGCTGCCCGTCCGTTACATAGCTTATCGGCAGGCTGTTCTGAATACTGATATCGATAACGTCACCCAGGGACAGACTTTCGTCGAGCTTGGTCAGGATGCAGCCCGCCAGGGGGATACGCCGGAAGTGCGCCACCGTTTCCTGCAGCACCCGGCGCTGGGCCGTGGCCGGCAGCACCAGGTAATTGCGGATCTTGATCTGCCGGTCGCCCACCAGGGTGTCGAGCTGCTCGTTCAGGCGCAGATCCCGTTGCCCCATGCCGGCGGTATCCACCAGCACCAGGCGGCGATGACGCAGCTGATAGAGGGCCTGGGCCAGCTCCTGGTAGGTGCGCGCCTGCTTGACCACCACGCCCATGATGCGGCCGTAGGTCTGCAGCTGTTCATGGGCGCCGATGCGATAGTGATCCGTGGTGATCAGCGCCACCTGATCCGCCCCGTAACGGGCAGCGAAGCGGGCGGCCAGCTTGGCGATGGTGGTGGTCTTGCCGACCCCGGTGGGTCCCAGCAGGGAAATGGCACCGCCCTGGCGCAGTATGTCGTCTTCACCGCTCGTCAGTTGTTCGGTGAGCGAACGGGCTATCTGCTCCCAGGCTTCGTAGGGGGCCGAACCGGGAATGACCCGCGATGCCAGCTGATCCGCCAGGCCGTCGCTGAAGCCGAGCTCCCGCAACTGGCGGATCACCATGGCCCGGACCGGCTCGCTGCGCTCCACCTCCTGCCACATCAGGCCGGACAACTGGTGCTCCAGCAGGCGGCGGATGCTGGCCACTTCCTGCCGGACCTCGTTCAGGCCCTTGTCCTTGCCGCTTTCCCGCTCCCTCGCCCGTTCCCGCCGGCGCGACGACGAGGGCGCCGGCTCGGCCGCCGACTGCCAAAAGGTCGACGCCTGGCCCAGCACCGGCTCCCGCCGCTCTTCCGGCTCCGCCTTGTTCCGGCCGGCGTCGGCGGCACCGGAACGCATCAACAGGGCTTGCAGGCTTTCCGCCTGGGCCTTGCCGTCCAGGGGCATGGCGAACTGGCGGGCATGCGACGAAATTCTGACGTTGTCCTCGCTGAGGTGGCGCGAGTTGCCGACGGGCGCCAAATCTTCATCATCGACCGCCGCCACTATCTCGATGCCGCCGGAGACCTTCTTGTTGGACATGATCACCGCCTCGGGCCCGAGCACGTCCTTGACCTCGGCCAGGGCGGTACGCATGTCCTTGGCAAAAAACCGTTTAATCTTCATTCAGTTCCCCACTGCTACTGCTGGCCAACGGATGCCACGATGCGGATTTGACGGTCATCAGGCACTTCCTGATAGGACAACACCCGCAGGCTGGGAATGGTGTGTTTGACAAAGCGTGCCAGGGTGGTACGCAACATGCCGGAAGTCAGCAGTATCGCCGGCTGGCCTTCCAGCTCCTGGTTGGCGGCCGCCTGGGCAAGGGACTGCTGCATGCGTTCGGCCAGGCCGGGCTCGATACCGCTGCCCTGGGCGCCGCCTGCCTGCAAGGAGTTCTGCAAAATTTGTTCCAACTCCGGAGCCAGGGTGATTACCGGCAGTTCCCGCTCGGTGCCGGCGATTTCCTGGACCATGAAACGGCGCAGGGCGATACGGCAGGCGGCGGTGAGCACTTCCGGATCCTGGCTCTTGGGCGCGTACTCGGTCAGGGTCTGCAGTATGGTGCGCATGTCGCGGATGGTGACCCCTTCGTGCAGCAGGCTCTGCAGCACCTTGGTCACCAGCGCCAGGCCGATGGTGTTGGGCACCAGCCCCTCCACCAGCTTGGGCTGGCTGCGGCCGACCTGATCGATCAGGTTCTGCACCTCTTCATGACCCAGCAGCACGGAAGCGTGGTTGGTGAGCAACTGGCTGAGGTGGGTGGCCACCACGGTGGCGGCGTCCACCACCGTGTAGCCCAGGCTCTGGGCGTATTCCACCTGGTCCTTGGCGATCCAGGTCGCCTCCAGGCCGAAGGCCGGATCCCGGGTATCGATGCCGGCAACAGTGCCGAACACCTGGCCCGGGTTGATGGCCAGCTCCCGTTCCGGGTAGATGTCGGCCTCCCCCGAGCTGACGCCCATCAGGGTGATGCGGTACTGGTTGGGCCCCAGTTCCAGGTTGTCGCGGATATGCACCGCCGGGATCAGGAAGCCCAGCTCCTGGGACAGCTTTCTGCGCACCCCCTTGATCCGGCTCAGCAGCTCGCCGCCCTGGGCCTGATCCACCAGGCTTATCAGCCGGTAGCCCACCTCCAGGCCGATGGTGTCGACCTGGGCCACGTCGTCCCAGCTCAGATCCTTTTGCTCCAGGCTCCGGCTCGCCACCGGGGACTGCTGGGTCTGCTCTTCCGCCTGCTCCTCGCGCAGGCGGTTGCGCTTGTGCAGCCACCAGGCGCCCAGGGCCGAGAGGCCGCCCAGCAGCAGGAAGGCGAAGTGGGGCATGCCCGGCACCAGGCCCATGGTGATCAGGATACCGGCGGCGATGGACAGGGACTTGGGGTTGTCGAACAGCTGGCCCAGCATGGCCTGGCCCATGTCCTCCCGGGTGTTCTGGCGGGTGACGATGATGGCGGCGGCGATGGACAACAGCAGGGAGGGGATCTGCGCCACCAGGCCGTCGCCGATGGTGAGCAGGGTATAGACCCGGGCCGCCTCGCCGAACGGCAGGCCGTGCTGGGCCATGCCGATGATGAAACCGCCGATGATATTGATGAAGAGGATCATGATGCCGGCGATGGCATCGCCCTTGACGAACTTGGAGGCACCGTCCATGGAGCCGTAGAAGTCGGCCTCACGGGTCACCTCTTCCCGCCGGGTACGGGCCTCGTCCTGGTTGATCAGACCCGCGTTGAGGTCGGCGTCGATGGCCATCTGCTTGCCGGGCATGGCGTCCAGGGTGAAGCGGGCGCTCACTTCCGAGATGCGCCCGGCGCCCTTGGTGACCACCACGAAGTTGATGATCATCAGGATCAGGAAGACGATAAGCCCCACCGCGTAGTTGCCGCCGATCACCACGGAGCCGAAGGCCTCGATCACGTTGCCGGCCGCGTTGCCGCCCTGGTGGCCTTCCAGCAGCACCACCCGGGTCGAGGCCACGTTCAGGGCCAGCCGCAGCAGGGTGGCCACCAGCAGCACCGTCGGAAAAGCGGCGAAATCCAGCGGCCGCTGGGTGTATACCGCCACCAGCAGGATCACCAGCGCCAAAGAAATGTTGAAGGAAAACAGCACATCCAGCAGCAGGGTCGGAATGGGCAGCACCACCATGCCCAGCGCCGCCAGCACCAGCAGGGGCGTCCCCAGGCCCTTGTGAAACCACCGCGACCACTGTCCCGCCTGTAAAAGCCTTGCCCTGAATTCCATGAGTACGTTAATTGCTGCTGAAAACCGATGCGGTTTTAAATGCAAAAAACAAGCCATCAACACCAAAAACTACGCACTGTAGGGTCGAATTCATTCGACCGAACCCCAGCGCCGGTGGCGAAACGGTCCACTGAAGTGGACCCTACGGCGGGCTTCAAGCTTCAAGCTTCCGGCCTCAAGCCCGGTATTCCTCGGGGATCGGCAGATCATCCTTCAGCGGCACCGGCGGGCGGCCCTGGCCCTTGCGCCAGGCGTTGAGCTGGAACACATAGGCCAGCACCTGGGCCACCGCCACGAAGAGCCCTTCGGGTATTTCCCTGTCGAGCTTGGTGGAATGATAGATGGCCCGCGCCAGGGCCGGCGACGAGATCACCGGCACCTCGTACTCCCGGGCGATTTCCCGGATCTTGAGGGCGATCTCGTCCAGTCCCTTGGCCACCACCATCGGCGCCGAACCGGGCCTGTCCTTGTCGTAACGCAGGGCCACCGAATAGTGGCTGGGGTTGACCACCACCACGTCGGCGCTGGGTACCTCCGCCATCATCCGGCGGTTGGCCATCTCCTGCTGCAGGCGGCGGATGCGGCCCTTCACCTCGGGTTTGCCCTCGGTGTTCTTGTATTCGTCCTTGATCTCCTGCAGGGTCATCTTCAGCTGGCGGCTGTGGTTCCAGAGCTGGAAGGGCACGTCGATGGCGACGATGGGCAGCAGCGCCAGGCACAGCACCAGCCCCATCCACAGCAACAGCTCCAGGGCGTCGACCAGGGCCACCGGCAACACCTCGTGGCTGAGCCCCAGTATGTGCTCGAACTGACCCCACAGCAGCCAGGCGGCGAACAGGGCAATAAAGGCCACCTTGGCCACCGACTTCAGCAGCTCGACCGCCGCCTGCACCCCGAACATCCGCTTCAGGCCCTTCATCGGACTCATGCGGCTGAACTTGGGCATCATCGCCTGGGTGCTGAAATTGAAGCCGCCCAGCAGGATATTGCCCAGCAGGGCCGCCACCAGCACGATGGCGAACAGGCCCAGCAGGGGCCAGACCAGGCTGGCGATGGCGTCCGTCAGGGCCGGCATCATGGCCGCGGGATCGAACAGGGTCGCCCGCTCGATGCGAAAGCTCTGCTCGAACACCCGCGACATGGCCCGCCCCAGAGAGCCGCTCAGCAACAGCAGGCCGGCCGCCGCCCCCAGCAGCACCGCCGCCGTGCCCAGCTCCTTGGAGCGGGGGATCTGGCCCTTTTCACGCGCCTGCTTGAGGCGCTGCTCCGTGGGCTTCTCCGTTCGTTCCTGGCCGTCGGACTCCGCCACTCAGCCCTCCTCGCAGCGCAGGTAAAGGGTATCGCACATCACCAGTTGCAGGCGCAGCCACTGGTTTTCGAAATGGTTGAGAAAGCCGCCCAGGGTCAGCCACATGATAAAGAGGCCGCACACCATGCTGACCGCAAAGCCCACGCTGAAGATGTTGAGCTGGGGCGCGGCCCGGGTCATGACCCCGAAGCTGAAATTGATCAGCAGCATGGCGACGATGGCCGCCAGGGCCATGGACACCGCCGCCTGGAACAGCAAGGTCAGCAGGGATGCCAGGCTCTGCCAACTGGCCACCGACAGGCCGCCGGTGGAGACCGGCAGGGTGTCGAAACTGCGGATGATGGCCTCGATCATCACCAGGTGGCCGTCGAGGGCCAGGAACAGCAGGGTACCCAGCATCAGGTAAAACTGGCCGACCACGGGGGCGGACTGGCCGTTCAGGGGATCCACCATGGAGGCGAAGCCCAGGCTGGTCTGCATGGCGATGATCTGGCCGGCGGTCACGAAGGTCTGCACCAGAAACTGGGACAAGAGACCGAGGGTGGCGCCTATCAGCACCTGCTGGGCCGTCACCAGGAAACCGGCGGCGGAAAAGAGGGCGATATCGGGCATGGGCGGCAGCACCGGCGCCACCGCGATGGTAATGGCCAGGGCCAGCAGCAGGCGCACCAGCACGGGCGTCAGCTGGGCACCGAACATGATGATGGTCATCATCAGGCCGCCGATGCGGCACAGGGGCCAGAGGTAGGAAGCCAGCCACAGCAGTATTTGTTCGGTGGTGTAGTTCATCGATTAACTCGGGCTAAAGCCGGAAGCTGGAAGTAGCGGCGACTGAAAGTACACGCCAAAGCGGTAAATACTCTGTTGTCACTCCCGCGAAGGCGGGAGTCCAGTGCAATCTGTCATGGATCTCCGCCTTCGCGGAGATGACCGCCTTCTCTCCTCTCACCCTTCCCCCCACTTCTCACTCCTCACCCTTCACCCTTCAAGCTTCAAGCTTCAAGCCCAGGTTACCCGATCACCTGGGGGATCTGGTGCACCAGCTCGAAGAAGAAGTCCATCAGCATTTCCAGCCCCCAGTGGGCCCCCACCGCCAGCGCCCCCAGGGTCACCAGCAGGCGGGGCAGAAAGCTCAGGGTCTGCTCGTTGATGGAGGTCGCCGCCTGGAACACGGACACCACCAGGCCGATGGCCAGGCTCGGCAAGATCACCGCCGACACCAGCAGGGTGACCAGCCAGAGGGCGCTGCGAAAGATGTCGACAAAGGTTTCCGGGCTCATTATCCCGCCCCCAGGCCGAAGCTGTTGGCCAGGGTGCCCATGATCAGGTTCCAGCCGTCCACCAGCACGAACAGCATCAGCTTGAAGGGCAACGACACCAGCATGGGCGACAGCATCATCATGCCCATGGCCATCAGTATGCTGGCCACCACCAGATCGATCACCAGAAAAGGCAGAAACAGCATAAAGCCTATCTGGAAGGCGGTCTTGAGCTCGCTGGTGACGAAGGCCGGGATCAACACCCGCAGCGGCACTTCCTCTTCGCTGTCGACCTCGACCCCGGCGATGGTCAGGAAGGTATCCAGATCCTTGACCCGGGTCTGGGCCAGCATAAAGTCGCGCACCGGCAGCTCCGCCCGGGCCAGCGCCTCCCGCGAGCCGATGTCCTCCGCCAGGTAGGGCTGCAGGGCCTCGCCGTTCACCCGATCCAGCACCGGCGCCATGATAAAGAAGGACAGGAACAGGCTGATGCCGATCAGCACCTGGTTGGACGGGCTCTGCTGCAACCCCAGGGCCTGCCGCAGTATGGACAGCACCACTATGATGCGGGTGAAGGAGGTCATCATGATGACGATGGCGGGCAGGAAGGACAGGGCCGTCATCAGCGCCAGCACCTGCAGGGTCAGGCTGTATTCCTGGCTGCCGTCCGGATTGGTGGTCACCGTCACCGCCGACATCCCCTCCTGGGCCAGGGCGGGCGCGGCCAGCAGCAGCAGGGGCAACAGCAGCCGCAGGCTATTCATGGCGGGCTCCCGGCGCCGACGGAGGCGGCGTCACCACCAGCGGCTGTTCCAGCCGGCCCAGCTGGGTGATCTGCTGGGCGGTCACGCCCAGCAGGAACTGCTCTTCGCCGGCCTGGACCACCACCACCCGTTCGCGGCTGCCCAGGGCCAGGGTCGCCACCACCCGCAAACGGCGGTTGCCGCCCAGGGTGGCATTCAGGCGGGTCTTGCGCAGCAGCCAGCCCAGCGCCAGGATGGCGGCGATCACCAGCAGGGACGACATGGCCCACCCCTGCCAGTCGATCTCAGGGCCCTGGGCCGCCAGCGGCAAGGGCAACAGTACCAATGGGATCAGCGGTCGCATGGATTATTTGAGCTTCTTGATGCGTTCGGTCTGGCTGATGACGTCGGTCAGGCGGATGCCGAACTTGTCGTTGACCACCACCACCTCGCCATGGGCGATCAGCACGCCGTTGACCATGACGTCCAGCGGCTCGCCGGCCACCCTGTCCAGCTCCACCACCGATCCCTGGTTCAGTTGCAGCAGGTTGCGGATACTGATCTGGCTGCGCCCCACCTCCATCGAAATGGTCACGGGAATATCGAGGATGGTGTCCAGCTTGCGCCGCTCCTCGTTGCTGCCCTGCCTGCCGCCCTCGGGATCCTTGTCAAAATCCTCCAGCTCGGCCTTTTTCACGCCGTCGCCGGCCTGCTCGGCGATGGCCTCGGCCCAGACGTCGTCCAGCTCGTTCTGCTGTTGTTGCTCGTTTTCGCTCATTGCGCATCCTCAATGGTTCTTTCCAGTTCTTCCAGCTCGGCCTCGCCGTCTATCCGCACGCCCCGCCGGGTCACCTCGTGCAGCTCGGTCTTGAAGGACTCGGGGCGCTTGAGTTTTTCGGTGATGCGGATGGCCATGTGCTCCCCCGACTTGCCCAGCCGGGCACGGAAGGTCGGCAGCTCCTCGACGGACACCAGCAGATGCTCCGGCATGTCCACCGGTATGATGTCGCCGGCCTTCAGCTCGACGATGTCGCGCAGCATCAGTTGCTTCTCCAGCAGCTTCACCGACATTTCCACGTTCACGTCCAGGATCTCGTCCCGCAGGGCCTTGCCCCAGCGCAGATCGTTGTCGCCCTTGTCGCTCTGCACACCGGCGTCGAGCAGCTCCCGGATCGGCTCCAGCATGGAATAGGGCATGGTAACGTGAAAGTCGCCGCCGCCGCCGTCGAGTTCGATATGAAAGGAACTCACCACCACCACCTCGGTCGGGCTGACGATATTGGCCATGGTGGGGTTGACCTCGGAGTCCAGGTACTCGAATTCCGCGTCCATCACCGGCGCCCAGGCGTCCTTGTAGTCTTCGAACACCAGCTTGAGCAGCAGCTGGATCACCCGCCGCTCGGTGGGGGTGAACTCGCGGCCCTCGATCTTGGCATAGCGGCCGTCGCCGCCGAAGAAGTTGTCGACCAGGATAAAGACCAGCCTGGCCTCCATGGTGATCAGCGCTATCCCCTTCAGGGGCCGGAAACGAACCATGTTGAGGCTGGTCGGCAGGAACAGGGAGTGCACGTACTCCCCGAACTTCATCATCTGCACGCCGTTGATCGACACCTCCGCCGTTCGGCGCATCATGTTGAACAGGCTGATGCGCATATGGCGGGCGAAGCGCTCGTTCACCATCTCCAGGGTCGGCATCCGCCCGCGGACGATGCGATCCTGGGAGGAAAAATCGAAGGCGGCGATGCCCGTGCGGGTCTCGCCGGCGTTGTCTTCCTCTACGTCGTCCACCCCGTGCAACAGGGCATCGATTTCATCCTGGGATAACAGATCGCTCACATCACACCTACTGCACAACCACGCCGATAAAGAGAACCTGTTCGATCAGCCCCTTTCCGGTCTCTTCGACAAGTATCCGATTGAGCGCATCAAGCGCTTCCGATTTTACGCTGTCCTTGCTTTGCGCGCTCAGGTAGCTGGCGGCGGTCTGGCCGCTCAGCACCGTCAGCAGGGTACTCTCGAGCAAGGGCAGGTGGCGCTTGGCAAGCGTCTCGCTCGCCTCGCCCCGAACCAGCAGCTCGACGCTGACCTGCACCAGGCGATCGCGGCTTCCGCTTCCCGGCACGCTGAAGATAAAGGGACGGGACATCCCCACATAGAGCGCCTGGTTGTCCTGCACCTGCTCGGCCGGCTCGGCGGCGGCCCGGTTCTGGTTCAGGTACCACCAGCCGCCACCGATCCCCAGCAGCACCAACAGCCCCAGCAGCACAAACCAGATCAAGAGCCGCCTGGACCCGGGTTTCCGGGGGATGCTCAAATCATTGCTCATTTATCGCCCTACTCCCATAGCCTTCACCGGCGCGTGCGCCGTCATGCAAAAAAATCGATCCGGCCCGGCGCCAGGGTCGCGAGCCGGGAAGACTCCAGCGTCCCCCAGTCCCCGTCCTCTTCCGCGGCCGGGAGGCCGGTGCCGGCGGGCAGCGGGTTCGCTTCCTGCTGCTGCGCCATTCCCTGCTGCTGCCCCTGTTGCTGGGCAGAGCCACCGACCTGTCCCTGTCCCATGGCCAGGCCCTGCTGGCCCAGCATCTCCCGCAGCCGGGGCAGCGCCTGCTCCAGCAGTTCCCGGGCCTGGGGCTGGGTCGCGGTAAACTGGATATTCACTTCTCCCTGCTCCATCTTGAGCTGGATCCTCAGCCCGCCCAGCTCGGACGGACTGAGGCGGATATCGGCTTCCTGCAGGTTCTGATTGACCATCAGCTGGATCTGCTGGCTCAGTTGCCTGGCGCCCTGCTCCGGCGAGGCCCCCAGATGCAGGGAACGTTCGGCGGCGACCAGGCGCTCCGTCGGCGAGGCCGGCGTGGCGGCGCCCGCATCGGCGGCCGCGGCCGCTGCCGGCACCGGTGACGCCGCATTCGCGGCATCGCCGGCGAGGGAAACGGCGGCCTTCACCAGCGGGGCCGGCTCCTCCCGGCCGGGAGCCACCGGGCTCCTGGCCCTGGGCTCCCGGGAAGCGGCAGCCGCCGGGTCGGGAGGCAACATCTTGCCGCCCTCGCTGCCGCCCTGTACCGACTGCCAGCGCTGGCCCAGCTCTATCTGGGTCAGCCATTCCGGCTTGTCCGCGCCCGGCCGCTCCGGCTGCCGCCGGGGCTCCTGGCCGCGTCGGGCCAAGGCCTCGGCGGGCCCCGCCTCGGCAGACTCGTCCCCCTCCGTCGCCAGGGCATCCTCGTCCGCCCCGGACACTGGGGACGGCTCCGGCTCGCCGGCCACACCGGCATCAGGTCGCCCCGCCTTCCCGGCCTGCTCGCCGACGGCAGGCGCCGGCGCCTGGCCGGCGGTCAGGGGCCGCCCTTCATCGGCCTGGGCGGCCGGCGGCGCGCCGTGGAAAAAACCGAACCCGGATAGCGGCTCCGGCTCGTCGGGCGACGCCACCTCACCGGCCTCGCCCGGCAGGGCTGTCCCTGCCGGCTGCTCGGCCTGGCTCTCGCCGGCCTCGGCCGTGTCGGCGGGATCGCCCTCCAGCCGCGTTTGCGCGGCCGGTTCGTCCCCTGTCTCGCCGGCGGCGCGGGGCCCGGACTCCCGCCCATCGGCCTTGTCGGCCTCAGCGGCTTCCCTGCCGCCGGTTTCCGCCTCGCCGAGCCGGCGCTCGGCGCTCTGCATGGTGTCGGCGAAGTTGCCCCCACCGCCGGCCTGGGCTCCCTGACCGGCGGTAGCCGCCGGTGCCGGGGCGACGGGCTGAATCATCATGTTCATGAACCACCTTCAATATCGGCCTGGGCCGTCGGAACTCGCTGTTCGTCAATGACCGCTGCTGTGCAAACTATCAAGCAGATTATGTTATGCAAATTGTGTGCCTGGCTACGAATGCCGGTGCTTGTGAAACCGGTAGATCGCCATGTTGTCCAGCATCTTCTGTTCGCTGCGCGCCGCCGCCTGCTCCTTGCGCAGCGCCTCCCGCTCCAGCAACCGGGCGATGGCCTGGCGGCGGCTTCTCACCTGCAGCCAGCCGGCCCGGGACTGCTCCACCTGGGCCCGGGCCTGCTGCAGCCCCTCCAGTTGCTGGCGCTGGGCCACCTCCAGCTTGTCGATAAAGCCCTGGAAGTGGCCGTACTGATGGGCGCTCAGCCCCTCTCGGCCCCGGTTCTGGAACTCCTGGCTGTAGTGGCGCTGGTACTGGCTCAGGGTCTGCTGCTGCTGTTGCAGCAACTGCAGTTGCTGCCGGGCCGCGGTCAGTTGGGCCGCCGCCTGGCGCTCCTCGCCGTCCAGCTTGTCCAGCAGCAACAGCAGGGCCTTGCTGCTCATCAGCCGGCCCTCTGCAGCGGCCGGGTCAGCACTTCGAGTTCACCCACGCTGGCTTCCAGGTTGATCACTTCCTTCATGCCCTGGGTCAGGAAACGCTCCAGCCGGGGACGGATATTGATGGCCAGATCCAGGCGCGGATCGGCGCCCTGCTGGTAGGCCCCCAGGTTGATCAGATCGTGGTTCTGCTGGTACAGGGCATAGGCCTGCTTGGCGGCCCGGGCGCAACGCTGGTGCGCCTCCGTGGTCACCGCCGTCATCACCCGGCTGATCGATTTCTCGATGTCGATGGCCGGATAATGACCGCTGTCGGCCAGTTGCCGCGACAGCACTATGTGGCCATCGAGGATGGCCCGGGCGGCGTCGGCGATGGGATCCTGCAGATCGTCCCCCTCGGTCAGCACGGTGAAGAAGGCGGTGATGCTGCCCTGCCCCTCGGCGCCGTTGCCGGCCCGCTCCACCAGCGCCGGTAATTTGGCGAACACCGAGGGCGGATAGCCCTTGCTGGCCGGCGGCTCGCCCACCGCCAGGGCGATCTCCCGCTGGGCCTGGGCATAGCGGGTGAGGGAGTCCATCAGCAGCAGCACATTGAGTCCCTGATCCCGGAAGTATTCCGCCAGGGTCAGGGCGGTTTCGCAGCCCTTGAGCCGCATCAGCGGCGAGGCGTCGGCCGGCGCGGCCACCACCACGGCGCGGGCGCGCCCCTCCTCCCCCAGGATGACGTCGATGAACTCCTTGACCTCCCGGCCCCGCTCGCCGATCAGGCCGACCACCACCACATCGGCCTTGGCGCCCCGGGTCATCATGCCGAGCAGCACGCTCTTGCCCACCCCGGAACCGGCGAACAGGCCCATGCGCTGGCCCTGGCCCACGGTCAGCACCGCGTTGATGGCCCGCACCCCCACGTCCATGGGCTGCTCGATGGGCTTGCGCGCCATGGGATTGAGCCGCTGGGCGCTGAAGTCGGCGGAGGCGGCGGCCTGGATCGGGCCCCGGCCATCCAGGGGCTGGCCGATGCCGTCGATAACCCGGCCGAGGAGGCCCATGCCCACCGGCACCCCGGCCCCTTCCCCCACCGGGGTGACCCGGGCCCCGGGAACCACCCCCTTGAGGGATTCACTCGGCATCAGGAACAGCTTGTCTTCGGCAAAGCCCACCACTTCGGCGTCCATCTCCCCGAACAGGGTCTGGATCCGGCACTGGCTGCCGACCGCCGCGGTGCAGCCCACCGCCTCCAGGGTCAGCCCCACCACCCGGGTCAAGCGGCCGCTGGCCACCATGGCCGGCGCCAGGCCCCGGGTCTGGTAGGCGGCCAGCCGCTCACTCAGGACCATGGAAGCGGCTCCAGTTGGCCTTGATAAAATTCGCCATCAGTTGATCGATGCGCCCGGCCAGGCTGGTATCCAGGGTGGACAGGGCCGTCTTCAGGCGCAGGCTGCCCCGCTCGAAGCCCGGCTCGGGCACCAGCTCCCAGCCCCGGCGGCCGAGGCTCTCCTGATCGTACTGGCGCTGCAGCAGCTCGATATCCTCGGGATGCAGGTAAAGGGTGATCTGGCCATCCTGCCCCGGCAGGGCGGCCACCGCCTCCTGCACCGTGGCCAGCAGCAGGCGGGGCGAGGTCTCGGCCTCGGCTTTGAGCAGGTTGCGGGCCAGCTCCAGGGCCAGGGTCACCAGGCTCTGCTCCACCGCCTTGTCGATGGCGGCCAGCGGCCGGCTCAGTTGTTCGAGCAGTTGCTGCCAGCGCGCGGCCAGCTCGTCGATGCGCTCCTGTCCTTCCGTCAGCCCCTGCTCCAGCCCCTGGGCCAGGCCCGCCTCATGGCCCTGCTGCAGGCCGGTCAGCCGTCCTTCCTCCCGGCCCTGTTCAAAGCCCTGTTGCCGGCCTTCCTCGTAGCCTTCGTCGTAGGCGGCCTGGCGGATGGCGTCCAGCGCCTCCGCCGTCAGCGGCTCAGGCTGCTCTTCCGGCTCCAGCTCGACCGCCGGCGCTACGGCCGGCAGGGGCGGCACATAGCCCAGGGCATTGCCGCCGGGCCGGCGCTTGCGCCCGTCCTCGGCCATGTCCGGCCAGGGCCAGCTTTCCACCTTCTGCCCGGCATCGGGGCGCAGGTACTGCCTGATCTTGTCCTTGCTCATACGTAATCGTCACCCGGCCCCTTGGCCAGGGAGATTTCCCCCTCGTCGGCAAGGCGCCGGGCGATGGCCAGGATTTCCTTCTGCGCCAGCTCCACCTCGCTGACCCGTACCGGGCCCATGGCGTCGATATCTTCCTGCAGCATTTCCGCCGCCCGCTTGGACATATTGCGGAAAAACTTCTCCTTGAGCATGTCGTCGGCCCCCTTGAGGGCACGCTGGATCAGTTCGTTGTTCACCTCGCGCAGCAGCATCTGGATGCCCCTGTCGTCCAGATCGATCAGGTTCTCGAACACGAACATCAGATCCTGGATCTTCATGCTCATCTCCTCGTCCTGCTCGCGGATGGAATCCATCAGCACCCCTTCGATGGCGGTATCGAGGTAGTTCATGATGTTGGCCGCCGCCTTCAGGCCGCCCATCTTGGCGGACTGCACCCCGGTCTGGCCGGCGAACTGCTTCTCCATGATGTCGTTCAGCTCCTGCAGGGCGGCCGGCTGCACCTCTTCCAGCTCCGCCACCCGCATGATGAGATCGAGCCGCACCGGCTCGGGGAACTGCTGCAGAATTTCGGCGGACTGCTCCGGCTCCAGGTAGGCCAGCACTATGGTCTGGATCTGGGGATGTTCGTTCTGGATCAGGCTGGCCACCTGGCGGGCGTCCATCCACTTGAGGGAGTCCAGGCCGCGGGAGCCGGTGCCGGCGGCGATCTGATCCACCAGCCGGGTGGCCTTGTCCTCGCCCAGGGCCGCCACCAGGGCGTTGCGCACGAAGTCGTGCACCCCGACCCCGATATTGGTGAAGCGCTGGATATCCTCGATAAAGAGGCGGTGCACCGCCCCCACCTTGTCGGGACTGAAATCGTTGGCGGTGGACATCATCATGCCCAGCCGCCGCACCTGGGTCGGCTCCAGGTGGCGGAAGATCTGGGCGGCGTCGTCTTCCTTCAGGCTCAGCATCAGCAGGGCGGCCTTTTCCACCCCGCTCATCTTGTGCAGCAGCAATCGCTGTTCGTCGTCGATGGTGATCTCGTTAGCGCTCATCGCTCTTTATCCAGTATTTGATGACCTGGGCCGTCAGGTCGGGCTCGTTGGCCACCAGGGCGCGCACCACCCGCAGCAGATCTTCTTCCTTGTGCAGTTCGGGCAGCAGCAGCTTGCCGTCCTGAATGCCGAACATGTCCTCTTCCGCCTGCTGCGCCAGCAGGCTCAGGTTATCCGAGCCGAGCAGGGCGCTTTGGGAGTCCAGATCCACGTCCTCGGGCAGCTTGTCGTCGGCGTTGAGCAGGCGCATCACCATGGGCCTGACCAGGGTCAGCAGCAGCACCACCAGCACCACCACGGCGCCCAGGATGCGCATCAGGTGCCAGAACCAGGGCTGCTCGTAGAAGGGTTCATCCGCCAGGCTGTCGAAGTCGGGCCGGTTGAAGGGCACCGACACCACCTCGATGGCGTCGCCCCGGCTGACGTCGAAGCCCAGGCCGCCGCGCAGCAGCCGGTCGATGCGCTGCAGCTCGTCCTGGCTGAGCGGAACCTTGTCGACCCCACCCTCGGCATTGGGCACCGTCTTGTAGTCCACCGCCACCGACACCGTCAGCCGGCGGATGTCGCCCACCGCGCTTTCGGTGCGGCTGATGGTGGTGTCCAGCTCGAAGTTGCGGGTGGCCTCGCGCCGGTTGCGCTCGTTGCGCGCCTTTTCCTGGGCCAGGCCCTCGGCCTCTTCGGGAATGTCCGACTCCATCGGCGGCTGGTTGGTCAGGGCGCCGGGAATGCCCACCGGGCCCAGGCCCAGGGTGTTGTCCTCCATCACCATTTCCGAGCGCACCGCCGGCATGTCGGGATTGAACGACTTGACGGTCTGCTCCTGGCGGGTGAAGTCGAGGCGCACGTCCACCTCGGCGGTGTAGTTGCCAAGCCCCAGCACCGGGCTCAGGATGGCGTCGATTTTTTGGCGATACTCCGCTTCCTGCTTCTGCTGCAGTTCAAACTCGCGCCGGGTGCGGGCCGCCATGGGATCCTGGGAGCCGGAATTGAGCAGACGGCCGTTCTGATCGGTGACGGTCACCCGTCCCGGGGTCAGATCCGGCACCGCCGAGGCCACCGTATCCACGATGGCGTCCACTTCTTCCTGGCGCAGGGTGCTGCCCCGCCTCAGGTTCAGCACCACGGTGGCGCTGGGCTGGCGCCGGTCGCGCACGAACACGTTCTCGCGGGGAATGGCCAGCAGCACCTGGGCCTGGGCCACGCTGTTGTATTGCTCGATCACCCGCGCCAGCTGGCGCTCGCGGCTGAGGTTGAGCCGCTCCCGCTCCAGCCGCTGGCTGATGCCGAAACCGGGATCCGACAGCAGTATGGCCTCGCCCTCGGGCAGGCTCTGGCTCAACCCCGAGCGGCGCATGCCCAGCTGGATATCCTGGAACTTGTCCGCCCGCACCAGCACCGTATTGCCTTCGACCTTGTAGGGGATCTTCTGGGTGTCCAGGTAGTCGAGGGTTTCGATCAACTCGGCGTTGTCGTAGATGCCGAGCGGGCGCATTTCCGGCTCCTTGCCCCACAGCAGCACGAACACCGCTATGGCCAGGCAGATGGCCAGCACCAGCACCAGCATGATCTGGCGCAGCAGGTCGCTGTTGCTCAGGATGGCGAGGGGGGTGCTTTTCTGCTCATCGGCTTCCAGCCCAGTGCCGTCGCCGTTCGCCAGCGCGTTCTTGTCGGCTTCCACCAGCGGATTATCGGCCACCTGCTACCTCACACCGGCATGTTCATGATGGTCTTGTAGGCGTCCACCAGCTTGTTGCGCACCTGTACCGTGGCCTCGAAGGCGATGCCGGATTTCTGCGCCGCTATCATCACCTGCTCCAGGCTCACCGCCTCGTCGCCCAGCTCGAAGCGGCCGCGCAGCGAGTCCGTGCTTTGCTGCAGCTCGTTGACGTTGTTGATGGCCTTGCTCAGCAAGGCGGAGAAATCCTGATGCAGGCCGGGGGCATTTACCTGATTGGGGGTTCGCATCTCCCCCTGGAGCGCTTGCATTTCATTCAGCAAGGCACTGGCTTTGATGTCCATCGACACGGCTCCTGATCATTCCGTAAATTCGGTATTTTGACGTTGGCGATAATAATGCAATAAACAAGCCAGGGCTAATATTTACTCGCCCTATCCGGGCAGGCTGATGCCCGCGTCCCGCATCCGGGCCAGCTTGTAGCGCAGGGTACGGGGGCTGATGCCCAGCTTTTCCGCCACCAGCCGGCGGCTGCCGGCGCAGGCGTGCAGCGCCTGCAGTATGATCTGGTGCTCCTGGCTTTCCAGCTCCCGCCCCAGGGAATCGGGGGCGGACACCGGGGCGGAAGGCGGATTTCCGGGCGCCGGGCTGCCGGGCGCCGGGATAGCAGGCGCCGGGCTGCCGGGTAGCGGCGCATCCAGCAGGATGTCGCCGGCCTCGACCCTCTCCCCGGCCGCCAGGATCAGCGCCCGCTGGATCACGTTCTCCAGCTCCCGCACATTGCCCGGCCAGTGGTATTGCGCCAGGCGCCGGCAGGCCTGTGCGGACAGCGCCATGCCACCGCGCCCCAGGCTCCTGGCATGGCGGGCCAGCAGGCACTCCGCCAGCGGCAGTATGTCGCCGGGCCGTTCGGCCAGGGCCGGCCAGGCCAGGGGAAAAACGTTGAGCCGGTAGTACAGATCCTCGCGAAAGCGGCCCTCGGCCACCGCCTGGCGCAGATCCCGGTTGCTGGTGGCCAGCACCCGCACGTCCAGCGCCAGGGTCTTGCGCCCGCCCAGCCGTTCCACTTCCCGCTCCTGCAGCACCCGCAACAGCTTGGCCTGCAGGCCCAGATCCATTTCGGTCACCTCGTCCAGCAGCAGGGTGCCCTGGTGGGCCTGTTCGAACTTGCCCGGACAGGCCTGCACCGCCCCGGTGAAGGCCCCCTTCTCGTAGCCGAACAGGGTGGCCTCCAGCATGTTGTCGGGAATGGCGGCGCAGTTGATGGCCACGAAGGGTCCCCCGGCCCGGGCCGAACGCCGGTGGATAAAGCGGGCCAGCACCTCCTTGCCGGTGCCGCTGGGGCCCGAGATCATCACGCTGGCGCCGGAGCGGGCCACCCGCTCGGCCAGCTGCAGCAACTGGACGCTGCGGGGGTCCGCCACCACCGGCTCGCCCTCCTCGCCCGGGGCCGGCTCCAGGTAGCGGGCTATCTGGGCCAGCAGGGCGGCGGGCGCGAAGGGCTTGGCCAGGTAGTCCACCGCCCCGGCCCGCATGGCCGCCACCGCGCCCGCCACCTGGGCGTGGGCCGTCATCACCAGTACCGGCAGGCCGGGAAAGCGGCCGCCGATCCACTGCAACAGGGCGATGCCGTCCATGCCGGCCATCTGCACGTCAGTCAGCACCATGTGCACGGCCTGCTCGTTCAACAGCGCCATGGCCTGCTCGGCGCTGGCGGCACAGCAACAGCGATAGCCCGCCAGCAGCAGGGTGTCCTCCAGGGCCTGGCGCAGGCCGCAGTCATCCTCGACGATCAGTATCTGTGCGCTCACCTAGCTTCCCCCTGGTTCCGCCGGCAACAAGGGCAGTTGCAGGCTGAATTCGGTTCCCTGCCCCGGCGCCGACCACAGCCCAATCCGCCCCTGGTGCGCCTGCACCACCGATTGCACCGCCGCCAGCCCCAGGCCGGTGCCCTGGCTGCGGGTGGTGAAGAAGGGCTCGAACACCCTGGCCTGCAGGGCCTCGTCCATGCCCTTGCCGTTGTCCCGGACCCGGATGCAGAGGCCGCCGTCCTGCTCCGCCGCCGTCAGCCGGATACGGCTGGCACCGGCCTCCAGGGCGTTTTCCACCAGGTTCAGCAAGGCGCCGCACAGGCTGTTGCCGTTGCCCAGCAACTGGGCGGCTCCGACCGGATCCAGCACTATCTCGGCCGCCTCCGCCGCCGGCAGGGCCTGGGCCAGCTCCTGCACCTGCCGCAGCAGGGTGTCGACCCGCAGCGGCTCGGCCAGCGGCGCCTGCTCCCGGCGGGCAAACAGCAGTATGTCGCCGATCTGGCGCTCGATGTCGGCAAGCCGTTGTTGCAGGCGCTGGCAGAAGTGTCCGCGCTGCTCGTCGCTCAGGGACGGGCTGGCAAGGTTGGCGCCGTAGAGCATGGCCGCCGACAGGGGAGTGCGGATCTGGTGCGCCAGGGTGGCGGCCATCTTGCCCAGGGCTTCCAGCCGGCGGGCATGCCCCTGGCGCTCGGCCCAGGCACGGGTGGGAGTCATGTCGGTCAGCTGGATCAGCTGCCCCGGGCAGCCGGCCAGATCGGCGATGGCCAGCTGGATCCGCCGGCCGTCGTGCAGCGACACCTGAAAGCCGTCGTCCGGGCGGGGCACGAAGGCCCGCGCCACCACCGCCAGCCAGGGCTGCCCCAGCAGGGGCTCACCCAGCAGGGCCAGGGCGGCCGGGTTGGCCCCGGTGACGATGCCGCGCCCGTCCAGCCACAGCAGGCCGCTGGGCATGGACAGGAGCAACTGCTCCAGTTGTTCGGCTTCCAGCAGGGAAAGCCAGCGGGTATCGGTAATGGAATGGGCATGAGTCATGGTCGGCAAACATTCAATATCCATGCCATCTCATCTGGATCCCTGCCCGTCAATATTCCCGGCTGATGCCGTATTTTTTCATCTTTTCCACCAGGGTGGTACGGCGCATGCCCAGCTGCTCCGCCGCCCGCGCCACCACCCCTTCGTTGACGTCCAGCGCCTGGCTGATCAGCTCGATCTCGATGCCGGCCAGCATCTCCTTGAGGTTGATGCCTTGCGGACCGAGCGGCGGCACCCGGAGCACCTCGCCGCCGGCCTCCTCGTCGGCGCCGAATTCGAAGAAGGCTCCCGCGTCGTCGTCCTCCGCCTCATCCCGGCTGCCGAAGAGGGCCGCCAGGGCGTCCCGCTCGTCTTCCTCACGGCAGGCGGCGGTGCCCTCCCCCGCGCTGCCGCGGTAGCGGGCCGGCAACTGCTCCGGCTCCACCCGGCAACCGGGGTAGAGAATGAACATTCGCTCCACCAGGTTGGACAACTCGCGCACATTGCCGGGCCAGTCGTGTTGCTGCAGGGCGGCCCGGGCCGCCGGCGAAAACGACAGCTCGGCCCCGTGGTGCTGGCGATGACGCTGGATCAGCTCCTCCAGCAGCAGGGGGATATCCTCCCGGCGCTCGCGCAAGGGCGGCACCTGGATGGGAAAGACGTTCAGGCGGTAGTAGAGATCCTCGCGAAAGCGCTGCTCGCGGATCATGGCCTCCAGATCCCGGTGGGTGGCGGCGATGATCCGCACATCGGCCCGGATGGGCCTGGTGCCCCCCACCCGCTCGAAGGTGCGCTCCTGCAGCACCCGCAACAGCTTGACCTGCATCGGCAGGGGCATGTCGCCGATCTCGTCCAGGAAGAGGGTGCCCCCCTCGGCCAGCTCGAAGCGGCCCTTGCGGGCCGACACCGCGCCGGTAAAGGCGCCCTTTTCGTGGCCGAACAGCTCGCTTTCCAGCAGCTCCGCCGGTATGGCGCCGCAGTTGACGGGCACGAAGGGGCCCTCGGCCCGCTGGGACAGGGCGTGGATGGCCTGGGCGATCACCTCCTTGCCGGTGCCGGACTCGCCCAGCAGCAGCACATTGGCCTGCTTGTCGGCCACCTGCCGCAGCAGCGCCTTCACCTCCTCCATGGCCGCACAGCGGCCGACCACCTGGCGGTGCAGCCGCTGCTCCTGCCCGGCCGGCGCCAGGTAGCGCCTGGCCTGCTCCAGCAGGGGGGTGAGTTCGTGATAGGTCAGCTCGTCCAGCCGGCCGACCAGGTTGGCCGCCGTGACCGGCAGGGCGCCCAGGCTGATAAAGGCATGGCGGGGAAAGGCCGCGATCAGTTCCGGCGCCTGGGGCGAGTCGCCCAGCAGCACGCAGATCGGCGCTCCGGCCTGGCCGAGCAGGCCGGTGGCGTTGTCGCCCGTGCAGCTGCGCCAGTGAAGCTGCATAAAGGAAAGAATGGCTTCGAGACGTGTACGACGGACATCGTCGCTATCGATAATCAGTACACTTCCGTAAGATCCCATAGGATGGAACAATCCTTACACTCAGAACATGCTTATGTCGTGGGAGACAGGGGACCATCCCGATCCCCTCCCGGCTCGTTGTTTTCGGTGCCCGCGGGCACCTCTTTTGATTAGGCTGACTCTGTTGCTCCGGCGTCAGCAAGCCGGCACAGGGCAGGATAAAACAGGACCCATTAAGGTACTTCCTGGCCAAGCATGCTGCCGGGATTCTGACACAGGCGTCAAAAAAACTCGACATCGAACTATTACTTTTAGGCGATAAGTTGATCTCGATCAAGCAAGCGTCCGTTACCACGCCCATAGACATTTGAATCCATTCCGCTCGTCGTTCCCCTCTTCCCCGTCCCTGCCGCCTTTTTGACAGCGGTGGCGACGCCCCATCGTCAGGGCCGGTATCGGCCCGCCGAAGCAACCGGCAACACGGCCTGGCGCAGGGAACGGCGCACACGCAAAAAAGGCGCCGAAGCGCCTTTTTTAGCCTGCCCGGCTTTCAGCCGGGCCGGAGTGACTTATTCCGGCAGCGCCTGCTGCTCGGGCGGGATGGCGTCCCAGGCTTCCTTGATCTCGCGGATAAGCCGGCTCACGGTTTCGATGCGGTTGCCGTCATTTTCGGCATTGGCCAGCAGCAGCTCGCGCACCGCGTAATCGTAGATGTTGTCGAGGTTGGCGGCGATATCGCCGCCGGCGTCCCGGTCCAGGGCGCCCTGCAGCTCGCTGATGATGCTGATGGCGCTGCCCACCAGCTCGCCCCGGCGGGCGATATCGTTCTGCTCGGCCGCCGCCCTGGCCTTGGCCAGGCGTTCCAGCACGCCCGCCAGCAGCATCTGCACCACCTTGTAGGGGCTGGCCACGTTTTTCTGGCTGTCGACCGCCACGGATTTATAGGCTTTGAGGGAACCGCGCATTATTACTCCTGTTGTTTTACCTGGTTGTAGGCCCGGGCGGAGGCCTGGCCCTTTTTCATGGTGGCCAGCCGCTCGGCGAGCCGTGCCCTGGCCTGCTCGGCGCCCTGCTTGAGCGCCCGGGATCGGTCCACCAGGGCCTGGGCCTGTTCGGGGCTGATATTGGCCTCGGCGATCACCGCCTGCAGCAGGGCGCCGCGCTCTTCAAGGCGGGTGTTGAGCGCCGCCTCGTCCAGCTGCTCGGGCTGCTCGAAGATGGCAAGCAGCTCCTGGTCCAGTTCGAGCAGCCGCGCGAGATGGCTCATTTCTTTCTCCAGCTGTTGAAATCGGGCATGCTCTCGAAGGCGCTGACCACGGAGTTAAGCTGCTGGTTCATCCGCGCCACGGCGATGTCCATGGCGGAAAACTGCTTGTAGGTGCGCGCCTCGAATTCCTCCATGCGCAGGGTAAAGGCGTCCGCCTCCTTCTCCAGCTTTTTCATCTGCTCGCGCAGGGACTTGTCCTTTTCGGTCAGCATGCCTTCCTTGCCGACAAAGCCCTCGAGCAGGTCGTCGAGTTTTTCCGCCACCCCCTTTTCGGAAGCAAACAGCAGCCCCACCTTTTCGAAGTTTTCGTCCACCTGCTTCTTGAGCAGGGCGGCGTCCAGCTCTATGGTGCCGTCCTGCTTGGTGGTAATGCCGAGGTCGGTCAGGCTCTTCACCGGCGACACCGCCCCTTCCACCGCCTCGCTCAGCAGGGCGCGGATCTGGGCGGTGATGGCCCGGGCGCTGCCGTCGCCGTTGAGCGGCCCCGCCTTCTGGGTCTCGGCGTTGTAGGCGGTAAGCTGCTTGATGGTGCTCATCACCTTGTTGAAGGACTCGACAAAGCCCTTGAGGTTGGTTTCCACCGACGTCTTGTCGTAGCCGATGGTCAGGGTGGTGGCCTTGCGCTCGGTCTTGCTGTCGTCGGTCCAGTCGCTGACCTTGCTGGCGGTCAGGGTCAGGCCGGTGACCGCGTCCTTGAACTCGTTGGTGGCGCTGGTAATGGTGGCGCCATCCAGCTTGATACGGGCATCCTGCGCCGCTTGCAGGGTATCAAAATTGCCCAGCAGCGCCAGGCTGGCCGGGTTGCCGTTATGGTCGTCACCGTCGCCATTGCCGCTAACAGACAGGCTGACTTCATTGGCCACACCGGTTTTTTCGGCAAAGAGCACCAGTCGGGAGCCCAGATCGTCGGTCACCACCGTGGCGCGTACGCCCTTGTTGTCCTCGGCATTGTTGATGGCCTCGGCGATGTCCGCCAGGCTGCTTTTGTCCCTGGCGATATCGACGCTAAAGCTCTCGCCGTTGCTGGTCAGTTCCAGGGTGCCCGAGCCCAGCTGCAGGGATTTGGCGTTTTCACCCGTAATATAGTCGGAGCCGATTTTGTGGGCCTCGGCCAGCTGCTCCACCACCAGGCTGTAGCTGCCCGCCACCGCGCTCTTGTCGGCCTTGGCGGTGAGAAAACCGGACTCGCTGAAGCGCGCCGAGCGCTTCTGAAAAGCCTCTTCGTCGCCCAGCTTTTTGAGCGCGGTTTTAAATTCGTCCAGCACGCTTTTAAGCCCGCCATAGGCGGACAGCTGCACCTCAATGCTGTTGGCGCGCCGCGCCAGCTGTTGCTCCTTGGGGGTGCGCTCGGCGCTGACCACCGCGTCCACAAAGCTCTGGATGGGAAAGCCCGAGCCCACCCCGGGCAGTTTAAGACCGGACATTGGGCCTCCTTATACCTTTACGTCTATCAGGCCGCCGCTGGCCTCGGCCAGGCGGGCGATAATGTCGAGCAGCTCTTCGGTGGGGATCTGGCGGATGGTTTCGCCACTGGTTTTGTCCACCACCGTGACCACCTGGCGGCCCGAGTCTTCGTCCACGCTGAATCTAAGCCCCCGGTTAAAGCTGCCGGCCAGCTCCTCCATCCGCGCCGCCAGCTCTTTCAGTTGCTCGCGCTCCAGGGCCCCTCTCTCGGCCTTGGCCGCCTCGGGCACGGCCTGGGCGGTTTGCGCCGCCTCGCCCACCTTGGGGGCCAGCTCTTTGGCCTTGAAGGCGGTGTCGGCGGTGGTGGTCATGGTTTTTTGGGTCAGCGGTTGAGTGTCCATAAATGCTCCTGCTGTCAGCCAGGCCTTAAGCTGAAGGCTGGTTCGCCCTGCGTTCCAGCCTTCAGCTTAAGGCTCGCCGTCACTTAAAAAGGGGCGTTGCCGCCCCTTGAGAGTGTATCAAACCCGGTCGCCTTAACCCAGCAGGGACAGCGCCGCCTGAGGCAGTTGCTTGGCCTGGGCCAGCACGGAGGTACCGGCCTGCTGCAGGATTTGCTGCTTGGTCAGGTTGACGGTTTCTTCCGCAAAATCCACTTCCTTGATCCGCGCCATACCGGCGGCGGCGTTTTCACGGATATTGGCCAGGTTATTGATGGTGCTGCTCATCCGGTTCTGGAAGGCACCCAGATCGGAGCGCTGATCGTCAATCGCAGCAATAGCAGAGTCTATGACATCGATAGCTGACTGTGCACCACCAAAGGTACCAATATCCAAGTCGGCAATGGTAGTCTTCGTTGTGGTCGTTGCAACAGTAGCATTGCCACCACCACCCAAGGCACCGGCACCGGTCAGACTTGCAGTAGCAAAATCAGCTGACATCAGAGCATTGCTCCAATCCAAACGACCGGTTACATCAGCACTAACAGAGTCGGTGGCGTCTGCTGCTACAGTGATTGAACCTTGAAGGGCACCGACCAAGGCACCGGCAGCGCCCTCATTATCAGAATTCCATGCTGTTACCTGGCCACCAGCTGCGCCATCGGTGGCACCGGCAGCAGTTTCGAGCGTAACAGAAACATTTTCACCATTGGCTTTGGTAAAGACCAAAAAGTCATTGGTGCCATTATTGCCTACAGAAACGGAGATACCTTTTTGAGTCAGTGCGTCAGTTGTCGCAGCATCAATAGCTCCATTCAGACCGGCCACAATGGCATCATTATCATTTCCTGCACCACCTGTGTAGCTAATTTGTACACCGTCAACGTTCAGGGTGAATACATCACCACCAGTGGTATCTGTTACAAAGTTGCCTACCGCAACCTCAGTGACTGCCCCAACTCCGTACAGACCTTCAACAGCATTGAGTTCACCAGCCAGATCCGCTGCGCTCATACCGTCGGTCAGTTTAATGCTGCTTTCTTTCCCACCTACGGTCATGGTAAGAGAATCGGCATTGGCAAAAGTCAAACCAGAAGTGCGGGCACCAGTAAAGCCGGTCAAAGCAGCAATTTCAATACCTTTACCTTCCAGGCCAATATCTTTGGCTCCTACACCTGAAAGTTTAAGATCAAGTGTTTCGTTGGAATTGGAGCCAATCTGGAATTTCTTGGAACCAAAACTTCCATCAAGCAGTTTCTGGCCACCAAAGGAAGTGGTTTCGGCGATTCGGGTCAGCTCGGATTGCAGGGAGCTGATTTCTTTCTGCATGGCAGCGCGGTCCTTGTCGGAGTTGGAGCCGTTGGCAGACTGCAGGGCCAGGTCGCGCATCCGTTGCAGAATATTGGTGGACTCCTGCATGGCGCCTTCGGCGGTCTGGGCCATGGAGATACCGTCGTTGGCATTTTTCATTGCGACCCCTAAGCCGCGCACCTGGGAGTTCAGGCGGTTGGAGATCTGCAGGCCGGCGGCATCGTCCTTGGCGGAGTTGATGCGGTTACCGGAAGACAGCCGCTCCATGGAGGTGGCCAGGGCGCTGCTGGAGGCGTTGAGGTTACGCTGGGCAGTCATGGAAGTGACGTTGGTGTTGACATTAATCGCCATATTAAAACTCTCCGTTGAGGATGGTCCCGGCCCTTGCCGGTATTGCTTGCTTGTTCAGGTTATCGGCGGACTCATCAGCGACTTTAGTGATTTTTTCGCCGGGGAGGCTTCCCCTTCCGCCCTTGGGCCTGTGCTGGGGTTATCGGAGCGGCGGGCAAAAGCTTTAACGAAAAAATGACCGAAATGGGTGCCAATGAGATCCGGATCTCGCTGCCAAGCCCTGGCTCCGGGGCCAAAGAAGGTATAAATGGGGCGCGGGCACTCCGGGGGGATATCTGTGGCCACGGAGTGGGGTTGAAGCAAGCGGGTTCCCGCTGCGCGGGAAGGCAGGCGGGCCGCCTGCGCTCCGGGATTATGCCTGTGGCCACGGAGTGGGGTTGAAACAAGCGGGTTCCCGCTACGCGGGAAGGCAGGCGGGCCGCCTGCGCTCCGGGATTATGCCTGTGGCCGCAGAGCGGGGTTGAAGCAAGCGCTCCGGGGGTCGGCGTCCTCACGCCTCACGCCTCACTCCTCACACCTCACGCTTCACCCCTCACGCTTCACCCCCACGCCCTCGGCTCAGATATAGTTGAACAGGCTCATGCCCTGGACCTTGCCGAACATGGTCTGGGTGGCCTGCAGGGCCACCATGGTCTGGTTGAGTTCGCCGATGGCCTGGGCGTAGTCCAGATCCTCCATGCCGCTGCGCACCTTTTCCAGGGTCAGGGTCATGTCCTCGTGGTTGTTTCTCTGGTTGTCCAGCCGCAGCAGCCGGTTGCCGGTGTCGGCCCGCACCCGGGTGAAGTGGCCGGAAATGGCGTCCAGCCCGTCCAGCACCTCGGTCAGCTCGCTCTGGCCGCTGGGGCTGTTGTTGTCCTGCTGCAGCCAGGCCAGGGCGCGATTGAGGGTGTCGAACACCTCGATATGATCCTGGCCGGTGCCGTCGCTCTGGTTCGACGACAGGGTGATCCCGTCCCCGGCCCGGGCCTCGCCGCTCAGCACCAGATCCACCCCGTCCAGGCGGTAGGCCTTGCCCGCCTCGAAGGGCTCGGTCAGGCTGTTGCCGTCGTCGTCGGTAATGGTGATCTCCAGGGTGCCGGCGTTGTCGGCAAAGCTCACCTGGTAGGGATGGCGGTCGCCAAAGGCGGCGGCATCGCCGATGCGGGCGCTTTCCACCCGCAGGTTGTGCTCCCGGCTCTGGTCCGTCAGTGCATAGGCGGCGGTAAAGTCGCCGCGCGGGTTGGCGGCCTGGCCGAACACCAGCCGGCCGTCGTGGTTGATGGCCACCTTGACGCTGTCGCCCACCGCCATCTGGCGCTGGCCGCCATCGCCGTGGTAGCGCACGCTGCCGTCCGGCTGCAGGGAAAAGGGCGGATTGTCGGTCTGGAAGCCGCCGAAGATATACTGGCCGAACTCGTCCCGGCTGTTGGCCAGATCCACCATCTCGCCGATGCGATGCCGGAGTTCGGTGGCATAGGCGTCCCGCTCCTGCTGGGTAAAGGTGCCATTGTTGGCCTTGAGCAGTATCTCCTTGCTCTGCTGCAGCAGGTTTTCACCCACCGTCAGGGCCGATTCTTCCCGGCGCAGGCGGTTTTCCGCCAGATCGATGTTCTTGCTGTACTGGGCTATCTTCTGCAGCTCCTGCTTGTAGTTGAGGATGCTGTTCATGGCCACGGGGTCTTCCCCCGCGGTTTCCACCCGCACCCCGGAAGACAGCTTGTTCATCTGCTGATGCACGGTCGCCGTCTTGCCGGTGATGTTGTTCAGCTGGGACTGGAAAATATTGAATGTCGAAACCCGCATCATGGCTCCTTAGCGAATCTGCAGCAGGGTGTTCATGGTCTCGGAGGCCACGGTGACCACCCGCGCCGAGGCCATGTAGGACTGCTGAAAGCGCAGCAGGTTGGCGGCTTCCTCGTCCAGGTTCACCCCCACCAGAGACTGCACCCGGTTGAAGGACTGATCATAGGCCGCGCTTGCCGTTTCGGCCTTGAGACGCTGATTGTAGGCCTGGGAGCCCACCCGCACCGTGGTCTGATCCAGGCTCTGGCCCAGGGTGGAGCGGCCGCCATTGAGCCACTGCCGGCTTTTCACCTCGGCAAAGACCAGGGCGTTGGCGTTGTTGCCGGAGCCGGCCGCGTATTCAACCTCAAAGCGATCGAGGGGCGCCCCGGCCTGGCCGGACACGGTGATGTCCAGGCCCGCCACCTGGATGACAGGGTCGTTCGGGTCCAGAACCCCGCCCGCCAGCGGCGTGGACGGATCGCTCTTGCGGAACACCTGGTAATTGCCGGCGGCGTCCAGGGTGACCACCAGGGGATCGGTGCGGGTGGGAAAATCGGCGTCGGCCGGGTCGGTCACCGTCAGCGCCAGCCGGCTATTGCCGGGGTTGTCGCCGTTGGCGGTGGCCATCACCAGGCTGGAGGCGGCAATCTGCTTGCCGTCGCCGATGGCCAGGCCCAGCTCGCTGGTGCCCAGCCGGGTGGGCCGCACCAGCATGCGATCCTCGTTGGCGGGGGTGCCGGTCAGGGTGAGGCTGAAGCCGTCCAGGTTAAGCTTGCCGTCGCCATCCGGCGTGACCGTCTCGCTCTTGCCGGTGGTGAGGTTGGTAAAGAGGTAGTTCCCGCCCTGGTAACGCAGCTCGTACTCGTCGCCGGTCAGGGCGCCGGTGTCGGTGATCGCCACGGCGCCGGCCACGCCGGCGTTGCTGGTGAGAAAGCGGCTGGCCTGGGCCTGGGGGCTGTTGATGTCGTTGAACAGGTTCTGCCCCGGCTGGCCGTTCAGATCCACGCCCTGGGCCTGGATCTGGTTGAACACGTCGGCAACGGCCACCGCCGCCTTGCCCATGTCGCTCAGGGTCTGGGGCAGCACCTGGTCGCGAAAGCGGAACACGGCGCCCAGCTCACCGCCCAGGCTGGCGCCGTCCAGCCGGGTGGCGCTATCGGGGCGGGCGGGGTGCTGCAGGTACAGCTCGGTCTGCGTCGGGTCCGGCGAACCGGCCCGCTCCTGCAGCTGGTAGGCCTGGGGCCCGCTCACCAGGGGCTCGCGCCCGCCCAGCAACACGGTGATCATGCCGGTGTTGGCGTCCTTCACCGTGGTGATCTTCACCTCATCGGACAGCTCCTTGATCAGCTTGTCGCGCTTGTCGAGCAGGTCGTTGGGGGTGCCGTTGATGCCGGCCTGCTGGATTTCCTGGTTGAGTGCTGCTATGGCGCCGGTGGTTTCGTTGATGAACTTGACCCGGGAGCCGATCTCCCGGCTGTTGATGTTCATCTCCTGGGTAAGGCTGTCGTACAGCTGGTTGAACTGGCTGGCCAGATCGCCGGCCTTGGCCAGCATGATCTCCCGGTTGCCGAGATCGCCGGGGTTGTCGACGATGGCGTTGATGGCGGCATAGAGGTCGTCCATGCTGGTGGTGATGCCCTTGTTCAGGTTGCTCAGGCTGCTGTCCAGGTAGGACAGGTGCTGGTGCAGCTGCACCGCTTCCGCCTTTTCGGTGTTGTTGACCAGCAGATCCTTGAAGGCGTACTCGTGGTACAGCCGGGTCACGTCCGACAGCTGGGTGCCGGTGCCCAGGTGCAGCCCGCCCTGCAGCAGGGCGGTGCTGGTGATCTGCTCAACCCGCTGGCGATGGTAGCCTTCGGTATTGACGTTGGCGATGTTGTGCCCCGTGGTGGCCAGCTGTGCCTGGGCCGCCATCAGTCCGCTCACACCGGTTTGATACAGATCGATTGCCATGGGGTGTCCTTATGCTTGCGATACCAGTCGGGTGACGGTATTGAAAATCGATGTCAGTTTGTCGGCATACCCGGGGTCGGTGGCATAGCCCGCCTGCTGCAACGCCCTGAAGTACTGGCGCGGCTCGCCGGTCTGCTCCAGCGCCCGGCCGTAGCGCGGGTTGTCGTGCAGAAAGCGCACATAGTCGTTGAAGCTGTCGTTGAAGGAGGCGTAAGACCTGAAAGGCGCCTGTACCTTCACCGCTATCCCCTGCTCGTATTCCAGGGTGTTGACCCAGGTTTTTTCCGCCTGCCAACTCTTATCGGCCTTGATGCCGAAAAGATTATGGCTGGATTCACCATTTTTTCGGCCGATGATCTTCTTGCCCCAGCCGGTTTCCAGTGCCGCCTGGGCGATCATGGCCTCGGGCGCCAGGCCGAGCTTTTTGCCCGCCTCGGTGGCGGCGGGCAGCAGCCGTTTGACAAAGTCCTCCGGCGAGCGGAAGGGCTGGCTGGCGCTGTGAGTCACGCTGTTCGCGGCCGCGGCCGCCACCTCGGCCGCGGCCCTGAGCGGCGGCCGGGCCGGTTCGTCGGCGGCATCGGCGGGCTCCGCCTTGGGCGGGCGCACCACCTTGCCGGACACCCGGCGCACCTCGCTCAGGTCGAAATGCCGGGCCTGGGCCGCGCCGCCGGCTTCATCGCCGCCGCCCAGCTGTTTCACCACCAGATCCGCCAGTCCCAGGCTGCCCCGTTTGCTCAGTTCGGCGGACATCTGCTGATCGTGCATGTCCCGGTAGAATTCGGTGTAGCGGCTGTTCATGGGGCCCTCGGCCTCGAACGCCTTGTTAGCCTCGCGCATCGACTTGAACAGCTGCTGGGTGAACAGGCTTTCGAACTGGCGCGCGGCTTCGTCCAGGGCCTTGCCCCTGTCCTGTTCAAAACCCTGCCGGCGCAGTTGGTCCAGCCCCTGAATATCGTTGGTCAGCAGGCTGTTGTTGAAGGTGTCGATGGGTTTCATACCTTTCAATCCGTTCGTTTGCTTTGGTTAGACCAGGGCCTTTTTGGTCAATTTCAATCGACCAACTCTCTTTGGTCCAATAAATTGGACCCTACGGGCCAGTCCCTTCGTAGGGTCGATTTCAATCGACCGGGCCTTTTTGGTCCAATAAATTGAACCCTACAGGCCAGTCGCGGGCATAAGGTCGTTCATCTCCTCACGCCTTACCCCTCACGCCGTAGGCGTCAGATAATCACCAGCTCGCCCTGGATGGCGCCGGCCTGGCGCAGGGCCTCCAGTATGGCCACCAGATCCCCGGGGGCCACGCCCACCTGGTTCACCGCCCGCACCAGGTCATCCAGGGTGGTGCCGGTGTCCAGCTTGAACATGCGGCCATCCTGCTGCTCCACGTTGATGGTGGAATTGGGCACCACCACGGTTTCCCCGCCCGCCAGCGGGTTGGGCTGGGACACCTGCATGTTTTCGGAGATGGTGATGATAAGGCCGCCGTGGGTGATGGCCGCCGGCTTCAGCTGCACCTGCTGGCCGATCACCACGGTACCGGTACGGGAGTTGATGACGATCTTGGCGGCTTCGTCGGCCACCTCCACGGTCAGGTTTTCCAGGGCGGACAGGAAGCTCACCCGCTGGCCCGGATCCCGGGGGGCATATACCTGCACCGAGGTGGCGTCCAGCGCCTGGGCGCCGTTGGGGCCCACCAGATCGTTGATCACCTCGGCCATGCGCTTGGCGGTGGTAAAGTCGGGCCGGTGCAGATGAAAGGTGATGGTGTCGCCCCGGGCGAAGGAGCTGGGCACCTCCCGCTCCACCATGGCGCCGCCGGGAATGCGGCCCACGGTCGGGGTGTTGATCATGACGGAAGAGCCGTCCGCCCCTTCCACCCCCAGGCCGCCCACCACCAGGCTGCCCTGGGCCAGGGCGTAGACCCGGCCGTCCACCCCCTTGAGGAAGGTCTGCAGCAGGGTACCGCCACGCAGGCTCTTGGCCTCGCCGATGGCGGAGACGGTGATGTCGATGGTCTGGCCCGGCTTGGCGAAGGGCGGCAGCTCGGCATGCACCGCCACCGCCGCCACGTCGTTCATCTTGGGCCTCATGTTTTCCGGCACCGTGATGCCGAAGTTGTTGAGCATGGTGCGGAAGGTCTGCTGGGCAAAGGCGTTGTTGCGCTCGCCGGTGCCGGGCAGGCCCACCACCAGGCCATAGCCCACCAGCTGGTTGGCGCGCACCCCGTCCACCGAGCTGATGTCCTTGATCCGGGCCGCCTGGGCCGGCGGCATCACGGCCGGCAACAACAGCAGGCTCATCAACAAAGCGGTAAATGGTTTCATCAGTTCACCCCAAGGGAGTACGAAAATGTTATCGGCCGAATCAATTCGGCGCTATGCATCGGATACCGAGCCGGCATCCGGTGGTCGAATAAATTCGACCCTACAGCCCCGACCCGCAAGCCCGGTGTTTTTCTTCCAGCTTCAAGCTTCAAGCTGCTGTTAAAACGGAAACCAGGGGCTGTTGAAGAAGCGGGCCAGCCAGCCGCGGCTCTGGGTGTTGGCGAAATCGCCGGTGCCGCCGTAGTAGATGCGGGCATCGGCCACCCGGGTCGACGCCACCCGGTTGTCGGAGCCGATATCCTGGGGCCGGACTATGCCGGTGATACGCACATACTCTTCCCCGGTGTTCAGCATCAGCCATTTTTCCCCCTGCACCGCCAGGTTGCCGTTGGCCAGCACCTGGGCCACGGTGACGGTAATGCTGCCCTGCAGGCTGTTGCTCTGGTTGGTGTTGGCATTGCCGTTGAAGTCGTTGCCGCTCGACATTTCCGCCTCTATCGGGTAGCCGCCTACGGTCACCGGGCGGCCGCCGATGCTGAGCGGGTTGATATTGACGCTGGACTCCTTGCCCTGCTGGGTGGTGGCCCTTTTCTGGGCGCGGGTCGATTCGGTGAGATCGATGGTGATAATGTCCCCCACCCGGTGCGCCTTGATGTCGGAATAGAGGTTGTTGGCGTAAAGATCCTGGTAGATGCCCCCGGTGGGCTCCAGCCTTTCCTGCTGCTGGCTGGGGATCACCGGCGCATAGGCCGGATCGTCCGGCCTGGGCGTATAGGGGGTGGAAACGCATGCCGTCAGCACCAGGGGCAACAGGGCGGCCAGGACGAATCGCATCAGTCTTTCCTCACCTTAGAGCTGCTGGTTCACGTAGGCCAGCATCTGATCCACGGTGGAAATCACCTTGGAGTTCATCTCGTACACCCGCTGGGCCTGGATCAGGTTGACCAGCTCCTCGGTCACGTTGACGTTGGCCGTTTCCAGCATGCCCTGCTTGAGGGTGCCCAGGCCGTCGGCACCGGCAATGCCCTGCAGCGGCGCGCCGCTGGACTGGGTTTCCAGGTAGAGGTTCTCTCCCTTGGGCTGCAGGCCGGCCGGGTTGACGAAATCGGTCACCACTATCTGGCCTATCACCTGGGCCTCGGCCTGGCCGGCCAGCTGCACCGATACCTCGCCGTTGGTGGCCACGCTGATGCTCTGGGCGTTTTCCGGGATCTGCATCTCCGGCTGCAGCGGGTAACCGTTGCCGGGGGTGACGATGACCCCCTCGTCGTTCAGGGCAAACTGGCCGTTGCGGGTGTAGCCGATGGTGCCGTCGGGCAGCTGCACCTCGAAGAAGCCGCGGCCGTCGATCATGATGTCCAGGGCGTTGTCGGTGGTCTGCACGCTGCCCTGGGTAAAGGTCTTCTGGGTGGCCACCACCTTGGAGCCGGCGCCCAGCATCAGGCCGGAGGGCAGATCGGTGTCGGCGGTGGCACGCCCGCCGGGCTGGTGGATGTTCTGGTACAGCAGATCCTCGAAGATGGCCCTGCCCTTCTTGAAGCCGACGGTGCTGGCGTTGGCCAGGTTGTTGGAGGTGACGGAAATGTTGGTCTGCTGGGCGTCGAGGCCGGTCTTGCTAATCCACAATGCGGGGTTCATCTTGTTCTCCTTTAACCAATGCGCAGCAACTGGGCATGGGCTTTGTCATTCTCTTCGGCGTGGTTCATCATCTTGAGCTGGGTTTCGAAACGCCGTTGCAGGTCGATCAGGTGGGTCATCTCGGCGATGGGGTTGACGTTGCTGCCCTCCAGCGCCCCGGCAATCAGCTCCACCTGGGCCGAGGCCGGCTCCACGGCGCCGTCCTTGCGGCGGAACAGGCCATCCAGCCCCTTTTCAATCTCGTCATGGGCCGGCAGCACCGTCTTGATGCGCTGCAATTCCTCGCCGCCGTTGGCCGGCTCGCCTTCCAGGCGGGCAAAGAGGGTGCCGTCCTTGTTGATCTCGAGCTTTTCCAGCGGCAGCGGCAGGAAGATGGGGCCACCGTCGTCATCCAGCACGTTCAGGCCGGTGTTGGTCTGCAGCAGTCCCTGCGGCGATACCCGCAGGCTGCCGAAACGGGTATAGGCCTCGGAGCCGTCCTTCGCTTCCACCGCCAACCAACCGTCGCCGGCGATGGCCACGTCAAGTTCCCGACCAGTGGTCTGAATGGGTCCTGCGGCAAAATCTTGCCCCGGTCTTTCCGCCATGGCAAAGACCCGGGTCGGCAGCCCTTCGCCAAAGGCCTGCATGGACCTGGCCTGCTCCAGATCGGCCCGAAAGCCGGTGGTGTTGGCGTTGGCCAGGTTGTTGGCGCGCAGGGCCACGCTGTTCAGGTTTTCCTTGGCGCCGGACATGGCGATATAAAGCAGGTGATCCATTTCAGCTCCGTTGCGTGTGCCGATCGGTGATGGCGGTTTTAATGCAAAAAAAATGCCAGCTGAAAAGCTGTGGGCGCGGGCGGCTCGCCCGCAAGAAAAGTTGCACGCAAGTTTCCCGCTGCGCGGCAATGCAGGCGGGCCGTCTGCGCTCCAAGTCGTTTTTCATTCCCGCGCTCCGCGTGAGGGCGAAATGAAATGTTGTCAAAGTACCAACGAAAAAAACCCGGAGCCCTTCGGCTCCGGGGTTTTCTTCCAGCTTCTGGCTTCCAGCTTCCGGCTTGTGTTAACGGATTTGCAGTATGGTCTGCTGCAGGGTGCTGTTCACCTCCAGCGCCCGGGAGTTGGCCTGGAAGTTGCGCTGGGCGGTGATCAGGTCCACCAGTTCGGAGGTGAGGTTGGTGTTCGACTGCTCCAGGGCGGCACCGTTGAGCCGGCCGTAGGAGCCGGTGTTGGGCTGACCGCCCACGCCCTCGCCGGACAACAGGGACTGCCGCCACTGGCTGTCGCCGTCCGGGATCAGCCCCTGCTCGTTGGGGAAGGTCGCCAACGCCACTATGCCCAGCTTCTCGGTGCGGCCATTGCTGTAGGTGGCGGCCACCACGCCGTTGGCATCCACGTCCACCTTGGTCAGGCGGCCCACGGTGGAGCCGTTCTGGGACAGCTCGTTCACCTCGAAGGGCGAGGCGTACTGGCTGACGGTGCCCAGGCGGATTTCCATATTGGCGATGGGCTGGGCGCCATTGGCAAAGGTGATGTTGTCCAGGGTCAGGGTCGCCGGCGCGGCCGGGGTCGTCATATTGCCGGAGGCGTCGAACTCGATGGGGGCGGAGTCGTTACCGCCCTGCTGCACCAGGTTGCCGTCCACATAGGTAAAGCTTTGCCACTGCCCATCCGCTTCCTTCACGAAGTACATATTCAGGCTGTGGGGCTCGCCCAGGGAGTCGTAGATGGTGATGGCGGTGGAGGCGTTGTAGGTACGGGAGTCGGTCGGGCTGAAATCGGCCGGATCCATGATGCCCGCGTTGCTCGGCAGGTTAAAGCCGGTGTTTACCGCCGTGGTGGCCCTGGGCTCGCCGGTCTTGTCGGGAATGCGCAGCGGCTTGGTGGCGTTGAGCGCCAGCACCGTGGGGGTGCCGTTTTCATTGGCGTCGAACACCTGCAGGTAGCGGCCCATGCTGTTCACCACATAGCCCTGGTCGTTGAGCTTGAAGGCGCCGGCCCGGGTATAGGTCCGGTCCAGGGTGTCGGTCTCGTTGGCCATCACGAAAAAACCGCTGCCGTTGATGGCCATGTCCAGGGCGTTGTTGGTGAACATCAGGGTGCCCTGGTGGAACTGCTGGGCCACCGCCACCGTCTGCACGCCCTGGCCGTGCTGGGTGCGGGAGTTGGCGAAGATGGAGTTGGCGTAAACGTCGGCGAACTCGGCGCGGGACTCCTTGAAGCCGACGGTGTTGACGTTGGCGATGTTGTTGGCGGTCACGTCCAGATCTTTCTGGGCGGCGTTGACACCACTGAGGGCAATATTGAAAGACATTTACTGATCTCCTTTACACAGCCTTGCGGCCGCCGATTTCCAGAACCTGATTGAGCGGCAGGCCACCCAGGCCGGCCAGGTTGACCATGGTGGGCGTGGTGGCGCTGCCCAGGGTGACGCTGTCGACCCGGGCGAAGGTCAGGGCGTTGAGGTCTTCCCGGGCGGCGCCCACCAGGGCGTTGACCTTGACCGTATAGCGCCCGGTCGGCACCGCCTGGCCCTGTGCGTCCAGGCCGTCCCAGCTGAAGGGCACGTTGCCCTTCTGGACGCCGTCCAGATTGATGGTTCGCACCACCTGGCCCTTGTCGTTCTCGATGCTGATCCTGATGTTGCTGGCACTCTCCCCCGCCACCACTATGCCGTCCAGGCTGTCGCCGGATTCCACATAGCCGACATCACTCGGCAGCAGCACCTTCTGCCCGACCAGGGTCGACGCCTGCAAGGCCTGGTTGGAGGTCATCACTTCGGTCAGGGCGGTAAGCTGGGTGCTCATCTCCGACACCCCTTCCGACATGGCGAACGAGGTCATCTGGGCGATCATCTGGGAGTTGTCGGCCGGCTTGAAGGGATCCTGATAGGCCAGCTGCTGGGTCAGCAGGGAGAAAAAATCCTCCTGTCCCAGCATGTTCTTCTTGGTCTCGGCCGCCTGGGCCGAGTCCGCCGCGCCGCCGGCAAATTGCAGGCCGCTATAGTAGTCATTATTTATCAACGACATGAGATATTACCCCTTGCCCATGCGCAGGGTCTGCTGCAGCATCTGCTTGGCGGCATCGGCTACCTGCACGTTGGTCTGGTAGTTGCGCGACGCGCTCAGCATGTCGGTCATCTCTTCCACCACGTTGACGTTCGGCTTGTAGATAAAGCCGTCCTGATCCGCCATGGGATGGTCGGGGCGGAATTCCTTCTGCAGCGGCTTGTTGGTCTCGACGACCCCCAGTACCTTGACACCGACGCTTTCCTGACGGTCCGACAAGGCCCGGTCCAGATCGGCGGCAAACACCGGCTTGCGGGCCCGGTAGGTTTCGTTGATGCTGGAGCTGACGCTGTCGGCGTTGGCCAGGTTGCTGGCGGTGGTGTTCAGCCGCACCGACTGGGCGCTCATGGCGCTGCCGGAAATATCAAACACTTTAAAAAGGCTCACATCGAGTCTCCTTTTATTGCCTTGAGCAGGCCGCTGATCTTGCCGTTGAGAAACTCCAGGGACGCCTGGTACTGCAGGGCATTTTCCATGTAGTTGTTGCGCTCGGTCTGTACGTCGACGGTATTGCCGTCCCCGGTGTCCGGCTGGTTGGGCACCCGGTACTGCACCGTGCCCGGCGGCGGCAGTTCGACGGCAAAATGTTGCAGGTGGGTGCGGCTCAGGGCGAAATTCTGGCCATTCTGGGCCTGGCTGAGGGCCGCCTGAAAGTCCATGTCCCTGGCCTTGTAGCCCGGCGTGTCGGCATTGGCCAGGTTGCCGGCCAGCAGCTCGGCCCGCCCGGAGCGGGCGACCAGGGCATGCTGGTGGATCCCGAAGGCCTTGTCGAACGAAATTGCCACCCGATACCTCCTGCCTGTTGTGATTCGGTCAATGAACCAAACAAAGGCAAGATATGTGCCAGATTTATTTGAGGCGGTAGATGATGCCCGGGCTGCAGCGGATCATCTCGAACTTGTCGGACAGGCCGGTCAGCGACTCCGAGGCGCCCAGCAACAGGTAGCCGCCCGGATTGAGGGCGCCGGCAAACTGGTTCAGGATCTTGGACTTGTTCTCGGGAGAGAAGTAAATCAAGACGTTACGGCAGAAAATCAGGTCGAACTTGCCCAGCACTCCATAACCGTCGAGCAGGTTGAAGGAGCGGAAACTGACCATGTTGCGCACCCTGGGCTGCAACTGCATCTTGCCGTCGGCCAGGGGCGTAAAGAACTGGCTGCGCCGCTCGGGCGACAGCCCGCGCGCCAGCGACAGGCTGTCGTATACCCCTGCCTTGCACAACTCCAGCATGTTGCTGGAGATGTCGGTGGCAAGAATTTGCAGCCCCGGCAAGGAGCCCGGCCGCCGGGCCTGGTACTCCAGCGCCGTCATGGCGATGGAATAGGGCTCCTGCCCGGAAGAGCAGGCGGCGGACCAGATCTTCAGGCTCTTGCCCGGCCTGGCCAGTTCGGGAAACAGCCGATCGCTCAGCAGGGTGAAGGGATAGACGTCGCGGAACCACAGGGTTTCGTTGGTGGTCATGGCGTCGATCACCGCCGTTTTGAGCTCCCGCTCCCGCACCGACATGGCCCGGTTGAGCAGCTCGCCGAGCGAGTCTATCTGAAAACGGCCCAGCAAGGGCGACAGCCGGCTCTTGACCAGGTACTGCTTGCTGTCGCCCAGCACTATGCCGGTGTTGGCTTCAAGAAACCGGCAAAATGCCTGGTATTGCTCATCGGTGAAGGTTTTCATCCGCGGGGTTCAGGCCTCTATCACAACGCATTTCTGACGGCGGACGCCAGTTCGTCGGGGTGGAACTTGGCGATAAAGTTGTTCGCCCCCACCTTTTCCACCAGCGCCTTGTTGAATACCCCGCTCAGGGAGGTGTGCAGTATCACGTGCAGATCCTTGAGCTTGGGATCGTTGCGGATCTCCGCGGTCAGGGTATAGCCGTCCATTTCCGGCATTTCCACGTCGGAGATCACCATGGCCAGTTGTTCCTGAATGGGGCCGTTGGCCGCCAGTTCCCTGAGCTTGTTCAGGGCCAGCTTGCCGTTTTCGGTGACGATGCACGCCAGCCCCAGGGTTTCCATCGCCCGCTGGATCTGCCTGCGCGCGACCGAGGAGTCGTCGGCGATCAGGATAGGCTTGTGATGGCCGGCATCGAGGTGGGATACCTGCTCCACTATGTCGGCATTTACCCTGGTGTTGGCCGGCGATATTTCGTCGAGGATTTTTTCCACGTCCAGGATTTCCACCAGTTCACCGTCAATTTCGGTGACCGCCGTCATGTAGTTGAAACGGCCCGCGCCCTTGGGCGGCGGCAGTATGGATTCCCAGTTGACGTTGATGATGCGCTCGACGGAGTTCACCAGGAACCCCTGCACCGAACGGTTGTATTCGGAGATGATGGCGAAACAGTTCTGGGTCTGTTCGGTGGGACGGCCGCCCATGGCCTTGCTGAGATCGATGATGGAAATGGTCTGGCCACGGATATTGGCCACCCCCTTGATCACCGGATGACGCTGGGGCAAGGCGGTCAGGGCCGGGCACTGCAGCACTTCCTTGACCTTGAACACATTGATGCCAAATCTTTGACGTCCGTTCAGCTTGAACAGCAGCAATTCCAGCCGGTTCTGGCCGACGAGTTGTGTTCTTTGGTTTACCGAGTCGAGTATCCCCGCCATTCCAGTTTCTCCATCTATACCGTGGCATGGTTTATGCTTACAGTTTTCACCCCGGTTAGCTTAACACCCGGCCGGGGTTGAGCGCCAGTTGTGGCCAGCTTACGTCCTTTATCGGCGATGAGGTAGTAATGTTTAACGGTATTTTCCCGCTCCTCCAGGCATTGTCACATTTTGCGAGAGGGCCGGGCCGCGTCGGGTTTGTCATGATACTGGCCGCTGTCCTGGTCCCGCCGGTGCATGCCCAGTCGGTTCATGACAGCGTGCGCCAGTATGCCGAGGATTATGTGCGTGACTTCGTTCCCCTGGCCGAGGGGGATCGGCTCGAGATCGAAGCCGCCAGTGTGGATACCCGCATGCAGCTGACCGAGTGCCACGGGCTGCTGACCGCCGACATCCGCGGTGCGGGCGAGGTCAGGCGCAATACTCACGTGCATCTGAAATGCCACGAGCAGCCGGGCTGGGAGCTGTTTGTGCCGGTGCGGGTGCGGGTGCTGAAACCCGTGGTCACGGCCGAGGTTCCCATCAGCCGCAATACCCTGCTGCAGGCCCAGCACCTGCGCCTCGACTACCAGGACGAGGTGCTGATACGGGGAGACGTGTTCAGCGATCCCAACCAGCTTATCGGCACCCGCAACAAGCGGGATCTGCGCCCCGGCCAGCCGGTGCTGGGCAGCCAGCTGTGCGTGGTGTGCAAGGGAGACAAGGTGACCATAGTGGCGGAGCAGGGAACCCTGTCGATCCGCACCGAGGGCGTGGCCCAGGAAGACGGCTCCTTCAACGACAGCGTGCGCATTCGCAACCTCAACTCCGGCCGTGAAATCAGCGCCCGGGTCACCGCCTCCGGAATGGTGCGGGTCAATTTGTAATTTCTGCTAAAGTTATTCCGTGTTGCGCCGATACCCGGGCTAGACAGCAGCAAATCAGGATTGGATCATCATGGCTATCGATAAATTACCCCCAGGGCTTGGCAACAGTACCCAGGTGGTGGGCGGCAACAAGTACCCGGCCCCGGCCAAATCCCAGGGCCGGCAAGACACCGCGCCGCCCGCTCAGCAGGACTCCGTGAGCCTGACCCCCGAAGCCCGACAGCTGAACCGGATGCAGCAGTCACTGACCGCGCCGGCCGCCGACAACAGCGCCCGCCTGGAAGCGCTGAAAAAGGCCATCAACGAAGGCAGCTACAAGGTTGACAGCGAGCGCCTGGCGGCGAACATCGCCAACCTGGAACAGGATATAGAGAAACTCTATTCATGACCCTTGATGAGCTGCTGCAACATCAACAGTCCCGCCTTCAGCTCCTGCTCGACCTTACCGGGCAGGAGCTGGAGCTGATCATCCGGCGCCAGGCGCTGGAGCTGCCGGCCCTGGCCCAACGCAAGGAAAGCCTGCTGGCGGAGATACAGCACAGCGACCGGCAGATTGCCTCCCACCCCGAAAGCCCACGGCTGAGCGCCGACCTGGCCGAGCAGGTTGCCGAGCTGCGGCAGCTGCTGCAACACTGCCAGGACAAAACCCGGGTAACAGAGCAGTTGCTGGAGCAGACCCTGGCCAGCAATCGCCGCCTGGCCAACGCCATGAGCCAGCTGCACGAACGCCAGAGCATGACCTACGATCACAAGGGTCATACCAAGGGCATCAACAAAGGCACCGGCTTCAAGGTGTAACCGCGCGGACCGGGGCCAGTCCCCAGTCCCCAGTCCCGGATTATCTCACCGCCCCTGGCGCAGCCGCTGATAAAAGGCCAAATCCAGCTCCAGTTCGGTGACGTACATGTCGCCGTCGGGATAGCTGTTGACCACCCGGGCCCCCCGCACCATGCCCCGGCTGCTGGTGCTGACGGTGCCGTCCTGCAGGACATGGCCGTTCAGCTGGCTGGCGCTGGAAGTCATCACCCCGCTCAACTGCTCGGTCAGCTCCCGGTAGGCGTCGAGCTTGGACGCCCGCATGGCGTAGAGCAGCTTCTGCTGGTAGTCGGCAGGCTGCTGCAGGCTGATGGGGGCGTAGCCCACCGCATAGAGATGGTTCTTTTTGGCCGGCACATCCTGGCTGCCGGCACCGGCCTGGCTGGCGCTGCAACCGGTCAGCGCCAGCAACAGCAGGGCACAGAGTCTATTTCGCATAACGGCTCCTCTGCTCCGGGGTGATCACCACTTCGGGCCCGCGCGCCTTGAGCATGCCGCCCACCAGGTAGTCGGGAATAAACTGCTGGGCGCTGGCCACCAGGCTGTTGTCGCCCATGGAGATCAGGCGCGCATTGACCAGGCGACCGCCCAGGGTCTCGCTGACGGTGCCGTGCACCAGGTAGCGGGCCCCGATCTTGCCGCTTAGCTGGCGATAATCACGGCTGGTGCTGACATCCCCCTCGGGGGTGATGCGGATAAAGGGCAGCGCCTTGAAGTCGACCACCCGCAGGCCGTACTGGTTGAGCTGGAACATCATGGTTTCCGACAGCAGCCGCCCGAACTGATCCTGGCTGCGGTAGTCCTCCTGGCTGACGAAGCCGCTCACCGCTATGCCGGACTGGGCGTCCAGGCCGTGGGCGCTGGACACCAGCCGGTAGGCCAGGGCCGACATATGCTGCTGCAGCTGGGTCTGCCCTCCCACCAGGGAAGGCCCGGCGGAAGGCAGGTGGGCGCTGCGGGTGCCGGCGCTCATGCGCATGGGCACCCCGTCCTGGCTGTGCCGGGGCGAGCTGGCCGGGGCAGGCTGCGGCCCCAGCGGCTTGCGGTTGATATAGTGGGAAGCATGATCATGGGGCAGATAGTGGTTCTGATTGTCAAACTGCTGCCCGCCCGTGCCGGCACAGGCTGACAGCCCCAGCACGGCGACGAGCATCAATGGTCTTGTCATCAACAGGCTCCCGAAAAATAGGACGAAACTGGATCCTTATCGGCCAGGGGTTGCCAAACTTTAACCGCTGTCCTCAAGGTATCGGGCAAGAATTTTGCATAATTCTTGCCAAGAGTTGACCCTGGCCGCATTTTTATTGCCGGCCCTTTGTGACACAGGATCCTATCGTGCCGAAAAACACCTTCATCGCCGCCCTGCTGCTTTCGTTGCTGCCTCTCGCCGCCCAGGCCGACTGGTATCAGGCCGAGGGCTCGGCGCCGCTCAGCCTGGGCGAGGACAGCGCCCGCCAACAGGCCCTGGAGCAGGCCCTGGCCGATGCCCTGCTGCAGGCCGGCGCTTCCCTGACCACGGTGCAGTCGGTCAACAACGGCATGTTTTCCGGCCAGCGGCTGGATATTGCCGCCCAGGGCGAACTGATGGACTACCTGATCCTCGACGAGCGTCGCAGCCAGGGCCGGCTGTGGCTGACGGTGCGGGCCGATATCTGGCCCAACCAGAACGTGCAGCCCCAGTGTGTCGGCCGCTACCGTCCCGGCCTGGCGCTCACCACCCTGCCCCTGCAGCATCCGGAGCAGGGCCAGATTGGCCAGATCTACGAGCTGGGCGGCGCCGTCACCCAACGCCTGGCCCAGCGCCTCGGCGACAGCGTCAATCTTATGACGCAGCTGCCCCATCAACTCACCACGGATCCCCGGCTGCCGCGCAGCCCCGGCCTGCGCCAGGGCGGCGATCTGCTGGCCCGGCAGCAGCAGTCGCGGCTGTTGCTGAGCGGCGTCATCGAAGACATCAGCATGAACGACGGCAACTGGGTGGACTGGCGCTTCCGCGAGCAACCCCGCCAGTTTCGCCTCTCGCTCACCCTGGAGGACGGCCTCACCGGCGAAACCCTGCTGCAGCAGCGCTACCAGGCCCAGTCCCCCTGGACCTTCCAGCGCCACGCCCGGGTCAATGTGCACGAGCAGGGGTTCTGGCAGTCCGCCTATGGCCAGGCGGTGGATCAGCTGCTCGCCCGGGCCGCGCGGGATCTGGTGCAGGCCCAGTCGTGCATGAAGGCGGTAGGCAACATACTGCAGCAGTCGGAAGAAGGCATACTGATGGATCTGGGCCGCCAGTCCGGCATCCAGGTGGGGGATCGCTTCACCCTGGTCCATCGCCGCCAGCTGCAGCCCGGCTACTACAGCGAGATCTCGGCCCGGGCCCAGTTCGTGGTGAGCCAGAGCCACCCGGACTACAGCCTGCTGACCCCGGCGGACGGTGCCGCGCGCCAGGTGCGGGTGGGCCCGGGCGACATCCTCACCCAGCTTTGAGCCCCGATGCCGATTTTATGCGCACTCGCGCAGGCGGCAGGTTCTCATCCCGGGCGGAGTTATATATACTCGCCCCACGCTCTCATAGCTCAACAGGATAGAGCACCCGCCTCCTAAGCGGGCGATCCAGGTTCGAGTCCTGGTGGGGGCGCCATTTCCTGCTTTTCTTTCTTCCCTTGTTGCACCCGACCGGCACAGACGGCAGAGTAATGGCCTCATTACTCAGGAGCCGTTTATGTCCAAAGCTGTTCTGATCACCGGCTGCTCGTCCGGCATCGGCCATTGCGCCGCCCATTATCTGCACCGGCAGGGCTTCAAGATCGTCGCCTCCGCCCGCCGGGCGGAGGACGTGGCACGGCTGAAGGAAGAAGGGCTGGCGGCGGTACGGCTGGATCTGGCCGACGAAGCCAGCATAGAGGAAGGGTTCGAACAGGCGCTGGCCCTCACCGGCGGCACCCTGTACGGCCTGTTCAACAACGGCGCCTACGGCCAGCCGGGGGCGCTGGAGGATCTGCCCACCCAGGCCCTGCGCCGGCAGTTCGACACCAACCTGTTCGGCACCCACCACCTCACCCGGCTGGCGCTGCCGCTGATGCTGGCCGCCGACGAGGGCCGCATCATCCAGAACAGCTCGGTGCTGGGGCTGGTGGCCATGCAGTTTCGCGGCGCCTACAACGCCACCAAGTTCGCGCTGGAGGGCTACACCGACACCCTGCGCCTGGAGCTGGCCGGCACCGGGGTGCATGTCAGCCTGCTGGAGCCCGGCCCCATCGAAACCCGCTTTCGCGCCAATGCCAGGGAGGCCTTTCTGCGCCACGTGGATCCGGAGCAGAGCCGGCACCGGCAAGCCTACCGGCAAACCCTTGCCAGGCTGGAAAAACCCGGCTCCAGTTCCCGCTACAGCCTGCCCCCGGAATCCTGCCTGCCGCCGGTGCTGCACGCCCTGACCAGCGCCAGGCCCAAAACCCGCTATCCGGTCACCCGGGCCACACTGATGATGAGCTGGCTGCGCCGCCTGCTGAGCGACCGGGCGCTGGATCGGATGATGCTGAAGGCAGGCGGCTGACGAAATTGACCAGGATCGAATTTATTCGACCAAATCCCGACACCGATGCTGGGATGTCCCTGTAGGGTCGAATTTATTCGACCAAATCCCGACACCGATGTTGAAAAGGTCCACTGAAGTGGACCCTACAAAGGCTCCAACAAAGGCCCCTACAAAGGATCCTGCAATGCCGTCAGCCGAAATGGCTGCCGTTTTCGTAGTAGTTGCGCCCTTCCAGCCGGGTGAACACCACGCCGATGTCCAGCCCCTCGCCCACCCGGGCCCGCAGCGCCTCGGTGATGGCGGCGGCCACCTTGTCCTGCACCTCCAGCGGGCGCTCGAACCAGAGCACCTCGACGAAGGGATAGCCGTTCACCGCCTGCCCCTGCTGCACGAACTCGGCGGGAATGAATTCCAGGGTAAAATGCTCCTTGGGGCTGCCGGCCAGGGGCGCCAGGGTATCCACCAGGGTCTTGCTGACCTGTTTTACCGTGTCCCGGGCCAGGCCGCGAAAGCGCAGATGAGGCATAAAAACGTCCTTTTTCTAGAATGAATAATTATCCCGGCATCATAATCAAAGCCGGCCAACAAAACAGGGGGCTCCATGAAAATTTTCTGGCACTTGCTACTGTGGCTCTGGTGCGCTCAGGGGCTGGCCGCGCCGGCGCTCTGGTCGGCCAGCAAGGACGGGCAACAACTTTGGCTGTTCGGCTCCATCCATATTGCCGACGAACGCCTGGCCGAACTGCCGCCGGTACTGCTGCGGGCGCTGGACGACAGCCGTCAGCTGCTGCTGGAAGTGGACCCGCAGGAGATCACCCCAGCCGCGCTGGCTCCCTACCTGCGCATGGCGGCCGGGGAAAACTGGCCCAGCCGGCTGGGCGCCCCCCTCTCCGCCGAACTCGACGCCGCCATCAGCCAGGCCGGCCTGGCCCAGCTCAGACCGCTGCCACCCTGGTTCGCCGCCCTGCAACTGACCCAGGCCAGGGCCATGGCCCTGGGCTTTGCCGGCGAGCAGGGAGTGGACATGCAGATACTGGCCGAGGCCCGGGCCCGGCAGATACCGGTGGCCGGGCTGGAATCCCCCAGCACCGTGTTCGGCATGCTGGCCTCCCTGCCGGAACGACGGCTAGAGGCCGACTTCGTGCGCCATACCCTGGATGAGCTGCCCGACATGCAAGGCCACCTGAACCGGTTGCTCGACACCTGGCTCGACGGCGACGAACAGGCCCTGCAGGCGCTGCTGCAGGAAGACACCGGCGAGGAGCTCAAGGCCTTTATCGAGCAGGAACTGCTGCTGTCGCGCAACCGGCTGTGGCTGGAGCGGCTCACGCAGCTGAATCCACCCCGGGCACTGCTGGTGGTGGGCGCCCTGCACCTCTACGGCGAGCAGGGGCTGCTCGCCCTGCTGCGCCAGGATGGCTATACCCTTAAAAAAATAGAGGACAAGATAGTTTATTGATCAGGATCAGCATGGCTCCCTGCCGGCCCGCTAAGATGGCGTTCATAGCGAGACGATAAGGAGATGACTGATGGAATTCTGGCTTGATTTGATGTTTGGCAGCGATGTCGGCTTGATGTCCATGATCGTCATTATCGCCACCGCGCTGCTGATCAGCTTCTACGCGGGCTACTTCATCTACAAGGTGAAAAAGGCTTCTCCCCAGGAATAATACCGGTTTAACAACGGTGGACCCCGACCTCCTCCCCCGGGGTCTGCCGTTTCCCCTTTTGTGCAACTTGCTTATACTGCGGCTATTCCCGTTACCGAGGAGCCGCCGCCATGCCTTCTTCCGAATGGTCATCCTTTATCGGTGAGCTGGAGGGGTTGACCCCGCTCCGGCAAGACACCCTGGCCTCCGTTGCCCGTCCCGGGCAGGACGCCGCCAGCCTGGAGACCAGGCGCGCCGCCGCCGAGGCGGAACAGCGCGCCGCCCCCGCCTGCCTGTCCCTCGAGAACGTCACCCTGCTCAAGCCCGATGATCTGGTGTCCTACAAGAAGGACGGGGTGCAGGAGGGGGTGTTCCGCAAGCTGCGCCTGGGCAAGTATCCCTGCGAGGCCCGCCTCGATCTGCACAACCATACGGTGGCGCAGGCCCGCGCCGCCCTGCTCGGCTTTATCCGCGACTGCCTGCGGCTGGAGCTGCGCTCCGTGGTGGTGGTGCACGGCAAGGGCGAGCGCAGCCGGCCCCAGGCGCTGCTGAAAAGCTACGTTTCCGGCTGGCTGCCGCAACTGCCGGAGGTGCTGGCCTGCCACAGCACCCAACGCGCTCACGGCGGCAGCGGCAGCCTCTATGTGCTGCTGCGCAAGAGCGAGCGGGCCAAGCAGGAAACCCGCGAACGTCACCAGAGCCGCCTCGGCTGAATCAACACAAGGAAAATTTTCATGTCCTACACCAGTCTGGTCGAGCACTTCGAACAACTTCATCACCTGCAGCACCTGGGCGCCATCTGCGGCTGGGATCAGGCCACCATGATGCCCCCGGGCGGCAACGAGGCCAGGGCCGAGGCCCTGGGTACCCTGGCGGTGCTCTGCCACCGCCAGCTGCAGGACGACCGCCTGCCCGACTGGTTCGCCGCCGCCGGGGAAGAGGCGCTGACGCCGGAGCAGGGCGTCAGCCTGCACGAAATGCGCCGGGCCTGGCGCGACGCCAACATGCTGCCGGCCGATCTGGTCCGCGCCCGCTCCCTGGCCGGCTCCCGCTGCGAGCACGCCTGGCGCAGCCTGCGCCCGGCCAACGACTGGGCCGGCTTTCTGCCCCTGTTCGAGGAGGTGCTCAACCTGTCCCGCCAGGCCGCCGCCGCCCGGGCCGATACCCTGGGGCTGTCCCGCTACGACAGCCTGCTGGAGCAGTACGAGCCCGGCATGCGCGGGGCTGAACTCGATCGCCTGTTCGGCGGCCTTAGGGGCTGGCTGCCGGATCTCATCCGGCAAGTGCAGGACAAGCAGCGCCATGAGCAGGTACTGGTGCCCGAGGGCCCCTTCCCCACGGCGCAACAGAAGGCGCTGGGGCTGGAGGTGATGACGATGCTCGGCTTCGACTTCAACCACGGCCGGCTGGACGTGAGCGTGCACCCCTTTTGCGGCGGGGTCAGCGAGGACGTGCGCCTCACCACCCGCTACGACGAGCAGGACGTGACCCAGGCCCTGATGGGCATCATCCACGAAACCGGCCATGCCCGCTACGAGCAGGGCCTGCCGGCGGCCTGGTGCCGGCTGCCGGTGGGCCAGGCCCGATCCATGGGGGTGCACGAGTCCCAGAGCCTGTTCTTCGAGATGCAGCTGGCCCGGCACCCGGCCTTTCTCGCCCGCCTGGCCCCCTTGCTCGAGCGGCACTTTGGCACCCAGCCGGCCTTCGCCCCGGACAACCTGGCCAGGCTCTACACCCGGGTCGAGCCCGGCTTTATCCGGGTGGACGCGGACGAGGTCAGCTACCCGGCCCACATCATGCTGCGCTACGAAATCGAGCGCGACTTGATCGAGGGCCGGATGGAAGCCCGGGAACTGCCCGAGCGCTGGGATCAGCTGATGCGCCAGTACCTGGGGCTGTCGACCCAGGGCAATGACCGGGATGGCTGCCTGCAGGACATCCACTGGACCGACGGCAGCTTCGGCTACTTCCCGAGTTATACCCTGGGCGCCATCTACGCCGCCCAGCAGGCGGCGGCCATGGAGCGGCAGCTGGGCCCGCTGGCGCGGCTGATCGAAGCGGATCTGCCCGCCATCTTCGGCTGGCTGCAACAGCACATCTGGCAAGAGGCCAGCCTGCAGGACACCGCCGGGCTGCTCACCGCGGCGACCGGCCAGGCCCTGGATCCGGCGCCGTTCAGGTCGCACCTGGAACAGAGATATCTGGCCTGAAACGAGCTACGCTTAAGCGACAGGCCCGCACGGAAGCGCGGCCTCGAGCCCAGGAGGGCGACATGATGGACGGAAAAAAGCCCCGCCACCAGCTGGTGGTGTTCTACGACGGCAGCTGCGAGGGCTGCGTGAAGGACAGGGCCCGCTACGAACGCTGGGCCGGCGCCGGCGGCGAGGATATCTACTGGTTCGATATCACCGGTCGGGAAGAGGTGCTGCTGAGCCTGGGGATAAGCCCCGACAAGGCGCTGCGGGAACTGCACGTGCAAACCGCCGACGGCGAGATCTTCTCGGAGCTGGATGCCTATATCCTGCTGATGCAACGGGTGCCCCGGCTCAGGCTCCTGGCCTGGCTTATCGGCCTGCCGCTGATCCGCCCCTGCCTGTCCTGGCTCTACCGCACCTGGGTCCGGCAGCGGCTGGAGCGGGAAGGACGGCTCTAGGCCGCGTCCGCCGGCCCTGTTATCCCTCCACCCCGAGCAGGGCGGCCAGCAACCAGATGGCCAGCACCACCAGCACCGACATCAGCCCCAGATAGCCCAGGTTCCAGCGCATGATGCGGAACGAATCCAGCCCGTAGCGGCCCTGAAACGCCAGGTTAATGCCGGACAGGGGGCCGGCGGAGGTGCCCACCGCCCAGGACGACAGAAACACCAGCGCCAGCAGGGTATGGTCGGGCGACAGCGGCGCCAGCACGGCGCCGGCCAGGGCGATGCAGATGATGGGGTGAATGCCCAGCAGCGCCAGCAGCACCGTGGCCAGGTAGCTCAGGCTCGCCTCCAGGGGGCCGAAGCCATCGAGCGGCAGGGTAGCGCCCCAGGCACCGAGCAGGGTATCCAGGCCATAGCCCAGCACGCCGGCGGCGAGAAACAGCGCCAACTCGTTGCCCATCTGCGGCAGGCGGCCGTTCACCAGTTGCCCCAGCGTCGCCACCGGCGAGCGCCGGCTGGCCACCACCACCGCCAGGCTGAGCGCCGGCGCCAGCAGGGTGATCACCGCCAGGATCGACAAGGCCGGCCGCCACTCATGCAACAGTAACACCGCCGCCGCCAGCAGGGCCGGCAACACCAGGCTGCCCGCATGCAGGGGATAGCCCCTGAACTCCTGTATCGACGCCCGCTCTCCCCCTTGCCGGCTCAGCTGCCAGAAGGTGAGCGCCATGGCCAGCAGGGCCAGCGGCATGCTCACCAGCCAGAGGCGGGCCAACTGCGCCCCGGGCGCCACGCTCAGGGTCACCGCCATGGCGGCGAAGAAGGGGGACCAGAAGGCGGCGGCGGTGAAGCCCCGGATCAGCACTATGGCCTGCTCCCGGCTGACGCTGCCTCGCCGGGCCAGGCGATCGCCGATGATGAACACCGACGACAGGTTGATAACGGAGCCGAACAGGTGCACCGCCCCCAGGGTGGACGCCAGCGCCCGCCGCCCCCGGGGCAGCCGCTCCTCCCGCTCGGCTCCGGGCCGGCTGACCAGTCCCAGAAAGCTCACCGCCACCAGCATCGACAACAGGGCGCTGTTGCTGGCGAGGATCCGCTCCGCTGCCACGGCCGCGCCCTGCCCGGCACTCCAGGCCAGGCACAGGCCGCCAACGGCCAGCAACAGCAAGGCCTGGGTCCGGTTGCGCCGGGCCAGCCCCGGCCACAGCAGGCCCGCCGCCGCCCAGTAGCCCGCCCCGGCCCAGCTCCCCGCCAGCGGCAGGCCCAGCAACCCGGCGGCCACCAGCGCCATGGAAAGCAGGATAAGCCCCCCGGCCAGGCGCCGGCGGGAACAGGAGGCAATGCGGTCGAGCAACAGGGAAAGCACGGTGTGGTTCTCGTCGTCAAGGAGCTGAACAGGCCGACGATGATAAAGCCGGGGCGCCGGCGATGCACACCAAAAGATAAGGACAACCCCGGGCCGCTCCCTCTCGTTCGGCGTCCCACCCTATTAGCCGGTCTGGCGCCCATAAAAAAACCGCTGCCGGGGCAGCGGTTTTTGTTGAATGCAGAGGCTTACGCCGGCATTACTTCTTGGCTTCGGCGGCCTTGCGCTCTTTCACCTGGGCAACCACTTTCTCGGCCACGTTGGCCGGGCAAGCGGTGTAGTGCGAGAACTCCATGGAGAACTGGCCACGACCGGAGGTCATGGTACGCAGGGAGCCGATGTAACCGAACATTTCGGACAGGGGAACTTCGGCCTTGATGCGCACACCGGTCACGCCGGCGTTTTGATCCTTGATCATGCCGCGACGACGGTTCAGGTCGCCGATGACGTCACCCACGTTGTCTTCCGGGCTGAACACGTCAACCTTCATCACCGGCTCCAGCAGTTGCGGCTTGGCTTTGGCGATGGACTGACGGAAGGCGCCCTTGGCGGCGATTTCGAAGGCGATGGCCGAGGAGTCAACGGCGTGGTAGGCACCGTCGGTCAGCTCGAACTCAACGTCCAGCACCGGGAAGCCGGCGATGGTACCGGTGTTCATCATGCTGCCGAAACCTTTCTCGACCGCGGGCCAGAATTCCTTGGGTACGTTGCCGCCGACCACGGAAGACTTGAACACGAAACCGGTGTTCGGCTCGCCCGGACGGATGATGTAGTCGATTTTACCGTACTGACCGGAACCACCGGACTGCTTCTTGTGGGTGTAGCTGTCTTCCACTTCGGCGGTGATGGTTTCACGGTAGGCCACCTGCGGCTCACCCACGATCAGCTCGACGCCGTAGGTACGCTTGAGGATGTCGACCTTGATGTCCAGGTGCAGTTCGCCCATGCCCTTGAGGATGGTTTCACCGGAGTCCACGTCGGTTTCCACGCGGAAAGAGGGATCTTCGGCGATCATCTTGCCGATGGCGATGCCCATCTTCTCGGAGCCGTTCTTGTCCTTCGGCGCAACGGCGATGGAGATCACCGGCTCGGGGAACACCATGGCTTCCAGGGTGCAGGGGTGCTTGACGTCACACAGGGTGTGGCCGGTCTGCACGTTCTTCATGCCGATGATGGCGATGATGTCGCCGGCCTGGGCGGATTCCAGGTCGGTACGCTGGTCGGCGTGCATTTCCACCATGCGGCCAACCCGCTCGGTCTTGCCGGTGGCGCTGTTGAGGATGGTGTCACCCTTCTTGATGCGGCCGGAGTAGATACGCACGAAGGTCAGGGCGCCGAAACGGTCGTCCATGATCTTGAACGCCAGGGCCTTCAGCGGGGCCTCGGGATCGACGATGGCGTACTCGCCGGTTTCCTTGCCTTCTTCGTCGGTCAGCGGCTGCGGGTCGACTTCGGTCGGGCTCGGCAGGTAATCGACAACGGCGTCCAGCACCAGCTGCATGCCCTTGTTCTTGAACGCGGAACCACAGAAGGCCGGGAACAGGGCCATGGTACGGGTACCCTTGCGGATGCAACGCTTGATGTCCTCGATGGAGGGCTCTTCGCCTTCCATGTAGGCTTCCATCAGGTCGTCGTCCTGCTCAACGGCGCTTTCGACCAGTTTCTCGCGGTATTCTTCCACCAGCTCGACCATGTCGGCCGGCACGTCTTCCACGGTGTACTTGTCGGGGTCACCGCTGTCGTCCCAGACATAGGCCTTGCGGGTCAGCAGGTCGACCACGCCCTTGAACTCGTCTTCGATGCCGATGGGCAGCACCATGACCACCGGGTTGGCGGCCAGCACGTCGCGGGTTTGCTGAACCACGCGCAGGAAGTCGGCACCGATACGGTCCAGCTTGTTGACGAAGATGATACGGGCAACGCCGGATTCGTTGGCATAGCGCCAGTTGGTTTCGGACTGGGGCTCAACGCCGCCGGAACCACAGAAGACGCCGATACCGCCGTCCAGTACCTTCAGGGAGCGGTACACTTCAACGGTGAAGTCAACGTGTCCAGGGGTGTCGATAACGTTGAAACGGTTGCCTTTCCAGAAGCAGCTGACGGCCGCGGACTGGATGGTGATACCGCGCTCGGCTTCCTGTTCCATGAAGTCGGTGGTGGATTCACCGTCATGTACTTCACCCAGTTTATGGATCTTGCCGGTCAGCTTGAGGATACGTTCGGTGGTCGTGGTCTTGCCCGCGTCGACGTGAGCAAAGATACCGATATTTCTGTATATGGATAAGTCAGACATGATGCAACTTTATATGGTTGATTGAAAAATAGACGGGCATGCTAAGAGTACCGACACACCGCACCTCAGATTTTGAGGCGCATATTATGCAGTAGAACCCGGGTCTGAGCAAATGGCCAGAATGCCGGTGCGAACATTTTTCACACAAGCAGCGGCCTTCGGCCGCTCTTCCGGCACCCGGCCGGCGTCCGTATCTGCTCCCGCGCTCCGGGTTTCCCCGCTTTCGGCTCCCGGCACCCGTCGGCGGTGGCGCCATCAAGGGCCTGGCCCCCGGCTGACCAGGCCGGCCCATACGCCCCGGCCTGGGCCGGGGCTTATGGACCGGAAGCGGCTCATCCCTTGTACACCTTGGGATTGAACACATCCCGCAGCCAGTCGCCGAGCAGGTTGATCACCAGCACCAGCACCACCAGGTAGATGCCGGGGAAGGCGGTGATCCACCAGGAGCCGGAGAAGATGTAGCTGAAGCCCATGCTGATCAGCGACCCCAGCGAGGGCTTGTCCACCGGCATGCCGAGGCCGAGGAAGGACAGCGCCGCCTCGCTCATGATGGCGTTGGCCACCTGCACCGTGGAGATGACCAGTATCGGCGACAGGCAGTTGGGCAGGATATGGCGGAACATGATGCGCATGGATCTGAAGCCCATCACCCGGGCCGCCTCCACGTATTCCTTTTTCTTCTCCGCCAGCACGGTGGCGCGGATGGTGCGGGCGTACTGGGGCCACTCGGCCAGGCCGATGATCACTACCAGCATCAGCACCGCGTACCGGGCATAGAAGTCGGCGCCCAGGGTGGCCTGGAACACCGCCGAGACGATGATGGCCACCATCATGGTGGAGAAGGACAGCTGCACGTCGGCGATGCGCATCAGGAAGTTGTCGATGCGCCCGCCGAAGTAGCCGGCGGACAGCCCCACCACGATGCCGATGGCCAGCTGAAGCGCCACCGCGCCCAGGCCGATCATCAGCGACACCCGGGAGCCGTAGAGGATGGTGCTGAAAATGTCGCGGCCCTGCACGTCGGTGCCGAGCATAAAGCGCTCGTCGCCGCCCGGCAGCCAGCTCGGCGGCAATTCGGAGTCGAGGATGTCGATACTGGCCAGATCGTAGGGGTTGTGGGGGGCGAGCAGCGGCGACAAAAAAGCCGCCGCCGCCAGCGCCACAAACACCGCAAAGCTGACCATGGCGACCTTGTCGCGCAGAAAGTGATACAAAAAATCCGACCGCTTGAAGCGGGCCCAGCGGCTCAGGCTGACGTCTGTATTCATGGTGCTCATCCCTTGGCGGCCAGGTTGACGGTGGGGTTGACCAGGCCATAGATCAAATCGACGATGGTGTTGGTCACCACGAAGATAAAGCCGACGAAGATCACGTAGGTGGTGATCAGCGGCGTGTCCACCCGGTTGATGGACTCGAGGAACAGCAGGCCGATGCCCGGCCACTGGAACACGGTTTCGGTGAGGATGGTGTAGGCCACCATGGTGCCGATCTGCACCCCACCCACGGTGATCAGCGGCAGCAGGGTGTTCTTCAGGGCGTGGATAAACCAGATGCGGTACTTGTCCAGCCCCTTGGCCCAGGCGAACTTGACGTATTCGGCGCTGAGCTGCTCCAGCATCTCGGAGCGCACCAGGCGGATGAACAGCGGCAGCATGATGGACGACAAGGCGATGCTCGGCAGTATCAGGTTGCGCAGGCCCTGCCAGTTAAAGAGCCCCGACTCCCAGCCGAGCGGGCTGGTGGTGGTGCCCCGGCCGTAGGCGGGCAGCCAGCCGAGTTCGATGGAAAACACGTACATCAGCAGGATGGCGGTGAGGAAGACCGGCACCGAAATACCGATGATGCTCACGCCCATGATCGCCTTGGACAGGAAGGATCTGGGCTTGATGGCCGAATAGACCCCCAGCGGTATGCTCAGGGCGATGATGATAAGGCTGGCACAGAACACCAGCTCAAGGGTCGCCGGCAGCTTCTGGAAGATCACCTCCAGAGTCGGCTGCTTGAAGAAATAGGAAGTGCCGAAGTCGCCCCGCAGCGCGTTGCCGACGAAGCGCCCGTACTTGACCAGGAAGGGATCGTTCAGTCCCATCTCGGCCCGCATCTGCTGGCGCACCTCTTCCGACACCGATTGGCCCACCAGCTCGCGCAGGGGGTCGCCCAGGTTGTCCTGGATGGAAAAGGCCACCAGGCTGATGACAAACATCACGATCAGGGCCTGGAACACCCGTTTCAGTAAAAACGTCAACATGACCTGAAAGTTTCCTTGTAATAAAAAGACGCGGAGGTATCCACATCAGCTTGATGACAACGTCGTTGTCATGGCCGCATAAGTCGGCCAAAGGGCCAACTCCGCCGACACGCCGTAAATCCGTCCCTGGAGGCTCCGCCGCGCCCTCCCTGGCGCGGAGGGTCGGCGGAGCCGTTCCCTTTGTCCGCCAGCTTTGGCATAGGTGTTGCCCGCCTGGGTAAACCTGACGCCTTGTCAGCCGTCTGACGCGGGGGTATCCGCGTAACCGGCGACACCTTCAGGCTCGGTGGCCAGGGACCGGGGATCTGTGACCGTTCCCCGGCCCCGACTCCCCGGTTTTTAATTACTCCTTCACCACCAGATCGCCCAGGTAGGGGAAGTCCATGGCGTTGACGATGGGCTCGGCTTCCAGGTTGTTGCGCGCGCCCCAGGCCAGGTTCTGCCAGTGCAGCGGCACGAAGGCGGCGTCGTCATAGAGGATGCGCTCGGCCTGCTGCAGCATGGCCTCCCGCTTGGGCAGGTCGGTTTCCAGGTTGGCCGCCTCGATCAGGCCGTCCAGCTTGGGATTGGAGTAATGGCCGCAGTTGTACTGGCCGCGACCGGTTTCGCTGTTGCGGGTCATGGTCAGGAACTCGGAGAAGTTGGCGGTGTCCTCGGTGTCCGAGTGCCAGCCGATCATCAGCATGTCGGCATCGCACTTGTCGAACTCGGGCCAGTACTGGGCCACCGGCATGGTCTTCAGATCCACGTCGATATTGATGCGCGCCAGCATCGCCTTCACCGCCTCGGCGATGCGGAAGTCGTTCACGTAGCGGTTGTTGGGGGCGATCATGCTGATCTTGAAGCCGTCCTTGTAGCCGGCCTCCTCCATCAGCTGCTTGGCCTTGTCCAGATCGAACAGCGGCACCAGTTCGGGGTTGTGGCCGAAATAGCCGGCGGGCGGCTGCTGGCCGGCGGTGGTGGCGAAGCCGCGCATGATGCGCTGGACGATGCCGTCCTGGTTGATGGCGTAATTCACCGCCTGGCGTACCCGCACGTCCCTGAACGGCTCGAAGCGGTCCTGGTTGAGCTGGAAGGTGATGATGCGGGTGCCCGGTTCGGTCACCAGTTTGACGTTGGCGGCCGCCTTGACCCTGTCGTGGTCGTTGGGGGACACCGGCTTGATAAAGTCCACGTCGCCGGCCAGCAGGGCCGCCACCCGGGTGGCGTCTTCCTTGATCGGCACCAGGGTAATGTTATCCACGTTACCGGGCGACTGGGTGTCCCAGTAGTCGGCGTTGCGCTCGTATTCCACCTTGACCCCCTGCTGGCGGAACTTGAGCTTGAAGGGGCCGGTGCCGGACACATTGGTGGAGGCGAAGGAGCTGCCGTGCTTGACCACTTCTCCCTTGTCCTTGCCCTCCTCGGTGGTGCCGCTGTAGAACTTGGAGTCCATCGGGAACAGGTAGGTGACGGTGTTCAGCACCAGCGGGAAGGGACCCGAGGTCACCAGATCCACGGTGTGGTCGTCCACCTTCACCGCCTTGACGAAGGGCTCGAAGATGGCCTTGAAGTCGGGGGATTCCTTCAGCCGGTCGAAGGTCCAGATCACGTCGTCGGCGGTCAGCTCGTTGCCGCTGTGGAATTTGACGCCCTGCCGAAGGTGGAAGCGCATGGTTTCTTCGTCGATCCGCTCCCACTTCTCCGCCAGCCGCGGCTCGAAGTCGAATTCCTTGGTCCAGCGCACCAGGGGGTCGAACAGCAGGTGCGACATCTCCAGGGTCTGGCCCGACAACTGCTCGTGGGGATCCATGGAAGTGGGATCCGAGTCGTAGGCGATGGTGATGTCCGCCGCCTGCAGGCTGAAGGCGAAACCGGCGGCAAGCAGCGCCGCTGTTACTTTGTTGAGTCCTTTTTTCATTTCACACTCCGTCGATGGGATTAGTTTTGGCCGGCGGCCACGTCTGAAATATCCAGACCTTCCCGGGACATGCCCTTGAACTCGGGCATCAGGGAAATCAGCGAGCGGCTGTAGGGATCCGCCGCCTTGGTAAACAGCTGTTCGGTCGGTGCCACCTCCACCAGGGTGCCTTTCTTCATCACCCCGATGCGGTCGCACATCTGCCGGATCACCGGCAGATCGTGACTGATAAACAGCATGGTGAGCTTGAGTTCATCCTGCAGATCCTTGAGCAGGTTGAGGATTTGTGCCTGCACCGAGACATCCAGCGCCGAGGTGGGCTCGTCGCAGATCAGCAGCCGTGGCCGGGTGGCCAGGGCCCGGGCGATGGAGATGCGCTGGCGCTGGCCGCCCGAGAATTCGTGGGGGAACTTGACCCCGGCGGCCCGGCCCAGGCCCACATAGTCGAGCAGATCGGCGACGATGCCCCGGATCTGCGCCTCGTTATCCGCCAGTTGGTGGAAGCGGATCGGCTCGGCGATGATGTCTTCCACCCGCATGCGCGGGTTGAGGGAGGAATAGGGATTCTGGAACACCATCTGCATCTGCCGGCGCAGGGGACGGCGTTCCTGCTCGGTCTTGATGGCGGTGAGCTCTATGCCCTCGAACCAGATCTGGCCGCTGTCGGGCGGGTAAAGCCCGGTGATGGCCCGGGCGATGGTGGACTTGCCGGAGCCCGACTCCCCCACCAGGCCGAAGGTCTCGCCTTCGATGATTTCGAAGCTGACGTCATGGGTGGCCTGCAGGTATTCCCGGCGCGAGGGAAAGATGGAGTCCTTGGTCACGAAGCGCAGGTTGCAGTGCTCCACCCTGAGCAGGGCGCCCTGGTATTGCCGCTGATCCTGACGCCGGCCCAGCCAGTGGGTTTTCAGATCCAGGTGCACCATTTCCCTGGCGTCCTCGATATAGGACACCAGCGGAAAGCGCACCAGCTTGACGTCGGAGCGGGGCACAGCGGAGATAAGGCTGCGGGTATAGGCATGTTCGGGGTTGCCCAGCACCTTCTGGGTGGGGCCGATTTCCACCAGCCGGCCGCGGTACATCACCGCCACCCGGTCGGTCACGTTCGACACCACGCCCATGTCGTGGGTGACCAGCATGCAGCCCACGTTGCGCTCCTTGCACAGGGTGCGGATGAGGGTGAGGATCTGATCCTGGATGGACACGTCCAGCGCCGTGGTGGGCTCGTCGGCGATGATCAGCTCCGGATCGCACGACAGGGCGATGGCGATCACCACCCGTTGGCGCATGCCGCCGGAAAACTGGTGCGGATACTGCTTGATGCGCAGCTCGGGCTGGGGAATGCCCACCGCCTCGAGCAGGGACACCGCCTTCTTGCGGGCCTGCTCGCGGCTCAGTTCGGTGTTGGCCAGCAGGGTCTCGACCATCTGGTATTCCACCGTGAACAGCGGATTGAGCGAGGTCATGGGATCCTGGAAGATAAAGCCGATGCGCCGGCCGCGCACGGCGCGAATGGCGGCGGGCTCCAGGTCGGAAATTTTTTCCCCGTCCAGGTAGACGTCGCCGCTGGCGATGCGCCCGGGCGGGCTCAGCAGATCGATAACGGCGTTGCCGATGGTGGACTTGCCGGCGCCGGACTCGCCGACCACCCCGAGGATTTCCCCCTTCTCGATGGTGAAGGACAGATCCTCGACGGCGGCCATGACGCCGTGGCGGGACGGATACTCGATCCGCAGGTGTTTCACTTCTAGCAGGGACATCTTCATCCTTAACCGGGGCAAGCCCCGCTGTACCGCATCCTTTCCAACCGCCCGGGCGGCCGGCCTTTAGTGTCTCTCGCGGCCGGCCCGGGGCTTTCGGCCCGGAGCCGCCTTCCCGCCCGGATCATGGACGGGCGCGAGAAAGTAACATTTGCAAGCATTGTAAGCCTGTTCACGAAAAACTGAATCGCAGTTATCCGGAGCCAGCTCACAATTTTAGCAACAAATATTAAACATGAGTTTTTAATCAGAATTTATGACTAAACCTTCAAATCAAGATAGATCAGCGCGAACCAAAAAAGAATAGAAACTTTGCTCTAAAAAGCAAGTGCGGAAACACCCAAAGGTGATGTCGGCCAGGTAAAAACCGGTGAAAAACGTTTTCCCCGCCTCGGGTTCGGCCCGGAATAAACCAATCCCGGCGAGTTCCCAAAGCAATGGCAGGCTCGGCTTCAGCCGCGTGGAACAACGCCGCTCCCCATCGCCTGCAGGAGCGCGCGGTTGACACCGCGCCCAGGGTGGCTGCCCCAAAATCCGTCATGTCCGCGAAGGCGGACAGCCAGAAGCGGCCTGCACGGGTCTTGCGGCTGGCTGAGTTTGATAGACTCCCGCCTGCGCGGGAGTGACGAGGGGCCGCGGGAGTAACGACAGTGCAGGATCCCGCGGTTAAAAGCGCGGGGGTTACAAGAAGGCGGCCAGCCCCTGCAGGCAGGCCAGGGCGAACAGGCCGGCGATAACATCGTCCAGCATGATGCCGACGCCGCCGTGCACCCGGCGGTCGAACCAGCGGATGGGCCAGGGCTTGGCGATGTCGAAGAAGCGGAACAGCACGAAGCCGGCCGCAATCCAGCCCCAGCCCGCCGGCGCCGCTATCATGGTGATGCCGAAGCCGATGATCTCGTCCCACACGATGGCGCCGTGATCATGCCGGCCGATGGCCCGGGTGGCCGCCTCGCAGATCTTGATGCCGGCCACGAAGCCCAGCACCAATAGCCCCAGATAGGCCCACAGCGGCAACCCCTGCACCAGCAGGTAGAGGGGAATGGCCGCCAGGGTACCCATGGTGCCGGGCATCACCGGGCTCAGGCCGGAGCCGAAGCCCAGGGCCAGCAGGTGCAGCGGGTTGGACAGCTTGAGCGCCGCCAGCTCGGGTTTTCTCATCAGGCACTCCGAAAATGATCCCAGCTCTGGGCCTGCAACCGATAGGGCTTGCCCTCGGCCAGCAGTTCCACGCCGGGTTCGCCGGCCAGGATGCGGCCGATGCGGGTGAACTTGACCCCGCAGTGGGCCAGGGCGGTCTCCAGCTGGCCGCGGTGGGTTTCCGGCACGGTAAAGCACAGCTCGTAGTCCTCGCCGCCGGTCAGGGCCAGCTCCCAGCCCCGTTCCCGGGGCACGGACGCCTTCATGGCCTCGCTCAGGGGCAGCTGCTCCAGCTCCAGCTGGGCACGCACCCCGGAGGCGGTGGTGATATGGGCCAGGTCACCGGCCAGGCCGTCGGAGATGTCCAGGGCGCTGGAGGCGATGTCGCGCAGCGCCTGGCCGGCCAGGATGCGGGGGTGGGGATGTTCGAACTTGGTGCGCACAAAGTCCAGGTGCTCGTCCGGCACCGCGATATGGCCGAGCCGCTGCTGCAAGCCCAGCGCCGCATCGCCCAGGGTGCCGGTGACGTAGACGCCGTCCCCCACCCGGGCGCCGCTGCGCCGCAGGCCCTTGCCCTCGGGCAGGGTGCCGTGCACCGTCACGGTGATCGACAGGGGTCCTTTGGTCATGTCGCCGCCCACCAGGGCCACGTTGTAATATTCCGCCAGCTCGAAAAAGCCGGCGCAAAAGCCTTTTATCCAGCCTTCGTCGACCGCGGGCAGGGTCAGCGCCAGCGAAACCCAGCGCGGATCCGCGCCCATGGCCGCCAGATCCGAGAGGTTCACCGCCAGGGCCTTGTGGCCCAGGGCCACCGGATCCATGTCGGCGAAGAAGTGCACCCCGGCAACCAGGGTATCCGTGCTCACCGCCAGCCAGGTCTGGGGCGGCACCTGCAGCAGGGCACAGTCGTCCCCCGGCCCCATCAGCACGTCCTTGCGGCCGCTGTCGGCGGTAAAATAGTGTCTTATTATTTCAAATTCATTCATAGAAAATGAAAAGCCAGCGGCTGCTGGCTTTTTCCCGATGCTTGTCGTTATTTTTTCAACTGCTTGACAACCTTGTCGAGCACGCCGTTGACGAACTTGTGGCTCTCTTCGGCGGCGAAGGCCTTGGCCAACTCGATGGCTTCGTTGATCACTACCCGATAAGGCACATCCTCACGCCGGGTCAGCTCATAGGTGGCCAACCGCAGCACCGCCTTGTCCACCATATCGAGATCGGCCAGCGGACGGGACAGGTAGGGGGAAAACACCGCGTCCAGCTCGGCGGCGTGTACCGAGACCCCGAACAGCAGATCGCGGAAATAGTCCAGATCCACGCCCTTGGTGTCCTGCTCCAGCAGGAACTGCTGGGCGATGTCGGCCACGTTATCCTTGGTCATTTGCCACTGATAGATGGCCTGGGTGGCGAGGCGGCGGGCCTTGCGGCGTTCAGACGGTTTCAATGCAGTACTCCTCTTAGTCCAGCGCTTGCAGGACGTTGATCATTTCCAGTGCGCTGAGGGCCGCTTCCGCGCCCTTGTTGCCCGCCTTGGTGCCAGCGCGCTCGATGGCCTGTTCGATGTTTTCGGTGGTCAGCACGCCGAAGGCGATGGGCACTTCGAATTCCATCATCACGCTGGCCATGCCCTTGCTGTTCTCGTTGGCCACCAGGTCGAAGTGGTAGGTGCCGCCGCGGATGACACAGCCCAGGGCGACGATGGCGTCGTACTGGCCGCTCTTGGCGAGCTTCTTGCACACCAGCGGGATCTCGACCGCGCCGGGTACCCGTACCAGGGTGATGTTGTCGTCCTGTACCTGGCCCTGACGCTTGAGCACGTCTAGGGCGCCGGCCACCAGGCTGTCGTTGATAAAGCTGTTGAAGCGGGCGACCACGATCGCCACCTTGGCCTCGGGCGCGGCCATCAGCCCTTCGATTACCTTCATGGGAATCCTTGTTTGAACAAAAGTGCGCACATTCTAGCACAACCAGAGACTGACAAAAGCCTGAGTCCGATTAAGCGCTGATAGCGTCCCGCCGAAAAAATGGATCTGTTTTTTATTACCACATTGTATCACTCCAGTTATGTCCAAAGTGGTAGCGCAATGCTTTCTTTACTATGCTGTAACACGGCATGAAGTCTGGTGATTAAAGGAGGGGCTCGTAACGGGCCCATCGATGGCCACAGGTGAAAGTGTAGTAAAATTACATAAATTCAGAAGCCAAGGTTGATCCAGATCAACGGCCGGCCACCCCCTCGGCAGTAGTCTGAAGCCATCAGGTAATGGCGCCCGCACCTTGTCCATTCGGGCGTCGCCAGCCGTTCAGCGGAGGTTTTTATGGCACAGGTCAACAACAATTTCGAGCACGCCTGGCGCGGCTTCGGTGGCGAAAACTGGCAACAGGAAGTCAATGTACGCGACTTCATCCAGGCCAACTACAGCCCCTACGAGGGCGGCGACGGCTTCCTGGCCGGCCCTACCCCGGCCACCCTGGCCCTGTGGGAGCAGGTGATGAACGGCATCGCCGAGGAAAACCGCACCCACGCCCCGCTCGACTTCGACACCGACAATCCGTCCACCATCACCTCCCACGCCCCCGGCTACATCGACCGGGAGCTGGAGCAGGTGGTCGGCCTGCAGACCGAGGCGCCGCTCAAGCGCGCCATCCTGCCCTATGGCGGCGTGCGCATGGTCGAGGCCTCCTGCCAGGCCTATGGCCGCGAGCTGGACCCGCAGGTGAGCAAGGTGTTTTCCGACTACCGCAAGACCCACAACCAGGCGGTGTTCGACCTTTACACCAAGGACATCCTCAACTGCCGCAAGTCCGGGGTGCTCACCGGCCTGCCCGACGCCTACGGCCGTGGCCGCATCATCGGCGACTACCGCCGCTGCGCCCTCTACGGCGTGGACTTCCTGATCCGGGATAAAAAGGCCCAGATCGCCTCCACCCAGGCGGATCTGGAGGCGGGTATCGATCTGTCCCGCACCCTGCAGCTGCGCGAAGAGCTGGCCGAGCAGGTGCGCGCCCTGGCCGATCTCAAGACCATGGCCGCCGGCTACGGTTTCGACCTGGGCCGCCCCGCCGCCAATGCCAAGGAAGCGGTGCAATGGCTCTACTTCGCCTACCTGGCCGCCATCAAGTCCCAGAACGGCGCCGCCATGTCGCTGGGTCGCACTTCCACCTTCCTCGATGTGTATATCGAGCGGGATCTGCGTGAAGGCAGCCTCACCGAAGCCCAGGCCCAGGAGCTGGTGGATCACTTCATCATGAAGCTGCGCATGGTGCGCTTCCTGCGTACCCCCGAGTACGACGAGCTGTTCTCCGGCGATCCCATCTGGGCCACCGAGTCCCTGGCCGGCATGGGCCTGGACGGCCGCCCCCTGGTCACCAAGACCAGCTTCCGCTACCTGCACAGCCTGTACAACATGGGCCCCAGCCCGGAGCCGAACCTGACCGTGCTCTGGTCCGAGCAACTGCCGCGGGCGTTCAAGGAATACGTGGCCAAGGTCTCTATCGACACCTCCGCCATCCAGTACGAGAACGACGATCTGATGCGCGCGGACTTCGACTCCGACGACTACGCCATCGCCTGCTGCGTGTCGCCCATGGTGGTGGGCAAGCAGATGCAGTTCTTCGGTGCCCGCGCCAACCTGGCCAAGACCCTGCTCTACGCCATCAACGGCGGCGTGGACGAGAAGCTGAAAATCCAGGTCGGCCCCAGGGCCGAGCCGCTCAAGGGCGAGGTGCTGGACTATGAGCAGGTGATGAGCCGCCTCGACAGCCTGATGGACTGGCTGGCCACCCAGTACGTGACCGCCCTCAACGTGATCCACTACAGCCACGACAAGTATGCCTACGAGGCCATCCAGATGGCGTTCCACGACAAGGACGTGGTGCGCACCATGGCCTGCGGTATCGCCGGGCTGTCGGTAACCGCCGACTCCCTGAGCGCCATCAAGTACGCCAGGGTGAAACCGGTGCGCGACGAGTCCGGACTGGCGGTGGACTTCGAGATAGAGGGCGACTTCCCCAAATTCGGCAACAACGACGACCGGGTGGACGACATCGCCTGCGATCTGGTGCGCCGTTTCATGGACAAGATCAAGGCCCATCCCTGCTACCGGGATGCCATTCCGACCCAGTCGGTGCTGACCATCACCTCCAACGTGGTGTACGGCAAGAAAACCGGCAACACCCCGGACGGCCGCCGCGCCGGCGAGCCCTTCGGCCCCGGTGCCAACCCCATGCACGGCCGGGATGAAAAAGGCGCCCTGGCGTCGCTGACCTCGGTGGCCAAGCTGCCCTTCAGCCACGCCAAGGACGGTATCTCCTACACCTTCTCCATAGTGCCGAAGGCGCTGGGCAAGGATGAAGGGGGCCGGCAGCGCAACCTGGCGGCGCTGATGGACGGCTACTTCCATCACGAGGCCGGACGCGAGGGCGGCCAGCACCTCAACGTCAACGTGATGAACCGGGAGATGCTGCTCGACGCCATCGAGCATCCGGACAAGTACCCCCAGCTGACCATCAGGGTGTCGGGCTACGCGGTGCGCTTCAACGCCCTGACCCCCGAGCAGCAACGGGATGTGATCACCCGGACCTTTACCGAGTCGATGTAAAAGACGGGGGCTGGGGACTGGAGACTACAGTTATATCAGTGAAACAGACTGTCAGCCATTCTCCAGGCGGTCTCAAACAGACAACACTCAAGTCAAATCAGAAGGCCAAAGGGAGCGGCTCCGCCGACCGTCACATGCCAGGGATGGCATGTGCGAGCGTACAGGGAGGTATTTACAGCGTGTCGGCGGAGTTGGCCCTTTGGCCGACTTTCTCTTTAATGGCAAGCCATGCCGAAAATCCTGAACTCGGCATTTGGGCATGGCACCGACACTCCTGGGGAGGAACCATGGCCATTAGCGGACGAATCCATTCCACCGAAAGCTGCGCCACCGTCGACGGTCCCGGCATCCGCTTCCTGGTGTTTATGCAGGGCTGCCTGATGCGTTGCCTGTACTGCCACAACCGGGACAGCTGGGACACCGACGCCGGCCGCGAGGTCACGGTGGCCGAGCTGATGCCGGAGCTGCTCAGCTACCGGCCTTTTATGCGGGCGTCCGGCGGCGGCATCACCGTGTCCGGCGGCGAACCTCTGCTGCAGATGCCCTTCGTCACCGAGCTGTTCGAAGCCTGTAAGGCCGAGGGCCTGCACACCTGCCTGGACACCAACGGCTTCGTGCACCATCACGACGCCGCCCTCGACCGGCTGCTCGACAGCACCGATCTGGTGCTGCTCGATCTCAAGCATATCCGCGACGAACAGCATATCCCGCTGACCCAGGTCAGCAACCGCTTCGCCCTGGCGCTGGCCCGTTACCTGGCCGAACGGGGCCAGGCCATGTGGATCCGTCACGTGGTAGTGCCGGGCTGGAGCGACGACGAGGCCGACATCGACGCCCTGGGCCGCTTTATCGCCAGCCTGGGTCCGGCGGTGGAAAAGGTGGAGCTGCTGCCCTACCACAATCTGGGCAGCCACAAATGGGCCAGCTTCGGCCAGGCCTATCCGCTGGAAGGGCTTATGCCGCCCGGCACCGAAAAAATGGCGGCGCTCAAGGCCATCATGGAACGCCACCACCCCAACGTATCCGTTTGAGATCCTACCTTGCGCATGTGGCCGAGATTCGCGAGTGTGAAAATGCTCACGAATAACATAGAGTAGACGACTCAGTTACCATCGAAACTGTCGATGGCCATCACCACCGCCCGCCGGGCGGACTCTCTATATCGGGGTGTCGAGTATGCTGCCGGAACGGCGAGGCGATCTGTTCATTCTCACTGCCACCCTGCTGGCCTCCGCCGGCTGGCTGTTTTCCAAGGAAGCCCTCAACGGCCTGCCGCCCGCCGGCTTCGTCGGCTGGCGCTTCCTGCTCGCCGCCCTGCTGCTGCTGCCCTTCTGCTGGCGGCAGTTGCTGGCCATTCCCGCCGCCAACCTGCTCAAGGCCGGCGCCGTCGGCACCATCATGGGCATGAACCTGCTGTTCTGGATACTGGCGGTGTCCCACAGCGAGGGCATCGGCGAGGGAGCCTTTATCATGAGCCTGTCGATGCTGATGGTACCGCTGGTGGCCTGGCTGCTGTTCAAGGAGCGGCCCAACCGCGCCTTCTGGACCGCCCTGCCCATCGCCGTCTCGGGCCTGTTCCTGCTCACCATGGGCAGCGGCCTCAGCCTGTCCCTCGGCCAGTTGCTGTTCCTGCTGGCGTCGCTGTCGATGGCGCTCTATTTCAACCTCAACAGCCGCTTTGCCCGCCGTATTCCGCCGGTGGCCCTGACCTTTCTGCACCTGGCGGTGACCGGGGTGATGAACCTGCTCTACTCCGCGCTGTTCGAGCAGTGGCCGGAGCGGATACCGTCCCAGACCTGGGGCTGGTTCGCCGCCAGCGTGCTGCTGGCGACCTCGCTGCGCTTCGCCTGCCAGACCATGGGCCAGAAGTTCAGCAACGTGGCCAATGCCGCCATCATCATGATGCTGGAGCCGGTGTGGACGGTATTGATCAGCGTGTTCTGGTATCTGGAGCCGATGCCGCCCCAGAAAATCGCGGGCTGCGTGCTGATCCTGCTGGCCCTGCTCAGCTACCGCAGCCGCAACCTGCTGGCCTGGTACCGCACCAGGTGGAAGTGAGCAGGCTCCCGCTGCAGGGTCGAATTTATTCGACCGAACCCCGGCGCCGTTGGTGGGTGGTCCACTGAAGTGGACCCTACGGCAGGCTCCGGTGCATCCTGTAGGGTCGAATTTATTCGACCAGAAGCAGCTCCGGGTATTCGGACGGTCGATTGAAACCGACCCTTGGGCCTTACGCCTTGGGAGCCAGCGGCTGAGCCGAAAACTCGATGCCGAGCCAGCCGGTTTTGATAAAGTTGCGGATATTCTGGTGGTCCCGGCCCTCGGGGTTGCCAAGCACGTCGTCACGGTAGAAGGCGCCGAAGCAGGCCAGGGTTTCTTCCTCGCTGAAGCCTTGCAGGCGGGCGAAGGCGAACAGCTTGCAGGAGCCGTTGTTCTGCCCCGCCGGGTTCTCCTGATCGCCGTTGGTAAAGGCGGTGGGAGTGAAGTCATAGAGGCTGTCGACCAGGGCGATCACCTCGGCGAATTCGATTGTTTCGGGGGCCTGCTCGAGCTTTTGCTGCAATTCGTTGATGTTCATTTGCTTACCTTGGTTATTGCGGATTAGGCCGGCGCCAGGGCACGGCACAGAAAACGGGAAATATCCCGGATCTCGGCGGCACAGACGCTGTGCTCCATGGGGTAGCTGTGGTATTCGGGCAGGAGGCCGAGCCGCTCCAGCTCCCGGCAGGCCTTCTGCCCCAGCAGCTCGGGCACCACCGGATCCCGGCTGCCATGCAGTACCTGCACCGGCAGTTGCCGGTTGGCGTCATTGAGTTCCAGGCTGGCGGCGGTCGCGAAATAGGTGGACATGGCGACCAGGCCGCCCAGGGGCCGGTCGAAGCCGAGCGCCGCCTCGTAGGCCACGGCGCCGCCCTGGGAAAACCCGGCCAGCACGATGCGGCGACTGTCGATGCCCTGCCCGATTTGTTGCTCAATCAAGGCCTGCACCGCCCGGGCCGAGGCCCGCAGCTGGGTCTCGTCCACCTTGCGCTCTATCTCCAGCGACAGGATATCGTACCAGGCCGGCATCACGAAGCCGCCGTTGACGGTGACCGGAATGGCCGGCGCATGGGGAAAGAGAAAACGCACCCGCAGCTCGGGTGGCAGCCCCAGCTCGGGCACTATGGGGGCGAAATCGTGGCCGTCGGCGCCCAGGCCGTGCAGCCAGATCACGCAGGCATCGGGCTCAGGCCCGGTCTCTCGTTCGATATAGGGCAGCATGGTTCAGGCTCCGTCAAGGGGATAAAGGGTGATTTCCACCAGCACCTCGGCCTGCTCCCCGGCCGCCAACGCCAGGGCTTCCCCCGGCGCCAGCACCCAGAGCTCGGGCACGTCGGCATGCCGGTACAGCAGGCGGGCCCGGGGGTGCTCGCTGCGGTAGCGCTGGCCGGGCGCCAGACGGTGAACCGCCGTTTCGGCCCGGCCCCAGTGGCGGGCGGCCATCACATTGAAGTCCAGGCAGGCACCGCCCAGCAGCCGGCAGTCCACCGCCGTCTCGCCGTTGAAGTGCAGGGGGACAAAGGGTTCCGTCATCCGCCGCCGTTCGCCGGCCATCTCCAGTTCGAAACCGTCGCCGTCCACCAGCATCAGAGTGCGATCGATGCCGGGAAAGAAGGAAAAGGGGCCGCTTTGCCCCACCCGGGCCATGGAGACCCGCAGTTCGAGATCGCCCTCGACGGGTTGCCGGTACAGTTCCCGGGTGGTGCCGCCGCCGTTTTTCCAGGGCATGTCGACGAAGTCCGCCGGCCCCAACAAGGTTGCCATTTGTCTCTTTCCTGAATTGAAGTTTGCCTGTCCCGCTCAGGGGACGGCCACCTGCAGCCGGTCCCGGCCGCTGCGCTTGGCCCGGATCAGCTCGCCGTCGGCCCGGTTGATGGTCCTGTCCAGCGCTTCATGGGGCTGATAGGCGGTGAGCCCCACGCTCACGCTGAGCAGCAGTTGCTCGTCGATGTCCGCCAGCCGCAGGCCGCGCACCGCTTCCATGATCCGCTCGACCAGTTGCCGGGCCTGCTCGAGGCGGGTATCCGGCAACAGCAGCATGAATTCCTCGCCGCCCCAGCGGGCACAGAGATCGTAACCGCGCAGCTGGCCACCGATGGCCTGGGCCAGCAGGCAGAGCACCCGGTCGCCCACGTCGTGACCGAAGGCATCATTGATGCGCTTGAAATGATCCACGTCCAGCATCGCCAGGCAGAACGGGGCACTACCGCGCCGGCAGCGTTCCTGCTCCTCTCCCAGCCGCTCCATCAGCAACCGGCGGTTGGCCAGGCCGGTGAGGGGATCGCGCAGGGCCGCCTGCTTGAGCCGGTCGTTGAGTTCGAGCAGGCTGCGCTGGTAGCGATCGGAAATGCGGGTGATCTTCTCCAGCCGGCGCAGTTGCCTGTCGTACTGCTGCAACAGATCCTCGGTCTGGGAGCGGGCCAGATCATAGCTGCAGTCGGAGATGCGCAGCAGCCGCTCCAGCCGGAGGCGATGCTCCCTGTCCCGCTCCAGCAGCACCTTCAATACCGGCAGCAGGGGGTTGTCCCTGTGCTCCGGGGCGCTCAGCAGCCGTTCCAGCTCGGCGTCGTCGGGCAGCCGGCTAGTCATGGGGCAGGATATCGAAGGGGAAGCTGCAGTCTTCCCTGAACTCCTCGGCCAGCTCCACCACCCGTTCGTTGTCCGGATCGTAGAACCACTGCACCAGCACCTGCCGGCCCTGCCCGAAGGCCGCCTCCAGCAGGTCGAAGATGTCCATCATGGCCTTGACGCTGCTGGTGTTCATGTAGATGAGCCTAAGCTCCAGGCGCAGCGGGCGCTCGGCCTGTGCCAGAAACTGTTCCACCCATTCGATCACCTCGTTGAAGAACTCGAAGGAGTTTTCGGGATAGGAGTCGCCGCTCATGGCGACCACGCCGGTATCCGGGTTGCAGAGAATGTCCGGGGTGGATCGGGTTCCTGTGATATTCAACGACTTCATAGCTAATTCCGGGTTCACGCTCATATTACCGCCAATAAACTGAAAAACCCCCGGCCTTCGCCGGTGTCCACCAGCTTGGCCGTCATCGGCCGGGAAGACTTCCTGGCCACGTCCAGCAGGCCCAGACCGGCACCGGTGCCGCTGTCTTCCGCCCTCGGCTGGCGCAGCTGGGTCTTGTAGGCCGCCTTCAGCGCCGCCTTGTCCATGCCGGCCAGCTGTTCGATACGCCGGCACAGGGCCTGGCCATCGGCCAGCTCGACCCGGTTGCCCGCCAGCACCATATAGTGGCCGTCCTCTCCCCGCGCCACCACCACGGTGGCGGCGCCGTCGCGCTCGCTGTAGCCCATGCGGCCGGCGTAATGGCGGATGTTCTGGGTCAGTTCGATATAGACCCCGAACACGTCCATGGCCGCGGCGGGCAGGGCATTCTCCGCCTGCAGGTAGTTGCGCAGGGCATTGCCGATTTCCTCGATAAGACTACGGGAAATGGGACCGTTGAAACAGAGCAGTATCTGGTTTTCGTTGAATTGCTCCCGGATCGAAAGCAGGTCTATGGCTGGCATCGGAATCCCTCGTTCAGCATGCGTCGATTTTAAAGGCGAGCAGGGTAATGTCGTCCCGCTGCGGATGGCTGCCCCTGTAGTCGTCCAGCGCCTGGCGCAGCGCCTCGGCCTGCTCCGCCAGGGGCAGCCGGGAATGGGTACGCAGCAGCTCCCGGAAGCGGCTGCCGCCCAGGCCAAAGCCCTTGGTGCCGCCGGCCTGATCCAGGTAGCCATCGGTGGCCAGGTAGTAGATATGGTCGGCACTCAGGGGAATGCGGCTGTCCTCGAAGCGGGCATCGCGCCTGTCCAGCAGGGTCCGCCGGCTGCCCTTGCATTCCTCCACCCGCTCGCCGTCGCTGTAATAGAGCGACATCTTGGCGCCGGCGAACACCAGTTGGCCCGCGCCCGGATCCACGCAGGCCAGGCCCACGTCCATGTTGGTGGCCAGGCCCCGCGGCAGATCGCAGTCCTGCAGCATGCCGCGCAGGGTCGCATCCGCCAGCGTCAGCACGGCCGCCGGTGACGTCATGCCCCGCTCGCGGATGGCGTGATCCAGCGCCGCCCGGGCCAGCATGGTCATCAGCGCGCCCGGCACCCCGTGGCCGGCGCAGTCGACCACGCCCACCAGGAAGCGTCCCTCCTCGCCGGGATGGAACAGGTAGAAGTCGCCGCCTACCACGTCCCGCGGGTGCCAGAGCACGAAGTGGTGCTCGCCCAGCACCTGGGTCAGTTGTTGATCCGGCAGTATGGCGCGCTGGATCAGGCTGGCGTAGTCGATGGAGTCGTTGATCTGCTGGTGGGCCTGGCGCATCCGGCGGTTGGCCTCTTCCAGCTCGCGGGTACGGTGTTGCACCTTCTGCTCCAGCTCCCGGGTGTGGCTGCGCACCTTGTCGGCCATCACCCCGAAGGCCTGGCTGAGATCGCCGATTTCATCCCCCGAGGGCGGCGGCAGGGAGACATCATAACGGCCCTGGGCGATGGCGGTGGCCGAGCCCTGCAGCCGGCGCAGGGGCCTGAGCATGATCCTGTCCACCGCGTAGACCAGGGCCAGCAGCAGCACCGCCAGCATGACGACGAAGGCCGCGAGGGCGCTGTTGACGAAGCCGGCCTCCAGCACCTGGGCCGCGTTCATGTCCACCGCGGTCACCAGGTACCAGCCCAGTTCGGGAATGAAGCTCACCGCCAGCAGCTGGCGCCGTCCGTCCAGGCTGAACCAGCCGGTACCGACGGTGTCGGGGGCCGACGCGGCCTCGCGCATCAGTTGGCCCAGGCGTTCGCCCTCGGCCGTTGAACCGAGCAGTTCGGGCAGGGTGCGCTGCTCGCCGCGGATGCCGGCGGCCGACCCCAGGGCGATCAGCGCAGGGTCCGGATGAGCCTGGAAGGCGCCCCGCTCGTCGATGATCATGGGCGTCACCCCCAGCTCGTCGGTGGCGATGAACTCCTGGATAAAGCGGGTCAGATCGATGCCGGTACCGGCCAGGCCGAGGGGACGCCCCTCCTCCTCCACCAGCACGTTCAGCCACACCCGGGTGGTGCCGAGGCGGCTGTCGCGGTTGACGTTGATATTGAGCTTGTCGCCGCTGGCCAGGATATTGAAAAACCATTGGTCGTCGGCGCTGTCGGGGTCGAGCCGGTACTGGGGGGCGCCGGTAAAGGGCTTGTCCGGCTCCCGGTAGTAGTAGTCGCGGCTGCCGGCGCTGATCAGGAAGTAGGAATGACTGCTGAAATCAGCGGCGAAGCCTTCGGCTTCACGGAACAGCAGGGCCTTGCCGGCCTCGTCCGCCTCGTCCCGCAACCATTGGCGGGTCAGCACCGAGTCGGCGAAACGCCGGGCCAGGGCCAGATCCCGGGACAGGGGCACCAGCAGGTTCTGCCGGTTGAGCTGGGTGAAATTGCGGGCATAGGCCTGGCCGAAATGCTCCTGCACCGAGGCCAGCATCCGCCAGCCGATGCCGCCGGCCGGGACGAAGGCGAGCAGGCAGGCAATCAACAACGCGAGCACGGACTTTGCCCTGAGTCCCCGACCCCAGATGGCCATAGGCTCTCCTGTTACCTTGATTGGCTGTTCCTTTGGTGAGGCGGCCATTGTTGCCCCATCCGGACCAAAACTCAATCGGCGCCGAATAAAAAGCCCGCTCGGAAGCGGGCTTCGTGATCGGGGGCCGGCCATCAGTCGGTGATGTAGTCCACCACTTCCAGGCCGAAGCCGGACAGGGCATGGTAGCGCTTGGGCGAACTCAGCAGCCGCATCTTGCCCACACCCATGGCACGCAGGATTTGCGAGCCCACCCCCACCCGGCGGGAGGTGCCCTGCCACTTGGCGCCCTCGGGCCGCTCGCCCCGGTCCACCGCCTCGAAGGTGCGCACCAGGGACAGCAGGTGATCCGGGGTTTCCTCCTTGCCGAGGATCACCAGCACGCCGCCTTCCTCGGCGATGCGGGCCATGGACTTGGTCAGCGGCCAGGTGCGGGCGGCGTGGCGGTCGGTCATCAGCACGTCGGTCAGCACGTCGTGGATATGCACCCGCACCAGGGTCGGCTGCTCGGCCTGGATCTCGCCCTTCTTCAGGGCGAAGTGCACCTGGTTGTCGATGGTGTCGCGGAAGGTAACCAGTTCGAAGTCGCCGTATTCGGTGGGCAGATGGCAGCGGGCCACCTGCTCGATGGTGGTCTCGTTCTGGTTGCGGTATTCGATCAGATCGGCGATGGTGCCGAGCTTGATGCCATGCTGTTCGGCGAACTTCTCCAGATCCGGGCGCCGGGCCATGGTGCCGTCTTCGTTCAGGATCTCGACGATCACCGCCGCCGGCTCCAGTCCCGCCAGCCGCGCCAGGTCGCAGCCCGCTTCGGTGTGGCCGGCGCGGGTCAGCACGCCGCCGTTCTGGGCCTTGAGCGGGAAGATATGGCCCGGCTGCACCAGATCCGCCGCCTTGGCATCCCTGGCCACCGCCGCCTGCACGGTGCGGGCCCGGTCGGCGGCAGAAATGCCGGTGGTAACGCCTTCGGCGGCCTCGATGGACACGGTGAAGGCGGTGGAGAACTGCTCGGTGTTGCGGCTGACCATCAGCGGCAGATCCAGCTGGCGGCAACGGGCCTCGGTCAGGGTCAGGCAAATCAGCCCCCGGCCGTATTTGGCCATGAAGTTGATGTCTTCCGGCCGCACATGCTCGGCGGCCATGATCAGGTCGCCCTCGTTTTCCCGGTCCTCGTCATCCATCAGGATGACCATTTTGCCCTGACGAAGATCGTCGATGATTTCCTGGGTACTGCTTAAGGCCATGGTGTTCTCCTTGTTATTTCACGAATCCGCTGGCGGCCAGGGTCGCCAGCGTCAGTCCGCCCTGTGGTGATGCGGGCGCACCGCTCAGCAGGCGCTCCAGATAACGGGCTATGATATCCACCTCCAGGTTGACCGACCGGCCCGGTTGCCAGTCGTCCAGGGTGGTTTCTTGTAATGTATGGGGTACCAGGGTCAGTTTAAAGGCCGCCCCGGCCACCGCGTTCACCGTCAGGCTGATGCCGTCGACGGTAATGGAGCCTTTTTCGGCGATATAGCGGGCCAGCTCCCCGGGCGCCTCCACCCACAGCTCCAGGCTGCTGCCGAGCCGGGCGCGGCTTTTCACCCGCCCCACCCCGTCCACATGGCCGGAGACGATATGGCCGCCCAGCCGGCTGGTGGGCAGCAGCGCCTTCTCCAGGTTGACCCTCTGCCCCGCCTGGTAATCGGCGAAGCCGGTGCGGGCGATGGTTTCGCCGGACACGTCGGCACAGTAGTAGTCCTTGCCCAGTTCGGTGACGGTGAGGCAGACGCCGTTGGTGGCGATGGAGTCGCCCAATTTGACGTCGGACAGGTCCAGCCCGGGACAGTGGATCCTGATCACCGACTCCTTGCCCTGACGGCGGATGGCCGCAAGCAGGCCCGTGGCTTCAACGATACCGGTAAACATCAGTTTATTACCCTTGCAGTCAGTTTAAGATCACCACCCACCCGGCGGCAGTCGCGCCATTCGAGCCGGGGCACGGCATCCATGGCGGTCAGCTCCGGCAGCTCGAACAGGCCGCGGGCGCCGCTGCCCATCAGCTTGGGCGCCTGGTAGAGCACCAACTCGTCCACCAGCCCCTGGCCGAGCAGGGCGCCGCACAAGGTAGCCCCCGCCTCCACCCACAGTTGGTTCAGCTGGCGCCGGCCCAGCTCGTCGAGCAGCAGCGGCAGGTCGAGTTTGCCGTTGTCGGCGAGCGGCAAGACGCATTCTTCCACCTGGGGGCCGAAGCCGCCGCTCACCCGGCCGCGCAGCAGCAATACGGGGCCGGGCACGGCGAACAGCCTCAGCCCCGGATGCAGCCGGTTGCGGCTGTCGATCAGGATGCGCAGCGGCTGGCGCAGCCCGGCCTCGGGGTACTGCTCCCGCACCGAGGCGGGCAGCTCATGCCAGCGCACGTTGAGGGCGGCGTCGTCGGCCAGCACGGTGTCGGCCCCGGACAGCACGGCGCAGCTCAGGGCCCGGTGGCGCTGTACGTCCCGCCTGGCCTCGGAGCCGGTGATCCACTTGCTCTCGCCGTTGGCCAACGCGGTACGGCCATCGAGGCTGGCAGCCAGCTTGACGGTCACGAAGGGCCGGCCGGTGCGCATGCGGTGCAGAAAGCCGACGTTGACCGCCTCCGCCGCCGCCGTCATCAGGCCGGCCTCGGCCCGGATGCCCGCCGCCTGCAGCATGGCCAGTCCCCGCCCGGCGACCCGGGGGTTGGGATCCACCATGGCCGCCACCACCCGGGCCACTCCGGCGTCGATCAGGCCCTGGGCACAGGGCGGGGTGCGGCCGTGGTGGGAGCAGGGCTCCAGGGTGACGTAGGCGGTGGCGCCCCGGGCTCGGGGGCCGGCCTGGCGCAGGGCGAACACCTCGGCGTGGGGTTCGCCGGCTTTTTGGTGATGGCCCTCGCCGACCAGTTCGCCTTCATGGACGATAACGCAGCCCACCGCCGGATTGGGGCTGGTGGTAAAGCGGCCACGACCGGCCAGGGTTAGCGCCCTGGCCATCCAGGACGCATCTTCTTTGCTGAACACTTATTGCTCCAGACGGGCTATTTCCTCGCCGAATTGGCGCAGATCCTCGAAACAGCGGTAAACGGAGGCGAAGCGGATATAGGCGACCTTGTCGAGCTGCTTGAGCTCTTCCATCACCAGGTTGCCGATAAGCTCTGACTTGACTTCCCGCTCGCCGGTGGCGCGCAGCTGGGACTTGATGCGGCTGATGGCCTGCTCGATGGCCTCGGTGCTGACCGGCCGTTTTTCCAGCGCCCGCTGCATGCCGGCTTCCAGCTTGTCTTCGTTGAAGGGCTCGCGAATGCCGGTGGTCTTGATCACGCGGGGCATCACCAGCTCGGCGGTCTCGAAGGTGGTAAACCGCTCCCTGCAGGCATTGCATTCCCGCCGCCGGCGTACCTGCAGGCCGTCCCCCACCAGACGGGAGTCGATGACCTTGGTTTCGGTTGCGTTACAGAAGGGGCAGTGCATGGTGCCTCCGCGGAGCCGGCGATGGCCCTAGTGTAAAGAAGCGGGTTGGAGATTGCCAGTGGGACGGGGACTGGGGATTAGGGACTCGGGATTAACCAGTCCCCAATCCCCAGTCCCTAATCCCGGCCCTAACAAAACGGGGTCCGAAGACCCCGTTTGATATTGCCGTCAACGACAATCAGGCATAGACCGGGAAGCGGCGGCAGATATCCAGTACCTGCTCCTTCACCCGGGCGATGGTGGCGTCGTCGTTGATGTTGTCGAGCACGTCGCAGATCCAGTTGGCCAGCTCGCGCACCTCGGCTTCCTTGAAGCCGCGGCGGGTCACCGCCGGGGTACCGATACGGATGCCGGACGTCACGAACGGAGAGCGCGGATCGTTGGGCACGGCGTTCTTGTTCACGGTGATGAAGGCGCGGCCCAGGGCGGCGTCGGCTTCCTTACCGGTGATGTCCTTGTCGATCAGGTCGAGCAGGAACAGGTGGTTGTGGGTACCGCCGGACACCACCTTGTAGCCGCGCTTCTGGAACTCGTCGGCCATGGCCTGGGCGTTCTTCAGCACCTGGCCCTGGTACTCCTTGAACTCGGGCTCCATGGCTTCCTTGAAGGCCACCGCCTTGGCGGCGATGATGTGCATCAGGGGACCGCCCTGGCCGCCGGGGAAGACGGCGGAGTTCAGCTTCTTCTCCAGCTCTTCGTCGTTGGAGGCGGACAGGATCAGGCCGCCACGGGGACCGGCCAGGGTCTTGTGGGTGGTGGAAGTCACCACGTGGGCGTGGGCGATCGGGCTCGGGTAGTGACCGGCGGCGATCAGACCCGCCACGTGGGCCATGTCCACCATGAACCAGGCACCGACCTTGTCGGCGATTTCGCGCATGCGCGCCCAGTCGACCAGGCCGGAGAAGGCGGAGAAGCCACCGATGATCATCTTGGGCTTGTGCTCGACCGCCAGGCGCTCCATCTCTTCGTAATCCAGCACGCCCTGCTCGTTGATGCCGTAGGGGATGATGTTGTACATCTTGCCGGAGAAGTTGGCGGGAGAGCCGTGAGTCAGGTGGCCACCGTGAGCCAGGTTCATGCCCATGACGGTGTCGCCGGGCTTGACCAGGGCCATGAAGACGGCGGCGTTGGCCTGGGAGCCGGAGTGGGGCTGGACGTTGGCGTAGGTGGCGCCGAACAGCTGCTTGGCGCGCTCGATGGCCAGCTCTTCGGCGATGTCGACATACTCGCAGCCGCCGTAGAAACGCTTGCCCGGGTAGCCTTCGGCGTACTTGTTGGTCAGCTGGGAACCCTGCGCCTGCATCACCCGGGGGCTGGTGTAGTTTTCGGAAGCAATCAGCTCGATATGCTCTTCCTGACGCTGGGTTTCATCGCTGATGGCCTGCCACAGCTGGGGATCATAATCGGCGATATTCATGTCACGCTTTAACATCCGTTTCTCCTGACTCGTGCGGTTATCACTGTTGGGGCTAGAGTTTACCCCCAAGGCGCGGCCCGGCCTAGCCCCGGCGAGGAAGTTATCAACATTTTTTTATCTTTATGTTGAAAAGTTCACAAAAAGTTGAAGGAAGCATAACAAGCTCATCATGCTCCCGCTACCGGGCCACGGGCTGGATATAGCGCCCAAACCCGATAGAATAGGCGTTTTCGCCCGTGGCGACGGGATCCGCCGGCCGCGCCGGGCACCCAAACAAATGTTGAGGGGAATATGCAAGATTTCATGGTTACCTCGCACCGCCGAGCCGAACTCTATCACTGGTTTACCGCCCTCTTCGCCGCCCCCCTGGCCGACAGCGAGATCCGCGAGTTCAGCGGCTACGACATGCACGCCTTCCTGGACAGCCTGGCCACCCTGGATCCCCTGAAGGCCGCCACCGAGGCCTTTCGCCGGCAGGCCGAGCGGGTGGCCCGGCTGAAAAAGCCCCATGCGGAACTGACTGAGCAGTACGGCCGGCTGTTCGGCCAACCCTCGCTGCTGGACACCTCGACCCTGGCACCGCCGGAAGACGAAGCCCTGGTGCTGATGTCGGTGCTGCTCAAGCAGCATGGCACGCACTTGGACGATGACGATCCACTCAATATCTGCAACCAGCTGGAAATGATGGGCACCCTGGCCCTGGCCGCCGCCGGTGCCGCCGAGCGGGGGGACGAGCCGGCACGCCGGGCCCTGCTCGACCAGCAGCGGGAGCTGGCCAACCAGCTGATCATCGGCTGGCTGCCCACCTTCGCGGCCGCCTGCCGGGAGCAGGACGAGTTCGGCTTCTATGCCGCCGCCGCCGAACTGCTGCAGGCCATGTTCAGCATGGATCTGCACTACCTCAACAACGTGGCCGACTGATGCGTTACCAAAAGAACAGGCCCGCCGAGGCCTCGCCCCAGACCCAGAGCGAGGCCGAGCGCATCGCCCGGGCCACCCAACGCCCGGGCCAGACCAAGGAGCAGACCCGACTGATCGCCCAGGGCATCCAGAAGGGCATAGAGGAATACAAGAAGCAGCAGAAGGCGAAGGCCCGCGCCGCCGACAAGGCGCGCAAGCAGCAGGCCCGCCGCCAGGATGAAGATGCGGCGGACGAGGCCTTGCCGCTGGACGAGGCGCCGGCCCCGTCATCCAGCGCCCTGCTGCCCTGGCTGCTGCTGGCGCTGAGCTGGCTCGGCTTCGGCCTCTATCTCTGGCTCATGCGCGGCTGATGGATTTTTTTATCGTCTTCGCCAGCAGCCTGCTGGCCGCCACCGTGGCGCCCTTCGCTTCCGAGGTGGTGCTGACGGCGGTGCTCAGCCGCCAGCCCGACGCCGCCGTGCTGCTCTGGGCCCTGGCCAGCGTGGGCAACACCCTGGGTTCGGTGGTCAACTGGTGGCTGGGCAAGTACCTGCTGCACTACCAGGACAGGCGCTGGTTTCCGGTCAAGCCGGTGCAGCTGGCCCGGGCCCAGCACTGGTTCAACCGCTTCGGGGTCTGGACCCTGCTGCTGGGCTGGCTGCCGGTGGTGGGCGATCCCCTCACCTTTATCGCCGGGGTGATGCGGGTGCGGCTGGCCCTGTTCGTGACCCTGGTGTTTATCGGCAAGGCCGGCCGCTACCTTACCGTGATCTGGTTCGCCGAGCGGTTGTTGCTGTAACCCGGGCAAGCGTCGCCCCCCGACCGGATGTCAGTCCACCCGGCAAGTCACGGGCGAGTCAGTTTCCCACCTTGCGCACCGGCTCTCGGCTGCGCTGTGCTGTTTCCCAGTTGGGGGCAAGCCCGATCTCCACTTCCGACGCGGTCAAGGGTTCACACCCGCGGACCAAATCGGCAGCTCGCTCGGCCAGCATAATGGTCGGCGCATTGAGATTACCGTTAGGCTCGGTGGGGAACACCGACGAATCGATCACCCTCAGCCCCTGGAGGCCGTGAACACGCAGTTCGGAGTCGACTACCGCCATCTCGTCTTCGCCCATGCGGCAGGTGCCGCAGGGGTGATAAGTGCTTTCCAGGTTGTCGCGCACGAAGGCATCGATCTCCGCATCGCTTTGCACCTCGGGGCCGGGGGCGATCTCCCGGTCGCGGAAAGGATCCATCGCCGGCTGGCCGATGATTTCCCGGGTCAGTCGCACACAGCGGCGAAAGCCTTCCCTGTCCTCTTCCCGTTGCAGGTAGTTGAAGAGGATCCGCGGATGCTCGTAAGGGTCGGCCGAGCGGGCCCGTACATATCCCCGGCTCTTTGGCTTGTTCGGCCCGGTCAACACCATGAAACCATGGCCCTTGATCGGCTTGTTGCCATCGTAACGCATGGCGGCGGGTAAGAAATGAAACTGGATGTCGGGCCAGCGCAGTCCCTGCTCGGAGCGGATAAAGCCCCCCGCCTCAAAGTGATTGGTGGCACCCAGGCCATCCTTGAACAACAGCCAGCGCAGACCAATCATCAGCTTGCTCAGCGGATCCATCTTGCCGTTCAGGGTCAGCGGTTGCTTGCAGCCAAACTGGATGTAGACCTCCGCATGATCCTGCAGGTTCTCACCGACGCCGGGCAGCTCATGCTGCAGTTCGATACCGGCCTGACGCAGCACGTCGGCCGGGCCTATGCCGGAGCGTTGCAGCAGATGCGGTGAACCTATGGGTCCGGATGCCACCAGCACTTCACGGTTGCAATAGACCCGGTGCATCCTGCCCGCGCAGTCGTATTCGACCCCGACCGCGCGCTTGCCTTCAAGGAGGATCCGCCGCGTCATGGCCTGGGTGACCACGGTCAGGTTGGGCCGTCCCATTGCCGGTCGCAGGTAGGCGTTGGCGGTAGAGCAACGCACCCCGTTTTTCACCGTCATGTGCATGGCACCGAAGCCTTCCTGCATAAAGCCATTGGTGTCCTCGGTCTTGATATACCCCGCCTCGACCCCGGCCTCGACCCAGGCGCGATACAATGGGTTCTGCATCCGATTGCCGTTGGTGGTGCCAAGGGGACCGGCGTCCCCCCGATAGTCGTCCCCTCCCAGTTCGTAACTCTCGGCCCGCTTGAAATAGGGCAGACAATGGCGGTAACCCCAGCCTCTGGCGCCGAGCTGCTCCCATTCATCAAAGTCATAGGCATGGCCCCGAATGTATACCAGCCCATTGATCGACGAAGACCCCCCCAACACCTTTCCCCTTGGGCAGTGCACGCGCCGCCCGTTGAGAAAGGGCTCCGGCTCGGTCTGATAGCGCCAGTTGAACTTCTTGGTATTCATTGGAATCGAGAAGGCGCTGGGCATCTGGATCAGCACACTGCGATCGCTGCCGCCATACTCCAGCACCAGCACCGAGGTGGCGGGGTCTTCGCTCAGGCGGTTAGCCAGCACACAGCCGGCAGAGCCCGCCCCCACTATGATGTAGTCGTAATGCTTAGTCATTGCTGAAACCTCGTACATTGGAATCGAGCATCTCGGCCCGCCCTTGGTCGCCCTGAGGGTAGGCCCCCCAGCCCAGGCGGGCGGCAAGCGCCCGGGTCAGGCCATAGTGCAATAGCCCGGCGAGGGCGCAGGACGGGATGGAAGCCGAAATGAAGGTGAACAACTCGGTGTTGGCCAGGGTCTGCGGGTTAAACAGCACCACGTAGATGGCGAAACCGGCCACCAGTGCCACCAGGGCTATCGGATTGAAGCCTTTCCAGTAGTGATAGGGCGATTGCCGCTCATGGGTATAGAGGTAGCGCAGGTTCAGGCGTTGACGGCGCAGAAAAAAGTAATCGGCAATACCGATCCCCGCCAGCGCACTGTTCAGCGCGGAGGTCCATACCAGGAAGATAAAGAAGCCGTCGTAGATGCCCGGGCCAAGGAGCACGATCAGCACCGGCACTATGCAAAACGCCACCACCAGCAATTCCCACTTCAGCGCCCGTAGCCCGGCACCGGCGAGCTGACGCAGCCCGACAATAGCGGTGTAGAGGATGTTGATCATGCTGGTCACGTTGGCGAAGGCCACAAAGCCCAGGGCGATAATGCCGAACACCAGACCACCGATGTGCGTCATCCACACCGTCGGATCACTGTTGCCGAGTGCCGCCGCCGCCAGCAGGCCCACCACTTCGCCCAGCGCCGCCGCACAGAAGATACCAATGATGTTCGGCCAGAACGCCGTCCGCTGGTTCTTGCTCAACCGGGCCAGGTTGCCGATATAGGGCCACCAGGAAAAGCCGGCCGCCATGTTCACTTCCACCGCGATCATGAAGTTGACGCGTTTACTGTCGAAGGGCGCATCCAGAGCCGGCAGAGCCATCAGTTCGGCAAACGAATGCTGGCCAAGGATCAGATAAAGCATGACCCCCATGATCAGCACCAGGGCGGGAGCGACTATGGTATTGAACACCTTGATCGAGGTCGGTCCCCTGGCCACCACCAATGCGGTGAGCAGGATGGCAAAGGCACCGGCTGCCAGCACCAGGACACCATTGGGATCCGTCTGGTGATCGCTGATCAGCGAGCCCAGGCCATCGATGGAACGGCCGAACATCAGCCCCAGTACGGCCAGCCAGCCCATGGTCAGCAGTACCACCGCCAGGACGTAGACCAGACGGCTGCCATTGGCGCCGAACATGCTGCGCAGGAAGGTGAACTGCTCGGTGCCATACTTGCCGCAGGGCACGCAGGTCGAGAAGGTCGCCAGCAATACCCCCAGAATATTGCCGATGATGATGGCGGCAATACCTTCCCTCGGACCGACAAACAGCGCGGTCGCACCGCCGATCAGGAAGGCCCAGGTAGCAATGGCCAGGGCCGAGTTGGCATAGCTGAACTCCCAGAAGCCCCACACCCGCTCGGAGGGCAGCAGCGGCGTGTCACCGCGTTCCGCCTCCAGGCTGTGATTGATGTGCTCATGCTGCGTCATGACTCAGTACCCCCACAGGTAGCAGCCGATGACCAGTACCAGCGTCATCAGGATGATGGCGATGTAGTCCGCCGCGCGCAGCGCACCAGGCCATTCATCGTTCTTCTCCATTTCCTCGTAGACGCGTATACGCCTTTCCAGCTCCTGAGCCCTTGCGATGTCTGCTTGATTTTTCATCGGGGTATAACCTCCTGGTTGTTTCCGGTGGTGCTCTGGCGAGCGCCGCGATGCATCCGGCATCTGATGTCTGTGCTGGCTGGTGATGGCCTGGCGTGCTGCTCAGGGCAGCGTTATCCAGACCGCCTTGGTCTCCAGCAGGTAGTCGAGCTGTTCAGCGCCAAGATCCTTGCCATAACCGGACTGCTTGTAGCCGCCGAACGGCATGGACGGATCTATGGTGCTGTGCGCGTTGACATACACGGTGCCTGCCTGCAACAGCGGGATCAGGCGGTGAACTCGCCCGAGATCGTTGGAGTAAAGGGCCGCCGCCAGCCCGAAGGGCGAGTCGTTGGCCAGCGCCACGGCTTGCTCTTCATCGTCGAAAGGAGCCGTGACCAGAACGGGACCGAAAATTTCTTCCCGCACAATGCGCATATCATTACGACAGTTCACGAAGACGGTCGGCTCGACGAAATAGCCGGGCCCCTCGGCTGGCTGCCCCCCGTAGTAGAGTTCGGCGCCTTCTCGCCGGCCGATCTCGATATAATCCAGCACCCGTTCCTGCTGCTGCCTGGAGACCAGCGGGCCGATAAAACAGTCGGGGTCCAGGCCCGGCGCCAGTTTCAAAGTGCGGGTGTAGTCAACGAGCTCGCGCAGGAACTGGTCATAGATACTGCGATGGACATAGGCCCGGGTACCGGCATCACAGACCTGGCCGGAATTGAAGAAGGCGCCATTGGCCACGGCCCGGGCGGCAGCGGCGACATCGGCGTCGGCCAGCACCAGCACCGGCGACTTGCCGCCCAGCTCCAGGGTCAGCCGCTTCATTTGATCCATGGCCGCCTTGCCCACGGTGCAGCCCACCGGAGTGGAGCCGGTAAAACTCAGCTTGTCGATACCCGGATGGGTCGACATGGCCTCACCCACCACGCTGCCGCGACCGGTGACGATATTGACCACCCCATCCGGAATGCCGGCTTCCTGCACCAGTTCGGCGAAGCGCAGCGCTGACAGCGAGGTCAGCTCGGCCGGTTTGACCACCAGGGTACAACCGCATGCCAGTGCCGCCCCAAGCTTCCAGGACAGGGTCTGCAACGGGAAGTTCCAGGGCACGATGACACCGACCACGCCAACCGGCTCCTTGCGCGTGTAGGCCAGATAATTGCCCGGCAGAGAAGGCTCTGCGGTGCGGCCGTGGATCTTGCTGGCCCAACCGGCGAAATATCGGAAGGTGTCGATGGTGCCCTGGATATCAACCTCCCGGGCCTGGACAACGGATTTGCCCGTGTCGATGGACTCGAGTTCGGCCAACTCCGCGGCATTCAGCTCGATCAAATCGGCCAGCCGATGCAACAGCCGCTCCCGCTCGAGCGGTTTGAGCCGACGCCAGGCTCCACCGTCGAACTGGGCGCGGGCGGCCTGCACAGCCCGTTCAAGATCGGCCCTGGTGGCCATGGGAATACGAGTCAGCACACCCTCGGTATAAGGCTCGACAACCTCGGCGCTGGCGCCGTCGCTGGCCTCCACCCAGGCACCACCGATAAACATCTTCTGGGGCTTGGTGAGGAATCGCTGCGTCGCTTCGCTGATCCCGAAATGCTGTAAGTAGTGCTTTACCTTGCTGTCCATGTCGTGTTCTCCAGTCTGCGCACGTCGGCGCTGGCACATAGTGATTGTCTGGAAGCCCTGCGGGCGCACTCAGCGCGCCCGTGCCCGCTCGTGAAAAATGAAGCCGATGCTGTTCATCAGCAGTTGCGCCGCCAGGATCGACGTCATCCCTGTCGGATCGTAGGGTGGCGCCACTTCCACCAGATCCATGCCGACGATACGCCCCCGGCTGCGCCTGGCCAGCGCCTGTATGATTTCAAGCACCTCGTAATAGAGGAACCCGCCATGGCTGGGGGTACCGGTGCCGGGGGCAATGGAGGGATCGAACCCGTCGATGTCGATGGTGATGTAATAATCGATGCCCTGGGGGATCGTCTCCAGTACGCCGGCGGTACCGAGATGGCGCACATCCCGTACCGAAAGAATGTGCGAGCCGGCATCTCGGGCGGCCTGGTAGTCGTCGCGGTTGGAAGAGGAAACGTTGCGGATGCCCAGCTGCGTCATGCCGGTGATATGCGGCATCTCCGACGCACGCCGCAGCGGGTTTCCATGGCCGTAGCGCACGCCATGACGCTCATCGACAAAATCCAGGTGGGCATCGAAATGGATGATGTGAATGGGTCCCTGCCCCTCATAGGCCTTGATCACCGGGGCATGAATAGAATGATCTCCTCCCAGCACCACCGGCATGGCTCCGGCTCGCAGGATCTGGCGCACCGCGTACTCGATATTGGCATTGCTCCGATTCATATCGGTATGCACGATGTCGGCATCCCCCACGTCGACCAGGCGGACATCCTCCGCGGTCAGATAGAGCACATCGTCCTCGTGGTCGTAGGCGCCCGCGTGTCCGAAGGAGAACAGGGTGGATGCCTCCCGGATCCCGCGCGGCCCAAAACGCGCCCCGGGCCGCCACTGGGTGCCCATGTCGTTTGGCGCACCGAGAATCGCCACGTCCGCATCGATGGCTTCCCAATCGGTGCAGACCGGCGACTTGGCAAAGGTGCAATGCCCCACAAATGGCAGGTTCAGGCGGCCGGATTCGTAACTGTTGTTCGACATCGTTAGGCATCTCCATTGACTGACGGGAGCGACGCTGAAGCGCGACGCCGTTGACGTGACTATATGCGTGGATATTTGTAAAAAAAATGATAAATTCCAGATGTTCATATCGCATTTACCGATGCAATTAGTAGAGGAAACGGGCGTGATACAGCTGCATGATGTCGATCTGAAACTGCTCAGGGTGTTCGCTACCATCGTCAAATGCGGGGGGTTTTCCGCCGCCCAGGCGGCGCTCAACTCCGGTCAGTCGACCATCAGCGAACAGATGGCCCATCTGGAAGCCAGGCTGGGGGTCAAGCTCTGCCAGCGCGGGCGCAGCGGCTTTCGGCTGACCGAGCAAGGCGTGGCGGTGCACGAGGCGACCCTGCGGCTGCTCGCGGCGGTCGAAAATTTCTGTATGGACGCCGACGTGCTCAAACAGCAGATCAGCGGTAGGCTCAACCTGGGGATTATCGACAGCACCATCACAGATCCCGACTCCCCCATACCGCAAACCACCCAGCGCTTTGTGTCCAGGGGCCACGACGTCCATCTCAACGTGTACATCGGCTCGCCGGCGGAGCTGGAGGAGCGAGTGCTCGACGGGCGCCTGCATCTGGCCGTGGGGCACTTCCCTATTCATGTCTCCGGACTGTGCTATTCGAGGATCTATCAGGAAGTATCCGGACTGTTTTGCGGACGCCGCCATCCGCTTGACAGCCATCCGGCAGAGGGGGCCGAGCTGCTCAGGCAAATTGGCAACAGCCGTATCGTTGTCAGAGGCTACATGCAGGATCAGGAACTGGATCTGCTCAGGGTCGACAAGGCGGCCGCGACGGTGGACAACATAGAAGCCCTGGCTATCCTGATTATCTCTGGCGCCTATCTGGGTTTCCTGCCCGTGCACTTCGCCGCTCAGTGGGTAAAAACCGGCGACATGCGTCAGTTGGCCGCCACAGAGTTGCGGTTGATATCGCCCTTTGACGTTGTCACCCGTCGTGGCGTTACCCCACCGCCTATCCTGCGTGCCTTTCTTGAGGATCTCTCGGCCTGTTCACGCAACGGCGGGCATTCAATTTCTCCGGGGCGGCCATAGAGTAGAAGGCAATGTGAAAATTCAGATAAATACGTCCACCCTTAACGATTCCCCGATAAGGCTGGCCAGTGGCCGGAGGTTTGTCTTTTCGTCGTCAGTTTTTAGATAGTCACGCCTCCGGTCGAGGGCTCCTGTACTGCGACTAAAGTCGGCTGGACAGCCCCCGGGCGGCGGCGATACTGGAGGTGAACGCCGGGGCAAGGAGCCGCACATGCAGGATCAGTTCAACTTCGATCATCCCCCCTTCGACACCCTGACCGCCGAGCAGCGCCAGGACCTGCTCGATCAGACCGATATCGCCTATTTCGACCGGGGCGAGACCATACTGCGCCCGGGCCAGCTGATCGACAGCCTGCATATCATCCTCAAGGGGGTGGTGGAGGAACGCCACGCCGAACGCAACGAGATCTACGCCCACTACACCACCGACGATCTGTTCGACATCCGCGGCCAGTTCGACGGCGAGTGCCGCCACAGCTACGTGGCGCTGGAAGAAACCCTGTGCTTCGTGCTGCCCACCCAGGCCTTTCTCACCCTGATGACCGACAACCCGGATTTCGCCGCCTGGTTCCAGCGGGATCTGCAGGGCCGGCAACGGACCGTCTCTTCCCAGAAGAACCTGTCGGAATTCATCCTCACCCGCATCGACAACGGCAATATCCAGCCGGCCATGGTGATCGACGGCCAGACCTCCCTCTACCAGGCCACCCTGCTGCTGAAAACCCATCACCTGGAGTCGCTGATCGTCACCCACGACGGCAGCTTCGGCATGCTGACCGGCACCGATCTGCTCTACGGCGCCGTGCTGGAGGAAAAGCCCAACACCGAGCCGGTGCACGAGCTGGCCAGCTTCAACCTGATTGCGGTGCAGAAGGGTGACTTCCTGTTCAACGCCCTGATGCTGATGATCCGCCACAAGATAGAGCGGGTGGCGGTCAAGGAGCAGGAACAGCTGGTGGGCATACTGGAGATGACCCAGCTGCTCAGCCAGTTCTCCACCCATTCCCATGTGCTGGGGCTGCGCATCCTGCGGGCCGGCAGCATCGACGAGTTGGCCGAGGCCGCCGCCACCCTCGGCATGCTGGTGGAAAACCTGCACAACAACGGGGTACGCCTGCCCTTTATCATGAAGCTCTTGGCCAGCCTCAACGAGCAACTGATGCGCAAGGCCTTCGAGTTCGCCTTTCCGGCCCGCTACCACGAGCGGCTGGCGCTGATGGTGCTGGGCAGCGAAGGCCGGGGCGAGCAGATCCTGAAGACGGATCAGGACAACGCCCTGGTGCTGGAGGACGGGCTGGACGCGGCCGAGATCCTGCCCTTCGCCGAGCAGTTCAGCCGCTACCTGGAGCGGCTCGGCTACCCGCCCTGCCCGGGCAAGGTGATGGTCAACAACCCGGAGTGGGTACACTCCTTGAGCGCCTGGCAGGAACGGATCCGCCTCTGGGTTCGCCAGAATACCCCCCACAGCCATATGCAACTGGCCATCCTCAGCGAGCCGCATTTTATCGCCGGGCGGGAATCCCTGGTGCGCCAGCTGCAAAAACAGCTGCTGGAGGCGGTGCGCGGCCAGGAGCTGCTGCTGAGCGAATTCGCCGCCCAGGCGCTCAGGTTTCACACGCCGCTGACCTTCTTCGGCGATATCAAGCAGTCCGAGCAAGGCCTGGACATCAAGCGCGGCGGCATCTTCCCCATAGTACAGGGGGTACGGGCCCTGGCCCTGGAGCAGGGCATCACCGAAAACGGCACCCTGGAGCGAATCCGCCTGCTCACCGACAAGGGTATCTTCGAGCCGGACTTTGCCGACAACCTCAGCGCCGCCCTCATCCTGTTCTGGCAGTTGCGGCTGGAGCAGCAACTGGCCCGGGGTGGCGACGGCCTGAGCCAGCAGATAGACGCCGCCCGCCTGCCCCGTCACCACCGGGACCTGCTGCGCCACGCCCTGCACGTGGTGAAGAAGCTCAAGCAGCAGCTGGAGTTTCACTTCCAGATCCGGGACCTCTGATGCTGCCGCTCAAGCGCCTCTGGCTGGCCCGCAAGTTCGCCCACACCCCCTGGCGGCACCTGTTCGAACCCTACAAGGGTGACGAGATCATCGCCCTCGACACCGAAACCACCGGCCTGGATCCCCGCCAGGCGGACGTGCTCAGCATCGCCGCCGTGCCCGTCAAGGGCAACCGGGTGCTTACCAGCCAGCGGCTGGAGTTGACCCTGGCCGCCAGCCCCAAGCTCACCGGCGACAGCATCCGCATCCACGGCCTGCGCCACCAGGATCTGCGCCAGGGCCTGTCGCCGGAGCAGGCCCTGACCCAGTTGCTGGGCTTTATCCAGAACCGCCCCCTGCTCGGTTATCACGTGCTGTTCGACATCGCCATCCTGAGCCGGCTCACCCGGGAGCGGTTCGGCTTTCCCCTGCCCAACCGCCATGTCGAGCTGGCCCATCTCTACCGCCGGCGACGGCTGATGCAGAATCCGGAGGTGGAGCCCAACCTGGGTTTCGAGCACATGGCGTTCGATCTCGGCGTGCCCCTGCTCGAGCGCCACACCGCCTTCGGCGATGCCCTGACCACGGCGCTGATGTTCCTCAAGCTGCGCCAGCGCCGGGCGGCCTGAAACCGGGCCATTCCGGGCTGGATTGTCGACAACAAGACCGTATACTGGGGTAAACAAAACGGCAACAAGCCAGCACCGGGTTGTGATGGCGATGTTGCATCGCTAGCCGAAAGTCTAATTGAGCCAGGCGACCATCTGCGTCACCTTGTTACACAATGGTTATTGCACCAAGGAGCGGAATAATGAGTGAAGTCAAGGTTCATCCGGTCAAGGCCCATATCGCCCAGCACGCCCTGCTGGACGAGGCCGGCTATCAGTCCATGTATCGCCAGTCCATCGAGGATCCCGATGCCTTCTGGGGCGAGCAGGGCAAGCAAATCGACTGGATCAGGCCCTACACCAAGGTCAAGAACACCTCCTACGACCCCGGCCATATCAGCATCAAGTGGTTCGAGGATGGCACCCTCAACCTGTCCGCCAACTGTATCGACCGCCACCTGGCCACCCGGGCCGACGACATCGCCATCATCTGGGAAGGCGACAGCCCCGAGGAAGACAAGAAAGTCACCTACCGGGAACTGCACGAGCAGGTATGCCGCTTCGCCAATGTGCTCAAGGCCCAGGGGGTGAAGAAGGGCGACGTGGTCAGCATCTACATGCCGATGGTGGTCGAAGCCGCCGTGGCCATGCTGGCCTGTACCCGCATCGGCGCCGTGCACTCGGTGGTGTTCGGCGGCTTCTCCCCCGACGCCCTGGCCAGTCGCATCATCGACTCCAGGGCCAAGGTGGTGATCACCGCCGACGAGGGCCTGCGTGGCGGCCGCCGGGTGGCGCTCAAGGCCAATGTGGACGAGGCCCTGACCAATCCCAAGGTGGACACGGTGGAAAAGGTCATCGTCTACCGCCGCACCGGCGGCAACATCGCCTGGCACCCGCACCGGGACCTCTGGTGGCATGAAGCCACCCAGGCCGCCCGCCCCGACTGTCCGCCCGAAGAGATGAACGCCGAGGATCCGCTGTTCATCCTCTATACCTCCGGCTCCACCGGCACCCCCAAGGGCGTGCTGCACACCACCGGCGGCTACCTGGTGTACGCGGCCATGACCTTCAAGTACGTGTTCGACTACCACCCGGGCGACATCTACTGGTGCACCGCCGACGTGGGCTGGATCACCGGCCACAGCTACCTGATCTACGGCCCCCTGGCCAACGGCGCCACCACCCTGCTGTTCGAGGGGGTGCCCAACTACCCCAAGACCAACCGCATGGCGCAAATCGTCGACAAGCACCAGGTCAACATCCTCTACACCGCCCCCACCGCCATCCGCGCCTTTATGGCCAAGGGCGATGAGGCGGTGGAAGGCACCAGCCGCGCCAGCCTGCGCATCATGGGCTCGGTGGGCGAACCCATCAACCCCGAGGCCTGGGAATGGTACTACCGGGTGATCGGCGACGAGCGCTGCCCCATCGTCGACACCTGGTGGCAAACCGAGACCGGCGGCATCCTGATCACCCCGCTGCCCGGCGCCACCGATCTCAAGCCCGGCTCCGCCACCCGTCCCTTCTTCGGCGTGCAGCCGGCGCTGGTGGACGGCGAAGGCCAGGTACTGCAGGGCGCCACCGACGGCAACCTGGTGATCCTCGACTCCTGGCCGGGCCAGATGCGCACCGTGTTCGGCGATCACGACCGCTTCGAGCAGACCTATTTCTCCACCTTCCCCGGTACCTACTTCACCGGTGACGGCGCCCGCCGCGACGAGGACGGCTACTACTGGATCACCGGCCGGGTGGACGACGTGCTCAACGTGTCCGGCCACCGCATGGGCACCGCCGAGATCGAATCGGCCCTGGTGGCCCATCCCAAGATCGCCGAGGCTGCCGTGGTCGGCGTGCCCCACGAGATCAAGGGCCAGGGCATCTACGCCTATGTCACCCTCAACGCCGGCGAAGTGCCCTCCGCCGAGCTGCACAAAGAGGTGAAGGACTGGGTGCGCAAGGAAATCGGTCCCATCGCCACCCCGGACGTGATCCACTGGGCCGAGGGCCTGCCCAAGACCCGCTCCGGCAAGATCATGCGCCGCATCCTGCGCAAGATCGCCACCGGCGAGACCGACTCCCTGGGCGATACCTCCACCCTGGCCGATCCGGGCGTGGTCGACCGGCTGATCGAAGAACGCAGCCGGGTCGCCTGAGCCAGGCTCCGCTCATCCAACGCCGCCTTCGGGCGGCGTTGTCGTTTCCGCCCTTGACCAACGGACAAAAGCTGACCAAAGCAGCCCGCCTTGCCCTGCCCCGTCACACTTTATCAGGTCATTAGACCAGTAAAATGCTGTCAATTTTCATGAAATCACTATAATTGGGCGCACCGAGCCAAACGGCACGATTTTGGTTGCCCATCGGGGCCAAAACCGGCTAGGCTCCATGTGACCCGATGTGTAACCCGCAAGATTGACGAGGATTGCTGCATAATGGCCGATAAATTCCGAATTCTGCTGCTCAACGGTCCCAACCTGAACCTGCTGGGCCAGCGCGAACCCGGCATTTACGGTCAGGACAGCCTGAGCGACATCGTGGCCCGGCTGACCGAACAGGCCGGCAAACGCGATATCGAACTCAGCCACCTGCAATCCAATGCGGAATACCAGCTTATCGACGCCATCCACCAGGCCTTTGGCAAGCAGGATTTCATTATCATCAATCCCGCCGCCTTTACCCACACCAGCGTGGCCATTCGCGACGCCCTCCTGGGGGTGAAGATCCCCTTTATCGAGGTGCACCTGTCGAATGTGCACGCCCGCGAGCCTTTCCGCCACCATTCCTACCTGGCCGACAAGGCGGTGGGGGTGATCTGCGGCCTGGGCGCCGATGGTTACGAATTTGCCCTTGAAGCGGCGGCCCGTTATCTGGCCCGCCGTTGATTTCTGCACAGCACCAACAAACAAAGAGAACGCTCATGGATATTCGTAAAATCAAAAAACTGATCGAACTGGTTGAAGAATCCGGCATCGCCGAGCTGGAAATCTCCGAAGGGGAAGAGTCCGTTCGCATCAGCCGCTACGGCGCCCCGGCGCCGGCCATGGCCGTACCCCAGTATCATGTGCAGGCCGCCCCGGCTCCGGCCGCACCCGCCAATCCGGGCAATCCCGCCCCGGCCCCGGTTGCCGAAGCCGAGCCCGAACTGAGCGGCCACGTGATGCGCTCCCCCATGGTGGGCACCTTCTACCGCGCGCCCAGCCCGGGCGCCAAGAACTTCGTGGAAGTGGGCCAGAGCGTCAAGGCCGGCGACACCCTGTGCATCGTCGAAGCCATGAAGATGATGAACCAGATCGAAGCCGACAAGTCCGGCGTGCTCAAGGCCATCCTGGTCGACAACGGCCAGCCGGTCGAGTTCGACGAGCCCCTGTTCATCATCGAATAAGGAATTGCCATGCTGGATAAAGTAGTCATCGCCAACCGCGGTGAAATTGCCCTGCGGATACTGCGCGCCTGCAAGGAGCTCGGGATCAAGACGGTGGCGGTGCATTCCACCGCGGACCGTGAACTCAAGCATGTGCTGCTGGCCGACGAGTCCATCTGCATCGGTGGCAACCAGGCCAACCAGTCCTACCTGAACGTGCCCTCCATCATCGCCGCCGCCGAGGTGACCGACGCCGTGGCCATCCACCCCGGTTACGGCTTCCTGGCGGAAAACGCCGACTTCGCCGACCAGGTGGAGAAGTCCGGCTTTATCTTTATCGGTCCCCGCGCCGACACCATCCGCCTGATGGGCGACAAGGTGTCCGCCATCGAAGCCATGAAGAAGGCCGGCGTACCCTGCGTACCCGGCTCCGACGGCCCCATCGGTGAGGATGCCAAGAAGAACGCCACCATCGCCAAGCGCATCGGCTACCCGGTGATCATCAAGGCCGCCGGCGGCGGCGGTGGCCGCGGCATGCGGGTGGTGCGTGCCGAGAGCGAGCTGGAGAAGGCCATCGCCATGACCAAGGCCGAGGCCGGTGCCGCCTTCGGCAACGACATGGTGTACATGGAGAAGTTCCTGGAGAACCCACGCCATATCGAAATCCAGGTGCTGGCCGACGGCCAGGGCAACGCCATCCACCTGGCCGAGCGCGACTGCTCCATGCAGCGCCGCCACCAGAAGGTGGTGGAAGAGGCCCCGGCCCCGGGCATTACCGCCGAGATGCGCAAGTTCATCGGCGAGCGCTGCTGCAAGGCCTGTGTCGATATCGGCTACCGCGGTGCCGGTACCTTCGAGTTCCTCTACGAGAACGGCGAGTTCTACTTCATCGAGATGAACACCCGTATCCAGGTGGAGCACCCGGTGACCGAGATGATCACCGGCGTGGATCTGATCAAGGAGCAGCTGCGCGTCGCCGCCGGCCAGCCCCTGTCCATCACCCAGGAGCAGGTGGTGGTGCGCGGCCACGCCATCGAGTGCCGCATCAACGCCGAAGATCCGCAGACCTTTATCCCCAGCCCGGGCGAAATCAAGCGCTTCCACTCGCCGGGTGGCCTGGGCGTGCGCTGGGACTCCCACATCTACGCCGGCTACCGGGTGCCGCCCTACTACGACTCCATGATCGGCAAGCTGATCTGCTACGGCGAAAACCGCGACATCGCCATCGCCCGCATGAAGCACGCCCTGAACGAGCTGGTGATCGACGGCATCAAGACCAATATCCCGCTGCACAAAGAGATCATGAGCGATGAGAACTTCCGCAACGGCGGAACCAACATCCACTATCTCGAGAAGAAGCTGGGTCTGTAAGACTGGCGGCCTCAAGCCCCTCGCAACGGCGCCGCAAGGCGCCGTTGTTGTTTTCGGCAGGGTCGGCCTCATCGACTGCCCCCCCCCCCCGGTTTATTCCGCATCCTGACGCAATACATGGGCATCATGGCCCGGCTGCCTTTTCCCACCCCTTCCTTTCCCGCTAAAATAGCCGCCCGAAGCCCACCTGACAGAGTCATAGCATGAAGATCCATCGCATCAACCCGGCCCAGCGCTGGTCCGACATTACCGTGTTCAACGGCATCGCCCATTTCGTCGAGGTGCCGGAAGGCGACCTCGGCGCCGACATCCGGGGGCAGACGGCCCAGGTGCTGGCCCAGGCCGAGCTGGCCCTGGCCAAGGTCGGCAGCGACAAGACGCGGCTCTTGTCCGCCACCATCTACCTGACCGACTTCGCCAACCTGGCCGCCTTCAACGCGGTGTGGGACGCCTGGTTCGCCCCCGGCACGGCGCCCAGCCGCGCCTGCGTCAAGGCGGAGCTGGCCAGCCCCGGCTACCTGGTGGAAATCGCCTTCGTCGCCGCCGCCGGCGAGGAATACCAGGCTTAAGCCCGCATAATGAATCCCATTGTATCCGTGGCCCGGCGCGAAGCCCTGCTCAGCGTGCTGCTCGCCCTGCTCTATCTGGCCGGCTGGGCCGCCACCGCCTATCTGGTGCCGCCCGGGCTGACCCTGGCCGGCTGGCCGCTGTGGTTTGTGCTGAGCTGCCTGTTCAATCCGCTGCTGTTCGTGCTGCTGTGCGCCCTGATGGTACGAGTCTGCTTCAGGCCCGTCGCCCTGGGAGACCACCATGAATCCTGAGCTGCTGCTCCCCCTGGTCATCTACCTGGCCGCCATGCTGGGCCTGGGCGTCTGGCTCGGCCGCCGCCCGGCCCGGGGTGGTTTCGTGCAGGACTACTTCCTCGGCAACAGATCCATGGGCGGCTTCGTGCTGGCCATGACCATGGTGGCCACCTATGCCTCCGCCTCTTCCTTTATCGGCGGGCCGGGCGCGGCCTACCGGCTGGGACTGGGCTGGGTGCTGCTGGCCATGATCCAGGTGCCGACGGTCTGGCTCACCCTGGGCGTGCTGGGCAAGCAGTTCGCCCATATCGCCCGCCGGGTGGAGGCGCTCACCATCAACGACATGCTCCGGGCCCGCTACCAGAGCCCGCTGGTGGTGGTGCTGGCGGCGCTCGGCCTGCTCGCCGCCTTCGTCGCCACCATGGTGGTGCAGTTTATCGGCGGCGCCCGGCTGCTGGAAACCGTGACCGGCCTGCCCTACGAGGGCGGCCTGGTGCTGTTTGCGGTGACGGTGCTGCTCTATACCCTGATCGGCGGCTTTCGCGCCGTGGTGATCACCGATGCGGTGCAGGGGGTGCTGATGCTGCTCGGTACCCTGGTGCTGCTGGCCGGGGTACTGCACGCCGGCGGCGGGGCGGCGGCCCTGTTCGCCGGGCTGGCCGAGATCGATCCCGGCCTGGTCCGCCCGCAAGGGCCGGACGAGATGCTCGGCATCAGCTTTATGCTGTCATTCTGGGTGCTGGTGTGTTTCGGGGTCATCGGCCTGCCCCATTCGGCGGTGCGCTGCCTGGCCTACAAGGACAGCGCCGCCATGCACAGGGGCATCGTCATCGGCACCCTGGTGGGCGCCCTGCTGATGTTCGGCATGCATTTCGCCGGCGCCCTGGGGCGGGTGCTGGTACCCGATCTCACCGTGCCCGACAAGGTGATGCCCACCCTGATGCTGGCGGTGCTGCCGCCGCTGGTGGCCGGGCTCTTCCTGGCCGGCCCCATGGCCGCCATCATGTCGACCATCGACTCCCAGCTGATCCAGGCCTCGGCCACCCTGGTCAAGGATCTCTACCTCAACTACCTGAGCCGCACCCCGCCCTCGCCCGCCGCCATCAAGGGCGCCAGCAGGCTGGTGACCCTGGTGCTGGGGCTTGTCGTGCTGTGGGCGGCCCTGAGTCCGCCGGACATGATCATCTGGCTCAACCTGATGGCCTTCGGCGCGCTGCAGGCCATCTTCTTCTGGCCGCTGGTGCTGGGGCTCTACTGGTGGCGGGGCAACAGCGCGGGGGCACTGGCTTCCATGGTCACGGGGGCGCTCGGCTACGGCCTGCTGCTGCACTTCGGCATCAAGCCCCTGGGCCTGCACGCCATAGTGCCGAGCCTGGCGCTCTCGGGCCTGGCCTATGTGCTCGGCTCCCTGCTGACGGCGCCCCCGCCGGACGAGGTGCGCCGCCTGTTCGGCCGGCACTGAGACCGCCACCGGCCACCATGAAAAACGCCCCGGCCGCAATGCGCGGCCGGGGCCGAATCCAGTCCGATTCACAAGGTAAGGTCTGCCTGCCGACAGGACAGCAGGCCACACCGATGGTAGAATCTTCCCTTTACAGATTCATGAAATGACGCCATGCCCTGGATACAAATTCGCATCAACGCCACCGAAAAGACCGCCGACAAGGTCAGCAACATGCTGATGGGGCGCGGCGCCCAGGCGGTGACCTACATGGACGCCGAAGACAAGCCGGTGTTCGAGCCCCTGCCCGGTGAAACCCTGCTGTGGGACGACACCGTGGTGATCGGCCTGTTCGACGCCGAGACCGATCCGGCGCCGGTGATCGACTTTATGCGCAAGTTCTACCGCAAGGATCTGGTGTACAAGGTGGAGCAGCTGGAAGACAAGGACTGGGTGCGGGAGTGGATGGACAGCTTCCATCCCATGCGCTTCGGCCGGCGCCTGTGGATCTGCCCGAGCTGGCGCGAGGTGCCGGAGCCGGAGGCGGTCAACGTCATGCTGGATCCGGGGCTGGCCTTCGGCACCGGCACCCACCCCACCACGGCGCTGTGCCTGGAGTGGCTGGACGGCCAGGAGCTGGCCGGCAAGACGGTGATCGACTTCGGTTGCGGCTCCGGCATCCTGGGACTGGCGGCGCTCAAGCTGGGTGCCAAGGAGGTGATCGGCATCGACATCGACCCCCAGGCGCTGCAGGCCAGCCGGGACAACGCCGAGCGCAACGGCGTGGCCGAGCGGCTGCGCGTCTACCTGCCGCAGGATCAGCCCGAGGGGCTGCAGGCCGATCTGGTGGTGGCCAATATCCTGGCGGGACCGCTCAAGGAGCTGTCGCCGCTGATCAGCTCGCTGGTCCGGCCCGGCGGCCAGTTGGCCCTCTCCGGCATACTGGAGACCCAGGCCGAGGGCCTGAACCAGGTGTACCGGCAGTGGTTCGACATGGAAGCCCCGGTGTTCCGGGAGGAGTGGTCCCGCCTGAGCGGCCACAAGCGCTGACAGGCCGTTCCGGCGGCCGGCCCAGCCGCCGCCAGGCCGCACCGGCAAGGGCAACCAGCCGGTTTTTTACACAAAAAATGCCCCTGCATCTTGACTTATAAAAAAATGCGATCCGGTCAATTTGTGACCTTTTCAGCATCCCAAAAAATGCGTAAGATACGCGACCCTGAGCCGAGACAGCCCCGTCCCATGGAAATTGGTCCTTACAAATTGTCCGCGCCGCTGCTGGTGGCGCCGATGGCCGGCGTGACCGACAGGCCTTTCCGCACCCTGTGCCTGCGCATGGGGGCCGGTATGGCCGTGTCGGAGATGATGTCGTCCAATCCCCTGCTGCGGGATTCCGACAAGTCGCGCCGGCGTATGGATCATGAAGGGGAAACGGGTGTCCGCTCCGTACAGATTGCCGGTGCCGACCCGGAACTGATGGCCGATGCCGCCCGGTTCAACGTGGACCAGGGCGCGCAGATCATCGACATCAACATGGGTTGCCCGGCGAAGAAAGTGAACAAGAAGATGGCAGGCTCCGCCCTGCTGCAGTACCCGGATCTGGTCGAGTCTATCGTCAGCGCCGTGGTCAAGGCAGTGGCGGTTCCGGTGACCCTGAAGATACGTACCGGCTGGGATCCGGACCACCGCAACGGCGTGCAGATTGCCCGCATCGCCGAAGACTGCGGCATCCGGGCCCTGGCCGTGCATGGCCGCACCCGCGCCTGCATGTACAAGGGGGAAGCGGAATACGACACCATCAGGGCAATAAAGCAAGCCGTCTCCATTCCCGTTGTCGCCAACGGGGATATCGACAGCCCGGAAAAGGCGCGTTTTGTACTGGATTACACCGGCGCCGATGCCATCATGATTGGCCGGGCTGCCCAGGGACGGCCATGGATTTTCAGAGAAATCCGCCACTATCTTGAGCAGGGCACCACTCCCGCACCGCTCCCCAAGGACCAGGAGCGGGCCATGATCCGGGAACATGTTGCCGCATTGCACGAGTTTTACGGTGAGGCGATGGGCGTACGGATCGCCCGGAAACATGTGGGGTGGTACCTGCAGGGAAGTGACGCGGGCCGTGACTTTCGCAGTGATTTCAACGCCCTCGAGGCAGCCGGGCAGCAGCTCGACGCCTTGGAGCGATATTTCGCGAATATAGCTTAAACGAACAAAAGAAGAGCAGACCCGATATGTTCGAACAAACTACGACTTCCGATGCACTGGTTACTACTACTAAATCTCCGACCTCCGAGCAGCCTACCCAGCGCCCGCTGCGCAACTCGGTGGAGCAGGCCCTGCGCAATTACCTGGCCCAGCTCAACGGCCAGGAAGTAACCGAGCTGTATGAGTTGGTCCTCGCCGAAGTCGAAGCGCCCATGCTGGACGTGATCATGCAATACACCCGCGGCAACCAGACCCGCGCCGCCAACATGATGGGCATCAACCGCGGCACCCTGCGCAAGAAGCTGAAGAAATACGGCATGAACTGATAGCTTGACTGCAAGTTATTGACAGTAAAGGCGCTTTACCTAAAAGGTGGGCGCCTTTTCTGTTTTATGTGATACCCCATGTGATACCCGGTGCCGTGTGATACCCCATAAGGCGGTTATCCCCTCCCCCTCACGCTCCCCAGTCTCCAAGCTCCAGTACCCCACAAATCCGCGCCCTATTCGGCTCTGACACTCGCTGCTCAGTCGCTCGGCCCGGAAAAAGTTTCCCAGCCTGCGGCGATACGGAAAGAGTTGGGCTGCGGTCCCGCTAGCCTTAATGGTCCACAGGATAAGATCCCCGCATCTGGGGAGGTGGTGTTCATCTGCCCAGATGATAAGGTGGCCCGAAGCAACCAAGACAAAGTCAGAAACCCACGTTGCAACCATCGCGCTTTTACGCCCGTAGCCTTCCGGTCGGACCGTCGGGTAGAGAGTGATCCAACTGAAGGGCGAGAAACGATAGGGGTGTTTGTAGATCAAAATCTTAACAGTTCTTAACACATCTCCCCTAAGCAGAGCTTGCCCCAAATCATTACGTCCCTGCCCTCGCGCCCCTTTTATGGACTGCAGAAATACAACTAAATGACCATTCAGAGAATATAAACCATGGGGAAATGATGATAGATTTCAGCTATCGTCCGGCTGCTTGATGAACGCCGAGCTCATTCACCAGCTACAGAGGACCGTTGATGAAGAGGCCAGCGGCGCAGCAACCCATCCTCTGAAGATTGTCGAGGCGGGGTGCTTTGACGCTGGCAAGCACGACTATCAGCTTGAGATCGAGCACCTGAATGCTAAGCTGGGGCGGATACTGAAACGACTGGAAGAAAAATAATAAGCTTCGGATGAAACGGAGCTTAACCACCGAGCCGGTACAGGCGCAAACCAACAAGGAGTCTCCTATGGACGCCGCCAGCGTGCCTTTGTTCTACCTGCTCGATCCGGGCTTCCTACTGTTCTTACTGGTCGGTGGGGTCGGTTATGGCCTGATCAAACTGCTGTGGTGGCTGTATGGGTGGTTTTCTGACTGGCGGGCCAGCCGCTGACCCTGAGCCGGCGGCCCAGGGGTTATTCCGCTGCCGCCCCCCACCCGCCGGTAGATGCTGGGGCTGGTCTCGCCGCGGATGCGCTCTTCCAGCCGGGGGTTGAGGCTAATGCCACCATCCATGCGCTCGCTGGTGCGAATGCGGGCGCGCAGCGACTACCGTACCGCCCCGGCGTCCACCTGGTAATCCGGGTGGGCGTCGTTGAACTTGCCCTGCTCGGCATAGGCCCGGTCTTCCGTCTGGTCGTTACCGGCCTTGATCGCTAGCACCAGCTTTGTTCAGCACCTTGCTATGCTGGCGGTGCCTGACGTTAAAGCTCAGTCAGTCCTGGGCGATCTCGTTGTATTGACCGTGTTTCTCACTGCGGTAGGTGTCCATGGCACGCTTGGTGTTCAGGTGCTGCTTCAACACCGGGATGGCTCGCCCCACTTCCTCGAACATCCGGTCCATCGTTACCGTGCCCAGCAGCTTGGGGTAAGGTTGGTCAGCTTGCGGCTGAACCTGCCGTCCACATGCTTATAGGTCGGCATCCTGGCGGCCTTGGTCAGGGTGGCGCACAACCAGTCGGCCTGCACCGCCAGCAGGCCGAACTCTTCCTCGGTAATATGAACGAACACCTCTATCCGCCTGCTGTAATTCGTCCAGGGTACCGCAGTGCCGCTCCGCTGCCACAGATGCTTGAGGTCGGTTTGGTTCCTAGCTTCGACTATTCGCCCAGGAATTTGGCGGAGAACCAGCTCTTCAAACGTGCCCAGACCGAAATATCCAAGGACTTCATGTCGAAAGGTTCCCCTCGCCCGAAGCCGTGATTGCAGATTCTCGGCGGCAAGGGTAAATGCTCCGAGGTAGGCGCCTTCGATGACGCGTCCACATCTTGCGGGTTCTGTTTTATGTCCATCAACTTCTTAACCATGTTCAACATGGGCACGGGCGGTAATGTCCACGCCCAGCGCCTTGGTCACGGCCATGATGGTCTTCAGGGTCGGGTTGCCCCGTTCGCTGAAGCTCCGGTAAAGCTGCTCGCGGGACAGGCCGGTTTCCCTGGCCAGCTCGCTCATGCCCCTGGCGCGGGCGGCAATGCCGATCGCCTTGGAGATATAGGCGGCGTCCCCGGTCTCCATTGCATCGGCGATAAACTCGGCGATGGCCTCCGGGCTGCTCAGGTACTCGGCGGGGTCGAACTCGGTGAATGCTTCAGCCATGGTGCTGTTCCCTCCATTCCTTCAACAACTGGTGAGCGGTCTCAATATCCCGGCGCTGACTTCCCTTGTCGCCGCCGCATAGCAGCAACACCAGCACCTCACCCTGCTGGTAGTAGTAAACCCGGTAGCCCGGCCCGTAGTGAATACGCAGTTCGCTAACGCCCTGCCCCACCGGGGCCACGTCGCCGGCCAGGCCGGCAGCCAGCCGGTTGATCCGGGACACTACCCGGGCCCTACCGGTATCGTCCTTCAGCTTCTTCAGCCACTGCCGGAACTTGGTTGATTCGATCACCTTCATGGCGTGAATTGTAGTTTATAACCTACATGGTAACAACAGGCGCCGACATAGGATTCACCCGGGCGGCCATGGCTGTTATGCTGCGACTCAGCCCGTGAACCCAGTCCACACGGCCAAAGCCCTGAAGCCTGCCCAGCGTCAGGGCTTTTTCTTGCCTGTGGCTCCCGGCTGCGTTCGCCGGCGTTGCCGGCCAAGCCGCCCGGCACGCGGTGCCGGTAGTAAGGCGCTGCGGTCGTTGTTGGCCTTTCGCCCAAATTTCGCCGCCGGCGGCCAATTGTGCTGGCACCCCTTGGGAATCCCCTTAATGACAAAGGGCTGGTATATAAACATATAAGAGCACACATCATGTCCACCTCTACCCGGCTGACCATATAAGGGGACACATCATTTCACCCCCTCACAGCTCCAGGCATTCAGCGCCCGCTGTACGGTCTTGGTTGAGATCCCCAGCCGCTCGGCCACTTGCTGCCGGCTCAAGCCCTGGGCGGCCAGCTCCCGCGCTCGCTGCCGGCGTTCCACCTGGGTGCGCTGGCGCTCCTGCTGATACTGGGCGGCAGCCCTGATACCCTGGCTTCTTCTGCGCTTCTCCATTCGTTTGGCGTGCCGTAAAAGTTTCTCCGGCTTGCCGATCAGGATCAGCATATGGGCCTGCTCCTGCTCGGTAATGGCCAGGTCGTCGATAATGCGGGCATTGGTCAGCCGGTAACGCTGGTTCCTCCCGCTGCTGGCCGGGTGCCCCACGCTTTCCCGAAATCGCGCCAGCAGGGTGCCCAGCCGCACCGGCAGCCGCTCGAGAGCATACTTGCCGTGCGGGTCGTTGAAGCATTCGGCGGCGTACTGCTGGCACTCCCTGAGTAGCGTCCGCTCGTCGTGGCAGAAGTCGGCGGCGGCCTGGGCAAAGGCAAACAGGGCCCGGGCCCGGTGATCACTCAGCCCTTCCCGCAGGGCCGCCAGGGTTTTCAGATCCTCCATTCGGGCGGCGGCCAGGGTGCGGGCATTGAGCAACTGCCTCACGCTCTGCCGGTCCCCCTCTGGCTGCCGGCGCTCGCCCGGGGCCCGCTTCACCGGGGCCGGGTAAGTGCGCTCGTACCACCGGAGCAAGGGCCGCTCCAGCTCGGCGAAGTCTACGGGCTGCGCCAGCTGCGCATAACTCACCTGGTGGCCGTTGCGCTGGTTCACACTGCCGGCCAGCCGCAGCACCCGGGCGGCGTCCCGTGCCTTGGGATCGGCGCCAAAGTCCGCCAGCCGCCGGATAAGCAGATCCTCCACCCGTTGCCAGCGGCCAAGGATCTTGGTTCTCAGCTCGGCCTGGGCGCTGCCTTTGCCCTTGTCGGTACCGATGAAAAAGGGCGCCTTAAGCGCCCATATCAGGTAGATGCCCCGGCCACTGTCGGCGGCCAGGGTCGGCAAGGGTAAATCCCCCGCATTCTCCAGCACGGCCTGTAACCGCTCCCGGTAGCTCAGCCCGACCAGGGCCGGGATCTGGTATGTGTCCAGATCCACAAAGCAGGCGTTCAGGTGTACCACATTCGCCACACTACGCCGGCGGAAAGGGGCCATGCCGTTCTGGCTCATGTACACATCGGCAGCTTCCAGAGCAGCCAGTTGCTCAGCCTGTTCCGAGGCGGTGGCCAGCGGGCAGCATTGTTCACGCCAGCTATCCCCATTTACAGCAAGGGTCACATGGCTGGCGCGTGCCTGTGGGGAGCCGTGGATCAGCTGGACATGCTCGCGGGGCCCAAAGTCCAGGGCGTACTGATTCAGACGAGCTTTTCGTGCTGCGCTCATGGTGCCCCCTTGCCAGTGGCAAGCAGAGGTAATAGCCCCTTGGCCTTGTCCCTCAATCCATACCCAAAGCACATGGACGCCGACAAGCCGGGGGCCTGCATGGCGGGAATGGGATCAAATTGTCCTGACTGCCTCACAGCCTGCGGGTATCTAATCCGCCTGCCTTGCCAGGTGTCTAACTCGGCATCGGTGATGACACACGGGGAAACCGGGGGACACAATGCCCCCTCGTGGGAATAGCGATTCATGGGGAAAGCTCCGGGTCAGGCGCTGGCGGTGGCTGCAGTGATAGTGGCTGTAGTGGTGGTGGATAAATCTGGATACTGGCCGGCGATGCGGGTCATTCGTTCCGGCGACAAAGTCGGCGCATTGCGCTTTCGCCGCTGGCGGTTTACATCCGCCAGCACCTTGAGGCAATCGGCCCGGGTCTGAATCCGCCAGCGGTTATGTCGCCCTTCGTTGGTGCCGCTGGCATCCTGGCCCGCATCCAGTTTAATCCCCAGCTCACGCTCAAGCAGCGACGGTATATTCCTGCTGGACGTGGCCCCGCTATGGTTCAGCATACTGAGCACGGTCACACCCTCCGGAGACTCGGCCAGGAACAAGGCAACCCGCTCCCGAATTGTTGCCGGGCTGCTCACTGGCTCCCGTTCGGTGCCGGTGCTACCATTACCGAGCGTTATGCTGCTGTGTTGAAGGGCTTGGACTTGTGCGGAGTTCAGGCCCTTTTTGCTGTCGGTCATGCGGCGTCCCCCTTATGCGGCCTTCAGGCCGGAAATCCATTTTTGAATATCCGACTCGCGCCAGCGGATCACGCCGCCCAGCTTTACGCTTTTTGGAAACTTGCCGGCTTTCTCCCAGCGCCAGATCGATACCCGGCTGGCGGGCACCAGAGCCTGAACCTGTTTGACATTTAACAGACGATCTTGATTCACAGCGTTCATAAATCCCCCTCGTGGGTTACTTGTTGTTACAAGGGGTATTCTGTGGTTTATGGGCAGGGAAGAGTGGAAGTTATGGAAAACTTCCGTGCTAGTTTGAAAACTTCCGCGATCTCTCCATCCAGTCAATAAACGATTTATATGTCATTGGACAGGCTATCCCCTTGGCTGCCAATGCTTTTGATAGCACCTCATCGAAAAACGTCTTGTGTTTCATGTCACCAAGGCGCTTACCTTCCTGGGTAAAGTGCAAATCAATCAGTGCGACAATCAGGTCAGACTGCTTCGCGGTTACCTTGGGTTCTCTCGTGGACTGTTCTGCCGCTTCCCGCTCTCTGGCCTGCCGCGCCAGTTCGGCGTCGTTGTAGATGTTGGGCAACGGCTCGCCAGTGGTGATGCTATGCCATAAGCCCTCTAGGTCTGGACGCAGAACCCATAGGTCTCTTTTAGTGAAAGTAATGACCTCCTTTGTATGAAACCTAAAGGTGCGGCAACCGCCATTACCAAAGCCATATGCCGGTTCAAAATAGTGGTACATAAAAAAGCCACCAAAATCTAAAGGCTCCAGATTCAGCTGTTCATCAACCTCAAAGTCTTTAAAATTACCAACTGTCCACATTCCAACCACAGAGGTTGGGATACGTAAAAGTGGCTCAGCATATTTATCTTCAGCCAGTTCAATAGGGTTAACTCTTGACAGCTCATCTATGCATTTTTCTACTGAAGCTTCCAAATCCTCCCTTGGGGGGCAGACGAAAGAGGAATAGCCACCAGGTGCGCCACTCAACCACAGCCTCTCAACTCCCTCAAGTAGCGACTGAGCATCTTTACAGTCTGATAAACCCACTTCCGATGGCCTAAAATCCAGCTCACCTACAAACCTATCCATCTGTACAGCTAGCTGAATCGCACTTATCTTATGCCAGTGAATAATATCCTCCACCTCACAGCCCAACATTCGGGCGGCTCGGTCGATACGGCAATACTCCAGGGGGAGCAACGGCGCTAACTCTCTACCTTTGGTCATGGTGTTGTGCTCTCTACGGTTATGCGGTGCGGCTGAATGAAGCCGGGATCACGTTGTCCGGGGCCTCGGCCAGCAGTTCCAGGCGGTCGAGCCAGCGGTTCAGCACCTCCAGCTTTTCCGGCAGGTACTGGCTGCGGTTGTACACGGCGAACACGCCGCCCAGTTCGTGGCCGGCCAGCAGCTCCACCACATGGGGCGGGGCGCCCAGGTCGGCGTTCTTGGTGATGAAGGTGTGCCGCAAGTTGTGCAACGTCCAGGGCTCCCTGTGCTTCAGCCGCTTGTGAAAGGTGCGGCCCTGCTGGCTCACGGCCTCGGGCTTCTTGAGCGGGCCCAGCAGGTAAGGGCCATCATTGGAGCGGCGCATTTCTTCCAGCCAGGGAATGACCCGTTCGGGAATGGGCCGGACAATGCGGGTGCCGCTCTTGCTGTTGGCCTCGGGCACGGTCCACAGCCGGGCGTCAAAATCCCACTCTTCCCAGGTTGAAAGCCTGATCTCCTGGGTGCGGGCGCAGAACACGATGATCAGCCTGAGCAGATCCCGGTAATAGGGCTGGACGCCGTTGTTATCGAGCCAGCGCCACAGGCCGCCCAGTTCGGCATCGGTGAGCACCCGGTCCCGCTTGCCCTGCTTCTTGCCCACGTCCGGTATTGTCAGCCCTTCCAGGGCGGTGCTGGTGGCGTAGCCGCGGCGGTCGCAGTAGCGCAGCGCCTGCTTGCACATCTGCAGCACATAGCCGGCGGCCACCGGGGAACCGTTGTGGCTGATCCGCTCCAGGGCGGTGAGCCACTGGCGGCGGTCGGCCAGGTTGAGCGGTAGCTTGCCGATATGGGGGAAGATGTGGACCTCGAGCTGGCGCCGGTGCTTGTCGTGGTTAGCGCGGTTGTGGGCGGCGTAGTTGTCCAGCCAGTATTCCAAGGCATCCCGTACCGTGACCGGCTTCAATGCCTCCTGGGCGGTAGCATTGAGCTTGAAGCGGGGATCCTCGTTGTTGGCCAGCCACTCCCGGCACTGGTCACGCAGCTTGCGGGCGGCGGCCAGGGACAGCTCCGGGTACTTGCCCAGCAGCAGCCGCTCCAGTTTTCCGCCCCTGCCGCCCAGCCGATAGCGGAAATACCAGGACAAGGAGCCTGACTTGATCAGCCGGGCGGATAACCCGTCACCATCGGTAATCCAGGTTTCCCGCTCGGGCGGCTTGCGGATCAGTCCCTTTATCTTGTTGTCGTTCAGCTGGTTGGTGGCCATGCTTCACCATGTCATGTGATACCCCGTGTGATACCCCAATCATAGTATTTCGCAGAAAATAAGGGAATCAACATGAAACAACATGAGCCACAAAAGCCAACTAATTCCTTATCTATCAAATGGTTGCGTCAATCAACATGGAATGACATGAACAGCACTGAAACAGGTTATGTGGTAATACGGCATGAACTGATAGCTTGACTACAAGTTATTGACAGTAAAGGCGCTTTACCTAAAAGGTGGGCGCCTTTTCTGTTTTTGAACCCACACCAGACGAGGCATCCTCCGCTTAGCCGGCCTCGATACGGTTGCGCCCCGACTGCTTGGCCCGGTACAGCAGCCTGTCCACAGACTCGATAAAAGCCAGGGGACAGTCTTGCTCTCCGGGCACCAGGCTGGACACCCCCAGGCTGAGGGTGACGGTCGGCGTGGCAAGCGCCGCCGGATGGGGCAGGGCCTGCTCGGTAAGCAACTGCCGGCAGCGCTCGGCCACGGTGCGAGCGGCGCGGGCATCGCTCTCGGGCAGGATCAGCGCGAACTCCTCGCCGCCGAAGCGGCCGACGAAGTCCCGCGGCCGGGTCGCAGCCCGGCTCAGGATCCGGGCCACCGTCCGCAGGCAATCATCCCCCTGGAGGTGGCCGAAATGGTCGTTATATTCCTTGAAATTATCGATATCCAGCAGGATCAATGCCAATGGTTGGCATCGGCGCCGTGCGTCGTTCCACTCCTGCTCCAGGGTGGCGTCGAACATGCGCCTGTTGGCTATTCCGGTGAGACCGTCCTTGTAGGACAGCTCCTCGAGTTCCTTCTGCAGCCGGATCAACTGCTGCTCGGTATGCTTGCGCTCGCTGATGTCGAACATAAAACCGACCAGCGACTCCACCCCGCCCTCTTCGTTGCGCACCACGTGCACCACATCCCGGATCCACACATAGTCCCCGTCCCTGGTCAGGGCCCGGTAATCGGCCTCGTGATCGGTGCCCGCCTGGGACTGGCTGACGCAAAAGCCCACCACCCGCTCCCTGTCCTCCGGATGCATGCGCTCCACCCAGTCGTTGACGCTGACCCAGCTGTCCGGCGACCAGCCCAGCAGCGTTTCTATCTGGGGGCCGATATAGCTGAAGGTCATGCTGTGCCAGTCTATCTTCCAGGGAATCGCCTTGGTGGACTCCAGCAAGGTGCGGTAGACATCCCGGTCGGCATCAAATCCATTCATACCACTCATTGCGACATCTCGTTGGCAGGGGCAATAAGCGCCAGCTTATGACGGAGAGCGTCATGAGTCCATGACAATACACGGGCGGCGGACAAGGCCGCCCGTATCCTGGTGGGCGGTTATTGTGGTTTCAGGATCTCGTTCATTTTTTCCTGGGCATCGAGCCGCAGCTCCAGCATCTTGAGATGGATATCGCTCATCTTGCGGTGCATCTCCAGGATGGCAGCCTTGTCCGCCGGGGCGTCGGGCATCATCTGGCCAGCCTGCAGCTTGTGCATTTCCTGCATCAGCTCCCAATGGGAAGCGTGCAGTTCCTGCTGCAGGGCCGCCAGCGCCTGCCGCTGCTGCTCGGTCAACGGCCCCTGGGCCCCCGCCATCCAGCCCGGATGCATGCCCATGGGGCCGCAGGGCATGCCGCCCCCCATCATGGGCCCCATTCCCATGCCGGGGCCCTGCATCATGCCCATGCCCGGTCCCATGCCTTGGGCCAGGGCTGTGCCCCCCGTTCCCAGCGCCATGGTCAGCACCAGTGCCCGCTTCCATGAAAATCGCCTGTTCATAGCTTGTCCTCCAAAGGGTATAGACGGCGCCTCGCGGTCACCGCCCGCTTAGGCTAGCCCGGCTTTCCGAATACCACCATGACCCAGGTCAAGCCTGGCCGGCTTTCGTCTGTGCCCAATCGCAAGATCATGACCCATTTGGCCTTGCTCCCGCCGCCAGCTTCGGATAGATAACGCGCGCCGAATTTCCGGCATCACGGTAGAGATACTCATGGAACCCAGTAGTTGTAGCTTACAGACAACCACTTCCGAACCTATGACAGGTCGGGGGCTGGCCCTGGTGCGCCGGACCGCGCCGGACGCCGAGACCATCTACCAGCTCTATGTGCTGGACGAGCGCCGCCGGCTGGTCGGTACCCTGTCCCTGCGGGAGCTGATCCTCAACAGCCCCGCCTCCAGCGTGCGGGCGCTGATGACGAGCTGGTGCAGGCCGAGGTGGATCTGCCCCAGGAAGAGGTGGCGAGCCTTATCAGCCGCTACGACCTGCTGGCCCTGCCGGTCTGAGCCGATGGCTCCGAGCAGGGCGTCCGCCAGGCGGACACCCTTTCCCCTGAGCCGTTTTAGTTGCAGGGTTGGGCGCCCACCGTGGCCGGGGCCCAGGCAATCCCTTCCCTCTCCCCATCGAAAGACTGGCTGATAAAAGGATGGGACAGGGGGGCCTGACCGCGCCGAGTGGCGTGACAGCCGATAAGGGTACGTACCCCGTCCGGGGGCAGGGCTGCGTCAGCCTGCAGCATCAGGGCCGCCAGCCCGGCCACATGGGGCGCCGCCATGCTGGTGCCGTTCTTCTCGGTGGTGCCGCCGCCCACCGCCAGGGACAGTATGCCCTTGGGCTGGATGCCGCCGCAGGTGTTGTCCTCCCGGGTCGAGCCGGGCGCCGATACCAGCACGCCGGCGCCGTCGGTGGTGAAGTAGGAGGCGGTGTCCGCCAAAATGCTGCCGCGCAGGGCCCGGCACTTGTTGGTGCCATCCATTGCGGTGGTGCTGGCCACGGCCATCACCTGGGGACAACCGGCGGGCACCAGGTCGGAGATCTCCTTGTTGGGATCGTTGCCAGCGGCGGCCACCACCACCACGCCCCACTGGTTCAGCAAGGTCAGGCTATCGCTGATCAGGGCGGCGCCGCTGTCTTCCTCTCCGAGCTGGCAGTTACCCGGACGAGCCAGGCTCATATTGACCACATGCAGGCCCCCGGTGGCGGCCTGACTGGCAATATACTCCAGCCCGGCGATCAGGTTGGAATCGTAGCCGTTGCCGGTGCTGTCCAGTACCTTGACCGAGGCGATGGCCGAATCCGGCGCCACGCCCACCACGTCGATATCGTTATGGCGGGCACCGACGATACCCGCCACATGGGTGCCATGGCCATTGTCGTCGATGCCGCCATCCGTTACGCAACTGGCCGTCGAGGCGGTGCCCAGGCAGCTGACGCCGCCGATATAGCCGCCAATACCGGTGCCGCTGTCTGGCTGCAGATCCGCATGGCTGCCATCCACCCCGGTATCCACCACCCAGACGGTCACGCCCAGTCCGGTGGCGCTGGGCCCGGTGGTCCGGTTCCACACCTGATCGGCACCGATACGCTGGACCCCGGCGGGGATGGGGTTGGAAGTGCCCGGCTCGGGAGGCTGGGCTCCACCATCATCATTCTTGCAGGAGGGCCAGGGACTACACCTGTTGGGCGGGGCGGCTATGCCCAGCCGCCGGTCGGGGAGCAGCCGGGCGATGCGCTGATCATTGACCAGGGCCCAGTAGACCCGCTCGTTCGGCACCAGCACGGCGGCGCCGTTGAGGGCGGGAAAATCGAAGCGCACCACGGCGCCGGCTCCCCTCAGCAGCTGTGCCCCCCTGCCCGGCGCCTGGGCCTCGCCGAACTGCACCAGGGCCATGCAGGGGGTGGCCAGGGATTCGATAGCCTGGCCGGGATCGGGGCAGGGCTCGAAGTCCGCCCGCATCAAACCTTGCGCCGGCTGTGCCGAAACGGCACCGGCCAGCAACAGTCCCGCCATCCCGAGCAGGATGTTCCGGATATAAGACATGCCATGTTACTCCTTTAACATTGAAATACCGCCAGCCTGGCAGCCGGTCCTGTTATCCCGCTTGTCCCTCTCTCCAGTAAAACTTAGCCGCCCCGTGCCGGTCCGGACAGCCGGCGGGCAACATTATCCTCGGCCCGGGCAGCAAACGATTTCATTCGGCACCCTCTTTGCGTGCCAGCCAGGCCCTGGCCGCCCGGGCGGGGTCGCCGGTTGCCTGCCACTCGGCCAGCACCCACTCCAGCTCTTCCCGTTGCCAGCGCATTCCGGCCAGCAGCTCGAGCGCCCCGGGCGCGCCCTGTTCCAGGGCCCGGCGGGCCAGGGTATGGGGCCTGTCGCCTTCGGGCCACTCCCCTTCCTCCAGCCGTGGTCCCAGGTAGTTGGGGCCCAGATCGTGCAGCCGCTCGAAAAAGCGCTCCACAAAGGGGGCCGAGGCTTCGGGCATCCAGATACTCAGGCTGGCGTCCGCCTCGCCGGCCCACAGCCGCTGCCAGCGCTGGCCCAGGTTGGCGGACGCCACCGTCACCTCGAAGCCGGCCCGCTCCAGCACGGCCGCGGCCATATGGCTGCTGGCCAGCTCCTGCCGGCTCTCGCCGCTGAGCAGGCGGATCTCCTGCTGCGGCTCGCCGCCACAGGCGCTCAGTAACAGGGCCAGCACGGCCCCCAATCTTGCCATCCGCGTCATCGCCGTCTCCTGAAAAGGGACAAGAATGCCAAAAAGCCGTCCCCGGATCATGCCTTCCGTTGCTGCCCACCGGTCGCGCCTGTCACAGGACGCGACAAGCACCGCTGCACGCAGGGACTGTCGCACCACCGCCGCTCGCCCCTGCCGCCGGGAAAACCGCCTTGGCCATTGAACCGACAGGGCTTTTCCGCGGCCGTGCCGCCAGGCAGGGGACTATTTTTTTACCCCCCTGGCCTCTTTTTGGTCAATTTATGGTAACGTGCGCGCGCCTGTTCCATGGAGTGCGGCCCTGCGCCGGACTCGTATAGGTAAACCCTTGTTTTTAATAAATTAAATGGATTCTCAGATGCGTCTGTTAACCCTGCTGAAAGCGGCCGTGCTCAGCCTGCTGCTGAGTGCCTGTGTGGCCCCCATGCTGGCCATGGGCCAGGGCCAGTTGATGTGGGCCCTGCTCAAACCCATGGTGGGGCTGGATCCCAACACCACCAACCTGTTCGAACAGCCGGTGATCAAAACCCGGATGACCGGCCTGCTCGGCCCCCATTACGATACCACCATCAACCTGCTGCGCACCGCCACCGAGCTGCAGCAGGAAGGTCCGCTGTTTTACCTGGCTTCCCGCTATAACCCGCTGGAAGGTCCGGAACGGGCCGGTCTGGTGTGGAACTCGGAAACCAACCAGATGGCGGCCCTGCTCAACACCGGCGAGCAGACCAAGGTGTTCACCGAATCCCATACCGGCCGGGCGGCAGTCTGGCCCGCCGCCCTGCAGGACTGGCTGAACCACAACACGGCCCCGGCCATGCTGCCCCTGGCCGGCCCCGATACCAATGCCGAGGCACCGGCGCTGGCACCGCAAACCCTGCAGCCGCCAGCGCCGCAGGCCGAGCCCGCCCTCAGCCAGTTGCAGGCCGAGCTGGCCGCAACCCGCGCCCAGTTGCAGGCGGCGGAGCAGCAATTGAAGCAGCTGGAAACCGCCCCTCAGCCCCAGGCACAAGCGCAGCCCCAAGCCCAACCGGCCGCCGGAGACGACAAGGAAGCCGCCATGGAAGCCATGTTCAACGGCAACTGAGTTCCCCTCCCGGCTCGAATCGACTCGTGTACCACCCGGGCTGCTCCTCTGCAAAAAGGGCAAGCCCGCACAGCCTGCCCCTTGGTGTTAACAACCTAAAGATCCCGGTCACGTTTTGGCCGGGCTTTCCTCCCCTTCCCGGGCGGGCGGGGTGTCATCGTCGTGCTCTTCCATCTTCCAGGGCAAAATCCCCGGCGAGATATGCAGGAAGTGCAGGTACTTCTCGAACTGATCCAGGATGTCGCTGATGATGTCCGGTTGATCGTAGCCATAAACGTCATAGGCCTGGCCACCCCGGCGCAGGAACACTTCGGCCCGGTAGTAATGGTCGTCGCCGTCCAGATCCCGCTCCGTCTCGGGGAAGGCGAAGTCGGGCATGGCATAGGCGCGCAGGCGGATCTCGTAGATAAACTCCACCTGCCCTTCCTTGAACACCTCGAAGCGGGCCCGGCACAGCTCCTCATCCAGGTTGACCTCGGCTTCCCAGCCCTGCTGTTCCAGCTCCTGCTCCACTTTCTTCATGCTTTCCAGTGCGGTACCGAGAATAAAACCCTCGACCTTGTCCCGGGGTGGAAAATCCACCAGGCTGGCCAGCCGTTTCTTCCAGAAACCGGGCCCCTGCCTGCCCGCTCCCTGACGGGAATGCATGTGGTGCTGCAGGCTGACCTCGTGATGGCCTTCGATGATCAGGGCCCGCCACATGCCGATGGCGGCGATCAGCATGATGATGGCAAACGGCAGGGCGCTGACGATGGAAGCGGTCTGCAATGCGCTCAGCCCCCCGGCCAGCAGCAGCGCCGCCGCCACCAGCCCTTCGGTGCTGGCCCAGAACACCCGCTGCCAGGCAGGGGTATGCTGGGCACCGCCCGAGGCGAGGGAATCGATCACCAGGGAGCCGGAGTCGGAGGAGGTGACGAAGAAGGTGATGATCAGGAAAACGGCCACAAAAGACACCATGCCGGTCAGCGGCAACCGCTCGAACAGCTTGAACAGGGCGATGGCGTGGTCCGCCTGCACCTCGTCGATCAGCCGGGTGTAGCCTTCCACCATGATCATGTGCAGGGCGGTGTCGCCGAACACCGAAAACCACAGGAAGGTGAAGAAGGTGGGCACCACCATCACCCCCACCACGAACTGGCGGATGGTACGGCCCCGGCTGATCTTGGCGATAAAGAGGCCGACGAAGGGCGCCCAGGCGATGGTCCAGCCGAAGATGAACAGGGTCCAGTTGCCGATCCAGTCGCTGGCGGTGTAGGCCTGCAGGTTGAAGGTGCGCTCCACTATGTTGCTCAGGTAGCTGCCGGTGTTCTGCATGAAGGTGTTGAGGATGAAGACGGTCGGCCCCACCGCAAACACGAACAGCATCAGCGAAATGGCCAGCACCATGTTGAGGATCGACAGCCGCTTCACCCCCTTGTCCATGCCCGCCACCACCGAGAAAATGGCAAGGGCGGTGATCACCACTATGGCGATGATCTGCACCCCCGTACTGACCGGAATGCCCGGCCAGAGGTAGTTGAGGCCGGCATTGATCTGGGCCACCGACAGTCCCAGGGTGGTGGCGATGCCGAACAGGGTGCCGAGAATGGCGAAGGTGTCCACCGCATGCCCCAGGGGACCGTGGATGCGATCGCCGATCAGCGGATACAGGGTGGAACGCATCGACAGCGGCAGACCGTGGCGAAAGGCGAAATAGGCCAGGGCCAGCCCCACCAGGCCGTAGATGGCCCAGATATGAAAGCCCCAGTGGAAAAAGGCGATCTGCATGGCCTGCTTGGCCGCGTCCACCGTCAGGGCCGGCCCTTCGGGGGGAGAGGCGTAGTGCAGCACCGGCTCGGCCACGCCGAAGAACAGCAGGGCGATGCCGTAGCCGGCGGAAAACAGCATGGCGAACCAGGCGGGAAAGCTGTATTCCGGCTCGGCGTGATCCGGCCCCAGCTTGATATTGCCCCAGCGGCTAAAGGCCAGGGAGACGATAAACACCAGGAAGATGGCCACCGACAGCATGTAGAACCAGCCAAAGTGGGTGGTGATATAGGCCAGGGTACGGGAAAAAATCTCTCCCGCCAGTTGCGGGTTGCTCATGGTGCCGACCACCATCAGGGCGATAACGATCACCGCCGGGATAAACACCGGCATCAGCAGGGTGGACGAGGGTCGGGATGACGCTGTACTCATGGCGGCTCTCCTGTGATGGAAATGGAAACACCAACAAGTGCCATTAGACACCCGCCTTGTAGAGTGTAGCCAGTTCGCCGGTAAATTCCGTTCGGTCTCCTCTTCCGTCAGCCCGCTCTCCATCGGCAATGCTAGATTTAAAGGGCAGAGCCCATCCCCGGAGGATCATAAAAATGAAGCTATATAGCCTGCTGTTTGCCGCTTGCTGCCTGCTGGCCCTTCAGCCCCAGGCCCAGGAGTCCCGCTCCGTGGTGGTGCTGAAAGGCACCACCCAAAGCATAGAAGTATTGGGAGAAGAGCCGGCACCGGCGGCGGGAGTGGAAATGGACGTGGGCATGGACGTGAAAGAGGCAGACGCAGCCCTCCCCGATAAGGAAGAAGAGGTTGAAGTGCCGCCGGCAGAGCCAGAGGATGAGAACGAAACCAGTTCCGACTGAGCCACGCAGAATAGATACGATGACAGTGCCAGCCAGGAGAACAGGAGCGACATGACCGCAAGCGCAAAGACGGCATGGAGATGAGAGTGGATGGGCAGACACCAGGCTCCCCGCTTTGTGGCCGACGCCATGCTGGGGCGGCTGGCGCGCTGGCTGCGGGTGCTGGACTACGACACCTGCTACCAACCCGAACTGGACGACCACCAACTGGTGGAACTGGCCAATGCCGAAGGGCGGATACTGCTCACCCGGGACAGGCACCTGGTACGCTTTCTGCGCCCGGCCCGGGTCCTGCTGATAGACGCATCGGTTCCCCTGGAACAGCTGGAGCAGGTGATCCTGGCTTGCCGGCTCCCACCGCCGACGGCACTGTTCCGCCGTTGCCTGCTGTGCAACACGCCCCTGTGCCCGGCCCGGCCCGGGGAGCTGAGCGGCCACCCGCCGCCACTGCCCCCCGAGGGCACGGCGCCGGTGTTCCAGTGCCCCCGTTGCTGCCGCCTGTACTGGCCGGGCTCCCATACCCGGCGCATGCGCGAGGCGCTGTACCTCGCCCTGCCCGGCTGGCTGCCCGGTGGCTAGCCCAGCCCGCCCAGGTTGATGTATTTGGTTTCCAGAAACTCCTCCAGGCCGATGCGCGCACCTTCCCGGCCCAGCCCGGATTCCTTGACCCCGCCGAAGGGGGACACCTCGTTGGAGATGATGCCCTCGTTCACCCCCACCATGCCCGATTCCAGCGCCTCGGCCACCCGGATCACCCGGTTCAGATCCTTGGTGTAGAAGTAGGCGGCCAGGCCGAAGGGGGTGGCGTTGGCGCGGCGCACGGCCTCGGCCTCGTCCTGGAAGCGGAAGCAGGCCGCCACCGGGCCGAAGGTTTCCTCCTGGGCCAGTTGCATGCCTTCGTGGGCCTCGCGGATCACGGTGGGCTGATAGAAGGTGCCGCCAAGCTCATGGCGCGCACCGCCACACACCAGTTGGCCGCCCTGGGCCAGGGCGTCCGCCACATGGCGCTCCACCTTGGCCAGCGCCGCCGGGTTGATCAGCGGCCCCTGCTGGGCGCCGGGAGTCAGGCCATCGGCCACCTTCATGGCGGACGCGGCCTCGGCCAGGCGGCTGACGAAGGCATCGTAGATGCCGTCCTGCACGAAGAAGCGGTTGACGCACACGCAGGTCTGGCCGGTGTTGCGGAACTTGGAAGCCAGGGCCCCGGCCACGGCCGCGTCCAGATCCGCGTCGTCGAACACGATAAAGGGGGCGTTGCCACCCAGCTCCAGGGAGAGTTTTTTCACCGTGTCGGCGGCCCTGGCCATCAGCAGTTTGCCCACCCGGGTGGAACCGGTAAAGGACAGCTTGCGCACCGCCGGGCTCGCCATCATGGCCTCACCGATGGCCGGCGCATCGCCGGACACCAGGTTGAGCACCCCGGGTGGCATGCCCGCCCGCTCGGCCAGCACCGCCAGCGCATTGGCACAGAGGGGGGTTTCTTCCGAGGCCTTGGCCACGGCGGTGCAGCCGGCGGCGATGGCCGGCCCCACCTTGCGGGTGAGCATGGCGAAGGGGAAATTCCAGGGGGTGATGGCGGCGATGACACCCACCGGCTCCTTCACCACCCAAAGCCGGTTTTCCTGCCTGGGACTGGGGATGGTTTCGCCGTAGGCGCGCTTGGCTTCTTCCGCGAACCATTCGAGGAAGCTGGCAGCATAGGCCACCTCGCCTTTGGCCTCGGTCAGGGGCTTGCCCTGCTCCAGCACCATCAGCTCGGCCAGCTCATCCTGGTGCTGCATCATCAGTTCATACCAGCGGCGCAGCACGGCGCCCCGCTCCTTGGGCGTGGTCTTGCGCCAGCTGACCAGGGCCCGCTCGGCGGCGGCGATGGCCTCGTCGGTTTCGGCGCCGCCGCAGCGGGCCACCCTGGCGATGACCTCGCCGCTGGCCGGGTTGCGCACCTCGTAACTGTCGGGGCTGGTACGCCACTGGCCGTCACAATACCAGCCGGTTTGCCACAGGGGGTTGGAAGTATCCATCTCTCGCCTCTCCTTAAGGGGGAATATGCAGCCATTTCTTTGTTAGAGAGTAACGTCAGCTGAACAGGGTGTATAGGTGCACGCGGGGTCCCGGGGTGGGACCAGCAGGATGAGACTGACGCTGGCATAAAGAAAAGGCCGGGAGGATGACTCCCGGCCTTGCAACAAAGGTTTTCGATTTGGCTTAGCTGCGTTCCGCCTCGGCGTCGGCAACCACGTCATCACCAACCTGAGCAGCCTTGGGCTTCTTGTCCTTGACCCAGTGATCGGCGTTCTTGATACCCAGCTTGGTGGGATCGAAGGTGGGATCCAGGCCCTTGGCCTTCTGCGCCTCATAGTCCTTCAGGGCGATCAGCGCCGGCTTTTGCAGCAGCAGGATGGCGACGATGTTCAGCCAGGCCATCAGACCCACACCGATGTCACCCAGGCCCCAGGCCAGCTCGGCGGTACGGACGGCGCCGTACACCACAGAGGCCATCAGTGCGATTTTGAGGGCGAAGATCAACCAGGGACGGTGTACCTGACGGTTGATGTAGGCCACGTTGGTCTCGGCGATGTAGTAGTAGGCCAGGATGGTGGTGAAGGCGAAGAAGAACAGCGCCACCGCCACGAAGATGCTGCCGAAGCCAGGCATCACCGACTCGACCGCCGCCTGGGTGTAACCCGGGCCGGCAGACACGCCCGGCAGTTTTTCAACGATGGCTTCGCCGGCCTTGCCCATGACGTTGTAGGCACCGGTGATGATCACCATGAAGGCGGTGGCGGAGCATACGAACAGGGTGTCGATGTACACGGAGAAGCTCTGCACCAGACCCTGCTTGGCCGGGTGAGACACCTCGGCGGCGGCGGCGGCGTGAGGACCGGTACCCTGACCCGCTTCGTTGGAGTAGATACCGCGCTTCACGCCCCACTCGATGGCCAGGCCCAGGATGGCACCGAAGCCGGCCTGCAGGCCGAAGGCGCTACCCACGATCAGGCTGATCACGCTGGGCAGCTGGCTGACGTTCATGATGATGATCACGAAGGCCACCAGGATATAGCCCAGCGCCATAAAGGGCACCACCACCTGGGTGAAGTGAGCGATACGCTTGATACCACCGAAGATGATCAGGCCCAGCAGCACCACCACGGCGGCGGCAGACACTGAAGTGGGAATGCCGAAGGCATTCTCGATACCGGAAGCGATACTGTTGGCCTGTACGCCCGGCAGCAGCAGACCGCAGCCGATGATGGTGGCAAAGGCGAAGATCCAGGCGAACCACTTGATGCCCAGGCCTTTCTCGATGTAGTAGGCGGGACCGCCACGATACAATCCGTTGTCGTCTTTTTCCTTGTAGATCTGCGCCAGGGTCGACTCGATAAAGGCGGTACCGGCACCCAGGAAAGCCACGACCCACATCCAGAACACGGCACCGGGACCACCGAAGGTGATGGCGGTGGCCACACCGGCGATATTACCCGTACCAACCCGGCCGGACAGCGACAGCGCCAGGGCCTGGAAGGAGGAAATACCGGCGGGAGAGGATTCGCCCTTGAACATCAGGCGGACCATTTCTTTGATGTGACGGACTTGCAGGAAGCGGGTACGCAGAGAAAAGTACAGACCTACACCCAGACACAGATAGATCAGGGGCAGGCTCCAGATATAACCATTAATGGCATCGACTAATGCACTCATACTAACGTCCTTTGTTCTGATTTAGGATGTCTGCTTGGGCAGAACATTGTCCTGACAGGGGCTTTCTATTAACGATCAAACCTAGTCCAATCGATAAGTGCAGAGAAAATTACTCCGCTATCCGGCTTAACACAAGTAGGACTACCGATTAGAATTTCTTATCAATAGCCCACCCGATGGTTAACAACAGGGCAACAGCCCGCAGCAAGCCGGTTACCCTGCTTATACCCCAGTCCCGCAAGAAACTTCAACCCATTGTTTTTAAAGAAATAAAATTAAAACACCCCGTTTACCACCCGGCTTCAAAAAAGCGTCTTCCGGTTTACATAAGGTAAAAACTGTCTGGGTTTTGCCACCGGTACAATTTTAAAATATGTAAGCAATATCACATTTTCATTTGCTAAAAAGTAAGCGGTTGTAAGTGGAATTAACAAGTCGTTCGCCAGAACCAGCGTTTTTAATGAATAAAAAATCAACCGAAACAGTATAAAGTATCGTCATCCATGCCCCCCGCTCGCCGGCGTGGCCCCCAGAAGCTGCGCCACCGGAAAGCAACAATAATAGAGCAAAAGCACAAAAAAAACAGAACACAGCTCCACGCGCGGATCCCTCGCCCCGCCACTCAGGGCGGCAGGAAAACACCGCCCTGTGCAGATCTATGCCTTGCTGGTGAAGCGCAGGCGAGCCGCCCGCGCCCCAAGAGTGGTCGCCGCCCGAGTTTTACACCATGCGGTGCTCTTGCTCTAGCGGGGAAAAACCGCCACCTGCCGCTGCCAGCGCTGTTGCAGGCCGGGCAGTGACATGGCCCCGAACAGGGCCTGGGGAGCCTGGCTGTACCAGGCCCAGGACTGGTTGCCGTAGTCGAAGTGCCACCACTCGCTGGGCAGGTTGGTGAAGCCGGCGCGGATCATCACGCTGTGCAGCAGGCGGCGGTTTTCGATCACCTCTCCCTCCCGCGGGCCGGGCCGGGCCACCGCCTCGAAGGCGGCGCTGTAGGACCAGGGGCTGATGTCGTCGAACTCGGTGCCCATGTCGAGCAGCCGTCCTTCGCCGTCGCACAGGGTCACGTCGACGGAGCCGCCGGTCAGGTGCGGGCTGGGGGCGCGCGGATCGGCGCTGGGCGGGGCCACGAAGTGGCGGGCCCGGGCCTGGTGCTCGGCCTCGCTGCCGGCCGGATCATGGTCGCGCATGGCCGCCAACAGGGTGTCGAACAGATACTGCTGTACCGCCAGCGGGCGCCAGCCGTCCAGCACCACCAGCTCGATGCCGGCCGGCAACAGCCGGGCCGCCTGCTGCAATCGGGTCAACACCGGAGCACGCACATGGCACTCGGCCAGGGCGCCCGGCACCCCCAGGTGAAAATAGGCCGGGTAGACCCGGATGGGCGAAGTGACCAGGCCGAGCGGCACCAGGGGATCGCCCGTCTCCTCGATGGGCAGGGCCTGCAGCCGGCTCCAGTCCGGCTCGGGATGGGATGGGATCGGCTGGGACAGGAAATTCATAGGGACTCGCGGTACTTTTGGGAATGCCCCAGACTGGCCAATGCCGGCCGTTTTTGCAAGCCCGCCGTCAGTCCCCCTTTTCGGGCTCGGCCGCCCGGGCCTGGTAACGCTGCATCAGCCAGCCGCCGCCCAGGCTCAGCAGCACGATGCGCACCACATGATGGAAGATCACCCAGGAGGGCTCCTCGCCGGTGACCAGCGCCAGGTAGATCATCGCCTCCAGCCCGCCCGGGGCATAGGCCAGCCACACCTGGAACACCGACAGATCCAGTTGCCAGGCCACCAGAGCGGCCCACAGCAGGGACACCAGCGAGCTGGCCAGGCAGATCACCAGGCCGATGCCCAGCAGCCCGACCAGTTCCCGCGGCGGCAGGGGGCGGATGCGGCAGCCCAGCAGGGCGCCGAGCAGCAGCATGGACAGGGGCAGCATCCAGCCGGCCAGCACCATGCCCTGGGGATGCTGGCCGGCGAAGACGCCGCCCACCAGCATGCCCCCCAGCAACGGGCTCACCGGCAGCCGCAGGCGACGCAGGCCCCGTCCCAGCACCAGGGCAACGGCCAGCAGCAGCAGGCTGAGCCCGTGGGACAGGGCCTGTTCGCCGGGCAGGGGCACCTGGTTGACCCAGCCCAACCAGAGCACCAGGGTGACGCCGCTTATCAGCAGCATCACCCTTACCGTCTGCGACAGCACCACCCGCAGCGGGTTGTCGAGCTCCGACGCCAGCGCCGCCATCACCGACAGGGCCCCCGGCGAGGCCGCCAGCATGGCCTCTTCCCGGGACCAGCCGAGCCGGCGCAACAGCCCCTGCACCAGGGGCAACTGGGTGGCCAGGCACAACAGCAGGCCGCCCAGGCTGATCAGCAGGGAAGATCCCGCCGGCAATTCGGTGCTGACGCGCAGGCCCACACTCAGGCCCAGCACCAGTTGCACCAGTTCGAGGCTGTGCGGCGGCACCCGGGTGGCGAGGCCGCGCATGGAGCAGAAGGCCACCAGCACCATGGCGCCGACCAGCCAGTCGGAGGGAAAGCCGAGCCAGTGGGCGGCACCGCCCCCGGCCCCCGCCAGCAACAACGTCAGGAGGATAGATCGCATCGGGGTATCCGGGCCGGCCACCTCCTGTGCCCGGCCTGTTCAGGCATGGGCGGCCGGAGAAGATCCCGTTCGCAGCAGGCCGCCGAGAGAAAACAGGAAAGGCGATTATTTCCCTTTCTCGGTCAAAGCTCAACCAGGACTAGAGCAGCAGGCCGCCGAACACAAAGCCCAGCATCACGCTCACCGCTATGGTCACCACCCCGGGCACGAAGAAGGGATGGTTGAACACCGCCTTGCCGATGCGGGTGGAGCCGGTGTCGTCCATCTCCACCGCCGCCAGCAGGGTCGGATAGGTGGGCAGCACGAAGAGCGCGCTGACCGCCGCGAAGGAGGCCACCGCGGTCAGCGGATCCACGCCGATGGCCAGCGCCGCCGGCATCAGCGCCTTGGTGGTGGCGCCCTGGGAATAGAGCAGCATGGAAGCGAAGAACAGGGTCACCGCCAGCAACCAGGAATAGGTTTCGAGCAGGCCGCCGGCGACCAGCTTGATGTCGTCGATATGGTTGGACACGAAGGTGTCCCCCAGCCAGGCCACCCCCAGTACGCAGACGCAGGCCGACATGCCGGACTTGAAGGTGGCCATATTGGAAATCCGGCTCGCATCCAGCTTGCAGCCCAGGGTGATGGCGCCGGCGGCCGTGAGCATAAAGATCATGATGGCCGCATCCCGCGGCAGCACCGGATTGGTGATCAGTCCCACCTTGTCGGAAATGGCGGTGGCATAGAGCACCACGGCGCCGATGGCCAGCAGGAAGTAGAGCACCGAACGCCGGGCGCCCGCCTTGATCTCGACGGCGCTCCCGCCCCGGAGTTTGACCAGCCCCTTGGCCAGTCGCTCCCGGTACACCGGATCCTCCGCCAGCGGCGCCCCCAGCAGGTTGGCCACCAGGGCGCCCACCAGGCAGGCCAGGAAGGTGGCCGGAATGCAGATGGCCAGCAGGGTCAGGTAGTCTACCCCCAGGGGCTCGAGGATGCCGGAAAAGAACACCACCGCCGCCGAAATGGGCGAGGCGGTAATGGCTATCTGGGAGGCGACCACCGCGATGCTGAGCGGGCGGGACGGGCGTATGCCCTGCTCCTTGGCCACCTCGGCAATCACCGGCAGGGTGGAAAAGGCGGTGTGGCCGGTGCCGGCGAACAGGGTCATGGTGTAGGTGACCACCGGCGCCAGAAAGGTGATGTATTTGGGGTGTCGGCGCAGCAGCCGCTCGGCCAGGCTGACCAGGTAGTCCATGCCGCCGGCCAGCTGCATGGCGGCGATGGCGGTGATCACCGACATGATGATCAGGATCACCTCCACCGGAATGGCGCCGGGAGTCAGCCCCAGCCCCAGGGTCAGCACCAGCACTCCCAGGCCGCCGGCAAAGCCGATGCCGATACTGCCCATCCTGGCGCCCAGGGTGATGGCCGCCAGCACAATCAACAACTCGAAGATAATCATTTCCACTCTCCCGCCGACCGACCCGCCTCCCTGCCGGTGATGAGCAGCATAAAAACGGGCTCCGTCTTGAGCCCGTCGCTTCAGGTTAGTCCTGGGCCCGCACGTAGCGCCTGGCCCGGTATTGGGGACGCATCAGGTTGTCGATGGACAGGATCTCGTCGAGCTGAGCGGGAGTGAGCAGGCCCCGCTCCAGCACCACTTCGCGCACGCTCTTGCCGGTTCTGGCGCAAATCTTGCCGACGATGTCGCCCTCGTGATGGCCGATATAGGGATTGAGGTAGGTGACGATGCCGATGGAGTTGAGCACATAGTCCCGGCACACCTCGGGGTTGGCGGTAATGCCGGTCACGCACTTGTCGCGCAGGGCCACACAGGCCTTCTCCATCAGGTTGAGGGATTCGAACATGGCCTGGGCGATCACCGGCTCCATCACGTTCAGCTGCAGCTGGCCGCCCTCGGCGGCCAGGGTGACGGTGACGTCGTTGCCGATCACCTTGAAGGCGGCCTGGTTGACCACCTCCGGGATCACCGGGTTGACCTTGGCCGGCATGATGGAGGAACCCGCCTGCAGCTCGGGCAGGTTGATCTCGTTGAGCCCGGCGCGGGGACCGGAGGACAGCAGCCGCAGATCGTTGCAGATCTTCGACAGCTTCACCGCCAGCCGTTTGAAGGCGCTGTGCAGCATCACGTAGGCGCCGCAGTCGGAAGTAGCTTCAATCAAGTCTTCCGCCGGCACATAGGCCTGGCCGGTGATCTCCGCCAGTTTGGCGATGGCCAGGCGGGAATATTCCGGCGGGGTGTTGAGCCCGGTGCCGATGGCGGTGGCCCCCAGGTTGACCTCCAGCAGCAGCTCCCGGCACAGGCGGATGCTTTTCACTTCCTCGCGCAGGGTGACGGCGAAGGCATGGAATTCCTGACCCAGGCTCATGGGCACCGCGTCCTGCAACTGGGTGCGTCCCATCTTGAGGATGTCCGCAAACTCCGCCGCCTTGGCCTCGAACGCCTCGATCAGCCGCGCCAGGGCCGTCAACAGGTGTTCGCAGCTGTTGAACAGGGCCACCCGGAACCCGGTGGGATAGGCGTCGTTGGTGGACTGGCACTTGTTGACGTGATCGTTGGGGTTGACCACGTCGTAGCGCCCCTTGGGCAGCCCCATCAGCTCCAGGGCGATATTGGCCAGCACCTCGTTGGTGTTCATGTTGACCGAAGTGCCCGCCCCGCCCTGGAAGACGTCGACGGGAAACTGATCGAAACCCTTGCCGGTGCTCAGCATCAGGTCGCAGGCGTCCACTATCCGGTCGGCAATGCGCGGCTCTATGGTGCCCAGTTCGCCGTTGGCCAGGGCCGCCGCCTTTTTGGTCAGCACCATGCCACGCACCAGATCGGGAAAATCGGAAATTTTCTGGCTGCTCAGGCGGAAATTGTCCAGCGCCCGCTGGGTATGGATGCCGTAGTAATGGTGGTTGTCCACCGCCAGGGTACCCAGCAGGTCTTCTTCGATACGAATGGGGATCATGTCGTTCATGTCCGGCCTCGACGTTATTCTAAATTGGCGGGCCCGGAGCGGTCGGCTCGGGGCATGGCGTCATGCTACCCCCAAGGGGGTAAGGAAATATTGATCCAGGGCACTAAAAGCCACCCTTTGAATCCATAGCCACACAATCAACCGAAATCAACAAACGATAAAGACGGATAAGCCAAAACGTAACCGGATGACGCCATAGAAGACCGGCTCCATCCTGGCGAGAGAGATTCCGTCCGGAGCCCGCCCGGACTACCATGGTCCTTCCCTCGTCCGGTTTAAGGAGACCCCCATGACCCCCCTGCCCGCCCCCCTGGCCGATTTGCGGCAATACTGCCATCAGTTGGAGCTGCCCGCCGGCCAGCAGCTGATGTCCCCGGGCCAGGCCTGCCAGGGGTTTATCTGGGTACTGTCCGGACAGGTAGCCGTCAGCCTGCTCGGTCGACAGGGCCGGGACGTGGAGCTGTACCGACTGAACCCGGGCGACAGCTGTGTACTCACTACCTCCTGCCTGTTCGGCAACAGCCCCTTTCCCGCCACCGCCGCCACTACCCGCCCCTGCCGCCTGCTGCTGTTGCCCGAAGCCGAGTTCAACCGGGCCCTGGAACAGTCGCCGTCCTTTCGCCGGTTGGTGTTCGCCAGCCTGGGGGAACGGCTGGCCGCCCTCATGGCCCAGATTGAGAGCATCGCCTTCGACTCCATCGACAGCCGGCTGGCCCGCGCCCTGCTGGCGCCAGGCCACGACGAGCTCGCCGTCACCCACGAGCAGCTGGCCCAGCGCATCGGCTCCGCCCGTGAAGTGGTGTCGCGCCGGCTCAGCCATTTCTCCCGTCAGGGCTGGCTGAGCCTGTCCCGCGGCCATATCCGGTTGCTCAATGCCGATGCCCTGCGACGGCTGTTGTGACTTTGTCACTGAGCCAGGGCGTTACCGGTGCCATACTGGCAGCACCATCCCCGACGGAGAGAACGACATGGTGAAGAACATAGGCAGTGTGGACAAGGCGTTGCGCATCCTGCTCGGCCTGGTGCTGATCGCCCTGGTCTTTGTGGGACCCCAGACCCCCTGGGGCTGGATAGGCCTCATTCCGCTGGCCACCGGCCTGATCAACTTCTGCCCGCTGTACCGACTGCTCGGGATCAGCACCGGCAAATAATCGAAAGGGCCTCATTCAAGGCCCTTTTTACTCCCGCTTTATGACGCATATCAAGGCGGCCTCGAGCAATTACTACTAAAGTGGTGCACAGTAACTCCCAGCTACAGGAGAGACCTGTGCAAACCCTGACCCTCGATATCGCCGTGGTCGGCGCCGGCGGCGCCGGCCTCAGGGCCGCCATCGCCGCCGCCGAGGCGGATCCCTCACTGTGTATTGCCCTGCTGTCCAAGGTCTACCCCATGCGCTCCCACACGGTGGCGGCGGAAGGCGGCGCGGCCGCCGTGATCAAGGACGAAGACAGCCTCGCCCAACACTTCGACGACACCGTTTCCGGCGGCGACTGGCTGTGCGAGCAGGACGTGGTCGAGCGCTTCGTGGCCGAATGCCCGCGGGAAATGACCCAGATGGAACTTTGGGGTTGTCCCTGGAGCCGCAAGGAGGACGGCAGTGTCAACGTGCGCCGCTTCGGCGGCATGAAAACCGAGCGCACCTGGTTCGCCGCCGACAAGACCGGCTTCCACCTGCTGCACACCCTGTTCCAAACTTCGATAAAGTACCCGCAGATCAAGCGCTTCGACGAGTTCTTCGTGCTCGACCTGGTGGTGGCCGAGGGGCGGGTGCAGGGTCTGGTGGCGCTGCACCTGGCCGAAGGGGAGCTGGTGCTGATCCGCGCCCGGGCGGTGATCCTGGCCACCGGCGGCGCCGCCCGGGTGTTCCGCTACAACACCAACGGCGGCATCGTCACCGGCGACGGCATGGCCATGGCCTACCGCCATGGCGTGCCCCTGCGCGACATGGAGTTCGTGCAGTACCACCCCACCGGCCTGCCCGGCTCCGGCATACTGATGACCGAGGGCTGCCGGGGCGAGGGCGGCATCCTGCTCAACCGCCACGGCTACCGTTACCTGCAGGACTACGGCCTGGGCCCGGAAACCCCGCTCGGCGAGCCGAAAAACAAGTACATGGAACTGGGCCCGCGGGACAAGGTATCCCAGGCCTTCTGGCACGAGCTGCAAAAGGGCAACACCATCCCCCACCCCCTGGGCGAGGTGGTGCATCTGGATCTGCGCCATCTGGGCGAGAAAAAACTGAAAGAACGGCTGCCCTTTATCTGCGAACTGGCCAAGGCCTATGTCAACGTAGATCCGGTGAAGGAGCCCATCCCCATCCGCCCCACCGCCCACTACACCATGGGCGGCATCGAGGTGGACAAAGAGAGCCAGACCCGGATCCGGGGCCTGTTCGCGGTGGGCGAATGCGCCTCCAGCGGGCTCCACGGCGCCAACCGGCTGGGCTCCAACTCGCTGGCCGAGCTGCTGGTGTTCGGCCGCCAGACCGGGGAAGCGGCGGCCCGGCTGGCGGCGGAGAAGCGCCCCTTCGACGAGGCGGCCATCGCCGCCGAGGCGGGCCGGGTGCAGCAGGGAGTCGAGGCGCTCAGGCAACAGCAGGGGGATCAGAGCTGGGCCGACATCCGCGACGAGCTGGGCCGGACCATGGAGGAAGGCTGCGGCATCTACCGCCGGGAAGATCTGATGCAGGCCACCATCGACAAGATTGCCGAGCTGAAGGCGCGCTACCGCCATATCGCCATCCGGGACCCGGGCCGGGTGTTCAACACCGATCTGATCGGCGCCATCGAGCTCGGCTACTGCCTGGACGTGGCCGAGGCCATGGCCCACAGCGCCATCCGGCGCAAGGAATCCCGCGGCGCCCACCAGCGGCTGGACGAAGGCTGCCGGGAGCGGGACGACGAGCGCTACCTCAAACATACCCTGGCCCACTACCGGGCCGACGGCGCGCCCGACATCGGCTACAGCGAGGTCCGCATCACCCGCTCGCGGCCGGCCAGACGGGTTTATGGCGCCGAAGCGGAACAAGGGGAGAAAGCCTGATGAGCCAGCTGAAAACCGTGCAGATACTGCGCTACGATCCGGAGCGGGACGACGAACCCCGCCTGCAGCGCTACGACATCCCCTGGAACGACACCACTTCGGTGCTGGACGCTCTCAACCATATCAAGGACCAGATAGACCCCAGCCTGACCTACCGCTGGTCCTGCCGCATGGCCATCTGCGGCTCCTGCGGCTTTATGGTCAACGGCGTGCCCAAACTCGGCTGCAAGACTTTCCTGCGGGACTACGACGAATTGCGCATCGAGCCGCTGGAGAACTACCCCATCGAAAAGGATCTGGTGGTGGATCTGGCCCCCTTTGTGGAGCGGATCGAAGCCATCAAGCCCTATATCATCGGCAACGACAGAACCGTCGAACAGGGGCCCAATACCCAGACCCCGGCGCAGATGGACACCTACCACGGTTTCTCCCAATGCATCAACTGCGGCCTGTGTTACGCCGCCTGTCCCCAGGTGGGACTCAACCCCCGCTTCCTGGGACCGGCCGCCATCACCCTGGCCCGCCGCTACAACCTGGACAGCCGGGATCGAGGCAAACACGAGCGGATGACGCTTATCAACGGCGACGACGGCGCCTGGGGCTGCACCTTCGTCGGTTACTGCTCCGAGGTCTGCCCGAAGGAGGTGGACCCGGCCGCCGCCGTCAACCAGAGCAAGATAGACTCGGGCGTCAGCTACCTGCTGGCCGCCCTGCGTCGCAACTGAGGGGAAAACCATGAGTGTCCGCAAACCCTATATCCGGGAGATGAAGGCCGACTGGTGGCTCAAGAAGCGACCTTACCGCTTCTACATGCTGCGGGAAGCCACAGTGCTGCCGCTGACCTTCTTCAGCCTCTGCCTGCTGGCCGGGCTGTGGAGCCTGGGCCGGGGCCCCGAAGCCTGGGCAGGCTGGCTGGCCTTTATGGCCAGCCCCCTGGTGATAGTGCTGAATCTGCTGGCCCTGGCCGGCAGCCTGTTCCACGCCGCCACCTTCTTTCTGATGATGCCCCAGGTGATGCCGGTGAAGATCAGGGGCGAACGGCTGCCGGCGGTGAAGGTGGCGGCGGCGCAATGGGCGCTGACCGCCGCCATCAGCCTGTTCTGCCTGCTGTGGTTTTTAAGCTAAATACCGCTTCTTAAAAGTAAATTCATTATCGGCAGCGACCGGGTGCTGCTAAGCAGACCCTTCGCGCCAGGGATGGCGCGGCGGAGCCCCCAGGGATGGGTTTACGGCGTGTCTGTGTGCAGCACACGGTCGATGTGGCCTGATTAGGACAACGACTTAGGAGTCGATATGAAACCCATCCATCCCCATCCCCGCCGCTCGGAAGAGCCCATCTGGTGGAGCCTGTTCGGCGCCGGCGGCAGCTGGTTCGCCATGATCACCCCCATTACCGTGCTGCTGGTGGGCGTACTGGTGCCGCTGCGGCTGCTGAGTCCGGAATACCTGGCCTTCGAGCGCGTTTACGGCTTCGCCACCGGTTGGATCGGCGCCCTGTTCATCCTGGGCTCCATCATACTGCCCCTGTGGCACGCCATGCACCGCCTCCACCACGGCACCCACGATCTGCGGCTGAACCTGGGGGTCATGGGCAAGGTGCTCTGCTACGGCTTCGCCGCCCTGGTGTCGCTGCTGGCCGTTATCCTGGTGCTGGGGCTGTAGCCGGCTTAAATATCGTTGATAAAGGACTTGTCCAGCTGTTTGAAGGCCAGGTTGAGGGTTTCCCCCAGCTCGTAGTAGCGGGGGCGGGATACCGGCTCCTTGACCGGGATGCCGGCGGCGGCGATCTTCTCATGCAATTGCCAGTACCAGTTGACCAGGGCCGGCGGCAACAGGGTATCGGCCCGTTTGCCGAGCCAGTACAGCCCCTGCAGCGGCAGGCTGGCCAGAAACATCACCGAGGCCACCACGCTGGGCCAGTACTGGGGCGCGCCGAACTGGAACTGGAGCAGCAGGCTCAGGGTCACCAGCGCCGGCATGGTACGCATGCCCACGCTGGTGGCGGCGATCACCCGGTATTCCGGAAACAAAGGCGCCAGCCGCCGCTCCCTGGGCCAGATCCCCAGATAGGCCTTGCCTCTATGCAGGGTAGTGGTGAAAACGCCCATGATACCTCCCGGGGCCGACAGCGCCATTTTGTTGGTAAGTTACAGTTCATCAATGCAGATCAAAAAACCGCTCTAATATTCTGTTATTTTATGACAAAAACAGGGTATTATCGCCCCCTAAAAATTACCGGTACCCCCGGTACCGTCAGGGATGGTAACGGCGTTATTCCCGCTTGGGAATGCGTCTAACCTTAAGGATAGAGTTTAACCGACATTTATTGCCCGGAAATCGCCTCCGGACAGCAAGATTTTCGTAACCCCTGACGAAAAGGTTCCATACATGACTAGCAAGCTGGTACTCGTCCTCAACTGCGGCAGCTCCTCGCTCAAATTCGCCATCCTCGACGCCGAAACCGGCGATGAACGCCTCTCCGGCCTGGCCGAGTGTTTCTACCTGCCCGAAGCCCGCATCAAGTGGAAACTCGACGGCGAAAAGGGCAACGCCGAGCTGGGCGCCGGTGCCGCCCACCAGCAGGCCCTGGACTTTATCGTAACGAGCCTGCTCAACCCCAACCCCGAGCTGCTGCAGGGCCTGGTGGCCGTGGGCCACCGGGTGGTGCACGGCGGCGAACAGTTTACCCATTCGGTGCTGATCGACGAGACGGTGATCAAGGGCATCGAAGACTGCGCCAGCCTGGCCCCCCTGCACAATCCGGCCCACCTGGTGGGCATCGCCTCGGCGCGCAAGTCCTTCCCCGCCCTGCCCCAGGTGGCGGTGTTCGACACCGCCTTCCACCAGACCATGCCCGAGCAGGCCTACCTCTACGCCATTCCCTACCGGCTGTACCGGGAACACGGCATCCGCCGCTACGGCATGCACGGCACCAGCCACTATTTCATCGCCCAGGAAAGCGCCCGCCTGCTGGACAAGCCGGTATCCGAGCTGAACATCATCAGTTGCCACCTGGGCAACGGCGCCTCGGTCTGCGCCATCAAGAACGGCGAGTCGGTGGACACCTCCATGGGCCTGACCCCGCTCGAGGGGCTGGTGATGGGCACCCGCAGCGGCGATATCGACCCGGCCATCATCTTCCACCTGCACGACGTGCTGGGCTACAGCACCGACCGCATCAACACCCTGCTGACCAAGGAGTCCGGCCTGCTGGGCCTGACCGAGAACACCAGCGACTGCCGCTTCGCCGAAGACAACTACCACAGCCTGCCGGAAGCCAAGCGGGCCCTGGATATCTTCTGCTATCGCCTGGCCAAGTACATCGCCGGCTATACCTGTGCCCTCGACGGCCGCCTGGACGGCATCGTCTTCACCGGCGGCATCGGCGAAAACTCCGCCCTGGTGCGGGAACTGACCCTGTCCTACCTGGGGCTGCTCGGCTTCAAACTGGACGCGGACGCCAACCTGGCTGCCCGTTTCGGCAAGGCCGGCCGCATCACCGCCGAGGGCAGCACCCCCGCCTGGGTGTTGCCGACCAACGAGGAATGGGTGATCGCCCAGGACGCCCTGGCCCTCAGCCGTCAACAGTAAGGGGATATCATGGCCAGAACCATAATGCTCATTCCCGTCAGCAGCGGTGTCGGCGCGACCTCGGTCAGCCTCGGCATGGTGCGCGCCATGGAGCGCAACGGGGTCAATATCAGCTTCTTCAAGCCGGTGTCCCAGCCGCGCTCCCGGCGCAAGGGGCAGGATCATTCCACCGCGGTGATCGCCAACGCCTCCAACCTCACGCCGCCGGAGCCCTTCGCCCTGAGCTACGCCGAGAGCATGATCTCCGCCGGCAACCTGGACGTGCTGCTGGAAGAAATCGTCGCCCGCTATGAAAAGCACGTGAAGGACAGCGGCGCCGAGGTGGTGGTGGTCGAGGGCCTGATCCCCACCGACAAGCAACCCTTCGCCAACCGTATCAACTACGACGTGGCCAAGGCGCTGGACGCGGACATGGTGTTCATCACCCAGCCCGGCAGCGACAGCAGCCAGCAGTTGAAAGAGCGGCTGGAGCTGGCCTGTGCCAACTTCGGCGGCGTGGTCAACAAGCGCATCGTCGGCTGCATCATCAACAAGGTGGGTGCACCGGTCGATGAGCAGGGCAACACCCGCCCCGATCTCACCGAGATGTTCAATCCCCACACCAAGGGCGAGGTGTCCCCCAACCTGGAGGTGCTGCAGGTGTTCGGCAAGACCCCGCTGCGCATCCTCGGCTGCATTCCCTGGAACACCCCGCTGGTGGCGCCGCGGGCGGTGGACCTGGCCCGCCACCTCAACGCCGTCGTCATCCACGAGGGCGAGCTGAACAGCCGCCGGCTGCAGAGCGTGACCTTCTGCGCCCGCGCCATCCACAACATGGTGGAACACTTCCGTCCGGGCAGCCTGCTGGTGGCCTCCGGCGACCGTTCCGACGTCATCGTTTCGGTCTGCCTGGCGGCCATGAACGGGGTCAAGATCGGCGCCCTGCTGCTCACCGGCAGCTACCATCCCGAGCCGCAGATCATGGCCCTGTGCCAGCGCGCCATCGAAACCGGGCTGCCGATCCTGATGGTCAATACCAACACCTGGCAGACCGCGGTCAGCCTGCAGCACTTCAACCTGGAGATACCGGTGGACGATCTCGGCCGGATCGAGCTGGTGCAGGACTACGTGGCCGGCCATATCGACAAGCACTGGATCGAATCGCTCAGCGCCAAGTCGGCCCGCAGCCGCCGCCTGAGCCCGCCCGCCTTCCGCTACCAGCTCACCGAGCTGGCCCGCCGCGCCGCCAAGCGCATCGTGCTGCCGGAAGGCGAGGAGCCGCGCACCATCAAGGCCGCCGCCATCTGCGCCGAGCGGGGCATTGCCCGGCCGGTGCTGCTCGGCAACCACGACGCCATCATGCGGGTGGCCGCCCAGCAGGGCGTGGTGCTGGATGAAAAGGTGGAAATCGTGGATCCGGTGCAGGTACGCGGCAACTATGTGGAGCGCCTGGTGGAGCTGCGCAAGTCCAAGGGCATCACCGAGGTGGTGGCCCAGGAGCAGCTCGAGGACAACGTGGTGCTGGGCACCATGATGCTGGAGCGCAACGAGGTGGACGGCCTGGTGTCCGGCGCCATCCACACCACCGCCAACACCATCCGCCCGCCGTTGCAGATCATCAAGACCGCCCCCGGCAGCTCGCTGGTGTCCTCGGTGTTCTTTATGCTGCTGCCGGATCAGGTGCTGGTGTACGGCGACTGTGCCATCAACCCGGATCCCACCGCCGAACAGCTGGCGGAGATCGCCATCCAGTCCGCCGAGTCGGCCCAGGCCTTCGGCATAGAGCCACGGGTGGCGATGATCTCCTACTCCACCGGCACCTCCGGTACCGGCGCCGACGTGGACAAGGTGCGCGAGGCCACCCGCATCGCCAAGGAGAAGCGCCCGGATCTGGTGATCGACGGCCCGCTGCAGTACGACGCCGCCATCATGGAGAACGTGGCCAAGTCCAAGGCCCCCAACTCGCCGGTGGCGGGCAAGGCGACGGTGTTCATCTTCCCGGATCTGAACACCGGCAACACCACCTACAAGGCGGTACAGCGCTCGGCCGAACTGGTGTCCATCGGCCCCATGCTGCAGGGCATGCGCAAGCCGGTGAACGACCTGTCCCGGGGCGCCCTGGTCGACGACATCGTCTACACCATCGCCCTCACCGCCATCCAGGCGGCCCAGCAGGCGGCCAAGGCCCACGGCTAAACCGCTCTTCACGCCGCCCTCCCCGGGCGGCGTTTTCATTTGTCCGTGCCGGCGAGTCCAGCAAAAATAAAAACCTTTTCCTTATCGTGAAAACTGGTAACTTAGCCTTAACTTTCACAGAAGGAGAAAAACCATGTCCGCAGTGACCTTCCAGGGCAATCCCGTGGCCGTGTCCGGCCAGTTCCCCCAGGCCGGCCAGGCCGCTCCCGACTTCATCCTGACCGGTGCCGATCTCACCGATATCCGCCTGGCCGACTTCAAGGGCCAGAAGCTGCTGCTCAACATCTTCCCCAGCATCGATACCGGCGTCTGCGCCACCAGCGTGCGCAAGTTCAACGAGAAAGCCGCCACCCTGGCCAACACCAAGGTGCTGTGCGTGTCCATGGATCTGCCCTTTGCCGCCAGCCGCTTCTGCGCCGCCGAAGGCATCGAGAACGTGCAGGTGGCCTCCGCCTTCCGTCACCCCGAGTTCCTGAAGGCCTATGGCGTGGCCCTGAGCGACGGCGCCCTGCGCGGCCTGTCCGCCCGTGCCGTGGTGTGCATCGACGAGCAGGGCCAGGTGGTGCACGCCGAGCGCGTGGCCGAGCTGACCGAGGAGCCCGGCTACGAGGCGGCCATCGCGGCCCTGTCCTGATCCTGCCGGATCCCTGCCCGTTCCGTTTTTTGTTTTAATATCAAGAAACTAGCGGCTATCCCCGGGGTAATCTACAGACTTACTCACAGTTTGTGTGGATAACCCCGGGTATTTTCCTCGCTGCCCGCCCCCTTATCCCCCGAGTCTCTTCCCCGGCAGAAGTCGTGGGGAATATCCTTAAGTCTCTGTTATCCTGATGGGATACTATCCCTGAGAGCCACATCGTCACGGGCGCAAGGAGCAGGACCATGAAGATATTGATCACCGGCGGAACCGGCTTTATCGGTCATCGCCTGATGAGCCACCTGCGGACACACCACCAGATCACCGTGTTGAGCCGCTCACCCAACAAGGTGTACCAGCGCCTGGGCCACGATGTCGAGGCCCTGGCCTCGCTGCAGGAGCTGGACAACCTCGACGCCTTCGACGCGGTGATCAACCTGGCCGGCGAACCCATCGCCGACAAGCGCTGGAGCCCGGCCCAGAAGGACATCATCTGCCAGAGTCGCTGGCAGATCACCCGGCAACTGGTGGACAAGCTCAAGGCCGGCAGCCGCCCTCCACGGGTGCTGATCAGCGGCTCGGCGGTGGGCTATTACGGCCGCCAGGGAGACGCCCTGGTGGACGAAGACTCCCATCCCCATCCCGAGTTCAGCCACGAGGTGTGCGCCCGCTGGGAAGAACTGGCCATGGCCGCTGCCAGCGAGCAGACCCGGGTCTGCCTGATCCGCCTGGGCGTGGTGCTGGGCGCCGAGGGCGGCGCCTTGCGAAAGATGCTGCCCAGCTACCGGTTGGGACTCGGCGGCCCCATCGGCTCCGGCAAGCAGTATCTGTCCTGGATCCATATCGAGGATGTGGTGAACCTGCTCCTGTTCCTGCTGGAGCACGAGGAATGCAGCGGCGCCTTCAACGCCACCGCCCCCGAGCCGGTCACCAACGAGCTGTTCAGCCGCACCCTGGCCCGGGTGCTGGGCAAGCCCCATTTCGCCCGTGTTCCGGCCTGGGCAATGCGGCTGCTGTTCGGCGAAATGGCGGAGCTGCTGCTGACCGGGCAAAGGGTGATGCCGGTGCGATTGCAACAGGCGGGGTTTCATTTTCGTTATCCCACCCTGGACAAGGCCCTGAAAGAAACCCTGGGTGGCAAGCGCAACGCCTGAACACCCGAGCATTAAAGGAAGAGAGATGCCCCCACCCCGGAGCCGCCTGCCCAATGCCGCCCTCGCGCTGGTCGTACTGACCTTTCTGTTCAGCCTGCTGCTCGGCTCGAGCCTGGTCTGGCGGCACTCCAGCCAGGAGGCGAACCAGCAGAAGCTCGCCGCCATCGATATCGCCCGCTTCCATATCAACAGCCTGCAGGTGCAGCTGGAGCGAAACCTGTCCTCGGCCTATGCCCTGGCCGCCCTGGTCAAGCAGGGCGGGGGCGAGATCCGGAATTTCGACGCGGTGGCCGGGCAACTGCTGCCCTACTACCCCCAGGTCAAGGCCCTGGCGCTGTCGCCGGACGGCATCATCCGCCACACCTATCCGCTGGCCGGCAACGAGGGGTCGCTCGGGCTCAACCAGTTGACCCACCCGCTCCAGGGACCGGAGGCGGAACTGGCCCGGGACTCGCGCCGCCTGACCCTGACCGGGCCGGTCGAGCTGGCCCAGGGCGGTGTCGGGCTGATCGGCCGACTGCCGGTATTTATGGACGACGCAAGCGACGACTTTTGGGGCTTCGTCAGCGTGGTGATACTGCTGCCGGACCTGCTGGCCGATACCGATCTGCAGGCGCTGGAGCAACGGGGCTACGCCTTCGAACTCTGGCGCCAGCTCGCCACCGCCACGGGCAGCATGCACCGCCAGATCATCGCCGGTTCAGCCCTTCCCCTGCCCGATGATGCCATGACCGAGTCCCTGCGCCTGCCCAACGGTCACTGGCAGCTCAGCCTGGCCCTGCCGGGGGGCTGGCGCGATACCCAGAGCCTGGCCCGGCACCTGCTGGCCGCCCTGGTATTCAGCCTGATGCTGGCCTTTCTGGTGTACCTGCTGGCGAAAACCCGCTGGCAGGCCAGCCGGCTGGAGCAGGAAGTGGCGGCCCGCACCCGGGAGATCTCCGCGGCCAGAAACCAGCTCGAGGCCAACCTGGCCCGCCAGCAGTCGCTGATCACCGCCTCCAACACCGGCGCCTGGGAATACGACAGCCGCAGTGGCGAACTGCACTGCAGCAAGGAATATTTCTCCATGCTGGGCCTCGACAAGCACGACTACGAACAACGCCATGGCAACGCACTGCTGCCGGCATGGGAGGCGTTACTGCACCCGGATGACAGGGTAGAGGCCAGGCAGGCCTTCGCCGACCATCTGGCCCGTGCCGACGACAGCCTGTATCAAAGCCAGTTCCGCATGCGCCACGCCAACGGCGGCTGGGTATGGATACTGTCCCGGGGCAGGACCCTGCGGGATCCCCAGGGCAAGCCGGGGCCGCTCACCGTGGGTACCCATATCGACATCACCGAGCAGATCAAGGACAAGGAGCAGATCCACTTCCTCGCCCACTTCGATCCCCTCACCGGCCTGCCCAACCGCAGCCTGCTGGTCGACCGCACCCGCCAGGCGATCCAGATGGCCCGGCGCGAGCAGGGTTCCCTGGCCCTGCTGTTCCTGGATCTGGACAGGTTCAAGAGCATCAACGACTCCCTCGGCCACAAGGTCGGCGACAAGCTGCTGGTTCAGGTGGCGGAGCGCCTCCGGCAGTTCTGCCGGGAAGAGGACACCATTTCCCGCTTCGGCGGCGACGAGTTCATCCTGGTGTTGCCGCTGACCGATGCCGACGGCGCCGTCCACTTCGCCCAACGGCTGCTGACGGTGATGACGGAGCCCTTTCGTATCAGCAAACACGATATCCGGCTGTCGGTTTCACTCGGCATCGCCCTCTATCCCGATGACGGGCTGAACTTCAACGAACTGTACCACCACGCCGACATCGCCATGTACCAGGCCAAGGAGGCGGGGCGCAACGGCTACCGCTTCTTTACCGCCGAGATGCAGCGCCGCTACAGCCGCATGCTGTTGCTGGAGAACGGCCTGCGCCAGGCCATGGAGCGGCAACAGCTGCGGCTGCTGTACCAGCCCCAGTTCAGCCTGGACGAAGGGCGCCTGATCGGTTTCGAGGCCCTGCTGCGCTGGCAGCATCCCGAGCTCGGCATGGTGTCGCCGGCGGAGTTCATCCCCCTGGCGGAGAAAAACGGCTTTATCGTGCCCTTGGGTGAATGGGTGCTGGCCAGCGCCCTGCAGCAGCAGGCCAGCTGGCGGCGGCAGGGTCTGCCCGTGGTACGGGTGGGCGTCAATGTCTCGGCGGTGCAATTCCATCACCCCGGCCTGTGCGAGCGGATCCAGGCCCAACTGGCGGACAGTGGCCTCCCCCCCGCCCTGCTGGAGCTGGAGCTGACCGAAAGCGTGATGATGGACAACCCCGAGCGGGCGGTGGAGGTGATGGGGCAGCTGCACCGGCTGGGGCTGCAACTGGCGCTGGACGACTTCGGTACCGGCTACTCGTCGCTCAGCTACCTGAAGCGCTTCCGCCTGGCCCGGCTGAAGATCGATCAGGGCTTCGTCCGGGATCTGCTGGACGACGAGGAAGACAGGGCCATTGTCGGCGCCATCATCAGCCTGGCCCGCAACCTGGGGCTGCAGACCATCGCCGAGGGGGTGGAGCACGCCAGCCAGCTCGCCCTGCTACGGCAGATGGGCTGCGACCAGGCCCAGGGCTACCACCTGGGCCGGCCACTGGAAGCGGAGCAGGCCGGTGCCCTGCTGGCCTCGCAGGTCCCGGTAGCGGAGTCCAGCGGCTAACCCAGCCCCTGGGCCAGCTGGCGCAGGCGCTCGCCCAGGGGGCCGCGCACTATGCCGCCGGCACGGCCGGTAAGCAGCAGCAGGACCGCCCCCAGCAGCGGCAGGCCGAACCAGATACGGGGGTGGGGCTGCCAGGGCAAGTCCAGCCACCAGGGCAAGAGCACCGCCACGCACAGCTCCACCGCCAGCGCCGCCGCCAGCCCCGCCGCCAACCCCGCCGCCAGCCATTCCCAGCGCAGCGAGGCCGTGATCAGCCGCTCGCCGGCGCCCAGGGTGCGCAGCAGCACCAGCTCCCGCCGGCGGCTTTCCAGGGTGGTCTCCACCTGGGCCAGCAGCACCAGCAGGCTGGCGCCGGTCACCAGCGCCATGATCACCAGCAAGGCCTGGCTGACCTGGGCCAGCACCTGGCGCAGTTGATCGAGCAGGGCCTCCACATCGAACACCGTGATGGTGGGGAAGGCACGGATCAGCTCCACCTCCAGGGCCCGCTGTTCCGGCGGCAGGTAAAAACTCGCCAGCCAGGTGGCCGGGTAATCCGCCAGCACGTCGGGGCTGAAGATAAGATAAAAGTTGGGCTTCATGCTGTCCCAGTCCACCTGGCGGATGTTGCGTACCTCGGCCGACACCTGCTGGCCGGCCAGATCCAGGGTCAGCCGGTCGCCAATCGACAGCGCCAACCGTTCGGCCAGGCCCGACTCCACCGACACCCCGCCGGGGGCGGCCGACCACTGGCCGCGCAGGAGGCGGTTGCCCTCGGGCAACTGCTCGCCAAAGGTCAGATTGAGCTCCCGTCCCAGCCCGCCACCCCGCTCGCTGTCCACATCCGGCGCCGCCGGGACACCGTTGATCTCGGTCAGACGGCCGCGCACTATGGGGTAGAACAGGGAAGTATCCAGCCCGGCCTGGTACAGCCGCGCCCGGATGGGCTCCCGCTCCTCGGTGGCGATATTGATCAGGAAGCGGTTGGGGGTATCCGGCGGCAGCCGGGCCAGAAAACCGTCCACCAGCTCGCCGCGCACCACCCACAGCAGGGTGCCGAGAAAGAGCGCCAGGGCCACGCCGCCGAACTGCACCAGGGTCGCCAGCCGCGCCCGTTGCAGCCGGCTGACCGCCAGCCGGAAGGCGATGCCGCCGCCGCTGCGGCGGGCCAGGGCCAGCAGCAGCCAGCACAGGCCGCCGAGCAGCCCTCCCAGGGCCACCAGCCCCAGCAGCAGCCCCACCGCCAGCCCCGGGCTGCCGGCGAACAGCCAGCTCAGACCGAAGGTGCCCGCCAGCAGTATGCCGGCGCTCCACCACGGAGAGATGCGGGCCTCGGCCTCATTGCGCAGCACCCGCAGGGGCGGCACCCGCAACAGCCGCAGCAGGGGCACCACCGACAGCATCAGGGTGGTGAGCAGCGCCAGCCCCGCCGCCACCGCGAAGGGCATGATGGACGGCGGCGGCAGCGGGATGTCGAGCACCTCCCCCAGGCTCAGCAGGATAAGCTTGTGCAGGCCGTAGCCCGTCAGGGCACCCAGGCCGGCCCCCAGCAGCAGCAGACCGGCCAGCAGCCGGCCGAGCCAGGCCAGCAGTTGCCGGCGCCCCGCGCCCAGGGTCTTGAGCAGGGCGATGCGATCCTGCTCCCGGCGGGAGAAATAGCCGAGGGCGATGGCCATGGCCAGGATGCCGAGCAGCACCCCGGTGAGCGACGCCAGCCGGAAGAACTGCTCGGCCCGGCCGATGGAGCGGGCCACCGGGGTATCGGCGTCGTCCGGGCCGCGCCAGCGCTGGCCCTGCTGCAGCTGCGGCCGCAGCCAGTCGGCATAGGCCTGCAGCCCGGCCTCATCGCCCCGGAACAGGTAGCGGTAACGGGCCCGGCTGCCCTCCATAAAGATGCCGGTGGCGGCCACGTCGTCCAGGTGGATCAGCGCGCGCGGCGCCAGCAGGAAGGGCGAGAAGCCCTCGTCCGGCTCCTTCACCAGTTCTCCCGCCACCTCGAGCTCGATATTGCCGAGTTCGACCTTGTCGCCTGGTTGCAGTTGTAGCAGCGCCAGGAGGCGGGCGGACAGCCAGATGGTGCCCGGCCGTACCCGGCCGGCGGGGCTCAACTGGAGTTCACCGTAAAACGGAAAGGCGTCGTCCACCGCCCGGACGCTGGCCAATTGCAGCTCGTCGTTGGCAAACAGCACACTCTGGAACGACTGGGTACGGGACACTCCCAGTCCCCGCCCTTCCGCCTCCCGCAGCCAGTCTTCCCGGGCCGCCCGGCTGCCGGTAAGGATACGATCGGCGGCGATATAGTCCCGCCCCGACACCTTGAGCGCGCTGTTGAGGCGGTCCGCCACCAGGCTCACGCTGAGAATGCTGGCCACGCACAGGGCCAGGGCCAGCACAAACAGCCGGAGCGGCCCCCGCCCCGCCTCGCGCCAGATCAGGCGCCAGCTAAGACTCTGCATGCTGCTCCTCCAGGCGACCGGCACTCATCAGCAGGCGCCGCTCGCAACGGCCGGCCAGGGCCTCGTCGTGGGTGACGATCACCAGGGTGGTGCCGTGCTCCCGGTTCAGGCGGAACAGCAGCTCGATGATCTGGGCACCGGTATGGTGATCCAGGTTGCCGGTGGGCTCGTCCGCCAGCAGTATGTCCGGCTCGGTCATAAAGGCGCGGGCGATGGCCACCCGCTGCTGCTCGCCGCCGGACAGCTGGCTGGGAAAGTGGCGCACCCGCTCGGCCAGTCCGACCTGTGCCAGCAGCTGCAACGCCCGTTCCCGGCACTGGCTGCGGCCCTGCAGCTCGGCGGGCAGCATGACGTTTTCCAGGGCGGTGAGGGTGGGCAGCAGCAGGAAGGACTGAAACACGAAACCGATATGCCGTGCCCTGAGCAAGGCCCGCTGCTCTTCGTCCAGGGCGGCCAGGGACTGGCCGCGGATCTCGATGTCGCCCTCGCTGGCGATGTCCAGGCCGGCCAGCAGCCCGAGCAGGGTGGACTTGCCGGAGCCGGACGCCCCCACCAGGGCCAGGCTCTGCCCGGGCTTGACTTCCAGCCCTATCCCCTGAAGGATGGTCAGTGATGTGTCGCCCAGACCGACCCTGTGGGTCAGGCCGGCCACCCTGATGATCGGAGAAGTTGTCATGCCTCGTATCCTTTTGACGATACTGCTGTTGGTGTCATCCGTCGCCCATGCTAACACCGTTCTGATCCTCGGCGACAGCCTGAGCGCCGGTTACCGGATGAATGCCGACCAGGCCTGGCCCCGGCTGCTGGCCGAGCAATGGCGCCGGGAGGGGCGCAATGTGGAAGTGGTAAACGCCAGCGTCAGCGGCGATACCACCCAGGGCGGCCTGCAACGGCTGCCGCCCCTGCTGGAACGCCACCAGCCCAGCCTGGTGGTGCTGGAGCTGGGCGGCAACGACGGCCTGCGCGGGCTGCCGCCCCCGCTTATCGAGCGCAACCTCGACACCATGATAGCGCTCGCCGACCGGGCCGGCGCCCGGGTGGTGCTGACCGAAATTCGCCTGCCCCCCAACTACGGCCGCCGCTACCTGGAGCAGTTCGAGGGCATCTTCGACAAGCTGGCCAAACGGCACGAACTGCCGCTGCTGCCCTTCTTCGTGGCCCCGCTGCTCAATGAGCACGGCATGATGATGGACGACGGCATCCACCCCACCGCCGAGGCCCAGCCGCTGATCGCCCGCCAGGTGCACGCCTTCCTGACCCCCTACCTGGAGCCCTAACCGAGGGAGCAGGCCAGGGTCTTGCTGATCTCGCCGAAGCCGAACCCGCTCTGGCGGCGCCACTCGTTGAAGGCCGCCTGGGCCTGCTGCATGCCCTTGCGACTGCCTAACCCTGCGTCGACCACCCGGTGGTTGATCAGGTAGGCGGTGACGTCGGGGGTAAAGATAAAGGTGTCCACCCCCAGACGGCGCAGGCCATAGGCGGCGATATTGCCGCCCAGCAAGCGACCATGGCGTTTGATCTCCTGCCAGAGTCCCACCCGGTCCGCCTCGGGCCAGTTGGCCACGAAGGCGCCGAAGCCGCCGTGGGGCTTCCCCAGTTCCAGCACCATGCGGGCATTGACCGGCACGGCGGCAATTTTCTTCGCATGGCGCACTATGGCGGCGTCGTTGTTGAGCCGTTCCAGGTGATGCTCGTCGAGCAGCAGCATCTTCTCCGGCGCGAAGCCGAAAAAGGCCCGCTCGAAATCGGGCCACTTCTGGCGGATCACCTCCCAGACGAAGCCGGACTGGAACAGGCTCATGGTGAAGGAAGACAGCCAGCGGTCGTCGGGAATGGCCGCCAGTTGGTCGGGGGTGCAGCGCGGGGTGGCGATACGCTGCCGGAGCGCGGCCTCGCCGCCGTGGCGGGCGCAGGCCCGGGCAAAGATATCGGCGAACGCCTCCATAAAACCAGCCTCGTTTGAGTTTTTTCCATTGTGCGTGGCGGCGGCAAAAAAGGCCAGAGGCGGAGGAACCACGGAAAAGCAAAAAGCCGCTGCATCTCTGCAGCGGCTTTCTGTTTGGTGGAGCCAGGCGGGATCTAACGGGGCAACCTTTGTCGCCGACCTCGTTCAATGCACTCTAACCACCGACTAAATATGGTGGAGCTAGGCGGGATCGAACCGCCGACCTCTTGCATGCCATGCAAGCGCTCTCCCAGCTGAGCTATAGCCCCGAATTCGGGTCAGATTGTTTTGGTGGAGCTAGGCGGGATCGAACCGCCGACCTCTTGCATGCCATGCAAGCGCTCTCCCAGCTGAGCTATAGCCCCAAAACAATGCTGTTTTACTGGTGTTTTTCTGCCGCCTGGTGGAGCTAGGCGGAATCGAACGGGGCAACCTTTGTCGCCGACCTCATTCATTTCCACTGTAACCACCGACCAAATTTGGTGGAGCTAGGCGGGATCGAACCGCCGACCTCTTGCATGCCATGCAAGCGCTCTCCCAGCTGAGCTATAGCCCCATTTGGCAGAAATGACTTAAGGGGTTACCAAGAAATCTTGGTGGAGCTAGGCGGGATCGAACCGCCGACCTCTTGCATGCCATGCAAGCGCTCTCCCAGCTGAGCTATAGCCCCGCTTAAGTCTCTCGGGGACCTTGTCCCTGCGAGCGAGGCGCATAATAGGCAGGGGGCACTTTAGTGTCAACCACAAAATAAAAAAAGCCGTTCAACCAGTCATTTTTTAAGCGATGGAAGCCGGAAGCCGGAAGCCGGAAGCCGGAAGCCGGAAGCCGGAAGCCGGAAGCCGGAAGCCGGAAGCGTAATAAAATACGGCGCCGTCTCAAGGCGCCGTTTGTTTTTCTTCTGGCTTACAACTTAAGGCTTTGAGCTGTTTTATCCTTGGGCCCGTTCGGCGATAAAGGCCAGGGCCATGTCGATACGCGCCAGTACCCTGTCCTTGCCGAGCAGCGCCATAACGCCGTCGATGGCCGGCGACTGGCCCACGCCGGTGACCGCCACCCGCAGCGGCATGCCCACCTTGCCCATGCCCAGCTCCAGCTCGGCGGCGACGGCGTTGACTGCCTCGTGGATGGCGCCGGCCCGCCAGTCGGCCAGCTCCGCCAGCCTGGTGCGGGCCAGGGCCAGGGGCTCGGCCGCCACCGGACGCAGGTGCTTCTTGGCCGCGCCCTCCTCGAAGGCGGAAAAATCCTCGAACAGGTAGCGGCTCTGGGCCGCCAGCTCCTTCAGGGTCTGGCAGCGTTCGGCGTACAGGCTCACCACCTCGGCCAGAGCCGGGCCCCGACCGAAGTCGATGCCCTGATCGCGCATATGCCATTCCAGGTGGCCTGCCACTTCCTCGGCCGGCAGGGTCTTGATGTAGTGCTGGTTCAGCCACAACAGCTTGTCGGTATTGAAGGCGGAAGCCGACTTGCTGATGGCGTCGAGGGAGAACAGGGACACCATCTCCTCCAGGGAGAAAATCTCCTGGTCGCCGTTGGACCAGCCCAGCCGCACCAGATAGTTGAGCAGGGCCTGGGGCAGGTAGCCGTCGTCCCGGTACTGCATCACGCTGACGGCGCCGTGGCGCTTGGACAGCTTGGCGCCGTCGTCGCCCAGGATCATGGACACATGGGCGAACTCGGGCACGGGCGCGCCCAGGGCATGGTAGATGTTGATCTGGCGGGGGGTGTTGTTGATGTGATCCTCGCCACGCACCACATGGGTGATGGCCATGTCCCAGTCGTCCACCACCACGCAGAAGTTGTAGGTGGGCGCACCGTCGGTGCGGCGGATGATCAGGTCGTCCATCTCCCGGTTGGCGATCTCGATATGGCCGCGCACGTGGTCCTCGAACACCACGGCGCCGTCGGTCGGGTTCTTGAAACGGATCACATGGGGCGTGCCGGCGGGATGCTCATGCCCACCATGGCGACAGGTACCGTCGTAGCGGGGCTTTTCACCGTTGGCCATCTGCTGCTCGCGCAGGGCTTCCAGCCGCTCCCTGGAGCAGTAGCACTTGTAAGCCTTGCCTTCGGCCAGCAGCCGGTCGATCAGCTCGTTGTAACGGTCAAAACGCCGGGTCTGATAGTAGGGACCCTCGTCCCAGCCCAGGCCCAGCCAGTTCATGCCCTCGAGAATGGCGTCGATGGCCTCCTGGGTGGAACGCTCCAGATCGGTGTCTTCGATGCGCAGGACGAACTCGCCCTGGTGATGACGGGCGTAAAGCCAGGAGTACAAAGCCGTGCGTGCGCCACCGACATGGAGGAAACCGGTGGGGCTGGGAGCAAACCGCGTTTTAACTGTCATTTTTCTGCCTTAAGCTGGTGAAAAGCCCAAACGAGCCTGAAACGTTAGAAGTGGCGACCATTTTAGCACCCGGCCGGGGCGGGTTAAACGCTTTGTCGAAGCGGGCCGGGATGGCGGCCGGAGACGGGCGGGACAAAAGCGGACATGGCGGAAAAAGGGCCTTATCCGCCGCTTGTCGGGCGACCGGCCCACGGATACACTTGTGCCCGCGAGGGCCTATACATGACCAGACGAAGACCAGTCACCAAACGTAATACGCCGGAGTCCTTCGGCACCAAATTGAACCAGTTGACCCTGCCTGCCCGGCAAGGGGTGGGCAGGGCCTTGTCGGCACTGCGCCAGCTGCCCAGGACACACCGCACCGGCCTGATGGTGCTGGTGCCGCTGTGGCTGTTGTTGCTGGCCTGGCAACCGGCGCCGCCGGCCCCGCAGGGGCCCGTTACCGGCAGCCTCACTATTGCTCTGGAGCCTTCCCTGACCCGGGAAATACCGGTGCCCGAGGGCGGCCGGCGCATCGACCATACCCTGGGCCAGGGGGATACCCTGGCTGCCCTGTTCCGCCAGTGGCAGCTGCCGGGCCAGGATCTGATCGCCCTGGTGCGGGCCGAGCCGTCCTACAAGCCGCTCAGCAACCTGCGCGCCGGCCAGGACATGACCCTGGTGATCAGTGCCGACGGCAGGCTGCACTACCTGGAAATCCGGGACAAGGGCCTGACTCTGAACGCCTTCCGCCGCATGGGCCAGGACTTTACCGCCGTCACCACCCCCTGAGGTAACCAAAGGGGCTGGCAGCCCCTCTCCGTCAGGGCTGCCAGCCGTGTCCGGCCAGCAGCGCCAGCAGCCCGTCCTCATCCATCACCGGCACGCCCAGTTCCTGGGCCTTGACCAGCTTGGAGCCGGCGGCCTCGCCCGCCACCACCTGGCTGGTCTTGGCCGAGACCGAGCCGGCCACCTTGGCGCCCAGGGCCTGGAGCGCCGCCTTGGCGTCGTTGCGCGACAACCGGTTCAGGGTGCCGGTAAGCACGAAGGTCTGCCCCGCCAGCGGCTGGGCGGCGACCGGCACGGCCTCGATCGCCGGCCAGTGCAGACCGCAACCGCCCTGCTCCCGCGGGCTCACCAGCGCCCGCACCACCTCCTGGTTATGGGGTTGGCGGAAGAAGTAGTAGATATGCTTGGCCACCACCTCGCCCACGTCCGGCACCGCCAGCAGGGTCTCTACCTCGGCCTGCATCACCGCCTCCAGGGTCAGGAAGTGGCGGGCCAGGTTGAGCGCCGTGGCCTCCCCCACTTCGCGGATCCCCAAGGCATAGAGAAAGCGCGGCAGCGTGGTGGTACGCGCCTTGTCCAGGGCGGCCAGCAGCTTGGCGGCGGACTTCTCGCCCATCCGCTCCAGTCCGGCCAGGGTCTCCTGGCTCAGGTGGAACAGATCCGCCGGCGTCTTCACCTGCTCCTGATCCACCAGTTGTTCCACCAGCTTGGTGCCCAGGCCCTCGATGTCCAGGGCCTTGCGGGAGGCGAAGTGGCGGATGGCTTCCTTGCGCTGGGCGGCGCAGAACAGGCCGCCGGTACAGCGGGCCACCGCCTCGCCCTCGATCCGTTCTATCTCGGCGTCACAGACCGGGCAATGATCGGGGAACACGATGGGCTGGGCGTCTGCCGGACGCCGCTCCAGCACCACGCCCACCACCTGGGGAATGACATCCCCCGCCCGGCGCACGATCACGGTGTCGCCCACCATGACCCCCAGCCGGGCGATTTCGTCGGCATTGTGCAGGGTGGCGTTGGACACCGTCACCCCGGCCACCGGCACCGGCTCCAGCTTGGCCACCGGGGTGATGGCCCCGGTGCGCCCCACCTGGAACTCCACCTTCAGCAGCCGGGTCAGCTCTTCCTGGGCCGGAAACTTGTGGGCGGTGGCCCAGCGCGGCGCCCGGGCCACGAAGCCCAATTGCTGCTGCAGGGCCAGCTCGTCCACCTTGTAGACCACGCCGTCGATCTCGTAGGGCAACCGGTCGCGTCGCGCCAGGATATCGTCATGGTAGGCCTGACAGCCGGCCCGGCCCTGCACCCGCTTGATCTCGGGACACACCGGCAGTCCCCAGCCCTTCAACTGTTGCAGGATGTCGAAGTGGCGCTCGGCCAGGGCGTCGCCCTCCACCAGGCCGACCCCGTAGCAATAGAACGCCAGCGGTCGCCGGGCGGTGACGCGGGAGTCGAGCTGGCGCAGGCTGCCGGCGGCGGCATTGCGCGGGTTGGCGAACACCTTGCCGCCCTCGGCCCGGGCATCTTCGTTCATTTTCTCAAAACCGGCCCGGGGCATGTACACCTCGCCGCGCACCTCGAGCCGGGCCGGCCAGCCCTCCCCTTTCAGCTTCAGCGGCACGGCACGAATGGTGCGCACGTTCTCGGTGATGCCCTCGCCGGTGCTGCCATCGCCCCGGGTGGCCGCCTGCACCAGGCGGCCCTGCTCGTACACCAGGCTGACCGCCAGGCCATCGAGCTTGGGCTCGCAGCAGAAATCGAGCGGCTCGGCCCGGTCCAGCCGGTCCATCACCCGCTTTTCGAAAGCGGCCAGCTCCTCGTCGCTGAACACGTTGTCGAGGGACAGCATGGGCAGGGCATGCTGCACCTCGGGAAAGGCGGACACCGGTGCCCCGCCCACCTTCTGGCTGGGAGAGTCCGGGTCCAGCAGCTCGGGGTGGGCCTGCTCCAGCGCCACCAGCTCCCGCATCAGCCGGTCGTACTCGGCGTCGGGCACGCTGGGCGCGTCTTCCACGTAATACTGGTAGTTGTAGCTATCGAGTTGCTCGCGCAGGGCAAGGATTCGGGCTTTGACGTCGCTCATGGGATCTTCGCTCAAACAAAAAGTGCGGCACCCGGCCGCACTTTGACAACAGAATGGGGGTTAGCGGGCCTGGCTGTCGTAGTCCCGCAACTGCTCGCGGCAGTGGGCCAGGTAGTCCGGACTCAGGGGCGAGCGCTCGGCGTCGAACAGCAGGGCATCCAAATCCTCGGCCAGGTTTTCGGCGGTCTGCACCATCAGGTTGAAATGGTTCTTGGCCATGCCGGGTTTGGGCAACTGCATGAAGATCGACACCCCGGGCGTGCTGAAGCCGGCCATGGCGTTGGGATTGAAGGTGCCCGGCTTGACCATGTTGATCAGGCTGAACAGCACCTCGCCCTGGCCGGTCGGGGTCTGGTGACGGTGGAAAATGTCCATGTCGCCGAAGCAGAAACCGGAATCGGTCAGGGCCCGCATCAGGGCGTGGCCTTCCAGTTTCTGGTTGGGTCGGGCCATCAGGTTGATCACATAGACATCCTGCCAGGTCTTGGGCACCTCGCGCAGCACCGGAGCCGGCTCGGGTTCGGCCAGGGGCTCGGGCTCGGGCGTGAACGCCGGCTGTGGTTCGGGTTCGGCCACGGGTTCGGCTTTCGGCTGGGGCGCAACAACCACGGGCTCGCCCATCGGGGCCGGTGCCGGCGGCTCGTCGAACAGGGGATCGATTTCCCCGTCCTGATACTGGCGCTCACGCTGCCGCTGCTCGGCCTGGTCGCCCGCGGGGCGGAGTCCAGGTTGTGCCGCAGGGCGGGCCGGCGCCGGTTTGGGCCTGGTCGCCGTGGCGGCCGCCGAGGCCGGAGACAATCCCAGGCTGGGCTCGTCTTCCTCATCGTCGTCGTTGATGGCAGAGAAACGCGGCGACAGCTGCCAGTCATCCTCGTCCTCATCCTTGCGGCGGGCGGGCTCGGCCTTGCGGGTGGCGACCACGCGCACCTTGCCGATACCGTCGCGGTCAAAATCCTCGCCATCCGCCGGCTCGCTCGCCATCTTGCCGATCGGCTTTTCACGCATCGGTTTCTGGCGTCCTTTCTGGCTGGTCCACAGGCCGTGGATCAGCAAGGCGGCGATGGCGACCGCACCCAGGATGATCAAGATAATTCGCAAATCCTGCATTATCGTTTCTCTAAAATTTTTGCTTATGTATCAGCCGTAGTGCCGACGCAAGCCGGGAGCCTGCTGCTCGAGCCGGGATATTGCCAAAGGTACCGACAAGGGTATGTTTACCATGCGCCTTTGACAAGAGTCATCTCCGCCGGCATCGGATAAAATACTCGTTTTTCACGCCGTTATTCGCCGTTGAACGCGAAAATGGCCGTCGTTGCCACCCCATGCCCAGGCGCGGCGTTCAAAAAACGTCCGTCGCGGCACGACAGCCTGCTTCGCGCTGGCCGCAGGCTCCGGGCTTGGCACCCGGGGTGGTGCTCTTTAGAATGGAGGACTTTCTGAATCCGGGAGTTGCCATGTCCGCCTCTTACCATCTGGCCAGCGGCCCTCAGTATCTGCTCAGGGGATGGGCACTGATGTGGGAGCCAGACCTGCGGAGTTTTGTGCTCATTCCCCTGGCGGTCAACCTGCTGTTGTTCGGCGGGGCCTTCTATTTCCTGTTCCTGCAGCTCGGGCAGCTGTTTGCCTGGTTCGAACAATGGCTGCCCGACTATCTGCACTGGCTGAGCTACCTGCTCTGGCCCCTGGCGGTGGTGACCATAGTATTGGTGTTCTCGCTGCTCTTCACCAGCGTGGCCAACATGCTGGCCGCCCCCTTCAACGGCCTGCTGGCCGAACGGGTGGAACAGAAGCTGACCGGCACCAGCAGCGACGAGGGCTGGCTCGCCCTGCTCAGGGATACGCCCCGCATGCTGGGGCGGGAATGGCGCAAACTGGCCTACTATGTGCCCAGGGCCCTCGGCTGCCTGCTGCTGTTTCTGGTGCCGGCCTTCGGCCAGACCCTGGCCCCCTTGCTCTGGTTTGCCTTCAGCGCCTGGATGATGGCCATCCAGTACTGCGACTATCCGTTCGACAACCACAAGGTCGATTTCGACCGGATGCGCCGGGCGCTGGCAGAGAAACGACGGCTGACCTGGAGCTTCGGCGCCAGCGTCAGCCTCTGTGCCAGCCTGCCGCTGGTCAACCTGCTGATCATGCCGGTGGCGGTGTGCGGTGCCACCGCCCTCTGGGTGGAGCACTATCCCCAGCTGCGTACCGGCCCGGTGTCCAGATGAACGAAATCCGACCCGGGGTAGTAGCCCACGCCGCCCGCTCCCAGTTGGCGGGCGGCCCGGTTGAGCTCGGCCAGGGGCACCCCGGGCAGGCGCAAGTCGATGGCCTGTCCCAGCATATGGTAGCTTTTCTTGGCCACGCCCTTGCCCTGCCTGTGCAGCAGGGCATTGGTCCGGGGGGAGCGGTAGCCGGAGATGACCTGGATTTCCCCTTGCCGGCCCAGCCGTTGCTGCAGCAGAAACAGCTGGTCGAACAATCTGGGATCGATGGGAAAGGCTTCATCACGGCGCAGGTCGCGCATCAGGCGGCTGAAGGAGCCGAGCCCCTCGTCGAGGTAGCGGCCCTGCTCCCAGAAAGTGGCGGTCACCTTCTCCCCCGAGTGCAGGTTATACAGGCTCAATCGGCGTACCGGCGCCGACAGGCTGGCCCCTGCCGGCAAGGGCAACAGGGCGGCAGCGCCCAGCGCCCCCAGCCCGAGTAAAAAACGACGACGTTCCGTACCGCATTCCCGCATGACAACCCCTCGCGTTTCGTTCAGGAGAGCATCGGTGCGCCGAGGAGAAACCCGCCGGAAGGGCCCGATTTCATGGACGGGGCGCCTCTCGGACAGCCGATGTCGTAGCAAACCGCAAGGACCTTATCCCAGGGCCGGACAAAACATCAACCGTCTTTGGTTACAATGTGTGCGCCAGACGGGAAAGTTGTGACAACCGTCCCTGTTCTATGCCAAGCAGCCCCAGATCGAGCTGACCCGCCTCAAAGGGCGCACGGAGGCGGTGGTCGAACTGGTAGATGTCATCACGAAAACGGGGCAGGCCGTCCTGTCCCAGCCAGCCGGGCCAGTACACCATGAACACCGGCAACGGCTTGTTGACCCGGAGCCAGCGGGTGTGCCGGTTGGCCTTCAGATCCGCCAGCCGGGACGGGCTCCACTGCTCGCTGAGCAGCCAGAGTGCCAGTTGCTCGGCCTCCTCCACCCGCACACAGCCCGAGCTCAGCGCCCGGCTGTCCCGGCTGAACAGCCCGCGGGAGGGCGTATCGTGCAGGTAGATGGCCTCGTTGTTGGGCAGATGGAACTTGTAGGCCCCCAGGGCATTGCGGCTGCCGGGTCGCTGCCGCAGCCGATAGGGGAAAACCCCGTCTTCGTAGAGCACCGCCTGCCATTCCTCCCGGGGCACCAGCCGCTCGCCGGCGTCCAGCACCTCGAATTCCTCGCGCTCGATATAGCCGGGATCCTGGTACAGCCGGGGCAGTATGTCCTTGGTGAGGATGGAACGCGGCACATGCCAGGGAGGATTGACCACCACATTGGTGATCTCGCTGGCCATGATCGGGGTCTTGCGGCTGTCCTTGCCCACGATCACGTCGCTTTCCAGCACCATGGCCTGATCCTGATAGAGACGCAGCCGGTACTCGGGAATATTCACCAGCAGGTAGGCCGGGGGCAGGGTATCGCCGATCAGGGTGCGCAGCATGCTGCGCATCAACAGCTGGGCCCGGGCCAGGGGGGACACATCCAGCCAGGAATAGGTATGGGGCCCGATGACCCCATCCACCTGCAGGCCGTGACGTTGCTGAAAGTGTCGTACGCCCTGCTCGAGGGCACTGTCGTAATAGTCATCGCCATCCATTGCGCTCGCGGGCAGGTCCCCCAGCAGTTGCAACCGTTCCCGCAGCCGGGGCACCACGGCCGCCCGCTCGCCGGGCCGGAGCGTGGCCGTTTTGAGACTGGGCCAGGGTTGCTCGGCCAGGGCCAGCAACCGCGCCAGTTGCCGCTGCAACTGATCATGATCCCCATAACCGGGCACCAGACGTTGCACCAGTTGATGGCGGCTGCCGTTTTGGGCCGCCTGCCGCAGTGCCGCGTCGTCCTCCGCACTGGGCATCAGGCCGGATTGGGGGATACGCAGATGCTGGCGATCGACGAAAGACAGGCCGGACCACTGCCGCCAGAAAGCACTCAGCCCCAGCAGCAGCCGGTCATCGGCCTCATCAGAGGCAGTCGACACCGCCTGCCGCCACCACAGGGTCAGCTCCGGGTGCACGTCCGCCAGGGCCAGTTCCAGCCCCAGCCGGTGCAGTTGCAACCGGGCCTCGGGCTCATCCCGCCAGGACGAGGCCGTGGCCCCCAGGCTCAGACAGAGTAACAGCCACAGCCAGGTTGCTGTTCGGCACCTTTTCATCTCGCTTTCCTAACCCGCATCCAGAATCTACTATCTATTGGGCCCTGCTACAGGGGACCCGGACCAGCGCCGGGGTCGTTCACGCCGGCACTGCCTTGATAGCAGAGTTGCAGCCAAAGCACCAGCGTCCGGAGCCTGATAAGCCCCGGGATAAAGGAATATCATTTTATCATTTAATAACATATTGTTATAACAAATCGTCACTTCTCATTCCGGCAGGAAGGGTTAAGCTGACGGTGTAACGATTTTTGGTGACACTGAACCTTAGGGATAGCCACGATGAGCAAGATTTTCGAAGACAACTCACTGACCATTGGTCGTACTCCTCTGGTCAAACTGAACCGGGTAAGCCAGGGCAAGGTTTTTGCCAAGGTAGAGAGCCGCAACCCCAGCTTCAGCGTCAAGTGCCGTATCGGCGCCAACATGATCTGGGACGCGGAAAAACGCGGTGAACTGGTCCCGGGCAAGGAGCTGATCGAGCCCACCAGCGGCAACACCGGTATTGCCCTGGCCTTTGTGGCGGCGTCTCGCGGCTACCCGATCACCCTGACCATGCCCAACACCATGAGCCTGGAGCGTCGCCAGCTGCTCAAGGCGCTGGGTGCCAACCTGGTGCTGACCGAAGGCGCCAAGGGCATGAAGGGTGCCATCGAAAAGGCACTGGAGCTGAAAGAGTCAGCTCCTGAAAAATACGTGCTGCTGCAACAGTTCAACAACCCGGCCAACCCGGAGATCCACGAAAAGACCACGGGTCCCGAGATCTGGGAAGACACGGACGGCGAAATCGACGTCTTCGTGGCCGGCGTGGGTACCGGTGGCACCATCACCGGGGTGTCCCGCTACATCAAGCACACCAAGGGCAAGGCCATCACCTCCGTTGCCGTAGAGCCGGTCGAGTCCCCTGTAATCACCCAGGCCCTGGCCGGTGACGAAATCAAACCCGGCCCCCACAAGATCCAGGGCATCGGCGCCGGCTTTATCCCGGGCAACCTGGACCTGTCCCTGCTGGATCGGGTCGAGCGCGTCAGCAGTGAAGACGCCATCGAGATGGCCCGTCGCCTGATGAAGGACGAAGGCATCCTGGCCGGCATCAGCTCCGGCGCCGCCGTGGTGGCCGCCAACCGCATCGCCGCCCTGCCCGAGTTCGCCGACAAGAACATAGTGGTGGTACTGCCGAGCTCCGGCGAGCGTTACCTGAGCAGCGCCCTGTTCCAGGGCATCTTTACCGAGCAGGAACTGCAACAGTAACTCAAAAAGGCGCCGAACGGCGCCTTTTTTAATCCCGATGATCGTGTAATAACGACAAAACCTCCCCCTCCTTTGACCGGGCGCAGGTGCCATTCCCCTGAACCGGCTATCATGAGCACCATCCCTGCCCTTGCTACACTAGTGGAAGCCTTGTGCCGGCCAGGCGGCTTTCGACGGGCTTTGCCTCTTTGTTTTGAGAAAGTCCGTCTGTTATTATTACGCGTTAAATAACTCCAGGAGCTTATGACTATGGGTCTGTTCGATAAACTGAAAAGAATGGTATCTGACGACAGCAGCGACACCAGCGGCATCGAGATCTTCGCCCCCCTGTCCGGCGAAATCGTCGCCATCGAGGACGTGCCGGACGTGGTGTTCGCAGAAAAGATCGTCGGCGACGGCATCGCCATCAAGCCCAGCGGCAACAAGATGGTCGCCCCCTGCGACGGCACTATTGGTAAGATCTTTGAAACCAACCACGCTTTCTCCATCGAATCCGATTCCGGACTGGAGCTGTTCGTGCACTTCGGCATCGATACCGTCGAGCTCAAGGGCGAAGGTTTTACCCGTATTGCCCAGGAAGGCCAGCAGGTGAAGAAGGGCGACACCGTGATCGAATTCGATCTGGCCCTGCTGGAAGCCAAGGCCAAGTCCACCCTGACCCCGGTCGTTATCTCCAACATGGACGAGGTGAAGGAACTCAGCAAGCAGAGCGGCGCCGTCACCCTGGCCCAGGACGTGGTGCTGCGGGTCAAGAAGTAATCCCCCGTTTCTGTTGCAAGGCGCCGTCAGGCGCCTTTTTTATCGGCGAGAATAAAGGTAGGCACCATGTTCAACTGGTTGAAGAAACTGGCCGGCAAGGCCACGACCGACGATGGCCCTCGCTTTGAACCCCAGTCCTATCGGGGATTCGACATCTATCCCGAGCCCAGGGCCGAAGGCGGCCAGTACCGGCTGCAGGGCCGCATCGTACAGGAGCAGGACGGTAACCGGCGGGAATACCTGCTGATCCGCTCGGATCTGCTGCCCACCGCCGAGCAGGCCGCCGAACTGATGGTGGCCAAGGCCCGGCGGGTGATCGACGAAAACGGCGAGCGGCTGTTTGACTGAGTGGGAAGACTGGCGCCGGCACCTGCGACGGATCGGCGAGCGCCGGCTGCTGGTGCTGAGCGGCAGCGAAACCTGGGCCATGGCCCGGGCCGCCGAGCTGTGCCCGGAAGACAGCCTCTGGCTGGGGCCGGCCCCCGCCGGCCATGAGGCCCGGGATCCCGCCCGCATCCTGCGTTACCTGGGGCGGGAATATCCCTGCCTGGTGTACAACGCCTACGGCGGCCTGCACCCGGATGCCTTCGGCGCCCTGCTGGGCACGGTCGCCGCCGGCGGCCTGGTGCTGCTGCTGTGTCCGCCCCTGGCCGACTGGCCGTCCTATCCGGATCCCGATCTGGCCCGTTACGTGGCCCTGCCCGAGCAGGCCGACGGGCTGGAAAGCCGCTTTATCCGCCGCTTTGCCGCCCTGCTGCAGCAGGATGAGCAGGTCTGGCTGTGGCGGCAAGGGCAGCCGGCTCCCGCCCTGCCCGCCCTGCCCGATACCCCCTGGCAGCGCCGGCGCGACCGCCACGGTTGCCTGAACCGCGAACAGCGCCAGGCCCTGGCCTGCATGCTGCACGCCGCCCGCCGCCGCCAGCCCCTGGTGCTGACCGCCGATCGGGGGCGGGGCAAGTCCAGCCTGCTGGGGCTGGCCGCCGCCCGCCTGCTGGACGCCGGTTACCGGGTGCTGCTCACCGCCCCCAGCCCGGCCGCCGCCGCCCGGGCACTGGAGCACAGCGGCCAGCGCCTGCCCTTTATGGCACCGGACGCCTTGCTGGCCCGCCGACCCGAGGCGGATCTGTTGCTGGTCGACGAGGCCGCCGCCATTCCTTCCGCCATGCTGCTGACCCTGGCCCGGCGCTACTGCTGCCTCTTCGCCAGCACCGAGCACGGCTACGAGGGCACCGGCCTCGGCTTCCAGCTCAAGTTCCAGCCTGCGTTGGCCCGTCTGTCCCCGGGCTGGCGGAAATATCACCTGAGCGAGCCCGCCCGCTGGAGCCCAAGGGACCCGCTGGAGCCGCTGGTGTTCCGGCTGCTGGCGCTGGATGCGGATCCGGTGACGCCGCCGGCGGGCGGCGAGCTGCGCATCCATCGGCTCGAACCGCGGCAGCTGATCGAGGATGAATCCCTGCTGCGCCAGCTGTTCGGCCTGCTGACCCTGGCCCACTACCAGACCCGCCCCAGCGATCTGCGTCAGCTGCTGGACGCGCCCGGGCTGGAGCTGGTACTTGCCCGTCTGGGCGGCATACCGGTGGCCGCGGCCCTGCTGGTGCGGGAGGGCGAGCTGGATCCGGCCCTCGGCCAGGCCATCTGGGAAGGACGCCGCCGCCCCCGCGGCCATCTGCTGCCCCAGTCCCTGGCCTTCCACGGCGGCTTCCGGGAGGCCTGCCGCCTCAGTTACCGGCGCATCATGCGCATAGTGGTACACCCCCGCTGCCAGCAGCAGGGCATCGGCTCCCGCCTGCTCGACTGGCTCAAGCGGCAGGGCGGGGCCGATTTCCTCGGCACCAGTTTCGGCGCCAGCCCGGAGCTGCTGCGCTTCTGGCGGCGCAACGGCTTCCAGCCGGTGCGCATCGGCCTCGGCGTCGACGCGGTCAGCGGCCTGCACGCCGCCATGATGCTGTGGCCGCAAAGTCCGGCGGCCCGAGCGCTGTTGCCGGCCTGGCTGGGCCAGTTCGGTGCCGATCTGCGCCATCATCGCCAGGGGTTGCTGCGGGCGCTGCCGGACGCCTGCTGGCGGGAGCTGGACCTGCCTCTTCCAGCGGTCAGCCCCGGCCAGGACGAGCCGCGGGTACGGGATTTTGCCTTTGCCCACCGGGATCTGCCCGCGGATCAGCCTGCCCTGGTCCGCTTTTTGCGCCGCACTCCCCTCCCCGCCACGCTGCCAGCACACCAGCTCGCCCTGCTGGAAGCCCTGCTGGCTCCCGGCGCCAACCCGGCCGAGGTGGCCAGGCGCCTGGGGCTCAAGGGACAGAAGGACGCCATCCAACAACTGCGCCAGGTGGTGCAACAGTTGCTGCCTCCGCCGGCAACGGATTGTTAAAGCCTCCCGATTGGAACTAGGCTATAGAGGAAAAGCCTTTCTATTCAGTCACCTTTATTCAAGGAAGATGCAGATGGAACTTCTCACAGAGCTACTCTCCGATATCAATACCCTGGTCTGGGGGGTGCCCATGCTGGTGGGCATACTGGGCATAGGCCTGTACCTGCAGTTCGGACTCGGCTTTATGCCCATCCGCCGGCTCGGCACCGGCTTCCGCCTGCTGTTCACCAAGGTAGAGAAAGGCAGTGGCGAGATCTCTCCCTTCAATGCCCTGATGACGGCCCTGTCCGCCACCATAGGCACGGGGAACATCGCCGGTGTGGCCACCGCCATCTTCTTCGGCGGACCCGGCGCCCTGTTCTGGATGTGGATGACCGCCCTGGTGGGCATGGCCACCAAGTATTCCGAGGCGGTCTGCGCCGTGAACTTCCGGGAAACCGACAAGCTGGGCAACCACGTGGGTGGTCCCATGTACTACATCAAGAACGGGCTGGGACCAAAGTGGGCGTGGCTCGGCGTGGCCTTCGCCATCTTCGGCGGCATCGCCGGCTTCGGCATCGGCAATACGGTGCAGGCCAATTCGGTGGCCGACGCCCTGCGGGCCTCCTTCGGCCTGTCCACCCTGGCCACCGGCGTGGTGTTGATGATACTGGTCGGCGCCGTGCTGATCGGCGGCATCCGCTGGATCTCCGAGGTGGCGGGCAAGCTGGTGCCGCTGATGACGGTGTCCTACTTCGGCGCCGGCCTGGTGGTGCTGGCGCTCAACATCAGTGCCATTCCCTCCGCTTTCATCCTGATCGTCGAACACGCCTTCACCCCCATCGCCGCCCAGGGCGGCTTTGCCGGGGCCGCCGTCTGGGCCGCCATCCGTTTCGGGGTGGCCAGGGGCGTGTTCTCCAACGAAGCCGGCCTGGGCAGTGCCCCCATCGCCCATGCCGCCGCCAGGACCGACAGCCCGGTGCGTCAGGGGCTCATCGCCATGCTCGGCACCTTTATCGACACCATCATCGTCTGCTCCATCACCGGCCTGGCCATCATCGTCACCGGCAGTTGGACCAGCGGCGAGGCCGGCGCCTCCCTCACCACCCTGGCCTTCTCCAGCGCCATTCCCGGCGGCCAGTATGTGGTGTCGCTCGCCCTGGCGGTGTTCGCCTTTACCACCATCCTCGGCTGGAGCTTCTATGGCGAGAAGTGCGTGCAATACCTGTTCGGCATCAAGGCCATAGTGCCCTTCCGCATCGCCTGGATACTGGCGCTGCCGGTGGGGGCCACCCAGTCCCTGGAGTTTATCTGGCTGCTGGCCGACACCCTCAACGCCATGATGGCCATCCCCAACCTGATCGCCCTGGCGCTGCTGAGCCCGGTGGTATTCCGGCTGACCCGTGCCTACTTCGCCAAGTCGTGAAATAGGGTGATATCGCCGGTATTGCTGGCTACAGCTATACCGGCCGCCACTGGTATACTGCCCCCAGCCAACCACCAGGATCAGATGACATATGCATCCCCACCCAAGCTATTCGGCACAAGCCATCGCCGACCTTCGCAAACGGTATCCCCTGCTCACCCCGCTGATGGCCCTGCAGCCGGTGAGCTGGTTCAACCCGGAACGGGCGCCGGTGGAGCTGGCCCTGCCGGCCCTGAGCCTGACTGCGGGTGATGTGGCCGATGCCAGCCGGCGACTGACCCGCTTTGCCCGCTACTTCTGCGCCGCCTTTCCCGAGACCCGGGAACAGCAGGGCATCATCGAATCCCCCCTGCGCCCCATTCCCGCCATGCAGCAGGCGATGGCCGAGCACTACGGCCAGCCGCTCGGCGGCAGCCTGTTGCTGAAGCTGGACAGCCAGTTGCCCGTGTCCGGTTCCATCAAGGCCCGCGGCGGCATCTACGAGGTATTGCAGCATGCGGAAAAGCTGGCGCTCAAGGCCGGCCTGCTGCACCTGGACGACGACTACGCCAAGCTGCACAGCGAGGAGTTCCGTGACTTCTTCGGCCGTCATGCCATCGCCGTGGGCTCCACCGGCAACCTGGGGCTGTCCATCGGTATCATCGGCGCCAGACTGGGCTTCAGGGTCAGCGTGCACATGTCGGCCGACGCCCGTCAGTGGAAGAAAGACCTGCTGCGGGCCCAGGGGGTGACGGTGGTGGAATACGACAGCGACTACTCGGTGGCGGTGGCCCGGGGCCGGGCACAAGCCGAGCAGGATCCGCTCTGCCACTTCGTCGATGACGAAAACTCGGTGCAGCTGTTCCTGGGCTATGCGGTGGCCGGCGAGCGGCTCAAGGCCCAACTGGCCCAGCAGCAGATAAAAGTGGACAAGGAGCACCCCCTGTTCGTGTACCTGCCCTGCGGCGTGGGCGGCGGTCCGGGCGGGGTGGCCTTCGGCCTCAAACTGGCCTTCGGCGATGCCGTGCACTGCATCTTTGCCGAGCCTACCCACTCCCCCTGCATGCTGCTGGGGGTCTATACCGGCCTGCACGACGATATTTCGGTACAGGATCTGGGCATCGATAACCTGACCGCCGCCGACGGCCTGGCGGTAGGCCGTCCTTCGGGCTTCGTCGGGCGCACCATGGCTCCCATGCTGGACGGCTTCTATACCCTGGAGGATGAGGAAATGCTGTTCCTGCTGGGGCTGCTGGCGCGCAGCGAAGGCATCAGGCTGGAACCCTCCGCCCTGGCGGGCATGCCGGGACCGCTGCGGGTATTGACCGAAGCCGAAGGCTACCGCCAGCGGCTGGGATTGACCCCGGCCCGCCTGGCCCGGGCCCACCACCTGGTGTGGGCCACCGGCGGCGGCATGGTACCGGCGGCCGAGATGGAAGCCTACCTGGCCCAGGCGGCCTCAGCCAAACCAGCCGCGGTTTAGGCTGTCCTTGCACTGCCAGTACTGCTCGGCATAACGCTGGGCGCGGCCCTCGACCTTGCGCGAGGTATTCAGCAACCAGCCCTTGCGCCGGTGGCTGCCGCGCCGATAGCCGCCCCAGCCTTCATGGTAGTTAAGGTACTGACCGTAGGCGTCCCACTTCGACACCCCATTGATGGTGCTGGTTTTATTCATGTACCAGCCCATAAAATCGAGGGCGTCGTCGAAATTGCTGCGACTGGCCCAGCGATTGCCGCTTTCCCGCTGGTAGTCGGCCCAGGTCGCCTTCTTGGCCTGGGCATAGCCGTAGGCATCGGAAGCCCGGCCATAGGGAATGAACAGGAAATAACGCATCGGCGGCCGGGCATCGTGGCGGAACATGCTTTCCTGGTACATCATCGCCATGGTCACGTGTACCGGCGCCCCCCACTTTTCCCGTGCCTTGTTGGCGGACTTGTGCCAGCCCTTGTGTTGTTCGAAAATGGCGCAGATATTCTCGGGATTACGCGGTGGCGAGGCGGCACAGCCTGCCAGGAGGCTGGCCAGCGCCAGTATCAGCCACTTGCCTTTATTCTGCCATCTCACCTTCATCTGTCCGGGATAAGCTGTTCTGTATGAGAACCATAGTGCCCGCTTCCGGCGATGAATGCCAGCCGGCTGGTGACAGCCCCGAGTCAAATAAATTTTTAATCACAACAGATGCATAACTATTTTTTGTCACCCGACGGCATAGGGATTAGAATTGGTAGCGGCCCAGCCGCCGTGCCGCCACCACCTTCAGACGCTCAACCAAAGGAAAGCTGATGCACTTTTATTTTCCCATCGTCATCATCGATGAAGACTTCCGCTCCGAGAACACCAGCGGCTCGGGCATCCGTGAACTCGCCTCCGCCATCGAGAAGGCGGGCATGGATGTGGTGGGCTATACCAGCTATGGCGATCTGACCTCCTTCGCCCAGCAGCAGAGCCGGGCCGCGGGGTTCATCCTGTCGATCGACGATGAGGAGTTTGACGGTGGCCAGGAAGAAGCCCAGGAAGTGCTGGGGCAACTGCGCCGTTTCGTGGATCAGATCCGCCACCGCAACCCGGACATTCCCATCTACCTCTACGGCGAAACCCGCACCGCCCGCCATATCCCCAACGCCATACTGCGCGAGCTGCACGGCTTTATCCACATGCACGAGGACACCCCCGATTTCGTGGCCCGGCACATCATCCGCGAAGCCAAGAGCTACCTGGATTCCCTGGCTCCGCCCTTCTTCCGTGCCCTGACCCACTATGCCCACGACGGCTCCTATTCCTGGCATTGCCCCGGCCACTCCGGCGGCGTGGCCTTCCTGAAGTCGCCCGTCGGCCAGATGTTCCACCAGTTCTTCGGCGAAAACATGCTGCGCGCCGACGTCTGCAACGCGGTGGACGAGCTGGGCCAGTTGCTGGATCACACCGGCCCGGTGGCGGCCAGCGAGCGCAACGCCGCCCGTATCTTCAACGCCGACCACCTGTTCTTCGTGACCAACGGCACCTCCACCTCCAACAAGATAGTGTGGAACTCCACCGTGGCCCCGGGCGACATAGTGGTGGTGGATCGCAACTGCCACAAGTCGATCCTGCATGCCATCATGATGACCGGCGCCGTGCCGGTGTTCCTGATGCCGACCCGCAACCATTACGGCATTATCGGCCCCATTCCCCGCAGCGAGTTCGAGCCGGCCCGCATCCGCGAAAAGATGCAGGCCAACCCCTTCTGCCGCGAGATCCTGGCCAGGAACCCCAAGGCCAAGCCCCGGGTGCTGACCATCACCCAGTCCACCTACGACGGCATTCTCTACAATGTGGAAGAGATCAAGAGCCTGCTCGACGGGGAAATCGAAACCCTGCACTTCGACGAAGCCTGGCTGCCCCACGCCGCCTTCCACGACTTCTACGGCGACTATCACGCCATCGGCGAGGGCCGGCCGCGCTGCCAGGACTCCATGGTGTTCTCCACCCAGTCCACCCACAAGCTGCTGGCCGGCCTGTCCCAGGCTTCCCAGATACTGGTGCAGGACGGCGAGGCCAACAAGCTCGACCGCCATCTGTTCAACGAAGCCTACCTGATGCATACCTCCACCAGCCCCCAGTACGCCATTATCGCTTCCTGCGACGTGGCGGCGGCCATGATGGAAGAGCCGGGCGGTACCGCCCTGGTGGAAGAGTCCCTGGCGGAAGCCCTGGAATTCCGCCGCGCCATGCGCAAGGTGGATGACGAATACGGCGACGACTGGTGGTTCACCGTCTGGGGTCCGGATGACCTGACCGACGACGGCCTGGACGAACGGGATGCCTGGATGCTGCAGGCCGACGCCGGCTGGCACGGTTTCGGCGACATCGAGCCCGGCTTCAACCTGCTCGACCCCATCAAGGCCACCATACTGACCCCGGGCCTGAACATGAAAGGCGACTTTGCCGAAACCGGCATTCCGGCGGTGGTGGTCACCAAGTACCTGGCCGAGCACGGTATCGTCATCGAGAAAACCGGGCTCTACTCCTTCTTCATCATGTTCACCATCGGCATCACCAAGGGCCGCTGGAACACCATGGTGACCGAGCTGCAGCAGTTCAAGGACGACTACGACAACAACGTGCCGCTGTGGAAGGTGCTGCCGGAATTCGTGCAGAGCCATCCCCGCTACGAGCGGGTAGGATTGAAGGATCTGTGCGATCAGATCCACCAGATCTACAAGGAAAACGACGTGGCCAAGCTGACCACCGAGATGTACCTGTCGGATCTGGTGCCGGCCATGAAGCCGGCGGATGCCTTCGCCAGGATGGCCCACAAGGAAATCGAGCGGGTCCCGCTGGATGAACTGACCGGTCGCACCACGGCGGTGATGGTGGCTCCCTACCCGCCGGGTATTCCGCTGCTGATCCCGGGTGAGGTGTTCAACGACATCATCGTGAATTACCTCAAGTTCGCCCGGGACTTCAACCAGCGCTTCCCCGGCTTCGAGACCTATATCCACGGCCTGGTGGCCGAGGAGCACCAGGGTGAAACCCGCTATTTCGTGGACTGCGTCGCCCGCTAACGCCATCAGGCACAAAAAGCCACCTTCGGGTGGCTTTTTTGTGTAGCTTGATGACAAAGTAGTTTGCTCTAAAGGTAGTTTGGAATTTGAGCACTCCTGGTACGTGGCCTGCCGCCATGGTTTGGGAGTTGTACGCCCTTTTGGGGCGCGGGCGGCCCGCCCGCATGGAGTGTAACGCCGGTGGTTTGGGTGTGACGTCGGGGCCCGGCGGTTCCCGCATTGCGGGAATGTAGGCAGGCCGCCTGCGCTCCAGGACGTTCGCTTCATGCCCACTTGAAACATCGCTGTCGTCCGAACCCAAAAGCCACCCAAAGGTGGTTTTTGGGTCTGTGATGGCGGAGCGGCAAAGGCACCGCCTTTGCAGCGGAGGCGCAGCGCGCCGACATCATCCAGCCGTCCGGCGCAGCCAATACGAAAAAAAACCCAGCATTTCTGCTGGGGTTTTGAGTGATGGCGGAGCGGCAAAGGCACCGCCTTTGCAGCGAAGGCGCAGCGCGTCGACATCATCCATCCGTCCGGCGCAGCCAATACGAAAAAGCCCTGACCTATTGGTCAGGGCTTTGAAGTGATGGCGGAGCGGACGGGGCTCGAACCCGCGACCCCCGGCGTGACAGGCCGGTATTCTAACCAACTGAACTACCGCTCCGCAAAAGCGGTTTGTAGGGTCCTCTTCAGTGGACCGGTCGAATCTCATCGACGCTACAAATTTGGGTGCCTGGCAGTGACCTACTTTCACATGGCAGCTGCCACACTATCATCGGCGCGGGTGCGTTTCACTTCTGAGTTCGGCATGGGGTCAGGTGGGACCACAACGCTATCGCCGCCAGGCATAAACTTTCAATCCGGAAAAGCTGTCTTCGATGAATTCGTTCTCGAAACCGCAAGGTCTCACACTTCTTGGGTGTTGTATGGTTAAGCCGCACGGGTCATTAGTACAGGTTAGCTGCACGTATCGCTACGCTTCCACACCCTGCCTATCTACGTCCTAGTCTCGGACGGCCCTTTAGAGAGCTCGAAGCTCTAGGGATGACTCATCTCGGGGCTCGCTTCCCGCTTAGATGCTTTCAGCGGTTATCGATTCCGAACTTAGCTACCGGGCAGTGCCATTGGCATGACAACCCGAACACCAGCGGTTCGTTCACTCCGGTCCTCTCGTACTAGGAGCAACCCCCCTCAATCATCCAACGCCCACGGCAGATAGGGACCGAACTGTCTCACGACGTTCTGAACCCAGCTCGCGTACCACTTTAAATGGCGAACAGCCATACCCTTGGGACCGACTTCAGCCCCAGGATGTGATGAGCCGACATCGAGGTGCCAAACACCGCCGTCGATATGAACTCTTGGGCGGTATCAGCCTGTTATCCCCGGAGTACCTTTTATCCGTTGAGCGATGGCCCTTCCATTCAGAACCACCGGATCACTATGACCTGCTTTCGCACCTGCTCGACCTGTCCGTCTCGCAGTTAAGCTGGCTTATGCCATTGCACTAACCGTACGATGTCCGACCGTACTTAGCCAACCTTCGTGCTCCTCCGTTACGCTTTGGGAGGAGACCGCCCCAGTCAAACTACCCACCAGGCACTGTCCGCAACCCCGATCAGGGGCCTACGTTAGAACATCAAACATACAAGGGTGGTATTTCAAGGTCGGCTCCACGGCAACTGGCGTCACCGCTTCTCAGCCTCCCACCTATCCTACACATGTAGGGTCAATGTTCAGTGCCAAGCTATAGTAAAGGTTCACGGGGTCTTTCCGTCTAGCCGCGGGTACACCGCATCTTCACGGCGATTTCAATTTCACTGAGTCTCGGGTGGAGACAGCGTGGCCATGGTTACACCATTCGTGCAGGTCGGAACTTACCCGACAAGGAATTTCGCTACCTTAGGACCGTTATAGTTACGGCCGCCGTTTACCGGGGCTTCGATCAAGAGCTTCACCTTGCGGCTAACCCCATCAATTAACCTTCCGGCACCGGGCAGGTGTCACACCGTATACGTCCTCTTACGAGTTTGCACAGTGCTGTGTTTTTGATAAACAGTCCCAGCCACCTGGTCACTGCGACTGGCTCAGGCTCCATCCGCAAGGGACTTCACCCGCTCCAGCGTACCTTCTCCCGAAGTTACGGTACTATTTTGCCTAGTTCCTTCACCCGAGTTCTCTCAAGCGCCTTGGTATTCTCTACCCGACCACCTGTGTCGGTTTGGGGTACGGTTCACACACATCTGAAGCTTAGAGGCTTTTCCTGGAAGCCGGGCATCAATGACTTCGTCACCGTGGTGACTTCGTCTCGGGTCTCAGTGTTATGCGTCCGGATTTGCCTAAACGCACCACCTACATCCTTTCACCAGGACTACCAACGCCTGGCCCATCTAGCCTTCTCCGTCCCCCCATCGCAATGTGTGTCAGTACGGGAATATTAACCCGTTTCCCATCGACTACGGCTTTCGCCCTCGCCTTAGGGGCCGACTCACCCTGCCCCGATTAACGTTGGACAGGAACCCTTGGTCTTCCGGCGAGGAGGTTTTTCACCCCCTTTATCGTTACTCATGTCAGCATTCGCACTTCTGATATCTCCAGCATGCCTCACGACACACCTTCGCAGACTTACAGAACGCTCCCCTACCACTCAGAATAAATTCTGAATCCGCGGCTTCGGTGCCTGGTTTAGCCCCGTTACATCTTCCGCGCAGGCCGACTCGACCAGTGAGCTATTACGCTTTCTTTAAATGATGGCTGCTTCTAAGCCAACATCCTGGCTGTCTGAGCCTTCCCACCTCGTTTCCCACTTAACCAGAACTTGGGGACCTTAGCCGGCGGTCTGGGTTGTTTCCCTCTTCACGACGGACGTTAGCACCCGCCGTGTGTCTCCCGGATAGTACTTACTGGTATTCGGAGTTTGCATGGGGTTGGTAAGTCGGGATGACCCCCTAGCCCAAACAGTGCTCTACCCCCAGTAGTATTCGTCCGAGGCGCTACCTAAATAGCTTTCGGGGAGAACCAGCTATCTCCCGGTTTGATTGGCCTTTCACCCCCAGCCACAGGTCATCCCCTAACTTTGCAACGTTAGTGGGTTCGGTCCTCCAGTTGATGTTACTCAACCTTCAACCTGCCCATGGCTAGATCACCGGGTTTCGGGTCTACTCCTAGCAACTCATCGCCCAGTTAAGACTCGGTTTCCCTACGGCTCCCCTATACGGTTAACCTTGCTACTAAAAGTAAGTCGCTGACCCATTATACAAAAGGTACGCAGTCACCCCACAAGGAGGCTTCCACTGCTTGTACGTACACGGTTTCAGGTTCTATTTCACTCCCCTCACAGGGGTTCTTTTCGCCTTTCCCTCACGGTACTGGTTCACTATCGGTCAGTCAGGAGTATTTAGCCTTGGAGGATGGTCCCCCCATGTTCAGACAGGATAACACGTGTCCCGTCCTACTCGATTTCACAACAAGGGCGGTTTGGTGTACGGGGCTATCACCCACTATGGCCGGCCTTTCCAGGGCCGTTCCACTACCGCCAATGCTGCTTAAGGGCTGGCCCCCGTTCGCTCGCCGCTACTAAGGGGATCTCGGTTGATTTCTTTTCCTCGGGGTACTTAGATGTTTCAGTTCTCCCGGTTCGCCTCGCTGCGCTATGTATTCACGCAACGATACCGCACAAGTGCGGTGGGTTTCCCCATTCGGACATCACGGGCTCAAGCGCTTCTTACCAGCTCACCCGTGCTTAACGCAGGTTAGCACGTCCTTCATCGCCTCTGACTGCCAAGGCATCCACCGTGCACGCTTAGTCACTTAACCATACAACCCCAAGAAGTGTGTATCGGACCCGAAGGAACCGACAGCACTGACTTCGGCGGAGTCGCTGCATCAGTGACTGATGCTTACAACATTGTTTCGCCAAGAAGTTCCAAGACACTTGCAGTATCAAGAACTACTTTTATTCATCAGCTTTTCCGAATTGTTAAAGAGCGTGACGCAAAACGTCAAAGTGATAAGCTACCGATGGCAACCCATGACTTTGTCGTCT